>NZ_JBQZFP010000001.1:0-2367263 GCF_052686505.1 Serratia sp. TSA_198.1
TCGACATCTGAATTCCCTTTCAGTCAAGACCACCAGAATGACCACCAATCGACGCTGATGAGCGAATCAGGGGGCTGGGACGTAGTTACTTATTGTTAGAATTGGGGACATGGTGCTGCATCAATTCAACGATCCAATCAATAAAAACTCGCAGTTTGGCGTTGACATGGCGGTTCGGCGGAAACGCCAGGTACAGGGGCATTGGATTAATACGCCAGTGTTCAAATAGCGGAGTCAAGGAGCCACAAGCCTGATGTGCTGCCGCCATATAGACTGGCAGCGCAATCACGCCTAACCCGGCTAGCCCAGCTTCGAGGTAAGCATTGCCATCATCCACTGCAAGCACATAGCTGCTTTTGATTTCAATATGTTCACTCTCACAGTGCAGCACCAGAGGATCAATCTTACCGGTGCGTGAAGACAAGAATCCCACTATGCGATGGTCGGTGTTTTCCAGATCGCGCGGGTGCGCAGGAGCGCCAAGGCGTTCCACATAACTGGGGGCGGCGTAGACGCCGATTTGCAAATCGCCGACATGGCGTGCGATCAGGGACTGGTCGGTGATTTCGCCACCGCGCAAGACGCAATCCACATTGTCGCCGATCAGATCCACCACCCGGTCGCTCACGCCCATGTCGAATTGGATATCAGGGTAGCGTGCGTGGAAAGCCGGTAGCGCTGGCACCAGCACAAGGCGGGCCAGCGGACTGGGCACATCCACCCGTAACCGTCCTCTGGGCGTAATCGCCGCACTGGAGAGGCTGTTTTCAGCATCCTCCATGTCCGCCAGCAAGCGGATGACGTGCTCGTAGTAGACCGCGCCGTCGGGAGTGACACCGAGCTTGCGGGTGGTGCGATGGAGTAACTTGACGCGCAGGCGCGCTTCCAACTGCTGAATAAGTTGCGTCACCGTGGTTTTGCTCATATGAAGCGTCTGGGCAGCCTTTGTGAAGCTACCTGCCTCCACCACGCGAGCAAAGGCGCGCATCGCATCGAAACGATCCATTCCTTATCCTCTCTTTCTCACCGATTGTTTGGATTTTACAAACAATGATGGACAAAGTCGCCTGTTTATCCGCCCGATCCAGTACCTGTAAAGTGTCTTTATGTTCACCAGGCAGATTTCGCCCATTGCAAAGGTACAAACATGACAACACGCGAAGCAGTTTTTCCCTTCGGTCGGCAGGCGCTCTATGAGCGCAATCGCTATTCACCGGCCATCAAATCCAACGGTTTCTTGTTCGTTTCGGGGCAGGTTGGTAGCCGGGAGGATGGTTCGCCTGAACAGGATCTTAAAGAGCAGATCAGGCTGGCATTCGATAACCTTAATGCTGTTCTCGCGGCTGCGGGCTGCACGTTCGGTGATGTGGTTGACGTTACCCTCTTTGTCGTCGATCCCGAGTCAAACCTCGACGCTATCTGGAGTATCCTGCCAGAATATTGGGGGGAGGCGCCTTACCCTACGTTGACCGGGATCGGCGTGACGTGGCTTTACGGATTCCAGTTTGAGATTAAGGTGATTGCCAGGCTGCCCTAAGCGTTACGGGTCTTTCCGCCAGTCGAAAATTCAACAGGGCAGACCGCGCTGCCTGTAGAGGCAGCAGAGAGATTTCTGAATTGCTATATGCCGCATCGGGATGGTTTGCCAGGCTGGTCAGGATTTACTGATGAGACAGAGGAAAATTTATGAAAGCAGCGGTTTATGACGTGGAAGGCGCTCCCGGCGTCCTGAAATATGTCGATATCCCCGATCCGGTCGCAGGACCTGACGACGTTCTGATTTCTGTCGAGGCTATCTCGATAGAAGGTGGAGATCTGATCAACCGCCGTTTAACTCCGCCGCCTCTTCCTTCATGGATCGTCGGCTACGCGGCCGCGGGCACAGTTGTTGCAATCGGATCGAACGTCCGTAGCCGTACGATTGGGGACAGAGTCGCTGCTTTTCACATGCAGGGATCACATGCGGAACGTTGGTCTGTGCCCGCGGAACGAACCTGGCTTATACCCGATGGGGTGGATATGGCAGAAGCGGCGGTTTTGCCGATTTCTTTTGGAACCGCGCACCATTGCCTTTTCACTCGAGGCATGCTCCGGCACGGAGAAACCGTCCTTATTCAGGCAGCAGCTGGTGGCGTGGGGCTCGCGGTCGTTCAGCTTGCCTCACAAGCAGGCGCAACGGTCATCGCCGTGGCAAGCGGAACGCAGCGAAGAAGCCGGTTGCTGGAACTTGGTGCCGATCATGTCGTGGATCGTGCAGAGAATAACGTCGTGGACAGTGTCAGACAGTACACCCATGGCAGCGGTGTTGACCTCGTCATCGATCCGGTGGGGACGACGTTGCCTGCTTCGCTTTCTGCACTCGCTCCGGAAGGACGCCTCATCTTTGTCGGTAATGCGGGCGGTGGAGGCCTGACTGTCGACCTGTGGCCGCCAATGCAGTCTAACCAGACACTCATGGGGGTATTCATGGGACCCCTTTTTGAAAGGCCCGGAGTTCGGGCAAGTGTGGACGACATGTTGCAGGCTTTAGCAGCAGGGCGCATCAGGATTGTCATTGACCGCATCTTCCCCCTAGCCAGCGCTGCCGCGGCCCACGAATTCGCCGAGACAGCGAAACCGCTTGGCCGCATCGTTATGAAGCCATGAGGTGTGTTTGACCCGTATGAGTGCGCTGGGTTAATTACTGTGTTCTGGTGTCAAGGCTAAGTTCAGATGCCAAGGGTAGGGCAAAGCTGAAATGTCCGCTCTGTGCCAGAAGCAGACGTAGTTCGTCACATGAGATGCGCGGATAAGAAGCTGTTAAAGAGGCGTTAATGTATCCACCATAACTTTCTATTCAATTAGAACGCTAACGATATTTTAGGCTGTCAGGATTTTGTCAATGTAGAAATGAATCATTAATTTATGCGTAATGTAGCAGTAGATCTTTTTTTATGTAATTTTCCCACGACGCATTTAAGTTGTGCTAAAAATAAACAAATACCATTAATTACCTTCATAATCACACTTAAATTGGATTGTTATAGAATTAGATACTGTGCGTATGTTTATTGAGTGTCAAAAGCGGAAATTTATTGCATGGTAGTATGTTAGTTTGCGTGAAGCAGGTAAGTGACATGCGGGATTAATCTAATTTGTTGGAGACGCATCTATGTCAAATGACAACAAACCAAAAATCAATGATATTGATTCTGTCGTAATCTATGAAGCTTCTGATGCCATGAATGACTTGAGCATTGAGGCAACTAAAATAGATACACCTGAGAAGTTTTGTGAGAATTACGATGATATAGTTAAGATTTTGAATAAAGCCATAATATTTTCAGAAAAAGTACCTTTCCCAGTTGTAGTTAAAACCGTTATCGCACTGAAAGCATTAAGAGAAGTTTTAGTAATAATCCATTCAGGATTTTGCCCTGTAAAATGACAAGGTGAAAAAATGTATAAAAACGGTTTTTTCAGCGGAAAAATAATAACTCATTGGTTAACAGACCAAAATCCAAATAGAAATATGCAATTAGTGGATAGTTATTCATATACAGACCCTAACAATAATAATTGGGATGCGCCAATGGACAGTATAATTAATGGTGCCAGCATTCCTCAGGCACTTTGGACTGTAGTTGGCTCTCCCTACACAGGTAACTATAGAAATGCATCGGTTATTCACGATGTAGCCTGCGACCAAGCAAAAACCAAAGAGGACCGAAAAAAAGCCGATAATATGTTTTACTACGCCTGTCTCGCAGGGGGATGCCCTCCAAATCAAGCCAGGGTATTTTATGTTGCCGTCAGAATTGGTGCTTGGGTAGATGCGTTAATTACGTCATCAAGTGACACAACCTTCGATGAGAGTTTTTTCAAACCCGGAATGGAAACAGAGAAGTTTAAAAACGCCTATCTTCTTGATAGATTTAAAGATATAGGCACTACAGTTTATGACTACCCTGATGACACAACCCCTGAAAAATTGGATGCAGTAATAGATTCCAAACTTCCTCTGGCAATTGATTTCTCTTGTTAATATAAATTTGTGAACTAAATATTATCAGCGAGATCAATTCCCTTGATACAAAGATTGTTAAAAAAATGACATCAAGTTGGGTGCGGTTTTATTCATCGTTCATTGAGGAAATGCAATAGTATTAAAGGGATACATGATGCTTTAATAAACTGTTTACTTGTTACCTATCTCTGCCATGTGCCGAAACTAGTTATGCAGTGGTAGCGAGTAACGTGCTGCATTCATTCAGGAGTCCATAATGGATACTATTATTAATAAATATAAAAAATACAACCTTATACTTGTAATAGTTTCATTCACTGCAACTGCAAAAGGACCAATAAATTTAGAATTAAAATGTCGTTTGAATGATGGCGTTACTCAATTACAAGGTTCTGAAGGCTACTGTAATTTTAATTCACAAACACAATCCTTTAAAGGAAGCAGTACTGAACAAGCCAGATGTCTGCTGAGATTTATTTCTCAAGGAAATGGTTCACTCAAAGAATCAACGATAACTCCATTTATTGAGAATATAGTTGGGAAAAAAGCACCAGAACCCATGAACTTGATGAGGTTCATCTCCAGAAGAGATATAAATGAGAACGACTTAGGTGGGCCTTTAAATACCACCATTGGAGCAAATTACTTCATCATCCACGACACTAGCAATCCAAAATGCTCAAATTCAAACAGATACTGCCCACCAAATAATAGCTTCCCTCCTGAGATGAACAGCAACTCTTGGGCATTTAACAAAAACTTCGATAATAATAGTAAGAACGCGCATGTATATACAAATCGTGTTGGGGCGTCCAAGAAAGTACGAGATTTTTCTCAAGGAATGGAAACTACAAAATTTGAGATCTGTACACATCCAAAACTTAAATCAGGGCTTTTCGTGGGGGTTGAAAATATACAACCACGTAGAGATAGCACAACATCAAACAAATTCAAGCTTGGTAATGGCTATGAAGGACCTATCCCAGGGTTTACAGATATACAATATGAAAGACTGGCACTAATCTATACAGCTGCAAGTGTGCGACGAGGGATATGGTTGATTCCTGCTTTCCACGGCGTTATCGATCATTATTATTATGACGGCCATGATGATCCACAAAACTTCGATATGGTCACTTTTAGCAAAAAAGTTGAAGAGATTAGGGACGAAATAATGAAAATCAATTAAGTATTTAATAACTACAGTCACCAGATTTTAATCTACCTCTACTTGCGACGTAGAAATATAATAACCAGCAATGGTTGATATGAGTCTGAAATATTTTACTTGTTAAAATTCGATTAAACACTGTTCCTGTAGTCACTTCTTTGGGAGTTAAGAAGGTTCCTCGCTCACAGTAGACCTTGATCAGCCTGCAGGTCTGCTCGGTGCAAGAAACGGACATTGTAAAGCCCGCCTTGCATTGGCTAAGGGGAAAAGGCCACTGCCCTGCTTGTACGGGCTATTTCAATACATAATCGAACTTCTCTTCCCAATTAAAACTCAGATCTTGCAGTTTTACCCTCTCAAAAACCTCGATAATTTTATCGAAATAATTGCCAAGACCCACCTTGGATAGCTCGGAATTCAACCATATTATTTTTACTGGTCTTTCAATATCAGTGCTAAGGCGATCCCACAATGCATCAAGATTTCTGCCATAGTAAGGTCCAAAGTTTAAAGATAAAGAAATAATAGAATGAAATTCTTTTTCAGATAGGACGCATGCTCCATCCAAATAAAATTCATTAACACTCATTTTCTGTTCACTCACTTTGACGTTCTACCCGTTAATTAACACACAAAAATGCAAGTGATTTCCACCTTAACGGCTTTAACAATTGCGAACTTCCGCTCTTCGCTCATAACCGTCGGTCAAAAACGCCAAAAAGCAAAAAGCCCGCTCAGGTTTCCCTGAGCGGGCTTCTCTAATATGGCTCCTCTGACTGGACTCGAACCAGTGACATACGGATTAACAGTCCGCCGTTCTACCGACTGAACTACAGAGGAATCGTGTGAACGGGGCGAATAATAGCGGCGTGGCTCGGGCTTGTAAAGCGTGAAAACGTCTCGTCGTTCCGTTTGCTGCAAGATTATTCAACCTGCTGCTTTTTATCGCTTTTATTGGTGCAGCGCTGCACAACGGCCCACGGCGGGCCGCGAGATGCCTTATGGTGGTGCAAGCCTGCGTCACTGGCCACCGGTTGCATGTCGGTGTCTGGTCGCGCAAATATCATTTTTTCTTATTTTTCCGTCGATTAGTTAGCGCTTTCTCTTATTCCGTTACGCTGGCCCGGATTTTGCAGCTCTGTTGTCAACATGGCTTTGCCATACGCAGTTCAGCGGCTCGACGGAGGCAATATGAATCTCAGACGTCTAAAATATTTCGTGAAAATCGTCGATATCGGCAGCCTGACCCAGGCGGCGGAGGTGCTGCATATCGCGCAGCCCGCACTCAGCCAACAGTTGGCGACGCTGGAAGGGGAGCTGAAGCAACAATTGCTGATCCGCACCAAGCGCGGCGTGCAGCCCACCGAAGCCGGCAATATTCTCTATGCCCACGCCCAAACCATTCTGCGCCAGTGCGAACAGGCGCAGAGCGCGGTCATCGGCGCCGGCCAGGCGGTGAGCGGGCAGGTTTCCGTCGGGCTGGCGCCGGGCAGCATGGCTGCGCAACTGGCGCTGCCGTTGTTGCAGGCGGTGCGCGATCGTCACCCGGGGATTTTACTCAGCCTGAATGAGAACATCGGTTCGATGCTGGCCGGGCAGGTAGCCAGCCAGAGCCTGGATATGGCGGTGATCTACGGCGCAAAAATGCCCGACGGCCTGCAAGCCACGGCGTTGATGAAGGAAGATCTGTACCTGGTGGCGACGCGTGCGGTGCCAAGCCCCGGTAACAGCGTCGATCTGTTGGACGTGGCGCGGCTGAATCTGTTCCTGCCGCGCGAAGGCGATGTGGTGCGCACGCAGGTCGACGAAGCGATGGCGCAGCGCTCGCTGGCCGCCAACGTGATTGGCGAAATCGAATCCCCAAGTACGCTGAGCGCGGCTATCGCCAGCGGCCTGGGGGCGACCATTCTGCCGGAATCCGTTGCGCGGGCGATGATTGGCCCGGCCAAGGCGTGGATGGCGCGTATCGCCGCACCGGCGCTGAGCGTGCCGCTTTCGCTGTGCATTTCCAGCCAGCAATCGCTTTCCGCCCCGGCATTGGTGGTGAAGGATATCTTGTTGTCGATTGCCGTTAGCCGCAGCCAGGAAAAACGCACGCTGGCGCTGGTGCAATAGGGATTTAAAAAGGCCCACGTGCGGTGGGCCTGAAGGGCAGGTTAGCGGAACGGCGGTTCGTTGAAGGTGCGCAGCTTGCGCGAATGCAGCTTGTCGCCTTCGGCGCGCAACAGATCTATGGCGCAAATGCCGATCTGAAGGTGTTCCGAGATCGCCCCCTCATAGAAGCGGTTGGCCTGGCCCGGCAGCTTGATCTCGCCGTGCAGCGGCTTGTCGGAAACGCACAGCAGCGTGCCGTAAGGCACCCGGAAGCGGTAGCCCTGCGCCGCGATGGTGGCGCTTTCCATATCCACCGCCACCGCGCGGCTGAGGTTAAAGCGCAGCGCCGAGGCGGAGTAGCGCAGCTCCCAGTTGCGATCGTCCGTGGTCACCACGGTGCCGGTGCGCAGGCGCTGTTTTACCTCTTCGCCCGGCATGCCGCTGACCATTTTGGTGGCATCATACAGCGCGCGCTGCACTTCGGCGATGCTCGGGATCGGGATATCCGGCGGCAGCACCGCGTCCAGCACGTGATCGTCACGCAGGTAGGCGTGGGCCAGCACGTAGTCGCCGATCGACTGGCTTTCGCGCAGCCCGCCGCAGTGGCCAATCATCAGCCAGGCGCTGGGGCGCAGCACCGCCAGATGGTCGCAAATGGTTTTGGCGTTGGACGGGCCGACGCCGATGTTGATCAGCGTAATGCCCTGGCCGTTGCGCGAAATCAGGTGGTAGGCCGGCATCTGGTGGTTTTTCCAGGCCAGATCGGACACCGCCTGTTCCGGCGCGGTGGTTTCCGGCGTGATGTAGATGCCGCCGGCGCTGGACAGCGCAATATAAGGGCTGTCCGGGTTGGCTATCTCGGCGCAGGCCCAGCGGACAAATTCATCCACATAGCGGGTGTAGTTGGTGAACAGCACGAAAGGCTGGAAATGCTCCACCGGGGTGCCGGTATAGTGCCGCAGCCGCGCCAGCGAGAAATCGGCCCGCAGCGCGTCGAAGTGCGACAGCGGGAAGGTGCTGGTGGCGTTGAACAGGCCGTCGGCGGTTTCATCGCCGATTTGCGCCAGCTCGGTGGTGGGGAAATGCTGCGCGAGGCTGGCGCTCATCGAGCGATCCAGCATCAGGTTCGAGCCGTCAATCACATAAGGAAAAGGGATCTCCTGTTGTGAAGGCGCCACTTCGATATGGGCGTCATAGTCGTGCGCCAGCATCGCCAGTTGCTCGGCCAAATAGCTGCGAAACAGCTGCGGGCGGGTAATGGTGGTGGTATAGCGGCCGGTATGGGTAAAACGGCCGAAGGCGCGGGTTTTGCTCTGGCCGGATTTTTGCCCGTCCCAGCTTACGCGCAGCTCTGGATAAACGAACAGCCCAGCGGCGCGGGTTTGTATGTCGGGCACGCTGCCCTGACTGATAAAATCGCCTACCGCCTGGCGCAGCGCGGTAACCGAGGCGTCATACAGCGCTTCCAACTGGTCGATCGCCTGAGCGGGGGTAAGGCCGGTGCCGGATTGGTGACTACTCATTCTCTCTCCTTGGTTCTCCCGTCCCTGCGGCGGGAGGCATGCCGATATACCCTTCATCTTTGACGTTACCTTTGCGTTACGAGCACGCATCCCAGTCACTGGCTTGAGTAAGCTCTTGCTGCCTTGAGGTAACGCCAACTCATTTGGTTATAGCAATTTATCACAACAGGTTAGCTGAAGCTGGGCGCAAAAGCTTGGCCGAAATGGAACCGGGGAAGAAGTAAAGCGCAGCGGCAGGGCTGCCGCTGCGGCGTTGAGATCAGGAGGCCGGCTCGGCCTGTTCCACCTTTAACGAGACCAGGCCGATGCCGCGTTTTTTCGGGGTAAAGCCGCCGCTGGCGCCTTCCTGCGGTTCGGTCGGGGCAGGTGGCGTGATGCTGATGTTTTGCGCGCCGCCGGGGTTGTTGAAGCGCAGTGTGACGGTGGTGTCCTGCTCGCCGAGCGACACGAACTGCTCTTCGTCGCCCACGCGTACCGAGATCGGCGCACCGACGTTTTTGCCGTAGGCACGGGCGCGCAGCACCAGATCGAAGGTCGGCGGCAGCGGGGCGACATAGTCGATGTTAACCGCCGGCGCGAGGTTGGCGTCCGACCAGCGGCCCCAGTCCTCGACGCTGGATACGCCGGTGATGGCCTTCACCTGTTGCGGCATGCCCGGCAGCATAAAGGCGATGGCGTCCGCCTGATATTTAACGGCGGCGTCGTCCACCTTCAGTTTGTTGACGGCGTTCTGGTAGGCGGCAACGCTGTCTGCTGCGGGCTCGGTAAAGCTGACTTTGCCGCGGTAGTTGCCGCCCTTGGCCTGCACGATATGCGGTGGAGCGGCAAGATTGCCGGAGGCCACGCAGGTGTCGGTGCTCAGCGCCAGTTCGGGCGCCCACACCCGGCCAATCTCATAGCATTTATCCACCCAGACAAACTTTTCACCCGCGCCCAGGCCGGCGAGCTGCTTTTTCAGCGGTGTGGAAAGATAGACGTTAAACATGGGTTCGATTTTATTGTCCGTCACCTTGAGGATAAACGGCACCTTAAAGCTGATGCCGGAGAAGGTGAAGCTGTTGCGCTGGGTATCCAGCTGATAGTCGGAAATGCTGTTCGGGAAGCCCCATTGCTTCACCACCGCCGGTTTCCAGCCGTTGATTTTTTCTTCGATATTCAAGAAGACGGTCGCCAGCGTGGGGCTGGACAGGCTGCTGCGGCCGAGGCCGATATAGTTGTCGCCGCCCATCACGTCCAGCACAGTGGCGCCGTTGTCCAGCGTGCTGCGTTTTTCGTTATGCTGCGCGCTTTGCGGCTGCCTGCCGTCGATAATAAAGAACAGGTTGCGGCGTTTTTGTTTGGTCAGAATGTCGTAGGCGGTGTTGTTCATCGCCAGATGATCCGAAGACACCACGATCACGGTGTTTTTGAAGTATTCGGACCCTTTGATTTTGTCGATCAGGGCCGCGATATGCTGCTGGCTACAGGCCACCGCGCTCAGCGAACGGTTCTCTTTGTTCTGCCGGCTATAAGATTTTTTACTGCAGCTCGCAGAGATAAAGCCATCCGGGTGGTGGGTGTCCACGGTCAGCGCAAACAGCGAGAACTTTTTGTTCTGCTGCGACAGCTCGACGAACTTGTCGAAAACCACGTCCAGCACGGTATCGTCGTACCAGCCCCAGTCATTCTTGTAGCCCGGATCGCGGACCTGTTCGCGCAACTCCTTGTAGCCGTAGGCGTGGTCAAAACCGTGCGATCTCAGGAAGGTGTCTTTTCCGGCGAAGGCCAGTTCGGCGCCCTGATAGAAATAATTGTCGTAGCCGGCGGCTTTCAGCACATCGCCCAGGCAGACGTTTTCCGGGTAAAAGGTGGAAACGGCGCTGGAGGCGTTGCCGTCGAACGGGGCGAACAGTGGAATGCCGCACTGCGAAGCCACCATGCCGGCAATGGTATAGCCGGTGCCCGGCAACTGCTGGGTATTGCTGAAATCGATGCCGTTTTCGCGGTGCCGATTCAGCTCGTCGGCGAGATCGGGGAAGATTTCCGGGTCGAAATAGGTACGCTCAAGGCTTTCGGCATAGATGTACACCAGGTTCGGCGCTTTACCTTGCAGGCTCTTTTTCGGCGCTTTGTAGTAGGTGTAAAAATCGGCGGTGTCGCCGGTAATCTGGCTTCTGAGCAGCAGCGAAATATCCTGAAAAGCCGGAGTGGTGCCGACGGAAAACAGCGCCAGCAGCACGGCGAGCACGCTGTAAACCACGCTGCTGCTTTTCGCTTTGTGCCGCACCAGGCTCCAGGCCAGCACGGCGAAAATCAGCGCCAGCACCGCCAACAGGCCGATAAACGGCAGCACGTACTTGCTGACGCCGGCCCCTTTCATGCTGCTGGTGAGGGTGTAGATCACCGCGTCGGTGATGCCGTCGCCGGTAAAATAGTTACTGGCGATCAGAATAACGTTGAGGATCAGATAGCTGCCCAGCAGGATCAGCAAAATGGAAAGCCACCAGCGGTTGGCGGCGGCCTTGTTCCGGTAGATCAAAATTGAGGCTAAAAAAAGTGCAAACGAGACTAATGCTGAAACCATCCACCGTACCCTGTCTGATTAAAAAGAAAATCTTAACTGTCCTGGCAAAGGCTGCCGATCCTGCCGCAGCGCGAAAGAGGAAGGGTATAGCGCATTGAACGCGCCAGGGTCAATGCGCGTTTGCACAGCCGGGTGGCCGCCAGGCGTGAATGAACAATTTTGTGACAATATTGTGACCCTAGTCACTACTGAGAGGCGTGGGTCGCTGAAATATTGCTCACCGGGCATTTGGCTCTACCATTAATGAATGGCGCTGATTGCAGACCGGCGAGGCGCATTAACCTGTTCAGGAGAAAACATGCAGAGCATTTCCGCCACCGTACTCGATGATTTGGCACCGCAGGGCGTGCTGCGCGCGGCGATCAATTTAGGTAATCCGGTGCTGGCGCAATGGGGGCCGGATGGGGAACCGCAAGGCGTGTCGGTCACGCTGGCCGGCGCGCTGGCGCATGAGCTGGGCGTGGCGCTGGAGTTGGTGACCTATGATGCGGCGGGCAAAGTTTTTGCCGCGTTGGAAACCGCCGCCTGGGATGTCGCCTTTATGGCCATCGAGCCGGTGCGGGCGGAGCAAATCGCCTTCAGTGCGCCTTACGTCATTATTGAAGGCACCTATCTGGTGGCGCAGGAGGCGCCTTATCGACAGGTTGCCGAGCTCGACAGGCCTGGCATACGCATTGCGGTGGGGCAGGGTGCGGCCTATGACCTGTATCTGTCGCGCACCTTAAAGCAGGCGCAGCTGGTGCGCGCGGAAACCTCGCCTGCCGCGATCACCTTATTCTTCGAACAGGGATTGGACGCCGCTGCGGGCGTGCGTCAACCGCTGCTTGCCGCCGCTGCGGCGAACCCGGGCTACCGGGTGCTGGATGGGCATTTTACCGCGATTCACCAGGCGATGGCGGTGCCGCGCGGTAAAGAGCAGGGGGCGGCGTATGTGCGCTGTTTTGTGGAAAGATGCAAAGCCAGCGGGTTGGTGCAGCAGGCGCTGAAACGCAGCGGGCAGGGCGATGTGACGGTGGCCCCTGCGGCGTGAGGCGGTTGGCAACGGGTTTTTGTGGTTCAAGGGTAGGGGCGCTGCATAGAGCGCCCCCGCGGATAACCTTTAATGCAGTTCCACGGCGTATTGCTCCACCGGGGTGATTTTCTTGATCAGCTTATTGTCGAACAGGAATTGTTCGTAAGCCTGGTAGCGCGCGCTGTCCAGCCTGGCCGGATCGGTGGCGAACAGCGGCAAGCTCGCCTGCCATGCCTGCTTGTTCAGTTCAGTGTTCAGCTCCGGGTGGGTTTTGGCGAAGGCCAGCCAGGTTTCCTGCGGGTGAGCCTGCAGGTAATCGTTGCCTTTTTTCAGCGCGGCGAGGAATTTCCTGATCTTCGGCTCGGCTACCGCGTCGCGGTTGGCGACGATGATCAGTTCGTCATAGGCCGGCACGCCGTAGTCCTCGACGTTGAACACTACCGGATTTTTCCCCTGCAGTTTCAGCTCCAGCGCTTCAATGTTGCGATAGCCGCCGATCACCGCATCGACCTGGCCCGCCAGCAGGGCACTGGTCAGTTGGAAATTGACGTTAATCAGCTTCATGTCGTTCGGGTCGATATGCGCATGTTTGGCCATGGTTGCCAGCGTGGCCTGCTCGATGCCGCTGACGGAATAGCCGATTTTTTTGCCCTTGAGAGCCGCCGGCGAGGTGATGCTTTTATCCAGCGTCATCAGGGTATTGAGCGGCGAGTTAATCAGGGTGCCCACGCGCACCAGCGGCAGGCCCTGATCGGCGAAGAAGTGCAATTGCGGCTGATAGGTGATGGCGAGGTCGGCCTGTTTTGCCGCCACCAGGCGCGGCGGCAGCGCCGGATCGGAAGGGGGGATAATCTTGACCTCGAGACCTTCGGCCTTGAAGGCGCCGATTTGCTCGGCCACCATGATGGGCGCGTGGTCGGGATTGATATACCAGTCGAGCACCAGCGTCAGTTTTTCGGCGGCGGCAGCGTTGCCGGCCAGAGCGGCGCTGAGCATCAGCCCGCAGAAGGTTCGCTTGATCATTTCTTACCCCAGTCGTTAAAAAGTTATCAGTCGTTTTCCGGCGCCCAGTCGATCAGGCGCAGCAGCAGCGCATCCACCGTCATCCACAGCAAGACGGTCATCAGCACCAGAATAAACAGCGCGGCAAAGCAGACGTCGGTCTGCATGCGCGCGTTGGCGTTCAGCATCACGTAGCCCAACCCTTCCGCCGAGCCGACCCATTCGCCGATAATCGCGCCGATGGGCGCGACGGCGGCGGCCATGCGCAACCCGGAACCAAAGGCCGGCAGCGCAGCCATCAGCCGCACATGGCGCAGTTGCGCCCAGGGGGAAGCGCCCATGGTGCGGGCCAGATCGAGATAATCGTTATTGACCCGGCGCAGCCCATCAAAAAACGCGGAGGTGACCGGGAAGAAGATCACCAGTACCGCCATCGCCACTTTGGCGCTCATGCCGAAGCCGAACCACAGCACCAGCAGCGGCGCCAGCGCAAACACCGGTATCGCCTGGCTGGTCAGCACCAGCGGCATCAGCCAGCGTTGCAGACGGGGCGAATAGATCATGCACAGCGCCAGTGCTGCGCCGAGCAGCACCCCAATCCCCAGCCCGCAGGCAATCTCCGAAGCGGTGATCAGCGTGTGATAAGCGAGATAGGCGCGCCCGCTCCACAGCGCCTGCGCCACCGCAGAGGGCGAAGGCAGCAAAAAGGCGGGAATATCGCCCAACGTGATGAGCCACCACAGCAGCAGTAAACCGGCGAACACCGTCAGGCTGCGGCGTACCCGCGACAGGCGGTTTTCAATGAGCGACTTCATTCGGCGGCCCTCATCAGTTGCTGCAACAGCTCGCCCTGGCTTTTCAGCAGATGGGGATCGTCCGGCGCGCGCGGCGGCAGGCCGCTGATGACATGCGTATCGTCAATGCCGGCAGGGTAGCGGGAGAGCACCAGCAGGCGATGGCTCAGGCGGCAGGCCTCCATCGGATCATGGGTAATCAGCAGCACGGTATGCTGCGCCAACAGCTCGGCCGCCAGGGTTTGGATCATGGCGCGGGTAATGGCGTCCAGCGCCGAGAAGGGTTCGTCCATCAGTACAATCGGCTGGCGTTCATACAGCGTGCGCGCGATGGCGGCGCGCTGGCGCATGCCGCCGGACAACGCCGAGGGCAAGGCTTTGGCGTAACCGCTCAGCCCCACGCGCTCGAGAAGATGCCCGGCCCATTCCCGGTCGGTTTTTTCACCGCGCAACCGCGCACCGAGGCTGATATTTTCGGCGACGGTCAGCCACGGATAGAGCAGGTCTTTTTGCCCCATATAGACGATGCGCCCGGCTATCGGCAGGCCATCGCTGCCGGTCACTTCGCCGGCGGTGGGCAGCATCAGCCCGGCGATAATTTTCAGCAGGCTGGTTTTGCCCGCGCCGCTGGCACCGAGCAAGGCGACAACGCTGCCGCCGGCGATATCAAAACTCAGCCGATCGAAAATCACCTGCCGGCCAAAACGCAGGCTGAGATCCCGCACCTGAATACCGGGCGGCGCGATGCGGTCACTCATGAGGCGTTCAACCCCATCTGCCAGAAGGCGGACTCCAGCCGGGTGGCGGTGGTGAAAATCTCTGCAAGTTCGGCAAAGCGGCTTTCTGCGCCACGTTGCTGGCCCACACGCTCCAGCAGATCGAGGGCCGCCTGCACGCCGGCCAGATAGTTTTTATCGCCATAGTTGCGGATCCACGAGGCGTAAGGATTGCCCTCCATCACCGTCGCCGGGTCGTCAAGCAGGCGCAGGCCAATCTCGGCATAGCCTGCGACGCAGGGCATCAGCGCCGCCAGCAGATCCAGCGCGTCGCCGGAGTGGCCGATATCGAGCACATAGCGGGTGTAGTTCAGGGTTTCCGCCGCCTCGGGTTCGGCGGCAATCTCGGGTTCGCCCAGACCCCAACCGGCGCAGTAAGCCAGATGCAAAGGCAGCTCGGCGACGATGGCATTGAGCGAAGCGGTGGCCGCCCGCATCTCCGGCAGCGTGCGCAGCTTGCTCACCAGCAGGGCGTAAGCGCGGGCGAAGTGGATCAGGAACAGATAATCCTGGGTCAGATAGCGGCGGAACGCGGATTCAGGCAGCGTGCCGGCGGCCAGTTGCCGAATAAAAGGATGAGCAACGTAGTCCTGCCAGTCCGCGCCTGCCTGTTGGCGCAGCCGTCCGTAAAGACCGTTATCGAAAAGGGGAGTAAACATGGGACCTCCAAAAGTGAGTGGAGATCCGGGCGCGCTGAGGTATGAACAGGCAATGACCGAGAGAGTGATTGCCGACCCGTCCCTTCGCTGGCATGACCCAGATCAGGTTCAAAGGGTTCGGCTTGCGCCATCTCAGCCCGTAACAGGACACCCCTCGGAGGAGCCTGTTATACGATATTTGCTTTTTGATTACAATGCTCGGGCGAGGTGGAATGGCGGGGCGGCAATCGGTTCGTTTAGTGCGGTTCGCGACGATTTCTCTGGCACCGGCGGCGGCATTTTTGCACTGTAATCCGGTAACGTTGACTCTGAGGAATACTCCCATGAAGAAGATCGGCTTTCTCTCTTTTGGTCACTGGACGCCTTCGGCACAGTCCGGTACCCGTTCGGCGGCGGATGCGCTGCTGCAATCCATCGATCTTGCGGTCGCCGCAGAGGAACTCGGGGCGGATGGCGCCTATTTCCGCGTGCATCACTTCGCCCGCCAGCTCAGCTCCCCGTTCCCGCTGTTGGCCGCCGTCGGCGCCAAAACCCAACGCATTGAGATCGGCACCGGCGTGATCGATATGCGCTATGAAAACCCGCTTTATATGGTGGAAGACGCCGGAGCCGCCGATCTGATTTCAGGCGGGCGGCTGCAACTCGGCATCAGCCGCGGCTCGCCCGAGCAGGTTATCGAAGGCTGGCGCTATTTTGGCTATACGCCGGCAGAAGGCGAGACCGAGGCCGATATGGCCCGTCGCCACACCGAGGTATTGCTCGATGCGCTGCGCGGTGAGGGCTTTGCCGAGCCGAACCCGCAGCCGATGTTCCCTAATCCGCCGGGGCTGCTGCGCATCGAACCTTTCTCCGCCGGCTTGCGCGATCGCATCTGGTGGGGCGCAAGCTCCAACGCCACGGCGGTGTGGGCGGCAAAACTGGGGATGAATCTGCAAAGCTCGACGCTGAAAAACGACGAAACCGGCGAGCCCTTCCACATTCAGCAGGCCAAGCAGATCCGCGCTTACCGCGCCGCATGGAAAGAAGCGGGCCACCCGCGTGAACCGCGCGTGTCGGTCAGCCGCAGCATCTTTGCGCTGATGAACCAGCAGGACCGCAGCTACTTCGGCGGCAGCGGTAAGGAAGGCGATCAGGTCGGGTATATCGACCAGCAAACCCGGGCGATTTTCGGCCGCAGCTACGCCGCCGAGCCGGAAGAGTTGATCAAACAGCTGGCGCAGGACGAAGCCATTGCCGAGGCGGACACCTTGCTGTTAACCGTGCCTAACCAGTTGGGCGTCGATTACAACGCGCACGTGATTGAGTCTATCCTCACCCATGTCGCCCCGGCGCTGGGCTGGCGTTGATGGCTCAAAAATAAAAGGAAGTTAACCATGTCTCGTATTTTCATTACCGGCTCGGCGGACGGGCTGGGGCGCGCGGCGGCGGAAACCCTGCTGGGCGAAGGGCATCAGGTGATCGTTCACGCGCGTGAACCAGGCAGGCTCCACGGCGTGCGCGATTTGCTGGACCGCGGTGCGCTGGCGGTCACCGGCGATTTGTCCGATCTGCAGCAGACCCGAGAGGTGGCCGAACAGGTGAACCGCATCGGGCGTCCGGATGCGGTCATTCACAATGCCGGCGTCTTCACCGGGCCGCAGGTGCTGGCGGTCAACGTGATTGCGCCTTATCTGCTGACGGCGCTTATCGCTCGCCCGGCGCGTTTGGTGTATTTGAGCAGCAGCATGCATTTTGACGGTCGCGCTGCGTTGGAAAAAGTGGACTGGCGCGGGCAGGCCGCCGTGTCTTATTCGGAGAGCAAGCTATTTGTGACGGCGCTCGCCGCCGCCGTGGCCCGGCGTTGGCCGGGCGTGGTCAGTAGCGCGGTCGATCCTGGCTGGGTGCCGACCAAGATGGGCGGCGAAAACGCGCCCGACGATCTGCGCCTGGGGCACCTGACGCAGGAATGGTTGGTCACCAGCGCAGAGGCGCAGGCCAGCGTTTCTGGCGGTTATTGGCATCACCAGCGCTGCCTGGAGCCGCATGCCGCCGCGCGCGATCCGGCTTTTCAGGATGCGCTGCTGGCGGAACTTGAACGCGTGACGGGCGTTGCGCTGGCGACGCCCTGAGCGGAAAACCGGTGGCGGCCAGGGTGGCATGAAATGCGCGTCATTGACTTATTTTGCTCAAATTGTATTTTAAAGCCATGCATACATTCCTGATTATCGTCCCCGAAGGGGGCATGCTGTTTGAGTCGGCGGGTATCGCCGACATCCTGATGCAAGCCAACCGCTTGAGGCCCAACGACGCTCCGCTCTATCGGATTGAGGTCGCCACCACGCAAGCTCATCGGGTGGTGCATGGGTCATCCGGGTTGAATTTGCTGGCCGATCATCGTCTTGCCGATCTCGACCCTGAACAAAAACGTGACACTGTCATTGTCACCGGAAAGGGGGCGACCGAGGAAGAAGGCGCGTTTGTCGCAGGCTGGCTCCGTCGCGCCGCCCCCAACGCACGCCGTATCGCTTCCGTTTGCGGCGGGGCCTTGCTGCTTGCCGAAGCCGGTTTGCTCGAAGGGCGCCGGGCGACGACGCACTGGCGCTTGCTGGATACCCTGCAATCTCGTTTCCCGAAGGTGAAGGTCGAAAACGGGCCAATCTACGTTCAGGACGGTCCCGTCTGGACCTCCGGTGGCGTCAGCTCCGGTTTCGATCTCACTCTGGCGCTGGTGGAAGACGATTACGGTTTTATTCAGGCGCGCGAAGTGGCGCAAGATCTGGTGATGTTTCTTCGCCGCCCCGGTGGGCAGTTGCAGTTTAGCCGCTATCCGTTGAATCAGGCCAAAACGCCTGGCCCGATCCGCGATCTCCAGTCCTGGATCCTGGAAAATCTGGACGGCGATCTTTCCGTTGAGAAACTGGCCGAAAGGGTCGCCATGAGCCCGCGAAACTTTACGCGCGTCTTCACCCGCGAGACCGGCATCTCCCCCGCTAAATTCGTTGAAGAAGGGCGCTTGCATACCGCCCGGCAGCGCCTGGAGCAGAGTGCGGAAGGTATTGAGCATATCGCCGTGACCACCGGCTTCGGCAATGGCCTCAACCTGCGGCGCGTGTTCGAAAGAAACCTGCAACTGACGCCGACCGAGTACCGCGATCGTTTTCACTCCCGCAATTTGGCGTAAATTGATCTATAAACGTCATTTACGCCACGCCTCTCTCCCGGCTAGATTGGCAGGCAGAGACAATAACGAAGGGGTAGATCATGGTCAAAGTAGGCATTAACGGTTTCGGCAGAATCGGGCGCAATGTTTTACGCGCGGCGTTAGGGCGCAGTGACTTTCAGGTTGTCGCGATCAACGATTTGACCGACAGCAAAACCCTGGCGCATCTGCTGAAATACGACTCGCTGTCAGGCACCTTGGCCGCCAGCGTCGAGGCCGGTGAAAACCAGCTGCTGCTGGATGGCAGGCCGATTCATGTTTTCTCTGAAAGAGATCCGGGTGCAATCCCGTGGAACAGCGTCGGCGTCGACATCGTGATCGAAGCGACGGGCTTTTTTACCGACAAAAGCCAGGCCGAAGTGCACATCACGAAAGGCGGAGCCAAGCGCGTTATCATCTCGGCGCCGGCCAAAAACGACGACATCACTATAGTGATGGGCGTTAACCACCAGGATTACGATCCGGCCAGGCATCGGGTGGTCAGTAACGGCAGTTGCACCACCAACGGGCTGGCGCCCGCCGCGCAGGTGCTGCATCACACCTTCGGCATTGAATACGGCCTGATGAACACCACCCACGCCTACACCAATAGCCAGGCGTTGCACGATCAGCCGGAAAAAGATTTACGCGGCGCGCGCGCCGCCGCTCAGTCGATTGTGCCTTACTCCAGCGGCGCGGCCAAAGCGCTCGGCAAGGTGATCCCGGAGCTGGATGGCCGCCTGACCGGCTACTCGCTGCGGGTGCCGGTCCCGGTGGTGTCTATCGTTGATTTAACGGTCACGTTGAAACGCGAAGCGACGAGCGAGGAGATCAACGCCGCCTTCCGCCAGGCGGCGGCGTCGGGGCCGCTCAAGGGGATCCTTGGCTACAGCGACGAACCTTTGGTGTCGAGCGATTATAAAGGCGATCCGCGTTCGTCCATTATCGACGGGCTGTCTACCTTGGTCATCGGCGGCAAACTGGTCAAGATCCTCGCCTGGTACGACAACGAATGGGGTTTCTCTAACCGGTTGGTCGATCTCGCGTTGCTGATGGAAAAACGCGGATTGTAGTCGGTTACCCGAGCAGGGGCGCAGCATGCTGCGCCCGCCATGTCAGACGCCAGAAATCGTCCCTTCAGGGGACGATTTTTTTCAGCACAGCATCATAACCGCGCGATACGCATTAACTCGTCTTTGGCCCCAGGGGCCACCGCCAGCACCGGCGCGCCGCGCAACAGCTGTTCCCCTTGAGCGTTAAACGGATGCGTCCAGCCGCCGGCTTCGTTCACCAGGCAATAACCCGCCAGACAGTCCCAGGCATGCATATAAGGTTCGTAATAACCGACCAGCCGCCCGGCGGCGACCCATGCCAACATCATGGCACCGGAACCGTTGCGGAAGAAATTGCCGCCGACCGCCGTGATCTCGGCGGCGATTTCACCGACGCGTTCAGGCGCCACATAGCTGTTGGCGCCAAACCCGGTGATGTGGTTTTGCAAGGTGCGCGCCGGATCCACACGCAGCGGTTTGCCATTGAGCGTGGCGCCCGCGCCTTGCGCCGCGACGAAGCATTCCTGCTGGCAGGGCGCCATGATCACGCCGATCACCGGCTCGCCCTGATAAATGACGGCAATGGATACGCACCAGTTCGGCATGCCGTTGACGAAGGGGCTGGTGCCGTCAATCGGATCGACCACCCAGTGATAGCCTGAATTCCCGGGTTGCAGGCCGAACTCTTCACCGAGAAAACCGTCGTCCGGAAACGCCTGGGCGATCTGGCCGCGGATCAGCAGCTCGACCTCGCGATCGGCGATCGACACCACGTCCTGCGCATCGCGTTTGGTTTCGATCACCAGGCTTTCGCGACGGTTGAAATAGTCCAGCGCCTTGGCTCCCGCCTCGCGCGCCACCCGTTCGGCCAGCGCCAGGCGCCGGGAAATGTGTTCATTCATAGCAGATCCTTAAAGTTGCGGGCCGTCACTGGGCAATCAGCGCCAGCCCCTGAGGTTTGAAATCAATGGCCACGCGCGTGGCCGGTGCCAGTTGGCGTTCCATCTGCACATCGACGATAAACAGAGCGCCGAGGTCGGTTTTCACTTCATACTCGATATGGTCTCCGAGCCAGATGCTGTGGGTCACCTCGCCGTTCAATGCGCCGGTCTGCTCCGCATGCAGAGTAATAAACTGCGGCCGTACGGACAGTTGCGCGGCGCCGGGGCGCGCTTTGGCACCCGGCACCCGATACTGACGGCTACCCAGGCTGATCAGCGCTTCGCCGCCATCCACCCGTTCAATGTCGCACGGCAGGATATTGGCCTCGCCCATGAAATCGGCGATAAACACCGACGCGGGCGAATGATAAAGCTCCTGCGGCGCACCCTGCTGGGCAATATGCCCTTCTTTCATGACGATAATCTTATCGGACACCGCCAGCGCTTCTTCCTGATCGTGGGTCACGTACACCGCAGTGAACCCGAGGCGCTGTTGCAAATCGCGGATCTCGGTGCGCACGCGGCGCCGCAGCCGCTCGTCAAGATTGGATAAGGGCTCATCGAGCAGCAGTACCTGCGGCTCCAGCACCAGCGCGCGCGCCACGGCGATACGTTGCTGCTGGCCGCCGGACAGCTCGGCGGGCAGGCGCTTGCCCATGTTTTCCAGCCCGACCAGCTTCAG
The DNA here is from genome assembly GCF_052686505.1 of Serratia sp. TSA_198.1. Taxonomy (NCBI): domain Bacteria; kingdom Pseudomonadati; phylum Pseudomonadota; class Gammaproteobacteria; order Enterobacterales; family Yersiniaceae; genus Serratia; species Serratia sp. TSA_198.1. The sequence continues at coordinate 21,454 of NZ_JBQZFP010000001.1, forward strand.
CCCTTCGTGCGCCCGATCCAGCGCCTCTTTACGCGACAGCTTGCTGGCGAGCAGGCCGTACATAACGTTCTCCAGCGCGTTCATATGCGGGAACAGCGCGTAGGATTGAAACACCATCGCCACGTCGCGCTCGTTGGCGGGCAGATGGGTCACCTCTTTGCCGCCAATCAGGATGCGCCCGGAAGTCGGGTGCTCCAGGCCGGCCAGCAGGCGCAGGGTGGTGGTTTTGCCGCAGCCCGAGGGGCCGAGCAGCGTCACCAGCGTGCCGGGTTCGACGGTAAGCGAGAGGCCGGGCAGGGCGGTGAAATCGGCAAACTGTTTGGTGACGTTTTCAAACACCACCGAGCCGGAACGAATGGCAGTCATACGGCTGTCTCCTGTTGTAAGGCCGGCGGTGATGCCACCGGCGGTGTGGCGATACGGGATACGCGGCGCAGGCGACGTTCGCCGACCAGCAGCTGGAAAGTGAGGATCACCGCCAGCATCACCACGATAAGCACGGAGGAGTAGGCGATAGCCACGCCGTATTCCCCGTTTTCGACCAGCCCGACGATGTAGGAGGTGGCCATGTTGTACTGGGCGCTGACCAGAAAAATCACCGCGCTGATGGAGGTAATCGCCCGCACGAAGGCATAGACCAGGGCTGCGCTGATGGCGGGTTTCAACAGCGGTAAAATCACTTTGCGCAGGGTGCGGAAGCTGCCGGCGCGCAGCGTCAGCGACGCTTCATCCAGGCTGCGGTCCAATTGGCTCATGGCCGCGATGCCGCCGCGCACGCCCACCGGCATGTTGCGGAACACAAAGCAGGCGACCAGGATCAGGGCGGTGCCGGTGATTTCCAGCGGCGGCAGGTTATAAGCCATGATGTAACTGACGCCGATCACCGTGCCGGGGATGGCAAAGCTGAGCATCAACATAAACTCGAAGGTCTGGCGGCCGGCAAACTTCTGCCGCACGATAAGCCAGGCGGTGAGCAGGCCGACGATGGCCGTGAGCGGCGCGGCGATCAGCGCGATTTCCAGGGTGGTCCAGAACGAGTTCCAGGCGACGCCGGTCCAGAGGATCTGCCCGCCGCTCCACTGGAAGCCGAATGCACGGGTGTAATGCGCCAGGGTCAGGCTGTTGTCCAGCCCCCACGACTGAACGAAACCGCCGATTAAAATCATGCCGTACACCACCAGCGTGAACAGACCCCAGGGGATCACCAGCCCGTAAACGCCATAGCGCAGCCCGCGCGGCAGGCCGCAGTGCATGCCGGAATCGCCTTTGCCGGTCACGGTGGCGAAGCTTTTGCCTGCCAGCCACAGGCGCTGCAACACAAAGGCGCTGAGGGTAAAGCACAGCAGGATGATCGCCAGTACCGCCGCACGGCTCGGATCGTTTTGCGCCCCTACCACCGAGAAGAAAATCTCGGTCGAGAGTACGCCGTGGCTGCCGCCCAGCACCATAGGGTTACCGAAATCCGCCATGCTTTCGATAAAACTGATCAGGAAAGCATTGGCCAGGCCGGGTGCCATCAGCGGCAGCGAAACGTAACGGAAGGTGCGCCAGCGGTTGGCGCGCAGCGTTTGCGAGGCTTCTTCCAGCGAAGGGCTGACGCCTTCCACCACGCCAATCAGCACCAAAAAAGCGATCGGGGTGAAAGAAAGCACTTGGGCAATCCAGATCCCGGTCAGGCCGTACAGCCAACGTCCCGGCTCGATGCCGAACAGGGTGGAAAGCAGCTCGGTGACGATGCCGGAACGGCCAAACAGCAGCATCAGCGCCAGGCCAATGACGAACGGCGGCGTGATGATCGGCAGCACGCTGAGCAGGCGCAGCCCTTTCTTGAACGGCAGCGGCGTGCGGGTGGCGGCCAGCGCAAAGGCCAGGCCGAGCAGCGTCGATCCGCCGGCGGTCATCAGTGCCAGCCACAGGGTACGCCAGGCGGTGCCGCAACTGCCGCCGTTCAGGCAACCGAGGTTCCAGATCGCCGGATCCTGCATATTGGCGATCAGGCCGTCCGGTTTAAACGCGCCGTCAGCGTCCTGCACCGAAGCGACAAACATGCTCAGTACCGGATAAAGCACGAAGGTGCTGACCAACGCGACCAGCAGCACGATCGAGGACACCACAAAGGCATCCCCTTTCAGCACACCACGCTCGGCCAACCCAAAAGAGAACAGCAGCAAAAACGCGGTGAGCAACGCAATAGCGCCGGCGCCAAAGGCGGGTTGGCCGTCGCCGAGCCCACCAAAAAGCTGCTCGCTCCATTGCCAGTTCCAGCCGCTGTAACCTATGGCGTGGCCTTCAAACAGCAGGAAGAGGATGCCGGCGGCGGCGGCAGACATCAGTAACTGCGAGCGCAACCGGCCCACCTGCAGCAGGCGGCCCAGCGAGCAAACCAGCAGCAACAGCAGCGCAATAGCCAGCCACGGGCGTTGAAAAACCAGGATTTGCCACAGCGCGGGGGCGCTTTCCCGATCCTGCCACAGCGTATTCAACCAGTTGAAGTCGAAGAATCCGGCTTCCTGGCTGTACCAGGGCAGCAGCAGCAATGCGAGCGCGCCCAGCACAAGAGCCACGTCTACGCGGCGGTTTTGAGCATTCATCGTAACCTCGATCGTTCATTATTCCTTTTCTGCGAGCCGTGCAGGCGTGGCGTGCCACGCCCGGTTCATCGGCAACGGCAGAAAGTGCGAGAGGGAATGGACGGGAATTACTGCGCGCCGGAGCCGATCTCTTTATCCCAGCGGCTGAGCAGCTCTTTGCGTTTTTCCGTGGCACCGTAGGTTTTAAAGTCGTAGTCGATCAGTTTGATGTTCTCGAAGCGCGGCGCATACTCGGAGATCGCCGCTTCGCGGTTTGACGGCAATTGGAAGGATTTGGCGTCTTTCATGTGCGATTGTGCTTCGGCACCGAGCGCCCAGTCGTACCACAGCTTGGCATTGGCAAGGTTACGCGCGCCTTTGACAATCGACATGGAGCCAATTTCAAACCCGGTCCCCTCGCAGGGCGCGATGGCCCTCACCGGGAAACCATCGACCTGCATCGCCACCGCATCGTGCATAAAGACGATGCCTACCGTCGTTTCGCCGCGGGCCGCCGCTTTAACCGGTGCGGAACCCGATTTGGTGTACTGCGAAATATTGGCGTTGAGTTTTTTCAGGTAATCGAAGGCCTTGTCTTCCCCCATGATCTGCACCAGCGTGGCGAGGGTGTTGTAGGCGGTACCGGAGGAGTTCGGGTTGGCCATCTGGATCTCGCCCTTGTAGGACGGATCCAGCAGATCGGCCCAGCAGGCGGGGACCTTGAGTTTTTTCTCCGCCAGCAGCCTGGTGTTGTAGCCCCAGCCCAGCGCGCCGGCGTAGACGCCCACGGTGCGGTAGTCGGCACTCTCCGCCTGCTTGCGTGCCCAGTCGTGCTGTTGGTCAAGCAGCGGCGATTTATAGGGCTGGGTTAAACCTTCGTTGGCGGCCTGCATATGGGGATCGCCGGTGCCCGCCCACCAAATGTCGGTGCGCGGGTTACGCGCTTCGGTTCGGATGCGTGCATAGGCTTCTCCGGCGGACAGACGCACCATGCTGACGTTGACATCCGGGTGCTGTTTCTCGAAGAGCGTGGTCATTTGCTCGCAGACCACGACATCGGCGGAGCAGATCATATTCAGTTTTCCGGCGGCGTGAGCCGGCAGGGCCGAGAGCGCGGAGCCGGCGGCGATGACCGCCATCAGGGTGACTCGATGCATGGTGTTCTCCTGGTTTGTGTAGGGTGGCGATACGTTGTCGCCATTTTTTTTGCACGTGTGTGCAAATAACTAGAGGATAAAAATTGTGCTGTCAATTGCGATATAGAACAATTCAACCTATTCGTCACAAAAATGAAACAAATTTTCTGCGAAAAATTTGCACAGCTTTGCAAAGTGCGGCAAACTTTATCGGAACGGGTAACGGATGGATGTAACCATGGCGGTAGACAAGGCAATGATCAGTGCCAAAGACGTAGCGGAGCTGGCCGGCGTGTCCCGATCGGCGGTGTCGCGCACCTATACGCCCGGCGCTAGCGTCTCGGCGGCAACCCGCGAAAGGGTGATGTGGGCGGCGGAGCAACTGGGCTACCATGTTAATCATTTGGCGCGGGGATTGGTGCGCAATCGCAGCGGCATTGTCTGCCTGATCGTTTCCGAACTGGCGACCCCTTACCGGGCCAGCCTGGTGCGATTGCTGACCCAGCATTTGCAGGCGGCGGGTAAGATCGCCATGTTGATTAACACCGATCGTTCCGACGACAGCGTGTCCCAGGCGTTGCAGCAGGCGATTAACTTCCGCGCCGATGCGTCTTTTGTCCTCTCCGGCATGCCGGACAGTGCCATCGCCCGCCTGTGCCACCGGCACGGTCAGCGGCTGGTGTTGATTAACCGCAATGATGCGCTACCGGGTTCGCTCAGCATCAACCTGGATAACGAAGAAGCGGCCGGCACGGTGATGATGGCGTTTGTCCGCGCCGGTTGCCGACGGATCGCCTTTGCCAACTCGCTGGCGGGCACGCCAAGCCTGATGGCCCGTGAACGCGGTTTTCTCCAGGCGGCGGAAGCGGCGGGGCTGGCGGTGAGCGTCGAGCGCTTTGGCACCACGTCGTACGAGAGCGGGCAAATTCTGGCGCACCGGCTGTTAACCCGTCGGGAGCGGCCTGATGCGGTGTTCTGCGTCACCGATCTGTTGGCCTGCGGTTTTATGGATGAGGCGCGCCATCGCTTTGCGTTGCGTATTCCGGAAGATCTTTGCGTGGCCGGGTTCGATGATATCCCTCAGGCGGGCTGGTCATCCTACAACCTCACCACATTCACTCAACCGGTGGAGCAGTTCGCTCGGGAAGCAGTGGCATGGCTGGTGGCGGAAGAGGAGAACGAAGAGAGCATGGCACCGGCACTGGGGCAGGAAATGCCGGGCGAAACGCGGATGTACCATGCCGACTTCATTTGGCGCAGCACCATTCGCGGCGGCTGAGAGCGGGGCGGTTCAGCCTTCTCCCCACGCACGTTCTTTTTTCGGCAAATAATGCGGCCGCGCCGTGTGGCCGATCACAAATTGCACCTGGACGCAGTGAAAAGTTCTCCCCGGTATTTAGTCTGATATAACCCGCCGTTGATAACCGGTGCGCTGAAACCTGCCGGCCATGCCCCTGCACCGGGCAGCCAACCCAGTGTATGATGAGGGCCCGCATCAGCAACGGTTATTCCCACCGTGCCGCCACAGGAGAACGACCCGTGAATCAGAGCCAGCGCGAACACATTGCCACGGTAATGGCCAGCCTCAGCAACAAGGCGCATTTGCTGGCCCCGCGTTTCCACGAACAGACTATTCGCGACTCCTGGCAGCGCTGCGTGGAACATCATGGCCTTGATCCCAGCCGCATGCAGGAAGCGCGCATCTTGCCGTGGCATGAACTGCGGGAACACCGCCAGGAAATGGAAGAATTTCGCCACATTGCCCATCACGGCCTGACGGTGTTGTATCAGCAGATTGCCGCCGCCGGCTACGTGGTGCTGTTGACCGATGCGCGCGGTATCACCGTGGATTACCTGGGGGACGCCAATGCGGAAATCAGCCTGCGTCGTGCCGGGCTGTTCCTCGGGGCGCAGTGGACGGAAGCCTGCGCAGGCACCTGCGCCGTGGGCACCGCGCTGGCCACCGGCAAGGCGCTGACCGTGCATCAGGCCGATCATTTCGACGCCACCCATATCCCGCTGACCTGCACCGCCGTTCCCCTGTTCGATCCGCAGGGTCAGCTAAACGCCATTCTTGATATTTCCGCGCTCAGCTCGCCGCAACCAAAATCCAGCCAGCAATTGGCGTTACAGCTCGCTAAAATTTATGCGCATCAGATTGAAAATGCCTGGTTTGAGCATCGGCATCGCGGCGATTGGGTGCTGAAACTCAGCCCGGCATCGTCGTTTGTTGAGGTCAGCCCGGATTTCCTGATCGCCTTTGATGCCGCCGGCAAAGTGGTGGGGCATAACCACCGCGCCCAGCGCATGCTGGAAAACGAACTGGGTATCGCCGCGCCGCCGGTACACTGCCGCAGCACGCTGCTCGGCCGGCCGATTGAACAACTGTTTAATACGTCCATCGACAGTCTTCCCGATTGGCTGGCCAGCGCCAGCGGGCAGCAGGGTACCCTCGCACGCGCCCGCAGCGGGGAGAAACTGTACGTTACCGCCGTGCAGCCCGTTCGGCGTGCGCCACGTAAGGCCACAGTCAGCCACGGCGCGTTGCCTCCGGCGCTGGCCGCACTGAACGGTGGCGACGCTGCGTTGCAGCTCCAGCTCCAGCGCGCCGCCCGGCTGCTGGAGGCACCGCTGCACCTGATGGTTCACGGTGAAACCGGCTGCGGGAAAGAGTTTTTTGCCAAAGCCTTTCACCAGGCAAGCAACCGCCGCCATCGGGCGTTTGTGGCGGTGAACTGCGCGGCGATCCCGGCGGCGCTGATTGAGAGCGAACTGTTCGGCCATCTGCCCGGCAGTTTCTCCGGCGCAGGCAGTAAAGGGCGGCGCGGGCTGATCCAGGAAGCCGACGGCGGCACGCTGTTCCTTGATGAGATAGGCGACATGCCGCTGGAGATGCAGACCCGGTTGCTGCGGGTGTTGGCGGAGCAGGAGGTGCTGCCGGTGGGGGCCTCGCGTCCGGTATCGGTGGATATCCGCGTGATCTCCGCGTCGCACCACGCGCTGGATCAACTGGTGCAGGAAGGGCGTTTTCGTGCCGATCTGTTCTACCGTTTGCAGGGGGCGCGTATCTCGCTGCCTGCGTTACGCCAGCGCAGCGACCTCGACTGGCTGGTGGATAAATTGCTGGCCGGTAAGGTGCAGCTCTCCGCCGCTGCGCGTCGCCGTCTGCATCAGCACCGTTGGCCGGGCAACCTGCGTGAGCTGAGCAATGCGCTGGATTACGCCGCCGCACTCTGCGATGGCGGCCGCATCGAGGCCACCGATCTGCCGGAAGGGTTGACGGCGGCGATCCCCGCCAGCCCGCAGCCGGTGGTTCACTCCGAAGCCGATGCAGCGCTGCCGCCGGAGGCTCAGTTGTTGATCCAATATCTGCGTGCCGCCCGCTGGAACCACAGCGCCGTCGCACGGCAAATGGGCATCAGCCGAATGACGCTCTATCGCCGCATGCAGCGCTTCGGCATTCAGTCGCCGGTGCATGACTAACCCCGCCTATATGAGTGGTGGACAAGGGGAGATGATGAAGGATGTTTCTCAGGCCGCCGCCGTTAACGGTGGCCGGTTTTCACTGCAGCCATCGCGGCTGATGTTTTTTCCGGACCCTACGCAGGCCGAAGCCGGCCTGTTTGCCCGCGCTGCCGCCGGAGAGGCGGTGGCACAGCTGTGGCACTCGCCGCTGTCGCTGGTGGTTCCGGGCAGCTATAAGCGTTTTGCCGCGCTGGAATCGGCGCGCCAACAGTTTGCCGCAGACGGGTGCCCGGTGTTTTTGCGTAAGTCCGGGGGCGGGCTGGTGCCGCAGGGGCCCGGCATCGTGAATGTCAGCCTGGCATATCCGATAGCGCGCACTCTGGGTGAAGCGGCAGAAGAGGTGTATGAGCATCTGTGCGCTATTCTCCGCAGTGCGCTGGCCGCACGGGGCGTGGTGGCCCACTGGCAGGCGGTGGAAGGATCGTTCTGCGACGGACGCTTCAATCTTGCCTGCGGCGACGGGGAGGCGGCGCGTAAAATCGCCGGTACCGCCCAATATTGGCGGCCGGTGGCGAGTCAACCTGCCGACGAGGTGCGGCGGCACGTGGTGCTGGCCCATGCGGTGCTGTTGGTGGATTGTGATTTGGCAGCGGCGCACCGTTATGCCAATCAGTTTGAGGCGGCATTAGGCAGTGGGCGGCATTATCAAGCGGAGAAAACCGTTAGCGTGGCGCAAATGGCGCCAGACGTTACCCACGATCTACGCGACGAGATAGTCGATGCGCTAGGGGCGGCGATCCTGCGTTCCCCGGCACCGTTGTAACCTTGCGGGGTGCTCGGAATTGCGTCTTGATCTTAGAGGGCGGACCGAGGGGCCGCCCTCTCGTCATACCTGCGATACCTTTTACTGCGGTGGACGCACCAGGATTTTAACCTGTTGTTTTTCTTTCACCAGCGCTTCAAAACCCTGCTCCACCAAGTCAGCCAGTTCGATACGCTTGGTCACCAACTTGTCGGCCTGGAAGTAGCCCTGGGTCATCAGATCCATCACCGCCGGGAAAATATGACGATAAGCGATAATCCCTTTGACTGAACGTTCGCTGAGCACCACTTTGTTCGGATGGAATGCCGCTTCCCCTTCCCAGATGGAGACGATAATCGTCTCGCCTTCGTAGCGAGTGCTGTCGATACACTGCTTTAGCACCACCGGCACGCCGGTCACTTCAAACGCCACGTCAACGCCACCCGAGCTCAGTTCGCGTATTGTGGCGACGGCATCGTCTTTGCTGGGGTCGATAACCACTTTCGCTCCCAGTTCACGCGCTTTTTCTGCCCGCTGAGGCGACAGCTCGACCACATAAATTTCTGCCGCACCGGCCGCGCGCAGTGCTTCAATCACCAGCAGGCCGATGGGGCCGGCACCGAAGACGGCCGCTTTATCCCCGGCTTTCAATTTGCTCATCCGCACCGCATGAAGGGCTACCGCCGCAGGCTCTACCAACGCGCCTTGCTCATAGCTCAGCGCATCGGGCATGCGGTGTACCATATGCTCGTCCACCATGGTAAAGGAAGAGAAGCCGCCGCCACCGCCGGACAGACCGTGGAAACCCAGATCGGCGCACAGGTTATATTTGCCTTCGCGGCAGGCTTCGCACTGCCGACAAGCCAGGATCGGCTCTACGACCACGCGGTCACCGGCTTTGAATTTCGTCACGCCGCGACCCACGTCCACCACTTCACCGGAAAACTCATGGCCCATGACGATAGGCGCTATGTCATGGCTTAGCTTGTGAGGTTTGCCTACCGGGGCAAAAATCGGGCCGGCGAGGTATTCGTGCAGGTCGCTGCCGCAAATTCCGGTCCAGGCTACCTTGATTTTCACCTTACCGGCGGAAACCTGAGGTTCTTCAATATCATCAATACGGATGTCGCGCGCCTGATACCAACGAGCTGCTTTCATCATCTTCCCCTTGAAATTAACCGTAAACCTGCCTCGGCGGCCAATACGTCGGTGGCCGGGGCAGAGACTCAACGCAGGAGATAGCGAAAAACGTGCCAATGTGACGATACAGGGAAAAGTGATGTTATTTCAGTGAGTTGTTTTGTTTCTGTTAAAGGCGTTACCCGTTACAGGTGTGTGATGAGACACCTGTAACAGATACGGGTGTAACAGGGCGCTTATACCTGGTGAACCGTCTTATTGGCTTTCGCAGGCGGAGAGCTGAATGGCGACCGGGGTTCTGGCCTGACTGGATTGCGGTATGGAAAGGAAAACACCGGAAGAAAAGGGGATAAGAAATAATAAATTTCGTAGTTTCAACATAGACATTTCATCCTTGTCATTGATATCCACCTCAATGGGCGGGGGCCAACGGGCACCCAGGCAACATTCTGCTTCGGTCATTAATGGCCGTCAATAAATGCAGGGGCAATGGAAAGCCGGTCAGCCCGTCTGGTCCTGCCCGGCAAATTGTCGCTCTGCGCAATGGCCGGCGGCGGTGATGGCGCGATAGCCGATATCAGACCAGCCAGCCGAGTCGAAAGAAGCTATGTCCGGGGTTTGCTCGGGGCATGCGTGACACTTTTTCTCACCCAATAGTGCGATTTGACACAATTTCATATAAGAAAAATCTGTATTAAAAGTGGCTCGGGAAAAATAGCGATGGATAACAGGGATAAAGCCGTCTGTGGACGTAAGGTCGACAGGTTGGTTTGCCATCACGGTTGCCGTCTGCAAAGGCAATGCCAAAGCCCGCTGGCGGTGCAAGGAAGCGATGCGCACAAGAAAAGTGTGACGCTGGGGAGCGGGATTCATTTTCATAAGATCAGGGGGTTACATGTCATATTCATCTACGGCCCGCATCGTCGCACTGACGTTGGCAACCTTGGGGTGCGCCAGTGCGCAATCATCTTCCGGTGAGACGATATCGGTTGGTGTCGATAATTTTGTCCGTGCCGAGTCCGATCTTTACATGGGCAATATGGTGGCGGACGGCGGATTGGGACGGTTTGTGCATAGCCGCGAACCGGTTGCCATTGACGCTCAGAGCGTCATCCGCATGAATCGGGACACGCTCTACTCGAGTGCGGTGTTCGATCTCGATGCCGGCCCGGTCACGATCACCTTGCCGGAGGCCGGTAAGCGATTCATGTCGATGCTGGTGGTCAACGAAGACCACTACGTTCCCGCCGTCTTTTATGGCGCCGGCCGCCATACGTTGACGAAGGAGGAGGTCGGCACTCGCTATGTTTTCGTCGCTATCCGTACGCTCGTCGATCCTGCCGATCGCAAAGACGTTGAGCAGGTGCATGCGCTACAAGATGCCATCAAGGTTAGCCAGGCTCAAATAGGGGAGTTCGTGGTACCGAAATGGGATCCGGCGAGTCAGAAAAAGATGCGCGATGCCCTGCTGGTTCTCGGGGATACGCTCCCCAACTACAACCAGGCATTTGGCACCAAGAGCACGGTCGATCCTATTCAGCATTTGATCGCGACGGCGTCCGGATGGGGAGGAAATCCGAGCAAGGATGCGATTTATCTCGGCGGCGTGATGCCGAAGAATGACGGGAAAACCGTTTATCGGCTCAAGGTCGGGCATGTACCGGTGAAGAGTTTTTGGTCCGTGAGCGTTTATAACGCCAAGGGGTACTTCGAGAAAAACCCGTATGACGCCTATTCGCTAAATAACCTCACCGCCCAAAAAAGCGATGATGGTTCGATTGTGATCCAATTTGGTGGTTGCGACGGCAAAATTGCGAATTGTCTGCCGACCATGCCCGGTTGGAACTACACGGTCAGGCTTTATCAGCCTGACGACGAAATCCTGAATGGTCAATGGCATTTCCCGGAGCCGCAGTGATCCGCTCGGTATTTTCCTGAACATGTTTTTTTACTTTTTCTCCCTTGATTGTGCCGTTTGACACAATTAGGGATAAGAAAAATCTGTATTAAAAATATGTCAGGGAGAAACAGGGATGGACGACAGGGATAACGCCGTCTTTGGACATGACGTTCGGTAATGATGGGCGCGGGAAGCGAGGGCGTGTTTTCACTCTCTCTTTGTTTCAATCACCCCTTTTAGCCTGTCGAGTTGCACTTTTCGGCAAGCGGTGCAAAGACATAATGCTTTTTCCAGCTGTGCAGGCGCTTTTAAGCAGCCCCTCGCGCACCGGGGTTTTTTGCGCCCTTTTCCGGGCAGGAGGGTTATCCGCAGGCATAGGGTTGGCTATGCCATGACTGAAAAAATAAAAAGTAATTAGCCAAAACCTATTTCCGGTCAAGGGAATGGATGACGGGAATATATCCCGGATAGCGGTTAAACATGCCGATGAATCAGAATAAAAACGAAAAGAAAATAGAGAAAGGAACAAGGATATGACAAGCAAGAAAAACGGGATTTATAAATCGTTCGGGCTTCCTGCCTTTGCGCTGATGACGGCGCTGCCGTTGTCCGTACAGGCCGCTTCCGATGGGGACCAGAGTATAACGCTGGGCGGCGGGGTGGCGGTGAGCCCGTTGTATGAAGGCTCCTCGCGTTATGAAGCCTTTCCTTCTCTGGTGGCGAAGGCGGTGATGCCGACGCAGAACTGGGGAACCTTCACGGCAGGTTTTCCTGAGGGTTTGCGCTGGGACTTGCCGGGGGCTTCTTCTGTGGGGCTGGCGCTGCTGGCCGGATATGACATGGGCCGCAAGGAAAAAATCCGTACCCTGGGCGGCAGCAATAGTCATCTGAAGGGGATGGGCGATCTGGACGGCAGCGCGATGCTCGGTGCGGAAGCCTATTGGCGTCTGCCGGCCGGCCGGCTGTTCGTCCGTGGCTGGCAGGCTACCCGCAGCCGCGAATACGGCGGCGAGGATTTGGGGCACACCGCATACCTTGAAGCCGGTGCCGACTACTCGCTGCCGCTGTCTTCCTCACTGACGCTGGATTCCGCGCTGTACGGGACCTGGAGCGACAGAGACGACATGATGGCGCGTTTCGGAGTGACGAGAGAGCAGGCCGATCGTAGCGGCTTCAGCGAATATCATGCCGGCGGCGGTATGCGGAATGTGACGTTAAAAACCGGCCTGACCGTCCAGTTACAGCCTCATATTGCCCTGCAGGGCGGGATGAAGCTGTACGCCTTGACGGCGGATGCGCGTCGCAGCCCGCTGACGGATAAGACGGTGGGGGCGGGCTTCTACCTGAATGCGGTGTACCAATTCTGAGTGCCTTGATAGCGCTGCCCTCTGCGGCATCGACCGACTCTGGAGATCATCATAAATGAAAAAGTCATGCGTCCCTTTGTACCTGATAGCGCCGTTGGCCGGCTTGTTGTGTTCCGGCCTGGCGGCGGCGAGCGATACCGGGCCGACGGTAACGGACCCGCATTTTAAGCTGGCACCGGGTTACCTTGAACCGGCCAGCCTGCCGGTGCGTTTGGCCCTGCTCGGAGGGCCGCCAAAACCGGACTCTGCGGCATTCGCTCGCGATGAAGAGGCACGGCGGGCGGCATTGGCGTTACGTGGGTCTGCCCGTGAAAAGTTGGCCGCAACGGACGCCGAGTTGACCTTTCCGGCGCCGGCAAAATCGTTCTCGTGCGCGCTGGGCACCGATATCAACGAGAAAAAGACGCCGCACCTTTACGCCATGATGCAGCACGTATTGACGGATGCGGGTGGCTCAACCTACGCAGGAAAGAACGCGTATAACCGTACTCGCCCGTTTGTGCAGCATGACGAGGGAACCTGTCGCAAAGACATGGAGCCGGTTCTGCGTACCGACGGTTCCTGGCCGTCCGGCCACTCGGCGGCTGGTTGGGCCTGGGGCTTGGTGTTGGCCGAAGTGCAGCCGGCACGGGCGACCGAGCTGCTGGCGCGCGGTCTGGCGTTTGGTCAGAGCCGGGTCGTCTGCAATGCGCATTGGCAAAGCGACGTGGATGCAGGGCGCATCATGGGGGCCGCCACGGTAGCCGTGCTGCATGACAACCCGGCTTTCCTGGCAGATTTGGCCGCCGCCAAGCGCGAAGTGCAGGACGCCACCAAAGCGAACCTGAAACCCACCGAGGACTGCGCGGCTGAACGTGTTGCTCTCTCCCTGAGTATGCACTGAGAAGAGCATGGCCATGATGAATTGTGACAATCTGCAAAACAGGCTCGCCTGGCGGGTTCTGCCTGCGGCGCTTTTAGCGTCGGGCGTTTTGAGTCTCCCGGCTGCGGCGGCTCAAGTGGCGCCACCGGTCTATCAGCCGGCGGAGGAGTGGCAGTTCACCGTTTCTCCTTATCTCTGGGCGGCAGGCATTCGCGGAGATGTCGGCCATCGGTCAACGGGCACGCAATTTATGAAAACGGATTTCTCCGCCATTGCTCGTGACCTCGATGTGGCGGTGATGGGGATGGGGGAGGCCCGTAAAGGACCTTACAGCCTGCTGATGGACCTGATGTTCATCGACACCACGACGCGGAACGGCCTGCCGGATGGGGCACCGGCATCACGCCTGAAAGTGGATAGCCGGACAGTATCCGGGTTCCTCGGTGGCGGATATACCTTGCTGGAGGAAGGCGGCGCTCGCCTTGATGCCACCGGTGGCGTTCGGGTGTGGTACAGCAGCACCAGCTTGCATTTTCAGGGAGGGATTATCGATGGGGCGTCGGGCAGTGACCGCGCCACCTGGGTGGATGGCGTTGCGGGGCTGCGCGGCCAGTATGCTCTGACGCCAACCGTCAGGCTTTCGGCCTGGGGATTGGCCGGTGGCGGGCAGTCCCGATTGGACTGGGATGCGGCGGCGCTGCTGAGTTGGGAGTTTACCCCCGGTTTTTCTGCCGTGGCGGGATACCGGGCCATGGGGGTCGATTATCGGCATAACGGCTTTGTGTATGACGTGGTGCAGCAGGGGCCGATATTGGGGATGAACGGCAGGTTCTGAGGCCGCGAATCCTCCCCACAGCATCAGGCGCTGGTCGGCGTGATGCGGTTGTTCGTCCGGCAATGCAGGCTCCTGGGGGGGCGCCTGCATTGCCGGCTTGTGAATGGCGGCGAGCATCCGCCAGCGGGGTCGCCGGTTCATCCAAACAAATCATCTTCGGTTTGCTCGTGCTCATAGTCAGGTAGCGATCTCCGCGTCAGTCAGCCCACGAATCTGCGCCATCACAAACGCCGTGCGGACTTTCTCTAGCCATGCCCGCAGCGTGGCATCCACCCGAAATAACGTTTTTAGCCAGGCGCATTGGATTTCTTTCCGGCGCCGCCACAGGCGTGTAAATTAAGAGAGGGGTAGACCAATACATCTACATGAGAATGATTTTTATTTCAGTATGTGTCAGGGGGCTCATATGCCATTCGTGAAAAATGAGAACGGGCTTTTTACCAAAAACGAATCGCGAAAAACCCTGTATATGCCGCTGGTATTATCCGGGGCGCTGTGTATTTTGGTGATGATCATTCATCTGGCGTACTTCCCGGCAAAAGAAATCGGGCATTCCTGGATACAAAATTCAGGCTGGTTATTTGATTTATTCCAGTTGTTAATACTTAATTTTATCTTATGGAGTTTTAACCGGCTAACGGTAAAAGCCAGCCAGCGCCGGTGGATTAACGTCGGCCTGCTTGTCTGGATCCTCTCCGCGGCGTGTGATTTTATGGACGAAATCATCCGCCAGCCCCAGTGGTTAGGCTATTACATCGAGGACCTCACCAGGCTCATAGGGATGCTCTGCGTCGCCGTTGGCGTGTATTTAATCGTGCACTATGTTAATGATAAATATGCCGATGCCAGCATCGACTCTTATCGTGACGAACTGACGAATTTACCCAACCGGCGTTATTTTCGACGCGTGCTGCTGGATTTGCAGAGCGTGAATTATTATGTGTTTTTTATTGATATCGATTTGTTCAAGAAGATAAATGACAAATACGGGCACGATATTGGCGATGAAGTCCTCAGAGCTTTTGGGCAGATGCTGGGCGAGCTGTCTGAAAATAATGTCATTGCCGCCAGAATCGGTGGCGAAGAATTTGCCGTAATAGTGCAAACGTCGGTATTTGAAGAGGCACAGTCAACGGCAGAGAAAATATTAACCCGCTCCAGAGAATTGGTGGTTAATGATGAGGTTCGCCTCACTGTCAGCATGGGTGCCGGAAATAAAAGAGAAAATGAAAGCCAGGAAAGCTTGCTCAAGCGTGTGGACATCGCGCTCTATCGGGCAAAGTCCTGGGGCAGGAACCGAATCGAATGGGCATCCTCCCAGGAACATGGGGTTCCTCAGGCCTGCCCCGAAAACGCGGTAAGTTAAAACGGGCATGTTTGCACAGAGGTTACCGCCGCCATCCTATTGCGATTGTACCCGGGCATTCAATTCTCATGGACTTCCTGACCGAGAATACGGGAGCGGCAAACCTCCAGAATCTCATCGGCAAGGGCAGAGTCATCTGGACAGGCACGCGATAGCACCAGGGCGCCGACAAGATGTGCAATGGTGCTGATTCTTTCGGCGCGTGCTTCGTCTCCCGATCCCTTCTCATTTTCTAAAGTGGCCAGTTGGCTTTCAATGCCAGCCGCAAAGCTTTCTTTAATTGACGCCGACTGGCGCGCGGCATCGACACCCAATGCCGACATCACACAGCCATTTCCCATAGCATCACGGTGTTTGCGTGAGAGATATTGCTCTACAAAACCAGCCATATCCATACCCAGGGTACTCTCTACAGAGTGCGAGAAACCGCAGCTCATCGCCTCCGACATCAAATCCGCCTTGGAACCGAAGTGCTTGTAAAACCCGCCATGCGTTAACCCTGCGGCTGACATGAGCTCAGCTATCCCCACGCCGTCATAGCCCCGCTCACGAAACAGCACTGAGGCAGTTTCGACAATGCGCATGCGATTTTCGCGAACCTGCTCTTTTGAAACTTTCATCGTTTCCGGATCCTCTCTTAAAAATGCATGCCGCAAGTATACATTGATGATGATCATAATCAAACCGTTTGACTTTTTAGATTATGATCATCATCATTGTGGTCGTCGCTTCACACATCACTTAGCAGGGGTACAAACATGGCGAACCAACCTTTATTTCAACCCTATAACCTTGGGCCAATTTCGCTCACCAACCATATTGTGATGGCGCCGTTAACGCGTAATCGCACCGGAGCGGGTCTGGTACCCAGTGAACTGGCGGCGACCTATTACGCGCAGCGTGCCACTGCGGGGCTGTTGATTACCGAGGCTACGCAGATCTCGGCGCAAGCACAGGGCTACCAGGATACCCCGGGGATCTATACTCCGGCGCAGATTGATGGCTGGCGCAAAGTGACTGACGCAGTGCATGCAAAAGGCGGGCATATCTTTGTGCAGTTGTGGCATGTAGGACGCATATCCCACGTCGACTTGCAGCCTGGTGGCGCAGCGCCCGTTGCCCCTTCGGCCATCCGTGCCGAGACGAAAACCTTTGTGAACAACGGTTTTGCTGACGTCTCTGAGCCTCGTGCGCTCGAGCTGGACGAAATAAAGGACATTATCGAGGATTTCAGAAAGGCATCCGCCAACGCCATTGCCGCTGGATTTGATGGTGTTGAGATTCATGGCGCGAATGGCTATTTGCTGGAACAGTTCCTCAAAGATGGCGCCAATCAGCGTACCGACGAATACGGCGGTTCTATCGAGAATCGCGCACGGCTGCTGTTAGAGGTCGTGGCTGCCGTTAAAGATGAGATCGGGGCTGAGCGCACTGGCGTCCGCATTTCACCGGTTTCTCCCGCTAATGCGATTTCGATCAGTGATCCACAGCCGCAATATGACTATCTCGTTGAACAACTCGACGCATTAGGCATCGTCTACCTCCATGTTGTGGAGGGCGCTACGGGGGGCCCCCGTGACGTATCGCCGTTCGATTATGGCTCTCTGCGCCGGCGCTTTAAAAATACCTATATTGGCAACAACGGCTATGACCTGGCGTTGGCCTCCGGCCAGCTTGCTGAAGGTAAAGCGGACCTGTTCGCTTTCGGACGTCCGTTCATCGCCAACCCCGATCTGGTCGAAAGACTGAAAACGCAAGCGCCTCTGGCCACGCTGGTTCCTGAAACGCTTTATGGCGGCGGCGCAGAAGGGTACACCGATTACCCGCCGCTTTCCGCGAGCGGCAAGTAGCTCTGCGGGTGGCTCGCTTCTCTATACATCGCACATTGCGGATTCTATTGACTCATTAATAAAGGCAATCAACCCATGACCAAATCTTCAGTCCTCATTACAGGCGCTTCTACGGGTATTGGCGCGGTTTACGCCGAGCGGTTTGCGCGCCGGGGCCACGATCTTGTGCTGGTCGCTCGCGACAAGACAAAACTTGATCTCCTTGCAGAACGTCTGCGGCAAGAAAATGCTATTTCTGTCGATGTTCTGCCGGCGGATCTCACGCAATCGAGTGATTTGGCCACTGTCGAAGCGCGCCTTCGCGACGACTTGCGGATAGGCGTTCTTATTAATAACGCGGGGATCGCGCAGTCGGGCAGCTTCGTTGAGCAGACGCCTGATTCGATTGAGCGACTCATTGCGCTTAACATCACTGCCCTGACGCGCCTTGCCAGTGCGGTGACCCCCCGATTCGTACAAGCGGGTGAAGGATCGATCGTCAACATCAGCTCCATCGTTGGCCTGGCCCCTGAATTTGCCATGTCGGTTTATGGCGCAACCAAAGCCTTTGTCCTTTTCCTGTCTCAGGGAATGAGTTTGGAGCTGTCGCCCAAGGGCATTTACGTCCAGGCGGTACTTCCTGCTGGAACTTACACGGAAATTTGGGAGCGAGCAGGTATCGACATCAGTAACTCGTCCAAAATGATGGAAGTGGGCGAACTGGTCGATGCGGCACTGGTTGGTTTTGATCGCCGTGAACTCGTCACCATTCCACCCCTGCATAATGCGGCACGCTGGGACACCCTGGATACCGCGCGGCAGGCTCTGCTTTCGGACATTAAACAAGCCGAAGCCGCAGAGCGATATAAAAACGTTTAATCGATGAGTGACGCTCTGCAGGACACGGATAACGATCTTTCGAACCCTTCTGCAGAGCGTTAAAGCTAAAATATATTCCGTATCGCTTGTCGTCGCGACACTGACGATAAACCCCAAACCGCTTATGAAGGTCCTATTTCGGCATGACAAATAAACGTGTAGCGCTCGTGACGGGTGCCTCATCAGGGATTGGCGAGGCATCGGCCAACAAACTGTTGGCCGCAGGATTTAGGGGCTACGGCACAAGCCGCCGTGGCTCCCTGGCGGGTAAACATCCCTTTCCGTTGTTTGGGCGTGGCTTTTTTACGGGCCAATAGGGCGGCTAAATGAACGTTTTATCGACAAACACGATAGGGTAAACAACAAATGAACAATAAGACGATGAAAGCCTTCACTTTCAAACGCTATGGCAAGTCGCCTGACTTAGGTTTCGATGACGTGGATTTTCCTACGCTCAACGCTAATGAAATCCTTGTAAAGGTTTACGCTGTGGGTCTGAACCCTATCGACAATATGATCCCAACGGGAATATTTAAGCCGGTTCTCAATTTTCAGTTACCTGCCACCCTTGGCAGCGACCTGTCTGGCGTAGTCACCGCGGTGGGAAATCGCGTGACCCGTTTCAAGCCCGGCGATGCCATCTTCGCCAGCATTTTCGATATGGGAAGGGGCTCGCTTGCCGAATTTGCCGTGGTGCCTGAGAACGCTGCTGCGATGAAACCCGCGAACCTGGATTTCGTGCAGGCGGCGTCTCTGCCGATGGTGAGCCTCACGTCCTGGCAAGCGCTGAAAGAGCGTGCCGGGCTTCGGCCTGGCCAGAAGGTTTTCATCCCTGCAGGATCGGGGGGGATTGGCACGTTTGCGATTCAACTGGCGAAGTACCTTGGCGCAACGGTGGGAACGACCACGAGTACGGGCAACGTCGAATGGGTCAGTCACCTTGGCGCAGACGAAGTGGTTGACTATAAAAAGCAGGAATTCGAAGACGTGCTGAGTGGCTACGATATCGTACTCGGCACTATCAGAGGCGATGCGATTGAGAAATCCACCAAAATTCTTAAGCCCGGGGGAAGGATCGTTTCTCTCATCGGGCCGTTAGATGCCGCGTTTGCACGGGTTCGACGGTTAAACTTCTTTCTGACTTTTGTCTTTGGGTTGATGAGCCGCAAGATTATGCGGCTTTCGAAAAAGCGAGGTATCAGCTATTCATTTCTGTTTGTCCGCCCAGAGGGCGATCAACTCAGCCAAATCGGCAAACTGCTGGAAACTGAAAAAATCAAACCCGTGATCGACAAGGTTTTCTCCTTTGTAGACACAAAGGATGCGCTTGCCTACCTTGACCAAGGGCATGCGAAGGGAAAAGTTGTCGTCAAGATGCAGGAGTAATCTTTTTCAGTTAGCAACCAGGGTGCCGGTCTGTGGTGGGGCATAAGCGTTAAGAACCTGGCAATGCCCTGGGCGATGTTCTTGTGTGCGGTACCTCATGCACTCAGACTGAGCGATTGGCGCCACAACAGCAAAAAGCCCGCTTAAGTTTCCTTAAGCGGGCTTTTCTAATTTGGCTCCTCTGACTGGACTCGAACCAGTGACATACGGATTAACAGTCCGCCGTTCTACCGACTGAACTACAGAGGAATCGTGTGAACGGGGCGCATCATATCCAGCCACCCAGAGTGTGTCAACGCTAAATTCGCCGATTCGGCGCGACTGCTCAGTATGCGAGCAATGCGCGGTCGCTTATGGCGTTTCTGCGCCGCTTTCGGCTTGCCAACGCTGCAAACGCGCCAAGGTATCTTGTTTATAGAAACGGCAAAAATGCTGATACAACAGCGGAAAACGCTGGGCCAGCAGTTCGGGCGCGCTGAAAAAGTACTCCGACAACACGGCAAAGCACTCGGCCGGATCGGTGGCGGCGTAGGCGTCCATGCTGGCGGCCTCTTCGCCGACCATGTCGATCTCGTCTTGCAGGTTTTCCATCGCGGCGTGCAGATCATGCTCCCAGGCGGCAATATCGCGCAGCGGGATCGGCGGTATCCCGGTGGCGCTGCCGCCGTTGCGCATATCCAGCTTGTGTACCGCCTCGTGGATCACCAGGTTAAAGCCGGAGAGATCGAAAGAGTCCTGCACGTCCTGCCAGTTGAGCACTATCGGCCCTTGTTCCCAGCTCTGCCCGGACTGGACCACCGGCCCGGAGTGGACCAGGCCGATGTCGTCCTGCCATTCATCCTCCACCACGAACGGCGAAGGGTAGAGCAGGATCTCATTGAAGCCGTCCAGGTATTCCGCCCCCAGCTCCAGCACCGGCAGGGCGAACAGCAGGGCGATGCGCGCCTGCATTTGCGACGTCAGCTCAAGCCCCTGCAGCGGCACGATGCGCTTTTGCTGCAAAATCTGCCCGGCAACGACGATCAGGCGTTGTTGTTCCTGCTCGTCCAGCGGAGAGAGCAGGGGGATCGCCAGCGCGTCCTGCCACTGAGCAAGCGTTTCCGCCTGCGGTTGATGCGTTTTCCACGGCCATTTAATCATCGCGTTGCTCGTAAAGTAGTCACTTGAACATTCGGCTGGAGGCTAACTCTGTAAAAATGCCGCAAAAAGGGGCATGATGACAAGCACTATCAGGAGAGATGCCGGAGCGGCTGAACGGACCAGTCTCGAAAACTGGAGTAGGGGCAACTCTACCGGGGGTTCAAATCCCCCTCTCTCCGCCACTTAATTATTTCAATTTTTTGATTTAAAAGTGATTATTATGATATTCACTTTTCCGGCATGTTATTCGACATGCCATCATGTTCAGGCTTGCTTGAGTTTGAATCAGCTTACCTCGGGACGACTCTCTCTCCTCTCGCATTATAACCCCGGCAGCACTATCGGATAGTATTTTGCAATTAAGTTATTCATTTTGTGAACTAAACCCGAAGATTTGATCGTTCTGCAACAGGTTTCCGCAGCTATAAGCCATGTGGCCGATATTTGCCAGAGTGATACATTGCGGGTGAGGGCGCATAGCCAGGCAGCCCGCTCTTCCACGACAGCGGCTATTGAGAGGTGTTTTGCCCGGCGTATGGCAATGCGAATGGAATCGGTCAAACGAGCGCCCGTGCAGCCCCTTTCAGTTATCGATGTCCTGCTCTGCATGTTGCCGTAACGCCACAGGGTTGGTGACGGTGATGGAACGGTAACCCGCCCCAATCCACCCTTCCTCCACGAAGCGTTGAATAATGTTGTTGACCTGTTTACGGGAGGTATTGGCAATAATGCTGATATTTTCCTGAGAAAGGGTAACCGGAGCGTTTGTCGCCCAGGACATGCGGTGCAGCACCGATGCCACCCTGGCGCTGACATCTTTTTTCTGCAAATCATTCACGACTCTGAGCAGTGAGTCTGACCCCAGAATAGAAATCACGCCGAAGGCGCGCATGTCATTGGGGTTTTGCGCGGCCATCTGTTCCATTGCAACCAGGGGAACGTGCATCATCCAGGACCCACTCTGCGCAACAAGTTGAAACCTCCGCGGCTGTCCGGTCATAAAGCCGTCGTCACCCGTCCAGTCGCCTGGCACGGCAAGGTCAATCAGCCGCGGCGTTGAGTCGCGAGGGGCCGTCTTGATGATCACCATTCCTTTGATGAAACCGTAGATCCCCTCCGCAGGATCGCCCGGGCTGAAGATGACTTGCCCGGGGGCGCATTTCACCAACACCGCATGCTGAAAAAGTCTGTGCCTGAAGGATTCGGGCATGTGAGACAACCAGCCTCGTTGACTCATTATGCTTTCTGCGTTTTTTCGCGACATCTGTCCCATGATTTATCCCCAAGGTGCCCCATATGAACTTATCTTGCTTCACGTTCGCTAGCGGTAAACGAGGTTTCGGCTATTGTCCCGCTCGCTATAAATTATTCCGTTACCTTTTTTCCGAGTATTGCCGTAAAGCCGCAGGGTTGGTGACCGTGATGGCGCGATAACTCGTCTCCACCCAACCCTCTTCGACAAAACGTTGAATAACGCTGTTAACCTGTTTGCGGGAGGTATTGGTGATGATACTGAGGTTTTCCTGAGAAACAGTCACCGGGGAATCTGTCGCCCAGGACATACGGTGTAATGCGGAGGCGATCCTGGCGCTGACATCTTTTTTTTGTAGGTCATGCACAATCCTGAGCAGTGAATCCGATGCCAGAATAGAGATCGTACCAAAAGCGCGAATATCATTGGGGTTTAACGCCACCATTTGTTCCATTGTCTTAATAGGTACGTGCATGACCCAGGTATCGCTTTGCGTGACCAATTCAATCCGTCGCGGTTGGCCTGTCATAAAACTGTCTTCGCCTGTCCAGCCTCCGGGGCGAGCGATGTGAATCAAGCGTGGGGTGGAATCAGGGGGCGCCGAATTGACAATCACTGTGCCTGTGACCAACCCGTAGATCCCACCGGCCGGCTCACCTCTTCTAAAGATCACCTGCCCAGCTTCAAATTTCAAAAGCACTGCATTTTGCAGCAATCGGATCCTGAATGGCTCGGGCATATGAGACAACCAGCCTCTTTCACAGATCAAACGTTCTGCCACCTCACGCGACATATCCGGCATTTTTCTTCCCAATCGTCTTGTTTGACACAATGATCAATAGGCAAATTAGGTACTAAACGCATATTAATCAAGAGAAAATGACGTGGCATTGAAATAACGGCGATTGAGTCTCAAGCCGATCTCAACCCAACCGGCGGCAACAGCTCGCTGGACGGGGCGCATGCTCCGGCTACTTAGCGGCTTTGCGCGTTATGACCTCATTTTGCCTGGATCGGACAGCCTTTTTTTATCCTGAATGAAAATACCCAGGCGATGACAAGGAAAGTGCACTGGAACAGAAAAAAGGGGGCAAGCCATTGGTTATTGAGATAAACGTAATAGCCGTTGTGGAGCACGTCGAGGGTGATGAGGGCTAATGTGGCCGGCAGGCCAATCCTGGAATTGACGATCAGAAAATAGGCCACCAGCGGATCCAAAAGTGTCAGGCTGCCCCAAAAAAGGCGGCTGGCCAGGAAAGCCTGCTCACCGTAGCCATAATCCCAGAGAAAACCAAACTTCACGTCGGCAATAACATGATTGAGGGTCGCTATGATTAAGCACAGGGCCAGAAAGTACCGCATTAAGGTGGGACTTAGCATGGGTTTGATGCTCTTGATATGCTAACCGCAGTTTTACCCGGCAGGACAACCCGTCTCAGGTTTAAGGCCAGATGCGGCGCATCCCGTAGAAGATTAACCACTTTCATTGAACCTCCCAGGCTTTCGGCCATCATGATACGAAGCGATAAAACCCTCGGGATGTTAAGCGCCTTCCTGGTAAGCAGGGGCGGTCGAGAAACGATGGCCGGGGTTAAGCCATGGATGAGCTTAAGGTCGGGAACTGCGAAGTGGGCGTTCTGAAGAGCGGTCATTCGACATTCTCTGAGGTATAGAGAATAAAATCGACCTTGCCGTCTGCGTAGGAATGGGGTTGGATGCCCTGTTCGAGGTGCCGTAAAATCAGGTCGATCGCCAGTTGGGCATGCTGGCGGGTATTCTGGTCCAACGTTAACGCCAGCCCACCTTTTGCCAACTGTTCGCGCGTCGTGGCATAACGTTCATGCGTGATCCAGCAACACGCCCCGTAGCGACGATGACGCGCCAACGCTTCGCCGACTTGCGTATTCCCCAAACCGGTATTGTAAATGCCTGCCAGGTTGCCGTTTTGGCTGAGTGACTTTTCCAGCAGGCGCGTGATGGTTGCGCGGTCTTCTTGCCCAGCCAAGGGCTCACGCAGTTGCAATTGTGGAAAGTGTTGCGCCAGCACCTCACGGAATCCCTGAATACGCAAGCGGTGGGCACTGTAATCGGTGCGCCCGCTGAGCACCAAGATCTCTCCAGTCTGTTGCACCATACGGCCCATCATCATCCCGGCGGTGCGCCCCGCCTGTAACTGGTTTATCCCGACATGGCACAATCGGGCGGCACCCGGAAGATCGGTAGCTAAGGTAATCACGGGAATATTTCTTTCCCGGCATTGTTCCAGTGCATCGTATATCACCGGATGTTCATTGCCGAAGACGATCAGCGCATGCCTTTTTTTACTGCCGTTGACGATGAGTTGCGCCAGTTTTTCTGGCCGGGACTCCGGGACAAAGGTTCGATGCAGCGTCAGGCGGCGATAGCCCAGTACATCGGCAACGTGCGCAAAATCCTGCGCCAGTTGCTGAAAAAAGAAGGCGTCGTTGGCGCTGAGGAAAACTTCGATTTGCCACGGGAAACGATGCTCCTCCGGCAGAATCCGCTTCAACCCGGCCTCACGCGCAGCCTGAAGCACTTTACGCGTGGTCGCCGGAGATACGCCACCTCGCTCGTTTAATACACGATCCACAGTGGCGACGCCCACGCCAATCTGCTTAGCCAGCGTTTCAAGCGAGATACTCTTCATCGTCTCTCTCCGAATGATGGATATCCATCAAAATGGATGTTTAGTCAGTGTAGTTATCACAGGTATTTTGACAACGTCTAATCGCATTTTCTGGAGAGAAAAGAATGGCTAAACAACGTTTTGCTTTACTCGGTAGTGGATTTATCGGGCAGGTTCATGCGGCCAGCATTGTACGGCACCCAGGAACGGAATTGGCGATGGTGGCGGATGTCGATCACAGCCGCGCCGAGGCGTTGGCAAGCCAGTACGGCGCTCGCGCGGTGGCGGTTGCGCACGCGATTAACAGCGATGCCATTGATGCCGTTTTGATCGCCAGCGCTACCCCGTCGCATGCGGAATTGTTGGAAGCCGCTGCCCGCGCCGGCAAAGCGGTTTACTGCGAAAAACCCATCGACCTGTCTTTGTCCCGTGCCCGTGAGGTTGTGGAAAAAGTCTTGCCGTTAAACGTCCCTATAACGGTGGGGTTCAACCGGCGTTTCGATCACAGCCATCAACAGTTGCGACGCCAGGTGGAACAAGGCGTCATCGGTAACCTTGAGCTGATACAGATGGTGTGCCGAGCCTCTGAAATGCCGCCGGTCAGTTATCTGCGCAGCTCCGGCGGGCAGATGCGTGACCAGGCGATCCACTTCTTTGACCTGCTGCGTTTTCTCACCGCAGAAGAAGTTCACACTGTCGCTGCGATGGGCGCTGCGCTGGCACTGCCGGAAATAGCCGAGTTTGGGGATGTCGATACCTCCGTCCTGATGATGAGAATGAAGTCGGGAGCCTTGGCGCAACTGGATAACACTCGGCGTACCGGCCACGGCTATGACGAGCGAATCAATCTGATGGGGCCGGGAGGCGCGCTGGAGTCAGGCAGTCAGTCTCCACAGGGCGCTACACTCTGGCGCGGTAACCAGCGCATTCAACCGGGGCTGTGGGGAGATTGGTTCAGCAGGGTGCAAGATACCTATTACAGGCACCTGGATGCCTTTGTTCGCCATCTGGCTGGCGAGTCCGTGCCCGATCTGCCGGGGTTGCTGGATGGCCTGCAAGCGCAAGCCATCGCCGAAGCGGCCGTTACTTCATTGCGAACCGGGCAGTTTGTCGCTGTGGAGCAATTGGCCTAATCCTTAGGGTAGCCCCCATTGGTGGGGCTACCGGCTCAACGTTCCTCGTTGAAAACCACGCCCATCTGACGTCTCACTTCATCCATGGCTTTTAACGTTGTCAGCACCTGGCTTAGCGGCCGAATTATCGAGTCATTTACCCCCTGACCGACGCACCAGGCAAAATGTTCCGCTTGATGGAACAGCTGTGTGTAGCGGTTGAGCGGCTCTTCCCAATGCAGCGTTTTTCCGCCCTGGCTGGCGGTCAACGAGAAGTGACCCGGCGCATAGAATTGCCCATCAAGGTTGAGGGTTGCATCTCGTCCCGCCACGACGGCGCCGCCCGGTGTGTTACTGAATAGTGTGGTATTCAGTACGCTGTGCAGCCCGCGGTCATGGGTGAACAGCATTGAGGCTTGGCCATTGATCCCGCCCGGGGCCGGTTCACCCCGCGCAATAATCTCTTGGGGAGCACCGCCTATCAGGACGCTGAATGAGACCAGATAACTGCCTAGGTCCATCATTGGGCCACCGGCCAAATCCGCGTTAAAAATACGGTGGTCGGGGGTGAAAAACTCGCCATGGTCGGCCAGTAACGTGTGCACATCGCCCAATACGCCGTCTTCCAGCAATTGACGGATGACATCATATTTGGGTAGGTAATCGCACCACATCGCCTCCATCGCCAGTTTGTCGTGCAACTGTGCCAGCTCTTGCAGCGCAGCCCCTTCGCGGGCGTTAAGCGCGAAGGGCTTTTCGATCAGGGCATGCTTGCCCGCTCTCAGTACTCGACAGCCATCAGGGAAATGATGGTTATGCGGCGTAGCGACGTAGACAGCATCGATATCATCGCGAGCGAGCATGTCATTCACATCGCCATAGGCCAAAGGGATGCCCCAGGTTGCAGCGAAGCGATCCGCTTTTTCCTGGGAGCGGGAAGCGACGGCCAGTATCCGTTGCCGACTCTGTTCTTTCAGCGATTTCACGAAACGTTCGGCGATCCAACCGGGGCCAATAATGCCCCATCGTAGTGACGGAATAGAGGCGGCAGGTTGGCTGCGAGGTGTGGGTAAGACAGAGGGAAACATAATGGCTCCTTACTCTTTTATCACGTCAATCCAGGAATGATTAGCCATTGAGGTCTCAATGGCGGACAGAATGCGTTGGTTCTCCAGACCGAAAGCGAAGTTGGGATAACAATCGCCGTCGCTGCAAATCCCCTGGACCAAATCATGGACTTCGATAACTTTCACATCGAAATAGCCCAGGCCGCCGCCGCCAAAGTCGAAGCCAAAGAAACCGGAGTAGGAGGGGATTTGGCTACCGGCATACAACGTCTTGAAACCACGATCGTGTTTGTGATCGTTAAAACGGTAAACCTGCAGTTCATTGAAGCGCTCACCGTCCATGTAAAGGGTTCCTTCAGTGCCTGAGACTTCCCAATAGACGCCAAAAATGCGCCCGGCAGCAATGCGCGAGGCCTCAATCACGCCGGAGGCACCGCTGTCAAAATTCACCAGACACTGTATCTGATCGTCATTTTCCACTTCGCGCCATTCTGCACTGCCGTCGACTTTACTGGCATAGCCGGCATCAGCCTGCGGCACCGGTCGTTTAGTCATGAAAGTTTGTGCATTGGCGGTCACCTGACGGACACCGCCCATCAGGAATTGCGCTACGGAGAGAGTGTGCGCGCCCAGATCGCCCAGAGCGCCGCTGCCACCCAGCGTTTTCGAGCAACGCCAGGACCAGGGCAGGAGGGGATCGTTGTAAAATCCCTGGTCAAAGGTGCCACGGAAACGAACGGGGGTACCTATGTCACCACGTTCAATAATCTGTTTGGCCAACAGCGCGGCGGGCGTTTTTATGTTGTTAAAGGCCACCATGGTTTTCACTCCGGCTTGCGTTGCCGCAGTGGTCATTTCACGCGCTTGTTGCTCACTGACTGCCAGGGGTTTTTCACAGTAAACATGCTTACCCGCCGCAATCGCTGCCATGGCCATTTCATAATGCAGATGGTTGGGGGAGGTGATGTCGACGATGTCCACTTGCGGATCGTTCACCAACTCACGCCAATCGCCATAGGCTTTCTCTGCGCCAAATTTGGCGGCATTGGTTTCTGCCATCGCCTGGTTTTGATCGGCCAGCGCATAGAGATACGGACGTTTTGGCAGATTGTGATAGAACATCGCTGCGCGGCGATACGCGTCGGCATGCGCCTGCCCCATGAAACCAGAGCCAATCAGACCAATGTTTAACCGGTTGTTCATCGCGCGTCTCCCTTGAGGGGGGTATTGACAGGAAAATGTTCGCTCACCCATTTGAATGCCCGGCTGGCCGTCGCCAGCGGTGGTGCGGTCGCGGGATCTTGTTCGGCCTCTACAATTAACCAGCCTTGATAGCCGTTTGATTCGACGAAACGGATCAGGGGGGCATAGTCGATACCGCCATCCCCCGGCACGGTAAACAATCCGGCGCGTACGGCATCGTTAAAGCTGAGATCTTCGCCGTAGAGCCGCTGAAGCACGTGCGGGCGCACATCTTTCAGATGAATATGGCAGATACGATGGCCGTATTTTTCCAATACCGATGCCATGTCAACGCCCGCAGCAAAGGCATGGCCGGAATCCAATACCAACCCCACGTTATCTTGTGTCTGCGCAAGAAATGCCTGCACTTCATCGTCATGTTCTACCAGCATCATCAGATGGTGGTGGTAGGCCAGTTTCAGGCCGAAATCGCGCAGTAATACGTCCGCGAAAGCATTCAGTTTGTTGCAATATGCCGTCAGGTCGATGCGGCTGAGCGCAGGGGACAAAGAGATGGGGTCATCGAGAGGCGTGTCATGCGGCAGTTGGCCACATTCACCGTAGACCATGACGTTGGCTCCCAATTGTTGCAAAAGTTGTGCATGTGGGCGCACGGCTTCGAGCTCATCCTCCAGGCTGCGATCGGCCAGAAAACCGCTATGCCAGCCGGAGGCGAGTTGCAGCCTTGCTGCGCCAAGCAGGGGGGATAATTCATGCGCGTTGCGCGGAAATTTTCGGCCCAGTTCTATACCCTGATAGCCCGCCTGCGCTGCTTGCTGCAGGCATGTCGTCAGAGGAATATCGCCACCGAGATCTTCTAATACATCATTAGTCCAGCACAGCGGGCTAACGCCCAGTTTCAGGTGAGAAAACGCCATTGCTGCTCTCCTTGTCGTCGTGATGGCGTCACTATAATCAGCCACCTGAAGAGAGGGGTATGGGATTAATGATGGAATTCCATCAGTCTTGATATCGGCAATTTTTACGAAAAAACGGTTAACGGGGTACGGCGGTGACGTGGCGTTCAATCAGCGATAAAACCTCTCTCATCCGCCGCGTATTTTTCAGTACCTCTCTTACAAAAAATTCTTTGCAGGATAACGATCTGTCATTCATCCTTTGAAATGTTGTTTCACTTTTATCCGAGTTCATCTTGAATTTACTTGCCGCCCTGCGTCAGCGCGTGGAAAAAACGCCCTGGTATGCCAAACGAAAAAGCTACTCTGTGCTCTTCTGGCGTGAAATCACGCCGCTGGCGGTGCCGATCTTTATGGAGAACGCCTGCGTCTTGCTGATGGGGGTGCTAAGCACCTTCCTGGTGAGCTGGATCGGTAAGGAAGCCATGGCCGGTGTGGGGCTGGCGGACAGCTTCAATATGGTGATTATCGCCTTTTTTGCCGCGGTGGACCTGGGCACCACGGTGGTGGTGGCCTTCAGCCTCGGCAAGCGGGATCGCAAAAGAGCGCGATCGGCGGCGCGCCAGTCGTTGGTGTTGATGACTCTGGTCGCCCTGGTGTTGGCGGTGGGCATCCATCTTGCGGGCGAGCAGATTATTGACGTGATCGCCGGCGCCGCCACCCCGGAGGTCAAGGCATTGGCGCTTTCTTATCTGCAAACCACGGTGTGGAGCTACCCGGCCGCCGCCATTGCGCTGATCGGCAGCGGCGCGCTGCGCGGGGCGGGCAATACCAAGATCCCGCTGCTGATCAACGGCGGCATGAATATCCTGAACATCATCATCAGCAGCATTCTGATTTACGGCATGCTGGGCTGGCATGGGCTGGGCTTTGTCGGCGCTGGGCTGGGGCTGACCATTTCCCGCTATATCGGTGCCATCGCCATTATTTACGTGCTGATGATTGGGTTTAACCCGGCGCTGCACATCACGCTGAAAAGCTACTTTACGCCGTTAAAACTGAACATCCTTTGGGAAGTGCTGGGGATCGGCATCCCCGCCAGCATTGAATCGGTGTTGTTCAACGGCGGCAAATTGCTGACCCAGATGTTTGTCGCCGGCATGGGGACCAACGTCATTGCCGGTAATTTCATCGCCTTTTCCATCGCCTCGTTAATTAACCTGCCGGGCAACGCCCTGGGATCGGCGTCGACCATTATCGTGGGAAAACGTTTGGGGAAAGGGCAGATAGCCCAGGCGGAGCGGCAACTGCGTCACATTTTCTGGCTGGCGACGATTGGACTGACGGTTATCGCCTGGGGAACGGCACCGCTGGCCGGGGTGTTCGCTTCGTTTTATAGCCGGCAGGACGATGTTAAAGAGGTGGTGAAAGTGCTTATCTGGCTCAACGCCGCCTTTATGCCGATCTGGGCCGCCTCCTGGGTGCTGCCTGCCGGGTTGAAAGGTGCGCGCGACGCCCGCTTTGCCATGTGGGTGTCGATGCTGGGCATGTGGGGCTGCCGCGTGGTGGCGGGTTACACGCTGGGCATTGTGTTGGGCATGGGCGTGGTCGGCGTTTGGCTCGGCATGTTTATGGATTGGGCGGTGCGCGGTGCGCTCTTCTACTGGCGCATGGTCAGCGGGCGTTGGTTGTGGAAATACCCGCGTATAAAACAAGAAGAGGTTGCGGAACAGGCAATCCCCCGCGCCAGACGAACGGGGGGCTGAACGTCACCCGCCAGGCTGCGGTGCCTGAAGGTTTTCCTGCCGCCATCTGGCCGGCGATACGCCGTGCACTTGCTTGAAGGCTTTGGAAAAGTGCAATTGGTTTTCATAGCCGACCGAAATACCCACCACTTTGATCGCCGTATGGCCATTGCTCAGCAGGCTGACGGCGATACTCATGCGAAAATTAAGCAAATACTCCTTGGGGCCGATGCCGTAGGCGTTTTTGAACAGCCGGCACAGGTAGCTGCGGTTGATATTGCAGTAGGCGGCCAGGCTCTCAATCGTCAAATGTTCATGGTAGCGGTTTTCAATCTGTTTGACCGC
The DNA here is from genome assembly GCF_052686505.1 of Serratia sp. TSA_198.1. Taxonomy (NCBI): domain Bacteria; kingdom Pseudomonadati; phylum Pseudomonadota; class Gammaproteobacteria; order Enterobacterales; family Yersiniaceae; genus Serratia; species Serratia sp. TSA_198.1. The sequence goes on from NZ_JBQZFP010000001.1 coordinate 52,398, forward strand.
TTTACGCAGATGCTGCGCCTTGTCATCGGGATGTGCAGCCGTACCCTGCAGCCTATTGCCGATTAACGCGGAAAAGAACAGGTAGCTCAGCCCGAGCACCTTCAGCCGATGCTCATCGCCCTGGGCAACGATCTGTCGCAGGTAGCCCAGGGCGCTGGCGTTATCGTCCTGTAGGTTGGGCCGATAAATTGGGAATTGACGGCTCAGATGGCATTCTTCGAAAATCTTGCCGGCGATAAGCCCGTCGACCTCCAGCCACATATAATGCCAGGGATCCTTTTTGTCGGCGCAGTAGGTGGTCACGTCGTGCGGGTGGATCAGAAAACCTTCTCCTGCCACGACGGGAAAAGAGCCGTATTCGCTGTGCAGCACGCCGGTCCCGCTTATCACATAATGGAATAGATAGTGCTGGCGTACGGCGGGGCCAAAACTGTGGCCTTTATCACAATTCTCCTCCCCATACTGGTACAGGTTCAGCTCAATATTGTCGGTGCGATTGAGGGTGAAACTCTTGTGCATCCGTCATGGCCTCCGTTTTATCCCCACTCTATCAGCGTAGTTGCGGCGGAGCCGCCGGGATATGACCAGATCCCGACTTGGTTCACACTTTTTGCGGTGCGTCATTTTTCGCCATAACAAGGTCACATTCATCCATATCTCGTATCGGCGTTGCAGGGTAATTTCAGCTTATCGAAAACAGCAGCAGCGGAGAAATACGATGATTAAAGTGACATTTATGGGCGCGGGCAGCACCATCTTCGCCAAGAACGTACTCGGCGACATCATGGCGACGCCGGCATTGAAAGAGGTGGATATTGCGCTGTACGACATCGACAGTGCCCGTCTCAACGAATCCTTCGCCATGTTGAGCAATATCAACCGCAATACCAATGCGGGCAGGGCGAAGATTACCCCTTACCTCGGCGTAGAAAACCGCCGCGCGGCATTGAAAAACGCCAATTACGTGGTGAATGCCATCCAGGTCGGCGGCTACGATCCTTGCACCATTACCGATTTCACCATTGCCAGAAAATACGGCCTGCAGCAGACCATTGCCGATACCCTGGGCATTGGCGGTATCTTTCGTGCGCTGCGCACCATTCCGGTGTTGTTTGATTTCGCCCGGGATATCGAAGCGGTCTGCCCGGACGCCTGGCTGCTGAACTATACCAACCCGATGGCGGCAATAACCGGCGCCATGCTGCGCCATACCGAAGTGAAAACCGTGGGGCTGTGCCACAGCGTTCAGGTTTGCGCCGAGACGCTGCTGAAAAGCGTGGATATGCCGACCGACGACGTGCAATTCCACATCGCGGGCATCAACCATATGGCCTGGCTGCTGGACGTTCGCCGCCACGGCGAAGACCTGTATCCGGAAATCAAGCGCCGCGCCAATGCCTTGCAGGGCAAGCATGATGACATGGTGCGTCATGAAATCATGAAAACCTTCGGCTATTACGTGACCGAATCTTCAGAACACAATGCCGAATACATGCCTTACTGGATCAAACGCAATTATCCGGAACTGATTGAGCGCTTCAATATTCCGCTGGATGAATACCCACGCCGCTGTATTGAGCAGATTGAACAATGGCAGCAACAGAAAGCGGCGCTGACCCATGACGCCAGCCTCACCCACAGCCGCACCCACGAATATGCTTCTTACATCATCGAAGCGATGGAGACCGATCGGCCTTACAAGATTGGCGGCAACGTGCTCAACACCGGGTTGATCACCAACCTGCCCGCGGAGGCCTGCGTCGAAGTGCCTTGTCTGGTGGATGGGCAGGGGATCACGCCTTGCTACGTCGGCAACTTGCCGGAGCAACTGGCGGCGCTGAACCGCACCAATATCAACACCCAACTGTTGACCATCGAAGCGGCGGTCACGCACAAACGCGAAGCGATCTACCATGCGGCGCTGCTGGATCCGCATACTTCAGCCGAGCTTTCTATCGATGATATCCGCAAGCTGTGCGACGAACTGATTGAAGCGCACGGCAACTGGCTTCCCGCCTACCATTAATCGCCGCATTACCCCGATACCTCCTCAAAACGCACAAGGCGCGGGGCTTCCCGCGCCGTTAAAAATGGGATGGTGAGCCATGTTTTATTTGAAAAACAAGAACTTTTGGATCTTCGGTGCCTTCTGTTTTTTCTATTTCTTTATCATGGGCGCGGTGCTGCCGTTCTTTCCGATCTGGCTGCATGACGTCAATCATCTCGATCAGCGACAAACCGGGCTGGTGTTCGCCGGCATGGCGCTGTTTGCCCTGGTGTTCCAGCCGATTTTTGGCTTCGTCACCGACAAGTTTGGCCTGAAGAAACACCTGCTGTGGATGATCATCTTCCTGCTGCTGTTTCTGGCGCCGCTGTTTATCTATGTGTTCTCGCCGCTGCTGCAAAGCAACTTTTTGCTGGGCGCATTGCTGTGCGGCATTTATCTCGGCCTGGTGTGCAGCGGCGGTTCACCGGCGATTGAAGCCTATATCGAAAAAGTGAGCCGCCGCAGCCAGTTCGAATATGGTCGCGCCCGGCTGTTTGGCTGTATCGGCTGGGCGATCTGCGCCTCGATCGTCGGCTACATGTTTACCATTAACAATCAATTCGCGTTTTGGCTGGCCTCGAGCTTCGCGCTGGTGTTGGCGGGCTTGCTTTACCTGTTCAAGCCGGAAGAGAACAATACGTTGGCGGTGGCGGACGGCTTGGCGCTGAACCACAATCCCATCAAGCTCAAAGCGGCGCTGGGGCTGTTGAAAATGCGCAAATTCTGGTGTCTGGTGATGTATATCGTCGGGGTGGCCTGCGTGTACGATGTGTTTGATCAGCAGTTCGCCAACTTCTTCACCTCGTTTTTCCGCGATCGGCATGCCGGTACCCAGGCATTTGGCTATGTCACCACGCTGGGCGAGTTTCTTAACGCTTTTATCATGTTCTTTGCGCCGTTGATCATCAACCGCATCGGCGGCAAGAATGCGTTGCTGATTGCCGGGGTGATTATGTCGGTGCGGATCATAGGTTCGTCGCAGGCGGACTCGGTGACGGCGGTGATTGTCCTCAAGACCCTGCATATGTTTGAGGTGCCGTTCCTGCTGGTGGGCATCTTCAAATACATCACCACCCAATTTAACGTTAACCTTTCCGCGTCGATCTACCTGTGGGGCTTTTGCTTCTTCAAACAACTGTCGGCCATCGGCATGTCCTATGCGGCGGGGATGATGTACGTCAATTACGGCTTCAAAACCTCTTATCTGATCCTTGGCTGCATCGCGTTGCTGTTTACCCTGATCTCGGCCTTTGCCTTGACCGGCAAGGCGCGGGTATTGAAGGGGGAAGGCACGCTGCCGCTGGCGGTGAGATAGCGAAAACTGCATCAGGTGTTGTGCCTGTGTCCCCCAAAGCTGCTGTGACTGAAGGGGCTATGTATTTGTTGGCAGTCATTCAGGCGGATGTCGTTAAGGAGTCGGCAAGCCGATACACCCTGGCGTTCCAGTAGCTGTTGCCTGACTGGCTGTGCAGCTTCCAGCCGGCCTTCTTCAATTTATTGGCAATCAGGCTGTTCATTACGCCGTGTCCCAACAGCAGTACTGCCCCCTGAGCCGCCGCGAGATCGGCCAGTTTGCCGCTGGCGGCCGCGGCGCGTTTTTTGGCTGATGACAAGGATTCGACATTTTTCGCGTAGCCGCATAGCCACAAAAGGCGAAAAATCACCACCCAATGCAAGGGGCGTAAACGTAACAGCGGTACAGAGAAAACCGGCAGCTCGGCTTCGCAGAACAGGGCATCACTCTCGTGGGGCTGCAGGCCCAGCAAGGCAAGTGAAGCCAAGGCTCTTGGCAGGGTGCTGGCGACGACATACCGGGGTTGCGAAGCGAGCGACCTGGCGTTTTCGGGCGGCGTATCGGCGATGCCCGCAAGATTGTAGTGATCGATCCAGGCGCGCATCTCGTGGGTGCGCTGAAGCTTGTCGGTATCGATGTTCGGCTGACCGTGACGCAGTAGAATGATGTCCATTTATCGCCCTCCCTTCGGCGGCGCATTATGGCACAGTGCCGATGTGTCGGCAGCGGTTTGCACGGCCTGGCGCACCGGATGTTCATCCGTTTGCTGTCTGCGGGGTGAGTTTATTGCGTATTGAGGTTCGGGGGCGCTGCGAGTGGGGGATAGAGCACGCCGGATGGCGTGCTCCAGGGTAGGGCTTTCTTGGGCGATTATTTCTCGTCCGGCAGAGCATAAGCGACGATGTAGTCGCCCAGCTTGGTGCCGAAGGAGCCATGTCCGCCTGCGGAAATCACCACGTACTGCTTGCCGTTAACCTCATAGGTCATTGGCGTTGCCTGGCCACCGGCCGGCAGACGTGCTTCCCACAGTTTGTCACCGTTGGTGACGCTGAAGGCGCGCAGGTAGTTGTCTGCGGTTGCGCCAATGAAGAACACATTACCGGCGGTAGAGACCGGTCCGCCCAACATCGGCATGCCCATCTTGAACGGCAGCGGCAACGGAGAGCTGTCGCGCACGGTACCGATGCGTTTTTTCCACACGATGTCGTTGGTTTTCAGGTCTACGGCGGAAATATAACCCCATGCCGGCTGTTTGCATGGCAGACCAAACGGCGACAGGAACGGGTTCAGGGTAACGCCGAACGGCACGCCATACTGTGGCTGCACGCCGGCTTCAGTGCCGCTGCCGCCTTTGTCGCCGGCTGGCGGTTCAATCGGGTTGCCTGGGCCGCGCGGGATCAGTTTGGAAACGAACGGCAGGGCGATCGGGTTGGCGATGGCGATTTGACGGTCGGTATCGACAGACAGGCCGCCCCATTCGAACATGCCGAGGTTGCCAGGGAACACCAGCGTGCCCTGCTCGGAAGGCGGAGTGAAGGTGCCTTCGTAACGCAGGCTGTGGAACATCACCCGGCAGACCAGTTGGTCATAGATGGTCGCGCCCCACATATCCGCGCCGGTCAGTTTTTTCTCCGGACGGAAAGTCAGCTCGGAGAACGGCTGGGTCGGTGACAAGCGGTCGCCTTTGGCCGGGCCTTGCGGGACCGGTTTTTCTGGCGCCGGCACCACCAACTCGCCGTTGGTGCGGTTCAACACGAAGATATTGCCGGTTTTGGTCGGTACGTAAATCACCGGCACCTTGTTGCCGCTCTTGTCGGTGATATCCGCCAGAGTAGGCTGAGCCGGCACGTCCATATCCCACAGGTCATGGTGCACGGTCTGATAGAACCAGGCCAGCTTGCCGGTGGAGGCATTCAACGCCAGCAGGCCGCTGGCATAACGCTCCATTTCCGGCGTGCGGTCGCCGCCCCAGATATCCGGGGTGGTCACGCCCATCGGCAGATAGACAATGTCCAGTTTGGCGTCATAGGCGGCAGGCGCCCAGGAGTTCGGTGAGTTCGGCGTGAAATGGTGTTCGTCCGCCGGGATGGCGTTCGGATCTTTGGCGCCCGGATCAAAGGCCCACAGCAGCTTGCCGCTGTTGACGTCAAACCCGCGGATCACACCCGAAGGCTCGCGGTTGGAGTAGTTATCGGTAACCGCACCGGCAACGACAATCACCTTATCGGTGATCACCGGCGGCGACGTCGGCTCATAGTGGCCTGGAGTCGCATACGGCATATTGCTTTGCAGATTCAACTCGCCGTTATTGGCGAAATCGGCGCAAGGCTTGCCGGTTTCCGCATCCAGAGCAAACAGACGGCCGTCATTTACCGGCAGGATAATGCGGCGTGCGCACTGTGCCGGAGAGGTTTCTGCCGTTGTGCCGGCCGCTGCGGTGGTTTCATGGTAAGACACGCCGCGGCAGGTGATGTGCTGGAAGGTCGGGTTGAATTTCAACTGAGGGTCGAACTTCCACTTCTCTTTACCGGTGGCGGCATCCAGCGCGAACAGCTTCTGGTGAGGCGTACACAGATAAAGCGTGTCGCGGATTTTAATCGGGGTGACTTCGTTGGTGATTTCACCCGGATCGTTGGCGGTCTTCAGGTCGCCGGTCTGGAAGGTCCAGGCTTCCTTGAGTTGGCCCACGTTTTTGTCATTGATCTGGCTCAGCGGGGAATAGCGCGTGCCTTCCTGCGTGCGGCCATAAGCCGGCCAGTCGGCGGCAGACGCATCCGTTTCGGCTTTGGCCTGCGCCGGTTCCAGGGTGCCGTGGATCTCTTGCGGATCGTTAAACACCGCGTAGGCCAGAACGCCCACGGTGATCACCAGCGCGATGCTCAAAGCACCGTACGCCAGCTTGCCGTTGGCGATAAGCCGACGATAGATAAAGGGCAACACCAGCCACAGGCCAAAGAAGAAGGTGACGTCCAGACGCGGCGTCAGTGCCCAGAAATCCGGGCCGACTTCCCACAGCGCCCAGACCGTGGTACCGAGCAGGAAGAGGGCGTACAACAACAACGCGGTGGCGCGGCGGCGGAACAGCAGCCAGGCCGTGACCAGCAATACTACCCCGGCGATGATGTAGTACAACGAACCGCCGAGCTTAGCCAACCAGATGCCCCCGGCCAGCAGATAGAGCCCGCTCAACACGGCGAACAGTGCCGTTATGATGACGAGCGGCGACAATGACGCTTTATTTTGCATAGTATTATCCTTACCAAAAATGAAAAGTCCCCGATTTAGAGATTAAGCTAAATCAAAAAAAACACGCGGTTTCTCCTTAAAAAACCAGGGTGACGCAAACCCTGTCACGCGTTTTTGCCTCGGGGCACTTTGCCTTCTCCAAAGGGGGCGCTGCCACAGGTGATAGCCTTGGTTGCCGCCCGGTCTTGGTTTTATCATTGGTCAACCGATCATTGTTACCGGTAACGGTGCGAGAGTATCCGGATGCTTCCAGCGGGTGTCAATGCCCGACAATTTATTTCCAAAGTTATTGCCGTACAGATGAAAGGGATATTTGGCCGGTCACCATTGGGCTTGAGGGAAGGTTTTCAATTATTTTATTTCCCCTCGTAATATTCTCATTACAGGGTGAATTTTTTACTCTTCAATTTAAATATAAATAATCAATGCTTTTATTTTTTTTATTTTAAAATTCTATTTATTCTGAGTTGTTATTATTTCTGTTGTTTTTTTATTACGTTATAAATCTGGCGTCAATATGTCTGTTTTTTATTTTACTTATTGTTTTTACTGAATTTTATTTATTTTTATTTTGCGTGTTATTTGTGTAAAAAATAAAATAATATTCGATCTCCTATTTTCTTAAGTGTTTACATTAACAGGTCGCCTACTTTGCATGCGGAGGCGCTGCCGTGCTGCGCCAATGCCAAAAAATATATAACTAGGGATTATAATTAAAAGGGATTGAATTAATGAAAGTAATTTTCGCCTCACCGTACACCCAAACTTTTTGGAATGAATATATTCTTAACTCACAATCATGTGAATACAACTTGGTGCTCGACCAAACTATTGAGGGCGATCTGGATATCCACCGCCTGCGTGCTGCGGTGGAGAGCATGAGCCGAAATTATCTTCTTTTTCACCATGTGCTGGATGATAAACACCCGCAACTGCGGTGGGTAAAAACGGCCAAGAACATCACCCTTGAAATAATCGCTGCGGATTGCGACGTCAGCAAATTGATTAATACGCCTTTCGATCTCAGAGAAGGGCCGCTGTGCCGGTTTTATCTGATTGAACTGGCGCCGCAACGCTATAATTTCATTAGTGTTGTCCACCACGTATTGGTCGATGGTCTTGCCGGCCAAGAGTTTTATAACGCCATTTCCACTTATTACAATAATCCGAGCGCAGCGGAATTGCCGGTCGGCAGCATCGATAGCCTCAATGGACTGTATCGACAATATGAAGAGGATATTTCAGGGCTCAGACAAGAATTCGATTCGCGCGCCTTCTGGCGCGATCTGCTGGCTGACTGCCCGCCACGCGTGGAGCTGCCTTATCTCCCCGATCCGTCCGTTTCAGCGGGCAGCGCCGGCGAAGTCCGTTTCGCGCTGCCTTTTTCCGAGTGGCAAAGCCTGAAGTCCGGCATCAAATACGCCAATCCTTTCCTGATATTCAAAACGCTGTGGGCGCTGCTGATTGCTCGCCTGTCGCCGCAGGACAGGGTGTATATCGGTTATCCCATCGCTGCGGAGGGCGGGAGCGCGTTGTACTACGGCGCTCAGGTCAACACCGCCGTTTTTCCGCTGACGCTGTCGCCGGAGGCCACCTTCAGCCAACTATACCGGGCGACCCTGGGTTACAGCAAAGCGCTAAAAGCCACGGGCAAACTGCGGCACAGCAAATTGCCGATTTACGACATGTTGGGCCAAAGCCAGATCCGCCAGTTGAACGTCAACTTTACTCAGGCTTATCTCAAGGATGCGCCGTTGAGTCTCGGAGGGTGCAGGGTTGGCGTTAATCACCGTTTCAACGTTGACCTGGCCGGTTCCGAGCTGTTGCTGGAGTACCAACCTTCCAATTGCGCTTTTGAATTCAGGTTGCGTTACCGGTCGGATTTGTTCGATGAGACGCAGATGGCTGAAATGGCGGAACAGTTCTGTCATCTGTTGCGCAATGCCCTGAACGAACCGGATGCGCCGATCGCTTCGCTGCCGCAGATGACGCCGCCGCAGACCCGCCGTTTGAACGATCACTGGGCCAGCGGTCAGGATGCGCCATCGCGACAGGCAATGACCTTGTTCGCCGGCGTTGAAAGGCATGCCCGTCTCTATCCTGAGCGCATCGCACTGACCGACGCCCGCGTTGAGCTGAGCTACGGGCAGTTGGCGCAGCGCAGCGACCAACTCGCGCTGCGGCTGCGCGCGGAGTACCTGAGACTGAACGGCGAAGAGATGCGTCCGGATACGCCGATCCCGCTGTATTTGCACCGCAGTGCGGATGCGGTGGTGGCGATGTTGGCTATCATGAAGGCGGGCGGCGCCTATGTGCCGCTGGATCCTGATGCGCCGGCACAGCGGCTGGCTTACATTCTGCAGGACGTGAACAGCCCGATTATCATGACCGAAACCGCGCTGCAAGCCGCAGCACAGCAGTTGTCGCCAGCCAGTCACTGTCTGTTGGCGGATGTGCAGTTGCAGGAAGAAGGGGCGAGCGCGCTACCTGTCGTGCGGGCGCAACAGCTGGCTTATGTGATTTACACTTCCGGCACCACCGGGCGGCCAAAAGGCACGCTGTGCGAACATCAGGGGGCCGTGAATATGATCGAGGGGCATACCCGGCGCTTGCTGCACCGGGAGTCAGGTGTGCTCAACTGTTTGCAGTTCGCCTCGCTGGCCTTCGATGCGCATGTGTTCGAAGTGTTCGTGGCGTTGGGCAACGGACACCGTCTGTTTATCGCCAGTGAGCAACAACGCCGGGATCCCGCGTTGCTGTGCGGGCAAATGGCGGTGTGGCAGATTCATTTTTGCTTCCTGCCGCCGGCATTACTCCACACGCTGCCGGCGCTGCCGCCCTCGGTGCGCCATCTTGCGATGGGAGGAGAGGCGGCCTCACGGACGGTGCTCGATCATTATCTGGCGAGCGGTCTGCAGGTGGTCAATATGTATGGACCAACCGAAGCCTCGGTCAGCGTCAGCCTCAACCTTTATCGCCGCAACGGCGCACGCAATATCGGCCAGGCTATCGCCAACATGCGCTGTTACGTAGTGGATGAGCATTTTAATCTGCTGCCGCTGGGGGCTGAAGGCGAGTTGTGCCTGGCCGGCATCGGCCTGGCGCGAGGATATCTGAACCTGCCGGAGCTCACTGCCTCCGTTTTCATTGCCAATCCTTTCAGCCAAGAGGCGGATTACCGGCGCCTGTACCGCACCGGCGATCGGGTGCGTCGCCTGGCCGATAACAGCCTGGAGTATCTTGGCCGCCACGATCAGCAGATCAAGATCCACGGCTATCGCATTGAACTGGGTGAAATAGAAATGCAGATGCGCGCCATCGAGGAAGTGGCCGAAGTGGTGGTGGCCGCGCGTCCGGAAGCGGCGGCGCAGTTGGCTGCCTGGTATGTGCTGCAGCCCGGCAGCCGGTTGACCGCCGACGAGATCCTTCAACGGCTGGCGGCACAGTTGCCGCACTATATGTTGCCGACGGCGCTGATGGCGCTACCGGCGATCCCACTGACGGTAAGCCGGAAAGTGGATTACCGGGCATTGCCGGAGCCGACCCCGTTCGAACGACAAGGCGCGTCCCGCCAGCCGGGCACCCCGTTGGAAAGCCAACTACTGGCGTTGTTCAACCGGCTGCTGGGCTGCCAGGCGGGCGTAGACGATCACTTCTTCCGCCTGGGCGGCAACTCCATCATGGCCATCCGGCTTTGCCACGAAGTCAATAAGCTGCTGGGGGTGAAGATCTCGGCGTTGACGCTGAACCGGCACCCGACGGTGGCGACATTAAGCGAACATATCAACCGGCAGCAACAGGCATCGGAGGATACGGCGATTGTCGCCAGCGAGCTGCGGGAAGCGCCGCTGTCGTTCCAGCAATCCCGGCTGTGGTTTATGCAACAGTTGTCGGGCGGTGCTACGCACTATCTTTCCCCGGTGTTGTTGCGGCTGTCCGCCGGGGTTGATTGCGAGCTTTTCATTAAAAGCCTGCAGGCGCTGGTGAGCCGTCATCAGGTGCTGCGCAGTCTGATCCGCCAGGATGAGCGAGGGGAGGCCAGTCAATGGGTGAGCGAGGAGATATTGCCGGTATCGCTACGCCTGTTGAGCGCCGAGGCGTTTTCCGTGGCGCTGTCGCAGGCGCTGCAACAGCCGATGGATCTCACCTGCGAGCTGCCGCTGCGGGCTGCGCTCTACCGCTATCCTGAGCCTACGGGGGGCGAGGTAACCGCCTGCCTGCTGGTTTTCCACCATATCGTTTTTGATGGCTGGTCGCTGGAGGTGCTGCTGAAAGAGCTGGACGCGCTCTATCGCCATTTCCAGCGCACGCCGACAAGCCCGCCTGCGACGCCGGGCCTGCAGTATCTTGACTACGCGCTCTGGCAGCGTGCGCCGGAGAACGCGAGCCGCCAAACGGACGATCTGGCCTTTTGGCAGCGGGAGCTGGAGGGTTGCCAGCAGCTCGACATCCCCTTGGATTATGTCCGACCCACCGCCTTCGACGTGCGTGGGGACAGCCGCGAAGTGACGCTGCCGGCGGAACTGGTGGCCTCGCTTGACGGGCTGGCGCGCAGAGAAGGGGTTACGCTGCATGCGGTGCTGCTGGCGGGATTCACCCTGTTGTTGTCGCGCTATACCGGCCAGAATGACGTGATGGTGGGTACGCCACTGGCTAATCGCGGCCGGCCGGAACTGGAGGGGGTCATCGGGTTCTTCGTCAATACGCTGCCGCTGCGCAACCGGTTGGATCATCAGCACAGTGTAACGGCGTTTATCCGCCAGGTTGCGGCCACCACGCTGCAAGCACAGCAGCACCAGGAGTTGTCGCTGGAACTGTTGGTCGACAGCCTGAAGCTGCCGCGCGACTTCTCACGTCACCCACTGTTCCAGGTGATGTTCGCGCTGGAAAGCGACGCCAATGCGACGGAGCGCCCGGACTGGCTGTCGGTGGTCGATCTGAGCGACCATGAGCGGACCGCCAAGTTCGATCTTACCCTGACACTGGTGCCGGATGAGCAGCGGCTGCGTGCCCGTTTCAACTTTGCCGTGGCGTTGTTCAGCCAGGCGTCGATAATGCGGCTGGCAGGTTACTACGTCGCCATTTTGCAGCAGATGGCGCAGCATAGCGATTGGCCACTGGAAAACATCAGCTTGCAGCCGCAGCGCCTGCCGGCGCAACCGGCGCCGGTATTTCCCGGCGCATTCGAGCGCACCTTGCACGATGACTTCATCCGCCATGCCCGGCGCAACCCGCAGGCGGTGGCGGTGATCGATGAGCTGGGCGAAATGACCTATGGCGAATTGTACGAAGCGGCGCTGACGCTTGCCACCCAACTGCGGCGGCAGGGGCCAATCGTCGGCGAGGCCATCGCTATCATTGCCGACAAAGGGCGCCGACAACCGGTCGCCATGTTGGCGGCGCTGATGTGCGGCAAGGCGTTTCTGCCGATGGATACGAGCTGGCCGTTGCAGCGGCGGTTGGCGGTGATGACGCAGGCCGGGATCAATACGCTGTTGAGCAGCGCGCCCTGGCCGACCCGCGAGATTAACGTTATCGAACTGGGTGCCGACGGCCTTGCCCTGGGGCTGCCGGTGTCCGCGCCGCTGCTGCCGGCGATCGACGCCGCCCCGGACAGCCTGGCGTATATCATTTTTACGTCGGGTTCGACCGGGACGCCAAAAGGCGTGGCGATCGAGCACCGCAGCGTGGTGAGCACGCTCGACGTCACCCGGCGCTATTTTTCCCTCGATGAGCGGGATCGCAGCCTGGCGATCAGCGCACTGAGTTTTGATTTGGCGATCTACGATATTTTCAGCCCGCTGAGCGCAGGCGGTGCGGTGGTCATGCCGGCCGAACGGGACCGGGTCAGCCCGCAGGCCTGGTATCAATTGATGATTGATCACCGGGTTACGGTATGGCTGAGCGCCCCGGCGTTAATGGAGCTGTTGCTGGACTATGTCAAAGGAGCAGGGCTGATGTCCGGGCCTGAGCCGGCGCTGCGTGCGGTGATGGTGGGCGGCGACTGGATCGCCACTTCGCTGCCGGCGCGTTGTCGCGAGTGGGCGCCGCGCAGCCGCTTTTTCAGCGCAGGCGGCGCCACCGAAGCGGCGATATTCTCGATGTTGTACGAGGTGCAAAGCGAGCAAGCGATTCTGTCAGCCAGCATCCCCTACGGCAAACCGCTGGCCTACCAACGCTGCTATATCCTGGACGCCTGGCTGCGACCGGCGTCTGAAGGGGTCAGGGGCGAGATTTATCTGGCCGGTGCGGGGCTGGCGCGGGGTTACTACGGTGATCAGCAGCGAACCGCAGACAGTTTCTTTTGGCATGAGCAGTTGCAGGATCGCGTCTATCGCACCGGCGACGCCGGTCGTCTGCTTGAAGACGGCAATATTGAGTTTTTGGGGCGCCTCGATCAGCAGATTAAGCTTAACGGCTATCGTATCGAACTGGGCGAAATTGAAAATATTGCGCTGTCTTATCCCGCCGTCACCGCCTGCTGCGTGGCATTGATTACCCAGCCACAGCCCTATCTGGCCGCCTATTTTGTCGCCGACGAAGCGACAGAGACCCGAATGCTGGCGCAGCATCTGAGCAGCCAACTGCCGCAGTATATGATGCCGCAGGCGTTTATCCAGTTGGAGCGGTTACCGCTGACCGAGAACGGTAAAATTGCCCGCCAGGCGTTGCCGCGGCCGGAGGTGGAAGCGCGCGAATTCGCCGCGGCGGAAAATGCCTGGGAGAGCGCCTGCGTTGCCATCTGGCGCGAACTGCTGCAACGGCCGGACATCGGCGTGGAGGATAACTTCTTCTCGCTGGGCGGCAATTCGATTCTGGCGATCCAGGCTTGCTATCAGATCGGCCGACGCTTGCAGCGTGAGGTCACGCTGAGCGAACTGGGGCAGTTCCCGACCATTCGCTCCCTGTGCCAGGCCCTACGCCAGCTCGGCGGCGGCGAAGCGCCGCTATCGATACCGGCGTTGCAGCGGCAGGCTTACCCGCTGTCGTCTGCGCAGATGCAGCTGTGGTTTATCGAAAATCTGAACGGCGGCAGCAATCTCTATCATGTGCCGATGCTGTTTCGCCTCGACGAGGATGTCTGCCTGACGTCCTATGCCGACAGCCTGCAGGCGATCGTTGCCCGCCATCAGGTGCTGCACAGCCTGATTGACCAAACGCACTCCCACATCGCCGTTTCTCAATCTTGCACGCAGACGCTGTGCGTGGAGCGATTGACGATCGACGTACAGTGCTGGCGGGATCGGCTGAAGCAAGATATCGACCGGCCGTTCACACTGGATACCGAACTGCCGATCCGAGCCTCTATCTATGAGCTCACGCACCCCGACGGTGGCCGCGAACGTTACAGCCTGATCCTGGTGCACCACCTGGCGTTCGACGGCTGGTCGCAGCGGCTATTTGTGCAAGAGCTGGACGGCCTGTATCAGGCGCGGCGGCAGGGGCGACCGCCGGCGTTGCCGGCGCTGGCGCTGCAGTATGGCGATTATGCCGTCTGGCAGCAGGAGTACCTGGCATCGGCGCAGGCCGAAGGGCTGAGGTCCTATTGGCGGCAACGGCTGGCGGGGTGGCAAACGCTGGAGATGCCGCTCGATTTTGTGCGCCCGGCCCAGTTCGACCACCAGGGCGCCAATCACGCCCTCAGTCTGCCCGAGGCGTTGATCGCGCAGGCGGAAAATTTTGCGCAACGTGAAGGGGTAACGCCTTTTGCGCTGTACCTGGCGGCGTTCAACCTGTTGCTCGGCTGTTTCAGCGGTCAGCAGGATATTCTGGTCGGTACGCCGGTCGCCAATCGCCCGACGGAGGAGACGCGCTCGGCGATCGGCTTCTTCGTCAACACGCTGCCGCTGCGTTCGCAGATCGACGACGGCCAGCCGTTGGCCAACTATGTGCATCAGGTATTCGACGGCGTGCTACAGGTGCAGAAATACCAGAACCTGCCGTTGGATCACCTGATCGATCTGCTGCAGGTGCCGCGCGATCTTTCGCGTCACCCGCTGTTCCAGGTGCTGTTCGTGCTGGAGGATGACGGCGCGCAGCCGTCGCCGCCGGAGTGGCTGAAGCCGCAAAGCCTGATGGAACACTATCAGGCGGCGAAGTTTGACCTGACGTTGAGCATCCAATTGGCGAAGGGCGCCGGGCAAGCGGTATTCAACTACGCCACCGCGCTGTTCAGCCCGGCCACGCTGGAGCGGCTGTCCGGCTATTATCTGGCAATCCTGCGGCAAATCGTCGAACGAGGCGAACTGCCCGTCAGCCAACTGGCGCTGGTGCCGGAAGAGGAGGTGGCGCACCAACGGGCTCTCCGCCAGTCTTGCCTGCCGCACTATGATTTTGAACGCGCCATCCATCATGATTTTATCCAGCAGGCCGCCCGGTATCCGCAACGAGTGGCGATCGTCGACAGCCTGGGCGAACTGAGTTATGGCGAACTGTACCGGGCGGCGCTGACCCTGTCGCTGCAACTGCGTGAACACGCGGATATGACGGCCGAAACCTTGGCGGTAATGGTCGACAAAGGGCGGGCGCAAATTATCGCGGTGCTGGCGGTGGTCATGTCCGGCAAGGCCTACCTGCCGCTGGACGGCGCCTGGCCGGAACGCCGTTGCCTGGACATTATCGACCAGTCGCAGACCCGGGTGATCCTCAGCAGCAGGCCGTGGCGGGAGACCGGCGGGGCCAGAGTGCTGGTGGTCGATTCGCAGGGCGCGGTGGCCGAATTGCCGCCTGCGTTGCCGGGGGCACCGTTGTTGCCGCCACCTTCCGCGCTGGCCTATGTGATCTTCACCTCAGGTTCCACCGGTGCGCCGAAAGGGGTGGCGGTAGAGCATCGCGGTGCGGTGAACAGCATTATCGATACCCTGCGCCAACTGGATCTCGGCGCGGAAGATCGGGCGCTGGCGCTCAGTGCCTTGAGTTTTGATATCTCGGTGTTCGACCTCTTTGGCCTGCTGTCGGTGGGCGGCACCCTGGTGATGCCGTCCGAAGCCGAACGCTATCAGCCACAGGCCTGGCATCGTTTGCTGATGACCCAGGGCGTGACCTTCTGGAATTCGGCGCCTTCGGTGATGACCCTGCTGGTCGAGGAGCTTGAAGCCGCGGCCGCAGAGGCCTGTTGGCCAGCGCTGCGCAACGTGGTGCTGGTGGGCGAGGTTATTTCCCGGCAACTGCCTGCCCGCATTCGCCAGTGGCGACCGGGTTGCCGGGTGATCAGCGCCGGTGGCGCCACCGAAAGCTCTATTTGGTCGATCCTGTATGACATCCCGGAAACGCCGATAACCGCGCCCAGCGTGCCCTATGGACAGGCGATGGCGCACCAGCGCTTCTATGTGCTGGATCGCCATCTGCGGCTGCTGCCGCCTTGCCTGCCGGGCGAACAATACATCGGCGGGGCCGGTGTGGCCCGCGGCTATTATCGCAACCCGTCGCTGACCGACGAAAAGTTTATTTATCATCCTGAACTGGGGGAGCGGTTGTATCGCACCGGCGACGCGGGCCGCTACCTGCCGGACGGCAATCTGGAGTTTTTGGGGCGGATGGATTTTCAGGTCAAAATCAACGGGTACCGGGTGGAACTGGCAGAGGTCGAACAGCGGGCGCTGGCGTTTGGCCCGATAAAATCCTGTTGCGCCATTGTGTTGCAGGAGGCGTCACAGCATCGGCTGGCGCTGTACTACGTCAGCGATGAAGCTCTGGCGGAACCGGCGCTGCTGGCGTTTATGAGCCAGCGGTTGCCGTTGTACATGATCCCTACCGCGCTGATGCGCCTGGAGGCCTTGCCCTACAACTCCAGCGGCAAGCTGGATCGTAAAGCGCTGCCGGTGCCGGCGGCGCGTGAACTCAATGACTATGTTGCGCCGGGAAATGCGCTGGAACAACGGCTGTGCGCGCTGTGGCAACAGGCATTGCAGTGCGATCGGGTCGGCATGACGGACGACTTCTTCCAACTGGGCGGCACCTCAATTCGGGCGATCTCGCTGTGCCTCAGCATGGCGGAACTGCTGGGCACGCCGGTTCCGGTGGTCAGGCTGTTCCAGCACCGTACGTTGAAGAACCTGCTGGCGGCGGGTGAGCAGCCTTTGGTGATGCCGCTCAATCGGCCGGTCAGCGATGCGCCTGCGTTGTGGATGATTCACCCGGCGTTGGTGGGCGCGGAAGCCTTTCACTCCCTGGCTCAGGAATTACAGGGGGAAATAAACTGTTATGGTGTTGATAATTATAATCTTTACCACAGACCGACCATTGATTCTCTCGGTAACATCGCCGAGCTGTATCTGAATGAAATGACCGCCAACGGCCTGCTGAATCAGGCGGGGCCGATACACATTTTGGGGTGGTCATTGGGGGGCATCATTGCCTTGGAGATCGCCGCCAGGCTGGAGGTGCGCGGGCACTGCGCCGTCCGCCTCTGTCTGCTGGACAGCTTCTATCGGCAAACGTCGGCTGAGCTGCCGCTTGAGCAACTGCTGTCGGCGTTGGGCATTGAGGGCGATGCGGCCCGGCGCGCTACGGCGGTGGCGCAGGCTGAACAGCGCCTGGCGGGGGGAAGGCTCAGCCGCAGGCTGCAAACCACTCAGGTGACCCTGTTCAAGGCGATGCAGGTGAATCCGCAACTGCCGCAAGGCGCGATGGCGCCGCTGCTGGCGGTAGCGGACAACGGCCTGAGCGCCGCTTGCGAACATTTGACGGTGATCCCGCTGGCCTGCCACCACCACAACATTCTGCAATGCGGGGAGGAGATAAAGGCGGCGCTTAACGCGGGGCAATGACGCTAATGGGGAAGACGGTAGGCGCCATCGTCTGATTTATGAACCAAACTCATAAACTCAAGCGGATTTGCTCCATAGTCACCGCCACCCCGCTCTTCTACAGTAATCACACGACAATCGGCCCCCGGCAAGCACGTCGGGGGCCAGTGCGATTCACCCTGAGGAATGAAATGCAAACACGCAAATTGGGCAACGGCGGCCTGGAAGTCTCGGCGTTAGGGCTGGGTTGTATGGGCCTGAGTTTTGGTTACGGCCCGGCGACCGACAAGCAACAGGCGATTGCCCTGATTCGTTCGGCCGTGGAGCAGGGCGTGACCTTTTTCGATACGGCTGAGATCTATGGCCCGTTTACCAATGAGGCGCTGGCGGGCGAAGCCCTGGCACCGGTGCGCGATCAGGTGGTGATCGCCACCAAATTTGGTTTTGAACTGCCGCAGCCGGATGGCAGGCAGGTACTTAATAGCCGGCCTGAACATATCCGCCAGGCGGTGGAAGGATCGCTCAAACGCCTCAATATCGAGAGCATCGATCTGCTTTATCAGCATCGGGTCGATCCCAACGTGCCGATTGAGGACGTCGCCGGCACGGTAAAGGCGCTGATTCGGGAAGGGAAGGTAAAACATTTCGGGCTGTCGGAGGCTGGGGCGGAAACTGTCCGTCGCGCCCATGCGGTGCAGCCGGTTGCGGCGTTGCAGAGCGAGTATTCGCTGTGGTGGCGGGAGCCGGAGCAGGACATTTTACCGACGCTGGAAGAACTGGGCATCGGTTTTGTGCCGTTCAGCCCGCTGGGGAAAGGTTTCCTCACCGGGGCCATCAATGAAAACACCACCTTCGACAGCAGCGATTTTCGTAACGTCGTGCCGCGCTTCAGCGCAGAGGCGCGCAAAGCCAACCAAAGGCTGGTGGACGTGTTGGGGCAGATCGCCCGGCAAAAAGGCGTGACCCCGGCGCAGATTGCACTGGCCTGGCTGCTGGCGCAGAAACCCTGGATTGTGCCGATCCCAGGCACCACCAAACTTCATCGCCTTACCGAGAACCTCGGAGCGGCGGAGGTCGTGCTGGCGGCGGGTGAATTGAGCAGTATCGAAGAAGCGCTTGCCGCCATTGAAGTGCAGGGCGCGCGTTATCCGGCGCATCTGCAAAAAAACGTCGGGCGTTGATCATATCCCGCCGCCCAAGCTTGTCGGCAGGCGGGTTACTAACGATTAGCGCTGATAGCGCAACGCTTCGACAAACAGGGAGAAGGCGGTGGTGTGCTGCCTGCGGCTGGGGTAATAGAGGTAATAGCCGGGAAAAAGCGGGCACCATGCATCGAGAACACTCACTAAACGGCCATTGGCCCGCTCTGCGGTTACGGTATCCTCCGGCACAAAGGCGATGCCGAAGCCGAGCAATGCCGCGTCAATGCGTTGGCGCAGGCTGTTAAAGATCAACTGGCCCTCTACGCGCACTTTTATCTCACGCCCGTCTTTTGCAAACTCCCAGGCATAGAGCCCGCCCATAGTGGGTAAACGCATATTGATGCAGCGGTGGTTTTGCAACGCCTGCGGTGTATTCGGGATGCCGTATCGCTCGAAATAAGCGGGTGAAGCGACCGGCACCATACGCATATCCGGCGCTATTCGTACGGCTATCATGTCCTTGGCCACCTGTTCGCCCAAACGAATTCCGGCATCAAAGCGGCCGGCGACAATGTCGGTCAAGGTGTTATCGACCGTGATTTCGACATTAATGTCCGGATAGTCGGTCAGAAATGACCTCAGCATCGGCCAGAGCACCGAGTCGACGGCATGTTCCCCGGCGGTGATGCGAATGTTGCCCGCCGGCCGTTCACGCATTTCGCTTAAGGCGTCCAGCTCGTTTTCGATTTCCGCAAAACGCGGGCCGATGCTGTTGACCAGCCTTTCGCCGGCTTCGGTAGGGGCAACGCTGCGTGTGGTGCGGGTCAATAGCCGCAGTTCTAGCCGTTCTTCCAGACCCCTGATGGCATGGCTTAATGCCGATTGGGAAACGCCGAGCTTGGCCGCCGCTTTGGTGAAACTGCGTTCACGCGCCACGACAAGGAACGAAATCAAATCGTTAAAGTTTTCTTTTAACATGCGGCACCTTAACTCCGGCGGGATCAATACCGGCATTCTATACGCTTGCCGGGGGCATCACACGCGATCACTCATGAATTCAACTCATAGGTCCTTGCGTATTTTGCTATCTAGTCCCGGTGGCGGCGCGGCGTTATCTTTCCCTTTCGCGCCATCTTGACGGGAGCACTCAGTGAAATTACTCGCAGCGTCTACCCTTATCTTGTCCATGTCAGCATCGGCAGCCATTGCCGAAACGGAGGAAAAAGTGAAAATTCAACGCAGCGGTTCCCTGCCATCCCGACCAGGTCCGGAAGATTACTTTACCGGCCAAGTGCGGATTGATGCACCTTTTGCCGGCACTGAACCGGCCCGCGTGGGCGGCGCCACCGTGACCTTCGAACCCGGTGCCCGCACCGCCTGGCATACCCATCCGCTGGGGCAGACGTTGATCGTCACCCAGGGGCGCGGCTGGATCCAGGTGTGGGGCGACCCGATCCAGGAGATGAATCAGGGCGATATCGTTTGGATCCCCGAAGGGGTCAAGCATTGGCACGGCGCTACCCCCGAAACCGCCATGACCCACATCGCCATTGCCGAATCCCTCAACGGCAGCCCGGTTGACTGGATGGAGAAGGTGAGCGACGAGCAATACCGGCAATAGGAGCGGCGGCGTAGAACGGGGGATTGCCTGCGTGCCGAGGTGATAAACGCTTGTTTAACGGAGATTACGCATTGTCAGTTTGCTCGCAAAAACGCAGGCAATTGCCGAAGGGATCGGTGAGGTTCACCTGTTTTCCCCAATCAAGGGTTTCAACCCCCGGACGGGCGTAACGGTACTGTTTCGCTATTAACTCCCGATGCAGGGCATCGATATCGTGGGTTGGAATAAACACCGCTGAGCCGGGTGTAGCGTCGCCGTAATGCTCGCTGAGATGCAGTGTCAGACCGGAGCGTGATATCTGGGCATAAAGCGGCAGGTCCTCGCTAAAGCGGTGCTCCCAATCCAGCGTGAAACCGAGAAAATCCAGATAAAACTCTTTGGCTTTTTCAACCGAGAAGATACGGATAATGGGAATGGCGGCGGAGAATTCCATGTGAGAGTCCTTGTAAGCTCCTGACGGGCGATCCAAAGTAGCAGAAACGGCAGCAGATTAGCCAGTGTTCAGCCCCCATGCGGGGGCCGGTGACAGATTCAGATACCCAGCCCGCCAAGGCACAGATATTTGATCTCGAGATAATCCTCGATGCCGTACTTCGATCCTTCGCGTCCCAGGCCGGAGCTTTTAACCCCGCCAAAGGGCGCGACCTCGGTGGAGATCAGCCCTTCATTGATGCCGACAATGCCGTATTCCAGCGCTTCGGCCACGCGCATCACCCGGCCGATATCGCGGCTGTAGAAATACGAGGCCAGGCCGAACGGCGTGTCGTTTGCCAGTTCGATGGCTTCGGCTTCGTGCTCAAAACGGATCAAGGGCGCCACTGGGCCAAAGGTTTCCTCATGGAAAATTTTGGCCTGCCTCGGTACGTCGGTCAGGATAGTCGGTGTATAGAAGTTATTGCCCAGCGCATGGGGCCGGCCACCCAGCAGCACCGAGGCACCGCGCTTCACGGCATCGGCGATATGCTCGCTGACTTTCTCCACCGCCTCCCGGTTAATCAATGGGCCGATAGTGACGCCGTCGTCCATACCATTGCCCACTTTCAGCTTCGCCACCGCGGTTTTCAACTTTTCCGCAAAAGCGTCGTAGATGCCGTCCTGCACCAGAAAGCGATTGGTGCACACGCAGGTCTGGCCGGCGTTACGGTATTTTGAGGCTACTGCCCCGGCGACGGCGGCGTCCAGATCGGCATCGTCAAACACGATAAAGGGCGCGTTGCCACCCAGTTCCATACTGGTCTTTTTGATGGTGGGCGCACACTGCGCCAGCAACTGAGCGCCCACCTCTGTGCTGCCGGTAAAGGAGAGTTTGCGTACGTCCGGGTTCGCGGTCAGTTCGCCACCGATCGCTTTGCTGGGCCCGGTAATCACGTTGCAGACGCCCGCCGGTAAACCGGCGCGTTCGGCCAGCACGGCAATCGCCAGCGCCGAGAACGGGGTCTGGCTGGCGGGGCGGATCACTCCGGTGCAGCCCGCGGCCCAGCCGGGACCGGCCTTGCGGGTGATCATCGCCGCCGGGAAATTCCACGGCGTAATGGCGGCAAATACCCCGATGGGTTCTTTTTGCACGATAATGCGCCGGCCGGGCAGGTTTTGCGGAATGGTGTCGCCGTAAACGCGTTTTCCCTCTTCGGCGAACCACTCGATAAACGAAGCCGCATAGGCAATCTCACCGCGGCTTTCGGCCAGAGGTTTGCCCTGTTCTGCGGTCATGATGCGCGCAAGGTCGTCCTGGTGTTCCATCATCAGTTCGAACAGGCGGCGCAGCTTGCCGGCTCGCTCTTTGGCGGTCAGCGCGCGCCAGGCCGGCTGGGCTTTTTTGGCGGCGGCTATCGCCTGCGCGGTTTCTTCGGCGCCAAAGGCCGGCACCTGGCCGACCAACTCGCCGGTGGCCGGGTTATGGATCTTGATGGTTTGCCCGTCTTTGGCCTGCAGCCATTGCCCGTCGATGTAGTTTGCTTCGCGAAATAGCGCGGGATCTTTGAGGGTGGCGGAGAAGGTCGTGCTCATCGGTTATCTTCCTTTTTACGTTTAATCGGATGTGGAATATCCCATACGAGTATGCCAATACCACTGTAGCCCTCTTTGGCGGTTCTTTCTTCGCAACGTGCGTCGATACGGACACATAGCGACACGGTTAATTGCCGCCTGCCCGGCGGTGACGCACTAAAATAGAGGTATGACGATCGATTTCCTGCCGAGGGAAACGACAATGAACAACAACGAAAAAGAAGAGGAGGCCGGCAATAAATCCTGGCTGAAAAAACTGGGGCCGGGGCTGATTACCGGAGCCGCCGATGACGATCCCAGCGGTATCGCCACTTACTCGCAGGGCGGGGCGCAGTTCGGTTTCGGCATGCTGTGGACATTGATTTTCACTTACCCGTTAATGGTCGGCATTCAGATCATCAGCGCCAAAATAGGCCGCGTCAGCGGTCACGGGCTGGCCACCAATATCCGTCTTCATTACCCGGTTTCGATACTTTACGGCATCGTGGGGCTATTACTGATCGCCAATACCATCAACATTGCCGCAGACGTTGCCGCGATGGGCGGGGCGCTGAAGTTACTGATCGGCGGCCCGTCGCAGGGATATGCGTTGGGATTCGGCCTGATATCGCTATTGTTGCAGGTGCTGATCCCTTACCAGCGTTATGTGCGGGTATTGAAATGGCTAACGTTGGTGCTGTTAACCTATATCGGCGTGATCTTTGCGGTGCAAATTCCCTGGCTGCAGGTGATGCAAAAGACGCTATTACCCGCCATTGTCTGGCAACCGGGTTACATCACCATGGTGGTGGCCATCTTCGGCACCACCATCAGCCCTTATCTGTTTTTTTGGCAGGCCTCGCTCGAGGTTGAGGATATGGATGCCCAACCGGGAGCCAAAGCGCTGAACCAGGCACCGGAACAGGCCGGGGCGAATTTTCGGCGGATTAGGCTCGATACTCTGGTGGGCATGGGGTTCTCCAATATCGTTGCCTTCTTCATCATGCTGACCACCGCCGTCACGTTAAATCTGCACCATGTTACGGATATCCAAACCTCGGCTCAGGCGGCTTCGGCGCTGCGGCCGATTGCCGGCGAGTTCGCGTTCTGGCTGTTCAGCGCAGGTATCATCGGCACCGGTCTGCTGGCGGTGCCGGTACTGGCGGGGTCGGCCGCCTATGCGCTGTCCGGAGCGTTTCAGTGGAAAAACAGCCTGGCGGCCAAACCGATGGCGGATCGGCATTTCTATGGCGTTATTGCCGTGTCGATGCTGTTGGGCATTGCGATTTGTTTTATGCCGATAGATCCGATCAAGGCGCTGTTTTGGAGCGCGGTAATCAACGGCGTGTTATCCATTCCCATCATGGTCATCATGATGTTGATGGCGAGCAATACGAAGGTGATGGGACGGTTCGTCATTAACCCTTGGCTGGCCGGGTTGGGGTGGTTATGCACCACAATGATGGTATTGGCGGTTCTCGCCATGTTTTGGGCAATGTTGCGAGGATAGGCCGGTAAGCCATCGCCGGCGTTTATTTCATCGACAAAGCGCACCTTCTGTACAAAAAACAGTCGTCGCCGGGACGATACTGAACTCAGTAAGCATATGTCCCTTTTCGAGATAACAAAAAGGAGTGTGCAGAATGGTAAATTCAGTGAATCGGCACCTTGCGGCCTACAGCAGCAACATGGATTTCCTCGCTTCCAGCATTGCGCTGATGGAGTGGCAGGGGCGCGAAATCGACGCCGGCAAGGTGGCCGGCAATATGTCGGAAGCGCAAAGTCGTTTGTTTTTTGAGCGCCTGAGCTATTTTCGCCAGCTTTATCAGGCCACCTCGATGGCGGAACACAGCCTATAAATCCTTATCACCCCGACCCCGACCCCGACCCCGACCCCGCCAACGCGGGGTTTTTTATGATGACTTACCCTTGCCACACCCCGGTGTTCAGCGTGGCCGGAGAGTATTCCAGGTTGCGGCCGCGCCAGGGTAAAGCCTGCGGGAAGCGCCACGCACTGTGCATATCAAACCGCCAGTAACGTTCTGCCCCCTCCACCCCGTGGTCGATATCCGTTTGCCAGAGGATCTGCGTTTCCCCTTGCAGATGCAAAATATCGCCATTGTCGAAATCGACAAACAACAGCGCCGCCCGGGGTTGGGCCAGCAGATTACCGAGGGTGTTCATATAGCGGTTGCCGCGAAAATCCGGGATCCACAGGCGGTTGTCCGCCAGATGGATAAACCCCGGCTTGCCGCCACGGTGCGACATATCCATGCCGCCCTGCGCCAGCCCGGAGTGAGCGCAACTGGCGACGAAAAAGGTGTCCGCCCGCCGGATCAGCGCCTGCGCACCAGCATCCAGCGCAGGAAGATATTCAATCGGCGCAGGATCAGCGGCCACCGGGTAAAGCTCGCGCCGCTGAATATATTGCGGGCAGTTGCCAAAGCTTTGCCGGACCTCGATTTCAATGCGGTTTTTGTCGGTGCGGCCAATCACGCCGTTGGCGCGGTTGCGCCTGCGGTTGCTGAAATCCAGCCCCAACGCGCCAACCAGTTTGCCGCTTTGCAATGCGGCCTGCGCCGGATCGTCGTTGCGGCGCGGCGCGCTGATCCGCAGGTGGGTGTCATCCGGCGTGCGCAGAAAACCGGGCGGGCCGCTGAACAGCGTAGCGACCGGCCAGCCCTGATCGTCCAGCGTGGCGACGAACAGGTAGGGCAGCGCGGCGAAAAATTCGCGGTGCTGGTCGGGCATGGCGGCATAAATACCTGCGCCCACGCGGTCAAAACCGGCCAATGCCTGGGCGCGCACTTCATCGGGGTGGAACAGCGGCTGTGTCATCAGCGTTACCTCGCGGTGGGTTCCGGCAGCGCCGGCATGGCGAAGAAACCAGGCAGAGCGGCGATGCGCGCGACCCAACGCAGGATCGCCGGATAGGGCGCCAGCGAGATGCCGCCTTCCGGCGCTACTGCCACGTAACTGTAGCAGGCCAAATCACCGATGGTGGCGTGTTCCGTCGCCAGGAAATCACGTTCCGCCAGATGCAGTTCCATCTGCTGCAGGAAGCGCGCCGCGATCGCCAGCGCAGCCTGATAATCCTCCGGAGCGGAAAATTGGGCGATCAGCCTGCTGGAGGCCGGGCCATAGCGGACCTCTCCGGCAGCTTTGGACAACCATACTTGCACCTGCGCCGAGGCCTGCGGCGTTTCCGGTAGCCAGTGACTGCCCGGCGCGTAGCGTTTGACCAGATACACCAAAATGGCGTTGCTGTCGGCGAGCGCCAAGTCGCCATCCACCAGCACCGGGATTTGGCCAAACGGATTGAGGCGGTGGAAAGCCTCGCTCTGGCGCACGCTGGCGGGGGCTTCGATAAATTCGTAGGGCAGGTCAAGCATGCGCAGCAGTAACGCCACGCGATGAACGTGGCCGGAAAGCGGGGTACCGTACAGTTTGAGGGTTTGCATAATGAGGCTCCTGAATAATTTTTATCAGCATACTCTTGCGGGCAGCGAGCGGAATCCGGCAATGTAGAAATTGATAATTTCACATTTTGGAAGAATCTATGGATCGGTTGGACGAACTGGCTATCTTTGTGGCGGTGATTCAGCACGGCAGCCTGGCTGCGGCCGGGCGCAAGCTGCGGCGTTCCGCGCCAGCGATTACCCGTGCGATTGCCTCGCTGGAGCAGCGCTTTGGCGCCCGCTTGGTGGAGCGCACCACCCGGCGGCTGGCACCGACCGAGGCGGGTTTGCGGCTGGCGGAGCGTGCGCGCCTGCTGCTGCATGACTATGACTCGGCGGTGCTGGACACGGCGGACAGCCAGCTCTCCGGCCTGTTGCGCGTCACCTCGCCGGTGCAGTTCGGGCGCAAACACGTGGCGCCGCTGGTGATGGCATTTCTTGACCGCTATCCGCAGATGCAGATTGAAATGGTGCTCAACGATCGCAACCTGGATTTGATCGACGAAGGGCTGGATGTGGCGGTGCGCATTGGTCATCAGCAGGATTCTTCCCGGGTGGCGCGCCGGTTGGGGCAGGTGTCGCGGGTTACGGTCGCCAGCCCGGCTTATCTGGCGCGGCGCGGTGAACCGCAACACCCGGCGCAGTTGACCGATCATGATACCATTGTCGGTACCCAACGCGCGTCGCTGCGCGAATGGCGTTTTGGCCCGCAGGAAAATGGCGAGCGGGTGCGTCTGACGCCCCGGCTGTTGATCAACGAGGTGGAAACCCAACTGCTGGCGGTGCGGGCAGGCAAGGGCATCGCCCGATTATTGTCGTATCAGGTGGCGGACGATCTGGCGGCGGGCACGCTGGTGCGTTTGCTGCCGGCGTATGAACCCTTGCCGATGCCGGTGCAACTGGTGGCGCAGAACGTGCAGCGCATGCCGCTGAAGGTGCGCACCTTCTGGGACTACGCCTGGCAAGAATTAAGCCGGTTGGCACAAATTCAGCCGGTATAAACCGGCGAATCAATACCGATAAGTTTCACTGGTTAAACTTATTTGGCGCAAAAATAAGATTTATTTTACCGCGCACGCATTGCTGCGGTTCCCTTCTTGACAATATTTTTGCCGATGCTAATAGTTAACGCACATCTTAAATAATAAACGAAGTTTAATATATGAAACTTGTCCCGGGAAGTTATGATAACGGTTCGGCGGTAGATAATGAAAATGAGATCCTGAGCTCATTTCAAATCCGCAGCCAGGTCGTTTATCAGCAAGTACGCAGCGAGCTTAATATTTCTTATGGTTATTCAGAACGGGAAGTTTTTGATTGGTTATATTCTGATGCGCCCTCTAAAGGAACATTAATATTTATTCACGGCGGTTATTGGCAATTTTGCCGTAAAGACGACTTCGCTTTTATTGCCGAGGTGCCATTGGCTCTGGGCTTTGATGTGGTGTTGCTGGAATATACGTTGGCGCCGGTGGCGACACTGGACGATATTTGCCGGCAAATCGGCGCGGCGCTGGATGCCATTGAACGGCGGCTGGCACCGCAAAAGAACGCCCCGGTCTATTTGTGCGGCCATTCCGCCGGCGGGCATTTGGCCAGTTATTGGCAGCAGCATCCTGTTGTTGATGCGGTATTGCCCATCAGCGGCATTTTTGAGTTGGAACCGCTGTTAAGCACTTACGTAAACCGGCAATTGCAACTGACCCGGCGGCAAATCACGCAGCTGAGCCCGGCGCGCCATATTCCTGAACAGCTAAAACCCATGACGCTGTTTTACGGCGCAGCCGAACTGCCGGAGCTAATAGGGCAGTCGCTTCATTATTACGCCGCGCTACGGGAGAAAAACCTGCCGGCTGAGCTGGTTGCCGTAGCGGGAGCCAATCATTACAACGTACTGGATGCGCTGTTCGCCGCTGACGGGGCGCTGATCCGGCAGTTAATCACCACGGGGAAATAAACCATGCGCAGCATCGTTGATACCGGCCTGCCGGAGATTGAGCAACCCTTTTCCTGGGCCACCAAAGGCGGGGGCATGTTGTTCACTGCCCACGGCCCGGTCAGGCCAGACGGCAGTATTGAAACCGGTGCGCCGGAAAGCCAGATTACCCTGACGTTCGATAATCTGGCGCAAACGCTGAAAGCGGCCAATAGCCACAGCGATAACGTATTGCAGGTGATTGTTTATCTCACCGATGTGAATGACGTTAAATTACTCGATGAGATTTATAAAAAATACTTTAATTACCCTTACCCCAATCGCTCAACCGTGATTGTCGATAAATTGGTAGTGCCGGGAATGAAAATAGAAATAACCGTCAGCGCCACGGCCTGAGTCGCATTTAATTATTACCTTCACCAGTCAATTCATTAAATAATGAATTAAGGAATCGCTATGTTTAATCATATCGGCGCGTCTGTGCCCGATCCTATTATGTCGTTGATGGAAGCTTATATACAGGATGAAAATACGCAGAAAGTGAATCTGGGTATTGGCCTTTATTATGATCAGCAGGGCAGGATCCCGCTGATGCAGGCGGTTGAAGCGGCCGAACGGCGCTTGCTTGAACAGCGTACTCCCCACGGTTACCCGCCGATAGAAGGTTCGCCGCTGTTTACCCAACAGGTGCAAAGCTTGCTGTTTGGCGAACAGGATACCTCCGCTATCGCCACGGTACAGACCCTCGGCGGCTCCGGCGCGTTGAAGCTGGCAGCGGACTTTATCCACCACTATTTGTCCCGCCGCGATATCTGGGTGTCTGACCCGACCTGGGCCAACCATTGGGCCATCTTCGAGGGGGCCGGGCTGAAGGTTCACACCTATCCGTACTTTGATGAGGTCAGCGGCGGTCTGCGTTTTGACGCCATGCTCGATACGCTCGCCAGCCTGCCGGAGGGCAGCGTGGTGCTGCTGCACCCTTGTTGCCACAACCCGACCGGCACCGATCTCACTCAGGCGCAGTGGCGCGCCACGATCGAGGTGCTGCAACGCCGCCGGCTGCTGCCGTTCTTCGATATCGCCTATCAGGGGTTTGGCGACGGCCTGGCAGAAGATGGTTTTGCGTTGCATGAGGCGCTGAAAACCGATCTGGAATTTTTGGTCGCCAACTCGTTTTCTAAAAATGTCGCGCTGTACGGCCAGCGGCTGGGGGGCTTGTCGGTGCGCTGTGGCAGCCCGCAAAGCGCGGTGAACGTGAAGGGCGCTTTGAAAACGCTGATCCGCCGCAGCTACTCCTGCCCGCCGACCCATGGCAGCCGGATTGTGGAGACTCTGTTGGCGGACGCAGCGCTGCGACACCAGTGGGAAAGTGAACTGGCCGGCATGCGCCAGCGCATTAAGCAGATGCGCCAAATTCTGGCCGCAGGGCTGGAGCAGGGCGGTTCACGGCTGGATCACCGTCGCATCCGCGATCAGAAAGGCATGTTCAGCTATACCGGGCTGAACCAACAGCAACTTGCCCGGCTGCGGCAAGAGTATGCCATTTATCTGGTGGCGCCCGGCCGCATGTGCCTGCCTGGCCTGAACCAAAATAATGTCGATTACGTTACTGCCGCCATGCTGGACGTCACCCGCGCTGTGTGAAAAAGGTAGGACATTGCCATGAAAGAGATGAAAGGTTTTGACGAAATAGCCCGGCGACAGGGCGGGTTGAAAAAGCAGCTCACCGCCGGGCAGATGTCGATGCTGGCGATAGGCGGCGCGATCGGCACCGGGCTGTTTCTCGGCAGCGCCTATGCCATACAAATGGCTGGCCCCAGCGTGTTGCTGAGCTATTTTATCGGCGGCGTGGTGGCTTTATTGCTGATGGGATGCCTGGCGGAGATGACCTCCGAACACCCGACGCCCGGTTCTTTTGGCGACTACGCCGAGTTTTATATCAGCCCGCTGTTCGGTTTTTTGGTGCGCTACTCTTATTGGTCTTGCGTGGTGCTGGCGGTAGGTACCGAAGTTACCGCCATCGGCATGTACATGCAGTTCTGGTTCCCCAGCACGCCAATTTGGCCCTGGGTGCTGCTGTTTTCTGCGGCGGTGATCGCCATCAATGTGATTGGCGTCAAATCGTTCGGCCAAGTGGAGTACGCGCTGTCGACCATCAAGGTGGTGGCGATTGCGGCCTTTATCGCCATTGGCATCGGTATATTGGCGTTTTCCGCCAACCCGGCCTTTGGTTTTAAAAACTTTACCGACAACGGCGGCTTCTTCCCCTTTGGCGTCAAAGGTATGTGGTTCGCGGTGATCGTCTCCATTTTCAGTTACCTGAGCATTGAGATGATTGCGGTGGCCGCCGGGGAAGCCAAAAACCCGGTGATTGCGGTCAAAACCGCCTTCAAGGGCACCATTTTGCGGTTGTTTATCTTTTACATGCTGTCGATTGCGCTGATGCTGGCGATCGTACCCTGGCGGCAGTCCGGTACCGGCGAAAGCCCGTTCCTGGTGGCGATGAACGTGATCCATCTGCCCGCCGCCGCCGGTATCTTCAACTTCATCGTACTGGTGGCCGCGCTGTCGGCGATGAACAGCCAACTGTACATCACCACCCGCATGATGTTTTCACTTTCCCGCGCCGGGCAGGCTCCCGCTGCGCTGGGCCGCGTCAGCCAACGCGGCATACCGGTGAGCGCGTTGGCCATGTCCTGTATCGGCATTGTGGTGTCGATCGTGCTGAGCCTGGTTTATCCGGAAAAATCGTTCGCTGCCATGATGTCGATCTCGGTGTATGGCGCCTGCTTTACCTGGTTGATGATCTTTGTCACTCATCTGTTTTTCCGCCGTCAGCACCGCAAAACCCACCTGAAATTCCGCATGTGGGGCTTCCCCTACACTACGCTGGCGGGAGCCGGTTTGATGGCTGCGTTGCTGATCTCGACGGCGTTCACCGAATTTTTCAAAATGACGCTGTGGTTTGGCATTCCGTTCACCCTGCTGCTGGCGGCGGTCTATTTCTTCTATAGCCGTCACCAGCCCGTGCCTGTTCGGGTGGAAACGACGGGCGCAGAGTAAACCGGTCTGCTGAAAATGTGTCTATGTGGCTCTGGCAATAAACCACTTTATCCGGAGAATGACCCCTCTTTGAAGCGAGTGGAGCCTTATTGGAATGACAAGTCAGACAGCAAAAACCGGGGTTAACGTTGGCGGGGTGCATGCGGGCGCCACGCGTTCGGCGCAGGGTTGGGTCAACGGTTTTATGGGGATGTTGATTTTCAGCGGCTCCTTGCCCGCCACCCGGGTGGCGGTGCTGGAGTTTGATCCGGTATTCCTGACGGCGATGAGGGCGACGATTGCCGCGCTGCTGGCCCTGAGCGCGCTGTTGTTGATGCGCCAGCGTTGGCCTCGGCGCGCTGATATCGCGCCGCTGATTTTTGTCGCCGTCGGGGTGGTGATCGGTTTTCCGCTGCTGACGGCATTAGCCTTGCAACACACCACCTCGGCGCATTCAATGGTTTACATCGGCCTGCTGCCGCTCGCGACGGCCTGTTTCGGTGTTTTGCGCGGCGGGGAGCGCCCGAGGGCGGCCTTCTGGGGCTTTTCGCTGGTAGGCGGCCTGTTGGTTGGCGCTTTCGCACTGAGCCAGGGGTCTGGTGGTTCCTGGGCAGGTGATGCGCTGATGGTGGTCGCGGTGCTGCTTTGCGGATTGGGCTATGCCGAAGGGGCGGTGCTGTCCCGCCGGCTTGGCGGCTGGCAGGTGATCTCCTGGGCGCTGGTGATCGCGTTGCCGCTGGCGGCGGCGGTCGCGGCCTGGACGGCCCCGGCAGCCTGGACAGGGGTGAGCGCCGGGGCCTGGTTCTCGCTGGGTTATATTTCGCTGTTCAGCATGTGGATAGGTTTTATTTTCTGGTATCGCGGCCTGGCGCAGGGCGGTATTGCCGCGGTGGGGCAACTGCAATTGCTGCAGCCGTTCTTTGGCCTGGCGTTGGCGGGGCTGGTACTGCATGAAACCGTCCAACCGACGATGATTGCAGTGATGGCCGGCGTCGTGATTTGCGTGTTCGGCGCCAAGCGTTTTTCGCGTTAAATCCGGCCAGGTCATGTCCCATGTCGGACGAGAAGGGTGACCCGATTTCACCGCTATTTGACCTTCGGGCTACTCACCTTCTTTTCAGGGGCTCCCTATACTGGCTTCTCTACCTACAGCAGAGCGCTTGATTGCCGAGCAACCTGCATTCGACCTGTTGAGACGACCCCTATTCGGAGCCGAAAGCATGAAACTGACCCAAATTCGCAATGCCACGCTGTTGCTTGAATACGCAGGCACTAAATTTCTGATTGACCCTATGCTGTCTGACAAAGAGGCTTGGGACGGTTTTGCCGGTACGGCGCGTTCCCATCTGCGTAATCCTCTGGTGGCGCTGCCGCTATCGATTGATGCACTGCTGAATGTCGATGCCATCATTGTTACCCATACTCATAGAGATCACTGGGATGAGGCCGCGCAGGATAAAGTGGCAAAAGATAGCCTCATCCTGACTCAAAACGACAGCGATGCCGAATTGATCCGCGCTCAGGGTTTCAGTAATGTGCGCGCTCTTGAAGACAGCAATGAGTTTGCGGGCATGACCATCATCAAAACTGGCGGCCAGCACGGAAGCGATGAGGCTTATGCTAATCCCGATCTCGCTGCTCGGCTGGGTGATGCCTGTGGTCTGGTATTCAAGCACGCCGATGAAAAAACGTTATATATTGCAGGCGATACCGTCTGGGTTAAGCCTTACGTGGACAGCCTGAGCGCCTGGAAGCCTGATGTGGTGGTGTTAAATACCGGTTTTGCTCAGGTTGACGGGATCGGCGCGATTATTATGGGTAAAGACGATGTGCTGCATACGCATGAGCTTATGCCGCAGGCTATGATCGTGGCCTCCCACATGGAAGCCGTTAACCACTGTATCCTTAGCCGTGATGAACTGCGCGAGTATGCCATTGAAAAAGGTATTCAGGACAGCGTGCTGATCCCGGCAGACGGTGAAACCTGTACGTTCTGATAACATTCTCGGCCCAGTAACCGCGCAACGCCCTTTGGTGCTGAAAAGGGGGCGCGGTGTGCCGGTAAACAAAAATAGGCCGACGAGAAACGAGAACCAAATCTATGTCTGTACTTTCCGTCGCTGTCATTGCCACCCATGGTTTTAGCCCGTTCCATTTTTCGGTACCCTGCATCATTTTTGGTCAGGCAATGCCGGAACCGGGGCTGTTTGATCTGCATATTTGTGCGGAGCATCCTGGCGTAGTGCATTCTGCTATTGGGGTATCAATCAACGTTGGTGAAGGGCTGGAGGCGCTTGATTCGGCGGATATTGTCGTTGTTCCGTTCTGGAACCACCCAGAAAGCAAACCTTCCGAAGCCTTGCTTGCCTCTCTGGTAGCCGCGTGGCGACGCGGCGCAGACGTTGTGGGTCTGTGTCTGGGCACCTACGTACTGGCCTACGCGGGGTTGCTGGATCATCGTCGTGCGGCAACCCACTGGGAATTTGAACGGGACTTTACCCGCCGTTTTCCCGCAGTGCATCTGGATAGCAATGCGCTTTATACCCATGACAATCGTCTTATTACCTCGGCCGGAACCGCGGCGGGAATAGACTGTTGCCTGTACATTGTTCGTAAACATTACGGCAGCACGCTGGCTAACCGGGTGGCCAGACGCATGGTAACGCCTCCTTATCGCGAAGGGGGGCAGGCGCAATATATTGAACGTCCGGTACCGGAAACCACGCGCGATAACAAAATCAACGAACTGCTGGATTATTTGCGTCGCAATCTCGATAAACCCCACGACCTCGATTCGCTGGCGGGATTTGTCAATATGAGCCGGCGTACCTTTACCCGCCATTTTATCAAAGCCACCGGTGTCCCCGTCGGTGAGTGGTTAAATGCCGAACGGTTGCAGCGCAGTCAGGAACTGCTTGAAAGTACCGATCACAGCGTAGAGACCGTGGCGGAATTGTCGGGTTTTCAGTCCCCGGTTTCCTTCCGCCAGCGCTTTCGGTCGCGGTTCGATATTAGCCCCAGCGAATGGCGCCGGGCATTTCGCGGTACACGAAAAGAGAAATGAGTCAGTGGCAGGGTTGCATTCAATGCAGCCCTTTTAAACCTGATGCTCAGGAGGCCGCTATCGACACCAGTACCTGATTCAGTTTTTGGGCGGCGCGGTGAATAGCCTTGTCGTCGTAACCTCCCAGCCCCAGGATCAACCCGCTTTTTCCGCTGTCAGGTGCGTACATCGGCGACAGCGCACTGACCGCCACTCCGGCCTCGGCGGCACCGGCGGCCACCCGTCGGTCATCCAGTCCCGCTTTCAACCACAATACCCGGTGCATCCCCTGGTCGCTAGGGAGCAAGGCAGCTAGATGCGGCGAAATATGCGCGTTGACGGCGTCAGTCAGCACGCGCCGCTTTTCCGCGTAGACGCCGCGCATTCTGCGGATATGGCGATCCAGATGCCCCTGCGCCATAAAGCTGGCCAGTACGTGCTGGTCGGCGGTGGGCGGGTGGCGGTCCATCAGCACTCTCGCACCGCAGAAGGCAGCCAGCAGCGGTTCCGGGACGATGGCGTAACCCAGCCGCAATGACGGGAACAGGATTTTGCTGAAGGTACCGAGGTAAATGACTCTGGCGGGATCCAACCCTTGCAGAGAGGGAAAAGGGTGACCGGCGTAGCGCATTTCACTGTCGTAATCGTCTTCGACAATCCAGGCTTTTTGCTCTTTCGCCCAGGCCAGCAGCTCAAGCCTGCGCGACATGCTCATCGGCATGCACAGCGGATACTGGTGAGACGGGGTGACAAAAGCGGCCCTGGCCCGTGGCGCTATTCTTCGGCCCGCCGCCACGTCTATACCTTGGTCATCGACCGGCACCCGTGCCATCTGCCGGTCCCTGAGCAGGTTGTCAAAGATAGCGGTAATACCGCGATAGGCGGGGTCCTCAACCCAGGCGGCGTCGCCGGCGTCCAGCAGGATTTGCGTGGCGAGATAAAGTCCCTGCTGGGTGCCGGAGGTGATGATCACCTGTTCTGGCGTACAGAGCACCGAACGCGATTTTCGCACATATTCACAGACTGCTTTGCGCAGCGGCAACTCGCCAAGAGGGTCACCGTAGCCTGATGGGGCGCCAGGCCCCCGGGCGCGGATCCGGTTGCCGAGCCGGCGCCAGACGTCATCGGGGGCAGTATCATTGATCGGTACCGAGACGGTGAAAGGGACCGGTGGCAAGGGCGCCCGTTGGGCGGAGAATTGTGCCAGCGCCTGCGCCTGGGCGGTCAGGGGAATGTCGCAGGTCTGCGGTTTTTTGGCCGGTGGCGGGGTTTTGCGATTGAGCGACAGGGCCACGCGGGTACCCGAACCGGGCAGCGCTTCCAGAAATCCTTCGGCGGTTAGCTGCTCAAAGGCGGCCAGCACCGTTCCTCTGGCGAGCTGCAAGGCGCCCGACAGCACCCGCGTCGAGGGCAGCAGATCGCCTGCTTTCAGCTCGCCTTTATGAATGGCGGCCCGCAACGCCTGGGCAAGCTGGAGGCTGAGCTGCCCCGCGTTTCGATCAAGTTCGCCGATGGCGGGGATTTCAACGGTTTTGGCGGTTCTTGGCATGGATTCCGGTCCAGGAGTCAGTGGCGATACAGGGTATTAACTGTAAACCACTTTTGAACGGAATGCGGTAGCCCGTCCCGTTTAAAGTTGGCTTTTCGGGAGCAGGTGATCGCCAAAGCTCAGGCGCTGACGACCGGGCTCCATTTCGGCCAGCGGTTCGACCTCGTTCAGCGTGGATTTGCAGCGCAGCACCAGATCATGATATTCACGCGTGCCGGTCACTTTCCACGCCAGCTCCTGTTGGGTCAGGTCGCGCAGTACTCGCGCCGGGCTGCCGACCACCAGTTTGTTGGCCTCAATCACCGCTGCCGCCTTCACGAAAGCCATGGCGCCGACGATGCTGTTCTCGCCAATCTCTGCGCCGTCCATGATCACCGCGTTCATGCCGACCATGGCGTTGCGGCGGATGCGGCAACCGTGCAGGATTGCGCCGTGGCCGATGTGGCCGTCTTCCTCGACTACGGTGTCTTGTTGCGGAAAGCCGTGCATCACGCAATTGTCCTGAATGTTGGCACCGTCGCAGATAACCAGCCGGCCAAAATCGCCGCGCAGGCTGGCGTTCGGGCCAATATAGACCTGCTTGCCGATAATCACGTCGCCAATCAGCACCGCCGTCGGATGCACATAGCTGCTCGGATCTACCACCGGCGTCAGGCCGTCAATCTGATACACAGGCATAGTTAAATCTCCTTGAGAGTATCGCGTGGCAGGCCGCCAAAGCGCCGATAATAACTTGCCGCCGGGGCGGGCAGGGAACCGATAGTGGTTTCCGCCAGCGCGCTGACATAGTCGGTCGCGGCGCGGTCTACCCGCTGATAAATGTTGATGCACAAATTGCGGGCGATTTGCCCCTCCCACTGCGCCGGTAACAGGGCGTCCGGCAACAGCGGATCTTTCAGCGCCACGCGGCGAAAGAAGTGGATCAATAATAGCTTAATCTGGAAGCAACGCTGGGGCGTCAGCAGGGCGTCGTCGGCTTCGCGCAGCAGTTGCATCAGCGGGCGGAAGGAGACGATAAACTCGTGATAACCGGCAGCCACGTCTGCCAAAGACCAGCAGGTAGCCACCAACTGTTGCAGGGTAGGTTCGGAGCGGTTGTACGGGTAGTCGGCGCGGAAATAGATCACCTGCTCGCTGGCGTTAAGCTCGCCGAGCAGTGCCGTCACGTCGGTTTGCGCATGGGTGGGCGCCGCCATCAGGTTATTGGCGATCTGGCCGAAACCCAGCCACCCCAGCTCTTTTTTCAGCCGTGCCCGCTCGCTTTTTTCCGCGCTTTCCAGCAGCAATAAATCCCATTTGCCGTCCCAGGCCGGTGGTTCGCTGAGATAAATTTTCGACTCTGCGTGGCGGAACTGGCGCATGCCCTGATCGGTCACCCGATAAAAACTGCGTCGGCCTATTTTCTCCACCGCCAACCAACCCTCTTTTTGCAGACGGAACACCGAGGTGCGAACGAAGCGATCGCCGAAACCCAACGCCTCCAGCAGCGCGCTCAGACTGCCGAGCCACACCTCGCCGCCGCGATGGCTGAGCGCATCGCCATACAGGGAGATAATCAGTGAAGTGCCGCTGATCGGCTGGGCGTCTACAGCATGGCGGATAAACTCATCCAATTTATGTTCCATATTTTTCCA
This sequence comes from Serratia sp. TSA_198.1, assembly GCF_052686505.1. NCBI lineage: Bacteria > Pseudomonadati > Pseudomonadota > Gammaproteobacteria > Enterobacterales > Yersiniaceae > Serratia > Serratia sp. TSA_198.1. The sequence continues at coordinate 89,144 of NZ_JBQZFP010000001.1, forward strand.
TGGGTTAGCCGTCGATGAGACACAACATTAACACAATTCATTAAGGCGTCATCCGTGACGCCGGCTGAATTAGCGCGGCCGCAGATCGACCACGCGCTGGGCCTTGCCTTCCGAACGCGGGATATCGCCGCAGTTGGCGATGCTGACGTCGGTGCTGACGCCGATAATCGATTTGATATGGTGACGCAACTGGTGGCAGATCTCGCAGCGCTGCTGGTGACTGAGGCTGAGCGCCGACTCTTTCAGCTCAACGCGTACCGCCAGGGTATCCAGATGCCCGCTGCGGCTGACCTGCAACTGGTAGTGCGGCGACAGCTGTTCGAACTGCATAATTTGCTCTTCCACCTGCGACGGGAACACGTTGACGCCGCGAATGATCAGCATGTCGTCCGAACGGCCGGTGATTTTCCCCATGCGCCGCATCTGGCGCGCATCGCCCGGCAGCAGGCGGGTGAGGTCGCGGGTGCGGTAGCGGATCACCGGCAGCGCCTCTTTGGTCAGGGTGGTGAACACCAGTTCGCCGTGCTGGCCGTCCGGCAGGACTTCGCCGCTCTGCGGGCAGATGATCTCCGGCAGGAAGTGGTCTTCCCAGATGGTCGAACCGCCGCCGCTTTCGGCGCACTCCATCGCAACGCCCGGCCCCATCACTTCGGACAGGCCATAAATATCCAGCGCCCTGATGCCCAGACGGGACTCAATCTCGTGGCGCAATGCCTCGGTCCAGGGCTCGGCGCCGAACACCCCGAGGCGCAGCGAACAGCTGCGGGCATCGCCGCCCATTTTGCGTTCCAGTTCGTCGATCAGCGTCAGGCAATAAGACGGCGTCACCATGATGACATCGGGTTTGAAGTCGAGGATCAGCTGTGCCTGCCTTTCGGTTTGCCCGCCGGACACCGGGATCACCGTCGCCCCGAGCCGCTCTGCGCCGTAATGGGCGCCCAGGCCGCCGGTAAACAGGCCATAGCCGTAGGCCACATGTACCTTGTCTTTGGCGGTGGCGCCCGCGGCGCGCAGGCTGCGGGCGACGATATCGGCCCAGTTATCGATATCCCGTTGGGTATAGCCGACCACCGTCGGTCGCCCGGTGGTGCCCGACGAGGCGTGAATGCGCACCACCTGTTCCATCGGAACGGCGAAGGTGTCAAACGGGTAGTTGTCGCGCAGATCCTGCTTGGTGGTGTAGGGGAAGCGCGCCAAATCGCTCAGCTGTTTGAGATCGTCGGGGTGTACGCCTGCCTGATCGAACTTGCGTTTATACATCGGCACGTTGTTGTAGGCGTGATGCAGCGTCCATTTCAGACGTTCCAGCTGCAGCGCTTCTATTTCATCGCGCGAGGCGAACTCAATGGTGTCGAGTGGCCGTGGAAGGGTTGTCATAGTTAGCCTCGGAGTGTCATGCCCGTTCAATGATCATAGCAATACCCTGACCGGCGTCGATACGCTGGGGGTAGAGCGCGTCGCGGCTCATCGGCGTGCGGACGCCGTCGCAAATAAATGCCTGACTCATGGCTGCTCCCCTAACACAGGGTAGCCGAGGCGGTGTGCGCGGCCGCGGAACCAGGCGACGGTTTTGCCCCGTTGGTTGACTATCTCTACGTCATACAGCCCGGTGGTTTTGCCCTGATGACGCAGCTCGGCGCTGGCGGTGAGGCGATCGCCCGCCAGCGCCGGGCGGATAAAATCGATGCTGCAACCGGATGCCACCGCAGCCAACCCCTGGCTGTTGCAGGCATAGGCGAAAGCGGTATCGGCCAGGCTGAACAGCTGGCCGCCGTGGCAGGTCCGGTGGCCGTTAAGCATCTGCGGGCCAACGGTCATGCTGACCCTGGCGAAACCGGCGTCGACATCTTCTACCTGCATACCCATCGCCTGCGCGCAGGTATCTTGTTGAAACATCCGTTCGGCGCAGCGCTGCGCCAGCGCATGGGGCGTATTGGCGTTCATCATTCGGCTCCTGAAGAGAGGAAAGCGTAGTGGCGCAGCAACGGCATTGGCCGATAGCGCGGTTCGCCGTAGTAGCGATACAGGTTTTCCAGCGTAGCGAGGATTTGCCGCCAGCCGAGCACAGCCCCCCATTCCAGCGGGCCGTGCGGGTAGTTGACGCCGCAACGCAGGGCGCTATCGATATCTTCGGCGCTGGCGACGCCTTTATTTACCGCGTCCAGCGCCTCGTTGCTCAGCATGGCGAGGGTTCGCATCACCAGCAGGCCAGGGTAATCCGGCAGTAAAATCACCTGCTTACCGAGCGATTGCAGCAGGCGTACTACCTTATCGTTGTGCCGTGCGTCGTTTTGCATTGCGCAGCTGATGGCGACGCAGGGGGCTTGCGAATAGTTGGCGGACAGATCAAACAGCACCACGGGGGTTCTGGTTTCCTCGGCAATCTGGCTGGCTGTTTTACCATTGGTTAACATAAATGTAACTTCGTCGATCCGGGCAAAGGCGCTGGTCTGGCCAGGTTGTATGATCGCCTCCGCATTTCCCGTCAGCAATCCGGCCAAAAACGCCACGCCCGCTTCGTTGCCGTGCAGTTGGATGCTGCGTGGCGGCTCCGCCTGCGAGAGGGGCAGGCAGACGGCGGTCGACGACGCTGGTTCGCCGTCATAACGATAAAAGCCGCAGCCGCTTTTGCGGCCCAGACGCCCGGCGGCCACCAGCTCTTGCTGTACCAGCGACGGCGTAAATCGCGGATCCTGGAAAAAGGCCTGAAATACCGACTCGGTGACGGCATAGTTAATATCCTGGCCAATCAGATCGGTCAGTTGCAGCGGCCCCATGGCGAAACCGCCGGCATCGCGCATCACCGTATCGAGCGTGGCGACGTCGGCCACCCGTTCTTCGAGCGCGCGCAGGGTTTCGGCGTAAAAAGGCCTCGCCACGCGGTTAACGATAAACCCCGGCGTGGAACGGCACAGCACGCTCTGTTTGCCCCATTGCCGGGCCAGCGTTTGCAGGGTGGCGACGGTGTTGGCGCTGGTGTCCAGCCCACTGACGATCTCCACCAGCTTCATTAGCGGGGCCGGGTTAAAGAAGTGCAGCCCGGCCAGGCGTTGCGGATGCCGCAGCGCCCCCCCGATGGCGGTAATCGACAGCGACGAGGTGTTGCTGGCGAACAGCGCGGCGGGCGAGCACAGGGTTTCCAGCTCCCGAAACAGGCTTTGTTTGATCGCCAGTTTTTCGGCTACCGCCTCTATGATCAGTGCGCTGTCGGCCAGTTGTTCAAGCGTATCCACCGGCTGGATGCGCGCCAGCAATGCCTCGGTGGTTTTCGCATCGGCCTTGCCGGCCGCCACACGCCGGCGCAATCGCAGGCTTAAGGCGTCCAGCGCGTTTTGGGCAGCGGTTGCGGCGATATCAAACAGTTTCACCTGATGCCCGGCATGGGCCGCCACCTGGGCAATGCCGATGCCCATGGTGCCCGCGCCAATCACCGCCACGGTTCCGTTGAAGTCCGGCAGGTTCATGGTTATTTCCCGCTGAAATGGGGCGTGCGTTTGGCGAAGAAGGCGCTGACGCCTTCGCGATAATCGTCGCTGCGGCCGCCGAGGCGCTGAAGATCGCGCTCCAGCTCAAGCTGTTGATCGAGGCTGTTGGTCGCCGAACTGTAGAGGGCTTTTTTTATCAGCCCCAGCCCGTAGGTCGGCTGGGTAGCCAGATGCCGCGCCAGCGTTTGGGTGTGGTCGGTCAATTCGTCTGCGGCCACTACCTGCCAGATCATGCCCCATTCCAACGCCTGCTGTGCGCTGACTTTGTCGCCGAGCAGCGCCATGCCCATGGCGCGGGCATGGCCCGCCAGACGCGGCAGGAACCAGCTGCCGCCGGAGTCCGGCACTAGCCCCAGGCGGCAAAACGACTGGATAAAGCTGGCGTTGTCGGCGGCGATCACGATATCGCAGGCCAATGCCAACGCGGCTCCGGCACCCGCCGCCACGCCGTTGACGGCGCACACCACAGGTTTGGGCAAGGCGGTCAGGCGGCGGATCAGCGGGTTATAGAAACGTTCGACCGACAGGCCGAGATCCGGCGCCTGTTGCTCAACGCTGACGTTACGATCGCTCAGGTCTTGCCCGGCGCAAAAACCGCGTCCGGCCCCGGTGATCAGCAAGCAGCGCACCTCGTCGTCACGTTCGGCGCGGGTCAGCGCCTCGCTGAGCTGGTGGTGCATCTCGTCGTTAAAGCTGTTCAGCCGGTCCGGCCGGTTGAGGGTCAGGGTCAGAACCCCGGCGTCGAGGTGGGTGAGAATCAATGCGTTATCCATAAATCAGCGCCCCTGATAGTTTGGCGTACGTTTTTCGAAGAAGGCGGCGATGCCTTCACGGCGATCGTCGGTGGCGGCCAGCGCGACAAACTGCTGGCGCTCAAAGGCCAGCCCCTGGCTGAGGCCGACTTCTTCCGCCTGTTTCAGCGCCTGCTTGGCGGCACGCAGCGCCAGCGGGGCCTGTAAGCTGATGCGTTCGGCGATCTGCTGAGCGCGTTCCAGCGTCAGCGCGTCGACGCACACTTCACTGACCAGCCCGGCTTGCAGCGCGCGAGTGGCGTTGATGGCCTCACCGGTCAACACCATCTGGCCGGCCAGGGATTTCCCGACGCAGCGAATTAAACGCTGGGTGCCACCCGCTCCCGGTATCAGGCCAAGGGTGATTTCCGGCAAACCAAAGCGGGCGCTTTCGCCGCAGATAATGAGGTCGCAGGCCAGCGCCAGCTCGCAGCCGGCACCGAGCGCGTAGCCGTTTACCGCCGCCAGCAGCGGCTTACTGAACTGCGCCAGCCGCTGCCACAGCAACGGTCGGCGATCTGCCAGTGCCGCGGGCAGGTCCTGCTGTTGCAGCTCCCGCAGATCGGCACCCGCAGCAAAGAAGCGCGCGGCACCGGCTATCACCACCGCGCCCACGCCTGCGTCGGCATCGGCTTGTTCCAGCTGATACACCAACTGTTCCAGGCACGGGGTGCTCAGGGCGTTACGCGCCTCCGGGCGATGCAGCGTCAGGGTGACCACGCGTCGCTGCTGTTGTTGCAAGATCAAAGGGGTTTCCATTACCGTCTCCTAGACGTCAAAGTCCAACACCACGCCGTCGCCGCGCGGCCACGACTGGCAACTCAATACGTAGCCGGCGGCCAGTTGATCCGGCTCCAGGCTGTAGTTGACGGCCATCTCCACCTGGCCGGCCTTCAGCCGGCATTTGCAGGTAGCGCATACCCCGCCTTTGCAGGCGTAGGGCAGGTCCGCGCCCTGGCGCAGCGCCGCGTCCAGAATGCTGTCGTCTTGTGCGCCAACCTCGATATTCAAGCGGCGGCCATCGAGCAGGATCTCTACCTGGGTGGCGTTGCGGCTGCCGTCGTTGAGCGGGCGGGCGGCAATGCCGCTGGTGTTAAAACGTTCGCTGTGGATATGGGCAGCCGGTACGCCGGCTTGTTCCAGCACGGTTTGCGCGTCGTCCATCATCGCCTCCGGCCCGCAGATAAAGGCGTGGTCGTAGTCGCGGTAATCCAGCAACGCACTCCCGATAGCCGTCAGGCGTTCGCGATCGATGCGACCGCTGAGCAGCGGGCTGTCCAGGCTCTCCTGGCTGAACAGGTACAGCGGCTGAAAGCGCTGCGGATAGCGGTTTTTCAGGTCGCACAATGCCTCTTTGAACATCACCGAACGGCTGCTGCGGTTGCCGTAGATCAGCGTGAAGCGGCTGTTGGCTTCCAGTTGCAGCGTGGCCTTGATGATCGACAGCATCGGCGTGATGCCGGAACCGGCGGCAATCGCCAGATAGTTGCCGCAGTTTTCCGCCAGCGGCTGATAGCCGAAACGCCCCTGCGGCACCATCACCTCCAGCGCGTCGCCGACCTGTAGCATTTGATTGACGAACGAGGAGAAACGCCCCTGATGAATCGCTTTGACGCCGATCTGCAGCAGCCCTTCCTGCGGGGCGCTGCAAATGGAATAGCAGCGGCGCAGCTCTTCGCCGTTGACCCACGCCTTTAACGTCAGATGCTGGCCGGGGGTGTAGCGGTAATGGCTTTTCAGCTCATCGGGCACGCGCAGCGTAATGGCCACGGCGTCCGGCGTTTCGCGCTCGATGGCGGCGACGTTAAGGCGATGGAAGAGCGTCATGGTGTTCTCCTATTGCAGGGCGCGGCCTATATACATTTGAAATAGTCGAACGGTTCCCGGCACTCGCAGCAGCGGTAAAGTGCCTTGCAGGCGGTGGAGCCGAACTCGCTGATTTTTTCGCTGTGGGTGCTGCCGCAGCGCGGGCAGGGCACCGGGCCGTGGGCTTCGGGTTTATCGCAGGTGTGGCCCTGCGGCGGCGCGACGCCGTAGTCCCGCAACCGCGCACGCGCAGCCGCATTCATCCAGTCGGTGGTCCAGGCCGGGCTGAGGCGGATTGCCACCTTCACCGGGCTGAAACCGGCTTCCGCCAGCCGCTGCTCGATGGCGTTGAGCAGATATTCGGTAGCGGGGCAGCCGGAGTAGGTCGGCGTAAAGGTAATGCGCCAGCCTGCGCCGTCCGGCTCTACGTCGCGCACCATACCCAGATCGGTGATCGACAGTACCGGCAGTTCCGGATCGCTGATCTGTTGCAGACAGTGCCAGATTTGCGGGATCTCGGCGGCTTGCAGCCGGGTGATGTTCATGGCGGCCTCTTTACCAGTTGCTGTTGGGATAGGCGCGCTGCAGAAACTGCATTTCTGCCAGCAGCGGGCCGAGATGTTCGCTGTGTCGCCCCTGTTTGCCGCCGTGACGGAACGCCTGTTCCTCCGGCAACGTCAGGGTGGCCAGGCGCAGGGTGTCGTCCACCAGCGCCCGCCAGGGTGCCTCAAGCTGACGCGGATCGGCAGCGATGCCTTGTTCCGCCAACGCCAGCTCGAGGTCATCGGCATGGAACAGTTCAGCGGTAAAGCGCCACAGGTTATCCAGCGCCTGCTGAATTTTTTGATGACTGACCGCGTTGCCATCGCCCAGGCGAATCATCCAGCCGCGGCTGAAGCGCAGGTGATAATCCGCCTCCTTCAGCGATTTGGCGGCGATGGCGGCCAGCTGTGGGTCACGGCTGCGGCTCAGCGCCTGGTGCAACTGCACGTGGTAAGCGTCGAGCAAAAACTGCCGCACCAGGGTGTCGTTGAAACCGCCGTTCGGCTGTTCCGCCAGCAGCAGGTTGTGGAACTCACGCTCGTCGCGGCCAAAGGCCAGGCGATCTTCTCCGTATTGCGGCCCGGCCAGTTCGGTGGCATAGCCGAGAAAGTGACGCGCCTGCCCGAGCAGATCCAGGCCGATATTCGCCAGCGCCAGATCGATTTCCAGCTCCGGCGCGTGGCCGCACCAGGCACACAGCCGCTGGGCGAGGATCAGCGGCGTATCGCTCTGACGCAGTACATAGGTGATTCGCGGATCGTTAAAGGTCATGGCCGCCTCTACATGTTCTTGATGCCGTCGGGAATGGTGTAGAACGTCGGATGACGGTAGATCTTGTCATCGGACGGATCGAAGAACGCCCCGCGATCTTCCGGCTGCGAAGCGATCAGATGGCTCGATTGCACCACCCAGATTGAGCAACCTTCGCTGCGCCGGGTATAGGCATCGCGGGCGTTTTCCAGCGCCATTTGGTCATCGGCGGCGTGCAGGCTGCCGACATGGCGGTGCGCCAACCCTTGTTTGCTGCGAATAAACACTTCATACAGCGGCCATTCAGCGTGAGTCATTTTCGATTCCTTCATCTATGCGGCGGTGGCGGCGTTTTTCGTCGCGTGGGCCAGCGCGCCTTCACGCACCCAGGCGCCGTCGTCCCAAGCGCGACGCTTGGCCTGCAGACGTTCGTGGTTGCATTGCCCGCGCCCCTTGATCACCTCATGCAACTCGCTCCAGTCGATAGCGCCGAAGCGGTAGTGACCGGCAGCCTCGTCCCAGGCCAACTCGGCATCGGGTGCGGTCATGCCCAGCGCTTCCAATTGCGGCACGGTGTTGTCGACAAATTTCTGCCGCAGCTCGTCATTGCTGTGGCGTTTGATCTTCCACGCCATGCTTTGCGCGCTGTGCGGTGAGTCGGTGTCGCTCGGGCCGAACATCATCAGCACTGGCCACCAAAATCGGTTAATGGCGTCCTGTAGCATGGCTTTTTGTTGCTCGCTGCCGTTAGCCATCGCCATCACCGCTTCGTAACCCTGGCGCTGGTGGAAACTTTCTTCTTTGCAGATTTTCACCATCGCCCGCGCATAGGGGCCGTAAGAGGCACGGCACAGCGCCACCTGATTGACGATGGCTGCGCCGTCGACCAGCCAGCCAATCACCCCGATATCCGCCCAGTTGAGCGTCGGGTAGTTGAAGATGGAGGAATACTTCATCTTGCCGTCGAGCATTTTTCGGTAGATCTCCTGGCGCGAGCAGCCCAGGGTTTCGGCGGCGCTGTACAGGTACAGACCGTGTCCGGCTTCGTCCTGCACCTTGGCCAGCAGCACCGCCTTGCGGCGCAGGGTTGGTGCCCGCGTCAGCCAGTTGGCTTCCGGCAGCATGCCGACTACTTCGGAATGGGCGTGTTGGCCAATCTGGCGGATCAGATTTTGGCGATAGGCGTCCGGCATCCAGTCTTTGGCTTCGATGGCGGTATCCGCCGCAATCTTGGCGTCGAAGTGCTGCTGATATTGCGCGTCAGTGGTCATGCTTGCCTCATGGTGATTCGTATTTTTCACATTAAATATAAAAATGTGAATCACTTTAATTCACCTTAAGGCTACAAACTGATAACAAAAAGATCAAAGGGCCTTTATGTGGTTTTGCGATGTCACTCACAAAGATGTTTTTTAATTATTTGTTTTATATGTTTTTTATAAAATAAGTTCGGGCGTATTTTCGATGTGTTTGGCTCGAGCTGCGGTCATGTTGTTTGATTTTTGTTAAATTTTGATCGGGTGTAAACTGGACAATATGTGATACGTAATTAAGCTATTTAGTGTAAATTTATGAATTCCGGAGATGCACATGCAGCAGTTACACAGTTACCTTTCTGGCGGCTGGGTGTTCGGCCAGGGGCAAGCCCGCGAAATCCATCACGCCATTACCGGCGAACCGCTGTATCAGGTTTGCTCCGACGGCCTGCCGCTGGCCGCCAGCCTGGACTATGCGCGCCATAAAGGCGGCAGGGCGCTGGCGCAGATGACATTCCAGCAGCGCGCGCAAATGATGAAGGCAGTGGCTAAACACCTGCTGGCGCACAAAGAGGCGTTGTATGAGATTTCATACCAGACCGGTGCCACGCGCAGCGACGGCTGGGTGGACATCGAAGGCGGCATTGCGACGCTGTTCGCCTATGCCGGCATGGCGGGACGTGAACTGCCGGACGATACCCTGTGGCCGGAGGACGAGCCGATTCCATTATCCAAACAGGCGCAGTTCGCCGCTCGCCACGTGTTGACCTCGCGGCCGGGCGTGGCGCTGCATATCAACGCCTTTAACTTCCCCTGCTGGGGGATGCTGGAAAAACTGGCGCCGACCTGGCTGGCGGGCATGCCGGCCATCATTAAACCGGCGACGGCCACCGCGCAGCTGACGCAGGCGATGGTCAGGTTGATTATCGACAGCGGGCTGGTGCCGGAGGGGGCTTTGCAACTGGTGTGCGGCGGTATCGGCGACATGTTCGATCACCTGGATTATCAGGACGCTGTGACCTTCACCGGCTCGGCGCAGACCGGCCAACACCTGCGCGCGCACCCGCGCCTGCTGGCAAAATCTATCGCTTTCACGATGGAGGCCGACTCGCTCAACTGCTGCGTGTTGGGGGAGGACGTCACGCCGCAAATGCCGGAGTTCGCGCTGTTCATCAAGGAGGTGTGCCGTGAAATGACCGCCAAGGCCGGGCAGAAATGCACCGCCATCCGGCGGATTATCGTGCCGGCGAAGCGGGTGGTTGAGGTGCAACAGGCGCTACTGCAACGGCTGGCCGGGGTAACGTTGGGCGATCCCAAGCTGGAACAGGTGCGAATGGGGGCGCTGGTCAGCCGCGAGCAGCGCAATGATGTGCAGCAAAAGGTGGAGTTCCTGCTGCACCACGGCTGCGAACCGCTGTGCGGTGCGGCGCTCGATAAACTGGATTTGGTCGGTGAGGGCGTGCAGAACGGCGCGTTTTATCCGGCCACGCTGCTGTATTGCCCCGATCCGTTTTCGCACCAGGCGGTACATGGCACCGAAGCTTTCGGGCCGGTGGCGACGCTGATGCCGTATCAACAGACCGAGCAGGCGATTGAGCTGGCGCTGCTGGGCCAGGGTAGCCTGGTGGGATCATTGGTGACTGCCGATGAGGCGTTGGCAACGCGCTTTATCCGTGCCACCGCCTGTGCCCACGGCCGTATGCTGATCCTGGATCGCCACGCGGCCGTGGAATCCACCGGCCACGGCTCACCGCTGCCGATGCTGATGCACGGCGGGCCGGGGCGTGCCGGTGGGGGCGAGGAGTTGGGCGGGTTGCGTGCGGTGAAACACTATATGCAACGCACCGCCCTCCAGGGTAGCCCGGCGATGCTGGCGGCGATTGGCCGCGAGTGGGTGCGCGGAGCGCCGGTGATAGAGGATCCGGTTCATCCGTTCCGTAAATACTTTGAACAACTGCAACTGGGCGAAAGTCTGCTGACCGCCCGCCGCACCGTGACCGAAGCCGATATCGTGAATTTTGCCTGCCTGAGCGGCGATCATTTCTACGCCCACATGGACAAGATCGGTGCCGCCGAGTCGCTGTTTGGCGAGCGGGTGGCGCACGGCTATTTTGTGGTTTCAGCCGCCGCCGGGCTGTTTGTCGACCCTGGCGTGGGGCCGGTGATCGCCAACTATGGCATGGAAAACCTGCGCTTTATCGAGCCGGTGAAAATCGGCGATACGCTCCAGGTGCGCCTGACCTGCAAAAAGAAAATCCGCAAGCCGCAGAAAACCGCAGAGGATCGCCCGCATGGGGTCGTGGTGTGGGATGTTCAGGTGCTGAATCAGCATCAGCAGGCGGTGGCGCTGTACAGCATTTTGACGCTGGTGGCGCGCCAGGAAGGCGACGTTGGGGCGGTAAGCTGACCGGCAACAGATTGCCGGTCATGTATCACTATGGGGCTGGGTTAAACCGCCGCGCTGTTGCAGACGATGCGGTTTTTACCCTCTTTTTTGGCCTGATACAACGCGCTGTCCGCCATATTGATAAAACCAATTGGCGTGTCGTTGTACATATGCGGCACTTTGGCGCAGATGCCAATGCTGAGGGTGATAACGCCGTGTGGATTTCCCTGATGCGGTATCTTCAGTTCACGCACCGCCTGCATCACGCGTTCGGCGAAAATCAGCGCCCCCTGGGCGTCGGTGTCCGGCAGTATGATGCTCATTTCTTCGCCGCCGTAGCGGGCCATGATGTCATTGCTGCGGCTGGCCAGCCCCTTGAGCATTTGTCCGATCTGCTGCAAGCATTGGTCGCCGGCGACGTGGCCGTAGATATCGTTGTACTGTTTGAAATAGTCGATATCCAGCATCAGCAGCGCCACACTGCGGTAGTTTCGCGCCGCGCGCGCCAGTTCGTTCTTTAAGGCGATATCAAACTGGCGGCGATTGGCCAGCCCGGTCAGGCCGTCCAGCAACGCCAGCTCTTCAAGCCGCAGGTTGATGCTGGTGAGCTGATCGCGGGTGCGCATCAGTTCGGCTTCGGTGCGCACGCTGTGGTTTATCTGCCGCATCAACACCAGCCCCAACGCCAACAAAATGGCCAGCAGTGTGGCGCCTCCGGCTACAAACAGGCCGGAATCGTTGCGCCAGTCGGCCAGCGCGTCTTCCTTCGACAGCCCGGCGGTGATCACCAACGGATAGCGGCTGACCCTTGAATAGCCATAAATCCTTTCCACCTTGTCGTACAGCGAGGTGATGGTGGCATTACCGAATTCGGAATGCGGCAGGATTTCGCGGAACAGCACACCCTGAGAGATATTTTTGCCGATCGACGCGGCGGAATAAGGGCGGCGGTAGAGAATGGTGCCATCCGCCAGCAGCAGGCTGAGCGCGGCGTCGCTGTTAAGCGCAAAGGTGTCGTAAAATTGGCGGAAATAATCGACGTATAGTGTCGCCAGCACCACGCCGGCAAAGCTACCGTCCGGGTGATTTAAACGGCGTGACACCGGAATGATCAAATCGCCGGTTGAACGGCTGCGCACCACCTTGCCGATATAAATCGCGTTGCTGTTGTGCTCGAGGTGGTATTTAAAATACTCGCGATCGGCATTGTTGGCGCCCTGCACGAACCTGCCTGAAGAGGTGACTATCCAACTGCCGTGCGAATCATAAATAAACAGGCCATGCAACTGAGGCAGATTGCCGACCTCTCCTTGCATCAACTTTTGCAGCCTCAATTGCTGCGGCTGGCCCAGACCGTCGGTTTGAATGCGTTCGGTCAGATCGGACAGCGTACTGTCCACTTGCAAGAAAGTGTCATCGGCATGTTGCGCCAGCGAGCGTGCCAGATTGGCGGATTCATATTCGGCGCTTTTCAGCTCGCGCTGATGCGCATTCCAAATTTGCCAAACGTTAAACAGAATCAGCGTGGCGGCAACGATGATGACAAACACGCCAGCCTGAAATAATAACGGGGAATTTTTACCGTTGCGCGGCAGATCGGCATCCTGCGGTTGCTGCTGTGTCATGTAACCCTTTCTACTGTGTGATTTTTAAATAAAGTTAAGAACTATCTTACATCTTATTCGTTAATTCTGCTGACCACTACTCCCTTAAACAAGTTACCCTCGGCAGATGTTACGATTCGTTCAAAACCGCCCGAAAACCAGAGGATCGCGAGTGTGTCTGACACCATCATTATTACTTTACTGACGCTGGCGGTGTATTACCCGGTCACGTTGGGCGTGCTGGCGGTGATGATGTTTTTTGCCTGGCGGCGACGTAAATCGCCTTACTGGCGCTTGGGACTGGTGCTGCTGGCGGGGCTGTTTGCACTGTTCGCCATGGCAGCCTACGACTGGCATCACTATAGCTGATTGCCGAAGGCGCGGTGTCCGTCAGAGGCCGTGGGCACCGCGATGAGGTGGCATTATTCAACGTTAATCATCCAATTGACGCCAAATTGGTCGGTCAGCATGCCAAACCCCTTGGCCCAAAAAGTGGGCCCATAAGGCAGGGTTACCTGTCCGCCCTGCGACAGCTTTTCAAACAGTTCACGCCCTTGTTCCACGTCTTTTGGGTTGAGCGACAGGGAAAATCCTTTATGTGACGCGTCGGCGCCATCCTGCGGGCAGCCGTCGGAGGCCATCAGCGCGCTTTCACCAATCAGCAACCTTGCATGCATGATGGATTCCGGATCGGCATCCTGTGGGCCACCTTGTTTTGCTTCCTCGGGCATTTCCTTGTAACGCATGATCATTTCAATTTTACCGCCCAGTTGCTGGGCGTAGAAATTCACCGCTTGCTCGCAATTACCGTTAAAAAATAAATAAGGTTGAATCAACATGACATTGACCTCGGTTATGGCCCGTCAGGCTGTAAACCGGCCCGAGGGCGGGGATAAATAATTTCTCTGGGCAACTATTGCCGCAGGTGACTTACAAGTGTAGTGCGATTCGCGGTGAATGCCCGGTGGACGATCACGCTCTGGCGCTTTGGTACGCGGCCAAACGAATTGAGCGAAAAAGTGGGACGGTTCATCCCGATTTGGACAGATTATCTGAGCGGTCAGGGTTCCTATACTCATTGCAACTTTCACTAACGGAGTCATGGTCATGAGTAAGCAATCTTTGAATGGAAAAGTGGTGTTGATCGCCGGCGGCGCGAAGAACCTGGGCGGCCTGGTAGCACGCGATTTGGCGGCCAACGGCGCGGCGGCCATAGTGGTGCATTACAACAGCGACGCGACCCGTGCGGCGGCGGAAGAAACCCTGGCCGCGGTGAAAGCGACGGGGGCGCAGGCGATAGCGGTGCAGGGCGATCTGACCCGGCCGGCCAACGTGGCGCATCTGTTTGAGGAAGGGATTAAGGCGTTCGGTAAGGTGGATATTGCGATCAATACCGCCGGTCTGGTGATCAAAAAGCCGATCGCCGAGGTGACTGAGGCGGATTACGACACCAGTTTTGACGTCAATGCCAAAGCGGCATTCTTTTTCATTCAGCAAGCAGGCAAACACCTGGCGGACAATGGCCGTATCGTGACCATCGTCAGTTCGCTGCTGGCGGCCTATACGCCGTTTTATGCGGTGTACCCCGGCAGCAAGGCTCCGGTGGAACACTTTACCCGCGCGGCTTCCAAGGAGTTTGGCGAGCGTGGCATCAGCGTGAACGCCATCGGCCCCGGCCCGATGGATACGCCGTTCTTCTATGGGCAGGAAAGCAAGGACGCGGTGGAATACCATAGCAGTGCCGCCGCGTTGAGCAAGTTCTCGAAAACCGGCCTGACCGATATTGAGGACATCGCGCCTATCGTCAAGTTTTTGGTCACCGACGGTTGGTGGATCACCGGGCAGACGTTGTTCGCCAACGGTGGCTATACTACCCGTTAATATCAATTTGCTGCGGCAAACCGCCGCAGCTTTTTTCAGGATGCACAGCCGGTGGACAAGATAGGGAGATTACGGGTTTTTATCCAGGTTGCCGAGGTGGGCAGTTTTATCCGCGCTTCACACATCCTGCTGATGCCAAAAACCACGGTGTCGGCGGCGATCCAACAGTTGGAACATGAAATGGGCGCGCGCCTGTTTCATCGCACTACCCGCAAGGTACAGTTGACCAGCGACGGCGAGCTGCTGCTCGACAAAGCGCGCAGCCTGCTGTTCGACGTGAACGCGCTGGACACGCTGTTTCAGCAGAAAAACGGGCCGATAGGCGGTCGCTTGACGGTCGATGTGCCCAGCCGCATTGCCCGGCGAATCATCGTGCCGGCGCTGCCTGATTTTTTCCTGCAATACCCCGATATTCAACTCTTCCTTAGCGCCAGCGACCGCTCGATCGATTTGATTCAGGAGGGGGTAGACTGCGTGGTGCGTGTCGGCAGCCTCAGCGACAGTAGCCTGGTCAGCCAGCCGCTTGGCCGTTTGAGCATGGTCAATTGCGCCAGCCCGGATTATTTGCGGCGCTACGGGATGCCGGAGCATACCGATCAACTGGACGAGCACTGGGTGGTGGGGTACGCGCAGCCTAATCTGGCGGGCGCGGAGACCTGGCAGTGGGAGCAGGAAGGGCAATCGGTTGAAAAAACGCTGCGTAGCCGGGTGACGGTCAACAATGCGGAGAATTATATCGGCTGCTGTCTGGAAGGGCTGGGAATGATTCAGAACCCGCGATTCGATCTCCAGCATCATCTGGATGACGGCAGCCTGCGAGAGATACTGCCGCAGGCCCGGCCATCGGCGATGAGCATTGCGCTGCTTTATCCCCACCGGCGACAGCGTTCGGCGCGTTTCACGGCGTTTGCTGAGTGGTTCGGCCGTTTAATCAAACCTTTTTGCGAAAGCTGAGCGGGGCGCGAGATTACATCAACAACTGCGCGGCAGACCCATCCCAGAGGGCGGCAAAGGTATAGATGACGGCCAGTATCAGCATGAATGGCATATTGTTCATTGCCTATCTCCAGCGGAAATATTCACTTCAAGTATAGCCCGCGGAAATGACAGTCAGATGAATTAGATCGTTTTTTGTACAGACAAATTCAGACAGACGGAAATGTGTAAACTGCTGATATTTGACTATAGTAACAGTGTGAAGCTGCGTGTTTGTCGCGAATCACCCTGTATCGCGCTGCCGGTGACGGCAAGCATAGGGAAACATAGGTGTGAACTTTTCGGCTATGTTAACTTAAGGATATGAAATGTCAGTTAAAAATGACGTTAAAGACAATGTGGAACAGCTGTGCGGCAGTGCAAAATCTGCTGCATGCGAAGTGCGGGCCGGTTTGAAAGAGGTTGCCGGTCACTCCTGTTCTTACATTAAGGACAACCCCTGGGCTGGGGTTGGCGCCGGTGCCGTTGTGGGCCTGGTGGTAGGTTTTCTTTTAGGCAAAAAGTAAATAGGGAGAGTAAAAATGGGCATCATTTCCTGGATCATTTTTGGTTTAATCGCCGGTATCCTGGCTAAATGGATCATGCCGGGCAAGGACGGCGGTGGCTTTATCGTGACTGTTATCCTCGGGGTCATCGGTGCGGTAGTTGGCGGCTATATCAGTACCTTCTTCGGTATGGGTCGCGTAGATGGCTTTAACCTGGGCAGCTTCGTTGTCGCAATAATCGGTGCCCTGGTGGTACTTTTTGTCTACAGAAAGGTCAGAAGCTAGTCAGATGCTGATCAACAGGGTCGCTGCGGCGACCCTTTTTCGTTAAATCATAGCGGTCGCGCGGCCTGGGCCGGCGGCCAGAAGGGGATGAGCATGGGTCTGTTTGATAACGTATTGGGCAGTATTCTGGGTGGCGGCGCTAACGGCGGCAAAGGCCTGGATTACGTCGCTATCATGCAATGGGTCGAGCAGCAAGGCGGCCTGCAGGCGATTTTGGACAAGTTCCGCCAGGGGCAATTCGGCGATGTGGTCGGCTCATGGTTGGGCAACGGTGAAAACCAGCCGATCAGCGGCGATCACGTTCAGCAGGCGCTGGGCAGCGATGCCATCAACCAGTTGGCCGAAAAGCTGGGGATCGATCCTGCTCAGGCTTCCAGCACCATCGCGCAGTTCCTGCCGTCGGTGACTGACGCCGCATCGCCAAATGGCGAAGTGCAGCAGGACAGCAACGAACTGGGCGATATGGTCGGTAAGCTGTTCAAATAACGCTTAGGCCCCCGGCGCCTGGTCGGGGGCCTTGTTTAATCTAATGCCTTCAATGCCCTCCAACGCTCCCAGCAAATAATCTACCCACGCTCGTACTTTGCCAGGAATAAACCGCGCGGCGGGGTAAACGGCATGCAGCGCCATCGGCGGATAGTGCCAGGCAGGCAATACCTGTACCAGCGTACCTGCCGCCAATTGCCGGCCAATCAGCGGCCGTTGCGCACCGCCGATGCCCAAACCAGACTCGATGGCGGCCAGCAGCGAGAAGGTGTTGTTGGCGCGGAATACCGGCCGCACAGTCACCGTCTCGGCGCCCTGAGGGCCGATTAACGTCAGCGCATCGCCGTCGCTAAGGCCGCTGTAACGAATATGTGCATGGGCCGTCAATGCGGCCGGCGTTTGCGGCATGCCATGCGCCGCCAGATAAGCCGGCGAGGCCACGAGAATACGCTGCAATTCCCCCAACCGCCGCGCCACTGTGCCCGGCGCGCTCAGTTCGCCAAAGCGAATCGCTATGTCAATGCCCTCGCCGATGACATCCGCTCGACGATCGTCCAGCAGTAACTCAATATTCAGCTCCGGATGGCGCTGTTGAAAGGCGATCGCCAGCGGCGTCAGATGCTGCTGGCCGAACCCCGTGGGTGCATGAATGCGTAAGTTTCCTTGCAACCGCTGGTTCAGGCCGTGCAGCGCCTCTTCCGCTTCGTCTACCGCCGCTAGAATCGGTTTGATTTGCCGGTAATAACCACCGCCGGCATCGGTCAGGGAGACGGCGCGGGTGCTGCGAAACAGCAACTGCGTGCCCAATTGCTGCTCCAGCCCGGCGATCTGCTGGCTGACCGCAGGTTGCGTCAACCCCAGATCGCGGGCCGCCGCTGAGAGGCTGCCCAGTTCCGCTATGCGGACAAAAGTCTTCATGGCGTTCAGTTTGTCCATCGATGCTCCATTTATAGGTTTTTCTTATAAGTGTTAGTTAAAAATGGCGTCTACCGCAAGCTTTGCTAATCGATAACAGTGGGTGCATCCATACCTGGCAGGAGAGAGAACATGCAAAACGGCAAACTGGCGCTGGTGGTCGGCGCTAATGGTGTCATCGGCCATAAACTGATTGAGGAACTGGTCGTACAGGGTTGGCAAGTGGTCGGTCTGTCGCGGCGCGGTGGCGTGGACCGGCCGCAAGTGCGTTATCTGGCGGTTGATCTGCTGGATGCACAGGCGACGCGCGACGCGCTGCAACCTCTGACGCAGGTTAGCCATATTTTCTATGCCGCTTATCAGGACGCGCCGGACTGGGCGGGGCTGGTGGTACCGAATCTGGCGATGTTGACGAACGTGGTAGACGCGGTCGAGCCGGTGGCGCAAGGGTTGGAGCACATCAGCCTGATGCAGGGCTACAAGGTTTATGGCGCGCATCTGGGGCCATTTAAAACCCCGGCGCGTGAAAGTGACGCCGGACATATGCCACCGGAGTTCAACGTGGATCAGCAGCACTACCTTGAGCGGCGACAGCAGGGCAAACGCTGGCGCTGGAGCGCGATTCGCCCCAGCGTGGTCGGCGGGTTTTCGCTCGGCAATCCAATGAACCTGGCGCTGACCGTTGCCGTTTATGCCTCAATCAGCAAGGCGCTGGGGCTGCCGCTGCGTTTTCCCGGCAAACCGGGGGCTTACCACAGCCTGTTGGAAATGACCGATGCCGGCCTGCTGGCGCGGGCTACGCTGTGGGCGGCGACCGAGCCTGCAGCGGCCAATCAGGCGTTTAACATCAATAATGGCGATCTGTTCCGTTGGAGCGAGATGTGGCCGAAAATTGCCGATTATTTTGGCCTGGATACGGCGCCGCCGCTGCCGATGTCGCTGGAACAGATGATGGCGGATAAAACCGCGTTGTGGGCGACCCTCGCGCAGCAGCATGATTTGGCGGTGACTGATTACCATGCGGTGACCGGCTGGCGCTTTGCCGATTTTGTTTTCTCGTGGGATTACGACATGTTTGCCGACGGCAGCAAGGCGAGGCGTTTTGGTTTCACCCAATTTGTCGAAACCGAGGCGATGTTCTTCACGCTGTTTGACGAGTTCCGGCGCAGAAGGATTATTCCCTAGCGCCTGCTGGCGGGGCGGGCGCTTTTTATGGCACTCTTTGGCTGCCGCCCGGTCGGGCGGCCAGAGAGGCCGTCAGCCTGACCGGCCTGGAGGATGATGAGGAAATAAACGTGACGGGGATTACCGCCATACTGACGCTTTTGCTGGCGCTGGTGACCATTGCGCCACTCTCAAAGCATACAGCCTGGTGGATTCGGGTGTGGGATTTTCCACGCCTGCAAATACTGGCGCTGTCATTATCGGTGTTACTGCTTAACCTGCTTTTTCTGCCTCTGTCCTCGCCGCTGGTGTGGGGCATAATAGCGGTGAATCTGGCCTGCGTAGCGTATCAGGGGGTATGGATCTTCCCTTATACCCGACTGAGCAAGCCCCAGGTAGTGGACTTTACCGGCTACCAGTACAAGCCGCGTTTGCGCCTTCTGGTGTGCAATGTGTTAACCCCCAATCGGCAGGCGGATAAACTGCTGGCGCTGGTGGCGACCGAGCGGCCGGACGTGCTGGTGGTGGTGGAAACCGACAGTTGGTGGGAGCAGCGGCTGGCGCCGCTGGAACAAGATTATCCTTACAGTTTGAAATGCCCGCAGGATAATCTTTACGGCATGCATGTTTATTCGCGGCTGAAACTCAGCGATGCGGAAATTCAGTACCTGGTGGATAAAGAGATTCCGTCGATGCACATGATGGTGCATTTGCCGCAAGGGCAGCAGGTGCGCTTGCACTGCGTGCATCCGATGCCGCCAAGCCCCACCGAGAATGACGAGTCGGAAGATCGTGACGCCGAGCTGGTCATGGTGGGAAAAAGTGTTGCCAAATCGGCGTTCCCGGCGATTGTGACCGGTGATCTGAACGATGTGGCTTGGTCGACCACTACCCGCTTGTTCCTTAAAGTCAGCGGTCTGTTGGATCCGCGTCGCGGTCGCGGCATGTTCAGCACCTTTCATGCCGGCTATCCGTTCCTGCGCTGGCCGCTGGATCATGTGTTCCACAGCGATGATTTTGTGCTCGGCTCGCTGCGTCGTTTAACCCACGTCGGTTCGGATCACTTCCCGATTCTGGTGGAACTGGTGTACGCGCCCAAGCAGGGGGCTGAACAGGAAAGCCTGGAGAAAGGCGGCGAAGATGAGGCGTTGGCGCAAGAAAAACTGGCCAACACCGGTTCTTCGCCAGAGGACGTGCATACGCCGGGCGCTTGAAACATCACCCCGCGGCATCGGTTGCGGGGTGTCTCTCTTTAGAGGGTCAGCATAATCTTGCCGATATGCATGCTGGACTCCATCAATGCATGCGCTGCGGCCGCTTGTTCCAGCGGGAACGTTTTGAATATCTGCGGTTTTAACGCGCCGCGCTCCAGCAGCGGCCACACCTTCTGCTGCAAATCGGCGGCAATTTGCGCTTTATCTTCCACGCTGCGCGCGCGCAGGGTAGAGCCGGTGTGAGTCAGACGTTTGAGCAGCAGCGGCATCAGGTTCAATTCTTTGACCACGCCGTTCTGGGTGCCGATTTGCACAATGCGCCCATCCATCGCCGCCGCCTGGTAGTTCTTCGCCACGTAATCCCCGGCGATCAGATCGACAATCACGTCTGCGCCCTTGCCGTTGGTCGCGTGTTTGGTCTGCTCGACGAAGTCTTCGTTACGGTAGTTAATCGCTACGTCGGCGCCCAGCGCCAGGCTGGCCTGACGTTTTTCCTCGGAGCCGACGGTGGTGATCACGCGGGCGCAGAACGCTTTCGCCAGCAGGGTGGCGACGGTACCAATGCCTGACGTACCACCGTGGATCAACACGGTTTCACCGGCTTTTAGATGCCCGCGCTGGAACACGTTGACCCAGACGGTAAAGAAGGTCTCAGGGATGGCTGCCGCCTCCGTCAGGCTCATGCCCTGAGGCACCGGCAGCGCATTACTCTCATGCACTTTGCAGTATTCGGCGTAGCCGCCGCCGGCAATCAGGGCGCACACGCGATCGCCGATGGCGTAATTTTTCACCCCAACGCCGATGGCAACCACTTCACCGGCTATTTCGAGGCCGGGAATATCCGACGCACCGGCTGGCGGCGCGTATTGGCCACGGCGTTGCATAACGTCGGGCCGGTTAACCCCGGCGGCGGCGACCTTCACCAAAATCTCACCTTGTTGCAGCGTCGGCAATGGCCGCTCGGCGACAACCAGCACCTCCGGTTCGCCCGGCTGGCTGATTTCGATCGCTTTCATGGTGTTGGGCAGTGGCGGGTTTACTGACATGGTCATTCTCCTCCGATTGGCGTTCAGGCACAGTGAACAGTGTAGATAAGCACCTGCTGTAATTCATATTTTATCTTACAGAAATGCCGATGGGAGAATGTGGATCATAGGGCGGTTTTTAGGGGGGCAGAAGAGGGGAGCCGCCGCGGGGGCGGCATGGTATCAGTCGTTTGGCGGAATGCGGAAACCTTTGAGTGAGACGATGAAGTGCTCTTTCCCTTTGGAGATCTTGGCGCCTTTATCACACCACAGACTGGCGAGCTGGAAAAAGTCGTCGCTGTCGATGTCATAAGCCAGTTCGATTTTCTTGGCTGTTCCATAACGGATCAGCTTTTCTGCTTCCTGGTGGTTTGTTGCTTTAATGGTGGTCATAACGAAATCCTTGGTGTAAGCCAGTGCGGATAATCGTGGACCATCATATGGCTGAATTGTGACAATTTTGTGATGGAAGCATGACAGTGAACGGTTGTGTGGCCTGGAGCATAACACGGGGGTTATGCTCCCCTCTGTTCTGTCAACGATCGTGCGGACGAATCAGCGTGCTTTTCTTCTGTGATTTAAAGTGTTTGTACAGCGCATATCCTGCAATGCCGGCCAAAACCGCCAGTAAAGACATATATTCTGTCGCCATGAGACTAACCTCCGATAAAGAGTGGCTAAGGAGCCGCTATTTGTGACAGTTATCACGTTATCGCGCAATGAGACCATTCTGTAACACAGCAGGGTGTTGATATTTAGACATAAAAAAAGCGCCTATAGGAAGGCGCATAAAATTTACAACACAGCTTGTCATGCCCAGCACCAGGAGGAGTGGTGAACACGGCGCCATTGTATGAACTCCCCGCAGCGGCAGATATAGGGATAACTCTTAAAGCTCAGCTACCACTGATAGCCCATATTCAGGCTGTAATCGGGATCCTGATTGGTGGAGTAAGGATCGGACTGGCGGAGACGATCGGTTTTTTTCACCGGGCCGTTAAGTGCCGAATAGGGTTTGGTCAGCGGACGGCTGCAACCGGGATGATCGCATTCCATTTCAACGCGAAAACCGGTTTTGTCTTCGGACTCAGACCAGAATACCGGTGGCTTGGCCGTTTTAGCTGCCGGGCCAAGCGCGCTTTGCGGCACGGGCGCAGGAGTGAGGCTCGGCTCCGGCGCGGTATAAGATAAATCGAGCGCCTGGGCTGAGTAGGCGCTCAGCATCAACAGGGCAGTGCAGCAGGATGCTGCCAGCGTACGCTTTCTAAGCATGGTCGATCTCCCTTCATCATTACGCGGCGCAACTATAAAACAGCTCAACGAGAATGACTATCATTTATGGAGGCGGGAGTCTTCTTTTGAGGCTGCGCCATAAACAATTTCTCTTTATCAGGCATCGGACCAGATTCGTTGACAGCCTGAAAGGCGAAATTGTGTTCAATCTCAACAAGGTGGCTACTTGGCTTGGGTGAAATTAAAAAAAATTTTTGGCTGTGCCTGGCCGTCATTATCGGGCAAATACGGCAGATAACGCTGATAAATTAAACAAATTGGGTTAAATTCTGTGCGTTTAACCCCGTTTCTACAGAGGGGCTGATAAAAAGAGTTGCTATTAAAGTCCTGTCATGAGTTAATGCTTCTCGGCCTGTGGTACAGACCTATTTATGCACGACATTTTGAGTAAAGTAGTTCAAATTTAAAGCGTTATCCTAGATAGCTCTTCTCTGACGAATTTCCTTTCTAGTGCCTCCATAAGTAACTGATGACCGGCTATATCATATGCCCATGGTGGCTTACATTTAATATTGAAGGAATTAGACATGTCTAACATGATCAAAGGTCAAGTGAAGTGGTTCAACGAGTCTAAAGGTTTTGGTTTCATCACTCCAGCAGACGGCAGCAAAGATGTGTTCGTACACTTCTCTGCTATCCAGGATCAAGGCTTCAAGACCCTGGCTGAAGGCCAGAACGTACAGTTCTCTATCGAGAACGGTGCTAAAGGTCCGTCAGCGGCTAACGTTACCGCTATCTAATCGGCTTCTGCTGATTAACAAAAACCCGCCAAGGCGGGTTTTTTTGTGCCTGCAATTTGCCGAAGGCAAAAAAAAGCCCGCAAGTCTGCGGGCAAAAGTTCCTTGTTACTTCTTCATTTGCAGGCACCTCTCTGGGGGGAAGCACCTGTGAACAGCCTATCCTTTACGGTCTTAAGATTCTGCGGTCAAAACGTTAAGAAAGTGAAAAAACAGGTTGGTGCGGCGGCCTGCTACGCTTTAGAAAAGCACTAAAACGGGCGAGCTGCGGGTTTACCGGCACGGCACAGTGTTTTTCGCACCTTATTCTGTAATACACTGACATCAATGATAAATGATGGGGCACAGTATGAAAGTTAACGATCTGGTAACGGTTAAAACTGACGGTGAACTGAGGCGTGAAGGGGTGATACTGGCGGTAGAAGAATTCAATGAAGGGATAATGTACCTGGTCGCGTTGGATGACTATCCTGCCGGCGTCTGGTTTTTCAACGAGATTGACAGCCGGGACGGCACTTTCGTCGAGCTGAGACAGGGCGGAACCCGGTAGGCGCTCGGCAAAGAGCCAATCTCTCTCCAACGAATTAATTTAATCAGCAAGTTTTTCGCAAGGTTACTATTTCGGAGGGCAGGGGCTATTTTTGCTGCGGGAATACCCGCCGCGGCCGAAAATGTCGTCGCGAGCAGGTATGAGGTTATTTAAATGTTTTATATCCAGGATGACTGGTTGTAAGACATTTAAAACCAAGGCTGAGCAGAATACACGGTAAATCTCTTTACCTAGCGGCTATTGACAAATATCCCACTGGTTAAGGTGTCGGTTAAACGGACAACATGATAAATAATTTGCTTGTTGTGCGTTTTAATTTTTCTTTTGATATTTCCCTTGTGGGAAGAGACGGTCTTGGCTTTAATTTGCATCTGGTCGGATATCTGGATGGTTCCCTGACCCGACATCCACATGCGCAACATGTTTGATTCTGTTTGACTCAGCGTAACGGGCGTTTGGTCAAATGAGGTCTTTTCCGTACGAGTGGCTTTTTTCTCAAGATAGTGACTAAGTAGCTGATTCATAGTCTCTGGCTTGATGGATTTTGACGAGATGATGACATTTTTACGAACATATAAATAATCGTCAAAATGTACGTTGGTGATAGCCATAAAGATGAAGAATAAGGTGTCCGGGTGCAGTGAGATCACCCGCTTTATGCGTTCTGTCGCGTCGGCTTCGTGTATAAAGCAATCTTCGTTAATAAACACCAGGCTGGGTTTCAACTTGCTACATTTTTCATGCAGATCGTCGATATCGTTGATGGCATTAATTTGGCGTTTTTTTACTCCATGTGTTGTCAGGTAGTCTGTTAAACCCAATCTGGTATAGCTGCATGAATCCATAATGATCGTTGGCATATCGCACCCCCACTTAAATCCGTTTTACCGCGGTAACAAAAAGAAAAAGCCTGAAGCCTAAAGGCAAAAAATGGAACAAAATTTCACGTATAGCCAGTGTTCTATCAATAAACACGACGGCACTCAACGATATTTTCTTTCTAAACTAATTAATTGCATGAACCTATAAGTTTAGCTTAAGTCAGAATAATCTGCTAACCGACAAATAGCCAGTCTAGAACGCTAACTTATGCTTGAGCTGCGTGCCTGTGGGCATCGTTATGATTGAATCTGCGCATCATGTCACGAAATGAAATTTTAAATTGCTAGGAAAATTCTTAAAAAAAATTCATGTGTTGTTTTTTTAACATTTTTTAGTCTGATTTTTCAACACATCGAGTACTGTCAAACCTTTGCTTTTGTAATTTTATTAATATATATCAATTGGTTATTTATCTTATTTTCATATTTGATAATAAGAATTTTTTCTTTTTTTATCAGTTGTGATATCCGGTAGTCACATTGAGTTAACATGGAACCGGTTCTTTGTTAAGGAAACAGGCGTTATAACAACGAGTTGATGTAGCTATATGTGCTATTCCACAAAATGTGAGAAATGTCAGAGAGTGATTAATTGGTTTCTCTGAACTGTTTTGTCCATTGTGGCTAGTATGGTGCCGAAGAGGGGCGATTAGGGGACAATGCGCCAGGCCTGCTGCTTGCCGTCTGTTGGTAGCAATAACAATAAAAGCAGGACGCCGCAAGGGGCGCCCTTAAACTCTGTGATTAAAGCGCTTCAGGCAGGCAGTGCCGCAATGATTCCAGCGCCAGGCGGATATCTTCTTCTTCCGTCATCCAATTGACCAATGCGGCGCGGATCCCGGGTTGCCCGTTATAATGCGTGGGGGTGCAGCGCACTATGCCATGTCGATCGAGCCGGGCGATAAAGCGATCCCGTGCGGCCGCGGCATCCCCTTCAACGTTACTGAGAGCGAAACACACCACGTTCAAATTGACCGGCGCCAGCAGATGAAAACCCTCGCTGGCATCCAACCCTGCGCCCAACAGGCGCGCCAACTGGATATTACGCTCAACCATGTCTTGCATGCCGCTGCGGCCATAGGCCTTAAGCGCCATCCATAACGGCAGGGCGCGGAAACGCCGTGAGTTTTCCGGCGTCAGGTGCAGGTAGTCGTCCGGGCGCAACGTCGGCGCTTCCATATAGACCGAATGGTTTTGGAAAACCTGCATCTGCAGTTCCAAATGACGGGTGAATTGAATGGCGCTGTCATAGGGCACATTCAACCATTTATGTGCGTCAACGGTGATTGAATCCGCTTGCTCCCAGCCGGTCAACAGCGGGGAGTAGTGCGGTGAACAGGCGGCGACACCGCCAAACGCGGCATCAACGTGCAACCAGAACGGGTAGCGCTCGCGCAGTGCCAGCAGGCGCGGCAAATCGTCGAAGATCACGGTGTTGACCGTGCCGGCGCTGGCCAGCACGATGACAGGTGCGCCATTACTGGCGGCCAGGTGCCGTTCCAGCGCTGCGGTGTCCATGGCTTCGGAATCCGGCAGACAATCGACGATTTTCAGCGCATCGCGGCCGATCCCGAGCATGCTGAGTGCCTTCACGCTGCTGGAATGGGCATTCGCCGACAGCACCTGTATTGGCCCTAATGCCGCCAATCCCTGTTCGGCGACATCAATTCCTCGTTGTTGCCCCAGCCACTGGCGGCCAATAGCGATGCCGACAAAGTTGGCCATGGTCGCCCCGCTGACAAAGCTGCCGCTAAATGCTTTCGGTAAACCCAGCAACGACTTCAATTGTTCAATAGTGGCCAGCTCAATCGCTGCGGCCACGGTGTCGTGGCTCAGTAGGCTGTTTTGGTCTATGGCACTAACCAGCCAATCCGCCGCCAGCGCGGCCGGAGTTGCGCCGCCGGTGACAAAGCCAAAATAACGCGGCCCGGCGCTGCCTGAGAGGCCCTCGGCATAGCGTAACCAGAAATCCTCCAGCGTCGCCAAAGCGCCGTTGCCACTGTCCGCCAGTTGGTCGTCGCCCAACTGCAGCTGTTGGGCCTCAAGAGGAGGGTAAACCGGACGCTGTTTCAACCCGGCAAGAAACCCCTCTGCCAACTGGCGGGTCCGGTCGAGTATTTGTGGAAATTGGTCAAGATCCTGCTGTAAGCGAGGGTGCATCTGTGGCTCCGGAGAGAAGAGGATAAGGGTGACACCTTAGACCATTTGCTTTAGTGCGAAAATCGATGAAAAATGACCCTTTTGGATAGCTGGACTAACCAATGCTTAATGAGCGTGTTCCCTTGCATACCCTGCCGACTTTTGTGATTGCCGCCAAACTGGAGAATTTGCGCGCCACCGCGCAGCAGGTACATCTGACCCACGGCGCGGTTAGTCAACAGATCCAGCAGCTCGAACAGGCGATCGGCTGCCCCTTGTTTGAACGACACGGGCGCGGGTTGCGTTTGAACGCCGCCGGCCGCGAACTGTTGGCGGTGGCGGAACCGGCGCTACAGGCGCTGCAACAGGGGATTGGCCGCGTCAGGCGTATTGCGCAAAGCTACAGGCTGCACATCAGCGTACTGCCTTCCTTCGCACACTATTGGTTAATGCCGCGACTGCCCGCTTTCCGCGAGGCCTGCGCCGGCATTGCGCTGGATATCGACGCTTCTCTGGCGGTGCAGGATCTGTCGCGTAAGGGGTTTGATGCGGCTATCCGTATTGGCGAGGGCCAATGGCCGAACTTGCAGGCACAGCGTATCGCTTCCGGAGAGGTGGTACCGGTGGCCACCCCTGAGTTGGCGCGACAGTGGCAGGCGGCATTCGACAAGGGTTCACCGCGCACGCCGCTGCTGGAGCATGATGTTACGCCGTGGCGCAGGTGGTTCGCGGCGCACCAACGGGGGGAGTGCGGTCAGCAAATGGCGTTGTTCAATGACGCCGGTTTGCTGATCCGTGCGGCCGAGCAGGGATTCGGCATTGCGCTGGTGAAAAGGCTGCTGGTCAGTGATGCCCTGGCGGAGGGGCGGCTGGTGGCGCTGGCCGAGGCCAGGCATCTGGATAATGGCGATTTTTACCTGGTTTGGCCACAGACCGCAGGATTGACGCCGGCGGTCGAAGAGTTATTACACTGGTTACAACGCCAACTGGCCTGAATCAGCGACGCAGCCACTCCGGCTGGGAAGTGCCCAGAGCGGTAGCGGGCAGGGCCCATTGCAGCGCAGTCCCGTTCAGATGCAACGGGGCACAAAGGCGCAGCGCAGCACCCCAATGGGTCAACTCGGTTTCCGGGTTTTCATCGGCCTCGGTGACCGGCGCCAGCGGCTTTGACAGGTGCTCCAGCGGATAAGGATTATCGAACAGCATCTGTGCGGTGCGGGCCAGGGACAGCCGTGCACTGTAACCGGTGCCACGCGCCAGCCGTTCGCGCATGCCATGCAGCACCGCCGTCGCCATCAGGTAACCGGTAGCGTGATCCAGTGCCTGTACCGGCAATGGTACCGGCATGGCGGCGTTTTTCCACGTCATACCTGATGCCGCCAACCCGCAACTCATTTGCACCAGGCTATCGAAACCGCGCCGCCCACGCCATGGGCCGCTCCAGCCGTAAGCGTTCAGACAGACGTCGATCAACCCCGGTGACAACGTACGCCGTTGTTCCGCGCCATAGCCCAATTTTTCCAGCGCGCCGGCGCGGTAGCCATGAACGATGACATCGGCGTTTTGCAGTAGGTGCTCAAAGGTGTGGCGATCGTGGGCGTTATTCAGATTCAGGCGCGCGCAGCGTTTGCCGAGGAGCACTTCATGCTCGACGCCCGGTTCATCCCAACCGTAGGGATCGATACGCAATACGTCTGCACCCAACCCGGCCAGAAAGCGGGTGGCGATCGGCCCGGCGATAATCCGCGTCAGGTCCAACACCCGCACGCCGTGCAGCGGTCTGGCGGCCGGCAACGTCCAGGCAGGGGGTGGGGCTTCAGGTTGCCGCGTTTGATGGATTAACGGCTCTTGTGCGACGCTTTTGCCCTGAATATGCTGCCGCCACGCCTCGACCGAACGCATTTCCGCCGCGCAGCCACCGGCCTCTATCACCGCCTGTTCCAATTCGCTTTTTTGCCACTCCAGCACCCGTTGCGCCAGCGTGCCTTTATCCTGATGCGGCCCCAGCACCCGCTCTACCGCTTTGCGGTGATGCGGCGCATTGGTATGCAGACGGATCCAGCCGTCGCGAGTGGCATAATCGCCCGCCAGCGCATCCCAGGCGGCAGGCAGTTGCCACCCCAGCGGCCGTAAGGTCCAACCGAACCACAGCGAAGCCAGCCGGCGATCGACCAATGCCTGCTGCATACCGCCTTTGCTTTGTTGCAACAGCCCGGCGCAGGCCAGGCCGGCGGCGCCCCAACAGGCCGTAGCGAGTTCGGTCACCGGGAATGCACTGGCCAGTTCGCCTTCGCCGCTGAGCGCCAATTGGCCCACAGGAGGAGGGTTGTGGCTCAGGTTTTGCCAGATTTCTTCGAGCAGCTTTTGGGTAAGGGTAGGCATCAGTAAACTCCATCGTTGCCGATCGGGGGACTGAGCCTAGCGTAGTTCACCCCGGCCGGAGTTGCTATTGCGTGATGTTCAGGGTGCGACCGTCCGCCAGCTTGGCACGCAGGCTATGGGCGGCGATGCCCTCGAACGGCTGGTTGCCAAAGTTGGCGATCAACGTTGAGCCGTCGCTGAAGGTGGTTTGCTGTACCCAACCCGCCGTATCCAGCCAGCGGAAGTCCGTCAGCGCCTTATCCCACAACGCCTGATGCAGCGGGCGGAACGCCGCATCGCTCCGTTTGATCTCCGGCAGGCGTGCCTGCAGGGTGGCTCGGCTGAGATGGAACATCGGCGCGGTGTTGTACAACTGGCTGAGCAGACTGCGAAGGGTTTTGACATCGCTGAACTTCAGGTTGTCGTAATTCCAGTGGTGGCTGCTGATAATCGCATCGTGAAATACCGCCTGATAAAGCGGCAGGCGATAGCGCGGATCAAACTCCACCGTTCGGTAGGGTTCTTTTACCTTGGCCGGGCTGAAGAAAAAGGCCGGTTGCGCGTTTGGCCACCAGGCACCCAGATAGTAGGGCGAGGATTTATCCTGATTCATTTGCTTATCACCCCAGCCGAAGCCCCAGGTTTCCATGCCGTGGGCAAACATGATGTGGCGGGCGGTCACCGCATTGCCATCCTCAGAACCAAGCGGCAGTTTTAGCGTGTCGCTGAACCAGGCCAGCCGCGCGTTGCGCGCCTGCGCCATTTGCGCAGCGCCGGTAGGGTGATTGGGCTGATAGTCATCAGACACCATTCCCGTGCCGTCAACGTCAAGGAACAGGCTGTTCAGCCCGGCCAGTTGTATCAGGCTGCGCATGCGCTGTTGGGAATAGGGCAGTACGCAACCGGGATTCAGGTAGTAGCCTTGCTTGCCGAAACCGGGTTTTTTAGTGCCGTTGCCGCGTACGATGGCGCAGTCTTCACGCAGCGCTGCCGGCAACTGGGCCGTCAGCCAGCTGTCGTTGACTCCTCGGGGAATCGCCGTGTCGTAAGAGTCGTAACTGGCGATGAGATAGCCCAATGTCTTGGCGCTCTCCACCGCCTGCGGATGCAGAAACTCGGCGGTCCAATTATCGGTGCCCAACCACAGGCGCGGCAACCCGGCCTGATGCAGCGCCTCGATCAGTGGTTTCGCCAGCCCCTGGCCCCAGCTATCTGCCGGTGCCAGATAGGCGCCAAGCTGCCGCTGCGCCAATTCACGCATGCTGGCGGCCTGCCGATGTTGCGCTTCCAGGAAGTCTGGGTCATCCGGCGTAGCGTTGAGCGGCGTCAGCGCGACCAGCGCCTGGTTCAGAGCGTCGATCAGTGTCAGTTGTTGCCAACCCTCCGGCGTTTTTCCCGCCAGTTGGCGCAGAGCTTTCTGGTTTTCGGCCTCCATTTTTTGCCGCAGCCCTTCGCCAGGAGGGGAGGTAAGCCAGGACAACAAGCCCGGCCAGTTTTTCACGTCAGCGGGTGCCAGCAGTTTGTCGCCCCACAAATAGATATGCGTGGCGCCAATCAGTTTTTCGCCCTCCGGGGCCGAGCGGATTTTATCGCGAAGACTGCTGAACTGGCCGCTTTGCTGCAAATACTGGCGATAACGACGTGCGCCGGATAATGGCGTTTCACCCACATGCAGCAACACGTCGAAAGTCTGTTGCTGATTAAAACGGTTGAACTGGTGGCTACTGCGCATGCTGAATACGCCCTTTGCGCTGGCAAAGTTGACCTGATTGCTGAACGGCGTAAGCAGCAGCCAGCTATACACCTTGCCCTGCTGCTCCAGGCTCCACAATGGCAACTTAAGATCCCAGTTGGTATCTAGCGGCGTCATTTCCTTAACCAGATACTGCTGCCAGACGGCATTATCCAGCGGGATACGGCTGCCTTCACCTATTGACAACAACAGGGTGTCGGCCTGCTGCGGCAGGGTGAACCAATTCAACGTCTGCGCCCGGCGGGTGTTGAAGCCAAGACGCAGATCGCCGTTCTCAAGCCTGGCGGACACCTGCATGGCGCTGTCCGGCCATTGCCAACGGGCCTGCGTTGGTGTGCTTTGCAGTTCGGCCACGGCTTGCGCGGCCTGAGCCTGATTGACGATGGTTTTGCCTGTTGTGATTTGCAGCGTGGCCGGGTCGATATCAAAACGGGCCGCTCCCTGTTGCAGTAACAGGGCGTCGGCGGGGAAGGCGGTAAACAGGGCGAAACTGATGGAAAGGCGAAGCATGTTCATCGGATTGGCTGTCCTTCGGGGATTAATGTCCTGTTGAGACGCTAGTCTATAGATAATAAGCGCATCACCAAAAGCCAATGCGGCAGATTGCGTTGCACGTCAAATAAATGGCGTTATGCAGTTTAATTTCCGTTTAATAAATTCGCCTTTACATCATTACCCTGCGTCACTATACTCAGCCAAAATTTCAGTGAGGAAACACAATTGGACAGTTTTAGTTGTAGCGATATAAATAAGGCAAGCTGACCAATCCTCTTTTTGATTTGTTGCTTGCCGAAAACGGCGGGCAGCACCCCTCTCTTTTTATTCCGAGCTGTGCAAACCCGAATCTCATTGTTGTACCTGAGGCCCAATGGCATCAGGCGAATTGATTTGGACGTTATTATGGCAATTTGCAGCCACAGCCTTTTCCCTCCAGGCACTGACGCGTTCGTTCGCTAATATATTATTGGCGCAAGTTCGCGTGTGCTAAAAAGCACATGATTTTATCTCCTGCAGTTTATTAAGGGGACAGTCATGGCTATGACTCCTTTTGTTTTAAATTTATTACTGGCGATGAGCCTGGGCGCGGTTATTGGCGCCGAGCGGCAGTGGCGTCAGCGTATGGCCGGCCTGCGCACCAATGCGCTGGTGGCCACCGGTGCGGCGGTGTTTATCCTCAGCTCCATGTCCACCGATCCTTCCAGCGCCGGGCGGGTTGCCGCGCAGATTGTTTCCGGCATCGGCTTTCTGGGTGCCGGGGTGATCATGCGCGAAGGGCTGAACATCCGTGGCCTGAATACCGCCGCCACGCTGTGGTGCTCGGCGGCGATTGGCGTGTTGTGTGGCCTGGGGCAGTACTGGAATGCAGTACTGGCGACGCTGGTGATCCTGTGCGCGAATATTCTGCTGCGCGAAGCGGCGCAGCGCATCAATCTGCAACCTCAGCAGCAGGCGACCGACCTGGAACTGTGTTATCGCATTCAGGTTACCTGCGGCGAACAAGATGAAATACTGGTACGCACGCTGATATTGCAGGCGTTGAACGGCGTGGCACTAAGATTGCAATCTTTGCGCAGCGCCGATATATCCATTCCCGGCCAGCTTGAGGTTTGTGCCGAGATAACGGCCAATCCCGCAGCGCAAAAAGAAATCGAGGGTATTGTCTGCCGCGTCAGCCTGGAAAAAAGCGTGAGCGCCGTACGCTGGCGAGTGGCTTCTGAATTACCTGTTTAATTCTTCATTAATATTCACTTCATTTGGTGGTAAGGAGGCGTCATGGACGATGATCCCATAATATTGATTGTTCGACGTGATTGCCTGTGGTTATAAAACCCGGCAATGACACTGATTAAATAAAATTCCACTCTGCGCTTATTCACCTGTTAATCAGGCGGGGTAACCCTGTGCGCAGAATAAGATAAGAGAATAGCGTTATGACCTATATTAATGACAACCTACGCCGTCGCGATAAAAAAGAGGCGCCTTACGCCATCGCGCAAGAAGCGAAAAACAGCGTCGATCAGACGCTGGCAAATTTAAAATGCAACCGTAATGGCCTGACCCAGGACGACGCCGATGAACGCCTGGAGCAATTTGGCGTTAATCAGGTTGCCCATGAGAAAGCGCCGCACGCGCTGGTGCAGCTGATTGGCGCATTTAATAATCCATTTATCTTTGTTCTTATGGTGCTGGCTGCGATCAGTTTCTTTACCGATTACTGGTTGCCTCTCCGGCGCGGTGAAGAAACCGATCTCATTGGTGTGATCATCATACTGGTGATGGTTTCACTCAGCGGGCTGCTGCGTTTCTGGCAGGAATACCGGACCAACAAGGCAGCGGAAACGCTGAAATCGATGGTGCGCACTACCGCAACGGTATTACGTCGCAGCAGCTACAGCGCACAGCCTTTGACGCTGGAAGTGGCAATTCGCGAACTGGTGCCGGGAGATATCATCCAGCTTTCCGCCGGGGACATGGTGCCGGCGGACGTGCGCCTGCTTGCTTCACGCGATCTGTTCATCAGCCAGGCGATCCTGACCGGGGAGGCAATCCCGATCGAGAAATACGATGCGATGGGCAACGTCAGCCAAAAATCGAGCGAGGAGGAAGTCTCCAGCGAGCATGCGCTGTTGGAACTGCCGAACATCTGCCTGATGGGCACCAACGTCGCCAGCGGCACCGCCACGGCGGTAGTGGTGGCGACCGGCGGGCGCACCTATTTTGGCTCACTGGCCAAGTCGATCGTCGGCTCCCGTTCGCAAACGGCCTTCGATCGTGGGGTGAACAGCGTCAGTTGGCTGTTGATCCGCTTTATGCTGGTTATGGTGCCGATTGTGTTGCTGATCAACGGCTTTACCAAGGGCGACTGGAGCGAAGCGGCGCTGTTTGCTTTGGCGGTGGC
The DNA here is from genome assembly GCF_052686505.1 of Serratia sp. TSA_198.1. NCBI lineage: Bacteria > Pseudomonadati > Pseudomonadota > Gammaproteobacteria > Enterobacterales > Yersiniaceae > Serratia > Serratia sp. TSA_198.1. The sequence goes on from NZ_JBQZFP010000001.1 coordinate 122,829, forward strand.
GGTGGGATTGACGCCGGAGATGCTGCCGATGATCGTCAGTTCCAACCTGGCGAAGGGCGCGATTGCCATGTCGCGGCGCAAAGTGGTGGTCAAGCGCCTGAATGCCATCCAGAACTTCGGTGCTATGGACGTGCTCTGTACGGATAAAACCGGCACCCTGACTCAGGATCGCATTATCCTCGAGCATCATCTGGACGTCGGCGGCGCCAAAGATAATGAGGTGTTGCACCTGGCGTGGTTGAACAGCGCCCACCAAAGCGGCATGAAAAATCTGATGGATCAGGCGGTGATCCGCTTCGGGCGCGGCAAGCCGGGCATCGAGGCGCTGGGGCGGTTTAGCAAGGTAGATGAGCTGCCGTTCGATTTTGTGCGCCGCCGTCTGTCGATCGTGGTGGCGGATGAAAATGGCCAACAGCGGCTGATCTGCAAAGGGGCGGTGGAGGAGATGCTGGACATCGCCACCCACGTGCGCGAGGGGCAGCAGACGTTGGTGCTGGATGAGGCGCGGCGTGCGGCGCTGCAGGCGCTTGCCGCCCAGTATAATGAGGATGGATTCCGCGTGCTGGTGCTGGCGACGCGGGAGTTGGGTGAGCAGAAAGATCCCTTGCCGCTGAGCATGGCCGATGAGCGCGATATGGTGATCCAGGGCGTCCTGACCTTCCTCGATCCGCCAAAGGAGAGCGCGCAGGAAGCGATAGCCGCACTACAGGAAAACGGCGTGGCGGTGAAGGTATTGACCGGCGATAACCCGGTGATCACCTGCAAGATTTGCCGCGATGTGGGGCTGGAGCCGGGCGAGCCGCTCTCCGGCCCGCAAATTGAACAGATGGACGATGAAACGCTGGCGCGTGAGGTGGAGCAACGCACGGTCTTTAGCAAACTGACACCGCTACAGAAATCGCGGGTGTTGAAGATGTTGCAGGCGAATGGCCATACCGTCGGGTTCCTCGGCGACGGTATTAACGATGCTCCGGCGCTGCGCGATGCGGACGTCGGTATCTCGGTGGATACCGGCACCGACATCGCCAAGGAGTCGGCGGATATCATTCTGCTGGAAAAAAACCTGATGGTGCTGGAAGAAGGGGTCATCAAAGGCCGTGAAACCTTCGGCAATATCATCAAATACCTGAACATGACCGCCAGCTCCAACTTCGGCAACGTATTTTCGGTGCTGGTGGCCAGTGCGTTTATCCCGTTTTTGCCGATGCTGGCGATCCACCTGTTGATTCAGAACCTGATGTACGATATTTCCCAGTTGTCGCTGCCGTGGGACAAGATGGACAAAGAGTTCCTGCGCAAGCCGCGCAAGTGGGATGCGAAGAACATCGGTCGCTTTATGCTGTGGATTGGGCCAACCTCATCCATTTTTGATATCACCACCTATGCGCTGATGTGGTTCGTCTTCGCCGCCAACAGCGTCGAGCATCAGGCATTGTTCCAGTCCGGCTGGTTTATTGAAGGGTTGTTATCGCAAACGCTGGTGGTGCATATGCTGCGTACCCAGAAGATCCCGTTCATCCAAAGTACCGCCGCATTGCCGGTTCTGCTGACCACGGCGCTGGTAATGGCGTTGGGCATTTATCTGCCGTTCTCGCCGCTGGGTGCCTGGGTCGGTTTACAGCCCTTGCCGTGGGAATATTTCCCGTGGCTGGCCGGCACGCTGGTCAGCTACTGCGTAGTAGCGCAGATGATGAAGCGTTTTTATATTCGCCGCTTCGGTGAGTGGCTGTAATTACCCTGACCGCCGGGCGCAATGCCTGGCGGTTATAATAATTTTTTTACCAGCAGACCGAGCAAGATGGTCAGCGTAAAGGAAAACAGCGTGCCGAGCAGCACATACTCGGTACGCATTTTGTCATCGCTCTGTCGCAGGTCGCCAAAGCGAAAAATAGACTTTGCGGCCAGCAAAAAGCCGATCGCCGGAATTTGGCCGATCAGCACAAACGTCAGTATCAGCGTTCTTTCCAGGTAGCCAATCTGCTTGCCTGCGCGTAACAGCGAATCGCTATCGGCTTTGGCCGAGGGCGGCATTTGCGGCGTCCAGTGCGCCAGCAATTGCCCAATCAGAACGCCCATCGGCATATAAATCACTAAATACGCCAGTAACATCAGCCCAAACTGCCCGCCGGTAGCGGCGGCGCCAAGCGTGGCTATCAGGTTGCGGGGTTCTGGCACCAGGCACAGCCACAGCAGAACAATCACCGTCAGATGCAGGCATTGATCGAGAAGAAAGCCGCCGGCCCGGCTGAGGCGGGCCAGGAGGGTGACTTTCAGCAGGTCGATAAAATAGTGGCTGATAGCGATACCCAGCAAAGTAGCCAGCGCGGCGGCGGCGGTGAGCCCGCCATGCAGCAGACCGAAACTCGCCACCGCACAGGCGGCCAATATACCGTGCAGCAAGGCATGCAACAGCAGGAAACGCGAACGCGCGCGACGGCGAATTTTATCCTCCACCCAACTGAGCGGTTGCAGCGGGAAATCGGCCAGCAAATGTACAATCAGCAACCAGGTCAGCAACGGCGCGTAGGTTAAATCCATCTTCAGGTGATCCTGTTAATCGCGTGAATAAATCGCATGATCTCCTCATAGGCAGCTCGTTTTAGCGTTGCGGAGACCGTGGAAGCGGCTTTATGCAGTTTCTCGGCCACCTCCAGGTTGGTGGCGGCAAACATCCGCGCCTGTACTATCTGCGCCTCGGTTTGCGACAGGCGACCAATCACATGATCTAACATTGGCAACAGATCGCTGACAATGGCATTCGTCTCGGCATTGTCATTTTTCAGAGCCAGCCTGCAATTTTTATCCAGGCTGTCCAGCGCGTGGCCGGAATTCACAAAGGCGCTGGCATAACCTGCCGCTCGCTCCTGGCCATCTCCCAGGCCCACCGCGATGCGGGCGTCCCACTGGCCGACGTCCATTGCTTTGAGTGCGATACGGATATATGCCGCCAGCAGCAGGCCGGATTGCGATTCGGCCACCGCCTGGAAGCCATCGCCGCGGAAAATCTCGAACCGCTGTATAAGCTTGGCCTGTTGCAGCCGGTTGAGCAGGGCGTTTAGCCCGGTAATGTAATTTGCGGTGTCGAATTGCCGGGAGTTGACCAGATCGCCGGTGATTACGCTGAGTTGCGTTTGCATGCTTTTCTCTGCTCTGAAGCGATAATTTACCGTTAAAATTCGCACCTAAATACGAATATGTCAATTATTCGTATCTGAATGCGAATTTAGCGTTTATTCGCTTCTAAAGGCGAATTATTCGCGCAATTTAAGAACGTTATGGATCAGCGCAATAAGGGGTTTTTCCCTCCGCGCCAGAGCGACGCCGAGCAGGATCAGCCCGACACCCAAGATCTGCGCACCGACCGGAGCGCCGCTGTCGCGCAGGCGATCTATGATGACGCCCGCCAGCATTTGGCCGCTGATAATCAGCAGTGCGGCGCGCAGAGTGCCAAGGCGCGGCAGCACGTAACTGTTCAGCGCCACGAACAGCGCACCGATGACCCCGCCAAGGTAGGCTCCCCACGGGGCATGACCAAGCGGGAGGCCATTGAACCCGCCCCCCGTCGCCAGCAGCAGACTGAGGAACAAAAAACCGACGATGTGATTGCAGAGCGAGGCCTGGAAAGCGCCGCGACTTAACGCCAGACGGCCATTGACCGCGCGGCTGATGCTGATGCAGACGCCATTGAACAGCGCGAGGAGTACCAAGGTTAGCATGGCGGTTATCTCAGAAAAATAAGCAGGGCGCAGCCGGCGAGGATCAGCAGCGTGGCGATAATGTCGTTGGTGCGCAGGCGGCGTTGAATGACGCCAAACCAGCCGCGGCTGTCGGAAAGCATGCCGAACAACACCTGACCGGTAAGCATGAGCGCCAGGCTACCGGCAAGCGCCAGCGGGCTATTGACGGTGATGGCGGCCACTACCACGGTCAGGGCACCCGGAATACCGCCCAAATAGGCCCAGCGGGGGGGCGCCGTCGCAGGAGAGAGGGGCGTACGGCGGCGCAGCAACAACAGCAGCAACAACCAGGCGGCGATCGCGCCAACGCCATGAGCCACCCAGGAAGCGAATAGCGGGCTGTTATAGCTCGCCAGTCCGCTGTTGACGCTGATCATCAGGGCCAGCAAAGCACCGGCGGTTAACGCCAGCAAAGGATCGGAGAAACGTCCGCGTATCATCATGTCAGGTTCCATTTTTACAGTGGCGAACAGCGTACATTGTTTTTGTTATCGTCATAATCCACTACAATGGAAACTCATTGTTGAGTAAAAGTTGACGATAAATGACCGATAATTTTGCGGCTATCCCGTTGTTTGTAGCGGTAGTGGAATGCGGCAGTTTTTCAGCGGCCGGCCAGCGGCTGGGCATTACCAAGTCTGCGGTAAGTAAACGCATTACCCAACTGGAAGGCTCGCTGGGCGTGCAGTTGCTGCATCGCACCACCCGCAGCCTGAGCCTGACCGAAGCGGGCGAGCAGTATTTTGGTTATGCGCGGAACGCCTGCACGGTGGCGCAGGAAGGGGAAGACGCCATCACGCGATTGCAGGGGCAGCCGCAGGGCATTTTGCGGCTCAGCGTGCCGATGGTGTTCGGCCGTTTGCACGTTGCGCCGTTGATTCCGGTTTTTTTGGCCGCCTGCCCGGAGGTGGAAATCAATATGATGATGGACGATAAGCTGGTCGATCTGGTGGAGGGGGGCTATGACCTGGCGATCCGCATTGGCCGGCTTGCCGATTCGAGCCTGATTGCCCGGCGTATCGCGCCTTGCTACAGCGTATTGTGCGCTGCGCCGGCTTATCTGACGCGCTGCGGCACGCCAAAGGATCTGGTGCAGTTGGCGCAGCATAACTGCCTGTTTTACAGCTACTACCGTGCTGGCAGCGAATGGCAGTTTCAGGGGCCTGAAGGGGCGGTACGTTTTCAGCCGAGGGGGAATTACCAGGTAAATAACAGTGAGGCGCTACGTGAAGCGTTGCTCGCCGGCCTGGGTGTTTGTCAGATGCCGACCTTTATCGTCGGAGACGATCTTGCGCAGGGGCGGCTGATCGAACTGTTGCCGGATCACAAGCTGCCGGAACACGCGATTTATGCCGTGTACCCGGAACGCAAACACGTGCCGGCGAAAGTCATGGCCTTTGTCGATTTCCTGCTGGCGCACTTGGGTGGGGAACGGCCTTATTGGGACGTCCAACGTCAGACATGAAAGCGCATTGTCATTCAGCCGGGAATACGCACGCCTGTTTGGCATGCCACCGGCGAAGGCTGAGGTGGGGTTTAAAAGCTTTTTACCAACATTTCGCGCGGTTGCTCGGCGCCGTGCTTCAGCAAGTATTCAAAAGATCTTTCGCTGCTTTTCAACTGCTGCAGAAATTCTTGCGGTGACAGATCGTGTTTTTTGCCGCTCATATAAGCCAGCGCCAGTTCTTTTGCCTGATAGCGTGAGAAATTGTACATCGTGCCCCCGGTGAGAATAAATGGTGTTTTGTTAAGGCTGATTGTAGGGGAATAGCACGTAATGAACAGTCGCTTTGGCGTATGGAATCGATAGCTGAAACCTGTGTGGTGGCGAGCCGTTTTAATGCGGCGGCTGCAACAGTTCGTGGCAGAGTTGTTTGATCACTTCCTTTTGCTGCAGGCCGTTATGCCGCAGGCGGCGTATGCGGTCCGCATCGTTCAGCGCGATCTTGACGTAATGCTCAACACCATCGAGCAGCGCGTTTTCTTCGCTGTTTTGCACGCCAGGCCGCAGGACGGCGAGTGTGGCCAGCATATGCGATGTCAGGCTGCAGCGGCGCAGCGTGGCGGGATCCACATAGTCGGCGCCAAAGCCGTGGCGGCAGGCATTGATCTTGTTGTAGTTGGTAAAGGCGACATATTCCGCAACAACCCTTTGCCTGTTATCCAACAGGTATCTGGCCAGCAGCCGGCAGTAACCGGCTAATGTGGCCGCATGGTGAATATGCAACGGCGTATCGCAGACCCTGACTTCCACCGTACCTAACTCCGGTTTTGGACGCACGTCCCAATAAATGTCCTTGATACCTTCAATCACCCCGGCACTGGTAAGTCTTTCATAATAGACAGTGAATTCGTCCCAATTATAGATTTGCTCAAGGCAGCCGTAGTTGGGGAAAGAGTTTTGCGCGCTGAAACGGGAACTGGCAAACAGGGTATCGACGCCCTGGTAGAGCGGCGAAGAGGCGCTCAAGGCAATCAGATGCGGCAAATAGGGCGTCATGGCATGGCACAGATACATAGCCTCGTCACCGTCGTTGACGCCGATATGGATATGTTGGCCGAACACGCAGGCCAGCTTGGAGAGGTAGCCAAAGCGGCTGGCCAGCAATGTGTAGCGTTCGGAGTCGGTAATGACCTGTTGACGCCAGTCGTTGCTCAGATGGCGGCCTCCACCGCAGACGTCGCAATCAATGCGCTGTGCGCTTGCGCGTATCTTCCCGGTCAGCTCGTTCAGCTCTGCCAACAGTTCGCCGATATCGGTATGCACCGAACTGTTTAACTCCACCATCGATTTGGTCAGCTCGTGCTTGACGCGTTTTTTGTCGTCGACGTCCACCACCACCCGGTCGGCCTTGTGAGACAGATCGTAGCTGTCATTGTCCACCAGTTGCAGTTCTATCTCCGTGCCAAGGGTAAGCCTTTCCGAACATTTGAAGGGTAGCGACATCACACATCTCCAGAACTGCGGCGATGTACTCAGTATAGTGCGTCAGTAGGGCCTTGACGTTCGCGGATGCTTTGTAAAAGGGCTATTATATTTGATTATCCATATGTGTTGTTGACATCGCCCGGCTGCGAATTATGATGGCGGCTATCATTCGGAGAGAAATCTATGCCATCACTGACACCGCTGAAACTGTTTAAAAATCTGTCGGACGACACCCGGTTGAACCTGGTGTTATTGTTGCGCCAGGCAGGGGAACTGTGCGTATGCGAGCTGTCCGGTGCGTTAGACGAGTCGCAGCCCAAAATTTCCCGTCATCTCGCTATGCTGCGTGAAAGCGGCCTGTTGCTCGATCGCCGTGAAGGTAAGTGGATCTTTTACCGGTTGTCACCGCATATGCCGGCCTGGGCTGCGGCGATTATCGAGCAAGCCTGGCTCAGTCAGCAGCAAGGGTTCGCCGAACTGGCACAGCAAGCTGCATCGGGTGGCCGGGCGCTCTGCCGGTAACGTTAAAAAATTTGTTTTTATATATTCGAAAATTCATATGTATTTGTGGCGTGATGCGCCAGGGAGAGATGATGCTACTGGCTGGGGCAATTTTTATTCTGACGCTCATTTTGGTGATCTGGCAGCCAAAAGGGTTGGGCATTGGCTGGAGCGCTTCGCTTGGGGCGGTGCTGGCACTGCTGACCGGCGTGGTGCACCTTGGCGATATTCCCCTGGTTTGGCACATTGTCTGGAACGCCACGGCGACCTTTATCGCGGTGATCGTCATCAGCCTGTTGCTGGATGAGTCCGGCTTCTTTGAGTGGGCGGCGCTGCACGTTGCGCGCTGGGGCAAGGGCAAAGGGCGGTGGTTGTTCACCTATATTGTGTTGCTGGGGGCTAGCGTGGCGGCGCTGTTCGCCAACGACGGCGCGGCACTGATCCTTACGCCGATTGTGATTGCGATGCTGCTGGCGCTGGGGTTCAGCTCGGGCGCCACGCTGGCGTTCGTGATGGCGGCGGGATTTATTGCCGACACAGCCAGCCTGCCGCTGGTGGTCTCTAATCTGGTGAACATCGTCTCGGCAGATTTTTTCAAGCTGGGTTTTACTCAGTATGCCGCCGTGATGGTGCCGGTGGACATTGCCGCCATTGTCGCAACGTTGGCGATGCTGCACCTGTATTTTCGCAAGGATATTCCGGTGAGCTATGACCTGGCGCTGCTGCGGCCGCCGCGCGAGGCGATCCGCGATTTACCGACCTTTAAAGCCGGTTGGGGCGTGTTGGCCATGCTGCTGGTGGGTTTCTTTGGCCTGGAGCCGCTTGGCGTACCGGTCAGCCTGGTCGCCGCCGTGGGGGCGTTGATCCTGCTGGCAGTGGCGAAAAGGGGGCATGCGATTGACACCGGTAAAGTGTTGCGTGGTGCGCCCTGGCAGATCGTAGTGTTCTCGTTGGGCATGTACCTGGTGGTCTACGGTTTGCGCAACGCGGGATTAACCGATCTGTTGTCCGGTATGCTGAATAGCCTGGCCGAGCGGGGGCTGTGGGTGGCCACGTTGGGGACCGGCTTTCTGACGGCGTTCTTGTCTTCGATCATGAATAACATGCCGACGGTGCTGGTGGGCGCGCTGTCGATCGACGGCAGCAACGCGGACGGCGTGATCAAGCAGGCGATGATTTACGCCAACGTAATAGGCAGCGATCTGGGGCCGAAAATTACCCCGATCGGCAGCCTGGCTACGCTGCTGTGGCTGCATGTGCTGTCGCAGAAAAATATCGTCATCACCTGGGGATATTACTTCCGGGTGGGGATAGTGATGACGCTTCCGGTGTTGTTTGTCGCGTTGGCCGCTCTGGCCCTGCGCCTGTCGCTTTAGTGTTAACAAGAGAGAACCCCATGAGCCAGATAACCATTTACCATAACCCGGCCTGCGGCACCTCGCGCAATACGCTGGCATTGATCCGTAACAGCGGCGTGGAGCCTGCGGTGATCTTGTATCTGGAGACGCCGCCCAGCCGTGATCAACTGGTCAAACTGATTGCCGACATGGGCATTTCCGTGCGTGAGTTGCTGCGCAAAAACGTCGAACCTTACCAACAACTGGGGCTGGCGGACGCACAGTGGAGCGATGCTCAACTGATCGATTTTATGTTGCAACAGCCGATTTTGATTAACCGGCCGATCGTGGTGACGCCTTTGGGCACGCGGCTGTGCCGCCCGTCGGAAGCGGTGCTGGATATCCTGCCGGATCCCCAGCAGGGTCCGTTCAGCAAAGAAGACGGCGAGCCGGTGATTGATGCTTTGGGGCAACGAATCACGGGAAAATGACAGGCCCGCCGGCCCGTCATCCTTTCTCGGTCAGGAACTCGATAACGTTTTGGCCGAACGCTTCCGCGCAGGCCACGTTGGAAATATGCGAGGCCGGCAAGACGTTTAACCGGGCATGTGGCGCGTTGGCTACCAAAAATTCGGCGTCCGCCACGGTGGTGACCGGATCATGCTCCCCCGCAATGACCAACATCGGCCGCGCCATCTGGCGGGTTTGGTTACGAAGATCGGCCTGCGCCAGCGCGTCGCAGCAGGCTGCGTAACCGGCGGCGTCGCCTGCTGCCAGCCCGTCAACCAGCGCAGCAACCTGCTGCGGCGAGCGCTGCAAAAAGGCTTCGGTGAACCAGCGTGAAGGGGATGCGGCGGCCACCGCCGCCAACCCCTCGCAACGCACTTGCTGCGCACGCTGCTGCCAGCCTTCAGCGCTGCCGATGTGCGCGGCGGTATTTGCCACCACCAAGCGCTTGATGCGTTGCGGGTGGTAGCGGTTGAGCCACAGCCCGGTCAGCCCGCCCATCGAAATGCCGCAGAAGTGGGCGCTTGGCGCACCCAGCCGGTCGAGCAGGTCGACAACGTCATTGCCTAGCGTTTCCAGCCGCAGCGGGGTTTCCGGCAAGGGGGTTGCACCGTGGCCGCGTTGGTTGTAGCGCAACACGCGAAAGTGTTCGCACCATGCCGGCAACTGCGCCTGCCACATGTCGAAGGTGGTGCCGAGCGAGTTGGACAGCACCAACAGCGGCGCACCGGCGCGGCCATCGAGGCGATAGTCGATGTCCATATTCATACCCGCTCGATGATCAGCGCAATACCTTGGCCAACGCCGATGCACATGGTGCATAACCCGTAGCGTCCCCGGGTTTTCTGCAATTGCCAGGCGGCGTTCATCACCAGCCTGCCACCGGAAGCGCCCAGCGGATGGCCCAGCGCAATCGCGCCGCCGTTCGGGTTCACCTGTGCGGCGTCGTCACTCAGTCCCAGCTCACGAGTCACCGCCAGCGCCTGCGCTGCAAAGGCTTCGTTAAGTTCGATAACGTCCATTTGATCGAGCGTCAGACCGGCGATTTTCAGCACTTTGCGCACCGCCTCTGTCGGCGCAAAGCCCATAATCGAAGGTTCAATGCCGGTCACGGCGCTGGCGACAATGCGTGCCATTGGCTGCAAGCCGTGGCGGGCTACTCCGCGCTCTCCGGCCAGCAACAGTGCGCAGGCACCGTCGTTCAGCCCGGAGGCATTGCCGGCGGTGACGGTACCCTGCGGATTAACTACCGGTTTCAACTTCGCCAGTGCCTCGAGCGTAGTGGCGCGCGGATGTTCATCCTGGCGGAACAGCAGTGGGTCGCCTTTTTTCTGAGCCAGACTGACTTCGATCAGTTGCTCGGCAAAGAAACCGCTTTCCTGGGCCGCTGCGGTGCGTTGCTGGCTGCGCAGGGCGAAAGCATCCTGATCCTGGCGGCTAATGCCAAACTTCAGGGCTACGTTTTCAGCGGTCTGCGGCATAGAGTCCACGCCGTATTGCGCCTGCATTTGCGGATTGATAAACCGCCAGCCCATGGTGGTGTCTTCTATTTTCATCGCCCGGCTAAAGGCGCTCTCCGCTTTGCCCATCACAAACGGCGCCCGCGACATGCTTTCCACGCCACCGGCAATCATCAGCTCACTTTCACCTGTCTTGATGGCGCGGGCCGCCATCGCCACCGCATCCAGGCTGGAGCCGCACAGACGATTGAGGGTGCAACCGGGGATCTGCACCGGCAGGCCGGCCAGCAGCAGCGCCATGCGCGCCACGTTGCGGTTATCTTCTCCCGCCTGGTTGGCGCAGCCGAGCAACACGTCGTCTACCGCGCTCCAGTCAAGTTGCGGGTGGCGCGCCTGTAGCGCTTTCAGCGGCAGGGCGGCCAGATCGTCGGCGCGGACAGTGGCGAGACTGCCGTTCAGACGGCCAAAAGGCGTACGAACGGCGTCACACAGATAGGCTGGATTCATGCGTTGGTTCTCCGTGCTGAAGGGCAAAGGTCAACTCGACCGGGGTGACTTCCTGTAATTGCTGCGGGGTCAGCCCGCCGAATATTTCGCGTACCACCAGGCCCTGAGGCGTAACGTCCATCACTGCCAGATCGCTGTAGATGCGGTCAATGCAGCCGACGCCGGTCAGAGGATAGGTACAGTGGCGGACAATCTTGCATTCGCCTTTTTTGGTCAGATGTTCGGTCATCACAAAGACCTGGCGTGCGCCAATCGCCAAATCCATCGCGCCGCCGACTGCCGGAATGGCCCCCGGTGCGCCGGTGCTCCAGTTGGCGAGATCACCCTGTTCGGAGACCTGATAAGCACCCAGTACGCAGATATCCAGGTGGCCGCCGCGCATCATGGCGAAAGAGTCGCCGTGATGGAAAAAACAACCGCCTTTCAGCAGCGTGACCGGCTGTTTGCCGGCGTTGATCAGATCAGGATCCTCCAGCCCCTCTGCCGGTGCAGGGCCCATGCCGAGGATGCCGTTTTCGCTGTGCAGAAAAATTTCTTTGTCCGCCGGCAGGTAGTTGGCGATCTGCGTCGGGATGCCGATGCCCAGATTCACATAGGCGCCTTCCGGGATGTCGCGCGCAATGCGCTCGGCCAACTGCTGATGAGTGAGTTTTGACATAAGTCCGTTCCTTAAGCCGACAGTTGCGCTGCGCTTGCCGGGGAAGTTACCAGGCGTTGCACGAAGATCCCCGGCGTGATGATGGTTTCAGGATCCAACTGGCCCAGGGGCACCAGCTGATTGATTTCAGCGATGGTGCAATGGGCGGCCATCGCCATGATCGGCCCGAAGTTGCGCCCGGTTTTGGAATACAGCAGGTTGCCCCAGCGGTCGCCTTTTTCAGCCTTGATCAGAGAAAAATCGGCCTTTAGCGGCAGTTCAAACACGTACTGGCGGCCGTCTATCTCACGGGTTTCCTTGCCTTCCGCCAGTTTGGTGCCGTAACCGGTCGGCGTGTAGAAGCCGCCGAGGCCGGAACCGCCGGCCTGAATGCGGGCGGCCAGATTGCCCTGCGGGATCAGCTCCAGTTCCAGTTCGCCGCGGCGGTACAGATCGTCAAATACCCAGGAGTCGGACTGGCGCGGGAAAGAGCACACCACTTTGCGCACACAGCCGGCCTTCAGCAGCGCGGCCAGGCCGAAATCCCCGTTACCGGCGTTATTGCTGATCAGCGTCAGCTCGCGCGGGCGGTGGCGGATCAGCGCATCCAGCAGGGCGCAGGGTTGGCCGGCAGGGCCAAAACCACCGACCATAAGGGTGGCGCCATCCGGTATATCGGCGACGGCGGCGTCTGCGGATGCCACGTTTTTATCGATCATCAGCTCTCCTGAGTAGGCTACGGTTAATTCAGCGTCACACTGGTGGTTCTGGCTCTAAATTAAATGATGAAAAATACAGCGACAAGTGCGAATATCAGCGTATTGTGCGATTATCGAAACATTGGTGGTTGAGCTGCTCATTTTGTGATGCAGGTAACTAAATCGATATTTGGCGTTGTTTCGGCACTGTTTTCGGCACTTCGGGCGTATCAGCCCAGGCGTCATCGAAAGAAGGGAGGATCAGGATGGGTGATGTTTCGGAATTTGGCGGCGGAGAGCTGCGCCGGTTGCAGGAGATAGGCGATTTAAGCAACGAGAGGTACAAGGGCGATCCCAACTTTATGGCTTCGCTGGCCCGGGGGTTAGAGGTGTTGCAGGCCTTCCAGCCGCAGTATTCACAGATGTCGGTTTCCGAAATCAGCCAGATTACCGGTATTCCGCGCGCTGCGGTGCGCCGTTGCCTGTACACTCTGCGGGCGCTGGGTTTTGTGCATTGCCCCGATGGCCGACATTATCGGTTGCTGCCTCGGGTGCTGACCATCGGCCACGCCTATCTTTCCTCTTCCGAACTGGCGAAGGCGGCGCAGAATTCGCTGGATTACCTTAGCAAGCTGCTCAACGAGTCCTGCTCGGTGGCAACGCTCGACGGCGACAACATTTTGTATATCGCTCGCGCCTCGGTGAAGCGCATCATGACGATTGATCTGGGGCGAGGCAGCCGCTTGCCGGCCTACGCCACGTCAATGGGGCTGGTTTTGCTCAGTGCGCTGAATGAGGAACAACTGGAGGATTATCTGTCGCGGGTGACCTTCGAACCGCTGACCGAGCACACCGTGACCAACGCGGAACAGTTGCGTGAACAGTTGGCGAAAGTGCGCAGGCAGGGATATGCCATCAACGATCAGCAACTGGAGATTGGTCTGCGTTCGATCGCTGTGCCGATGCATTCGCGCAAGGGCGGCGGCGTGGTGGCGGCAATGAACGTGGGGGTCAATGCTTCGCAAATTTCCTCGGCGGAGCTGCGTGAGCGGGTGCTGCCACAGCTGCAACGCGCGGCGATGGAACTGGCGCTGCTGCTGTAGCCGCTAACCCGGTGGTCCGCCTCATTCGGGCCGCTTGGCTGAGACGGGCCACCGGAATTTCACCCGATGATCACGCAAATTCTTGTGCACATTACGGCTTAATCGCGCTTTCACTGCCGCTGATTGGCACCACAAAACTGAAGCAACTGCCGTAGGGTTCCGCCGCCTGCGCTTTCAGCGCGCCCCGATGGCGTTCAATAATGGCGTGGCTGATGGTCAACCCCATCCCCATTCCTTGTGCTTTTGTGGTGTAGAAAGAATCGAAAACCCGTTCCATTACGTCAGGATCCAGCCCGACGCCGTTGTCCATTATGCGTAGCTCAACCCTGCCGTCATCTGGGTTCAACGTGGTTATCCTAAGCGTTCGCGCACGATCGCTCACTTCCGACAGGGCTTCTATCGCGTTCATCACCAGGTTAATCAGCACCTGCTGGATCTGAATGCTGTCGCCAAAGATAAAGCTGTCGGCGGCCTTCAGTTCATACTCTACCGCCACGCGGCGCTGCTCAATTTCGCTGCGCGACAGGGTCATGATATGGCGGACAAGATAGTGCAGATCGATACGAGAAAAGACCGGCTCCTGCTTGCGCGTCAGGGTTTGCAGGCTGCGAATGATTTCACCTGCGCGCTGGCCTTCTGCAATGATCTCCTCCAGCCCCGTACGAATATTGTCATGCCGGACAGGGTCGTGGTTCAGCCAGCGCAGGCTTGCCCCGGCGTTCGAGACAATCGACATCAAGGGTTGATTGATTTCGTGCGCAATGGACGAGGTCAACTGGCCGACGGTGGTCGCGCGGGAAACGCGGGCCAGCTCGGCCTGGGCCACTCTGACGGCGTCTTCCGTCTGCCGCTGAGCAGTAATGTCGGTGATGGTGCCGTAGTATTCGTAGACCTCGGTGCCCACGCCGACCGGGTTACCTATGCCCAATATGTAGCGGCAAACGCCATCCGCGCTCATGATGCGAAACTCGGCCCTGAGGGGTTGCCCGTCTCTTACCCCGTCGGTGACGACGGTGCTGACTCGCGCATAGTCGTCCGGGTGAACGAAGGTAAGAAACTCGGCCATAGAAATCATTTTCTGCTTTTCGGGCAGGCCGAGAATACGGGCATATTCTTCGGACATGAACATCAGATCCTGCTCCAGCTCCCAACGCCAACTGCCGGTATGGCTGATCTGCTCGCCCAGCATCAGCGAGGTCTGGCTTGCTCTGAGCTCTTTCTCCACTCGCCTGCGCTGAATGTTCTCCTCAAGCAATTCGGCATACAGTCTTGCGGTTTCGAGCGATACTGCGGCATGCGCGCCGAGCAGGTTAACCACTTTCGAATGCTCGGCGGTGAAGATTTCAGGCATTAAGCGGTTTTCGAGGTACAACACGCCGACCAGCCGCGCCTGCTTGAACATCGGCACGCACAAAACGGCGGCGCCGGAAGTCACGAGGTAAGGATCCTGCGAGAAAGGGCTGAATTCTTCCGGCTTGCCGGTGCGTATTTCTTGCCCGGTGCGGATCACGGCGGACAGTACCGACAGCGGCATGTCGGTGGCCATCGGCACATCTTTTATAATCCGCACCCTGACGCCGTCGCTGCCGGTATAGGCGCTTGCCTCGATTTCAGGAATGTTGTTATCCAATATGCGGATCAACAGGCCGCGCTGGGCACCGGCACGTTCCAACAGCATGGTCATCAGTATCTGAATAAGCCGTTCCAGATTGATCTCTTCAGACAGGGCACGCGATGCTTTGATGACACTTTGCAGATCGCGGATTTCTTCATTCTGGGCAAAGGCGATGGTGTCATAAGGCGTTGCCTGGCCAGGGGACACCAGATGGGGATAAGCCTGTTTCAGCTGATTCACCTTGGCCTGCGCACCTGCGCGCCCCCATGCCGCCATTGCGCCCCGAAAGTGAGCATCGGCGGCAGTATGGTAGCCGCAACTGAGCGCGAAGCGACCCGCGAGTTCATGAGCCAGCGCATTGCTGGGGTTGAAACCCGAGTCCCGCGAGAGCCTTACCGCTTTTTCATACTGTTCGAGTGCAATGCTGTTCATGCCGTCAAGGCGGGCAATCTCCGCATACACCAACGCTTCTTTGTCGGCGAATGTGCCCGGATTAATGCGTGCCCAGAGCGCGATTTTGTCATGGTGCTTTTGCAGTTTTCGCCGGTGTTCAACGGAGAAGGTATCCGGTGTCAGTTGAGCGCTTAACGTCAGCGCGCTGTACAGATGCAAATCCAGCAGGTGGATATGCCCCGGCGCAGACCAGGAAAAGGACTCAGCCTGTTTCAGCGACTCTTCCGCCTGCGGGTATTCGCCGGCGACAAAATGCGTCATGCCCCGATACAGCCAGAACCAGAACATCATGGTGGACATTTGCTGCGGCGCCTGTTCCGGCGCGGTCGGCAGCAGCGAGTCAGGCAGCGCATCCATGCCGCCCCAGGCTCCTGGCGATACCCCGCGCAAATGCTCAACATAATGCCGCTGGATCAACATAATGCGCTCAACGTCCGGAAAATGGGATTTCCGCACAAAGGCCAGTCCCCGTTCGATGCTGGTCAGCACGTTATCCAGATGATCGCCGCGGCTTAAAAAGTTAATGATCTGATGACAGGCGGCAAAAGAGGCGACGGTCAGATCGCCGTGCGTCACCGCCGCCGTGAAGCAGGCTTTGGCGCATTCGGTGGTGTAGGAGAGCGGCTGGGTCCAGACGCTCAACTGATCGAGCGGCAGCAGCGTTTTCGCTTCGTAAACGCTGTAACCGTGGCGCGTCACGAGTTCACGGGCAAGTACCGCGTATTTAAAGCCCAACCGATATTCGTCATAGCGGTGACCAATCAGCACGCCAAACCAGCCCATCGCCGACGTTGAGGCGCCGGTAATGCCGTGTTCCAGCGTCAGATGCAGCATCTGGCACAGCAACATGAAGTGCAGACGTGGGCTGATGAAGCTGGCGGACAGACTGGCACGGGCCAGCAAACTCATCGCGGCTTCCGTTTCAGGACTGGCCATGAGCGGCAATTGATTGAAAATAGCGGCCGGGTTCTCACCGATACGGACGTGGAGCATTTTCCAGGCCGCCTCGCATTCCGCATCGTCGGGGTATCGGTTAAGCGTAATACCGGATACCGTCAGCCAGCTTAATGCGGTCTCCAGTGCCAGCGGGTTATCCGACTGGCGCATATGCACTTCCGCCAGCAAATTGGCCGCGGAGATTTTTTCCGCCAACCCGCCAGGCGAAGCCAGCAACCGGTCGCTCAAATGCCGCGCCGCAACCAGGTTACCCAGCAAAAACGCGCACTCGGCTTCCTCCAGCTCCAACGCGAAATCGGAGGCATTATCAGACGCAGGGCCGCCGAGTGCACGGGCGGTCTGTAGATATCGCTGTGCGGAGAGGTAGTCCCCGGAACGCTTCGCGCGGCGGGCCGCCAGCATGCTCAATTCACGAAACATTTTGCGCTGTTGCGGCGGCTGTACGCAGTCAATGGCTGCGGACACATGGTGAATGGCGCGGAACAGCATCTCATTGCCCGCCGCCTGGCGTGAAGCTTCGGCCAGCAGGCTTGCCGTCGTGAGGTGCAGATGCCCCCGTTCGCCGGCATCCAGCAGGGCGAAGGCCGCTTCCTGCACGCGATCGTGGGGGAACGTATAGGTGTCGGCAGACAGGGTAATCAACTGGGCGGTAACCGCAGGGTGCAGTTGATAGCGGATATCCGTATCGGAGAGGTTCAGGACGCGGCTAATGGTGCCAAGCTCGCCGCTGCTGCCCAGGCAGGCCAGGCTGCCTAACAGCTTGCGGGTTTCTGCGGGCATTTTCTCCAGTTGCTGCAATACCAGGCCGACGACGTTTTCGGTGTAATGACGTGCCCGAATGGTCGGCACGTCGTAATACCACTTGCCTTGATACTTGTTGTGCGTCACCAGGCCGTCATCGACGATACGTTTGAAAAACTCATGCACGAACAGTGGGTTGCCGCCGGTTTTTTCATGTATCAGACGAGCCAGGTCGAGGGTGTCGGTTGAGCGCCGCTGGAAGACGTCGGCCAGCCAACGAGCGACGGCTTTAACCGAGAGCGGCGCCGGTATGATGTCGATTTTACGTTGAGCCGCATCGCGGAGCCGGCCCAGCGCCTCAGACATCGAAAGGTTGTCCGTTGAAGAGGGATCGCGCAGGGCAACCACCAACAGTAACGGCAGCGCATCGCTGTTTTTAAGCAGATATTCCAGCACCTGCAAGCTGGCGACATCGATCCAGTGAATATCGTCAATCAGCAGCACCAGCGGACAGCCGGGGGTGGCAAAGGTATTGACCAGGCTGACTATCATAAGATTAAAGCGGGCTCGGGCATCGGTCGTCAGCGAGTCGGGGGCCTGCCGGGATTTCCGCTCCAGCAACAGACCCAGTTCCGGTACAAGGTTAATGGCCAGCCCCTCGTAACCGTCCAGCGTGCGCGCCAGGCGGGTTTTCCAGAGAGCGACATCTTCTGCCGGCAATCCCAGCAGTTTCAGGGTCAGCGCCCGGAAGGCGGAGGTCAGCACCCCATAAGGCAGCGACGATGAGAACTGGTCGACTTTACCCACGGCAAGCAGCGTGCGCCGGTTTTTCAGCTCTTTTAACGCTGAGGCGATCAGCGAGGATTTGCCGATGCCCGAAGGCCCGCTGATGACCGCCAGCGTGTGGGTTCCGCTCTGATTAACCTTGTCGAACGCGGCGACAAGCTCGCGGCTCTGTGGATGGGGGGTGTACAACGTCTCGGCGAGATGAAACTCAGGTGCACGATCCTGCAACCCGGGAGGAAAGGGCATGATGTCATTGTCATCGGTCAAGGTAGCCTGACAGCGGCGCAGGTCAGCGACCAGCCCATCGACCGTCTGGTAACGATTATCGGGCGACTTGGCCAACAACCGCAGGACCAGCGTTGAAAGCATGGCCGGTACCTGTTCGCGCAGCAGATGAGGCGGGCGTGGCTCTGAAGCGATATGGTGATGCGCCCATTCCGCCAGGCCGCCTTCGCTGAGGTCGAAGGGCAAAGAGCCGGTCAGCAGCTCATAAAAAACGATGCCAAGGCTATAGAGATCGCTGCGGCTGTCCACCGATCTTTGCGTGCGCGAGGTATGTTCGGGTGACATATAGGCGAGCGTGCCGCCAAAAAACGGCAGGCGGGTTTGTTTTAACTCTTCCGCAGTGCCCGTCGTAAGACCAAACCCGGCAAGGCGGCATGAGGTATCGCCTTGGATAAAGATGTTACCCGGCTTGATATCGCCGTGGATCAGGTTGTGCCTGTGCATCTGACGCAGTGGGGCACATATCCGGATGGCAAGCTCCAGGAAGCTGGCCATGCAGGCCATCGGCTGCCCCGTTATGCGGGCCAGGGAATCAAAGGCAAAAGACGGATAGACCAGCGCGTATCGGCCGCGATACTGCGTGCAGGCGGCGGGTTTTACCGCCCAGGCGTCGGACAGGTAGGGACGCAGCAGAAATTCATTTTTCAGCAGTTGCGTCGCGTCCGCTTCCGCCTCATCGCTGACCGCAGTGGCGAGGATGAAAGCCCCGCTCGAAAAAGGGTGCCGCCCGTTCATCCAGACGATGCAGCCCTCCTGAACCAGGGGGGTAAAAATGACATCATCCTTAAATGCAAAAAACTGCCCATCCTGAAAATCAGGAAGGGCAGCCCGGTCTGGCGGTATTAGCGGATCATTCATTAGGCTCTCTCGCAGGAAGCGGTTTTGTCATCAGGCGTTTTTATCGTCTCTCAATGCGTATTGGATCAGGCCCAGGAGCGCGTCGATGTCGATAGGCTTACGCAAAAAAGCAACGGCACCGAGTTTAAGGGCTAGCCGTTGCATATTCTCATCACCGTGGCCGGATATAAATATCACCGGTGGCGGCGTTGCGTAAGTCTTTATTTTTTCATAAAACTCGAAGCCACCCATTCCTTTTAGCTTGATGTCGATAATAACCAACGAAGCGTCTGACAGCGCGGTTTGTTCGTTTAAAAACGCCTCTGCGGATTCAAAGGCGTATGTCGTGTAACCGTCAGACTGCAGCAGGTTGATTAACCCGCTGCGGACAGAACGTTCATCATCGACAATGGCAATGCGCTGCGGCAGCATCATGCTGATATTCCTCTGACAGGTCATTACTTAAGCGGAGGGTCCTCTGTTGTCGTCTGAGCCTTGGCCGGTGGAGTTCCGCATATTTTGGGGACGCATTCATGGCGAAACCACGCCAGCGTCAGCGGCTGTCGGTTTATCAGCCGCCGGGTGACCGGGATAATCTGTTCGCCGATCAGCATCCCCAACAGGCCTAGAAGGGCAATAACCGGCGGGGCCGGTGAATGAATATTCAACGCTGCATAGATAATACCGGCCAGAAGGCCAATGGCCAGCGAAACGAGCCATGCTTTCATTTCAGTCTCCTTTCGCAGGGCAGGTTACAGTGGAAGAGGCCGCCGTGCCGGGCGGTGTCTGACAAAGCCGAGTGTTGGCGGTCTGCTCCGGTTGCAGCACCTGTCCCATCAAGCTTTCGCCGGCCAGCATTCCCAGTAGCCCCACCAGCGCCAGCGCCGGGGGAGCCGGCGAGCGGACTTTAAGCAGCCCATAGAGCAGGCCAATAAGGACGCCGACGGAAAGGGAAATTAATCCTGCGCTCATCATTATCTCCTGGGATGAAGCCGGCCGGGCTTTGTACCGGCCGGCTTCCCGCGGTTAGCGGGCGGCGACCGGCGCCAGAGTGTGGTGCTCGCTCTTCTGACGTGAAGGCGCTTTGTGCACCATGGTATAGGCATAATCCACGCCCATGCCGTAAGCGCCCGAATGCTCTCTCACGATATCCATCACCGCGTTGTAGGTCTCTTTGTGCGCCCAGTCACGTTGCCATTCCAGCATCACCTGCTGCCAAGTTACCGGGATCACGCCGGCCTGAATCATGCGCTGCATAGCATAATCGTGCGCTTCTTTAGAGGTGCCGCCTGACGCATCAGCCACCATATAGATTTCATAGTCGCCTTCCAGCATGGCGCACAGGGCAAAGCTGTTGTTGCAGACTTCGGTCCACAGGCCGGCAACCACCACTTTTTTCTTGCCGTTGGCGGCCAGCGCGTCACGCACTTTTTGATCGTCCCATGAGTTCATCGAGGTCCGCTCGAGGATGTCTTTGCCAGGGAACACGTCCAGCAGTTCCGGATAGGTATTACCTGAGAAGCTCTCGGTTTCAACGGTTGTAATGAGGGTTGGAATGTTGAATACCTTCGCGGCTTTCGCCAGGGCAACGGTGTTGTTTTTCAGCACCTGGCGGTCAATCGATTGCACGCCAAAAGCCATCTGAGGCTGGTGGTCGATGAAAATAATCTGACAGTTGGCAGGCGTAAGGACTTCGAGCTTAGAGGTTGTCATAAAAATACCCTTGGGATGAGGTTAAAAGTAACAAGGCCGTCACGCCGTTGGCGCAGCGACAGAGCCGAAAGCTACCGGGTGGTAAACGCTATCAACGGGTTGAATGTTAGGCTGGGGTGGGGGGCAAAACTATTATCTGTTGGTATAACTAACCTTTCGTATACCTATACTTTGGTATATCTATCCCTTTGTATAACTGGTCTTTTCCCATTCCTATTCCATAATCCTTTCAATTCGCGCCGCTCTGAAAAGGCCGCGCACGTTGTGTCCGGCGGCTTTGTGCCTGAACCGGACGTCTCAGACAGGAGGACCTATGGTTTCGCTGGGCAAAGCTGATTTGATACTGGTTAACGGGCAGTTTCATACTGTCGATCGCGAAAACCCGCTGGCGGAAGCCGTGGCGATCCGCGAGGGCAAGTTCCTTGAAGTCGGTACCGTCGCTGAAGTGATGCAGCACCACTGCGAAGGCACGAAAGTGGTGGATCTTAAAGGGCACACTGCGGTTCCGGGGCTTAATGACTCACACCTTCACTTGATCCGCGGTGGCCTGAACTACAACCTTGAATTGCGCTGGGAAGGCGTGCCGTCGCTGGCGGATGCCTTGCGGATGTTGAAAGATCAGGCGCTGCGTACGCCATCGCCACAATGGGTGCGCGTGGTGGGCGGCTGGACGGAGTTCCAGTTTGCCGAGCGCCGCATGCCAACGCTGGATGAGATCAACGAAGCGGCGCCGGACACCCCGGTGTTTATTCTTCATCTTTACGATCGCGCACTGCTCAATCGCGCAGCATTGAGAGTGGTGGGCTATACCAAAGACACGCCCAACCCGCCAGGCGGCGAAATTCAGCGCGACGGCAACGGCAACCCGACCGGCATGCTGATTGCGCGCCCTAACGCGATGATCCTCTACGCCACATTGGCCAAAGGGCCGAAGTTGCCGCTGGAACAGCAGGTGAACTCGACCCGTCAGTTCATGCGTGAACTGAACCGTCTGGGCCTGACCAGCGCCATCGATGCCGGCGGCGGTTTCCAGAACTACCCGGAAGACTACCAAGTGATCGCCGAACTGCATGAGAAAAAGCAGATGACGCTGCGCATCGCTTACAACCTGTTTACCCAGCGGCCGGGGCATGAACTGGAAGATTTCGAAAAATGGACCGACATGTTGACGCCGGGCCAGGGCAGCGACTTCTTCCGCCATAATGGCGCAGGTGAAATGCTGGTGTTTTCCGCCGCGGACTTCGAAGACTTCCTGGAACCGCGTCCGGATTTGGCGCCAGGCATGGAAGACGAACTGGAGCGTGTCGTACGCCACCTGGTCGAGCATCGCTGGCCATTCCGCCTGCATGCGACCTATAACGAATCCATCAGCCGCATGCTGGACGTGTTTGAAAAAGTCAACCGCGAGATCCCGTTCAATGGTCTGCACTGGTTCTTTGACCATGCGGAAACCGTGACCCAGAAAAACATCGATCGGATCAAGGAGCTTGGCGGCGGCATCGCCGTGCAGCACCGTATGGCCTTCCAGGGCGAATACTTTGCCGAGCGTTACGGCATTGAAGCGACCCGCCACACGCCACCGGTGGCCCGCATGTTGGAAACCGGCGTGCCGGTGGGGTTGGGAACGGACGCCACCCGCGTGGCCAGCTACAACCCGTGGACGGCGCTTTACTGGCTGGTTTCCGGCCGCACCCTGGGCGGCATGCAGATGTATGACGCCAATGCGCGTCTGGATCGCGATACCGCGCTGATGCTGTGGACGCAGGGTAGCGCCTGGTTCTCCAGCGAGCAGGGCAAAAAAGGGCAGATCAAAGTGGGCCAACTGGCGGACATGGCGGTACTCAGCAAGGATTACTTCTGCGTACCTGAAGAAGAGATCAAGGGCATCGAATCCGTGCTGACGGTGGTCGGTGGCGACATCGTTTATGCCGCCGGCACGTTCGGGCCGTTGGCGCCACCGTCCATTCCGGTGTTGCCGGATTGGTCGCCGGTGGTGAAGGTGCCGGGTCACTACCGCAGCGCACCGCCGGTAGCGAATGCACGCGTGGGCATGATGTCACAGGCGCATCATTGCAGCGGCCCTTGTGGGGTACATACCCACAATCATGATATTGCCCGCGGTTCCAGCGTACCCGTTGCAGATGACAATGCATTCTGGGGCACGCTTGGCTGCAGCTGCTTTGCGTTTTAATCCTATGAAAACGTCATCTGCATTTTTCATCGCGCCCCGGATCGATCTGGGGCTGTTCTTCCTGCGCCTGACCGGAAGCCTGCTCTTGCTGCATGTGCATGGTTTGCCGAAGGTGTTTAATTTCAGCGAAGAACTGACACGCATCGAAGATCCTTTTGGCTTCGGACCTTACATGAGCCTGTTGCCCGCCATTCTGGCGGAAGTGGTCTGCCCGGTGTTCATTATTCTGGGGTTCGGTACGCGTATCGCCTGTCTGCCCATTATCGGCGTGCTGCTGGTGGCGATGCTGTTCGTGCACCCAGGTTGGTCTATCGCCGAAGGGCAATTCGGCTGGCTGCTGCTGATCATCTTTACCACGCTGGCGATAACCGGGCCGGGTAAGTGGCGTATCGGTGCAGACAGGCCGCTGGAGAGGCGTTATGACGCAGATTAATGATATTCACAGCATCACAGCTGAAGCGCTGAAAGAGGTGCCGGCGGTGAACGCATCGCCGTGGCAACCGCTACGTCAACGCGTGTTCCGCATGCTGTGGATAGCCACCGTCGTTTCCAATATCGGTTCATGGATGAACGATATTGGGGTGAACTGGACCATGCTGACGCTCAGTGCCGATCCGCTGTCCGTCGCCATGGTCCAGGTGGCCAGCAGCTTGCCGATGTTTCTGTTTGCGCTGCCTTCCGGGGTGATGGCGGATATTGTCGATCGCCGTAAATACCTGCTGTTTTCGCAGGTCTGGGTGTTTATCGCCGCGGCCGGGCTGACCCTTTTGTCGGTGACGGGCCACGTCACCCCTAGCGTGTTGTTGGTTGCGGCCTTCCTGCTGAGCACCGGTGCGGCCATGAGTTCGCCGCCGTTCCAGGCCATTGTGCCTGATTTGGTCAGCAAAAATGAGATGGGGCCGGCCATTGCGCTCAATTCATTGGGCATCAACATCAGCCGCGCCATCGGCCCGGCGTTGGGGGGCCTGATTCTTTCCTTCGCCGGCCCCTGGATGGTGTTTTTGCTCAACGCCATCTCGGTGCTGGGCGTAGCTTGGGTGCTCTACCGCTGGAAGGCGGAACCGAGCGTTCAGCGCCTGCCGCCCGAGCACTTTTTCTCCGCCGTTCGCGCCGGGTTTCGCTATGTACATGCCGCACCGGTTTTGCGCAATGTGCTGGTTCGTACGGTAGCTTTTTTCACGTTCGGCAGTGCGGGCTGGGCTTTGCTGCCGCTGGTCGCGCGACGTGAACTTGGGCTTGGTCCGGGCGGTTACGGGATCATGCTGGCCTTTATCGGCGTAGGGGCCATCTTCGGTGCGGTGTTACTGCCTCGCTTGCGTAAGTCCTTCAACCCGGATCGGCTGATGGTGCTGGCAAGCCTGCTGTTTGCCGTCACGATGCTGGCGTTGGCGTTTGTCCGTAACGTCTGGCTGCTCAACGCGTTTGAATTTTTCACCGGTTTTTCCTGGATAGCGGTGCTGTCTACGTTGAACCTCGGCGCACAGCGCAGCGCGGCGAAATGGGTGAAAGCACGCGCGTTGGCGGTGTATCTGACCGTCTTCTTCGGCTCCATGACCGCCGGCAGCGCCATTTGGGGACAGTTGGCCTCGCATTTCGGCATTCCCGTTTCACTGTGCGTGGCCGCGTTGGGTATGGTGTTGGCCAGCACCACGGTTTACCGCTGGCGTTTGGACCAGGATCCCGACCTGAACCTGGACATCAGTACGGAACAGGGCGCCACGCCTGAGTTGGATGTGCGCCATGACCGTGGGCCGGTGATGGTGAGCTACGAATATTTGGTTACGGCAGAGGATGCGCGCGCCTTCACGGTATGCATGCAGGACATGCGGCGCGTCAGGCGGCGCGGCGGCGCCATCAACTGGTCCGTGTATGAGGACATCCTTCAGCCCGGCGTTTTTGTCGAGACGTTTGTGGTCGGTTCCTGGATGGAGTACCTGCGCCAGCAGGAGCGTTACACCATGAATGACCAGAAAATACAAAACCGTATTTGTGCATTTCATCAGGGCGAAACACTGCCGCTGATCCGTTATCTGGTGGCGCCGGTTTAACCGGGTCCGTCAGCCTCTGAGTTTATAAACACTGCCAAGGGGTCTGTTATGAGCACGATTAAAACGAACGACGGTACGCAGATTTACTACAAAGACTGGGGGAAGGGGAAGCCGGTGCTGTTCAGCCACGGCTGGCCGCTGGACGCGGATATGTGGGACAGCCAGCTAAACTTTCTGGCTGAACGCGGCTACCGTGTCATTGCGTTCGACCGCCGCGGTTTTGGCCGTTCAGATCAGCCCTGGACCGGCTATGACTACGACACTTTCGCATCGGACATCAATGAACTGATCACGCAGCTTGATCTGCAGGACGTCACGCTGGTGGGCTTTTCTATGGGCGGTGGCGACGTGGCCCGCTACATCGGCCGCTACGGCAGCGCACGCGTGTCCGGTCTGGTGTTGTTAGGCGCGGTTACGCCAATGTTTGGCAAAAGCGAAACGCATCCGCAAGGCGTGGACTTGTCCGTTTTCGAAGGGATCCGCAATGGGTTACGTAAAGACCGCGCCCAGTTCATCAGCGATTTCAACGTGCCCTTTTACGGCATCAATGCCGGCCAGACGATCTCTGAAGGCGTATTGACCCAGACCCTGAACATTGCTTTGCTGGCATCGCTGAAGGGGACCATCGAGTGCGTGACTGCGTTCTCGGAAACCGACTTCCGTGACGATATGCTGAAGATTGATGTGCCTACGCTGGTGATCCACGGCAGCAACGATCAAGTCGTTCCGATTGACGTCACCGGTAAAGTGGCCGCTGAAACGATCCCTGGCGCTGAACTGAAGGTGTATGACAATGCGCCTCACGGCTTTGCCGTAACGCATCAGGACCGGTTAAACGACGATCTCCTGGCGTTTTTACAGGCTCGCTAAGCAAAATGGCTCATGTGCGGGGTTCCCTGTATGCCTGCACATGAGCCGATTTGTCAGGATGCTTTGGATTTACTGAGATTTAACCGCTCGGCATGACGCACCAAATCCGCGAGAGAACGCACCTGCATTTTATCCATCACCCGGCGACGATGTACCTTGACCGTAATTTCACTGACGCCCAGCTCTGCGGCAATCTGTTTATTCATCAAGCCTTTAATCGTCAGCTCCAGCACTTCCTGTTCGCGCGGCGTCAGCGTGAGGTGCCGCTGTTTCAGTTCGTAATGCTCGCGCAACTGATCTGAATTTTCCTCGGCCAGATTGAGGGCTTCCTGAACCGCCTTCAGCAGATCGTCGGAAGCGACCGGCTTGGTCAAAAACTCATGCGCACCGGCTTTCATCGCCTGTACCGACAGCGGGATGGTGCCGTAGCCGGTAAGGAAGATCACCGGCATTTCCCGGCCGCTCGCTTTCAGCGCCTCGGTTACCTCGAAACCATCTCCGGTCGGCATGCGCATATCCAGAATGATACAGCCGGGTATGGCGGGAAAGGAGTGTGAAAGAAAGGCTTCTGCACAGTCAAAATCAACGGCACTGTAGCCGGCAGAGTTTAACAGCCTGACAATAGATTGCCTGACTGAATGGTCATCATCGACGACATAAACGACATGTTCCATAGCTTGCCTCTGCAATTACGCCCTGAAACCGGGCATGTACCCAAGGGAATCCCACGCAGCCCGCCGTTCTTCGGCCGGCAAATGCGCTCGTGCTACCCCCTAATTAACCCGATCCGGATGTCAAAATGAAGACATGGCGGGGGATAATCAGGCTGCTCTGCGCTGCAGGCCATTCAGGCTGGGGTTACACCTCAATGAAAAAGATAAAGACTTGTAGTTTAGACGATGAACACAGAGCGATCATATCAGTGCGAAGGTCTGCTCATCGGTGAGCAGACCGGCTGAAATGATAGGCAAATCGAGAATAAACTGATCAATTTTTAGTGAAAAATCATACTATTATAGCTATGGCGTGCTCTTGCAGTAAAGGTGTTTACTGATGCCTGAGGGGGAAAATGCAGATAGGTTGCCGGCCGGCCAGGGCAGCTAAATTTCCCACGGCATCAATCGGTTCCCGGGATCCTCAAGTAAACAACTTGAACGCGATAAATTCTTTGCGATACTGTATAAAAATACAGTTAAGTGAGGTTGTTCATTATGTTGTTCATTTCCCCTTCCGAAGACAATAAAACCACGCCGGCACTGCCGCTGTTTGTCGATCCCGTGGCTTGCGGTTTCCCTTCTCCGGCGCAGGATTATGTGGAAGCCCGGCTGGATATCGGCAAACTGCTGGTGCGGCACCCCAACGCCACTTACTTTGTGCGCGCCAGCGGCGATTCGATGGTCGAGGGCAACATCAAGGATGGCGATCTGCTGATCGTCGACAGTTCACTGCGGGCGGAGCACGGGAACATTGTCATTGCCGCCATCGACGGCGAGTTCACGGTGAAGAAGTTGCAGCGCCACCCCGATCTGCGGCTGCTGCCGATGAACCCGGCTTATTCGCCGATCGTCTTCGGTGACGAAGACGCGCTGGAGATCTTCGGCGTGGTCACCTTTATTGTCTATGCTGCGGTGTGAGGGGGAAATTAAAAGTCCCGGCCTGGAGGACCTGCGCATCAAACCAGAAGGACAGCGTTCCGAACCTGCTGGCGGCCCAAAGTTCTATTGACTCAACAAAACCCCGCGATAGATAAAATTGAGAGCGCAAACCGTGGTTTGATGTAACACAACGACATGTGAACTGGCTTGCA
Source organism: Serratia sp. TSA_198.1 (assembly GCF_052686505.1). Taxonomy (NCBI): domain Bacteria; kingdom Pseudomonadati; phylum Pseudomonadota; class Gammaproteobacteria; order Enterobacterales; family Yersiniaceae; genus Serratia; species Serratia sp. TSA_198.1. The sequence goes on from NZ_JBQZFP010000001.1 coordinate 150,548, forward strand.
TTTTCAACTCCCGTCACACTTTATAGTGAGTTCCATTGTTAGGGAGACGCATTAATCATTATGGCATCCATTAAAGACGTAGCAAAAAAAGCCGGGGTCTCTACCGCCACCGTATCGCGGGTTTTAAATAACCACCCCAGCGTAGTGGCGGAAACACGCAAGGCGGTGCGTGATGCGATGGATTATCTTTGTTATGTGCCAAGCAAGAGCGCCTTTCAACTTAGCGGCAAATGTTCCGGGTTGATTGGCGTGGTATTGCCTAATCTGGTTAACCCTCACTTCTGTGAGCTGCTGGCGACATTTGAAGAAGAGGCCAGATACATTGGTAAGTCGGTTATCGTTAAAACGCATCAGAATCAACCGCAGCAGGATAAGCAAATTATCCATACCTTGGTTGGCATGGGGATCGACAGCCTGCTGTGGGTACCGACAGAAGTGGAAGCTGAACTCTCTGAGTGGTTAACGATCACCAACATTCCGGTGGCAGTCGTAACGCAGGTTTCCCGTTTTTTTAACTCCGTATCAATTAACCAAGGTAAAGGCGCGGAAAGTATTGCGGAACATTTCATGCAAACGGGGCATACCTCATTTGGTTTTGTTGCTCAGGAAGGTGTCGATAATCGAAAAGTGTCTTCCTACAGTAAAAAAATCAGCAGCCATGGTCTGGCTCTAGCCAAAGAGAACCAGTTCTGGATAACCAAAGGCGTGGGAGAAAAAATATCAGGCCATATAAATATACTTGATGTCATCATCGAAAAATTAACGAAGCAGCATAAAACCTGTTCCTGTCTTTTAGTTTATAACGATGTCGCCGCCAGTTATATTATTGATGGGTTAAAAGAAAAAGGCGTTGCGGTACCTCAGAATATTGCCATCGCCAGTTTCGACAACACCCTATTGGCGCAAACAAAAAAGATCACCAGCATGGCACAACCGATAAGCGAAATTGCTCATCTGGCCTTTCAAATGGTGAAAAATCAAGTTAGGCAGGAAAGTATCGAAATGCATGAAATTGTCTCACGATTAATTATACGAGAGAGCAGCGTTAATATTCACATCACTACCCTGTAATTCGATTCAGGTTTAGCCAAGGTGCAACTGTTTGCGCCAGGGATTCCTTTTAACAAAAAACGATGAAAGTGCTGGCGTTGATGGCTGGAACACGGCCCGTGCTTTGTATTCATGACTGCGCAATAAAGAGGTGGGTTTATGTCTGCTACCGCAATAGAAAAGCAAAGCGCTTACGAAAAGCTGAGCCTGAAAGAAAAGGTGGGGTACGGTATGGGGGATGCCGGATCCTGCATGATTTGGAGCGTGCTGGCGCTGTACCTGACATGGTTCTATACCGATGTGTATGGCTTGGATCCCGGGATTGTGGGCACATTATTTCTGGTCATCCGCATTTTTGACGCCTTTAGCGATCCGGTCATGGGCGCTATTTGCGACCGCACCAAAAGCCGCTGGGGTAAATTTCGGCCCTGGCTGTTGTGGATGGCGCTGCCGTTTGGTCTGGGTGCCGTCGTGATGTTCACCACACCAGACCTGAGCATGAACGGAAAAATCATTTATGCATGGGTAACTTATCTGGTGATGTCGTTGATCTATACGGCAATCAATATTCCCTATTGCTCGGTAGCGGGCGTCATTACATTGAACCAGAAAGAACGCATGGGTTGTCTGTCATGGCGTTTCTTCCTGAACGGCCTGGCGACGCTTATCGTCTCTTCTTCCATCCTGCCCCTGACCGACTGGCTGGGTAATGGCGACCGGGCTTCCGGTTTCCAGATGACGATGATGATCATGGGCGGCGCTGCGACCTTAATGTTCCTGTTCTGCTTCTCCAGTATCAAGGAACGCGTCGTTTCGATTAAAGCCAACGACAGCTTAATGCGGGATCTGAAAGACATCGCCAAAAATGACCAATGGCTACTGATGATTTCGATTACCTTCCTGAATGTCTTCCCGGCTTTTATTCGCGGAGCGGTCACTATCTATTACGCCACCTACGTAATGCAGGCCTCAGTAGGATTTATCACCTTTTTTATGGCGCTCGGCGTCGCCAGCAATATGCTGGGTAGCGTGATTGCCAAGCCGCTCACCGATCGCTTCGATAAAATAAAATTGTTCCGCATTATCAACATCATTCTCGGCATCCTGTCCTTTGCGTTATGGTTTGTCGACCCGAAATCGCTGACACCGCTGTTAACGCTGTTTATCGTCATCAATATTCTGCATTTAATCCAGTCGGGCCCCATTCTGTGGGCAATGATGTCCGACGTTGACGACTACGGCGACTGGAAATTCGGTAAACGCCTGACCGGTATCTCCTTCGCCGGCAACCTGTTTATGTTGAAAATGGGGCTGGCGGTGGCCGGCGCGATCGTTGCCTGGATACTGTCGTTTACCGGGTATATTGCCAATAAACCGGCACAGAATACGGAGACGATTCAGGGCATTATCATGATGTTCTCGTTACTGCCCATGGTGAGTTATTTCATCAGCGCGTTTATGGTGCGCTACTTCAAGCTGAATAATGCGCTCCTCGAAAAAATCAAAGTCGATCTTGCAAAGCGTGAGCTGGAGAACGGTCGGGGCCAATCACTGGAATATAAAGACGTTCCTGTCCTTTAATGTCATCTTATAAGAGGTTTAATTAATGGCGAGTGAAAATTACTACGATGTAACAGAATGGAATGTGGGTAATCCGTATGAGGATATTGGCGAGGTAATTAATAGCATTATCGCGGATGTTAAAAGCAGGCAAACGGACGTTGATATGAATGAAGGTGGTAAACCAGGCGCCGTTATCTATATCCCGCCAGGTGACTATCATCTTACTACGCAGGTGGTTATTGACATCAGCTATCTGAAAATTGCGGGTTCTGGTCATGGTTTCACCTCTTCAAGTATTCGTTTTAATACTCCGGAGAGTGAGCTGGCAAACTGGCACGAAGTGTGGCCGGGGGGCAGCAGAATACAGGTGGGCATATCGTCAGCGGCTGACGATGAGGAGCATGCAGGAGCCGCGTTTTATGTTCGGCGTGATGGCGCACCCCGAATTAGCTCGGTAGAGTTTGCTGACTTTTGTATTGATGGTTTACATTTTTTGGATGATGGTTCAGGAAACAATGATCCAGAAAATAGCTACACAAACGGGAAAACAGGTATTTATATTGCCAGTGCTCAAGACTCATTCCGGATTACCGGTATGGGGATGGTGTATTTGGAGCATGGGGTGACTATTTATAATGCAGATGCGCTGGATATTCATGATAATTTCATCGCTGAATGCGGAAACTGTATAGAGCTACGGGGTTCGGGGCAGGCGTCAAAAGTGACCGATAATCTGATAGGCGCTGGTTATAAAGGCTACTCAATTTATGCTGAGAATTTTGGTGGGCTTTTAATTACGGCCAACAATATTTTCCCACGGGGTAAAAGCAGCGTCCATTTTTCTGGCGTAGTGCGCTCAGCTATCTCCAGCAATAGATTTCATTCATTTTACCCGGGAATGGTGGTGCTCCAGGGAAACTGCTCGGAAAATTTGGTTTCTTCAAATCACTTTTTACGTGACCGTGAACCCTGGCCTCCTATGCAGGCATACAACAATGGCTTGGATGATTTGTATGGCATTCTCTATATCAGTGGTGACAATAACTCTGTGATTGCCAATCATATTTCTGAAACGATAGGTACCCAGTATGTCACGCCCCCTGGTGCAACACCTGTAATAATACGTATCGCTTCGGGGCAGGGAAATTATATTTCTGGCAATCATATTGTTGCCACTACCGAAGCGTCGGAGGTGCAGGCTATAGCAACGGGGTCTTGTTTCGCTACGCAAGTGGGCGCTTTGCTGGCTACCGATCAATTGAAGGCGCTTGACGTGACCACCGTACTGATAGAAAACGAATCGGTTAAAAATACGGTTCTTGATTCGGGAAGCAACGCACAGGTTGTTATGGACAAGGCTGTAAATGCATTCAGAGCCACGCCAATGCCAGGGGTATAAATCGTCTATTCAAAAAAGCCCTGCAAATAAGCAGGGCTAAGACTCTTATTGATATTACTCGTTTTTTATTAGTATCCGGTGCCACCCAGCACCAGGCTCACTCGCCTGGCGTTGTTTGATCGGGTTTTCTGGCGATCCTCAGCCCTGAGGAAAAATTGAAGTCACTTCACGGGCGGTATCGGCCAGAAGTTCGCCGTTTTTGTAACTTTCGGTCACTTCTCCGTTCTTGCCGATGGCGGTTTTAGGCCGTTCAATAAACTGCCCCAGCGGAGTCGCATTCTCATCCAGTACCACCGCAAACGGAATTTTGACTTTATCGACACCAAAGTGTGCTTTAAAGACGGCTTCCGCCTTATCGCGCGTAACTATGCCCAAACGAATAGCCGGTGTTGACGCGGCAACGGCATGGATAACGGGCAAGTTTTTATGGCAGTCGGGGCACCACATTTCAGCCGCAACCAGAATGCTGTATGAACCCGGAAGCCGTGACAACTTATTGATGACATCGTCAGGTAATGCCCCTGTGGCAAGCACCTCAAAATGTCGCAATGCCTTGCTGTCTTCTTCTGTTCCGCCGGCAACAAATTCGCCGTAACCCGATGCGGCATCAAGCAGTGCTTTGAAATCTTGCATGTATTCTCCTTAGGTATTAACTGGCACTCGGCATCACATCACTCTGGCAATGATAAAGGCCAATGGGATCTGTTTTGCCATTCTACCTCAGCCAAACGGGGCAGGAGAATTTGTTGCTATGAGACAGAGGCGAGTGTTGCCGTTTAGCGAGTGACGGGAGGAGCGGTGGTTTGTGATATAAAGGCCCACAACGAGTACCTATTATAAGGAGATAAGAGTGAACAAATACCTCCTCGCGTTATCTGCTGTGCTTATCGGCACGCAGGTTCAGGCTGCAACGCCTGCTGCGCTTCCCGCACCGGTCAAACAACTGGAAAAACAAGGTATTGAAATCATCAAACCCTTCACCGCGCCAGGTGGCGTTCAGGGGTGGTTGGGCAAATATCAAGGAACGGGGGTGACAATTTATCTGACCCCCGACAAGAAGCATGCCATATCAGGTTATATGTACGATGAGAACGGCAGTAACCTGAGCGAAAAAGTCATACAAGAAGAGATTTACATCCCTGCCGGTCGGGAGATGTGGCAAAGGCTCTTAAAAGCGCCAGGCATCCTGGAAGGCAGCGATAAGGCAAATTGCCAGATTGTCGTGTTTGCCGATCCTTTTTGCCCTTACTGTAAAACGTTCAGGCAGGAAGTGCAGCCCTATATCAAAGACAATAAAATCGCCATGAAAACGCAGTTGGTCGGTGTCATGCAGCCCGACAGCGGCCGTTACGCGGCGGCGATATTGGCTTCCGACAACCCCGCGAAGGTGTGGCAGGATTTCGAACTGTCTGGCGGCAAAAGCAAGCCGGCACTCCTGGAAAAAACGCCGCAACCGATTTTTTCTCAGATCCAGTACAACCAGAAATTGATGGACGATCTGGGCGCCAACGGCACACCGGCGATTTATTATCTGAACCATGCCAACGTGCTTCAACAGATCGCCGGTCTGCCGGATAAAGAGCAAATGGCCAATCTTGTGGCTTGTAAATAGTTCGCATGCCATTTGCAGGGTGACCGCGGCTCAGATCACCCTGCTTATTATCAGCCGTGTTGGCGCATAAAGCGTGAGCGCCAGGGTTTCAGCACCCAAAGGGCCAGTGCGGCGGTGATAAAATCAAAGGAAATCGCCATACCAAAAACAACGTGCCATCCTTGCGTATGCTGATAAAGCAGTGCCGCCAATGGGCCGCCAAAAATAGAGCCGATCCCTTGCGACATGTACAGCCAGCCATAGTTTGCGGTGGCGTTTTGGCTGCCGAAGGTATCGGTTAATGTTGAAGGGAACAAAGAAAATATCTCCCCCCAACCAAAAAACACCACTCCGGAAAGTAAAACGAATAACAGTGGGTCCTCACGGCACATCAACCACAGCGTCATTGCGACACCTTCGAGCGCAAAGGCGATAAACATGGTTTTTTCCCGTCCATAGCGGTCGGAAATAAAACCGAACAGCGGGCGAGTCAGCCCATTGGTGAAGCGGTCCAGGGTTAACGCCAGGGGCAGTGCCGCCAAGCCAAAAACCACCGCCTGACTGATGCCAAAATCTTCAGCGAAAATAGCCATCTGTGACGTCACCATCAACCCAGAGGTGGACATCATTGCCATCATGACAAACATCAGCCAGAACAGAGGCTGACGCAGCATTTCTTTTGACGTGAACTGACGTTTGCTCTGCTCCAGCCTGGTGCTGGCCGGCTGCAAGTCAACATTGACCGGTACTTTCAACCCTTGGCTGGCCAGAAAGCCCACCAGGGCAAAGAGGCCGCCGAAGACCATCATGGTCTGCTCCAGGCCGTAGCTGCCCAGAGAAATGCTGATGGGGAAGGTGGTTAAAATCGCCCCCATGCCATATCCGGCAGCCACGGCTCCGGCCGCAAAGCCGCGCTGTTGCGGAAACCACTTAACCATCAACCCAACGACGCCGATGTACACAATGCCGGTACCCAGCCCACCGAGACAGCCATAAACCAGATAGAACTCAGTCAGGTTGCTGATCTGGGATGAAATAATCCAGCTAAATCCCGAAAGCAGCGTGCCGATGGAGATTAATAGCCGTGGTCCAAAGCGATCGATAAGTTTGCCCTGGAAGGGCGAGAAGAACGTTTGCAATATGATGAGCAGCGAAAAGGTGACCTGTAACGCGGGCAGATCAACGCCCAGCTTGGCCGACAGTGATTTGGTCAATAATGTCCAGACATATTGCGGGCTGGAAATCGCCGCCATACAGATCAATCCCAAAAGGAGTTGTGTCCACCGCTGATTACTTTTTTCTATTACTGACTCGCTGACTAGGGTCATTTAAATCTCCCAAGGTATAAGTGTTGTATCTGCCGATGCAGATGAATGAGCATTAAGCGTGCCAGGATAAAAAATAAATAATAAATTCTTTATTTAACAAGGTGATGGATGTTTTTTATAATTTCATTTTAAATTTGGCTGGAAGGAGAGGGTGAAGATATTTCGCACGGGTATAGTGCAACTGGACAATGTTAGTGCGGCATTAATCAATGTAATTAATAGGTTAAGTATAATTTTTTCTGAATAGCCTGAGATTAAATAGCTAACGAATATTCGTGTTGTAGCGGTTGCCCCAGTATTTATAAGCTGGAGAAGGCCGCGGCAGATCCTGCTGAACTGGTTACGGCGCTTAAACGGCGCTTGGCCGAGAGATACTTTGCTAACGGTTAGCATTGTCACGATATTAATCGCTATTTATTTCGTTGGGGTTATCCCTTTAATTCTGAGCAGTATTTATTGATAGTTTTAAATTTTTATTTTTTCTCATTATTGTTAATTCTTTCGGTCGCTTGCTATGAATTAATAATGAGGCAAGGCGCTTTGTCATCTTATGATAGGGTTCCTTGGAAGGTCATGTCGGGCATTGTTAGACAGGTGAGTACTATGAAAAATGTCATTGTGACGATAATGGTTTTTTTTACCTTTATTCTTTTGGGGTGTGCAGATCGTCAAGATGCGGGCGATGTGTCTAAGGAATGGCATGACAATTCAAGGCAATTAGGGTTTTATCCTATTTATCCGCCCAGCGGTGAGTTCTTTCCCGGTGATATATACATAACGCCGTTTAGCCCCGCGCAGGGAAAAATAAAAATCCCCGCAGAGTTCTATACCATTCAGCCGATAAGATATACATCGATTGACGTTAGCGATGCATTTACCAAAGCACCTGATTTTCAACGCACCGCAGAGTGGACTGATGCGAGTGATGTGAAGCACCGGCCTGAACCATTTTTAAGCTACCCGGCCTCGGGGAGAAGAGTGAATAATATTGTTGCATTTCCAGGGTTCAGATTCGCTTCAGTAGGCAGTGCGAGCTTTGGCGCCGGCTTTCCAGCTGACGGTTGGGCGGCGAAAATTGGATTGGCAAAGAAAACGGCCTATACAGTCACATACAACGTTCCTAATGCAGAATCTTTAAGTATAGATTTCAGCACGGGTGCGGATAAAATGAGAGAGTGGAGAAAAGAGGTCAATACCCAAACGCTGCAATTTATTGATGATAAAATGAAAGCGTCCATTCTCAATATCCAGAATATGTACAGAACAAATGCCAAAGTCGAGCCGGGGATTGTATTTATTACTACCGTGTATTACGCACGCTCCCTTGATGTTACGATATCGTCCTCCGAGGGATTTAGCGCGTCAGCTTCAGCGACAATTTCAGAATTAGTCAATTTATCGAAGAAAAAATCCGCATTAATGAACGAGCTTAATAAAATAAAGCCTGATGGCAGCGCTAATGGCACTGAGGCGGCGGCCAATGTTGATGCCGGGAAGAAATCCAATGTGGCCCAACAAAATGTTCAATCAATACAAAACCAGATTGACAGTATAAATACGTCAATGAGCCAACTCTCTCAAGCAATGGCGCCAGGTGCTCCCGGGGCCACGGGGACTGTAACCCGTGTTACTGCAAGCGGCATAACGCTTCAGCAAGTCTTTCCGTATCCGGTCGCTATTGGTTATAGCGGAATAACTGTTACGATCCCTGAATTTCTTGATACCTGTGATGTATTCAATAGTAAAAAAGTTAAGGTCAAGATTGAGGGCTGCAATGTAGATGCCACTCCTAATAATACTAACAAGGGGGCTCTCAAGTGATCCTGTCTTAGACTGTTATATGATGTTATGGATGTTTTAAGTGGTAATGATAAAAATTTTTCATACCATTATAAAAAATATCCGGCAGTAATAATAAGAAAACCCTCGTAGGCAGTGGCATATGTTTAACCCATGTTGTTCGAACGAAGAGGACAATACCATGCCAAAATTAATCACACATTCCTGGAAAAATCATAAGGTTTCGCCGGACGAACCCACCATACCCGATCCTGTTGTCATGATTAAAGATGATGGCCATATCTTGATCATTGCCGATGCGGATACCGACGCGGATGGAAGCCCAGATGCAAAAGAGATCGATGCGACAGGCCAGATAGAAACCAGCCTTAGAAAAAGAAAGGATGGAACCGGTTGGCAGGGTGAGGGCGACTACGTCAATGCGCGTGTTATTCCTTACTATGTTATTCCAGGCAATTGGAAAGAGGTGACCGGTATAGACGTCAAAATGGGCGACCTGGCTAAGCTCAGCTATAAGGATCGTTTTGTTTATGCTATTTGTGCTGATGTTGGCGGCGGTAAATACATTGGAGAAGCGTCAATTTCGGCTATTGAAGCGCTTGGGGGAAACCCATGGGGGAAAGGAAAGAAAAAGATAATCAGCGGATTAGACTATGGTGTCACATACGAAATCATCGCAGGCTCGGCGAGTTTAAGAACCACTGTGAATTTTGAAACTATCCAGGAGTACGGTAGAGAGCTATTTAATGAAAACCTGCCCTTTAGCATCCCTTTGGGAAATAGTAAAATTTCAGCTGTCGAGTTAAGTACGGATAAGAATGGAAGGCCTACGGTAATAATATCATCCGAATCTGGTGGGCGAATTGTAAAGGGGTATTCTGATACGTTCGAACTTGGGCTTATTTTACAGTCTTTGCCAAGGGTTAAAGTTAAATCAATCCCAGGCTTACCGTTAGAGAGCTTCGCTGAATTTATTGAGCTTGCCGACAGTCATGCGGAGAAATTCGTGGGTCTTTTTAAAAATAACTACGGGTTGATTCGGGAGGAGGTTGAGGACTGGTTTGTTCCGGCATACAGCCCAACGGCAACCAGAAATGGATGCGTGGCACATCAAGTCAGCTGCCTCAAACTCTGTGCTTTACCCTACCCAAAACTGGGGAGCAGGGCATCGATTAATGTTGACGATTTTGCCGAATGGGCTTTGTCCAACGGTTGGACAAAAATAACCAAGAGAGCCGCTTTAATCGCCGGGGACATCTGTGTCTCAGGTCCCAGAGGGCATTTGACGCAATTTGACCATGTTTATTGCTTCGTATCCCTGTCTGAAGATCATCCGGGTTATGCGTCCATTTTTGACAATCAACATTTCGGCATTCATTTGAGATCTCTCGACGGAGACGGTTCAGCGGTGGGCGAGTGGCGCTACGCTCTACGAATGACGCAAAAATAAACCCGTACCCGTGCGGGAGATAATGCCCTGACATAACGTGGGCCGTAACCGGGATACAAAGCAATATCAAAACGCGTTGTGTTCATTGTCGTGCGGTGACGGCCCATCGCTACCCAGGCTGTGCCCGGCAAATCAAATTTCACTGAAAATGATTGTCTTAGCGATTCACACCGCATCCTGCCGGCAAAGTTGCTTGCAGGGCGGTGATTTTTGTTTATCATTAACTGTATATATATACAGTTAAGTTGTGCATTATGAAAACGCCTCAACCCCGTTGCCCAGAACCCGATGCGATCATGCCGAGCCCTTGCTATGGAGTGGCATGACGATGTTCGCTCTGGTGGATGTGAACAGCTTTTATGCCTCCTGCGAGACTGTTTTCCGGCCGGACCTGAAGGGGCGGCCAGTGATAGTCCTGTCCAATAACGACGGTTGCGTGATCGCCCGTAGCGCCGAGGCCAAGGCGCTGGGCGTGCCGATGGGGGCGCCGTATTTCAAGATCAAAGAGGAGATGCGCCGCCGCAATGTGGCGGTGTTCTCTTCCAACTACGCGCTGTATGCCGATATGTCCCACCGGGTGATGAGCATTCTGGACGAGATGGCGCCGGCGGTGGAAATTTATTCGCTGGACGAAGCCTTTCTGCGGTTGGATAGCGTTAATCGCTGTGCCGATCTGGCGCAGTTTGGCCGCCAGGTGCAACAAAGGATTTTGCAGGAGACGCATTTGGCCGTGGGCGTGGGTATTGCGCCCAGCAAGACGCTGGCCAAGTTGGCCAATTACGCCGCCAAGCGTTGGCCAGGTACCCGGGGCGTGGTGGATCTTTCGGATCCTGTCCGTCAGCGCAAGCTGTTGGCGTTGATACCGGTAGAGGAAGTGTGGGGCGTCGGCCGCCGACTGACCCGGCAACTGCGGGCGATGGGGATTGAAAACGCATTGCAACTGGCGGATTGCGACACCCGGCTGGTGCGCAAAACTTTCAGCGTGGTACTGGAACGCACGGTGCGCGAGCTGCGCGGGGAATCCTGCCTGCAACTGGAGGATGAGGCCGCGGCCAGAGAGCAGATTATCTGCTCACGTTCGTTCGGCCAGCGGTTGACCCATTACCCGCATATGCGGGAGGCGATTTGCAGCTATGCGGAGCGCGCGGCGGAAAAACTGCGGCAGGACGAACGCTATTGCCGCAGCGTGTCGGTCTTTATCAAGACCAGCCCACATTCCGCAGGTGAGGGTTACTACAGCAACCTGGGCACCGCCCGGCTGCAAACGCCGAGCAACGACAGCCGCGATATTATTGCCATGGCAGTGCGTGCGCTGGAAAGCATCTGGCGGGAGGGCTGCCGTTACCTGAAAGGCGGCGTGATACTGGGGGATTTCAGTGCCGGTACCATGGCGCAAATTGACCTGTTCGACGACTGCCCGCCGCGGCGCAACAGCGGCCAACTGATGGCGACGCTGGACAAGCTCAACCGGGAAGGGCGCGGCCGCATCTGGTTTGCCGGACAGGGCATCGTCAAGCCGTGGCAGATGAAACGCGAAATGCTGTCACCGGGTTATACCACTAAATTTAGCGATATTATCAAGGTTAGGGTTGGCTGAGTCCGATCCAGCCTCGCAAAGGGGATTGAGTATGGCTGCCTGATGGTAGTGGTTTGCTGTGATATTCATTTACTTTTTCGTAAGAAATCATAGAACTTTAAGGATAAAGAAACAAAAAAGTAGCCGGTGGCGAGGGTAATCATAAATTTGGATATGCCCGCGGGTGCAGAGAACACGGAACCCGGTGTTAACACTCCGGCCCCACTAAGGAAAGGGGAGATGGAAAGTATGGCGAAAAATATAATTATGGCTCTGATGATTTTATCCATTTATAACTCTTTGTTAATCTATAAGACGGCAGGTGTTAACTGCCGTCTTTAATTAATGAATTCCCAGGTGGTTGCGTTGTTATAATTCAAAATGGGCAGGCTAATTCTCTACAGGAGACTTGCCGAAAGTGAGCCTGACAACAAAATATAGAAATCATTTTTTAGTGTGAACGCTTACCAGGAACAACTGCCACCCGCGCTTGACCCGCACTTGTTGCCGCCTTTACCCATTCCTACGTTACCGCCGCCTTTATTGGTGTCTTGGAAACATTTCCCGGTAATTGCGCCGCCAATCAAGCCAGCGGCTATACCGGGTAACCCACCAAATGCACCCAATGCCGCACCAACGCCCATCCCATTGATACAGTCTTCCGAGGTATTTTTGGCGTAGTAATTACCTGAACCATTGTTGTTACCGGATTGACTTCCACCCTTATTTCTTCCGCCATTATCGGTACGATCTCCACCATTATTGCCGCGACCGCCTGCGATAGAGTCGAACCAAACTGCATCAACGATTTCCATAACCAACTCCTTTTGAATATATGATTTATTGTAATGATGACCTCTGTAAGGTGATTAATTATTAGCGCATGGCAATTATCATATCAAGTGTTTTTTTTGGAAAATAAAATGGAAAGGTAAATATGTTATCGGTTGCAGTAAGTTGGTGTATTAAATAATGATGGTAAGGCAAATCGATATTAATCCACTGTAATACTCCCGTTTGGTTTGTTATTTTTTTTTGTTGATGTTTTCAGATTCTCGCGCCGGGAATGAGACTCCTCCCGCACCTTTACCGATACGAGATTACCCCAGGCCTCATCATGACCGAGATCTGCGAGGCAACTCTCGTTTATAGTCCTTCGGGCGTGAGGGTTCTGTACTATTGTTTTCTCTTTGCAGCACGTTCCACGCCGCTTCCGGCCGTGGTACCGCGGAGAGTACAGATGAACAAACGAGAATTAGAAAGCGCGATTGTCACCGATTTTTCCAAACGCATGAGTTACGGCGATTACCTGTGCCTGGACCAGTTGTTGGATTGCCAGCATCCTCTGTCCAACCCGCAGCATCATGATGAAATGCTGTTCGTGGTGCAGCACCAAACCTCTGAGCTGTGGATGAAGCTGATGCTGCATGAACTGCAGGCGGCACGGGCGTTGGTGCAACAAGACAAGCTCAGCCACTGTTTCAAGATCCTGGCCAGGGTCAAACAGATTCAGCGGCTGCTGTTTGAACAATGGGCGGTGCTGGAAACCCTGACGCCGTCGGAGTATGTTGAATTCCGTGACGTGCTGGGCAACTCCTCGGGCTTCCAGTCCCATCAATATCGCTCCATCGAGTTTTTACTGGGCAACAAGAATGCGGCCATGCTGGCGGTGTTCAGTAATGATGCGGAAAAACACGCGGCGCTGAAAGCGATCCTCGAGGCGCCAAGCCTGTACGACGAATACCTGCTTTACCTGTCCCGTCACGGCCTGCCGATCCCGCAGGAATGTATTGACCGCGACTGGACGCAGCCATACCAACGTAACCCGAATCTGTTGCCGGCGTTCAAAGAGATCTACGACCACCCGCAAAAGTATTGGGAAGCTTATGAAATGGCCGAGAAGCTGGTGGATATAGAAGAAAGCTTCCACCTGTGGCGTTTCCGTCATATGAAGACGGTAGAGCGCATTATCGGCTTCAAATCGGGTACCGGTGGCTCCAGCGGCGTCAGCTTCCTGAAAAAGGCGCTGGATCTGACCTTTTTCCCGGAGCTGCTGGACGTGCGCACCGAAATTGGCGCCTAGCGCGTGTGCAGAAACCAGGGGTAATCTTGTAGCGAGGAGATCGTGATGGCGATAAGGATTGAGGATAGGGCAGCAGAACAGGTTGTGGGGGTGCGGGTGGTAGGGCCTTACCCGCAGACCATTCCTTTGGGCCTCGAACGGTTGATGGCCTGGCAACAGCAACAGGGTATTGTGCCCGGCAAATGGCTGGTGCTGTATTGGGACGATCCGGCTGAGGTGGCGCCCGAACGCCTGCGGGCCGACGTGGTGTTTACCGTGGCGAGCGATTTTACGCTGCCCACGCCGGGCAGTGAGGGATTTACGCTGCAAACGCTGCCTGCCGGGCTCTACGGGATTTATCACGTCCGCATTACCGACGGCGATTTTGAACGGGCATGGAGCGATTTCTATCAAAAGGAACTGCCGGCCAGCGGCTATCAACCGACGGAGGGCGTGTGCTATGAGCACTATCTCAACGACTGTGAAGCCGATGGTTATTTTGATCTCGACATTTATCAATCGGTGAAAAAAATATAACCGCAGGCCCTGGTGCAGCGGCATATGTGGATAACATATTTCCATCATCATTTTGCCCCGTTTAGGCTGATACCCTACGAATTTAAACACGGCATAAGGTGTGACGATGGTGAGGGTATCGGTGACCGGCATCGAGCCGTTTGACGGGGACTTGACGAACGTCGGCGGCGCGCTGCACTGAGACAGCGGCATTGAGGTAACGCCAGGGCATGGCAGACTGGAACTGCGCCCTGGCTTTCGGTTACTCGTCGGCGACGCGGATCACCAGCTTGCCGAAGTTTTTACCCTGTAACAGGCCGATAAACGCCTGCGGCGCATTTTCCAGCCCGTCGACCACATCCTCGCGGAACTTGATTTTGCCCTGTCCGACCCATTCCCCCATCTGTTGCAGGAAGTCTCCATACTCTGAACCGTAGTCATCGAAAATAATAAAACCCTGCATGCGGATGCGCTTGCGCAAAATCAGACCCTGCAGCATTGGCAGGCGATCCGGGCCGTCGGGTAAATCGGTAGCGTTATAATGGGCGATAATGCCGCAGACCGGAATACGCGCTCTGGCGTTCAGCAGCGGCATCACCGCATCAAACACCGCACCGCCGACGTTCTCGTAATAAATGTCGATGCCCTGTGGGCAGGCTGCGGCCAGTTGTTCGGCAAAGTCGGCAGCCCGGTGATCGACACAGGCATCGAAGCCCAGTTCTTCCACCACATAGCGGCATTTTTCCGCACCGCCCGCCACGCCGACCACACGGCAACCTTTCAGCTTGGCTACCTGGCCAACGACCGAACCGACGGCGCCGCTGGCTGCGGCAACCACCAGGGTTTCACCGGGTTGCGGCCGGCCGATATCCAGCAGGCCCATATAAGCGGTAAAGCCCGGCATGCCCAAGACCCCGAGCAGGCGGGAGGGCTGCGTTTGTTGCGCGCCGAGGTTACGTAAGCCGCTGCCGTCAGACAGCGCATAATCCTGCCAGCCGTCGTAGCCCAACACCCAGTCTCCGGGTTTGAAATTCGGGTGTTGCGATGCAACAACGCGCGACACCGTGCCGCCGACCATGACCTGGCCGATCTCCACCGGCGGAGCGTAAGACGGGGCATCGCTCATACGGCCGCGCATATAGGGATCAAGCGACAGATAAACGGTGCGTAAAAGCACCTGGCCAGCGGCGGGTTGAGGTATATCCGTCGTTTCCAGGCGGAAATTGTCTGCGGTAGGTTCACCGTGCGGACGTGAGGCCAGCAGAATGCGGCGATTTTGTTGTTCGGATTGAGACATCAGGAACTCCTTATGCGGACAGAATCCTAAGTCTAGTCAATCATCGGCAAGGGGAAATGGCCTAATGTGCTTAGGCGTCCCTTAAATCGACAGGGGCTATCGCAGAGTCAAAAGCGCGTGATGACGAAATAAGAGCGCCGTAGCGGCGGTCTTGCAATCAAACCTTCGGGTATCAGAGCGGGACGATCAGCACGTCGATATGGCTGGTATTGATAAAACGCGCAGCAGAACAGGAGATCTTGTTCATCATGCTGTCGCAGTGGTTGCCGCAGATCACCAGATCAAACGGCTGGCGCTGGCGGGCGTAGCTCAGGCTGTCGCTCAGCTCACCATGAACGATCAGCGTATCGGTTATTGGGTAGTCGGCTCGTAGCCGCAGTTCCTCCATAAACAGCAGCGTCTCTTCTTCCATCAGCGCACGCAAATCGCCCAGCATCGGCCCGGCGAAATTATTGTACATTTCCGGGTTGGCGATCGTGCTCAGCAGGGTGATTTTGCCATTAGAAGGGCGCACGATGGAGACGGCTTTTTCAACCAGGCGGTGGCTGTCAGCCGCTACGGCGACAGTAACCAGAACGTTTTTATATCCCATCTTCTACCCCCGTTTCTCATGCTTAAGATAAAGAGTAGAGCCTGGTGCGTTTGATAAATGTGTTTTGTATCACGCGCGACAATAAATCGGAGATTATTGCCGCTATTTAGCAATAAAAGATAAAGGGGCTTTCGCGCGTAATGAAGGAAAATTAAAGCACCTGCGCCCACAGCGTTTTTGGCACCTTGCCCAAATCGAACAATTTACCGGCAACCAGCTCGGCACGACGGTGATCGGCCGCACGGTACATATTGCTCATTTCAATATCGTTATCAATGGAATAGTTAAGCTTGTCGTACACTTTTTCCACGCTGTCCAGACTGGAGCATTTGCGGAACGTCATCAGGTAATCGAAGGTATCATTCATGATTAAAATATAGCCTATTAAGAGTGGTGGCCGGACGAAGAAACATCACGCGGTCACCCAGAACGGCGTCAAAAGAGTGATGTTCGACCTGAAAAATCAATTTCAAATGAATAAATTGCAATAGGGTAATAATCGGCTGCGCTGCCAGCGCCTTTGCGTGAAGAATAATAATATGCCCACGCGGTATCGGCAATGTCATCCTGCCGGTAAATGCGCGAAATAGGGAAAGTCTCAGGCCGTTGGAGGAGGGGGAGTGGGCCGGCAAGGGCAACGGGGCGAGGGTAAACCGGGGCGGTGAACGCTGAGCAGCATCCTCCTGAGGGGATTTTTTTCTTCGCGTTGAAGCTCTCCGGCGGTCGAGCGCATTCACCTGAAACCTACCGCAGGGCGTCTTCAATTCTCTTATGGCAGCCGCTGACAACATTACCGACGTTATATGGTTGGTTCTCTGGCCGCAGCGAATAATGAAATAGCTCGCCCGGAGAAAAAAAAGTAAAATAAAACTACGTTTTATTTTATATGGTGGTAAAAATACACGGGTAAATTTTATCGAAAAATAATCGCCCAGCGATATTTAAATTTTTTACAATGAAAAAATGATTAAAGTTTTAATTATCTCTGCCGATAAAACGTTATGGGGAGACATAAGCTTAAATCCGCCGCCTTAACTCTGCAAATCGAGAAACATGTCGTTACGTCTGTTTTCTTGTTCATAACCCAAGCAACCCATTGTTAACCTAATATGCACTTTCGCTTAAAATTAAAACAGGCGATGAGCCGTTCTTTAAGTCAAATCTGAAACTTAATGCCCTTATAGTTTCCGTGTGTTATTTTTTGAGGGTTGATAGTTTATTGTTAATTAAATGGTTATATATACTGCATTTACCGGCTACGAACAGATTTTTGTTCTGTTATTTTGGTTTGGTAATGCTTTTGTTCGAATTGATCTAAAAATGATATTTTTTGGGCTCATATACATTGTTTTTAAGACGTTTTTTTACTTATGGCTGATTTTTAAGCAAAAACACGGTTAAAAAATGGACGTATAAGGGGGTATTTGGCTTAATTATTTTTTATTTTTGTGATCTATGTCACATTGTATTTAAAATTGCCTCCTACTTACGTTGTGTGTGCTAATGGTTCGGGGGTAGAGTTGCGCTGCTTTAGGAATAATCTTATTAATTTTGTAAAAATAGTTTCATGGTGACTACACACTATCGAAGCAAAATGCTGTACATCCATACACATTGGTTTGCGCACGTATCAAATACTGAATGATGGTCCGAATTTAGAGATGTTGAAAAATTTATAACGGCCGTTATTCAGGGATTCATTTGCCAACTTCGGGAACAAACCCAGGTCACGGGCGATAAAAATTATCACCCAGCGTATGTTTTTAAACATAGTCTGTCGGGATGGGGAATATGGGTACGTCTGAATTACTTAAGCATATTTATGACATAAATTTGTCATATTTACTTTTAGCACAGCGTCTGATTAATGATGAAAAAGCATCGGCGATGTTCCGTCTGGGTATCGACGAAGCCATGGCCGATGCGCTCGCTCAACTCACGTTACCGCAAATGGTCAAACTGGCTGAGACTAACCAGTTGGTCTGTCACTTCCGTTTTAACGAAAGCCATACTATCGAACGCCTGACGAAAGAGTCACGTGTGGACGATCTGCAGCAAATCCATACGGGCATTTTGCTATCAAGCCATTTACTGCAAGAACTATCGGCTAAAGACGGTAGTGCGACGAAGAAAAGAGCCTGATGATGGTAGAGAAAAGTATTGTTCAGGAAGCCAAGGACATCCAGCTGGCGATGGAATTGATTACGCTGGGTGCGCGTTTGCAGATGCTGGAAAGTGAAACTCAGCTCAGCCGCGGGCGTTTGATCAAACTCTATAAGGAATTGCGCGGCAGTCCGCCGCCGAAAGGAATGTTGCCGTTCTCTACCGACTGGTTTATGACCTGGGAACAGAACATCCATTCATCCATGTTTTACAACGCCTACAGTTTCCTGATGAAGAGCGGGTATTGCACCGGTGTCGAGGCGGTGATCAAAGCCTATCGTCTGTATCTGGAACAGTGTCCGCATCCGGCGGGGGAGACGCCGTTGCTGGCGCTGACCCGCGCCTGGACGTTGGTGCGTTTCGTCGACAGCGGCATGTTGCAGCTCTCCGCCTGCAACTGTTGTGGCGGCACTTTTATCACCCACGCGCACCAACCCTTGAACAGTTTTGTTTGCAGTTTATGCCAACCCCCTTCCCGCGCAGTAAAAAGACGTAAACTTTCGCCGCAACTGGCCGATATTATTCCTCAACAGCCGGACGAGCAGGTTAAACGCGCAATTTGAGCCGGCGGCAACGCCGGTTCGTCCAGACCTAAATCGACTTGTGAAACGCAGGGTTCGGTATACCGAACCCGTCGGCGCAGCCTGGACTGCTGCGCCGTTGCGGCTCAAAAGCGCGCTTATCCCACCTTCCATCCACATTGTTAATTTAAGGAATGCGTGTGTTAGTTATTTTGGGTTATCTCGTGGTATTGGGGGCGGTTTTTGGGGGGTACATGATGGTGGGGGGGCATCTCGGTGCGCTTTATCAACCGTCGGAGTTCTTGATCATCGGCGGTGCGGGCATCGGCGCTTTTATCGTAGGCAACAACGGTAAGGCGATAAAATCCACCCTGCGCGCTATCCCCAAACTGATGCGCCGTTCGAAGTACAGCAAGGATCTGTACATGGATCTGATGGCGTTGCTGTATCGCCTGCTGGCCAAATCCCGTCAACAGGGCATGTTGTCCCTCGAGTTCGATATCGATAACCCGCAGGAAAGTGAAATTTTTTCTAATTATCCCCGCATCCTTGCCGATAACACCCTGGTGGAATTTATTACCGATTACTTACGGCTGATGGTGAGCGGCAACATGAATGCGTTTGAGATTGAAGCGCTGATGGACGAAGAGATCGAAACCTTCGAACAGGAAAGCGAAGTGCCGGCCGGTAGCCTGGCGATGGTCGGCGACTCGTTGCCGGCCTTCGGCATTGTGGCGGCGGTGATGGGCGTGGTGCATGCGCTGGCTTCGGCCGATCGCCCGGCGGCCGAGTTGGGTGCGCTTATCGCCAACGCGATGGTCGGTACCTTCCTCGGCATTTTGCTGGCCTACGGTTTTATCTCGCCGCTGGCGACCCTGCTGCGGCAGAAAAGCGCGGAAAACGTCAAAATGATGCAATGCATCAAGGTCACGCTGCTGTCGAGCCTGAACGGCTATGCGCCGCAGATTGCGGTCGAATTTGGCCGTAAAACACTGTACACCACCGAGCGGCCATCCTTCGTTGAGCTGGAAGAACACGTGCGCCGCGTTAAGGCGCCGGCGCAGCAGGCGACGGAAGAAGAGCAGGCATGAAACAGAATCACCCGGTCGTTCTGGTCAGAAAACGCAAATCGCATCAGGCGGGGCATCACGGTGGCTCCTGGAAGATTGCCTATGCTGACTTTATGACCGCCATGATGGCGTTCTTCCTGGTGATGTGGTTGCTGGCGATAGCCAGCCCCCAGGAGCTGACGCAAATCGCCGAATATTTCCGCACGCCGTTGAAGGTGGCGCTGACCACCGGCGACAAAAGCAGTTCGGAAAGCAGCCCGATCCCGGGGGGTGGGGATGACCCCACTCAGAAGGATGGGTTGGTGAAAAAACAGATCGATACGCTGGAGAAGCGTGACGAGGAACTGCGGCTCAACAAGCTGCGGGAAAAGCTGGATGAGCTGATTGAATCCGATCCGCGCCTGAAAGCGCTGCGTCCGCATCTGCTGATCAACATGATGGATGAAGGGTTACGCATTCAGATCATCGATAGTCAGAACCGGCCAATGTTCAAAACCGGCAGCGCACAGGTAGAAAGCTACATGCGCGATATCTTGCGGGCCATTGCGCCGATCCTGAATGACTTGCCGAATAAAATCAGCCTGTCCGGTCATACCGACGATATTCCCTACGCCACCGGCGAGCGTGGCTACAGCAACTGGGAGCTTTCGGCCGATCGCGCCAACGCCTCGCGGCGCGAGCTGATCGCCGGCGGGTTGTCGGAGGGCAAGGTGCTGCGGGTGGTGGGCATGGCCGCCACCATGAGCCTGAAACAGCACGGTGCCGATGATGCCATCAACCGACGCATCACCGTGCTGGTGCTGAACAAGCAAACCCAACAGGGCATTGAACACGAAAATGGCGAAAGCAACGCGATGGGCATCGCCCGGCCGGTTGATCTGAAGCCTCTGGCGCCGTCGGCAACGGCACCGGCGACCCTTATCGCCCCGGAGCAGCCGGCGGCAGTCCCTTCACCGACTAACAGCGACTCACAGCAGAGGTGACCCCGTGAGCATGGATATTAGCGCTTTTTATCAGACCTTTTTTGATGAAGCAGATGAGTTGCTGGCCGACATGGAGCAACACCTGCTGGAGCTGGATCCGCTGGCCCCGGACATTGAACCGCTGAACGCCATTTTCCGCGCAGCGCACTCGATCAAGGGCGGTGCGGCGACCTTCGGCTTCTCGGTGCTGCAGGAAACTACCCATTTGCTGGAGAACCTGCTGGACGGTGCGCGGCGTCAGGAGATGAGCCTGAGCACTGAAATTATCAACCTGTTTCTGGAAACCAAAGACATTATGCAGGAGCAACTGGACGCCTATAAAACGTCGCAAAAGCCAGACGCCGACAGCTTTGAATATATCTGTCAGGCGTTGCGGCAGCTTGCGCTGGACGCACAGCAGCAGGATGCTCCCGCTGCGCTTGCGTTGACGGAAACTGCCGTCGCCGCACCTTCGGCGACAGAGGGCGGGATGCGGGTTTGCCTCAGTGGCCTGAAGCCGAATGAAATCCCGCTGATGCTGGAAGAGTTGGGTAACCTGGGCGAGGTGAAAAACCCGCAACAGACCGAAAGCAGCCTGGAAGTGACGCTGCTGACCTCTGCCGGCGAAGATGACATCAGCGCAGTGCTGTGTTTCGTGCTGGAGCCGGAGCAAATCAGCTTCGCCAAGCCGCCGCAGGCCGAGTTGCCGCCGGTGCCGACACAGCCAGCCGTTCAGGCTACAGAACCGACGGTAGCCAAGCCGGCGCTTGCGGTTGCCGAAGCGCCGAAGCCGCGCGCCAAGGCCAGCGAGTCGACCAGCATCCGTGTGGCGGTGGAAAAAGTTGACCAACTGATCAACCTGGTCGGGGAACTGGTGATCACCCAGTCGATGCTGGCGCAGCGTTCCGGCAGCCTGGATCCGGTCAATCACGGCGATCTGCTCAACAGCATGAGCCAACTGGAGCGTAACGCGCGCGATCTGCAAGAATCGGTGATGTCGATCCGCATGATGCCGATGGAGTACGTGTTCAGCCGCTTCCCGCGTCTGGTGCGCGATCTGGCCGGCAAACTGAACAAGCAGGTGGAGCTGCAGTTGCAGGGCAGTTCTACCGAGTTGGACAAGAGTCTGATCGAACGCATTATCGATCCCCTGACGCACCTGGTGCGCAACAGCCTGGATCACGGCATCGAAGACCCGGCCACGCGCGTTGCCGCCGGTAAATCGGCTGTGGGTAATCTGGTTCTGTCGGCGGAGCATCAGGGCGGCAATATCTGCATTGAGGTGACCGACGACGGTGCCGGGCTGAACCGGGCAAAAATTCTCGCCAAAGCGGCGTCGCAAGGGATGTCGGTCAGCGACAGCATGAGCGATGAAGAGGTCGGCATGCTGATCTTTGCGCCGGGTTTTTCCACCGCAGAGCAGGTGACCGATGTGTCGGGCCGCGGCGTCGGCATGGACGTGGTGAAGCGAAATATTCAGGAAATGGGTGGGCACGTAGAAATCCACTCGCAGGCAGGCAAGGGCACAGCGATTCGCATTTTGCTGCCGTTGACGCTGGCGATCCTCGACGGTATGTCGGTCAAGGTGAACGACGAAGTGTTTATCTTGCCGCTCAATGCGGTGATGGAATCGTTGCAACCGCAAGCCGAAGACTTGCATCCGTTGGCCGGCGGCGAGCGGGTGTTGCAGGTGCGCGGCGAATATCTGCCGTTGGTGGAACTGTTCCGGGTGTTTGAGGTGGCGGGTGCCAAAACCGATGCCACTCAGGGCATTGTGGTGATCTTGCAAAGCGCAGGCCGCCGCTATGCGCTGCTGGTGGATCAGTTGATCGGCCAGCATCAGGTGGTGGTGAAGAATCTGGAAAGCAACTATCGCAAAGTGCCGGGGATTTCCGCCGCGACCATTCTGGGCGACGGCAGCGTGGCGCTGATTGTCGATGTGTCGGCGCTGCAAACGCTGAACCGCGAACAACGTCTGACGGACGCGGCTGCATAATAATAATGAGGTTGATGGCAGCGTTGTCTTTGAGTTCGAGATACCCGGGCCTGGCGCACCGAGGGGCTATTATGGGACACATCCCTGTGTCCCACCCTTCGGCACGCTCTCCCTAATAACGGACTTTGGCAGCCGTCTGATAATAACTAATCGATTGGTGTAGAGGTGAATGATATGGCAGGACTGGCAACCGTCAGCAAATTGGCTGGCGAAACGGTAGGGCAGGAGTTCCTGATTTTTACCTTGGGCAACGAGGAATATGGCATCGATATCCTCAAGGTGCAGGAGATCCGCGGATACGATCAGGTTACGCGTATCGCCAATACGCCGGCCTTTATCAAGGGCGTCACCAACCTGCGTGGCGTGATTGTGCCGATTATCGATCTGCGGGTGAAATTTGCCCAGCAGGACGTGTCCTACGATGAAAACACCGTGGTGATTGTGCTGAACTTTGGCCTGCGGGTGGTGGGTATTGTGGTTGACGGCGTATCCGACGTGCTGTCGCTGACCACCGAGCAGATCCGCCCGGCGCCGGAGTTCGCCGTGACGCTGGCGACCGAATACCTGACCGGCCTGGGGTCGCTGGGCGATCGCATGCTGATCCTGGTGGATATCGAAAAGCTGCTGAGCAGCGAAGAGATGTCGCTGGTCGACAGCGTGGCGAAAAGCGCCTGATTGGCGATGAGACGGGTTCAGCATGCGGCAAGGGATCTCCGCCGCATGTTGTGCCCCAAAAACGGGTAGCGCCTGATGATGCATTGCCCGACTAATCGATATCCTTCAAGCGCAGCACGTATCTTTTCCAGACACGGCTGGTCACCAGCAGGTAACCGGCAGCGAACAGCGCCGCAACCGTGGCGCTGCGCAACAGGTTGACCTGCGTCGTTGAGCTCAACAGGCTGCTCAGCAAGTTGGCGGCCAAGAATCCCGCAAATACCCACGCCGCCCGTTTGATTCGTCGATTCTCCATCTCGTCCTCACAAATGCTTTCCGATGATGGCAGGATGTTACGCCTGGCGGGCGTACGCGCCAAGCCCTGTGGCGATACGAGGGCGGCGTGCTGAACCCTGCATATGACAAAACAATATGCAGCCATTGCTCTGCGCCGCAGGGACGCCGCACGGTGCGCCCAACCCCCCCACCCAAAAATAGTTACCTCCTCGCATAAAGTTCTGCCCCGCAGCGCCGATAACTTTGTCAATCAACAGACTTCGGGCCTGTCCGCGCGGGCTTTCAACAAGGGAAAACATGTTTAATCGTATGAAGGTGGTCACCAGCCTGTTGCTGGTACTGGTGTTATTTGGCGCCTTGCAGCTGGTTTCGGGCGGGCTCTTTTTCTCCTCACTAAAGAATGACAAAGAAAACTTCACCGTTTTGCAGACCATTCGCCAGCAGCAGTCCGATTTGAACGAAAGCTGGGTTAACCTGCTGCAGGCTCGCAATACGCTGAACCGCGCCGGGATCCGTTACATGATGGATGCCAATAAGATTGGCAGCGGCGCCAGCGTTACCGACCTGCTGGCTGGGGCCAAAAACAACCTGCTGGTGGCGGAACAACATTATGCCGCCTATGACAAAATTCCTCTAAGTCCTCGTCAGGACGCGCAGTCTGCCGAAAAGCTCAAACAGCAATACGGTATTTTGCACGGTGCGTTGTCCGAGTTGGTTCAACTGCTGGGCGAAGGCAAGATCAACGCCTTCTTCGACCAACCGACGCAAAGCTATCAGAACGGCTTTGAAGACATCTACAACACCTACCTGGCGCAAAACGACAAGCTCTACCAAAGCGCGGTGGAAGACAGCAACAACTCCTTCAGCTTCGCTATCTGGACGCTGGTCGTGGTGTTGGTCGTGGTGCTGGCGGTGATCGTATTGGTGTGGAGCGGTATCCACCACATTCTGGTGCGTCCGCTTAACCGCATGATCGATCATATCAAAATGATCGCCGCCGGCGATCTGACCCAACCGATTGCCGTGACCAGCCGCAATGAAATGGGTGTGCTGGCCGCCAGCCTCAAACACATGCAGAACGAACTGATCGAGACCGTCAGCGGCGTGCGTCAGGGGGCCGACGCCATTTACAGCGGCGCCTCCGAAATCGCCGCCGGCAATAACGATCTTTCTTCTCGCACCGAACAGCAGGCCGCCTCGCTGGAGGAAACCGCCGCCAGCATGGAGCAGTTGACCGCCACGGTGAAACAGAACGCCGAAAACGCCCGTCAGGCCAGCCAACTGGCGCTGAGCGCCTCAGAAACCGCGCAGAAGGGCGGCAAAGTGGTGGCCAACGTGGTGCAGACCATGCACGACATTGCCGGCAGTTCGCAGAAAATTGCCGACATTACCGGCGTGATCGACGGCATTGCTTTCCAGACCAACATCCTGGCGCTGAATGCGGCGGTAGAAGCGGCACGCGCCGGCGAACAGGGCCGTGGCTTTGCGGTGGTGGCGGGGGAAGTGCGTAACCTGGCCCAGCGCAGCGCGCAGGCAGCCAAGGAAATCAAGGGTCTGATTGAAGACTCGGTCAGCCGTGTCGATATGGGCTCGGTGCTGGTGGAAAGCGCCGGCGAGACCATGGGCGACATCGTAAACGCGGTCACCCGCGTCACCGACATCATGGGTGAAATCGCCTCGGCCTCCGACGAACAGAGCCGCGGTATCGATCAGGTCGGCCAGGCGGTGGCGGAAATGGACCGTGTCACCCAGCAAAACGCCTCGCTGGTAGAAGAATCCGCCTCTGCGGCAGCGGCTCTGGAAGAGCAAGCCAGCATGCTGACGCAGTCGGTGGCGGTATTCCGCCTGAAAGCGGAAGGCCAGGACGAATTCAAAATGCCTGCCGGCAAAGCCACCGTTCTCCCGGTGCTCAATCATAAAAAAACGAACGCCAGCGATCTGCAGGATAACTGGGAAACGTTCTAACCGACATTGGGCCTCCTCGCAGTTCTGCGGGAGGCTTATTCCCCGTCGTAAGCTGGCCGTCGGCCGGCTGCAAGGAGGTTCACAGTGTTTAACCGAATCCGCGTCTCTACCAGTTTGTTTCTGTTGTTGATGACTTTTTGTGTTATGCAGTTGGCCACCAGCGGCTTGTCGTACACCGCTTTCCGTTCCGATCACCACAACCTGAACCTGATCACGCTCGGCAGCCAGCAGCGCGATGCTCTCAGCCTGAGCTGGGTATCGCTGCTACAGGCCCGCAATACGCTGAACCGCGCCGGCACCCGTTCGGCGCTTAAGCTGCCGCAAGAGCAGGTGAATGCGCTGATGGGCAATGCGCGCAGCTCACTGCAGAAAGCCGATCTCTATTTCAACCAGTTCCTGGCGGTACCGCGTCACAGCGAACAGGAACAGCAACTGACCGAAACCACCCAAGCCAGCTATAACCGGTTGCGCAGCGCGCTGCGTGAGCTGATTGGCTTCCTGGAGAACAATAACCTGCAGGCGTTTATGGACCAGCCGACGCAGAAAACCCAGGACCTGTTCGAGGCCGATTTTGTCCAGTATCTGCAACTGGTGAATGCCAATGTCGATGCGGCCAACGCCGCCAATCAGCAATCCTTCTCGTTGTCCGGCTGGCTGGTGGGCGGTGCGGTGCTGATGCTTATCCTGGTGACCGGCAGCGCCTTGTGGTGGTTGCGCAATATGCTGGTGCAACCGCTGAATATCATGCGCAGCCATTTTGACCGCATCGCCGCCGGGGATTTGGCTACGCCGATCCAGGTTTATGGCCGCAATGAAATCAGCCAGCTGTTCGCCAGTCTGCAGCACATGCAGCGTTCGTTGATTGGCACCGTCGGCGCAGTGCGCGATGGCGCAGAATCCATCCTGATTGGCCTGCAGGAAATATCCGAGGGCAACAACGATCTCTCTTCGCGCACCGAGCAACAGGCTGCCTCGCTGGAGGAGACCGCCGCCAGCATGGAGCAGTTGACCGCCACGGTGAAACAGAATGCCGACAACGCACGCCAGGCCTCGCAACTGGCGCGCGATGCCTCCGCCACGGCAGCCAAGGGCGGCGAAATGGCCGGCGACGTGGTGACCACCATGCAGGATATCGCCAACAGTTCGCAGAAAATTGGCGCCATTACCAGCGTGATCGACGGCATTGCCTTCCAGACCAACATCCTGGCGCTGAACGCGGCGGTAGAAGCGGCGCGTGCCGGTGAACAGGGGCGAGGTTTTGCGGTGGTGGCCGGTGAAGTGCGCAATTTAGCCAGCCGCAGCGCGCAGGCGGCGAAAGAAATCAAAGGGTTGATCGACGAGTCGGTCAGCCGCGTGAAACAGGGTTCGGTGCTGGTGGAAAACTCCGGCGCGACCATGCAGGACATCGTGCGCTCGGTCACCCGGGTTACCGACATCATGGGCGAAATCGCTTCGGCGTCCGATGAACAGAGCCGCGGCATCGAGCAAGTCACGCAGGCGGTGACCCAAATGGATCAGGTAACCCAGCAGAACGCCGCGCTGGTGGAGGAAGCCGCCTCGGCGGCGGCCGCACTGGAAGATCAGGCGATAACCCTGGCCGATGCGGTGTCGGTATTCCGTCTGGCAGACGATAACTTCGCCGCGCCGGGCAACAATCAAGACGCAGTTTCACCCGTGGTAAAGGAAACCTCAGATTGTCAAACCGCATAAGCAGCACGTTTTTTATGAGTGATAGGGTATGAAACAGGCGCCGTCGACCCCTAACCGGGATCCTGGATCCTTACTGACGCAGATGGTGCAGCGCCTGCCGCTGTTGGACGTGCATTTTCGGCGTATCAGCCAACTGATTTACCAGCGCGCCGGCATTGTGCTGGCGGAACACAAGCGCGAGATGGTTTACAACCGCCTGGTACGCCGGCTGCGGTTGCTGGGGTTGAACGATTTCGGCGATTACCTGGCCCTGCTGGAAAGTGATCCGAACAGCGCCGAATGGCAGGCGTTTATCAATGCGCTGACCACCAACCTGACGGCATTTTTCCGCGAGGCGCACCACTTCCCGATCCTGGCGGAGCATGCGCGCCAGCGGCCCAACGGCTATTGCGTGTGGAGTACGGCGGCATCGACCGGGGAAGAACCGTATTCGATCGCCATCACCCTGAACGAAGCGCTGGGGCAACGCGCCAGCGGCTGTCAGGTATGGGCCAGCGATATCGATACCCAGGTGCTGGAAAAGGCCGAAGCGGGCGTTTACCGCCACGAGGATCTGCGCACTCTGACGCCGGCGCAGATGCAGCGCTATTTTCTGCGCGGCACCGGTCCGCATCAGGGGCTGGTGCGGGTACGGCCGGAGTTGGCGGCGCGGGTGAATTTCCAGTCGCTCAACCTGCTGGCGCCGGAATGGGCGCTGCCAGGGCAGTTTGACGCCATTTTTTGCCGCAATGTCATGATTTATTTCGATAAGGCGACGCAGGAGAGCATCCTGCGCCGCTTTGTGCCCTTGCTTAAACCGGGGGGCCTGATGTTTGCCGGCCACTCCGAGAACTTCAGCCAGATCAGCCGGGATTTCTACTTGCGTGGGCAGACCGTGTATGGCCTGACCAAGGAGAGGTAATGAGTAAAATCAGAGTATTGAGCGTAGACGATTCGGCCCTGATGCGGCAGCTGATGACCGAAATTGTGAACAGCCATTCCGATATGGAGATGGTGGCGACCGCGCCGGATCCGCTGGTGGCGCGCGATATGATCAAAAAGTTTAACCCGCAGGTGCTGACGCTGGACGTTGAAATGCCGCGCATGGACGGGCTGGACTTCCTGGAGAAACTGATGCGCTTGCGGCCGATGCCGGTGGTGATGGTGTCGTCGCTGACCGGTAAAGGGTCGGAGATCACCCTGCGCGCGCTGGAACTGGGGGCGGTGGATTTCGTCACCAAACCGCAGCTTGGCATCCGCGAAGGCATGCTGGCTTACAGCGAACTGATTGCCGAGAAAATCCGTACGGCGGCCAAGGCGCGGTTACCGCAGCGCTCCAACAGCCCGGCGCCGGCGATCCTTAGCCATACGCCGTTGCTGAGCAGCGAGAAGTTGATTGCCATCGGCGCCTCCACCGGCGGCACCGAAGCGATCCGTCAGGTGCTGCAACCGCTGCCGGCCACCAGCCCGGCGCTGTTGATCACCCAGCATATGCCGCCGGGCTTCACCCGATCGTTTGCCGAACGGTTGAACAAGCTGTGCCAGATCACGGTGAAAGAGGCCGAGGACGGTGAGCGGGTGCTGCCGGGCCATGCTTATATCGCGCCGGGCGATCGCCATCTGGAACTGTCGCGCAGCGGCGCCAACTATCAGGTGAAGTTGAATGACGGCCCGCCGGTCAATCGTCACCGGCCTTCGGTAGACGTACTGTTCCGTTCTGTCGCGCAGTTCGCCGGGCGCAATGCGGTGGGCGTGATCCTGACCGGCATGGGCAATGACGGAGCGATGGGCATGCTGGAAATGCACCGCGCCGGCGCTTATACCCTGGCGCAGAACGAGGCCAGTTGCGTGGTGTTCGGCATGCCGCGCGAGGCTATCGCCACCGGCGGGGTGAGTGAGGTGGTGGAGCTGGATCGCATGAGCCAACGCATGCTGGCGCAAATTGCCGGCGGGCAAGCGCTGCGCATTTGATTTTATATTGCCGCCTTACGGCGGCGGTGGTTTTGCATAATTGAACGGTTAACACTTTGGGAGTGAACATGGCAGATAAAAATCTCAGATTTCTGGTGGTGGACGATTTCTCCACTATGCGTCGCATCGTCAGAAATTTGTTGAAAGAGTTGGGCTTTAACAATGTTGAAGAGGCTGAGGACGGCGCGGATGCGCTGAACAAGCTGCGCGCCGGCGGTTTCGATTTTGTGGTATCAGACTGGAACATGCCGAATATGGACGGCCTCGAACTGCTGCAAACCATTCGCGCCGACGGCGCGCTGGCGGCGATGCCGGTACTGATGGTGACGGCGGAAGCCAAGAAAGAAAACATTATCGCGGCGGCGCAGGCCGGTGCCAGCGGTTACGTGGTGAAACCTTTTACGGCGGCGACGCTGGAAGAAAAGCTCAATAAGATCTTTGAAAAACTGGGCATGTAAGGAGAGGGCGATGAGAGACATTCCAATGCCTGCCAGCGATGCGGCGACTGCGGGAGAGATAATTTCCCGCATTGGTCAACTGACGCGCATGTTGCGCGACAGCATGCGTGAACTGGGGCTAGATCAGGCAATCGCCCAAGCGGCAGAGGCAATCCCGGATGCGCGCGATCGGCTTGATTACGTGGTCACCATGACGGCGCAGGCGGCGGAACGGGCGTTGAACTGCGTGGAAGCGGCGCAGCCACGCCAGGCGGAGCTGGAGTCAGAGGCCAAAGCGCTGAAAGGGCGCTGGGACGACTGGTTTGCCGATCCGATCGAACTGGCCGACGCGCGCGCACTGGTCACCGATACCCGGCAGTATCTGGAACAGGTGCCGGAACATACGGCGTTCACCAACGCCCAGTTGCTGGAAATCATGATGGCGCAGGATTTCCAGGATCTGACAGGGCAGGTGATCAAACGCATGATGGACGTGGTGCAGGAGATCGAAAAGCAGCTGCTGATGGTGTTGATGGAAAATATTCCAGAGCAGCCGGCGAAGGAGAAAAAGCCGAACGACAGCTTGCTCAACGGTCCGCAACTCGATCAAAACGGCGCCGGCGTTATCGCCAACCAGGCGCAGGTGGATGACCTGCTCGACAGCCTCGGTTTCTGACGCTTTCTGGGGCGCACATTATTGCGCCCCAGATGTCGCATGTGGGCGCAATGCCTGCGCTTCCTCCTCATCCCCCAAATAACCCGCCTTTTCCCCCGTTGTTCCATCAATGAAGTCAGCGTTTTTTTGGCATGCTGGCCGCAATTTTATTCCCCCCTGGCACAGGATGCGCGCCCGTGGCTGAAGACAGCGATCTGGAAAAAAGCGAAGCCCCCACGGCCCACCGGGTGGAAAAGGCGCGCGAGGATGGCCAGATCCCGCGTTCGCGCGAGCTGACGTCGGTGTTGATGCTGGTCGCGGGGCTGTCGATCATCTGGGTTGCCGGTGGCGGCATGGCGCAGCAACTGGCGGCGATGCTGACCCAGGGGCTGAATTTCGATCATACGATGGTCAGCAACGACAAACAGATGCTGCGCCAACTGGGCATGCTGTTGCGGCAGGCGGTGTGGGCGCTGCTGCCAATCATGGCGGGTCTGGTATTGGTGGCTATCGCCGCGCCGATGCTGCTGGGCGGCCTGTTGTTAAGCGGCAAATCGCTCAAGTTCGATGTAAAACGGATGAACCCGCTGTCGGGGCTGAAACGAATGTTTTCCAGTCAGGTGCTGGCGGAGCTGCTGAAGGGCCTTTTGAAGGCGACGCTGGTGGGATGGATCACCGGTTTGTACCTGTGGCACCACTGGGCGGAGATGCTGCATCTGGTGACGCAACAGCCGCTCGATGCGCTCGGCAATGCGCTGCGCATGATCATTTTCTGCGGTCTGTTGGTGGTGCTCGGGTTGACGCCGATGGTGGCGTTTGACGTGTTCTACCAGCTGTGGAGCCATTTTAAAAAGCTGAAAATGACCAAGCAGGACATTCGCGACGAGTTCAAGGATCAGGAGGGCGATCCGCACGTTAAAGGCCGTATCCGCCAGCAGCAGCGCGCTATCGCCCGACGCCGCATGATGGCCGACGTGCCTAAGGCCGACGTGATAGTCACCAACCCGACCCATTACGCCGTGGCGTTGCAGTACAACGATCAAAAAATGAGTGCGCCGAAAGTGCTGGCCAAAGGCGCCGGCGAAATTGCGCTGCGCATCCGTGAACTGGGCACGGAACACCGCATTCCGATGCTGGAGGCGCCGCCGCTGGCGCGAGCGCTGTATCGGCACAGTGAGATTGGACAACACATCCCGGCCACCCTGTATGCCGCCGTGGCCGAAGTTCTGGCCTGGGTTTACCAACTGCGACGTTGGCGGCGCGAGGGCGGTCTGATCCCGAAGAAACCTGAACGTTTACCGGTGCCGGAAGCACTGGATTTTGCTGGAGAGAGTAACTCTAATGGCTAATTTGGCCGCCTTGCTTCGTTTGCCGGGCAGTTTTAAAGATACGCAGTGGCAGGTACTGGCCGGCCCGATCCTGATCCTGATGATCCTGTCGATGATGGTGCTGCCGTTACCGGCATTTATCCTCGATCTGTTGTTCACCTTCAATATTGCCTTGTCGATCATGGTATTGCTGGTAGCGATGTTTACCCAGCGCACGCTGGAATTCGCTGCATTCCCCACCATATTGCTGTTCTCGACCCTGCTGCGCCTGTCGCTCAATGTGGCATCGACGCGCATCATCCTGATGGAAGGGCATACCGGTTCCGCTGCCGCCGGCCGCGTGGTGGAGGCCTTTGGCCACTTCCTGGTGGGGGGGAACTTCGCCATCGGCATCGTGGTGTTTATCATTTTGGTGCTGATCAACTTTATGGTTATCACCAAGGGCGCCGGGCGTATCGCCGAAGTGGGGGCGCGCTTCGTACTGGACGGCATGCCCGGCAAGCAGATGGCGATCGACGCCGATCTCAACGCCGGTCTGGTCGGTGAGGAAGAGGCGAAAAAACGCCGTTCCGAGGTAACGCAGGAAGCCGATTTCTACGGCTCAATGGACGGCGCCAGCAAGTTCGTGCGCGGCGATGCGGTCGCCGGGCTGATGATCATGATATTGAACGTGGTCGGCGGTCTGCTGGTCGGTGTGATCCAGCACGGTATGGAGCTGGGTACGGCGGCGGAAACCTACACCCTGCTGACTATCGGTGACGGCCTGGTGGCGCAGATCCCGGCGCTGGTCATTTCGACTGCCGCCGGCGTCATCGTGACTCGCGTGGCGACCGATCAGGACGTGGGCGAACAGATGGTCGGCCAACTGTTCAACAACCCGCGCGTGATGTTGCTCAGTGCCGCAGTGCTTGGCCTGCTGGGCCTAGTGCCGGGAATGCCGAACCTGGTGTTCCTGCTGTTCACCGCTGCCTTGTTGGGGTTGGCCTGGTGGCTGCGGGGGCGCGATCAACAAGCGCCGAAGGTACAGGAGATACCGCCGGCACAGGATAATCCACAGGCGGTAGAAGCCAGTTGGTCAGACGTACAACTGGAAGATCCGTTGGGCATGGAGGTGGGCTACCGGCTGATCCCGATGGTGGATTTCCAGCAAAACGGCGAACTGCTCGGACGAATCCGCAGCATCCGTAAAAAATTCGCCCAAGAGATGGGCTACCTGCCGCCGGTGGTGCATATCCGCGATAACCTCGAGTTGTCGCCCGCCAGCTACCGGATCCTGATGAAGGGCGTAGAAATCGGCAGCGGCGAAGCGCAACCGGGGCGTTGGCTGGCGATTAACCCGGGCAATGCGGTGGGCGAACTGGCGGGAGATAAAACCGTCGATCCGGCCTTTGGGCTGGAAGCGGTATGGATTGACAGTGCGTTGCGCGAACAGGCGCAGATCCAGGGCTTTACCGTGGTGGAGGCCAGCACCGTGGTGGCGACCCATCTCAATCATTTGATTGGCCAGTTCGCCAGCGAACTGTTTGGCCGGCAGGAAACCCAGCAGTTGCTGGATCGCGTAGCGCAGGATATACCGAAATTGACTGAAGATTTCGTACCCGGCGTGGTGTCCCTGACCACGCTGCATAAGGTATTGCAGAACCTGCTGGCGGAAAGGGTCTCGATCCGCGATATGCGCACCATTATTGAAACGCTGGCGGAACATGCGCCGTCGCAAACCGACCCTTATGAGCTGACCACCGTGGTGCGGGTTGCGCTGGGGCGGGCGATCACCCAGCAATGGTTCCCGGGCAACGGCGAAATTCAGGTCATTGGTCTGGACACCCAGCTCGAGCGCTTGTTGTTACAGGCGTTGCAGGGCGGTGGTGGATTGGAGCCGGGGCTGGCGGACCGTCTGCTGGAGCAGGCCAAACAGGCGTTACAGCGGCAAGAAATGCTCAGCGCGCCACCGGTGCTGCTGGTAAACCACGCGCTGCGGGCGTTGTTGGCGCGCTTCCTGCGCCGCAGCCTGCCGCAGATGGTGGTGCTGTCTAATCTGGAAATCAACGACGATCGCCAAATCCGCATGACGTCGACGATTGGAGCTGCATAATGAAACACTGTTTGCCGTTGCTCTGCCTGCTGGCGCCGCTTGGCGCGCAGGCGGTGTCGGGATCCTGGGTGGCCGACAGCGTCGGTGCTACGCTGGAATATGGCGGCGTTCGCGGCGAATCGCCTGGTCTGCACACGCCTTACGCATTGCCGGATCCGAATGCACGCATCACCAGCGTCAGTTGGCGTTATCGGCTGTTGGCCGCCGAACCGGCCGGCTTGCAGGTACAGCTCTGTACGCTGACCCGTTGCATTGCGTTGGGCGGCGGCAGTGGCAGCAGCAACGGGTTGAACGGGGAACCGGCTAATGCCGAATTGCGCTTTGTCTATTACGTGCAGGCGCGCGGCGGATTGAATCCGCCGCTGCGGGTGATTGGCAATCAGGTGATTGTGAATTATCAGTGATGTATAAGCTGCGACGGCATCAGGGAAAAGGGTGGACGCAGCTTAGGCCAGAATCGACAGCCCGTAGCGATCGACCAGCGAAAGCAGTTTCATCGCGGCGGAGTTAGGCCGCGCTTCGCCACGCTCCCATTTTTGCACTGCCTTTTTGCTGACGTTCAGATGTAATGCAAACACGGGTTGGCTGACGTTCTCGCGCTCACGCAGGGCACGAATATCGGCTGGGGTGTAATCTTTCACCGGGTGCAGGCACAGCATGTCGAAAGTGCGCATAGTGACATCATCGACAAACCCTGACTTGTGCAGCCCCTGAACTTCCTGGTGGATCTCAGCGAGAATTTTGCTCATAGGTTAGCCTCTTCAATTCCTTGTTGTTGACCAACTGATAAAGCCTGAAAGGAGAATAATCCAGATAGAGCGCGGCCAGATGTTGCAAACCCGCCAGTTCTTCACCTGTAATATTTTCCCTTTCGTTTTTGGCGAAACCGCGCATGAAAAACAGCCGGTCTTCGTCCCGGAAAGCGATCAGAACGCGATAACCTCCGCGTTTCCCGCCGCCCGTGCGGGCGATCCGTTTTTTATAAACGCAGCCACCCAGATTAGCTTCGTACAGTTGATTTTGCATTTCTTGCGCGGCTTTTATCACCGTGGCGTCGCTAATGCGCTCACGAGTGGCAAATGCCTGAAACGTTTTGGTGAGGTAAATATCCGTCATCCACTCTCCCTGTGGAATCTATCCCCTTCTCGGGTATAGATCAAGCGATTTAAAAACCAAAACAGGGTGGGGGAAGACACGGGAGAATGAAACGAGGCATGAAACAATATGCGCAGTATTACGCAAATAAAAACAGGTGATCAGAAGAGAGGGAGGTAGAAGCGCGAGCAGCCTCGCAGTTGGAGAACCTGCGCCCGGCCAAGCCGGCGGGGCGGGCGCATTGCCATTGATTAAACGCCGATTTTTCGCCCCAGCAGGCTGCCGCTGCGCGACTGGCCATCCGGGCCATAAAGCGATTTGTTGTTCTTGCCGAGGATCGCCAGCGCCTGGGCGTTATGATCAATCTGCTGATTGAGCAACAGGCCGTTATGCTGATTTTTCTCGCGCAACTTTTGGCTGAGCAACTGTACTTGCTGCCAGGCGTCGGCCAGACGCGGGTGCGCGGCATAGGGCGCCTGTTGCCTTTGTGCGCGCTCCAGCTCCAGCCGTTGCTGTTCCAGGTAGTTCACCGTAGCCAACAGCTGGCTCTTGACGTCGGTAACGCGCTGCAACGCTACGCCCGGCAGTTGGCCGGAGCAGAGCAAATGATGTTCTTCCGTCAGCACCGTATCGAGTGCATTCAGGGTTTCCAGCAAATTATCAAGCAGCTGTGGCAGATTTTCCATTGCGATTCATCACCTTTCAGAGTGTCCCTTAATCTTTCACGCCGCAGCCCTGCGGGCAATGCAGGCCAGATTGCATCACCCGATTATGCCTTCGGCGGCCGACTGCCGTTTGACATCCATTGGGCATCGCTCTGCGCGTCTTGCAGCAGCGCATCGGCAATTTTGCCGGCATCCATTTTCAATTCGCCGCGGCGGATCGCCTGCTTGATAGCGTCCACCCGGTTCATATCAATATCTTGAGTGCCCGGTTGCATCAGGCGCGCCTGCGCGTCGCTCAATTTTACCTGGGTGCCGCTGACGGCGCTTTCCGTCTGAACAGCCTTGCGCGGCTGAAGTTGATTTTCTGCCGGTGTTTCACGCGGCTGCACCGTTGTCACGGGCTGCAGCCGCTGGGTGCGATCGATACTCATGGTCAATCTCCATCAATGCCGCGGCCCGACGGGCAATGGCTGATATTTTTTGCGGCCCTGGCGGCCAGGTAATTACTGCTTCAGACAGCTGACAAAGCCCATTATTAGGGAGAGCGTGCTGACGGGGTCGTAGCGGCTTGCCGCCGACCAATTTGCCGGGAGCAAATTGGAACGACTCCCTGTCGGCCCTAAGGGTGGGACACACGGATGTGTCCCATAATAGCCCCTCAGTGCGCCAGGCCCGGGTATCTCGGACTCAAAGGCAACTTTGTCATCAACCTCTGCTTATATTGTTCTTATCGGCAGGTTTTTATAAACCTTTACCTTTTTATAAAGTGATGCGAATCGTACCGTCACCATCGGCAATACCGCTGACGATTTGTCCGGAGGCCATGCGTACGCGGACGCTGTCCTCGGCGGCGGCGTTGTTCATGGCTTTGCCTGCGCCGCTGATGTTAAACCCGGTGCCTTGCGCCGTTACCTGCACCGGCTGACCGGCCTTGATCACCCAGGCGCGGCGCAGCATGGCGAAGGTCAGCGGTTGGCCGGGGCTGATATTTCGCAGGCTGACCGCACCGAACGCCTTGTCCGCATTGGTCAGGGTGCGTGGTGCCAGGGTATCGAGTCGGCCGCTTTTCAGCTTCACGTCTGCGGCCGTCAGCCGGCTGCCGGCGCTGATGCTACGCGCCGACACCAGGTAGTTGCCGATCACCTGCACCTGCGTTTGTATAAAACGCCGTTCCTGGCCGCAACGCGCCGAAATGCTGATATTGCCCCAGAGACGGGCGTTCGGCGCAAGCGACAACTGCGGAAACTCACACTGCGGCCACTGTGCCGCCGGCGTGCGCACCAGCACCTTAACCTGTACCGGGTTGCCGCTGAACTGGCCGCTGATGAAGCGATCGATCTGTGCCGCCAGATCGTCGGCCTGTGCGTTCAGACTGCACAGCAGGGCGGCGAACAACAGTATTTTACCTTTCATCTTCGCTTCCTCAAGCGCCATCGTGTGCGGGTAAGTTTACCCGGACTGCGCGCAGGCTAAGCAGACAAATAGCGACGCATTTTGCCCTTATTCCCGCGATAGGCTGGCGGAAGGGGCGTTTATGCTGTCGGCTCCAAATTTTAACCTCGCGGAGGGAGCATGATCGACAAACTGGACGCTGCTCTGCGCTTTGGTCAAGAGGCGCTGAATCTGCGCGCCCAGCGGCAAGAGATTTTGGCCGCTAACATCGCCAACGCAGACACACCGGGCTATCAGGCGCGGGATATCGATTTCGCCGGCCAGTTGAACAAGGTGCTGGCACAGGGCCGCGTCAGCGGCAGCGGCATCGCGCTGAATATGACGTCTGCACGCCATATCCCGGCGCAAAACATGCAGCCGCCGCAGCTCGATTTACTGTTTCGCGTGCCGGATCAGCCGGCAATGGACGGCAATACGGTGGACATGGATCGCGAACGCACCAACTTCGCCGATAACAGCCTGAAGTATCAGACCGACCTGACGCTGATCAACGGTCAGATCAAAGGGATGATGTCAGTGTTACAACAAGGATAAGGCGCATGTCGCTACTGAATATTTTCGATATCTCCGGTTCGGCGCTCTCCGCCCAGTCGCAACGCATGAACGTCAGCGCCAGCAACATGGCTAACGCCGACAGCGTCACCGGCCCGGACGGCGAACCCTACCGCGCCAAACAAGTGGTGTTTGAGGTGGCCGCCGCCGCCGGGCAACCCACCGGTGGGGTGCGCGTATCTCAGGTGGTCGACGATCCGGCGCCGGAACGTCTGGTGTATCAACCGGGTAATCCGCTGGCGGACGGCAAAGGGTATGTGCGCATGCCGAACGTGGATGTGGTGAGCGAGATGGTCAATACCATTTCCGCCTCGCGCAGCTACCAGGCCAACGTCGAGGTGCTCAACACCACCAAGTCGATGATGATGAAAACCCTGACGCTGGGTCAGTAACCGGAGCTATGCATGGCCATTGCCGCAACCACCAATGAATCGCTGGATAACACCGTCACCGGCGTCAACGCCAAAAGCAACACCGGCCAGGATCTGCAGAACAACTTCCTGACGCTGTTGGTGGCGCAGTTGAAAAACCAGGATCCGACCAACCCGATGCAGAACAATGAGCTGACCACGCAGTTGGCGCAGATCAACACCGTTCAGGGCATCGAAAAACTCAATACCACGCTGGGGTCGATCTCCGGCCAGATCAACAGCAATCAGTCATTGCAGGCAACCGCGCTCATCGGTCACGGCGTGATGGTGCCCGGCAGCAACATTCTGGTCGGCAGCAAAGACGGCAAAGTCAGCACCACGCCGTTTGGCCTCGAACTGGAGCGCGCCGCCGACACGGTAACCGCCACCATCACCGACGCCACCGGCAAAGCGGTGCGCACCATTGATATCGGCGGCCTGACCGCCGGCGTGCACTCATTTACCTGGGACGGTTCACTGACAGACGGCACCACCGCCCCCGACGGCGCCTACACCGTGGCGATCAACGCCAAGGGCAATGGCGAACAGCTGGTGGCGCGCAGCCTGCATTTTGGCATGGTCAATGGCGTTATCCGCGGTTCAGACGGCACGAAGCTGGATCTGGGCCTGGCGGGCAGCGCGACGCTGGAAGACGTTCGGCAGATTTTATAACTCTATCACTTGTTTCTCAGGCGTTATCGGACGATAGCCTGCACATTATTCGGAGAATGACATGGCCTTTTCTCAGGCAGTAAGCGGCTTGAACGCAGCAGCAACCAACCTGGACGTGATCGGTAACAATATCGCGAACTCCGCCACGTCCGGTTTTAAATCAGGCACCGTTTCCTTTGCCGATATGTTCGCCGGCTCGCAGGTCGGCTTGGGCGTCAAGGTGGCGGGGATCACTCAGAACTTCAAGGGCGGCACCACGACCGGCACCAGCCGCGCACTCGACGTCGCCATTTCCGACAACGGTTTCTTCCGCCTGCAGGACAAGGACGGCGGCATTTTCTACAGCCGCAACGGCCAGTTCAAGCTGGATGAAAACCGTAACCTGACCAACATGCAGGGCTTGCAATTGACCGGTTTCCCGGCAGCCGGTTCACCGCCGACCATTCAGCAGGGCGCCAACCCGGTGCCGTTGAGCATTCCGGAAGGGATGATGACCGCCAAGTCCACCACCTCGGGCACCATGGTCGCCAACCTGAAGTCCACCCATAAAGTCCCGGATAACAAGACGTTCGATCCCGCCAAGCAGGATTCCTACAACTACGTCAACTCGATTACCGCCTATGACTCGCTGGGCAATGTGCACAATATCAATGCCTACTTTGTGAAGACCTCCGACAACAACTGGCAGGTGTACACCCAGGAAGGCAACATCCCCGGCTCTCCGGTGACGGATGCCGGTACGATGGCGTTCGATACCAGCGGCAACCTGGTCAGCACCACCAGCAAGCAGGGCACCACCGGCGAATTCAGCATGCTGATCCCGATGTCCGCCACCAACGGCGCCCCGGCGCAGAACTTCAGCCTGAGCTTTGCCAAGAGCATGCAGCAGAGCGTCAGCAGCGACTCGGTCAGCAAGGTGTCGCAGGACGGGTATACCGCCGGTGAGTACACCAACTTCCAGATCAATAATGACGGTAGCGTCGTGGGGATCTATTCCAACCAGCAAACCCAGTTGCTGGGCCAAATCGTATTGACCAACTTCTCCAACCCGGAAGGCTTGTCCTCGCAGGGCGATAACGTATGGCAGGAAACCGGCGCGTCCGGCCAACCGCGCGTAGGGCTGGCGGGCAGCGGCGGTTTCGGCAAGCTGACCAGCGGTGCGCTGGAAGCCTCCAACGTCGATCTGAGCCAGGAGTTGGTGAACATGATCGTCGCACAGCGTAACTACCAGTCGAACGCCCAGACCATCAAAACGCAGGACTCCATCCTGCAGACGCTGGTCAGCCTGCGCTAATAGGATTGATTTATGGATCACGCGATTTATACCGCGATGGGCGCGGCGCGACAGACGCTTGAGCAGCAGTCCGTCACCGCCAACAATCTGGCCAACGCCTCGACGCCGGGCTTTCGAGCTCAACTTTCGGCGTTGCGTGCCGTACCGGTAGACGGGCCTAGCCTGCCGACGCGTACGCTGGTCGCCGCGTCGACGCCGGGTGCCGACATGAGCCAGGGGGCGCTGAACTATACCGCACGCCCGTTGGACGTTGCGTTGCAGCAGGACGGTTTTCTGGCGGTAAGCCTGCCGGATGGCGGCGAAGCCTACACCCGC
The DNA here is from genome assembly GCF_052686505.1 of Serratia sp. TSA_198.1. NCBI lineage: Bacteria > Pseudomonadati > Pseudomonadota > Gammaproteobacteria > Enterobacterales > Yersiniaceae > Serratia > Serratia sp. TSA_198.1. The sequence continues at coordinate 191,027 of NZ_JBQZFP010000001.1, forward strand.
AACGGTAACATCCAGATCTCGTCCGCCGGGCAGTTGACGGTGCAGGGTAGGCCGCTGATGGGCGATGGCGGGCCGATTGAAGTGCCGCCGTCGGCAGAGATCACCATCGCCGCCGACGGCACCATCTCGGCGCTGAACGCCGGCGATCCGCCGAACACCATCGCCCAGATAGGGCGGTTGAAGCTGGTGAAGGCCAATGCGCGTGAAGTGATGCGCGGCGACGACGGGCTGTTTCGCCTGACGCCGGAAACCCAGCAGCAACGCGGCAATCAGTTGCAGAACGATCCGCTGGTGCGGGTGATGCCGGGTGTGCTGGAGGGCAGCAACGTCAAGCCGATGGAAACCATGGTCGACATGATCGCCAACGCCCGTCGCTTTGAAATGCAGATGAAGGTCATCCACAGCGTGGATGAAAATGAACAGCGCGCCAACTCGTTGTTATCACTGAGTTAAGCAGCAAGGAAATAACCCATGATCCCATCTTTATGGATTGCCAAAACCGGTCTGGATGCGCAGCAGACCAATATGGACGTCATCGCCAACAACCTGGCGAACGTCAGCACCAACGGCTTCAAACGCCAGCGTGCGGTATTTGAAGATCTGCTGTACCAGACCATGCGTCAGCCGGGCGCGCAGTCATCCGAGCAGACTACCTTGCCGTCGGGCCTGCAGATCGGTACCGGCGTGCGTCCGGTGGCGACCGAGCGTCTGCACAGCCAGGGCAACCTGTCGCAGACCAACAACAGCAAAGACGTGGCGATTAAAGGCCAGGGCTTCTTCCAGGTGATGTTGCCGGACGGCAGCCAGGCTTATACCCGCGACGGCTCTTTCCAGATCGACCAGAACGGTCAACTGGTGACCGCCAGCGGTTTCCAGGTACAGCCGGCGATCACCATTCCGGCCAACGCCCTGAGCATTACCGTCGGCCGTGACGGCATCGTCAGCGTCACTCAGCAGGGGCAGACCGCGGCCCAACAGGTGGGCCAGTTGACCCTGACCACCTTTATCAATGACAGCGGCCTGGAAAGCGTGGGCGAGAATCTGTACCAGGAAACCGAGAGTTCCGGCGCGCCGAACGAAAGCACGCCAGGGCTGAACGGCGCGGGCCTGCTTTATCAGGGCTATGTGGAAACCTCTAACGTCAACGTGGCTGAAGAGCTGGTCAACATGATCCAGACCCAGCGCGCCTACGAGATCAACAGCAAAGCGGTATCAACGTCCGATCAGATGCTGCAAAAACTGACGCAACTGTAATTGACGGGCGCCGCCGGTGCGCCCGTCACCCTATTTCGTGAAACAAAGGCGAGACCCGTGGTAACCACATATCTGATGGCAAACGCGCCGCAGCAAGGAAAGCGCTGGCTGGCGGCGATGGCGATGCTGACGCTGAGCGGCTGCGCCTATATTCCGCATAAACCCCTGGTTGATGGCGCTACCACGGCGCAGCCGGCGCCGGCGGGCGCTCCGGTGCCGAACGGATCGATTTTCCAGACGGTACAGCCGATGAACTACGGCTATCAGCCGCTGTTTGAAGACCGCCGCCCGCGCAATATCGGCGATACTCTGACCATCGTGCTGCAGGAAAACGTCAGCGCCAGCAAAAGTTCCTCCGCCAACGCCAGCCGCAATGGGGCGAGCAAGTTCGGCGTCGCCACGTCGCCGCGTTATCTCGACGGCCTGCTGGGCAACGCGCGCGCCGATATGGATATCTCCGGCGACAGCACCTTTGGCGGCAAGGGCGGGGCCAACGCCAACAATACCTTCAGCGGTACCATTACCGTCACGGTCAATCAGGTGCTGGTCAACGGCAACCTGCACGTGGTGGGTGAAAAACAGATCGCCATCAACCAGGGCACCGAATTTATCCGTTTCTCCGGGGTGGTTAACCCGCGCACCATCAGCGGCAGTAACTCGGTCACCTCCACCCAGGTGGCGGATGCGCGCATTGAATACGTCGGCAACGGCTATATCAACGAAGCGCAGACCATGGGGTGGTTACAACGCTTCTTCTTAAATGTTTCCCCGTTCTAAGGATTGATCGATGCTGAAAAAATTATTGATTACGCTGTTCGTTGGGCTGGTTTGTTTACCGGCGACGGCGGAACGCATCCGCGATCTGGTGACGGTGCAGGGCGTGCGTGACAACGCCCTGATCGGTTACGGGTTGGTGGTGGGGCTGGACGGTTCCGGCGATCAGACCATGCAGACGCCGTTCACCACCCAAAGCCTGAGCAATATGCTGTCGCAATTGGGCATTACCGTACCGCCGGGCACCAATATGCAGTTGAAAAACGTAGCGGCGGTCATGGTCACCGCCAAGCTGCCACCGTTCTCGCGCACCGGGCAGAACATTGACGTGGTGGTGTCCTCGATGGGCAACGCCAAAAGCCTGCGCGGCGGTACCCTGCTGATGACGCCGTTGAAAGGCGTGGATAACCAGGTTTACGCGCTGGCGCAGGGCAACGTGCTGGTGGGCGGCGCCGGTGCGTCGTCCGGTGGCAGCAGCGTGCAGGTCAATCAGTTGGCGGGAGGGCGCATCAGCAACGGTGCGACTATCGAGCGTGAATTGCCGACCACTTTCGGCAACGGCGGGGTGATTAACCTGCAACTCAATAACGAAGACTTCACGCTGGCGCAGCAGATCAGCGACGCCATCAACCGCCAGCGCGGCGGCGGCACCGCCTCACCGCTGGATGCCCGCACCATTCAGGTATTGGTGCCACAGGGCAACAGCTCGCAGGTGCGTTTCCTGGCGGAAATTCAGAACATCAACGTCAGCGTCGGGGCGATTGACGCCAAGGTGATCATCAATTCACGCACCGGATCGGTGGTGATGAACCGCGACGTGATCCTGGATTCCTGTGCGGTGGCGCAGGGCAACCTGTCGGTGGTGGTGGATCGGCAAAATACCGTCAGCCAGCCGAACACGCCGTTTGGCGGCGGGCAGACCGTGGTGACGCCAAATACCCAGATTTCGGTGCAGCAGCAGGGCGGTTCGCTGCAGAAGGTGAATGCCAGCGCCAACCTGAACAATGTGATCCGTGCGCTCAACGCGTTGGGCGCTACGCCGATCGATCTGATGTCGATCCTGCAGGCGATGCAAAGCGCCGGCTGCTTGCGTGCCAAGCTGGAAATTATCTGATGGCCGGCGATCTGATGGCGATGTCGGGCGCCGCCTATGACGCCCAGGCGCTGAACGGCCTGAAACGCGACGCAGCGGCCGATCCGCAGGGCAACCTGAAGCAGGTGGCGCAGCAGGTTGAAGGCATGTTCGTGCAGATGATGCTGAAAAGCATGCGCGCCGCGCTGCCGCAGGATGGGGTGCTGAGCAGCGATCAGTCGCGGCTCTACACCTCGATGTACGACCAGCAGATCGCCCAGCAGATGTCGCAGAAGGGGCTGGGGCTGGCCGATATGATGGTGAAACAGATGGCCAATGCCAACGCCGTTCCGAGCGAAACTGCGGGGATGTCGCCGATGGCGTTAGACATTTTTTCTCAGGACAGGGAAGTGCTGCAAACGCTGCCGAATCAGGCACTGGAACAGATGATCCGCCGTGCGGTACCGAAAGCGCCGGCGGCCGCGCCGCTGTCGCTCAACAGCGGCAACTTTGTCGCCCGTTTGTCGATCCCGGCACGCGTCGCCAGCCAGCAGAGCGGCATTCCGCATCAGCTGATTGTGGCGCAGGCGGCACTGGAATCCGGCTGGGGCCAACGCGAGATCCCGACCGCCGACGGCTCGCCGAGTTACAACCTGTTCGGCATCAAGGCGGGCGGCAGCTGGGACGGCCCGGTGACCGAGATCACCACCACCGAGTTTGAGCAGGGGGCGGCGAAGAAGATCAAGGCACGGTTCCGGGTTTATGGTTCTTACGTCGAGGCGATTGCCGACTACGTCAAGTTGCTGACCAATAACCCGCGTTACGCCGATGTGGTCGCCGCCCGCAGCCCGGAGCAGGCAGCGCATGCGCTGCAACAGGCCGGATACGCCACCGACCCGCAATACGCCAACAAGTTGGTCAGCGTGATCCAGCAGATGAAAAACGCCGGCGAGCAGGTGGTAAAAGCCTATACCCATGACCTGAAGGATCTGTTCTAGTTTTCGGGTGCGGCATGTAACGCCCCTACGCGATAAGCAGCATTAAAACGTAAGAATTCAGCATGCTGAACCCGGTTTTTCCTCTCAAGTTTCCTCCGTTTTTGCCGATAACACAGACAGGCTGAGCGAATGGCTCGGCAGATTCATTGACTCCTGTGGGCCACCGGCGCCGCAGTAAAAGGAACTTCTATGTCCAATAGCTTAATCAATACCGCCATGAGCGGGCTGAATGCGGCGCAGGTGGCGCTCAGCACCGTCAGTAACAACATTTCCAATTACAACGTGACGGGCTACAACCGTCAGACGGCGATCCTGGCGCAAAACGGCGGCATGAGCACTATGAGCGGCTTTATCGGCAACGGCGTCACCGTCACCAGCGTCAACCGGGAATATAACCAGTTCATCACCAGCCAGTTGCGCGGTGCGCAGAGCCAGGCCGGGGCGCAGAACGCCTATTTCGAAAAAATCTCGCAGATTGATAACCTGTTGGCCAGCAAGACCAACACCTTGTCGACCAACATGCAGGACTTCTTCAGCAACCTGCAAAATCTGGTCAGCAACGCCGGTGATGACGCCGCGCGCCAGACGGTGCTGGGCAAGGCCAATGGCCTGGTCAATCAGTTCAACAATACCGACAAATACCTGCGCGACATGGACAGCGGCGTGAATCAGCAGCTCAGCGACAGTGCGCAGCAGATCAACAGCTACAGCCAGCAGATCGCCAAACTGAACGAAGAGATCACCCGTCTGCGCGGCAGCGGCGGCGAGCCCAATGCGTTGCTGGACCAGCGCGATCAGCTGGTTACCGACCTGAACAAAGTGGTTGGCGTTCAGGTGACTCAGCAAGACGGCGATGCCTACACCGTCTCTTTCGCCAACGGCTTGACGCTGGTGCAGGGCAACAATGCTTACCAGGTCGCGGCGGTGCCCACCAGCGGCGATCCTTCCCGTCTGACGATGGGGTATGACCGCGGCAACGGCGCCAGCGAAATACCGGAAGGCCAAATCACCGGCGGCAGCGTCAGCGGCGTGTTGAAATTCCGCAGCGAATCGCTGGACAGCGCCCGCAATCAACTGGGGCAACTCGCGTTGGCGATGGCAGACAGCTTTAACCAACAGCACCGCGCCGGGTTCGATCTCAACGGCGATGCCGGCACGGATTTCTTCAGCTTTGGCGGCGCCCGCGCAGTGGACAACAATCGCAATACCGGCGATGCCGCGCTGTCGGTGTCCTACACCGATACCAGCAAGGTGAAGGCCAATGATTACCGGGTGGAATTTGACGGCAGCAACTGGCAGGTGAGCCGCCTGCCGGATAACGTCAAAGTTAACGCCACGGCGGGTACTGACGCCGCCGGCAACCCGACGTTGAGTTTTGATGGCCTGAAAGTCGGCATTGACGGCACTGCGCAAAAGAATGACAGCTTTACCGTCAAGCCGGTCAGCGACGTGGCGGGCAGCCTGAAGGTCGCCATCACCGATTCCGCCAACATCGCTGCCGCAGGCAAAGATGACAGCGGCCGTGGTGACAATGAAAACGCCAAGAAGCTGCTTGATCTGCAAACCCAAAAATTGGTGGACGGCAAGGCCACCTTCAGCGGCGCTTACGCCAGCCTGGTGAGCAGCGTCGGCAATCAGACCGCATCCGCCAAGGTGACCGCCACCTCGCAGGGCAACATCGTCAAGCAGTTGGAAAACCAACAGCAGTCGATTTCGGGCGTCAACCTGGACGAAGAATACGGCGAGCTGTTGCGCTTCCAGCAATATTATATGGCGAACTCGAAGGTGATTCAGACCGCCAGCACGCTGTTCGATACGTTGCTGAATATCCGTTGATTTTCATTTTAACCGGAGCCCCGGCGGCTCCGGCCGCTGATTTTGAGGAACCCGCACCATGCGCATGAGCACCAGCATGATGTACCAGCAGAACATGACCGGCATTACCGGTAATCAGTCGTTGTTTATGAAGGCGGCAGAACAGCTTTCCACCGGCAAAAAAGTCAGTAACCCGTCCGACGATCCGCTGGCGGCGTCGCAGGCGGTGATGCTGGCCCAGTCCCAGTCGGAAAACACCCAATATGCGCTGGCGCGCACCTTTGCCCGCCAGAGCGTGTCGATGGAAGAGACGGTGCTGGCCGGAGCGACCAGCACCATTTCGGACATGAAAGCACTGATCGTCAATGCCGGCGGCACCAAAAGCGACAACGACCGCGATTCGCTGGCTACCCAGTTGCAGGGGCTGAAAGACCAATTGCTTAACCAGGCCAACAGTACCGACGGCAATGGCCGCTTTATGTTCGGCGGTTTTGAGAATGACAAGCCGCCGTTTGCGAACAACAGCGGTTCGGTCAGCTATGTGGGTGGCAATACGCCGGTCGAGCAGAAAGTGGATGCCAATCGCATCATGACGGTCGGCCATACCGGCGATACGGTATTCATGTCGTTGACCAGCAACCCCAAGCCGGAGCCGGACGGCAGCGCATCGGTGTCCAACGTGTTCGAAAGCATCGATATCGCGCTGAAAGCGTTGAAAACCCCGCTCGACGGGGCGGACGATGCCACCAAACAGCAAGTGAACGACGCGATGGCCAAGGCCAATCGCGGGCTGGACAACTCCTATAACAAGGTGCTCAGCGTGCGCGCCGAGTTGGGCAACCAACTGCAGGAAATGGATACGCTGGACAGTATTGGCAAGGATCGCGACATGATCAACCAAACGCAAATGAGTGCGCTGGTGGATGCCGATCTGACCGAGTCGATTTCCAGCTACTTCATGCAGCAGGCGGCCTTGCAGGCATCCTACAAAACCTTCGGTGATATGCAGGGTATGTCGCTGTTCCAGATGAATCGATAATTCCCGTCGATACCCGTCGTCTTTCAAGCTGCAGCGTTGTTGGCTGCACGCATGCACTCCAGTCACTGACTTGAGTAAGCTCCTGGAGATGCACGCGTTTGCCGCCTGGCTGTGCTGTACAGGGATGGACGAATGCCGCGAGCGCATGGATGCGCCAGAGCGGCCAACTCGAAATCCATAGGGTAATAACAAACACTCGTCGTGGATATATGGCGGGTACCTGGTTGGGTGTGCTTAGAGGACGTTATCGCTGTAACACAGCAGTGGGGAACTCTTGAAACCGGGCGCACTGTTTGGCACGTCACTCTTTCTCCCATAACAGGCTTGAGTGACGGGCCTTTTTTTCTCCGCCATTCTCTTTCTATTTACGCTAATCGTTAGCGGAAGGGCACGCCGCGATCGCGGCCAGAGTCTTTATTGCATTGACCGCCTATATTGATAAAGGCGGCAGTAGCCATAATGTCTATTGCTGTGCCGGCACCACCGATAAGTTGCATTTCTGCTTTGGTCATTTCCTTTAGCATGAGCACTGTCCTTTTGGTAATTATTTATCGTGTCTGTTTTACGGCTGCTTTGAGTTACTGCTTTGCATTAATAACCAGCGTATAGGTCGATAAAGATATTCTGTCATTTTTATCGAACCGTATAACGTGAACATATAGATAAAAGCGTTGCTCAACTCCACTGGCATGGTAAATAGTCCCCATGACAGTCCCTGAGTTTTCAATGTACTTGTCATCAGTAAGACGCTGACGATGCCGATTATCAAGCCTTCAATCGTCAATTTTATTTTCATGTGCATACCAACTTTTCATGTGAAATATGATTACCTTTGTTTGGTATTAAAATAACATACTTCCGTTTTATTGTTTTTTCAAGAGTGTTTTTTTTGAGGTTAATTGTGTGTTTATATAAACATTTCTAGTAATAAAGCAGGGCATGCAATTATATAATGAACGTTGTGTCGGCATTGGAATATAGGGGAATTAACCAGGGGGGCGTCGATTGTGCATTTGGATGCTGGCAGAGTAACAGGCTGCTGGTTCGATGTAACGCGCAGCGGCGTTATGGATATCGTACGCGAAAAGCAGCGTGAGGATATTACTCTGCCAGATTATAAATAAAAGCCTTATTTCTTTTTCTTTTCCACTTGCCATTCGCCGCCATTCGCCGCCATTCGACGTTTCGTTAAAAACCACTCTAAAACGGTTGCTGGTCCAGTGGGTCATGCCAAATAAACGTCTTGCCTTGCGGTTGGTTTTAGCCTTAATCATGATATCACTCCTGTCGTTATCAGAGGTCAACGCTTCGCCCTGCAGCCGGCAGCCAAGCCGGGCGCATGTTTTTATGACGTGCCGGTCCTGCACGTAATTAATAAATACGTGGGTTAATCATTCAGTGGTTTAATAACTCGCCCTATTGGATTTTTATAACCTTTTCTCAAAAAGTGAATTGTCGATTATATTCTGTCGATGGGGCTATTCTAGGTCGGGTATTTTTTTATTCAAGTCGTGGCGGACATTTTGACCTTAATCTGGATAAAAGGGCTTTATCACGTTTTTGTCCCGGTAAAGCCGGTTTATTGCCATTTTGTCTTGTGGCGGGCGGGCGGGGGGGTGTGGGTAGCCGGTGGGGATTCAGAAAGTCATGCCGCCGATAACGCCTGCCAACTGGTCGAAAAATTCGCCGAACAGGTGTTCGCAGAACGGCGCCAGCATTGGCATCATCATGCCGATGGTCATAATGCCGATGGTCATGGTGACCGGGAAGCCGATAACGAACACCGACAGCTGCGGCGTCATGCGGTTGAGCAGGCCGAGCGCCATGTTCAGCGTCAGCAGCAGGCAGATCAGCGGCAGCGCCAGCATCATGCCGTTGATAAAAATCAGCGAACCTACCTGGGTCAATACCAGAAAACCGTTACCGTTCAGCGGGGCGGGCTGGATCGGTAGGGTGTGGAAGCTGTCGGCCAGCAGGGAAATCAGCCACAAGTGGCCGTCAAAGCTCAAAAACAGCAACATCGCCAGCAGATTGAGCAGCCGCGCCAGCACCGGCGTGTTCGGTCCGCCGCTGGGGTCGAAGAAGGTGGCGAACGACAGGCCCATCTGCATGCCGATCACTTCGCCGGCCAGGCGTATCGCCGCAAAGGCGAACTGCATGGTCAGCCCGAGCGCCACGCCAATCAGGATTTGCTGGGCTGCCAGCCACAAACCGGCGGCGGAGAAAATGGGAACGGCGCTGGTGGGTAGCCCGGGGGCGATCAGGATGACAATCAGCCCGCCGAGGCCGATTTTCACCTTTTTGCCGATTTGTTTTTCGCTGAATACCGGCGCGGTGCTGATCAGCGCCAGAATGCGCAGCAGAGGCCAGAAATAGTGGCTAAGCCAGATGCCGAACTGTGCGCTGTCAACGGTGAGCATGGCTAACCAATCAGATTCGGCAGGTTGCTGAACAGCGTGCGCATATAATCCAGCAACAGGTTCAGCATCCACGGCCCGGCAACCACGATAGTGGCGACCACCGCCAGAATTTTGGGAATGAACGACAACGTCATTTCGTTGATCTGGGTGGCGGCCTGCAGCAGGCTGACCACCAGGCCGCTGACCAGCGCGGCGAGCAGCAGCGGGGCGGACAGCGCCAGCGCCACTTTCATCGCCTCGGTGCCCAGCGCCATGACCGATTCGGGTGTCATTGTGAGTTCCTCAGTGGCTGCGTGGCGGCCACCTGAATAAATTTACGAATAAAAACTCTGCGCCAGCGAGCCGAGCAGCAATTGCCAGCCGTCCACCAACACAAACAGCATCAGTTTGAACGGCAGTGAAATGGTGGCGGGCGGCACCATCATCATCCCCAGCGCCATCAACACGCTGGCGACCACCAGATCGATAATCAGAAACGGAATAAATACCGTGAAGCCGATTTGGAACGCGGTTTTCAGTTCGCTGGTGACGTAAGCCGGCAGCAGAATGCGCATCGGCACCGCTTCCGGTCCGGCCAGCGGCGGCTGGTTGGCGAGCCTGGCGTACAATGCCAGATCGGTTTCACGCGTCTGACGCAGCATAAACTCGCGCAGCGGTTGGGAACCTTTATCCAGGGCTGCGTCCAGGCTGATTTTGTCCTGACTGAACGGCAGATAGGCGTCCTGATAGACCTTGTCGAAGACCGGCGACATGATGAAAAAGGTCAGGAACAGCGCCAGACCGAGCATCACCTGATTCGGCGGTGCCGAGGGGGTGCCGAGCGCGTTGCGCAGCAACCCGAGCACGATGATGATGCGGGTGAAACTGGTCATCATCAGCAGCATGGCGGGCAGGAAGCTGAGCGACGTCAGCAGCACCAGCGTCTGTACCGGCAGCGACCAGCTTTGGCCGCCGTTGGCCAGCGGCTGGCTGATCAGGCCGGGCAACTGTGCCAATGCCGCCGGGCTGACAAGCAGCAGGGTGGCAGCCAGCCAGGGCATATTCTTCCCGCTTCGATAAAGCGGGGCGACACAATGAGCGATGGGTTTCATGCCGATTTTTCCGGACGTTTCAGAACTTTTTGCATCAGTTGGCGAAAGTCAGCCGGCGCGGCGTCGGCTGCTTCGCTATCCCGCGCTGGAGCCGGCAGCGTATGCAGCGGGGTGATTTGTTGCGCGGTCACGCCCAGCACCAGCAGGGTGTTATCCACTTCAATCACCACCACCCGCTCACGCTGCCCGACCTGGCAACTGGCGCGCAGGTTGAGCAGTTTGCTGTTGCGCGCCTGGGGGGCAAACCCCAGGCGGCGGAACAGCCAGCCGGCCAGCAGGATCAGCAGCAGAATGCCGCCCAGCGCGGTGCTGACTTGCGTCAACACCGAGCCGGCCGGCAGTGCCGGTGCCGCGGGTTGCAGTGTGCCCTGGCCGGGCACGGCGGTACCTGGGTTCATCAGCGGCTCAGACGGCGCATGCGTTCGGATGGGGTGATGATGTCGGTGATGCGTACGCCGAACTTGTCGGCCACCACCACCACTTCGCCCTGGGCGATCAGATAGCCGTTGATCAGAATGTCCAGCGGTTCACCCGCCAGCCCGTCCAACGCCACCACCGATCCCTGCGACAGGCGCAGCAGCTCTTTGATGGTCATTTTGGTGCGGCCCAATTCCACGGTCAGCTTGACCGGGATATCCAGGATCAGATCGATATCCTGCAGGCTGCCGACGGCATCCTGTGCCTCCAGCGACTTGAATACCGCGTCGGTTGCGGACGTTTTTTCGGTCGCTTGCTGTTCGTTAAACGCATCAGCCCACAGATCGTCCACGGATTCCTTTCCTTCGCCAGACGGTTGCTTAGGATCACTCATTTGGGCTGTTCCTCACTCAGAGCATTCAAAATAGGGTTAATCAAATGTTCAACACGCAGGGCGTACTGCCCGTTTAACGTGCCATATTGGCTGGTCAGAACCGGTACGCCGTCCACGTGGGCGATCAGGCGTTCCGGTTTATCGATCGGTAATACGTCACCCGGCTGCAGCTTCAGGATTTTTGACAGCCGCATCGGGATATCGACGAAGTTGGCAATCAGTTCCAGTTCGGAATGTTGCACCTGCTTCACCAGCGTTTCACGCCACTGGCTGTCTTCCTGCCGCGAGTTTTCCAGCGGCGGGTTGGTCAGCAGTTCGCGCAGCGGTTCGATCATCGCGAACGGAATACAGATGTTGAATTCACCGCTCAGCGCACCGATTTCCACCTGGAACGGGGTGGTGACCACGATGTCGTTCGGCGAGGTGGTGATATTGGTGAATTTCACCTGCATTTCGGCGCGCACGTATTCCACATTGATCTTGTAAATCGCGCTCCAGGCGTCGCCATAGGCATCCAGCGCCAGGCGCAGCATGCGTTTGATCACCCGCTGTTCGGTTGGCGTGAACTCGCGGCCTTCCACTTTGGTCGGAAAACGGCCGTCGCCGCCGAACAGGTTATCGACGGCGATAAACACCAGGCTCGGCGCGAACACGAACAGCGCGGTGCCGCGCAACGGGTTCAGGTGCACCAGGTTGAGGTTGGTGGGCACCGGCAGGTTGCGGGCGAATTCGTGATACGGCTGGATCCTGATCGGGCCGACGGTGATGTCCGGGCTGCGTCGCAGCAGGTTGAACAACCCCATACGGAACTGCCGGGCAAAACGTTCATTGATGATTTCCAGCGCGTGCAGCCGTTCGCGCACCACTCGGCGCTGGGTGGTCGGATCGTACGGCTTGACCTCGCTCTCGTTGCTGACCACCGCTTCGGGTTCATCCCCCGCGCTGTCGCCGTTGAGCAAGGCGTCGATCTCTGCCTGTGAAAGAATGCTGTCGCCCATAGTGATTACCGCAATATGAAGGCGGTGAACAGCACGTCGCTGACCACCTGCTTCGGTTGTCCCTTAACCAGCGGCGGGCTAAGCACGTCCTTAATCTGCGCCACCAGTTGCTGTTTCCCTTGTTCACTGCTCAGTTGGCCCACTTCCTGACGGGAGAGCAGCATCAACAGGCGGCTGCGTACTTCCGGTAGAAAATCGTTCAACTGGCGGCGGGTGTTTTCGTCCGGTAAGCGCAACGTCAGGCCGATATACAACACGCGATCGGGGTTGTTATCCGGCGTAACCAGATTGACGGTAAAAGTATCCAACGGCATAAACACCGGCGCAGCCGGCGGCAGTGCTTTGGCGGCGGGTTGAGCGCCGTCTTTGTGTTGTTTCAGTTGCCACCAGCTGTAGCCTGCCGCGCCGCAGGCGAGGACGGTAATCAACACCAGCAGGATGACCAAGAGGGGGCGTTTCGGTGCTGCCGGTAGGGTGTTTTGAGACATAGCTAAATCAAATTCCTGTAGTGACACCCGAGAGTCTACGAACCGCTGCCGGGCATAGCGCGCGCAAAAGCCTCACGCATGACATGTAAAGGTATTATCGCGCCTATTCCGGTGTGCAATAGCCAGAATAGGCGGGGAAAAACGTGCCAGCTTGAACGTTTGCCGCCGCTCAGGCGAAAATATCAACGCCGCTGACGGCGCGGGCCATCGCCTGCAATTGTGCCGGGGCGATGAGGGTTTCGGCGGCCAGATCGCTCTCGCCGTGGCTATCGCGGTAGGCCGGTCGGCCCCGATCGTCCGCCGTCTGCTGCTGTGGCTGTTGCCACTGCGGCGTGGGCTCGCCGCCAACGCTGCTTTGCCCCAGATTGATGCCGCTTTCCGCCAGGGCATGGCGCAGTTGCGGCATGGCGGCTTCCACCGCGGCGCGCACCTGGCCGTGCGCTGAAGCGATGTGCAACTGCGCCTGGCTATCGTCCAGTTTGAGGGTGATTTGCAGCGCACCCAGCTCCTGCGGATGCAGGCGCAGTTCGGCGCTTTGCTGACCGTTGCGATGGAACATCAGTACCTGCTGATTCAGCGCCTGTTGCCACTCCGGGCTGCCAAGCTGGGCGTTCAATTGCGGTGTCGGCGGGGCGGTGACCAGGGAGGCGTTCGGCGTTGTCGCCACGACCGGGCTGGCGACCGGCGGCACCATCAGGTGGTTGACCGGTGCCTGAGGCTGGGTATCGGCGCTGAATTTTAGCGGCGCTGCATCCGGTTGGTCATGGGGGGCCGCGGTTGGCTGCGGGCCGTCGGTGCGCGCGTCAAGGTTCAGCGGTTTTTCGCTCACTGGCGACGTGGCTTTTGCGGGCTGCGTCATCGGGAAGCCTGCGGCATTGGGCTGTTGATTCAGCGCGGCGCTCAGCAGGGCGGCAGGGTGCGCCGGGTCCTGTTCGCCTTCAAGGTTTGGGCCCGTTGCGGCCGCGCTCGGCGCGGCAGGGCTAACGGCCAGCGGCAGCATGGCGAACAGCGCCTGCAGCGTGGCGGCGTCTATTTCACCGACGGGGCGCAAGACGGCATCCGGTTTTTTATCCTGCGTCTTGTCATCGCCGCCCGCCGCGACTGGCGGCTGGGTGTCGCTTAACAAGGCGGGCGCCAGCAGCCCATCGCGTTCACTGAAGGCGGCGAGCAGTGGGTTTAGCGGGTTGCGGCTCAGCGCCGGCGTGTTGTCATCTTCTGCGCTCAGTAGCGCCGGCGGCAGCTTGCCCTCATCTTTGTCGGCCGGCAGCGTACGTGCGCCGAGCAGCAGGGCAAAGGCCGAGGACAGCTGCGAGTCATCCATCGACAACTGCGCGTCCGGCAGCACGCCGGCATCGCCAGGCGCTATGCTGCCCGGCAAGGCATTCAGGTTCATGGGTGTAGATTCCTTTGTGAACTGCGTTGAGCGAACTCATCCATCAGTTTTTGATCCCGTTTGTTCTCCACCTGCCGTTCTGCGCTTTGGGCGCGGGTATGCAGAGTGTCGAAGGCGTTCAGCCGCTGCTGTTTGTCCTGCCACTGTTTCATTGCGTGGTCTACCTTCTGGCCCCACTGCATCAGTTGTCGGCGGTGCTGATCGATGGCCTGCTCCAGCGTGCCGATAAACTGCTGGTAGTTTTGCCAGTGTGAAGAGTCCATGCCGTCACTCAACTGGTGATTCAGCTTCTGGCGGTACTCGTCTTGATAATTGAGCAGCATGGAAAGCTGTTGCTCGGCCGCCTGTTGCGCTTTGCGCACCTGGCCCAACTGTTGCGTAGCCTGTTCCACCGCATCCTGAGCCAGATCGCGCAGGGTAATCAGAGGTGACTGTGGTTTCATCGGGTTCAGCCTTTTGTGACGTTAAACGATCAACTGCTGTAACTGTTGGCAGGCGTCGTCGTAACCGCTGCGTTCAAAAATGCCCTGCTGCAGATAGGCTTCCATCTGCGGGTACAGCGTCATGGCCTTATCCAGCAGCGGATCGCTGCCTGCTACGTAGGCGCCGACGCTGATCAGATCGCGGTTACGCTGATAACTGGCCAGCATCTGTTTGAAATTGCGCACCCGGCGGTAGTGTTCTTCGTCGATAAGCGAGGTCATGGCGCGGCTGATAGAGGCTTCGATGTCGATCGCCGGGTAATGGCCTGCCTCCGCCAGCCGACGCGACAGCACCACGTGGCCATCGAGGATGGCGCGCGCCGAGTCGGCTATCGGATCTTGCTGGTCATCGCCTTCGGTCAGTACGGTATAAAACGCGGTGATCGACCCGCCGCCGCTGATGCCGTTGCCCGCGCGCTCCACCAGCGCCGGCAGTTTGGCGAACACCGAGGGCGGATACCCTTTGGTGGCCGGCGGCTCGCCGATAGCCAGCGCGATTTCACGTTGCGCCATGGCGTAGCGGGTGAGCGAGTCCATAATCAACAGCACGTGCTGACCGCGATCGCGAAAGTCTTCGGCGATGCGTGTGGCGTAGGCGGCGCCCTGCATACGCAACAGCGGCGAGACGTCCGCCGGGGCGGCGATCACCACCGAGCGCGCTCGGCCTTCGGTGCCGAGGATATTCTCGATAAAATCTTTGACCTCGCGGCCGCGTTCGCCGATCAGACCGACGACAATCACATCGGCCTGGGTGTAACGCGCCATCATGCCTAACAAGACGCTTTTACCGACGCCGGAGCCGGCAAACAGCCCCATGCGCTGGCCGCGCCCGACGGTCAGCAAGCCGTTGATGGTGCGTACGCCGACGTCCAGCACCTGTTCGATCGGCGTACGTTGCAGCGGGTTGAACGGGGCGGTGATCAACGGCGCGCGATAGCCGGTCTCCGGCGCGGGCAGGCCGTCGAGCGGTTTGGCGCTGCCGTCCAGCACCCGGCCCAGCAGCGCCGGGCCGAGCGGCAGTTGCTTGCCGGCGCTTTGCCCTTCCGGCGCAACGCGGGCGTAAACCCGTGCGCCGGGCACGATGCCTTCCACTTCTTCCAGCGGCATCAGGAACAGCCGCTGGCCGTTAAAACCGACCACTTCGCTTTCCACTTCCTGTACCTCACCGCCATTGTGACGTTCGATCAGGCAGGTGGCGCCGATCGGCAATTGCAAGCCGGTGGCTTCCAGTACCAACCCGGTGGCGCGTGTCAGGCGGCCGTAGCGGCGAACCGTAGGCGTGCAAGCGATGCGTTTTTCCAGCGTATCCAGCGAGGACAGCCAGCGGCCAAGGCGAGCGGTCATTACACGTCTCCCGGCGCAGCCAGGCGGCAGAGTTCGTGCCAGCGCGTCGCCAGGCTGGCATCGAGATCGCCTTCTTCGGCGCTGACCTTGCAGCCGCCGGGGTGCAATTGACCGTCCGCCAACAGCCGCCAGCCGTGCAGGCTGAGCGTGGCACCCAGTTGCTGTTCGATACGCTGATAGTCGTCCGGGTGCACGCGCAACTGCGGCTTGCCGCTGAACATCGGCTCTTGCTGGATCAACTGCTGGATCTGCGCCAGCAGGGCGGTACCGTCGCATACCGGCGGTTGACCTAGCACCTGTTTGGCGGCGGTCAGCGCCAACTGCATCAAACGCGAAGCGATCACGCTGTCGAGCGCATCGAGCGTGTGCTGAAACTCGGTGATCAGTTGCTGCCAGTGTGCAGTCAGCGGCTGTTGTTGCTGCTGCGCCTCCAGCAAACCCTGCTGGCGACCTTCTTCCATACCGGCCTGGAGACCCGCTTCATAGCCTTTTTGCTGGCCGTCGGCATAGCCCAGCTGTTGGCCTTGCTGCTCCGCTTGCAGGCGCAACTGGAGCAACTGCTGTTGCCGATCGGCGCTGTCGTCCGGCGACAGGGCGTCCGTTTCAATGGGCAGCAAAGGCTCGATCGGCGGTTTGGGTTCCAGCAGATCGTTGAGCGACCAGGGTTGCCACGGCAGGGTGTTAATGCGATCAGACATAGGTGTCCTCGCCACCGCCGATAATCATTTCGCCGCTCTCCGCCAATCGGCGCACAACCAGCAGGATGGCTTTCTGTTCGTTCTCAACCTGCGACATGCGCATCGGGCCACGGTTGGCCAGATCGTCGCGCAGAATGTCGGCGGCGCGTTGCGACATGTTTTTGAGGAACTTCTCGCGCAACGGCTGTTCCGCGCCTTTGAGCGCAACCAGCAGCGATTCGCCTTCCACTTCCTGCAACAGGCGCTGGATGCTGCGATCGTCGACTTCCACCAGATTTTCGAACAGGAACATCTCGTCGATGATCTTCTGCGCCAGCTCGCCGTCGTATTCGCGCATGGCGTCGATAACGGCTTCTTCCTGCTGGGTTTTCATCAGGTTGATAATCTCGGCTGCGGTGCGTACGCCGCCCATCTTGCTGCGCTTGAGGTTCTGGCCGTCGAGCAGGTTGTTCAGCACCTCGGTCAGTTCCGCCAACGCCGCCGGTTGCACACCGCCGAAGGTGGCGATGCGCAGCATCACGTCGTTACGCAGGCGTTCGTCGAACAGTGCCAGAATATCCGCCGCCTGGCCGCGCTTCAGATGGACCAGAATGGTAGCGATGATTTGCGGATGTTCGTCGCGGATCAGATCGGCGGCGCTCATCGGCTCCATAAAGTTGAGGGTTTCCATGCCGGTGGTGGTCTCGCGCGATTCGAGAATGTCCTCCAACAGGCTGGAGGCACGCTCTTCACCCAGGGCTTTGACCAACACCGAGCGCAGGTAGTCGCTGGCATTGACGCTCAGCGCCGCGTACTGTTCGGCATCGTCTTCGAACTCGCGCAGGACTTCGCCCAGCTGTTTGTGCGAGACCTGGCTCATGCTGGCCATGGTGCCGCTGAGCTGCTGCACTTCACGCGAGGAGAGGTGTTTGAACACCTCGGCGGCGCGGTCTTCACCCAAGGTCATCAGCAGGATGGCGCTTTTTTCGGTTCCGGTCAGACTCATAATTCGTTACTCATCCATTGGCGGATTACCAGAGCGACCACGCGCGGGTCTTTATCAGCCAGATCGCGGATCCGCTGGCTCTGGACTTCTGCACTGACGCGCTGCTGCGATTTTCTGTGCTGCGCCAGCTCCTCATTGCTCGGTTTATTGTTGTCAGCCGGCTTGGTCATAGGTGCGTTGGCGGCGGCGAGCGCGGCCTGTTGCACCGCCTGACGGTTTTGCAGTTGCGGGCGCACCAGCTTGCGCCACAGCAGCCAGGCCGCCAGCAAGACCAGCAGATAGCGACCGGCATCGAACAGACGATCGATAAAGTTCTGGGTTTGCCAGAACGGCAGTTCGCCACCGGTAACTTCGGTATCGGTAAACGGCGTATTGACCACGTTCAGGGTATCGCCGCGGCTGCTGGAGAAGCCCATGGATTCACGCACCAGCGATTCGATCTGCGCCAGTTGCTCTTTGCTCATCGGCAAGGGTTTGCCGTCTTTATCGACGCCGCGATAGTTGACCACCACTGCCACCGACAGCCGCTGTACCGTCCCGGCCTTCTGCTGAGTGTGGCGGATGGTGCGATCGACCTCATAGTTGGTGGTTTCATCGCGACGGGTATTCTGTGGCCCGCTGCCGTTGGCCGCAGTGCTGCGGGTGGCGGTGGCGTTAGGTTTGGCGCCAGTGGCGTTATTGCCGGCAGCAGCGTTGGCTTTGGCGGTTTCTATCGGCGCAGTCGCCGGCGCGCTAGGCTGATTGGAGAGCGCACCCGGCACGCCGCCGACCTGCGGCCCGCCAAGCTGTTCGCTCTGGCTCATTTGCTGAGAGCGCACGGCGGCCTGATTCGGCAGTTGGTTCGGTTGGTATTCTTCGTCGGTTTGCTCGCGGGTGGCAAAATCGATCTGCGCGGTGACCTGGGCGCGCACGTTGGCATTGCCGACCATCGGCGCCAGAATCGCTTCGATGCGGCGTTGGTAGCGGTTTTCCACTTCGTTGGCGTATTTCAACTGCGCCGCGTTCAGATCGCGACCGGCGCCGTCAGACTGGGTCAGCAGGCGACCGGCCTGATCGACCACCGTGACGTTGCCCGGCGGCAATCCGGCCACGCTGCTCGAGACCATATAAACGATAGCGTTGATCTGGCCGTCATCCAGCGCTCGGCCGGGTTGCAGCGTCAGGGTGACGGAGGCGGAAGGGGACTTCTGTTCGCGGACAAACAGCGAAGGCTTGGGCAGCGCCAGATGCACCCGGGCGTTTTGTACCGGCCCCAGCGACTCGATGGTGCGGGACAGTTCGCCTTCCAGCGCACGCTGATAGTTGATCTGCTCGCTAAACTGGCTGATGCCGAATTTTTCCTGATCCAGCAATTCGAAGCCCACCGCACCGCCTTTCGGCAATCCCTGCTGCGCCAGACGCAGGCGGGTTTCATGGACCTTATCGGCCGGTATCATCAACGCAGCACCGTTTTCGGCAAACCGATAAGGGATATTCATCTGCGTCAATTGGGTAACGATGGCACCGCCGTCGCGATCGTTAAGATTGCTGTACAGCACGCGGTAATCCGGGCTTTTCGCCCATAACAGCAACGCGACCACAATGGCGATTGCCGCAGAAGCGGCGATCAGCAGTGGGATTTTCGGGTTGGCGCGCAGACGGTCCCACAGGGCTTGCAGGCCATTTTCGCGGCTTTCGGTGGCGGTTATTGAAGCACTCATTTTATCCCGTGTCCTTCAATGTCGCTCAGTATCCGGTGCAAGCCACGGCGTAGCTCCCTGCCAGGCTGATGAACGGTGTGGTTAGCGTTGTGTGGTGACAAAACAGACTCCCTGATACACATATCTTCTAAATAGCGGCGCTCCCATTTCTGGGCGTGCCATTATTTGCCCTTAAGGGCGATTTCGATGGCTCGATAAGCCGGGTTTTTTGCAGTTAATTAACCGCTTTAGGATAAAAATGCTGTGGTAGGCTCCTCAGCATCAAAGTAGTGCCTGATGAAAACGCATCCGGCAGCAGAGTCTTTATTGAGGTCACAATGGCAATTCAGGGGATTGAAGGGGTATTGCAGCAATTGCAGGCCACGGCGATTCAGGCGGGGCAGATTGACCAGGGTTCAGCGACGCAGGGCGTCAGCTTTGCCGGCGAGTTGAAAGCGGCTATCGGCAAGATCAGCGAGACCCAGCAGGCGGCGCGCAAACAGGCGCAAGACTTCGAACTGGGCGCACCGGGCATCAGCCTGAACGACGTGATGGTCGATCTGCAAAAATCGTCCATCTCGCTGCAAATGGGCGTGCAGGTGCGCAATAAGCTGGTTTCCGCTTATCAGGAAGTGATGAATATGGCGGTGTGATTGGTTGAGTTCTTTGAAATCAATCGCCTGAGTAAACGCATAAAAAACATGCTTTGTCTCAAATTACTGAACTTATTGCTGGATTATAATTGTGCGAGTTTAAGACATTTTAATTATCAGGTAATAAAAATGAGCAGCAAAAGTGAGAGCAGATGGCGATTTTTCAGTGTGTTAATATTGATCGTTTTAGTTGGATTGATCACGGTATTAATTAAACAAAGTTAAATAGTCATTGGCCACTACGCGTGGCCCTGCTGATTTATTTCCCCGCCAGCATCCGCATAGCGTCTTCTTCGTACAGCAGACCCATAAGCCACAGGCCGACAAGCAACACGGCAAGGGAAAGCAGCAATTTTTCGTTGAGCACTGTTGATTCACCTCTGGCGGTATTAAGGTTTGCCGATGCTATCGCAGCTGACCATTTTCCGCTAACGCCGGGTGCATAAACGGTGAGTTCATTGTGCAATGATTTAATTTGCAGGATGGACATCACTCCGGGTCCTCCATCAGGCTGAGGCGATAGGGCTGGATCGCGCCGGGCTCCATGATCCGCTGGTGCCCGCGAATGGCCGTTGGCGCAAAACCGAAACGTTTGCGGAAACGCTCGGCAAACCGCGAAGAACTTTCATACCCGACGTGTTGAGAGATGGCGGATATAGGCCAATCGGTAGATTGCAGCAGCGTCAGCGCGCTGCTCATGCGCACGTCGATCATTAAATTGCGCAACGCGGTGTTTTCTAGAGAAAGTTTGCGCCTCAGCACGACTTCGCTCATCGACAGACTTTCCGCCACTTTGGCCGCCGTCCAGATGTTATGCGGGTCGGTCGCCAGGCAGCGGCGCACCCGCTGCGTTAAATTCCTCGCCTCGTTATGAATAAAGCTGATGTTGAATTGCTTTAGCCAGAGCAGGATTTCCAACATCTTGTGGCGGATGATGATGGGAGGGAAACGCTGTTTAAGCGCCAGCGCCAGGCTGGTGGTCTCAAAGCTGTGCATCAGTGCGCAGGGAAGGTTGCGTAAGGCCAACACCGCGTCGAACGGGGCCGGTGGGGCGGTTTCATCGGGAGTTTGCTGTATGTGGAACAATAGCGGATCGCAGATAAGCAATTGACAACTGAATACGCCTTCATCGGAGAGGCCATTAATAATATCCACGGTTTGCCCCCCGTCGATAATCAACAGTTCTCCCGCATGGGCCACCACTTCATGCTGTTGCCAGCGCACGCGTTTGTGGCCTTGCTGTACCAGATACAGATGGGGTTGCTCAAAATAAACTGAAGGGAATAATAATTCAGTATGCTGAATGATGTGCGCAGAGGCACCAATCCCGGGACAAAGATTAATTGTACGTTCCATCGATATTCATTTCGCAGCCATTATCTGGGAATATCTTTACGCTTTGATGGGCGTCGGAGCAACATTTTTCCATGCGTTGTGAAACACAACGACGTGTTTTATCTATCAAAAATCAATTTCCTGCTGAACAGAAAACGTCCGTGTCGGAGTGATATTTATCCGTATCCTAGGGGCGCTGCATGCCACGCCCGCGTTAGCAGGGGCGAATATATTCGCCCCTATGGAGCCTGGGTGATAAATATGATAGGCATGAGTAATTCAAATATCATGGATTAATATCCTGAATTAATCGGGTGTAAATAGCGTATGGTGCTATTTATCCATAAAATGTCGTTATTATAACTGGCTCACCTGATTTGCGGTTCCCCTAATAGCAGGGCGCGATCGTGAAACTGACCGTAGGTGCTGTTGACCACGCTTTGGCGCGTCGATTGGCCAATCAATTCTTTCAACTGGTCCATGCGGCGTTGCAACAGGCGTTTCAGCTCGTTTTCGTTGTCCAGGATCTGCTGCAGCTTATTGCGCAACAATTCCTGCAACGCCATTGATGGTCCCGCTTTGCCGGTAAAATCGGCGGTTTTCTCTACCGCCTGAACGTAGGCCAGTTCCAGCTCAACCAGGTCTTCCCATCTTTCCGTTTGCGCCAGCGCGAGCATTTGGCTGCTCAGGGCATAAATTTGCTGATACGCGGCTAGCAGTTGCTGTTGACGTTCCATTATACGGCGTCCTGAGAAGGGTGATAATTGGGACCAATCTGGCGCCAGGCGTCAGCAATATTTTCCAGCAGCTTGACCACTTCGGCGATCGCCGCTTCGTCGTTATGCAGATTGGCCTGCATCAGGCGCCGTTTCATATAGTCATACAGCGCAGCCAGATTATCGGCCATCTCGCCACCTTGATCGTGGTCGAGGCCGTTTTTCAGGCCGTTATCAATAATGTTGATGGCTTTTGATATGGCCAGCCCTTTGCCGGCGATATCACCCTGATTCATCAGAATGCGTGCGCGTAACAGGGCGCTGAGCGCCCCGTCGAAAAGCATCACGATTAACTGGTGCGGGCTGGCACTCATTACGCCACTTTCCAAACTGACCTGGGCGTAGGCCTTAGTTCCGCTACGGTTATACATGCGATTTATTACCTGGTTAAAAAGTTCTTATTTGGATGAGAACTGCTGGTTTAAATAATTACTGGTGCCATTAAGTTTGGACATCATGGTATCGAGTTGAACAAACTGTTGTTTATAGCGGTCGATGGTGCTCTGAATACTTTCTGTCACGCGGGTAATTTGCGTATTCAGGCGATCGAGATTGGTGTTGATACTCTTGGTCGCATTCTCGAGCACGCCGCCGGCTTTAATATAATTTTGAATTTCATTGTGGATTTCGGTCGCCATGCCGGTATCCGTGCCATTGCCGGCAAAGAAATTCGCCACCTGGGCGGGTTTCTCATCGATGGCTTTTTTCAGTTTCTCGTTATCGAGCTCGAGTTTGCCGGTTTTAACATTGGTGGTGATCCCCAGATTGCCCAGCCCCTTCAGCTCCGGGTTATCCTGCGCCGCGCTGAGCGCGCTTTTGATTGAGGATTGAATACCGCGCAGGGTGTTGTCGCCCAGCAGTGCGCCGTTTTTCGCCGACTGCTCTTCGCCGCTTTTCACTGGGGTAAACTTGGACAGCGAATTAAAGGTGTCCAGCAGAGAGTTGTAGCTGTCGACCCAGCTTTTGATTTTATCGGCGGAGCCGGTTTTATCGTTGCTGATCACCAGGTTTTGCGGTTCATCGACCTTGGTCTTGGTTTTCAGATCGAGAGTCACGCCTTGCAGGGCATCGGCAATGGTGTTGGTGCTGCGTTGGATCTCCGTGCCGTTAACCTTGATTTTGGCATCCTGCGCGGGAACCGTCTGCTTCATGGCACCGCTGGGGATGCTGGAGTCGTAGCTCAGAATGTCGTTCAGCGCATCGTCATTATTGACCTTGATCGACATCTTGTTGCTTTCGCCGGTGGCCGAGGAGCTTAACGCCAACTGATACTTGTTATCGCCAACGCGCATGATGCTGGCGTTGACGCCCGCTTTCGCGCTGTTGATCGCATCGCGCATTTCCAGCAGCGAGGTTTGATCGTCATTCAAAGGGATATTAACGGTTTTGGCCGGGTTACCCTGGGTGATGCTGATGGTGCGGCCGCTGGCGCCGGAGGTACCGAGTTCGGCGGCCTGATCGCTAATGGTTGCCTGAGTCGTCAGCGTCTGGGACTGCGCCAACTGTTCGACTTCGACCACATAGTTGCCCGGTACCGCTTTGGCATTGGTGGTAATGGTGAACTGATCGTGGGTGCTGGCGGTGGTGTTATTAAAGAAATCAGGTTTGGCCAGATCTTTGCTCAGGGTATCAAACTTCTCCAGCGAGCCTTTCAGGGTGCCGTAAGCGGTCAGTTTTGCGTTGTAGCTGGTCTGCTGGGTGGTGTAGGGCGTCAGACGTTGCTGCTCCGCTTTGGTCAGCTTGTCCAGCAAGCCGTTGAGGTCGAGTCCTGAGCCGATGCCTAATGAACTGATCGATGCCATTCGTAATTCTCCTTAATAATGACTTTATTCGCTTTACGCGTTTATCGGCCCAGTGGAGAAAAAGTTTACTGAAAAAATAAAAAACCGATGGCGCAATAGAAGAAGGAAAAACAGCGTTATTTATGCCATTGCCCGAAAGCGAAAAAAAAATAAAAAATTTCTAAAGGTTGCAGGGGGAGGGCCGATACCTGATGGGACGGTGGTTGACGCCGTGGGCAACGAAGCCCGAACCTTTTAACCGTGATGCGAATATCGCAACTGATTCGTAAGGAAAGCATACAATGGCACAAGTAATTAACACCAACAGCCTGTCGCTGATGGCGCAGAACAACCTGAACAAATCCCAATCCACTCTGGGCACTGCGATCGAGCGTTTGTCTTCCGGTCTGCGTATCAACAGCGCGAAGGATGATGCTGCGGGTCAGGCGATCTCTAACCGTTTCACCGCTAACATCAAAGGCCTGACTCAGGCTTCCCGTAACGCTAACGACGGTATCTCTTTGGCGCAGACCACCGAAGGCGCACTGAACGAAGTCAACGACAACCTGCAAAACATCCGTCGTCTGACCGTACAGTCCCAGAACGGTTCCAACTCTTCCAGCGACCTGCAGTCAATCCAGGACGAAATCACCCAGCGTATGTCCGAGATCAACCGTATCTCTGCGCAAACCGATTTCAACGGCGTGAAAGTGCTGAGCGGCGACCAGAAACTGACCATCCAGGTGGGCGCCAACGATAACGAAACTATCGATATCGACCTGAAAAACATCAACTCTTCTACTCTGGGCCTGGACAAGTTCAGCGTTGCGACCTCTATCGATCCTACCAAAGTGGGTGGCGCGGCGACGACTGTACCAAACGGCAAAGATATCGCCATCACCAACACCACCAACAAGCAGGCTAACGGTGCAGCACCAGCCAGCTTTATCAAAGATGACGCAACCGGCGACGTTTATGCGGTAGGTACCGATGGTAAGAACTACCTGGCCACCGTTGACAAAACTTCAGGTGACATCACTGCGATCGCAGCGACTGACACCACCGGTTTGACCGGCACCAGCGCTACTACTACCGTTAAGCAGGAAGTGACTGCAACCGGCGCTGACGCGGCTAACCTGAAGTCTTATGACAGCGGCAAATCTTACGTTATCCAGGAAGGCACTGGCGCAAATGCCAAATACTTCAAAGCTAACGTAGACTCTGCGGGTAAAGTCAGCAAAGGCGCAGAAATGAGCACCACGCCGACCACTGAGGATCCGTTGTCTGTATTGGACAAAGCGCTGTCACAGGTTGACTCACTGCGTTCTTCTCTGGGTGCGGTACAGAACCGTTTCGATTCTGTTATCAACAACCTGAACAGCACCGTGAACAACCTGTCCGCTTCTCAGTCCCGTATTCAGGATGCCGACTACGCGACCGAAGTGTCCAACATGAGCCGTGCCAACATCCTGCAACAGGCAGGCACCTCCGTTCTGGCACAGGCTAACCAGTCTACCCAGAACGTGTTGACCCTGCTGCGTTAATCGATTCTCCGCGATTAACCTGTCGTAAAGAACCCCGCTTCGGCGGGGTTTTTTTATGGTGCGCGCCCAGAAGTTAATGCATGGCGCAAATAAAGCCTATTTTGTGCGACTGTTCAGCCGATTGGCATTTTGCCCCCTACGGATAATAGCGCTGACTCTCTTATCCGCAGGTTTTAGACATAGTGAGCGATCTGTATACCGCCGAAGGCGTGATGGACAAAAATTCTCTCTGGCTGCGCTATGTTCCGTTAGTGCGCCACGAGGCGTTGCGCCTGCAAGTCAGGCTGCCCGCCAGCGTGGAGCTCGACGATCTGCTGCAGGCCGGGGGAATCGGGTTGTTGAACGCCGTTGAGCGTTATGACGCCCTGCAGGGAACCGCCTTTACCACGTATGCGGTGCAGCGCATTCGCGGCGCAATGCTCGATGAGCTGCGCAGCCGCGACTGGGTGCCGCGCAGCGTGCGTCGGCATGCGCGTGAAGTGGCACAGGTGATGCGGCAACTGGAACAGCGGCTCGGCCGCCCGGCCAGTGAAGTGGAGGTCGCGCAGACGCTGAATATCCCGCTGGATGAGTACCGTCAAATACTGTTGGACACCAATAACAGCCAGCTTTTCTCCTACGACGAATGGCGCGAAGAGCATGGCGAAAGCGCAGAGCCGCTGCTGGAAGGGCACGAAGAGGCCAACCCGCTGCATCATCTGCTGGAGGGCAACCTCCGCCAGCGGGTGATCGACGCTATCGACGCGTTGCCGGAGCGCGAAAAAATGGTGCTGACGCTGTATTACCAGGAAGAGTTGAACCTGAAAGAGATCGGCGCCGTGCTGGACGTGGGGGAATCGCGCGTCAGCCAACTGCACAGTCAGGCGATCAAGCGGCTGCGCGCCCGTCTGGCGGCCGAAAATTGAGGCGAATCAACGCTTACCCTTCAACCTGATTACCGTTGCGATAACCGGACTGCCTTATGCCAGGAATATTATTGAAAAAACGGCCGCTGAGCCGTTATTTGAAAGATTACAAACACAGCCAAACCCATTGCTCCCAGTGCGGTAAGTTATTGGATCGCATGGCGTTGGTGTTCCGAGGCAAGATCATTAACAAAGATGCCATTGCGCGCATGGACCAGCCGATTGACGATAACGTCTGGCTGAATGTGCAAAATGAGCTGACCGCGCTATGCCGTTTTTGCAGTGAGATTTCCTGCAACAGCCATCCGAGCTATTTCGATATCATGGCGTTCAAACAGTATCTGTTTGAGCAGACCGAGATGAGCCACAGCACTATCCGCGAATACGTGGTGCGTCTGCGTCGGCTGGACGAAATGCTGGTGGCGCGCAACTATCCGGCGGACAAGTTCGCCAGCAGCAATAACCATCAGCGCATTATCGAAGACTTGCCCAGCGCCGCACACAATAATTACCGCATTGCTTTGCGTAAATACGACCAATATATCGCCTGGCAGAAGAGTTACTGATCCCGTCTCCCCGGCGCGCCGGCCGGGGGTTCACCGCTTTGCGTCTCATCAAAAAGAGTGATTATTCGGCCCACATCTGATAAATCTATACTTTGGATGTTGATACCTGTTCCCTGGGGGACGTTGTGAATCTGCAACAGCAATTGGCGCAATTCCCGCGCCTGGATTTAGTCGGCTCTGCCACACCGCTCGAAAAACTGTCTCGCCTTTCAGACTACCTTGGCCGTGAAATTTACATCAAACGTGACGACGTCACGCCGATGGCGATGGGCGGCAACAAACTGAGAAAACTGGAGTATCTTGCTGCCGAGGCCCTGCGACAGGGCGCGGACACGCTGGTGACCGCCGGTGCCATCCAATCCAATCACGTACGCCAAACTGCGGCGGTAGCGGCAAAACTCGGCCTGCACTGCGTGGCGTTGCTGGAAAACCCGATCGACACCCAAGCGGAAAACTACCTCACCAACGGCAACCGTCTGCTGCTCGGGCTGTTCAACGCCGAAGTGGTGATGTGCGAAGCGTTGCACGATCCGCAGCAGCAATTGGCCGATCTGGCGACGCGTCTCGAAGGGCAGGGTTTCCGGCCTTATGTGGTGCCGGTGGGCGGCTCCAATGCGTTGGGCGCGTTGGGTTACGTGCAGTGCGCGCTGGAAATCGCCGAGCAGAGCCGGCGTAGCGGCGTCGCTTTCAGTTCGGTGCTGGTGGCTTCCGGCAGTGCCGGTACGCATGCCGGGCTGGCGGTCGGCCTTCAGCAACTGCTGCCGGAGACTGAACTGATTGGCGTTACGGTTTCGCGTAAAGTGATCGACCAATTGCCCAAGGTTGAGCTGATTCAAAAAGCGCTGGCCTGCTCGTTAGGCATCGACACTCTGGCGCCGATCAAGCTGTGGGACGAGTATTTTGCGCCGCAGTATGGCATGCCCAACGAAGAGGGTACCGCGGCGGTGCAGTTGCTGGCGCAGCAGGAAGGCGTGTTGCTGGATCCTGTCTATACCGGCAAAGCGATGGCCGGCCTGATCGACGGCATTGCCCAGCAGCGTTTTTGCGACGATGGCCCGATACTGTTCATTCACACCGGCGGTGCGCCGGCGCTGTTTGCCTACCATCCGCAGGTGTGACGGCAGCTTGTTATTCCATTTTGAACTATATTTATAATGTTATATTCCTTTGTGCGGCCAATCGCACTGGTAAAGTGCTGATATCAAAAAGATAAACAACAGATGGGGTGTTTATGATCTTTTCCAAAGTTCGTCGTCAATTGCTGTTGGGCGTGATGACCGTTGCGCTGACCGCCGGTTTAAGCGCACAAACCTATGCCGCCGACAATCTGCTCCAGCAGGTCAAGCAGCGCGGCACTCTGATTGTCGGGCTGGAAGGCACCTATCCGCCATTCAGCTTCCAGGGCGAAGACGGTAACCTGACCGGTTTCGAAGTGGATTTCGCCAACGCGCTGGCACAGCACATCGGCGTGAAGGCCAAGCTGAACCCGACCAAATGGGACGGTATGCTGGCATCGCTGGAGTCGAAACGCATCGACGTGGTGATCAATCAGGTGACGATCTCCGACGAGCGCAAGAAGAAATATGATTTCTCAACGCCTTATACCGTGTCCGGTATTCAGGCGTTGGTGAAGAAGGGCAACGAAGGCACCATTGCCAAGCCGGAAGATCTGAAGGGTAAAAAGGTCGGCGTTGGCCTGGGTACCAACTACGAGCAATGGCTGCGTGAAAACGTGCAGGGCGTTGACGTACGTACCTATGATGACGACCCGACCAAATACCAGGATCTGCGCATTGGCCGTATCAACGCCATTCTGGTTGACCGTTTGGCGGCGTTGGATCTGGTGAAGAAAACCGGCGATACGCTGGCGGTTGCCGGCCCGGCGTTCTCTCGTCAGGAGTCCGGCGTCGCGGTGCGTAAAAACAACCCGGAACTGTTGGCAGCGATTGACCAGGCGATTGCCGAGATGCAAAAAGACGGTACGCTGGCGAAGATCTCCGAGAAATGGTTTGGCGCGGACGTAACTAAATAATGCACGAAAGTATTCAACTGGCGCTGGATTCAGCGCCATTTTTATTGAAGGGCGCGATACTTACCCTCCAGCTTAGTCTGGGGGGGATGGCGCTCGGTTTACTGCTTGGTTTTCTGTTGGCGCTGATGCGCCTTTCGCCATTATGGCCGCTGTCGTGGCTGTCGCGTATTTATGTGTCGCTGTTTCGCGGCACGCCATTAATCGCTCAGTTGTTCATGATTTATTACGGCCTGCCGCAGTTCGGCATCGAATTTGATCCCTTCCCGGCGGCGCTGATTGGCCTGTCGCTTAACACCGCAGCCTATACCTCGGAAACGCTGCGTGCGGCGATTTCGTCGATTGAAAAAGGGCAGTGG
This sequence comes from Serratia sp. TSA_198.1, assembly GCF_052686505.1. NCBI lineage: Bacteria > Pseudomonadati > Pseudomonadota > Gammaproteobacteria > Enterobacterales > Yersiniaceae > Serratia > Serratia sp. TSA_198.1. The sequence goes on from NZ_JBQZFP010000001.1 coordinate 220,316, forward strand.
GAAGCCGCAGCCAGCATTGGCATGACGCGCTGGCAAACCTTGCGCCGGGTGATCCTGCCGCAGGCGGCGCGCACCGCCTTACCGCCGCTGGGCAACAGTTTCATCGGCCTGGTGAAAGACACCTCGTTGGCGGCGACCATTCAGGTGCCTGAGCTGTTCCGTCAGGCGCAGTTGATCACCTCGCGTACGCTGGAAGTGTTTACCCTGTATCTGGCGGCATCGTTGATTTACTGGGTGATGGCGACCCTGCTTTCGGCACTGCAAAATCGTCTGGAAGCCCACGTTAACCGCCAGGATCAGGAGTAACGCATGAGTGCCATCGAAGTAAAAAAACTGGTCAAGCAGTTCAACGGCCAAACGGTGCTGCACGGGATCGATCTGGAGGTTAACGCCGGTGAAGTGGTGGCGATTATCGGGCCGAGCGGCTCGGGGAAAACCACCTTGCTGCGCAGCATTAATCTGCTGGAGGTTCCGGATTCCGGCACCATTCGCGTCGGCGATATTCAGATCGACGGTTCAAAGCCGCTGAGCAAACAGAAAAAACAGGTGCGGGCATTGCGCCAGCAGGTGGGCTTCGTGTTCCAAAACTTCAACTTGTTCCCGCACCGTTCGGTGCTGGAGAACATTATTGAAGGCCCGGTCATCGTTAAGGGCGAAAGCAAAGCCAGCGCCGAACAGCGCGCCCGTGCTTTGCTGGCCAAAGTCGGGCTGAGCGGCAAAGAGTCCGCTTATCCGCGCCGGCTTTCCGGCGGCCAGCAGCAACGTGTGGCCATTGCCCGCGCTCTGGCGATGCAGCCGGAAGTGATCCTGTTTGATGAACCCACTTCCGCGCTCGATCCCGAGCTGGTGGGCGAGGTGCTCAACACCATTCGCTCGTTGGCAGAAGAGAAGCGCACCATGGTGATCGTGACGCATGAAATGAGCTTTGCCCGCGACGTTGCCGACCGCGCCATTTTTATGGACCACGGGCGTATCGTTGAACAGGGCCCGGCCAAAGAACTGTTCGCCAACCCGCAACACCAGCGCACCCAGCAATTCCTCGACAAGTTTCTGAATCAATGAGAAAGGGGGGCGTTTTGCCCCCTGACTCTCGACTAATCGACTTTCAATAATTCATTACGGGCGGCTGCGGCCAAAAAGGCGCTGCGGCTCCCATAGCCAGGATGCTGCTGCACCAGCGAATCGATGCGGTTCAGCAAGCGGTGCGGCAGGGTGATATTTATACGTTCCGCCCGCCCATCGAACTTATCCATATTGATATCGACCAGCAGCCACTGTCCGTCGTTCAGGGCGTCGTTTTCCTGTGCCAGATGGAAGGAAACGGCCTGTGGGCGCGGGATGGCCTGGTTGTCTTCGCTCAGGAGTTCGAAATGCGCGTCCAGCGCGCCTTTGGCATCTTCAAAGGCTTTATCGAGGGTGTCGCCGGCAAAATAACAGCCCGGCACATCGGGGAAGAAACCGCTGGCGCTGCCATCGTGGTCTGAATGTACATAAGCAGGGTAGAACATGTTTTCTCCTGTTAACTCATGGTGCCGGGTCAGCACAGCCCGGCATCTTTCATGATTTGGCGCAGCGTTCCCGGTTTCAGATCTTTACGCGGGTGTGGAACGGTGATCACCAGACGAGATCTCGGGTGTTTGAACTGAGGGTGGCTTCCCTTTATCCGCTCTAAAACCCAACCTTCCCGTTCTAACAGCCTGATCAGTTCTGCACTTTTCACGCACTTATCATCCCTTTATTGTACACACCATACACACTAAATGGCGACGAGATGACTAGGCTAGCGTTCCGCTTTTGTGCAGACAATAAAAAACCCTGCACGGGTGCAGGGTTTGCGAGGGTGATAGCAGAGTGGATTACAAAGGGCTGCAATCCCTCTTTAAAGGTTAACCGATGGTCATCAGGCTGGCGTTACCACCGGCGGCGGCGGTGTTGACGCTTAGCGAACGTTCGATCAGCAGGCGTTCCAGCAGGATGTTGGTTTCACCGTGGGCAAAGCCCTGTACCGAGACGATTGCGCCGCTGCGTTGGGCGATCTGTTCACACAGGGTACGCAGTTGATCGGCGTCGCCGTGGTAAATGGCGGCGTCGAACTCCACCTTATCCTGCTGCCAGTCCTTGCTGAAGCTGATTTGTGCCTGAACAGCCGTCGGCAGGCGGCGGTATAGCGTGCGCTGCAATTCGGCTTCCGGCCACAGTACGCTACTGCCAACTGCCAGCACTGCAGCCAGTTGAGTCAGCGCATCGGCCTCGTTGTCCGCCAGGCAAAGCACGCGCTCACGCGGCAGCAGGGCGTAGGTGTTGCGTTCGCCGGTCGGGCCCGGCAGCGGTCGAACGGTGCCGCCCTGGCCCAGTTCGGCGTAACGTTGCGCCAACTGCACCAGATCGCTGTGTTTTTCGGCAACCGCCCACTGCTCGAGCGCCTGGTGGGCTTTGAGCAGCAGCGGCCGAGCAGTGGCTTCCAGCGGGCGTTCGTCGTCCTGGCGGTTCAGGGTGCGCTGAACGGCGTCGTCCGGTCGGTTGGCCAGCAGGCGATAGAGATACAGCGGGCCACCGGCTTTCGGGCCGGTGCCGGACAGGCCTTCGCCACCGAAGGGTTGCACGCCGACGACCGCGCCAACCATGTTGCGGTTAACGTACAGGTTGCCCACTTTGGCGCGTTCGGTGACGCGGGCGATGGTTTCATCGATACGGGTGTGAATGCCCAGCGTCAGGCCATAGCCGGCGGCGTTGATCTGATCGACCAGCGACTCCAGATTGGTACGCTGGAAGCGGACCACATGCAGCACCGGGCCGAAGATCTCTTTTTGCAGCTCGTCGAAGCTGTCCAGTTCGATCAGCGTCGGCTTGATAAAGGTGCCGCGTGACCACTCGTTCTCATCCTGCGCATTGCCTTTCGCCGCCTGATAGACTTTGCGGCCCTTGGCGCGCATCGCCTGGATATGACGTTCGATGCCGGTTTTGGCTTCGGCGTCGATCACCGGGCCGATGTCGGTAGACAGGCGTTCCGGGTTACCCATGCGGCATTCGGCCATCGCGCCGCGCAGCATTTGCAGCGTATGTTCCGCCACGTCTTCCTGAATGCACAGGATACGCAGTGCGGAACAGCGCTGGCCGGCACTGTCGAAGGCCGAGGCGACCACGTCCGTCACCACCTGTTCGGTCAGGGCGGAGGAGTCGACGATCATGGCGTTCAGGCCACCGGTTTCGGCGATCAATGGCGTTGGGCGGCCCTGCGGATCCAGGCGACCGGCGATGCTGCGTTGCAGGATGCCTGCGACGTCGGTGGATCCGGTAAACATCACGCCGCGCACGCGGGCGTCGTTGACCAGCACCGAACCGACGCTCTCACCCTGGCCCGGCAGCAGTTGCAGCACGCCTTGGGGAATACCGGCTTCCAGCAGAATGCGCACCGCCTGTGCGGCAATCAGCGGAGTTTGCTCGGCCGGTTTGGCCAGCACGCTGTTGCCTGCCGCCAATGCCGCGGCAATCTGGCCGGTGAAGATCGCCAGCGGGAAGTTCCACGGGCTGATACAGACCACCGGGCCCAGCGGGCGATGGCTGTCGTTGGCGAAGTCGTCGCGCACCTGGCCGGCGTAGTAATGCAGGAAATCGACCGCTTCGCGCACTTCGGCGATGGCGTTGTTAAAGGTTTTACCCGCTTCGCGTACCAGGATGCCCAGCAGGCTTTGCAACTGGCCTTCCATCAGTTCTGCGGCGCGCTCAAGAATGGCGGCGCGTTCGGAAGGCGGGGTAGCGAACCAGATTGGGCCGGCGGCGGCGGCGGCGTCGAGCGCCCGGCTGACTTCCGCTTCGGTGGCTTCACGCACGTAACCGACCACATCGCCCGGCTCGGCCGGGTTAATCACCGGCTGTTCCACGCCCTGATCCAGCTCGGCGTCGATAATGGGTTCTGCACGCCATGGCTGGGTGGCGCTGGTCAACAGTGCGCTGGACAGCGAGGCCAGACGTTGTTCGTTGGACAGATCCAGGCCGCTGGAGTTGGTGCGCTTATCGCCATACAGCTCACGCGGTAGCGGAATGCGCGGGTGTGGCAGGCCAATCTGGCCTTCGTTTGCGGCCAGGGCCTCAACTGCGGTGACCGGATCGGCGACCAGTTCGTCGAGCGGCAGGGTTGCGTCGGCAATGCGGTTAACGAACGAGGTGTTGGCGCCGTTTTCCAGCAGGCGGCGCACCAGATACGCCAGCAGCGTTTCATGGGTGCCGACCGGCGCATAGATGCGGCAAGGGCGGTTCAGTTTGCCGTCGGCCACTTTGCCCACCACTTGCTCATACAGCGGTTCGCCCATGCCGTGCAGGCATTGGAACTCATACTGACCCGGATAATAGTTGTTGCCCGCCAGATGATAAATCGCGCTCAATGTGTGGGCATTGTGGGTGGCGAACTGCGGGTAAATCAGGTTTGGCACCGCCAGCAGTTTGCGGGCGCAGGCCAGGTAAGACACGTCGGTGTAGACCTTGCGGGTGTATACCGGATAGCCTTCCAGTCCGTCCATTTGGGCGCGTTTGATCTCGCTGTCCCAATAGGCGCCTTTCACCAGGCGGATCATCAGGCGGCGACGGCTGCGTTGCGCCATGTCGATAACCGCGTCGATGGCGAACGGGCAGCGTTTTTGATACGCCTGGATCACGAAGCCAATGCCATTCCAACCGGCCAGTTGCGGTTCAAAGCACAGCTTCTCCAGCAGATCGAGCGAGATCTCCAGACGATCGGCTTCTTCGGCGTCGATGTTAATGCCGATGTCATACTGCCGGGCCTGCAGGGTCAGCGACAGCAGGCGCGGGTAAAGCTCTTCCATTACGCGCTCGTACTGCGCGCGGCTGTAGCGCGGATGCAGGGCGGAGAGTTTGATCGAAATGCCCGGGCCTTCATAGATACCGCGGCCGTTAGAGGCTTTGCCAATAGCGTGGATAGCCTGCTGGTAGGACACCAGATAGGCCTGCGCGTCGGCTTCGGTCAGCGCCGCTTCACCCAACATGTCGTAGGAGTAGCGGAAGCCTTTGTCTTCGAGTTTGCGTGCGTTGGCCAGCGCTTCGGCGATGGTTTCGCCGGTCACGAACTGCTCGCCCATCAGGCGCATCGCCATATCCACGCCTTTGCGGATCAGCGGTTCGCCGCTTTTGCCGATGATGCGGTTCAGCGAAAGGGACAGATTGGCTTCGTTATGGGTCGATACCAGCTTGCCGGTGAACAGCAGGCCCCAGGTGGCGGCGTTAACGAACAGCGACGGGCTGCGGCCGAGGTGGGAATGCCAGTTGCCGTTGCTGATTTTGTCGCGGATCAGCGCATCGCGAGTTGGCTTGTCCGGAATGCGCAACAGGGCTTCCGCCAGGCACATCAGCGCCACGCCTTCCTGCGAGGAAAGCGAGAACTCTTGCAGCAGACCTTGCACCATGCCGGCGCGGCCGTTTGCACTCTTTTGGTTACGCAGTTTCTCGGCGATGTCGTAAGCCATCTTATGGGTAGCTTTGGCAAGATCGGCAGGTAATCGCGCCTGTTCGAGCAACATCGGCACCGCTTCGGTCTCCGGGCGGCGATAAGCGGCGGTAATGGCGGCCCGGTTGACCGACTGCGGCAAAATTTGTTCTGCAAATTCAAGGAATGGCTGGTGGGACTCTTCCAGCGCTTGCGGCATAATGTCGTCCGCTTCGGCCTGGGCCGCGGCGGCAAGTGCTGGAATTTCAGGAATATCGGAACCGTTCTCGAGACGCTCGAGGTAATTGAAAATGGCCTGCTTGATGAGCCAGTGCGGCGTGCGGTCGATACGCTGTGCCGCGTCTTTAATCCGGTCGCGTGTTGCTTCGTCGAGCTTCACGCCCATTGTGGTAGTGCCCATGCCAATCCAACTCCTGTGTTAAAGAACCTATCCCATCAGGCTATACAAACTACGGGCCACATAGGCTGCTGGGATAGGTTCGTACGTTATGCGGTGTGAATAATGCAGACAATATCCAGCATGTTGCAACTTTGTGCAACCGTGTTAAATCAGGCTGATGAACGAAGTGTGAGTTTCATCGATTTTTTAACATCGGCAACCGGCACGATTCTTGCTGGGTTCTCTGCCAAAGAGGCAGCAGTTGGCTGTTTGAGTTCATTGCCCCCAGTAATACAAGGGGTAAGCGCAGGGTTGCTGGAGGTGCAACTCGGTTTTGGGGTGAATGGTGCAACCGTAAAAACGGTTAAATGTGACGCAGGGTAAACTTTGTGTAACTTTGTTGTTAAATGTCTTGTTGGATAACGAACAGGTCATCTAGGATAGCCGGCGGTCAGACAATTGCGGGAGGAAACTATTTTCACTCGCAGCCTGTTCGCCATTTCGCCTCGTTCCGGCGGATCGGCAAGTAGCAAATATCGCAATACAGCGCGAAATAATAATGAGAGTGGAGAATTTCATGACAATGAGCACACCTATGCTGGTGACCTTCCTGGTGTATATCTTCGGGATGGTGTTAATCGGCTTACTTGCCTACCGGGCAACCAATAACTTCGACGACTATATTCTGGGTGGCCGCAGCCTGGGCAGCGTAGTGACCGCGCTCTCCGCCGGCGCATCGGATATGAGCGGCTGGTTGCTGATGGGCCTGCCGGGCGCCATCTTCCTGTCCGGCATCTCGGAAAGCTGGATTGCCATTGGCCTGACGATCGGCGCTTACCTCAACTGGAAACTGGTGGCGGGGCGGCTGCGTGTGCATACCGAAGCCAACAATAACGCCCTGACGCTGCCGGATTATTTCACCAGCCGCTTTGAAGACAAGAGCAAGTTGCTGCGGGTGATCTCCGCCATTGTTATCCTGGTGTTCTTCACCATCTACTGTGCATCCGGCATCGTGGCCGGCGCGCGCTTGTTTGAAAGCACCTTTGGCATGAGTTACGGCACGGCGCTGTGGGCCGGTGCGGCAGCCACGATCATTTATACCTTTATCGGCGGATTCCTGGCGGTGAGCTGGACCGATACCGTGCAGGCCAGCCTGATGATTTTCGCGCTGATCCTGACACCGGTATTCGTGATCCTGGCGGTAGGCGGTATCGATACTTCAATGCTGGTGATTGAAGCGAAGAGCCCGGCCAACATCGACATGCTGAAAGGCCTGAACTTTGTGGCTATCCTTTCGCTGCTGGGTTGGGGATTGGGTTACTTCGGCCAGCCGCACATCCTGGCGCGTTTCATGGCGGCGGATTCCCACCGCACCATCCGCAGCGCACGTCGCATCAGTATGACCTGGATGATCCTGTGCCTGGCGGGCACCATTGCCGTCGGTTTCTTCGGTATTGCCTACTTCGCCAACAACCCGGATCAGGCGGGCAACGTGTCGCAAAACGGCGAACGCGTGTTTATCGAGCTGGCGATGATTTTGTTCAACCCATGGGTGGCGGGCATTCTGCTGTCGGCGATCCTGGCGGCGGTGATGAGTACCCTGAGCTGCCAATTGCTGGTGTGTTCAAGCGCGATTACCGAAGACCTGTACAAAGCTTTCTTGCGTAAGGGTGCCAGCCAACGCGAGTTGGTATGGGTCGGTCGCATCATGGTGCTGGTTGTGGCGCTGGTGGCGATCGCGTTGGCCTCCAACCCGGAAAACCGCGTGCTGGGCCTGGTAAGCTATGCCTGGGCCGGCTTCGGCGCCGCCTTTGGCCCGGTAGTGTTGATCTCGGTGATGTGGTCACGCATGACCCGCAACGGCGCATTGGCCGGCATGCTGGTGGGTGCCGCGACGGTGATTGTCTGGAAACACTTCGCCTGGCTGGATCTGTATGAAATCATCCCGGGCTTCCTGTTCGGCTGCATCGCCATTGTGGTGGTGAGCCTGATGGGTCGCCAGCCTTCGGCCACCATGACCGAACGTTTCGACAAGGCGGAAGCTGAGTTCAAAACCGTTTAACCCTCTCGCAGTGCGAGTCAAAAAGGGCGCTTAATGCGCCCTTTGTCATTTCTTACTTCGTCGTTTCTGTCCTCTGCCGGAAACACCTCGCGACATTTGATTAGAAAAAATCACCCTTGCTCCCCTTGTATTTCTTTTTGGCAGAATGATAATCACTATCGTTGTGTTTTACTTTTCTTTACATTAGCGCTGCGGCCATTCCTGGCGTGCGGACGCTTCGCGGCAGAAGCCTTTTTAGGGGTTATTACTTATGTTTGTTCCCTTCCTTATCATGTTCCGTGAGGGGCTGGAGGCTGCGCTGATCGTCAGCCTGATCGCCAGCTACCTGAAACGCACCCAGCGCGGTCAATGGCTAGGCGTGGTGTGGATAGGGGTGATTGTCGCCGCTGCCCTGTGCCTGGCGCTCGGCATCTTCATTAATGAAACCACCGGCGAATTCCCGCAGAAACAGCAGGAACTGTTCGAAGGCATCGTCGCGGTGATTGCGGTGTTGATCCTCACCTATATGGTGTTTTGGATGCGTAAGGTCTCCAAATCGGTCAAGGTGCATCTGGAAGGCGCCATCGACAGCGCGCTCAATTCTGGCAAAGGCCAGGGCTGGGCGCTGGTGGCGATGGTATTCTTCGCCGTGGCCCGCGAAGGGCTGGAGTCGGTATTTTTCCTGCTGGCGGCCTTCCAGCAGGACGTCGGCATCGAAGCGCCGATTGGCGCGGTGCTCGGCCTGGTCGCCGCCATCGTGCTCGGCATGGCGCTCTACTGGGGCGGCGTGAAGCTGCACCTGGCCAAATTCTTCAAATGGACCAGCCTGTTTATCCTGTTCGTTGCCGCCGGCCTGGCCGCCGGGGCGATCCGCGCTTTCCACGAAGCCGGGCTGTGGAACCATTTCCAGGATATCGCGTTTGATCTCAGCAACCATCTGTCCACTCATTCGCTGTTTGGCACCCTGCTTGAAGGTATCTTCGGTTACCAGGAAGCGCCGACGGTGAGCGAAGTGGCGGTCTATTTCCTGTATCTGATCCCGGCGCTGATTTTCTTTTTCCTGCCGCAGCGTGCGGAACCGGCAGCGGTTTCGGCGCAACGTAAAATCAATCATTAATTTTAATAGGGAATCTTGTATGTCTACTCCGTTATTCCGCCGCAAGGCGTTGCACGCAGCATTACTGGCTATCCCGGCGTTCGCGCTGAGCATCGATGCCCTGGCGGCGGACGTGCCGCAGGTGAAGATTACCGTTAACGACAAGCAGTGCGAGCCGATGCAACTGACCGTGCCGGCCGGAAAAACCCAGTTTGTGGTGCACAACACCAGCCAGAAAAACGTGGAATGGGAAATCCTGAAAGGGGTGATGGTGGTGGAAGAGCGCGAAAACATCGCGCCGGGTTTCACCCAGAAGATGACCGCCAATCTGGAAGCGGGCGAATACGATATGACCTGCGGGCTGCTCAGCAACCCGAAAGGCAAACTGATCGTTACGGCGGGTGCGGCTACCGACGGCAAACCTAACGCGCTGGATCTGGTTGGGCCGATTGCCGAGTACAAGGTTTACGTCACTAAAGAAGTGGAAGGGCTGGTCAAGCAGACCAAGCTGTTCACCGACGCGATAAAAGCCGGCAATGTCGCGCAAGCGCGCAAATTGTATGCGCCAACTCGCCAGCACTATGAGCGTATCGAGCCGATCGCCGAGCTGTTCTCCGATCTGGACGGCAGCATTGACGCCCGTGAAGACGACTACGAGAAGAAAGCCGAAGATCCGAACTTCACCGGTTTCCACCGTCTGGAGAAAGCGCTGTTTGCCGACAACACCACCAAAGACATGAGCAAATACGCCGATCGCCTGTACAACGATACCCTTGAACTGCAAAAGCGCGTGAACGATCTGACCTTCCCGCCAAGCAAGGTGGTGGGTGGCGCGGCCGGCTTGATCGAGGAAGTGGCGGCGAGCAAGATCAGCGGTGAAGAAGACCGTTACAGCCGTACCGACCTGTGGGATTTCCAGGCCAACGTCGACGGTGCGCAGAAAATCGTTAACCTGTTGCGCCCGCTGCTGGTTAAGGCCAACAAACCCTTGCTGGACAAGATTGACGCCAACTTCAAAACCGTTGATGGCATTTTGGCAAAATACAAAACCAAAGACGGCTATGAGTCTTACGAGAAGCTGACCGACGCCGATCGTAACGCAATGAAAGGGCCGATCACTACCCTGGCGGAAGACCTGTCACAACTGCGTGGCGTACTGGGTCTGGATTGAGGCAAGCACTATGAGCAACAAGATCGGCCCGGGCAACGGGCCGCATCCGCAATCAACAGGCGCGGCGTCACCGTCGCGCCGTCGTTTGCTGCAGGGGCTGGGGCTGGGTGTTCTGGCGCTGGGCGGCAGCCGTTTGACGCAGGCCGCAGAGAAGGGCGCCGAACCGCTGGCGACGTCGCAGGACGAGCGCTGGCAGAAACAGCCGTTCTATGGCGCGCATCAGGGTGGGATCCTCACCGCGCAGCAGGCCGCGATGATGTTGGTGGCCTTTGACGTGCTGGCAAGCAACAAGCAGGATCTGGAGCGCTTGTTCCGGTTGCTGACTGCCCGCATTGCGTTTCTGACCAGCGGCGGCAAGGCACCTGAGGTTGATCCCAAGCTGCCACCGCTCGACTCGGGCATCATGGGGCCGGAGATCTATCCGGACAACCTGACCATCACCGTGTCGGTGGGGACTTCGCTGTTTGACGAACGTTTTGGCCTGCAGGGGCAAAAACCGCTGCGGCTGCAAAAGATGACGCGTTTCCCCAACGACTCGCTGGACGCCAGCCTGTGTCATGGCGATCTGGTGTTGCAAATTTGCGCCAATACCAATGAAACGGTTATCCACGCGCTGCGCGATATCATCAAGCATTCCCCGGACTTGCTCAGTGTGCGCTGGAAGCGGGAAGGCTTTATTTCCGCTCACGCCGCGCGCAGCAAAGGCAAAGAAACGCCGATCAACCTGCTGGGCTTTAAAGACGGCACCGCCAACCCGAAAACCGGCGACAAGCCGTTGATGGATCAGGTGGTGTGGGTGGCGGACAACGCAGGGGAACCTGCCTGGGCGGTAGGCGGCAGCTATCAGGCGCTGCGGATTATCCGTTTCCACGTCGAGTTCTGGGACCGCACGCCGTTGCAGGAGCAGCAAACCATCTTCGGCCGTGAAAAGCACAGCGGCGCGCCGCTCGGCATGAAGCATGAGCACGACGAGCCGGACTACGCTAAGGATCCCGAGGGTAAAACCATCCCGATGGATGCGCATATCCGCCTGGCGAACCCGCGCACCCCGCAAACCCAGAGCAATCTGTTACTGCGCCGTGGTTACAGCTATTCGATCGGCGTGTCCAATTCCGGCCAGCTGGAAATGGGGCTGCTGTTCGTCTGTTATCAGGCCGATCTGGAGAAAGGCTTCCTGACGGTGCAAAAACGCCTGAACGGCGAGGCGCTGGAAGAGTACGTGAAGCCGATTGGCGGCGGGTACTTCTTTGCGCTGCCGGGGGTGAAAGACGGCAATGATTACCTTGGCAGCGGTTTGCTGAAAGCGTAGTCATATTCAATCTGGCGGGTTCATCCCGCCTTTTTTCATCGGCCCTCCGCACCGAACCGATCTTATTTAAATATTCCGTGGCCTTGCGCAACCGGGAATCCGGGTTTTTAATTATGGCTAACTGTTTTCATTTGTTTGTTAAAAGTATTAACATGCCAGCCATTTTGTTCCAGACGGTTCAGATTTCCCGATCCCTTTAACGGCATTCTCTTGATGAAAAACACCCGTAAAAACACGCTGGCGTCCGCCATCGTCATTCCCGCCTTACTGCCCCTTTCATTGTGCTATGCGCAAGACAGCGAGGGGGAACAGACCATGGTGGTGACCGCCAAACGCAGCGGCCTTTCCGAACTCTCGACGCCCGCCGCCGTCAGCGTGGTGAATGGCGATCAAATCCGTGACGCCAAGCCTCAGATCAACCTGTCTGAAAGCCTGGGCAGCGTGCCTGGTCTGCAAATTCAAAACCGCCAGAACTATGCGCAAGATTTGCAGTTATCGGTGCGGGGGTTTGGCGCACGTTCTATGTATGGCGTGCGCGGCGTGCGGATTTATGTGGACGGCATTCCGGCCACCATGCCGGATGGGCAGGGGCAAACCTCGAATATCGACCTGAACTCGGTCGACAAGGTGGAAGTGCTGCGTGGGCCGTTTTCCGCGCTTTACGGCAACTCCTCCGGCGGCATGGTGAATGTGGAAACCGAAACCGGCCAACAGCCCAACCGCATTGAGGCGGGCAGCTATTTTGGCAGCTACGGCACCTGGCGCAATGGCATCAAAGCCTCCGGGGCAACCGGGGATGGCAGCCATGCCGGCGACGTTAACTACACCATTTCCGGCACGCGGTTTACCACTCAAGGATTCCGCGACCACAGCGGTGCGCAAAAAAACCTCGGCAACGCCAAGCTGGGCGTGCGTATCGACGATGTCAGCACGCTTACGCTGCTGTTCAACAGCGTGGATATCAACGCCAACGATCCCGGCGGCCTGACGTCTGCCGAATGGCACGACAACCCACGGCAGGCACCGCGAGCCGATCAATACAATACGCGTAAAACCACCTCGCAAACCCAGGCCGGATTGCACTATGAACGCCAGATGGGCGTCAATGATGACCTGAGCGTGATGATGTACGCCGGCGAACGCGAAACCACTCAGTACCAGTCGATCCCGGTCGCGGTACAGCAGCGCAGCGCACAGCACCCGGGCGGGGTGATTGACCTGACGCGTCATTATCAGGGGATTGATACGCGCTGGACCCACCGTGGCGAACTGGTGGCGGTGCCTTACACTCTGACCGGCGGTCTGGACTATGAAACCATGACCGAACAGCGCAAAGGGTATGAAAACTTTACCCAGTCCAACGGCGTGACCGAGCTGGGCACCCAGGGCGCGCTGCGCCGCAACGAGCGCAACCTGATGTGGAATGTGGACCCTTATCTGCAAACTTCATGGAAACTGACCCCGCAACTGACGCTGGATGCCGGTGCGCGTTACAGCACCGTTAATTTTGATTCCAACGATCACTACGTCACCGGCAGCAATGGCGATGACAGCGGCAGCGCCAGCTACCATCAGTGGTTGCCGGCCGGCTCCCTCAATTATGCCGTCAGCCGCGGCTGGAACCTGTATCTTTCCGCCGGTCGCGGTTTCGAAACCCCGACCATCAACGAGTTGTCCTATCGCCCCGGCGACCAAAGCGGGCTCAATTTCGGGCTGAAACCGGCAACCAGCGATACGGTGGAGTTTGGCAGCAAAACGCGTATCGGCAACGGTCTGTTGACCGCCGCCGTTTTCCAGACCGACACCAAGAATGAAATTGTCGTCGATGAGAGCAGCAACGGGCGCACCAGCTACAAAAACGCTGGGCAAACCCGTCGGCGCGGGCTGGAGTTGGCGCTGGACCAGCAGTTTGCCTACGATTGGCGGCTGCAACTGGCCTGGACGCTGCTGGATGCGCGCTACCGGGATGACGTGTGCGGCGACAGCCAGTGTACGGCGGCCAATAAGGTGCCAAGCGGCAACCGCATGCCGGGCATTGCACGCAATATGGGGTTCGCCTCCTTCGCCTGGGCCCCGCCGGAAGGCTGGTATGCCGGCGCGGAGGTGCGCTACATGAGCGACATCGAGGTGAATGATGAAAACACCGAACAGGCACCGTCCTATACCACCGTGGGGTTGAATACCGGCTACCGCTATCCGGTAGGGAACTGGATGCTTAACGTTTTCGGCCGCGTGGACAACCTGTTTGACCGCCAATATGTTGGCTCGGTCATCGTCAATGAAGGCAACGGCCGTTATTACGAACCGGCGCCGGGCAGGAACTGGGGCGGCGGCGTGAGCGTCTCTTACTCCTTCGAGTAAAGGCACTTTCGGCCCACCTTAGGCGCGTATACCTGGTACTTCAGGGCGGGAGATTTCCCGCCTTTTTTATTAATGAAGTAGGGCGCCAGGGGGAAGGCGTGCCGCTGATATTGCGGATAAAATCGCGTTTTTGCCTGTGCGAAATTTAATCGGGAAACCAAAATGTCATCCGCCACTTTTAATCATAACTATTTGATCTGGCTGGGTGATAAAATTTCTCTGGAATGGCGTAAACAGCGTGATATAGTGTTCTGGCGTTATCTGAAAACAAAAAAGATTAAATTTTTTTACATTTTAGTAACGCGATGGGTTTGAATGTCATTATACTGTAATCATCTGGCGGTAGTTTTCACAAGGTGCACAGCGGAAGCTGTAAATAACACTGCGGGGATCGCTAATGGTAAAGTCCTTGGTTGGGCTGGAAAGAAAAAACAATACACCTTCTCTGATTTCTCGTTGTAACGAGGGTTCTCTCTCCGACTCTCTTTTCCTGGCAACTCCGCATTCCCGGCATGACAAATTCTTGTCACTTTTTACTCCACAATTAATTACGCAACCGCGTTCTCCCGTGAAAAAACGGTGCGCTACAACGCCCGTGTATTCACTTCGTCTATTGGCTTTTATTGGCTCTGAAGGAAGCCAAAACCTCATCTGTATGTGAAACATAATCGCGCGGCCAGGCTGCTGCGGTAGGTGAAACAAACTGTAAGGTGCCACTATGAGACAAAAAGCAGTGATCAAAGCACGTCGTGAAGCGAAACGCGTTATTCGTCGTGACGCTCGTAGTCATCGCCAGCTGGAAGAAGAGTCCGTAACCTCGCTGGTACAAATGGGTGGAGTTGAGTCTATCGGCATGGCGCGAGACAAGCGCGATAGCTCTCCCATCGAGGCTAGAACCGAAGCTCAGGGTCATTACTTAATCGCCATAGATAAAAAGCAGTTGATATTTGCCACCGGCGAAGCCGGCTGCGGCAAAACATTCATCAGCGCCGCGAAGGCGGCAGAAGCCCTTATACATAAAGAAGTGGATCGGATTATTGTTACGCGTCCGGTTTTACAGGCGGATGAAGACCTCGGTTTCTTGCCCGGGGATATTTCTGAGAAATTCGCCCCTTATTTCCGCCCGGTGTATGACATTCTGGTGCGCCGCTTGGGATCGTCCTTTATGCAATACTGCCTGCGCCCGGAAATCGGCAAGGTAGAGATCGCGCCTTTCGCCTACATGCGCGGGCGTACCTTCGAAAATGCGGTCGTTATCCTGGATGAAGCCCAGAACGTCACCGCCAGCCAGATGAAGATGTTCCTGACCCGTTTGGGTGAGAACGTAACGGTAATCGTCAATGGTGACGTAACCCAGTGCGATTTACCGCGCGGCGTGAAGTCCGGCCTCAGCGATGCGATGGAGCGCTTCGAGGAGGATGAAATGATCGGCATCATCCGCTTTGATAAACAAGACTGCGTCCGCTCCGCCCTGTGCCAGCGTACGCTCAACGCCTACAGTTAACCTGCCTGCTACGACAAGGCCGCTTCGGCGGCCTTTTTCATTTCTGCCGGAAATCCACGCCTGTTTATTCTTTGTGTAAATTATTGTAGGTTTTTGTATGGATTTCCGTTGCATTAGCGTTAATGATTAATGGTGTTCCAAATTGGCGCCAGCCTTTACCTGGCAAACGGAAGTAGTTGCGTTGTGCGCCGGTTTGGCGCACAGGTGTTGGGCTTCTCACAGCGGTTCAGTCATGAAATATATTATTTTAATTTTATTTATTTTATGTGTGGTCTATATCCATTATCGCGGCCGGGTGCGTTATACCTTCTGGCGGCAGCTTTCCGATCATTCCACTTTTACCGCGCCACTGAACGTTTTTATGTACTTGTTCTCGCGCGCGCCGATAACGCCTTATCTGCAACCGGAGCAATTTCCCGAACTGGCGGTATTGCGGGATAATTGGCAAACCATTCGCGACGAAGGGCAGCAGTTGATGGCGATCCAGCAAATTAAAGCTTCGGATCAATTCAACGATGCCGGCTTCAACTCGTTCTTCAAAACCGGTTGGAAGCGTTTTTATTTGAAATGGTATGAAGACAACCATCCGTCGGCGATGAGCCTGTGCCCACAGACCACCGCGCTGCTGCGCAGTCTGCCTTCGGTCAAGGCGGCGATGTTTGCCGAACTGCCGGATGGCAGCCGCCTGCCGCGTCACCGTGACCCTTACGCCGGTTCGCTGCGTTACCATCTGGGGTTGATTACGCCCAATGACGATCGCTGTTTTATTGAAGTCGACGGCGAACGTTACAGCTGGCGTGACGGAGAAGGGGTGATGTTTGATGAAACCTATCTGCATTACGCCGAAAACCAGAGCGGGCAAAACCGGCTGATTCTGTTTTGCGATATCGAGCGGCCGATGCGTTATCGCTGGGCGCAGAGCGTCAACCACTGGCTGGGGCGTAATCTGATGAGCGCGGCCACTGCGCCAAACGAAGAGGGCGATCGCACCGGCGGCGTTAACAAACTGTTCAAGTATATTTATGCGGTGCGCAAAGTGGGGAAACGGCTAAAGGCGTGGAACCGCACCGGTTATTACATCATTAAATGGATTCTGTTTGGCGGGATCGCGGCGGGCATTTTCTTCGCGGTATAAATCCTGGCGGTACAAGGCGGTATAAGAAGAGGGGCGCAGAGTGCGCCCCTCGGTCATTCAGGAAAAGATGGTCATCATGTAGGCGGCAAACAGCGCCAGGTGCGCGGTACCGTTCAGCACGTTGGTGCGCCCGGTGGAGAACGACAGCTGGCACAGCAGCAAGACCGTCAACATCACCACGATATGCGGTGTCTGCAGGCCGAAGATCAGCGTCTGGCCGGTGAGGGTAGCGATGATGGTTACTGCCGGCACCGTCAGGGAAATGGTCGCCAATACCGAGCCGAAGAACAGGTTCATGGCGCGCTGCACCTGATTGTTCAACACGGCGCGCAGGGCGCCCAGACCTTCCGGCGACAGGATCAGCAGCGCCACCAGGAAGCCGGTAAACTGCGCCGGGGCATTCACTTTGGTCAGCAAACCTTCCAGCGGGTTGGCGTTGAATTTGGTCACCGCGATCACCGCAATCAGATGCACGACCAGCCAGCCCGCATGCCAAGCGCTGCTGTGCGAGGAAGGCTTGCCGTGGTGCGGGTCGCCGTCGTCATCTTCATGCTCGTACACGAACAGGCTCTGGTGGGTTTTGGTCTGGATCACCAGGAACACGCCATACATGGCGGCAGAAATCACCGCGACCAACAGTGCCTGACCGGTGCTGAAGTTACCCCCCGGCAGCGCACTCGGGAACACCAGCACGATGATCGCCAGAGGGAAAATGGCCATCAAATACTGTTTGATGCCGCCGAGGTTAACGTACTGGGTAGCGAATTTGCGCCCACCGAGCAGCAGCGCAACGCCTACCAGCCCGGCGGTGACGATCATGATGATGGAATAAAGCGTATCGCGCATCAGCGCAGGGGCCGCGTCGCCGGTCGCCATCAGCGCTGAAATCAGGCTCACTTCCAGAATAACCACCGACAGGCTGAGGATCAGCGAGCCGTAGGGTTCCCCCAAACGATGAGCCAGCACGTCCGCATGGCGCACCACGCTAAAGGCGCTGCTGAGAATACCGATCAGGGCGACGATGTTAATGCCGACGATCAAAGGAAAGTTGCTGGTGCTGCCCCACAGATTCAGGACTACCAGGGCGGCGATCGGAAAAATCAGCGAGTACTCGGTGTGGCGGGATTTGGATCGGCCAGGATCGTGTTGCGACTTCATTTTGATGGTACTCCTTCTCAAACAGCGTGGACCCGTCATCGCTGACTGCCGCAGTACGGCAACTCGCGTATCCAGAATGTTTACCCGCCGCTTTTCACGCTGCCGCATTGTTGGCCGCAGCTTGAAATCCATTGGGCATATTTATATTTAATAATAATAGGATACACCCGGTGTCTTGTGTCGGGTAATGATGTGATGTTGTGTTACTCGAAAAAGCAATTGCTTGCTTTGTGTGACAAGGTTAACAAAAAAACCGCATCTGATGCGGTTTTATTTACTTACTTTTACGTAGTGGGATTAACTTTTCGCATCAATGGCGCGTAAATTGCAGTTATACACGCATTGCATGGTTAATAAAGGGAAAAATTCCCATTAGTCGTCAATGTTATCCATGATTTCATGCCGTTTATTATGATAACCCTCTTCATTTAACCCCTCACGCCAGTAAGGCACGGCATAAAGCTGATTACGATCACATTGGCGATCGCGGCGCAGGTAGCGGCGCAGCTCGACCACCAGGCGATCTTCACCCGCCAGCCAGAACTGGGTGGCGGCCTGCGGCAAGGGCAATGCGCAAAATTGGGTTATCAGCTCCGGCGTTTTTTCGGTGCCGCCGATAATCCAATTCAGCTCGACGCCGGCAGGTTTTTTCAGGCTGATAACGTCGGCGGCAGTATCCACGCGGATAAAAGCATGGCCTTCGCTGCTCGCCGGCAGCTGTTCCAGCAACGCGGCCAGCGCGGGTAAAGATGAAGGATCACCGGCCAGGCAGTAGAAATCGGCTGGCGGCAGCATCGGTTTGGGGCCGCCAGGGTTGCTGATGCCAATTTTATCGCCCGCTTTAGCCTGGCGCGCAAAGTTTACCGCCGGGCCGCTATGGTCGTGGATGGCGAATTCGATGTCGATTTCTGCCAGTTCCGGGCGCACGGCGCGTACCGAATAGGTACGAATAATCGGGCGTACCGCGTCCGCTGCCCAAACAGGGCCGTTAGCGGTCAACGTTGGGAGGTCCGGTTGCCGTTGGCCTGCGAGCGGCAGGAAAACCTTGATGTGTGCGGCAGCGGCTTGCGCCGGGTAATAGCGCAGGTCTGGCGCGCTAAAGGTGATGCGGCGCAGGTGCGGCGCAATGTCACGGACAGCGGCGACTTCAATCAGGTAAGGCGCGCGTGAGCGGGGGGCATCGGTATTCACGGTGATCTCCTTATGTTCGTATGGTGCCGAGTATATCATGTCATTTGATAATGAGAATCGTTTGCTGATTGAGGTGGCAGGCGGTATTGACTAGGCTTAGAGATTCATACGTCGTTATGGGAGAAAAATAATGCCGTACAACAGCAAGAGCGCCTTACCTGACAATGTGAAAAATGTGCTGCCGGATCATGCACAAGAGATCTATAAAGAAGCGTTTAATAGCGCCTGGGATCAATATCGTGATCCTGATGACCGTCGCGGCGATGACAGCCGCGAAGAAACGGCGCATAAAGTCGCCTGGGCGGCAGTGAAGCAGGCCTATCGCAAAGGCGACGACGACCGTTGGCACAAAAAGTAACCTTAAAATCCGGTTGCGGGTGCCGGTAAAATCACAATATCTGCATAGCTAAGCATGCAATTAATATTATTGCTCTCGCGTACAAATACTTTTTCACTTTATCTACGTTTTGAAACTTGATTGCGGATCGAGAAAAGAATAAGGTCATTATTATCGTGGAGTGACTTATACCCTTCATACTTGAAACTGCATCTGTGTTGGCCGCGTCCGCGCACCCCAGTCACTTAGTTTACTAAGCTCCCGGGGATTTACGGTCTTGCCGCCTTGATGCAGCTCCAATTATTTTGGGTATATTGAATTAATAAAATTCCGCATCCAATAAATAAAAATTCCAGAGATCGCAGTGGCAGGGAGTATGAGTCGTCTATTCCCAGGAGGTTGTTAAGGTGTTAACGCGAGATTTTCTGCAAAAGGCAGATTGCAAAACAGCATTCGGCACAATTGAGGAGTCGCTGTTACTGACATCAGAGCAGCGTGCGGCCTCGCTGAATTGTACTTTATCCCGTCGTCCGGATAACAGCCCGGTGTGGATATTCGGTTATGGCTCGCTGATGTGGAACCCGGTATTCGAATCCGAAGAGGTGCGTCCGGCTACGCTGCAGGGCTGGCACCGTGCGTTTTGCCTGCGGTTAACCGCCGGGCGCGGCACCCTGCATCAGCCGGGGCGCATGCTGGCGCTGAAAGAGGGCGGCCATACTACCGGGCTGGCGTTCCGCTTGCCGGAAGAGAAGCTGCGCGAAGAACTGGAACTGCTGTGGAAACGCGAAATGGTGACCGGCTGTTACCTGCCGACCTGGTGCGATCTCCAGCTTGCTGATGGCGAAGTGGTCACCGCGCTGGTATTCGTGATGAATCCGCAACACCCGCTGTTTGAAGAAGACACCAGCCATCAGGTGATAGCGCCTCTGATAGCCAGCGCCAGCGGGCCGTTGGGCACCAATGCCCAATACCTGTTTGCACTGGATAACGAGCTGAAAAACCACGGCATGAAGGACGACTGCATCGGCGATTTGGTCAACTATGTGCAGCAGTGGTTACAGCAGAACACGTCCGGCCCTATTGGCGGTGAAGCGACTGCCTGATTCTCTCTGCCGAAACATCCTTTCCAAACGGGCTCTGCATGCAGGGCCTTTTTATATATAACCAATGCCTATATTTAATAACTTTATTTCGCCGGAATATCTAATCCATAATAATTAAGTGGTTTTATATGTCGTTAATTTTAAAGGTGTTCGTTATTTTATCTCGAAGAAACAGTTAATTCACGGCCGTGAAAAATCCACTTAGCATTAAAATGCATAAGTAAAGGTTATTTCTTATTTGTTCCCTCCCGCCAGACTCAGTATCACTGTCGTTAACACTATTGCTCGACAGGGGGAAGGGATGAACTTTCAACAACTAAAAATTATTCGTGAATCGGCGCGTTGCAACTACAACCTGACCGAGGTCGCCAACACGTTATTTACCTCGCAATCTGGGGTTAGCCGTCATATTCGTGAGTTGGAAGAAGAGCTGGGCATTGAGATATTTATCCGCCGCGGGAAGCGTTTATTGGGCATGACCGAACCGGGTAAAGAATTGCTGGTGGTGGCTGAACGTATCCTGAATGATGCCAATAATATCCGCCGCCTGGCAGACGTATTCAGCAGCAACGACTCCGGCCAACTGCATATCGCTACGACTCATACTCAGGCACGTTACAGCCTGCCGGGGGTGATTAAAGAGTTTCGCGCGTTATATCCGCGGGTGAGAGTGGTGCTGAACCAGGGCAGCCCGGAAGAAATTGTCGCCATGCTGGCTTCCGGCGAAGCCGATATCGGTATTGCCAGCGAACGCTTGATGAGCGACGAATCGCTGGCGGCATTTCCCTACTACCGCTGGCATCACACCATACTGGTGCCGGAAGGGCATGAGCTGACCCGCCAGCCGCAGGTCACGCTGGAGATGCTCAGCACGCTGCCGCTGATCACCTACCGGCAGGGCATTACCGGCCGTTCACGGCTGGATGCCGCCTTCAAGGCCGCCGGCCTGACGCCGGATATCGCTCTGAGCGCGCAGGATTCCGACGTGATTAAAACCTATGTCGAGTTGGGGCTGGGGGTCGGCGTATTGGCGGATATGTCGTACGAGAAAGAGCGCGACCACGGCCTGGTCAGTCTCAATGCCGAGCATCTGTTCGAACCCAATACCGTGTGGCTGGGGTTGAAACGTAGTCAGTTACAACGTAACTATGCCTGGCGGTTTATCCAGCTGTGCAACCCGACGCTATCGCTGACCGAAATCAAGGACAAGGTATTCTCCTCACAGTTGGATGCGGTGATCGATTACCAGATTTGACCCGGCGATGAACATAAAAAGCCGGGCAGATTGCCCGGCGATAGAGGAGCCTAAAGCGGCTTTTTCAATAACTCTCCGACCAGACGGCGTTTACCTTTTCTCATCTGATCATCCCCGGCCTTGACAGGCCGCACGCTAATCGCAGACAAGGGGCAACGTCGCAGAGCTTAGCCTGCTTAATAATCAAAACCTCATCTATAGATATAAAAAGAATATCTATAGTTATTTAAGTACCTTCGCCTGCCGAATGCACTCACATACACTCGCGAAATTACTATAAATTCCATCCGGTTGGAGAGTTTCTGATGAAAGCGTTCGTTCCTTCTTTGCTATTTTTGGCCGTAGCGGCCAGTTTCAACACGCAGGCGGCAACCCCGGCGAATACGTTGGTGATTGCCCAGTCAATTGATGACGTTGTCAGCTTTGACCCTGCCCAGGGCTTTGAGTTAACCACGGTACAATCGTTCAACAGCCTGTATCAGCGTTTGATTCAGTCGGATCCGCAGAACCCTATCGACCTCAAGCCTACGCTGGCCAGCGAATGGCAGGCGGGCAGCGATAACCGCAGCCTGACCTTCAGCCTGCGGCCGGACGCCAAATTCTCCAGCGGCAACCCGTTGCGCCCGGAGGACGTGATCTTCTCGCTATCAAGGGTGGTGAAGCTGAACCTGGAACCGTCGTTTATCCTCACCCAACTGGGTTGGAACGCTAAAAACGTCGACCAGCACCTGAGCAAGGTGGACGACCACAAGGTGAAAATAAGCTGGAGCGAAAACGTCAGCCCGGCGTTCGTGCTTAGCCTGCTGTCGGCGCCGGTATCGTCGATTGTCGATGCCAAAGAAGCGCTGGCGCACCAGCAGGGCGATGATTTGGGGCATCAGTGGCTGAACAGCCATTCCGCCGGCAGCGGCCCGTATAAAATCCGCACCTATGTGCCGCATGAAGTGGTGGTGTTGGATGCCAACCCGACCTCGCCGGAAGGCGCGCCAACGCTGAAAACCGTCTTGATCAAGAACGTGCCGGATCCGGCTGCGCGCCGCTTGCTGCTGGAACAGGGCGACGCCGATATTGCGCGCAACCTGGGCGCAGATCAGATGGCGGCGCTGAAAGACAAGCCGGGCGTAAAACCGCTGGCGATCCCGTACGCCTCCCTCTATTTCCTGCAGTTCAACGCCAAGGCGTCGCCGGCGCTGGGTAACCCGGCGTTCTGGGAAGCGGCACGTTGGCTGTTTGACTATAACGGCATTGCCAACGATCTGCTGAAAGGCCAGTTCCAGAACCACCAGGCCTTCCTGCCGGAAGGGTATCTGGGCGCGCTGAAGGACCGCCCGTACAGTTTTAATCCGCAAAAAGCCAAAGAAATCCTGGCGAAGGCCGGTCTGAAAAACGTCAGCTTTAAGCTGGACGTCAACAACCAGCCGCCGTACCTGGATATCGCCCAAGCGTTGCAGGCCAGTTTCGCCCAGGGTGGCGTGAAAGTGGATCTGGTGCCGGGGCTTAGCGCTCAGGTGTCCACCAAGGTCAAAACCCTTAACTATGACGCGGTCCTGACCTCGTGGGGGCCGGATTATTTTGACCCGAACACCAACGCCGCCGCCTTCGCTTATAACCCGGAAGACGGCAGTAAAACCCTGGCCTGGCGCGCCAACTGGCAAATTCCCGCGCTGAATAAGCTCACGCTGGCGGCCACGGCGGAGAATGACACCGCCAAACGGGTGGCGGATTACCAACAGTTGCAGAAATCCGTTCAGCAAAGCTCGCCATTTGTTATCGGCTTGCAGGCGCGCAGCCTGATCGCCGTGCGTGACAATCTGAAAGGCTACGTGCAGGGCATCAACCCCGACATGGTGTTCTACAGCAAGGTCAGCAAGTAATGACAACCCGTTCTTCCTCTGCCGGGTTCGCCCGGCACAGCTGGCGCTGGGGCCGCAGGCTGTTGACCGGCGTGCTGTCCCTGGCGCTGACGCTGCTCGGCCTGTTGCTGTTCACCTTTATGCTCTCGCATCTGGCGCCGATCGACCCTACGTTGCAAATTGCCGGCGATCACGCCAGCGAAGCCACTTACGCCCAGGTGCGCCACGATTTGGGGCTGGATCAGCCGCTGCCGGTGCAGTTCTGGCGCTATCTGGTGCATCTGGCGCACGGCGACATGGGAATATCCCGCATCACCTCGCAGCCGGTGCTGAGCGATCTGTTGCGTACCTTCCCGGCGACGGTAGAACTGGCCACCTGCGCCATTATCCTCGGCGCTCTCGGCGGCATTACGCTGGCGTTTCTGGCGGTGCTCAAACCGGGCAGTTGGCTGGATAACGCGGCGCGGCTGCTGTCGCTGATAGGCTATTCGGTGCCGATCTTCTGGCTCAGCCTGCTGGGCCTGCTGCTGTTTTACGCCACGCTGCATTGGTCGGCGGGGCCGGGACGGCTGGATGATATCTACCTTTACAGCATGGAGCCGCGCAGCGGATTTGTGCTGATTGATAGCTGGCTGTCCGGCGATCGCGAGATGTTTTACAACGCCATCAGCCACTTGTGGCTGCCGGTGGTGGCGCTGGCGCTGTTGTCGATGGCGGGCATCACCCGGCTGCTGCGTGCGGCGATGCTGGAAGAGTGCAACAAAGAGTACGTCACGCTGGCGCGTTCCAAAGGCGCCAGCCGCGTGCGCATTCTGTTGTGCCACGTGTTTCCCAACGTGCTCGGCACGCTGATCACCGTTTTGTCGCTGTCCTACGCCAGCCTGCTCGAAGGCGCGGTACTGACCGAAACGGTGTTCGCCTGGCCGGGCGTCGGGCGTTACCTGACCACCGCGCTGTTTGCCGCCGATACGCCGGCCATTCTTGGCGCTACGCTGCTGATCGGCACCTGTTTCGTGGTGCTTAACGCACTGGCCGACGCACTGACTTATTTAGTGGACCCGCGAACCCGATGAGCCAATACCTTTCCGAACATGAGCCCCAGGGCGCACCGGCTACCGGCTACCCTTCACGCCGTCGGCTGACGACGTTGACGATTGGCGCGACGCTGGTGGCGATCTTGATCCTGACCGCGCTGTTGGCCCCGTGGCTGGCACCGTTCGACCCCAATCTGCAACACATTGAGTTGCGCCTGCTGCCGCCTTCCTCCGGCCATTGGCTGGGCACCGACGGTTTTGGCCGCGACTTGCTGTCGCGGGTGATTTACGGCGCCCGCCCGACGCTGATTCTGGTGTCCCTGATCCTGTTGCTGACCATTCCTATTGGCCTGCTGGTGGGCATCAGCGCCGGTTATCTCGGCGGCTGGGCGGAGCGTATTTTGATGCGCGTGACCGATATTTTTCTGTCGTTGCCCAGCCTGGTGATTGCGCTGGCGTTTGTCGCGGTGCTCGGTCCGGGCCTGATGAATGGCGCGTTGGCGCTGGCGCTGACCAGTTGGCCTTCTTTCGCTCGTCAGGCGCGGGCGGAAACCCTGGCGTTGCGTCGCAGTGACTATCTGGCGGCGGCGCGCATGCAGGGCATTGGCGGCCTGCGGTTGATGGCCGGCCATATTTTGCCGTTGTGCCTGCCGAGCGCGGTCGTTCGCGCCGCGCTGAGCCTGGGCGGGATTATCCTGTCCGCCGCCGGTTTGGGTTTTCTCGGTATGGGCGTTGCGCCGCCGACCGCCGAATGGGGGTCAATGGTGGCCGAGGGCAGTAAAGTGATTTTCGATCAATGGTGGGTGGCCGCCGTGCCGGGCGGGGCGATCCTGTTCGCCAGCCTGGCTTTTAACCTGCTGGGCGATGGCCTGCGCGATAAAATGGATCCTCGTCATGGGCATTGATAACCGCTTATTAATCGCCGACCGGCTGTCGGTGCTGCTGCCGGCGCCACAGCCGGTTGCGCTGGTAAAAGAGATTTCTTTCAGCATGGGGCAAGAGCGGCTGGCGCTGGTCGGCGAATCCGGTTCCGGCAAATCCTTGACCGCCCGGGCGCTGATGGGGCTATTGCCCCCGCCGCTGCAAGTGCGGGCGCAGCGCCTGACGTTGGGCGGGGATGAACTTACGCAACTGAACGAGCGTCAGTGGAACCGCCTGCGTGGCACAAAAGTGGCGATGGTGATGCAGGATCCCAAGCATGCGCTGAACCCCACTCAGCCGATTGGCAAGCAGGTGGAGGAGCCGCTGTTGCTGCACACTCGCCTGGGCCGGGCCGAACGGCGGGAAAAGGTGCTGGACATGCTGGCGGCGGTAGGCTTGCCTGACCCGACGGCGTTGCGTCAGCGCTACCCGCATCAGCTTTCCGGCGGCATGGGGCAGCGGGTGATGCTGGCGATTGCGCTGATTAACGATCCGCAGCTGTTGATTGCCGATGAACCGACTTCCGCACTCGATCACCAGATGCGCGATCAGGTGTTGCAACTGATCGAAAATCTGGTGGAGCAGCGCAATATGGGGCTGATTCTGATTAGCCACGATTTGCAGCAGGTGGCACACTACTGTGAGCGGGTCCTGGTGATGTACAAGGGCGAGCTGCTGGATCAACTGCCTGCTGACCAGTTGGCTTCGGCCACGCATCCTTATACCCGCACGCTATGGTCGTGCCGGCCGAGCCGGGAAACCCACGGCAAACCCCTGCCGGTATTGGATCGTGCGCTGCTGGAGGCGCTGAAATGAGCCTGATTACTTTGGACAACCTCAGCGTCAGCCACCGCCAGGGCTATGAGTTACGCACGGTGGTGTATGACGTCAATCTGCATATCGAGCAAGGTGAATGCTTCGGGCTGGTCGGCCCCTCAGGCTGCGGTAAATCCTCGCTGCTGTGGGTGCTGGCCGGGTTGAACGAGCACTGGATCGGCGGTTTCCGGTTGTTGGGCCAGGATCTGAAGCCCGGCCGGCCGTTCACCGGCACGCTGCGGCGTGAGGTGCAGATGGTGTTTCAGGACCCTTATGCTTCGCTGCACCCCAAGCACCGGCTGTTGCGCACGCTGGCGGAGCCGTTGAAGTTGCTGAAAGAGCGCGATATCGAGCAGAAAATCAGCGCCGGTTTTCGGCAAGTGGGGCTGGACCCGCGCTTGCTGGATCGCTATCCGCACCAGCTTTCCGGCGGCCAGCGCCAGCGGGTGGCGATAGTGCGGGCGCTGCTGCTGAAACCGAAACTGCTGCTGCTGGACGAGCCGACGTCGGCGCTGGACATGTCGGTACAGGCGGAAATCCTCAACCTGCTCAACGATCTGAAGCAGGCGGGTGATCTGACCATGATCCTGGTCAGCCACGATGCCGACGTCATCGACCATATGTGCGATCGCTCGGTGGCGATGGCGCACGGCCGGCTGGTGAATTGAAGCAATACCCGCCGTGGCTGCGGCGGGTATATTCATCTGTGTAATAAATAAAGCAATTTATAGTCGTTCTTCTTATAAACTCACCCCCCTACACTCGAAAAATAACGCATCCGCGTGATTGATGGAGAGTGCAGCAATGAAACGTCTCATCCCAACCTTAGTGTTCAGCGCCCTGGCAGCAAGTTTCGGCGCGCAGGCCACCACTCCGCAAGATACGCTGGTCGTGGTCAGTTCGCTGGAGGGGATTATCAGCCTCGATCCGGCCGAGAGTTTTGAAACCGTCAGCTCGGCCAACCTGGTCAATCTGTACCAGCGCCTGCTGGCACCCGATCGTGAAACGCCGGAAAAGCTGGCACCGGAACTGGCCAGCGGCTGGCAGGCGGGCGCAGATGGTCACAGCCTGATTTTTACCCTGCATGACAACCAGCGCTTTGCCTCCGGCAATCCGGTACGGCCGGAGGACGTGATCTTCTCGCTGGTGCGTGCGGTGAAACTGAACAAGGCGCCGTCGTTTATTCTCGGCGAATTCGGCTGGACGCCGGACAACGTTGAAAGCCAGTTGAAAAAACTCAACGACAACCAGTTGCAACTGAGCTGGCCGGCGAATATCGGCAGCGAACTGGCGCTGCGATTGCTGACCGCACCGGTGGCGTCGATTGTCGATGAGAAGCTGCTGAGCGAACACAGCCAGGCGGGGGATTTCGGCAATGCTTGGCTGCGTTCGAACTCCGCCGGTGCCGGCCCTTACCGGGTCAGCAACTATGTGCCGCACGAGGCGCTGTTGTTCAGCCGTAACGATTACGCCCAGCCCAAAGCGCAGTTGAAAACGGTGTTGCTGAAGAACGTCAGCGACGCCGGCACCCGCCGCTTGCTGCTGCTGAAGGGCGACGCCGACGTGGCCTATGATTTGGGGGCCGATCAGTTCAACTCGTTGCGCAATGAAAAGGGCGTGCGTATTGAGCAACATGATTCGGCAAAGGTGTATTACCTCGGCTTCAATACCGGCAACAAACAGCAGCCGGCGTTGGCTAATCCGGCGCTGTGGCAGGCGGCGCGCTGGCTGGTGGATTACCAATCCATCGCGAAAGATCTGCTGAAAGGGCAATACCGCGTTCATCAGGCTTTTCTGCCGGTCGGGCTGGACGGTGCCGTCTCGGACCAGCCGTTCAAACTTGACGTGGCAAAGGCCAGGCAGATTCTGCATGACGCCGGTATCGCTGAAGGTACGCGCATCGATTTGATCGTCATTAACCAACCGCCTTATACCGATATCGCCCAAGCGCTGCAGGCCAGCTTTGCCAAGGCCGGTTTGCAACTGGATATTCACCCGGTGGTAGAAAGCGATCTGTGGGGCAAGATGCGCGGTCGCGATTTCCAGGCGATCTTCACCTATTGGGGCGCCGACTATCTGGACCCGAACACCAACGCCAGCGCCTTTGCTTACAACGTGCCGAACGGCCCGAAAACCCTGGCCTGGCGCACCCAGTGGACGATACCGGCGCTGAGTGCGGAAACCCGTGCGGCGGCGGCAGAAGGCGATGGGGTAAAACGCGCCGCGCGCTATGCAGCCTTGCAGCATGAAGTGCAGGCCAGCTCGCCGTACGTCGTCGCGTTGCAAGGGCAAACGCTGGTGGCGCTGCGCGACAACATCAAGGGGGCCACGCTGAATATCGCCAACAGCATGCTTTATCTGGATCGCGTGAGTAAGTAACACTACGGCACGGCTTTTGCAGGATCGGCCTATTTACCGTAACGGGGATCCTGTCATGAGCCGTAATAGCGCTTTCCCGCCCAGCGCCGGCGATTTTCTGCTGGCGTCCAAACGCTGCGAAATCACCGTGCTGCAACAGCTGCTGCAGATGGGCCAGTTGGTTGGCCGGGTGAGCCAACTGATCCACGTGCTTCAGCGGGAGCGCGGCACCGTCAATATTTATCTGTGTTCACAGGGCGCGCTGTTCGGCGAACGGCTGCCCGGCAGAACGCAGGACGTGGAGCAGGCCGAACTGGCGGTGCAACGGCAATTGGCGCAGTTGGATGCCGCCACGGCACCGCTGGCCAGCGCCAGCCGCCTGTTCAGCCGCATCGCCTGTGCGTTGCACAACCTCACCGCTTTGCCCGCGCTGCGCCGGCAAGTACAGCAGCAGCAGGTCTCGCAGCCTGCGGCCATGGACACCTTCAATAACATCATTCACAGCCTGCTGGCGCTGGTATTCGAGGCGGCGGATGCCTGCGTTGAACCCGCCATGACGCGTGCGTTGATCGCCATGTTCAGCTTTATGCAAGGCAAGGAACTGGCCGGGCAAGAGCGGGCAATCGGCGCGGCCGGTTTTGCCGCCATGCATTTCAGTGAAGCCTCCCATCAGCAGTTACTGATGTTGATCGAAGGCCAGGAGCGCTGTTTTCAAACCTTCAGCGAGTTCGCCGACGAACAGTCGCTGGCCCAGTGGCGGCGCATACAGCAGCAGGATGACCGCGAGTTTGAACGCCTGCGTCGCATTGCCTGTACCCAATTGCAGTTGAGCGATCGCGCCGACACCAGCCTGCGCTGGTTCGAGATCACCAGTGCGCGCATTGACCTGATGAAACAGATAGAGGATCGGCTGGAAGAGGCGCTGATGGCCAGTTGCCGCCACAGCCTGGCCGAGGCCCAGCGCTCGCTGGAGCTGGATTATGTCGATTACGTGCCGCAACAGGCGAGAGAAAGCTACGCGGTGTTTGTGGCCACCCCGCTGGGGGCGGCGTCGCCGCTGATGGGGGACGGCATCAATCCGCGTCTGGGCCGTTCCATGATGGAGTTGATTCAGCAGCAGTCGCAGCGGTTGCAGGTGCTGTCAGAGGAGTTGGCGACGGCGCGTGCGACGCTGCATGAGCGCAAGCAAATCGAACGCGCCAAAGGGCTGCTGATCCGGCATCGCGGCTTGACCGAGGAGGACGCTCACCGGCTGCTGCTCAAGATGGCCATGAACCAAAACAAGCGGCTGATTGATATCGCCAATGCCATGCTGGCGGTGGCGGATATTTTACCGCCCACCGGGAATACTCCTTAAGGAGTATATGCACACCGTCAGTGCAGTTAATGCCTTGCCGTTGTGCAACGTACCCGTCGCCTTTCAAGCTGCAGCGTTGTTACCTGCTTGCAAGACCCATCTATGGGCCTTGCCCCTTCGGGGCCGCTGCGAGCAGCGTTCAAATCGGTTCCCGACAGATTTGTCACTCACCCCAGTGACTTAAGTAAGCGCCTGGGGATGAGCGAGCTAGGCGCCTGGCTACAACTTGAAATTCATGGGGTACATATTGGTGGGTTTAAAATGACAGATTTGGCGATTTGGCACGCAAGCTGCATTAACTAAAACGTAACCCGGCCAATGGCGGCCGGATTGCCAACAAGAATTTGGATAAAGGCGTCCTTTCAGCATGTTCACCCCAATGGTGGAATGTGCTGATGGGACGCCTTTTTTATTTTTATCGCCTGATTGAAGGACTTGCTGATGACGCACACCAAACACCCTGGGCTTGAGTTGACGCGCCGCCGCTTTTTGGCCGGCAGCGCGGCGCTGGGCGGCAGCATGTTGCTGCCTGGCCTGATGAATACGGCCTGGGCGGCAGGCTCTGACGCACCGGAGAAAAAAGAGATCCGCGTGGGCTTTATTCCGCTCACCGACTGCGCCTCGGTGGTGATGGCGGCGGTGAAAAAGTTTGACGAAAAATACGGCATCAAAATCATTCCCAGCAAAGAAGCCAGTTGGGCGGCGGTGCGCGACAAGCTGCTGTCCGGCGAGCTGGATGCGGCGCACGTGCTGTACGGCATGGTTTATGGCCTGCAATTGGGCGTAGCCGGGCCGCAGCACGACATGGCGGTGCTGATGACGCTCAACAACAACGGTCAGGCGATCACGCTTTCCAACCAGTTAAAGCAGGCCGGCGTCACCGATGCGGCCGCGCTGAAAAAACACGTCGACGCCAGCGCCAAGGGCACTTACACCTTCGCCCAAACCTTCCCGACCGGCACTCACGCCATGTGGCTCTATTACTGGCTGGCGAACGCCGGCATTCATCCGTTTGACGACGTGCGCAACGTGGTGGTGCCGCCGCCGCAGATGGTGATGAACATGAAGATCGGCAACATGAGCGGTTTCTGCGTCGGGGAGCCGTGGAACCAGCGCGCCATCGCCGAAAACATCGGTTTTACCGCCGTCACCACCCAGGAAATCTGGCCCGATCACCCGGAAAAAGTGCTGGGCACCACGGGGAACTGGGTGGCGGCCAACCCGAACAGCGCCCGCGCGCTGACCGCCGCCGTGCTGGACGCCGCACGCTGGATAGACAGCTCCGACGCCAACCGCGAGGAGACCGCCCAGGTAGTGGCGGGGCGCGCCTACATCAATACCAAACCGGAAGTGATCACCGGCCGCATGCTGGGGCAATACCAAAACGGTCTGGGCAAATCCTGGCAGGACGCTCATGCGATGCGCTTTTTCCACGATGGCGAGGTGAACTACCCGTATCTGTCTGACGGCATGTGGTTCCTGACCCAGCATCGCCGCTGGGGCCTGTTGAGCGCCGAGCCGGACTACCTGGCCGTCGCGCAAAAAATCAACCGCATCGAGATCTACAAACAGGCGGCAAGCGCGGTGGGCGGGGTGAATCTTCCCGGCAGCGACATGCGCGCCAGCACGCTGTTTGACGGTAAACGTTGGGACGGCAGCAATCCAGCGGAATACGCCAACAGTTTCTCTTTAAAGCGCTGAGGTAACCGATGAAAAATCTCGCTGAACGTATTGATATGCCAACGCCGACCTGTGCGGAAGTCGTGCCGCTGAAAATCCCGGCTGCCGCGAAGCCGCAACCCAAAGCGCGCTGGCGTTTGCCTTTGCAGAATGCTTTTCGCCGTGCGGTGCCCGCGGCGTTGGGGCTGGTGGTGACCCTGGTTGTCTGGCAGATCGCCGCGCTCAACAGCAAGGGTTTCCCGACGCCCGTGGCGACCTGGCAGGCGGCGCTGACGCTGTTTGCCGATCCGTTTTATTCCGCCGGGCCGAACGATCAGGGGATCGGCTGGAACGTACTGGCCTCGTTGCAGCGCGTAGCCACCGGTTTTGGGCTGGCGGCGTTGGTCGGTATACCGGCCGGGTTCCTGCTGGGGCGCTTTGCCTTTCTGGCGAACATGCTCAACCCGATTATTTCGCTGCTGCGCCCGGTCAGCCCGCTGGCCTGGCTGCCGATTGGCCTGCTGCTGTTCCAGCGTGCGGAACCGGCATCAACCTGGACCATTTTCATCTGCTCCATCTGGCCGATGATCCTCAACACCGCAGAAGGCGTCACGCGCATTCCGCAGGACTACCTCAACGTGGCGCGGGTGCTGAAGCTGTCTGAATGGACGGTGATGCGCAAAATCCTGTTTCCGGCAGTGTTGCCGTATGTGCTGACGGGGGTGCGTTTGTCCATCGGCATCGCCTGGCTGGTGATTGTGGCGGCGGAAATGCTGACCGGCGGCGTCGGCATCGGTTTTTGGATTTGGAATGAATGGAACAACCTCAACGTCGAAAACATCATCATCGCCATCATCGTGATCGGCGTGGTGGGGCTGCTGCTCGAGCAGGGGCTGATGTTACTGGCAAAACGTTTTAGCTATCAGAACCGTTAAGGAGTGCGCCATGAAACCGATTATTCAGGTCCAGAACGTCAGCCAGCGCTTTGCCACCCCACAGGGGGAGTTTATCGCGTTGGATCGGGTGAGTTTCGATATCCAGGCAGGAGAAACCGTCAGCCTGATCGGCCATTCCGGCTGCGGCAAGTCGACGCTGCTGAATTTGATCGCCGGGCTGACTCTGCCCAGCGACGGCGTGCTGTTGTGCGATAACCGGCAAATCACCGGGCCGGGGCCAGAACGTGGCGTGGTGTTCCAGAACCATTCGCTGCTGCCGTGGCTGACCACCTACGAAAACGTGGCCTTGGCGGTGCATCAGGTATTCCGGCGCGAAATGACGCGCGGCGAAATGCGCGAGTGGATCGAGCACAACCTGGAGCTGGTGCATATGAGCCACGCGTTGCACAAGCGGCCGCATGAAATCTCCGGCGGCATGAAACAGCGCGTCGGCATCGCCCGCGCGCTGGCGATGAAGCCCAAGGTGTTGCTGATGGACGAGCCCTTTGGCGCGCTGGATGCGCTGACCCGCGCCCATCTGCAGGATGCGGTGATGGAAATCCAGCAACGGTTGAACACCACCATTGTGCTGATCACCCATGACGTCGATGAAGCGGTGCTGCTGTCCGACCGGGTGATGATGATGACCAACGGCCCGGCGGCCACTGTCGGTGAAATTCTCGAGGTGAAGTTGCCGCGTCCGCGTTCACGGGTAGCGCTGGCGGACGACCCGGATTATCACCATTACCGTCGCCAGGTGCTGAAGTTCCTCTACGAGAAGCACGCGAAAGCGGCATGAGAGCCGAATGATGGACAAAACCCAATTGGTGGTGATTGGCAACGGCATGGCCGGGATGCGGCTGGTGGAGACGCTCTGCCGGCTGGCACCCGCGCGCTATGCCATCACGGTGATTGGCGAGGAGCCGCGCGGCAACTACAACCGCATTCTGTTGTCGCCGGTGCTGGCGGGGGAAAAGGCGTTCAGCGAGACCCTGTTGCACGATCTTGACTGGTATCACCGGCACGACGTGCGGCTGCTGGCCGGTGAACCGGCGCTGGCGGTGGATCGGCGGCACAAGCGGGTGATGACGGCCCGGCATGAGGTGCCTTATGACCTGCTGGTGCTCGCCACCGGTTCGCGTCCGCTGATGCCGCAACTGCCCGGCGTGACGCTGAACGGCATTTACGGTTTTCGCACGCTGGACGACGTTGAAGCCATGCTTGGCCGCTGCCGGCCAGGGGGGCATGCGCTGGTGGTAGGGGGCGGCGTGTTGGGGATCGAGGCGGCCGCCGCCCTGACGCAGCGCGGCATGACCGCCACCGTGGTGCACCGTGGCACACACCTGATGGAGCGGCAACTGGATGCCCGCGCCGGGCGGATGCTGCAACACAATCTGTTGCAACGCGGTATCGAATGTCGGCTGGCCTGTGAGGCCAGCCGGTTCCACGGCACAGAGCAGGTTCAGGCCGCCACGCTGAGTAATGGCGAGCGGTGCGATTGCGATCTGGTGGTGATTGCCGCCGGGGTGCGGCCCGAAATCAGCCTGGCGCAGGCCGCCGGGCTGGGCTGTGAGCGCGGCATTTTGATCGACGATCGGATGCAGACTGAAGATCCGGCGATCTTCGCCATCGGCGAATGCGCCCAGCTCGACGCCACCACCTTCGGTCTGGTCGCACCTTGCTGGCAACAGGCGGAGTTGTTGGCGCGGCGGTTGAGCGGTGAACAGGTGCCGGGCTACCGACCGGCGCCGCTGCATACCCGCCTGAAGGTCAGCGGCATCGAGATGTTCAGCGCCGGCGAAATGATCGCCGACGCGCAAACCGAGCTTCACCACGCCGAAGACCCACAGGTGCAGCATTACCGCCGCCTGCTGGTGCGCCACGGCAGATTACAGGGCGTTGTGTTGTACGGCGACGCCCAGGACAGCCCTTTTTATCTGCGGCAGCTCGGTCAGCCGGTGAATCAGCCGGAAGCCCTGCTGTTTGGCAGTAGCGAACCCGAGGCGCCGCAGGCGTCTGACGAGAGGACATCGGATATGCATAAGCCCGTTTTGCTGGTTGCCGGACACGGCATGGTCGGTCATCACTTCCTGGAACAACTGGTCGCTCGCGAACTGCATCAGCAGTATCACATCGTGGTCTTTGGCGAAGAGCCGGTGGCGGCGTATGACCGGGTCCATCTGTCGGAATTTTTCTCCGGCCGCAGCGCCGACTCGCTGTCGATGGTGGAAGCGGGTTTCTTCGAAGGTTCCGGGATTGAGCTGCGGCTGGGGCAGGCGGTTTGCGCCATCGATCGCCGGCGCAAATGCGTAATCGACGCCGAGGGGCGCGAAACGGCCTACGACCACCTGGTACTGGCGACCGGCTCTTATCCGTTTGTCCCGCCGATCCCCGGCAACGATCGCCCCGGCTGTCTGGTTTACCGCACGCTGGAGGATCTGGCGGCGATTGCCGAATGCGCCGCCAGCGCCAGCGTGGGCGTGGTGGTCGGCGGCGGTCTGTTGGGGCTGGAGGCCGCCAATGCCTTGCAGCAGCTTGGGCTGAAAACCCACGTGGTGGAGTTTGCGCCGCGCCTGATGGGGGTGCAACTGGATGACGGCGGCGCGGCGATGCTGCGTAAAAAGATTGAGGCGCTGGGCGTGAGCGTACACACCGGCAAGCAAACACAGGCGATTATCGAGGGTTCGTTACACCGTCACAGTATGAGTTTCGCCGACGGTGAAACCCTGGATGTTGATTTGATTCTGTTTTCCGCCGGTATCCGGCCGCGTGACCAGCTCGCCCGCGCCGCCGAACTGGAGGTGGGACCCCGCGGTGGCATCGTGATTGACAGCCAGTGCCGTACCAGCGATGACGCCATTTACGCCATCGGCGAATGCGCGTTATGGAACGGCCAAATTTTCGGGCTGGTGGCACCGGGGTATCAAATGGCGCGCACGCTGGCGGATCTGCTGGCCGGGCGGGAAAGCGTGTTCTGCGGCGCAGACATGAGCACCAAGCTGAAACTGCTGGGCGTCGAGGTGGCGTCGATCGGGGATGCGCACGGCCATACGCCCGGCAGCCAAAGCTACAGCTGGGTCGACGGCCCGGCGGAAGTGTATAAAAAACTGGTGGTTGATGCCGACGGCAAACGGCTGCTGGGGGCGGTATTGGTCGGCGACAGCAGCGAATACAGTACGCTGCAACAAATGATGCTCAATGACCTGCCGTTGCCCGCCGCACCGGAAAGCCTGATTCTACCGGCCTCGGCCGGCGGCGCGCCAAAAGCGCTGGGCGTATCGGCGTTACCGGCCACGGCGCAGATTTGCTCCTGTCACAACGTCAGTAAAGGCGATATCAGCTGTGCGGTGGACCAAGGCTGCGGCGATTTGGCGGCGGTGAAAGCCTGCACCAAAGCCGGCACCGGCTGTGGCGGTTGCGCCGCCCTGGTGAAACAGGTGATGGAGCACGAACTGCAGCAACGCGGCGTGGTGGTGAAAAAGGACGTTTGCGAACATTTCGCCTACTCGCGCCAGGAGCTGTATCACTTGGTGCGGGTCGGCAATATCCGCACCTTCGACGATCTGCTGTCCCGACATGGTCATGGGCACGGCTGCGAAGTTTGCAAACCGCTGGCGGGATCGATTCTGGCGTCGTGCTGGAACGAATACCTGCTCAAGCCGCAGCACCTGCCGTTGCAAGACACCAACGATCGTTTCTTCGCCAATATCCAAAAGGACGGCACCTATTCGGTGGTGCCGCGCGTGCCGGCCGGTGAAATTACCCCGGCAGGGCTGATCGCCATCGGTCAAGTTGCCCAGCGTTATCAACTGTACACCAAAATCACCGGCGGCCAGCGGGTCGACCTGTTTGGCGCACGCCTGGAGCAACTGCCGGAAATCTGGCAGCAACTGGTCGACGCCGGGTTTGAAACCGGCCATGCCTACGGCAAGTCGCTGCGTACGGTGAAATCCTGCGTCGGCTCAAGCTGGTGTCGTTATGGCGTGCAAGATTCTACCGCGCTGGCGATTGAACTGGAGCACCGTTACAAGGGATTGCGATCGCCGCACAAAATCAAGATGGCGGTTTCCGGCTGCACGCGCGAATGCGCAGAAGCGCAAAGCAAGGACGTTGGGGTGATCGCCACCGACAAAGGCTGGAATCTTTACCTGTGCGGCAACGGCGGCATGAAGCCACGGCATGCGGATTTGTTCGCCAGCGATCTCGACACCGCCACGCTGATCCGCATGGTCGATCGTTTCCTGATGTTCTATGTCCGCACCGCCGATCGCCTGCAGCGCACCAGCACCTGGATGGATAACCTCGAAGGCGGGC
The DNA here is from genome assembly GCF_052686505.1 of Serratia sp. TSA_198.1. Lineage (NCBI taxonomy): Bacteria > Pseudomonadati > Pseudomonadota > Gammaproteobacteria > Enterobacterales > Yersiniaceae > Serratia > Serratia sp. TSA_198.1. Next base: position 257,061 of record NZ_JBQZFP010000001.1, read on the forward strand.
TGGATTACCTGCGTGAGGTGGTGCTGGAGGATAGCCTGGGCATCGCCGCCGATCTGGAGAACGACATGCAGGCGGTGGTCGGCAGCTATCAGTGCGAATGGCAGACCACGCTCGCCAGCCCGGATCGTCTTAAGCTGTTCCGCGCCTTTGTGAACAGCGATCGGCCGGACGAAGCCATCGTCTGGCAGCCGGAGCGCGGGCAGCGCCGCCCGGCGAGCGGGGAGGAACGCGGGCAGGTTATCGACGTGCAACCGGCCTCGGCCGCAGGCGATCAATGGCTGGATGTCTGCGCGTTGGCGGACATTCCCGTCAATGCCGGCATTGCCGCACGTCTGGGGCAGCGGCAGATTGCGCTGTTCCATCTGCCGGGCAGCGGCGTTTATGCGCTGGCGAATCAGGAGCCGGACAGCGACGCCAACGTGCTGGCGCGCGGGTTGCTGGGGGACGTAGCCGGTGTGCCTGTGGTGATCTCCCCGTTGTACAAGCAGCGTTTCCGCCTGAGCGACGGCAGCTGTGTGGATAACGCGCAATCTGGTGTTACCGCCTGGCCGGTACGGGTGACGGCGGGCAGAGTCTGGGTGTGCAGCCAACCGCTGGCGGTGCAGGCCGCCATGCCGGAAGCGACGGGCGCTGCATCATGACCGCCGCACACTGCACCACCTGTCCTTACTGCGGCGTTGGCTGCGGCGTCGCCGTCGAAAAGCGCAGCGACGGCGCGGTGGCGGTCAGCGGCGATGTCGCCCACCCGGCAAATCAGGGGCGGCTGTGCGTGAAAGGCAGCGCGTTGGGAGAAACCCTGGATTTGGCGGGCCGCTTGCTGCAACCGCAGGTTGACGGCCAAACGGTGGGCTGGGACGAAGCGCTGGAGCAGGTGGCGCTGCGTTTTAGCCGCGTGATCGAGCAGCATGGCCCGCAGGCGGTGGCGTTTTACGCTTCCGGCCAGTTGCTGACCGAGGACTATTACGTCGCCAATAAGCTGATGAAGGGTTTTATCGGCGCGGCCAATATCGACACCAACTCCCGGCTGTGCATGGCATCGGCGGTGGTGGGTTACAAGCGGGCGTTCGGTGGCGATGCGGTGCCTTGTTGTTATGAGGACATCGAACAGGCGGATCTGGTGATCCTGACCGGTTCCAATACCGCCTGGGCGCACCCGGTGGTGTATCAGCGGCTGGTGAAGGCGCGTCAGCAGCGGCCGCAGATGCGCGTGGTGGTGATTGATCCGCGAGAGACGGCGACCTGCGATATTGCCGATCTTCACCTGCCGCTGCGCCCTGGCAGCGACGCCGCTCTGTTTACCGGAGCGCTGCGCTGGCTGGCGCAGCACGACGGCCTGGATAACGCCTTTTTGCATCAGCATGCCAACGGCGTGGAGGAAACGCTGGTGGCGGTGGCCGACTGGGCACCGGAACGGGTAGCGGATTTTTGCGAACTGCCGCTCAGCGCCGTACTGGCCTTTTTCGCCTTGCTGAAAACATCGCGCGACTGGGTGACCCTCTATTCCATGGGTATCAACCAGTCTTCAAGCGGTGCGGATAAATGCAATGCAATCATCAATCTGCACCTGGCGGGCGGGCGCATTGGCCGGCCGGGCAGCGGCCCGTTTTCCATTACCGGCCAGCCGAATGCGATGGGCGGGCGTGAAGTGGGCGGGCTGGCTAATCAGTTGGCGGCGCATATGGGGTTCAGCGACGAGGATACCGACCGGGTGCAGCGTTTCTGGCAGTCGCCGGGCATTGCCAGGCAACCCGGCCTGAACGCGGTCGAACTGTTCCAGGCGATGGCCGCCGGGCAGGTGAAGGCGGTGTGGATCATGGGCACCAACCCGGCGGTATCGCTGCCGGATGCGGACGCGGTGCGACAGGCGTTGAAACAGTGCCCGCTGGTGGTGGTGTCGGAAGTGATGGCGGTGACCGATACCGCAGAATTGGCTCACATCCGCCTGCCGGCGCTGGCTTGGGGCGAAAAAGAGGGCAGTGTCACCAACTCCGAACGCTGCATATCCCGCCAGCGCGCGTTTTTGCCACCGCCGGGAGAGGCGCGGGCCGACTGGTGGATCCTCAGCCAGGTGGCTCGGCGCATGGGCTATGGGGCGGCGTTCGGCTACCGGCACCCTTCGGAGATTTTCAGTGAGCACGCCGCGTTGTCAGGGTTTGAGAATAATGGAACGCGCGCGTTCGATATCAGCCTGCTGGCGCAGGGGGATCGGGAGCAGTGGTCGCGTATGGCACCGGTGCAGTGGCCGGTCAATACCCAGCACCCTGGCGGGTGTCGGCGTCTGTTCAGCGATGGCCGCTTTTTCCATGCGGACGGCAAAGCGCAACTGCTGCCGGTGACGCCGCGTCTGCCGCAAAATGCGGTATCGCCGCGTTACCCGATGGTGCTGAACACCGGCCGTATCCGCGATCAGTGGCACACCATGACACGCACCGGCAAAGCGGCGCGCCTGATGCGCCATCTCAGCGAGCCGTTTTGTGAAATGCACCCGCAGGATGCTGCGGCGTTGGGCATTGGCGATAACGCCCTGGTGCGGCTGAGTTCACCCCACGGCTGGATGCTGGCGCGGGCCCAGTGTCATCCGGGGCAGCGGCGCGGCAGCGTATTCGCGCCTATGCACTGGAATGGTCAGTTTACCGCTCAGGGCCGGGTCGACAGTCTGATCCCGCCGGTGGTCGATGCTCATTCCGGCCAGCCGGAAAGCAAACATGCGCCGGTACGGGTCAGCTTGTGGCCAACGAGCTGGCAGGCGGAGATCTTCTTGCGCGCCGAGGTGGCGCCGCCGGCGGGCATTTACTGGAGCCGGGTAGCGCAGGACGGCCTGACCCACTACATCATGGCCGGGCAACGGCCGGTCGAAGACTGGCAGGACTGGTTGCGGCGACACTTCCCCTTGGCGGGGCTGACGCTGCAAACCGCGCAGCTGGCTCAGCGCGGTTTGCACGTCATTGGTTGGCGTCAGAACGAGGTGCAACTGGCGTTTTATGTTCGCCAACAGGCTCCGATGCTCGATCGACCGGCAATTCTGAGCGCTTTTGCACAACCGCCGGTCGGCGGAGCGCAGCGCTTGGCGTTGTTAGCGGGGCGAGGGGCTGCGGGGCAGACGGCGGGCGGGGCGACGATTTGCAGCTGCTTCGGCGTGGGCGAGAACCGCATTATTGCGGCGATTAAGGCGGGCTGCCACAGCGCCAGTGAACTGGGCGATCGTCTGCAATGCGGCACCAACTGCGGCTCTTGTTTGCCGGAACTGAAAAAGTTGATTCAACAGCATGCGGCCCAACGGGTGGCATAGCGGAGGTGATGCAATGAAGGCACTTGAAATGCTGATGTTGGCTGGGGATCGTCGCCAGCCGGTGCGCCGGGGCGAAGTGTGGTTGGTCGGTGCCGGGCCGGGGGATGCCGAGCTGCTGACGTTGAAGGCGCTGCGGGTTCTCCAGCAGGCGGACGTGGTGGTGTTTGATCGCCTGGTTTCCCCGGCGGTGATGGCGCTGCTGCCTGCGGAGGCGTTGCGTATCGACGTGGGTAAATCCCTGCGCTGCCACACTTTGGCGCAGTCGGAGATCGAACAACTGCTGGTAGAGCTGGCGCAGGCCGGCAATCGGGTGGTGCGGTTGAAGGGTGGTGACCCTTTTATTTTTGGTCGTGGCGGCGAGGAGATGGCCTGGTTGCAGCATCATGGCGTGGCCTGCCACGTGGTGCCGGGCATTACCGCCGCCAGTGGCTGTGCGGCGGCAAGCGGTATTCCGTTAACCCATCGGGATTACGCGCAGTCGGTGCGTTTTATTACCGGCCATTGCCGTAACGGCGAGGTGGATCTGGACTGGCCGGGATTGGTCAGTTCGGGGCAGACGCTGGTGTTTTATATGGGGCTGGCCTTGAGTGAAACCATCGCCGCACAGTTGTTGCGCCATGGTATGGCGGCGGAGATGCCGTTGGCGATCATTGAACGCGGCACCCAGCCGCAGCAGCGGGTATTGATCGGCACCTTGGGCGAACTGCCGGCGATCATAGCCCGACAGCGGCCGGTTTCGCCCAGCCTGCTGGTGATCGGTGAGGTGGTCAGCCTGTACCGCGCTGCGGCGGTGACCGCAGAGATCCCGGCAGAGGCGTTGACGGCCTGAGCGGCTATTGGCCGAAGCGGCCGATAATGCCCGCGCCGCCCTTGGCGTGGCCTTGCAGTTTTTCCAGGAGTTGTTCGCGCGTCAAGCCCGGGCCAAGTGCATGGGGCGGGAGATCGGTGGCGATCAACACGAAAGTATAGTGGTGCAACCCTGATCCGGTCGGGGGGCAAGGGCCGTGATAAACCGCAGTACCCGGCGAGTTTTTGCCGCCAACAAAGCCTTTGCCCAGGGTGAGATCGCCCTCGGTGAAGCCGCTGGCCGAGACGGGAATGCCGTAGGCCACCAAATGGCTGACGCCAAGGCCGCTGCGCCCTTCGGGATCGGACAGCAGCAGCGCGAAACTTTGGGTGCCTGCCGGTGGGTTGGCCCAGTTCAGCGGAGGTGAAACGTTATCGCCGGTGCAACTGGCATTGCCCGGTGTCGCGCCGGCATATTTTTGCGCCAGCATTCCGCCATCCTGAAACGCCGGCGAGGTGAGGGTGAAGGTGCCGGCCGCCTGCGCCGCGAATGACAGTGACCCCGTCAGTAACGCCGCGCCGAGCGCGAGTGCGGATAAACCATGACCGATCATATAACCCCCGTATTGATTTAGGCAAAACCCCGTTTTGGCTTAGCCAAAGGATAGCGGTGCAGGTGAAGAGTCGCCATAACAGCCGTACCGACAGTGGGCTATAACAGCGGTAAAATGGCCCTGTGCCAATTTACCGCCAGAGTGAAATAAGGTGAAATTTAGCGTTATACCCCGTTGAACTGCGCTATTCCCTTGCCGGCCGTCGACAGCAGCAACGGCCAGGCCGCCGTCGCCAGATATAGGCCGAACGGCAGCGGAGTTTGCCGGCCGGGTTTACGCATCAGGCCGGCAATGGCCACCGCGCAGAGTCCCGTCGCCGCCGCACCGGTGACCAACATCGGCAGGGCGGGCCAGCCGACCCAGGCGCCTAATGCCGCCAACAGTTTAAAATCCCCTTGCCCAATGCCATCCCGTTGATGTCGGCGGCGATAGCCCGCGTTGAGTAGCCACAGCGACAGATAACCGACGACGGCCCCTGACACCGCCTCCGCCAGCGAAGTGAAATAGCCTTGCTGGTTCACCAGCAGCCCGGCCCATAGCAGCGGCAGTGTCAGGCGATCCGGCAACAAGCGGTGCCGCCAATCGATAAACGCCAACGCGATCAATACCGCCGCCACCGGCAGCAACACCACGCGGTGCAGGAGCGGCATGCCGAAAGGCAATGCCGCCAGCCCGGCGCAAAGGGCAGCCCCCATCACCCAGCGCGCCTGCTTTGGCGAGGGCCCCGGCAGGCTTGCCGATACGCAGTGAATCAACCGCGTAGCGATGGCTGCAGCAAGCAGCAGGGCCGGGATAAACAGGCAGCGATGCCAGAGATCGTGTTGCGCGTCATCGAGCATAAAACGTCCTTACCGAGCTGAAATCAGCGTTCAACATAGCGGCAAAATACGGTTGATTGGGAAAAATGACGCCATCAATGATTGGCATTGCGAGCCTGGCCGCAAAGCATTGTTCAGCTAACAGAGGGATAGCAAAAAATTGCGTATTGCTACGCATAATCAAGACGTTATTGGTCCCGCTGATTTCCGTCTGAAGTTTTTTTCGGCAAAATTTTAGGTGAAATAAAGTGAATTCACTCCTTTTGGCGGCTCGGAACCGGGTAATTTTATGGCCTGATGCCATCGCCTCCGTGGAGGTGGTGGTTTTGTTACGTTGTCACATGAATAACTGAGGTTTATCCGATGGTTTCTCATCACAAATCCACTAGGCTTGGGTATTCATGATGCGTTTTGGCGCTGGGCCCTTGAAAGGGGATAAATGCCCTGTGTCAGAGTGTGCGAAGGTTGAGTTGTCTGCCGCCTGGAGTGGCCGCAGCAAAAAAAGGATTGATGCGCCTTGCTCTCCGGATGAGGGGATGGCGACAAAGTAATGACTGACGTTAGACAAAAAACACGCTGCAGAGTGAAAAAAGCCGTTCATTTTCTCCCTCGCCTGACCGGCAGTTTACCGGCGGCGCTGCTGGTGTGGCTACTTGCCTGGTTTTGCGGCGCGTTGCCCGCCCAGGCTGAATCCCCGCCGGCACCCGATTCCCTCGCTCATTCGTCGGGCAATGATTTACCCGAGCTTGGCGGCAACGCCCAGGACGACGCTGCGCGTGAGAAAGAGTGGGCCACCATGGCGAAACAGCTGGGTGAGCGTAATTTGAATAACGTTTCCGGCCAGCAGGTGCGTACCCGCGCCGAGAACTATGTGTTGGGTCAGGCAAACGACGTCTTGCAGCAGCAAGCGCAGGAGCTGTTATCGCCGCTGGGCACCGCCAAACTGTCGCTGGCGGTGTCCAATCAGGGGGATTTTGCCGGCAGCAGCGGCCAACTGTTCAGCCCGCTGTATGACGTCAACGGCTTGCTGACTTACAGCCAGCTCGGTCTTTTGCAGCAAAACGACGGTTCGCTGGGCAACCTGGGGATTGGGCAACGCTGGGTCGCCGGGGATTGGCTGCTGGGATATAACACGGTGCTCGACAGCGATTTTGAGCGCCGGCACAACCGTGCCAGCGTGGGCGCCGAAGCCTGGGGCGATTTCCTGCGTTTTTCCGCCAATTATTACTATCCGTTGTCGGCGCTGGCGCAGCAGAAAAATGACGCGGTGTTCCTCAGCCGACCGGCGAACGGTTATGACATTACCACTCAAGGCTACCTGCCATTCTACCGCCAGATTGGCGGTTCTCTCAGCTATGAGCAGTACTGGGGGGAGAATGTCGATCTGTTCGGCAGCGGTAAAAAGCAAAGCGATCCGCGTGCCATGCAGTTTGGGGTGAATTACACGCCGGTGCCGCTGGTGACGGTGAAAGCGTTGCACAAGATGGGCGAAGGCGGGGTGAGCCAGGATCAGATCGAACTGGCGCTGAGTTACCGGCTTGGTGTTCCCCTGGTGAAACAGATATCGCCAGAGTACGTTGCGCAGGCCAAGTCGCTGCGCGGTAGCCGCTATGACAATATCGAACGCAAAAATGTCCCGGTGTTGGCGTTCCGACAACGCAAAACGCTGCAGGTGTTTTTGGCTACGCCGCCGTGGAGCCTGAAGGAAGGGGAAACGTTGCCGCTGGTGCTTGAAATCAAAGCGGCCAACAAAATAGCCCGCGTCAGTTGGCAGGGGGATACCCAGGCTCTGAGCCTGACGCCGCCGCAAAACGGTAACGATCCGCACGGCTGGAGCCTGATTGTGCCTGAGTGGGATGCCTCTCCGGGCGCAAGCAACAGTTACTCTTTATCGGTTACGCTGGAAGACGATAAACACCAGTTAGTGACATCCAACTGGATCCAGCTGCAAGTGACGCCGCCCCTGACGCTGTCTTCCGGCACCGACGAGGGGTTGCCGCCGGCGAAAACCTTGCAAACGCCGGCGATACCGGCGCAGACCGGGCCACTGAACGGCGAGGATTAACCGTTTTTCCCCTGCAATACCCAGACGGCGGCTTCAACGCGCGATTTCAGCTTCATTTTTTTCAGCAGGTGTTTGACGTGCACCTTGACGGTACTCTCGGTGATCGTCAGCCTGCGGGCGATCATTTTGTTAGGCAGGCCCTGGGCGATCAGTTTCAGAATATCGCGCTCACGCGGCGTCAGTTGCTGGATATCGCGTTCGGCGCTGGGGCGGTTCTCACGCAGGCTGGCGGCCAGGACCGGCGTCAGGGCTTCGCTTAATACCATCTGGCCCGCAGCTGCCTGATGCATGGCCTTCAGCAGATCCTCCGGCTCCATGTCTTTCAGCAGGTAGCCGTCGGCGCCGCGTTTCAGAGCACTGACCACATCATCTTCGTGATTTGAGACGCTAAACACCACGATGCGGCCCGATAGCGCGGTCATGCGCAGGCGATCCAGCGTCTCCAGACCGTTGATGCCCGGCATGTTCAGGTCGAGCAGGATCAGATCAGGATCGTGCTCTTCGGCCAGCGCGACGCCCTGTTCGCCATTGCCGGCTTCGGCAATCACCTGCAGGCGTGGGTCCATAGCGATCAGCTGCTTTACGCCATTACGCAGCATCGGATGGTCATCAATCAGTAAAATGGTGGCAGCGGTTTCAGTCGTCATGGTTTCTCTCATTAATCGATGGCGTGGTTGTCCGGTTTGAATACCACCCGGACTTCAGTGCCGCCGCCGCTGCAGGGTAAAATCTCGCAGTGGCCGTGCAGGCTTTTGGCGCGATCGCGCATAATTATCAGGCCATAGTGATCGGGGCGGGCGGTCTCTTCCGGCAGCCCGCGTCCGTTATCGCAGACGCTCAGGGTAACTTCGCCTCGTCGATTGACCACCTGGATGCTTACCCGGCTGGCCTGGGCATGTTTATTTATGTTGCTTAAGGCTTCGCGGGCAATCTGCAACAGGTGAATAGCCTGATAAGAAGGCACCGTGCGTGGCGTCAACTGGTAATCGAGATCGATGGCAACGCCGAGCCGCTGGCTAAATTCCTGTACCGTTGACTGCAGCGCCGCCAGCAGCCCCGGTTCGGTCAGACGCAGGCGGAACGTGGTCAACAGCTCGCGCAATTGGCGGTAAGCGATGTTCAGTTCTTCACGCATTTGTCGCACCAGCGCCAGGTTGGCGGGTGAGAGCTCCGCGCCCTGCATTTGCAGGCAACCGGTCTGCATTTTCAGGCACGACAGCGACTGAGCAATGGAGTCATGCAACTCACGCGCAATCGCTGCGCGTTCTTCCATCAACATTAGCTGTTGCTGATGATCGACCTGGCGTTCAATCGCCAACACGCTGGTCAGTTGTTCTACCAACGTGTTAACCAACTGGCGATGATCGTCATTTAGCGGCTGTTGCGGTAGGTGCTGCGCGACGATCACCCCGTAATCCCCCAGTTTGTCGCTTAAACTCCAGCTCAGGGAAGGGTGATGGGCGTGTTGTTGGCCATCGTCGTTCAGGCAGGCGCTGCAGACCGGGTTGGTGCAGTATTCCGGCCGTAGCGGCAGGTTGCCGCTCAATTGTACGAATTGTTCCTGACTGTTGTTCTCGTACAGGCGAACCTGAATGGCCCGCAGCGGCGTCAGGCTTTGCAGTTGATTGAGTATCGGCGTCAGGCGGCTGCACAGCGGCTCATTGCCGTGCAACTGGCGGCTGGCTTTATAGAGGAAGCTCAGCACCTGGTTTTTTTGTTGCAGGTCGGTGGTTTTTTCCGCCACCCGCTGCTCCAGCCCGCTGTACATGGCGGCAAGTTCGTCGGACATGGTGTTTAACGCGCCGCCGAGCGAGGCCATTTCATCCTGGTGGCCGCGTTGGGCAAAACGCCGGCTGAAATCGCCACGGCCCGCCGACAGCGCCATCGCCACCAGTTGCCGCCACGGATGCAGCAGGCGACGGCGCAGGTAACAGATGGTACCGACCAACAAGAACAGTGTCAGCGCGATAAATACCGCCTGTACCAGCGTTACCATCAACAGCCGCCGTTCGGTTTGGCGGTCAATGTCGGACACCAGCTTATCCAGCAGGGTGACGAAATGCGCGACCTGCGGCGCAGCCTCGTCCGGGTGCCGAGCCTGACGCAACTGCGGCAGCAGGGTTAGCTGCCAATAATCATGCAGCGTCTGAAATTGTTCAGTCATCTCCTCTTGTTCCAGCGAACGTTGAAGATCGGGGCTGTCTTGATCCTGATCCAGTTCGCGGACCAGCGCTTCGCTGCGAGCATCCAGCGGAACCTGCGACAGCAGGCGATAACTCTGCATACGCAACGAGCCGGCCTTATTGATGGCATGCGCGTTGCCCTGAATGCTCTGCGACATCCAGGCGGAAATGCCCATTCCGGCGATGCCCAATATGCCTAGCAGTATCATCAGCATGGCCACCTGATTAACGATGGAAAGTGGAGCTAACAGGCGTTTCATGTTGCTTGGATCCCCGGAGGTAGAGTGTGGCGACGGCTGGAAACCAGAGGGCGAAAGCAGGCGGTGCCAGCGAAGGCGGTAACGATTTGGCGTTATTTTTCACCATAGTTGCAGGCAACCCCATACCTCTAACGAAGTAACCCTTAGTTTCCACGCGCCGCTACAGGCGGGCAGCAGTGGTGCGGCGTTAATTTCAACCAATTGATTTATAGTTATATTTTCTGGAGTAACCCCTTACTCATAAAGGGATGTCGGTGTGTTTCCCGCGCATGACTACCTGCACTCCGATTGATTTACATCAACTTTGACCTGGGGGCCGCCACCTAGGGTGTGCGGAGTTATCACCCTGTCTCTGAGGTTTTTATGTCGCAATCTGCAATGTCATCATCAAAAAAAACAGGTGCGGTTATTCAGAACTGGCAACCTGAGGACACCGAGTTCTGGCAACAGCGTGGTCAGGCGATTGCCAGTCGCAACCTGTGGATTTCCGTTCCTTGCCTGTTATTGGCCTTCTGCGTCTGGATGCTGTTCAGTGCGGTTGCGGTCAATCTGAACAAGGTCGGTTTCAATTTCACTACCGACCAGCTTTTTTTGCTCACCGCGTTGCCTTCCGTTTCGGGCGCCATCCTGCGCGTGCCTTATTCGTTCGTGATCCCGATGTTCGGCGGCCGCCGCTGGACGGCAATCAGCACCTGTTTACTGCTGGTCCCCTGCCTGTGGCTGGGGTTTGCGGTTCAGGATACCTCTACGGCCTATGGCGTTTTTGTCATCATCTCTCTGCTGTGCGGCTTCGCCGGCGCCAACTTTGCCTCCAGCATGGCCAACATCAGTTTCTTCTTTCCAAAGGCCAGGCAGGGCGGCGCATTAGGCTTGAACGGCGGGTTGGGCAATCTGGGCGTCAGCGTGATGCAATTGGTGGCCCCGTTGGCGATCTCCATCGCCATGTTCGGCGTTTTTGGCGGCACGGGTCAGGTTCAGCCGGACGGCAGTCAACTGTGGCTGGAGAACGCCGCGTGGATCTGGGTGCCATTCCTGTTGATCGCCACGCTGGCGGCCTGGTTCGGCATGAACGACCTGGCGGCTTCGAAGGCCTCGCTCAGACAACAGCTGCCGGTGCTCAAGCGCGGCCATCTGTGGATGCTGAGCCTGCTGTATCTTGCCACTTTCGGATCCTTCATCGGTTTTTCCGCCGGTTTCGCCATGTTGTCGAAGACGCAGTTTCCGGACGTGGTGATCCTGCATTATGCCTTCTTCGGCCCGTTCCTCGGCGCCCTGGCACGGCCGGTTGGCGGTGCGCTTTCCGATCGGTTTGGCGGTATTCGCGTTACGCTGATTAACTTTGTGTTGATGGCGGTGTTTGCCGCACTGTTGTTCCTGACCTTACCGGGGGCTGGGCATACGGGGTCCTTTATTGCGTTTTACGGCGTCTTTATGCTGCTGTTTCTTACCGCCGGTTTGGGCAGCGGCTCGACCTTCCAGATGATCGCCGTGATCTTCCGTAAAATTACCCTCGAGCGCGTTAAGGCTCGAGGCGGGAGCGACGAAAGCGCACAGCGCGAAGCGGTAACCGATTCCGCAGCCGCTCTGGGGTTTATCTCGGCGATTGGCGCCATCGGCGGTTTCTTTATTCCGAAAGCATTTGGCACTTCTCTGGCGCTGACCGGTTCTCCGGCGGGCGCGATGAAAATTTTCCTGGTGTTTTACCTGTTGTGCGTGGTGATTACCTGGGCTGTGTACGGTCGTAAAAAAACGGCCTGATGCGATTTGTTCCTCCCCGAAAGGGGAGGGACTGTTTCTTTTACTCTCCGCGTAGTTTGTTTTTCCGCAGTGAAATTCCCCGCCTTTAGGTAATATTCTTATTTCCCCATGCTGAATTTCTCTTTTTTTATAGGTGCATCTCTCACTTCATGTTTTTCAATGAAGAATACTCCACAATATTATTGTTAGCGTGATTTTCATTTTCTTGTCGGAATTTTTACAGAAATAAAGCATGCTGGTGACATAGCCTGTTATGGTGAGTGACAGAGATCTTCATTATTTGAAGGTTGTGTAGCCAAATTGAAAATATGTCTTTGTATTTGGTGCTTTGTTTCGTGAAGTGATTAAATCAGATAACTCTCATTCTGTTTTCGCTGGCTTTTTGTAGGCTATCTGGCAATCGGATTAGGTGGAAAAACAGGTGATACTTGCAGGTTTTCGGGTGAATTTCACAATTTCACTTAACCAACAAAGTTATAACATATACGGGCTTTTTGTTTTAAATCAGTCTGTTGGCTGATTTTTATTGCCGGTAAACATGAAAAGAAACCATGTTACCAACAGGGAAAAAGAGAACATTCTGAGAATCGGATCTTTGGTATTCGAGGTGATGTAAAAAATGAAATCAGCGAATTTTTATAAAAATAAACATCCAATGAATACAACCTGTTGAGTTTACATTTAATTTCTTGAACATTTTTTCATATTTCTATACAAAGTGTGCAGGACAGGCACGTTAAGGAAATTAAAAGTGAATCTTGATAAAAGAATAAAGATTAGGAATCTAGATGTTCTGACACCTTCCCGGGAAAAATTTCGCCTGCGTTGGAAGGAGTATCAGATACTTTCACTTCTGGTCGCCAGATCCCCTGAACTGGTTAGTCGTACGGAAATTATAGAAAATATATGGAAAGGAACTTATTGTTCAGATTCGACGATAAATCAAACAATTAAATCAATTCGTCAGAAAATAGGTGATGTTGAACATACGCTTATCAGAACGATTCCACGCCTGGGCTATAAGGTGGAAAACAAGGCCGCTTTTCACTTTATATCGGAGGAGGATGAATATGGTGTTGATGAAATATGGAAAGTTTCTGGGAATATTAACGAAGATTTTCAAGCGGAAATATCTGAAAGTGGAAATCAAGACGATGAAATTAGCGCCGAGAAAATAGACACGCATGAGGAAGCGATTACGAGTTCCGGGCCACCTGTTGCTGTGGTATCCGTACCGCTGAAAAATACAACAATAAGAAATAAAATGACTGCATCGGCGGGTTTTTTCTCCGTTCCTGCCGTCAGAGTGGTGAAGTACCTGTCGGTGTTTGTCTCACTGCTGATTATTTCACATTTTTCCTATGTGCTGGGGAACCAAACTCGTCCACCGATTATCAATGATATACAAAACAACACCCGCGTGGTGCTTACCCTGACGTTGAACAACCCCCAATCTAACGGCCCGCAAACGCTGCTTTGCCTTTATCAGGGCGAAAGCCTGGAGCAGGCGACCATCGAGTGCATCGATCCCAAACAGGGGAAGTTTAAACAGCCGGTGAAATACGAAATTTCAGAGGCCAAAGGTAAAGGTAAGATTAATCTTATTCTGCCGAATAAAACCATTCAATATCAGGTTGCTTACGAAGTTAAAAATTAGTCTACACCGACATTTCATCTTTCCCCATAATTTTACATTCGGCAAATATTGTTATTTCATTATTTGTTATTTGAAAGCTTGGGCCGATTTGTCCAGTCTGGTTTCCATGATCTAACGCGTATTAAGCGTCTCGCCTCAATTCTGCGGTGGGAATTAATGGAAAACTTGGCTGAGTGACAAATATGGATAAGCGTAAAGTAGCTATCATCGGGGGTTCCGGTTTTATCGGAACGCGTTTGGTTAAGCGCCTGAGTGCGCGTAGCGATCTGATTTTGACGATTGTAGACAAGAAACAAAGCGAACATTTTCCGGAGCTCTATCAGTTTGGCGATGTAACCCAGCCGCAGACCTTGCTGCAGCCACTGGCGGGGTGTGATGCCGTGATTAATCTTGCGGCAGAGCATCAGGATAATGTCGATCCGATCTCGCTGTATTATCAGGTTAATGTCGAGGGGGCGCGTAATGTTTGCATGACGGCCTCTTCGCTGAACATCAGGCAGATTATCTTTACCTCATCCGTGGCGGTCTACGGGTTCGTTACCCAGGAAACCGGCGAAGAAGGGCGTTTTGAACCTTTTAACCATTACGGTAAATCCAAGCTGGAAGCGGAGTATGTCTACGAAGCCTGGCGCAAGGCCGACGGTGACAATAAGTTGACCATTATCCGTCCGACCGTGGTATTCGGCGAAAATAATCGCGGCAACGTTTATAACCTGTTCCGTCAGATCGCCAGCGGCCGTTTCGTAATGATTGGCAGCGGCAATAATATGAAATCCATGGCTTATGTCGAGAATATTGCAGCCAGGCTGGAGTATGCGCTGGATCAGCAGGCCAGTTATCAGGTCAGCAATTATGTTGATAAACCGGATTTCACCATGAACCAACTGGTCGACGTTATTTCGTCCTCATTGGGCAGAGAGAACAAAACCATTCGGATTCCTTATATATTCGGGATCTGCGGCGCTGCGGCATTGGATGTGGTGAGTAAAATAAGTCACCGTAAATTCCCTATTAGCCGCGTGAGAGTACAAAAATTCTGCGCCAGAACACAATTTAAAAGCAATGTGCAAAACAATTTCGAAGCGCCGGTTGAACTTAATTTGGCAATCGAAAGAACCATTAAGCATGAGTTTTCCTAGAGATATATTTCTCATGCGCTAACGCCTTTTATTTTTCGGATGAATCTGTAGTTAACAGGATGAGCTTATGCTGACTTATATCCTGGCGATGTCAATTTTGTTTTTGTTAATAGCGCATTGGGAGCTGTAACTCAAGGGCGGTAGCGTGCTTATTCGCTGGAGGAACAATGTTATATCAACTGAGCATAATATTTATTTTGGCGCTGACGCTGGTGGTTATTGCACGCCGTGCTGCGCTGGCGGTGGGATTAGTGGATAAACCCAATGCCCGCAAGCGTCATCAGGGGCATATACCGCTGGTTGGCGGAATAGCCATTTATCTCACCCTCATGCTGGTGACGTTTTGGCAACCTGAATGGTTGCCGCATAGCAATATTTACCTGTTATGCGTCACGGCGTTAGTGGTGTTGGGTGTGCTTGATGACCGTTTTGATCTGCCGGTGGCGCCGCGCGTCATCGTGCAGGGAGGGATCGCGCTGGCGATGATGCTGGCGGCAGGGATGCAACTTACTTCCTTCGGCTATTTGTGGGGGCATCAGGAGCTGATGCTGGGTTACATAGCCTTGCTGATCACGCCGCTGGCGGTCTGGGGGGCGATTAACGCCTATAACATGGTTGACGGCATCGACGGCCAGCTTGGCGCGTTGTCCTGCGTCACTTTTATCGCACTGGCGATTCTGTTTGGTCTGGCGGGGCAAGAAAAACTGGCGATGTGGTGCCTGAGCCTGATCGCGGCCTTGGCGGCCTATCTGTTGTTTAACCTCAGCATGTTCGGTCTGCGCAACAAGATTTTCATGGGCGATGCCGGCAGCATGGTGATTGGTTTTAGCGTGCTGTGGTTGCTGATCGTCGCCACCCAGGGGCAGGACGCTGTCATACGGCCAGTGACCGCGCTGTGGCTGATCGCTATCCCATTGATGGACATGGTGACGGTCATGGTGCGCCGACTGCTGCGCCGTCAGAGCCCCTTCAAGGCCGGTCGCGACCATCTGCATCACATCCTGATGCGGCGTGGTCTCAATGCGCGCCAGGCATTGGCGATGAGCTGCATGCTGGCGGTGACGCTGGCCTGCGTAGGTATCTGCAGCGAGGTCCTGCAACTGCCGGACTACCAGATGCTGGTGGCCTTTGTACTTTGCTTCTTCGGTTACTTTGTCATGTTGCATGAACCGCGTCAGGCACCGATTTTTACCGATAACCCTACCGCCGATCGTTAATCCTCCCACGGGCCGCAACGGCGGCCCGTTTTTTCACGGTACTGTCATGAACCTTCACTTACCTCATTTGATGCCGCTGGTGTTGTCCACCGCGTTGCTTAGCGGCTGCACGACATTTCCAGGTTCGCACCTGCCTACTCAAGGGAAAGCCAAAGTCACCCAGCAGGATGAAGACTTCGATTTGGATAAGCAGGTCCAGGTGTACCGCGTAACGCCGATGCTGCTGGAAAAAATGCGCCGCGTGGAGCCGGTGGCCCGGCCAAACCCGGCGCTGGACCAGCGCTTGCAGAGTTACCAATACCGCATCGGCGTCGGCGATGTGCTTAACGTCACCGTTTGGGACCATCCGGAACTGACCACGCCTGCCGGCCAATACCGCAGCGCCAGCGATACTGGCAACTGGGTGCATGCCGACGGGGCGATCTTCTACCCGTATATCGGCCGGGTGCAGGTGGTGGGAAAAACCGTCACCGAAGTACGCAATCAGATCGCCAACCGGCTGGCACGCTATGTGGAAAGCCCGCAGGTGGACGTCAGCATTGCCGCTTTCCGCTCGCAGAAAGTGTATGTGACCGGCGAAGTGAAAACCTCAGGGCAGCAGGCGGTGACCAACGTGCCGCTGACGATTCTCGATGCGATTAACGCCGCCGGCGGCCTGACGGACAACGCCGACTGGCGCAACGTGGTGCTGACTCACCAGGGCAAGGAACAGCCCATCTCCCTGCAGGCGCTGATGCAGCGCGGCGATACCGGCCAGAACCAACTGCTGCAGCCGGGCGACATTCTGTATGTGCCGCGCAATGACGAGTTGAAGGTGTTTGTGATGGGTGAGGTCGGTAAACAGGCGACGCTGAAAATGGACCGCAGCGGCATGACCTTGACGGAGGCGTTGGGCAGTTCAGAGGGTATCAGCCAGACGGTGGCCGATGCCACCGGCGTGTTCGTGATCCGCCCGAACGGCGGCAAACAGCCGCAGCGGCTGGCGTCTTTGTACCAGTTCGACCTGTCTGATGCTGCTGCACTGGCGATGGGCACAGAATTTCAGCTGGAACCTTACGACGTGGTGTACGTCACCGCAGCGCCGATTGCGCGCTGGAACCGCTTGATAAGCCAGCTGGTACCGACGATTTCCAGCTTTAACGACCTCAGCGAGGCCACGTTGCGGGTGCGTAACTGGTAACCCCGCCACGCTGACTTAAGGAACACCGATGATGAAGAATAATGCAATGCCGATTGTGATGGCCGAGCAGGACGAGAAACTGGACTGGGAACGGCTGATTGGCCCGCTGTGGGATAATCGCTGGCGCATTTTGCTGGTGACCGGCGTCGCCGGTGTCCTGGGCTGTGCCTATGCCTTGATGGCGACGCCTATCTATCAGGCGACCGCGCTGGTGCAGGTGGAAAAACAGCTTTCGGGCGATTCGCTGCTGCGCGAGACGCTGGACAACTCGATGGGTTCGATGGGTCAGAATTCAGCGACGCAAGATGAGGTTTCGCTGGCGAAATCACGTTACGTGATTGGCAAAACCGTGGACGATCTCGGTTTGACGGTGCGCATCAGCCCGGATTACTTTCCGCTGTTCGGCAAGGGGCTGGCCCGCCTGAGCGGCGAACCGCCACCGGTATTGCTCATCTCGGGGATGACGGTGCCGGCGGCGATGCAGGGCCAGGAACTGACCCTGACCGTGCAGGATAAGCAACATTATAGCCTGAGCCATGATGGGAAGAACTTGTTTAGCGGCACCGTCGGACAACCGCTGAAGCAGGGGGCCTGGGCGATGAACGTCACTGCGCTGGAGGCATTGCCGGGCACTGAGTTTAGCGTGGTCAACGTGCCGCGCCAGCAGGCGGTGGACGATCTTCGCAACCTGCTTGACGTTGCCCCTGGCGGCAAGGAAAGCGGCATTATGACGTTCAACCTGGCCGGCGAGGATCCGCAGCGCGCCGAAGCGGTGCTCAAGAGCATCACCGATAACTACCTGCAACAGAATGTGGATCGCAAAACCGAGGAAGCGCAGCGCATGCTGGCTTTCCTGCACGAACAGCTGCCGCGCACCCAGACGTCGCTCAACAACGCCGAGAATCAGCTCAACCAGTTCCGTCAGCAAAACGACTCGGTGGACCTGACGCTGGAAGCCAAATCGGTGCTGGATACTCAGGTTCAATTGGAGGCCCAGTTGAATGAGCTGACCTTCAAAGAAGCGGAAATCTCCAAGCTTTATACCCGCGTGCATCCGGCCTATCGCGCACTGCTGGAAAAGCGCGCCACGCTGGAGGCGGAAAAGGCGCGGCTCGGCAAACAGGTGCAGACGTTGCCGAAAACGCAGCAGGAAATTCTGCGTCTGACCCGCGATGTGCAGGTGGATCAGCAGGTATACATGCAACTGATGAACAAGCAGCAGGAATTGAGCATCAGCAAAGCGGGCACCGTGGGCAATATCCGCATTATCGATGAGGCGGAAAGCGGTCTGCGGCCGGTAAAACCGCAAAAAGCGATGATCGTGCTCTTCGCGTTGTTGATGGGGGGCGTGCTGTCAGCGTCGATCGTGGTATTGCGCGCGGCGCTCCAGCGGGGCGTCAGTGACACCGAGGCGTTGGAAAAGCGCGGTATCAATGTGTATGCCACGGTCCCGTTGTCGCCGTGGCAGCAAAAACGTAACCGCACTCACCAGCAGCTACTGGTCAAAAATGGCGGTGACAAGCTGCCGATCCTGGCCAGGGAAGAACCGGGGGATTTGTCCGTCGAAGCCATCCGCAGCCTGCGCACCAGTTTGCACTTCGCCATGATGGAGGCCAAAAACAATATCCTGATGGTCTCCGGCGCCAGCCCCGCCAGCGGGAAAAGTTTCACCAGCACCAATCTGGCGGTGGTGATCGCCGAGGCGGGCCAACGGGTGCTGCTGATCGACGCAGACATGCGCAAAGGATTCCTGCACCGTTGGTTCAACAACAGCGCCAAGGGCGGGTTGTCGGACATGCTGTCCGGGTTGATTGCGCCAGATCAGTCGGTGAAGAAAACCGCTATCGCCAATCTGGATTTTGTGCCGCGTGGCCAGGTGCCGCCGAACCCGTCCGAACTGCTGATGCATCAGCGTTTCGCCGACTTCCTGCAGTGGGCGAGGCAGAACTACGATTTGGTGCTGATCGACACGCCGCCGGTGCTGGCGGTGACCGACGCCGCCATCGTGGGTCACCATGTCGGCACTGCGCTGATGGTGGTGCGTTTTGAGGTCGACACCGTCCGGCAGATCGAAACTAGCATGCGTCGTTTCGAGCAGAACGGCGTGGCGATTAAAGGGGTGATCCTGAACGGCATGGTGAAAAAAACCGCCACCGACGCCGGCTACTACGCCTTTGCTTACCCCAGTCATCAGGAAAAGGTGTAATCGCGCATGAAAGCGATGCTGATGAACTCCCTGTGGCTGATGTTGGAACGGATATCGTTGAGCCTTTCGGGGATTTTCGTTTCGGTGTACGTAGCGCGTTATCTGGGGCCGGCGCAATACGGTCTGATTAACTATCTGCTGTCGGTGATCGCCATTGCCGTGCCGCTGGTACAACTGGGGGCGGATGCGGTGTTGTTCAACCGCGTCGCCAAGCGGCGGCGCAGCGGTATTCGGCTGATGATGGCCTCGATGCGTTTGCGGCGCCAGCTTTTTGCGCTGATCGCCGTGCCGCTGATGGCCTGGGCTGTGCTGACGCAGGATCGTACCAGTCAGATCATGATGTTGTTGATGCTCGCCAGCGCGTATTTCTCTATTCAGGACGTCTACAAGATTTATTACGACGCGCTGTTGAAATCGAAGCTGAACACGCTGATCAACAACCTGGCTCTGTTGCTGTCAATCATTCTGCGGCTGGCGCTGGTGCATGCCAAATTGCCGTTGGAATGGTTTGCCGTGCCCTATGTTGTGAGCAGCCTGATCCCGTACGCCGTGCGTTGGGTGCTGTTTCGCCGCGAGCAGGGCGGTATGCGGGCGATCAGCGGGCGTCACAAGCGGCGCTATGGTCGTTATCTGTTAAAGGTAGGTTTGCCGCTGGCGGTCTCCGGGTTGTCGATCGTCGTCTACACGCGTATCGATCAGATCATGATCGGCAACGTACTGGGCGAGCACAGCGTCGGCTTGTACAGCGCGGCGATTACCCTGAGCCAGGGATGGATATTCGTCCCCATTGCCTTGATCACCTCAATGATGCCGGGCGTGGCGAATGCCCGCTCATTGGCCGAACAGGAAGGACGTATCCGGTTGCTGTATCTGGTGGTGTTGTCGCTCTCCATGCCGGTGATCTTGCTGCTGTCGTTGTTCCCGGGTCCGATCGTGGCGCTGATGTTTGGCGACAGCTACCGCGAAACCGCCACCATCTTGGCGCTGTGTTCGGTGACGTCGTTGTTCTCGGTGATGGGCACCGTGTCCTATCGGGCGATAGTGCTGTTTGGGGGCTATCGATTTATAGCGATAAAAATGCCGCTGGCCGCGTTGGCCAACGTGCTGATGAATCTGGCGTTGATACCGCGTTACGGCATAGTAGGTGCGGCGGTTTCAACCCTGATAACGGAGTTTATTTCATTCTTTGTACTTAATGGCTTCTTCAGAAGAGGGCAAATTACGAGATTGCAGTTGACCTGCTACCGTTGTTTACCTCAGTTAATAGGGAAGGTGCGAGAAATTTATGTTAAATAATCTGGTGAAGGGTTTTTACCGTAATATGCCCGACGCGTTATATCATCAGTTAAAATACGCTCTGTTTTTTCGGAAAATACCGCATTTGTCGCAGCCGAAAAGATATAGTGAAAAATTAATGCGCAGGAAGGTCTATCCTTTGGCGATATATACTCAGCTATCCGACAAATATCGGGTGCGCGACTATATTGAAAAGCTGTGGGGGAAAGAATACCTGATCGATCTTTATGCGCACGGTAATCAATTAACCGAGGAAATGTATCAGGCATTACCTGACGCCTTCGTGATCAAGGCAAACCACGGCAGCGGTTATAACAAACTGGTGTTCGATAAAAGCCAAACCAGCTTCAATGAGTTACGGGTGTTAACCAACAGCTGGCTGCGGCAGAGTTTTTATCAGGTTTACCGCGAACGTCATTATAAGGATATCCCGCCGTGCATCATGGTCGAGAAAATGCTGCTGGAAGAGGGGCAAACGCCGAATGATATCAAGATCCACTGCTTTAATCAGGGGGGAGATATTCGGTTTTTCATCCAGATAGATTATCAGCGCTTTATTGATCATCGGCGAGATTTTTTTGACGCCGACTGGAACCGCACCGAGATCCGCATGGGCGTGCCAAACAGTGAAGTGCCCATGGATAAACCCAGCAGGCTGGAGAAAATGTTGCTCCTGGCACGGCAGATGGCGGAGCAGTTCTCTTATGTGCGCGTGGATTTTTATCAGGTGCAAGAGCGTATCTATTTTGGCGAACTGACGTTTACCCCGGGGGCCGGGTTGCAAAGGCTGATGCCAGAAACCATTGAACAGGAGTGGGGCAGTTATTTTCAGGATTAATTAAATGACCGGTAGGCTGCGCGTATTTTAATCGCTGCAGGATGGGGGGGAATAACCGGGCAAGGATATGCTGGGATAACAAACTATTCCGCTGGCATTACCACTGTTTTGCCAGATGATAATATATTGTTGAGGTAGTAAATGGACTTATCAATTGTCATGCCCGCTTTTAATAATTCAGCCAGTCTGGCCGCAACATTAGTCCGTATGACCAACGCCTGTTTCGGGTTCGATTATGAAATTATTGTGGTTGATGATGCATCAGAACCAGAAGAGTTGGAAAAAATGCGCAGTTTATTGGCCGCTAATCGTCGGGCGCGCCTGCATGAAAATAAAGTGCGCAGTAACACGGCGGCGTCCTGTAATACCGGCTTCCGCCTGGCGCGTGCAGAGGTGGTTTTCTTTCTGGAACCGGAGGATTTCTTCAGCACCAATTATATTATTCGCCGGCTGAAACGCCACCAGGATACCCGGCTGGACATTGTTTTCGGCAATTACAGCACGGTGAATGACAAGAATATCCGCAGCTATAGATTTGATTACAAAGAGGGGGCGACTGGGGCGGATTTTTTATTTCTCGATATGGGCGATATTCGCACTTCCGCCATCAGCCTGCGTAAAAAAGATGACCGGCGTTTTTTGTTTCCCGAGTTCCTTTACAAATACCAGGACTGGGGGTTTTTGGTCAATGCCACCAATCTGGGCGCCAGGGTGGCCTTTGACGAGGGGCTCGGGGTGTTCATCCGTTGCGGCGATGCCGCGACGGATCGCAGCCGGATGAACATCGACGCCAGTGAACAGTTTATTGACGCTTACCTGAACGCCAGCGGCCGCTATATCAGCGGGTTTGCCAGCAAACACCTGTTGGCTTCGTTGTACAGCGAGAATCTGCAGGCGTTCAACTATTACTCATCGCGCGCGGAGCATCACGCTCTGAGCAGCAAGTTCAAGGCGATCAAACTGTACGGCGACTGCCTGGCCAGACTGGGGCTGTTTCCGTTAGGGGGACGCCTGTTGCGCACAGCCCGTGAGGGGTTTCGGAGATGACATGCAACAACGGAAAGTAGCGATCGTGATTGAGAACATCGCCGAAAAAGGCGGTACCGAGCGGGTAGCCAGCAGCCTGGCCAACGCGCTGTCCGCGCGTTTGGGCCATCAGGTGGATCTGGTGTCGATCAGCGGTGATCGGGCGTTTTACCCGCTCGAGCCAGAAGTTAAGTTGCGCTTCATGTCAGGCAGGTCCGCGCTGTGGCCCTGGCGGCTGGCGCGGTTTCTGCGGCGCGGGCGCTATGACGTGATAGTCACCGTATCTATGGGCAAACTCTCGTCGATCATGGTGCCGTATCTGCGGTTGTTGTGCCCGCATAGCCGCTTGCTGCTGAGCGAACACGTCAGTTTCCATCAGTATGCCTGGCCGATGAAGTGGCTGAAGGTGTTGGTCTATCGGCTGGGCGACCACACCGTGCTGCTGACCAAGAAAGATCTGGCCACTATCAGCCGCTGGGTGCCCGAGCATAAATGCCGGGTGATCGAGAACGTCTCGCCGTTCCCGATACGGCCGCCGCAGCAGGAGCCGCAGCCGGTGGCGTTGGCGGTGGGGCGGCTGTGTTACCAGAAAGGCTTTGACCGCTTGATTGCGGCCTGGCAGCGGACGGCGCAACAAGCGGCGGGCTGGCAGTTGCATATCGTCGGCGACGGCCCGGATCGCGCCGCATTGCAGCGGCAAATCGATGCAGCCGGCCTTGGCGAACAGGTGAAGTTGTTGCCGGCGACTCCGGATATCGCCAGTCACTACCGGCAGGCCGGAATGTTGTTGATGACGTCCCGTTATGAAGGGCTGCCGATGGTGCTGATTGAAGCGATGAGCTTTGGCCTGCCGCTGGTGGCGTTTGACTGTCAGACCGGCCCCGCCGAGCTGATTGACGATGGCGGCAACGGTTATCTGGTGCCGGAAGGCGATATCGCTGCCTTTAGCCAACGCACCCTGGCGCTGATCGCTGACGGCGAGTTGCGTAAGCGCTTCTCCCTGCATTCGCTGGAGCGGGCGCAACAGTACATCCCTGAACGTATATATCCCCAATGGCAACAGCTTATCGCTGGAGGTTAAGATGGAAAAGGTGTCAGTAATCATGCCGGCGTACAACGCCGCCGGTTTTATCAAAGAGTCGATCCTGGGTGTGTTGAACCAGACTTATCAGGATTACCATTTGTATGTGATCGACGATGCTTCGACGGACAACACCGCAGACGTGGTTAAACCCTTCATTCACGATCGTCTGACCTACATTCGCAACAACACCAACCAGGGCGTGGCCGAAACCCGCAACATCGCCATTGAGGCGGCGCGCGGCGACTATATCGCTTTCTGCGACAGCGACGACGTCTGGCGCGAAAACAAGCTGGCGCGCCAGGTCGGCGTCCTGAAGACCAACCGCTACGACGTGGTGTGTTCGCATTATTACACCTTCGAAAATGATCCGGCGCTGGTGAAAAACTACCGTGGCGCAGGCGAGATTATCGCCTACAAGGACATGCTGAAAAGTAACTGGATCGGCAACCTGACCGGCATGTACAACCAGCGCCGGGTGGGCAAGATCTACCAGAGCAAGGTAGGGCATGAGGATTATGTGATGTGGCTGTCGGTGCTGGAAAAAGCGCGCAACCGTCTGGCGTACTGCATTCCTGAACCGCTGGCTTTTTACCGTCTTTCCGCCCACTCGTTGTCGGGCAACAAAATCAAGGCGGCGGACTGGCAGTGGCAAATCTATCGTCGCCATTTGGGGCTGTCCTACCAGAAGTCCTGCTACCTGTTCTTCTCCTACCTGTACAGCGCAGTGATGAAACGACAATGAATATCAGCAAGCTCTCTTTCGCCTGCCTGTTGGCGGGCGTCGGGCTGGCCGTGCAGGCCCATGCCGCGCCTTGCAGCGACAACCTGTTGGCTAACCCCGGCTTTGAGCAAGGCGGTGCGGGCTGGTCGCTGGCTTCCGCAGAGGTGGTGTCCGGCGGCCATACCGGCCAGGCCAGCCTGTTTTATCAAAACCACAATCCGGCCAACTATCACAACATGTTGCAGACGCTGTCGGTCAAAGCGGGCCAACAGCTGGCTTTCGGCGCCTGGGTGCGCGGCGAGAACCTGAAGGGCAAGGGCGACAACCAGGGCGCAACGGTGTTTGTCGAAAGCTACGACGATCAGGGGCGCTTTCTGGCGGGCAGCTACCCGCAGGGCGTGCTGGGCACCAGCGGCTGGCAACCGGTCACCGGCGATTTCAGGGTGCCGGCGCGGGCGGTAAAGGTGGTGCTGGGGGTTTATCTGCGCCGCGGTACGACCGGCAGCGCTTGGTTTGACGACGTTTACGCCTGTCGGCAGCCGGTTGCGCCGGCGCTGTACCAGATGCGCGCAGGCAACGGCGCGGCATCGAGCCTGATCGAGGTCGTGGATCCGCAGCAGGTGCAAGTGGACAGCACGCTGGTCGACGGAAAAAGTGCCGCCGTGAAAAGCGACAGCCGCCGTTACCGCATTGAAGGGAAACAGCAGGTAGAGTTCACGCTGCCGGCCGGGCTGGCCGCCGGGGAATACCGCCTGCAGCAGCAGGTGACGGACGTGGCGACTCAGCGCAGCCAGCGCAGCGAGATGCCGATCAGCGTCGGCCGCCCGCAACCGAAAGTGGCGCTGGATGCGCAGGGCTATACCCTGAAACAGGGGAAGCGTTTCTTCCCGCTCGGCATTTACATGTACGGTGAGATGGCGACGGATGAGCACCTGGCGCGTATCCGCGATGCCGGTTTCAACACGCTGCTGAATTACAACTACGGCACCGTGGGCGATCCGAACCGTTATTTCCGCAAAACGCAGCAATATGGTTTGCAGGTGATTTTCTCGCTGAAAGACCTGTATCCCGGCACCCGGTTCGCGCCGCAAACCAAACTGAGTTACCCGCAACTGACGGCGAATTACGTCGAAAAGTTCAAACATGAACCGAACCTGCTTGCCTGGTACATCAACGATGAGCTGGGGCCGGAGTATGTGCCGCAGATTGAAGAAAAACACCTGCAGGTGAAACGACTGGATCCGGATCACCTGACGTTCCAGGTGCTGGACAAGACCGGCACGCTTAACGCCTATTTCAACAGTTCGGACGTGCTGGCCAGCGATCCTTACCCGGTCGGCAGAGATGCCGATCTGACGCGAACCCTGGAATACACGCGTATCACCAGCCAGGTGGCGCGCCAGGTCAAGGGTGCCTGGCTGGTGATGCAGATCATGGATCACGCCGCTTACGCGCCAAAACGCAAACCGCGCCAGCCCACTGAGGCGGAGATGCGCAATCAGGCCTGGCTGGGCCTGATTGGCGGCGCGAAGGGCATCTTGTTTTATTCCTATACCGACTTGTTCTACAAGCGCCAACGCGGCGGCTTCAGCCAGCGGGAGTTCGATGCGGTTTGGCGAGGCGTGGCCAGCGTAGCGCAGCAGATTGTCAGCTTTAACCCCTACCTGCTGTCTGGCGAAAGCGTCTTGCTGCAGGGCAACAATACCGCCATCCCGGCGCGGCTGTTTATCAACGGCGAGCGCGGTCTGGTGTTGATCGCCAACCCTTACTATCGGCCGATGTCGGCGCGTTTCGATCTGCCTGCGGGCTGGCGAGCGCAAGGGAAGACGCAGATCGACGCGCAGTTGTCGTCGATGGGCAGCAGCGCGGTAGAGGTGCAACGTCAAACAGAAAAGAAAGGATAACCGATCATGAAAACCACCCTGAGCCTGATTATTCCGGTCTATAAGGTCGAGGCTTACATTGAGGCGTGCCTTTGCTCGGTACTGCAACAACTGCCTGATTGGGCGGAGGTGATCATTGTGGACGACGGCAGCCCGGACGACTCCATCGACATTGCCGAAGAGGTGTTGTGCCGTTACCCGCAACTGAAACCGCAGGTCAGCATTCTGCGGCAGCATAACCAGGGGCTGAGCGAGGCGCGCAACAGCGGCATTGCGCATGCCGAGGGGCAACATGTCGGTTTCCTGGATTCCGACGATGTGCTGCTGGAAGGGTATTTCAGCATTCTGGGCCGGCTGTTGGCGGATAACCCGCTGGCGGACATCGTGGCTTTCAATGCCCAGCGATTTTCCGTGATGAACAACGGCCAAATCCAGCCGGACTGCACCCTGGCCATCGTGCCCGGCAATGCCGCCCCGCAGGATCGCGACACGCACATGGCGCTGCTGGCGGACAGCTTCAATCGCAGCATGTGGTTTGCCTGGGCGCGTATTTACCGCAAAACGTTATTCGACGAGATGCGTTTCCCGCAGGGGCGCAATTTTGAGGATATTCAGCTAATCCCGCAACTGTACCTGAAGGCGGAACGCATCGTGATGTGCGATACGCCGCTGGTGGGATACCGTGCCAACCCGAACGGCATTACGCGTGCGCCAAAGCGGCGCGATCTGGATGACCTGGATTATGCGATCGCCGGCGCCGACAGCGGGCGGCTCCAGGGAACGGGGAATGGGCTGTATTCGATCCTTTATGTCACCACGTTGAAGGCACGTTTGCTGGTGGGGCTGGATTTTTTCGGGCTGCGCGACGCGTTGCGGGAAACCGGCGAACTGAAACGCCGCTATTCCGGTTTGCGCGCAGAGGAACGCAAACTGCTGAGCCGCAAGAACCGGTTGTTCTATCGCAGCCCGCTGGCCTACTACCTGATGGCCCGGCTTTATAGCCTGCGCGGATAGCGGCGCTGTATTTGCCCATTCCCGGATCGAGTAGGGGCGCCGCATGCTGCGCCCATGTTAAACGGGGTGAATGTATTCGCCCCCCTACAGGCAGAATAAGACCATGGACATCAAAGTCAGCGTTATCATACCCACCTATGGCCGCAGCGAGTTGCTGACGCGCGCCATTGACAGCGTGCTGGCGCAAACCCACCGCGCGTTGGAAATCATCGTGGTGGACGACAACCCGCAAGGCGATGCGCACCGCCTGGCAACCCGCGAATGCCTGGCAGGCTATATTGATAAGGGGCAGATTATCTATTATCCGCGTCGGCACAACGGCGGCGGGGCGCTGGCGCGCAACAGCGGGATCCTGCGTTCAAGCGGGGAGTACATCACTTTTCTGGATGACGACGATTACTACCATCCGCAGAAGATTGCCCACCAACTGGCGTTTATGCGCCAGAGCGATTATGACGTCAGCCTGTGCGATATGGATATTCTGAAAAACGGCCAGATTAACGCAGACCATTATTACCGCGCCCGTTGCGACGGCCTGGAAGACTTTATGTTGGCCGGCGTAGCCTATACGCCGATGATCATGATGCGGCGCAGCGCGGCGATTGCGGTGCGCGGCTTTTTCAACACCCCGCGCTACCAGGACCATATTTTCCTGTATCGGCTGCTGGCGGCCGGGGCGCGCATCGGTACGCTGCATGAACGCCTGGCGGTACATAACGACCATGACGGTGAACGCATTACCTCCAGCCCAAAAGGCATTATCGGGTATCGCAACAAAATGCTGTTCGAGCGGCGGCTGATGCCGCAGATATCGCCCCGGGCGCGCAAGGTTATGCGTCTGCGGCATACCTGCATCGATTCGCGTATCATCACCGACGGCAAGAGCCGGTTGGCGGGCGTAGTGTACGGTCTGAAGGGCATTGTCTACGTAAACAGCGGCCTGATGGCCGGGGTTTACATGAAAAATATCATCCGCAACCTGTTTTTCCGTGGCGTCCCCTTCTGAAGGGCCATGTGTGATGTGCGGTGAAGGGCGAACCCATCCAGAGGAAGATTATGCGCTTTGAACGTTCTACGGTGATCGGCAGCGTGCTGTTGTTGACGGTGCCGCTATTTGCTTTGATACAGAGTATCGCCACGCTGCGTCCAGGAAAGAAAAACTCGATGGCCTATCTGCTGATAGCGCTGTGCTTTTTTTTCTTTTTCATCAAGATCCCGCCGCTGGCGGATCTCTATCGCCACTTTGCCAATTACGCGGCCATCACCTCGGCCACTACGCTGGGTGACGTGATCCAGGGTAAGGTGGACATCGTTCTTTATGCCAACTTTTACATTTTCAAAACGCTGGGCATTCCCTTTTTCGTCATTCCGGGGCTTTACACCGCGCTGTCGGTTTACTGTTATCTCAGCGCGCTGAATATTGTGATGCTGCACTCCGGCAAGACGTTTTCCCCCCGGCAGTTTGTTCTGCTGCATGTGGCTGTGCTGTTTTTGATCAACCCGTTTATCATCGCCATGGGGCTGCGCTTTGGTTTCTCTATGGCCGTGATGACACTCGCCATGACGCTGTTTTGCCATAAGAAAAATCAAACGCTTGCCATCTGCTTGATGCTGTTCGCCATGCTGACCCACTTTTCCAGCATGCTGCTGGTCGGCGTTTTCCTGTGCAGCAGGCTGATGCGCCTGAACCGCCCGCTGACGGTATTGTTCAGCGCCATTGCGCTGGTGACCGCCAAGTTCGCACTGCCGTTTATCCTGTCGCATATTACGATTTCCGGCATCAATAGCTACTCGGACGTCTATACCTCGGGCATGTATGCCAGCGACTATCTGACCAGCGGTAACGCCAACGGGATGATTAACTTCCTGATTATCCTGTTCCCGGCGCTGTTCCTCGGCGGGTATATGCTGGGCAATCCGATGCGCAACCAGGCCGGGGATATCAAAAACGCTGCGGCCTGGCTGGTGGTGTTTGTCTTCCTGTGTTCCAGCTCATTGCAGGCGGCGAGCCGCTATGCGAGCGTGGCGTCGGTGTTCCTGTTGTTTTACTACGTCGCCCACCAGGGTTCTTTCCTGCGCGGCCGGTTTAATTATTTCTTCTTGTGTTTCATGCTGATGGCCACCGGCTACAACCTTATCGAGAATATTTATGTCCCGCGTCGCCCCATCCTGCTGGGGGAAATGTGGCAGTCGTTCTACAAAACGCCGTTGCTGAACCTGTTCTACGGCGAAGAAGAGTACGAGCAGTATCTGCGCTTTATCAACCGCGACAGCGGCGAGTGGATAGGGCACGAAATGGATCTCGGTTAATACTGCCGGATGCGGGCTCTGCCCCGCATCCTACCCCCAAATACCCCAGCCCGGTTTGTTACCCCTCCCATTAAACGCAATCCCTCATTTTTTACTTTTACTTTCAATAAACTGGCCTTTCTTCTCCTGATTATACTTTAGGGGTAGTCACGCTTGCTTCCCCGTTTATCTCCCTCTATTCCCTTGATCGCAATCAATTTGCCGCCTTTGTCGCCTCAGTAGGCTGGCGGCAGATTGAGCATGTCTTCTTATAACGACAAGAGCCTTCAGGAGAACTCCGGATGAGCAAGTTTCTAGACCGTTTCCGCTATTTTAAGCAACTGGCGGAACCTTTTTCTGGCGATCATGGCCAGACGTTGAACACCAACCGCGACTGGGAAGACGGCTACCGCAGCCGCTGGCAGCACGACAAGATTGTGCGCTCGACCCACGGAGTGAACTGCACCGGCTCGTGCAGTTGGAAGATTTACGTCAAAAACGGCCTGGTGACCTGGGAAACCCAGCAGACCGATTACCCGCGCACCCGCCCCGATCTGCCCAATCATGAACCGCGCGGCTGCCCACGCGGCGCCAGCTATTCCTGGTATCTGTACAGCGCCAACCGACTGAAATATCCGCTGATGCGTAAACGCCTGATCGCACTGTGGCGTGAGGCGAAGGCGCTGCACAGCGATCCGGTCGATGCCTGGGGCTCTATCGTCTCCGACCCCGAAAAGTCAAAGAGCTATAAGGTCGCCCGCGGCCGCGGCGGCTTTGTGCGTTCCAGTTGGCAGGAGGTGAACGAACTGATCGCCGCCTCCAACGTTTATACCGCCAAAACCTTCGGCCCGGACCGCATCATCGGTTTCTCGCCGATCCCGGCGATGTCGATGGTGTCCTATGCCGCCGGCGCCCGTTATCTGTCGCTGATCGGCGGCACCTGCCTGAGCTTCTACGATTGGTATTGCGATCTGCCGCCGGCTTCGCCGATGACCTGGGGTGAGCAGACCGATGTGCCGGAATCTGCCGACTGGTACAACTCCTCTTATATCATCGCCTGGGGCTCTAACGTGCCGCAGACTCGCACCCCGGATGCCCATTTCTTCACCGAAGTGCGCTACAAAGGCACCAAAACCGTGGCGGTGACGCCGGACTACGCCGAAGTGGCCAAGCTGTGCGACCAATGGTTGAACCCCAAGCAGGGGACCGACAGCGCTATGGCGCTGGCGATGGGCCACGTGATGTTGAAAGAATTCCACCTGGATCGCGAGGTCGGTTATTTCCGCGACTATGTGCGCCGTTACACCGATATGCCGATGTTGGTCGTGCTGGAGCCGCGTGAAGCAGGTTATTACGCCGCCGGCCGCCTGCTGCGCGCCGCCGATCTGGTGGACGGCCTGGGGCAGGAAAACAATCCGGAGTGGAAAACCGTTGCTATCGACCAGCGCAGCGGCGAACTGGTGGCGCCGCAAGGGTCCATCGGTTTCCGCTGGGGCGAGCAGGGCAAATGGAACCTGGAACAGCGCGAAGGTAAAGGCCAACAGGACGTGGAGCTGCAACTGAGCCTGATGGGCGTTCATGACGAAATAGCCGAGGTGGGCTTCCCGTATTTTGGCGGCATAAAAACCGAGGGCGAGCACTTTAACAGCGTGGCGCTGGACGAGATCCTGCTGCACAAGCTGCCGGTAAAACGTCTGCGCCTGGCGGACGGCAGCGAAGCTTTGGTCACCAGCGTCTACGATCTGACTCTGGCCAACTACGGGTTGGAACGTGGCCTGGACGACGCCAACTGCGCCGCGAATTACGACGACGTCAAAGCTTACACGCCGGCCTGGGCCGAGCAGATCACCGGCGTGTCGCGCCACAACATTATCCGCATCGCCCGCGAATTCGCCGACAACGCCGAGAAAACCCGTGGCCGCTCAATGATTATCGTAGGTGCCGGCGTCAACCACTGGTACCACATGGACATGACCTACCGCGGCCTGATCAACATGCTGATCTTCTGCGGTTGCGTCGGCCAAAGCGGCGGCGGCTGGGCACACTATGTCGGCCAGGAAAAACTGCGGCCGCAAACCGGTTGGCTGCCGCTGGCGTTCGGGCTCGACTGGCAACGTCCGCCGCGCCATATGAACAGCACCTCGTTCTTCTATAACCACTCCAGCCAATGGCGCTATGAAACCGTCGCAACCGAAGAGCTGTTGTCGCCGCTGGCGGACAAGTCGCGCTTTGGCGGCAGCCTGATCGATCTCAACGTGCGTGCCGAACGCATGGGCTGGTTGCCCTCTGCGCCACAGCTGGGCGTTAACCCGCTGCATCTGGCGGCGCAGGCGAAAGCCGCCGGGCAGACGCCGGTAGATTTCACCGTCGACGCGCTGAAGACGGGGCGGCTTGGTTTCGCCGCCGAGCAACCGGACAACCCGCAGAACTTCCCGCGTAACCTGTTCGTCTGGCGCTCCAACCTGTTGGGCTCCTCCGGCAAGGGCCATGAGTACATGCTCAAATACCTGCTGGGCACTGAAAACGGCATCCAGGGCAAGGATCTGGGCCAACAGGGCGCTGCCAAGCCGCAGGAAGTGGAATGGCTGGATAACGGCGGCGAAGGCAAGCTGGATCTGGTGGTGACGCTCGATTTCCGCATGTCCAGCACCTGCCTTTATTCTGACATCGTGCTGCCGACCGCCACCTGGTACGAAAAAGACGACATGAATACCTCGGATATGCATCCGTTCATTCACCCGCTGTCGGCGGCGGTCGATCCGGCCTGGGATTCCAAGAGCGACTGGGAGATCTACAAGGGCATCGCCAAAGCCTTCTCTGAGGTGTGTGTAGGGCATTTGGCGCAGGAAACCGACGTGGTGACGCTGCCTATCCAGCACGACTCCCCGGCAGAACTGGCGCAACCTTATGGGGTGAAAGACTGGAAGAAGGGCGAATGCGAGCTGATCCCCGGTAAAACCGCGCCGCACATCTTAGTGGTGGAGCGCGACTACCCGGCCACCTACGAGCGCTTTACCTCGCTGGGCCCCTTGCTGGATAAGCTGGGCAACGGCGGTAAAGGCATCACCTGGAATACCCAGACCGAAGTCGATTTCCTGAAAAAACTCAACTACGTGAAAACCGAAGGCCCGGCGATGGGCCGGCCGAAGATTGAAAGCGCGATCGACGCCGCCGAGGTGATTTTGTCGCTGGCGCCGGAAACCAACGGGCAGGTGGCGGTCAAGGCGTGGGAAGCGTTGGGCAACATTACCGGCCGCGATCACCGCCATCTGGCGCTGAACAAGGAAGATGAAAAGATCCGCTTCCGCGATATCCAGGCTCAGCCGCGCAAAATCATTTCCAGCCCCACCTGGTCAGGGTTGGAAGATGAGCATGTGTCGTATAACGCCTGTTACACCAACGTGCATGAGCTGATCCCTTGGCGCACCCTCAGCGGTCGCCAGCAACTGTATCAGGATCACGAATGGATGCGCGCCTTTGGCGAAAGCCTGCTGGTGTATCGCCCGCCGATCGACACCCGCGCCGCGCAGCCGCTGCTGAACCGGAAGCCGAACGGCAACAAAGAGAAGGCGTTGAATTTCCTGACGCCGCACCAGAAATGGGGCATTCACTCCACCTACAGCGACAACCTGCTGATGCTGACCCTGTCGCGCGGCGGGCCGATTGTCTGGATGAGTGAAGACGACGCCCAGGATCTGGGCATCAAGGACAACGACTGGATCGAGGCCTTTAACGCCAACGGCGCGCTGACCGCGCGGGCGGTGGTCAGCCAGCGCATTCCTGCGGGCATGACCATGATGTACCACGCGCAGGAACGCATCGTGAATATTCCCGGTTCGGAAATCACCAGCCAGCGCGGCGGCATCCACAATTCGGTGACCCGCGTTTGCCCGAAACCGACCCACATGATCGGCGGTTATGCGCAGTTGGCCTACGGTTTCAACTATTACGGCACCGTCGGTTCCAACCGCGACGAGTTCGTGGTGGTGCGCAAAATGAACCGGATCGACTGGTTAGACGGTGAAGGCAACGACGACTCGCAGGGCAGCCGGCAGGAGAAAGCAAAATGAAAATTCGTTCGCAAGTCGGCATGGTGCTGAACCTGGACAAATGCATCGGTTGCCACACCTGTTCGGTGACCTGCAAGAACGTCTGGACCAGCCGTGAGGGCATGGAATACGCCTGGTTCAACAACGTGGAAAGCAAACCGGGCGTCGGCTATCCGCACGCCTGGGAAGATCAGGACAAATGGAAGGGCGGCTGGATCCGTAAAATCAACGGCAAACTGGAACCGCGCATGGGCAGCCGCGTTGGGCTGCTGTCGAAGATTTTCGCCAACCCGGACGTGCCGGCGCTGGACGACTATTACGAGCCGTTCGACTACGACTACCAGACTCTGCATACCGCGCCGCAGGGCAAGCATCAGCCGATCGCCCGGCCGCGCTCGCTGATCACCGGCCAGCGCATGAAGAAGATCGAAAACGGCCCGAACTGGGAAGAGATCCTCGGCGGCGAATTCGAAAAACGCGCGCAGGACAAAAACTTCGACAACATGCAGAAGGCGATGTACGGCCAGTTCGAAAACACCTTCATGATGTACCTGCCGCGCCTGTGCGAGCACTGCCTCAACCCGGCTTGCGTCGCTACCTGCCCGAGCGGGGCGATCTACAAGCGCGGCGAAGACGGCATTGTGCTTATCGATCAGGATAAATGCCGCGGCTGGCGCATGTGCCTGACCGGTTGCCCGTACAAGAAAATCTATTTCAACTGGAAGAGCGGCAAGTCCGAGAAATGCATCTTCTGTTATCCGCGCATTGAGTCCGGCCAGCCGACGGTCTGTTCGGAAACCTGCGTCGGCCGTATCCGTTATCTGGGCGTCCTGTTGTATGACGCCGACCGCATTGAACAGGCTGCCGCGGCCGAAAATGAGAAAGACCTTTACCAGAGCCAACTGGATATCTTCCTCGATCCACATGACCCGGCGGTGATTGCTCAGGCGCTGAAGGATGGCGTTCCGCAAGGGGTGATTGAGGCCGCCCAGCAGTCGCCAGTGTACAAAATGGCGATGGACTGGAAGCTGGCGCTGCCGCTGCACCCGGAATACCGCACGCTGCCGATGGTGTGGTATGTGCCGCCGTTGTCGCCGATCCAGTCCGCCGCAGATGCCGGTGAGCTGGCGCACAGCGGCGTGCTGCCGGACGTGGAAAGCCTGCGTATCCCGGTGCAATATCTGGCGAATCTGCTGACTGCCGGCGATACCGCGCCAGTGCTGTTGGCGCTGAAACGCATGCTGGCGATGCGCCACTACAAGCGCGCGGAAACCGTGGACGGCGTGGTGGATACCAGCGCGCTGGAGCAGGTGGGGCTTAGCGAAGCGCAGGCGCAGGAAATGTATCGCTATCTGGCGATCGCCAACTACGAGGACCGTTTCGTTATCCCGTCCAGCCACCGCGAACTGGCGCGAGAAGCCTTCCCGGAAAGCAAAGGCTGCGGTTTCAGTTTTGGCGACGGTTGTCACGGCAGCGACGGTAAATTCAATCTGTTCAACAGCCGTCGCATCGACGCCATCGACGTTACCCAAAAAACCGGCCGCCGGGAGGATATCTCATGATTAGCCTGAAAGTGATTGCTCGCCTGCTGGATTACCCGGAGCAGGCCTTGTTTGACCACCAAAAGGCGCTGATCGAGGCGCTGGAGCCGGCCAACGAGCTGGATTTGCACCGCAGCGCGCAGCTGATTTTGTTTATTCGCCGCTTCTGCGCCCGTCCGTTGCTGGACGTACAGGCCGAATACTGCGAGCTGTTCGATCGGGGCCGCGCCACCTCGCTGCTGCTGTTTGAGCACGTGCATGGCGAGTCACGCGATCGCGGTCAGGCGATGGTCGATCTGATGGCGCAATACCGCACCGCCGGGCTGGAGATCGACAGCCGCGAACTGCCGGATTTCCTGCCGTTGTATCTGGAGTATCTCGCCAGCCGCAGCCAGGCGCAGGCCGCTGAAGGGTTACAGGACATCGCCCCGATTCTGGCGCTGCTCGGCGCCCGGTTGCAGCAGCGCGAAAGCCCGTATGCGGTGCTGTTTGATCTGTTGCTGACGCTGTCCGGCACCGGCGTCGATAGCGCCAGCCTGGAGAGCCAGGTGGCGGGTGAGGCCAGGGACGACACGCCGCAGGCGCTGGACGCGGTGTGGGAAGAGGAGCAGATCAAGTTTTTAGGTGAGCAGGGCTGCGCTTCGGCACAGCAGACGGCGCACCAGCGGCGTTTTGCCGGCGCCGTGGCGCCACAGTACCTGGACCTGACGCAGGCGCTAACCGGAACCAAAGGACGCTAATCATGCAATTTTTGAATCTGTTCTTCTTCGATATTTACCCTTATCTGGCGGGAGCGATTTTTCTGATCGGCAGTTGGCTGCGCTACGATTACGGGCAATACAGCTGGCGCGCCGGTTCTAGCCAGATGCTGGACAAAAAAGGCGTGCGTCTGGCCTCCAACCTGTTCCACATCGGTATCCTGGGCATCTTCGCCGGGCACTTTCTCGGCATGCTGACGCCGCACTGGATGTATGAAGCCTTCCTGCCTATCGATGTGAAGCAGAAACTGGCGATGATCGCCGGCGGTGCCTGCGGCGTGATGACGCTGATCGGCGGCGCGCTGCTGCTGAAACGCCGTCTGACCAATGCGCGAGTGCGTGCCACCAGCAGCTTTGCCGATATCATGATCCTGACGTTGCTGGTGGTGCAGGTGTGTCTTGGCCTGCTGACCATTCCGTTCTCCGCCCAGCATATGGACGGCAGCGAAATGATGAAGCTGGTGGCCTGGGCGCAGGCGGTGGTGACTTTCCATGCCGGAGCGTCACACTACCTGGTGGGCGTAGCGCCGATCTTTAAACTGCATATGGTACTGGGCATGACGCTGTTCGTGCTGTTCCCGTTCTGCCGCCTGGTGCATATCTGGAGCGTGCCGGTGGAATACCTGACCCGCCGTTACCAACTGGTACGCAACCGCCGCTAAGCATCGCAACACCAGAATCAACACGGCGAGATCCCCTTCTTGCCCTCAACACAAATGCACCTTAATCGGTGCATTTTTGCTGTCTTGCCCTGACGTCAATATCTCAGTATGGTTACGATGGCTGCGCCGGCGGATACCGGTTGCTTGCACCGCATAACTACGATCGCTAGCCCAGATTCAAGGGGCATTTGGGAAATTAAAAACCGGGGATGACCTGCCGCCGTCGCCATGCCGACAGCGCCGGGAGGTCGCTTTATGGATATTCAGGTTACTTATTAATAATAATGACAATACACTCTGGTTCACCCGCTTTGTTACCTCTCAAAGTCATCGCCACCGGCGTGGCTTTGCCGCCAAACTGTATAGCGTCCTCCGCGCTGGATAGCCTGTTGGGCAAACCGGCCGGCTATGTTGAAAAACGCTCGGGGATTGTTCACCGTTTTCACGCCACCGACGACGCCAGTCAGGCCGAACTGGCCGCTGCCGCATTACATGACGCCTTGGCCCGCCACTCGCTTCACGCACACTCGATTGACCTGCTGATTTCCGCCTCGGCGATTTCTGTCCAGGCGCTACCTTGCACCGCTGCGCACATTCTCAAGGTAGCCGGACTGGCGCCAGGCACCCCAGGTTTTGACATCAACAGCAGTTGCGTGAGCTTTATCTCCGCCCTGCAGGTGGCCGCCGGGCTGCTGAATGCCGGCACCTATCGGCGCATTGCCATAGTGTCGGCGGATTTGGCTTCGCGCGGCATCGACTGGGAGCATGAGGAGTCCTCGCTGATCTTTGGCGACGGCGCGGCCTGCGCCATTGTCGAACGCGGCGACGGCGCCGGCGGCATTCTGGCAAGCTTGGTGGAAACCTATCCGGCGGGCAGCGAGCTGTGTGAGATCCGCGCGGGCGGCACCCGCCGTAATCCGCGCGCCGGCATGACCGCCAGCGATTTTCTGTTCCATATGCAGGGCAAACAGCTGTTCAGGCAGGCTTCGGCATTGATCGAAGGCTATCTTGCCCGCTTGCTGGCGGCCGGCGGGCTGACACTGGCGCAAATCGCCACCGTGGTGCCGCATCAGGCGAGCCATCTTTCGCTCGAACACATGCGCAAGCGCCTGCACGTTTCCAACGAGGTGTTGGTGGATATTTATCCCTACCACGGCAATCAGGTCGCGGCATCCATTCCTACGGCGCTGCACGCAGCGGTCACTCAAGGCCGCTTTAATCCCGGCAAACCGGTGATGCTGATCGGCACCGCCGCCGGGCTGTCGCTGGCCGGCATGGTGTTGCTGCCATGAAGGTGCTGGTTACCGGGGCCACCAGCGGTCTGGGGCGCAATGCGGCGCAGTGGTTGCTGGAGGCGGGTCATCAGGTGCGCGCCACCGGGCGCGACAGCCAGGCCGGACAGAGGTTGCGTCAGATGGGCGCCGAATTTGTCCCGCTGGATTTGGTGCAGGCTACGCTGGAGCAGTGCCGACAACTGATGGCCGACTGCGATTGGGTCTGGCACTGCGCGGCAAAATCTTCACCCTGGGGCGATAAAAACGCGTTCTATCAGGCCAATGCTACCGCGACGGAAAAACTGGCGGAGGCGGCCGGCCAGTGCGGCATCCGGCGTTTTATTCATATTTCCACCCCGGCGATTTACTTCGATTTTCGTCCGCATCAGGATGTTGATGAGGGTTACCGCGCCCGACGCTTCGCCAACCATTACGCAGGCAGCAAGTATGCCGCCGAGCAGCGGTTGCAGGCGCTGGTGCCGCGCTACCCGCAAACCACCTACGTTATTCTGCGCCCCAGGGGCCTGTTTGGGCCGCATGACCGGGTGATTGTGCCTAGGTTGCTGCAACAGCTCGAACGCGATGGGGGCGTGTTGCGCTTGCCCAGCGGTGGGCGGGCGATGCTGGATCTGACGTTTGTGTTGAACGTGGTGCATGCGATGGACCTGGCCAGTTGCCGGCCCCGGTTGGCATCCGGCGCGGTTTACAACATCACCAATCACCAGCCGCAGCGGCTGGCTGACATGCTGCACGCCTTGTTGCACCAGCAGTTGGGGCTGAATTACCGACTGCAAGCGGTGCCGTACCCGTTGCTCTACGCGTTGGCCGGCGGGCTTGAACTGTTGGCTCGCTTTACCGGCAAAGAACCGTTGCTGACGCGCTACAGCGTGGCGGCGGTGCATTTCGATATGACGCTGAGCCAAGCCCGCGCCGTTGAAGAGCTGGGCTATCGGCCGCGCTATTCGATGGAGGAGGGGATCCGCCTGACCGGCGAGTGGCTTAAAAATCCGCGGGGGGCGAACCATGGCTAAGGTCAGGGTCTTTGAAGTGGGCTACTGCACTCACATTGGTTGCATGGCGCTGCGCGGGGCGGGTTTGCGGGTGTGTAAATTCCCGGCACGCGCTTACCTGCTGGAGGTAGGGAACCGCCGCTGGCTGTGGGATACCGGTTATGCGCATTATTTCCAGCAGCAAACGCAGTCGGGCATTTTTCGCCTTTACCGCCATATGACGCCGGTCTATTTCGATCCCGCAGAGTCGCTGGCGCAGCAGTTGCGCGGCGCCGGTTATGCCGCCAATGATATTCAGGCTCTGATTGTTTCGCACTTTCATGCCGATCACATTGCCGGGTTGCGTGATTTTAATCATCTCGAGTTTATCTGCTCTGGTGAAGGCTGGCAGCAAACCCGCACGCTGCGTGGCTTTGCTGCGTTAAAACGCGCTTTTATCCCCGGTTTGATCCCCGACGATTTCGAGAGTGGCCTGCACTTTATCGAGGGCTTTCCGCAGGTGAGTCTGCCTGCGCTGCTGGCACCTTTTGAGCGGGGATATGTGCTGCCGGGCAGTGAAGGGCAGATCCTGCTGGTGCCGTTACCCGGTCACGCGGCGGGCCATATCGGCGCGTTTATTCTCACCGAGAGCGGCTGGACGCTGTTGGCCAGCGATGCCGCCTGGTCGCCCTTGAGCTATCAGCAACTGCGAGGGCCGTCAGTGCTGGCCAATCTGGTGATGGACGATCCCAAAGGCTATTACCGCACGCTGGAACGGCTGAACCAACTGTGGGCGGGCGGCAACGTGAACATTCTTCTGTGCCACGAGGGGGATCTATGATCCCGTTAATGACGCTGTGGCACTATTTTCGCGCCCGGCGCTTAATTTTTGCCGATCGCGCGGCACTGGAGGCGCATCAGGCCAAACGGCTTAACGTCTTCGCCCGCCGGGTGCTGGCGAGAAGCCCTTACTTCAGGCGCTTCAGCCGGCAACCGATCGCCGCCTGGCCGCTGATGGACAAGGCGCTGATGATGGCGCAATTCGACCAAATGAATACCGCCGGGTTGCAGCGCGACACGTTGCTCGCCTGCGCGCAGCGCAGCGAGACTGAGCGGGATTTCACGCCGAAAATCGGTAAATACAGCGTTGGGTTGTCTTCTGGCACTTCCGGTCAGCGCGGCATTTTCGTCGTCGGCCCGCGCGAGCAGCAAGTCTGGGCCGGCGGCATGTTGGCGAAGATGCTGCCGGATGGGCTGTTTGCGGGCGAACGCGTCGCGCTGTTTCTGCGGGCGGACAATAACCTCTATCAGAGCGTCAATAATCGCTGGCTGAGTCTGGATTTCTATGACCTGTTTGCCCCGTTTAGCGCACAGTTGCCGCGCCTGGAGCAGCAGGCACCCACCCTGATTGTGGCACCGGCCCAGGTACTGCGCGCGCTGGCCTTGGCGGTGCTGAATAAACAGATCGTCCTCAACGTGAAAAAAGTGATTTCGGTGGCGGAGGTATTGGAGGAACAGGATCGCCGCTTGCTGGCGCAGGTTTTTCCGACGGTGGGCGAGGTGTATCAGGCCACCGAGGGGTTCCTGGCCGCCACCTGCGCGCACGGCACGCTGCATCTGAACGAAGAGTTTTTGCATATTGAACCGCAGTGGCTCGATGAGCACCGTTTTACCCCCTTGATCACCGACTTTACCCGCAGCACCCAGCCGATAGTGCGTTATCGGTTGGATGACGTGCTGGTCAGGCGCCCCGAACCCTGCCCGTGTGGGCAGCCGACGATGGCGCTAGCCCGCATTGAAGGGCGCAGGGACGATCAACTGATTCTGCCGGATAGGCAGCGGCAAGCCCAGGTGGTCTTTGCCGACTTGTGCAGCCGGGCGATTGCCAATGCGCTGCCGCTGACCAGCGACTATCGGCTGATTCAACACGCGCCACGGCGTCTGCAATTGATTGCCGATGGCACCCAGGCTGAGTTGGCGCATTGTCAGGCGCACCTGGTCGAGGTGCTCGGGCAACAGGGCATTGCTACCGACCTGCTGGAGTGGCAATTAACGGTACAGGCGGTGATGCCGGAATTTGACAGAAAAAGACGGCGGATCATCCGGTTGGCGGGGATGGCATGAAAACAATCCTGTTTCGGCTAAGGCAGATGTTGTTGGGCTGGGGATTTGTTGGGGTCATTTATTCCAGCGCCGATCGGTGGCAAGGGGCGGGGCACCTGATATCGCCTGCGGCGATTGACCGCTGGATCCCCTTCAGCCCGGCTGCCGTTTGGCTGTATCTGTCTTTCTTTATCCTCATTCCGCTGGGGTATTTGCTGGCACCGGCTCATCGGGTCAAATGGCTGGCAACGGCCATGCAACTGACCGCTCTGGGGGCCGGCGCCATATACCTGTTGTGGCCGACCACGATGGCATATCCGGTGGATAGCGGCACCGGTTTAAGCTCTGAGGTGCTGGCGGCACTGATTGGAGTAGATTCACCGCAAAATTGCCTGCCCTCGTTGCATATGGCGCTGACGGTATTGGCGGTGTGGGCGCTCAGCGACCGGCAGCGTAAGGTGAGGACGGTGCTTTTGCTGGTTTGGGCGGCGGCGATCGCCGTTTCAATTTTGCAACTGCGCCGTCATTTGTTTGTCGATCTGGTGAGCGGGGCGCTACTGGCGTTGCTGGCCGGCTGGCTGGCCCTGCACATTAAAGGCGCCCGGCGAGATAGGGTAAAAGGAGAGGCAGGATGAGCGATTTAGCCATGCCGATAGTGTTCATGCTGTTTGTCGTCGTCGGCGAAGCCGGGGTATTGCAGTGGGTGCAACGGCAGCGGGTCAACTGGCATGACGTGGTGTTCAATTTGAATTCCGGTCATATCATGCTGTGGCTGTTTCGCGGGCTGGAGATCACCTGCTACGGCTATGTGGCCGCGCATTTCAGCTTGGGCCTGCTGGATGGCTGGCCCAAGCTGTTGATGTGGTTGTTTGCGCTGCTGGCATGGGATTTCGGTTTTTACTGGCTGCACCGCTTGCACCATTATCTGCGGGTGTTGTGGGCGGTACACGTGGTGCACCACCAGGGCGAGCATTTCAATCTGTCGCTGGGGGTCCGTAACTCCTGGTATTCGTCGCTGACCTCGATACCGTTCTTTTTACTGCTGGCGCTGGTGGGCGTGCCGCTGACGGTGTTTGTCACGGTCTCGATCCTGCATTACAGCATCCAACTGTTTAACCACAATGCCCTGACGCCCCGGCTTGGCGTGCTGGAGAAAATTCTGGTCACTCCGGCCCACCACCGGGTACATCATGTCAAAGACCCGGCCTATTCGAACAAGAACTTCGGCGGCAGTTTTATTTTCTGGGACAAGCTGTTCGGCACTTTTTGCCCGAGCCTGCCTGAAACGCCGTTTGCCTATGGTGTCGGTGGGGATAAAGCCTCCGACAACCCGTTTTGGGCCAGTAACCTGCCGTTCTTGCGTTATTTCCGCCTTGCGTGGCGCCCGACAGCGGCGAACGTTAGCTTCCGCTGTTCGGCATTCAGCCTGTTCAGCGGCGCGATGCTGTTATTTACCCTGGTGATTGGCTATGTCGACCAGTATGGCTACGGCTACGCCGACACTCACTGGCCGCAAATGGCGCTGCTGGCGTTGCTGGCGCTGGGATCGGTCGCGTTGGGCGGCATGTCGGAAGGGCGCGGCTGGGCGATTGTCGCCTGGCTGCTGGTGACGCTGGGAATGATGTTGCTGTTTATGGGGTATCTTGGCTGGCCGCAACGCTATTGGCACATCACCATGGCGGCTACCGCGCTGCATGCCCTGTGCGTGGCACTGGGCTGGGGGCGGAAAGCGGCGCCTGCACCGGAGGAAGAACCCGATGGCTGACACGCTTTCGCCGCTGAGTTTCCCCGCCGCCGGGGAACAGGCGTTTCATCGCGCGCTTAAGCGTGCGGCGCATGCTTATCTGGCGGATGACCATCGCTACGCCGACGCCGGGCGGCTGGCGTTGGCGGCACTGCTGCTGGCGTTGTGCGGCGGTTTTTATGCCCTGGCGCTGATGCAGCAGCAGGCGTGGGCGTTTTTCGGCTGCTATTTCCTGTTTGTGATTATGGGGATGCTGCTTAACGTGAATGTGAATCACGATGCCTCGCACAATGCCTTTCTGCGCCCCCCCTGGGCGAACCGTCTGGTGGGGCGGCTGGTAACCCTGCCATTGGGGGTGGATCCGGATTACTGGCGGGTACGCCATGTGGAGTATCACCACGTTTACGCCAACGTTGAACATTACGATCTGGACACCGAGGAGAACGGTTTCTTTCGCCAGACGCCGTTCCAGCGTTGGCGCAAGCATATGCGTTATCAGCATCTTTACTGGCCGCTGATCGCAGCGCTCTCCTTGCCTTATATCGCCTGGATTTTTGATTGGTCGGATCGCCTGGGCAAAACCCCGCTGCATGAAAAGAACATTTTGCCGGGCCGTGGCGGTTGGGCGGTGTTTATCCTGTGCAAAATTGGACATCTGTTGTTGGTGCTGGGCGTGCCGCTGGTGCTGTGCCAACACAATGGCATTGGCTGGCCGTGGGTATTGCTGACCTACACGCTCAGCCAGATGTGCGCCTCGCTGTTGGTGGTGTTCTTGTTACTGGGCACCCACTGGGCACAGGCCGAGTTTTACCCAGTGCCTGAGGGGGCGAGCATGCCGCACGGTTGGTATCGTCACAACTTCGCCACCGCCTGCGACTGGCTGACGTCCCCGCGCTGGCTGCAGCATTTGACCGGTGGGCTGAATTATCACCTGACCCACCATCTGTTCCCCGGCTGGAATCATCGCCATTATCCGGCGCTGGCCAACATTGTGGCGCAGTTGGCCGCACAGCACGGCATGGAATACCGCTGTATCGGCTATCGCGAACTGCTGGCGCAACAACAGCAGTTTTTACGCCGCATGGGGCAGCCATGAAGCCGCTGCGTCCGCTGGCTTTTCGGCGCGATGATACCGGGCTGCATCGTGCATTGATGCAGGCGGCCCATGACTATCTGGCCGTCAATCGCGACCACCGTTTCGCCGATGTCGGCATGTTGGCGAAGGTGGCGGTGCTGCTGGCGCTGTGCGCGCTCTGTTATGTTGTTGGCCTGCAGCAGCGGAACGTCTGGGCCTATTTCGCCTGCTATTTCGGCTTTATCTTTATCGGCATGTTTCTGACGGTAAACGTGGTGCACGATGCTTCGCACAACGCGTTTTTCAAACGGCCCTGGGCCAACCGCTGGTTGAACGGCCTGGTCAGCATCCCGCTCGGGCTGGACTCTGATTGCTGGCGTGTGCGGCACGTTATTTTTCATCATGCGCACAACAATATCGAACACTACGATCCCGATATCGACGCCAACGGCGTGCTGCGTCAGACGCCGTTCCAGCGCTGGAAACCCTTTATGCGCGCACAGCGATATTACTGGCCGTTGGTGGCGGCCATGACATTCCCGTATTACATCTGGTTGTTCGACTGGCTGGATCGGGCGGGAAGAACCCGGGTGGCGGCACGCATGGCGCAGCAAGGGGCGCGCGGTTGGGGCATTTTTCTGGCGGGCAAAGCGGCGCATTTTCTTCTGGCGCTGGCGATCCCGGGTTATCTGCTGCCACCGGAGATCGGCATCAGCGAGATCCTGCTGGTTTATCTGCTGAGCCAGATGCTCTCTTCACTGCTGTTCGTGATGCTGATCATCGGCACCCACTGGGCCAAGGCGAAATTTTATCAGGCGCCGGAGCAGGGGGCGTTACCACACGGCAGGTATCGCCACGTGTTCGCTACCACCTTTGACTGGCGCACCCGGCCGCGCTGGCTGGGGTATTGGCTGGGCGGGGCGAATCTGCATCTGACGCATCACCTGTTCCCGCACTGGAGCCACCGGCATTATCCCGCGTTGAGCCGCATCATTACCGAGGTGGCCCCGCGCTATGGTATCGACTATCGGGTACTTGAACTGGGGGAGTTGCTGCGGTTACAGCAGCGTTTTCTCAGCGAGATGGGGCGAAAACCGCCGCAGGTATAATTGAGGGATTATGCTGTCGCAACCTGCTGAATTTGCGAGACGTTACGCAGTTCACTAATTGAACGATGCGTACCGGTAAAGTAGACTCTATATCACTGACAGACAGCCACAGGAGGTGGCGCATGCGTAGTTTGCCGATTCGTTTATCAAATAAGATTGATGATGATCTAAACGATATAGCCCGCCGTCATGGGATGGAGAAAACCGAGGTGATCAAGATGGCTTTTGCGCTGATCGCCATTGCCGATAAGCACTGGATGAAACAGGATGGGACGTCCCTTGGCATCGTGCGAGAGAAGGGCGAACAGTTGGAGGCCGTGGGGCAAGTCGTGGGGATCTTCCCATGAGCGTCGA
This sequence comes from Serratia sp. TSA_198.1, assembly GCF_052686505.1. Taxonomy (NCBI): domain Bacteria; kingdom Pseudomonadati; phylum Pseudomonadota; class Gammaproteobacteria; order Enterobacterales; family Yersiniaceae; genus Serratia; species Serratia sp. TSA_198.1. Next base: position 302,042 of record NZ_JBQZFP010000001.1, read on the forward strand.
AGACACAAATCTGCGAGATGAGGCCGGCAGGGTTTACCTGGAACAGGTGTTGGTGTTTGACGAAATGGAGCGGCTGCGATTGGCACGCCAGGTATTGTGCGGGATTTTTGTGATAAGCGTGGGCGTTTTTATTGCCCACGCTTATTGGGATCAAAGCGAGCCTATCAGGCAAGTGTTCGAGCTGTTGAAGATCGGCGCCTTGCCTTTGGTCACGTTGGTGATTTCCTTTTACTTTCCTGACAGCGCGACTCGATAAACCCTATCGGTCAGTGCGACTTCATGCCCGCCGCAGTCATCAGCAGGCGGAATATTGAAGCGACCAGGAATAACCCCAGCACGCTGGCGCTCCAGATGATCACCAGCCAGCCGACGCGTTTCCACCAGGGAGTGGGTGCGGTTGCGGTTTTATCGTTCATGCTCTCCTCCCTCATCAGTGATAGCCATGTTCATGGCTGACCTTGCCCCGGAACACGTAGTAGCTCCAGAAGGTGTAAACCAAAATAATCGGGATGATAAACAACGCGCCAACCAGCATAAAGCCAAGGCTTTGCGGCGGGGCGGCCGCGTCCCACAGCGTGATGGACGGCGGGATCAGCAGCGGCCAGATGCTGATGCCCAATCCGCTCAGGCCGAGGAACACCAACAGCAGGGTCAGCATAAACGGTGAATAGTGCGCGCCGCGTGTTACCCCGCGCTGGATGCCCCAGGCGCTGAGCAGCACCAGTACCGGCACCGGCAGTAGCACGAACAGGTTTGGCAACGTAAACCAGCGGCCGGCGATTTCCGGGTGGGCAATCGGCGTCCAGATACTGACCACCGCCAGCACCAGCAGCAGGGTTAGCAGCAGCGGCGTCGCCAGCCGGTACATGCGCGCTTGCAGGTCACCGGCGGTTTTCATCACCAACCAGGTGCAGCCGAGCAGGGCATAGGTCACCACTAACCCCAGCCCGCAGAACAGCGCGAAAGGTGTCAGCCAGTCGAGCGCACCCCCTGCATAGCTGCGACCGCTGACCGGGAAACCGTTGATGATGGCACCCACCACGACTCCCTGGCTGAAGGTGGCGAAGATCGAACCCCAAATAAATGCCTTGTCCCAGATGTGGCGCTTTTCTTCTTTGGCTTTGAAGCGGAACTCAAAGGCCACGCCGCGGAAGATCAGCCCGAACAGCATCAGCGTCAGCGGGATCGCCAGCGCGTCGAGGATCACCGCGTAAGCCAACGGGAAGGCACCGAACAGCGCCGCGCCGCCCAACACCAGCCAGGTTTCGTTGCCGTCCCAGACCGGGGCGACGGTGTTCATCATCACATCGCGGTCACTGCTGTCCTTAACCCAAGGGAACAGGATGCCGATACCCAAATCAAAGCCGTCCATTACCACGTACATCATGGTGCTGAACACGATGATCACAAACCAAATCAGCGGAAGATCAATGCCCATGCTCAGCTCCTGTCATCCAGAGTTTCTTTCACCGCAGACAGCGGACGCGACGGCCGGCCTTCGGTGTCATCTTCTTTATGCTCATGCTGCTGCGGCCCTTTACGTATCAAGCGCATCATGTAGGAATACCCCACCCCGAACACCGAACAGTAAACGACGATAAACGCCAGCAGGCTGATGCTCATGTGTAGGTCGCCGTGCGCAGAAACGGCGTCCTTGGTGCGCAACAGGCCATACACCACCCACGGCTGTCGGCCGATTTCGGTCGTAAACCAGCCCGCCAGCAGCGCCAGCAGCCCGGAAGGCCCCATCCACAGAATGAAATAGAGGAAAGGCCGTGACTGGTACAGCCCGCCGCGCCAGCGCAGCCACAGGCTCCATACCCCGGCGAGGATCATCAGCATCCCGAGCGCCACCATGATACGGAACGACCAGAACACCACGGTGGAGTTCGGGCGGTCCTCCGGCGGGAAGGATTTCAGTGCCGGCACCTGTTCGGTCAGGCTGTGGGTCAGGATCAGGCTACCGAGATAGGGCACTTCCAACTTGAAACGCGTTTCTTCGCGCTGCATATCCGGCCAGCCGAACAGGATCAGCGGTGTGGCCTCGCCCGGAGGGTTTTCCCAGTGGCCTTCGATGGCGGCGATCTTCGCCGGCTGATGTTTCAGCGTATTCAGGCCGTGGGCATCGCCGATCATCGCCTGCACCGGCGCGACGATCAGCGCCATCCACATCGCCATCGACAGCATTTTGCGCATTGCCGGCGTGTCGCGCCCGCGCAGCAGGTGCCAGGCGGCGGAAGCGCCGACGAAGAAGGCCGAGGACAGGAAAGCGGCGGTCGACATGTGCAGCAAACGGTACGGGAATGACGGGTTGAAGATCACCTTCAGCCAGTCGACCGGCACCACCTGGCCGTTGATGATTTCGTGTCCCTGCGGGGTTTGCATCCAGCTGTTGGACGCCAGGATCCAGAAGGTGGAAATCAGCGTGCCGAGGGCCACCATGCAGGTAGCGAAGAAGTGCAGGCCAGGGCCGACGCGGTTCCAGCCGAACAACATTACCCCCAGGAAACCGGCCTCAAGGAAGAAGGCGGTCAGCACTTCGTAGGTCAGCAGCGGGCCGGTTATGCTGCCGGCGAACTCGGAGAAGAAACTCCAGTTGGTGCCGAACTGGTAGGCCATCACCAAACCGGAAACTACGCCCATGCCGAAGTTGACGGCGAAAATTTTGGACCAGAAATGGTACAGGTCGCGATAGGCTTCATTGCGCGTTTTCAGCCACATTCCTTCCAGCACGGCCAGATAACTGGCCAGGCCGATGGTAATCGCAGGAAAAATGATATGGAAAGACACGGTGAAGGCGAACTGTATTCTGGCAAGTTCCAGTGCATCAAGACCCAGCATGGCGCCTCCTTGGGTTGGACATAAAATAACCTCTTCAGTATAGCTGTAATTTTTTTGTGGAAAGCTTGGCGTCAAGTTAAGCACGGAGTACAGTGACTATAATAGTGACAGTTATTTCACTTTTTCATATAACAGTTAGGGCTTATGACCAGATACGAACAGCTTGCGCAACAGATTCGCGAACAAATTCAGAACCGGGTGTGGCGGGCGGGAGACAAGCTGCCTTCACTGCGAGAGAGCGGCAAGCGGGCCGGTCTCAGCCTGATGACGGTGGTGCAGTCGTACCAGTTGCTGGAGAGCCAGGGCTGGATCGTCGCCCGGCCGCAGTCCGGCTACTACGTGGCGGCGCGCCCGCAGCCGCTGCCGCAGCCGGTGCGTGGCGAGAAGATGCTGTTGAGCGAGCAGGTGGACATCAACACCTTTGTTTTCGATGTGTTGCAGGCGTGCAAGGATCCGGAAATCGTCCCTTTCGGCTCGGCGTTTCCCGACGCTACGCTGTTTGCCCAGCCGAAGCTGGCGCGGGCGCTGAGCAGCGTGGCGCGCAAGTTTACGCCGCACAGCTCGCTGGCCAACCTGCCGCCCGGCAACGACGCGCTACGGCGTAACATCGCCCAGCGTTATGCGCTGAGCGGCATGCAGGTGGCTCCGGACGAGATAGTGATTACCGCCGGGGCAATGGAATCACTGAGCCTCAGCCTGCAGGCGGTGACCCAGCCGGGCGATTACGTGGCGATTGAATCGCCGGCCTTTTACGGCGCGTTGCAGGCGCTCGAACGGTTGCGGCTGAAGGCGGTGGCGATCGCCACCCATCCGCAGGACGGTATCGATCTGGACGCGCTGGAGCAGGCGCTGGAACAGTATCCGATCAAGGCCTGCTGGCTGATGACCCACTTCCAGAACCCGCTGGGCGCCACCCTGCCGGAGGAGAACAAGCAGCGGCTGGTGTCCTTGCTGCGTGAACGGCAGATTTCGTTGATTGAGGATGATGTTTACGGTGAGCTGTACTTCAGTGCGGAACGGCCGCTGCCGGCCAAGGCGCTGGACAACGGCGGCCAGATCTTGCACTGCTCGTCGTTTTCCAAATGCCTGGCGCCGGGGTTTCGCGTCGGCTGGGTGGCGGCGGGGCGCTACGCGCAGCAGATCCAGCGGCTGCAACTGATGAGCACCGTATCGACCAGCGTGCCGACCCAAATGGCGATTGCCGACTACCTGCTGCACGGCGGCTACGATACTCACCTGCGGCGTTTGCGGCGGCTGCTGGCCCAGCGCCAGAGCATGATGCGCCAGGCGATTGCCCACCATTTTCCGCCCACCGTGAAGGTCAGCCAGCCCGACGGAGGTTACTTCCTTTGGCTGGAGCTGGATCCTGCGCTGTCGTCGATGGAGCTGTACCAGCGTGCGCTGGCGCTGGGGGTGAGCATCGCGCCGGGCAGAATGTTCACCACCGGCAATCATTTCAACCATTGCTTCCGCCTGAACGCCTCTTTCGACTGGAGCGACAAGCATGAGGCGGCGATCAAAACCTTAGCCAAACTTATCCGGCAGCTCGAACCGGCAGGCTGAGTGGCGCCGCGCAGGTAAGCATCGCAATAGAAAAATTCATAATGCTTTATCCGGCAATGGAATGCCGGTTTCGTTGTTAGACAGCCCTCCGGCCGCCCATTACTCTGCGATAAATTTTGTCACATTTAATCAACGGGCAGACAAGGGGCAGTGGGTGAGCAGAATAAAAAACAAGATAAACAAACTGTTGCAAAAACGGCTGGCGCCATTGGCGATAGCCTGTGCCGTGGGCCTGGCCTTCAGCGCTCAGGCGGAATCCCTGACGGAAGGCATTACCCCGGCAACCGACCCAAGCCAGGTGCCGGCGGCCGCCAAGTTGCGTAAAGACACCGTGGTGGCCGGTATTCTTGAGCCGCAGGGCAATTTTAACCCTTATCTGTTTACCAACGGCTGGGACGAGAACGTTACCGACGTGATTTTCACCCGCTTGATTGGCCTGGACAGCCAGGGCAAACCGGTGGCGCGGCTGGCAGAATCCTGGCAGATCAGCCCGGACAACCGGGTGTATACCCTCAAGCTGCGCTCCAACCTGGTCTACAGCGACGGATCGCCGATAAAAGCGGAAGATATCGCCTTTACCCTGACGTTGCTGCATGACCCGGCCTATGACGGCGACACCGACATTGCTCCGGCGCACATCCAGGGCGGGGTGGAATACAAAAACGGCACCGCGCCCAGCATCAGCGGGCTGAAGGTTATCGACGATCGCACTATTCAAATCACCACCACCCAGCCGGGGGCGACGACCTTGCAACTGATCGGCGGGCCGGTGCTGTCGAAAGCCTATTACGGCAAGGATTACCAGCGCGGCAAGCTGGAGAGCGTGCGTGCGCTGAACGGCAAGCCGTTGGGCAACGGGCCTTATATTTACGATAAATACGTGCCGGGGCAGGAGATCCGTTTCCACGCCAACCCGAACTTCTACCTCGGTCAGCCAGCCGTGGCGCGCTTTATTTACCGCGTGACCAACCCGGCCACCAACTTCCAACTGTTCCAGACCGGCGAAACCGATTACGACGCCTTCACCGCCAAGCCGGATGACATTGAGCAGTTGAAGCTGCTCGGCTTTGCCAACATCAATCTGTACAGCTCCAGCGACTACAGCCGTATCGATTTCAACTTTAAGCGGCCGGCGTTGCAGGATGCGCGCGTGCGGCAGGCCTTAATCTACGGGCTGGACCGCCAAAAGCTGATTACCGTGGTGTATCAGGGGTACGGCACCGTGGCTAATCAGCCGATCTCTCCTGTTTCCTGGGCTTACGATCCACAGGGTATTAATCCGTACGCCTACGACGTCAACAAAGCGAAGCAACTGCTGGAGCAGGCCGGCTGGAAACCGGGCGCGGACGGCATTCGCCAAAAAGACGGCAAAAAGCTGGAGCTGACGCTGCTGGTGACCAAAAAATTGCTGAATGACGCGCTGGTGCCGATCGCCAAAGACAACTACCGGCAGATTGGTGTGCTGCTGAAGCCGCAGGTGCTGGATTTCAACGCCTTATTGGCGCAACGCAAGGCGGGCAATTATGACCTGGCATCACTCAGTACCAGCAGCCTGAACGATCCGCATGATGGGGTGCGCGATTACATCAGCCAGGTGAGTGAAACCGGCTACAACAACCCGCAGGTGGACAAGCTGATCGGCCAGGCCAACGCTACGCTGGATATCGGGCAACGCAAACCGTTGTATCACCAGTTGTATCAGGTCTTGGCCGAAGATCCGCCGGTGATCCTGCTGGGCAACCGCAAAATCCTCAGCGCCAGCAGCGCCCGTGTAACCGGCTTTAAACCGGACGTCTACAACGGCCTGACCGGCAGCCTGCCGGACGTCAAACGGGTTCAGTAACGGCAAGACGCCGCCGCGCCATCGTGCGCGGCGGCGAGGGAAAACACCATGAGAAATTTTATCCTGCGCCGCCTGCTGCAAACCATTCCGATGATGCTGCTGGCATCACTCCTGATCTTTTTTATCTTCGCGCTGACCCCCGGCGACTTTATTGACGGCAACATCAACCTGACGCCGCAGCGCGCCGCCGAACTGCGGGCGTTGTATGGGCTGGACCAGCCGCTGCTCATCCGCTATTGGCACTGGCTCGGCCAGTTGCTGCAAGGCAACCTCGGCTTTTCGCTGCAATACCAAATTCCGGTCAGCACGCTGTTGAACCAGTACATCTGGAACTCGTTCCTGCTGGCTTCGGTAGCCCTGGTGCTGTACTGGGGCATCGCGCTGGCGGTGGGCGTGGCTTCGGCGATGAAACCCTATTCGCTGTTCGATCATCTGGTCACCGTCGCGGTGTTCGGTGCCATGTCATTTCCGACCTTTTTCCTCTGCCTGCTGTTGATTAAATGGTTCGCCGTCGATCTGCATTGGTTGCCGGCGGGCGGCATGCTGCGCACCGGCAGTGAGGCCACTGGACTGGCGTGGGTATTGGAAGTGGCGGCGCACCTGCTGTTGCCGGTATTGGCGCTGGTGATGTTGCAGGCCGGCACCCTGACGCGCTATTTCCGCGCCAGCATGCTGGACGTTATCCGCATGGACTATATCCGCACCGCGCGCGCCAAGGGACTTAAAGAAAAAACGGTGATCGTTAAACATGCGCTGCGCAATGCGCTGTTGCCGATCATCACGCTGTTGGGGTTTGAGCTGCCGGCGCTGTTTTCCGGCGCGCTGATCACCGAAAAGATCTTCAACTGGCCGGGGGCGGGGCATATTCACATCGACTCGCTGGCCGCGCGCGACTATCCGGTACTGATGGGCTTTACGCTGTTTCTGGCGGTGCTGACCATTTTGGGCAACCTGCTGGCGGACATTCTGTACGCCTATGCCGACCCACGAATTCGTTTGAGGTAAACATGTTGGCAACGCTGTTTTTTGGTCGCCGTCGCCGCTGGCGGCAGGCGCAACTTCCGGCGCTGGCGCAGTTGTCGCCACCGCCGGCCGCACAGGCCTGGCAACGGCTGCGGCGCCACCGGCTGGCGATGGCCTCGCTGTTGTTGTTGCTGATCCTGGCCGTGCTGTGCATTTTGGGGCCGATGCTGTCGCCGTGGCAGGATGACGCCGGCGACGCGTTGAACATTAACCAGGCCCCCAATGCCGCGCACTGGTTGGGTACGGATTTTCTCGGCCGCGATATTTACACCCGCCTGCTGCTGGCGGGGCGCATCTCGTTGACCATCGGCCTGGTGTCGATGCTGCTGTCGGTAACGCTCGGCTACCTGTTGGGGGCGTTATCCGGCTATTTGGGCGGCATCGTGGACAAGCTGATCATGCGTTTTGCCGATCTGTTGATGACTATCCCCAGCCTGCCGCTGCTGATCATTATGGGAGCGATGTTGTCCGAGCTGGACGTCTCGCCGGATTACCGTATCTACATGGTGATGATCATGCTCAGCCTGTTGGGCTGGCCTTCACTGGCGCGGCTGGTGCGCGGCCAAATCCTGTCGCTGCGCGAGCGTGATTTCATGCTGGCGACCGAAGTGCTGGGGCTGTCCACGCGGCGACGTATTTTCGGCCATCTGCTGCCGAATACCATCCCGATCCTGGTCGTGGTGGCGACCATGGGGGTGGCCAACGCCATTCTCAGCGAATCGGCGCTCAGCTATCTGGGGCTGGGTGTGGTACCGCCGACGCCGTCTTGGGGCAACATGATGGATGCCGCCAACAGCCTGATCGATTTTCAGCGTCGCCCCTGGCTGTGGATGCCGCCGGGCCTGGCGATTTTTATCACCGTAGTGGCGATTAACATTCTGGGCGACGGCCTGCGGGACGCGCTCGATCCGAAAATGAACGGGGTAAGACGATGAGCCAACCGCTGGTAGCCTTTAATCAACTGTCGGTGGCCTTCAACGGCGAGCAAGGCCGGGTGCGGGCGGTGCAGCAGGTGAGTTTCGAACTGCACGCCGGGCAGACGCTGGGCGTGGTTGGCGAGTCCGGTTGTGGCAAAAGCGTCACCGCCCTGGCGATGATGGGGTTGTTGCCGCAGCCGCTGGCACAGATCGACGGCGGTGAGATTCATTTTGACGGCCAGGATTTGTTGAAACTGCGTCCGCAGCAGATGGCCGATTTGCGCGGCAACCGGCTGGCGATGATCTTCCAGGAACCGATGAGCGCGTTGAACCCGGTGTTGACCATTGGCGAGCAACTGGTGGAGCCGCTTATCCGCCACCGAGGGGCGGCGCCGAAGGCCGCCTGGCGGGAAGCGACGGCGTTGATTACGGAGGTGGGATTGGCGCGTGCAGAACAGCTGATGGCCAGCTACCCGCACCAGCTTTCCGGCGGCATGCTGCAACGCATCATGATCGCCATGGCCATCAGTTGCCGCCCGGCGTTGCTGATTGCCGACGAGCCGACCACGGCGCTCGACGTCACTGTGCAGGCGCAAATCCTGGCGTTGCTGCGTGAACAGGCGCAAAGGCACAATATGGCGATGATGCTGATCACCCACGATCTCGGGGTCATCGCTCAGATGGCAGACCGGCTGGTGGTGATGTACGCCGGGCGCATTGTCGAGCAGGGGGCCACCCGAGAGGTGCTGGCTAACCCGCAGCATCCGTACACCCAGGGGCTGATGGCTTCGCGGCCGGTGGCCGGACAGCGGCGGCGCCGATTGTATTCGATCCCCGGTCAGGTGCCCGATCTGGCCCGTTTGCCCGACCATTGCGCTTTTGCCGATCGTTGCTCGCAGGCGAGTGCACGCTGTCGTGACGGCATTCCGCCGCTGTATGGCCATGCGCAACGTCAGTCCGCCTGCTTTCTGAACGCGGGAGGGCGTATTCATGTCGGCTGAATTACTGGTTGAAGTGAAGGGGCTGAAGAAATATTTCCCGCTGCGCGATGGCCTGTTCGGCCAAACGACCGGGCAATTGCGGGCGGTGGATGACGTCAGTTTCGCCATTCGCAAGGGCACCATTTTCGGTTTGGTGGGCGAATCCGGCAGCGGTAAAACCACCGTTGGCCGCACGTTGCTGGGGCTGCATGATAAAACCGCCGGTGAAGTGTCGTTTAACGGGCAGGCGCTGGATGCGCTCAGCCCACGCCAACTGCGCGCCCTGCGTCCGAAGATGCAACTGGTGTTTCAGGATCCCTACAGTTCGCTGAATCCGAGAATGCGCGTTGGCGATGCGATTGGCGAAGCCCTGCTGCAACATGGGTTGGTGGGGAAAAATGAACTGCGCGATCGGGTGATCGACACGATGGAAATTTGCGGGCTGTCGGCGCAGCACTATGGGCGTTTCCCGCATGAGTTCTCCGGCGGTCAGCGGCAACGCATCGGCATTGCGCGTGCGGTGATCTTACAGCCCGAGTTTATCGTCGCCGATGAGCCTATTTCGGCGCTCGACGTCTCGATTCAGGCGCAGATCATCAACCTGTTTTCCGATCTCCAGGAGCAGCAGGGCGTAACCTTCCTGTTTATTTCGCACGATCTTGGGGTGGTAGAACACCTGTGTCAGGACGTGGCGGTGATGTATCTCGGTCAGATTGTCGAGAGCGCCGATCGCGACAGCCTGTTTCGCCAACCGCGGCATCCTTACACCCAGGCGTTACTGGCGGCGGTGCCCAGCCTGGATCCACTGCGGCAGCCGCAGGCGATGGCCAGGGGGGAGTTGCCCAACCCGGCTCAACCGCCGCACGGCTGCCGTTTTCATCCCCGTTGCCCGCAGGCTACCGCTCAGTGTCGGCAACAGGCCCCCGCGTTACGTACCCTGGCTGCAGGGCACCGTGTGGCGTGCCATTATGCCGATTAGGCCAGATAGTGTTTCAGCGCGCGCCCGGCCTGGTGGATGGCCGAGTGCACCGCCGGGACGTGGGCTATCGGATTCAGCAAGCCATAATCGTGGATCAGCCCGTTATAGCGAGTGGAAGTGACTTCTACTCCGGCGGCGTTAAGCAGGCGAGCATAGGCTTCGCCTTCGTCGCGCAACACGTCCAGCTCTGCAGTCTGCACCAACGCCGGCGGTAAGCCTTTCAGCTGTTCCAGCGTGGCATTGAGCGGTGAAGCGTAAATCTCTTTGCGCTGTGCCTTGTCGGTCGTGTAGTTGTCCCAGAACCATTTCATCATGTTGCGCGTCAGGAAGTGGCCTTCGGCGTACTGGTGATAGGAGTCGGTATCAAAGCTGGCATGGGTCACGGGCCACAGAAGAATCTGGCTGCGCAGCGCCGGCGTGCCTTTTTCCTTGGCCATCAGGCTGACCACCGCCGCCATATTGCCGCCTACGCTGTTGCCGACGACCGCCAACCGGGAACCGTCGACGTTGATTTTTTCGCCGTATTCGGCCACCCATTCTGTGGCGGCATAGGCCTGGTTGATGGCGGTGGGATAATGCGCTTCCGGTGAAGGGGTGTAATTGACGAACACCGCCGCGGCACCGGAACTGTGCACCAAATCGCGCACCAGCCGTTCATGAGTCGGGAAGTCGCCCAGCACCCAGCCGCCGCCGTGGAAGAACATGAATACCGGCAACGCTTCTTTTACTTTGGCCGGTCGCACCAGATGCAGCAGGATATCCTGCCCCTCAACGTGGATGGTCTTCTCGCTGATTTCGACTTCGTACAGCGGCACCTCAACGCTGCTTTGCGCCCCCTCCAGCACTTTACGCGCCTCTTTCGGCTTCATCTGTTCCATCGGTTTGCCGCCGCCGGCATTTAACGCATCCAGGAATACGCGAATATCCTTTTGCGCTGCCGGTTGGGTGGGATCAACAGTTTTTTTAGACATCATGGCTCCTCAAGTGCGGGGTGGTCGAAATCACAGTGTAGTTGCTGGTTAACAAATAGGTGATCTGGCGTGTGGATGAACCGCCGGCGGACAGGAGCATGGCCCGGCAGAGCCTTAACTGACGCGGGGTTGCTCGTCTCTGGTGCATTCGCTGCACTCTAATGGGGCGAAAGTGTGATCGGGCGCAAATCGGGCCAAATTATTTTTGCGAGCGCGATCAGAAATATTGAAGTTTTTTGCAATTGAATAGGATTTCGCGGCCAATGATGATTTTTAGCCTTATTTTTCCAATTATTCATTAGCAATGCATAATTATTGAATAAGTATGCATTGTAAGCCGTTGTTTTAACGAAAAAAAACGCGATATTCGCCAAAAATCCCGTTTTGGCACGATAGCTGCTCTACACTCTTTATCAAACGGCATGTATTTTAACTGCTCGTTAACATTTATTCCCCGTTCAGAGACCGGATACGCGGCATAAATAGTGGAAAACCGATTTTATGTAACAGATTTGTTTCTGAATAGCCGGTAGATGGCAGAGTTATCACCGGGCGAAAAGCGGAATCAACGGTGCGGTTTTTTTGTTTTGTTGCGGAATATCCGGGCAGGAACGGCCCTTACAGTCAAAATTCAGCCTTTGCTGAGGTTATGAGGTCATTATGGAACAGCCAATCGCAGTTACCCGCCAGTCTTTCGACGACTGGATGGTCCCGGTTTATGCCCCCGCTGATTTTATTCTGGTTCGGGGGGAGGGGTCACAGGTCTGGGACCAGCAGGGTAAGTCTTACATCGATTTTGCCGGCGGCATCGCGGTTAATGCGTTGGGGCATGCGCATCCGGCGGTGAAGGCGGCGCTGGTGGAGCAGGCGGGGAAACTGTGGCATCTGGGCAACGGCTATACCAACGAACCGGTACTGCTGTTGGCGAAACAGCTGATTGACGCCACCTTTGCCGAAAAAGTGTTTTTCTGCAACTCCGGGGCGGAAGCCAACGAAGCGGCGCTGAAGCTGGCGCGTAAACGTGCGTTGGACAACGGCAACGCCGGCAAGAACCAGATTGTGGCGTTCAATAACGCTTTCCACGGCCGGACGCTGTTCACCGTGTCTGCCGGCGGCCAGCCGAAGTATTCAAAAGATTTTGCGCCGCTGCCGGGCGGTATCAGCCACACGGCGTTTAACGATCTGGCTGCCGCGGCTGAGCTGATCAACGACCAGACCTGCGCGGTGATTGTGGAGCCGATTCAGGGAGAAGGTGGCGTGCTGCCGGCCGATGCCGCTTTCCTGCAGGGCCTGCGTGAGCTGTGCGATCGCCACGATGCGTTGCTGATTTTCGATGAAGTGCAAACCGGCGTGGGTCGCACAGGGTATCTGTACGCGTACATGCAATACGGTGTCGTGCCGGACGTGCTGACCACCGCTAAAGCGCTGGGCGGTGGCTTCCCGATTGGCGCCATGCTGACCACCGACGCATTGGCCAAAACCCTGGGCGTAGGTACCCACGGCACCACCTACGGCGGCAACCCGCTGGCGACGGCGGTGGCGGGCGCGGTGTTTTCCATCATCAACACGCCAGAGGTGCTGGAAGGCGTGAAGCAGCGCCACCAGTGGTTTATCGACGGCTTGAACGAAATTAACCGGCAATACCCGATTTTCTCTGAAATTCGCGGCGGCGGCTTGCTGATTGGCTGCCAGTTGAATAAGGATTATGCCGGCAAGGCAAAACAGATCACCCAGTTGGCCAACGAAGAGGGCGTGATTGCACTGATCGCCGGCCCGGATGTGGTGCGCTTCACCCCTTCACTGATCATTCCAGAGCAGGATGTGAAAGAGGGGCTGGCGCGATTCGCGCGTGCCGTGGCGCGGATTTGCAGCTAATACACAGGCTGCGCCTTAACCGGCGCAGCCTGATTCTGACGAGGTTCGCATTATGATGATTATTCGCCCTATAGAGCGTCGCGATTTGGCTGATTTACTGACGCTTGCCGGTAAATCCGGCATCGGTCTCACTTCCCTGCCGCAAGATGAAGATACGTTGTCGGCGCGCATTGAGCGGGCGTTAAAAACCTGGCAAGGCGAACTTCCGCGTGGCGAGCAGTGCTATCTGTTTGTGCTGGAGGACAGCGAGCGCCGGCAGGCGGTAGGGGTTTGCGCGATTGAAGTGGCCGTTGGGTTGACTGAACCCTGGTACAGCTTTCGCGTCGGTACCCAGGTGCACGCGTCCAAACAGTTGAACGTCTATAAATCGGTGCCGACGCTGTTTCTCAGCAACGATCACACCGGCCATTCCGAGCTGTGTACGCTGTTCCTCGATCCGGACTACCGTCACGGCGAAAACGGCAAGCTGTTGTCGAAGGTGCGTTTCCTGTTTATCGCCGCTTTCCGTGAGCGTTTTTCCGCGCGGCTGATTGCCGAAATGCGCGGTTTCTCCGATGAAGAGGGCCGTTCGCCGTTCTGGGAGAGCGTCGGAAACCATTTCTTTTCCATCGAGTTCGCCAAGGCGGACTACCTGAGCGGTACCGGACAGAAGGCGTTTATCGCCGAACTGATGCCGAAACACCCGCTGTATGTCGATTTCCTGGCTGAGGATGCGCAAAAGGTGATTGGCCAGGTGCACCCACAGACCGTTCCTGCCCGCCGGGTGCTGGAGTCTGAAGGTCTGCGCTATCAGGGCTATGTCGATATCTTCGACGGCGGCCCGACGCTGGAAGCGGAAATCGACCATATCCGTGCGGTCAAAGAGAGCCGCACGGTGAAAGTGGTGCTGGACGAGACGCCAATGCGCGCCGATGCGCCGGCTCTTCTGGTGGCCAACGATCATTATCAGTCCTACCGCGCACTGCTGGTCAATGCCGATCTGTATGACGAGCGTCTGCATCTCAATGCGGAAACCGCTGCGGCGCTGGGCGTTGAGCAAGGTAGCCTAGTGCGGGTCATCCCCCTCATTTCAAAGGAGAAAGCCTAATGTCACATCCTGCACTGTTTATTAACGGCGCCTGGCAACAGGGCCGGGGCGCTGAATTCGGCAAAACCGATCCGGTCGACAACCAGACGCTGTGGCAGGCCAATGCCGCCGATGGCAGTGATGTCGCCGCCGCTTGCGAGGCTGCTCGCGCCGCGTTCCCGGCCTGGGCCCGTACCCCGTTTGAACAGCGTGAGCAGTTGGTAAAGCGTTTTGCTGCCCTGCTGGAAGCGCATAAACAGGATTTGGCGGCGGTGATCAGCCGTGAAACCAGCAAACCGCGCTGGGAAACGTTGACCGAAGTGCAGGCGATGACCGGCAAAGTGGCGATTTCCCTGCAGGCTTACCAGGCGCGCACCGGCATCAGTGAAACCGCGATGGCAGACGGCGCTTCGGTGCTGCGCCACCGGCCGCATGGCGTGCTGGCGGTCTTCGGGCCTTACAACTTCCCGGGCCATTTGCCTAACGGCCACATTGTGCCTGCCTTGCTGGCGGGAAATACGGTGGTATTTAAACCCAGCGAGCTGACGCCGCTGACCGCCGAGGAAACGCTGAAGCTATGGCAGCAGGCCGGTTTGCCAAACGGGGTGATCAACCTGGTGCAGGGCGGACGTGAAACCGGCGAGGCGCTGGCCGCCAGCGCGGATATCGACGGTCTGCTGTTTACCGGCAGCGCAGGCACCGGCTATCACCTGCATCGCCAGTTGGCGGGGCAGCCTGAAAAGATGCTGGCGCTTGAAATGGGTGGCAATAATGCGCTGATTGTCGATCAGATCGACGATCGCGATGCGGCAGTCAATCTGGCGATTCAGTCGGCGTTTATCTCCGCCGGCCAACGTTGCACCTGTTCGCGCCGCATTCTGGTGAAACGCGGCAGCGAAGGCGATGCCTTTATCGAGCGTTTGGTTCAGGTGGCGGGCGCTCTGCGCGTCGGTCGCTGGGACGCCGAACCGCAGCCGTTCATGGGCGGGGTGATCTCCTCTGCGGCGGCGGAAAAAATGCTGGCGGCGCAGCATCATTTGTTGTCTTTGGGTGGCAAAGCCTTGCTGACCATGCAGCGGCTGGAAAGCGGCAGTGCGCTGCTCAGCCCCGGCATTATCGATGTGACCGGCGTACGGGACGTGCCGGATGAAGAATATTTCGGCCCGCTGACCACCGTCATTCGCTATAACGACTTTGACGAGGCGTTACGCATCGCCAACCAGACGCGCTATGGCCTGTCTGTCGGTCTGGTGTCGCCGCAGCGTGAGCGGTTTGACCAACTGCTGTTGGAAGCGCGCGCCGGTATCGTCAACTGGAACAAACCCTTGACCGGTGCCTCCAGTGCCGCGCCGTTCGGCGGCGTGGGGGCCTCGGGCAACCACCGCCCAAGCGCCTATTACGCGGCGGATTACTGCGCTTGGCCAATGGCGTCGCTGGAAAGCGAAAGTTTGACTCTGCCGGCAAGTCTGTCGCCAGGGCTGTCGTTTAATACCGATACACCCTAAATTTGAGGCCGGTGGGGGTCATTACAGGTTAGCCGACCGTTGAGTGCAACAACCCTCAGGGAGCTCGGCGCTCGGTATGACGCCCCACAGCCAGACGCCGCTATTTAGCTGAGCGCCTGGTTGTGCTGTACAGGAATGTACAAATGCCGCGAGCGCATGGACGCGCTAAATCGGCCAACTTGAAATTCACGGGGTATGTTTTTTGAATAGGGCCGAGCCTGCTCGGTCCGGGAGAACAGCATGGCAGGATATGAAGTCAATTTTGATGGTCTGGTGGGCCTGACCCATCATTACGCCGGATTATCGTTTGGTAATGAAGCCTCTACGCAGCACCAAAACAGCGTGTCCAACCCGAAACTGGCGGCCAAACAGGGTTTGCTGAAGATGAAGGCGCTGGCCGATCTCGGCTTCCAGCAGGGGGTTTTGCCACCGCAGGAGAGGCCGCATGTGCCGATGCTGCGCAAACTGGGTTTCAGCGGCAGCGATGAGGCCGTGTTGGCGCAGGCGATGCGTCAGTCGCCACGTTTGTTGTCGGCGCTCAGTTCGGCCTCCTGTATGTGGACCGCCAATGCGGCCACGGTTTCGCCTTCGGCGGACAGCAAAGATGGCAAGGTGCATTTCACCGCCGCCAACCTGAACAATAAATTCCATCGTGCGATTGAGGCCGAGACCACCTCCGGCGTGCTGCGCGCGATTTTCAACGATGAACGTCATTTCACCCACCACGAAGCCCTGCCGCAGGTGGCGCTGTTTGGTGACGAAGGCGCGGCCAACCACAATCGGCTGGGTGGCGACTATGGCAAACGCAGCGTGCAGATGTTTGTTTATGGCCGCCAGGAGTTTGGCGGCGAAACCGCACCGACGCGTTACCCGGCACGCCAGACGCGTGAGGCCGGCGAGGCGATTGCCCGGCTGCATCAATTGGATGAGCAGCACACCGTGTTTGTGCAGCAAAACCCGGCGGTGATCGACCAGGGCGTGTTTCATAACGACGTGATTGCGGTCAGTAACCAGAACGTGCTGTTCCATCATCAGCAGGCGTTTCATCAGCAGCAGCAAGCGCTGGACGAGGTGCGCCGCAAGATGGCGACGCTGGACAGCGAACTGACGGCGATTGAGGTGCCGACGGCGCAGGTCTCAGTGGCGGATGCGGTATCGACCTATCTGTTCAACAGTCAGATTCTAACCAAACCTGACGGCAAGATGATGATTGTGGTGCCGGAAGAGTCGCGTCAGCATGGCGGCGTGTGGCGCTATCTGAGCGAGATGGTGGCCGGCGGCGGGCCGATCGATGAAATCAAGGTATTCGATCTGCGTGAGAGCATGCGTAACGGCGGCGGGCCGGCGTGCCTGAGATTGCGTGTGGCGCTGAATGAACAGGAACTGCGGGCGGTGAATCCGCGCGCGATGATGAACGATACGCTGTTCGTTACGCTCAATGAGTGGGTCGATCGCTATTATCGCGATCGGCTGACGCAAAACGATTTGGCCGACCCGCAGTTGCTGCGCGAGGGGCGCGATGCGCTGGACGCGTTGACGTCTATCCTCGGGCTGGGGTCGGTTTATCCTTTCCAACAATAGACGGAGCTGCCATGTTTGATTTGTTGGCCCTGACGCTGGCGGGGCAAGCCCCGGCCAACCAACAGGGTGATAACCTGAATGTGCACTGGCGCTGGCTGGGGGAAGGCCTGTTGGAAATCACCCCGCACCAGGCTTACCGGCAGGCGGTGGTGCTTTCCGCCGGAATACACGGTAATGAAACGGCACCGATTGAACTGCTGAACCAATTGGTCAATGCGCTGCTGGCGGGCGAAAGGCCGCTGGCGGTGCGGCTGCTGGTGGTGCTGGGTAACCCGGCGGCGATACGTGCAGGTAAACGTTATCTGCACAGTGACATGAACCGCATGTTCGGCGGCCGCTATCGCGAGTTTAACCACAGTGGTGAAACCGCGCGGGCGCAGCAACTGGAGCAGGTGATAACGGCGTTTTTCGACGGGGAAGAGGCCGCGCGTTTCCATTATGATCTGCACACGGCGATACGTGAATCGCGGCTGCCGCGTTTTGGCATTCTGCCCTTCCAGACGCGGCCTTACAGTGCGGAGATGCTGGGGGTGCTGGATGCCGCCGATCTTGACGCGCTGGTGATCCACAGTGCGCCCGGTGGCACCTTTAGTCATTTTTCCAGCGAGCACGCCGACGCCGCAAGTTGTACGTTGGAGCTGGGCAAGGCGAAACCCTTCGGCAGCAACGATCTGCTACAGTTTGCGGCCATTAACCGTGCGTTGCAGGGGGTGGTGAGCGCTGAACCTTTACCTTCTCGGCTGGGTGAAGCGCTGCGCCTATTCCGCGTAGAACAGTCGTTGATTAAGCGCAGTGAGGCTTTCAGGCTGCACCTTAGCGACGATACCGCCAATTTTACCGAGCTTAAGCAGGGCACTTTATTGTGCGAGCAACCGGGTGAAGAGTACCGGGTTCAACATGCCAGCGAGTGGATTTTGTTCCCCAATCCTGGCGTTGCGCTTGGGCTGCGTGCCGGTATGGTGCTGACAGAGGTGCCGCGTAGCACGCTGTATTAATCTGTCAGCCATGTTGGCGGTTTTCATTTGCGGTGTGCGCCAGGTTGTAGCGTTGTCAGCTGCAACCTGGAGTTAATGTGGTGTATTATTCTGTAGTATTTGTTCATTCCCTTCTCTTTATATATCCGCTATTCACTGTCGCCATTTCTTAAATTTAATTTCCCCCGGTATTACTATTTTGACGGTTTGAATCGTATTGACTATGAGAACCTGTAAAAGATCTGATTAAAACTCGGTTAATGGTCTAAATCAACGCAGCGACTTTGTTCAGATAAAAATGTGAAATAAGTAACGTTATTAGTAACCACGCTAAGTTTCATGTTATTTACGTATCGTTTAGAAAGTAGGCAAAAAGAAAGTGATTTGCACTAAATTGGTGCAATGCACCAATTTGGTTATAAGTTATGTGTCAAATATCAATATGAATCAATGATTTGATGCTGGTCTGTTCTGTAATATTAAGTTACAAATAAACATGCTTTACCCACGGTATTTTATGAACTTTTTCTTTTGAAGTTTGGATTCATGATGCTAATGTCACATGGCCCCTGATTAGGGGCGCTCATAAAATACTAAATGATAAAGATCACAGCCCAAATCATAAATTGGGCGTGATGGGCAGGTTTTTAATTATAATATCTAGGAAAATAAATGATGAATCGCAGTGTATTAGCCTTAGCTGTTGCCCTTGCGGCAATCACCTCCTTTGCCAACGCGGCTGAAATTTATAATAAGGATGGCAATAAACTTGACCTGTACGGTCGCGTTTCCGCCAAACATGTTTTCAGCGATGATAAATCTGAAGATGGCGACAAGACTTATGTCCGTCTGGGTTTCAAAGGCGAAACGCAAATCAATGACCAACTGACCGGTTACGGCCAGTGGGAATATAACGTCCAGGCCAACCACGACGAAGCGCAGGGCACTACGGGCACCAAAACCCGTCTGGGCTTTGCCGGTCTGAAGTTCGCCAACTACGGTTCATTCGACTACGGCCGTAACTACGGCGTGGTGTACGACGCGGAAGCCTACACCGACATGCTGCCGGAATTCGGCGGCGATTCTTACAGCTACACCGACAACTACATGACCGCGCGTTCCAACGGCTTGGCGACTTACCGTAACCGTGACTTCTTCGGTCTGGTGGAAGGCCTGAACCTGGCAGTACAGTACCAGGGCAAAAACGACGGCGACAGTCGCAGCGTGACCAAGCAGAACGGTGACGGCTACGGTCTGTCATTGGATTACCAGGATATCGGCGGCTCAGGTATCGGTGTGGCGGCGGCATTCTCTGACTCGAACCGCACCAGCGATCAAAAGAAACTGCAGTACGGCAAAGGCGACAGCGCGACGGCCTGGACCACTGCGGTTAAATACGACGCCAATCAGGTTTATCTGGCGGCAATGTATGCGGAAACCCGCAACATGACGCCAATCAGCGGTAACGGCGTGTCTGGCTTCGCCAACAAAACTCAGAACTTCGAAATGGTCGCTCAATACCAGTTCGAAAACGGTCTGCGTCCTTCTCTGGCTTACGTGCAGTCCAAAGGTAAGGATATCGAAGGGCTTGGCGATGTCGATCTGGTGAAATACGTGGAAGTGGGCGCGACTTACTACTTCAACAAAAACATGTACACCTATGTTGATTACAAAATCAACCAGCTGAATGACGACAACAAGCTGAAACTGAGCACAGACGATATCGTTGCGGTCAACCTGACTTATCGTTTCTAAGTTTCAACGCTATTACCTTCATCCTGTGTCGGGATAACGGTCAAAAGGCAGGGCGCAAGCTCTGCCTTCTTTATTTGGGACGCTATCCTTTGGCTGCCAGGCCCACGACTTCAATAGCGGAGCGCAGGGTTTCAAAGCGCTGCTGATTTTTCTCATGTTCAATCTCGGCGACCAAATGGGCCAGAATATTATTGCCGGACACTTTCTTGTTGAGATTGATCAGTTGGATCACCGCGCCACCGAGTACCAGGCTGACATCGCGTAACAGGGTTTCATAATGTTCGTCTGAGAGAGCAGATACGGGCATGACGCCGTCTCCATATCGTTCGGGTGAGGCAATTTAGCAAAGTGGCGGTATAAAATATCGTAGACATACCTCTTTTCCGATGAATTCAGAAATTCCTCAGAGGTAAATAGTGGAAAAATGGACGGCCGCTCTACAACGGCGCATATTCACTGGCAGGTAGCCAGAAACCATCGATAAAATCCTCCACCGGAAAACACCCGGCGTGGCGCAGATTTTGTTCCTTCATGACGACCAGACACTGGGGTTCATTGCGCAGCACGTCAACCACGATATCGGCGCAGCCGCCATCCAGATAACATACAAACATCACCAGTGCGTACATAACGTCTTGCGTCCTCTACCCAAATCTCTCCATACCTTTATTGTAGGTAAAAACGGGGTGTCTTTCAGCGCGAAAATCGATGCAAAGCGATGGATTGGCAACAAAAGGGTGCACTTTCGGATTACTCCAGCGGCTGAATGCCGCAGGAGCAATTGAATATCCGTTTTGCAGTGCTAAGCTTAACAAGCCTTAAGTGAACGCAACATTGTAACCATCGAAAGGAGTGAATATGGGATTGTTTAACTTCGTCAAAGAAGCTGGCGAAAAACTGTGGGACACAGTGACCGGCAATGCGACTGCCGAAGACCAAAGCGCCAAACTGAAGGAGCACCTGGATAAAATAGGCCTGCCGGGTACCGATAAGGTCGACGTGCAGGTGGTGGATGGCAAAGCCGTGGTGACCGGGGACGCCGTCAGCCAGGAACTGAAAGAAAAAATCCTGGTGGCGATCGGTAACGTGGCGGGTATCAGCGGTGTGGAAGACAAGGTGTCTGTTGCACAATCTGAAGCCGAGAGCCGTTTCTATACCGTGAAGAAGGGCGACACGCTGAGCGCAGTGTCGAAAGAAGTGTACGGCAACGCCAATCTGTACAACAAGATCTTCGAAGCGAACAAACCCATGCTATCCAGCCCGGACAAAATTTATCCAGGACAGGTTCTGCGCATTCCGCAGTAAAGAAGATAAGATATCCAGGAGCCCGATGTGATATCGGGCTTTTTTTATCGCAGGTCCTATCAGTTTTACTGATTATTTTTTGATTTTAATAAAAGTTGTGAATGTTTTATACTCGCCGCCGCCTCTGCTCCCGGGGATGTTGACCCTGGCGAGGAAAGTTGATAGCGTCTTGCCACTATTGAGGTCTGAATGGCGTTGACGCAGAATCTAAGAAAACCGCAGTAGCGAGTTTTTATCGACCATCCCATAACAGTAGCGTTTACGCGTGATGAGTTAAGATAGATTTTGTGAAAGAACAACGTAATGCCTCACAAGACAAAAACTACCGTGAAACTCTGGGAGATGCGCAGTTTGCCATCATTGTGCTGGCGATCGCGTCCTGCTCCCTGATCATCTTTACGCTGTCAGTCACCCTGTGGCTGACATGATGTCGTTCTGTACAGGAGATAAAATGGAGCATAATCTCCACGATGAAACCAAACTGCTGGCTGTTATCGGCCTGCTGGTTTCCGTGTTGTTGGTCGTATCGATACTCTTTGGTGTGACGTATTTCTCCGATTTGAAGCATGCACGTGACGAAGTTGATGTAAAAGGCTGCTATATCAAGACGTCCTGACGCTCTCCGTCCCCCAGGTTGCATCGAGGCCGCCGGCTGTGTGATAAGCTGGCTTTGCCATCAATTCAACCTGTGTGCCGTTCTGGAGGCGTTACCATGAGCAACTCCCGCCCAACCCATTCTTCTTCTTCCCGTGACTGTCCCGTGGTCGAGGGTGTGCGTCAAATACAACGCATTACCGCACGCAATGCCGAAGTCGGCGGTATCCCGATCAATCGCGCCTTACCTACCCGCGAACGCCGTACCGTGGGCGCCTGGTGCTTTCTCGACCATGCCGGGCCTTCGGTCTTCAGCGGCTCCTCTAAAGGCATGGACGTGGGGCCGCACCCGCATATTGGCTTGCAAACCTTTACCTGGATGATTGAAGGAGAGGTGCTGCATCGCGACAGCCTGGGTAGCGAGCAGGTGATTCGTCCGGGCCAGGTCAATCTGATGACGGCAGGGCGCGGTATCGCCCATACCGAACAGTCAACGGGGGAAGATCGGCGTTTACATGCTGCACAGCTGTGGATTGCTCTCCCAGCCGGCGATGCCGATATGGCGCCGCGCTTCGATCATTATCCCGACTTGCCGTCCTGGGAAAAAAATGGGGTTAGGCATACTTTGTTGGTGGGCGAGTTTGAGCAATACCGTTCTCCGGTGTTTACATTTTCGCCATTAATCGCCATTGATTTGGCGTGGCAGAGCGACGGCTATTTACCCTTACCTTTGCGGGAAGACTATGAAATAGGTTTTTTGCCCCTTGTTGGTGCAATTGAGGTTAATGATGAAAAATTTTCACCTGATGAGTTCGCCTATTTAGGCATGAATCTTAACCAAATCGGGTTAAATGCCAAGAAGGGCAGTCGGGCATTATTAATCGGCGGGGTGCCATTAAACGAAGAGATTCTCATTTGGTGGAACTTTGTCGGCCACAGTAAGCAAGATATTACCCAGGCGCAGCATGACTGGGAGCAGGGGAATAGCCGTTTTCCGGATGTGAGTGGTTATAGCGGGCCGCGTATGACCGCGCCACGCCTGCCCTGGAGCGAGGTTTGATGCTCTCTGGCTATAACGATGAGGCGATCTTATTCATTTCTTTCTATCAACGCTGAATTAATGTGATCGAAAGTCCATGTTTTAGATCGAATATAGTTTATCTGGTAAATAGTGATCTGGCGCAAATAATTGGTCGGAGCAGTGGATTAAGATATCTTTCAAGAAGTGTTGTTATCTAACCGCTAGTCAGAAGCCTGTGAGGTCATTATGAGCCAAGTACTCTATCGTGCAAGATTATCCCATGTTGTTATTGCAACGGCGGCTTTTTGGATCTCTATCGCAGCTATGCTGGTTGTTGTGCTAAGCTAACACTGAGTAATTAGGTAATAGACCCGCTGCGGCGGGTTTTTTTATGTCTGATTATTCGCAATTTTCCGAATGCGGTTATACTTATTAAACCTGATTCTTAATTAACCTTTAAAAATACAATGGTAATTCTTTCTAATGTTATCGTGATATTAATAGCCGCGATTCATCTGTATATCCTGATCCTGGAAATGTTCCTTTGGCAGACGCCGACCGGCAGACGCGTGTTCGCCACTACGGCGGAATTTGCGGCTGCAACGCGGGTGCTGGCCGCTAACCAGGGGTTGTATAACGGTTTCCTGGCTGCCGGGCTGGCATGGGGAGTCTGGCGTGCTGACCCGACGGTGCAACTGTTTTTCCTCGGCTGCGTGCTGGTGGCGGGCATCTTCGGCGGCCTGACGGCGAGCCGTAAAATTCTTAAGGTCCAGGCCCTCCCTGCGTTGATTGCCATTTTGGTGGTGATTTGGGCCCATTAGCCCGCCGGCGGGTACGGCGGGAGAGCGGTCAGGCGGTTTTTTGATGGATGACGTGCAACGGCGGGGCGATGTGCAAATCCACGCTTAAATCCTGGCGGAAATCATAAGGCGTGATGTTGAACCGTTTTCTGAACATATAAGTAAAATGTGACTGCGAGCCAAAACCAAAATCCAGTGCAATGTCAAAAATGGTAGCGTCACTGCTGCGCAATTGATAAACCGCACCGGCCAGGCGGCGCTCGCGGATATACTTGCCCAGCGAAATCCCGGTCGCTTCTTTGAACAGCTTCTGCATGTGCCACAGGGAGTAGCCGGAGTACTCGGCCAACTCTTCGAGATGGATCACTCTACCTAGGTGAGTTTCGACCCATTTACTGAGGGCGCAGACTAATGAGAGGTGATGTTCTTGTATCATCAGTGCGTCTGTGTGAGATCTACATAGCGGTGAAGTATACACAACTTGCCGCCCCGGACAAAAAGCCCACCCGCTCCAGGGCGAAATTATTCGGAAAAACCATCATCAGGTGGCTTGTCAGCCGGAAGGAAAAGCGGCTAATCTGAGATTGCCCGTTACCGCTGATACTAAAGTGGTTCAGGCCGCAGGAAATAAACCGCCTAGACAGAGTCAGCCGTAACAACTCAGCGTTGATGGGGTGATCGCATGTTAATGACAGTGATTATTACTCTGGTTGTAATCGTGGGCGTTGCCGCTTTTATGGTGACACCGGTAATGAGAATGAATAATGCGGAAGGTGTGGGAGGTGAAGAGCCGTGAGATCAGGCCACAATATAGCCCGCTGTGGGATGTGACAGACTACCGAAAAAGCCTGGATGGTCATACCCGTCGTGTTTCGCGTCAGCGCGTTTTGGCTGCAACCTGAAATGCACAGGGTATCGTTCATCCGGGCTTTTTGTTGATAACGTCCGATCAGACGTTTTTGCGCTCTACGGTTTCTTCGCCCCAGTACAGCTGATCGGCACTGGTTTTGGCGAAGGCCATTTCCAAGGCTTCGTCACTGCCTTCCTCCCAGATTTTTTGCGCCAATATCTCGTCGTTCTTCGCCAGCTCAAAAATCGCCTCGGCAATTTCAACCGAAGTTTCGCGCACTGTCGCCCAGGATTTCACATTGTGGTTTGCCATCACGTTCTCCCGTCAGGTTAGGATTTGCAATGCGCCGCCAAGCGCAACGCTCAAGCCCCAAGTATAGGCCAATTCGGCAGGGCGTTTTGCTGACCAATGCGCATTAACGCTGAAAATTCAGCGGCAAACGGCGTGGGGGGCGGAAAAGCGGCAGGTGGCATGGTATTCTGTGCGGCGTCTGAACTAAGAAGGAAAGTCACTATGTCCGACATGCTGAGCAACGATCAGGAATTGGCATCCGATCTGGTCGCCTGCCAACTGGTCATCAAACAAATTCTGGATGTCATTGACGTTATCGCACCGACCGAGGTGCGGGACAAAATGGCAAGTCAGTTGAAAAGCATCGATTTTTCCACCCATCCTGCCGGCGCCGATCCGGTGACGCGGCGGGCTATCGAAAAAGCGATTGCTTTGATTGAGATGAAATTCACGCGTAATTGATGGGAAACCGCCGTTTGACGGCGGTTTCGGACGGTGGTGATCAATCCACCACCGTTTCGATCTTTTTGAACAGCGGGCAGTCGGCAATGCCAATCACGCCGTTGTCACCGTGCAGATACTGCGCTATCACCACATTCCGCGCCGTCAGGTATTTACACTGCAACCCCAGCCCACCGACGTTTTGATTGCTGCCGATAAGCACCCCGTACCCCGAAAACAGAAATACGCCATACAGCACCGCCAGCACCGCGATCCACTTAATCAGCTTACCCATTGTGACTCCTGTTATTGACTGTCGTAGCGATATAGCCACGAGCCAGAGCAGGGCGCAACGGTAACATTCTGAAAAATAAACCCAGGTGAGATTTCTAAACGACCGGTTAAACTTCGTTTAAGTTGGCCGTGATAGGCTGAGTAACCAATTACCAAGATAACAATGAGGCTGCTAAAATTTGTTGCGAAAAAAAATCCTCGTGATAATTGCGGCTCTGGCTGCCTGTCTGTTTTTTTATCTGCTGGCACTGGACAGTTATTGCGATGAGGGGGAGAGGTTTGCGTTGGGAATTTGTTCAATCACTCGCTTTGTTCCCTGGTGAGGTGCGCGGTGGTGCGCAACAATTTTCCGCGGAGATGTTCGTGCCCATCCCCGGAGTGCTAAGATGTCCGCCTGATTTTAGCAGTAGATAGGGTTGTCCATGTACGATTTAGGTTTTGGTCCAAATAGCCTGGTTTCGCTGGCCATCGCAGCGCTGGCGCTGCTGGTGGGATTATGGGGCTGGTTCCTGGTGAACCGCGCCAGCGTGCGTGCCAATGAACAGATTCGCCTGTTGCAGGAAATAGCCGAGCAGCAGCGCCAACAAACGGCGTTACTGAAGAGCCTGGCGCAAAGCGCCCGCGGCGACAGCGTGGCGGACGATGACGATCTCAGCCCGGCGCTGGATTTCAAGGGATTCATCCCCGAACGTTAATCAGCTGCCTGTCGGGTGGCGCTTCACGCACTTTGTGCCACCCGCCTTCCTCAGAAAAACTCCATCCCCTGATAAGGTTGAGCACGGCATGCTGCCAGACGACTGGCCAGATCGCCGCTGTGAATTTCTAACTGATGCCCGTCGGGATCGAGAAAATACAGTGATTCCCCCTCGCTGCGGTTGCTTTTCCACTCTTTTACTCCTGCCTGGCGTAGCCGTAATGCGGCGGGTGCAAAATTTTCCTCCGTCACGCTGAACGCATAATGGGTATAGTCTCCCGGCGTGTCCGTCGCACGCGAACTGTCCCATGACAGACACAACCACAGTTCGCCAAGGGACAGGTAGGCGCCATTTTGCCAGCGCGCATGCGGGATGAATCCCAACAGACGGGTGTAGAAATCGAAACTGCGGTTGACGTCACGTACCGCGAGCGTCAGGTGGTTAAGGCCGCTCAACATGGCGATAATTTCCGGGCAATGAAACAGGTAAAAAGTGTAATCATCCGAATGGAGAATATAAAGAGCAAAAAACATTAGTATGGATAATATGAAAGCCGTCGCTTTGTCATAAATCTGTCGTATTGGCATCGTAATGTAGCGCCAACCTTACGAAAGATGGATGAAGCCGATGATTAAATGGTATGAAGAAAGCGACGCCGAGGTGAACCGCAGCATTGCGTTGATCACCGGAGAAAACCCGGAAAAATGGTATCCTTACGGCGGCGTGAAAGGTAAAGATTATTGCAAGAACCCCTCCGATGCCTGGCCGATTATCTGCGCCAATAAAATCAGTTTGAATGCTGACGGCCAAAGCGATAACCCGCTGTGGCAGGCCCGTATGATCACCCAGCGCGGTGAGTGGCAGGCAGACAGCAACAGCCCATTGCGCGCCGCGATGATCTGTTTCCTGCTGAGCCAGCAAACTACCGAGATGGCCCGTTGAACCACCAGAAATACTGATGATTTTTCCCTTTTTATGACAACAGAACTGTCTCTGGCGGAGCCTGTTTATGAAGCGCATTATTAAAGGTGATAAAAACTTGTCTCATCTGGTGATTGCCCATGCGGCAATCGATCGTCATGCCGAAAGCTTTGGGCAGCGCCGACAGGGCTGGCCCTCAACCTACCTGATAAAATATCAAAACGATCGCGTGGCAGTGGAAGTGGTTACGCGTCGCCAGTCCTATGTCGCGACGCTGATGATTGGCGCACGCAATCTGACCAAACTGTGCGGCCTGCCAGGCTGAATCCCAGCCATTCCTGCGCCATTCTTTGCATAAAATAGCATCCTGGTCCCTGTTGCCGGGGTGCTTCTCCTTGATGCTCCCGGGGTTAAGTGTTAAAAAGCCGCCCGCAGATACATTTATTGATTGGCGAAATCTTGTGCGAAAACGACGGGATTCAACGCCATATGAGGATAAGATGGGCGGTCAGCAACAGGATACTCCGCTAAAACGCGGTTTAAAAAACAGACATATACAACTCATCGCCCTTGGGGGCGCCATTGGCACCGGTTTGTTTCTCGGCATTGCACAGACCATTAAAATGGCCGGTCCTTCCGTGCTGCTGGGCTACGCAATCGGTGGCGTTATCGCTTTTCTGATTATGCGCCAACTGGGTGAAATGGTGGTTGAAGAGCCGGTCGCCGGCTCATTCAGCCACTTTGCCTATAAATACTGGGGCGATTTCGCCGGTTTCCTTTCCGGCTGGAACTATTGGGCCATGTTCATTCTGGTCGGCATGGCCGAGTTAACCGCCGTAGGGATTTATATTCAGTATTGGTGGCCGGACATCCCGACCTGGGTTTCCGCTGCGGTATTTTTTGTGCTGATTAATCTGATCAACCTGGTCAACGTGCGCCTGTATGGTGAAACGGAGTTCTGGTTCGCCATCATCAAGGTGGTGGCGATTGTCGGCATGATTGTCTTCGGCGCCTGGCTGTTGGTCAGCGGAAATGGCGGCCCGCAAGCCAGCTTCGGCAACCTGTGGGAGCAGGGGGGCTTTATGCCGCACGGCATAGAAGGGCTGGTCATGGCGATGGCGGTGATCATGTTTTCATTCGGTGGGCTGGAGATGGTCGGCATCACGGCTGCGGAAGCCGCCGATCCGCGCCGCAGCATTCCGAAAGCCACCAACCAGGTGGTGTACCGTATCCTGATTTTTTATATCGGCTCACTGACCGTACTGCTTTCTCTCTACCCATGGGACAAGGTGGTGGAAGGCGGCAGTCCGTTTGTGATGATTTTCCACGCGCTGAACAGCAACCTGGTGGCGACCCTCCTTAACGTGGTGGTGCTGACGGCGGCGCTGTCGGTGTATAACAGCGGGGTCTATGCCAACAGCCGCATGCTGTTTGGCTTGGCGACGCAGGGGAATGCGCCGAAGGTGTTGACCCGGGTGAATAAGCGCGGCGTACCTGTGCTGTCCATTGCGCTGTCGGCGTTGGTGACTTCTGTCGGCGTGCTGATCAACTACGTGATGCCCGGCAAGGCGTTTGAGCTGTTGATGGCGCTGGTGGTGTCTACGCTGGTGATTAACTGGGTGATGATTTGCCTGGCGCACCTGAAGTTCCGTGCGGCGAAAAACCGTCAGGGGGTGATCCCGAGCTTCAAGGCGTTGTGGTATCCGTTTGGCAACTACCTGTGCCTGGCGTTTCTCAGTCTGATTCTGGTGATCATGTATTTCAGCGAGGGGATCCGCATCTCCGTACTGCTGATGCCGGTATGGATCCTGCTGCTGTGGGTTGGTTTTATGCTGACGCGCCGTAAAGGCGCCAAAGTGCGGCGTTAATCTATAACGGAGGCGCCTTGTGCGCCTCCGATTCAGGCTCTAGCTACGTGGCATAAAGGCAGTGCCCTGATTGCCGCGGCCCAGCCCCAACAGCTTCCTGCACAGCAGGAACAGGGTGGTAACGATATCGATAGCGACCACGCTAAGCATCAGCACGCCCAACATGAAAAAACTCACCAGCGCGCCAAACAACAGCACCAGCGGTGCCGGCACTCTCACCCGGCGGAGCTTCATCGCTGCGTACATTTTCCAATATTGCCTCTGTTGCCGCATCGCGCTACGGATACGGCCCAGACGAACACGTGATTTGCGTGATGTAGAACGGCTCATAACTTCTCCTTTTCTGAATGTCCTATAAGTAAATCATAAAGATCTTAAGAGATGCTTAACAGGCTCTTTATGGCCCTGGCATGCTCATAGGGACTGTGACAACACAATATCCGAAAAGGTCCCCCCCGAGGTGAGCACGGTTCACAAAGCACGCCAATCGACTATCTTGTTATGTTATCTAATCTGCCCGTGCAGGGTGTCCGCAGTGGTCGGGAGAGCAATTTGAAGAGAATCAATCGTTACTATGATGCCGCGAAAGCTCACCACACCCCCGAGGGGTTTCGCAATCCGGAACCGACTCAGCGTCAGGAAGGGGATCTGAGACGCTGGCAAAATGAGCGCAAGCAGCAAGGGTTGCCCAAACCGCCGCAGTTGGGGTATCAGCAGTTTACCCAGCGCTGGTGGCAGCCTGCCGACCTCAGCGGCAGCGATGACGGCATCTGGTGGCTGGGGCACGCTTCGATGCTGCTGCGTCTGGATGGCCGCTATATCCTGATCGACCCGGTGCTTTCGCAACGCGCATCTCCGCTGAGTTTCTACGGCCCTAAACGTAAAACGCCGCCGCCATTGACGGTGCAACAATTACCGGCGGTGGATGTGGTGTTGATTTCTCACAACCATTATGACCACCTTGATCGGCGGACCGTGCGCCAATTGGCGCGACGTTTTCCCAACGCGACCTTTATCGTGCCTCTGGGGTTAAAAAGCTGGTTCCGGCGTTATCGCCTCAAGCGTGTGGAGGAATTGGACTGGTGGGACAGCCTGTCATTGGGCGAGTTAAGGTTCCACTGTACGCCGGCGCGTCACTGGAGCATGCGTACCCTGTGGGATCGCAACCGCTCTTTGTGGTGCGGCTGGGTTATTCATCATCCGTCGCTGCGTTTCTATTTTTCTGGCGACAGCGGTTATTCGGAGCGGCTGGCGGATATCGGCGTGCGCCTGGGGCCATTTGACGTGGCGGCGTTGCCGATAGGCGCTTATGCACCGCGTTGGTTCATGCAGGAACAACATATGGATCCGCAGCAGTCGGTGACGCTGTATCAGCAATTAAATTCGCCGCGGGTTATTCCGATTCATTGGGGTGTTTTTGAATTGGCCGATGAGTCGCTGGATGAACCGCCACAGCAATTAAATCTGGCGTTGAGTTCCGCCGGAATAGAGCGGCATCAGTTCTTGCCAATCAAAATTGGCGAGCGCATTGCGCTTGATTCTAACTCTTAATGGTTAACCTTCGTCCCGTGAAGGACGGTTTTTCGGATTGAACCGCCTGCAAGGCCGCCCGGTTGCGGGCTGCCGTTGTACGGGGGAACGGCGGAGGGCGTTATCAGGTGCCGGGTCTGATGAGTGAGTGCGAATAGTGAGGTGCGCAAAAAGACAAAATAATTAGACCCGAGAGTGGGTTTTGTCGGCAGAGTAAATACCCCCTGTCTTTTTAAGATTTAATTCGGTTATACATTCTCACGGATGTTAGGGTTATTGCCGTTATTTAATCCTGTCGTCAGCAGGATATTTATCCGGTTATGCACAACGATGGTGCGTAATTTTCCCCGTTGCATGCTTATGCACCTTAAAGCGGCAGCGTCATTTGTTTTTTGCCGGGGATCCGATTGTGCAGCGGGTATTCGCGATAACTAATATTAATAATTAGCATCGGTATTATTTTCTCCGGAGACGGGAAGGTTATCAGACAGGCGGCGGCACCGGCGTTGGGCCGTCCAGATGGCGACTGAGTGGTCTGATGAGTTTGAGGTCAAAGGCACCCGTTCATCGATATTCAAATGTTGTATAAGAAATTCCATAAAGATTCAAATTTTTTAACGTTCTAAGCGCCCGATGGCGGTTATATGTCGCAACGCAGAGGAGCGATCGGATGAAAGAATTGTTAAAATTCAGTCAGGCTGCGGAGTGTAGCGCGGTGTGAGCGTTAAGCAGAAAATAGCTAAGGCTTCAACATCTTTTAGCCTATTTAAGCTTATGTTGCTATCGACCGTTTCAAATATGTGCGACAGGTCCATCAGTGATTAAAAATGGCTTGCCATCGAATACAGAGTATGTGATAACGCATCTGGGTAAAACGAGGTACAGTTCTGTATATGTGTGGCATTTTCAGTAAAGAAGTTCTGAGTAAAGACGTTAGCGTTGAATACCGCTTCTCTGCCGATCCTTATCTTAGTGCCTCAAGCAGTAACGACTCTAGTTTGTCTATGTAACGCCTACGGGCGGTTTAAACAATCCAAAGGAAATACTCAAGATGGCAAAGATCAAAGGTCAAGTTAAGTGGTTCAACGAGTCTAAAGGTTTCGGTTTCATCACCCCAGCTGACGGCAGCAAAGACGTGTTCGTACACTTCTCTGCAATCCAGGGTAACGGCTTCAAAACCCTGGCTGAAGGCCAGAACGTTGAGTTCGAAATCCAAGATGGCCAGAAAGGCCCATCTGCAGTGAACGTTACTGCTATCTAATCAGCGTCAGCTGTACAAAAAGCCCGCCTTCGTGCGGGCTTTTTCGTGTCTGCGCTCAGCCGGCGATGATAATCCCCGCGTACTGATTGCGGCCGGTAATGCCTGGGTGCCCAGGATCCTGCTCACGCCGGTGGCTGTTGCGGCGGTAGCTGGTGTATTTAAAGCGCTGCGGGTGCCGCGAGTCGGTATTCGGCGTGCAGATGGTGCAACTCCCGGCGCGATCAACGGCGGCAAACCCCAGTTGGCTGAGTTTGTATTCGGCGATGGCGGCCAGATCCAGGTGGCGATAGCTTGGACTGATCAAGGCGGCAGGCAGCGGCAACTGCTGTTTAAAGCGCGTAACCAGCTCTTCGTTCACCTCATAACAGCACGGGCCGGCAGCCGGGCCGATGGCGGCCACCCAGTTTGCCGTTGAGTCATCGCGGCTGATTCGCGCCGCCAATTGCTCAAGAATGCCATCCAGCAAGCCGCGCCAACCGGCATGCACGGCCGCAATGGCCGAGCCGTCATTGCGGCTGAAAATGACCGGCAGGCAGTCTGCCGTCAATACGCTGAGCAGAATGCCGGGTTGGGTGGTGTAGAAACCGTCGGCTTCACCGCAAATTTGGGCCGCATGATGAATGTCGACGATGCGAGTACCGTGCACCTGTTTTTTTTCCGGCAGCGTGGCGCGATAGGGTTGCAGATGGCCGGGCAGCAGGGCACTTTTGTGGCCGAAACCGTGCTGAATGGCCGGAACGGTGCTGAGAAGCGGGGAGTAGTCGGTCATATAACGTCTTTGCCTGCGTCAGAAAACATATCGTCAGTGTAGCCAGCTTTTTTACCCGTTGGCTAGGCCTGCCTTGCATCGTGCAGAAGCCTTCTTTAGACTACCTGCGCCGTATCTCTCTGGAATCCAACCATGTCTTATCAGTGCCCTCTGTGTCACCAGCCGCTTCTTCTTTCTCACTTGCAATGGCGTTGCGATGCCAATCATCAGTTTGACTGCGCCAAAGAAGGCTATGTCAATCTGCTGCCTGTGCAGCATAAACGCTCGAAGCAGCCGGGAGACAGCACGGAAATGATGCAGGCGCGGCGCGCTTTTCTCGATGCCGGATTTTATCGACCGTTGCAGCAACGGGTGGCGGAACTGCTGGAACAGGCGTTGGATGGCGAGGCGCAGGCGCTGCTGGATATTGGCTGTGGCGAAGGTTATTACACCGCTGAAGTGGCGGCACGATTGGCGCCGCGCGACATCACCGTTTATGGGCTGGATGTTGCCAAAGTGGCGATCCGCTATGCGGCCAAGCGTTACCCTGCGGTGTCATTCTGCGTGGCGTCCAGCCACCGTTTACCCTTTGCCGACCGTTCTTTGGACGCGATCCTGCGCATTTACGCGCCGTGCAAAGCCGAAGAGCTGGCGAGGGTGGTCAAACCCGGCGGCGTCGTAGTGACGGTATCGCCTGGCCCGCGCCATCTGTATCAATTGAAAGAACAGGTTTATCAGCAGGTGCAACTGCACGCGGAATCCGATGAGCAACTGACGGGCTTTGACTGCGAGCGGCTCGAGGCACTGGCGTACCCGATGACGTTGCCGGGCGAGCAGGCGGCCAACCTGCTGCAGATGACGCCTTTCGCCTGGCGGGCTTCTCCAGAGGTGCAACAGCGCCTGAGTGCCGGCGAAGCATTCGCCTGTGAAACGGATTTCGTTATAGGCCTGTACCGTCGCCAAGCCGATTAAACCACCGGATATGCCGCTTCGCCATTGACCGCATCGTCCTCCAGATCTGCGCGCTCAACGGCGAGGTGCGTTTTCAATGCCGTCCAGCCCCTTGGGGTAACTTTGAGCGCCCGGGTTGCCGGCAAGCGCTGCAGCCAGCCCCAATGGCAAAACGCGTCCAGCAGATAAGCCGCCAGCGGCCCGGCGAGGTGATATTGCCGCTCGGTCCAGTCCAAACATTGGCGGCCTTTGCCAACCCCCTCTGGCTCTATTGCGGCCGCCTCGGCGCCCAACGCCTGTAACCAATTGGCGCCGGTCGGCGTCAGCACATATTCGCATGCGCCATTTTCGACGATTAGCCCTTGTTTCAGCAGGCTGCGCGTTACGGCGACGCCGACTTTCCCGGCCAGATGATCATAACAACAGCGCGCGAAGCGCATCTCACGCGCAGAACGGTTGGGCGTATTGCGCCATGCCGGCGTTACCGGCCCGATCGACGCCAGACTTTCCAGCAGATGCGAGACGTGCGGCCCCGAGAGACGAT
Organism: Serratia sp. TSA_198.1; assembly: GCF_052686505.1. NCBI lineage: Bacteria > Pseudomonadati > Pseudomonadota > Gammaproteobacteria > Enterobacterales > Yersiniaceae > Serratia > Serratia sp. TSA_198.1. The sequence continues at coordinate 336,029 of NZ_JBQZFP010000001.1, forward strand.
AGTAGCGATAGCGCCCAATCTGTTCGACGCTAAGCAAGCCGCCGTCCAACATCTTTGCCAGATGCGAGCTGGCGGTTTGCGGGGTGACGCCTGCCGCCTCTGCAAGCGCACTGGCTGATAGCGCATTGCCGTCGGCCAGCGTGATCAACATCACCGCCCGCACCGGTTCGGCGATCAGATGCGCAACGGATGCAATATTATGTTGGCCCACGAGTTTCTCCTTTATCGATAGCAGGCGATGTTTTCATCGTTCAAGGTACACTTCGATATGCTTCGAAGTATTCCAGGCTAAGAGCGGCTTATAGTCAATGCCTGTTTCATCAACCTGGGTACGCAACGAGTGGCAAGCTTGAATAAACAACAAAAACGAGTACTGATGGCAACCAGCCTCAGCTATGTCATCGTCATCCTGGATACGTCGATCGTTAACGTCGCCTTGCCGCCGATCGCCGCCGATCTGGGTACCGGGCTTAGCGGTCTGCAGTGGGTAGTGAACGCTTATACGTTGGCGTTCGCCAGTTTGTTGCTCAGTGGCGGGACGCTGGGCGACAGGTTAGGGGGGCGGCAAGTCTACCTTGCCGGGCTGGCGATCTTTGCCTGCGCTTCTGCCCTTTGCGGGCTGGCGGGGGCATTACCCGTACTGGTCGCCGCCAGAATATTGCAAGGCGTTGGGGCCGCTTTGCTGGTGCCCAGTTCCTTAACGCTGATTAACGCGGCCTTCCCCGAGGCGAAACAGCGGGCGGGAGCCATTGGCGTATGGGCCGGATGCGGCGGCGTAGCGATGGCTGCGGGGCCGCTGGCCGGCGGCGTGCTGATCCAATTGCTGGGCTGGCGTAGCCTGTTTTGGATCAATATCCCGGTGATTGCGTTGGGAATCGGGCTGACTCTGCGCATTGCGGCCGTTCGCCCGCCACTATCCTTGCGCCAGATGGACTACGCCGGGCAGGGGACGGTGATTGTGGCGCTAGCCACTTCGGTGGCCTTGTTGATTGAGGGCGCGCGGCTTGGCTGGCACTCTGGTTGGGTGTTGGGCGGTATCGCCGTGGCTGCCTTGAGCTGGCTGATGTTTGTTGCGATAGAGCGACGAAGCCGGCAGCCGATGCTGCCGCCGGCGCTTTTCCGCAGCGTGGTTTTTTCCGCCTCGGCATGGGTTTCGCTGGTTTCTGCTCTGGTGTTTTACGGGGCGTTCTTTCTGCTGAATCTTTATTTTCAAGAGGTACGGGGTTGGTCGCCGCTGCAGTCCGGCCTGGCATTTCTTCCCCTGACCATTATGGTCACGCTGGGCAGCTTTCTTTGCGGCCATCTGGTTCAGGCGTTGGGTGCGGGGCGGGTAGTTTATTGCAGTTTGCTGCTTTATGCGTTGGGTTTCGGTGGCTTGCTGGCGCTGGCCGAAAGCCCGCCTTACTGGCGTATTGCGTTGTGTTTCCCCTTGCTTGGCCTGGCGGCCGGGATCATTACGCCTGCGGCCACGGCGGCGTTGTTGAATGAGGTCGCGAGTGAACGGGCGGGCGTTGCCGCCGGCGTGCTCAATGCCGGCAGGCAAAGCGGCTCCGCGTTTGGCGTGGCGATTTTCGGTGCGCTAATGACGGCGTTTCATCCGCTGGAAAAGGGGATCCAGTTCGCCGTGTGCGGCGCGATAGGCCTGTCGTTGCTCACGGCTGTTCTATGGGGATTGGCGATCAGGTTTGCCTCGCGTGCAGGAGGCCGGCAAGCGACCGGGCGGTAGCTAAGGCGATGCGTTGCCAGAAACGAAAAAACCTGCCATTGGCAGGTTTTTTGCGTTCAGCGACAATCAGGCGAGGTAGCCCAAATGCTCCAGCAGAATATTGATGCCGATACCGATCAACACCACGCCGCCGATGATCTCTGCGCGTTTGCCCAACAGCGGCCCGATAAAGCGGCCAATCATCATACCCAGCGTTGCCATAATCATGGTGGCCATGCCGATGGCCATGGCGGTATGCACAATATTGACCTGCAGGAAGGCCAGACCAACGCCGATCGCCATGGCATCAAGGCTGGTGGCGATAGCGGTGGCCACCAATAGCCAGAAGCCGTGGCGTTTCACTTTTTCCACTTCGTCCGGCCGGTTTCTGATGCCTTCGACAATCATGCGCGTACCGAGAATAAACAGCAGCGAGAAGGCTACCCAGTGATCCCACTCCATGATGTATTGGCTGGCGAACAGGCCAATTGCCCAACCGATGATCGGCGTAATGGCTTCGACCACGCCGAAGATGAGTCCGGTGCGCAGGGCTTCACGAAAACGGGGTTGATGCAGGCTGGCACCTTTGCCGATCGACGCGGCGAACGCATCCATAGACATGCCAAAAGCGAGAATGAGTGTAGCGGAAAGATTCATGTTAAATAGCCTCGGCCGGGCGGCTCCATATACACGTAACCCACCCCCAACCATACGACGGAGTTACGTGTCTATGGTCTCGCCAACCTTACCTGGCTGCCCGCACCACGTTTCAGAGTCCGAAACGAGTATGTTGATACGGGCGTTTCTGGCGTTTTATTGCCCAGAAACCGGCTACTCCCCAATGACGGCGCAACCATACCATAATATTTCTGACGACGACAACCTTAATTACTTGAGAATATTCTTTTTGGAATTGAGAATTGTTTTCATTAAAGAATTGCAAGAGGGAATATAATGTAGGCGGATGCAACAATGTTGCGTAAATAATAAACGGATAAGCGCTGGGGTTGTTGATTAATTATCCATATACAGCGCGTGTTATCGGCAGGGGTGAAACTTTAAGTATTATTTATTCATTGATTTTCAACGAAAAAATGATAAATCCTCTCCAGGTCGTCTAATTGTGTAACCTGAATGAGTAACCGGCGCTGTTCCAGGTCGATGACCAGGATGCCATCTTCAGATAAATTCATGGCTTTAATGCGGTTATATTCAATGAAGGTGTTGGCATAAAAGAAACCCTGGGTTTTAAACAGTATCTTGGGCCAGCGAATATAAGAAATATAGATGGCGATCAGCGCTAAAGAAATAAGCAGATAAGTGGTCAATATTGCGCCGTTGGTGGTGACGTTTCGGTAAATCAAAATGACAATCAGGCCGACAAAAATCAGGCAGTCGATCCGGTTGCGGCGCTTTAATTGCACTTTAAGCCGCGTTTTGCCCTTCAGCAGGTTCATGCCGAATTCGTCGTAAATCGCATACAGCAGCATCAGCGCGGTAAAAATCAGTAATACGCCATCGGTCAGTGACATCTTTCAACTCCACAAATAAAAAAAACCGGGGGTTTCCCCCCGGTTGCGATTAGCTTTACAGGCCCAGCAGACCAATCCAGTAACCGAAGATGCCGATGGCGAAGAAGCCGATGATAATCCACAGCGCATTCACTTTTCTGCGCAACAGCCACATACAGCCGAAGGTCAGCAGCAGCGGCACCAGACCCGGCATCAACTGATCGAGAATGGTTTGCACCGTGGTCACAGTGGTATGCCCGGTCTGATCGGTGATCTTCGACACCACCAGCGGGATATTCACGTGCGTCCACTTGTTAACCAATGCCCCCATCACAAACAGGCCAAGAATGGACGCTCCTTCCGTCAGTTTTTGCAGGAAGCCGCCGCCCATGTCATTAACGATATCCACCCCTTTGCGGTAACCGTACGCCACGCCGTAATAGCGGGTCAGCAGGCGCACCAGATTGAACAAGACAAAGAACAAAATAGGGCCAAGCAGGCTGCCGCTCATGGCAATACCGGCGCCGAGCGCTGCGAATACCGGCCGTACGGTGCCCCAGAAGATCGGGTCGCCCACGCCGGCCAGAGGCCCCATCAAACCGACCTTGATGCCGTTGATGGCTGCATCGTCGATCGGCGCGCCGTTGGCACGTTGTTCTTCCATCGCCATGGTAACGCCAAGCACTGGCGCCGCTACGTAAGGGTGGGTGTTGAAGAATTCCAGGTGACGTTTGATTGCCCGTTTGCGGTCGTCGTTATTTTCCGGGTACAGGCGGCGGATCACCGGCACCATAGAGAAGCAAAAACCCAGCGCCTGCATGCGTTCGAAGTTCCATGAGCCCTGGAACAGGTTCGAGCGCAGGAACACACCGCGAATATCGGCCGGCGTGAGTTTCTTTTGAGCTGTTGTATCAACCATGTCTCTCACCTATTCCTAATCGAGTTCGTTATCGAGATCGTTGGCATTAGCCGGACCAGCCTGTACAACCTGGGACTTGTTGTATTTCGGACTGAGCTGGATATAAAGCACGGCCATCACCACGCCGATGACGCCGAGCGCCACCAGGTTAAAGTTGGTGAAGGCGGCGGTAACGAAGCCGAGGTAGAAGAAGGGCATCAGGTAACCGGCGCGCATCATGTTGATCACCATGGCGTAACCGACCACCACAATCATCCCGCCGGCGATGTTCAGGCCGCTGGTGACGACTTCCGGGATCGAGTTAAGCAGAGCGTGAACGCCTGCGGTGCCCACCGAGATGGCCACGATAACCGCCGGGATGGCGATACGCATCGCCTGCAACAGCAGGGCGGAGATGTGGATCCAGGTGATGGCGCGCAAACTGCCGCGTTCCGCTGCGCTGTCTGCCGCGTGTTGGAAGGCCACGGTCAGCGTACGCACGATGATGGTCAGCACTTGCCCGGCCGCCGCCAGCGGTATGGCCAGCGCGATACCGGCACCGACGCTCTGGCCGCCGGCAATAACCAGAATGGTGGAAATGATGGAAGCCAACGCCGCATCTGGCGCGACCGCGGCACCGATATTCATCCAGCCCAGGGCGATCATCTCCAGCGTACCGCCGATGATGATGCCGGTTTTCATATCACCGAGGATAAAGCCAATCAGGGTACAGGCGACCAGCGGACGGTGGAACTGGAACTCGTCGAGAACGGATCCCATCCCGGCGATACAGGCAACGATAAATATCAGCACAATCTGAAGAGTGGTGATCTCCATTGCACTTCTCCTATGACCAAAGAGCTCTGAGTAAAATAATTATTGGCTTGCGCCATTAATTGAGTTTGTTAATCAGGTCCATCATTTTTAACCGGCTGTCGGACGAGACTTTGCGAACTTCCAGTTCGATACCGCGATCGTTTAATTTCTTAAACGCTTCGATATCTTTTTCGTCGACCGACACGGCGTTGTTGACCTGGGTTTTCCCCTGGCGAAACGCCATGCCGCCGATATTCACCGATGTGATATCTACGCCGGCTTCGACCAGACGCCAAACATCGGTCGGATTCGTGAACAGCAGCATGACGCGGTCACCGGCGTATTTCGGGTTGTTCCATACGCGGATGGCTTTCGCCACGTCGACCACGTGCGCGGTAACGCCCGGCGGGGCCACTTGGGTCAGTAAGGTTTTGCGAACGTGATCGGCGGCGACTTCGTCGCTGATGACAATGATGCGGCTGACGTTGGTTTCCTTGGTCCAACGGGTGGCAACCTGGCCGTGAATCAGACGGTCATCGATGCGTGCCAGGCCGATCTTCATACGGTCATTGGGGCCAAGCGGTGCCTGCGGTGCGGCGGGTTTGGCGGCGGGGGAACTCTGTGGTGCCGCGGGCTTAACACTCTCTTCTTGCGGTTTTTTCAGCGCTTTTACGCCTTCACGGCCGGTTTCCAACGCCAGTGCGACCAATTCGTCGAAGCCTGGGTTATCGTCCCGCGCCATGAACGTTTCCACCAGCATGGGAATGTTAACCCCGGTGACGACCTCATAGTTTTCTTTATCGACGGCAATGCGGCTGGCCGCGTTGAATGGGCTGCCGCCCCAGGTGTCCACCAGAAACAAGACACCACCGCTGGTGTCTAGCTCGCTGATTTTCAGATTATATTTCTCGATTAACGTTTCGGCGTTTTCACCGGGGACGAAGTCTATAAAAGCGACGTTATCTTGCTCGCCCAATAGCATTTCCGCCGTCTTCAGCAATTGTTCCGCTGCGGTCCCGTGTGTGCCGATGATAATAGCTATTGCCACTCGCTACCTCCTCATTGAACTTCATGCACGGATTGTGTCGTTCTTGATTTCCTTTCTGGCAGTCACTTCCGCGGTTCAGATACATTATGGTAGAAAATCAGAAACGCGGGCTTAACATTTCTCGCGCAGTTTCAAAAGCCTGTGCGCGTTAATTCACATTGGCGTCATTTATTTTAGTGAGTGAAAAAATAAATTTTGTGACATTGCTCTGTTATTGAGCGCTCAGATAACTCTTAATACGGCGTTTGCAGAATTAAACAACAGACCTGTTACAAGACGATGCTGAAGGTAAAAAAGCTTCTTTGCCGTAAAAAAAATTCCTGCTAGAGTATTTGCTCTTTCATATTTAGGAGTGAAGGGCCTCAGCCCACCCTATGGACTGTCACCGAAGTTACTGTTTTTCAAGGTTCCACCCGCCACCTGCTGGCGTAACACAAGTCACACGGCCGTTCGGCCATCCCCCGGTACTGCAATCCCGTTATCTTGCTGTTGTTCTTTGCGCGCCCTCTGCGTCAGCATCGTCACGCCTGAGCCACGCTCGGCAATCCTGTCTTTTTTCCGGAGTCTGATATGGAATTTTTAATGGACCCCTCGATTTGGGCTGGGTTACTTACACTGGTGGTATTGGAAATTGTGCTGGGTATCGACAACCTGGTGTTTATCGCCATTCTGGCCGATAAGCTGCCGCCGAAGCAGCGCGATAAAGCGCGCATACTCGGTCTGTCGCTGGCGCTGTTTATGCGTCTGGGCCTGTTGTCGGTCATTTCCTGGATGGTTACGCTGACTACGCCGCTGTTTAGCGTGGCGGATTTCAGTTTCTCCGGCCGTGATCTGATCTTGCTGTTCGGCGGTGTCTTCCTGTTGTTCAAAGCCACTATGGAACTGCATGAACGGCTGGAAGGGCAGACGCACCAGGATGGCGCCAACCGTGGCTACGCCAAGTTCTGGGCGGTGGTGGTGCAGATTGTGATCCTTGACGCCGTGTTCTCGCTTGATGCGGTGATTACCGCCGTGGGGATGGTGAACGACCTGCCGGTAATGATGACGGCGGTGGTGATCGCCATGGTGGTGATGCTGGTGGCGTCAAAACCGCTGACCAACTTCGTGAATGCCCATCCGACCATAGTGGTGCTGTGCCTGAGTTTCTTGCTGATGATCGGCCTGAGCCTGATTGCCGAAGGTTTTGGCATGCATATTCCTAAAGGTTACCTGTACGCAGCTATTGGCTTCTCGATCCTGATCGAGCTGTTTAACCAGATTGCCCGCCGTAACTTTATCAAACACCAGGCGCACCGCCCGATGCGCGAGCGTACCGCAGAAGCGATTATGCGTCTGATGGGTCAACAGCGCGCACAGCAAACGGACGAAGCCGTACCGCAGCCGGTGAACGAAACTTTTGCCGCTGAAGAGCGCTATATGATCAGCGGCGTGCTAACGCTGGCTTCGCGTTCATTGCGCAGCGTAATGACACCGCGCACCGAAATCTCGTGGGTGGATTGCGATCGCTCACGTGAAGAGGTGCGCGAGCAATTGCTGGATACGCCGCACAGCCTGTTCCCGGTTTGCCGTGACTCGCTGGATGAGATTATCGGCGTGGTGCGTGCCAAGGATCTGCTGGTGGCGGTAGAACAGGGTGACGATATCGCCGAGTTTGCCGCACGCACGCCGCCGATAGTGGTGCCGGAAACCATGGACGTGATTAACCTGCTGGCGGTATTGCGTCGTGCCAAGGGGCGTCTGGTGGTGGTGACCAATGAATTTGGCGTGGTACAGGGGCTGGTAACGCCGCTGGACGTGCTGGAGGCCATCGCCGGCGAATTCCCCGACGAAGATGAGACGCCGGATATCGTGGTGGAAGGCGCAAGCTGGCTGGCGAAGGGCGGCACCGACTTGCACTCGCTGGAGCAGGCGCTGAGCTGCGAAGATTTGGTCAGCCCGACGGCGGATTACGCCACACTGGCGGGTTTCCTGCTCTCTCATTACGGCCAGATGCCGGCTGCGGGGGATGTGGTGGAGCTAAACCAGCTGCGTTTCGAAGTTATTGAAGTGTCGGAGTACCGCATCGAACTGGTGCGTATCACTAAAGTGACGCCTCACGACGAGGAACAGCAGTAACATGACGAGCCGGGGGCATCACGCCTCCGGCTTGTTTTCCCTTTCTTTCTGTCGCTCCTCACGCGCACTCATCGCTCGCAACTTCGATTCATACTGCTGTAACCACAGCGGAAATACGTTGATTGGCATCGGCTTGGCGAAATAGAAGCCTTGCAGCGCGTTCACGTCGTGTGAACGCAGGTAATCTGCCTGTTCCTCGGTTTCCACGCCTTCCGCCACCAGCTTTAGCTTCAACTTGTGCGCCAGAGTAATGATGGTATCGGTGACGGTGGCATTGATCGCATCGGTACCGATGGCGGCGGTAAAACCGCGATCGATTTTCAACACGTCAGGGCTGAGTTTTTTCAGGTAACTGAGCGAACTGTGCCCGGTGCCGAAATCATCGATTGCCAGCATGATCCCCATTTCTTTCAGCGTCTTGATTTGCTCATACTGAATTTCAGACAGTGCGGTGCGTTCGGTAAGCTCCAGCATCAACGAGGGCATCGGTTGGGCCGGTAGCCAGATGCGTCGAATGTCGTCGATGAGGGTGACCGCGTTGAAATGCTCTGCGGCGACGTTAATGCTGATGTAAAACGACGGACGTGGCGGGAACAACTGCAGGTTTTCCACCACGGTGCCCATCAGGTAGCGGGTCAGGGCGATGATCAGCCCATGTTGTTCCGCGAGGGGAATAAATACGTCCGGCGAGATCCAGCCCTGGCGTTTGTTTTTCCAGCGCAGCAGGGTTTCCACCCCGATGCAGCGGCCCGTTTCGGCGTTGATGATCGGCTGGCAGTAAACGCGGAATTCGCGATGGGTAATGGCGTGGCCAATATGGTAGGACAGGCTCATGCGGTTGGCGGTGAGCAGGTACACGACATAGGCCGCCAGCAGGCTGATCAGCAATGCCAGCGGAATATGGCGCGGCAGCGCAGCCAGGGCGAGCCGGCTTGCCTGCGGGCCAAACAGCGAGATGGAGAAAGGGTATTGCGCTGATTTTGCGGTATAGAGAAGGCCGGTAGTCAGGGTATCGCTGCGCAGGATCTCCCGTCGTCCGTATTCCAGGCTGTTGTCACCGACGTTCAGCACCACCCGTTGTGCGTAGGGTTCTTGCGGTTCCAGCAGGAAATTGGCCAACAGCTCAATATTGAATACATGCAGCACGCCGTTGAGATTGTTATCGGCTGTTACCGGCGTCCACATGATCAGCGTTGGCACCCCTTTGGCGACCGAAAGAGAAGGGCGCAGGGCTAACTTCGCGCTACCGTCTGCCAGGGTAGGCAAAATGGCGCTGAAAACATAGTTACGCACGCCGAACAGGCTGGAACAGTAAATAATCCCGTCTTTGACCAACAGTACGGCCCGCAGCGCCTGATTTTGCGCAGCGCGAAAGCGCAGCGTCGGCATTGAGGTCTGGCAGGGTTGGTCCAGCAATGGCATGGAGCGTCCGGCCTGGAGCTCCGCAGGCGCCAGCAGGTTATTGATCTTGGTGACGGTACGGGTGGCCAGCACCCGCTGGCTTTGCTCGATGGTGCCGAGTTCCTGATAGTAGCGGGTGTACAGCGAGAGCAGCAGAATAGCCAACCCAACCGCCCCGGCCAGAAGCCAACGGTAATAGCGGTATTTAGTCACGGCAAGTTGGGTCATCAACATCGGTAAATCCTTGTTCGGTAAGCTAGCCCAGAATCCTCGTCCGGCCAAACTGCCATGGGATGATACTCGGCTAATTCTAGCCTGTCGTTATACAAGAGTGATGGTAACCCAGTAAATTATTTAAATTTGGAGAAACAAAGGGCTAAATTGCAGGTTAACCGGTGGATCGGCGCGATATTGTAACGGGAGTTTTGAGTGACGGCGTCACTTGTGACGAGTAGGGAGTTGATTATCAAGATCTTATACAAAGAAAAACCCCGCCGTGAAGGCGGGGTGTGGGGTCAATCGCACTGCACTTTTATCGCCAGGCCGCCGCGCGAAGTTTCGCGGTATTTGGCGTTCATGTCTTTGCCGGTTTCGTACATGGTCTCGATCACCTTATCCAGAGAAACGCGTGGCTCACTGGTGCGACGCAACGCCATGCGCGCCGAGTTGATCGCTTTCACGGACGCAATCGCATTACGTTCAATGCAAGGGACCTGAACCTGCCCGGCAACCGGATCACAGGTCAGACCCAGATTGTGCTCCATGCCGATTTCCGCCGCGATGCAAACTTGCTCCGGGCTGCCACCCAGCAATTCAGCCAGGCCTGCCGCCGCCATAGAGCAGGCGACGCCGACCTCTCCCTGGCAGCCTACTTCGGCGCCAGAGATGGAAGCGTTCATTTTGTAGAGTGCGCCGACGGCGCCCGCAGCCATAAAGTAGCGGATGTAAATGTCCGGGCTGACGGATTCGATAAAGTGGTCATAGTAGGCCAGTACGGCAGGAACGATGCCGCAAGCGCCGTTGGTTGGCGCTGTGACTACGCGGCCGCCGGCGGCGTTTTCTTCGTTAACCGCCAGCGCGAACATATTGACCCAGTCAATAACGTTCATTGGGTCGCTGGACAGCTTATCGGAGGAAACCAGCAAACGGCGCAGCGCGGAAGCGCGACGCGGTACACGCAGCGGCCCAGGCAGCACGCCCTCGGTGTTCAAACCGCGATCGATACAGGCGCGCATGGTCTGCCAGATATTGCCGAAGTAGGTTTCGATTTCCTGCTTGCTGTGCAGTGCCAGTTCGTTCTGCATCACCATGCCAGATAAAGACAGTCCGGTCTCGCGGCAGTGATCGAGCATTTCACGAGCAAAATTGAACGGGTAAGGAACGGTCAGCTCATGTTCGTCGGCTTTGCCGAAGTTCTCTTCATCGACGATAAAACCGCCGCCGATGGAGTAGTAGGTCTTGCTGTAAACTTCTTTATCACCAGCGAAGGCATGGATCTGCATGCCGTTTTCGTGCAGCGGCAGGTTGTCGCTGCGGAAAACCATGCCGCCGTCGCGCGGGAAATCGACTTCATGCAGGCCGCTGGCCAGCATCAGGCGTTGACGTTGTTCTACATCGCGAATAAAACTCGGGATGCTATCGATATCAACGGTATCCGGCATATTGCCCGCCAGGCCGAGGATGATAGCGATATCGGTATGGTGACCTTTACCGGTCAATGAGAGTGAGCCGTAAACATCTACAGCTACACGCGTGATAGAAGGCATCAGGCCTTTATTTACCAGATCGTCGACAAACTGTTTGCCGGCTTTCATCGGTCCAACCGTATGAGAGCTGGACGGGCCGATGCCGATCTTAAACATGTCGAAAACGCTAATCACGCTAAAACTCCTTAGAGGCATATTGTTATGGCTGCATCGGTTAAAAACCGCGCAGGGAACAGCGATATTGTAAAAGGCCCGTACGGGTTCGGTTGCCTTTTTCGCATGAAATAAAATAATCCTTGGTGTTGGCTCACTTATTGATTGTCTCTGGCAGCCGGTCAGCCGTGGAACCTTCCGTTGCCCAAACTCAGTTAATGACAATCGCGCCAGCTTCCGTTGCGGGGCGCTGCCGGTTTAATCCCTATATTGATAGTGGTTTATTCCGGACGGCAGTATTTTACAGGTATTTCGTAAGGTTGAAGAGAGGGTTTACAGTTTTTTTAAAACTCTCATGGCCAGAAAGGTAGTTGAAAAAGCAGAGGAATGAAGTGATGCCGATCGCTTTACCCGCGCCTGTTGCGCAGGTAACCGTTTGTCTTGTGATCTGTGTCACGTATCTGGCGTTAAATACTCACCTGCTGCGCCAGCCGGCGAATGATGGCGGCGGTCAACCCCCAGACAAACTGACTCTGATACCAGGAAAGATAAATGCGGTGCGAGTGGCCTGCGCGGTGGATATCCAGCGGATAATAGCGCGACAGCGTCAACGCTTCATGCAGCGGGATCTCAAAGACGTCGGCCACTTCGTCTTCGTTGGCGCTGAATTGCACATCGGGCGCGATCAAGCCGACCACCGGCGTGACCTGGAACCCGGTGCTACTGTCAAGCGGCGCCAGTTGGCCAAGCACGGTCACCGACTGGGGCGGGATCGCCACTTCTTCGTGTGCTTCACGCAGTGCGGTGATAATCGCCGAGCCATCTTCGGCATCGGTTTTGCCGCCGGGAAATGCCACCTGGCCGGCATGTTTACGCAGTGAGTCGGCGCGGCGGGTGAGCAGCAGAGTGGGTTCGGGGCGGCAGACAATAGGGATCAGCACCGCCGCCGGGCGGGTATTGTGCGAAATCTGTGACGCCTGCGGCAACTGCAGTTGGAAGCGGCTGATAAAAGCGGCAAGCGATGTCGGGTAAATCGGTTGGCTCACGACGAGGTAACCTCTCCCAATTGCGGCAAGATACGGCCGACCTTATCAAAGGTTTCCTGATATTCCGCTTGCTCCTGGCTGTCGGCCACGATGCCGCCGCCTGCAGAACAGTAAATGCGACCGTTTTCGGTGATTAACGTGCGGATGGTGATATTGGTGTCCATGGTGCCGCAGGCGCTGATATAACCTATGCTGCCGCAGTAGGCATTGCGCCGCTGCGGCTCCAGCTCCTCAATGATTTCCATCGCCCGCACTTTTGGCGCGCCGGTAATGGAGCCACCCGGGAAGCAAGCGCGCAGCAGTTCGGTTGCTGCTGTGCGTTCTGGCAGGATGGCGGTGATGGTGCTGACCAAATGATGGACTGCGGGGAAGGGTTCGACCACGAACAATTCGGGGACGCGCACGCTGCCCGGCTCGGCAACACGGCCGATATCATTACGCAGCAGGTCGACAATCATCAGATTCTCCGCACGGTCTTTCGCAGAGTGTGCCAATCGCTGCGCCTGCTGCGCATCCTGATCGGCATCGTCCAGCCTCGGCAAGGTGCCTTTGATCGGGCGGGTTTGAATGTGCCGGTTCTCCAGCCACAGAAAACGCTCGGGCGAAACGCTCAGTACGGCGTTGTCCGGCAGGCGCAAAAAGGCGGAGAAGGGGGCGCGGTTGCTGGCGTTCAGTTGTTGAAAGGCTTGCCATTCATCGCCCTGATAATCTGCTGAAAAGCGTTGCGCCAGATTAATTTGATAGCAATCACCGCTACGCAGGTAATGCTGAATGCGCTGGAACTTTTCGCCGTACTGTTGGCGCGTCATATTGGCCTGCCAGCGGCTGGTCAAGGCAAATGCCTGCTGCGGTTCCGGCCGTTGTGTGTTAAGCCACTGCCAGCGCTGTTCCGTGTCGCCGTAGCTGAGCAACGTCAATGTCTGCCGGTGGTGGTCGGCAATCAGCGCCCAGTCATAAATGCCGATCGCCATATCCGGCAGCGCGATATCCGCTTGCGCCCATTGCGGCAGCTTTTCCACTCTGCGCCCCAGGTCGTAACCGAACAGCCCGAGTGCGCCCCCCTGAAACGGCAGGTTGGGATCTGCCGCGGGATGCCACTGTTGTTTTTCCAACTCTTCTTGCAGCAGGCTGAACGGATCTTCTTGCGACTGTCGGTCATCTTCACCGCGGCGAACCTCGGTGATTTGCCCTCGTGTGATCAGCGTTGTGCAGGGATCTGCGACCAGGATATCGAAACGGTTATGCGAGTGTTCGGCAAAGCCGGAGTGCAGCAACATCGCCCACGGCTGCTGTGCCAGCGGAGCAAAATGCTCCAGCAGGGCGGTACGGGTGTAAGGCAAAGACTTAAGATTCGGTGCGGTTGCGCTCATGGGCCTCAATAAACCTGACTGACGGGAACGGCGGTTTCTGCCCGCTATTCTGCCATATTCGACCGGCGGGTGCATGTTCTGGCGTTGGGCGCCAGAGCACACTTCACATAAACAGCGAGTAAACGATTTTGTAATGAAGCATTTTTTGCGCCATTAACGACAATTTTATGTGTTAGAAAATAATAATTCAGGCTGAGGTTAAATCAATTTTAATCAGCAGGTGCTGATTGAAAATAAAACAATTTATTGTTTTTATCCTGTTATTGTTTCGGGGTGTCATCAAAAATAGTGAGGACGACATGCCTTATTGCCAACAACGTCACAAACGAAATTTTGCTGTCTCGTACTGTCGCGGCGTTCCCCTTTATCTGCTATCTGCGGGGAATACAAATTAAAGCAATGTCGTTGAAAAAAAACGTACTCGGAGGCCTGGTTTGATTATTTAACATCGAATCGCTTCATTTAACTGCGCACCGTTTTTTTAGAAAATAGAACTATTTATTCGTTACTTTTTGCGAAGAGCTGCCTATGCCCTTAATCCTGAGTGTCATTGTCCCGTTGCATAACGCGGGAGCACTGTTTGAGCCTTTCATGGCGTCGTTGTTGGCTCAGGATGAGCGGCGGCTGGAGGTGATCATCGTTAATGACGGTTCCACCGACGGCTCTGGCGCTATCGCCCACCGCTATGCGCGGCAATACCCGCATATTACCGTGATCGATCAGCCTAATTCCGGCGTTTCCTGCGCACGCAATGCGGGGCTGGCTATTGCGCAGGGAAAATATGTGGCATTTCCGGATGCGGATGATTTATTGGCGCCTGAAATGTATTCAACGTTAGTGGCCTTGGCCGAACAAGAACAATTAGATGTCATGCAGTGTAACGGCCAACGTTATTTTTCCCGAGAAAACGAACTGCAAGAGATTATTCCGCACAAGCGATTGGGCGACACCGGCGTTATTAGCGGGGCACAATGGCTAGAGCGGGCGTTGAAAACAAGAAAATTTATTCATGTGGTTTGGTTGGCGGTGTATCGCCTTGATTTTATTAAGCGGCATCAGTTGTATTTCGAACCGGGGTTACATCACCAAGATATTCCCTGGACCACCGAGGTGATGTTTAATGCGCAGCGGGTCAAGTACCTCAGCAAAGCCTTGTACCGGCAACGGGTGCACGATCAATCCATCAGCAATCGCCGCCGCACCGGCAAGGCGAACGTGGAATACCAGCGACACTATATGAAAATAGTGGAAATGCTGGTGGTGCTTAACCAACGCTATGCCGGCAAAATGGTTATTCGACCGGCTTTTCACTGGCAGATCGCCCGCGAGGCGTTGGGTATTTGCCACAGTATTCGGCGGGAGCCTGAGCCGGCTGCACAGTGCCAAATCACCGGTGAGTTTTATCAGCGTGGTATTGATAGAACGATGGCGGCTAACGCACGCGGCCTCAAGCAGATCTGGCACGTTACGTTGTGGTTGCATCGTCTGAAGCAGTGGCGGGATTGCGATCATTGCTCGCAGCCCGCCGCCGAATAACAGACGTTGGGATCCGCCGGTTTAAGGCGTATAATCCCCCTCCATTTTGCCGGAGAGAAACACATGCTTGCAGGTATGCCGTCATTGAGTCACCAAGAGCAGCAGGACGCTGCGGACCGTATCCATCTGTTGATGGAACAAGGCATGAGCAGTGGTGAAGCCATCGCGCGCGTCGCGCAGGAAATCCGCGAAAAACACCAGGGCGACCAGGTTAGCGTTCTGTTTGATGATGAAGACGAAGACGAAGACTATCAGGAAAGGCCGGACGAACAGGCTGACGACGATTCGGAAGAAGACGAAAACTATTGATGTTGCAGGGGCCGGCAAGCCGGCCCCAACGTTTTATCCCTCAATCACTACCGCAGCGGCAGCCTGCTTGGCTAATGCCACCGCCTCTTCCACATTTTCCGCCGTTGCCAGCGCCACGCCCATCCTGCGTTGCCCGTTAATTTCCGGTTTGCCGAACAGGCGCAACTGATTGTGGCCGCTCAATGCGCGTTCCAAACCGCTGAAGCGCAGATCGCTGCTGGTCATTTGCGGCAGGATCACCGCCGAGGCCGAAGGCCCGAACTGGCGAATGGCGCCAATGGGCAGGCCAAGGAAGGCGCGAACGTGCAGGGCGAATTCGGACAGATCCTGCGAGATCAGCGTTACCATGCCGGTATCGTGCGGGCGCGGTGACACCTCGCTGAAGATCACCTCATCGCCGCAGACGAACAATTCAACGCCGAACAGACCAAATCCGCCCAATGCCTGCACCACGTTTTGCGCGATCTCCTGCGCGCGGTTCAGCGCCAGTTCGCTCATCCGTTGCGGTTGCCACGACTCACGGTAATCACCGTCTTCTTGACGGTGGCCTATTGGCGCGCAGAAATGGACACCATCGATCGCGCTGATGGTCAGCAGGGTAATTTCAAAATCAAACTTCACCAGGCCTTCGACAATCACTCGGCCGCCGCCGGCGCGGCCGCCCTGTTGGGCATAATCCCAGGCGGTTTTTAGCTGTTCCGGGTTGCGGATCAGGCTCTGGCCTTTACCGGAGGAGCTCATGACCGGTTTGATAATGCACGGATAGCCAATGTCGGCGACGGCCTGCCGGAAGGCTTCTTCACCGTCGGCGAAGCGGTAACTGGAGGTTGGCAGGCCCAGGGTTTCTGCGGCCAGGCGGCGGATACCTTCGCGGTTCATGGTCAGGCGCGTTGCTTCGGCACAGGGCACTACGCGGTGCCCTTGTTGCTCCAACTCAACCAGCATGCTGGTGGCGATGGCTTCGATCTCCGGCACGATGTAATCGGGACGTTCCTGTTCAATCAGGGCTTTCAGCGCGTTGCCGTCCAGCATGTTGATGACGTGGCTGCGGTGCGCCACGTGCATGGCCGGGGCGTCCGCATAGCGGTCTACGGCAATCACTTCCAGTCCTAAACGCTGGCATTCGATGGCAACTTCTTTACCCAGCTCGCCGGAGCCGAGCAGCATAACGCGAGTGGCGGACGGGCGCAGGGCGGTTCCAATAGTTAACATAGTCTCGTACCTGGATCTGTGGATTTAAGGCGGTCTGATAACGGGTGTGCAGTATATACGAAAACGTTTGCGCGTGCAGGCGGGGGATGGAGTTGGCGATGTTATTGCCAAATAAATGCATCCGGCGGCTTTTTTTATGCGTGAAATCCGTAATCCCTACTATCTCTGTTATCATCTGCGGTTGATTCGGCGCCAGCCCGTGGGCGCGCCGCCATTCCATTTGCCATATAAGAGTTATCGCCGTGAGCACAGTATCTTTTTCTTCCCTGCCGCTGCCAGCCGAACAGTTGGCCAACCTCAACGAACTGGGGTATGCCGAAATGACGCCGGTGCAGGCCGCCGCGTTGCCCGCCATCCTGAAAGGGCAGGACGTACGAGCCAAAGCAAAAACCGGCAGCGGTAAAACGGCTGCGTTCGGCATCGGCCTGCTGGATAAAATCAATGTTTCCCAGGTGGCGGCGCAGGCGTTGATCTTGTGCCCGACGCGCGAGTTGGCTGACCAGGTAAGCAAAGAGTTGCGTCGCCTGGCGCGCTTTACCCAGAACATCAAAATCCTGACCCTGTGCGGCGGCCAACCTATGGGGCCACAGCTCGATTCGCTGGTGCATGCGCCGCATATCGTGGTGGGCACGCCGGGGCGTATTCAGGAGCATCTGCGCAAGAAAACGCTGGTGCTGGATGAACTGAAAGTGCTGGTGCTGGACGAAGCCGATCGCATGCTGGACATGGGCTTTGCCGATGACATCGACGATGTGATCAGTTACACCCCGCCGCAGCGCCAGACTCTGTTGTTCTCCGCGACCTATCCGAGCGGCATCGAGCGCATCAGCGCCCGCGTGCAGCGTGATCCCTTGAATGTGGAAGTGGACGATGGCGATGATCAAACCTCCATTGAACAACGCTTCTACGAAACCACCCGCGATCAGCGTCCGGCGGTGCTGGTATCCGCCATCCGCCATTACCAACCTTCTTCCTGCGTGGTGTTCTGCAACACCAAGCGCGATTGCCAGAGCGTATATGAAGCGTTGGAAGCCCGTGGCATCAGCGTATCGGCGTTGCACGGCGATCTGGAACAGCGCGATCGCGATCAGGTGTTGGTGCGTTTTGCCAACCGCAGTTGCCGGGTGCTGGTAGCGACCGACGTTGCCGCTCGCGGGCTGGATATCAAAGAGCTGGAGCTGGTAGTCAACTATGAGCTGGCGTTCGATCCGGAAGTACACGTACACCGTATTGGCCGTACCGGCCGCGCGGGCCTGAACGGCCTGGCGATCAGCCTGTGTACGCCGCAGGAGATGGAACGTGCGCATGCGATTGAAGAGTACCAGCGCAAGGCGGTCAATTGGGCGCCGGTATCTGAACTGAGCGGTGCTTCCAATACCACGCTGGAGGCCGAAATGGTCACCCTGTGCATCGACGGCGGGCGCAAAGCCAAAATTCGCCCTGGCGACATTCTCGGCGCTTTGACCGGAGATGCCGGGTTGACGGCCGCTGAAGTGGGCAAAATCGACATGTTCCCGGTACACGCCTATGTGGCGATCCGCAAGGCCAGTGCTCGCAAGGCGCTGCAACAGCTTCAGCAGGGCAAAATCAAAGGCAAGAACTGCAAGGTGCGGTTGTTGAAATAATCCGCGTCAGGGGTGCGCTTGCATCCCTGCGTAAAATCACCTTATACTGTATAAAAATACAGTATTCTAACCTTTGAGGAATGCACACATGGCCGTTGAAGTAAAATATGTGGTGGTGAGAAACGGTGAGGAAAAGATGACTTTCGCAACCAAGAAAGAAGCCGATGCTTACGACAAAATGCTGGACCTGGCGGACAGCCTGGGTGAATGGCTGCAGCAGGCGCCTTTGAACCTGGATGAGGAGCAGCGTGAAGGGCTGAGCTTCTTCCTGGCGGAGCATAAAGACGCGCTGGGGCAGATTCTGCGTGGCGCTGCGCCGGCGGAAGCACCGAAGAAACCGACCAAAGTGAAAACGGAAAAATCCGTCGCTACCTCAAAAGAGGGATCTGCGTCAGAAAAGCAGGCAGCATAATGACTTATGTTGCGGCAATGTGATGAAAAAGGATCTAGAATGACCCGTGGAATAACTTTCTTCAGTCGCTTTGAGCAAGACATTCTGGCCGGGCTCAAAACCATTACTCTCCGGGACGCCAGTGAATCCCACTTTCAGCCCGGTGAGGTATTGCGCGTTAGCCGTAATGAAGACGACGTATTCTTCTGTTTTATTGAAGTGCTGTCAGTCACACCGGTTCACCTTGATGCGCTAACCGAACAGCATGCCAAACAAGAAAATATGTCGCTCAGCGAGCTGAAGCAGGTGATCAAGGAAATCTATCCGGGGTTGGATGAGCTGTTTGTCATCAGCTTTGTAAAACGCTGATCCTTTGCCAGACCTGTTGTGAGCCAGGGGGCAAATACCCATGGATAGTGTCAATCACAACTGGAGGGCATATGAAAAGAACGGGACTGAGTTTGGCCGTAGCGCTGTTGGCCATGGCGGGTTTGACGACGGCGGTACAGGCACAAGAGCAACGCACGGCCAAAGTGGCGCAATGCACCGGCCTGCAACCGGCAGACGTCGCCGCTCAGGTAAAACGCGATTATCTGCAGAACCGCATCACGCGCTGGGCATCGGATAAAAAGTTGCTGGGCACAGCCACCCCGATAGCCTGGATCAGCCCGGAAGCCATCACCGGCAAGGACGCGATCTGGCAGGTGCCGTTGACGGTACGGGGCACCAAGCAGGATAAAACCTATAACGTTACCCTTAACTGCAACACGGGTGAAATCAGCTACAGCGAACCGCAGTAACGCCACTGCTTTCAGGCTATCGCCTGTCTGAAAAATAATAGACCCGCCTTATCAGCGGGTTTCAGACCGCTGACAAAGCCTGTTATTAGGGAGAGCGTATCGAAGGGGTCGTAGCGGCTTGCCGCCGGAGCGCCCCTCGCTGCGCTAGGCCCGAGTATCTCGGGCTCAAAGACAACGTTGTTATCAATCTCAAACCCACCTTATCAGCGGGTTTTTTAGTTTTAGCGGTTTGCCTTAGTCAGTGAACGGAATAACCAGTTCGCCGGGCTTCACTTCCAGCCCTTTTGCCAGCTTCTTCGCCAGCGCTTCGGTTTTGCTGTTATCCGGATTCAACACGTAGGCCGGTTTTTGATCGAAGTAGGATTTCAGAGACTGATTCAGGTAAGGGGTCAGGGCCTTCATCACCGTCTGCATTTTCTCCGGCTGCACGCTATAGTCTGTCAGCTCCATGTCTTTCAGGAATACCGCACCTTGTTCACGGTCATAGACCGGCTGTGCTTTCAGCGTCAGTTTCAGGTCCGCAGTCTGCGGGCCCAGGATTGAGCTGATATTCACCTTGGCATCGCCGGAAAGGGTGACCTTGCCCGGTTCAGTGCGGCCAATCTGGCTTTTTAACTGGGTCAGCACAATATTGGCATCCAACAGCCCCGGCACGCCGATTTGCTTGCGATAATCGTTGTGCTTTTGCAGGTAATCGTTCACTTCCTGCTCGCTGAGCGTGTATTGGGTGAGCTGATTACAACCGGCCAAGACGCCGGCGAACAGCAGGGCGGCTGTGCCCATCAGAATTTTCTTCATTTGTGCCTCATAGCTACTGCCAACAACATGCTGCAGATAATTGATTTGTCATTATAAACGGCCACCGCTTGTGAGGGAAATCGCTGACGGTGGCAAGCGAAATGATAGTGCGCGTGAAAGACGGCATCACCTATCGGATAACGCTGAAACTGCTCAGCGCCGCAGACGCAGCGCCAGCAACAGCACGCCGCCCAGGCAGGCAAGCCCACCCAACGCAGGAAACAGCGGAATGCCCCAAAGCCGCGGCGAAGCGTGCATCAGATAAGGTGCCAGCCCCAGCGCGAAGGCAGCGGTGACAATGGCGATAGCCAGCGTGACAGCCGCTCTCTCCAGCGCCTTGCCCAATTGATCGATGTTCTTGACGTTGATGTCGGCACCGATTTGCCCGCGCTTCAAACGGCGCATCAGCAGCCGCAGGGTTTGCGGGATCTCTTCACCGGCATCCAGCGCTTCTGCACCCAACGCCAACATGCGTCGCTGCACCGCATCGGGGGAATAACGCTGCAACATCACCTGCTGCAGCAGGGGTTTCAACGCGGCGATAATATCAAAGTTGGGATCGAGCCGGTGCAGCACGCCGTCAGCGGTAATCAGCGCCTTGAACAGCAGCACCAGGTCCGGCGGCATCGCTAACTGATGCTCACGTGCCATCACCAGCAGATCGGTCAACGCCTTGCCTAATGTCAGGGTGGAAGACGCCTGCTTATCGAGGAAGTTCTGCGCCGCCAACTCCAGATCCAACAGATCAAGCGGATCGCTGTCCGACCAGGCAATCAGGGTATTGACGATGCCGCCGGATTCGCGTTCAGCGATGGCTTGCAACAGAAGTAACAGTTGGTTGCGACGTCGTTCGGAAAGCTGCCCCACCATACCGAAATCGATAAAACCGACGCGGTTACCCGCTAGCGCCATGACGTTGCCGGGATGAGGATCGGCGTGGTAAAGGCGATGCTCCAGCACCATTTTCATAAAGGCTTGTGCGCCGCGCTGGGCCAGCAACGGGCCGTCAAAGCCGGCAGTTGCCAACTGTCGCGGGTTTTCCGGCGCGGTGCCAGGCAAGAGTTCCTGGACCAACAGCCGTTTTGACGACCATTGCCAGTAAATTTTCGGAATTGCTACCTCAGGATGCTGGGTAAAGCATTCGGCGATACGTTCGCAGTTATTGCCTTCATGGGTCAGGTCCAGCTCGTGATTGAGCGCGGTCGCCAACGCTCGCACCATCTGGCGCGGGCGGTAACGGGCCAGCGCGGGGCTTTGCTGCTCTACGGTCTCCGCCAGATAAGTCAGCAGGCGCAGATCGGCGTGAATGGTTTTCGCAAGGCTTGGCCGCAGCACCTTGATCACCACCGCTTCACCGCTATGCAGGCGTGCACGGTAAATTTGCGCCATTGAGGCGGCGGCCAGCGGCGTGCTGTCGAACTCGGCAAACAGGCTGTGCGGATCGCTGCCCAGATCGGCCGTGATTTGTGCTGCCAGCTCGCTCCATGGCAGGGTAGACGCCTGACTGTGCAAGCGATCGAGCTCGTCGGTCCAACTTGAGTCAAGCAGGTCTGAACGGGTAGCCAGAATTTGACCGAGTTTGACAAAGGTCGGGCCCAGCGCCTCCAGCGCGGTGCGCAAACGCTCCGGCAGGGTTTGATTGTCTTGTTGAACATTGCCGCTTTCGGCCCCGCTCAGCAGGGATCCCAAGCCCAGCAGACGAATGATATCCTGCAATCCGTAGCGGATTAACACCGAGGAAATCTCTTTCAGTCGCACCCGATCACGGGCGGTGACCAACACCATTTTTAACATAGGCGCGCTATATCCTTATTGCGAGAGGTTTCACTGTTCCATATCGAGCAGCAGTGGAACATCGCTGAGTTGCGCCATACGGTTGCGGTAGGCCTCCACGTTTTCCGGCAGCGTAACCCCGGCGACAATCGACAGAGAACGCAGCAGCGGAAACAGCTGAATATCATCTTCCGACAGCGAGCCATTCACCGCATCGGAGGTGACGATCAGGCTGGAAAGCGCCTGGAGATCGGTTTCCAGCTCAGCAATGAGATCGGCGCTGTTGGCCAGGTGCTCGGAAAAATCACCTATTGAAGCCTGCTTCTTGTGGGTAAAGTATTGGCGGGCGCTGTCAGTGGCGAACTCTTCGAAATCGGCGTTGGCGATGCGCGGCAACAGTAATTTTGCGGAGTAACCGCCGACCCGTTGCAACCAGTCGGCGATCGCCGGGTTGGTCTTGCCGGTCAGCAGCGGCCGGCCGTCGAGATTATCGACATAGCGCACGATATCCATGCTTTCCGGCAGGTAGCTGCCATCGTCTTTTTGCAGAATGGGCGCCATTTTCTTGCCAATCATGCTGATGGGCGTAGCTTCATCATCGCTTAGCAAGGTGACAAGGCGGACGGGCAGGTTCTTCAGGCCGAAAATCATGCGGGCTTTAACGCAGAATGGGCAATGATCGTAGATAAACAGTTTCATGCTTGCTCCGGTTTTAGGTTTGAACAGCAATAGTTATCACAGCATACTGAGGCTGTCGCGAAGAGTTGTGTTGGAAGGTGCGTTATTGTGGCGTGGCCCGCGCATTACACGCGGGCCGGGGCAGAGATTATTTTTTTGTGGGCACGGAATTGATGACGTCTATCAGGTGCGTACGTGCCTCTTCCAAATCGATTTTATCGCGGTCGTTGGCTGCGTTGACTATTTGCAACTGTTTGATGATGTCACTCTTCAGCGTCGCATTTTCAGCAATGATGTGGGCCAGCGCTTTTTCTACCAACGTTGAGCGCGCGTAGATCATGCGCAGGTTCAGTACCATGTGTTCCAACAGTTGCGGTAATTTATCTTCGTCACTCATCGCCAACTTCTCCCGTTTATGTTTTTACTATCAGGATAGCAGCTCTGGGAAATTCGGCTGATTTTCTGGCAACTTAGAGAAGAAACTCAGCCGCCGCGCAGGATCGCCGGTGCGGCAGTGCGCGGATTGAACTGCCAGTACAGCGCGAACAGTGTCGTAAAACCCACGATACCTAGCAGGATCCACGGCAGTTCGGGCATGTTCAGCGCACGGCCGGTGTCGTACATCCAACCGCCGCCGGTGTAACCGAGCGCACCGCCCAAAGCCAGCCCCAGGCGGCTGAATCCCATGTAACTGCCGCGTGCGCGCGGATCCGCCAGCGAGGCGCTGAGGGTTTCCCGCGCAGGTTCGGCGATGATGGAACCTAGGTAGAAACAGCAGATCAGAGAGAAAACGCCTTGCAGGCTGGTCGCCAGGCCGACGGGCAACAGGCTGAGGGTCATCAGCAGCAGGCCCGCCATCAGCCGTTGTTCCAGGCGAAAACGTTTTTCGCTCCAGCGCGCCAGCGGGTAGAGCAGTGACAGCGACAGCGCGGCTTCAATGGCATACATCCATTTTACCGCTGCCGGCGAGCCGGCGATTTCATTGACCACGATAGGCAGCATCAGCATTACCTGAACCGACAGCATGTAGTAGCCGGTCAGCGTCAGCACATAAGTCAGGAAACGCCGGTCGCGCAGCACGCGCATCATGCCTTCCTTCATCGGGGCGCGAACGGTGGAAATACGGTAAGCCGGCAACAACCAGGCGTTCCAGCCTGCCGCCAGCACGAAAATGGCAGCGCCAACCCAGCAGACAAAGTGGAAGTCATATTGCAGCAACCAACTGCCGATCAGGGCGCCAATCACCGCACCGGCGCTGTCTTGCATCATCAGCAGAGAATAAAAACGGCCGCGCTCATGCGGGCGGGTGAGCTTAATCACCAGTGCGGTGCGCGGTGGATCAAACAGGGTGCCGCCGAGTGCGGAAAGGGCGCAAGAGAACCACAACAGCCAGGGTTCATCGGCCATCGCCATGGTGGCGAAGCCTGCCGCGCGCATCAGCATGCCGGTGACGATCATCGGTTTGGCGCCGAACCGGTCGGCGATTGCGCCGCCGAAGATCCCCAATCCCTGCTGAATCAACTGCCGTAAGCCCAGAGCGACACCCACCACTACCGCAGCCCAGCCGAGTTGATCGACAAAGCGGATCGAAATAAGCGGGAAGACCACAAAGAAACCCAAAACCACTAACAGATTATCGAGTAACAGGAAATATTTACCCAAGCTCCGAGCTTGCGATACCAGAGACATGCTTCACCACGAGCAATTAAGAGGGAGAGGAGTGCAACCCGTTTAGTTTGTACCCAATCTCCGTCTACCGATAGGGGCCAGGTAGATAATATTTTTTTATCGTCAATACGTTACCTGCGCGACAAAACCGCACGAAAATAGCCGTAAAATGACTAATCGCTTATTTACTGAGCTGTCGGGGTTTTACCTCCGGGGCAGGCTACGGTTATATTAAATGAGGGTAAGTGCGGTTCTGCGCCGGTCGTTGGAAAATAATGGCTCAGGATATGATCGTTACGGGATTATTATCCGGACGCGCCCCAATAAATACTTCTTATCGAACCGTTCTGACCGCGGGGGAAATGATGTTTGGCTACCGCTCTGCATCACCAAAAGTACGTCTCATCACCGACCGACAGGTCGTGCGTTTAGTCCATGAACGCGATGCCTATCGTCTGGCGGAATACTATGCCGAGAACCGGGCTTTCCTGAAACCCTGGGAGCCGGTGCGGGATGAAAGCCATTGTTACCCTTCCGGCTGGCAGGCGCGGCTTGGGATGATCACTGAAATGCAAAAGCAGGGCAGCGCGTACTATTTTATCCTGCTCGATCCGGAAGAAAATGAAGTGCGGGGCGTAGCTAACTTCAGCAACGTACTGCGCGGTTCGTTTTATGCCTGTTTCCTTGGCTATTCGTTGGCCGAAAAATGGCAGGGGCAGGGCCTGATGTATGAAGCGCTGCAGTCGGCGCTCCGCTACATGCTGCGTCAGCAGCGCATGCACCGCATTATGGCCAACTATATGCCGCACAATCAACGCAGCGGCGCGTTGCTCGCTCGTCTGGGATTTGAACGTGAAGGTTATGCCAAGGATTATCTGCTGATCGATGGGCAGTGGCAGGATCACGTTCTGACGGCATTCACCAATAAAGAATGGCTACCGCCACGCTGAGGCCAAATAATGAAATACGAATTAAGCGCTAAAGAAGCCAGAGTGATTGGCTGCCTGCTGGAAAAACAGGTCACCACTCCGGATCAGTATCCTCTCTCCCTGAACGGCATCGCCTTGGCGTGCAACCAGAAAACCAACCGCGAACCGGTGATGGATCTGACGGAAAGCGAAGTGCAGCAGGTTCTCGACCTGCTGCTGAAAAAACATTTTCTGCGTACGCTGAGCGGTTTCGGTAACCGGGTGGTCAAGTATGAACACCGCTTTTGCAATTCTGAGTTCGGCCAACTGAAACTGTCTGCCGCCGAACTGGCGGTGATAGCCACGCTATTGCTGCGCGGGGCGCAAACCCCCGGTGAATTGCGTACCCGTACCAATCGCATGCATGAATTCAGCGATGTCTCTGAAGTGGAGCAGGTACTGCAGCAATTAAGCGCCCGGGAGGATGGCCCGTTTGTCGTGCGTTTGGCGCGGGAGCCAGGCAAGCGAGAAAGCCGTTTTATGCATCTGTTCAGCGGCCAGATTGATGAGACGACGGCGGAGGTTGCGCAGATTGACGATGCGGATTTGAGTGAACGCGTCAGCGTGCTGGAAAGCGAAGTCGCAGAATTGAAACGGCAGTTGCAGACGTTACTGGCCGGGGGGCAGCATGACTAAGTTACGCGTTGGTGTCGTAGGGCTGGGCGGCATCGCGCAAAAAGCCTACTTGCCCATCCTTTCACAGGCAGCGGATTGGGCGCTGGTCGGCGGTTTTTCCCCTAATCAGCAAAAAGCGCAGCCGATATGCGACAGTTATCGCATGGCCTGCTTTTCCAGCCTGGATAGCCTGGCGCAACAGTGTGACGCGGTATTTGTTCACAGCAGCACAGCCAGCCATTTTCAGGTGATAAGCGAACTGTTGCGCCATGGCGTGCATGTTTATGTCGATAAACCGCTGGCGGAGACCGTGGAGCAGGGCGAGCAGTTGATCGCACTGGCTGAGAAGCAGGGCAAAACGTTGATGGTGGGCTTTAACCGCCGTTTCTCCCCCTTGTATCTTCAGTTGAAACAGGAAATGCAACGGCCGGCGTCGATTCGCATGGATAAGCACCGGGCAGACAGCGTAGGGCCAAACGGCCTGCGCTTTACCCTGTTGGATGATTATTTGCACGTGGTCGATACCGCGCTGTGGCTGGGGGGAAGTGCGGGGCACCTACTCAGCGGCCACCTGCGCGCCACAGACGCCGGTGAACTGCTGTACGCCGAACACCATTTTGCCTGCGGCGAAACGCTGGTGACTACCAGTATGCATCGTCGGGCCGGCAGCCAGCGTGAAAGCGTGCAGGCGGTGGCCGAGGGGGCGGTGTATCAGGTGAACGATATGCGGCAATGGTTGCGGGAAGATCCACAGGGCGTACTGGAGCATCCGGCGCCGGGTTGGCAGACCACGCTGGCGCAGCGCGGTTTCGATGGCGCTATCCGGCACTTTATCGCGTCTGTCAGCAACCAGACCGTGCCGGAAACGGCCGGGGAACAGGCTATCGCCGCGCAACGGGTGATCGAACGGCTGCTGCAGGATGCCGGTTTGTAAGGCGACGGCCCCGCGCGGGGCGCATGCGCTATTGCGGGATGTGTCTATAACTCTATGTAACATATGGCGGTAGCTATTCTGCTGTGGATGCGTAAACTTATCCGCTAGTTTTACGGACGCCTGCTGATGCAGGCGTCGACATTTACGGGACACATCAGACAACCACATGAACCTACTAAAATCACTGGCCGCCGTGAGCTCTATGACGATGTTTTCACGGGTGCTGGGCTTTGCCCGTGACGCCATAGTGGCGCGCGTGTTTGGTGCCGGCATGGCGACGGATGCCTTCTTCGTGGCGTTCAAACTGCCCAACCTCCTGCGCCGTATTTTTGCCGAAGGCGCATTTTCTCAGGCCTTTGTGCCGATCCTGGCCGAATATAAAACCCAGCAGGGTGAGGAGGCGACTCGTACCTTTATCGCCTACGTTTCCGGCTTGCTCACGCTGGTGCTGGCGGTGGTCACCGTATTGGGGATGCTGGCTGCCCCTTGGGTGATCTACATTACCGCGCCGGGCTTCGTTGATTCGCCGGACAAGTTCGCGCTGACGTCGTCGCTGCTGCGCATCACTTTCCCTTATATTCTGCTGATTTCACTGGCTTCGCTGGTGGGCTCGATCCTCAATACCTGGAACCGTTTTTCGATTCCGGCCTTTGCGCCGACGCTGTTGAACGTCAGCATGATTGGTTTTGCGCTGTTTGCCGCACCTTATTTCAACCCGCCGGTGCTGGCGTTGGCCTGGGCGGTGGTAGTGGGCGGCGTGCTGCAACTGGGCTACCAACTTCCGCATCTGAAAAAGATCGGTATGTTGGTCTTGCCGCGCCTCAAGCTGGGCGATGCCGGCGTATGGCGTGTGATGCGCCAGATGGGGCCGGCGATTTTTGGCGTTTCGGTAAGCCAAATCTCGCTGATTATCAATACCATTTTCGCCTCATTCCTGGTCTCGGGCTCGGTATCCTGGATGTACTATGCCGACCGTCTGATGGAGTTTCCTTCCGGCGTGCTGGGCGTGGCGTTGGGTACCATTCTGCTGCCGTCGCTGGCTAGGAGTTTTTCCAGCGGTAACCACGATGAGTATTCGCGCCTGATGGACTGGGGGCTGCGTTTGTGCTTCCTGCTGGCGCTGCCGAGCGCTATCGCGCTGGGGATATTGGCGAAACCCCTGACCGTATCGCTGTTCCAGTATGGCAAGTTCAGCGCTTTCGACGCGGCCATGACCCAGCGTGCGCTGGTGGCGTACTCGATAGGTTTGATGGGGTTGATCGTGGTGAAGGTACTGGCGCCGGGCTTCTATTCGCGGCAGGACATCAAAACGCCGGTAAAAATCGCCATTATCACGCTGGTCATGACGCAGGTGATGAATCTGATGTTTATTGGCCCGCTAAAGCATGCCGGCCTTTCGCTGTCGATTGGGCTGGGAGCCTGCCTTAACGCTTCGCTGCTGTACTGGCAGTTGCGTAAACAGAAGATTTTTCACCCGCAGCCTGGTTGGGCAACGTTCCTCACCAAACTGGTGATTGCGGTAATCGTGATGTCAGTGGTATTGGTTGGCGTAATGTGGCTGATGCCGGCATGGGATCAGGGCAATATGCTGGAGCGCCTGCTGCGACTGGCGGTGGTCGTGGTGGCGGGCGTGATCGCCTATTTTGGTGTGTTGGCCGGTTTGGGCTTCCGCCCACGGGACTTCGCGCGCCGGGTGGCATAAACGGGAATTTCCGGTCGCCATTGCATAAAAAAAGGGTCGCCTCGGCGACCCTTTTTCGTCTTCAGACGTTGGCTTACATGCGTTCGACGGTATCGATACCCAGCGTATCCAGACCGGTTTTCAGCGTTCTGGCGGTCAGCAATGCCAGTTTCAGGCGGCTTTGACGCGCTTCTTCACTGTCTGCATTCAGGATTTGGCAATGTTCGTAGAAGCCGGAGAACAAGCCTGCCAGGTCGTACAGGTAAGTACACATCACGTGCGGAGTGCCGTCGCGTGCCACCGTGGTGATAACTTCTTCGAATTGCAGCAGGCGGGTCGCCAGCGCAATCTCACGTTCTTCGGTCATCACCAGCGGCAGGGTCAGGCTGTTCTCATCGAGACCGGCACGCTTGAATACCGAGGCCACACGGGTATAGGCATACTGCATATAAGGGGCGGTGTTGCCCTCAAATGCCAGCATGTTGTCCCAGTCAAAGATATAGTCGGTCGTACGGCTTTTTGACAGATCGGCGTATTTAACTGCGCCGATACCGACGACATTTGCCAGGTGCTGCATTTCTTCTGCCGGCATATCCGGGTTTTTCTCGGCAATCAGTTTGCCGGCGCGATCGATAGCTTCATCCAGCAGATCGGACAGCCTCACCGTACCGCCCGCACGGGTTTTGAACGGCTTGCCGTCTTTGCCCAGCATCATGCCGAACATATGGTGTTCCAGCGAGAGCGAATCCGGGATGTAACCGGCTTTACGCACGATGGTCCATGCCTGCATCAGATGCTGGTGCTGGCGGGAGTCGATGTAATAGAGCACGCGGTCAGCACCCAGCGTTTCGTAGCGGTATTTGGCGCAGGCGATATCGGTGGTGGTGTACAGGTAGCCGCCATCTTTCTTCTGGATGATGACGCCCATAGGTTCGCCGTCTTTATTCTGGTATTCGTCGAGAAAGACCACGGTGGCGCCTTCGCTTTCTACCGCCAGCCCCTTGGCTTTCAGATCGGCGACGATTTCCGGCAGCATCGCGTTATACAGGCTCTCGCCCATTACGTCGTCTTCGGTCAGGGTGACATTCAGGCGGTTATAGGTGAGCTGGTTTTGCGCCATGGTGATGTCGACCAGCTTACGCCACATCTTCAGGCAGTATTGATCGCCGCCCTGCAATTTCACCACGTAGGCGCGGGCACGTTCGGCGAACTCCGCATCTTCGTCGTAGTGTTTCTTCGCTTCACGATAGAACTGTTCCAGATCGGACAGGCCCATGTCGCTGGCATTTTCATTCTGCATTTTTTCCAGGTAGGCAATCAGCATGCCGAACTGGGTGCCCCAATCGCCGACGTGGTTGGCGCGGATCACTTTGTGGCCCA
Organism: Serratia sp. TSA_198.1; assembly: GCF_052686505.1. Taxonomy (NCBI): domain Bacteria; kingdom Pseudomonadati; phylum Pseudomonadota; class Gammaproteobacteria; order Enterobacterales; family Yersiniaceae; genus Serratia; species Serratia sp. TSA_198.1. Next base: position 366,166 of record NZ_JBQZFP010000001.1, read on the forward strand.
GGAATTCTTGGGTGCGTGCGGCGGCGTCGCCGATAATGGTCGAACGCAAATGACCGACGTGCATCTCTTTCGCCACGTTGGGCGCGGAGTAGTCGATGACGATGGTTTGTTGTTTAACCGGTGCAATGCCAAGCTTCGGCGCATTCAGCACCTGATCAACCTGTTGCGCAACCCATTCGCCGTTCAGGAAGATATTAATAAAGCCGGGGCCGGCGATTTCTACTTTGCTGGCGATGTCGCCGAGATCAAGCAGCTGGACCACTTTTTCCGCCAACTGACGTGGTGGCATGCCGAGTTTCTTGGCTACGGACATCACGCCGTTGGCCTGATAGTCGCCAAATTGTGCTTTTGCTGACTGACGGACCTGTGCTTCGCAATCGGCTGGCGCGCCTGCGGCAATCAGCGCCTGGCTGACCTTATCTGAAAGAAGAACCTGAATATTCACCGGGTTACCTTAATGACGAACGAGGGGCCGTATGCCATGCCCCTGTGGGATTCAAAGGTGGTTTTCTGGCTGTGCGTCGAGACGGCAGCCCACCACAAAACAGCCTGTAATTGTAACCGATCTGATGTGTTACGTCAGCAGTTGGCGCCGGGGGGAAGGCGAAAGTGCAGGTTTGAAAATACCGGGCCAACAAAGGGAGTGTGTTTCAAGGGGGGCGTGTGCAGCACAAGAAGGTCAAAATGAGTGAAAAGGAATAGGTGATAAGGAAATGAAATAATCAGAACTAACGTTTTTTGTTATGACGACGGGAGTCCAGAGTGTTAATACTGCGTGATTTGAAATGGCGGTAAATTGCGTACGCGGCAATAACGACCAACAATAAAGATATGATTAAAAGAAACATGGTTGTTATCTCAAGTTTTGATTTTCCCCAAAGTAGCTTAATTGCTTTTTATAAGCAATTATTAAAACTTCATTTAAGATAAGTCTCACCGCTTCTGGGTATAAAATTCAATTAAAACAAATGGTTGATTTCATTATTCTTACTGGAATTGTCTCGTATGCTCATTGTTGACTTTGTTGTTTTTATGGCGAGTTATCGAGTGAGTAGAGTGATTTTCCGGATTCAATACAGCTTATTAAGTTAATAATTCCTGAAATATTTCCGTCATAAGAAAAATCTATCTATGACATGCGAAGATTCCGAAGTTTAATTAATCAGGCTCGGTTTTTAACGGTGCTCTTAATAAGGTGGGTAACGCTTGTTCTTTTGTGCCCTTTATCAACGTTAGTCGAAATATTTTACACGGCGGTAATGCGACGGACACAAATGTTACATTTTCCTGGGCAAAACGTGGATAGCCGCGTCTCAGCCGTGTAAATTAGCCCCCCTGAATTCGCTTTCCTTCGTATCGAGGCCCCTATGACGATCTTCCCGGCCATTGCCGAGCTTAATGACTTGGCGCTGGATCTGCCGCGTTTTGAACAGGCGCTGAGCCAGTTTGCGCAAAAACTGCATCTGGATTTGTCGCAGTTCAGCGCGGACCACATTTCGGTGCGTTGCCACCAAAACACCACCGCTGAACGCTGGCGGCAGGGGTTGCAGCAATGCGGCTCGTTGTTGTCTGAAGCGACGATCAACGGACGCCCGATTTGCCTGTTCGATCTGCATCAGCCGTTGCAGGTAGGTCCGTGGCTAATTGACTGCGTGGAACTGCCTTATCCGGGGGACAAGCGTTATCCTCACGAGGGATGGGAACATGTGGAATTGGTGCTTAGCGGCGAACCGGCCTCGCTGTATGCGCGCGCGCTGAGCCATTTGCCCGACGAGGCACTGTTGGCACCGGGGATCAAATTGAAACAGAGCTCGCCGCAGGGGGAGGGCGAGCGATTGCCGAATCCGACGTTGGCGATCACCGACGGCAGCGTAACGATTAAGTTTCACCCGTATTCCATCCGGGAAATCGTCGCCAGCGAGCAAGCTTAACCGGGCATCAGCGCTTGGGTGGCCAGCATCATGCGATCCAGCGCTTGCGTAAGCAGTTCGCGCCGGCAGCCGAAATTCAGACGTACAAACCTGCGGTCGCCGAAATCCAGGCCAGCGCTTAAGCCCACCCCGGCCTGTTCAAAGAAAGCGTGTGGATTGTCGGTCGCCAGTTGGCTGCAATCGATCCAGGCCAGATAGGTGGCTTCTATCGGGTGCAGCAACAGGCCGGGCATGGCGTTAATGCGTTCGGTCACCAAATCGCGGTTGGCGCGCAGATACGCCAACTGGGCGTCCAACCAGCCTTGCCCGTCCTGGTAGGCGGCTTGTGCGGCGACCAACGCCAGCACGTCGACTTCCGGAACTATGCCGCTGCGCGCGCGGGCCAACTTTTGGCGCAGGCCGGCGTTGGGAATCACCGCCATTGAGGCCCCTAATCCGGCAATGTTGAAGGTTTTCGATGGCGACATCAACGTAATGCTACGCTGGGCTGCGTCTTCATTAAGCGTGGCAAAGGGGATGTGTTCGCAACCCGGCTCAAGCAACAGATCACAATGAATTTCATCCGAACAGACGATCAAATCATGGCTACGGGCGAATTCATGCTGTTGCGACAACTCCTCCCGCCGGTAGACGGTTCCGCCCGGATTTTGCGGGTTGCACAGCAGCAGCAATTTTTCGCTGCCACCGAGCCGGCCCGCTATCGCGTCGAAATCCAGCAGCCAACGCCGGTCGTGCAGCTTGAGCGGCACCGGCAGATGCGGGCGTCCGGCGAATTTCGCCGCTTTGCGAAACGGCGGGTAGATGGGTGACGGCGCCAGAGTGCCTTCACCCTCAGCGGTAAAGGCGCGGACGCACAGATTCAGCCCACAGACCAGACCGGGCAGGAAAATCAGCCATTCGGGCTTGATGTGCCAGCCATAGCGCTCTACCATGCGGCGGGTAAAAACCTCAATAAGTTCAGGGGATGGATGGCCGTAGCCGAACACGCCATGCGCTACGCGCCGCTGCAATGCGTCGATGATCGCTGGCGGGGAGCGGAAGTCGGTGTCGGCGACCCAAAGCGGAATGATGTCGCGGTCGCGATATTTATCCCACTTAACGCTGTCACTGTGACTACGGTCTACCCATTGATCAAAATTGAATGCCATAGTTATTACCCTGAACAGGTTCATGTCTATCAATGAGCCTACGCGAGAAATTCTGAAGTTAACAAACTGCCGTCACATTTTGGCCGTCATCTGGGGGTGACAATGATTAAACTGGAAGTTTGCTGCTTTAGCGTCGATTGCGCGCTGACGGCGGAGCAGGCAGGCGCTGATCGCATAGAATTATGTGCCAGCCAGAGCGAGGGCGGTTTGACGCCCAGCTACGGTACGCTGCGCCTGGCGCGCGACAGGGTATCCATCCCGGTGCATCCGATCGTCCGCCCGCGCGGCGGGGACTTTTGCTACGGTGCGGTGGATTTCGACGTGATCAAGCAGGATATCGTGCAGATCCGCGACATGGGTTTTGCCGGCGTAGTGGTGGGTATGCTGGATGAAGAAGGGCATATCGACCTGCCGCGCATGCGTGAAGTGATGCGGCTGAGCGGCAATATGGCGGTCACCTTCCATCGCGCTTTCGACATGTGTCAGAACCCAATGGTGGCACTTGATCAACTGACGCAACTGGGAGTTGCGCGGATATTGACCTCCGGTCAACAACAAAGCGCCGAGCTTGGGCTGCCGTTGCTGCGCGATCTGGTGCATGCCAGCCAGGGGCCCGTGATTATGGCTGGCGCCGGTGTGCGGCTCAGCAACCTGCACAAGTTTGTGGATATCGGCGTTCAGGAGGTGCACAGTTCCTCCGGCCACGCGGTGCCTTCGACCATGCGCTATCGCAAAGCCGGCGTGACCATGTGTTCAGACAATGAGTTCGATGAATTTAGCCATTATTGCGTGGATGGCGAAATGGTGGAAGCGATGAAAAACGCGCTGGCCTTGGTTGATCCCTTGGCGCAAAGCGCATAAACACGCAGCTAACCGTGTTCTGATTACCGGTTTCCGGGCTAAAGCCCCTTGGCGTGAAACTGAACCCTCGGTGATCACGCGAGTACCAGGCCCCGGCGTTTTGTCGGGGCTTTTTTTATGCCCGAAAAAGCCCGATGAGTGGCAATATAGATAGATTAAACGACAGGCATTTCTCATCAGGCTCGTTATTATCGGATGCTTTTGGTATTCCCTTGTCATTATTAATGACAGCTGATAAATTTAATTTACACCGGTCATTTAATATCATTAATTTAAATTTTCCGCACTATTGTTATAAACGCCATGAATGAATGAGGTTTAATCTAAGAAATAACCTGAATTATATTTTTACCACTCGGTGAATTTAACTATTTTATTTTCAATAGCCCTGTTCTCTATACCCAATGGTCTTCAAGTTGCAGCCAGCAACGCGGCTGCTGAGAAGCGACGGAGATAGGCGAGAGAAAGTTATCGTAATACCACTAAGGAAGCCTGCCACAGGCCGCCGAATGGCCGTCACGGCCATAAACGGAAGTGCTTGTCAGGTTTAACAAGGAGATAAAGATAATGACCAGAACGGCATACCGCCTAACCGCTTCACTTTTATTGACCATGACATTGGCCGGCTGCCAAAACGTCAAACGGCCTGTACCTCTGGTGAATAAAGAGAGTGCGACAGAAGTGGTGGAGCAAGATAAAAAACAGCGCGAAGCCGAGCGTATGCAGCAATGCCAACATGAGCTTGAGGCAATGCGCAATATGGATCCCGAGAAATACCAAAAATTCAAACGTGAATTTGACACCTTGATGAGTGGCGCGGCGCAATATGCCGGGATGCGGACAAGGGTAAATACTGACACTCAGGAAACCGTCGATGCGCTTTACCGCTATCGCACCAACCGCATTTGCGCCGATATCAGTACCACCATGATGACCGGCCTCGCCGAGCGGGGAGAACGTATTCAATGATCTCTTGCTCCCGACAGACTTTTTTTAGCCTGATGCTGCCGCTGATGGCGGCGTCGGGTGCGCTTTATGCGGATGACGGCGTGCCTGTCTTATTGCAGTTTGCCGAACAGTATCACCAACAGGGGGCACAGGAAATACCGGTAAACAAGCAGCAGCCAACCCAGATACCGGTTCAAAAACCAACGGTTAAGGTGAGTCAAGTTCGGGAGCCTGCCGCTAATCAACGGCAACAATTGATGGCAGTCCACAAAACGTTGCGGGAGAAAGAAGCTCAACTTGAGCGCCAACAGGCCGCCATTCAGTCCCTGCAGCAGGAGTTAACGGCGCTGCGCGTCGCTTCAACGTTGACGGCACCAACCACTGCGCCTTCACAACAAGATTTCACCGCCTTGAGTGAGTTTGCCAGCGGTGTACGGCAGGCGTTAAATCTGACGCCGACGGAACGGCAGGCGCAGGCGTTGATAGCTGAGGCGCACAAGACGATGAGTGAACTTCAGGTGCAGTTGACGCAGCTTCAGGATAAAAACCGAAAGCAGGCGAAACAGCTTGAAGATAATGGGCTGCAACTTGCCGCTGCGCTTGAAGAAAATGCTAAATCAGCTCAGCAATTCGAGCAGGTAAGCAAGCGGGCAAGCGAGGCTGAGCAAGAGCGGGTTGCCGGCAATCAGGTGGAGAAGCGTTTGCGCAAGGAAATTGACGATCTGCGTTCACGGGCCACGCTGTTGCCGGACAAGCTGATGTTGACGAAACCTCAGGAACAGCAGAGTTATGCCGCCGGTGTAGCGCTGGGACGAGATATCCAGACCCTGCTGGCGGAGCGTAAAACGTGGGGAATCGATCCCGATAAAACGACGTTGTTGGGCGGCATGATCGACACCTTCAATGGCCACTATCAATTGAGTGAGGCGGTGTTGGCGAGCGCGTTGGCAGAGTCGGAAAAAACGGTGAATGCCGGCAGAACCAAGGCGGCGAAAGACCAACAGGCCAAAGGCGAATCTTTCGTTTCTGAGTTCAGGAAGAAAAAAGGTGCAAAGAAATCGTCCGCTGGCTTCTGGTTCCGGGTCGATTACCTGGGCGATGAAGCTATTGCTGAAACCTCTTTGGTGGATATCGTGGTGAAAGAGATGTTGACCGATGGCCGGGTGATTCAGGATATGGATCGCAGTGGGAAGGTACTTTCTCAACCGCTGTCAGCCTATCCGCCGTTATTCCGCGAGGCGATAGGTTACCTGAGAAATCATGGTTCGCTGACCATGGTGGTGCCACCAGAACTGGCTTACGGTGAAGCGGGCTATGCGCCGCAAATCCCGCCGAACGCTACCATGGTGTATGAACTGCGGGTAGTGGATGCCGATAAGGGGTAATGCGGGGCCTGGTTATCCAGGCCCTTTTGGCAAGAATTAAGGTTTTCTGGCCACCAGCACCGCACGCAACGGGGCCGGGTAACCTTCAATTGTCTTGCTGCTGTCCTTGGGATCAAGGAATTCGGCCAGTGATTCGCTGGTCATCCAGTCGGTTCGGCGCTGCTCTTCGGTGCTGGTTACGCACATGTCGGCAATCTTGACGTCGACAAAACCGCATTTCTCCAGCCAACACTTCAGCGCTTCGGCCGAAGGAATGAAGTAGACGTTGCGCATTTGGGCATAACGATCGCCCGGCACCAACATCTGGTTGCGATCGCCTTCCACCACCAGAGTTTCCAATACCAACTCGCCTTCGGAAACCAACTGATTTTTCAACTGATACAGATGATCCAAGGGTGAACGGCGGTGGTACAGCACGCCCATGGAAAATACCGTATCAAAGGCGGCCAACTCGGGCAGTTGCTCAATACCCAGCGGCAGCAGATGAGCGCGTTGATCGCCACCCAGCAGTTTGCGAACCGCTTCGAACTGGCACAAGAACAGCTGCATTGGATCAATACCCACCGCCATCTGTGCACCGGCACCCACCATACGCCACAGGTGATAGCCGCTACCGCAGCCGACGTCCAGAATGGTGCGGCCGGCCAGCGGTGAAATGTGCGGCAGAACGCGATCCCATTTCCAGTCGGAGTGCCATTCGGTGTCAATGTCGATGCCGTACAGCGAGAATGGGCCTTTACGCCACGGCATCAGGGTGCGCAGCATCTTTTCGATGCCTTCCAACTGGCCCGGCGACAGCGGTGCCTCCATTTCGGCCCGCACGCCGTGCAGCAAATCGAGACGGGTGGGCGTCAGTTCCGGCAAGTGTTCAACCGAGTTAAACCACTGTTTGAATTTGCCGTGCAGCGACTCGCGCTGCCAGGCGCTGAGCTGCGCGGGCAGGGTATCCAGCCAGTGGCTAAGGTTGCCTTTAGCGATGCGCTGATAGAAATCACCAAACTCAATCATTGCCCAGCTCCCGCTTTCAACGCGATCAGTGAACCGAAGTTAAAACACTGGAACCACACTTCGGCATGTTTAAAACCGGCTTGTTTCAGGCGTGCCTTGTGGGCTTCAACCGAGTCGGTCAGCATGACGTTTTCCAGCATGCTGCGCTTTTGGCTGATTTCCAGCTCGCTGTAGCCGTTGGCACGCTTGAAATCGTGGTGCATGTTGAACAGCAGTTCGCCGACGTCAGCATCTTCAAAACTGAACTTCTCCGACAGCACCAGCGCACCGCCTGGGCGTAAACCGCGATAAACCTGCTCCAGCAACCGCAGACGGTCAGCCGGCTCGAGGAATTGCAGGGTGAAGTTCAGCACCACCATGGAAGCATTTTCGATCTTGATATCGAGGATATCGGCTTCGATAACCTCTACCGGCGTATCGGCGCGAAAAGCGTCAATATGGCGGCGGCAACGTTCGACCATCGCCGGAGAGTTGTCGACGGCGATGATGTTGCAACCCGCCACCTTGATATTCCGACGCATCGACAGCGTTGCCGCGCCTAATGAACATCCCAGGTCATACACCTGGCTGTCTGGCTGCACAAAGCGTTCGGCCAGCATGCCAATCATCGAAATGATGTTGGAATAGCCGGGAACGGAACGCTGGATCATGTCGGGGAACACTTCAGCGACGCGTTCGTCGAAGGTCCAGTCGCCCAGTTTGGCGATGGGGGCAGAAAAAAGAGTATCGCGGTTTGGCATAGCGGGAAGTCAGTTCAGAATTCGAAGGCGCGTATTCTAACAGATAACGGCAAGAAAGCGCAGCGGAAGCAGGCGGCGGGGCCGCCTGATGACGAACAGAAGATCAATACAGGCTGAAAATCAGATCCCAGGGCAGATAGAAAATGTTGGCCAACACCATCAGGACCAACGAAATATAGGTTGCGGCCATACCTGAACGGCGCCAGCGGACTTCACGGTTACGCAAACCGTAGTAGTGCACCAGGCGCCCGGTCATCAGCATCAGGCCGCAAATATGGATCATCCATATTCCTGCGCCGTTCATTTCCATGATCACCAGCAGTACGGCGGCGATAGGAATATATTCTACGGCATTGCCGTGAACGCGGATGGCGGTCTGCAACTCATAAAAGCCGCCGTCTCCGTAGGCGACACGGTACTGCATCCTTAACTTAACCACGTCATAAGAGAGTTTGATCAACAACAATGCGCCGAGCACGACATAAAGCGCGCTTACCATTTTTAACTCCATTCCCTAACCAAAACTGGCAGCGAGCATCATAGCCGCCATTACAATCACTGTCGCGAGGAAAAATCTGATGTAATCGGTCAGATTAATCGGTCAAAACAGTGCATCCTGCTCCGGCCAGTCCGGTGGCGGGGGCAAATTAGGAATAGCCTGATGAAGCTGCTGCCAGATTTTTTGCGCCTGTTGCGGTGAATCGCCATTATCCGGCGTATGAATAAACAGGAAGGGGGTGGATTGCTGTTGCCATATGGGCAGTTTCTGCTGCCAGGCGTCAAACCAACGCAGATTGTCTTGCAACACGTCACTGCCGATAAAACGGACCAGCGGATTGTGGGCGGTGACCAGCGCATGCACCGGCAGTTTGGGTTTCTTTTGCTGGGCATCACGCACTGCGGCGCTGTCAGGGGCGGCATGATGCACCGGCCGGCTGTCGAGGATCACCCGGTTGATACCGCGCTGATGCAGCCCCTGATTCAACAGCCGTTCTTCCTCGCCCTTGGCGAAGAAAGCCGGGTGACGTACTTCTACGCCGTAGGTGAATTCTTTCGGCAACCCGTCAAAGAACTGCCACATGCGTGGTAATTCATCCGGCCCAAATGCCGAGGGTAACTGCAACCAAAGCTGCCCGATACGCTGATGGACCGGGCTCAGGCAGTGATAAAATGCCTGCAGTTCGGCATCGCAGTTACGCAGAGCGGCCTTATGGCTGATCTCTGAGGGGAACTTGAAACAAAATCGAAAATCATCGGTGGTCATGTCGCGCCAGCGCTGAACGATCTCCAGCTTGGGTAACGCGTAGAAAGTCGTGTTGCCTTCCACGCAGTTAAAATAGCGGCTGTAATCCGCCAGATCGCGCAGCCCGATGCGATTCCAGGCTGTGTGCTGCCACTGTGGTAGTCCGATGTAGATCAACGCGTCATCTTCCTTAATGAATGTCTTTGTGAGGTAAACGCGGGCGCGGCATGTGACGCCTCTGCAATGTTATTCGCCGAGTGCGGCAAGAATTTCACCGGTGCTGCGCACGCGAGCCAGGCGTGGGAATATATTGTCGAAGGCAAACCGGTGCATATCAGTATTTTGCGCGCTGCACAGGTCTTCGGCTATCACTAACTCGTAACCGTGCTCCCAGCCGGCGCGGGCGGTGGATTCAACGCCGATATTGGTGGCGATCCCGCCCAGCACCAAAGTTTTAATGCCGCGGCGGCGTAATTGCAAATCCAGTTCGGTACCGTAAAACGCGCCCCATTGACGTTTGGTCACCAGAATATCGCCGACGCTGACCGCCAGAGATTCCGGAAATTCCCACCAGTTTGCCGGTAATCCGCCCGCCGGCGATGGCGTGGGTCTGTCCACCGGCTGTTTCAGCGCATCGGCAAATGTGTCGGACCAGCCGACGCGCACCAGGATCACCGGCGCGTCGAGCGAGCGAAAACGCGCTGCCAGTTGCGCGCCGTGGGCTACCACGCTTTCGGCACTGTGCGGCCCGCCGGCGTAGGGCAGGATGCCGTTTTGCAAATCAATCAGCACCAGCGCTGTGGTTTGAGCATCGAGTTTCAACATCGGGGTCTCCCGTTACTGGGTGGATAAAATATGCGCAGCCAGAACGGCGCACTAAAACCAGGGTGAATTCAGGCTACGTGAAAAAAGGGTCACCGGTTAATGAGAAATTTGTTAATCAATGTGTTACTTCGGACAAAAACACGCCATTTAGTGCTGCAACAAAGCTGTGTTCGCACTTATCTGGAGCATGAATTTCCTTTATAATGATCGCCTTTTTTCAACACACTTTACTCCAACGAACTATGCCGATTTATGAATATGCATGTGGTGCTTGCAGCCTTCGGTTAGAGAAATTGCAAAAATTTTCCGATGCGCCGCTGACTGACTGTCCGGCGTGTGGGCAGCCCGCGTTAACCAAGTTGATTTCTTCCACGGGTTTCCAGTTAAAGGGCACCGGTTGGTATGCAACAGACTTCAAACCGGGTAATAAATAGAGTTCATCAGTTAACAGCCGCGTGGCCGGCGCAAAAGCCCGCGCGGAATCGGCTTAAGCCAAAAGGATAGCGTATGCGTACTGAATATTGCGGGCAATTGAATCTGTCCCACGTGGGCCAGGAAGTCACTTTGTGTGGTTGGGTCAACCGTCGTCGCGATCTGGGCGGCCTGATCTTTATTGATATGCGCGACCGCGAAGGCATCGTGCAGGTGTTCTTCGACCCGGACCAGAAAGCCGCGTTTGACAAGGCATACGACCTGCGCAACGAGTTCTGCATTCAGATTGTCGGCACCGTGCGTGCGCGTCCGGACAGCCAAATCAATAAAGATATGTCCACCGGGGAAGTGGAAGTGTTCGCTCATGCTCTGGAGATCATCAACCGCTCCGAGCCGTTGCCGCTGGACTCCAACCAGGTCAACACTGAAGAAGCGCGCCTGAAATACCGCTACCTGGATCTGCGTCGCCCGGAAATGGCCGATCGCCTGAAGACCCGCGCCAAAATCACCAGCTTCGTGCGTCGCTTTATGGACAGCAACGGCTTCCTCGACATCGAAACCCCGATGTTGACCAAAGCCACGCCGGAAGGTGCGCGTGACTACCTGGTGCCGAGCCGTGTGCACAAAGGTAAATTTTATGCGTTGCCGCAGTCGCCACAGTTGTTCAAACAGCTGCTGATGATGTCGGGTTTTGATCGTTACTACCAAATCGTCAAATGCTTCCGCGATGAAGATCTGCGTGCTGACCGTCAGCCTGAATTTACCCAAATCGACGTTGAAACCTCTTTCATGACCGCCGATCAAGTGCGTGAAGTGATGGAAAAGTTGGCGCGTGACCTGTGGCTGGATGTGAAGGGCGTGGATCTGGGCGATTTCCCGGTCATGACCTTCGCCGAAGCGATGCGTCGCTATGGCTCCGACAAACCGGATCTGCGTAACCCGCTGGAGCTGGTGGACGTTGCCGATCTGGTGAAAGACGTTGAGTTCAAAGTATTCTCCGGCCCGGCTAACGATGCCAAAGGCCGCGTAGCCGCTATCTGCGTTCCGGGCGGCGCGCAGCTGACTCGTAAGCTGATCGATGAGTACGGCACCTTCGTTAACATCTATGGCGCCAAAGGCCTGGCCTGGCTGAAGGTCAACGACCGTGCCGCCGGCATGGAAGGCGTACAAAGCCCGATCGCCAAATTCCTCAGCGCGGAAGTGCTGGAGGCGATCCTGGCGCGTACCAACGCGCAGACCGGCGACATCCTGTTCTTCGGCGCAGACAGCGTCAAGATTGTGACCGATGCGATGGGTGCGCTGCGTCTGAAACTGGGTCGTGATCTGCAACTGACCAAGCTGGACAGCTGGGCGCCGCTGTGGGTGGTGGACTTCCCAATGTTCGAAGAAGACGGTGAGGGCGGCCTGGCGGCGATGCACCATCCGTTCACCGCACCGCGCGACATGAGCCCGGAAGAACTGAATTCGGCGCCAACCACGGCCATTGCCAATGCCTATGACATGGTGATCAACGGCTATGAAGTGGGCGGCGGTTCCGTGCGTATTCACCGCAGCGAAATGCAGCAGACGGTCTTCAGCATTCTGGGCATCAACGAACACGAACAGCGCGAGAAATTCGGCTTCCTGCTGGATGCATTGAAGTACGGCACGCCACCGCACGCCGGCCTGGCCTTTGGTCTGGACCGACTGGTGATGCTGCTGACCGGCACCGACAACATTCGTGACGTGATTGCCTTCCCGAAAACCACCGCGGCTGCCTGTCTGATGACCGAAGCGCCAAGCTTTGCCAACCCGGCGTCGTTGCAGGAGTTGGGGATTTGCGTGGTCAAGAAAGCCGCGTTACCGGAAGAGAACGAGTGATGAGCTACAAGCGGCCCGAGTCCATTTTGGTCGTGATTTACGCCAAATCCAGTGGACGGGTGCTGATGTTACAGCGGCGCGACGATACCGAATTCTGGCAGTCGGTTACCGGTAGCCTGGAGGAAAATGAGTCGCCGCCGCATGCCGCACGGCGTGAGGTCATGGAAGAAGTCGGCATCGATATCGAAGCAGAGAATCTGCCGTTGTTCGATTGCCAGCGTTGTGTGGAGTTTGAACTCTTTGTCCATTTGCGACATCGCTATGCCCCGGGAACCACGCGCAATAAAGAGCACTGGTTCTGTCTGGCGTTGCCTGAAGAGCGTGATCCGGTGATTACCGAGCATCATGCTTACCGCTGGCTTGAGGCGGCGCAAGCCGTGAAGTTGACCAAGTCCTGGAGCAATCAGCAGGCGATTGAAGAGTTTGTGATTAATTCAGTCCAGTAATTTTTTTCGGAGATTTTTTATGGCAGGTCATAGTAAGTGGGCCAACACAAAGCACCGTAAAGCTGCGCAGGATTCCAAGCGCGGTAAAATTTTCACCAAAATTATTCGCGAGCTGGTGACCGCCGCGAAACTGGGCGGTGGAGATCCAGGGGCTAACCCACGTCTGCGTGCGGCGATCGACAAGGCGCTGTCCAACAACATGACGCGCGACACCCTGAACCGCGCCATCGCGCGTGGCGTAGGCGGCGATGATGATTCCAACATGGAAACCATCATTTATGAAGGTTACGGTCCGGGCGGCACTGCCGTCATGATCGAATGCCTGAGCGACAACCGCAACCGTACCGTGGCCGAAGTGCGTCATGCCTTCACCAAATGCGGCGGTAACCTCGGCACCGACGGTTCCGTGGCTTATCTGTTCACCAAGAAGGGTGTAATCACTTATGCACCGGGCCTGGATGAAGACGCGGTGATGGAAGCGGCGCTGGAAGCTGGCGCTGAAGATATCGTCAGCTACGACGACGGCGTTATCGACGTATTCACCGCCTGGGAAAACCTGGGCGAGGTGAAAGATGCGCTGACTGCGGCCGGTTTCGCCGCCGACTCGGCGGAAGTTTCCATGATCCCATCGACCAAGGCCGATATGGATGAAGAAACCGCGCCGAAGCTGTTGCGTTTGATCGACATGCTGGAAGACTGTGACGACGTGCAGGAGGTTTACCACAACGGCGAAATCTCCGACGAGGTTGCAGCGACGCTGTAATGGAGTGGCAGTACGGCGCTGCTCTGTGGCAGCGCCTGGCGATGTTAATGCTTAACGCAAGGTGGGTGTAGGGATGACGATCATATTGGGTATCGATCCCGGGTCGCGCGTCACCGGTTATGGTCTCATTCGCCAGCAGGGCCGCCAACTGAGCTATATCGCCAGTGGCTGCATTCGCACCGTGGTGGATGACATGCCGACGCGGCTGAAATTGATCTACGCAGGCGTCAGCGAAATCATCACCCAGTTTAAACCTGATTTTTTCGCTATCGAACAGGTGTTTATGGCGAAGAACCCGGATTCGGCGCTCAAACTCGGGCAGGCGCGCGGCGTGGCGATCGTTGCTGCCGTGAACCAGGATCTGGAAGTGTTTGAATATGCGGCGCGTCAGGTGAAGCAAACGGTGGTCGGCACCGGTGCGGCAGAGAAGGCGCAGGTGCAGCACATGGTGCGCTCGCTGCTTAAACTGTCGGCCAACCCCCAGGCGGACGCCGCCGATGCGCTGGCTATCGCCATCACCCACTGCCATCTCAGCCAAAACGTGCTGCGAATGAGCGAAGGGCGGTTAAACCTGGCTCGTGGCCGTTTAAAGTAGCGCTTGGTCAGTGACAACTCAGGCTGGATATTCATCCAGCCTTTTTTATGTTATAAGCTTTACCAGCACGGCATGGCAGTCGGTCATGCTCAAGAATTCTGCAGGAGGGTAAATGATAGGTCGTCTCAGAGGATATATTCTGGAAAAGCAGCCGCCGCTGGTGTTACTGGAGGCAAACGGCGTGGGTTATGAAGTGCATATGCCCATGACCTGCTTTTATGAGCTGCCGGACCTGGGGCAAGAAGCTATCGTATTTACCCAATTTGTGGTGCGCGAAGACGCGCAGCTATTGTACGGCTTCAACGATAAACAAGAGCGCGCACTGTTCCGCGAGTTGATTAAAGTGAACGGCGTGGGCCCAAAACTGGCGCTGGCTATCCTGTCCGGGATGTCCGCACAGCAGTTTGTCAGCGCGGTAGAACGTGAAGAGATCACCACATTGGTGAAATTGCCGGGAGTGGGCAAGAAAACCGCCGAGCGGCTGGTGGTCGAAATGAAAGACCGCTTCAAAGGGCTTAATGGCGATCTGTTCAATAACAGCAGTGAGATCACGCTGCCCGCTTCGGCGACGCAGGCGGCCGAGCTGGACGCGGAAGCAGAAGCCGCTTCTGCACTGGTGGCATTGGGCTATAAACCGCAGGAAGCCAGCCGCATGGTCAGCAAAATCGCCAAGCCGGGCGCCGATTGCGAAACCCTGATCCGCGACGCGCTGCGCGCCGCACTGTAAGGTTGATAAGGGATAGAGAATGATTGAAGCCGATCGCCTGATTTCTGCTGAGCCGATCAACGAAGAAGAAATTCTTGATCGCGCCATTCGGCCAAAGCTGCTGACGGAATATGTCGGCCAGCCGCACGTGCGTGAGCAGATGGAAATCTTTATTCAGGCGGCCAAGCAGCGTGGCGACGCGCTGGACCATTTACTGATCTTCGGCCCGCCAGGGCTGGGTAAAACCACGCTGGCGAACATCGTCGCCAATGAGATGGGCGTTAACCTGCGCACTACCTCCGGCCCGGTGTTGGAGAAGGCGGGCGATTTGGCGGCGATGCTGACCAACCTCGAGCCGCACGACGTCTTGTTTATCGATGAAATCCATCGCTTGTCGCCGGTGGTGGAAGAAGTATTGTATCCGGCAATGGAAGATTACCAACTGGATATCATGATCGGCGAAGGCCCGGCTGCGCGGTCGATCAAACTCGATCTGCCGCCCTTTACGCTGGTGGGCGCTACCACCCGTGCCGGTTCTTTGACCTCACCGCTGCGCGATCGCTTCGGGATTGTGCAGCGCCTGGAGTTCTATCAGGTCGCCGATTTGCAGCATATCGTTTCACGCAGCGCCAACTGCCTGGGGCTGGATCTCTCGGAAGAGGGCGCTCACCAGGTGGCTCGTCGGGCACGCGGAACGCCGCGTATCGCCAACCGCTTGCTGCGCAGGGTACGCGACTTTGCCGAGGTCCGGGCCAACGGCGTGATCAATGGCGAAGTTGCGATGCAGGCGCTGGACATGCTGAACGTTGACGCCGAAGGTTTCGACTACATGGACCGCAAGCTGTTGCTGGCGATAATCGACAAGTTCGCCGGCGGGCCGGTGGGCCTGGATAACCTGGCGGCGGCGATTGGCGAGGAGCGCGAAACCATCGAAGACGTTATTGAACCCTTCCTGATCCAGCAGGGTTTTATCCAGCGAACGCCGCGTGGACGAATGGCGACCAATCATGCCTATAAACACTTTGGCATTGCGCGCGAAGAGTAAGAATTAAAACATTAAAAAGGGCCGCTGATGCGGCCCTTGTCACGTCAATCGGCAGCCCGGTATCAGGCCTGCTGCTTCCTGAATAAACTCAGCACAAACAGCACCGCAGCGCTCAGCACTACCGAGGGGCCTGCCGGGGTATCGTAAAATGCCGAGAAGGCCAGCCCGCCAGTGACGGCCAGCATGCCCACCAGCACTGCATAACCGGCCATCTGCTCAGGCGTGCGGGCGAATCGGCGTGCCGTGGCCGCCGGTATAATCAGCAGTGAAGTGATGATCAGCGCGCCGACGAACTTCATCGCCAGACCAATGGTCAGAGCGGTGACCAGCATCAGCACGGTGCGTGCCCGCACCAGATTAACGCCGTCTACGTGCGCCAGCTCAGGACTGATGGTCATCGACAGCAGGTTGCGCCACTGCCACCACAGAATCAGCAGCACGATGCTGACGCCGATGCCAATCATCCAGATATCGCTAAAGGTGACAGACAACAGATCGCCAAACAGATAGGCCATCAGATCGACCCGCACGTTGGACATTAGCGCCACGACCACCAGACCCAGCGACAGCGCGCTGTGCGCCATAATGCCGAGCAGGGTATCAACGGAAAGTTGCGGCCGGCGCTCCAGCCACACCAGCACCAGAGCCAGCACCAGCGTTACGGCAATCACCGCATAGAAAGGATTCACATCCAACAGCAGGCCGAAGGCCACACCCAACAGCGAGGCGTGCGCCAAGGTATCGCCAAAGTAGGACATTCGACGCCAGACAACAAATGAGCCTAGCGGACCTGCGGCCCCCGCCAACAGCACCCCGGCCAGCCAGCCGGGTAATAACAGTTCGATCATGCCTCACGGCCCCCGGTTTTCTTCAACACAATGCGTCCTTGCAGGTCGTGACGGTGATTATGGTGGTGGCGATAAACCGCCAGCTGTTCCGCTCCCCGGTTACCAAACATGGCGATAAATTCAGGGTGCATCGACACCACTTCCGGTGCGCCGGAACAGCAGATGTGTTGGTTGAGGCACAGCACCTCATCGGTTTTCGCCATTACCAGATGCAGGTCATGGGAAACCATCAATACCGCGCAACCCAGCTCTTTACGCAGTTGATCGATCAGATCGTACAACGCCAGTTGGCCATTGACGTCGACCCCCTGCGTCGGTTCATCCAGCACCAGCAACTGAGGTTTATTCAACAGCGCACGTGCCAGCAGCACCCTTTGGTTTTCGCCGCCGGAAAGCTTTTGCATCGGTTGCTCGAGCAGATGGGCCGCTTGCACGCGTTTCAGCGCCGGCAGGATATCGGCCTTTTTGACGCCGGGTTTCAAGCGCATAAAACGGCTGACGGTGAGCGGCAGGGTGGCATCGAGGTGCAGTTTTTGCGGCACATAACCGATGCGCAGGCCCGGCTCGCGTTCAAGCGTGCCTTCGGTTGGCGCAATGAGCCCCAGCACCACCCGCACCAGCGTAGATTTACCCGCACCGTTTGGGCCGAGCAGCGTCAGAATACGGCCCGGCTGGAGGCTGAGCGAAATATTCGACAGGACCTTGCGGCTACCAAAGGAGACGGTGATATTTTTTAGCGTTGTCAGTGTAGACATCTCGTGATTACATTTTGCAGAACTAACCGAATGTTATAATATCACGCCTCGCTGATGAAAACGACGGGATTACTGAGAATGGCACAGAAAAATAAATGGCTGCAACGCACGCTGCTGGCCAGCGCATTGATGATGGCCGGGCCGCTGAACAGCGCTTATGCCGCGGTGGTGACTTCCATTCGTCCGCTGGGGTTTATCGCTTCTGCGATAGCCGACGGCGTGACGTCAACCGAGGTGTTGCTGCCGGATGGCGCTTCGCCGCATGATTTTGCTCTGCGGCCTTCCGATATTCAGCGCCTGCGCGCCGCCGATCTGGTGGTGTGGGTAGGGCCGGACATGGAAGCCTTTCTGACCAAATCGCTCACCCCGGTATCGGCCAATCGTCAGTTGGCCATCAGTGAACTGAGCGGGGTGAAGCCCCTGTTGATGAAGGGTGACGACGACGATCATGGAGATGAACATGCCGGGGATGCGCATAACCATGCAGATCATGGCGAAGATGATGGACATCATCACGGCGAATATAATATGCACGTTTGGTTATCCCCGGAAGTGGCAAAAGTGACCGCGATCGCGATTCACGACAGGTTATTGGAACTTATGCCGCAAAATAAGGACAAATTAGACGCAAACCTGCGCCAGTTCGAGAATCTGCTGACGCAAACTGACAAAAATGTTGGTAACATGCTTAGGCCTGTGCAAGGCAAGGGATATTTTGTTTTTCATGATGCTTACGGCTACTTTGAAAAACACTTCGGCTTGAGCCCAATGGGCCATTTTACCGTTAATCCCGAAATACAGCCTGGAGCACAGCGCCTACACCAAATTCGAACACAGTTGGTTGAGCAGAAAGCAGTCTGCGTTTTTGCTGAGCCACAATTCAGGCCGGCCGTAATCAATGCCGTTGCCAAGGGTACCAAAGTGCGTTCTGGAACGCTGGACCCGCTGGGCACCGGCATCGCACTGGGGAAAGACAGCTACGGGAGCTTCCTGACTCAGCTGTCAAACCAGTACGTGAGCTGCCTGAAGTAAAGATTATGAGGAAAATATCGAGTGCAGCAGATAGTCCGAACTATCGCTCTGGCGTATAACAATCTGCCACGGCCCCATCGCGTCATGCTGGGGTCGCTGACAGTGGTTACACTGGCCGTCGCCGTTTGGCGGCCTTTTGTTTATCACCCAGAACATAACCCCATCGTAAAGAACATCGAATTAGAATCCAGCCAGTTACGGTCCTTACTGCCAGAAGCCAGTGAGCCGATCGACCTTGACCAAGCCACTCCCGATGATGACATCCCACAGGATGAGCTGGACCAGAAGGTCGCCGGCGAAGATGGCGTGCATGAATATGTAGTTTCTACCGGTGATACGCTGGGCAGCATTCTGACCCAGTACGGCATAGATATGTCGGACGTCTCTATGCTGGCATCGCAAAATCGCGATCTGCGTAATCTGAAGATTGGTCAGCAGTTGTCGTGGACGGTAAACGATGCCGGCGATCTGCAGCGTTTGACCTGGGAAGTCTCCCGGCGTGAAACCCGCACCTACGATCGCGTAGGCAATAGTTTCAAAGAAACCCAGGAAGCCCAGCAGGGTGAATGGCGTAATAACGTGATCAGCGGCCGCCTCAACGGCAGCTTCGTCAGCAGCGCCAGTGCTGCCGGCTTGAGCCGCGCTGAAATCAACGCGGTAATCAAAGCGCTGCAGTGGCAGTTGGATTTCCGCAAACTGCGCAAGGGCGATCAATTCTCGGTATTGATGTCACGCGAACACTTTGACGGCAAGAGCTCGCAAAGCCAGTTGCTGGGCGTACGTATGCGTTCCGGCGGCAAAGATTACTACGCCATTCGCGCTGAAGACGGCAAATTCTACGATCGTCAGGGCTCCGGCCTGGCGCGCGGCTTTATGCGTTTCCCAACCATGAAGCAGTTCCGCATTTCTTCAAACTTCAATCCGCGCCGGGTGAATCCGGTGACCGGACGCATTGCGCCGCATAAAGGCGTCGACTTTGCGATGCCGGTTGGCACCCCGGTGCTGGCGGTAGGTGACGGTGAAGTATTGATCGCTAAACGCAGCGGTGCCGCAGGCAACTATGTGGCGATCCGTCATGGCCGTCAGTACACCACACGTTATATGCACCTGAAAAAACTGCTGGTTAAACCAGGGCAAAAGGTCAAACGTGGCGACCGCATCGCGTTATCGGGTAACACCGGCCGTTCGACCGGGCCGCACCTGCATTTCGAAATGTGGACCAACCAACAGGCGGTCAACCCGTTGACGGCGAAACTGCCGCGTTCCGAAGGGTTGAGCGGTAAAGACCGCAGCGATTATCTGGCGCAGGTGAAGGAAGTGGTTCCTCAACTGCAGTTGGACTAATCCTTTTGTTCGGGCGCGTTGCCGCGCCAGTGATTCCATCGGCCTGATTGCGGGCCGATGCTGTTTTATATTGGCGCTTCGTCGTTGTTAATTGCAAAATCAGTCTTTGCAATTATGATTAGCCGAACCGCTAAGTTAAGAGCTTGTGCATGCAAAACGAGAAAAAATCGAACCTGGAGTTCATCCCGCAATTTCAAAAAGCCTTTTACCACCCACGCTACTGGGGCGTTTGGCTGGGAACCGGGCTGATGGCCGGCATTTCACTGATCCCTGCGCGCTTGCGCGATCCGGTGCTAGGTGCAGTTGGCAAACTGGTCGGCAAGGTGGCAAAAAGCGCCCGCCGCCGTGCGCGTATCAACCTGCTGTATTGCCTGCCGGAAGTGTCGGAAAACGAACGCGAGCACATTATTGACGAGATGTTCGCCACCGCACCGCAATCAATGATTCTGATGGCGGAACTGGCCTGCACCAAACCGGAAAAAGTGCTGCAGCGCGTGCGTTGGCACGGCGAAGAGGTGCTGGATAAGATCCGCGATGAAGGTCGCAACGTGATTTTCCTGGTGCCGCACGGATGGGCGGTGGATGTACCCGCAATGCTGATGGCGGCACGTGGTCAGCCGATGGCGGCGATGTTCCACAACCAAAGCAACCCTTTGGTGGATTATCTGTGGAATGCGGTGCGCCGTAAGTTTGGCGGCCGAATGCATGCGCGCAATGACGGCATCAAGCCGTTTATCAGCTCGGTGCGTCAGGGGTATTGGGGCTATTATCTGCCCGATCAGGATCACGGCGCCGAACATAGCGAGTTCGTCGACTTTTTTGCTACCTACAAAGCGACGCTGCCCGCGGTGGGGCGCCTGATGAAGGTGTGCCGTGCGGCAATAGTGCCTTTGTTCCCGGTGTATGACGGCAAAACCAGCATGCTGGATATCCATATTCGCCCGCCGATGGATGATTTGGCCACGGCCGATGACCCCTATATTGCGCGTCGCATGAATGAAGAAGTGGAGAATTTGGTAGGGCCGAATCCAGAGCAATACACCTGGATCCTCAAACTGCTGAAAACGCGTAAAGAAGGGGAAACTGAGCCCTATTCACGCGACGATTTGTATCGCTAAGCGGTACAGTCGCTTCCGGCCACAAGGGCCAGCCATCGAAAGGTGGCTGGCCCTTTGTTTTTACTGCGCTTATATATGCACCATACAGCCTTGCGCCATCAATGGTTCCAGTACCGCAGGCATTTGGGCGAAGTTGTTCCAGCGCAAATCTAATCGCCGCAGACGAGTCAATGCCGCCATGCTGTCCGGCAGCTCACTCAACCGGTTAGCGCGCAGGTCAAGCGTGGTGAGCGCCGTTAGTTGACCGAAACAGCCTGGCAGCTGCCGTAGCTGATTAGCGCGCAGATTGAGGTCGGTCAGGCTGGCTAAGTGGCAGAATGCCGCAGGCAGCCTGTTGATGGCGTTATTTTCCACGTCCAGCACCGCCAGTTCAGACAATTGCGAGATCTCTTCCGGCAACGTTTCCAGACGATTATTCATCAGGTGCAGTTCCCGCAGTGCGCTCAACTGTCCGATGGCGGCCAGCAACACGGTAATCTGGTTGTTATACAGCCTCAGTTCCTGCAGGCCGCTCAATTGAACGATAGCAGCCGGCAGTTCGCTCAGTAGGTTATCGGTCACGTTTAGATAGCGCAATTTATGCAAACGGCCCAGCTCTATGGGGAGCGTGCTGAAAGCGTTGTCGCTTAGATAAAGATAGGTCAGTTCGCTGAGTTGGCCGATGCTGGCAGGCACGCGCTCGGCTTTGTTGTGACCGCAATCCAGCATCGCCAGTTTTTGCCATTGGCCGAGCTCTTCCGGCAGTTCACTGAGTTGGTTACAGGAGATATTCAGTACCTGCAGCGCACGATGCTGAAAGATCTGCGCCGGAAACTGGCGGAGGCGATTGTCGTACAGGCTGATTTTCAGTAATGCGCTGCCCTGCAGGCGGTCATCATCCAGGCTTTCCAGCCCCTGGCCGTCAAGATCCAATGCAAGCGAACTGCTGTTTTGCTGTGGGTGTTGATGAAGCATCTTGGCTCTCCGTTTGCCTTAGCGGCGACTGGAGACGAGTTTATCAGGCGGAAAGGGCGGTGCGGGAAAAAATGCCGGCCGTGTTAACGGCCGGCGGCAAGCGAGGTTATTCTACGCGCAGGATACGGCTGGTGTTGGTGGTGCCAACGGTTTCCATCACGTCGCCCTGTGTCACGATCACCAGGTCGCCGGAAACCAGGAAGCCTTTGTCGCGCAGGCGATTCACTGCGTCATTGGCCGCGATGACGCCGTCGTTATGGCTGTCGAAATAAACCGGCGTAACGCCGCGATACAGCGCCGTCAGGTTCAGCGTGTGCTCATGACGTGACATGGCGAAGATCGGCAGTCCGGAGCTGATACGTGACATCATCAGCGCAGTGCGGCCCGACTCTGTCATGGCGATCAGTGCAGTCACGCCTTTCAGGTGGTTGGCGGCGTACATTGAAGACATGGCAATGGCTTCTTCTATGTTGTCGAACTGTACGTCCAAACGGTGTTTGGAGACGTTGATGCTTGGGATTTTTTCAGCGCCCAGACAAACGCGCGCCATCGCCGCCACGGTCTCCGCCGGGTACTGGCCCGCAGCGGTTTCGGCAGACAGCATTACGGCGTCGGTGCCATCCAGCACGGCGTTCGCCACGTCCATGACTTCGGCGCGGGTTGGCATCGGGTTGGTGATCATCGATTCCATCATCTGGGTCGCGGTAATGACGGCGCGGTTCAGCGTGCGGGCGCGACGGATCAGTTTTTTCTGAATGCCGACCAGTTCCGGATCGCCGATTTCAACGCCCAGGTCACCACGGGCGACCATCACCACGTCGGAAGCCAGGATGATGTCGTCCATTGCTTCGTCGCTGCACACGGCTTCGGCGCGTTCAACTTTAGAAACGATCTTGGCGTTGCAACCTGCATCGCGCGCCAGACGGCGTGCGTAGTTCAGGTCTTCGCCGGTACGCGGGAAGGAAACCGCCAGATAGTCGACGCCGATTTTTGCCGCGGTAATGATATCGGCTTTATCTTTCTCGGTCAGGGCTTCTGCGGACAGGCCACCGCCCAGTTTGTTGATGCCTTTGTTGTTGGACAGCGGGCCGCCAACGGTCACTTCGGTAAACACTTTCATGCCCTGAACTTCGAGCACTTTCAACTGTACGCGGCCATCGTCCAGCAGCAGTACGTCGCCCGGCACCACGTCGGCAGGCAGGCCTTTATAGTCGATACCGACTTTTTCTTTATCGCCTTCGCCTTTTGCCATGTTGGCATCGAGCAGAAATTTGTCACCGATATTGAGGAAGATTTTGCCTTCCTTAAAGGTGGAAACACGGATTTTCGGCCCTTGCAGGTCGCCCAGAATAGCGACGTGACGCCCCAGTTTGGCAGCGATTTCGCGCACTTTATCCGCGCGAGCCTGGTGATCTTCCGCGCTGCCATGGGAAAAGTTGAGCCGAACCACGTTAGCGCCGGCAGCAATGATCTTTTCAAGATTATTGTCGCGGTCAGTAGCCGGGCCTAGGGTGGTAACAATTTTGGTTCTTCTGAGCCGTCTGGACATGTATTACTCCGTTGACTGGTGAAGCAAAGTATTGGTGTTGCGATAACGTCGGATAACGAAACCAGGAGTGAAATGTAATTTTACTACACTGATGTTTCACCCGGGTTACCCGCATGAGCGTTTTACAGGTACTGCCTCTAAGACTGCCGTTCAAATTTTTCGGCAGGTTTTTTACATCGGTTACGAGTCGAAATTATTCGGAATAACTGCGCCCTTATCAAAGCGCGATTCTTTTAACGCTTCCTTGACCCGCTTCAAGTTATCTCTGAATTTAGCCCCTCTGCGCAAGGTAAATCCGGTAGCCAGAACGTCGATGAGCGTTAATTGCGCAATTCGGGACACCATCGGCATATAAACGTCTGTGTCTTCCGGCACATCGAGCAGCAGAGAAAGCGTCGCCGCATGGGCGAGGGGGGTATCGCGTGAGGTGATGGCGATCACCGTGGCGTCGTTTTCGCGCGCCAGTTGCGCCATTTCAACCAGGTTTTTGGTGCGGCCGGTGTGGGAAATTAATACCACCACGTCGCCTTCGCTGGAGTTCATGCATCCCATGCGTTGCATGACGATGTCATCGAAGTAGACCACCGGGATATTAAAACGGAAAAATTTGTTCATCGCGTCGTGGGCGACTGCCGCCGACGCGCCTAAACCAAAGAAAGAGATCTTTTTTGCCTGCGTAAGCAGGTCAACCGCACGATTGATTGCGGCAATATCCAAATTTGCCTTTACTGTATCCAGGCAGGCCATCACCGATTCGAATATTTTACCGGTGTAGGAATCGACGCTGTCATCTTCCTCCACGTTACGATTTACGTACGGGGTGCCGTTGGCCAGGCTTTGCGCCAGATGCAGCTTAAAATCGGGGAAGCCCTTGGTATCGAGACGGCGACAAAAACGGTTGACGGTGGGTTCGCTGACGTCCGCCATTTTGGCCAGCGTGGCGATACTGGAGTGAATGGCGGTTTGTGGGGAGGCCAGGATCACCTCGGCGACTTTCCTTTCAGATTTGCTCAGGAGCTCCAGATGGCTCTGGATTTTTTCCAGCGTATTCATATAACGAGAGTCACTCATGGTTTTATACCCGCAGACTTTCAAGCTGCCACTTGGAATCCATCGGATATGTCGATTTCAATCAAAGGAGAAATCAATGCCGGTTTAATGAAAATATACTACGTGCCGGTAACCGTTGGCAGTCTCGACAGAGGGTATGCAGACTTTTTTCATCAGAACATGACCTGTGTCTAACTTTCATAATGGTAAAAGAGCGTCAAAAAAGACAGAAAATTACAGTTTTTAGTTTCGTCAGCGGCGTTTACGCCCGATCGCGCTTAACACTGGAGTTTCTGGGGCTTTTTTTCTGCTTTTGATCCGGGTTTACTGGCCGTAGTCAAAGAGAGTACATTAGTAATGTAAGAAAATTACAAATATCCTGCAACGAGGAGATGAACATGGCGGTAACCTCTACAGCCCAGGCGTGTGACCTGGTTATTTTCGGCGCGAAAGGCGATTTGGCGCGTCGTAAGCTGCTGCCTTCCCTGTACCAGTTAGAAAAAGCCGGCCATATCCACCCGGAAACGCGGATTATCGGCGTTGGCCGTGCCGAGTGGGATAAAGAAGCCTATATCAAGGTGGTCAAGGAAGCGCTTGGCACCTTTATGAAAGAAAAACTGGATGACGAACTCTGGGCTACGCTGAGCGCGCGCCTGGATTTCTGCAACCTGGATGTGAACGACAGCAAAAACTTTACCAAACTGGGTAAAATGCTGGACCAGAAGCATCGCACCACCATCAACTACTTCGCCATGCCGCCAAGCACCTTCGGCGCGATCTGCAAAGGGCTGGGCGAGGCAAAACTGAATCACGACCCGGCGCGCGTCGTGATGGAAAAACCGTTGGGCACCGATCTGGCGTCTTCCCGCGTGATCAACGATCAGGTGGCGGAGTACTTCAACGAGTCCCAGGTTTACCGTATTGACCACTACCTCGGTAAAGAGACGGTACTGAACCTGCTGGCGCTGCGTTTTGCCAACTCGTTGTTTGCCTCCAACTGGGACAACCGCACTATCGATTCCGTACAGATCACCGTGGCGGAAGAGGTGGGCATCGAAGGGCGCTGGGGCTACTTTGACCAGGCCGGCCAGATGCGCGACATGATCCAGAACCACCTGCTGCAAATTCTGACCATGATTGCCATGTCGCCGCCGGCGGATCTGACCACCGATCGCATTCGTGACGAGAAAGTGAAGGTGCTGCGCTCGCTGCGCCGCATTAATCAGACCAATGTGCGTGAAACCACGGTGCGCGGCCAATACACCGCCGGTTTTGTGCAGGGCAAAAAAGTGCCTGGCTACCTGGAAGAGGAAGGGGCGAACAAAAGCAGCAACACCGAAACCTTCGTTTCTATCCGCGTGGATATCGACAACTGGCAGTGGGCCGGCGTGCCGTTCTACCTGCGTACCGGTAAACGCCTGCCGACCAAATGTTCTGAAGTGGTGGTTTACTTCAAGAACCCGCCGTTGAACCTGTTTAGCGATTCTTACCAGCAACTGCCGCAGAACAAGTTGACCATTCGACTGCAGCCGGATGAAGGTATCGAGATCCAGGTGCTGAACAAGGTGCCGGGGTTGGATCACAAGCACCGCCTGCAAACCACCAAGCTGGATCTGAGTTTCTCGGAAACCTTTAACCAGGAGCACGTGGCAGACGCCTACGAGCGTTTGTTGCTGGAGACCATGCGCGGCATTCAGGCGCTGTTCGTGCGCCGTGACGAGGTGGAAGAGGCTTGGAAATGGGTCGACTCCATCATGGACGCCTGGAAAGCGGACAACGAAGCGCCGAAACCTTACCAGTCTGGTACCTGGGGCCCGGTAGCCTCGGTCGCGATGATCACCCGCGATGGCCGTTCCTGGAACGAGTTCGAGTAACGACGCCGCCGGCAGCTTATCTGCCGGCATTTTTTTGCCCGCAGAACACGGGATAGCAACCTCACTTAGGGTACGGCCGGACGCCCGCATACACTTGCGGAGCCCTGTGGCAGGGGCGTGCCATTTATAAACCGTAAGTAGTGGAGACATAATAATGAAAAACTGGAAAACCAGCGCAGAACAGATCCTGACGACGGGCCCGGTGGTTCCGGTCATTGTGATCAATAAACTGGAACATGCGGTGCCGCTGGCCAGAGCGCTGGTCGCCGGTGGCGTTCGCGTGCTGGAGGTGACGTTACGTACCGCCTGCGCCATGGAGGCGATCCGCGCCATTGCCAAAGAGGTGCCGGAGGCGATTATCGGCGCAGGTACGGTAATTAATCCCCAACAGTTGCAAGAGGTGACCGAGGCCGGTGCGCAATTCGCTATCAGCCCAGGCCTTACCGAGGCGTTGCTGAAAGCCGCTACCGCAGGGACTATTCCGTTAATTCCGGGCATCAGCACCGTTTCAGAGCTGATGCTGGGCATGGATTACGGCCTGCGCGAGTTCAAGTTCTTCCCGGCAGAAGCCAACGGCGGCGTAAAAGCGTTGCAGGCTATCGGCGGCCCATTCCCGCAGGTGCGTTTTTGTCCGACCGGAGGCATCACGCCGAATAACTACCGAGATTACCTGGCGCTGAAAAGCGTGCTGTGCATCGGTGGATCCTGGCTGGTGCCGGCCGACGCGTTGGAAAGCGGCGACTACGAACGCATCAGCGAACTGGCGCGCAGCGCCGTCAAGGGCGCAGCGTTGTAACCCGCGCCGCGCCTGGGATTGGCGATTGTTTGCCCACCTTTGAAATCATCAAGGTTCAACGGCCCGTTGAACCTTTTTTTATTTTTAAAATGCTTAACTTTCTTATTTTTAACCCGTTTTTTTCTACTTTTTGTGAAAACGGCAGTTTGCTTTCTTATTTTGGCTATGGTACAAATATCGCAGTTGAAAATTTTACTTTTATGAGGATATTGGGCAAATCGCACGGTGTGCGGCTGAGAATAGAGAATAATTATGATGAAACTTAACGGAACTACCCTCAGAACCTCTACTTGCCAGCTTTTCCTTTCTGCCATCCTTGCCAGTGAGCATCACTGGTGCAGCGAGCTATAGCGTCTTTCTCCCTTAACCGGTGCTGGTGACAGGCTCAGTCCTTCGTCATTCCGCGTAGCCGGGCAAACATTTTTATTACGTTTGGGTCAATTTATCCCCAGGGATCTCTGCGTCGCCAGCGCCTTATTGCGCCTGTCCGACGAGATAAATCGGGATAAATACGCCTTAGCGTGCGTTATTCGCCGTTTGGGAGAAAAATTATGATTTATTGGATCTTTTTAGGTTTGGCTATCGTGGCCGAAATTATCGGTACCCTGTCGATGAAATACGCCAGTATCAGCGGCGGCATGACCGGGCATATCGTGATGTATGTGATGATCACCGCTTCTTACGTAATGCTGTCGCTGGCGATAAAACGCGTCGCCCTTGGCGTGGCCTATGCGCTATGGGAAGGTATCGGTATCCTGTTTATTACGCTGTTCAGCGTGTTGTGGTTTGATGAGCCGATCTCTGCGTTGAAAGTGTTGGGTCTGGTGACGTTGATTGCCGGCATCATGCTGGTGAAATCCGGCACCCGCAAGGTACGAAAACAGGTCAGCCCGCGAGGTAACAACCATGCAACAGCTTGAGTTGTACCACATCGGGTTTCTGGCACTGGCGATAGTCCTGGAAATTGTCGCCAACATCTTTCTGAAAATGTCGGACGGTTTCCGTAAAGTATGGATGGGTCTGTTGTCTCTGCTGTCGGTGCTGGGCGCGTTCAGTGCGCTGGCGCAGGCGGTGAAGGGGATTGATCTGTCGGTGGCCTATGCGCTCTGGGGCGGTTTCGGTATTGCCGCGACCATCGCCGCCGGTTGGATCCTGTTCGGCCAGCGGCTGAATGCCAAGGGCTGGATCGGCCTGGCGCTGCTGTTGGCGGGAATGGTGATTATCAAACTGGCTTAATCAGCGCGCAGAATGACAACATAAAAACCGCAGGGGTCACTCCCTGCGGTTTTTTGTTTACAGCGCGGCGATAATCTTGATTTCAACCTTGTACTTCGGGTTCATCAATTTGGCCTGCACGGTACAGCGTACCGGTGCGCTGCCGGCAACCACCCAGGCATCCCAGGCGGCGTTCATCGCGGCGAAATCTGCGGCGTCTGCCAGGAAAATAGTGGCATCCAATATCCGGCTCTTGTCGGAACCAACGCGGGCCAGCAGCACGTCAATGGCTGCCAGGGTGTTTGCCGTCTGTGCGGTGGCGTCGTCATCCAGATTTTCCGGTACGCTGGTGTAATAGACGGTGTCGTTGTGAATCACAGCTTCGGACCAGCGTTGGTCGGGATCAATGCGTTCGATGTTCATTCAGTTATCTCCATATCATCATCACCTTAAGGGTAACACAGCCGTCGGCAGAAATACGCGACGATAAACCCGTCGTCTTTCAAGCTGCAGTGCAGCTTGAAAGCCATAGGGTAAAAGTCTGTGGTAGCCGTGCGGCAGGATTGGCATAATCACCGCTGAATTACACTGGCAGAGAGATAGCGTGACGGACGATTTCGCAACAGACGGCGCACTGGCGCAGGCAATCAAGGGTTTCAAACCGCGTGAAGCTCAGCGGCAGATGGCGGAAGCGGTCACCGAGGCCATTAATTTCAAACAGGAACTGGTGGTCGAAGCGGGCACCGGTACCGGTAAAACCTTCGCCTATTTGGTGCCGGCGCTGCGTGCCGATCGCAAAGTGATTATTTCCACCGGTTCAAAAGCCCTGCAGGACCAGCTTTATGCACGCGATCTGCCTACCGTCGCCAAAGCGCTCAAGTACAAAGGCAAGATGGCGCTGTTGAAAGGGCGTTCCAACTACCTGTGTCTGGAGCGTCTGGAGCAACAATCAATGGCCGGCGGTGAGCTGGCCGGACAGACGCTGATCGATCTGGTCCATTTGCGCAAATGGTCATCATTGACCAAAGAGGGCGACATCAGCAGTTGCAGCGACGTGGCGGAAGACAGCTTTATCTGGCCGCTGGTGACCAGTACCAACGACAATTGCCTGGGCAGCGACTGCCCGTTGTATAAAGATTGCTTTGTGGTCAAGGCTCGCCGTCGTGCCATGGATGCCGACGTTATCGTGGTGAACCATCATCTGTTTCTGGCGGATATGGTGGTGAAAGAGGGCGGATTTGCCGAGTTAATCCCCGAGGCTGACGTGATGATTTTCGACGAAGCCCATCAGATCCCCGACATCGCCAGCCAGTATTTCGGCAAGCAACTGACCAGCCGCCAACTGCTGGATCTCGCTAAAGACATTACTATTGCCTACCGCACCGAAGTGCGCGACGCCGCACAGTTGCAAAAAAGCGCCGATCGCCTCAGCCAGAGTACCCAGGATTTCCGTTTGATGTTGGGGGAGCCGGGGTTTCGCGGCAACCTGCGCGACGTGCTTGGTCAACCGAACGTGCAGCGCGCCCTGCTGCTGCTCGATGACGCGTTGGAGCTGTGCTACGACGTGGTTAAACTGTCCCTTGGCCGCTCGGCCTTGCTGGACGCCGCCTTCGAGCGCGCCACGCTGTATCGCGCACGCCTCAAACGATTGAAAGAGGTCAACGAGCCAGGCTTCAGCTACTGGTATGAATGCAATTCACGCCATTTCGTGTTGGCACTGACGCCGCTGACGGTGGCGGATCGTTTTCGTGAGCTGCTGGATGAGAAACCGGGCAGCTGGATTTTTACCTCGGCAACGCTGTCGGTCAACGAGCAGATGGGGCATTTTACCGAGCGGTTGGGCCTGACCAAAGCCAAAACCTTGTTGTTGGCCAGCCCGTTCGACTACGCCAACCAGGCCTTGCTGTGCGTACCGCGTTTTCTGCCTTCGCCGAATCAACCCGGCGGCGCCCGCCAGTTGGCGCGCATGCTGCGGCCGCTGATTGAAGCCAATAATGGCCGCTGTTTCTTCCTTTGCACTTCGCACCAGATGATGCGCGAACTGGCGGAGGAGTTCCGTGCCACCATGACGCTGCCGGTACTGTTGCAAGGGGAAACCAGTAAAGGCCAACTGTTGGCGCAGTTTGTCGAGGCCGGCAACGCGTTGTTGGTGGCGACCAGCAGTTTCTGGGAAGGGGTTGACGTGCGTGGTGACGCTTTGTCGTGTGTGATCATCGACAAGCTGCCGTTTACCTCGCCCGACGATCCGCTGTTGAAGGCACGAATTGAAGATTGCCGGCTGCGCGGCGGCGATCCGTTCAACGACGTGCAATTGCCGGATGCGGTCATTACCCTGAAGCAGGGTGTCGGACGCCTGATCCGCGATACTGACGATCGCGGTGTGCTGGTTATCTGCGATAACCGTCTGGTGATGCGGCCTTATGGCGAGGTGTTCCTCAATAGCCTGCCGCCGACGCCGCGCACGCGGGATATCGCTCAGGCGATTGCCTTCCTGCAGGCTGAACGCTAGCGGATAGGCGCAGCCACAGGGCTGTGCTACAATGCGCGCCCTGTTTTTTCCCGCCAGAGGTTGGTATGTCCACGCGAATTTTAGCGATCGATACGGCGACGGAAGCCTGTTCCGTCGCCATCTGGAATCAAGGCGAAATCCACGCCCTGTTTGAGCTGTGCCCACGTGAGCATACGCAACGCATTTTACCGATGGTGCAGCAAGTGCTGGCGGAATCCGGTTTAACCCTTAATCAACTCGACGCGCTGGCTTTTGGCCGCGGGCCCGGCAGCTTTACCGGCGTACGTATCGGTATCGGCATTGCGCAAGGGCTGGCGTTGGGTGCCGAGTTGCCAATGCTGGGCATCTCTACGCTGCAAACCATGGCGCA
The DNA here is from genome assembly GCF_052686505.1 of Serratia sp. TSA_198.1. NCBI lineage: Bacteria > Pseudomonadati > Pseudomonadota > Gammaproteobacteria > Enterobacterales > Yersiniaceae > Serratia > Serratia sp. TSA_198.1. Next base: position 397,516 of record NZ_JBQZFP010000001.1, read on the forward strand.
GGGCGCCTGGCGCGTTACCGGCGCTGATCGAGTGTTGGCGGCGATTGATGCGCGGATGGGGGAAGTCTACTGGGGGCAGTTTGAGCGCGGGCAAGACGGCATTTGGCTGGAAAGCGAAGGTGAAGCTGTGCTTTCGCCACAGCAAGCGCTGGAACGCGCGCAAGGCCTGCAAGGCAACTGGGCGCATGTGGGCACCGGCTGGCAAACCTACCCGGATCTGATTGCAGGCTCTTCCCTGGGCCTGCGCGATGGGCAAATGCTGCTGCCGCAAGCGCAAGACATGTTGCCGCTGGCGCTGCATGCCTGGCAACAAGGGCTGTCGGTGGCGGTAGAAAATGCCGAACCGACTTACCTGCGCAACGAAGTCACCTGGAAAAAGCTGCCTGGGCGCGAATAGCGGCAGCCTATTGTGCTGTGGTTGAATCCGGGCTATGAATGAACTGCAACTTGCTCAGCGATTTGATGTCAAAGTTACAGCCATTTCAGGAGATTGCGACGATGTTAACCCGCACTGTAAGTAAAAAAATGTCGCTGCTGGCCATAGCCGGCGGCGCGCTGGCGTTGTCAGGCTGCGTAACCGTGCCGGATGCGATCAAAGGCAGTACGGCGACGCCGGTGCAGCAGTTGTCTTCGGTGCAAAATGCGCCGAACCTGTTTGCAGGAGCTGAAGCCCGCTTTGGCGGCACCGTAGTGAATGTCGCTAACGAACAGGGGCGCACGGTGCTCGAGATCGCGGCGGTGCCGCTCGATTCTGGCGCCCGGCCGATTCTGGGCGAACCATCACGGGGCCGTTTGCTCGCTACGGTCAACGGTTTCCTGGAGCCGGTCGATTTTAAAGGTCAGTTGGTTACCGTTGTCGGGCCAATAACCGGCGTGAAAGAAGGCAAAATCGGCATGACGCCGTACAAGTTTGTAACGATGAACGCCACAGGTTACAAGCGCTGGCACCTGACCCAGCAGGTGATGATGCCACCGGCGCCGATGGGGCCATGGGGCTGGCGCAGCGGCACCTGGGGCCCGGGGTGGGGCGTAGGGTATGGCTGGTACAATCCTGGTCCTACGCAGATCCAAACCATCGTTACCGAGTAGGGTTGTGCTTGAAGTTAACAAATTTTACCAGGGCGGCTCCGGCCGCCTTTTCCTTTTGGCACAGGGAAATACCGCCAATTAGTGATGTACATCGCAACCTGAATAATGTTTAAAACCCAAACTGGTCTGCTGAGTTAAAATATTGTTATGATTTGGCTGCGTGTTAGGGGCTGCGATGATAATGAGCAATGATTTCAGGAGTAATACCTTGGATAAGGTCTGGTTAAAACGTTACCCGGCAGATGTTCCGGCAGAGATCGACGCCGATCATTATTCATCTTTGGTCGAAATGTTTGAAAATGCGGTTCAGCGCTATGCCGATCAACCTGCTTTCATCAACATGGGCGAGATGATGACCTTCCGTAAGCTGGAGGAACGCAGCCGGGCCTTTGCCGCTTACCTGCAAAATGAGTTGGGCTTGAAGAAGGGGGATCGCGTTGCCCTGATGATGCCAAACCTGTTGCAGTATCCGATCGCGCTGTTCGGTATTTTGCGCGCCGGCATGGTGGTGGTAAACGTTAACCCCCTGTATACACCGCGCGAGCTGGAACACCAACTGAATGACAGTGGCGCCGGCGCTATCGTGATCGTCTCCAACTTTGCCCATACGTTGGAAAAAGTGGTGTTCAATACCCAGGTAAAACATGTCATTCTGACGCGCATGGGTGACCAGCTCTCCACCGCCAAAGGCACGTTGGTCAACTTTGTGGTGAAGTACATTAAGCGACTGGTGCCGAAATACCATCTGCCGGCCGCAATTTCTTTCCGTAGCGCCTTGCAACGCGGGCGCCGCCTGCAGTATGTCAAACCCGATATCATCAATTCCGATCTGGCGTTTCTGCAATATACCGGCGGTACCACCGGTGTGGCGAAGGGCGCAATGCTGACGCACCGTAACATGCAGGCCAATTTGGCGCAGTGCAACGCCGCCTACGGGCCGCTGTTCCGCGATGGTCAGGAACTGATAGTCACCGCGCTGCCGCTCTACCATATTTTTGCACTGACGGTGAATTGCCTGCTGTTTCTCGAGCTGGGCGGTCGCAATTTGCTGATCACTAACCCGCGCGATATTCCGGGGCTGGTGAAAGAGCTGGCCAAATACCCATTCACTGCCATCAGCGGCGTCAATACGCTGTATAATGCGCTGCTCAATAATGAAGATTTCCACAAGCTGGATTTTTCGACTTTGCGTTTCTCGGTCGGGGGCGGGATGTCGGTGCAGAAGGCAGTGGCGGACAAGTGGGAGAAGGTCACCGGCAGGCATTTGCTTGAGGGTTATGGCCTGACGGAATGTGCGCCGCTGGTTACCTGTAACCCGCACGATCTGACGCACTACAGCGGCAGCATCGGTCTGCCCGTCTCGTCCACCGATATTCGGCTGGTGGATGATGATGGCCATGATGTGCCGGTGGGTGAGCCGGGCGAACTGTGGGTCAAAGGACCGCAAGTTATGTTAGGCTACTGGCAGCGGCCGGACGCCACTGATGAAGTGTTAAAAGAGGGCTGGCTCGCAACCGGCGATATCGTTACAGTTGACGAGTCGGGCTTTGTACGCGTGGTCGATCGCAAGAAAGACATGATTCTGGTTTCCGGTTTTAACGTTTATCCGAATGAGATCGAAGACGTGGTCAGCCAGCATCCGAAGGTGCTGGAGTCTGCTGCGATTGGTGTGCCGAATGACGTGTCCGGTGAAACGGTCAAGATTTGCGTGGTGAAGAAAGACGCCTCTCTGACCAAAGAAGAGCTGTTGACCCATTGCCGCCGGTACCTGACCGGGTATAAAGTGCCTAAAATTGTTGAGTTCCGCGACGAGTTGCCGAAATCTAACGTCGGTAAAATTTTGCGGCGAGAACTGCGTGATGAGCAGAAAAAAACGCGGGCGGCCGATGCCGCCTAGGTTATCATCCACGCCTTACAGATCAACGACGCCGGTGAATGCCGGCGTTGTTGTGTTTGAATCATGAAAGCGACCAAGAGAATGACGTTTTGAACTATCAGTTGATCACTACCGATGCCGGATTGCAGCAGGTCTGCGAGCAGGCAAGAAACCATGCCCAGATTGCGTTGGACACCGAATTTGTCAGAACGCGTACCTACTATCCGCAGTTAGGCCTGATTCAGTTATACGACGGTGAACAACTCTCCCTGATCGATCCCTTGCCGATCAAGCAATGGCAGCCGTTTATCGATCTGCTGAGCGATACCCAGATTGTGAAATTCCTGCACGCCGGCAGCGAAGACCTTGAGGTATTTCTGAATGCGTTCAAAACGCTGCCGACCCCGATGGTCGACACTCAGATCCTGGCAGCCTTTACCGGTCGACCGCTGTCTTGTGGTTTTGCGACTCTGGTGACGGAGTATATGCAGGTAGATCTGGATAAAAGTGAATCCCGTACGGATTGGCTGGCGCGTCCGCTAACGGAAAAACAGTGCGTATACGCCGCAGCCGATGTGTTCTACCTGCTGCCGATGGCCAAGCAACTGGTGCAGGAAACCGAAGACGCCGGTTGGACTGCCGCCGCCGCCAATGAGTGCCTGCTGCTCTGTCAGCGCCGCAGCGAGTCGCTGGCGCCGGAATTGGCCTACCGTGAAATCACCAACGCCTGGCAGCTGCGCCCGCGCCAACTGGGCTGTTTGCAGAAACTGGCGGAATGGCGACTGCGTCAGGCGCGCGAACGTGATTTGGCGGTAAACTTTGTGGTACGCGAGGAAAATCTCTGGCAGGTGGCGCGCTATATGCCAACTTCGTTGGGAGAGTTGGATTCGCTCGGCCTGAGCGGCCCGGAAATTCGTTATCACGGCAAGACGTTGCTGGCGTTGGTGGCCGAGGCCAGCGAGCTGGATGAAGCTGCACTGCCCGAGCCGTTGTCCAACCTGATCGACCAGCCAGGCTATAAGAAAGTGTTCAAGGATATCAAAGCGGCGATCGTTATCGTCAGTGAACAAAGCGGGTTGAGCAGTGAATTGCTGGCATCGCGTCGGCAGATTAACCAACTGCTGAATTGGCATTGGAAATTGAAAAGCGGTGACAGCCTGCCGGAATTAGTCAGCGGTTGGCGCGGTGATTTATTAGCGACGCCACTTCAGGACATTCTGAAAAATTATTAATCGATGGGTAGAAAAACAGAGGGCAGGGTAAGGAAACGCTGCTCTGGTTATTTATTAGGAATAGCCGAAGAAAATGCTTTTATCGCCATCCTTTACTTTAAACAACTGCGGCGCAAGATTAATTGAGATTAATCTCAAAGGGAGAAAACGGTTAATGGGTGCTTTTTATCTCAATAACTGGATGTGCATACAGTTACCCCCTGTAAAAAATATACAGGGGGTAATTAATGCGTCGCAATCATTTAGCTGCTTCTTCCGATTCCGGTAATGTCACGTTGAGTTCAAGTACCGAAATATCGTCCCCTTTCTGCTCAAACTGCACGTGCAGCATTTCAGGGTCGATTTGAATGTATTTGCAAATTACCGCCAGAATATCGCGTTTCAGATCAGGCAGATAATGGGGCTCACTGTCCCCACGACGACGCTCTGCGACGATAATTTGCAGCCGTTCCTTGGCTATATTGGCTGTCGGTTTTTTGCGGGACAGAAAGAAGTCTAGTAATGCCATGGTTTATCCCCCAAAAAGGCGTTTCAGGAAGCCCTTCTTCTCTTCTTCAATGAAGCGGAAGGGGCGTTCTTCTCCTAACAAGCGGCTAACGGTATCGTCATAGGCCTTACCGGCATCAGACTCGACATCAAGAATAACAGGCTCGCCCTGGTTAGACGCACGCAGTACGGACTGGTCTTCAGGGATAACGCCGACCAATGGAATGCGCAGAATTTCCAGTACGTCTTCCATGCTCAACATGTCGCCACGGCTGACGCGGCCCGGGTTGTAACGGGTGAGCAGCAGGTGTTCCTTAATAGGTGCTTCGCCTTTCTCGGCGCGACGCGATTTGGAAGACAGGATGCCCAGAATACGGTCAGAGTCACGCACCGAGGAGACTTCCGGGTTAGTGGTGATCACGGCTTCATCGGCGAAGTACAACGCCATCAGCGCACCGGTTTCGATGCCGGCAGGTGAGTCACAGACCACGAAGTCAAAATTCATCTCGCCCAGATCGTTGAGGATTTTCTCGACGCCTTCGCGGGTCAGTGCGTCTTTGTCGCGGGTTTGCGACGCCGGCAGGATATAAAGGTTATCAGTGCGTTTGTCTTTGATTAACGCCTGATTCAGCGTGGCATCACCCTGAATCACGTTGACGAAATCGTACACCACCCGGCGTTCGCAGCCCATGATCAGGTCAAGGTTCCGCAGGCCGATATCGAAATCGATCACTACGGTTTTCTTACCTTTTTGGGCTAAGCCGGTAGCGATGGCCGCGCTTGAAGTGGTCTTGCCAACGCCCCCTTTACCCGATGTAACAACAATAATGCGTGCCATGAAATGGATTCCTTGTCAAAAGGGCTTAATTTAAAGGTTGTATGGTTAAAGCGTTATCCAACAGGCTGAGTCGTGCTGCCTGCCCGAGAAAATCGGACGGGATTTGGTCGCTCAACCAGTACTGCCCTGCGATAGAGACTAGCTCAGCACCCAGGTGCGTGCAAAAAATCTGGCACTGCGTATCTCCTGAGGCACCGGCCAGCGCACGACCGCGCATCATGCCGTAAATGTGAATATTGCCATCGGCAATTAATTCGGCCCCGGCACTGACGCTGCTGGTCACGATCAGATCGCAGTTGCGGGCATAAATTTGTTGGCCGGAACGGACCGGGGCGCTGATGATGCGTGTTTTGGCAGGGGCGTTGATATCCACCACCGGGGCAGGCGCAGGGGCCGGTTCCGGGGCGGCCATCTTTTGGCCTTTGCCTTCGTTCAGTAACGGCAGCCCGGCACGGGTTATAGCGCGTTTCTGACGCTCATCTCTGCAGCCGCTGATGCCAACAACGCGCAGACCCGCAGCCGTGACAGCCTGTTGAAGTTCTTTCCAGTTTGCATCGCCGTTCAGCGTTGCAACGTTGATAACAACAGGGGCGTTTTTCAAAAAAGCGGGCGCTTGCTCCACTTTTTCCAGTAACGCCTGACGAATTACCTCGGGTTCCGAATTATGCAAATGAACAACCGATAGGGTAAAACTGCTGCCTTTTAGCTCAATTGGCGATTGTGACATCTATCCTGACTCAGTCTCAGCAACTTTAAATCCCCGGAATACCAATCGGGGTGCGATATTCCGAAGTACTATAAGCATGTTATAGTCAGAGTTATATCCAGGCAAGACGCTGCCCCAATTAAATAGAGTTAAAAAAATGCTTTGTGTGATCTATAGAAGCCCAAAACGGGATCAAACTTATCTTTATGTCGAAAAAAAAGACGATTTCTCCCGAGTGCCGGAAGATCTGATGAAAAGTTTCGGTACGCCGCAATTGGCGATGGTGATTTCCCTCGAAGGACGGGAAAAGTTAGCCTCGGCGGATATTGAGAAAGTGAAAGAAGCCTTGAAAGAGGAAGGGTTTTATCTGCAATTCCCACCGCCAGTGGAAAATTTATTAAACCAGCATTTGTCAGAGGACAAAAAATAATCACTGCTGGCGCGCAGGGGCTTGGCTGAATCAGTACCCCAAAACGACTAAGGAACAGTGTGATGAAATTGTCGGCGATAACGGTGGCGTTAACTCTGTTGATGCTGGGATGCGGCGTCTGTCAGCAGACAGCTGCGCAGGCCGCTGCTCTGGAAGAGTCAGCCCCGTCGGGTGCGCCTGCGCCGACAACGACCGCTACAGTGGCCACATTGGCTGAAACTGGCCGCGATCCTGCGCAATTCCCGGCTTATGTAGAGCAACTGAAGCGCCAGGCGTTGGCGCAGGGGATTAGTCAGGCAACCCTCGATAACGCCTTCGCCAACGCGCATTTTGTTGACCGTGTCATCAAGGCCGATCGTAATCAGCCGGAAAAGAAAATCACGCTGGATGATTACCTCAAACGCGTACTGCCACCCGCCAAAATCGAGCAAGGCCGGACGTTGTCCCGGCAATATCGGCCGCAACTGACCCGCGTCACCGCGCGTTATGGCGTTCCAGGGCGTTATATCGTGGCGTTGTGGGGAATGGAAAGCGCCTTCGGCAAGATTCAGGGGCGTGAAGATGTTATTTCGGCGCTTGCCACCTTGGCGTTTGAAGGCCGGCGTGAAGCCTTCTTCACCCAACAAGTGATGGCGGCGCTGCAGATCGTGGAACAGGGCCGGGTCGGCAGTACCCAGCTAAAGGGGTCCTGGGCCGGCGCGATGGGCCAATGCCAGTTTATGCCGACCTCGTTCCTGAGCTATGCGGCGGATGGCGACGGCGATGGCCGTATCGATATCTGGAACAACCCTGACGACGTGTTCGCTTCCACCGCCAACTATTTGGCGAGTGAGGGCTGGCAACGGGGCATTGGTTGGGGCAGGGAAGTGACGCTGCCGGCGGGCTTTGGCACCGATAGCCTGGGGTTGAAAGATCGTCAGGCTCGCAGCGTAAACGAATGGCAAAAACGCGGTGTACGGCGGCCTGACGGTTCAGCGCTTCCGCACTCAACCTTGCGCAGTTGGGTTATCACACCAGATGACATGCAGGGCCGCGCGTTTCTGGTTTATGATAATTTCCGGACCATCATGCACTGGAATCGCTCTTACTATTTTGCGATTGCTGTGGGTATGATGGCTGACGGTATCGGGCAATAAATTAGCGCTACGGTACCCCACCAGAGCGTGGAATAACGGGCTTAGCATGCTAAGCCCCTACATGATTGTAGGGAGAGGCGGTATGTATCAACATAGAGACTGGCAGGGTTCACTACTTGATTTCCCGGTTAATAAGGTGGTCTGCGTCGGCAGTAACTACGCCGATCATATTAAGGAAATGGGCAGTGCGGCCTCGGCAGAGCCGGTAGTGTTTATCAAGCCTGAAACAGCGCTGTGCGACATTCGCCAGCCGGTGGCGATCCCAAAAGAGTTCGGGTCGGTGCACCATGAAGTGGAGTTGGCCGTGCTTATCGGTACGCCGTTAAAGCAGGCGAATGAAGATCGCGTAGCGCGTGCTATCGCCGGTTATGGCGTGGCACTCGATCTGACGCTGCGCGAATTGCAGGCGGGTTTCAAGAAGGCCGGGCAACCCTGGGAAAAAGCCAAGGGTTTTGACGGTTCATGCCCGATCTCCGGTTTTATTCCGGTAGCGGAGTTTGGCGATCCGCAAAATGCCGAGCTGTCGCTGACGGTGAATGACCAACTGCGTCAGCAGGGCAACACTCGCGATATGATTACCCCAATCTTGCCGCTGATCAGCTATATGAGCCGTTTCTTCACGCTGCGTGCGGGCGACATCATTCTTACCGGCACGCCACAGGGCGTCGGTCCGATGAGCTCTGGCGATATGTTGAAGATTACCCTTAACGGTAAATCACTGAGCACCCGCGTGATTTAAAACCGCCGGCGGCACAGAATTAAAAAAGGCCCGAAAGGGCCTTTTGTCTGTTTCCGCTCTGGCACCGGATTATTTACGGCCCAACAAGAAACCGAAAACGATACCTACGGCTGCGGCGATAGCTACGCCGGCAAGCGGGTTGGACTCAACCTGGGTCCGCACCGTGTCAGCCGCATCGCGAGCCGCATAGCTGGCCTGAGAGGCATACTTGCGGGCCGCGCCTTTGACCTGATGCTCCGGCGAATCTGTTGCCTCACCGAAGGCTTCCTGAACAGCGCCAGCAGCTTCATTGACCTTGTCTTCTGCTTTTCCAAACATGTTTAGCTCCTTATTTTCTGTTCTAAAGGCGAACATTAAACATAGCAGCATTATTCCGTTCCAGGCGGCATAACGTGCTTAATGAGATGATTCCGAACATTGTCGAGGGGAATGCCGATGGCGTCAGACGGGATGCACCAAAAGGTGTTGGACCTGTAATTTGTACGTATAATTGAGGGCAGTGGCTGTGATTTTATTCACCGGATACAACCGGTAACACCATGATATTCTTGTTGCTCAATGGTGGACGTTATTGTTTTAAATAGCGTTTTTTTTAAGCGGCATTATGGTTATCATTATGATTATATTGTATTTTCGGCCTTTCCAATTGGCTCTGATATCTATATAGTGCACCCTCAAAACCTGTACGCAGGTTATCTATTCATTTACCTATACCGGACGCGAACATGTCACAAATCCCTTTTTGGCAACAAAAAACGCTGGCGGAAATGTCAGAACAAGAGTGGGAATCGCTGTGCGACGGTTGTGGGCAGTGCTGTCTGAATAAGCTGATCGACGAAGATACCGACGAGATTTATTTCACCAACGTAGCCTGCAACCAGTTGAATATTAAGTCGTGTCAGTGTCGCAACTATGAACGCCGCTTCGAGCTGGAAGAAGACTGCATCAAGCTGACGCGCGAAAATCTCACCACGTTTGATTGGCTGCCGCCGACCTGTGCGTATCGCCTGATTGGCGAGGGTAAACCGCTGTTTTCATGGCACCCGCTGGTAAGCGGTTCCAAGGCGGCGATGCACGGTGAACGTATTACGGTACGGCACATTGCGGTGCGCGAGAGTGAAGTGGTGGACTGGCAGGACCATATTTTGAACAAGCCGAGTTGGGCAAGATAAGGAAAAAAGCCCCTGCAAAGAGAGAGGGGCAAGACACACAACAACACCAGGGAAATCGGGATACAACTTGCGGTTACTATAAGGATTTTTTGACAGAAGTTCATCAAAATATTGATGCAATAATGCATCACTATGATGAGTTTTTTTGTATGAACTTAATGAGTGCAAAATCACCGCTCTTTGCTTCTCGATCTTAGGGACGGTCGGGTAATACATTCCCCCTGCGATTAACGTGCCATGCCGTTCAAACTTAATGTTATGTAAATTACCTGCAAAATCCAGCCAGGGCGCTTCTTTATCGTCATGATATTAGGTACTTTGACCGCTCTCCCGCTTGGTTTCGAGAGTACAATAATGAAAATGATACGGCTGTTTGCAGTGGCTGGCGCACTGATAGTGCTCGTTTATTACCTTACGCATACTTGACGTCGGGTTATCTCTGAAAATCACAAGCAACCCCATGCAAAACGGCGCCCTGAGGCGCCGTTTTCATTATGTCGTAATGCTCCGCTTAGCGACCGAACAGGTCACGACGACGCGGGCGAACAAACTGAGCGATCAACACGACGATGGCGATCAGCAGATAGGCCGCAAAGATACCTACCAGCCACTGTGGCATTTCCAGCGACAGGAACTGCCATTGGCGCACTGAACAGTCGCCGGAAGCGTGAAATACCGCCGGCAGCCATTTATCCAGTGGCAGCCAGGACGGGAAACTGACGAAGAAATCACAGGTATTAAACGGCGAAGGATGCAGTTGGATCATGGTGTGCTTCCATGCCAGCTGTAAACCTTCCCAGGCACTGTAAATCCACAGCAGGATAGCGATATAGCGCAGCGGCGTTTTCGGCGCGATAGCACCGACCAGCGAGGCGCCCAGAATGCCAAACAGCGCGCAGCGTTCATAGATGCACATCACACAGGGTTGCAGCAGCATTACGTGCTGAAAGTAGAGCGCTACTAATTCCAGCGCCAGCGCAGTCAGGGCCATTAGCAGCCAAGCACCGCGCCCCTGCGAGCAACGGTTAAAGAATTGCAACATATATTTATTCTTCCATGCAGTAAGCAATTGAACCGGCAGTGTAAACCAATTCAACCCCGCTGCCAGCCACCTGGGCCGGATTCAGCACAAAAATAGTCGCCGACAGCAGAGTGGGTTAGCACTTTAATGCGCAGCGGTGTCGATTGAAGGCAACGTCAGCCAGTGCCACTGGGTTAGCAGCTCGGTCATCGGCGCCAGAGTAAACTGTACGCACAGCAGCCCAACCAAGGTTAATACCACAGTATAGGGCAAAGCCATCCACACCATTCGTCCATAGGACAAACGCACCAGCGGCGCCAGTGCAGACGTCAGCAGGAACAAGAATGCCGCCTGACCATTCGGCGTGGCGACAGAAGGCAGGTTGGTTCCTGTATTGATGGCGACTGCCAACATTTCGAATTGCTTCAGGGATATTGCTCCGCTGTTGAATGCGGCGCGCGCCTCATTGATGTAAACCGTGCCGACGAAAACATTGTCGGAGACTGACGACAGCAGGCCGTTAAACAGATAAAACAGCGCCAACTGCGAAGAGGGTTCCGCTTGCAGGACAAACTGGATGATCGGGCTGAACAGATGTTGCTCGATGATCACTGCGACCACGGTGAAAAATACCGTCAACAGGGCGGTAAAGGGCAGCGCTTCCTGGAAAGCCTTGCCGATAGCGTGCTCGTCGGTTACGCCGCACAGGGAGGTAGCGAGAATGATCACCGACAAACCGATCAGGCCAACTTCCGCCAGGTGAAAGGCCAAGGCTATAACCAGCCAAATGCCGATCAGTGCCTGGACCACCAGTTTGACCTGTTCCTGCTTGCTGCGTCCTGCTGCGGCCTGGCGGTCAAACTCTTTCAGCACCTCGCGCACCCGTTCCGGCAGTTTGGCGCCGTAACCGAAAACGCCAAAGCGTTCGAGCAGCAGGCAGAGCAGCAGGCCGCAAACCATCACCGGCAAGGTAACCGGAGCCATTCGCAAGAAGAACTCGGCAAACCCCCAGCCGGCGCTTTTCGCGATAATCAGGTTTTGCGGCTCACCCACCATGGTCATTACGCCGCCCAGTGCGGTGCCGACGCCGGCGTGCATCAGCAAGCTGCGCAAGAAGGCGCGGAACTGCTCCAGCGTTTGCTTGTGATCGTCGCTCGCCAGTTCACTGTCGTCACCGACGTCGGTATGGCCATCTGAGCGGTTAGACGCCACATTGTGGTAGATCGAGTAAAACCCGGTGGCGACGCTGATCACCACAGCGACCACCGTCAGCGCATCGAGGAAGGCGGACAGCAGCGCTGCGGCCAGGCAGAACGCCAGCGAAAGCAGCATTTTAGAGTGAATATTGAGCAGCAGTTTGGTAAACACGAACAGCAGTAACTGCTTCATAAAGTAGATGCCGGCTACCATAAAGATCAACAGCAGCAGCACGTCCAGATTATGGGCAATTTCTTCGCCCACGCGAGCAGGGCTGGTCATGCCAATCAGCACCGCTTCAATCGCCAGCAGGCCGCCCGGCAACAGGGGGTAACACTTCAGCGCCATCGCCAGGGTGAAGATAAACTCTATCACCAACAGCCAACCGGCGATAAAGGGATCGACCAGGAAGAAAACCAATGGATTGACCAATAAGAAAACGACGAGGGTCAATTTATACCAGTCAGGTGATTGCCCGAGAAAGTTCTTCACCAGAGCACTGCGTAGGGTTGTTTCCATTTTGCGTGACATGTCCTGAAAATAAGTGGTTGCATATTACCCTAACAATGTCGCAGGGGCGGAGACAATAGGGCCTTGCTTTACGAAGAGAAATTTCTCAGAAGTGGTGTTTTTGCACAATTTTTGCCACTTTATGCACACTTTCGTTTAATGTTTTTCGCTCACGCTATGTCATGCTGGTGCGATCTGGTATGATCAGCCGATTACTATTACTGATTATCGTCGCAACGGAACGTCAAAAACATGGTCATAAAGGCGCAGAGTCCTGCCGGTTTCGCGGAAGAATACATTATCGAGAGTATCTGGAATAATCGCTTCCCCCCTGGCTCTATTTTGCCCGCGGAGCGTGAGCTTTCGGAACTGATTGGCGTCACTCGCACCACGTTACGTGAAGTTTTACAACGCCTGGCCCGTGATGGCTGGCTGACCATTCAGCATGGCAAACCGACCAAAGTAAACAATTTCTGGGAAACATCCGGCCTCAATATTCTTGAGACCCTGGCGCGCCTCGATCATAAAAGCGTCCCGCAATTGATCGACAATTTGTTGTCGGTACGCACCAATATCGCCTCGATCTTTATTCGTGCCGCAGTGCGTAACCATCCGGAGCAGGCTCTGGAAGTGCTGGCTAAAGCTACTCAAGTGGAAGATCAGGCGGATGCCTTCAACTGGCTGGATTACGAAATTTTCCGCGGCCTGGCGTTTGCTTCCGGCAACCCGATCTACGGCTTGATCTTCAACGGCCTGAAAGGCTTGTATACCCGCGTTGGCCGTTACTATTTCTCCAACCCGGAATCACGCAAGCTGGCACTGGCCTTCTACAGCAAGCTGTCGACTCTGTGCCATGATAAATCCTACGATCAGGTCATGGATTGTGTGCGGAACTACGGTAAAGACAGCGGTGCCATTTGGCAGAGCATGCAAGGCACCATGCCGAGCGACCTGACCGACGCCCGCCGTTAGTACTCACTCTTGTCCAAAATTGAGTGATTAACTCGTTTTGCTGTAGATTGACACTTTTGATTATCTTCGCGCCCGACGAACCTCGTCGGGCTTTTGTATGCCAGCGATATAGGCGGTTGCCGCGCGTTGTTAATTTTGCTAACTCTTTTACCTTCATGTCGCGTCTGTTCGATGTCGGACGTTGAGTAAAACTCTGTCTTCAGTATCTTGTCAGCTTTTTATCAGCGCATTCTGATAATCGTCATACCTGTTCGTCCTCGAACGGGTTACTCCATGATATTTATATAGCACCGGATATTCCGTTGAGTATGTTTCATTGAAGAAATGGCTTGATAAATTAATTCAAGATGGTTTTCCTACATTCAGAATGACGGGATGCAGTATTCACGTAGATATTAAAAAAAAAGCCCGATGGGTATATCGGGCGTTAGTGCAATTGTTATCTACAAACCGTGTAAAGCGTATGCGCTTCCTAAATAAGTCAGATGTTGATTGTCATAGTAAAGTGGTCGATTGTTGCTTTTAAATTTGCATCCCGTAACATCACATAAATTCTGTACCGGATTAAATATCTCAATACTGTGGTCATTTGCTACTGATGCTAGCAGTGCGTTGACTTTCTCCTGCGGTAGACGATAGTCAGTTGTTGATTCACTATTCAATGAAACCGGTTGGATCAGCTCATTGATGGTACGGCGTAAGGGGATTTGCTGATTGTCTATCGCCCTGACAACGTTGAATTTCAAGAAAGGAACATCTTTAACCAATATGACCTTTTTACCTGAGTCATTCAGTCTTTGGATAACATTGTTCAACCCTGTGGTCAGTGCGACAATTCCGCTCTGCGTGGAGTTGATTGCTGTATAGTCCCCGTTTTTGTCATTAACACCAGAATCCCAGAATGCGGAGATAACAACGGTTTTAATTTTCTCATTGCGAGTAATAAGTGCTAATACCTTACTATTGTAGGACTCACATTCTGCTGCGTGAGAAGGGTAATCACCCATTGCTTTTGTGGCGCCAAGTAACATGGGGCATGATGCTTTAGTTAATTGGTAAACGGCCATATTAGATTTCTTGGCATATTGGTCAACCCCCCCACGCAGCGCTGCAGCGTGACTGTCACCAACCAATGCAACGGCATCTTGCCCGGTGTTTGGCACACAGGATTTATCCTTGGAATAAGACGTCGAGCCGTAACCTACCAGGCAGCGATCGGCAATGCGATCCAACTTATCAATTTCTGCCTGTGCTACGGCAGGGTTCACGCGCTGAGGAATACCTTGTAACAGGTAAGCGGCAAAAGTAGGTGAAAGCAAAATAAGTGATGCTGCGACATATCCGAAAATTATTTTGTTATTTGAAAACTTAAATCCCTTACGGAACGGCGTTTCGACAAATAAATAGGACAGGTACGCAATGAAAAGTGCTATGCCTGAAATTATAATTCCACTGTGCATCGGTAGTTGGCCATTTATGCCTAAACGTGCGAAAGACAATAATGGCCAGTGCCACAGGTACCAAGAGTAAGATACCAAGCCGATGAATACCATAAATCGATTGCCCAGTAAAAGTGCGCTGATTCGTCCATTTCCAAGGATGATCATCGCAGACCCCAGAACGGGCAATAGAGCGGCATAGCCAGGGAACATCGTGTTTTTATTGAAGGCGACAGCGGAAAATAAAATTAATGATAATCCAATAATTAGTAGAAATTCTTTTTTTAAAATGGATAAGCTGTTGAATCTTCCTTCTTTATGCATTATGGATAGCATAACACCAATTCCAAGTTCCCAGGCTCGAGTAGGTAACATAAAGAAGGAGAATAGTGGGTTTGTTTTGGTCAGGATAACGCAAGCAACAAATGATACAATAGATATTACTGCTATGGAGGCTACGGCTCTTTTATTAAACCTGATGATTACCGATAGAATAATTGGTAGGAAAATATAGAATTGCTCTTCAACCCCCAGAGACCAGGTCATTAATAGTGGGTTTAGCTCGGCATTAGGTGAAAAATAGTTGGTCTTGTGCCAGAGCATAATGTTGGGCACTGATAATATCGTTGAGCCAGAGAATAGGCTAAAATCTTTAAGCTCAAGAGGTGATAGATAAAAGAAAGCGAATGCCGAGCAAAAAAACAGCATGACCAATAGTGCTGGCGCAATTCGCTTTATTCTTCGGACATAGAAGCGACTGTAGGAGAAGTTTTTATTATTCAGTTCAGTATAAATGATACCGCCAATCAAAAAACCAGAGATGACAAAAAAAACGTCTACCCCGATAAAACCACCACTCAAAAAACTGACGCCAGAGTGATAAAGAACTACCAACAGTATCGCTACGGCACGTAAGCCATCGATATCTCGTCTATAGCTCTTAACCGTTTCTTTTACTACGTTTTCCATTGAGTCACCTAGATAACCACAGGATTTATAAAAATATTACAATGTAAGTGCTACTTGTAATGAGGACGCAAGGATAGTGCAAGGGCATGTTGGGTTTGTAAAGAAAAAACACTTTTCAGTGATGCTTTAGGATTTTTCCCTCACCATGCAAATTTATTTATCGAAAGTTACGAGTAATTAGTTTCAATGCATAGTGTCTTTGATAAGAGGTTGCGTGAAAGTGTTGGCCACCTCGCAATCACGAAGTGGCCGACCCGTAGCATATCTAATCACAGTGGCGCCGGGCGTGGCGGGCAACGATCCAACAACTCGACGCTGCCGTCTTCGTTCTGCTGTTCCAGAATAATGTCGAAGCCCCACAGGCGATGCAGATGTTTCATCACTTCGCGACGGCTCTTGTCCAGCGGCGCGCGATCTTGCGGGATGTAGCGCAGCGTCAACGAACGATCTCCGCGTAAATCCACATTCCAAATCTGAATGTTAGGTTCATGGTTGCTCAGGTTATATTGCGCAGACAGCTCTTGGCGAATCGCCCGGTAACCGGCTTCATTATGAATAGCCGCAATTTCCAGATAGTTATTGCGGTCGTCATCCAGCACGGTGAACAGCCGAAAATCACGCATGATCTTGGGTGACAGGAACTGGCTGATAAAGCTCTCATCCTTGAAGTCGCGCATGGCGAAATGCAAGGTCTCCAGCCAGTCTTTACCGGCGATATCCGGGAACCAGTAACGATCTTCTTCCGTCGGCGATTGGCAAATGCGCTTGATGTCCTGGAACATGGCAAAGCCCAACGCATAAGGGTTGATGCCGTTGTAGTACGGGCTGTTGTACGGTGGCTGGTACACCACGTTAGTATGGCTGTGCAGGAATTCCAGCATGAAACGCTCGGTGACCCGGCCTTCGTCGTACAGGTGATTAAGAATGGTATAGTGCCAGAATGTCGCCCAGCCTTCGTTCATCACCTGGGTTTGTTTCTGCGGATAAAAATACTGGCTCACTTTGCGTACGATACGCAGAACCTCACGCTGCCAAGGCTCAAGCAGTGGCGCATTTTTTTCCATAAAGTAGAGAATATTTTCCTGAGGTTCGCTCGGATAACGGCGTGCCTGTTCAGGCGCCTCTTCGCGTTCGACCCGCGGCAGGGTTTTCCACAGCGTATTTACCTGGCTTTGCAGGTACTCCTCACGGCTTTTCTGTCGCGCTTTTTCTTCTATCAGCGAAATTTTCTGCGGTCGTTTGTAACGATCCACGCCGTAGTTCATCAGCGCATGGCAGGAGTCGAGCAGTTTTTCTACTTCCTCAACGCCGTAACGCTCTTCGCATTGGCTGATGTAATGGCGGGCGAACAGCAGGTAGTCGACGATCGAACTGGCATCGGTCCAACTGCGGAACAGGTAATTATTTTTGAAAAAGGAGTTGTGCCCATAGCAGGCATGCGCCATCACCAGGGCCTGCATGGTGATGGTATTTTCTTCCATCAGATAGGCGATGCAGGGGTTGGAGTTGATAACGATTTCATACGCCAGGCCCTGTTGCCCATGCTTATAGCGCTGCTCGGTTTCAATGAATTTTTTACCGAATGACCAATGGGTATAGTTAATCGGCATGCCCACGCTCGAATAGGCGTCCATCATCTGTTCTGAGGTGATAACCTCGATCTGATGCGGGTAGGTGTCGAGCTTGTAATGTTTGGCTACGCGATCGATGTGCTCCAGATACACCTGCAGCAACTCGAACGTCCAGTCCGGTCCATCGCTCAGACGCTTATCTTCCTTGACCTTATCATGTGTTGAAGTAGTCATCAGCGCACCCTCTTATTACGGACCTTGCTCGAACGGCAGACCCTGTATCAATCGTAGCTCAAACTGCGCATAGGGAATAATGATATAAAGCGTAAAAATTCAACGATCTGCCTGCAACCTCTCCACAACGGGGAGCCGGGGGGATTTTGCCCTGAGTTTTTTCTGCTATGGCAGACTCGACCATCGGTAAAAGGTTATGGCGATAAAAGGATGCTTTATTGGTTTTTTATTCTGTTTAAATGCGCGTGTTTCGTTTTTATATTCTGTTAAAAGCTTGTTGCGCATCCCGGTTTTTTTTGATGCTATCAACGCTAGCATTGATAGCATATCAGCGGCTGTTGCCCTCTAAAACTGGCCTTGGACGACATCTTATCGCTATTTATAGGTAGGTATTGCAAAAGGCGCGGCCATGAACGATAAATTAATTGTGAATGTTGTCACGTTTGATGACGAAGATGTTGGACGGATTTTTCCACTGAGTTAATTTCCTGTGAGCAGAAGATTATGCTTTGTGAAGCCTTGAGCTGGAGTCAGCGATGCGAGTGGTAATTTTAGGTAGTGGGGTGGTGGGCGTTGCCAGCGCCTGGTATTTGGCGAAGGCCGGTCACGAGGTGACGGTAATCGATCGCCAGCCTGGCCCGGCAATGGAAACCAGCGCGGCGAATGCCGGCCAAATCTCGCCGGGCTATGCGGCTCCGTGGGCTGCGCCGGGTGTGCCGTTGAAAGCCATCAAATGGATGTTCCAACGCCATGCGCCGTTGGCGGTGCGCCTGGATGGCAGCAGTTTCCAGTTGAGCTGGATGTGGCAAATGCTGAAAAACTGCGATACCTCACACTACATGACCAATAAAGGGCGCATGGTGCGGCTGGCGGAATACAGCCGTGACTGCATCAAGGCGCTGCGTCAGGATACCGGCATCCAGTATGAAGGGCGTCAGGGTGGCACGCTGCAGCTGTTTCGCACCCCGCAGCAGTTCGAAAGTGCGGCGAAAGACATTGCCGTGCTGGAGGAGGCGGGCGTGCCCTATAAACTGCTGGAAGCCCACCAACTGGCGACGGTTGAACCTGCACTGGCGCAGGTCGCGCACAAGCTGACCGGCGGTCTGCAATTGCCCAATGATGAAACCGGTGACTGCCAACTGTTTACTCAGCAACTGGCCAAGCTGGCGCAGCAGGCGGGCGTCACCTTCTTGTATAACCGCAGTGTTGATCGTCTGCTGGTCGACGGCGATCAGATCAGCGGTGTGCAGTGTGGCGCAGAAGTGTTCAAGGCTGACAGCTACGTCGTGGCTTTCGGCTCTTACTCCACCGCACTGTTGCGCGATCTGGTCTCGATCCCGGTTTATCCGTTGAAAGGCTATTCACTGACCATTCCTATTACGGATGAAGCTGCGGCGCCGTTCTCGACCGTTCTGGATGAAACCTACAAAATCGCCATTACCCGTTTCGACAAACGCATTCGCGTCGGTGGTATGGCGGAAATTGTCGGTTTTAATACCCAGTTGGAGCCGAAACGCCGGGAAACGCTGGAAATGGTGGTACGTGATCTCTACCCTAACGGCGGGCGGATTGAAGAGGCGACTTTCTGGACCGGTCTGCGTCCGATGACGCCGGACGGCACGCCGATTGTTGGCAAGACTTCGCTGAAAAACCTGTTCCTCAATACCGGGCACGGTACTTTGGGCTGGACCATGGCGTGCGGCTCCGGGCAATTGCTTTCCGATCTGATTTCCGGAATCACGCCGGCTATCCCTTCAGACGATCTGGCGGTGGCGCGATACAGCGCCGACTTTCGCAACGAGCACCCCACACCCTTGAACGATGTGCATCCAGCGCGTTAATCCTCTTAATTTATAATGCTGAAGTCACGGGCGCTGGCCCGTGACTTCAACCGCCAGTCCGCAGGAGAATCCATGCCTCGCCCGATTACCGCCACGCTGCATCTTTCCGCTTTTGAAAATAACCTGCAGGTGATTCGTCGTTTCGCCCCCAGCGCCAAAATTTGGTCGGTAGTAAAAGCCAATGCTTATGGCCACGGAATCAAACATGTCTGGCGTAGCCTGGGGCAAACCGACGGTTTCGCCTTGCTGGATCTCGCCGAGGCCATTTTACTGCGAGAGTCCGGTTGGCAAGGGCCGATTCTGCTGCTGGAAGGTTTTTTCAAGCCACAAGATTTGCTGCTGCTCGACCGCTATCGTTTAACTACCTCGGTACACAGCGACTGGCAACTGGCAGCGATAGCGGCAGCCAAACTGTCCGCGCCGCTGGATGTTTATCTGAAAGTGAACAGCGGGATGAATCGACTGGGCTTTTCCCCGGATCGTTTGCACAGCGTTTGGTTGCAAGCGCGGGAAATGGGTAATATCGCCAGCCTGACGCTGATGAGCCACTTTGCCACCGCCGACGGCCCACAGGGCGTGGCAGAGCAAATGACTGTCATTGAGGGGGCGGCGGCTGGAATCCCTTTGCCGCGCTGCCTGGCGAATTCCGCCGCTACGTTGTGGCATCCGCAAACCCACGGCAGTTGGGTACGGCCAGGCATAGTGCTGTATGGCGCATCGCCAAGCGGCCAGTGGCGCGATATCGCCGACAGCGGCTTGCAGGCTACCATGACGTTAAGTAGCGAAATCATTGGCGTTCAGACGCTGAAAAGTGGTGATCGTGTCGGTTATGGCTGGCGTTACAGCGCCAAGGCTGCGCAGCGTATCGGCGTAGTGGCCTGCGGTTATGCGGACGGTTATCCTCGCCATGCGCCGAGCGGCACGCCGGTTTGGGTAGATGGCGTGTTGACGCATACGGTGGGCACGGTCTCCATGGATATGCTGGCGGTTGATCTGACGCCCTGTCCAGGCGCTGACATTGGTGCGGAAGTGGAATTGTGGGGGCGGCGCCTGCCGGTTGACGATGTCGCCGCAGCGGCAGGCACGTTGGGTTATGAGTTGCTGACGGCGCTGGCCGCGAGAGTGCCAGTCACCGTCGAGGCGTAAACCTCAGGCAATTTTCTTCAACTGACTTTTAATTTGCTTGCTGCGCTGCCGTGCGTGCAGCGCCAGCAAGCAGCCCGCCAGCATGACCAACGCCAGCGACAGCTTCGGTGGCAACGGCATTGCCATTGCCAACAGGCCCAGCGCTGCGCCGCCGGCCATCTGCACAAAGCCCACCAACGCCGAAGCGACGCCGGCTTCATTGGAGTACGGCTCCAGCGCGTAGCTGGTTGCCGGGCCCATCACAAACGCCAGGCCCGCACAGGCGAAGGCGACCGGGAGCATATACGCCAGCCAGTGGGTTTGCGCCGCGCCGGAAAGCAGGCTAACGCCCAGTAACAGCCCAATGCAGCCGATTCCCATCAATACTCCGCCGGTCGCCAGGCAAATCGGCCGGCCGACTTTGTGAATAATGCGGTTGGCGAAAAAGCTCACCAGCATGATCCAAAAACCGTTGGCGCCAAATACCAGCGAGAACTGCAGAGGCGTCAGCCCAGCGGTGCCCATCAGCACGTTCGGCGCCAGCGAAACATAGGTTAACGCCATTCCCATTGCCCCTGAGTTCACCACGGCGAAGGACAGGAAGTTACGATCGCTGAGGATGCGTGCATATTGCCGCATCGGCAATCCTTTGACCCGAACGGTATCCGCCGGCCGGGTTTCCGGCAGGCGCAGGGCGATCAGCACCAGCACCGCAAGGGCATAGCAAACCAGGAACCAGAACGGGGCGCGCCAGCCGAAAGCTTCCGCCAGCAACCCGCCGAGCAGCGGCGCCAGCGCAGGGATAATATTCAGCGTGCCGTTGAGAAAACCGTAGGCACGTGCAGCGTCGTCGCCGTTCAGTCGGTCACGTACGCCGCTGAACGCCACTACCGCCGTACAGCACACCGCTACGCCCTGCAGTAGGCGTGAGGCAACAAACACCGTTGGCGTGGTCGCCAATGCCGCCATTGCCGCGCCGATCATGTAGATAACGACGCCGGCCAATGCGACCGGCTTGCGGCCGTAGTTATCCACCAGCGGGCCGGCGATAACCTGCCCCAGGCCCAACACCAGAATGAACAGTGAAATGGTGGACTGAATCAGCGCTTCGCTGCTGTTAAGGCCAAGTGCGATAGCGGGAATGGTCGGCAGATAGAGATCGATGCCCAGCGGGCCGAGCAGCACCAGGCTAAGAAGCAGAAACAGAAATTTTTGCATAACAAAAACAGCACGTCCTAGTGACAAAGAGAGGTAGAGTAGAGATTCTGGCGTCAAATAGAAAGAGGCAAAGCACAAGCGTTCGACGGGCTAATTTTGCCGACCCCCATTACACGGCAGAGGCTTGGTGATAATAAAGTGCGGAAACCGTATCCGCCACGTAACGCGCCTGGTGTTTGGCGTCGTCCAGCGCCCGATGCGGTGTGCCTTCGAAAGGGCGTTCTTTCTTCGGGTTGAAGCCGTGCAGTTCGGCCAGGGTGATCACCGTACGCACATCCTGCGTGTCCCAAAACTTCCATGGGCAGGGCATTTCCAACTGCTGGAAAGCATGCTCGAGGATCGCGCAATCGAATTCCTTGCCATTCCCCCAGACCTTCACTCTGTCTGTGCTGTTCATATGGATAAAACGGCTCAGGCTGGTCAGTACGCGCTTTAGGCTTTCGGTTCCGGCAAAGGCAAGCTTGCGCGCTTCGTCAGACTGCTTTGCCCACCAGGCCACGGTATCCAGGCTGATGGTTCTGCCCGGCTGATCTTTTTGGCTGCTGACGGCGTTTTCAAATTCCGCGCCGAGCTGGCCGGTCTTGGGATCAAAAAATACGGCGGCAACCACCAGGATCACTGCGCTGGGTTTTATGTCCAGAGTTTCAATGTCTAGCATCAGATGGTGCATTGGCGATCTCCGCAGGCTGAGTCATCGTAGTATGTTACTACAAACCGGGCGAGGATGCGCAGTCAGCCACGGCGCTGGCCTGCGGCATTAGCCAGCGTTACCGCCAACACTGCCAGTAACACCAGGGCGGCCACCGGGGTTACAACGCCCCAGGGCGCTCGTTCGATATAAGGCATGGCTTCGGCCAGCACCAGCCCCCATTCTGCACCCGGCGGCTGAGGCCCCAGGCCGAGGAAACCCAGCGCGGCCAGCGCCAGCGCAATACCCGGCAAGCGAAGCATGGCGTGACGAAGCAACGGCCCGACTAACGCCGGCAGCAGGTAGTGCGTCAGCGTATGCAGGCGGCCTATCCCCAATACGGGGAGCATGCGGATATAGGGCTGCGTACGCGCCTCCGTCAATAACGAGGCACAGTGTGCCGCCAACGGCGCCCAACTGACCAACATCACCGCGCACGCGGCGCCATAGGCTGAAGGACCTGTAATGGCGATGACCAACAGGCCTGCCATGATAGGGGGCGTGGCGTTGGCCAGTTCAATCACCCCGCACATCAGGCGCGGCATCAACCCAAATAGCATTCCGAGGATCAGTGAAGCGAAGCTGACGCCCAGCGCCAGCAGGCTGGTATTCACCGCGCCGTGGGCGACCCGCGCCAGAATGTCCCTGCCGGTGGCGTCGGCGCCAAAGGGTAATGCCAGGCCGGGCGGTTGCAGGCGCATATGCAGGGACGCGAATGGATCGCGGATGATCCCGCTCAGCACCAGCAGGCACAGCAATAGCGCGGCGATTGCGGCGACAAGATAACTGCCTTTGGCGCTGTGCTGGGGTTGCGGCGCATTAGGCAGGGACGCGGCGATGCGGCCCAGCAGCAGATAATGCGCTCCCTGCGCCAGGAAACCGGCGCTGAAGGCGATCATCAGCAGAATGAGGATACCGCACTGCAGCGCAGGCAGATCCTGTGCGATGGCAGCGCCTAAGGTCGCCCGACCAAGACCGGGAATGGCGAACACCTTCTCGACGGCAATGGCGCCGCCGGTAAGCCCTACCAGCACCAGACCAATCTGTGGCAACAGGGCGGGCAACGTGCGGCGCAATACCGCCAAGAGACGTTGCCTCCGGGAGATACCGGCAAGACTCCAGGTGATCAACCAGCGTTCAGAAAAGGTTGCGGCCAGCCCGTCGCTGAACAACAGGCCCAACAATCCTCCAGCGGGCAGGCCCAGCGCCAGCGCGGGCAGAACGGCGTGTTGGAGGCTTTGCCAGCCGTAGGGCGGGAACCAGCGCAGCCAGACGGCGCC
Source organism: Serratia sp. TSA_198.1 (assembly GCF_052686505.1). Lineage (NCBI taxonomy): Bacteria > Pseudomonadati > Pseudomonadota > Gammaproteobacteria > Enterobacterales > Yersiniaceae > Serratia > Serratia sp. TSA_198.1. Next base: position 421,285 of record NZ_JBQZFP010000001.1, read on the forward strand.
GACAATCAGCAACAGCGCCGCCAGCAAAAATTCCGGCAGGGAGGTCAGCGCTACGGCCAGAACGCCAGCAGGGCGCTGACTGTCGCCGCGCATGCCATGCCACAGGGTTGGCAACGCCAACAACAGTGCTACCGACAGCGCCACCGTGAGCGCGCAGGCCATCAGGATCAAAGACACTCCGGCGGCCTGCAGCATGCCTTCCAGCACGGGCTGACCCGAGATCCAGGAGTTACCGGCATCCCCCCGCAACAACCCGGAAAACCACCGGCCAAGCAGCACCAGCGGCCCGTCATCCAAACCGAATCGTTGGCGAATGGCATTCAGGGCTTCCGGTGTCGCCTCTTGCTCGCTTGAGCGAGCCCGCAGCAGGCTGAGCGCGGGATCGCGGCCGGAAATCCAAGGCATCAGACCAATGAGCAAAATCATTGCCAGCAGGGCAAGCAGGCGTGAGGCGAGTGGCAACAACATCTTTATCGAGCGCTTTATCACGATCAGGGCTGCCCGGTGGAAATAACGCTGCGCGGTGTCACCAGCCGACGTTCACGCGGATCGCGTTCTGCGTGCTGCATGGTGGCGGCTTCACCCTGGATAACTCTTTCATGCAACAAGGGGATAGCCGCATGCGTGGCGAGGATGAGTCTCTCCGCCTCGATAATCGCCTGGCGTCTTTGCGCGCCGGCCGGGATGGTCGCCGCGTGGGTTAAGGCTTTGTCCACCGCGGGGTCACAGAGTTGAGCGATATTGAACGATCCCCGGCAGGCAAAATCACTGTACATGTAGGCTACCGGATCGCCGGAATCCAACACTGTGGCGCGCGACAAAATAAACGCATCGAATTTGCCCGCCAACGCATCGGCTTCAATGTGGGCGTATTCCCGCACCTCCTGCTTTACTGTAAAACCGGCTGCGCTGAGCTGTTGCGCCAGATAAACCGCGACTTCGGGCAGCTCTGCCCGATCGCTGAAGGTCGCCAGGGTAATGGTTTTGACTTTCACCGCCGCCGGCGGGATAGCCGGTTGCGGTTGCCGTAATGAGGCGGCCCAAGGTAATGCGGGGCCAAGCAGCCCGGTGGCAAGATCGGCACGACCTTCGTAGACGTTGTCCACTAACTGTTGACGTTGAACCGCTGCCGCCGCCGCTGCGCGCACCGCAGGATCGCGGAAAGCGCCGACACGAGTGTTCAGATACAGCGTATTGGTGCGCGGCATCGGGACTTCGTGGATCAGCCCCGCTTCAATGAGCGGCAACTGCGATACCGGCAGAGCCTCAACCAGATCGGCGCTGCCGGTTCTCAGGGCGGCGGCACGCGCATTGCTGTCCGGCACAAAACTGACGTCGATCCCCGGTGCGGCGGCTTTCTCGCCCCAGTAACCGTCAAAACGATTTAGCCGTGCGCTGCTGGTGCCGTTGATTTCTGTTAACACGAAAGCGCCGGTTCCGGCCTGCAGCGGATTGACCACGCCGTTGGCGGTGTAGGCCCGTTCAGCGAGGATCGCCAGTTGCGGGCTGGACAGCCGTTGCGGAATTAAAGGGTCGGGGCGGGCTGTAGAGATCAGCACGGCATTATCGCCTTCGGCGGTGATCGACAGCTCAACGCCGTCCAGAATACGTGGTTTCGGCGCGGCATTTATCGCCGCTGAAAGTGAACGCACTACGCTTTGCGCCGTCATTACGCTGCCGTCGTGGAAACTGACACCTTGACGCAGCACAAAGCGCCAGCGGCGTTCATCGATTTGCTGCCATTCAGTCGCCAGTGCCGGCTCGGCATCGCCATTGGCGTTCAGCACCACCAGGGTTTCGGCATTGCTCCAGCGCGAGAGTTTAAAGGCATCGTCGCTCAACGGCGTTAACCCGGAGCGGGGCGGCTGCAGCATGGCCAGCCGGATACGTTTTTCTTCGGCGGCACTTTCTTTTGGTTTTGCAGGTTCAAAGCAACCGCCAAGCAGCAAGCTGCCGGCTAGCAGGCAGCCGGTCGGGCCAATAATACGCGGATTCAACATGCAGAACTCCTCAAGGTCTCAGGGCTAAAAGGGGGGTAATGATGGGATTGCGGCGATCAACGCGCGGGTAGCGACATGCCGGGGCGATTGCAACAGATCGTGGGTTGGGCGATCTTCCACGATGGCGCCGTGATCCATCACCAGCGTGCGATGGCACAAGGCGGCCACCAATGAAATATCATGGGAGACCAGCAGCATTCCCATCCGTTGCTGACGGGCAATACGATCGAGCAGGTTGATGATCTGCTGGCGTAAGGGCTGGTCCAGACCGCTGACCGGCTCATCGGCCAGTAAAAAACGAGGTTGCAGCGCGATAGCGCGTGCCAGTGCCACCCTTTGTGCCTGCCCGCCGGAAAGCTGGCCCGGTCTGGCGTACAGCAGGTGTTCATCCAGTTCAACCTGACGCAGAGCACGCTCTGCAGTGATACCCGGATCCTGCGGCAGACCGAGTTGGCGCAGCGGGGCGATAATCAGTTCGGCGACCGTATGGCGTGGATTGAGCGAGGCGTGGGCGTCTTGCGGGACATACTGCACCAAGCGTCGGTACCAACGCAGCCGACGAACGGACGCTGGGCGAATCGCGGTACCCTGGCAGAAGATATGGCCGTAATCCGGCGCATCGAGCGCTAGCAGCAGCTTGAGCAAGGTGGATTTGCCTGCGCCGGAGCAGCCAACCAACCCGATGCGTTCTTCGGCATACAGATTCAGATCGGTAGGGCTAAGGCCACCGGACGCCGACGCATATTGCCGACAGACATTCTGCAGGCTGATAAAAGGCAGTGCGGCGTTGACCGGTAGGTGACTCATTGGTTATCCCGCCATACTCATAGAGGAGTCATGACCGAATGCCGGGCGCAGTACCGTGGCAACCAGCCGCTGAGTGTATGGATGTACAGGGTGGCGCAACAGCTGCGCGACAGAACCGTGCTCGGCTATCGTGCCGTTCGCCAGCACGATGGCCCGTTGGCACAGGCTGGCGGCGACGGCAAGGTCGTGGGTGATAAACAGCAGGGCGGGCGCGGCGGGGCGCTCGGTGTAGCGCTTCAGGATATCGATTAACTGATGCTGGCTGACCATGTCCAGTGCGGTGGTAGGTTCATCCGCTATCAGCAGGCTTTTCTCGCCGCTCAGTGCGAGAGCCGCACAGATCCTCTGACATTGGCCGCCGGACAATTGCCCGGGGTAGCGCATCATGATGCTCTCCGGCGGCAGGCCCAGCGCAGCCAAGAGTTCTGTGGCGCAGCGTTGGGTGTGTTCTTTGCTCATGCCGCTCCGGCCACGCAGAGCCATGATCAATTGCTTACCCACGGTGGTCAGGGGGTTGAGGCTGGTAAAAGGATCTTGAAAAATGGCTGCCAGCGAGAGTGACTTGCGCTGTTGTAAACGTTGGCCGCTGATTTCTCGCCCCAATAGTCGTATCGACCCGCTGAGTTCGGCACCATGCGGCAGCGTGCCCAAAATGGCAGCGGCGGTGAGTGATTTGCCTGAGCCTGATGCGCCCAGCAGGCATAGCCGTTCGCCGGCATGTAGGGTGAAGTTCAGATCGCTGATTTTGATTTCCCCGTTAATCGACAGCGTCAACTGTTCTACGGTGAGTAACGGCGGGCTTTGGTTTTCCATTAGCGTGTCTGTGTAAAGCAATTATGATATGTAATAACATAACATTTGTTGGCGTGAAATGACCAGCAGATTTCTGAAATACTTTGAAATAGTCTAAAGCAGGGAAATCAAGGTATGATGCTTAAGGTATTGTTGTCAGGTTGGTTCTATCGGTGAGAACGTTGATTTTTATTCTGTGCATGGCCGCCTATGTGCTGGTACTGGGTTACCTTGGTGTTTACGTCACCGATAAACTGTGCGAGCAATCCAGTAACTACACCAAGTTGTGCCGTATGGTTGATATCTCCGAGCCGCATATTCCAAAATAAATGACCGTCGTCAACCCAGATAATCGGTAGTGATCAATGGCGTCAGTATCCCGGATAGGCAGGCTAACGTAGCCCATTGCCGCCAGCCTAATCGCGCCAGCCAATCCTGACGCAACGGCGGCGTTGCGAGTTGTCCCAGAGCAACCGTACCGGTGAACATCACTGTCAGGATCACGAATACCAATCCCCGGCTCCAGGAATTAAATTCGATATGCAATATGTTGGCGTAATAGAGTCGCATCAGAATAAAATAGGCCAGCATTAACCAGGCAAAACGCGTTCGTTTTTTAAGCAATTGGTAGAGTATAAAAGCGATGAACAGGCTGTGAAACCATGAGATCATTGGCGATTCAATAGGATACCTGACGCAGACGTTATACACGGCCAGGTAGATATTAAAGATCAACAGTGTATAGACGGCATATATATACCAACCATAGATGACTTTGAATTTTTGGTTGTTTGGCGAGATAGGGCAATAGTCCGGTATCATTGGGGCCTCCTGAGCTGGATAGCGTTATAACACCGAAGAGCTAAATGAAAATTAAACGCCAAACGGGCTTTATTTTACCCCTAAACGGGAACTAATCAGCGCCTGCTGGGTCTGTTCAAACGGTAACGTCCAGGGTATTTTCAGCGAAAGAGTAATGACAATACATTGATATGAAAAATTATAAAAACGGTCACTCTACGGTATGTTTACTGGTTGCCACGTTGGGACTTTACTTTTTCCTGCCGCCGACGCTCATCGCCTTGTTCTGCCAATGGTTTAACTTGAACCCCTTTTTTCTTATTAGATCCTGGCATCTCAATCCCTTCGCTGCTGCACGCGGGATTCCGATCTATCAGACCGTTGTGCCCATATTAGTGGTATGGCTTTCAATCAATGCCCTGGTGGCGGCCATTTTTTTTGCGATATTGGGTTTATATCGTTGGCTTGGCAGGACAAAGCATCGATGAACCCCCCTTGTGCGTTGACAAAAAGGGGTAGATAAAAAGCACTTTACAATAGATAATGATAGTCGTTATCATTTGATGGTCGGTAAGGGTAGAAGGATTGTCTCCTTATGTGCCACCCAAGCCGGCACGACATTGCTCACATTGCTTCCAATCTTTGTTGCCAGCCTCGCGCTGGCATTTTTTTTACTTCTTTTATTTCAGGCTACTAACCCAGCTTTCACCCTTGGTTTTTCAGTGACGATGAAACACTTTTCCAGCTCATAAAAAACGGCACCATGCTTGAAACTTTTTGTCGATAAAGATAATAATTATCATTAATATTATCTTTTCATTGAATTCAGTGCGCTGATAGATCCGCTGCAGACGTTGTCAGCCAGCGCTGCTGACAGAGAATCTTATTCGGCGTGATTTTGAGTATTTACCAGGGGTTACAGAGATGTCGATGCATTTTCCGGTTAAACGATCGCGTCTGTTCTGCGCGCTCGCCATGTTCCTGCCACTAACCTCGATGGCTGAGGATACTTTGGTTGTCACTGCCAAATCTGCCGATACGGCGGAGGCGGCGACACAGGGCTATCAGGCTACGACCAGCCAGGGGGCGACGAAAACGGACAGACCGTTAGCCCTGACGGCCCAGTCGATCTCGGTAGTGACTCGGCAGCAGATGACCGATCAGAATGCCCAGACGGTTAACGATACGCTGAAATATGCTCCAGGCGTCTTCACCAATTTTTCCGGTGGCGCCACCCGCTATGACACCATTGCATTGCGCGGTTTTCATGGCGGTGACGTCAATAACACTTTCCTTGATGGCCTGCGTCTGTTGAGTGACGGTGGCACTTATAACGCCTTGCAGGTTGATCCCTGGTTCCTGGAACGTGTCGACGTCATCAAAGGACCCTCTTCGGTGATGTATGGGCAAAGCATTCCGGGTGGATTGGTCGCGCTGACATCCAAGCGGCCTCAGTTCGCCACGGAAGGGCACGTTAACCTGATGGCAGGCAACAATAGTACTCAGGGCGGCGCCTTCGATGTGACCGGACCGCTGTCTGAACAGTGGGCTTACAGGCTGACCGGCATGACGCGCAGCAGCGAAACCATGTACGACCATCAGCGTGAAGAACGCTATGCCGTCGCCCCCTCATTGCTGTGGCAGCCGGATGAAAATACCTCGCTGTTGCTCAAAGCCTACCTGCAGAAGGATCCTTCCGGCGGTTACCACAGTGCCGTGCCGGCCGATGGCAGCCTCTATTCCAGCTCGGGCGACAAACTGGGGCGCGGATTCTTTGACGGTGAGAGCAGCCGGAATGTGTTCAAACGCTGGGAGCAAATCTACAGCTATGCTTTCTCCCACAGTTTTAACGACGTCTGGTCTTTCCGTCAGAATGCCAGTTACACCCATTCCAATGTCGAGTTGCAACAGGTGTATCAGATTGGCTGGAATGACGATCACCGTTTGCTGAACCGTTATTACAGCGGTTCTGCCACTTCGCTGGACGCCTTTGCCGTCGATAACCAACTGGAAGCCGACTTTACCACCGGGGCGCTGGATCATAAGGTCATGCTGGGGCTGGACTACCAGCGCTTTCGCAATAATTTGTGGGAAGAATCTGCCGGCGCATCGCAGCTGAATCCTTATACCGGTGTGTCCGGCGGGGCGGCGTTAACCGGCCTGACGCATACCGACTCCAGGCGCCACTACGAGCAGAGCGGCGTATATCTGCAGGATGAAATCAACTTACAGAACTGGTATCTGAACCTGTCCGGCCGCTTCGATCGTATCGAGTCTAAAAATACGACGCTCAATACCGGCACCAGCGATGTGCGCAGCGATGATAATTTCAGCGGCCGTGCCTCCTTGTTGTATCACTTTGATAACGGTCTTTCACCTTACGCCAGCTACAGTACGGCGGTAACGCCTGAGGCGCTGCCCGATCAAAACGGACACATGCTGAAACCGAGCACCAGTGAGCAGTATGAGGTGGGGTTGAAATATCAGCCGCCAGGCAGCTCATCGATTTACAGCGTGGCATTGTACGATTTGACGCAGAAAGACGTTGCCAACCGGGTGGTGCAGCAAAGTTATTATCTGCCGGCCGGCAAAGTGCATTCGCAGGGGATTGAACTGGAAGCGCGCAGCAAGATCAGCGAACGTTTCGATCTGATTGCCGGCTACAGCTACAACAAGGTGAAGTTTAAAGACGCGATCGATGGCAACAACGGCAATACGCCGTATCTGGCCCCTGACCATATGGCTTCTCTGTGGGGTAAATACGCGGCCGGATTCGGCGTGGATCTTGGCGCTGGGGTGCGTTATATCGGCAAGCAGTGGGCAGACAATGAAAATACGCTGCGCATTCCTTCGGTGACGCTGGTGGATGCCTCAGTGAGGATGAATTTGGGCAGCGTGAACCCATCAATGAAAGGCGCCTACGTTCAGTTGAACGTCAATAATCTGACCGACAGGAAATACGTCGCGGCCTGTTATGGCACCGGCTATTGCTATTGGGGGGCGGAGCGTTCTGTGATGGCTACCCTAGGGTACGATTTCTGAGGAAAGGCAGTATCGCCCCGTCGCTTTGCCGACGGGGCGGTTTTACATTGCTAGAACAGGGAGAAAAGCAACACCACCGGCAGGCTTAGCGGCCAGGTCAAACCAATCGTCAACGCGCTGATAAAACGAATTTTGATGGTATCCCGGCTGACTAAATAGGTAAAAACCATAGAAACTAAAAGGCCTATTAAATAGAAATATTGTGTCGCAACCCACAGCGGTGACATGAAACCTATCCCAGTTGTATTTTTAAGCCGCGAATTCTAGGGGCTTAATTCCACATAATCAATGCTTATTAGTTGTTTATTTAGTTTATTATTTATAACCACATTATTAATGCTGCTATTGGGCTCTGACGTGCAAGGGACGGCTCCTGTTGGCGATAATGGGATAAATCAGGACATAGGTTTACCCGCGAGGGAAACTCAGGAATCTTCGGTGGGGGAAATTGTTCGGCGGCCGTATTGGCGAAGCGGAAGAACATAATTCCCCACTGCTCGCGGTTGCCCAATTAATCGGATAATTTGAAAGCCTTTGGCAGATATAATATGTTGGTAGGCCCTGGAGAAAGTGAGGAGAGAGTATGAGTTTTTGGCGAATCGTATTTACCATTATTCTACCGCCGCTGGGTGTGTTGCTTGATAAAGGTATCGGCGGGGCTTTTATCCTCAACATTATCCTGACTGTGTTGGGCTATTTCCCTGGATTGATTCATGCCTTCTGGATCCAGACTAAACAGTAGTGGCGCCATCATCTGGCCCAGCCGTTTTGCACTGGGGGACATGTTCATGTAGTCCGAGACTCTCAACCCTGGTATGCGTTCGCATGCCGGGGTTTTTTTACGCCGTTCCGCCGTCTAATAAATGTTGAGGCCGTAGACAAACAACCATGAAAAAAGCATCGCCAACAGACTTACGATGAAAAGGATGGAGATCATTTCCTTCACGTGAAAATTCCCTTTTGATGTTTGGTACTTTTACTTCCCATTGTTTTTACATGGGATTTTATATCCTAATGGGTAAAAATCCTAGTTTTAAAGTGGTTTTCATGCTGATTTGCAACTGCGTTTAGGTTTGGTTATGGGAGGTGTCTGCGTGGGCATGTCATCAGACATCTGGGAAATGACGCGGGGTGAATGGAACGTCAGGAGGAGGTGCAGCCAGCCGCGTTAACTATTCGTAGCTATTGCCGGAATCTGCTGGGGTGAACTATATATCATAGGTCTAAACGGCGTTTGACCTTGCACAGGCGGGCCGGCGTAACGCCGTCATCTTAAAGAAGGAATCAGGTATGAATACAAAACCTACAGTAGTCCTGGTGCATGGATTTTGGGGTGGGGCCGCGCACTGGAGTAAGGTGATTAGCGAATTGTCACGTAAAGGTTATCACTCGATACACGCCGTAGAAATGCCGCTGACATCGTTGGCCGATGATGCCGAGCGTACGCGCAAAATGGTGGCTCAGCAGGCAGGGCCGGTTTTGTTGGTTGGTCATTCGTATGGTGGTGCGGTTATTACCGAAATGGGTAACCAACCCAACGTGGTCGGGCTGGTGTATATCGCCGCCTTTGCGCCGGATGCCGGGGAAAGCCCTGGTGGTATCACGCAGGAACATCCTCCGGAGGCTATGGCTAATCTGGTGCCGGACAGCGACGGTTATTTATGGATTAAACCGGACAAGTTCCATGAAAGCTTCGGCCAGGATCTTTCCTCTGATGAGGCTCTGGTGATGGCGGTGACGCAAAAGGCTCCGCTGGCAAGCACCTTCGGTAACGTTATCAATGAGCCTGCGTGGAAGCACAAACCTTCCTGGTACCAAATTTCCAGCGACGACCGGATGATCTCGCCTGAGAATCAGCAGCGCATGTCGGCCCGGTTGAACGCTAGAAAAGTGATTACGTTGAATGCCAGCCATGCGTCGCTTGCCTCGCACCCACAAGAAGTGGTCGCTTTGATTGATGAAGCGGCGAGCACCTCATGAAATATCCTTACCAAGGCCTTGCAACAGCGGTTTTTTGCCGCAGGCCGCTTAAACCGGTTTGCTGTGTTCGGCCGCATGCATCGCCAAATAGGCTTTAAGATTCTCGTCGTTAAAACCAAGCACGCCAAGGATCGCGGCCATAAAGCTGACGGGCGCGGTGCCGGGCGCGGTGATGACGCGTTGATCGGCAACGGCATAAGGCACATCCTGATAGTACGCGGCTCCCGCATAGTTCAGTTGCGACAGATTTTCCGCTGAATTGGAAGTATGGCGGAGATTATCGAGCACGCCCGACTGTGCCAATACGCGAGTTCCATCGCAAATACCGGCGACGACGATGTTTTTTCGGTGAGCCTCGGCGACCAACGCGGTGATGTCTGGCGCCTGTCCACTTTGCCATGCCGTGCCGCCGCAGACGATCAACAGGTCTACCTCGTCGAGGTTGATGGCTTCAATGGATAGCTGCGGGGTAACAAGCATCCCTCCAGAGGAAACGATGGGGGTGGCTTTGGGCGAAGCAAAACGGGTATCGAAACCGTAATAGCCTCGACAAGTGGAGTTGATCAGAGCGGTTTCCCAATCGGAAAAATTATCGGTAAGAACAGTTATGGCACGTGTCATTGGCGTGTATTTCCCTATGAGGTTGAAATGGCCCGCGGAATTGTTTGCCGCAGGATACCAAGTTTAATGGGTGCTACTGTCAATTTCTGGCAGGGGTGATTTTTCCTGGCGTTAAAAAGATCCCGCACGACGGCGGGATTAAGGGATGATAGCTAGCTATTGGATTTATTCTGGTTATGAGGTGGTGTGAACCTTCAGAAGGTGACACTAACCCACGTAAACTTTATGGACAAGTGAAAGGTTCAAGGTGTTGTATGTATCAGAATATCCTCAAAGAGGGTTTTACGCGGTGGTGGGGCGGCTTGTAAGCGTTACTGTTGGACCACGTCCTTGTGGATAGTCGTCCTAACGTCGTTTCCGCTTGGTGTTGAAAGTACTTGTTCTTCTTTGCCGCCAATAGAGGACAAAGGAAAATACGACAACTGCCATCAAAACGACGATGATTGCGATTGGAAGTAGTTCCATAGCTCTCACCTAAGATTGCAATTTGGCAATCCATTAAATAGGAATATTCCTAATACAGGCAATGAGTAACGCGTAAAGAAAACGTAATTAGGATTTACCTTAGCGCTGATTGTGCTAATGGCAAGAAAGACTAGGATGGGAAAAATGATTTTTCGCCTTGCGACAACGCAGGATATTAATGTGTTGATCGGTTTTGATACCCTTGCATCGCATGATCTGCACCGTCACACCGAGATCCGTGAGTGGTGCGAGGCCGGTGTCTGCCATGTTGCAGAGCTTGCTGGTGAAATAGTGGCTTATGGCGTGCTGCACTATCACTTTTACGGTTATGGGTTTATCGACATTCTTATGGTCGATGAGCGGTTCCGACGCAGAGGCGTGGGGCGAAAGTTACTCGAACAATTAAAATCGCTTTGCGAGCGGCCCAAGCTGTTTACCTCAACTAACGGTTCGAATTTACCCATGAAGAGGCTGTTACTGGAAGCCGGCTTTACTGAGAGCGGTTGTATTGAAAACCTGGATGAAAACGATCCTGAGAGGGTGTTCTTTTTTCCTGTAAAAGGAACAGCCAGCTAACAAGATTAACTGGCTGTTTTAATAAATATTATGCCGTTTGCTTATGGAAAAGCTCGCGGAATACCGGATAAATATCGTCCGGCTCGCGGATATGCTGCATGGCAAAGTTATCGAATTTGGCCTGCAGGTCTTCATATTCACGCCACAGCGTCTGGTGGGCACGGCGGGTGATTTCAATGTAGCTGTAATAACGCACCATCGGCAGCAGTTTTTTTGCCAACAGTTCGTGGCACAGCGGTGAGTCATCGGCCCAGTTATCGCCATCCGAGGCTTGTGCGGCATAAATGTTCCATTGAGCCGGGTCGTAACGATCTTCAACCACTTCATTCATCAGTTTTAGCGCGCTGGAAACGATAGTGCCGCCGGTTTCCTGCGAGTAGAAGAACTCCTGTTCATCCACTTCCTTCGCCTGGGTGTGGTGGCGGATATACACCACGTCGACGTTTTTATAGGTTCTGCTCAGGAACAGATAGAGCAGGATATAGAAACGTTTAGCCATGTCCTTGGTTGCCTGATCCATGGAGCCGGAAACGTCCATCAGACAAAACATTACCGCCTGGCTGGAAGGTTCAGGACGACGTTCATAGTTTTTGTAACGTAAATCAAAAGTATCGATAAAGGGCACGCTTTCGATTTTTTTGCGCAGTTCGGCAATTTCTTTGCGCAGCCGCTCCTCTTCCAGCAATTGCACCGGCTCGGTGTTTTCCAACTGGGTGAGCTCGCCTTCCAGCTCATGCAGGGCACGCCGCTTTCCGGCAGTCATAGCGGTACGTCGCGCCAGTGAGTTTTGCAGCGAACGCACCACACTGATATTGGCCGGCACGCCGTTGGCGGTGTAGCCGGCCCGATGAGTTTTGTACTCGGTAAGCTGCTTATACTGATTTTTTTTCAGGTTCGGCAGCGCCAAATCTTCAAACAGCAGATCAAGGTATTCGTCTTTGGATATCTGAAAGACGAATTCATCCTCGCCTTCGCCATCCTGGCTGGCGTTTCCCTGACCGCCACCCCCGCCGCTGCCGCCGCCCTGAGGGCGCTCGACACGGTCATTCTGCACAAAATGGTCGTTACCGGGATGAACGCGGTGGCGAGTGCCACCGCGGCCTTGATGAAACATAGGCTCGTTGATATCGCCATTGGGGATTGAAACCGACTCCCCGCTGTCCACGTCGGTGACCGAACGCTTGTTGATGGCTTCGGCAATCGACTGTTTGATTTGCGACTTGTAGCGGCGCAAGAAGCGCTGGCGGTTCACCATGCTCTTGTTTTTGCCGTTAAGCCGTCGGTCAATAAAATACGCCATACTTCCCCCAAACGACGTTGCCAACTTTCTACGCCATCTCCATGACGCTAATTCTCATTAGCTGTTATGAAGACTTTCTGACCCGCAGATACCATTCACACAGCAGGCGAACCTGTTTGCGGGTGTAGCCTTTTTCCATCATGCGGTCGACGAAGTCGTCATGTTTCTTCTGCTCATCCGTTGAGGTTTTAGCGTTAAACGAAATCACCGGCAGCAACTCTTCGGTGTTCGAGAACATTTTCTTCTCGATCACGGTACGCAGCTTCTCATAACTGGTCCAGTTAGGGTTACGGCCACTATGATTAGCACGGGCACGCAGCACGAAGTTGACTATTTCGTTGCGGAAATCTTTCGGATTGCTGATGCCGGCCGGTTTTTCGATTTTTTCCAGTTCAGCGTTCAGGGATTCGCGATCGAACAGCTGGCCGGTATCCGGATCACGGTACTCTTGATCCTGGATCCAGAAGTCTGCATAGGTCACGTAGCGGTCAAAAATGTTTTGACCGTATTCCGAGTAGGATTCCAAATAAGCGGTCTGGATCTCTTTACCGATGAATTCGGCGTATTTCGGGATCAGATAGCCTTTCAGGTGTTCCAGATATTTTTCCGACTGATCCTGCGGGAACTGTTCACGCTCGATCTGCTGTTCCAGTACGTAGAACAAGTGCACCGGGTTGGCGGCTACCTCGGCGTGATCGAAGTTGAATACCCGCGACAGGATTTTGAACGCGAAACGGGTGGACAGGCCATTCATGCCCTCATCGACCCCTGCGTAGTCGCGGTATTCCTGGTACGACTTGGCTTTTGGATCGGTGTCCTTCAGGCTTTCACCGTCATAGACGCGCATCTTCGAGTAAATGCTCGAGTTTTCCGGCTCTTTCAGGCGAGAGAGCACGGTAAAGCGTGCCAGCGTCTCCAGCGTACCGGGGGCGCAAGGTGCATGGGTCAGTTCACTGTGATCAAGAAGCTTGTCGTAGATTTTCATCTCTTCCGACACCCGCAGGCAGTACGGCACCTTGACGATATAAACGCGGTCGAGGAAGGCCTCGTTGTTTTTGTTGTTACGGAAAGTCACCCACTCGGATTCGTTGGAGTGAGCCAGAATAATCCCGCTGAACGGCAGGGCGGAGATGCCTTCGGTACCGTTGTAGTTACCTTCCTGGGTAGCCGTAAGCAGAGGGTGCAGCACCTTGATCGGCGCTTTGAACATCTCTACGAACTCCATAATCCCTTGGTTGGCACGGCACAGAGCGCCTGAATAACCGTAGGCATCCGGATCGTTCTGGGCGTGGTTCTCCAGTTTACGGATGTCCACTTTACCGACCAACGCAGAGATGTCCTGGTTATTCTCATCACCGGGTTCCGTTTTGGCGATGGCTATCTGTTCCAGAATGGAAGGGCGCACTTTCACTACTTTGAATTTGGTGATGTCGCCACCAAATTCATGCAGGCGTTTTGCGGCCCACGGCGACATGATAGTGCCGAGGTAGCGGTTCGGGATGTTGTATTCTTTTTCCAGAATATTGGCATCTTCCTGCGGATTAAACAGGCACAGCGGATGGTCGTTGACCGGGCTGCGTTCGCCGTTGGCGCTCAAAGTGTAAATCGGCACGCGTTGCATCAGCGCTTTCAGACGTTCTGCCAGCGATGATTTCCCGCCGCCCACCGGGCCCAACAGGTAAAGAATTTGTTTCTTCTCTTCGAGCCCCTGCGCGGCGTGTTTCAGGTAAGAAACTATTTGTTCTATAGCTTCTTCCATACCGTAGAACTCTTCGAAAGCCGGATAGCGTGCGATCACGCGGTTGGAGAACAGGCGTGACATGCGTGACTCAAGCGCGGTGTCGACCATAACAGGTTCACCGATAGCCATTAGCAGACGTTCGGCCGCATTGGCATACGCACTGCGATCTTGCCGGCAAATGGTAAGAAATTCCTGCAGTGTGAACTCTTCGTCCTTGGCAGCTTCATAGCGCTGGCGATAGTGGTCAAATATGTTCATGATGCCCGTCCTTTTCGTTATTAGCACAGGTTAAAGGGAGCTGGTGATAGTGTTTTGGCTCCCGAAAGAAGAAGTTATTACCTGAGTACAGCAACCCGTATGCCAACTTGATACGCTTATTATCGCGAGTTGCGTTGTATTGCCACTGGGCTCAGGATAAATTCGCCTTCTGATTAAGCTTAGTTGGCATACCGGAAAATTTCCTGCGTCATAAAAAGCTTTTTTTAAGTCATATCAATGACTCAGTTGTGACAAGGATGAGCAAACGCCTTGTCTGGCGCGGCTTGCGGCAAAAAACGTCATTGTTCCGCCATGATTAATTCATATTTCTGATCTAACTTATTCGATCTTGGTTGTTTTCTATTGTAAAGATTAGGCGCGTAACGGCATTTTCACATAAACTAAGTCGGCAATTAACTCTGTTATTTATGGAAAAAGAACCAGTGAAAAATTTTCAACTCAAAACGTTAGCAATTGTCGCTTCCGCAATGGTTTTTGCGCAAAGTGCTCAGGCAGGAACCTGGTCACTCGGTGCTGCAGCGCTGGTTAGCCCTGACGTGTACCGTGGTTATAAGACTCGCGTCTATCCGATGCCTGTCATTAACTATGAAGGCGACGACTTCTACTTCCGCACGCTGACAGCCGGTTACTACCTGTGGAAAGATCAGGAAAACCAACTGAGCGTAATGGGTTATTACTCGCCGTTTGGTTTTCGTCCCGGCGACAGCGATGACGACCGCATGAAGCGTCTGGATAAACGACGCGGCACGCTGATGGCTGGCCTGGCTTATACCCATAATGCCGATTGGGGCTCGATCCGCTCCACCTTTACCGGTGATACTCTGGACAACAGCAACGGTCTGGAAGCGGATGTCGCTTATCTCTACAAATTCGATTTAGACGCCTTGACCCTGATTCCTGGTGTGGGCGTGATGTGGAACAGCAAAAACCAGAACAAATACTACTACGGTGTCAGCGATAACGAATCTCGCCGCAGTGGTCTGGACAGCTACAAGCCGGGCGACAGCTGGGCACCTTACGTTGAACTGAGCGCCAATTATCAGATCAACAAGGACTGGGATGCTTTCTTCACCGGGCGTTACATCCAGCTGTCTAGTGAAGTGAAAGACAGCCCAATGGTGGATAAATCTTACACCGGGTTGCTGATGGCAGGTGTGAGCTACAGCTTCTAAAAGAAAATTGCACGAATATTGTGCAATGACTGCATCATAAAGGGGCGCTTGCGCTCCTTTTGCACATCTGTGGTGCGCGCGTAGTGTGCGTTAAGTGTGGGCATAACGCGGGTATAGTGCGATATGTCGTTCGAGGGGGGCAAGGGGGGAAACAGGGCGACTGGCTCGCCGCCCTATAAGCGTCAAGCCTTTTTACGGCTGCGGAAGGTTACCGCCAGCCGGGCTGGTTGTTCGCCAGCGGCCACCAACGGCTTACTGACGCGGCCGGTTTCCACGCAAACCATGGTTTTATAACCGTCATTCGCCATGTCTGCCATGCTGCAGGACAGCTCCACGCCTGGGTTCCAGGCAATCACATCGCTCATATGATGGTGATGAACCTCAATGGTGCGTTGCAGAGAAGGATCTTTGATCAGGCTGAAAGCGTCCGGTTGAGTATAGACCCGATCGGTTTGACCAATAAATACCAGGTCTCCGGTCTGACGAGCTTCTGCTCCACCGGCCACTTTGTCGATATAAGGTTCGCCGAGGCCCGCCACTTTTACTTGTTCAATATCCCCAATCTGGAAATAAGTATGCAGCGCTGCGGTAGCCTGATAGTCGCCGTGTGACTCCAGCTCAATCTCGCATTCTTCACCCAGCTTGAAACGGGCAATCAGCGTAAAGGCATGCGGCCAAAGCTTGCGGGTTTGCTCATTGTCTTTCAGGGTAAAGGTCAGAATGACACCGTTGTCGTCTTCATCGTGCGCAGTCAGGTTCCAGGGCTGATTGCGGGCGAAACCGTGCGAGGGTTGCGCTACCGGGCCAAACCAGGGCCAGCAAATAGGCACACCGCCGCGAATGGCGCTGCCTTTTTTAAAGGGGGTATTGTTGCTCAGCCAGATAACCGGCTTATCACCGGCAGGTTGCCAGGCTAACAGGTGTGCGCCTTGCAGCGCAACGGCGGCGCGGACTTTCGGGTGGGAGACGATCACTACCGGCAGTTCTTCGAGCTGACGTTGACTGATGTAAGGTGAAATTTGTTCGGTAACGGGCAGGGTGAAAATTTTTTCGTTCATTAGGTTGCCTTTAGTTCGCCGCAGAAACAAAAAAAGGGCGACAAAAAATGTCGCCCCTCATTATCAGCTTTCCATCATTCCATTATTTGGAGATGTGAGCGATCAGATCCAGAACCTTGTGGGAGTAGCCAGTTTCGTTGTCGTACCAGGAAACCAGTTTCACAAAGTTGTCGTTCAGCGCGATACCCGCTTTGGCATCAAACACGGAAGTCAGGATTTCGCCGTTGAAGTCAGTAGAAACCACTTCGTCTTCAACATAGCCCAGAACGCCTTTCATAGAGCCTTCAGAAGCGGCTTTGATGGCTTTCTTGATTTCTTCGTAGGTCGCTGCTTTTTCCAGACGAACGGTCAGGTCAACTACAGACACGTTTGGAGTTGGAACGCGGAACGCCATACCGGTCAGTTTGCCTTTCAGTTCTGGCAGAACGATGCCAACTGCTTTAGCTGCGCCGGTAGAAGAAGGGATGATGTTCTGGGATGCGCCGCGGCCGCCGCGCCAGTCTTTATGAGACGGGCCATCAACGGTTTTTTGAGTAGCGGTGGTCGCGTGAACGGTAGTCATCAGACCTTCGACGATGCCGAAGTTGTCGTTGATAACTTTAGCCAGCGGAGCCAGGCAGTTGGTGGTGCAAGATGCGTTGGAAACGATATCCTGGCCAGCATATTTTTCAAAGTTTGCGCCACGTACGAACATTGGGGTCGCATCTTTTGAAGGGCCGGTCAGAACAACTTTCTTAGCGCCTGCAGTGATGTGTTTACGTGCAGTTTCGTCGGTCAGGAAGATACCGGTCGCTTCTGCAACAACGTCAACACCCACTTCGTTCCACTTCAGGTTAGCCGGGTCTTTCTCTGCGGTAACACGGATGGTTTTGCCGTTAACAACCAGATGGCCGTCTTTGACTTCTACAGTGCCTTTGAAACGGCCGTGAGTAGAGTCAAATTTCAACATGTAAGCCATGTACTCTGCGTCCAACAGGTCGTTGATTGCAACGATTTCGATGTCAGAACGTTCTTGAGCAGCACGGAAAACAATGCGACCGATACGGCCAAAACCGTTGATACCTACTTTGATAGTCATATATTCCACCAGCTATTTGTTAGTGAATAAAAGGTTGGTTGTAAAATTACAAAAACCTTACCAAGCGTCAAGCGGAATCGTGTCAATTCTTGCTGCAAATCAAATCACGGGGCTTGATCTGCTTGCTTATTGCACATTCCGTTTGCGTTCGGCCTCATCCGTTATATGGGGTCAAACCGCCAAGTATAAAGTCACCCTGCTTCATATATGTGATCGGTATCACATAATGCCGCGGCGTGACCTTTATGCGCTACAGTTTAGGCCAAAAAGCACTGCAATGTTGTTAATTTTTTGTTATTATTACTCATTGTTTTCGTTGACATTATCCACATTCAGAGAATCACGCAAATGGCTAAAGACACAACCCCTGACCATCCGGCCACGGAACTGAATGAAATCCAACGTTATGTGACCCAGGAACGGGGCACTGAAGCGCCGTACTCCGGTAAATTGCTGCACAATAAGCGCGAGGGTGTATACCATTGCCTGTGTTGCAACTATCCGCTGTTCTATTCCGACAGCAAGTATGACTCCGGCTGTGGCTGGCCAAGCTTCTATGAGCCGGTATCCGACGATGCGATTCGTTATATTGATGATAATTCACACAATATGCATCGAATCGAGATTCGCTGCGGCCACTGCGACGCTCATCTGGGGCACGTATTCCCCGATGGCCCGCAGCCTACCGGTGAACGCTTCTGCGTTAACTCGGCTTCGTTGAGTTTTACCGACGGCGAGAACGGCGAAAAAACAGCCGGCTGAGGATTATTCAGCCAGAAAAATCGATTCAGCTAATTATTCTTCCACGAATGAGGAAATGCTCTGATGGACGTGAAAGACCTGATTGCCGCAATGACCCCGGAGATCTATCAGCGCCTGGTACAGGCGGTAGAACTGGGTAAATGGCCAGACGGCGTTGCGCTGACGCCGGAACAGAAAGAAAACAGTCTGCAGGCGGTGATGTTGTGGCAATCGTTGAATAATGCCGATCCGCAGCATATGACTATTGGCACCGACGGCCAGATAGTGATGAAGAGCAAGCAGGAACTGAAACAGCAGTTCGTTGCCGAACCGCTGGTTAAGTTGAAGCCGCAATAAATCCGAAGACAGGGCGATGCAACCATCGCCCTGCCGGTTTAGCGTTTCCCGCCGTTTATCCTCAATGATTCCGCCAACTGGTGTGCCAGCCGATTGTTGTCGTCTGCGCCATATTCCCAGAACATGGCGCCGCCCAGCCCCTTGCTTTTAATGTAGTCAGCCTTGATCGCGACCGAACGCGGATTCTCATACGAAATAGCAAACAACGGTTTGCCCTCGGCGGATTGCAGGGTCAGGTAGGGAACCTTGGCGTCGTTGTCCCAATGGGCGCTGAAGCGGCGCTGTGGATCGTTCAGCAGCTTGCTGACGATATCGTTGTACTTAAAATAGCTGTCCTTGGTCAGATCCAACCCCAGTGACTTGAACACGGCGGTTTCACGTGCGGTGAAATAGGGCTGGGTAACCGGATTTTTGGCTGCATCCGGTTTATCCCAATCGATGCCCGGCTCCGTAGCCCGTTTGGGCACCCGGCCGTAAAAGCCGATGCCCAGGTTCAACTGTGCGGGTTTCAGTCCGGCTGCCAGGTAGTTATCCACCACGAAATTGGCGCTGTAACGATCGGCGGCGGCGACGGTTGGCCACTGCTTAGAGTCATACAGGTTGGAATTGAAATATTGGGTGCCATACGCCATGTCGTAGGTCATCAGGTTGATGTAATCGAGATAGGGCGCAATGCCTTTCACATCTACCCATTCCTGCGGGCTTTTTGCGTTGGCGCCGACGGCGATGGTCAGCAATTTGCCTTTATCCAGCGCTTTATGCAGTTCCCCCAGCAGCAGGGTGAAGTTGGCGCGGTCCGCCGGTTGGCTTTCGACCAGGCCCCAGGCACCGTTGACCGGATATTCCCAATCGAGATCGATGCCGTCGAGGTGAAATTGTTTAATCACCTGTTGTACCGAACGGATAAATATTGCCCGGCTTTCCGGTGTGGCGGCAGCACCGGAAAAACCGCGCGCTCCCCAACCGCCAACGGAAAGCAGCACCTTCAGTTCTGGGTTTTGCTTACGCAACACCGGCAACAGTTTCAGATCGGCCTCAACCTTCGGCGATAAATAGATCTGATGCAACCGAGCCGGATCTTTCAGCGCCGGATTGTTTTCCTCTTTCTCGTTGTTGTAAATCAGGCCGAAAGAGTAGTTGAGGTGGGTGATTTGGGTGACATCCAGTTTGTTGATATCGCCACCGGGGCCAGCAGTGACGTCGCCGCCACCGTTAAAATAACCGACGGACAGATAAGACGCCGCGTGAGCCATACTGGTTCCGGCCATGCCTAACTGCACCGCTACCAGCAAAGGCAGCAGTTTACGGGGTAATGCCATGTTATCTCCTTTGGTCGGCAAGGCCGACCGAAACCGCCTGAGGCGGTAACATAAAGCCGGGCTCAGGGGGCCCCGGATGCGTATAACCGATTGATGCGAAGGCATCAGCGGTCATAACAGCAAAAGCAACGTCTGGGAACAAGATGTAATCACGGGAGAATGGTTGGAATGTGAGCGGTGTCGAGATTTGCACCGAGGGAGAAGAAGCGGGCGCCTGGGGCGCCCGCTGGAATCAATGTGCGATGAATTGTGACAGGGTAACGAGTTGTGCTCCGGCCAGCTCCATTGCCTGGAACGCTTTTGGGCTGTCACCTGACTGTAAATCGACGCCGCGGCAGCCGTCGGTAATCACTGATGTCACATATCCCAGTTCCAGTGCATCCATTACGCTAAACTTCACGCAGTAATCGGTCGCCAGACCCATGATAGCCAGGTGAGTGACACCCTGCGCTCTCAGCCAACCGTCCAGCGCGGTTTGCGCTCGGTGACCGTTGTCAAAGAAGGCGCTGTAGCTGTCGATATCCGGGTTTTGACCTTTACGGAACACCTCGGCAATGGCCTCTCGGTGCAACTGCGGATGCAATTGCGCCCCGTGGCTTTCCTGCACGC
Organism: Serratia sp. TSA_198.1; assembly: GCF_052686505.1. NCBI lineage: Bacteria > Pseudomonadati > Pseudomonadota > Gammaproteobacteria > Enterobacterales > Yersiniaceae > Serratia > Serratia sp. TSA_198.1. Next base: position 442,023 of record NZ_JBQZFP010000001.1, read on the forward strand.
AGTGCACCGGCCACCACACCTGCGGCAATCCTGCCAACTCACCTTGCGTGTTGACCTCAGTCCCTGAATTTACCGCAAAACTGCGATGATTGGCGGGGTGCCAATCCTGGCAAGCGACTACCGGTTCACCGCGCGCCACGCAGGCGGCAATCGCCTGATTGGCGGCGATAACGGTGGCATCGCCGTCCGCCACCGCTAACGCGCCACCGGGGCAAAAATCATTTTGCAAATCGATTAACAACAGGGCGGTTTTCATCTCGGCTCCGTAATCTGGGTAGACTTAGCCCGTAATGCTCAGCTCGCCGCGCAGGTTTTGCTGCATCTGGCTGCGGATTTGCTCCGGCGTCAGCGGTTGGCTCAGCAAATAATGCAGTTTAGTCAACGCCGCTTCGACGGTCATGTCAAAGCCGCTGATGACCCCTGCATGGGCCAAGGCATTACCGGTGGCATAACCTTCCATGTTCACCCGGCCTGAGATGCATTGGGTCAGGTTCACCACTACGATGCCGCGTTCGGACGCATCGCGTAATTCATCGACAAGCTCCGCTTTTTGCGGCGCATTGCCCACGCCATAAGAGCGCAGAATCAGCGCTTTCACCGGTTGCAGCAGGAAGTTGCGCACCACAGCGCCGGAAATGCCCGGATAAATCGTCACCACGCCGATCGGTTGCGGCGTGATGTTGTGGACCTGCAGTTCGCCGTTGCAAACCGGGCTGTCGATGCCGTTCTGGCGGCGGATGTGAATACCGGCTTCCAGCAGCGCGGGCAGATTGGGTGAAGCAAAGGCGTCGAAGCCATCTGCATGCGCTTTGGTGGTGCGATTACCGCGAAACAGCTTGTTGTTGAAGAACAGGCTGACTTCGTTTACCGGATGATTGGCGGCCAGATAGAGCGAGTTCAGCAGGTTGGTTTGGCCATCTGAGCGCAGTTCTGCCAGCGGGATTTGCGAGCCGGTCACGATCACCGGTTTGTCCAGGTTTTCCAGCATGAACGACAGCGCTGAAGCGGTGAAGGCCATGGTGTCGGTGCCGTGCAGAATGACGAAGCCGTCATAGCTATCGTAATTCCGTTTGATGTCGTCGGCGATGTGTTGCCAATCTTCCGGCGTCATGTCTGAAGAGTCGATCAGCGGCGCGTATTCATGAATGGTGAAGTCCGGCATTTCCGGCCGGTGGAACTCGGGCATCAGTGCCAGTTGGCGTTGCAGATGGCCGGAAACCGGAATGTAGCCCTGTTCCGAGCGTTGCATGCCGATGGTACCGCCGGTGTAGGCGACGTAAATGGATTTTTTTTGCATAGTAATTGTTTTGACAGAAATAAGATGGGCTGAATTATAGGGGGATAACGGCAGAAAAAAAGCCCGGCGTGTGCCGGGCGCAGGAATATTTTGTTAGCGGACTTCTCCGCAGGTCAAACAGATGGCATAGCGGTTTTGCGGATCGTTCAGATTATTGAATAATCCCGGTTGCTCCTTCACCGCCATGGCGACCGATGCCAGTGGAGCCGGCAGCATCGACTGAATGGCCGCCGGCAACATGGCGTGAATTGACACGCCAAACTGGCTGAGCACCATGTCGGTCAGGCTTGGGGTATCGACAAACCAGTTAAGCTGCCACTGCTTCAGCTTCGCCAACTCGGCGGCTTTCTTCACCGCATCGTCGAAATCGCCCAACTGATCGACCAGGCCATTGGCTTTGGCGTCACTGCCAAGCCACACGTGGCCCTGAGCGATCTGATCGACCTGTTGCGGCGTCATTTTGCGAGATTTGGCAACCAGATCGATAAAGTTCTTATACCCGTTCTCGATATTCAACTGCATCATTTGCGAGAACTCCGGCGGCAGCGCCTTGGTCACTGCAAGGTCCGCCAACGGCGAAGTTGCGACGCCGTCGGTATGCACGCCGATGCTGTCCAGCGTTTGCTCGTAGGTATTGATGACCCCGAAGATGCCGATGGAACCGGTGAGGGTGCTCGGGCTGGCGATGATGTAGTCCGCCGGCGTAGAGACCCAATAGCCGCCAGAGGCCGCCATACCGCCCATCGACACCACCACAGGTTTGCCTGCGGCACGCACTGCAGCCAGTTCAGAACGGATCACTTCGGAGGCGCTGACGCTGCCGCCTGGGCTGTTCACGCGGAACACCACCGCTTTGATTGACGGGTCAAGACGAGCCTGGCGCAGTTCCGCGGCGGTGGTATCCCCCCCAACGGCGCCCGGCGTTTGCGGGCCATCCATGATGGCGCCATTGGCAAACACTACGGCGATTTTCCCGCCCTGATCCGGCGTTGGTTTTGGCTGATAATCGTAGATGCTGGTGGCGTTGAAATCATTCGCCTGTTTATCCCAACCGAAGGTTTTGATCAGTTGGTTCTCGATAACGGTGCGTGACGCCAGTTCATCCACCAATTTGCTGTCCAGCGCAAACTTGGCGGTATCCCCGCCGGCCGCCTGCAAGCCGGTCAGTACACCTGCCGCGCCCGGGAACAGCTGCTGCGGAGTGATCTGACGGTTGGCCGCCACGGTATCCAGATAGTTTTGCCACAGCCCGCCGATCCAACGGCTGTCGGCTTCGCGCGCCGCCGGTGACATATCGTCGCGGATCAGGGGTTCCACGGCTGACTTGTAGGTGCCGACGCGGAAGATATTGGTAGTGACCTTGAGTTTTTCCAACAGCGATTTGTAGTAAAGGTTGTTGGTGGCAAAGCCGTGCAGATCGACCGCGCCCTGCGGCGACAGGTAAACCTTGTTGGCGTAGCTGGCCAGATAATATTGCGTCTGGTTATAGCTGTCGCCGATGGCGAAGATCGGTTTACCGCTATCGCGGAATTCTCGCAGTGCTTTGCCGATGTACTGTAGCGAAGGCTGATCGGCGCCGGCAAAGTCATTCAACTGCAATACCATGCCGGTAATGTTTTTGTCGTCTTTGGCCTTGCGGATACTGTCGACCACGTCGAACAGCGAGTTTTCCTGCAGACGGTTGCTGGAAGCGCCCAGCAGTTCGCGGCCCCACTGGCGTACTTTGTTGTTCATTGACGGTTGGTCAACGACCACGCCGCTCAAATCAACCAGCAGCGCACCGCTCGTCGGGACGGCAGGGGTAGTGGAACTCTGGAATGAAAGATAAATACCGACCCCAACCAGGATCAGCAACACCAAGAACAGATTAAGGACCAGTTCCCTGATAAAGTTCAGCAGACGCCATGTCCACCTGAAAACGCCGGCAATGATTTGCCACAATGTGCGCATGTGCTCTCCAACAAGAGTCGAGAATGTCCCGCTATCCTAATGAGCGGCCGAAGAAAAGTCAGCTTTAAATCGTGAGTCACGAGGGCTATCGCCGAGGCTGTAACTCACCGTTGAGCTATGTTAACGTGATCGTAATGAAAATTATTATTGGGAGTTTACGATGGATGCACTGGATCTTTTACTGAATCGCCGTTCTGCATCACGCCTCGCGGCCCCAGCGCCAACGGGGGATATTCGCCAGAATATCATCAATGCGGGCCTTCGTGCGCCCGATCACGGTGCGCTGCAGCCGTGGCGCTTTGTGATGATCGAGAATCAGGGTCTGGAGCGTTTCAGCCAATTGTTACAAACTGCTGCGAAACAGGATCAACTGGACGACGCTGCGGTAGAAAAAGCCACAAAGGCGCCGTTCCGCGCTCCGCTTATCATCACGGTGGTGGCGCATTGCAGCGAAGAAACCAAGGTGCCGCGTTGGGAGCAGGTGGTTTCTGCCGGTTGCGCGGTACAGGCGATGCAGATGGCCGCTCTGGCGCAGGGCTTCAACGGGATCTGGCGCACGGGTGCCTGGACCGAACACCCGCTGGTTCGCGAAGCCTTTGGTTGCCGTGAGCAAGACGAAATCGTCGGTTTCCTCTATCTGGGCACGCCGCAGTTGAAAGCCGCTACTAAAGTTGTCGCCCCCGACAGCACACCGTTCGTCAGTTACTTCTGATCCCCTGCGGGGTTGCGCGAAAATGCGCCGAATCCCGCAATTCTGCGTTGTTTCTGAGCAGGCTGTACGGTTATCGGCAGCCCGCTCTTATCAATCCCGTCGGCAAGCGCTACCCTATGATATCTTGAATGCCGTTAATCGAAGGGAGTGGTATATGACATCGCCAGCGATCCGTTTGACCCAGTACAGCCATGGTGCCGGCTGCGGTTGCAAAATCTCACCGAAAGTTCTCGAAACAATTCTGCACAGCGAACGGGAAAAGTTTGTCGATCCGCGCTTGCTGGTTGGCAATGAGACCCGTGACGATGCTGCGGTGTATGACATCGGCAACGGCGTTGGCATCATCAGTACCACTGACTTTTTTATGCCGATCGTCGACAACCCGTTCGATTTCGGCCGCATCGCCGCCACCAACGCCATCAGCGATGTCTATGCCATGGGCGGCAAACCGATCATGGCGATAGCCATTCTCGGCTGGCCGATAGCCACACTGCCGCCGGAAGTGGCGCAGCAGGTCATTGACGGCGGGCGTTACGCCTGCCAGCAGGCGGGTATTGCACTGGCCGGCGGCCACTCGATTGATGCCCCCGAACCCATTTTTGGCCTGGCGGTAACCGGCATCGTCAATACCGACCGGGTAAAGAAAAACAGCGCAGCGAAAGCCGGCGCCCAATTATTCCTTACCAAGCCGCTGGGTATTGGCGTGCTGACCACCGCGGAGAAGAAAAGCAAACTGCGCCCTGAACATGAAGGTTTGGCGACGGAAGTGATGTGTCAACTGAACAAACCGGGGGCGGATTTTGCCGAGGTCGCCGGCGTGACGGCGATGACTGATGTCACCGGTTTCGGGCTGCTGGGCCATCTGAGCGAAGTTTGTCAGGGTTCAGATTTGCAGGCGACGTTATGGTTTGATCAGGTGCCGAAACTGCCGGATGTCGAACGCTATATTACCGAAGGCTGCGTGCCGGGCGGCACCGGGCGTAATTTTGACAGCTACGGCCACCTGATTGGTGACATGACCGATCTGCAGCGCCAGTTGTTGTGCGATCCGCAAACTTCCGGTGGCCTGTTGCTGGCGGTACTTCCTGAAGCGGAACAGCAGGTGCTGGCGATTGCCGAACGCCACGGTATTCAGCTAACCGCCATCGGTGAACTGCATACGGCAACGCCGGGTAAGCCACTGATTGAGGTTGTGTAGTGTCATCTACTCCACCACGGGCCGACACCCACGACTATCGTCGTATTTTTTTGCAGGATATTCCGCTGATTGATGTGCGAGCGCCGGTTGAGTTCCAACAGGGCGCTTTCGCCAATGCGCTGAATCTGCCGCTAATGAATGACAGCGAGCGGCAGGCGGTGGGCACCTGCTACAAACAGCAGGGGCAGCATGCGGCGATAGTACTGGGCCACAGCTTGGTAAACGGCAGGTTGCGTGAGCAGCGCACGGCGGCCTGGCTGGCACAGTGTGCCCAATGGCCGGAAGGGTATATCTACTGTTTCCGTGGTGGGCTGCGTTCACAGCTGGTACAGCAGTGGCTGCGTGAGGCTGGGGTGGCGTACCCGCGCATCAGCGGCGGCTACAAGGCGCTGCGTCATTTCCTGCTCGGCACGCTGGAACAGAGCGCAAAATTGCCCATGGTGCTGGTCGGCGGCAACACCGGCAGCGGTAAAACCCTGTTGGTCAACGAGTTGGCAGAGGGTATCGATCTGGAAGGCGCAGCGCGCCATCGCGGTTCATCTTTTGGCCGAACGCTGGTGGCGCAGAGCTCGCAGATTGATTTTGAGAATCGTCTGGCTGTGTTATTGCTGAAAAAACAGCATGGTGGCTGCCGCCGTTGGATACTGGAGGATGAAGGGCGCATTATCGGCAGCAATAACCTGCCGCTACCGATCTTCAACCGCATGCAGCAAGCGCCGGTGGCCGTTATTGACGATCCCTTTGAGGTGCGTCTGGCGCGGTTGCAGGATGAATATATCGTTCGCATGCGCATAGGGTTTGAACAGACCTACGGCGCGGAGCCGGGCTGGCAGAAATACGCTGAGTATCTGCATCACGGCCTGTTCGCCATTCGCCGTCGCCTGGGAATGGAGCGCTTCCAACTGCTGACGCAGCGGCTGGAATGGGCGTTGCAATTCCAGTATGCCGGCGGTAATAGTGACGCGCATCAGGAGTGGCTGGTGCCGTTGTTGCAGCACTACTATGATCCGATGTATCACTATCAATTGGAAAAGAAATCCCGGCGGATTGTCTTCCGCGGGAATTATGCTGAAGTAAGAGAATTCCTGATGACGTACAGCCAGAATAACGGTGAATAATGCGACTGTTTATTGCCGAGAAACCGAGTTTGGCGCGCGCCATTGCCGACGTTCTTCCCAAACCGCATCGTCGCGGTGACGGGTTTATTGCCTGTGGCAACAATGATGTGGTCACCTGGTGTGTGGGCCATTTACTAGAGCAGGCGCAGCCGGATGCCTACGATAGCCGCTATGCGCGCTGGTCGCTGGCGGATCTGCCCATTATCCCCGAAAAGTGGCAACTGCAGCCGCGTCCCTCGGTCAGTAAACAGCTTAATGCGATTAAAAAGCTATTACATGATGCTGACGAGGTAGTGCATGCCGGTGACCCGGATCGCGAAGGACAATTGCTGGTGGATGAGGTGCTGGACTATCTGGCGTTGACGCCGGAAAAACGTCACAGCGTGCGCCGTTGCCTGATTAACGATCTCAACCCGCAGGCGGTGGAGCGCGCTATAGAACGGCTGCGTGACAACCGCGACTTTATCCCGCTGTGCGTCTCCGCGCTGGCGCGTTCCCGCGCTGACTGGCTGTATGGCATCAACATGACCCGCGCCTATACCATTTTAGGGCGAAATGCCGGCTATGACGGCGTGTTGTCCGTTGGGCGGGTGCAGACGCCGGTGTTGGGGTTAGTGGTGCGGCGTGATGAAGAGATTGAAAACTTTGTGCCAAAAGACTTCTTTGAAGTCAAAGCGCACATCGTGACGCCAAAGGAAGAGCGCTTTGTCGCGCTTTGGCAGCCGAGTGACTCTTGTGAGCCTTATCAGGACGAAGAAGGGCGTCTGCTGCACCGGCCGCTGGCGGAGCACGTGCTTAAACGCATCGAGGGCCAGCCTGCGCTGGTCACGTCCTATAATGATAAACGGGAATCAGATACCGCTCCGCTGCCGTTTTCGCTCTCGACGCTGCAGATTGAGGCTTCCAAACGTTTCAACCTGAGTGCGCAGCAGGTGCTGGATGTATGCCAGCGGTTGTATGAAACGCATAAATTGATCACCTATCCGCGTTCCGACTGCCGCTATCTGCCGGAAGAACATTTTGCCGGGCGTCATGCGGTGCTTAACGCGATCAGCGCTCATCAGCCGGATCTTTACCCGCAGCCGGTGATCGACAACGATCGCCGCAACCGTTGCTGGGACGATAAAAAAGTTGATGCCCACCATGCCATTATTCCTACTGCCCGCGCCAGCAAAGTGAGCCTCAGTCAGGACGAATTGAACGTCTACGGGTTGGTGGCGCGCCAGTACCTGATGCAGTTTTGCCCGGATGCCATGTTCCGCAAATGCGTGATTGAGCTGGATATCGCCGGGGGGAAATTTGTTGCCAAAGCGCGTTTCCTGGCCGAAGCGGGCTGGCGGACGCTGCTGGGCAGTAAAGAACGCGACGAAGAAAACGAAGGTTCTCCGTTGCCGGTGGTGGCGAAAGATGATGAGCTATTGTGCGAACGTGGTGAGGTGGTGGAACGCCAGACTCAGCCTCCGCGGCCTTTCACCGATGCCAGTCTGCTTTCTGCCATGACTGGCATAGCGCGTTTCGTACAAGATAAAGCGCTAAAGAAAATCCTGCGAGCGACCGATGGTTTAGGTACCGAGGCGACGCGTGCGGGCATCATTGAGTTGCTGTTCAAGCGGGCGTTTTTGTACAAGAAAGGGCGTTATATTCATTCCAGCGAGACCGGTCGGGCGTTGATCCATTCGCTGCCGGATATTGCCGCTCGCCCTGATATGACGGCCAACTGGGAGGCTACGCTGACGCAAATCAGTGAAAAATCCTGCCGCTATCAGGACTTTATGCAACCCTTGGTAGGCACTTTGCAGGAGCTGATTTATCAGGCCAAGCAAAGCCGGGCGAGTATGGCGTTTCGCGGGTTGCCGCCGTCGCCTTCCGCCGGGGCAAAAAAACGCAAGAAAAGCGCCGGCAAGGCGCGGGAGAAAAGCGAGTGAATCATGGGTTACTGATGCTGGCAACTGGTGGGCTGTTGTTTTCCACTGTTGCGGCTGCCAATCGTGGTGATGTGGATGTAGTGTTGCCGGTGGCGCCGGAAATTTGGGGCACGGCGAAAGACGCCGCCCAGCCGGTAGCACAGCCCTGCAGCCGGTGCTGCATTTATCAGGATCAACACTATTCTGAAGGAGCGGTGCTCAAGGTCGAAGGGGAAGTACTGCAATGCACTCGCGATCCCAACGTGGTTGGCACCAACCCGTTGATCTGGATCCGCTTGAAAAAGTGACGAGGTAACGTTGCCGTTTAGTTCTTGAGCGGCAAAGAGGCAATATAGGCCGCTAGCAGCGGCACATCTGCCGGGGCCAGGGCATAGTCGAACGCCCGTTCCGGTGCTAGCCAGACAAAATCGGAATGGCAGCGATTCTGCAATTCGCCGCTGAATGCTTCAATACGCCAGGCATGCAGCCGGATAATGCGTTCGTTGTGTTGCCACTGGTTGCTGGCGATGTAATTCCCTACGCTCGCCATAATCCCCAACTCTTCATCCAGTTCACGTGCCAGCGCCTGCGGCTGGCTTTCACCTTCCTCGACCTTACCGCCGGGAAACTCCCACAAGCCGGCCTGATCGCTGTTTGCATCGCGTTGAGCCAGTAAAATTTTGCCATTCTTTTCAATGATGGCGGCGACGACGTCGATAATTTTCATGCGTACCACAGAGTGAAACCCCGGCAATTGCCGGGGTTGGAGGAATTACAGCGAGAATTCTGCCCAGACCGGGGCGTGATCCGACGGTTTTTCCATCCCGCGGATCTGGTAATCGATGCCGGTTGCGGTGCAGCGCGCTGCCAGCGGCGTGCTGGCCAGCAGCAGATCGATGCGCAGACCCCGGTTCTCATCGAACCCTCGTGAGCGGTAGTCAAACCATGAGAATTCATCGTTGCGCCCCGGGTTGGCATGGCGGTAGGTATCTACCAGACCCCAGTTCAGCAAGCGGTCCATCCATTCGCGCTCTTCCGGCAAGAAGGAACACTTGCCGGTGCGCAACCAGCGTTTACGGCTTTCTTCACCGATTCCGATATCGTAATCACTTGGGCTGATATTTACGTCGCCCATCACCAGCACCGGCGATTCCACGGAAAGTTGCTGCTCCAGGTAGTTCTGCAGATCCTGGTAGAAGCGTGATTTGGCCGGGAACTTGGTCGGATGGTCACGGCTTTCTCCCTGCGGGAAATAGCCGTTAATTACGGTCAATGTACCTTGAGGTGTGGCCAGATCGGCCATGATGATGCGGCGCTGTGCGTCGTCGTCATCGGTAGGGAACCCGCGGCGTACGGCAATCGGCTCATCTTTAGTCAGCAGTGCGACGCCGTAGTGGCCTTTTTGGCCGTGATAGAACACATGATAGCCATGCTGGCTGACTTCTTCCAGCGGGAACATGTCATCGTGAACTTTGGTTTCCTGCAGGCCAATCACGTCGGGTTGGTGCTGTTCGATAATTGCGGACAGTTGATGCGGACGCGCGCGCAGTCCATTGATATTGAAAGAGACAAACTTCATGAGCGGTGCCGTTTTCGCGAGAAAAATGTGTTGAGATAGTAGCAGAGTTTGGCCGGAAATGTAACGCAGGCCAGCGGCAACTGCCGCCGCCGGCAAGCCGCGTTATTTTGCCCAGCGATCGTAATTCTTTGGCTGGTAATCGTCGAATTGTTGCAGCAGGGTATGCGGTGATTCGCTGAGATGCAGGGTGCCGAGGTAGTCATGGCGCATAAAGCCCTGATCGGCTACATGCTGCAGGAAATTGTTTAACGGGCGATAGAACCCGTTTACATCCAGCAGGCCAACCGGTTTGCTGTGATAACCGATCTGGCCCCAGGTCCAGATCTCGAACAGTTCTTCCAGAGTACCAATACCGCCGGGCAGGGCGATAAAACCGTCCGCCAGGGCCGCCATGCGTGCCTTGCGGGTGTGCATGTCCGGCACGACTTCCAATTCGGTCAGACTACGATGTGCGGTTTCTGCTTCTACCAGCCGTTCAGGAATGACACCCACGGCTTCACCACCGGCTTCAAGCACTGCGTCCGCCACAATGCCCATTAACCCTTTTTTACCGCCACCATAGATCAGACGTCTACCCTGGCTGGCAAGCGTCCGGCCCAATTGCCGGGCATTATCGGCATAAGCAGGGTTAGCACCTTCGCTGGCACCACAAAAAACGCAGATATTGTTACGCATGCACTTTTTTCCTTACTGCATTAAAGAAGTCAGTGGTATAGCGAATTGTTGACCGGAGTTCAAGCTGAGCGTGAGGCGAATGGTTAAGGTAACTGATAAATGTGATGTGCAGCTATTTTGATTAGTGATGTGACAAGCTACGGCTGAGTTTGATTTAAATTAAGGGGGAAGTACAAGGATGGTGGTGGGGGAAGGATTATTCGCCGCTGCGCGGCTCACCCTGCGGGCCGCGCTGAAGCGCGTTGTCTCACGATGTGAGACTCGAACCTTGTCGAAGCTTCTCATCCTTCCCCGAAAGGGAGCGGTTGGCTACGGCTGAGTTTGATTTAAATTAAAGGGGAAGTACAAGGATGGTGGTGGGGGAAGGATTCGAACCTTCGAAGTCTGTGACGGCAGATTTACAGTCTGCTCCCTTTGGCCGCTCGGGAACCCCACCATGATATTCATGGGTTTACAAATTGTCGTTCCGGTTTTGCCCGGAAGAAACCTGGCCGGTTTCTTTACTGCGACTTCACTCTTTGCAGAGAGAAGATGGTGGTGGGGGAAGGATTATTCGTCTCTTCGTTCCTCACCCTTCGGGCCGCGCTAAAGCACGTTGTCTCACTGCGTGAGACTCGAACCTTGTCGAAGCTTCTCATCCTCCCCCTCGGTGTTTTATGTAGCTTCAGCTTTCGCTGTGCTCTCATTAACAGAGAGAAGATGGTGGTGGGGGAAGGATTCGAACCTTCGAAGTCTGTGACGGCAGATTTACAGTCTGCTCCCTTTGGCCGCTCGGGAACCCCACCACTGGCCTTGCTTGCGAAACGTCTGTCTCGGTAAGCGGGGCGCATCATATCAAATGAAGCGCGCGTGTAAAGTATTGAAATGCAGAAAATGAATCGTTTGCCGATTTTTTGCCCGTGGCGGTGCATTCCTGAACGAAAGGCCCCGTTTTATACCCCTAACCTTTCAAGCAGTCGCGTTTTTGGCGGAGCTTGCTCACCCCTGTGGGAAATATTTTCCCTTCTGAGGTGAGCGAGTTGGCACCTGGCGGCAACTTGAAATTTATCGGATATATTTGGCCGTTACAGAATAACCGTGCGGTTACCGTAAACAAATACCCGCTGGGCCAACACATGATACAGCGCGCGGCTGAGCGCGTTTTTCTCTACGTCACGCCCGGCACGCATCATATCTTCAGCAGAATAGGTGTGATCAACATGAATCACCTCCTGCATGATGATTGGGCCTTCGTCCAGATTATCGTTAACGTAGTGTGCGGTAGCGCCAATGATTTTTACCCCGCGTTCGTAAGCCTGATGGTAAGGCCGCGCACCAATGAAGGCCGGCAGGAACGAATGGTGGATATTGATCACCTGGTTCGGGTAATGCTGAACAAATGCCGGGGTCAGCACGCGCATATATTTGGCCAGTACCACGTAATCCGGCTGATATTGATCGATCTGAGCCACCATTTTTTGATCGTGCTGGTCGCGCGTCAACCCTTCATGGCTGACCAGATGGAACGGAATATCGAAGCGTTCTACCAGCGTTTGCAGCGTATCGTGGTTGCCGATAACCGCAGCAATCTCTACATCCAGACCGCCGTAGGCGCTTTTCATCAACAAGTCGCCCAGACAATGTGCTTCTTTGGTCACCAATACCACAATGCGGCGACGGCCGGAGTTGTGCAGTTCGCGAACAGAGCCTGTCGGCAGGGCGCTGTCGAGATCTGCCAGCAGCGTGGTGTCGTTGAAGATACCTTCCAGCTCGGTACGCATAAAGAAACGCCCGGTGCGGTGATCAACAAACTCATTGTTTTGAACAATGTTGAGTTCATGTTTGTAGCAAATGTTGGTGATCTTGGCGATCAGGCCTTTGGCATCCGGACAGATGGTGCGCAAAACTTTTCTTTGTACATTTTGGTGTGGCATGGGAATGAGGATCCTGTCTGATACTGAACGTCCTGTCTGTGCAGGCGAGAGTTTTTATAGTCTTTATCTTCAAGCGGCAGCCTGGTCGGCTGTGGCCTGAACGCTATGGGACACAATGACAACCGGCTAACGCCCGCAGCATTTTTTATATTTTTTACCTGAACCACAGGGGCAAATTGCATTTCTGCCAGGCTGGGGTTTGGTTCCATCAATATAGTACCAGCGTTGGTCAAGCTGAAGGAAGCGCGAACGCTCATGCATCGCCTTGTGTTCGCCGCTGTCGGCGTCAACGAAGCGCGCAATGAATTCTACAAAACCTTCGCCGGTATCATGGCCTTCTTTTTCTTCTACTACAGTCAGACCAAGCCACTCGGTGCCTTTGAAGCTGTCGACGATGGACTTGCGCCATTCATTGGCATGGCAATCGGGATGCCAGGTAGCGATCAGATAATCAACATTGTGTTTCACGTAGGCGCTAAAGCGCGAGCGCATTAACGTGCCTGGAGTGGGGGCGAATCTGACCCCGTTAATGTAGGGTTCGCAGCATGCGCTATACTCCAGACCTCCGCCACAGGGGCATAATTCAGGCAAGGTAACTCCTAAAATGGCCGGCACGAAAAAGAACGGGCCAACGATGATGAAATGAATTTAGCGCATATGTTACCTAACATTATTCGGTCGTGACAATCTACGCTGACAGCAGGTTTGATACAATTTACCGGGCAAAGGGCAGGCGTTATGCGACAAATTAAAGTGGGACTGGCATTAGGGGCGGGGGCGGCCAAAGGCTGGGCGCATATCGGTGTCATCAACGCGCTAAAGAAATTGGGCGTTGAGGTCGATATAGTAGCCGGTTGCTCGGTTGGCGCGCTGGTGGGGGCCGCTTTTGCCAGCCATCGTCTGCCCGCCATGGAGACGTGGGTGCGTTCGTTCAGCTATTGGGATGTGATTCGGCTGATGGATTTGTCCTGGCAGCGGGGCGGCCTGTTGCGGGGCGAGCGGGTGTTCAATGCGGTGGGGCAGTTGTTGAAGATCGATGATATTGCCGAGTGCTCTCTGAAATTCGGTGCCGTGGCGACTAATCTGAGTACCGGGCGGGAGTTGTGGTTGACGAAAGGGGATATTCATCAGGCGGTACGAGCTTCATGCAGCATGCCCGGCTTGTTGGCGCCGGTGTGGTTCGACGGTTATTGGCTGGTGGATGGCGCGGTGGTTAACCCGGTTCCCATCTCATTAACTCGCGCGATGGGCGCCGATATCGTCATCGCCGTTGACCTGCAACATGACGCGCATTTGATGCAGCAGGATTTGTTCTCGGTTCGCAATGATATGGAAGAGCCGAACGATCTCCCTGCCCGCAACTGGCGGGGGCGTTTACGCGAACGAATCAGCAAGATGACGTTGAGAAAGCCTAACTTCACGCCAACGGCGATGGAAATCATGGGGACTTCGATACAGGTGTTGGAAAATCGCCTGAAACGCAACCGCATGGCCGGCGATCCGCCCGATGTGTTGATTCAACCCTACTGCCCGCAAATTTCAACGCTGGACTTTCACCGCGCCAATGAGGCGATTGAAGCCGGCGAACTGGCGGTGGAAAAACAGCTCGATATGCTGTTGCCATTGATAAAAAATAAATAGCTGCCGGTTTCAGGGGGGCAACGTGCGGTTGGGACATTTTCCGGCAAGCGTAAATGACCTTTTTGAGCCACTATTACACTATGAAAAGGGAAGAGGCTCGGCTGATGGCATTACCATTCACTCACAAGCGGATTTTGATCGTCGAGGACGAACTGGTGTTTCGTTCCGTGCTTGTTGGCTATTTGAAATCGTTGGGAGCGGAGACCAGTGAAGCGACCAATGGTTTGCAGGCGCTGAGTGCCGTCGACGATGTCCATCCCGATTTAATCTTGTGCGATCTCGCCATGCCGGAAATGGGCGGGATCGAGTTTGTCGAACATCTGCGGCTGCAAGGCCTGCAAATCCCGGTGCTGGTGATTTCGGCCACGGATAAAATGGCAGATATCGCCAAGGTGCTGCGTTTGGGCGTGCAGGACGTGTTGCTGAAACCGGTGGCCGATCTGAACCGACTGCGTGAAGCGGTATTGGGGTGTTTATATCCCAATATGTTTACCTCCCCGGCTCTGGAAGAAGCAGAGCTGTTCAAGGATTGGAATGCGCTGAGTAAAAATCCTTCCGAAGCGGTAAAATTACTCAAACAGCTTCAGCCGCCGGTGCAACAGACCGTAGCCCATTGTCGGATTAATTATCGGCAATTAACCACCAGCGAGAATCCGGGGTTGGTGCTCGATATAGCCGCACTGTCGGATAAGGATCTGGCTTTCTATTGCCTGGATGTTACCCGCGCCGGTGATAATGGCGTATTGGCTGCGCTGTTGCTGCGTGCTTTATTTAACGGATTATTACAGGATCATTTAGTTAATCAGCGTCATCGGTTGCCGCAAATGACAACACTGTTAAAGCAAGTTAATCAATTATTGCGCCAAGGCAAGCTGGAAGGGCAATTCCCTCTGTTAGTTGGTTATTATCACGCCGAATATAAAAACCTGATTCTGGTTTCTGCGGGCCTGCATGCCAATGTGAATACCGGTGACAATCAAATCCAACTGAGCAACGGCGTGCCTCTGGGTATGCTGGGCGCAACCTACATGAACCAAATCAGCCAGCACTGTTCCGCCTGGCAGTGTCAGGTTTGGGGCTCTGGGGGCAGGCTGCGGCTGATGCTTAGCGCCGAATAGCAAGCAGTTGTAAAAATATTATTTGAAATTAAGATATTCAACATACTTATTTTTATCTCAGAAAATCTGATTGGGTAATTGTCCTAAATTTTTTCTATTTGTGCTCAGACTAATGCCAGACAGTCATAAACTGGTATACTCCGAAGGTTTTTTGTATGGCAGATGAAGCTCACAAAATGAGCGCAAATTCTATTAGAGAGAGGAAATAATGCCTGCTGTAAATCGTAAAATCAGAAAGGCAGTGATCCCGGTTGCAGGCTTGGGAACACGAATGTTGCCGGCGACAAAAGCCATCCCAAAAGAAATGTTGCCGCTGGTTGACAAGCCATTGATCCAGTACGTGGTCAACGAATGCATTGCGGCAGGGATTAACGAGATTGTGCTGGTCACCCATTCCTCCAAGAATTCGATTGAAAACCATTTCGATACCAGTTTTGAGCTGGAAGCAATGCTGGAAAAACGCGTTAAGCGTCAACTACTGGATGAAGTGCAGTCTATTTGCCCGAAGGGCGTCACCGTGATGCAAGTGCGTCAAGGGGTGGCGAAAGGCCTTGGGCATGCCATCATGTGCGCTTATCCATTGGTGGGCGATGAGCCGGTTGCCGTAATTTTGCCGGACGTGATCCTCGATGAGTACAGCGCCGATCTGAAAAAAGACAATTTGCACGAAATGTTGCAGCGGTTCGAACAAACCGGCATCAGCCAGATTATGGTTGAACCTGTGCCGCAGAAAGATGTCGGCAATTATGGCGTGGCTGATTGCAAAGGTTATGAACTGCAGGCGGGCGAAAGCGCTCCGATGGTCAGTGTAGTCGAAAAACCTTCGCCAGACGAAGCGCCGTCAAACCTGGCTATTGTTGGCCGCTATGTGCTTTCTGCCGATATCTGGCCGTTGCTGGCGAAAACGCCTCCAGGCGCCGGCGGCGAGATCCAGCTTACCGACAGTATTGAAATGCTGATGCAGCAGGAAACCGTAGAAGCCTATCACCTCAAAGGGGTGAGCCATGACTGCGGCAACAAGCTGGGCTACATGCAGGCTTTCGTCGAGTATGGTCTGCGCCATGCCAGCCTTGGCAAAGAATTTTCTCAGTGGTTGCAACAACTGTTGGCCGCTGATAAGAAATAATTTATTTATCTTTCGTCTTAATTTGAAAAACTAGGATTTTCCCATGAAAGTAACAGTTTTTGGTATTGGCTATGTTGGCCTGGTACAGGCTGCGGTATTGGCAGAAGTCGGCCATGACGTTATGTGTATTGATGTAGACGAGCGTAAAGTCGAAAACCTTAAGAACGGGAATATCCCCATTTTTGAACCCGGTCTGACGCCGCTGGTGCAACAGAACTATGAAGCGGGTCGTCTGCACTTCACCACCGACGCTAAAGCCGGTGTTGCACACGGTACCATTCAGTTCATCGCCGTGGGGACGCCACCGGATGAAGACGGCTCTGCCGATCTGAAATACGTGACTGCCGTAGCGCGCACCATCGCGGAACATATGACCGATCGCAAGGTGGTGATCGACAAATCTACAGTGCCGGTCGGTACTGCGGATAAAGTACGCCAGGTGATGGAAGAAACCCTGAAAAAACGCGGCAGCACAGTGCCATTCGACGTGGTTTCCAATCCGGAGTTCCTGAAAGAGGGCGCGGCGGTAGCGGACTGCATGCGTCCGGAGCGTATTGTTATCGGTACCGATAACAAAGAGGTTATCGAACCTATCCGTGAGCTTTACGAGCCGTTCAACCGCAATCACGATCGCATGATCATGATGGATATCCGCAGCGCCGAGCTGACCAAATATGCCGCCAACTGTATGCTGGCGACCAAGATCAGCTTTATGAACGAAATGTCCAATCTGGCCGAAATGTTGGGTGCGGATATTGAGAAAGTGCGCCAGGGGATCGGTTCTGACTCGCGTATCGGTTACCACTTCATCTATCCGGGCTGCGGCTACGGCGGCTCATGCTTCCCGAAAGACGTTCAAGCGCTGATCCGCACTGCGGAGCATATTGGTTACCAGCCAAAACTGTTGCAGGCGGTAGAGCAGGTTAACTATCAGCAAAAATATAAGCTGACCAAATTTATCAAACATCACTTCGGTGAAGATTTGAAAGGTAAAACCTTTGCGTTGTGGGGGCTGGCATTCAAACCCAATACCGACGACATGCGCGAGGCCTCCAGCCGAGTGCTGATGGAGCAACTGTGGGAAGCGGGTGCTATTGTTCAGGCCTTCGACCCAGAAGCCATGAACGAGGTACAGCGTATCTATGGTCAGCGTGACGACCTGAAGTTGGTAGGCACCAAAGAGGCGGCGCTGCAGGGGGCTGACGCACTGGTTATCTGTACCGAATGGCAGAATTTCCGTGCGCCAGATTTCGATGTGGTTAAAGGTTCTCTTAAACAGCCTGTCATTTTTGATGGCCGCAACCTGTTTGATCCAGAACGTCTGGAAAGCCGCGGTTTCACGTATTATGCAATCGGCCGTGGCGCGTCCATTCAGCCGGTTATTTAAGGGGTGAACATGAAATTCCTGGTTACAGGCGCTGCAGGGTTTATTGGTTATCATATTGCTGAGCGTTTGTTGGCTGCCGGGCATCAGGTTGTCGGTATCGACAACCTGAATGATTATTATGATGTGGGCCTGAAAATGGCCCGCCTTGAGTTGCTTTCGGATAAATCTGAATTTCAGTTTATTAAGCTGGATCTGGCCGATCGCGAGGGTATGGCGGGGCTGTTTGCAGAGCAAAAGTTTCAACGGGTGATTCATCTGGGTGCGCAGGCGGGTGTACGTTATTCGCTGGAAAATCCTCTGGCCTATGCGGATGCCAATCTCATTGGGCATTTAAACGTGCTGGAAGGGTGTCGCCACAATAAAGTTGAGCATCTGTTATATGCCTCCTCCAGTTCGGTATACGGTCTGAACCGTAAACTGCCCTTTGCGACGGAAGACTCAGTTGATCATCCGGTGTCATTGTATGCGGCAACCAAAAAAGCCAATGAGCTGATGTCGCACAGCTATTCCCACTTATATGGTATTCCGAC
This sequence comes from Serratia sp. TSA_198.1, assembly GCF_052686505.1. NCBI lineage: Bacteria > Pseudomonadati > Pseudomonadota > Gammaproteobacteria > Enterobacterales > Yersiniaceae > Serratia > Serratia sp. TSA_198.1. The sequence continues at coordinate 460,171 of NZ_JBQZFP010000001.1, forward strand.
CACCGGCCTGCGGTTCTTTACCGTATATGGCCCGTGGGGCCGCCCGGATATGGCGTTGTTTAAATTTACCAAGGCCATATTGGCGGGCGAAAGCATCGACGTATATAACCACGGCGAGATGCACCGTGACTTTACCTACATTGACGATATCGCTGAGGCTATTGTGCGGTTGCAGGCGATTATTCCTCAGGCTGACGCGGCATGGACGGTCGAGCAGGGTTCACCGGCAACCAGTTCTGCGCCTTATCGTGTCTATAATATCGGCAACAGCAGCCCGGTGAAGTTGATGGAATATATTCGCGCACTGGAGCAGGCGTTAGGGATTGAGGCGCGCAAGAATATGCTGCCGATGCAACCTGGCGATGTTTTGGATACCAGCGCGGATACCGCCGAGCTTTATCGCGTTATCGGCTTCAAGCCGGAAACCGGTGTTGAAGAAGGCGTGAAACGCTTTGTCGAGTGGTATAAGTCATTTTATAAAGTTCAGTAATTGAACAACTGAACAATGTTATAAAGGGGCTGCGGCCCCTTTTTTATGTCTTGAAAAACACCAGGGATAGCTCAGGCGATAAGAAGAATGGGGAGCCTGGCGTGGGCGGATATTTGCGTCAAAGCTAAGCTGTGGGCTTGGCAGGCAGAAAATACACATAACAAAAAGGCTCCCATAGGGAGCCTTTTTAACGTGCAGCGAAATGCTATTACAGCAGGAAATCGTCCAGAGATTTACCTTGCTCTTCGATAGCTTTCTTAATCACTGCCGGGGTACGGCCCTGGCCGGTCCAGGTTTTCAGTTCGCCGTTTTCGTCTTTATATTGATATTTAGCTGGACGTACTGGACGTTTGGCTTTACCAGCGGCTTTAGTCGCAGCCATAGTTTGCAGCAGTTCATTTGGGTCAATACCGTCAGCAATCAACATTTCACGATATTGCTGCAGTTTACGGGTACGTTCTTCCACTTCTGCTTGAGCCTGGCTGTCTTCTTCGCGACGTTCGTTCACAACAACTTCCAGTTTTTCAAGCATCTCTTCCAGCGTTTCCAGGCTGCATTCTCTTGCCTGTGCGCGTAGAGTACGGATGTTGTTCAAAATCTTTAATGCTTCGCTCATTATCCTAGTCTCAAATTATATTGGTGGGGGGCGTCTGGATAATAATAGAGTGCTCTTTTCTTTTCTGCAATAGCCAAATTGAAAGGAGTACTCAAATTTATCTTTAAAAAAACGGTTAATCAGATCCGTTTGGCTAATATAGGTAGGGATGTTAAGTATTACAACCTCCATTTTTAAGTCAAATTTTCAACAGCCGCACTATGTTTGATGGGGCTACAAGGCATTTATGGCTAAGTTATAATTGTGTTTTATATCGATATTACGACGAATTCTGTGGGCTTAATCACGTGTTTCAGTATGCAGACATTGTAAACAATGGGGGTATGCGGGTAAAGATAACGTCAAGAACTGTGCCTTTGTCTGTTTTATGTCATTAAATTTCTCGGCGCTCCCTTTTGGGGTTAATAGATTTGAGTCTGTAACCGGGGGACAGTCGTGCGACGACGTCTCTCCACTAGCTTAACCATTAATGCGGAGGGCAAATCATTAGCGGTAATTAATAGTGATGGCAGGCAAAGATTATCCTGTAAATAGATGTAAAAGAGGGGCTGGATCAGAACGAAATGTTTCATTTGAAAGCCTGCTATTACCTTTCCAAGGATATTGAGAACCCAGAGCATGAGCAGGCCGACGGGTTATGGTACACTTAGCGCTTGAATCAACGTCTGAATATTTCTTATACCATTGGAGTTGCGGGCCCATGGCTCAACTTTATTTTTATTATTCTGCTATGAATGCAGGAAAATCCACCGCGCTGTTACAATCTTCATATAATTATCAAGAACGTGGTATGCGCACGTTGGTGTTTACTGCCGAAATCGATCATCGTTTTGGCGTAGGGAAGGTGAGTTCGCGCATCGGATTGTCGTCTCAGGCGCAGCTCTATAATAATGACTCAATGCTCTATGCCATGATTGCTCAGGAACATCAGCAGCAGCCGGTACACTGCGTGTTATTGGATGAAAGCCAATTCTTGACGAAAGCACAGGTTGAGCAATTGTGCGACGTAGTCGACCAACTGGATATTCCGGTGTTGTGCTATGGGTTGCGCACCGACTTTCTGGGTGAGCTGTTTATCGGCAGCCAATATTTGCTGGCTTGGGCGGATAAACTGGTGGAGTTGAAAACCATCTGCCACTGCGGCCGCAAGGCGAATATGGTCCTGAGGCTGGATGAAAGCGGCCAGGCAATGCATGCAGGTGAACAGGTCGTGATAGGCGGTAACGAGAGCTACGTGTCCGTTTGCCGCAAACATTACAAGGAAGCCATACACGCACTGGAGTAAGCCGCTGGGCAGCGTAGCACGCATTGTGGGGCGTTTTAGCGCTACGGTGCCGTGAGGCCGAATGAATGATTTATCAACATAAAAAAACCGCCTTTCGGCGGTTTTTTTGTCGGCTCAATGAACCGTTATTTTTTGGACTTTTTTTCCGCTTTGGCCACAACCGGTGCAACCACAACTTCTTCCTCGTCCGCTTCGCTGAACTTACGCCCGTAGAAGGTATCCAGCATGATTTGCTTCAGTTCGGCAATCAGCGGATAACGCGGGTTGGCGCCGGTACATTGGTCGTCAAAGGCGTCTTCGGACAGTTTGTCGACTTTCGCCAGGAAGTCGGCTTCCTGCACGCCGGCTTCACGGATGGAAGCAGGGATGCCCAGCTCGGTTTTGATCTCATCCAGCCATACCAGCAGCTTCTCGATTTTTTGCGCGGTACGGTCGCCCGGTGCGCTCAGGCCGAGATGGTCGGCGATTTCAGCGTAGCGACGACGTGCCTGTGGGCGGTCGTACTGGCTGAAGGCCGTCTGCTTGGTCGGATTGTCGTTCGCGTTATAGCGAATGACGTTGGAGATCAACATGGCGTTGGCCAGGCCGTGCGGGATATGGAACTCAGAGCCCAGTTTGTGGGCCATGGAGTGGCAAACCCCCAGGAAGGCGTTGGCAAACGCGATACCGGCAATGGTCGCGGCGTTGTGCACACGCTCACGGGCTACCGGGTTCTTGGCACCTTCCTTGTAGCTGGCTGGCAGATATTCTTTCAGCAATTTCAGGGCTTGCAGCGCCTGGCCGTCAGAGTATTCGTTCGCCAGTACCGATACATAAGCTTCCAGTGCGTGGGTAACTGCATCCAAGCCGCCGAAGGCACAGAGGGATTTCGGCATGTTCATCACCAGATTGGCGTCAACGATCGCCATATCCGGCGTCAATGCGTAGTCAGCCAGCGGGTATTTCTGGCCGGTCGCATCGTCGGTCACTACCGCAAACGGCGTGACTTCAGAACCGGTACCTGAGGTAGTGGTGACGGCAATCATTTTTGCTTTGACGCCCATTTTCGGGAACTTGTAGATACGTTTACGGATATCCATAAAGCGCAACGCCAGGTCTTCGAAATGGGTTTCCGGATGCTCGTACAACACCCACATGATCTTCGCAGCATCCATCGGTGAACCGCCGCCCAGCGCGATGATCACGTCTGGTTTGAAGGAGTTCATCTGTTCGGCGCCTTTACGCACGATGGACAGCGTTGGGTCAGCTTCTACCTCAAAGAACACTTCTGTTTCAATGCCGTGCGATTTCAGAACCGTGGTGATCTGGTCTGCGTAGCCGTTGTTGAACAGGTAGCGGTCGGTCACAATGAAGGCGCGTTTTGCCCCGTCGGTCGCTACTTCTTCCAGCGCGATAGGCAATGAACCACGGCGGAAGTAGATTGATTTCGGAAGTTTATGCCACAACATGTTTTCTGCTCGCTTCGCTACAGTTTTCTTGTTGATCAAGTGTTTTGGACCGACGTTTTCAGAGATGGAGTTACCACCCCAGGAACCGCAGCCCAGCGTCAGTGACGGAGCGAGTTTAAAGTTGTACAGGTCACCGATACCACCCTGAGACGCCGGGGTGTTGATCAGGATACGTGCGGTTTTCATCTTGTCGCCGAAGAAGGCAACGCGTTCCGGTTGGTTATCCTGGTCGGTGTAAAGGCAGGACGTATGGCCGATACCGCCCATGGCGACCAGTTTTTCCGCTTTGCTGACGGCGTCTTCAAAATCTTTGGCACGATACATTGCCAGCGTCGGAGACAGTTTTTCGTGAGCGAAAGGTTCGGATTCATCAACCAATTTCACTTCACCGATCAGCACCTTGGTGCTGGCAGGTACTTTGATGCCGGCCATTTCAGCGATTTTCGGCGCAGATTGGCCGACGATGGCCGCGTTCAGGCCGCCGTTTTTCAGAATGATGTCCTGGACCGCTTTCAGCTCTTTGCCCTGCAGCAGGTAGCCGCCGTGGGAAGAGAAACGCTCACGCACTGCATCATAGACGGAGTCAACGACGATGACAGATTGCTCGGAGGCGCAAATCACACCGCTGTCGAAGGTTTTAGACATCAAAATAGAGGCAACAACGCGTTTGATGTCCGCTGTCTCGTCAACCACCACCGGAGTGTTACCGGCGCCAACACCGATTGCAGGCTTGCCGGAGCTGTAGGCGGCTTTCACCATACCTGGGCCGCCGGTAGCGAGGATCAGGTTGATGTCCGGGTGGTGCATTAACTGGTTGGACAGTTCAACGGTAGGCTGGTCAATCCAGCCGACGATGTCTTTTGGTGCCCCGGCAGCGATGGCCGCCTGCAACACGATATCCGCCGCTTTGTTGGTGGCGTTTTTCGCACGCGGATGTGGCGAGAAGATAATGCCGTTACGGGTTTTCAGGCTGATCAGCGCTTTAAAAATAGCCGTAGAGGTTGGGTTGGTGGTCGGTACGATACCGCAAATCAAGCCAATAGGCTCGGCGATGGTGATCGTGCCAAAAGTATCGTCTTCAGACAGGATACCGCAGGTTTTTTCATCTTTATACGCGTTGTAGATATACTCTGAAGCGAAGTGGTTTTTGATCACTTTATCTTCAACGATACCCATACCGGATTCTTCGACGGCCATTTTGGCCAGGGGAATACGGGCATCGGCAGCGGCGAGGGCAGCAGCGCGGAAGATTTTATCAACTTGCTCTTGAGTGAAGTTGGCATATTCGCGCTGGGCTTTTTTGACACGTGCGACTAGCTCGTTCAGTTCAGCGACATTCGTTACAGCCATAATGCTCTCCTGATAATGTTAAACTCTTTCAGTAAATAAGCCGTGCGAGCAACTAGTATAGACACCTAAGCGGAAAATGCTGCTTAAAAACAAGGGCTTTCCATACTGTACAACGCATGCTGCTGATTTGCTTAAAGAGCTTTCCCACTGCTTCTGGGGAAGACCGGTGGGCTGAACAGAGATACCTCTTTTTCCTTAACCTGTTCTACTCCCTGACTACGACTAAGAGCTTAACTACTCTTGATTAGCGATTTTGTGATTTAAATCATGAAAAGTGCAGGCTGACACCATTCAGCTTGAGTTGTTGATAATTATTCTTGATAACTGTGTTGCAGAGGTGTTTTTTAAACATAAAAAAATCATAAACCACACATTACTTTAACAATAGTGAATTGCTTCATGACTTTTATTCTTAATGGATAAAAATGCTGCATTTGGCCAATGGATTACCCGTGGCAATTCAATTACATTAGCGCGCGTAGGCAGTATCACTTATCAAAGCTATTTAAGCGGAGTCATTTGTGGGCCAATCTCTGTTGGATTTTTCCGGCTACATTAAATTTTTTGTCGGCCTGTTTGCGCTGGTGAACCCGGTGGGTATTTTGCCGGTGTTCATCAGCATGACCAGCTACCAGGCGGCGGCCGGACGCAATAAAACGAACATGACCGCCAACCTGTCGGTTGCCATTATCCTGTGGACCTCGCTGTTTCTGGGGGAGGGGATTTTGCGCATGTTCGGCATCTCTATTGATTCGTTCCGCATTGCCGGCGGCATTCTGGTGGTAAGCATCGCCATGTCGATGATCAGCGGCAAGCTGGGTGAAGATAAACAGAACAAACAGGAAAAATCGGAGAGCGCGATCCGTGAAAGCATCGGCGTAGTGCCGTTGGCGTTGCCCCTGATGGCGGGGCCGGGCGCTATCAGCTCCACTATTGTCTGGAGTTCCCGTTATCACAATTGGCAAAACCTGCTGGGTTTTAGCCTGGCGATTGCGTTGTTTGCTTTCTGCTGTTGGCTGCTGTTCCGTGCCGCTCCCTTGCTGGTGCGTTTATTGGGACAAACCGGCATCAACGTTATTACCCGAATCATGGGTCTGCTGCTGATGGCATTGGGTATCGAGTTTATTGTTACCGGTATTAAAGCCATATTCCCGGGGCTGTTGTAATCAGGTCAGTGGGTCGCGAATAGGATAATTCGCGACTCAAATTAATTTTAAAAGTTAAAATTAATTATTGGCTCGCATTAATATAGTGCGAAATGTGAATAAATTTTCTTCACTTGCACCATGATGTGGCATAAATCCCACTTTGCTGCTCAATAAAAGCTCTAACCGCTATTTTTAACCCTTATCTTACGCCTTTTCTGCCCGTTATAGCCTGCCTAATGTCAAATCTGCTGTTAATTTAGTCACATCATTCTGTAGGGCTTGTCTCGCTTTCATCCAGGTGTTATTAGTGATTAACCGCGTATAAGCAGGCGTTTGTTCTTTGAACGGGGTTTTTGTTAACTGAATGTTTCTTTGTGGTACGTTCTGGCCTATGGTGCAGAAATTGCACAAGGCTAATTTAAATTTTATTCAATAAAATCAATTTGTTAATTGCTCCCTGGGTTGTCTGGTTAGCGGTGGGGAAAATCGCACACTGGGCAATAAAAGAGAATTGCTTAACATTTCTGTAAAAATTATTGGCTATGGAATTTGGCTTCTGCTAATTTCCGAGCAACTTTATTCGCTTAGATAATTGCAGAGCGTCGTCAAAGTAGGAACGATTCTTGCTGGTGTCCGTTATTTAGAATTCTTATAAAAACTTCACAAATATCGATAAGCAATGCTTGTCGGTGAAAAGGAGCCTCGACTATGCAGCAAACAATGAAGCGCACGCCGTTGACCATGTTCATTGCCGGCATGCTGGGTATCAGCGCCGTTTATTCCGTACAGGCGGCCGATGTTCCGGCCGGGGTGCAATTGGCCCAACAGCAAAGCATTGTGATCAACAACGGCAGCGAAGTCGCTTCATTGGATCCGCACAAGGTCGAAGGAACACCTGAAAGCAATATCATTCTTAACCTGCTGGAAGGATTGGTCAGCACCGACGCCAATGGGCATGTGGTGCCGGCCGCCGCCGCAACCTGGGAAAACCAGGATTTTAAAACCTGGACTTTCCACCTGCGCCCGGATGCGGTGTGGAGCGACGGTTCTCCGGTTACCGCACAGGACTTTGTCTACAGTTGGCAGCGTCTGGCCGACCCCAAAATCGCTTCCCCTTACGCCAGCTATTTGCAATACGCCAAAATTGAAAACGTCGACGATATCCTGGCCGGCAAGAAAAGCCCGCAAACTCTTGGCGTCAAGGCTATCGATGACAAAACGCTGCAGGTTCAACTGAGCGAGCCGGTGCCGTACTTTGTCAGCATGTTGAGCCACACCTCGTTGAAACCGGTAAAACGGGCGGTAGTTGAAAAGTTTGGCGACAAATGGACGTTGCCCGCCAACTATGTCGGCAACGGCGCTTACCGCTTGAAAGAGTGGGTGGTGAATGAGCGCATTGTGCTTGAGCGCAGCCCGAGCTACTGGAACAACAAGAAAACGATCATCGACCAGGCGACCTTCTTGCCGATCACTTCAGAAGTCAGCGACGTCAACCGCTTCCGCAGCGGTGAGATTGATATCACCAACAATGCTATCCCACCGAATCTGTTTGTGAAGATGAAAAAAGAAATCCCGGAGCAACTGCACGTTAACCCGTTCCTGTGCACGTTCTATTACGAGATCAATAATCAGCGTGCACCTTTTACCGACGTCCGGGTGCGCACTGCGGTGAAGCTAACGCTCGATCGCGACATCATCGCCAACAAAATCATGGGCCAGGGCCAGATCCCGGCGTACAACTTCACCCCAACATTTACCGATGGTGCCAGGTTCACCACGCCGGAATGGGCGGGCTGGAGTCAGGAGCAGCGTAATGCCGAAGCGAAGAAACTGTTGGCGCAAGCCGGTTTCACTGCGGCAAAACCTTTGAAGTTCACGCTGTTGTACAACACCTCTGATCAAAACAAACAGCAGGCGATCGCTGCGGCGTCGATGTGGAAGAAAAACCTCGGGGCAGATGTCACGTTGCGTAATCAGGAGTGGAAAACTTCGTTGGAAAGCCGTCATCAAGGGGACTACGACGTGGCGCGTGCGACCTGGTGCGGCGATTATAACGAGCCAAGCGCTTTCCTGAATCTGGTGGTTTCCAATAGCAGCATGAACACTATCTTCTACAAGAGCCCGGCATTCGACGCCCTGATGGCCAGTACGCTGAAGGCGCCGGATGAGGCTGCACGCGCCGTGATTTATCAGCAGGCGGAAGCGCAGTTGGATAAAGATTCGGCGTTGGTCCCGGTGTATTACCGCATCAGCGCGCGCCTGATCAGGCCGTCGGTGGGGGGCTTTACCGGTAAAGATCCGCTGGATTATACCGACGTAAAAAATCTGTACATCATCAAGCAGTAAAAGGGGTATTACGCCACGCCAACAACGAGGAGTAATACAGGGAAGGCCGGCTGCCGCATTCGTTCACCTGCAGTCGGTATAACAAGGTCCGCTCACGGGCAACGCAGGCTCCACGATGAGTCTGTGATAATAAAAAACTGGAGTATATCAATGACCAACATCACGAAGAAAACCATCCTTGCCGCCGGCATCATTGCCGCGCTGGGCATCACAGCAACCGGCAGCGCAATTGCTGCCGTCGTGCCCGCAGGTGTGCAACTGGCAGATAAACAAGAGATCGTTAAAAACAACGGTTCGGAAGTACAGTCGCTGGATCCGCATAAAATCGAAGGCGTGCCGGAAAATAACGTAACGCGCGATCTGATGGAAGGTCTGGCCAACAACAGCCTGGATGGGTCCATCGTGCCGGGTGTGGCGGAAAGCTGGGATAACAAGGATTTTAAAGTCTGGACCTTCCACCTGCGTAAAGACGCGAAATGGTCGAACGGCAAACCGGTAACGGCGCAAGATTTCGTGTATAGCTGGCAACGCGTAGTGGATCCGAAAACCGCATCCCCTTATGCCAGCTATCTGCAATACGCCCACGTAGAAAACGTGGATGACATCATCGCAGGCAAGAAAGACAAATCAACCTTGGGCGTGAAAGCCATTGACGACCATACTTTCCAGGTTACCCTGACCGAGCCGGTACCTTACCTGGTTGAAATGACTCCGCACTACGCGATGAAACCGGTGTTTAAAGACGCCGTAGAGAAGTATGGCGAGAAGTGGACTCTGCCTGCCAACTACGTCAGCAACGGCGCTTATAAACTGAAAGACTGGGTAGTCAACGAACGCATCGTACTGGAACGTAACCCGGAATATTGGGATAACGCAAAAACCATCATTAATAAAGTCACGTTCCTGCCAATTGCGTCGGAAGTGACCGACGTTAACCGCTACCGTACCGGCGAAATCGACATGACTTACAACAACATGCCGATCGAGCTGTTCCAGAAGCTGAAAAAAGAGATCCCGAAAGAAGTTCATGTTGATCCGTACTTGTGTACCTATTACTACGAAATCAACAACCAGAAAGCGCCGTTTACCGATGAGCGCGTACGTGAAGCGCTGAAACTGGGCCTGGACCGCGACATCATCACCAATAAAGTGAAAAACCAGGGTGACCTGCCTGCCTACAGCTTCACGCCGCCTTATACCGATGGCGCCAAGTTGACTCCGCCGGAATGGTTCGGTTGGACGCAGGAAAAACGCAACGAAGTGGCGAAGAAACTGCTGGCAGACGCGGGTTACGGCCCAGGCAAACCGCTGACTTTCTCGCTGCTGTACAACACCTCAGATCTGCACAAGAAGCTGGCGATTGCCGCCGCCTCCATCTGGAAGAAAAACCTGGGTGTGGATGTGAAGCTGGTGAACCAGGAGTGGAAAACCTTCCTGGATACCCGTCATCAGGGTAACTATGACGTATCTCGCGCCGGCTGGTGTGCGGACTACAACGAACCTAGCTCGTTCCTGAACATGATGCTGTCTGACAGCAGCAGTAACACCCCGCACTACAAGAGCGCCGAGTTCGACAAGCTGATGGCTAACGTGCTGACGGCGAAAACCAAAGAAGAACGTGCCGAACTGTATCAGAAAGCCGAAGTTCAGCTGGATAAAGACTCCGCCATCGTTCCGGTTTATTACTATGTGAATGCCCGTCTGGTGAAACCTTATGTTGGCGGTTACACCGGCCAAGACCCGCTTGATAACGTGTACGACAAAAACCTGTACATCATCAAGCATTGATACGGTAAGCGCCGGCGGTGAGAACCGCCGGCCCATGTTGAGAATAATAAGCCGTTATCAGGCTGCAGCACAGGGTTAGGGCAATGCTAAAATTTATATTTCGTCGCTTGTTAGAAGCGATCCCGACACTATTTATCCTTATCACCATTTCATTCTTCATGATGCGTTTGGCCCCCGGCAGCCCCTTTACCGGTGAGCGTGCATTGCCGCCGGAAGTGATGGCCAATATCGAAGCCAAATACCATTTGAATGATCCTATCTGGAAACAGTACGGCCATTATCTGGCTCAACTTGCGCAAGGTGATTTTGGCCCGTCCTTTAAATACAAGGATTATTCGGTCAACGATCTGGTGGCTGCCTCTTTCCCGGTTTCAGCCAAATTGGGCCTGGCCGCGTTTTTGCTGGCAGTTATATTGGGGGTTAGCGCCGGCGTCATTGCCGCACTGAATCAAAATACCAAATGGGATTATACGGTAATGGGCTTTGCCATGACCGGGGTGGTTATCCCCAGTTTCGTGGTGGCGCCGTTACTGGTGTTGATTTTCGCCATCACGCTGAAATGGCTGCCGGGTGGCGGTTGGAACGGCGGGGCACCGAAATTTATCATCCTGCCGATGGTGGCGTTATCGCTGGCCTATATTGCCAGTATCGCCCGTATTACGCGCGGATCGATGATTGAAGTGCTGCACTCAAACTTTATCCGTACAGCCCGTGCCAAGGGTTTGCCAATGCGCCGCATCATTCTGCGTCATGCCTTGAAACCTGCGTTATTGCCGGTGCTTTCTTATATGGGGCCTGCCTTTGTCGGCATCATCACCGGTTCGATGGTGATCGAAACCATTTATGGCCTGCCGGGCATCGGCCAGCTGTTCGTTAACGGTGCGCTGAACCGCGACTATTCTCTGGTATTGAGCCTGACCATTCTGGTAGGTGGCCTGACTATTCTGTTTAACGCGATTGTTGACGTGCTGTACGCCGTTATCGATCCCAAAATTCGTTATTAAGCTGGAGCACGCAAATGATGTTGACGAAAAAGAACAGCGAAGCTCTGGAACACTTCGGCGAAAAGCTGGAAGTGGAAGGGCGCAGCCTGTGGCAGGATGCCCGTCGCCGCTTTGTGCATAACCGTGCGGCGGTCAGCAGCCTGTTTGTGCTGGGGCTGATTACCCTGTTTGTGATTGTAGCGCCGTGGCTGTCTCAGTTCGCCTATGACGATACCGACTGGGCGATGATGTCGGCTGCGCCGAGCCTTGAATCTGCGCACTACTTCGGCACTGACTCCTCCGGCCGCGATTTGTTGGTGCGCGTGGCGATTGGCGGGCGCATCTCGCTGATGGTCGGCGTGGCTGCGGCGCTGGTGGCGGTGATTGTCGGTACCCTGTACGGCGCGATGTCAGGTTATCTGGGCGGCAAGACCGACTCGGTGATGATGCGTTTGCTGGAGATCCTCAACTCCTTCCCGTTTATGTTCTTCGTGATCCTGCTGGTGACCTTCTTCGGTCAAAACATCCTGCTGATCTTTGTGGCAATCGGCATGGTGTCGTGGCTGGATATGGCGCGTATTGTGCGTGGGCAAACCCTGAGCTTAAAGCGTAAAGAATTTATCGAAGCGGCATTGGTGTGCGGGGTTTCAACCCGAAATATCGTACTGCGCCATATCGTGCCTAACGTGCTTGGCGTGGTGGTGGTGTATGCCTCATTGCTGGTGCCGAGCATGATCCTGTTCGAATCCTTCCTCAGCTTCCTGGGGCTGGGCACGCAGGAGCCATTAAGCAGCTGGGGCGCATTGCTCAGCGACGGCGCCAACTCGATGGAAGTTTCACCGTGGTTGCTGCTGTTCCCGGCGGGTTTCCTGGTAGTCACTCTGTTTTGTTTCAACTTTATCGGCGACGGTCTGCGTGACGCCCTCGACCCGAAAGATCGTTAAGGAGTGCCATCATGAGCACCATTGAAAACCCGCAGTTGCAAACCAGTGCCGTCGCCAAATCGCCGCTGTTGCTGGATGTAAAAGACCTGCGCGTGACCTTCGGCACCCCGGACGGTGACGTGACGGCAGTGAACGATCTGAACTTCGACCTGCGAGCCGGTGAAACGCTGGGCATCGTCGGTGAGTCCGGTTCGGGCAAATCCCAGACCGCTTTCGCGCTGATGGGGCTGTTGGCCAGCAACGGCCGCATTGGCGGATCGGCTAAATTTAACGGCCGCGAAATCCTCAATCTGCCGGAAAAACAGCTCAACAAGCTGCGTGCGGAAGAGATTTCGATGATCTTCCAGGATCCGATGACGTCGCTTAACCCTTATATGCGCGTTGGCGAGCAACTGATGGAAGTGCTGATGCTGCATAAAAAAATGAGCAAAAGCGAAGCCTTCGAAGAGTCGGTGCGTATGCTCGATGCGGTAAAAATGCCGGAAGCGCGCAAGCGCATGCGCATGTATCCGCATGAGTTCTCCGGCGGTATGCGCCAGCGGGTGATGATCGCCATGGCGTTGCTGTGTCGGCCCAAACTATTGATTGCCGATGAACCTACCACCGCACTGGATGTGACGGTTCAGGCGCAGATTATGACGTTGTTGAATGAACTGAAACGCGAGTTCAACACGGCCATTATCATGATCACCCACGATTTGGGCGTGGTGGCCGGTATTTGTAATAAGGTGCTGGTCATGTACGCCGGGCGCACGATGGAATACGGCAGCGCGCGTGATGTGTTCTATCACCCGAGCCACCCATATTCCATCGGTCTGCTGAATGCGGTACCGCGTTTGGACGCTGAAGGTGAAGCCTTGATGACCATTCCCGGCAACCCGCCGAATCTGCTGCGTCTGCCGAAAGGTTGCCCGTTCCAGCCGCGTTGTCAGTTCGCTATGGAACAATGTGCGAGCGCTCCGCCGTTGGAGCAGTTTGGTGAAGGGCGCCTGCGCGCCTGCTTTAAACCGGTGGAGGCGTTGGTATGACAGCGGTAACCGAGAAGAAAGTGCTGCTCGAAGTGGCCGATTTGAAAGTGCACTTCGACATTCATGATGACAAACAGTGGTTCTGGCAGCCGGCGAAAACCCTGAAGGCGGTCGACGGCGTAACGTTGCGGTTGTTCGAAGGGGAAACGCTGGGCGTGGTTGGCGAGTCCGGTTGCGGAAAGTCGACCTTCGCACGCGCCATTATCGGCCTGGTGAAAGCCACCAGCGGGCGCGTTGCCTGGTTAGGTAAGGATCTGCTCGGCATGAGCGATACCGACTGGCGCAAAACGCGCAGCGATATCCAGATGATCTTCCAGGATCCGCTGGCCTCGCTGAACCCACGCATGACCATCGGCGAAATCATCGCCGAACCGTTGCGCACCTATTACCCGAAGATGCCGCGTCAGGAAGTGAAGGACAAGGTGAAGGCGATGATGCTGAAGGTAGGCTTGTTGCCAAACTTGATCAACCGCTATCCGCATGAGTTCTCCGGCGGTCAGTGTCAGCGTATCGGCATTGCGCGTGCGCTGATCCTGGAACCGAAGTTGGTGATCTGTGACGAACCGGTTTCTGCACTGGATGTGTCGATTCAGGCGCAGGTGGTCAACCTGTTGCAGCAACTGCAGCGTGAAATGGGGCTGTCGTTGATCTTCATCGCCCATGACCTGGCGGTCGTCAAGCACATCTCCGACCGCGTGCTGGTGATGTATCTGGGCCATGCGGTGGAGTTGGGAACCTACGATGAGGTGTACCACAACCCGCAGCACCCTTACACCAAAGCGCTGATGTCGGCAGTGCCGATCCCGGACCCGGACAAGGAGAGGGAAAAACAGATCCAACTGCTGGAAGGGGAATTGCCTTCGCCGATCAACCCGCCTTCAGGCTGCGTGTTCCGCACTCGCTGCCCGATTGCCGGGCCTGAATGCGCCAAAACCCGGCCGCTGCTGGAGGGGAGTTTCCGCCATGCGGTGTCGTGCCTGAAAGTCGATCCTTTATAATTTACCCGTCGTCTTCAAGCCGCAGCATTGTTCGCTGCATCACCAACAAAAAACCCGCCAACGTTGGCGGGTTTTTTCATGCAAGCAGGGCGCTTATTCTTTCCACAAAATGTGGCACAGCTTGTGGTCTTTCTCACGGCAGAGCAATACGCGGGCAAACACGTCGTTGATCGGTTCGCCATCGCTGTCCGCGAGACCAATGACCACTTCGGCAAAAAAGTCCGGGTTCAGGTCAAAATCCACATGTTCCGACCAGTCTTCCGCCGGATCATACAGCTCGGCGCCGCCGCGTTCCTCAAATTGCAGGTTGAACAGCAGGATATCCGCCGGATCCAGATTGTCGCCGGCCAATTCCAGAAAGATGTCATAAGCCTGTTCCAGCGTTTCGTCTTCGGTAAGGCGGTTATTCAAATCCATAAAAAAATCCTGATCAAAAATGATTTGGCGTTATTAAACCATGCCCGACGCGGCTTTTATAGCAGCGGGCTGAAAAAGTAGAACAGGCGTTCGACAATACGGTGCCAGAACGGCCGTTTCTGCCACTCTTGGGCGTTCAGCAACTGTGAGCGGGCGATATAGTCATCCTGCACGCAGGCCAGATCGCTGCCGAAGCCGTCATCGTCGATGACCAGGGTGATTTCAAAGTTCAACCACAGGCTGCGCATGTCCAGATTCACCGTGCCTACCAGGCTGAGTTGCCCATCGACCAGTACGCTCTTGGTATGCAGCAGGCCGCCTTCAAACTGATGGATGTGCACGCCGGCCTCGAGTAATTCGGAAAAGAAGGAACGGCTGGCCCAGCGTACCATCGTTGAATCGTTGTCGCGCGGCACGATGATGCTGACTTCAACGCCACGCAGCGCGGCGGTGCAAATGGCATGCAGCAGATCGTCGCTCGGCACGAAATAGGGCGTTGTCATGATCAATTGCTCACGCGCAGAGTACACGGCGGTCAGCAACGCCTGATGGATCATCTCATCCGGGAAGCCGGGGCCGGAGGCGATAACCTGAATGGTGTGGCCGCTTTCTTGTTCGAACGGCATGATATTGACATCGGGCGGCGGCGGCAGAATGCGTTTGCCGGTTTCAATCTCCCAGTCACAGGCATAAACGATACCCATGGTGCTGGCGACCGGGCCTTCCATACGCGCCATCAGATCGATCCATTGGCCGACGCCTGCGCCCTGTTTGAAATAACGCGGATCGACCATATTCATACTGCCGGTATAGGCGATGTAATTGTCGATCAGGATGACTTTGCGGTGCTGGCGTAAATCCATTCGGCGCAGGAACACGCGGAACAGGTTAACCTTGAGCGCTTCTACCACCTCGATGCCGGCATTGCGCATCATGCCCGGATAAGGGCTGCGGAAAAACTGCAGGCTGCCGGCAGAGTCCAGCATCACCCGGCAGTGCACGCCGCGTCGCGCGGCAGCCATCAGCGATTCGGCGACTTGATCCACCAGCCCGCCGGGTTGCCAGATATAGAACACCATCTCAATATTATGGCGTGCCAGCTCGATATCGCGGATCAGGGCCTTCATCGTCGAGTCTGTGGTGGTGAGCAATTGCAGTTGATTGCCCTTAACGCCATCAATACCCTGGCGACGATCGCACAACTGGAACAGAGGCCTGGCAACCTCGCTGTATTCCGTAGCGAAGATCCGTTGGCTCTCTTTTAATTCGCTGAGCCAGCGAGCAGTCGAGGGCCACATCGCTTTGGCTCGTTCGGCGCGACGTTTGCCTAAATGCAATTCGCCGAAAGATAAATAGGCCACGATACCGAATAACGGCAGAATATAGATAACCAACAGCCAGGCCATGGCTGAAGGTACAGCGCGACGTTTCATTAGAATACGTAGCGTGACCCCGGCGATAAGCAGCCAGTAACCGAACACCATGAGCCAACTGATTACGGTATAAAATGTTGTCATAAAGGCGAAAAATCCTGTTCGCAAACCACCAACAATGAGTGTACGCACAGAATGGTAAAGGGGGAACCTTTTCTCGGCGCTTATGTTGCATAAATATGATTGCCTTAAGGCACTTGCTGAAAGCGAAAAAAACATTTTTATCCGGCCATCGCGTCGCTTGGCGGCGTGAAAGTGCGACGAACTGCGGCTTGGATCGCACGGCGAAAGCGTTATAATGCCCGCCGTTGGCATTTGACGGACGAGTGACGAAACGATGAGACGCAGTAGAAACGAGGTGGGCCGTTGGCGGATGCTGCGGCAGAGTCAGCGCCGCAGGCATCGCTGGCTGGAGCGCCAGTCATGCAGCAACCGGCACATTATTCGGGTGCGACGTCGCCTGGATGACCAGCACCGGCGCGCATTGCTGTTTGTGGTCGCCTACGAGTGGTAAAACGAAAACAGTCCCGGCAGGGACTGTGAATTCGATGAAAAAGTTGCCTTTAAGCCTGGGGGTATTATGGGATACGCCCTTGTATTCCTCGGCGACAAACGCTCCCTGATTCAGAGCGTTATCACTTCTTGCCTAAAGTCCATTTCGCCATGCCTGCCCCCAGCACCATTAATAGCGCTGCCGCTATCAGTACCGCGATAAATGCCCGGTCGAAAGCCATGCGCGCCAGTTGTTTTAGCTGTTCAGCCTGATCGGTGGCCAGAGTGGCGGCCAGTCGTAGAGCTTCATCAATGCTGTCATAGGCGATGTCGCTCACCGGCAAACTGCCCGGCAACGTCAAACTGTGGCTATAGACGGCAGTCATTAGCCCGCCGAGCAGGGTGATACCCAAAACCCCGCCCAGTTCATAGGAAACGTCTTCAATCGACGCCGCCATGCCGGACTTCTCTTCAGGCGCATTCAACATGATGGCGGTGGATGCGGCGGTAATGGCGCCACCGACGCCAAAACCAGTGATACACAGGCAAACCAATTGCAATAAAACGCTGCTTTGATAGAACAGGGCGAGACCTGCGATCCCGAAACCGGTCAGCATAAAACTGCCGAGCATCATGCGGCGTTCGCCGTAGCGGGGCAGGAATAAGCCAGTCAGCGGCCCGGCCAGCACGGAGGCCAGCGGGATCGGCAAAATAAATAGCGCGGCTTGCAATGGGCTCAGATCGAGAACCAGTTGCAGGCGTTGACTCAGAACCAGTTCCACGCCTATCAGCGCTATCATCGAGAGCAAGGCGACGCCGACGCCACCGGCAAACAGCCGGTTTTGGAACAGCGTGAAGTCGATCATCGGGTATTGCGTTTGCCTTTGGCGGCGCACAAAAAAGACAAGAGAGACAATGCCGAGCGCCGCGGCCATCGCTAACGCAATAAACGAAGGTGCCGTTTTGCTCAATTCTTTCAGCGCATAGATGCTGCCCACCAGGCCGATCATGATTTGTACCGAGCCTATGATGTCGTAAGGGCGCGTATTCTCTCCGCCGCAGTGCGGTATCAATCGCCATGCCAGCGGCAGTACCAACATTACCACCGGCACGTTGATCAGAAACACCGACCCCCACCAGAAATATTCCAGCAGCACCCCGCCGACCACGGGCCCCAGCGCGGCGGCACTGGAGGCTACCGCCGCCCAGATGCCAATAGCCAGCGCACGCTCGCGTTCGTCGGTAAAGATATGACGGACGATGGACAGGGTTGCCGGCATCATCATGGCGGCACCTACGGCAAGGAATGCGCGTGCAGCAATCAGCCATTCTGCCGTGGGCGAAAAAGCAGCGCAAAGTGAGGCGGTGGCAAAAACCGGCAATCCGGCCATAAACAGGCGCTTATGACCGACGCGATCGCTCAGCATGCCTGCGCCAGGCAACAGACCTGCAACCACCAACGGGTAAGCGTTTACGATCCACAATTTTTGTGACGCATTGGCATCCAGCGCCTGCGTCAGCCGCGGCAAGGCGGTGTATAACACCGTCATGTCGATAACGATCAGAAATAGTGCGCTGGAGATTAAGGCCAGGATCAACCAGCGGTTGTTTACGAACATAATATTATTCCAAAAAATGCGGCCGGCGCGGATGCGCAGCCAGAAGGTAAACCCCAGTCTCCACTGGTGGTATACTGGTCATAATATATATCCATACGTACGTATTGAAAAGAGAGGTCTATCAATGGGACGTCAACGCAGCATCGATCGTGACAAAGTTCTGGATGCGGCCGAAGAGATTGTCGCCAACCAGGGCGCCGCCGGACTGACCATTGATTCCGTCGCAAAAGCGATGGGGATCTCCAAAGGCGGAGTGCAATACTGCTTCGGCAGTAAAGATGCGTTGATTGATGCGATGTTTGAACGCTGGGGCAAGGCGTATGACACTCTGTTCGACGCGATTGCCGGGGAGAACCCCTCGGCGATCACCGCCGTGCAGGCGCATATGCAGGCGACCAGAAGTTCCGATCAGGCCTCCAGCGCCAAGGCTGCGGGGTTGATGGCGACGCTGATTCAAACGCCGGAGCATCTGGACAGCACGCGTGAATGGTACCGCAGCCGGATTGCCGGTCTGGATTTGACCACTGAGCAGGGAAGGCGCGCGCGGCTGGCTTTTCTGGCCACCGAAGGGGCATTTATGCTGCGTTTTTTTGGTTTGATGAATATCGACCAGCAAGAATGGGACGCTATGTTTACGGATATGCAGGCACTGATTCTGGCGCAAAGCCAAACGGCTGCAGAGGATCCGGCATCGAAGTAATATGCGAAAGTCACCTTAACCCCGATACCGTTCGGGGTTGGCGCGCAGGCCGGGTTGATATCGGCCTGGTCGGTTACCCTGTTTTACGGCACAGGTATTTGCCCTTTATGACGCCGTCATAAAATCTGCCTTTCGAAACCACCACGACAAAGTCCTGGTAGATTCGATTGGGAACCCCGATATATTGATAGATCCCTGCATCACGAAACTGGATTTCCAGAACCTGAGCAGTTTCATCATAGCCTATTGATATAATTCTTGAAGATGAAACCGGTTGTCGCTGCAAGTATACTCCCCTCTGTTAATTCATTATTATTTATATGGTTATAGGCTGCCCGTTAACCATACCAGAAGCTGGAATGCGCCGCCATACGCTTCGCTTTATGAGGAAAGCTATCGCACCGATAGCTGGCGGGGCCAAAGAGGAAAGCGTAGGGTTATCTCATAAGATATTCCCTCGAAGACCCCTTTAGCCAGCCACTCCGTGCTGGCTTTTTTTTACGGTGTTGTTCATTCTGAGACGAGTGGAGAAACAAGTCACGGACCACCTAACGTGACCCGTAATTGTAGCAGTGCAACCCGTTATAATGGAAAGCAACAGGTTTATTTGATAACTATCTAAAATACTTGCTTAAAAGGTTTTACCGTTACGTCACCATAAACGCCGGCAGCGACGTAGGGATCCTGTTCAGCCCAGGTTTGGGCATCCGCCAGCGAGGCGAATTCCGCAATCACCGTAGAGCCGCTGAAGCCCGCACTACCCGGATCGTTGCTGTCGATAGCCGGGTTTGGGCCGGCAAGCACCAGACGGCCTTCATCCCGCAGCGCCTGCAGGCGTGCCAAATGCGCCGGCCGCACCGACAGACGGTTTTCCAATGAGTTGGGGACGTCCTGCGCGTAGATCAGATAAAGCATGTTTCACCTTTAAAATCATTAGTATAAAAGGGGTGATTCAAGGTAGCGCAAAAGACGAGCCAAGGGAATGCCTGGCAGGGGGAATTTACCTCTAGCTGGCGCTTATGCCTTGAAGCAGCTAGTTTTTATTCGTATAGTGCGGCCGCGCGATGAATTGAACCCCTGTGTGAGAGGTGAGGAAATGACGGAACTGGTTAGGGATAAACTCGACTTGCCTGAGGGCAAAAGCAAGCTGTTGCTGCACTCCTGCTGTGCGCCTTGTTCCGGTGAGGTGATGGAAGCCATTCAGGCCTCCGGCATCGAATACGCCATCTTTTTCTATAACCCGAATATTCACCCGCAAAAAGAGTATCTGCTGCGCAAGGAGGAGAACATTCGCTTTGCCGAGCAGCACGGGATACCCATTATTGACGCCGATTACGATACCGATAACTGGTTTGCCCGCGCCAAAGGCATGGAAAACGAGCCAGAGCGTGGGATCCGTTGCACCATGTGTTTCGACATGCGTTTTGAGCGCACCGCGTTGTACGCACATGAAAACGGCTACGACACCATCTCCAGTTCGCTGGGTATTTCCCGCTGGAAGAATATGCAGCAAATCACCGATTGCGGTGTGCGCGCGGCAGAAAAATATCCTGACCTGCAGTATTGGGATTACAACTGGCGCAAAAAAGGCGGCGCATCGCGAATGATAGAAATCAGCAAGCGCGAACGCTTCTACCAGCAAGAATACTGTGGCTGTGTCTATTCGTTGCGTGATACCAACCTGCATCGCAAAGCGCAGGCGCGGCCACTGATCAAATTGGGCGTGCTGTATTACGGTGATGAAGAATAACGCCGCATTGGTGACGAATGACCCGCTACGGCGGGTTTTTTTGTTTTTGTCGCGATAAATCAGGTTAATAGAGCGTGTGAAATCCTCAGTAAAAATGCAAATAAAAGGTTAATATCCCCATGAGTTTACAGGTTTTAGCAATGAATAATGACGATTAAAGCGATAGTTTGCCATTCGTTATTGAATATGATTGCTATTTGCATTTAAACTTGGCGAACCAGAGGAAACAGAATCATTATGCCGCTAAAAAAGATGTTCCTTAATCGCCGTTTATCAGTGCCGATTGTCCTGTCCGTTGGCTTACATAGCGCCTTGGTGGCGAGCTTGCTCTATGCTTCTGTCAATGAAGTCATGGAGTTGCCGAAACCAGAGGATGCGCCGATCAGCGTCATGATGGTCAATACCGCGGCAATGGCCGAGCCGCCGCCGCCCGCGCCTGCTGAGCCAGAACCGCAGGTGGAACCGGAACCGGAACCAGAGCCGGAACCGCTGCCAGAGCCACCGCCAAAGGCGATACTGAAGCCTGAGCCGGTAAAACCCAAACCGAAGCCGAAACCGAAGCCGAAGGTCGAAAAAACGGTCAAACGCGAACCGCAGAAAACCGAGCCGCGCGAGCCATCGCCGTTTGAAAACAACGAGCCGGCCAAGCCAGTCGACAAAGCGCCGGTGAAGCAAGCGCCTTCAGCGCCGGTTCAGGGCAATTCGCGTGATGTGGGGCCGAAGCCAATCAGCCGTGCAGATCCGATCTACCCACCGCGCGCCAGAGCCTTGCAGATTGAAGGCAGTGTGCGGGTTCAATTTGATATCGACAGCGACGGCCGCGTGACCAACGTGCGTATCCTGTCTGCGGAACCACGCAATATGTTCGAGCGTGAAGTGAAACAGGCATTGCGCAAGTGGCGTTACGAAGCCAAGGAAGCGAAAGATCGCGTCGTTAATATCCGCTTTAAAATAAACGGCACCACGGAGATGGACTGATATCGACGTTGGCGCCAATAGAAAAGGGTCGCCGAAGCGACCCTTTTTGCTGCCTGCATTTCAGTTATTCTTCAAAGCCGACGCGGAAGTTCATTTTGCCATCGGGCAGGGCGCGTGAATTGCCCTCATCGTCCACCGCCACATAAGTAAATACCGCCTCGGTTGCACGGTAGCGCTGGCCGATAGGCGCGGAGGACACTTTCTTTACCCACACTTCTATATTGATGGTGATCGAACTGCGGCCGGTACGGATACACTGCGCATAGCAGCAAACCACATCACCCACTGCGACCGGTTTCAGGAAGGTCATACCATCGACACGCACTGTCACTACGCGTCCTTCGGCAATTTCTTTCGCCTGAATAGCGCCGCCAATGTCCATTTGCGACATTAGCCAGCCGCCAAAAATATCACCGTTGGCATTGGTATCTGCCGGCATTGCCAGAGTACGCAGCACCATTTCGCCACTGGGTAAAGGTCGTTGTTGAGTCATAGCCGTCTGCTTATCAAAGAAGGGTTTTCATTATACTGCCCGCAGCAAGCGCTACGGGCATTAACAATTTTGTAACTATTTTTTCTGTTCTTCCGGCATGTGCCGATAAATATAAATACCGCTGAGCAGGGTAAACACCAGCGTCAGCGCCGTCAGGCCGAACACTTTAAAGTTAACCCAAACGCTTTGCGGCAGCCAGAAGGCGACGTAGATATTCGCCAGGCCACAGACCAGGAAGAATACCGCCCAGGCCAGGTTGAGGTTGCTCCACACTTTGTCCGGCAGCGTCAGCTCTTTACCCAGCATGCGCTGAACCAGCGGCTTCTTGAGCACCAGTTGGCTGATCAGCAACGCCAACGCAAACAGGGTATAGATGACCGTGACTTTCCATTTGATAAACAAATCGTTATGGAATACCAGCGTTAGGGTGCCGAACACCAGCACCATCAGGAAGGTGATCAGCGTCATCTTCTCGACCTTGCGGTATTTGATCCAGGTGAACACCAGCGCCAGTGCGGTAGCGACAATCAACGCGCCGGAAGCGACGTAGATATCGTAGAGCTTATAAAAAGCAAAAAAGACAATTAACGGGAGGAAATCAAGAAACTGCTTCATAAATCAATCCATCATCTGTTCATCGCCCGACTATACCGGATTCGGCGGGCTCTGTGTACCGCTGGGAAGCGCTGATTATCGGCGTTTGGGGGCCGGATTTCTGCCATGAAAGCAGGAATTTGCATAAACTTACGATTGAGGTCGCGACTTCGTGGTGGGCCGATTGCCAGCGCGGCCCTGGCATCTCATGATACGCGTAATAATAGACGGATAATTTATAACGGAAAACAGTTTATGCAGTGGAAATCTCTCCAGGCGTTGACGCCTGGTTTGACGCATTTATTAGGGTATCAACGCAGTTGGCTTAAACCGGATATACGCGCCGGGCTCTCCGTAGCTGCGGTGGCATTGCCGGTGGCGATCGCTTACGCCGAGCTGGCCGGGGTCAGCCCGGTGGTGGGGCTGTACTCCTGTATTTTGCCGATGGTCGCCTACGCGTTTTTCGGATCGTCGCGCCAGCTTATTGTCGGGCCGGACGCAGCCACCTGTGCAGTGATAGCCGCAGTAGTGACGCCGCTGGCTGCGGGTAATATGGAGCGGCACTGGCAACTCACCATTATGATGACGGCAATGATGGGCGCCTGGTGCCTGTTGGCTAGCCGTTTCAAACTGGGCGCACTGGCGGATCTGCTCTCCCGGCCGATACTCAGCGGGCTGCTGAACGGTGTGGCGATCACTATCATGGTCGATCAGATCGGCAAGGTTCTCGGTTTTGGCGTTCACCCTGCGCAGTTGATTGAGCGCATTTACGCGCTGCCGGGCAACCTGATGCACAGCGACTGGCTGACCATGGCGGTGTCGCTGTTGACGCTGGTCACGCTGCTGGGATTTAAAAAATGGCGCCCTAACTGGCCGGCACCGTTGTTTGCCATCGTATTGGCGGCTTTCGTCACCTGGATAGGCGGGTTACAACGGCATGGCGTAGTGACGGTGGGGGGGTTTAGCGACGTATTACCGATAGTCCAGTGGCCGGATTTCCAGCCAGGGTTGCTGCGAGACATGGTGATCCCGGCACTCAACCTGGCGGTAGTGAGTTTTGTCAGCATGATGCTGACTGCGCGCAGTTTTGCGGCAAAGAATGGCTATGAGGTGAACGCCGACGCTGAGTTCCGCGCGCTGGGGTTGGTGAATATCGTTTCGGCGCTTTCGCAGGGGTTTGCCATCAGCGGGGCGGATTCCCGTACTGCGGTTAACGATGCCAACGGCGGCAAGAGTCAATTGGTGTCGATCATTGCAGCGGGGGTGATTGCTTTCGTGCTGTTGTTCCTGATGGCGCCGCTGCAGTTTATTCCGGTAGCGGGGTTAGGCGTAGTGCTGATGTATGCCGCCTGGTCGTTGCTGGATTTTCGGGGCATCTGGATTATGCGCCGCCGCAATGCGCAGGCCTTCCGGTTGGCCATGTTCACCTTCTTGTGCGTGCTGCTGGTGGGGGTGATCAGCGGTATCGGCCTGGCGGTATTGCTGGGGCTGATGCAGTTCCTGCGCACGGTATTTCGTCCGACGGAGCAGTTGCTGGGTGTGAACGACGAGGGCATGATCCACTCGATGGGCAACAACAACGGCGTTAAAGCGGTACCCGGCGTGATGATGTACCGCTTCAACTCGCCGTTAACCTATTTTAACGTGGCGTACTTCAAGCGCCGGATCCTGAATTTGGTGGACAGTACACCATTTCAGCCGCGTTGGGTGGTGGTGGATGCTGTCGCCAGCTTTACCCACGCGGATATCAGCGTTCTGGCGGCGATAGATGAGCTGAAGCGCGATCTGTTACAGCGTAACGTTAAGCTGGTGTTGGCAGGGAGGCGAACCGAGCTGACGCGTTGGTTCCGCATCAATCGGCTGGGACGCGATCGGGAATTGATTCTGGTGCCGGATTTGTATCTGGCGTTGAAGCTGATTCAAAGTAAGGAACAGGCTGAGACGGCTGCGGTTCCATAAGCAAAAAGGGCACGCCGAGGCGTGCCCTTTTAGTTACTGCAGGCAGATCAACTGCGCAGCAGCATATACAGACGGAACAGGTAAATCAGCAACAGGGCGGAAACCAGGTTGCTCAGCGCGGTAAGCACTACGCTGGCGACATTCGGGGTCAGTACCGAAAGGTGGCTCACCATAAACAACACCAGCAGCTTGGCGGCCAACCACAGCATCATGGCCGGCACAATCACGCGTGCATTGGCGAAGGCCAGTTTGCAGCTCAACTTGATCGACGCGAACACGCCTTTTTTGTCCGCGGTGGTGATCACCGGCGCCAGCGAGAAGGCGATCGCCATAATTACGCCCGGCACGACGAACAGCGTCAAGCCTAGCTGAATCAGCAGAGTGCAGATAAACAGCAGCAACAGCAAACGCGGCAATTCCGGCGCAGAAGCGCCAATAGCGCGCAGCGCGCTGATGCGTTGCCCCTGGGAAACCAGGCTAATCAGCGTCAGCATCCCGCCAACCAACAACACGTTGCCCACCAAAGCGGAGAAAGTGGCAGCAGCTGACACCTTCAATAACACCATCTGCTGCTCGGGCGTCATTTGCTGAATGATTTCCTGGATCCCCATTCCGGCGGATGCCGTAAAATCACCTTCCGTTGCGGACAAGATCTTCAACTGCTCGACGTCAGGGCTAAAAACCTGATTGAGCAGCACAGAAATGAACGCGGTCAACAGCGCCAGCATCAGAATGCTGGTCAGTTGATTACGGAAAAAGTTAAAACTGTCACGGTACAACGTGTTGGCCGTGATAGGCATGCAGACTCCTTGGCGTCGAGAAACAAAGATATATCCATCGCCTTTCAAGTTGCGCCATGGTTGGCCGCAACTTGAAATTCATAGGTATATAGCAAAATCAGTGGGCGATTGTACCTTGTTCCGCGTCGCTGTGGCACCCCGCGAGTTGCATTGCGGCTATTTCTTCGGCAATCACCGTTATTGGCAGCGACAAGGGTAAAGGAACCGGCAGCGGCGGCAGACCATAACGCTCGCGAGCGCGATCGCAGGCTTCGTTGCGCAGGCCGTTTTCTCCGGACTGATCGAATTCGCGACAAGGGCTGGGGCGATTGAGATAAATGGAGCAGGACACGGCCTTGCCGATTTCGCCCTCGAGAGCGGTACAGCGCGGGGACTTGCTGTTGGTCCCCTGCATACAACGCAAAAAGGGAGTTAAGGGCTCGGTAAGAGAGATAGGAACCACGCCGCCGCCATCTTCCGCTTCGGCCCAATAGAATGACACTCGAAAATAGCCGCAGCATGCGCCGCAACTGACACAGGGATTATGAATTTCGCTCATCTTGATCGCGCCGACTCCTGACGGCACTCACCAAAACCAACACGGATAATGAACTTACTCAGTGGCTGTTTTTTTAGCAACTGAAGTTTGAACATGCAGATGTTTTGCAACAAAATGCATTTTTTGATTCAGATCAATTCTCGATTTATTAGTCCCTTAGGTAACCTTGTTTTTAGTAGGAATAAAAAAATTTACACATAAGATGTGATCCCGATGGGATCATAAATACCCGTAAGTAGGTATATTCCCTTCCGACTAGTAACCACACAAATGGAATGGATAATGAAAAAGACAACTCTGGTGGTATTGGCGGCTATGATGGCTCCAATGTTGGCAAGCGCGCATCAGGCGGGTGATTTTCTTTTCCGCGCGGGGGCGGCGACGGTTCGGCCCAATGCAGGATCGGACGACGTACTGGGGCAGGGATCCTTCAATGCCGATAATAATACCCAGCTCGGCCTGACTTTCGGCTATATGGTAACGGACAATATTGGCGTGGAACTGCTGGCTGCGACGCCGTTCCGCCATAAGGTGTCGTTGAACGGCGCGGCAGTGAACGGCAATATCGCCACGGTGCGCGATCTGCCGCCGAGTCTGATGGCGCAATATTACTTTGGCGACAAGCAGGACAAACTGCGTCCGTATCTGGGGCTTGGCGTGAACTACACCACCTTCTTTGATGAAAAATTCAATGACAATGGCAAAGGAGCCGGGCTGAGTAATCTGAGCCTGAAAGACTCCTGGGGTGTCGCTGCGCAGGCGGGCCTGGATTACAACCTGGATGAACACTGGATGTTGAATATGTCGGTGTGGTGGATGAATATCGAGACCAAAACCCGCTTTGATGACGCCAACGGCAACCATCACAGTATTGATACGCGGTTGGATCCTTGGGTGTTTATGTTCGGGGCGGGTTATCGCTTCTGAGGATGACCGAGACAGGGAGGCGCAATGCCTCCCTGCGATCGTTATTTGAGTTGCATGACGTTCTCAACGGATTTAACACCTGCCACGCCGCGTGTGGTCTGCACCGCACGGTTGGCATCTTCGCTGGAAGTGACAAAGCCGCTCAATTGCACCCGGCCTTTAAAGGTCTCTACGCTGATTTCTCTCGACTTGATGTTTTTATCTGCCAGCAGTGCTGATTTCACTTTGGTGGTAATCACCGTATCGTCAATATAACCGCCAGTCCCCTCGGATTTCGCTGTCGGCGCGCAGGCGCTTACTGCGAATGCCACAACGGCTGCCATGCATAAGGCCGAAAGGGTTTTAAATAGCTTCATAAATTACTCTCCATGCAATGTTATTGTTGAAACTACATTCAGGTTATTACCTGAAAACGCTCAGTATTTCCGCAAAATGCAGAAATCTGCAACGGGCACTTTCAAGTGTGAGTCAATAAGCGAGTTTGTTCAAATTTTAGATGTAAAAAAATCGAACAACACTGAGAGGAAACAAGATGTTATCGGCGGGCGCGATCCATCACGCCCGCCTCAGGGAGGATCAGCTTCGGGTCGCGGCTTTCATTTCGCGAACAAAGTTCGCCAGCCGAGTCAGCATTTCTGCCGGCTGCGCCTGATTTTGCTCGATAATTTTGACGATCGCCGAACCGGAGATCGCACCGGCGGCACCAGCCTGCAGCGCATCATGCACCTGCGCAGGCTCGGAAATGCCGAACCCCTGCAGCGGTGGCGCGGCATGGTATTCGCGCAGTTTGTTCACCAGATGATGCAGTGGCAATTGAGCGCGGCTTTCGGTGCCGGTAACGCCTGCGCGGGACAGCAGGTAAGTATAACCCCGTCCGTGCGAAGAGATTTCACGCAGCAAATCGTCGTCTGCGTTTGGCGGGCAGATAAAGATAGGCGCGATGCCGTGGCGGGTAGCGGCGGCACGGAAGGGCGCAGACTCTTCAAATGGCACGTCGGCAATCAGCACCGAATCCACGCCGACTTCGGCGCAACGCTGGTAAAAGGCGTCGATGCCTTTATGAAATACCAGGTTGGCGTACATCAGCAGGCCGATAGGAATGGACGGGTGCTTCTGACGAATGGCGGCCAGCATTTCAAAACACTGGGTCGGCGTCACGCCGGAGGCGAAGGCACGCAGCGCAGCGCTCTGGATAGTTGGGCCGTCGGCCAGCGGATCGGAGAACGGGATGCCCAGCTCCAGCGCATCTGCCCCGGCTTCAACCAGAGTATCGATAATCTGCAGCGACAGTGCCGGGTTCGGATCGCCCAGGGTGACAAACGGGACGAAGGCGCCTTCCTTGTTGCTTTCCAGACGTTTGAACAGTTGCTGATAACGTTCCATCAGATTTCTCCCCGAGCTTTCAGTATGTCGTGAACGGTAAATATGTCTTTGTCGCCGCGGCCGGACAGGTTAACCACCAGGATCTGTTCTTTCTGCGGCGTTTCACGGATCATTTTAAGCGCGTGCGCCAGGGCGTGGGAGGACTCCAGCGCCGGGATAATGCCTTCGCTGCGCGACAAAGCCTTGAAGGCATCCAGCGCTTCGTCGTCGGTAATCGACACATATTCGGCACGGCCAATGCTGTTCAGATAGGCGTGCTGCGGCCCGACGGACGGGAAGTCCAGCCCGGCGGAAATGGAATAGGATTCCTCGATCTGGCCTTCGGAGGTCTGCATCATCGGCGCTTTCATACCGAAATAGATACCGACGTGGCCGTGCTTCAGCGGCGCACCGTGTTGGCCGGTTTCGATACCGAGACCGGCAGGTTCCACGCCGATCAGCCCAACGCTGACGTCATCGATAAAGTCGGCAAACATGCCGATGGCGTTAGAACCGCCGCCGACGCACGCCAATACGGCGTCCGGCAGGCGGCCTTCGCGCTCCAGCATCTGCGCTTTGGTTTCTTCGCCGATCATGCGCTGGAACTCACGCACGATGGTCGGGTACGGGTGCGGGCCGGCTGCGGTACCCAGCATATAGTGGGCGGTTTCATAGCTGCCGGACCAGTCGCGCAGCGCTTCGTTGCAGGCATCTTTCAGCGTGGAGGAGCCGCTGTGCACCGGGATCACTTCTGCACCCATCAGGCGCATGCGGAACACGTTCGGCGACTGGCGTTCAATATCTTTGGCGCCCATATAGATGCGGCATTTCAGGCCGAGCAATGCACAGGCCAGAGCAGAGGCCACGCCATGCTGGCCGGCACCGGTTTCGGCGATGATTTCGGTTTTGCCCATGCGCTTGGCCAGCAACGCTTGCCCCAGAACCTGGTTGGTTTTGTGCGCGCCGCCGTGCAGCAAATCTTCACGCTTCAGGTACAGCTTGGTTTTGGTGCCGGCGGTGAGGTTTTTGCACAGCGTCAGCGCCGTCGGGCGGCCGGCGTAGTTTTTCAGCAGATCGATAAACTCAGCCTGGAATTCAGGGTCGCGCTGTGCGCTGACGAAGGCCTCTTCCAGTTGTTTTAATGCCGGCATCAGAATCTGCGGCACATATTGGCCACCAAATTCGCCGAAGTAGGGGTTAAGCAGCGTCATTATAGTTCCCGTTATTATCCGTTAAATTGTGTTCGCATTCAGTAGGCGCGCAGGGTCTTGAACACTGCCGCCAGGCGGGCAGGATCTTTAATCCCGGGCTCGCTCTCGACGCCGGAGTTAAAATCCAGCCCGGCACAGCCGAGTTTGGCTGCGTCAACGCAGTTGTCTGCGCTCAGACCGCCCGCCAGCATCACGTTGCCCAGGTTTTGGCCGTGCAATACCGACCAGTCGAAACGCTGGCCGGTGCCGCCGGCGCCGTTATCCAGCAGATAGCGGTCAACGTGCTGCAGATCACGTGCCGGCAAGCTGTCTTTCACGCTCAGCGCTTTCCAGATCTGGCAAGAGGCAGGCAGTTTGGCGCGCAGGGCGTCGATGTAGGCTTGATCTTCCGCGCCGTGTAGCTGCACTGCCTTCAGACCGAGGCGTTCAACGGTTTGCACCAGGGTTTCCACCTGCGCGTCGCAGAACACGCCGACGTATTTCAACGGCGCTCCGGCAATCACTTCGCGGGCGCGGTTGATGTCGACATAGCGCGGTGAACGCCCGACAAAAATCAGCCCGCCGTAGATCGCGCCGGCCTGATAGGCGGCTGCGGCATCTTGTGGGCGGGTCAGCCCGCAGACTTTATTGTCGCCCAGCGTTACCCGGCGTACGGCGGCGCGCAGGTCGGTTTCCGACATCAGTGCGCTGCCGATCAGGAACCCGTTGGCGAAGTGGCTCAGTTCGCGGATTTGGCCGTAATTGTTGATGCCGGATTCGCTGATCACCGTCACCCCGTGCGGCACGCGTGGTGCGAGTTGGCGGGTACGGTCCAGATCAATGCTAAGGTCGCGCAGGTCACGGTTATTAATGCCGACCACGCGTGCCTCGAGCGCGATTGCCCGCTGCAGTTCTTCTTCGCTGATCACTTCGGTCAGCACGCCCATGTTCAGGCTGTGCGCCACGGCTGCCAACTGACGATATTGATCGTCGTCCAGCACCGACAACATCAGCAGGATGGCATCGGCCTGATAGAACCGCGCCAGGTAGATCTGGTACGGGTCGATAATAAAATCTTTGCACAGCACCGGCTGCGTAACCGTCTTGCTGACCAGCGGCAGGAAATCGAAACTGCCCTGGAAGTACTTTTCATCAGTCAGTACCGAGATGGCCGAAGCGAAATCCTTGTAGACCGAAGCGATTTCGACCGGATCAAAGTTTTCGCGGATCAACCCTTTGGAAGGGGACGCTTTTTTGCATTCAAGAATAAATGCCGTTCTGGCCCCTTGCAGCGCATGATAAAAGCCGCGTTCGCTTGGGACGATTTCATTGTGAAAGCTGGCCAGTGGTTGTTGTTGCTGTCGTGCTGCGACCCATTGCGCTTTATCACGAACAATCTTGTTGAGCACGGTTTCCTGCATCATTTATCCTCTTGCTGCCAGTGCGGTGACGCGCTCGTAAGCTTGCCCGCTGTGAATCATGTCCAGTGCCTGCTGCGCGTTTTGGCGCAGGTCTTCATGCCCGAATAACTTCAGTAACAGCGCCACGTTAGCCGCTACCGCTGCGGCGTGCGCCGGGTCGCCTTTACCTTGTAACAACCGTGCCAGAATGTCACGGTTTTCTTCCGGCGATCCGCCCTGCAGGGCTTCCAGCGGGTAGCGTTGCAGGCCAAAGGACTCTGGCGTTAATTGGTAGCTTTCAATCTCACCGTTGTTCAGCTCCGCCACATGGGTCGCAGTGTGAATTGCCACTTCGTCCATGCCACCGCCGTGCACCACGGCGGCACGCTGATAACCCAGCACACGCAGAGTTTGGGCTATCGGCAGCACCAGCTCCGGGCTGTAAACGCCGATCAGCGCCAGCGGTGGACGTGCCGGGTTGATCAACGGGCCGAGCACGTTAAATACCGTACGGGTTTTCAACTGTTGGCGTACCGGCATCGCATGGCGGAAACCGGTGTGATATTGCGGTGCAAACAGGAAACACACGCCCAGTTCATCCAGCGCCTGGCGGGACTCTTCCGCCGGCAGATCCAGGCGGATGCCGAATGCCGCCAGCAGGTCCGAAGAACCGGAACGGCTGGAGACGCTGCGGTTACCGTGTTTTGCCACTTTGGCACCGCATGCCGCCGCCACAAAGGCGCTGGCGGTAGAGATATTGATGCTGTTGGTGCCGTCGCCGCCGGTGCCGACGATATCGGCAAACGGATAATCCGGGCGTGGGAACGGCAGGGCGTCGGCCAGCAGGGCCTTGGCGGCACCGGCAATCTCTTCCGGGCGCTCTCCGCGGACTTTCATGCTGATCAGTGCCGCTGCCAGTTGGCTGGGTTCCAGCTCGCCTCGCACGATGGCGCTGAACAACTGCTGGCTTTCCTCTTGGCTCATTGATTCTGAGCGGTACAGTTTTTCAAGAATAGGTTGCATCGTCGTTTCCCTTATTATTTCGCCAGCGCCCAGGCCAGAGTTTGCTCAAGCAAACGTGCGCCGTGGGTGGTGAGGATCGATTCCGGATGGAATTGGAAACCACATACGCGGTGCCGGTCATTACGTACTGCCATCACCATGTCGCCGAAGCGAGCGTTAACGGTGAGTTCGGCCGGGATATTGCTGCCGACCAGTGAATGGTAGCGAGCCACCGGCAGCGGGTTCACCATACCGGCAAACATGCCTTCGCCATCGTGGCTAATGGCCGAGGCTTTACCGTGCAGGATCTCGCCCGCCTGGCCGACGTGCCCACCGTAGGCCTCTACAATCGCCTGGTGCCCCAGGCAGATGCCGATAATCGGCAACTGGCCGCGCAGGCGTTGCAGCAACTCCGGCATGCAGCCGGCTTCGGATGGCGTACCTGGGCCCGGTGACAGCATCAACACCGGTTGTTCCAACTGTTGCAGGCGCTCGATAATCACGTCCGCAGAAATCTGGTTGCGGTAAATCACCACCTGGTGGCCGCTGGCACGCAGTTGATCGACCAGGTTATAGGTAAAGGAATCAACGTTGTCGAGCAGTAAGATATCGGCCATCAGAACACCTCCTTGGCTTGGTGCGCGCTGGCAATGGCACGCAGCACGGCACGTGCCTTATTACGGGTTTCATCGGCTTCCGCCTGAGGAACAGAATCCAGCACCACGCCGGCGCCGGCTTGCACGGTGGCAATACCGTCTTCAACATATGCGGAGCGGATGACAATACAGGTATCCAGATCGCCGGTGGCGGTGAAATACCCCACAGCACCACCGTAGCTGCCGCGACGGGAGCCTTCAGAGGCAGCGATCAACTGCATGGCGCGAACCTTGGGGGCGCCGCTCAGGGTCCCCATGTTCATGCAAGCCTGGTAGGCGTGCAGCACGTCAAGGTCGGCGCGCAAGGTACCGATCACTCGGGAAACCAGGTGCATCACGAAAGAGTAGCGGTCCACTTTGGTCAGGTCCGCCACGTAGCGGCTACCGGCCTGGCAGATGCGCGCCAGATCGTTGCGCGCCAGATCGACCAGCATCAGATGCTCGGCCAGTTCTTTGTGATCGGTGCGCATTTCCAATTCGATGCGGCTGTCGAGATCCAGATCCAGCGAGCCATCAGCGCGGCGGCCACGCGGACGGGTACCGGCAATAGGGTAAATTTCGATCTGACGGTTGCTTGCGTCGTATTTCAACGCGCTTTCCGGAGAGGCGCCGAACAGGGTGAACTCGTCGTCCTGCATAAAGAACATGTAAGGGCTTGGGTTGCTGTCTTTCAAGGTTTGGTAGGCCGACAGCGGGGCCGGGCATGGCAGAGAGAAGCGGCGTGACGGCACTACCTGGAAAATCTCGCCCTGGCGAATGGCCTGCTGCAGTCCGCTGACCACGGCGCTGTATTCCTCATCGGTCTGGTTGCAGCTCAACTGCATGTTTTCCAGCTTCTGATGCGGAATGGGTTGCGGGGTCTGCTTCAACTGGGTCTGCAACTGCTCAAGACGCTGTTGCAGGCGCTGTTCTTCCGCCGCATCGGCGGTAAACACGCTGGCCTGCAGGCGAGCCACGCCGCGCTGGTGGTCCAGCACCAGCAGGGTTTCCGCCAGGTAGAAGCAGAAGTCCGGGCAACGTTGATCCTGGCGCAGCGCCGGCAGATCTTCGAAACCGGCAACCAGATCATAGGCAAACAGGCCGCCGAGCATGACCGCTTCACGTTCGTCCGCCGGGGCGTCAACCAGTGTCAGCAGAGTGCGCAGTGCGTCAAACACTGACAGTGAGCGCAGACGGGCATCCTCATCCTGCACCGCATCGATGACCGGGAAGGTCAGTTCGCGGCCGTTTGGGCGAACCTGAATCTGCACTTCCGCCGGCAGTGCTTCATCGAGCAGCGGCAGCATCGCCGCACCGTTGGCGGTCAGTGCCTGCAGCGTGACGCTGCGGCCCAGCGCGGTGATGCGCAGGGCGCTGTCGATCACCAGCAGGCTTTGCAGGTTTTGCTTGCTGTTTATTTCGGCAGACTCCAGCAGCAGGGTGGCCGGGCGCGCGCCGCACAACTGATGGAAAATGGTCGTCGGATCGCCCCGGTAGTGGGTTTCCGCCTTCAGCAGTGTGAGTTGTGGTTTGATGTTCATCATGGGTGGTTCCAGTTAGATTTTGTCCATAAAAAAGCCCGCATTACCAGCGGGCTTAGGGAATCTGCAGTGTCAGATGACAGGTATGCGTGATTACACCGCCCGCGAAAGGGAAGTACGCCACCAACGAAGAAGAGAAGTTTGCTTGTTCATATCTTTGCTCTCTCGATTATCATCCAACCAGGGGATGCCCCTGAACTTGTGTACTAGTTAACTGGTTCGCAGGAGTAAA
Organism: Serratia sp. TSA_198.1; assembly: GCF_052686505.1. Taxonomy (NCBI): domain Bacteria; kingdom Pseudomonadati; phylum Pseudomonadota; class Gammaproteobacteria; order Enterobacterales; family Yersiniaceae; genus Serratia; species Serratia sp. TSA_198.1. The sequence continues at coordinate 494,657 of NZ_JBQZFP010000001.1, forward strand.
GTCAACCCTCTTTTTACACAATGTTTTAGCGGCAAACGTGAGTTATTTTCATCAGGGCGAATGTGAACGGGCCAGAATAGATTTCCGTCCGGCCGACGATCGCGGGTATGATAGAAGGCCAAGCCATTGCCGGATATTTCTTTTGACAGACAGCAACCCCCAGCCTTCCGCGTTTACCCTTTACGACCTCCACAGCCATACCACCGCCTCTGACGGCTACCTGACACCGGCGCAACTGGTGCAGCGGGCGGTTGAAATGCGGGTTGGCGTATTGGCGATCACCGATCACGACACCACCGATGGGCTGGCTGCGGCCGCCGCCACTATTGCCGAGTTGTCGCTGCCGTTGCAACTGGTGAATGGGGTAGAAATCTCCACGCTGTGGGAAAACCACGAGATTCATATCGTCGGCCTGGGGATTGATATCGCCCATCCGGCGATGGTGCAGTTATTGGCCGAACAGACTGAACGTCGCAACCTGCGTGCGCAGGAAATTGGCGTACGGCTGGCAAAAGCACGCATCGATGACGCCTTCGAAGGCGCGCAAAAATTGGCGGACGGCGGGGCGGTGACGCGTGGGCACTTTGCACGCTATCTGGTGCAGATCGGCATTGCCGACAACATGGCGCAGGTGTTCAAGAAATATCTGGCCAAGGGCAAAACCGGTTACGTTCCGCCACAGTGGTGTACAATAAAACAAGCCATTGATGTGATTCATCAATCTGGCGGGCAGGCGGTGATAGCGCATCCGGGCCGTTACGATCTGACGGCCAAATGGCTGAAGCGGCTGTTTGCGCATTTTGCCGAACACGGCGGCGACGCGATGGAAGTGGCCCAGTGTCAGCAAGCACCGCATGAGCGTTCGCTACTGGCGAAGTATGCGCAAGAGTATCAATTACTGGCATCGCAGGGGTCTGATTTTCATCAGCCCTGCGCGTGGATCGAACTGGGCCGTAAACTGTGGTTACCCGGTGGCGTTGAGCCGGTGTGGCGTGACTGGCCGCAACCGCAGCAGGCTGCAGTATATTGATTTAACGGGGGCGGATGCGCCCGCGTGCATCATTTTAGGAGCAAGTCATGAGTCAGCTTTTTTATATTCATCCAGATAATCCTCAACCGCGTTTGGTCAACCAGGCGGTGGACGTGCTGCGCAAGGGCGGAGTGATTGTCTACCCGACAGATTCCGGTTATGCGCTGGGCTGCAAGCTGGAAGAAAAATCGGCGATGGAACGTATTTGCCGTATTCGCCAGTTGGACGGTAACCACAACTTTACGCTGATGTGCCGCGATTTGTCCGAGCTTTCGACTTACGCCTATGTCGACAATACCGCATTCCGTTTGATCAAAAACAACACGCCCGGCAACTACACCTTCATCCTGAAAGCGACCAAAGAAGTGCCACGCCGCCTGATGAATGACAAACGCAAAACCATCGGCCTGCGTGTACCCTCGAACCCGATTGCACTGGCGCTGTTGGAAGTGCTGAACGAGCCGATGATGTCGACCACGCTGATGTTACCAGGCAACGATTTCGCCGAGTCCGATCCGGAAGAGATCAGCGATCATCTGGGCAAGCAAGTGGATCTGGTGATCCACGGCGGTTTCCTGGGCCAGCAGCCGACCACGGTGATTGATCTGACTGAGTCGGCGCCGGAAGTGGTGCGCGAAGGTGCGGGCGACATAACGCCTTTCCGTTGATTTTATCGCTGCGGCGGTTGCTCATTTTCTGAAAAGTGGCTGAAACGACGTCATTTATCGTGAAAGCCGCTATTCTACACAATCAAAAACTGAAAATAGGCAGGATGCATAGCGATGATTAAACGGGGTTCTCTTTTAGCGGTCTTATTGTTTTCCTCTGTGGCCAATGCCGGTTTTTATTCCGGTAACGCCTTGCTGTCTGAAACGGGCGGCTATGTGAAAAACAAAAATGGAGCTGCTACCGTTGCGGAAGCGCTCGATGGCGGAATGTTCATGGGCTATGTGGCCGGCGTCTTTGACACCTATTCGATGCAGGGTAACCGCAATATTTGCCCGGACGCCGGCATGAGCGTAGGCATGGCTTCCGATGCGGTAATGCATTATTTAAATGAACACCCGGAACAGCTGCATTATTCTGCACCTTCAGTGATCATGCTGGCGTTAACCGCGGCTTATCCTTGTGAAAGGCACTAAATTCGTTCGTTTGGTGCGTATATTTTCATTTGGTGCGTTCCCCGTTTTTTAGCACGTTCTTCAATAGATTAAATCGCCAAACGCTGTCAGTTTATTTCCTGCGCACAAGCCCTCTTAACCGCTTTGAGGACATGACGCTTCAGGAGGTAAAATGACAGCGTTTCACTTTGGTACCCACTCCCTCGATTATCATGATGCCGGTTCCGGCCCGTTGACGCTGGTCTTGCTGCCCGGCTGGTGTGAGCCAAAAACGGTATTTGCCCCCTTCAGCGCGCTGGCGAGTGAGCGATACCGGGTGATTAGCTTCGACTGGCGTGGGCACGGCCTGTCATCCTGTGATGACGCGCTTTCGCTTGGCGCCGAAGACTTGCTGGCGGACATCCATCAGCTGCTGGCTGCCCTGCAGGTGGAAAGCTTTGTGACGCTTTCGGTGGCTCACGCCAGTTGGATTGCCGTCGCCTTGGCAGAGCTCATGCCGCAGCAGGTCAAAGGCCTGGTATTTCTCGATTGGATCATGACGCAACCCGCGCCGGCATTTTTCCAGTCGGTGCAACAAATGCAACGGCCAGAGCAATGGCTGGCGGCGCGCGATGCCCTGTTTGCCTTCTGGCAAGGCGGGGTTGACCATCAGCCGGTGAAGCATCATCTGACCGTTGAAATGGCCCGTGAGGACTTTCGCCTCTGGCAAGCCGCCGGCGTGGCGATAGAACACGCTTATCGGCAATACCAATCGCCGCTTAACCGGTTGAGCGAACTTGGCCCGCCGCTCCCGTGCAGGCATATTTACTCGCTGGATCGTGATGAAAATTATCTGAGGCAACAGCAGGTTTTTGCTACCGACCATCCGTTCTTCTCGGTCTTGCGGCTGGAACATGCCCGAACGCACCTGGGGATCCTCGAGCGGCCGGATGAAGTCTATCGGGCGGTGGTTAACCTTCTTGGCGATTAACCTTTTGCCTGGCTTAATCTGATGCGGGCCTGAGCCCGCGGTTAATAGATTTCGATAATCGGACTGCTAATAAAGTGGGTTCCAACACTATAGAAAGCCTGTATAATGCGCGGTTCGATCCAAGTAAACGTATTGTTACCACCGTGGTGCCTGTCGCCGCAGTGGTCATCCCCCCGACGCCTGTGAAGGCGACACTAGAGGTTGCTCAATGAGCGAAAAGTTACAAAAAGTTTTAGCGCGCGCCGGCCATGGCTCGCGTCGTGAAATCGAAACCATAATTGAAGCCGGCCGCGTCAGCGTTGACGGTAAAGTCGCCAAACTGGGCGACCGCGTTGAAGTGACTGCCTCGATGAAAATTCGTCTGGATGGTCACGTACTTTCAATTAAAGAATCCGAAGAAACGGTATGCCGCGTGCTGGCTTATTACAAGCCGGAAGGTGAACTCTGTACCCGTAGCGATCCTGAAGGCCGTCCGACGGTGTTTGATCGCCTGCCTAAGCTGCGTGGCTCTCGCTGGGTAGCGGTGGGGCGTTTGGACGTCAATACCTCAGGCCTGCTGCTGTTCACCACCGACGGTGAGCTGGCAAACCGCCTGATGCACCCTAGCCGTGAAGTCGAGCGCGAATACGCGGTGCGTGTCTTTGGCCAGATTGACGATGAAAAAGTGAAGCAACTGAGCAAGGGCGTTCAGTTGGAAGATGGCCCAGCCGCCTTCCGCACCATCACTTTCCAGGGCGGCGAAGGCATTAACCAATGGTACAACGTGACTCTGACCGAAGGGCGTAACCGTGAGGTGCGTCGTCTTTGGGAAGCGGTTGGCGTGCAGGTCAGTCGCCTGATCCGCGTACGTTACGGCGATATCGATCTGCCTAAAGGCCTGCCGCGTGGCGGTTGGACCGAGCTGGAACTGCCGGCGATTAACTATCTGCGCGAATTGGTTGAGTTGAAGCCCGAAACGGTCAGCAAGATGCCGGTGGAGCGCGAGCGTCGCCGCGTGAAAGCGAATCAGATCCGTCGTGCGGTCAAACGCCATACCCAGGTGGCGGGCAGCGGCCGCCGCAGCGCGCCAGGCAGCAAGTCCGGCAAACCAAGCAAGCGCAGCTAATCATTACGCCGCAACCCTCTCTGGGCTGCGGCGTTTTCTTTTCGTTACCAGTCAATTCCCTGTTGCGCCATGATACCTGCGTCGAACGCATGTTTTACCGGCCGCATTTCCGTCACCGTATCCGCCCGTTCCAGCAGATCGCGATGGCAGCCACGCCCGGTGATAATGACCGTCTGGTGCGCAGGGCGCTGCCGCAACGCTTCCAGCAGTTCATCCAGCTCAAGATAGCCGTAACTGACCATATAGGTCAGCTCATCCAACAGCACCAGATCCAGGCTGCTGTCGGCGAGCATGCGTTTGCCGTGCTGCCATACCGCCTGACAGGCTGCGGTATCGCCGGCTTTATTCTGGGTTTCCCAGGTAAAGCCGGTTGCCATTACCTGGAATTCTACCCCGTGCTGCTGCAGCAGGTTTTTCTCCCCGTTCGGCCACTCGCCTTTGATGAACTGAATAACGGCGGCTTTCATACCGTGGCCGACGGCGCGCGTTACTGTGCCGAACGCCGCGGTAGTTTTGCCTTTACCGTTACCGGTGAATACCAGCACTAAACCGCGGACTTGCTGGGCGGCGGCGATACGAGCGTCGACCTGTTCTTTCAGGCGCTGCTGACGTTGTTGATGGCGGTCTTCGGCCATGATAAAGCCTCCTTTATTCAGCGGCGCCGGGTTTACGATTGGGTTGAGCATCGAAGCTCATGCCGGTTTTTCGGCGGCTGTCATCGCCCATTAAATAGAGGTAAAGCGGCATAATATCCGCCGGTGTTTTCAGTTTGTTTTTATCTTCGTTCGGGAAGGCCGATGCGCGCATTTGAGTGCGCGTTCCGCCAGGATTGATGCAATTTACCCGAAGATGGCGGCTTTTGTATTCTTCGGCCAACACCTGCATCATGCCCTCCGTGGCAAATTTGGACACCGCGTAGGCACCCCAGTTGGCGCGGCCCGTACGACCCACGCTGGAACTGGTAAATACCAGCGATCCCGAGTTGGATTTCAGCAGCAGTGGCAGCAGCGCCTGGGTGAGCATAAAGGTTGCATTGACGTTGACCTGCATGACGTCGTGCCACATCTCCATCGACAAGTCAGCCATTGGAGCGATATCCCCCAACAGCCCGGCGTTATGCAAAACACCGTCGAGGCGCGGGATCTGGGTGGCCAGATCATCCGCAACCTGTTTGCACTGTTCCTGCGTGGTGTGCAGCAAATCCAGCGTAACGGTGAAACTGGGTGCGCCGCCCAGCCGGGCGATCTCGCTTTGTACCGCCCGTAGCTTGCTTTCGGTACGGCCCAGCAGCACCAGTTGTGCGCCAAATTTGGCATAGGTAAGTGCGGCTTCGCGTCCGATGCCGTCACCGGCGCCGGTGACCAGGATGATTCTTTGTTCCAGCAGGTCATGTTTAGGTTGGTAATGCACAATAATTCCTCGCGCCGTGGTGGCTGTCTCCCGCTTGCATCGGGGAGTGGTGTGGATTAAGAGACCCAGGCGGGAGCAAAGGCTCGACCGCATGCAGGGCCCCGCAGCGAATTTGGCTCATCATGTTGATGAATAATCCGTGTTATATGCCTCAAATGGATCGTATTTTCAATGATTAGGCAGCAGAATCGGCATTCTTTTGTAACAAAAATGGAACAGCGCCGGCTTGGTTAAGTCAAAATGCGCCCACATAGTAAAGAGGCATCACAAGGAATTTTTATTTAGCCGCGACAGCCACTGCGTCGGTTGGCTAGAATGAACGAGATCATACTAACAACCTGTAAATAAAGGCGGAATCTGTGGAGTTTATATCTATTTACGGCCTGTTTCTGGCCAAAGTCGCGACGGTAGTGATTGCCATCGCTGCGCTGGCGTTGCTGGCGGTCAGCATTGGGCAACGTAAGACCCGTCAGAAAGGTGAGCTTCAGCTGACTGATCTCGGGGAGCAATATCGCGAGATGCAACGCGACATGCGCCTGGCGCGTATGGGGGAAGCGGAACAAAAAGCCTGGAGTAAACAGTTTAAAAAACAGACCAAAGCCGACGATAAACTGAAGAAACAACGCGCTAAAGCCGGTGCCGTTGAAGCAACCAAACCCTGCCTGTATGTCCTGGACTTCAAAGGCAGCATGGATGCCCATGAAGTGACTTCGCTGCGCGAAGAAATCTCGGCGGTGTTGGCAGTGGCAACGCCGCAGGACGAAGTACTGCTACGGCTGGAAAGCCCGGGCGGGGTAGTGCATGGTTATGGTCTGGCGTCGTCACAGTTGGCGCGTCTGCGTACCGGCGGCATCCGCCTGACGGTAGCGGTAGACAAGGTAGCGGCCAGCGGCGGCTATATGATGGCCTGCGTGGCGGATCGCATCGTTGCGGCGCCCTTCGCCATCATCGGCTCTATCGGCGTTGTGGCGCAAATTCCCAACTTCCATCGCCTGCTGAAAAAGAACGATATTGATGTGGAGTTGCATACGGCAGGCCAGTTCAAACGGACGCTGACGCTGTTTGGGGAAAACACCGAACAGGGGCGTGAGAAGTTCCGCGAAGATCTGAATGAAACCCATGAACTGTTCAAAGAATTTGTACACCAACAACGGCCTTCGCTGGATATCGACAGCGTGGCGACCGGCGAGCACTGGTTTGGCTCTCAGGCGAAAGAGAAAGGGCTGATTGATGCGATTGGCACCAGTGACGATCTGCTGATCGCCGAAATGGAAAATCACGAAGTGGTCGGGGTGCGCTATACGCGTCGTAAACGTCTGATGGATCGATTTACCGGCAGCGCTGCGGAAAGCGTCGACCGTTTGCTGCTGCGCTGGTGGCAGCGCGGTGAAAAACCGTTGCTTTAAGCGTTTTGATTAAACATAACGGGGGCTAAAAACCCCCGTTTTTTTCTTAATCGGCCAAATGATATTTTTCGGAAAGCACGTGGGCCAAATGTTTAAACATATTAAATACAGCAGTGGTTTTTACCGTAGGTAATCCATCCTGATCCAAAAAGAATTCGCCGCGGAAAACTAAAACGCTGCCTTTTTGTTCAACGTCGTTAGCCACCATGCCCTGCAGATAATCTTCATGTTGTCGGATAATATTATTTGCTTCTTGCAACAGAGCCTCACGGCCAATGGGGGTAGTATTAGTGCACATTATTACACTCCAATCATAAATTCTGCGCGTATTCTAACGCCGGTTCGCATTTATCCGCAAACAGACTAAGGTTTATTTGCCGTCTGGATGGCTAGCGGTATCTGTCGATTGGCGAAATCGCTGTTTCCGTGCTAATTAGGTTGCGTGACGCTTTTTATCAGGTACAGTGTGGGATTTTGCGGCGTCAGGTGGAAGGTTTTGTTTACGCCATGAATGAGTCTCACACGGCCATACTTCTGGGGCATGGGTGATTAGCTGGCAGGATCAACAACTTGCGTTCAGGTTGAGCAGTTAAGCAACCAAAAGAAAAAAACATGTTGATCTCTTGCCAGACTGCCGCAATATAAAAAAGAGATATGAATCGCTGCGGCACGGCGAGATAAAAGACTTCTTTTTAGAAGAAACAAATTTAGGTAAAGGTAAATATGGGTAAAGCTCTCGTAATAGTTGAGTCCCCGGCAAAAGCCAAAACTATTAATAAATACTTAGGTAATGACTACGTGGTGAAGTCCAGCGTCGGTCATATCCGTGATTTGCCGACCAGTGGCTCAGCCAGCAAAAAGAGCGCTGACTCAACCGAAGACAAAGCCAAGAAGAAAGTTAAAAAAGATGAGAAAACGGCGCTGGTAAATCGAATGGGCGTCGATCCTTACCATGGCTGGAAAGCGGATTATGAAATTCTGCCAGGTAAAGAAAAAGTTGTCGCAGAGTTAAAATCGTTAGCGGAAAACGCCGACCACATTTATCTCGCAACGGACCTTGACCGCGAAGGGGAAGCCATTGCCTGGCACCTGCGGGAAGTGATCGGCGGTGACGACAAACGCTTTAGCCGCGTGGTGTTCAACGAAATCACCAAGAACGCGATCCAACAGGCTTTTAAACAGCCGGGCGAGTTGAATATCGATCGTGTTAACGCACAGCAGGCGCGTCGCTTTATGGACCGCGTGGTGGGTTACATGGTATCGCCGCTGCTGTGGAAGAAAATTGCCCGCGGCCTGTCCGCTGGGCGCGTGCAATCCGTTGCGGTACGGTTGGTGGTGGAGCGCGAACGCGACATCAAAGCCTTCGTGCCGGAAGAGTACTGGGAACTGCACGCCGATCTGCTGGCGAAGAATGATACCGCGCTGCAGATGGAAGTGACGCATGCCCACGACAAGCCATTCAAACCGGTTAACCGTGAGCAGACCCACGCCGCCCTCAAACTGCTGGAGAAAGCCCGTTATACGGTGCTGGATCGCGAAGACAAACCTACCAGCAGCAAGCCGGGCGCGCCTTTCATTACCTCTACGCTGCAACAGGCGGCCAGCACCCGTCTGAGTTTTGGCGTGAAGAAAACCATGATGATGGCTCAGCGGCTGTATGAAGCCGGCCACATCACCTACATGCGTACTGACTCCACCAACCTGAGCCAGGATGCGCTCAACATGGTGCGTGGCTATATCGGCGACAATTTCGGTGACAAGTACTTGCCGAAAGCGCCAAACCAGTACAGCAGCAAAGAAAACTCTCAGGAAGCGCACGAAGCTATCCGTCCGTCGGACGTGAACGTGCTGGCCGAGCAGTTGAAAGATATGGAAGCAGATGCGCAAAAGCTGTATCAGCTGATCTGGCGCCAGTTCGTGGCCTGTCAGATGACGCCTGCGCAGTACGATTCCACTACGCTGTCAGTGAAGGCCGGCGATTATCAACTGCGTGCCAAAGGCCGTACGTTGCGTTTCGATGGCTGGACCAAAGTGATGCCTGCTCTGCGCAAGGGTGATGAAGACCGCACCTTGCCGTATGTTGAAGTAGGCAGCGATCTGGAACTGCAAAAGCTGATCCCGAGCCAGCACTTCACCAAACCGCCTGCGCGTTACAGCGAAGCCTCGCTGGTGAAAGAGCTGGAAAAGCGCGGCATCGGCCGCCCATCGACCTATGCGTCGATCATCTCGACCATTCAGGACCGTGGCTACGTGCGGGTCGAAAGCCGCCGTTTCTACGCCGAGAAAATGGGTGAGATCGTTACTGACCGTCTGGAAGAAAACTTCCGTGAGCTGATGAACTATGACTTTACAGCGCGCATGGAAGACGGCCTTGACCAGGTAGCCAATAACCACGCCGAGTGGAAAGCGGTGCTGGATGAGTTTTTTGCCGAGTTCAGCGAACAGTTGGAAACGGCGGAGAAAGATCCTGAAGACGGCGGTATGCGTCCGAATCAGATGGTCATGACCAGCATCGATTGCCCGACCTGCGGCCGTAAAATGGGCATCCGTACCGCCAGTACCGGCGTGTTCCTCGGTTGTTCCGGTTATGCGCTGCCGCCGAAGGAGCGCTGCAAAACCACCATTAACCTGGTGCCGGAAACGGAAGTGCTGAATATCCTCGAAGGGGATGATGCAGAAACCAACGCGTTGCGTGCTCGCCATCGTTGCCAAAAATGCGGCACGGCGATGGACAGCTACCTGATCGATAACCAGCGTAAGCTGCACGTCTGCGGTAATAACCCTGCGTGTGACGGCTATGAAATCGAAGAGGGCGAATTCCGCCTGAAAGGGTATGACGGCCCGGTAGTTGAGTGCGACAAATGTGGTTCCGAAATGCACCTGAAAATGGGGCGCTTCGGTAAGTACATGGGCTGCACCAACGAGACGTGCAAAAACACCCGTAAAATTCTGCGTAACGGCGATGTTGCGCCGCCGAAGGAAGATCCGGTTCCATTGCCGGAATTGCCGTGCGAAAAGTCAGACGCTTACTTTGTTCTGCGCGACGGTGCAGCCGGCGTGTTCCTGGCGGCCAACACCTTCCCTAAATCGCGCGAGACTCGTGCGCCGCTGGTAGAAGAGCTGGCCCGTTTCAAGGATCGTCTGCCGGAAAAACTGCGTTACCTGGCGGATGCGCCGGTAGCGGATGGCGAAGGCAACAAAACGATGGTGCGTTTCAGCCGTAAAACCAAACAGCAGTATGTCTCTTCAGAGAAAGACGGCAAGGCCACGGGTTGGTCCGCTTTCTACGTTGACGGCAAATGGGTTGAAGGCAAAAAGTAAGTTTGCAGCCTGAATGCAATAATAAAAACCAGCCCTTGTGGCTGGTTTTTTGTTGCCTGAACGGTAGCGGGTCTATTTTTTGCCGTTTTTCCTTCACTGGGCTGGGGTTTCGCGTTGATAGCAATGCAAAATAATCGTTATCATGGTGTGACGCGGATCTATACTTGAAGCTGCTACGTGATATAGTGGTTATATAAAAAGTTTTTTTATGATTAAAGCTTATTAATAACGGCGTTTTCTTCAGCATCTGGGTGAGACACTGTGTTAAGGCTTGTTAGTTTTCAGCATACCGGGGCGACACCGATATACCTGGCTGCGGGTAAGCCGCAGTGTTTAACCTAGGATGGTATAAGATATGAAATTGCAGCAGCTTCGTTACATTGTGGAAGTGGTTAACCACAACCTGAATGTCTCATCGACGGCAGAAGGGCTTTACACTTCACAACCCGGTATCAGCAAGCAAGTGCGAATGCTGGAAGATGAGTTGGGTATCCAGATTTTCGCTCGCAGCGGAAAACACCTTACCCAGGTTACCCCCGCAGGCCAGGAAATCATCCGCATCGCGCGTGAAGTTCTGTCCAAAGTGGATGCGATCAAAGCCGTCGCCGGCGAGCACACCTATCCGGATAAAGGTTCGCTGTACGTCGCGACTACCCATACCCAGGCGCGTTATGCGTTGCCTAACGTCATCAAAGGCTTTATCGAGCGTTATCCGCGCGTTTCGTTGCACATGCACCAGGGATCGCCGACCCAAATAGCGGAAGCGGTATCTAAAGGCAATGCAGACTTTGCCATTGCCACCGAAGCGCTACATCTTTACGACGACTTAATCATGCTGCCTTGTTACCACTGGAACCGTGCGGTGGTAGTGAAACCCGATCACCCATTGGCCGGCAAAAGTCATATCACCATTGAAGAATTGGCGGCGTACCCGATCGTCACCTATACCTTCGGCTTTACCGGTCGCTCCGAGTTGGACACGGCGTTCAACCGTGCCGGCCTGACGCCACGCATCGTATTCACCGCAACGGATGCCGATGTGATCAAAACTTACGTGCGTTTGGGATTAGGGGTCGGGGTGATCGCCAGCATGGCGGTGGATCCGGTACAGGATCCGGATCTGGTGACCGTGGATGCGCGTGATATCTTCACTTACAGCACCACCAAAATCGGCTTCCGTCGCAGCACCTTCCTGCGCAGCTACATGTACGATTTTATCCAGCGCTTTGCACCGCACCTGACTCGCGACGTGGTCGACAACGCGGTAGCACTGCGATCCAACGAAGAGATCGAAGCGATGTTCAAAGACATCAAGCTGCCGATTAAGTAAACGCCGTATACCCGCTTTCACTTAGAGAAACGGGAGGGTTCCCCCTCCCGTTTTGCTTTTTACCGCGTATCAGCAATCAGTAAGTTGGTAATACCATAACTGGTCAAAAAGTCTCCAGTTCATACTGGCAATCCCGTGAATAACAAGGCTGCTGAAATGTCAAACCTCTGCCCCCAAAGTGGCTAATGGCGCCACTTTCAGTCCAGAACCCTGAGCACCGCTGAATGTACACACCCAGCCTGGTGACTGGTTGGCCAACGCCTCACGCTTCAGAATTAGTGCTCCTTTTTGAATGGTGCCGCTGATTTCGGTATAGCTGTTATCAACATAAATAATGGCCGGAGAGGTTTTGCCGATGCTGATGTTATTTCCCGTAGCCGCAATGGATTCTTTCCCGATCACCACGTTATGTACTGCGCTGCAATTGGCGCCCGGTAACGTCAGATCGCCGAAAATATGGCAGCCGGCAACGCTAACTCGCTGTGCCGTGGTGCCCGCGATAAGGCTACCGGTAATCTGACTATTGCTAATTTTGACTCCGCCAGCGGAACCGAGCGGTGTGCCTGCTGCTGCAGCGATCGTCACATCGCCGTTGATCCTGCAGTTGGTAACCAGAGTTGAACCCGATATCACAACTGTCCTCAGGTAATTCAGCACGCTGTTGCTGATCTGGTAATCACCCTGAATATTGCCTGATATATACAAACCGCTGCAGAGGGTGTTATCGAGTTTGATACGACCGTTGCCAATCGTTGTCGTATCGTAAGGATAAATATCCCCTGAAAGGCGGTGACAACCATTGATCACCATTTGGGCGTATGGACCGTAAGAAACGGCGCGCGTGAAATTGCTAATGCCGCATTCGGTTAGCCAAATCTCCCCCCCCACTTTGATGAAGGTCCCTAATGGCCAATGGCCTTCAGCGTCACCCCCACCGGGGCGTTCAGCGTGCATTCGCGTAAAGTGCATTTGAATGCCGCCACGGACCTCAACAAACGGCGTAACGTTGTTCAGCTCGATAGAACCATCAAAAAAGCGGTTAAAATTACTTTGATCGCCAGGGCGGGTGCTCATGATTAACAGGGGTGGGTAAGCGGTAGCATCTGGGTTGGCGACATCGTCAAGGTTGGTGTAGCTGTAACCGTCCTTCATACGGCCAGAGGCAAAAACGGAAACCCGGTTGAAGTTGTTATCGAAGGCATTGTCGAGGTACAACGCTGAACCCCGGAAGTTTTGTATAGCGACATCTTCCCACATGGTGGCAGTGGTACGACAATAGACGCCGTGGCAGTATGCCCGACCTTTTTCGTCTTGGGTGGGATCAACGATGCTGGTACCAATCCCTTGTACCATCAGGTTGCGCAGAGTGAGCTGTTGGAATCCAAAAGGTTCGCCCCAGCAATGGATAGCACCGTAATCACCATAGCCTGCGCTACGCGGAATATTAAAGTCGAGCACGGTACCTGAAGCGCCGTGGCCGCCTTGCCCTTCCAAAAACCAATCTTTGCTGTAATCCAGCACTATAGGTTTTTTAAAATTCACTGTTCCACGCGGAAATACAATTTTGGCTGCATTCCCATTGATCGTCGAGGCATGGTGGAGCAATGTCTCCATTGCTTGGTCCCAACTGTTATTGACGGTCTTAAACCAGACAAGTTCGAGCGTATTACCGTCTCGAACCAAACGCCAGCGTTTGCCCGCCTGAGTGACTACCGTCAATGTACCGTCATCAGCCGTGTTGTCGCCTGCTTTATAAACATAGAAAAGCACGCGATCGGCAGTGCCGCGTAACAAAATCACCTGACCTTCTGATTCTGGTTCGGTAGCCCTTAATGCAGCCACATCTGCAAGCGTATTGATTTTAGTCTCGGCCATATTTTTCTTCCCATGTAATGAAAAATTGACATGCAAGGCAGGGGGTCCAGATGGTTGTACCTGCTGCATGACTTTGCCTGTGAAGAGTAGCGTCGGGGGAAAGGAGAGGCACTTTGTTCGGGCCCTGTCAGGGTTCAATAAACATTGGCGATTAACTTGTTGAGCCAACGTCACTTCGCTCACTTGATTGCTTCTGCCTATCGTTCTGATCAAAACGTGTTGTTATCAAAACGTTAATTTCTCTATGTGGTATCTTTAAACAAGACCTCAGTGATTACCCTGTTTTAGTCATAATAAGAAATGGAGGAGCTATGTCGTCCGATCTTAGAGAAACGAGTCTGGATAAGCTGGTTGCGTTGAACAGCGAGTATTACTACTACAGTCTGCCATTGGCGGCGAAACAGTTGGGTGATATCGACCGGCTGCCAAAATCAATGAAAGTGCTGTTGGAAAACCTGCTGCGTCATGTGGATGGCGACACCGTGCAGGTTGAGGATCTGCAAGCCATCGTCGATTGGTTGCAAACCGGCCATGCCGATCGCGAAATTGCCTACCGCCCGGCGCGCGTCTTGATGCAGGATTTTACCGGCGTGCCTGCGGTGGTGGATCTGGCCGCCATGCGCGAAGCGGTGCAGCGGTTGGGGGGCAATGTTGACCAGGTTAACCCGCTGTCGCCGGTTGATCTGGTGATTGACCACTCGGTCACCGTGGATGAGTTCGGTGACGACGATGCGTTTGAAGAAAACGTGCGTATCGAAATGGAGCGCAATCACGAGCGCTACACTTTCCTGCGTTGGGGGCAGAAAGCCTTCAACCGCTTCCGTGTGGTGCCGCCAGGCACCGGCATCTGTCACCAGGTTAATCTGGAATATCTCGGCCAGACGGTGTGGCACACTGACGAAAACGGCAGGCACGTTGCCTACCCGGACACCCTGGTCGGCACCGATTCTCATACCACCATGATTAACGGCCTGGGCATTCTCGGTTGGGGCGTTGGCGGCATTGAGGCTGAAGCGGCGATGCTCGGCCAGCCTGTATCCATGCTGATCCCAGATGTGGTGGGTTTCAAGCTGACGGGCAAACTCAGCGAAGGCATCACCGCTACTGACCTGGTGTTGACGGTGACCCAAATGCTGCGCAAGCACGGCGTGGTCGGAAAATTCGTTGAATTCTACGGTGATGGGCTGGCCAGCTTGCCGTTGGCCGATCGGGCTACCATCGCCAATATGTCACCGGAGTTTGGTGCCACCTGCGGTTTCTTCCCGGTGGATGAAGTCACACTCGGCTACATGAAACTGAGCGGCCGTAGCGATGAGCAAATTGCGCTGGTGGAAACCTACGCCAAAGCGCAGGGCATGTGGCGCCATCCGGGCGACGAACCGGTATTTACCAGTACCTTGGCTTTAGATATGTCGACGGTGGTAGCCAGCCTCGCCGGGCCGAAACGCCCTCAGGATCGGGTGGCGCTACCGGATGTGCCGAAGGCGTTTAATGCTGCAACCGAATTGGACATCGCCAGCCAGAAGATCAAGTCGGAATTCAAATTCTTTACCCTCAGTGGCCGGGAGCACGAACTGCACAATGGTGCGGTCGTGATCGCGGCGATCACCTCATGCACCAATACCTCCAACCCCAGCGTGATGATGGCCGCCGGCCTGTTGGCGAAGAATGCGGTGAACAAAGGCTTGCGGACCAAGCCTTGGGTGAAGACTTCTCTGGCGCCAGGCTCCAAGGTCGTCACCGATTATTTCGACAGCGCCAAACTGACGCCATACCTTGAAGAGCTGGGTTTTAATCTGGTGGGTTATGGATGCACCACCTGTATCGGCAACTCAGGGCCATTGCCTGAGCCCATAGAGCAGGCGATCAAAGAGGGCGATCTTACCGTGGGCGCGGTGCTGTCGGGTAACCGCAACTTTGAAGGACGCATCCACCCGCTGGTGAAAACCAACTGGCTGGCCTCGCCGCCGCTGGTGGTGGCCTATGCGCTGGCAGGCAGCATGAAGATTGATCTGACCAAAGAGCCGCTAGGTGACGGGCGTGACGGCAAGCCGGTTTATCTGAAGGATATCTGGCCGAGTAGCCAGGACATTGCTCTGGCGGTGGAGCAGGTTCGCACCGAAATGTTCCACAAGGAATATGGCGCGGTGTTTGACGGCGACGCCAATTGGCAGGCGATTCAGGTAACCGGATCGGCCACCTATCAATGGCAGGCTGATTCCACCTATATCCGCCACCCTCCGTTCTTCAGCACCATGCAGGTGAAACCGGATCCGGTGCAGGATATCAAGAATGCGCGCATTCTTGCCATTCTGGCGGATTCTGTGACCACCGACCACATCTCCCCGGCGGGGAATATCAAGCGTGACAGCCCCGCGGGGCGCTACCTGAGCGATCGCGGTGTCGCGGCGCAGGACTTCAACTCATACGGTTCGCGTCGTGGTAACCACGAAGTAATGATGCGCGGCACCTTTGCCAATATCCGTATCCGCAACGAAATGGTGCCGGGGGTTGAAGGAGGCTACACCCGTCATATTCCGTCGCAAAATCAGCTGTCGATCTACGATGCCGCCATGCAGTATCAGCAGGAGCAGGTGCCGCTGGCGGTCATTGCCGGGAAAGAGTATGGCTCCGGCTCCAGCCGTGACTGGGCGGCGAAGGGGCCGCGTCTGCTGGGCGTGAGGGTGGTGATTGCCGAGTCCTTCGAGCGTATCCATCGTTCGAACCTGATCGGTATGGGCATTCTGCCGCTGGAGTTCCCGGCAGGCGTCAACCGCAAAACACTGGGGCTGAGCGGGGATGAGCAGATCAGCGTAAGCGGCTTGCAAACGCTGAAGCCGGGGCAGACGGTGCCGGTGCATATCACTTATGCGGATGGTCGTCAGGACGTGGTCAATACCCGCTGCCGTATCGATACCGGCAATGAGCTGACCTACTACGAGAACGACGGCATTCTGCACTATGTGATCAGGAAAATGCTGTAAGAGTAGGGTAATAAGAAAGGGCGCCTTTGATGGCGCCCTGATTTTTTGAAGGGAAATTACTTCTGGTCCAGCAAATGGCCCATTTTGGCGGCTTTGGTCGCCAGGTAGCGTTCATTTTTTGGATTGCGGCCGACGATCAACGGCACGCGCTCGGTGATGTTGATCCCCGCCTCGGTCAGGATCTCAACCTTTTTCGGGTTGTTGGTCAACAAACGCACCGCGTCCACGCCCAGCAATTTGAACATGTCCGCACACAGGGTGAAATCACGTTCATCAGCGGCAAAGCCGAGTTGATGGTTGGCCTCTACGGTATCGGCGCCCTTGTCCTGCAAGGCATAAGCGCGGATCTTGTTCAGCAACCCGATATTGCGACCCTCCTGGCGGTGATAGAGCAGGATGCCGCGGCCTTCTTCTGCGATATGCTCCAACGCCGCTTCCAGCTGGAAACCGCAGTCGCAGCGCAGGCTGAATAACGCATCGCCGGTCAGACATTCAGAATGTACGCGTGAGAGTACCGGCGTCGCGCCGGTAATATCACCGAAGACCAGCGCCAGATGATCGTGCCCGGTAGCCAGTTCTTCGAATCCTACCATCAGGAAATCGCCCCAAGGTGTTGGCAGTTTTGCCTCTGCCACCCGTTTAAGCTGCATGTTGCTCTCCACAAACACATCCGATTCAATCATTGTTGCGCATCCTACGTCCGACGCAGTGACCTGACCAGTATTAAAACGCGCAACGACGATCTCTATTTCGTTAATTATCGGTTATTTTGCCACAACTTCTTGCCCTGAGGTGCTCAGCAAACCAGCATCCGGCGTTTTCAGCTCATTATTATTGCGACAGGTTTGTTATCTGTTTAATTTTTCGAGTGTTATCGATATTGCAAGATTGTTACACTGACCTTTGGCTTAAACAAAGGAAACCTGGAATGTTTGAGATAGCAAAACGTACGGCAGCGGGGGCGATAGTGCTGTTGCTGATGCCGCTGGCCGTGTGGTTATCCGGCTGGCAATGGCTGCCGGGCGGTAACGACCCCTTGCTGAAAGGCCTTTATTGGATCACCGAAACCGTGACCTCGCCGTGGGGAATCATCACCAGCATCATTCTCTCCGCCTGGTTTCTTTGGTGTCTGCGCTTTCGCCTCAAGGCAGCCATAGGTCTGGTCATTTTACTCTCTGCCGCGGTATTGATCGGCCAGGGCGTTAAATCACTGATCAAGGATCGTGTACAGGAGCCACGGCCTTTTGTCGTCTGGCTGGAGCAAAATCACGGCGTGGACGAAAAATACTTTTACTCGCTGCCTCGCAAAGAGCGCAGCGCGCTGGTGGCGGAACAGTTGCATGATCAGCCGCTGGTGCCCGTCTGGCTGCGCAAGCACTGGCAGTTTGAAACCGGCTTTGCCTTTCCTTCAGGGCATACCCTGTTCGCCGCCACCTGGGCATTGCTGGGAGTGGGACTGTTGTGGCCGCGCCGTCATTACAAAACCGTCGCATTGCTGATGCTGTGGGCGAGCGGCGTGATGGGCAGCCGTTTGCTGCTGGGCATGCACTGGCCGCGCGACCTGGCGATGGCGACATTGATCAGTTGGCTGCTGGTGACGATTGCCTGCTGGCTGGCGCAGCGCTGGTTTGGCCCGCTGACGCTGCCTCCTCAGGAGCAACAGGAAGTGGTGGAAAGAACGTCCGGAAGAAAACATTAGGTGACATTGTCACTTGATGCGGCGCCGAAAAGGCGCCGTATTAATCTCTTACATTCGCCAATCATTGCAATTGCTATGATTGCCCCCATATCTTTATAAATTCATTATTTTGAGAAGCTTTCTCATTAATTTCCCCGGGAGCGCCATTTACTGCCGAATATGCCGGCAGATATCTGGTTTTATCGTGCCGCAGGGTTTCCCTGGCACGATGGGAAATGCTAACTTAATGGGAGGGACGCCACGTATTGGCATATACCTTTCGTCTTTCAAGTCGCCGCCAGGCGGCAACTTGAAATACATCGGGTATAATTCATCCGATTAACTCGGCATCGCGGGAAAGAATGTGAAATATTTGCTGATTTTTTTGTTGGTTCTGGTGGTTTTCGTGATTTCTGTCACGTTGGGCGCGCATAACGATCAGGTTGTGAGTTTTAATTACCTGGTTGCGCAGGGTGATTATCGTATATCGACCCTGTTGGCTGCGTTGTTTGGCGCCGGTTTTGTTCTCGGCTGGGTCATTTGCGGCCTGTTTTATCTGCGTACCCGCATTGCGCTGGGGCGAGCCGAACGCAAAGTCAAGAGGCTGGAACTGCAGCTTGAACAACCTGCTGAGCCGGCAGCTCAGTCCGTTGTCAGCAAGGAATAATCTTCTATGTTAGAGCTGTTGTTTCTGTTGCTGCCCGTGGCTGCCGCGTACGGTTGGTACATGGGGCGCAGAAGTGCTCAACAGGATAAACAACAGGAAGCCAACCGCCTGTCGCGTGAGTACGTGGCCGGGGTTAACTTCCTGCTTTCCAATCAGCAGGATAAAGCGGTCGATCTGTTCCTCGATATGTTGAAAGAGGACAGCACCACCGTTGAGGCCCACCTGACGCTGGGTAACCTGTTCCGCTCGCGCGGCGAGGTCGACCGCGCAATACGCATCCATCAGGCGCTGATGGAAAGCGCTTCTCTCACTTTCGAACAACGCCTGCTGGCGGTACAACAGCTGGGCCGCGACTATATGGCCGCCGGCATGTACGATCGCGCGGAAGACATGTTCGGCCAGTTGGTCGGCGAAGAGGATTTCCGTATCTCGGCGCTGCAGCAATTACTGGTTATCCACCAGGCAACCAGCGACTGGCTGAAAGCGATCGATGTGGCGGAAAAACTGGTCAAGCTGGGTAAAGACAAACAACGTATCGAGATCGCGCATTTCTACTGTGAGCTGGCGCTCCAGGCAATGGGCAGTGACGATCTCGATAAGGCGATGAGCCTGCTGAAACGTGCGGCCTCGGCGGATAAACAGTGCGCCCGTGTGTCGATTATGGTCGGCCGCATTTACATGGCGCAGGCTGAATACGCCAAAGCGGTCGAGTCTCTGCAACGGGTGCTGAATCAGGATAAAGAGCTGGTAAGCGAAACGCTGCCTATGCTGCATGAATGTTATCAGCATTTGGAAAACCAGCAGGATTGGGCGGAGTTCCTCAAACGTTGCGTTGAGGAAAATACGGGCGCGACCGCCGAACTGATGCTGGCGGAGATCATCGAACAGCATGAAGGGCGCGACGTAGTTCAGGTGTATATCAACCGTCAGTTACAGCGTCATCCGACCATGCGCGTGTTTTACCGCCTGATGGATTACCACCTGGCGGACGCCGAAGATGGGCGCGCAAAAGAGAGCCTGCTGCTGCTGCGGGATATGGTGGGTGAGCAAATCCGCACCAAGCCGCGCTATCGTTGCCATAAATGCGGTTTTACCGCGCATTCACTTTATTGGCATTGCCCGTCATGTCGGGCCTGGGCATCGGTTAAGCCGATTCGAGGGCTGGATGGGCAATAAAAAACGGGGCGATGAACGCCCCGTTTTTCGTAGTAGACGGAATTACTTTTTCTTGCCTGCTTTCACGCCGCCTTTCAGCAACTGACGCAGCTTTTTCAATTCTTTTTGATTCAGAGGCTGTTCGATTTCTTCTTCAATCCCCTGATTATCGATTTCGCCGTGGTGCAGCTCATCCGATTTTTTAGCGGTTTTTTCCGCTTTAACCGGCGCTTCGAAGCTGCTTTCAAGGCGTTGACACACCTCAGCACTCAGAGAGAGTTGGTTATCAGCGGCAATAGCACGAATTTTCTCTTTGAGTTCCAGAGGGATTTTGATGGTTAGTGTAGATATCTCGCTCATTTTGAAGCCTTTCTGCGGGAAGATACCTTCAAGCTAAGCCAGTAATGAGTAAGAGTCTAGGGTGTAATAAAAATTTAATATTTATGTAACATTGAGCGCGGGAATAATGAACGTAATGGCGGGAAAATAGGCAGAGCCCGGCGTGCCGGGCCCTATAGCGAAGAGAATTACTTGTAAATGATGGCAGTACCGCTCAGCAAGTTGTTACCACCGGCGGAGATAATACGGTAGCTGCTGGCGCCCTGGGCTTCTGCTTTCGCCGCCAGTTTGGCTTCCAGACCGCTCAGGGTCGTCGCGTGGCCTGCGGAGACTACGCCGGCAGGGGCCAGGTCGTTAGCCTGCTGCAAATTAACCGGCTCAGCGGCGAAGGTAGCGAAAGAGGTCAGGGCGATGGCGGCAGCAGCTGCAAAATATTTGATGGTTTTCATGGGTGACTCCAGTTAGTTTTTTTAGGTTGGAAGCAGTTCGCTTCCGATGAGTTGAATAATAAAGCATCCATGAGGATTTAAAATCTGATAATGCTGAGTATCTTGTTCAAAATATCTGATTGATAATTTACGCATCTTTACGGCGCTTTACGCAGCCTGCGCTATTGGTTTTGAGGCTTTATTGACGCTTGATGACGAACGATGGATTAACATTACTTAACGGCAGGGTGCGCTGCGGCTGGGATTTCTGCCGGCCGGCATGTAGAATGCGGCGGTCAGTTTGGTGGGTTGTTACCTGGTTATGTCCATTTTAAAGAAGGTAGAAGAAATGAAGTCTGAAAATAACATCAATAACAATGACTTAAGATCATCTCCAATCATCGTTGCGTTGGATTACGCAGATATTGGCGCCGCATTGGCGTTTGTCGATCGCATTAATCCACAGGACTGCCGGTTAAAAGTGGGCAAAGAAATGTTCACCCTGTTTGGGCCGCAATTGGTGCGTGATTTGCACGCTCGTGGCTTCGACGTATTCCTGGATTTAAAATTCCACGATATCCCCAATACCACGGCCCATGCGGTAGCGGCAGCGGCCGAACTGGGCGTATGGATGGTTAACGTCCACGCCAGCGGCGGCGCACGCATGATGACCGCGGCTAAAGAAGCGTTGCTGCCTTATGGCGCAGAGGCACCGCTGTTGATCGCCGTTACCGTTCTTACCAGTATGGAGGCTGAGGATCTGCAAGCTATCGGCATCAACATTTCCCCGGCTGAACAGGCTGAGCGGCTGGCGCGTTTGACCCGTGATTGCGGGCTGGACGGCGTTGTCTGTTCGGCGCATGAAGCTGAACGGTTGAAAGCGGCCTGCGGGCGTCAGTTCCAACTGGTCACGCCAGGCATTCGTCCAGAGGGCAGCGCAGCCGGCGATCAGCGCCGCATTATGACGCCGGTGCAGGCGCAGGCCGCCGGGGTAGATTATATGGTGATTGGGCGTCCGATCACCCAATCTGCCGATCCTGCCGCTACGCTGAGCGCTATTCGCGCTTCCCTGGCCTGAGGGGGCTCGAGATGAATGACGACAATAGCCGGCTGGTTTATTCCACTGACAGTGGGCGTATCAAGCAAGAAGAGGCCAAACCGCAGCGAACCAAGGGTGACGGCATCGTACGCATTCAGCGCCAGACCAGCGGACGCAAGGGGAAAGGCGTTTGCCTGATCACCGGAATTGATTTGGACGATGCGGCGCTGGAAAAGTTGGCGGCAGAGCTGAAGAAGAAATGTGGCTGTGGCGGTTCGGTCAAAGACGCGGTGATCGAGATCCAGGGCGATAAGCGCGATCTGCTTAAGCAGTTGCTGGAAGCCAAAGGAATGAAGGTCAAGCTGGCGGGCGGTTAACTGCCGCAGGCGGAGTGCCATGCCGCGGTGCAATAGCTGCGGCATGGCTTAGGTCGAGCTGTCGGACCGGAGCCCGTCGATGGCGAAAATGCCATGGCTTGAAGGTAAAACAGACCTGAAATAATCTTTATTATGCTTAATACGTCAAAGCGAAAACGCTTTTGCCAGCCTGTCGGCAGAGGTATATAAAGTGGCCGGGCAGGTTATTTACCTACCTGATGACCAATGATACCCCCAACGGCGGCCCCACCAAGCGTACCCAATGCGCTGCCATCGGTCAGCACTGCGCCGCCTACGGCCCCTGCGCCGGCACCAATTGCGGTGTTACGGTCGCGTTTGGACATGTTGGAACAAGCGCTGAGTGAAAAGGCCAGAGTCAGTGCCAGAGCGGCGGTGGCGAAACGTTTATTGATAATCATCATAATGACTTCTCCTTAGCATTGGCTATATGGAAGTGCCCTTTAAGTATAGGCGTGAACCATAAATTCGGCCTGCTATCGGCTCCCATACAGTATCGATATAAAAATTGGCATTATTTGTTAAGGGCAGAACAATAAAAAGTTGAAAGCGGTCTCTCTGCCCAAATTCACTATAAGCTTCCGTTGGTCAATAAACAGGTAAATAGTCCGAAATTCCAGATGCCTCTCCTTCGTTGATATGAGCGATTCGCCGCTAACCCCACAGAACTCCGCATCCAGCAGAAGCCTACGCGGTCTTTAGCGATTTATGCCATACCGCCCCGTCGCCGGCCTACCGACAATATTCGCAGACAGGCTTAACCGGGAAAGACAAATGCTCAACGATCTCAAACAGCAGGTATTGGACGCTAATCTGGCATTGCCACGCCATCATCTGGTGACCTTCACCTGGGGCAACGTCAGTGCCGTTGACCGCCAGGCAGGGCTGATGGTGATCAAACCTTCGGGGGTGGAGTATGGGGTGATGACCCGCGACGACATGGTTGTGGTGGAACTCGAAAGCGGCAAGGTGGTGGAGGGCAATAAAAAACCCTCTTCAGACAGTGATACCCACCGGGCATTGTATCTCGAGTTCAACGCGGTCGGCGGCATCGTGCACACCCATTCGCGACATGCCACCATCTGGGCGCAGGCCGGCCAGGATATTCCCGCCTGGGGCACGACTCATGCCGATTACTTCTACGGCGACATTCCTTGTACGCGAACAATGCGGGATGAGGAAATCGCCGGGCGTTATGAATGGGAGACCGGCAGGGTGATCGTCGAAACCTTCCGCGAAAGGCGATTGGATCCGGCCAGCATGCCGGCGGTACTGGTACATTCGCACGGGCCGTTTACCTGGGGCAAAGACGCGGAGAACGCGGTGCACAATGCCGTCGTGCTGGAGGAGATTGCCTATATGGGGATTTTTTCACGCCAGTTGACGCCAGGGCTGGCGAACATGCAGCAAACGCTGCTGGATAAGCACTACCTGCGCAAGCACGGTAAAAACGCTTATTACGGACAGTGATCATCAGGCGGGCAAGTCATGCCCGCCGTTCCTCGAGGCGATTAATCGCCGACCCTGTCCAGCCGTATTCCCTGGCGTTTCAACTGATGTTGATACTCCAATTCCAGGCGTGAATCGGTGATCACCCGATCAACCTTGCCATGCAATGCCAAAGGATTGGGTTGGATCTGACCAAATTTAGACGAGTCTGTCAGCACGATATTTTCCACGCCCTTCGCCAGCACGGCGTTGACCACGTCGGCACGCATCATATCGCGGCCGGTAAAGCCGGTTTCCGCATGGTAGCCGTCAATGCCGATGAACGCCTTGCTGAAATGCACTTGCTGAATGCACATGCGCGTCAGCGGCCCGACCACGGTCTCGCTCTTTTTCTGATACATGCCGCCCAGCACTATTACCTCGCAATCGCTCTCTTTTAGCAGGTTGGCGATATAATGGCTGACGGTGATCAGCGTGATGGTTTTGCGCTCGGCGATATAGCGCGCCAACAGGGCGTTGGTGCTGCCACTTTCTATAAAGATGGTTTCGCCGTCGTTAACCTGCGCAGCGGCAAATCGCGCCAGCTTCTGCTTGAGAGAAAAATTGGACATCATGCGGGCATCGACGTCGTCGCTTTCCAGCGCCAACGCAGAGCCATGCACCCGTTTCAGATAGCTGCGCTTCTCCAGAAGGTTCAAATCCTGACGGATAGTGACCTCTGAAACACCTGTGGTGCGCGACAGATCGCTGACGCTGATCCTTCGGCGTTCGTTCACCAACTGCAGAATTGTTTGTTGTCTTGAATTCATATCGACCTGATGTGCGGCTACCAATGTGCGAC
The DNA here is from genome assembly GCF_052686505.1 of Serratia sp. TSA_198.1. NCBI lineage: Bacteria > Pseudomonadati > Pseudomonadota > Gammaproteobacteria > Enterobacterales > Yersiniaceae > Serratia > Serratia sp. TSA_198.1. The sequence continues at coordinate 519,200 of NZ_JBQZFP010000001.1, forward strand.
CGCTAATATTTATTGTTTAAATAGTATGTTCTGTTCGCGCAATAATACCATCCTGCGCGTCAGAAGATGATGCGGTAAAGAAAGCGGAATATCCAGCGATGCGAGCAGACTACGCTGCGAATGCTCGGATCGGCAGGGATTGAATAGCGCTGCAGAGTGGGGAACGCAAGTGACCCGTCATTCAACTACGCCATTTTTCATATTAAAGGTGTTTTGAATGAAAATTGATTTGATTGCGATCAAAAATCATAAGTTCTTTTGTCCTACTATGATGAGAGTTTGAATTCGCCCACAGAAGATTCAGGAGTTCGTAATGGAGCTTTATCTCGATACCGCTGATGTGAATGCTGTAAAACGCCTGGCACGCATTCTGCCGCTGCACGGCGTCACTACCAATCCGAGCATTGTCGCCAAAGAGGGGAAACCCATTTGGGAGGTGCTGCCGGCGCTGCGTGATGCCCTGGGCGGGACCGGCAAGCTGTTTGCCCAAGTGATGGCCAATGACGCCGAGCGCATGGTGGCGGAGGCGGCGCTGCTTCATCAGCGAGTGCCTGGGTTGGTGGTCAAGATCCCGGCGACCGCAGAAGGGTTGGCGGCGATTAAAAAACTGAAATCGATGTCGATCCCAACGCTGGGCACCGCAGTCTACGGTGCCGGCCAGGGGTTGTTGGCGGCGCTGGCCGGCGCGGAATACGTAGCCCCCTACGTTAACCGGCTGGACGCGCAGGGCGGTGACGGCATCGAAATGGTGCATGAACTGCAGCAATTGCTGACGTTGCATGCACCGGCCTCCCGGGTGCTGGCCGCCAGTTTCAAGACCCCGCGGCAGGCACTGGCGTGCCTGCTGGCGGGTTGCCAGGCCATTACCTTGCCTGTCGATGTGGCCGAACAGTTCCTTGCCGCTCCGGCGGTACAGGCGGCTGTCGAACAGTTCGAACAGGATTGGCAGGGAGCATTCGGCACCAACCTGCTTAACTAGTTTCTTCACGCAAGACGACTGGCGACTCATTTGCCGTAGGTCGGCTGGCGTTCAGCGCCCGGCGGATCACAAAGAACGCAGAAACCAGCATGGTTACCGCCACCAGCATAAAGAACGCACACAAAGCCGCGTTAATCTGGTTGCTGAAGACAATGGTTTCCATATCTTTCAGCGATTTGGCCGGGGCAATCAGTGTGCCTTGCTCAATGCCGGTGGAGAATTTCTTCGCCTGCGCCAGGAAGCCGATGCTGGGTTTCTCGTGGAAGATTTTTTGCCAGCCGGCGGTCATCGAGGTAATGAACAACCAGACGGTTGGCAGAATGGTCACCCAGGCGTAGCGCTGTTTTTTCATTTTAAACAGCACCACGGTACCGAGGATCAACGCCATTGAGGCCAGCATCTGGTTGCCGATGCCGAACAGCGGCCACAGGGTGTTGATGCCGCCGAGCGGATCGACCACGCCTTGATAAACAAAGAAACCCCAACCGGCGACGGCCACCGTCGTCCCTGCCAGATTACCGAACCATGAGCGGGTGTTGGCCAGCCGCGGGATCGCCACGCCAACCAGATCCTGCACCATAAAGCGGCAGGCGCGGGTGCCGGCATCGACGGCGGTCAGAATGAACAGCGCCTCAAACAAAATGGCGAAGTGATACCAGAACGCCATCATCGCGCGGCTGTTAAACACTTCGGTGATGATGTGCGCCATCCCCACAGCAAAGGTCGGTGCGCCGCCAGCGCGCGATAGGATCGAATGCTCACCCACGTCTTTGGCGATCATCGTCAGGGTTTCCGGCGTGATGATAAAGCCCCAGCTGTTGATGACCTGCGAGGCATTTTCCACCGTGGTGCCAATCAGCGCCGCCGGAGAGTTCATGGCGAAGTAAACGCCGGGGTCGATCACCGAAGCGCAAATCAGCGCCATGATGGCCACGAAGGACTCCATCAGCATGGCACCATAGCCGATAAAACGGATGTGGCTTTCACGTTCCACCAGTTTCGGCGTGGTGCCGCTGGACACCAGCGCATGGAAGCCGGAAATCGAGCCGCAGGCGATGGTGATAAACAGGAACGGGAACAGTGAACCGGCGAATACCGGGCCGCTGCCGTCGATAAACCGCGATACCGCAGGCATTTTCATTTCCGGCATGGCAAAGACGATGCCTATCGCCAGCCCGATAATGACGCCAATCTTCATAAAGGTGGAAAGGTAGTCACGGGGCGCCAACAACAGCCATACCGGCAGCACCGAAGCGACGAAACCGTAGATCACCAGCACCCAGGTCAGCGTGGTGCCATGCAGCGTAAAGAAGGGGCCCCAGTAAGGGTGTTGCGCCACATTGCCGCCGTAAATGATCGCCAGCAGCATCAGCACGAAGCCGACCACCGAGATTTCGGCGATTTTCCCCGGCCGGATAAAACGCATATACACGCCCATAAACAGCGCGATAGGAATGGTGGCGGCGATGGTGAACAGCCCCCACGGGCTGTCGGCCAGCGCCTTTACCACCACCAGAGCCAGTGCAGACAAAATGATGATCATTACGCCCAGAGCACCAAGCATGGTGATCACCCCAGCGAAGGCGCCGAGTTCCTGTTTGGCCATTTCACCCAGCGAGCGGCCGTCGCGGCGGGTAGAGATGAACAGGATCAGGAAGTCTTGCACCGCCCCGGCCAGCATTACGCCGACCAGGATCCAGATGGTGCCCGGTAAAAAGCCCATCTGCGCGGCCAGAATCGGCCCCACCAGTGGCCCGGCGCCGGCGATGGCGGCAAAGTGGTGACCAAACAGCACCCACTTGTTGGTCGGGACATAGTCCAGGCCATCGTTACGACGTTCCGCCGGCGTCATACGGCGGTCGTCAAGCTCAAACACTTTCTTGGCGATGAACAGGCTATAGAAACGGTAAGCGATGCTGTAACAGGCGACGGCAGCTACCACCAGCCAGACCGCGTTAACATGCTCTCCGCGGCTGAGCGCCAGCATGGCGAAGGCAAATGCACCGACTAACGCCACCACCAGCCAGATGATCCCGGACTTGACGTTTTTCATGATCAACAACTCCTTGGTGTGCAGAGATAAAGAAAGAGATGTTCTTATGGAGAATGAATACAGATTAAAAATAGGAGTTTTGCGCGCGAAAAGTAGCAGGTCGGATGAGAAATGTGATGCTGGTTGAGTAATAGCGTAAAAACAATGTGATGTCGCTGTTGCGGAGAGCTGCAAGGGACGTAAGAGGGCGATAACGAAGCCTCGCATCATCCGGATCTTTTCACCGGTATGGCCTGTCGACCGACGAAAAAAAACACCGGAGGTTTCCCTGCCGGTGTTTACATGATGCTGGGCTACTCGCGCAAGATTATGCCGCCGGTTTGGCGATCACGCTGCGGGTTTCCATACGCACTTCGGCGATGTTGACCTGCAGAGTATCGCTTTGACGATAGACGACTTCGCCTTTCACTTGCACCGTGCCGGTATCCTGGCTGCAGACCATTTCATCACGCACCGAGTGAATAAACGGTGCAGGGATAAAGGCGACCGCACCATTGTCCAGCAGGCGCACGCGCAGACCGCCTCGGGTCACGTCGATGATTTCCGCATTGAAGCGTTCATCGGTGCCGGCTTTGTCTTGCAGGTAGCGTGCATACAACCAGTCACCGACGTCACGCTCCGCCATACGGTTAAGACGACGGCGTTCCGCCAATTGGACCGTCACGTCGTCCTGCGGTTTTTCGGCAGGCTGTTCGGCGATGATGGCTTTCAGCAGACGGTGATTGACCATATCGCCGTATTTACGGATCGGCGAGGTCCAGGTGGCATAGGCTTCCAGCCCCAGGCCGAAATGCGGGCCTGGCGTGGTGCTGATCTCGGCATAAGTCTGGGAACGGCGGATACGGCTGTCGAGGAACTGGGTAGGTTGCGAGTCCAGATGACGGCGCAGTTCGCAGAACCCGTCCAGCGTCAGCAGTTTCTCGGCATCGGCTTCCACACCGTTGGCTTGCAGCACGGTCACCGCCTGTTCCACCAGCGCCGGATCGAAACCGGTATGCACGTTGTAAATCCCGAAGCCCAGGCGATCGCGCAGAACGATGGCGGCGCACACGTTGGAGGCAATCATGCACTCTTCAACGATACGGTTGGCGCTGCGGCGTTGTTCGGTGATGATATCCAGCACTTCGCCTTTTTCGCCCAGTACAAAGCGGTAATCAGGGCGATCCTTGAACACCAGCGCATGCTGATGGCGCCAGGCGTTGCGGGCATCGCAGACGCGTTTCAACAGGGTGATTTGCTGTGCAATCTCGTCGCTTGGCGGCTGCCAGCCGGCAATGCCCTCCAGCCAGTCGGAGACTTCGTCATAAACCAGTTTGGCTTTCGACTCGATCTCGGCGGCGAAGAAACGAATGTCGTCAGCCAACGCGCCATCGGTACCTATGGTGACGCGGCAAGCCAGTACCGGACGGCGTTCGTTCGGGCGCAGCGAGCACAGGTTATCAGACAGATCGCGCGGCAACATCGGAATGTTGAAGCCCGGCAGGTAGTTAGTGAAGGCGCGCTTGCGGGCGATATCATCCAACGGGCTGCCTTGCGCTACGTAAGCGGTAGGATCGGCAATGGCGATGGTCAGTTGCAGCGAGCCGTCGCCGTTGTCCTGAACGAACAACGCATCGTCCATATCCTCGGTGCTGGCGCTGTCAATGGTGACAAAATTCAGCGCGGTCAGATCTTCACGCGGCAGCGCGGCGTCCGGCTCGCTGATAGCCACCATCTCAGGCGCTTCTTTTTCCAGATTATGGCGAGCCAGCGTGACCCACCAAGGAGCCAGATGATCTTCGCCGTCGGTGATGAAGTGGGTCAGATCGGCGTTGAAGCCGCGATCGCCTTTCAACGGGTGGCGGCGCATTTCCGCTACCGCCCAGTCACCGGCCTGGAAGTTATGGGTCAGTTCACGCACCGGGCGACACTGAATCGCGTCTTTCAGCAACGGATGGTCGGGCACGATGGACAGGCGGTCATCACGCTTCTGCACGCGGCCGACAAAGCGCGACAGGAATGGCTCGACCAGGGTTTCCGGCTCGGCGATTTCGCGTTCTTTCTCGGTGTGCAGGGTGGCGATCACGCGATCCCCATGCATGACTTTCTTCATGTACGGCGGTGGGATGAAATAGCTCTTTTGACCGTCGACCTCAAGAAAGCCAAAGCCTTTCTCAGTCCCTTTTACTACGCCTTCAACGCGCGGGGTCTGAGAGTGAAGTTGCTGTTTAAGCTGCGCCAGCAGCGGGTTATCTTGAAACATATCGTCCAGTGAATGGGTTGTGAGTGGCAAGATTTGCGGCAGACAGTTTTACGCGAATCACCCGCTGCGGGCAAGCCTAACGTCACGGTTTTCCTGCGTTGGCACGCGATTTTACTGAATATCCGGCGATCAAAAGGCGGGAAGGAAAACCGCCGTGCGCAAGGTGGCCGCAGAGCGTCATGCGCCCGGCGTAAACCGGGCGCATCAGGTCAGGCGATACGCCGCGTCGGTTGCGCCGCACAGCGGCGGATCGTCACCGGAATGGATTTGGAGGTCGGCGTGCCGGTACCGTCGCCAAAGCTGGCCAGTGGCACCAGCGGGTTGGTTTCCGGATAGTAGGCCGCCAGGTTGCCGCGCGGAATATCGTAGCTCACCAGTTTGAAACCGCTCACCTTGCGAATGACGCCGTCATTCCACAGGGTTTCGATCTCCACAAACTCACCGTCCTGCATGTCCAACGCCGCCAGGTCTTCCGGGTGGATAAACAGCACTTCACGCTGGCCATACACGCCGCGATAGCGGTCATCCAATCCGTAGATGGTGGTGTTGTATTGATCGTGTGAACGCAGAGTCTGCAGCGTGAACGGCGCTTTTTGGCCGTCGAACTCCGGGAGCAGGCTTTTTGGCAGCGGGGCTGCGCTGAATTCCGCTTTACCGCTAGGCGTGGCGAAACGCAATTCGGCGGCGGCATTGCCCAGATAGAAACCGCCGGGTTGATCGCAGCGACGGTTGAAATCCTCGAAGCCGGGAACGGTGGCGGCGATATGGTCACGGATCAACGAATAGTCATCTGCCAGCGCCAGCCAATCCAATGGCTTGTTGCCCAGCACCGCATCGGCGATACCGCAGACAATGGCGGTTTCCGACCTTTGGGTATCCGCCAGCGGTTTACCGACGCCTTCGGAGGCGTGAACCATGCTGAATGAATCCTCCACCGTGATGTACTGCGGGCCACTGGCCTGCAGATCCTGCTCGGTACGCCCCAACGTCGGCAGGATCAGCGCGTCTTTACCGGTGACCAGATGGCTGCGATTGAGCTTGGTGCTGATATGTACCGTCAGATCGCAGCAGCGCAGGGCGCGGGCGGTGCGTTCGGTATCCGGTGCGGCGGCCGCCAGATTGCCGCCCAACGCCAGCAGCACCTTCACTTCACCGCGCAGCATCGCTTCGATGGCCTCTACCGTGTTATGGCCCGGCTCGCGTCGTGGGGAGAAGTTGAAATGTTTTTCCAGGCTGTCGAGCAGCGCCTTGGGTGATTTTTCGTCAATGCCCATGGTGCGGTTGCCCTGTACATTGCTGTGGCCGCGCACCGGGCACAGGCCGGCGCCCGGTTTGCCCAACTGGCCGAACAGCAGTTGCAGGTTGGTTATCTCGCGCACCGTCGGCACCGAATGCTTATGCTGCGTGATGCCCATCGCCCAGGTGCAAATCACCCGTTCGGCGCCCTGATAAATCGCCGCCGCCTGCCGCAGTTGCGCTTCGCTGAGGCCAGACTGTTGGATGATGTGGGCCCAGGAGGTGGCATCCACCTGCGCCAGGTAGCGCTCCACGCCGACGCTGTGCTGCTCAATGAACGCCAAATCGAACAGGCCAGGCTCACCGGCCGCCAAACGCCGGCGATGGCTCTCGAGCAGCGCTTTCACCATGCCGCGTACCGCCGCCATATCCCCGCCGAGGTTGGGCTGAAAATAAGCTGAACTTATTGGTGACGATGTTGGCGTCAGCATCTGAATCGGGTTTTGCGGATCGGCGAAGCGCTCCAGGCCGCGTTCGCGCAGGGTGTTAAAGCTAACGATGCGCGCGCCACGAGCGGCGGCGTTTTTCAGGCTGTGCAGCATGCGTGGATGGTTGGTGCCGGGATTTTGGCCGAACACAAAGATGGCGTCGGCTTTTTCGAAGTCATCCATGCGAATGGTGCCTTTGCCCACGCCGATGCTTTGTTTCAGCCCGACGCCGCTGGCCTCATGGCACATGTTCGAGCAGTCGGGGAAATTGCTGGTGCCGAGCATGCGACCGAACAGCTGATACAGATAAGAGGCTTCGTTGCTGGCGCGGCCGGAGGTATAAAGTTCGATCTGGTTCGGATTATCCATCTGTTGGATGTGCCGGGCGATCAGTGCCAGCGCGTCCGGCCAACTGATCGGCTGGTAATGGTCAGTTTCGGCGTTATAGCGCATCGGATGGGTAATGCGGCCTTGATACTCGAGGAAATAGTCGCTTTGCTGTTGCAGGGTACTGACGCTGTGGGTGGCGAAAAATGCCGGTTCAACCGCATTGCGCGTAGCTTCCCAACTGACCGCCTTGGCGCCGTTTTCGCAGAAGCTGAAGGTGCTGTGATTGTCGTCGCCCCAGGCGCAGCCCGGACAGTCGAAGCCGCGTACCTTATTCACGCGCATCAGATTGCGCAGGTTTTTCAGCGTCTGTTTGCTGTCGAGCACGTAGCGCGTGGTGGCTTCGAGTGAACCCCAGCCGCCTGCCGCGCCGGTATACGGCTTTATTGACGGTTTGAATTTCATGATTGTTTTCGCATGTGTTGTAGCTAAAAAGTAAACGATTCTTTAATCGTTATAGGTATTTATGTCGCAAGTTTAGGTGGGTAGGGCATGAGCGTCTAATAGAATTAGGTAATCGCGGCATAGAGCGGATTTATCGCTCGCTATCCCGGTCCTCGGCCGGACATACAAATGGTTGCACTATGTTATTCCCTGAAAAAGACTAATGATTCCGCTGACTGGGCCTTTAGTGCAGTCTATCTCGCGGATTATATTAGAATTTTATTTAAGGATGGGTGAGTGAAGCGTTCAGTATTGTCTGTGATAACCGGAGTTCTGCTGCCGTTGGCAGTACAGGCGGCGGATGCGCCACTCAGTTTCCCTCTCAATACACCGCCGGTGATAGACGCGGCCTCTTACGTATTGATGGATTACACCACCGGCCAGGTACTGGCGGAGAACAATGCGGACGAGCGACGCAATCCGGCCAGCCTGACCAAACTGATGACCGGATTGGTGATTGATCATGCGCTCGATCAGCACAAAATTCGCCTGGATGACGTAGTGACCGTGGGCAAAGACGCCTGGGCGCAGGGCAATCCGGTGTTCAAGGGCTCCTCGCTGATGTTCCTGAAACCCGGTGACAGGGTCACGGTGCGCGATCTCAGTCGCGGCATTATTATTGACTCCGGCAACGATGCTTGCGTGGCGATGGCGGACTACGTGGCGGGCAGCCAGGCCGCATTCGTCAAATTGATGAATGAAAAAAGCACTCAACTTGGCCTGCAAAATACGCATTTTGAAACCGTCCACGGGCTGGACGCACCTGGCCAGTTCACTACGGCCGGCGATTTGGCGGTGATTTCACGCGCCATCATCATGAGCGAACCGGCGGAATATCATATGTACAGCGAAAAATCGCTGTCCTGGAACGGGATCACCCAACAGAACCGCAACGGGCTGCTGTGGGATAAAAACCTGCGGGTGGACGGCCTGAAAACGGGTCATACCGCATCGGCCGGTTTTAACATTATTGCCTCCGCAACCGAAGGCGACCGGCGTTTGATTGCCGTCGTGATGGGCGGTAAAAGCGCCAAAGGGCGAGAAGATCAGGCCCGTAAACTGCTGACCTGGGGTCTGCGAGATTTCGCCACCGTGCATCTGTTTAGCGCCGGGCAAACGCTGGGGCAGGAAAAAGTGTGGTATGGCGATCGCCACCTTGTGCCGGTGGGCAGTGAGCAGGATCAATACCTCAGCCTGCCAAAGCGCGAGGCGGACAAGTTGAAAGCCCAGTATGTGATAACCCCGTCGCGTCTTGACGCCCCGTTGGCACAGGGGCAGCCGATTGGGGAGATCCGCATCAGCGATAACGGCAAGCTGTTGAAAACTCTGCCGCTGGTGGTGCTGCAGCCAGTAAACAACGGCGGTATGTTCTCGCGCCTGATGGACTATGCGAAGCTGAAACTCTGATCCATCGAGCACAGCGCCCAAAAGTTCCCGCAGTGATATACTAAGGACAGTCATTATTTCCCGAGCTGCCTTATGGATATTAAACAACTGATTTACCTGTGTAATCTGGAACGAGAGCGCCACTTTGGCCGGGCGGCGGAAGCCAGTTTCGTTAGCCAGCCAACGTTATCCATGCGGTTGAAAAACCTGGAAAAAGAATTGGGTGTTTCGTTGATCAACCGCGGTAATAACTTCGGAGGTTTTACCGCGGAAGGCGAGCGTGTGTTGGCATGGGCGCGCGAGATTGTATCGGTTTATCAGGGGTTGAAACTGGAGGTGGAATCGCTCAAGCACGGCTTTAACGGCACCCTGCGTATCGGTGCCGTGCCGCAGTGCAGCATTTCACTGGCGCAAATGCTGAAAGCGGTCAGCGAGCGTTTCCCACAGTTGGACTATCGGGTCGCGGTGTTGAGCGCCGATCAGTTGCTGGAAGCCTTGACGGCGCATACCGTGGATATCGGCATCGGTTTCTTTGAGTTGGCGACGCTGAAAGAGCTGCATTTTCAGTCGCAGCCTTTGGCTGACGCCGGCGTCGAGCTGGTCTTCCATCCGCAGCACTTCCCGCACTTGGTGGGGGATAAACCTTTGACCTTGGCGGAGGTCACCGCGCTGCCGCTGTGCCTGGCTGAACCTACACGTTACTTCCGTCGTTACCTCGATCAACACTTCCGTGAAGCCGGGTTGACGTTGCATGCGCGCATGGAAACCACGTCTATTTTCCAACTATTGGAAGGCATTTTTGTTGGCCTGGGCTGCGGCCTGTTTCCGCAAGGTAACCTGCTGCCGGCCATGACGCCGGACCTGCAGCGGCGGCCAGTCGCCATTCCCGCCATGTCGCGTCATGCGGCAGTCGTGATTGCCGAGCCGGGGCGGGCAACGCCGCTGGCTCAGCACTTTTTTGACGCTGCCGGCAATTGGTTGCTGCAGCAGTAATTATGCCGGTTGGCTCTCGCCTATCGTCTGTGTATCGCCGAGGGTCTGACGTAAACGGTTCTCCCAGGCGTAGAGGGCACCGGTGAGGATCACGTCCAGGGCTTGAGCCTGATTCAGCCCGCTGTTAAACAGCGGCTGTACGCTGCGCGGGGTGAACTTTTCCGGCGTGCGGGTCAGGTCTGCGGCAACGCGGATCACCGCCTGGGCTACGGGATTATCGCTGCTTTCCAGCCCGCGGTTAATGTCGGTGAAGAGGGCGTCTGCCAATGCGGCGTCCTGAATATCCTGGGCCACGGTCGATGCGCAATAGCGGCTGCCGTTAATGCGCGAAACGGCCAGCGTCGCCAGCGCTTTCAACCGCGCCGACAGCCCGTAACCGTCAGCGTTGATGCTGTTAAAGACGCCGTTGCGTTCGCGCAGCGCGGGGGCATCGTGGGCCAACAGTAGATAATAAGGCTCGCTGCGAGCGTCCGGGTGGCTTTGGTCGAGCACGTCGAGCTGTTCAGCGCGAGCGTCTTCCGGGGTTATCGGCGGTAATCGTGATTGCCACGCCAGTTCCTCTTCGGTGAACTCCACTCCTTCAGCATCCTCTATATTCGGGAAACCGGGCACCACGCCCGTTGGCCGCCCGGCCAGCGCCGCCACGCCGGCGACGACGCGCGCCTGGTAACTGACAAAACCGATAATCTGCGAGAAGGTCACGATATCCGCCGGGCTTAATCCGACATCGCTGAGCTGTTGCAGCGCTTTGCTGCAAATCAGGGTCGGTTGGCTGGCGAGCTGCCGGGCGTATTGCGTGATTTGGGCGAGGCGGATGTTGCTTTCACGTGAGGCGTCGGGGCTGTGCAGCGGGGCGAGGCGAGCAGCGTAATGGCTACAAAGGGATTGAACGCCGGTCACCTGAGCCACGGTCAGCGCGGTACTAAGGCGATCGTAAGGTGACAATGTCACCATTCTTGTCAGTGCCACATGATCCGGGAACAGCACGTGATAGCTGGCGTGCGAGGCATTAAATACCCCGGCGCGCGCGGTCAGTGCGGTGTTCAACGCTTCGTCGGCAAATGCGCCCAGCCCCAGCAAGAATCTGTCGCGGATAGTGGCCGCCTGCGGCTCAAGCGGCTGGTCTCCGCGAACGCTGCTTTGGGTTTCGTGATACCACTGGGCATTATGTTGTCGACGTAGTAGTTCCATAGGGGGTAATCCTTAATCATGAGCAACGGCCACCGGTGCGACAGGCAGCGGCGGCAAGACAAAAGAGGTGCATACCCTGGGCGGGCATGGAATGGCAGGATCAGCGGCGGTCATCGCAACACAATGCGTGATCATAAACAGAGAAACCTGCGGCTAAAGCGAGCAGAAACTGCGCGAGTCGGCGATTGCGGGGGCTGTTCATCAGTGCGATATCCTGTCGTTTAATAAGCTCAACGTAGGGGATATCCTCACCGATTCGATAGGCGAGATAAAATAATGTTAAGTGCTAATCAATAACTGAATGGAATAAAATATAATGATATATAACAAAATTGTAATTTGTATTTGAGGTTATTGGATAAGCGCGGCGGGCTGTTCGGCAATAAAAAACCCGCTCGAAAGCGGGTTTTCTGCAAGCGTCAGAATCGGCCGCCGTCGCGCCGCCAGGCGTCTGCGGTCAGCGCTTCACCGAAATGGCTGGCGATCAGGCGCTTGGTCAGATCGTGCAATGGCGCGGCCAGCACTTCGGCGGTGCTGCCACGCTCAACGATTTCCCCTTCGTGCATCACCATAACCTGATCGCTGATGTGCTTCATCATGCCCAGATGCTGAGTCACATAGATGTACGAGATGCCGTGTTTCTCCTGCAGTTCCAGCATCAGGTTGATGATCTGCGAACGCATCGACATATCCAGCGAAGCCAGCGCCTCATCGGCGACGATGACCTTGGGCTGCAGGATCAGCGCACGGGCCAGCGCCACACGCTGTTTCTGGCCGGAGGCCAGCATATGCGGATAATAATAGGCGTGGTCCGGCAGCATGCCCACCTGGCGCAGCGTCTGATAGATGCGCTGTTCACGCTCTGGGCCTTCCAGATCGGTATTCAGCCGCAGCGGGGCGTCAAGCAGTTGGCCGATGCGCTGGCGCGGGTTAAGCGACGTACTCGGATCTTGAAAGATCATGCGGATACGCTGGCTGCGATAGCGATAATCGCCGTAGCCGAGCCGGTGATCGTCAATCAGCAGTTCCCCGGATGAAGGTTCAACCATGCCGGACAGCATTTTGGCCAGCGTCGATTTGCCGGAACCGTTTTCACCGATGATCGCCAGCGTCTGCCGTTCACGCAGGGTAAAGCTGACCGATTTCACCGCCTCAACATGCTGGCGACGGAACAGTCCGGTGCGGTAACGGTAGGTTTTGGTCAGGTTGCGCACTTCCAACAGCGTTTCCATGTTATTGCTCCTCCATGTTCAACGGGAAGTGGCAGGCGAATAAGTGGTTTTTCACCGGGCGCAGGCGCGGCGTCTCGATGCACTTTTTCTGCGCGTAGGGGCAGCGAGGCCCCAGCCGGCAACCGATCGGCAGATGTTCCAGCGATGGAATGGCGCCCGGCAGCGTATTGAGCCGGCTTTTATGCGGCAATGAACGACCAAAATCCGGCATTGAGCGGATCAGCGCCTGCGTGTACGGATGGTGAGGGGCAGCCAACAGATCTTCACACTGCGCGCTTTCCACCGTTTGGCCACAGTACAGCACATTCACCCGATCGGCCCATTTGCTCATCATCTGCAAATCATGGCTGATCAACAAAATGGTGGTGTTGTTGTTTTGATTAAGCCGGGCCAACAGGCGGAAAATTTGCGCCTGAGTGGTGGGCTCCATGGCGTTGGTCGGTTCATCGGCAATCAGCAGGCGCGGCTGGTTGGCCAGAGCGATGGCGATCATCACTTTCTGGCATTCGCCTTCGGTCAGTTCGTAGGGAAAGCTGCCCATGATGTCGACATGGTCTTTGATGCCAACGCGGTGCAGCAACTCAATGGCACGACGTTTGCGCCAATTGAAACGCTGCCACCAGCGGCCCTTATAGGTCCAACCGGGGATCGCCTGCGCCAGTTGGCGGCCGATGCTCTCCGAAGGGTCCAGGCACGACTGCGGTTCCTGGAAAATCATCGAGACGTTATGCCCGACCAGTTTGCGTCGCTCGCGCGGCGTCAATTGCAGCAGATCGATATCATCAAAGCGGAAACGGTCGGCGGTGACGCGCCAGTTGTCTTTGGTTACGCCGCAAATCGCTTTGGCGATCAGGCTTTTGCCCGAGCCCGATTCACCCACCAAACCCCGTACTTCACCTTCGGTCAACGTCATGCTGACGCGATCGACCGCCTTGACCGGCCCGTCGGCGGTCATAAATTCAATCGTCAGGTTGCGGATATCAAGTAACGGCATTATTCCACTCCTGCGTTGATTGCGCGGCGCATGCCGTCGCCCAACAGGTTAACCAGCAACACGCTGATCAGGATTGCCGCACCGGGCAGCATTACCGTCCAGGGCGCGACATACACCAGCTCCAGCGAATCGCCGAGCATGGCGCCCCATTCAGGAGAGGGCAACTGTGCGCCGAGGTCGAGGAAACCGAGTGCGGCGATGTCCAGGATCGCCATCGACAATGCACGTGTAAATTCGGTCACCAGCACCGCCGCAATGTTCGGCATCACGGCATACCACAGGATTTGCGGCGTCGAGGCACCGTCGAGTCGCACCGCCACCACATACTCTTTTTCCAGTTCGTCGTGCACTGCGCTGTAGATGGTGCGCACCATGCGCGGCAACAACGCCAGCCAGACCGCCAGCATCGCGTGCTCGAGCTTTGGCCCAAGGAACGCCACCACCACAATCGCCAGCAGCAAAGAGGGAATGGAGAGCAGGGTGTCGAGAATGTGGTTCAGCACCGCCGAGCGCAGGCCGTGGGTCACGCCGGCAAACACGCCGAGGATCACGCCGAAAAAGGCGGCGGCGACGGTAACCAACAACGCCGAACCATAAGTGGCGGCGGTACCGGTCAACAGACGGCTCAGGATATCGCGGCCGAGATCGTCAGTGCCGAGAAAGAAGGAAACGTTGCCGTAACGCGACCAGGAAGGCGGCAGCAACTGATAGCCCAGGAACTGTTGATCGAGCGCATAAGGCGCCAGCAGGCTGCCGAATACGCACAGCAACAGCAGCGCGATCACGCCGTAGAAGCCGATCATCGCCAGGGCATCGCCGTAAAAAATCCGCCAGGTGTAAAGCAGCGGGCTGGGCATTTTCTTTTCGCGGTATACGTTATCTAAGGGCATACCATTCCTTATGTTTCAGTGGGTTGGTTGCTGCGCCCAAAATATCGGCCAGGACGTTAATGGCGATCACCAAGGTGCCGACCACCATCACGCCGGCGGAGATTGCCGCATAATCCTGCTGGCGGATGGCGTTAATCATCCAGCGCCCCAGGCCCGGCCAATTGAAGACCACTTCGGTGATCATCGCCAGCGTCAGCATGGTGGAGAACTGCAACCCCAGCTTGGGAACGATAGGCGGCAGCGCGTTATGCAGCACATGGCGACGGATAATGGTAAAGCGGGACAAGCCCCGGGTAGCGGCGGCTTTGATGTAGTTTTGGCTGAGCACGTCGTCGGTGCTGATCCGCATCAGGCGCACCACTTCGGTGGTAGGGGCCACCGCCAGCGCGGTAATCGGCAATATCATATGGCGCAACGCGCTGCCGATCATCTCGGAACGGTACGGCGAATCCGACAGCCAGGCATCAATCAGCGCAAAACCGGTGATGGGCCTGACCTGATACAGCAGGTCGAAACGGCCGGAGACCGGCAACCAGCCAAGGTGCAGCGAGAAAAACAGCATTAACAGCAACGCCAACCAGAAAACCGGCATCGAAAATCCGATCAGGGCAAAGGTGCTGATGGCGGTGTCTTGCCATTTTCCGCGCATCACGCCGGCGATAATCCCCAGCGGAATGCCGATAAACAACGCCAGAGTGAAAGCAAGGAGGCACAGTTCCATGGTGGCGGGGAACACTTCGCGCAGTTGCTCGCTGATCGCCTGACCGTTAATGCTGGAAACGCCAAAGTCCCAGTGCAGCAGGCTGACGAAGTAAAAGTGGTAGGCATCCAGCAGGGCGGCGCCGTACAGCGGCGCGCGCGGCGTGAAATAGCTCAGACTAAAGCTGACCAGAGTCAGGAGGAACAGCGTGATCAACAGCAACAAGATACGGCGCAAGGTAAAGATAATCACTTTTTCGGCCCCTCCGCGGATTCACGGTACACCCCGGCAAATGACGCGTTGCCGAACGGGCTCAATACCAGTCCTTTGATGTCGTAGCGGTAAGCCTGCAGGCGCAATGAGGAGGCCAGCGGCAACACCGGCAGTTGCTGCTCAAGAATTTTTTGCGCCTTCTGGTAGTTTTCGATGCGCTGCGCCAACTGCTGTGACAGCAGGGCATTTTGCAGCACCTCGTCAAACCCCGGGTCACACCAGTGAGCATAGTTGGTTTGCGAGCGGATTGCCGCGCAACTCAATAGCGGCCGGAAGAAACTGTCCGGGTCGTTACTGTCGGTGGCCCAGCCGGTGAGTGTGAGATCGTGGTTCATCTCCATCAGGCGCGCCTCCTGGAAGCGCCCCTCGACCGGCACGATAGTGACGTTAATGCCAACCTGACCCAAATCGGCCTGGATCAGTTCGGCGGTCTTCAGCGGGCTGGGGTTATAAGATTGCGAGGCGGTGGGTACCCACAGCTTCAGATTCAACGATTCAATGCCCGCTTGCTTGAGCATTTCGCGCGATTTTGCAGGATCAAATTCGGTAACGTGCGCTTCGTTGTCATAGGCCCACGACGCGCGCGGCAGAATGGAGGCGGCGGTTTCCGCCGTGCCGTAGTAAATCGACTGCATCAGGCGCTGGTTGTTGATTGCCAGCGAAATGGCCTGACGCACTTTTAAATTGTTCAGTGGCGGTTTGCGGGTGTTAAAGGCCAGATAGGCGATGTTCATGCCCGGCCGCAGCGTGAGGCGCAGGCGCGGATCGTCGCGCAGAATCGAGAGCTGGCTGGCCGCGGGATAAGCGAGCACGTCGCACTCACCGGTCAACAACTTCGACAGCCGGCCGGTGCCGCCGGCGCCCAGATCGATCACCACCTGTGGCATGCGCGGTTGGCCTTTCCAGTAAACGTCATTGCGCGCCAGACGGATATATTGTCCCGAACGATATTCATTCAACAGGAAGGGCCCGGTGCCGACCGGCTCGCGATCGATCATTTCCTGATGGCCTTCACGCGTCAGGTTTTCCGCATATTCTGCCGACATCACCGGGGCGTAATGGGTGGCGATATGCCACAAAAACGAGGCGTCCGGCGCCTGCAGGCGGATCTCGACGGTGTAGTCGTCGAGCTTCTTCACGCTTTGCACCGAGTCGCCAAACTGCAGACTGTCGAAGTACGGATACTCGCCGCCGTTGACGTCATGATACGGATGCTTTTGGTTAAACATGCGTTCAAAGCTGAACACCACGTCGTCGGCATTCAATTTGCGGGTTGGCGTAAACCAGGCGGTGGTCTGGAACGGCACGTCCTTGCGCAGGTGGAAGCGGTAGGTTGCGCCGTTATCCAGCACTTCCCAACTTTGCGCCAGTTCGGGGATCAGCCGGTAGGTATAAGGGTCGACATCCAGCAGGCGATCGTACAGCTGTGCGGCCAAGGTATCGACCGTCAGCCCGCTGCTGGCCATCTGCGGATTAAAGGTGTTCAGTATGCCGCTGACGCAATAGACAAAGCCGCTCTGGCGGATGTCCGGCAACGGCGGAGCCGCGGTAGGCGCGGGCGGTGTTGAGGCCAGGGCAGAACTCGTAAGGCACAATGACAGTATCCAAAGGGGTAAACCACGCATAGACGCTTCATGGGTTAATAAGCAATAGAGTTAGTGTATCGCACTCTGGCGAACTGCCCAATCCATTGAGCAAAATGGCAGAGTTTTCTGCGACTTGATTGAACATTTTGCCGCCACAGGCAAAAAATCTTTAAAATGATATGTTATAACATAACAACTTCATGTTACCGTCCCCAGGCACGATATCAATAACAGCAAGGGGACGTATGAACAAGATTGCACTTCCACCCCGCCAGCCATTGCCGGATGCCCAGGCCTGGCGGGGTGAGATGAGTGACGTCGGGCTCGATTGGGTCGGGATGCAAGAGATAGCGCTGCCGCTGGAGCTTGCGGGCAAACCGCTGATGGCGAAGGTTAATGCCGGGATCAATCTGCGTGCCGGTCGGCAGGGTGTGCGGGGAATACACATGTCGCGGCTGTATCTCGCGTTGGATGAATTGACGCAAGGCGAACTGACGCCGCAGCGCATCGGGCGAACGCTGGATGCTTTTTTGGCTTCGCAGCCTGAACACAGCGACCATGCCAGCCTGAGCATCCGCGGCGAACTGCTGGTGTCACGTCCGGCGCTACTCTCGCCGCACCGCGGCTGGAAAGCCTATCCGCTGCGCATTGACGCTACCTTGGCCAGGGTTATGACGCTGTCGTTGACGATCGGCGTGCCCTATTCCTCCACCTGTCCCAGCTCGGCGGCGCTCAGCCGTCAACTGGCGCAACAGCAGTTTCAGTTTGATTTTGAACAGGAGCCGGACAGGGTCGATCGGCAGCAGGTGATCGATTGGCTGGGTGAGCAGGGAATGCCCGCGACCCCGCACAGCCAGCGCAGTTGGGCCTGGGTGACGCTGACGCTCGGTGGCAGTGAACCGGCGTTACCGGTGGTCAATTTAATCGATCGTATTGAGCATGCGCTGGGCACGCCGTCGCAAACGTTGGTAAAGCGTTGCGATGAGCAGGCCTTCGCCCTGGCTAATGGCCAAAACCTGATGTTTTGCGAGGACGCCGCGCGCCGTCTGTACCGGATGCTGCGCAGCCAATGCGGCCTGCGAGGATTTTCGTTGCGGGTGGAGCATCAGGAAAGCCTGCACGCCCACAATGCGGTGGCCGAACTGAACTGGCGGGAGGAAGGCGATGCTGCGTAAAAACCCCAGTGGCCACCTGCCGCAGGTATCGCCAAAGGCCTATATCGATCCTACCGCCATTATTTGTGGTCGGGTGATTGTCGAAGATTTTGTCTACGTCGGCCCCTACGCGGTGATCCGCGCCGATGAACTGAATGCGGCCGGCGATATGGAGCCGATCGTTATCGGTTCTCACTCGAATATTCAAGACGGCGTGGTGATCCACTCGAAAAGCGGCGCGGCGGTCACCATCGGCAGCTACAGCTCCATCGCACATCGCGCGATTGTTCACGGCCCGTGCCGCATCGGGGATCGGGTGTTTATCGGGTTCAACAGCGTGCTGTTCAACTGCCATATCCGTTCCGGCTGCGTGGTGCGGTACAACGCGGTGGTGGATGGCGTCACGTTGCCGGAGAACCTGTATATCCCATCGACCGAGCGCGTCGGCGCCGACAGCGATCTGTCGTTGTATTGCCAGGTCGATCGCCACGCGCTGCAATTTTCTGAAGAAGTGGCCGCCACTAACGTCGAACTGGTTCGCGGCTACCAGGCATTACGTAATGAGTTTTAAGTGAGGAACCTGATGAATCCGTTACCCGTTACCGTACTTTCCGGTTTTCTCGGCGCTGGTAAAACCACGGTGCTCAACCATATTCTGAATAACCGTCAGGGCATGCGCGTTGCGGTGATCGTTAATGACATGAGCGAAGTGAACATTGATGCCGCACTGATCGAAAACCAGGTCCAGCTCGATCGCCGACAGGAAAAGCTGGTGGAAATGAGCAATGGCTGTATTTGCTGCACGCTGCGCGAAGATCTGTTGATCTCGGTGCGCGAACTGGCGCAGGCCGGTCGCTTCGATTATCTGCTGATTGAATCCAGTGGGATCTCAGAACCACTGCCGGTGGCGGAAACTTTCACCTTTGAAGACGAACAGGGTGAAAGCCTGTCGCAGTTCGCCCGGCTGGATACGCTGGTCACGGTGGTGGATGGCGTGAATTTTATGCAGCAATACCAGCAGGCTCAAACGTTGCAGGAGGCCGGGCAAAGCCTGGGCGAGGACGATCTACGCAGCGTGGCGGACCTGCTTATCGAGCAAATCGAATTTTGTGATGTGATGCTGGTGAGTAAAACCGACTTGCTGACGCCAGAACAGCAGGGGGAAGTGATGGCGCTGCTCACGAGCCTTAACCCGGATGCCAATATTATCCCCATCTCCCTCGGTAAATTGCCGCTGGAGGCGGTATTGAACACCGGCAGTTTTAGCTTCGAAAAGGCCCAACAGGCACCGGGCTGGCTGAAGGAGTTGCGAGGCGAACATGTTCCGGAGACGGAAAACTATGGCATCAGCAGCTTTGTCTATCAGGCGCGGCGGCCGTTTGCGCCGGATAAATTTTATCGGATGATCAACGGCGACTGGGGGGGCGGCAAGTTGTTGCGTTCAAAGGGGTTCTTCTGGCTGGCTACGCGCCCGAGACAAGCGGGGCAGTGGAGTCAGGCCGGTGGCATCGCTCATTATGGACTGGCGGGCACCTTCTGGCGCGCGCTGTCGCAGGAGAGCTGGCCACAAGATGAAGAAACTCGGGCGCAGATCCAGGCGAAATGGGTGGAGCCGTTTGGCGATATGCGTCAGGAGCTGGTGTTTATCGGCCAGAATTTGCGACAGGCGGAGATTACCCGCTTGCTGGATGCCTGCTTACTGACCGATGACGAAATGGTGGCCGGTGTGGACTATTGGCGGAGGATGGCCGATCCCTTCCCTGAGTGGTAAGTACACAACATCAGTGTGGTGATGAGAAATATTCTCAACAAAGTGCTTTACAGTTGATAGTGATAACTATTATCATTTGTTTGCCGTTCACGAAAGGCCACGCTCAGTGGCTCTGTTGTGAAAGGCACGACATTGCTCACATTGCTTCCAGTGTTTTTTAAGCCAGCTCGGGTGCTGGCTTTTTTTTTGCCCATTAGTCTTCTTCCGCAGCTCCATTTTGCAGGAGAGCATGTTTTTTCAGCATCCCCCGCAATTGATGATAGGTCAGCCCCAGCAGGTCCGCCGCCTTGCGTTGGTTAAATTTCCCTTGTTGCAGCGCCGCTTCGATCAACGATTTTTCCTGTTCCAACTGCCAGGTTTTTAAATCCAGCGGTAGCGTCGGTCGGTCATTGCGCGTTTCGCGCTCCGGCAGCGGGAAGGGGCTTTCCCGTTGGGCAAAGGGATTGATAACGATCTCATCGAGCGCGTTGGCGCTGGTGCCGTGCCGGTATACGGAACGTTCCACCACGTTTTTCAATTCCCGCACGTTGCCCGGCCAGCTATAGGCGAGCAGCGTATCCCAGGCGCGTTCAGTAAAACCGGGGAACAGCTGCAGCGACAGCTCGCGGCACATCTGAATCGCAAAGTGTTCAGCCAGCAACATGATGTCTTGCTGCCGCTGGCGCAGCGGCGGCAGTTGAACGACGTCGAACGCCAGCCGGTCCAACAGATCGGCGCGGAATTTCCCCGCTGCCGCCAGCGCAGGCAAGTCATCGTTGGTGGCGCACACCAACCGCACATCAACCTGCAGCGGTTGGCTGCCGCCTACGCGCTCCAGATGCCCGTATTCAATCACCCGCAGCAGTTTTTCCTGCACCAGCATGGGGGCAGTAGCCAGTTCGTCCAGAAACAGCGTGCCACCATCGGCGCGTTCAAAGCGGCCCAGGTGGCGTTTCTGCGCGCCGGTAAAGGCTCCCGCTTCATGGCCGAACAGCTCGGAATCCAGCAAGTTTTCATTCAAAGCCGCGCAGTTAAGCGAGATAAACGGCCCTTGCCAGCGGTTGGAAAGGTAGTGCAGACGGTGGGCGATCAGCTCTTTGCCGGTGCCGCGTTCACCGATCACCAACACCGGCTTGTTCAACTTTGCCAGTTGCGAGACTTGCTCCAATACTTCGACAAAGGCGTTCGCTTCGCCCAGCAGGTTTTCTAACTGTTCGCTCATGATGAAATTCGCCAATGTTTGGTGAAAATAATCACTCTACAGCAAGTTGACGGAGTGTCAAAAATAAATAATCTTTATTATTCAATGAAATAAAAGTTGGCACGAGTTTTGATTAAGTCTTTGGGCAAGCTGTATTATTTAACGCGGCGCTTCAGACGCCATCAGAACCAAGAGGAAGTGAATTATGGGTATTTTTTCTCGTTTTGCCGACATCGTGAACGCCAACATCAATACGCTGCTGGATAAGGCGGAAGATCCGCAAAAACTGGTGCGCCTGATGATCCAGGAGATGGAAGACACGCTGGTTGAAGTTCGTTCCACCTCGGCGCGTGCGCTGGCGGAGAAAAAGCAACTGCTGCGCCGCATTGAGCAGGGTGAAAATCAGCTCAACGATTGGCAGGACAAGGCCGAACTGGCGCTGCGCAAAGATAAAGAAGACCTGGCCCGTGCGGCGCTGATCGAAAAACAGAAGGTGGCTGACCTGATCTCCACGCTGACCCACGAAGTGTCTACCGTGGAAGAGACATTGGCCCGGATGAAAAGCGAAATCGGCGAGCTGGAAAACAAGCTGACCGAAACCCGTGCGCGCCAGCAGGCGTTAACGCTGCGCCATCAGGCAGCATCCTCTTCCCGCGACGTGCGCCGCCAGCTCGACAGCGGCAAACTGGATGAGGCGATGGCGCGTTTCGAACAGTTTGAGCGCCGAATCGATCATATGGAAGCCGAAGCGGAAAGCGTCATCATCGGTAAAAAGAAGTCTCTGGACCAGGAGTTTGCCGAACTGAAAGCCGACGATGCCATCAGCGAACAACTGGCGGCGCTGAAAGCCAAAATGAACCGCACTGAGTAAGGCGACAGCGGCCACGGCGAGGTGGCCGCCTATTAAAGACGCAATAAGAAGGAAAAGAAATGAGTGCTCTACTACTTGCCATTCCGTTGACAATCTTCGTGTTGTTTGTCGCACCGATTTGGCTTTGGCTGCATTACAGCAATCGGCAACAAAGCGGCATTCAACTGAGCCATCAGGAAATGCAGCGTCTGGCGCAGTTGGCCGACGATGCCAAGCGCATGCGTGAACGCATTCAGGCGCTGGAAGAAATCCTCGATGCGGAACACCCGAACTGGAGACAGTCTTGATGAGCAATACTCTGGGCAGTAAAAAACTTTATCGCGTACCTGAGGAAGGCATGGTGAAGGGGGTCTGCGCCGGGCTGGCCCATTATTTCGACGTGCCGGTGCGTCTGATCCGCGTAATAGTGGTGCTGTCGATGATTTTCGGCCTGTTTTTCTTCACGCTGGTGGCCTATTTCGCGCTGGTTTTCGTGCTGGATGAAGCGCCGGCCAGCCGTTTCGAAGGCGAAAACTACAAGACGCCGCGCCAATTGCTCGATCAACTGGAGTATGAGTTGGGCAGCGGCGAACAGCAATTGCGTCAGGTTGAACGTTATGTCACGTCGGACACCTTCGGCGTACAGAGCCGTTTCCGCAAGCTGTAGCCCTGCCTCGCGTGCAATGACCTGCGTGTGGCGCAGGTCAGGCATTGCGCCTGCCATCACCCTGTTTCAAGCAACCGTGCCGGAGGGCATTGATAAATGAATAAAACCTATGCCGCAAAGGCCGTTAAATCCGCTGGAATCAAACAAGGAGCAGGGACGGTGCTGAAGACATTGTCTAAAGTGATCATCATGGCGTTACTGAATTACGGCCCTGCCGGCGCGGCTGGCTGGCTGCTGCGGACCGTTGGCCGCAAACCGATTCGCTTTGTGCTGGCGCTGGTGTTGGAACCCCTGTTTCGCAAAGGCCTGAACAAGGTATTTGGTCGTTACGTAGCGGGTGCAAAAATGCCACCCAGATAGGGTGGCATAAACTTTAATGGGCGGCGGTCACTTTCGTCCCCGGTGTTGCCAGATAGATCCAGTCTGCGCCGTCGCTGATAATGGCCTGAGCCGAGGGAGAGGCTGCAGTATTGGTACAGAAAATAACGGTGCCTTTGCAGGAGACCGCAGCAGGAAGCTGAGAAAACGTCATTGACGATAAATTGGTACCAAAGCGGCTGATGCGACTGTTAGGCCGCCAGCCGGCAGCGGTTTTCACCCAACTGTAAATCGCGCCTTCCTGGTCCCCGGTTACCGCTGTATTGAACCATTCGGAGCCGATAGGGCGCATTACACTCCCTAGCTCTTTGGGAACATCGGCGACACGCGCCACGCTATAGCTGCTTTTTCCTGGTTGATATGAACTGCCATAGCTAGTACTGATAGTTGTCGCGCCTTCGACATCGACATCGATGACCGAACCTGCGCCAGATAGTGAGGCATAACGAAAGTCGCCCAGGCAGCGGCCGCCAAGGAAGCGCAGATTACTGGTGTTACAGCTTACGCTGCCGTACTGACAGTCTGCCAGATCGATCCGGGTATTTGCGCCATCTCCGGTAAGGGCAACGTTGCCGGAGAAATAGGTGTCAGAAATAGTACTCGGATAAGAAGGGTGGCTCCACGTCAGATTCGCTAACCAACTGTTGCTGATCATGGCCTTTACGCTGGAGGAAAAGTTCATGTCTTGTAACCAGCATCCGCTCATGAAAATATTGAACCGTTTCCCGGATGCAGCATGCGTAATATTCCCCGCACGGTTAATATTGGTTACATACAAAACACCATACCCCGTACTGTAAACCAAATCATTTACTTCCGACGCCTGAATTTCATTAAGATAAACTTCCCCAGAGTTCATGTGTAATAATCGGCTGGCATTGGTATTTTCTCCAATTAATGTTTTCAATGGGCCGCTACGATGTTCCATATGCAATTTCGTGAACCACAATCCAATGCCGCCATGAATGTAAATAGTCGGGCTGATCAGGTTGGCTTCCCATTGGCAATCTTCAAAGCGCAACATGTTACAATCATCGTCCTTGATGGTTGAGGTTAAATGAACGGGGGCCAGTAGCATTTTCTCATAATCTGTAATGTCGGCATAACTGTTATAATCGCCGGAAGTTCTGCCGCAGCCTTGGACCTCAAGGAATTTAAAGTAACTATCCTGAACTTTATCAAGATAGAGACCTGCACCTTTGCAATAGAGGATGCTTACATTCTGTACCTGTACGTAACCAGCGTATTTTATGCTTAATCCGCTAATGATTTTATTATTGCCACGTATTTGAAAGTTTCTGAAGTTGATCCCACTATACGTCATTTCCCCTGCGTTGGCAGAAACGGTAATAACTCCACTAACATCTGAAATATCAGTTAGATCTGGCCCAGAGTAGGTTAACACTGCACGCCCGTTAAAACTGTTTTCGCCGTAGAGCGCGATCCCTCTGTTAGCTGGAAAAATGACCGGCTTTGCAATATTCCAGTAACCGCTTGGGATTTTTACCGAGCGTTCGCCTTGTATCAGTGAAATGTTTTGAATAAATGAGCTGTTATCACTTAGGGTAGGATCGCAACCGCCATCATATAAAGAAAGTTGCGTTAAATCGTTTCGTCGCCACACTGCTGTTGATTGATTAACTATAACAGTGGAGTATCCGCCGTCATCAATTGCATTGGCAATGTTCAGATAACCTGTAAATACGCCACCGCCTTTGCCTTTTCCCGCATAGTACTCCGTTAAAAAAATACGTTGCCCATCATATTCTGGCAAGGTGTTTCTTAATGCATTCATAGTGCTTGCTGCGGCTATGTTTTGCTCTAAATTAATTGCACTCATAGAGTTCTCCGGGTAGTATTAAATGTTAGAGAAAGCATCTTCGACGCCAAATTTTTTCGGGCTAAAGGTGCAATATTGAGATTATTCCCAGCAAGATAATGCTATCTTGGTTTTTTATGAGGTGCGATATTAGGTCGTTCGGCTATATACCGCACAACGAATAACATGCATGGCAAGCGGTGCAGGCGCGAAAGACCTTATCCATGACATAAAATAATCTGGCTTATGACTATAATAATGCTCATAGACTGCCGAGATTAACGAATTTATATAACTCCATGTTTTATAGAACAAAAGGAAGTCACTCTACGAAAAATGAAACGACTGCAAAATGAGTTAACCTCGCTGGTCAACCGCGGGATGGATCGCCATTTGCGTCTGGCGGTGACCGGCCTTAGCCGCAGCGGCAAAACCGCCTTTATCACCGCCTTCGTCAATCAGTTGCTGCACGTTCACAGCGGTGCGCGCATGCCGTTGTTTTCGCCAGTGCGCGAAGAGCGGCTTCTGGGCGTGAAACGCATTCCGCAGCGCGATCTTGGCATTCAGCGTTTTACCTATGATGAAGGGTTGGCACAGCTTTATGGCACCCCGCCAAGCTGGCCGACCCCGACGCGCGGCGTCAGCGAAATTCGCCTGGCGCTGCGCTACCGTTCCAACGACTCGTTGCTGCGGCATTTTAAAGATACCTCGACGCTGTATCTGGAAATCGTCGATTATCCCGGTGAATGGTTGCTGGATTTGCCCATGCTGGAACAGGACTATCTGGCCTGGTCGCGCCAGATGGCCGGTCTGTTGCAGGGCGATCGCGCCGAGTGGGCCAAACCCTGGCTAGAACTGTGCAAAGGTTGCGATCCGCTCGCGCCGGCCGACGAAAACAAGTTGGCGGCCATTGCTCAGGCCTACACCGATTATCTGTTGCGTTGCAAAAGCGAAGGCTTGCACTTTATCCAGCCGGGCCGCTTCGTGCTGCCGGGCGATCTGGCCGGCGCGCCGGCACTGCAGTTCTTCCCGTGGCCCAATGTCGACAGCCTCGGCGAATCGAAGCTGGCGCAGGCTGACAAGCACACCAACATCGGTATGCTGCGGGCGCGTTTCAATTACTACTGCCAATCAATAGTCAAAAACTTCTATAAAGAACATTTCGTCCGTTTCGATCGGCAAATTGTGCTGGTTGACTGTCTGCAACCGCTCAACAGCGGTCCACAGGCGTTCAACGATATGCGGCTGGCACTGACCCAATTGATGCAAAGTTTCCACTACGGTAAGCGCACGCTGTTCCGTCGCTTGTTCTCGCCGACCATCGACAAGCTGATGTTTGCCGCCACCAAGGCGGATCACATTACCGCCGACCAGCACGCCAATCTGGTGTCGTTGTTGCAGCAGTTGGTGCAGGAAGCGTGGCAGAACGCGGCGTTTGAGGGCATCAGCATGGATTGCGTGGGATTGGCCTCCGTACAGGCGACCGAAAGCGGCATCGTCGATCACCAGGGGCAGCGAATCCCGGCCTTGAAGGGCAATCGCCTCGTCGATGGCGCGCCGTTGACGGTGTTCCCCGGCGAAGTACCGGCGCGTTTGCCGGGGCCGGCTTTCTGGCAAAACCAGGGTTTCCACTTTGATGAGTTTCGTCCCCGCGCCATGAGCGTAGACAGCCCGTTGCCGCACATCCGTCTGGACGCGGTGATGGAGTTTTTACTGGGAGATAAATTGCGATGAGCGAACCGATAAAGCCGCGTATCGATTTTGAAGAGCCGTTGCAGCCGCCGCAAGAACCGATATTGCGCGCCAACGTCGCCTTTGATGAACAGCAGGCGGAGCGTTTTTTCCCGGCCGCGCCTGAGTTGGAACAAGAAGAGGAAGAAGGGCGCGCCGAAGGCATTATCAATGCCGCCTTGAAACCCAAACGCAGCCTGTGGCGCAAAATGGTTACTGCCGGGTTGGCGTTGTTCGGCGTCAGCGTGGTGGCACAGGGCGTGCAGTGGGTGCATACCGCTTGGGTGCAGCAGGATTGGATTGCCATGGGCGGCGGCGTGGCTGGCGGCTTGATCGTGTTTGCCGGGGTAGGGTCGGTCGTGACCGAATGGCGCAGGTTGTATCGTCTGCGCCAGCGTGCGGAAGAGCGCGACGTAGCGCGGGAATTGTTGCACAGCCACGGGTTGGGCAAGGGGCGCGAATTCTGCGAGAAGCTGGCGCGGCAGGCCGGCCTCGATCAGGGGCATCCGGCGTTACAGCGCTGGCAGGCTTCCTTGCATGAAACTCAAAATGACCGCGAAGTGGTAGCGCTTTATGCCAAGCTGGTGCAACCGGTATTGGATAATCAGGCGCGTCGTGAAATCAGCCGTTCGGCGGCAGAATCCACATTAATGATCGCCGTCAGCCCGCTGGCGCTGGTGGATATGGCATTTATCGCCTGGCGTAACATTCGGTTGATCAACCGCATTGCGGCGTTGTACGGCATTGAACTGGGTTATTTCAGCCGTCTGCGGCTGTTCCGCTTGGTGCTGTTGAATATCGCCTTTGCCGGTGCGTCCGAACTGGTACGCGAGGTGGGGATGGATTGGATGTCACAGGATCTGGCTGCACGGCTGTCCGCCCGTGCAGCCCAAGGCATTGGCGCCGGTTTGCTGACCGCCAGGCTGGGCATCAAGGCGATGGAGCTGTGCCGCCCGCTTCCGTGGCTGGAAGGTGAGAAGCCCAAACTCGGGGATTTCCGCAGCCAGTTGGTCGGTCAACTGAAAGACGCCATGAAAAAAAACGACAATAAAGCCAAGTAACTCACCCACTGCGCCCGCCCTGGGCGCAGTTGTTTGTTTCTGCATCAATAGCCACCGCACAGCTCAATACGTAACCCCTGGTTGACGAAAGACGATCCCCCTGCAATCACATTATATTTATCTAAAAAATTATTGCCGGTTATGATAACTCTCTGCAAATGAACTAAAATGACGCCGATGGTGTTATTTACTTGCGTTTAAAATCATCAACAACGGCGATAAATCAGAGTTCTGTCAACTTTTGCTGACAGATTGCTTCTACCGCTCGGGGTGAGAGAGTATCATCATCGTCAGTCATCCCCGCACCTGCAGAGATAAGGCCAACACTGATGCGTTTGGAAGTATTTTGCGAAGACCGGCTCGGTCTGACTCGAGAATTACTCGATCTTTTGGTATCGCGCAGCATCGATTTACGGGGTATCGAAATCGATCCCGTCGGCCGCATTTACCTCAATTTTTCCCAACTGGATTTTGACACCTTCCGCGCGCTGATGGCGGAGATCCGCCGCATTGCAGGCGTGACTGACGTGCGCACCGTTAACTTCATGCCGTCCGAGCGTGAACACCGTGCGTTGCGGGCGCTGCTTGAGTCGATGCCGGAGCCGGTATTTTCGATTGATATGCGGGGCAAGGTCGAGTTGGCCAACCCGGCGGCACAGGTGCTGTTCAGCTTCAGCGAAGATAAAATCCGCAATCAAACGGCTACGGCTCTGATTGGCGGCTATAACTTCAGCCGCTGGCTGGAGAGCGAACAAACGGCGCCTCACTCCGAACGGGTCGTGATCCGCAGCCAGGATTTCCTGATGGATATCACCCCCATCTATCTGGAAGACGAAAACCAGCAGAACGCCACCGTTGGCGCGGTGGTCATGCTCAAGTCGACTGCACGCATGGGGCGCCAGCTACAGAACCTGTCGGTGAACGACGATACCGAATTCGATCATATCGTGGCCGTCAGCCCGAAAATGCGCCAAGTGCTGGAACAGGCGCGTAAACTGGCGATGCTGGATGCGCCGTTGCTGCTGGTCGGCGACACCGGTACCGGCAAAGACATTCTGGCTCGCGCCTGCCACCTGCGCAGCCCGCGCGGCAAACAGCCATTCCTGGCGCTGAATTGCGCCGCACTGCCGGATGACGTGGTGGAAAGCGAGCTGTTCGGCCATGCGCCCGGCGCTTACCCCAATGCGCTGGAGGGCAAGAAAGGCTTCTTCGAACAGGCGCACGGCGGCTCGGTGCTGCTGGATGAGATCGGTGAAATGTCGCCGCGCATGCAAACCAAACTGCTGCGTTTCATTAACGACGGCACTTTCCGCCGCGTAGGGGAAGAACACGAAGTACACGTGGATGTGCGGGTCATCTGCGCCACCCAGAAAAACTTGACGGAGCTGGTGCAACGCGGTGAATTCCGCGAGGATCTCTATTATCGCCTTAACGTGCTGACCATCACTATTCCGCCGCTGCGCGAACGTCCGCAGGACATCATGCCGTTGACCGAGCTGTTTGTGGCGCGCTTTGCCGACGAACAGGGTGTGGCGCGGCCGAAGTTGGCGAACGATCTGGGGAGTTTCCTCAGCAAGTATGGCTGGCCGGGCAATGTGCGGCAGTTGAAAAACGCCATCTACCGTGCGTTGACGCAAACGGAAGGCTTTGAGCTGCGCCCGCAGGATATCGTGCTGCCGGAATTTGAGGTCGAGATGTCGCTGGGCGACGAAGTGCTGGACGGCTCGCTGGACGATATCAGCAAGCGCTTCGAGCGTTCGGTGCTGACGCGGCTATACCGCACTTACCCGAGCACGCGAAAACTGGCGAAACGCCTGGGGGTTTCGCATACCGCGATTGCCAACAAGCTGCGCGAGTATGGCCTCAGCAGCCGCAAGGCGGCGGGGGAAAGCGAAGAATAAAAAAACGGGCGCCGCGGCGCCCGTTTCGTTTATCAGAGCCCGCGAAAGCCGGCCCTGGTGACATCACTTCAGTGCAGCCAGCGCAGCATCGTAATCCGGCTCGTTGGTGATCTCATTCACCAGCTCGCTGTACAGCACATTGTCCTGGCCATCCAGCACCACGACCGCACGTGCAGTCAGACCCGCCAACGGGCCTTCAGCGATTTCGACGCCGTAAGCCTGTTTGAATTCTGCGCCACGCAGGGTAGACAGCGTCACTACGTTGCTCAGGCCTTCCGCGCCGCAGAAGCGTGACTGGGCGAACGGCAGATCGGAGGAGATGCACAGCACCACGGTATTATCCAGACCGCTGGCCAGTTGGTTGAATTTACGTACCGAGGCAGCGCAAACGCCGGTATCAATACTTGGGAAAATGTTCAGGACTTTGCGTTTACCCGCGAAGCTGCTTAGCGCTACGTCTGACAGGTCTTTGGCAACCAGCGAGAACGCTTTGGCTTGTTCGCCTGACTGTGGCAGATGGCCTGCAACGCTGACCGGGTTGCCTTGGAAATGTACTGTCTGAGTCATTGGCTTGGTTCCTTTTACAGGTGTTTATACAAAGGGGATGAACCTAATAAAATAGCCGCTATGGCTGGGTTTGCCATTAGGTTCACGCCCTGGCGTCAGTTTAAGTCAACAATTGTGGGTTGGATATATAAAGTTTGCTAAATAGTTGTATATATTAGGTTGTGTCCAAAAAACATCCGCCCGCTAGCCCGTTTTTATACGCTATTTTCGCTCAGGAGCCGTTATGAGAAGCATGCGTTTTTACCCAGAAGCCTGGCCATTGCATACCGCCTTTGTCATTGCCCGCGGCAGCCGCACCGAAGCGAAAGTGGTGGTGGTCGAGATTGAACTGCAGGGTGTGCGCGGCATCGGCGAATGCACGCCGTATGCGCGCTATGACGAAAGCGAAGCCTCGGTGCTGGCGCAATTGGCGGAGGTGACACCGGCTATCGAACGGGGAGTGACGCGTGAGCAGTTGCAGCAGTTGATGCCCGCAGGCGCGGCGCGCAATGCGGTGGATTCGGCGCTATGGGATCTGGAGTGCCGTCTCAGCGGCCAGAGCCGCTGGCAGCGCAGCGGTGTCACGGCGCCGGAACGCATCCTGATGGCGCAAACCGTCAGCATCGGCCCGCCGGAGGCAATGGCGTTCGCCGCACGCGAACTCGACCAGCAGGGCGCACGGCTGTTGAAAATCAAGCTGGATAATCACCTGATCAGCGAACGGTTGGTGGCCATCCGCGCAGCGGTGCCGGAAGCGACGCTGATCGTCGATGCCAACGAGTCCTGGCAGGCGGAAGGCCTGGCTGCGCGTTGCCAACTGTTGGCGGATCTGGGAGTGGCAATGTTGGAGCAGCCGCTGCCGGCCGCCGATGACGGCGCGCTGGAGAACTTTATCCACCCGCTGCCTATTTGTGCCGATGAGAGTTGCCACACCAGTCGCGATCTGCCGGCGCTTATCGGCCGCTATCAGATGGTCAATATCAAGTTGGATAAAACAGGCGGCCTGACGGAAGCGCTGATTTTGGCTAAGCAGGCGCGCGAGCAGGGCTTCGCCATTATGCTCGGCTGCATGTTGTGTACTTCACGGGCGATCAACGCGGCGTTACCCTTGGCCCCAGGGGCGCGTTTTGTGGATTTGGATGGCCCAACCTGGCTGGCGAAGGACGTCGACGCGGGGCTGGATTTTGACTATGGGGCGATCAATCTCGCCCCAAGGCAGAATTAATCCTGGTAGGTCAACAGCTCTACCATTGCATCGAGATAGCTCTCGCTGGCGGCATCGGCGGAGATCGGCGGGAATTCGGCGGTAATGCAGGGCAGCGACAAATCGGCGCACCAACTGCCGAACGAACCCGGCGTCTCGTAACCCACGCTGGTGACCAGCGGCAAAGCAAACTTATGTGAAAGCCAGACTCCGAGTTGGGAACTGGCGGGATCTTCAATGCAGGCCAAGGGTTCGTGAAACGACACCACCCAGTGCGGTTTCAACCGGTGAATCAGGTGGCACAGCGCCTGGGTTTCCGGTTCTGAACCGGGGCGGCCGCCGGTTGACAGCTTCACATCTCGTGCCTCCGCTGCGCTGTTCCAACGATAAACCGTATCGCCGGAGCGCCAGTTGGCGGCAGGGAAGTTACGGTTCAGGTCAACGCCGTTGGCATTGGCGCGCAACCCCAGTTGGCACCCGTCGGGATTGACCGCCAGTATCACGTGATGGCGCAGCCGGTTTGGCGCAATGCTGCGTAGCGCACAAGAAAGGGTGACGATA
The DNA here is from genome assembly GCF_052686505.1 of Serratia sp. TSA_198.1. Lineage (NCBI taxonomy): Bacteria > Pseudomonadati > Pseudomonadota > Gammaproteobacteria > Enterobacterales > Yersiniaceae > Serratia > Serratia sp. TSA_198.1. The sequence goes on from NZ_JBQZFP010000001.1 coordinate 551,097, forward strand.
GCGGCTCCCTCGTCACCGTGGGTACCGGCGATGATCAGCCCGGTTTCCGGCCCGCTGATGGCTGCGGGGAAATAAAGCAGCGGTGCCCCTAACAGCGAACTGCCGTAATTCTCTCCTGCAACGGCCAATTGGCCACGTTCACTGCGCGGTCGATGCTGGATCATGGTGTTGTCCCTGAGTTAAATGTCGAGAGTCATTATCATTTTATTCAGTGTATTACGCTTTGGCTTATCTTTCCCAGAGCTATTGTTTCACCTTTGCCTGATATGTGAGCTGTGCGCTGGCGCGAGCAACAATAAAACCGCGCCGGTCATTTCGCTGTTGTTATACTATCGGCAAAGCTAACCCAATAACCAAGCAGGGGATTTAACATGCCAGTAGCCAGAATAGTTGCCAGCTATAGCGAAAATGAAAAGGATACCATCACGCTGCTGTGCGGCGTGGATGAGGAAAACCAGATCCGTCAGGGGGAATGGTTCGGCGTGGTGAAAAATGATGACGGGCGTGGCGATGAGTCCAATTATCCCTTTACTCTGCACGTCGACTACCAGAAAAACACCTTCTATCTCGACTATGGTTATGACGATGCCGAGTCGCGCCAGATGCAAAAAACCGATATATATTCTAAACCGCTCGCCGAACAAAGCTTCTTCACCATTTTCGACGAGGAAGAGGGCGAAGAGTTCAGCTATCGCATCAACAGCATTCACCTGTACGACTAACTCTCCCTGAGACAAAAATGCCCGTGCCGACGTTGTCGCACGGGCATTTTTTATTGTCTGGCCCTCAGTTTTTGCATCTTGTCCGCCCTGGGCTATAGGTGAGAGGGATCTTGTGCTATATGATAAAAAATTCAGATGGTTAACGGGGATGAATCAGAATGACGAGAAGAAAAATTCAGCAAGGTTTTCGTTTGGCGTTGTGTGCAGTGGCTATTGGCGCAGGATTGAGCAGCGCGATGGCGGCGCAGGTTCCCCCAGGCACCACTCTGGCGGAAAAGCAGGAAATCGTTCGCCATATTAAAGATGAGCCGGCCTCACTGGATCCGATCAAGGCCGTGGGCTTGCCGGAGGCGCAATTGGCGCGTGACCTGTTCGAAGGGCTGGTGAATCAGGATGCCAACGGCAAGGTGATCCCCGGCGTCGCCACCCGTTGGCAGACGACTGATAATCAAACTTATATCTTCACGCTGCGTAAAGATGCGCGCTGGTCAAACGGTGACCCTGTAACGGCGAAGGATTTCGTTTATAGCTGGCAACGCCTGGTTGAGCCGAAGAACCTGTCACCCTTTGCCTGGTTCGCCCAACTGGCCGGCATTCAGAACGCCGACGAGATCATCGCCGGCAAGCTGCCTGCCGATAAGCTGGGTGTAACGGCGTTGGATGACTACACCTTTAAAGTGCAGTTGAACAAACCGGTACCGTACTTTGTCAGCCTGACCGCCAACTTCAGCCTGTTCCCGGTGAACCGGTCGGTGGTGGAGAAATTCGGCAATGACTGGACCAAAGTCGGCAATCTGGTGGGTAACGGTGCGTTTAAACTGCAAGAGCGGGTGGTCAATGAGAAACTGGTGCTGACGCCAAATGAACACTATTGGGATCACGCGCATACCGTGCTGACCAAAGTGACCTTTGTGCCGATCAACCAGGAGTCCAACGCCACCAAGCGTTATCTGGCCGGCGACATCGATATCACTGAGTCCTTCCCGAAAAACATGTACCAGAAGTTGCTGAAAGACATTCCGGACCAGGTTTATACCCCGGATCAGCTCGGTACCTATTATTACGCCTTCAATACCCAACGTGCGCCGACTAATGATGTGCGAGTGCGTAAAGCGCTGTCGTATGCGATCGACCGTAAAATTATCGCCGAAAAAGTGCTGGGCACCGGTGAGAAGCCGGCCTACCACTTCACGCCGGACGTCACCGCCGGGTTCAAACCGGAAGTGAGCCTGATGCAGCAGCAATCGCAGGCGGAACTGAATGCGCAGGCCAAGGCGTTGATGCAGGCCGCCGGCTACGGCCCAAATAATCCGCTGAAACTGACGCTGCTGTACAACACTTCGGAAAGCCATCAGAAAATCGCGATTGCCGTGGCGTCGATGTGGAAGAAAACGCTCGGGATTGACGTCAAGCTGCAAAACCAGGAATGGAAAACCTACATCGACAGCCGCAACACCGGTAACTTCGACGTCGTGCGCGCTTCCTGGGTGGGTGATTACAACGAGGCATCGACCTTCCTGTCGCTGCTGAGCTCTTCCCACAGCGGCAATATCGCCAAATTCAAGAGCGCCAAGTATGACAATCTGCTGGCGCAGGCCAGCCGGGAAACCAACGCAAAGGCCCTGACGGCGGATTACAATAAAGCGGAACAGATCATTGCGGAACAGGCGCCGATCGCGCCAATTTACCAGTACACCAACGGTCGCCTGATCAAGCCCTGGGTAAAAGGCTACCCGATCACCAACCCGGAGGACGTGGCCTACAGCCAGACAATGTATATTTTGCAGCATTGATCTGCCGCGTTTGCTACGTATTTTTATCAGACCCCGCTAATGGCGGGGTTTTATTTTTGGGCGGAACGATGGCGGTTATGGCGCCACAAACAACGCCTTACGCGCAATGCTGGAAGGAAATACGCAAGACACATCGTGCGCGCAGTCGGGGACGATCAGTAACTGACGTTTGGCGCCAGGGGCGATAAACCGCCGATCGTAAGCCGCATAGGCGATGCCGCGTTGCAGACGGTAGGGGCCCTGAGCCTGCGCGGCGCAGGATTTGTCGAGTATTTTGTAGAAGGCGCCGGGCGCGTTGCCGGTATCTTTTCCTCCCTCAATATAAGTGATGTCCGCCGCGGCATAGCGCTGACGCACCGTCTCGCGGGTTTGGCCATGAAAAGCGGGGATATCTTCCATACCGTATTTCCAGTGGTTTAGGGTTGGGCACGAGTCGGTGTTAACTTCCGTCCAGGTAAAATCGCAGCCTTTTTCCTGACTGCAACTGCGCCAGTCGACAGCCGGCTGTGGGCGCAGGCGATCGAAGTAAAGCCAACTGCCGGGGTCGGAAACGACATAACGCACGCTCACGCCGGTGGGCGGTTCCGCAAACCCGACATAATGCTGCACGAACTGTGCACCGGCGGAAAATCCAGCGACAGTGACCCACCGTAACTGCGGCCATTTGATTTTCAGTTCGACGATCAATTGGTCAAGTGCGGCAAACGAGCTGACCTTTGACTGTAAATCCAGCCCGCCCTCTATCCAGGAACTGCAACTCCACAAGGCATCACCCGGCTGCGCCGCAGGAACGCCGGGCGAGTGGCAGCGCCTGGCCTGCGCGGTGGGAACCGGATAGAGCGGCACAACCAGTAAAGTGTCGTCGATTTTACCTGCCAGTCGTGCCGCTTTTAGCGCCGCAGCCAGCGTTTTCCCGGCATCTCTGGGGTGGCCGTGCAGCACGATTAACGCGGAATGCGGTGTTCGTCCGTGGGTTTTGGCGACGTAATAAGGCAAATTACCCGCCGAGTCGCCGAGCTTGAGTTGATAGGCATCAGAGATACCCTCGAGCGGGCCCTGTGCGGCAAACAGCGGATAGAATGGCGCAGGAGCAAGCGTCAAAATAGAGGCCAACAGTAATGTCGATGCGTATTTCATGGGTACCAGGCTGAACGTTGGTCGTTATTCACCCATGTTAGCGCATAAGGTGCGAGTCAGGGGTAAGCATCAAGCGGCTTTATCTTTGAGTCGCAAAACATTAACGCTAGACTCTGGTGTAACTGAAAAGCGAAGGGGATAAGGAATGGATGTCATTGAGGGGCGCGAGTTACAGGTTCCTGATGCGGTGTATGCCTACCAGCTAGACGGCAAAGGTGGCGTAACATCGATTGACTACGATGATAAAATCACCTGCGATGAGCCTTGCTGGCTGCATCTGGATTATGCGCACCCAGCCAGCGCTGAATGGCTGAACACTACGCCGCTGTTGCCGGATGCGGTAAGAGAAGCGTTATCAGGGGAAAGCTCACGCCCGCGGGTCAGCCGCCTGGGCGATGGCACCATGATCACGTTACGCAGTATTAATTTCAACGCCAACTCACGGCCGGATCAGTTGGTGACCATCCGCGTTTACTTGACCGATAAACTGATCGTCTCCACCCGGCACCGTAAGGTGTACTCCATCGATCAGGTGGTGAACGATCTGCAAAGCGGAGCCGGGCCGACCAACAGCGGCAACTGGCTGGTGGAGGTTTCCGATGCGCTGAACGATCACACCAGCGATTTTATCGAGGATCTGCACGATAAGATCATCGATCTGGAAGATGCGCTTTTGGAGCAGCAAATCCCGGAGCGCGGGCAGTTGGCGCTGATCCGTAAACAACTGATTGTGTTGCGCCGTTACATGGCACCGCAGCGCGACGTATTTTCCCGGCTGGCAAGCGAGCGGTTGCCCTGGATGAACGATGACGATCGACGCCGTATGCAAGATGTTGCCGACCGGCTGGGGCGCGGTCTGGACGATCTGGATGGCAGCATTGCGCGTACCGCGATCCTTTCCGATGAAATTACCACCGTGATGGCAGATGCCATGAACCGCCGAACTTACACCATGTCGCTACTGGCAATGGTATTTTTGCCCACCACGTTTTTGACCGGACTGTTCGGCGTTAACCTGGGCGGCATTCCCGGCGGGGGCAATCCCTTTGGTTTTGCCACGTTTTGCCTGATGCTGACGGGGTTAGTGCTCGGCGTGGCCTGGTGGTTGAAACGCAGCCGCTGGCTGTAGCCAAAAAAGCGCGAAAACCCGGTTAACATTGAGCGATATCAACTTTTGCCGGGCGGAAATGGGGCATGATCTCTCTCGCAGGTGAATGCAACGTCAAGCGATGGGCGTTGCGCTCCATAATTGTCTTACTTTCTTATATTTAGAATTGCTGCATAGCACATTGATTCATACGATGCCGGTCTAACCACCGGCATTTTTTTGTCTGCAGTTTACCGCCTTCAGGCCGCGCTTTCGTCCCAGAAACTGGCCTCGATTTTATGCCCGTCCAGATCGCGAACAAAGCACCCGTAATAGGCTTCGCCATAGTGTGGTCGTGATCCTGGGGCTCCTTCATCTTTCGCGCCGGCCTGCAGCGCCAGCCGGTAAAACTCATCGACTTGCTGCTTACTGGTGGCGAAAAAACCTACGTGCACGCCGTTACCGGTAGAGGCGGGTTGGTTATCGATCGGCACCTGCAACCAGAACTCCGGGTAATCACGGCCATAACCAATAGCGCCGGGGTGCTCCAGCACTCGCCGGCAGCCCAATGCGGAGAGCGTACTATCGTAAAACTCGGCGGCGGCATCGAAATGATTGGTACCCAGGGAAACGTGGGATAAGCAGGGGGTAATGTTCATCGGCAATCTCCTTATGACTGTATGAATACACAGTATAGAGGAAAGGCGGCGCTGTCCGATAAATTATGCTGAAATTGTGAGCAGGATCGAAAACTGTCGGGAGGAAAGAACGCCGCCCGCAGATAACGGGCGGCGCCAGGGCTTACTTGATTTCGAGAACGTTTAAACGCTCCAGCGCCGGTGCAGTTTCGTCTGCATCCTCCGGCTGCCAACCGATCGGTTGCATCGGAATATCTTCGCGATCAAAGGCCAGATCGCCACCGCCTACCACTTCGCTGCCGTGGTGAATGCCTTTGAAATCAAACAGGTTGTAATCGCTCAGGTGTGAAGGCACCACGTTTTGCATTGCGCTGAACATGGTTTCCAGACGGCCCGGATAGCGTTTATCCCAATCGCGCAGCATGTCGCCAATCACCTGACGCTGCAGGTTGGGCTGTGAACCGCACAGGTTACACGGAATAATGGGGAATTCTTTGGCCACCGAGAAACGCTCGATGTCCTTTTCACGGCAATAGGCCAGTGGGCGGATCACCACATGCTTGCCATCGTCGCTCATCAGCTTGGGTGGCATGCCTTTCAGCTTGCCGCCGTAGAACATATTGAGGAACAGCGTTTGCAGAATGTCGTCACGGTGGTGGCCAAGGGCAATCTTGGTCGCGCCCAGTTCGGTGGCGGTCCGGTAAAGAATACCGCGGCGCAGGCGTGAACACAGTGAGCAGGTAGTTTTGCCTTCAGGGATTTTGTCCTTGACGATGCTGTAGGTGTTTTCCTCGACAATCTTGTATTCCACCCCCAGACTTTCCAGATAAGCGGGCAAAATATGCTCGGGGAAGCCTGGCTGTTTCTGGTCGAGGTTGACCGCCACCAGCGAGAAGTTCACCGGCGCGCTTTGTTGCAGGTTGCGCAGGATTTCCAGCATGGTGTAGCTGTCTTTGCCGCCGGACAGGCAGACCATGATGCGGTCGCCTTCTTCAATCATGTTGAAATCGGCGATCGCCTGGCCTACGTTGCGACGCAGGCGCTTTTGCAATTTGTTGAGGTTGTACTGCTCTTTTTGACTAACCGTTTGTTTTTCTGACATTTAAATCGTGCTCGTTTTCAATTGGGGGCACTATGGGGGCATGACATATAGACCGCGAGTTTAACATTCAACAGGCGGTTTGGGTCATTATTCATTTCTTCCCTGTTGCCCCCGAGGCCTGAAGACCCTATGCGCATATCATGCCCCATCTGGTTTGCGATAAAAATGGGTTCGCGCCTGCTGACAACAACCAGCAGGCAAAAGTATGCCGCGTATGGTACGGATTACGCCGCCGAATGCCAGCGCGTTTTACAGCCGCATTCCAGCGCTCTCCAATCGACGACAGAGAATAGTAGGCTTTTTGCTCACCTTTGGCCGTGCGCGGCATAAAAACGAAATGTAGCCGCTGCTTCTCCGTTTTGCCGTATTCGCGGTGATGAAAGGTGATTTCCGTCTTGGGCTACAACGCAGTTAATAGCCGTTGTGCGCGTAGAGCTTCCAACGCCGGAGCCAGCAGGGCGATCGTACGGTTCCCAGCAGTCATCTTCGTCAGCTGGTACAACGAGGAGCACCGTCACAGCGGTATCCGCTATATGACAGCGGGTCAACGGCGCTGAGGCGAAAATAGCCAACTGCTGGCGCAGCGAAAATCGGTCTATTGACACGCATCGATGGATTCGACCTGCTGTTTTTTGAAGAGCAGGTCGCGCCAGACACCGTGTTTGACATCGAGCCCGCCGCGGGTAATGGAGACGTGGACTCTAACCGGTTGCCTAGGGAAATTTCTATTTATTCAACAAAACCCTTATGGGAGAGAAAGTGCCTTGTTTGACCTGTTCGGACTAAGCGGACCTGTCCATCCGGGGAAAGTTGTACCGTCTTTGGAAAATACGCTTATTTGCTCACTACCAATTGTTTGAAAATCAGCTGATCCTTTAGGTGCGACAAAATTGAGTCCATTCTTAGTTAGAGTAGATCCACAAGGGTCGAGTCCTGTATGGCAAGATAGAAGATATAGTGCTAACTTGTTTCTCTTTATGATGTCACTAAATCTGATAAGATCAATGTCATCCCCTACGGTACCTTTCACCGCCAAAGGGCCATTTTGGTCTCCATGGCTCAGCAACACGAAAATACTAGATGGTTCTAATGCCAATATCGACTGCCAGAAAAAATCCGGATCGTTAGTTAATGCCGTGCAAACATATTTCTTTTTTCTCATAACAGTTAAAGTATCGGTTGATGCTGAAGCTTGATCATACAAAAATAATTTGCTCATTTTTAATCTCCCGAATTAACTTTTCTCAGATAACACCCAGCTAATCACTAAGTGGTCGTTGGTTAAAATAAATTACGATATTCTCTTCTCTTTTAATAGGTGAGTATTCTCCTTATCGATGATTTCGGAGTTATTGTCAAATCTGGTGTATGAAGCCATTAGACAACGCTCCGGTCTGATGCTTTGTTTTCCACCTGCTCTCCGTCTTTGAACGGCACGTTGTTGACGACCAGAGTCAACAGCTCAAATCTCTTAAGTTGATTCCAACTCTTTTGAGCTGACTGGAGTAGCTTAAATATCATCGCCAGTGTCGTCGCCCTCGAGCCGCAGTTCTTGGTTCGTTTGCTACGAAGTGTCGTGGTCAATTGTAGTGGCACACTGATACTGGTCACCTGACGGAGGTGATATGCTCAATAGAGAGACATAGGGAAAGCATACCCGAAAACACATCAGAAGGGTGCATTTGGTTAGATACGCTCTATGGCTCCCTACCTGGGTTATCTGAGAGCACTTCTCTGATGTAAATCGGCTGCCGGGAAATACTGGCATTTAATGTATATTCGAATTCAGGACTATCAACGCCAATTTCCTGGCGTAAGAGTATATCAAGAACATTTAATTTGAATGTATAAGAGGATAAATATTCAAATTAATATAGTTTCATCTCTGATGTTAATCGGCTGCCGGGAAATACTGGCGTTTAATGCATATTCGGATTCAGGACTGTCGACGCCAATTTGCTGATGTAGGAGTATATCAAGAACATTTAATTTGCATGTGTGATAGGATAAATATTCAAATTAATATTTTTTTTGCGTACTTGTGGCTATGCCATTTCAGGCAAGGAAACCACATAAATAATTCAGGGCGAGCCCAACTGTGGCTTGCCGGACAAGGAGCGCACTAAGCGTGGTCGATGAAGCGTGAGCTGTTTTCGCCATCGGCTTGGTAATTTGCCGCATGCGTGGGTACGGATTACGACGACGAATGCCAGCACGTTTTATGCATGAGCTCCAGGCATGGCCCAATGAGGAGCAAAAGCCGTCTTTTTACTTCGTTTGATGTTCTTCAGCCAGATCGAAACCAATCAGTGTCTGCTCGGTTTTTACGCCCGGCATCATCTGATGCAGCCCCTTGATCAGTTCCTCGCCGGCATCAAACAACGCCTGTAACGGCATGGCCGGCAGGCTCTCCAGAATAAACCACATCTTGTCGGCATCTGCGTTCAGCCGGGTTCTTACCCCCTGGCGCCAGTTCCAGCGACGGCAAGTTACGCCCAGATCGTCGCGCCAGACGACTTCTCCCGGTTCCGGTGATTCATGTGCCACTTCACCGTCTTTCACCGTATCAAACAGTTCGCTTCCATCGGCAACCACCAACCTGGGTTGCCCGACATAGGCTTCAATATTTTCCCCGCCAACGGGAATGGCGTACCGAATGCTGATGGCATTATAGAGGTCAACTACGGGGTCGATACTGGGTAGCGAGCCGTCTCGCATGACCCGTTTGCGCAATGCTTCTGCAGAGCAGGGGGTGCGTTTGGGTTTGGCGCCGAATCGGGTAAATGCCTCTCCCCAGGCGGCAAGATGAGCCTCAGCCCAGGGGGCATCACCCGCAGAAATAGAATGACAAGCCAGTTCCAAAGCCTGGCCGGCAATCCTCGGGTAGATAATGGGTGCGGCTTCAACCGTAATGCTTAAGGCTCTGAAGCCGGGCGCCACGGAGGACACTTTGGGATCGATTGACGGAAGAACTGAAAACATCTGATAATCCTATAATGACTAATTTATTTCATGGTAATGACTAATGACCAATAAAGTCAATATATCGACCGAGCACGGCGCGGACATTCAAAGCGTCAATGAAGCGGTTTCAAGCACCATCAAACAGCACCGCAAAAACAAGAAATTGACGCTTGATGAGCTATCACGCAGGGCTGGCGTCAGCAAAGGGATGCTGGTAGAAATCGAGAAGGGTGCAGCTAACCCGAGCATTGCCATATTGTGCAAAATAGCGGCGGCGCTGGGTCTTTCTGTTGCCGATGTCGTTAATGTCACCGATGCACCCTCCGCTTACCTTATCGATAAAAAAGAAATACCTACATTATGGACGGGTGACTCGGGCGGAACAGCCCGTTTGCTGGCGGGGACGCGTGGGCCGAATATGATTGAGCTGTGGCGCTGGGAGATGTTTCCTGATGAGCTGTTTGCCTCCGCGGGCCACCCTCGAGGCACCTTCGAGCTGTTGCATGTTGAGCAGGGCGTTCTCAACCTGAAGGTGGGGAGTACCGAGATGATTATTCCTGAGGGTGCTTCTGCCGTCGCCAGCACCGATGTGCCGCATCATTATTCAAATCAGGGTGAGGGGAAATTGATCTTCACCATGACAGTGGCCGAACTTCACTCCTGACAGATTGCCGGTTTGCCGGGTGTTATCCCAAGAGCGCGTCCGTGTAAGGGGTCATATGGCAGGGGGAATTATGCGCAAATTCTTGCAGGCCGGGTTATTGCTTTGTTTTACGTCGTTTGCGGCCCACGCCGCAGAGTGCTGCATTTTCTTGCAGCAACCTTCGTTGTCACAGGTAAAAGCCCATCTCAGCGGTGACGCTAACTATAAGCGGCTGCTGCAGGACGCCGACAGAGAGATACACAAACCTTTGCTCAGCGTGACCGAGAAAGGCCTGCTCCCAGCCAGCGGCGACAAGCACGATTACCTGAGCCTCGGTGCCTACTGGTGGCCAGATGCCGGCAAAGCGAACGGGTTGCCCTGGGTGCGCCGTGATGGGCTTGTGAATCCGACCAGTAAAAATGAGCAGAGTGATGGCGTGCGGTTGGCGGAGTTCACTCAGCGGGTACAGATTCTGACGTTGGCGGGTTATTTCTCCGGGCAACAACGCTATAGCGACAGGGCGATCGCATTGATCCGCGCCTGGTTTATCAACCCGCAAACGCGGATGAACCCGAACCTCAACTACGCACAGGGTATTCCAGGGCGCGACAGCGGCCGCGGTAACGGCATTCTGGACGGGCGTTATTTCGCCACCCGCATTGTCGACAGCCTGCTGCTGTTGCGCCAGACGCCAGGCTGGACGGTGGCCGATGAAAGCCGGATGCGACAATGGTTTGGCAGCTACCTCAATTGGCTGCTGCACAGCCCCGCCGGCAAGCAAGAGGCCGCCGCGAAGAATAACCACGGCAGTTGGTATGCCGTTCAGGTGGCGGGGATTGCCGCCTGGCTCGGGCGTGATGACGTGGTGCGGGAGATGGCGACGCTGACGCAGCATAAGCTTGATTTACAACTCGCCGTTAACGGTTCGCAGCCGCAAGAATTGTTGCGCACCCGTTCGTTCCATTACAGCTATTTCAATCTGCAGGCGTTGGTGCTGATGGCCGGGGTGGCGCAGCGCCAGGGCATTGACTTGTGGCATTACCGCTCGGCGCAAGGCAGTTCGTTGTTGGCGGCGTTGGACTTTATGGCACCTTACGCTGATGCAGGGCGGAAATGGCCCTATCCAAGCCTTGATCGGGTTGGGGTGCGCATCGTGCCGCTGTTGATTCAGACGGATAGCTTAATGAAAACAGATCGTTACCAGCCGGTGATCGAGAAGGCGCGGTTCGACGTTGCGCAATGGCAGGGAAAAGAAAACTATGTGCGCGGTGCGGTAAAAGAAGCGCAGCGGCAAAGCTGGTTGGAAGCAGGGCGCGAACCGGTCGCGCCCTGAAGGATTACTCGGCGGACGATTGTTCCGTCTTGCCGGCCAACATACTGAGGAAGTCGTACTTCTCTTTCAGCTCTTTCTCGGCGGCCTGGTACAACGCGCTGGCGACCTCCGGTTGCTGCGAGTTCAGGCGGCGGAAGCGCTGCTCTTTCAGCAGGGTTTCGGTCAACTCGCTGTTTGGCGGTCGAGAGTCCAGTGCCAGCGCGGGTTTACCCTGGTCGGCGCGGCGCGGATCGAAACGGTACAGCGGCCAGAAACCGGTGGCGGTCAGCTGTTTCATCTGATCGTGGCTAAGTGCCAGATCGTAACCGTGCTCTTCACAGGGGCTGTAAGCGATAATCAGTGACGGGCCCGGATAGGCCTCCGCTTCCTGAATGGCCTTCACCGTCTGGTTGAGCTGCGCGCCCAGGGAGATCTGCGCCACATACACATGGCCATACATCATCATGCTGACGCCCAGATCCTTGCGTGCCTTGCGTTTGCCGTGCTCGCCGAACTTGGTGACCGCCCCGAGCGGCGTGGCTTTCGACTGTTGGCCGCCGGTGTTGGAGTAACACTGGGTATCCAGCACCAGCACGTTGACGTTCTCGGTCAGGCTAAGGACGTGGTCCAATCCGCCAAAACCAATATCGTAGGCCCAGCCGTCGCCGCCAATCAGCCAGATGGATTTATCCACCAGATAATCGGCGTCGGTCGCCAACTGGCGGGCGTCGTTACCCTCGATTTGCGTCAACAAGCCGCGCAATTCAGCGATCTGTCGGCGGCGCGGTTCCGGTGCAACGTCGATCATCTGCAACGCGTTGACCAACGGCTCAGGCAGTTGCGGCGCCAGCGTATTCAGTAACCGCAGCACGCGGCTACGGTGCTGATCGACCGTCAACCTGAAGCCCAGACCAAATTCGGCGTTATCTTCGAACAGCGAGTTGGCCCACGCCGGGCCGCGGCCTTCGGCGTTGGTGGTGTAAGGCGTGGTCGGCAGATTGCCGCCGTAAATGGATGAACAGCCGGTGGCGTTGGCAATCAGCAACCGGTCGCCATAGAGCTGGGTCAGCAGCTTGATGTAGGGTGTTTCGCCACAGCCGGAACAGGCGCCGGAGTATTCGAACAGCGGCGAGATCAACTGTGAAGTGCGGATGTCGATGCGTTCTATCTGCGCTGGGTCGATCTCCGGCAACTGCAGGAAGAAATCGTAATGCTGCTTTTCCACCTCAAGATTATCGAGGCGCGAAGCCATGTTGATCGCCTTGATGTCCGGGTTCTGGCGGTCTTTCGCCGGGCACACCTCTACGCACAGGTTACAGCCGGTACAATCTTCTGGCGCGACTTGCAGCACATACTTCTGCCCGCGCATATCACGCGCTTTGACATCCAGCGACTGCAAGCTGGCGGGGGCGTGCTCCATCGCCTGCGGTTGCACCACTTTGGCGCGGATGGCGGAGTGCGGGCAAGCGGCGACGCAGTGGTTGCATTGGGTGCAGAGATCCGGCTGCCAGAGCGGGATCGTCTCGGCGATATTGCGTTTTTCCCATTGAGTGGTGCCGACCGGCCAGGTGCCGTCCGGCGGGAAGGCCGAGACCGGCAGCGCATCCCCCAGCCCGGCCAGCATCGCGGCGGTAACGGTTTTGACAAAATCGGGGGCGGCATCCGAGACTACCGGCGGGCGCAACGGGCTGCTGCCGTCGATCGGTTGCAGCGGGATCTCAATCAGCGCATCCAGCGTGGCATCCAGCGCCTGCCAGTTGCGTTCGACGATCTCCTGGCCCTTGCTGCTGTAGCTGCGGGCGATAGCATCCCGCAGTTGCTGTAGCGCCACGTTGCCCGGCAGAATTTGCGTCAGTTGGAAAAACGCCATCTGCATAACGGTATTGATGCGCGCGCCGAGTTGGCACTCGCGCGCCAGTTTTGCCGCGTTGATAATATAGAAACGCGCCTGGCGCTGCTGCAGCACCGCCTGAACCTCCTGCGGCAGCCGTGACCACGCCTCATCGGCCCCGTACGGCGTATTGAGCAGGAAGATGCCGCCGGGTTTCAGCCGTTCCGCCATCTGGTAGGTATCGATAAACTGCAGTTGATGGCAACCGACGAAGTCGGCGCGGCTGACCAAATAGGCCGAATTGATGGGCTGTTCGCTGACGCGCAGATGAGAAACCGTCAGGCCGCCGGCCTTCTTCGAGTCGTAGACGAAATACCCTTGCGCGTACATTGGCGTGCTGTTGCCGATGATTTTGATGTTGTTCTTGGTGGCGGATACGGAGCCGTCGCTGCCCAGGCCGTAGAACAACGCCTCCAGCGAAGCGCGCGGTGGCAGGGTTTCTTCGCTGAGCGGCAGGGAAAGGCCGGTCACATCGTCGAAAATGCCGACGGTGAAGCGCGGGCGCGGCCTGGCAAGTTGCAGTTCGTTGAATACCGCCAACGCACAGTCCGGCCCGAACTCCTTCGAGGACAAGCCGTAACGGCCACCGATCACCATCGGCATGTCCGCGCGTTCGCCACGGCTGAAGGCCTCGGCCAGTGCGGTCATCACATCCAGATACAGCGGTTCCGCCAGCGCGCCCGGCTCTTTGGTGCGGTCCAGTACGGCGATTTTCCGGGCACTTTCCGGCAGCACGCTGAGCAGGTGCCGAGCGGAGAAGGGCCTGAACAGCCGTACTTTCAGCACGCCGACCTTTTCACCGCGCGTTAACAGGGCGTCAATCGCTTCTTCGCAGGTGCCGATAGCGGAACCCATCAGGATCACTACGCGTTCGGCCTGCGGGTGGCCGTAATACTCAAAGGGTTGATAGGCCCGCCCGGTGACCTGCGCGAATTTGTCCATCGCATCAATCACATGCTGGCAGGCGCTGTCGTACCAGGGATTAGTGGCTTCACGCGACTGGAAATAGGTATCCGGGTTAGCGGAAGTACCGCGCACCACCGGGTGGTCCGGTGACAAAGCACGGCTGCGGTGGGCGTCAATCGCTTCCTGCGGCAGCATCTGACGCAGGGTATCGTCGCTTAACGGCACGATTTTGTTGATTTCGTGCGAGGTGCGGAAACCATCGAAAAAATGAATAAACGGCAGGCGGCTGTTGAGGGACGCCGTTTGGGATATCAACGCAAAGTCTTGCGCTTCCTGGACGCTACTGGCGCACAGCATGGCGCAGCCGGTCTGGCGTATGGCCATTACGTCGGAATGGTCGCCGAAGATCGACAGCGCATGGGTCGCCACGGTACGCGCGGCGACGTGCAGCACAAACGGCGTCAGCTCACCGGCCAGCTTGTACAGCGTCGGGATCATCAGCAGCAGGCCCTGCGATGAGGTGAATGAGGTCGACAAGGCGCCGGTTTGCAGCGCACCGTGCACGGTGGCGATGGCCCCGCCTTCGGACTGCATTTCCATCACGCGTGGCACGTCTCCCCAGATGTTTGGGCGGCCGTCGCCGGACCAGGCATCCGCCTGTTCCGCCATGGTTGAACTGGGGGTGATCGGGTAGATGGCAATCACTTCGCTGGTGCGATAGGCGACGGAAGCGACTGCATTATTACCATCTGTAGTAATCATCGACTTTACCTTTCATTGCTCAAAAAGCTGCGAAAGTTGCCTCTCGCAGTAATTAACAAAGTCTAGCAGAGGGATATATTGGCCCTTTATCGCGTTTGTGTGGCGGGCGAAAAATCAACAGGGCACACGCACGAGGTAATATTTTCGGTAAAAATTGTTTTCAAACGGAGAATTAGCCGGGTGGTTTAACGACAATTTATTCGCGACGCGCCATACTGGTGAACGTGTTCACTTACAGAAGAAAAAACGATGAGCGGATTTATCTATTTGACCATGGCGATTGTTGCGGAAGTGATCGCCACCACCATGTTGAAAGCCTCTGAAGGCTTTACCCGACTGTGGCCCTCGCTGGTGGTTGTCGTGGGCTACGCCGTGGCATTCTGGGGGCTGTCAATGGTAGTGAAAACCATGCCGCTGGGGATAGTCTATGCTATCTGGTCGGGTATGGGCATTGTTCTGGTGTCGATAGCGGCCGTATTCGTCTATCAGCAAAAGCTGGATCTGCCTGCGGTGATCGGCATGGTATTAATTATTGCCGGCGTACTGGTGATTAATTTATTGTCGAAAACGGCGGCGCATTGATTGTTATTTTAATGTGAAAATAGCCAGCGTGACATTCAGTGACGCTGGCTGAATCATTCAGGAATAAATAACGGAAAATAAGGGACTGTTGTACCCAGCCAATTTCAAATTAAGGCCAACACAGCTACAGCCTGAATGCCGCGGATGTATTAACCCGTAACAGGGCGGCCCGCAATATCTCCCGCTTCGATAGCTAAAAATGTGCAGCAGCCCTAGAGCCCCACCTCCGCCTCGCTCGCCAGCAAGATTTCAAACTTTGGTTGTCACTGATCCTCGCCACGGCGACGCCGTTGCCTGCAAACCCGCAGTACGTCACCGACCCTCGGTGCCGACAAGGCATCGGAGCTAAAGAAATTCCGTAACGTTAATAATGGCGATTTTGTTCAAATAAACGCCAAATAATTGCAGGAATATATTTCCATAATTAATTTATCAGGCTAAATTAAACGGGTTTGCATCAAAGATAACTGAACGTGTCCGCATTTAAAGTGACGCGGGTTATCAGCAATGGCGATTTTACACAGCGCAGTTCCGGGTTCAGGAGTGAAATAATGCAAAAATCAACGTGGCTGCTTGCCGGCGCCGTACTGCTTTTGGCCGCATGCAGCAGCAAGAGTGAAGAACCAGTTCAGCAGGGCAACAGCGCAAGAATCAATACGTTACAGACCAGCGCCAACTGCGCCAGCGTTGGCGGCGTCACTACCGTGGCTCATAATTTAAACGGTGAAGCGGTAAGAATGTGCCAGATGCCGAACGGTAAGCAGTGTGAGGAGTGGACCCTGGGTAAAGGGGCTTGCTCGACCGCCGGTTAACAAAAAAGAACACCAGGCCGATCACACAGCCTGGTGAACAGGGATCACTGCACCCAGTCTCGCAGGGTATATACCAGGACATGGTCGCCGCCGCTCAGCGTTAACTGCTGAGCGTTGAGGCTGATTTTTGCCCCTTTTTCCAGCACTGCGCTGAGGGTCTGATCCCACTGATTGCGTTGCGCATCGGTGCACAGCATCCGCGTTGAGGCCAGGTTTTTCACCGTCAGCACGCCGTTTTGCAACTGACCGCTGCCAAAGAAGCGGTTACACATCGCGCCGGAAACATGCATTTTTTCACCGAACTCAATGCTCGGGGCGTTACCGGGCTGCGGCTTCACCGCAACGCCGTCCACGCTTTGCAGCACGAAATTGTGATGTAACAGGTCGTCTTCCGTGACCGTTTTACCGCTCTGGTTCATTCCACACCCCGTTAATAACAGCGCTGCTAACGCCATAGGCAGGCACTTTTTCATGCGTTTCCCTCACTAAAAAATCAGGCGTTAAGCTGATTAGGGCAATTTTCACCGCGATCCAACTGATTGACGTTTTTCAGTGTGGTTTCCGAGATGCTGGTCAGCGCCTCTTCAGTCAGGAAAGCCTGGTGACCGGTGAACAACACATTGTGGCAGGCTGACAGGCGACGGAATACGTCATCTTGAATCACGTCATTGGATTTGTCTTCGAAGAACAAGTCGCGTTCATTTTCATATACGTCCATCCCCAGCGCGCCGATTTTCTGCTGCTTCAGCGCGTCAATTGCCGCCGAGGAGTCAATCAGGCCGCCACGGCTGGTGTTGATGATCATGACACCGTCCTTCATCATCGCAAAAGCGTCGGTATTCAGCAGGTGATGGTTTTCCGGCGTCAGCGGGCAGTGCAGGGTGATCACGTCCGATTGCGCATACAGCGTTTTCAGATCGACATATTCTGCGCCCAACTCCAGCGCTTGCTCGCTTGGATAGGGATCGTAAGCCAACAGTTTCATGCCGAACCCTTTCAGGATACGCATGGCTGCCACGCCAATTTTACCGGTGCCGATCACCCCAGCGGTGCGATTATGCATGTTGAAGCCGATCAGCCCCTCGAGCGAGAAGTTGGCGTCGCGGGTACGTTGGTAGGCGCGGTGGATGCGTCGGTTAAGACACATCATCATCCCCACGGCGTGCTCCGCCACAGCCTCCGGAGAATAAGCCGGTACGCGGACCACTTTGATGCCCAATTCTTTGGCGGCGTCCAGGTCCACATTGTTGAAACCGGCGCAACGCAGGGCCAGGATTTCAACCCCCAGTGCCGCCAGCTCTTCAAGCACTTCACGGCTTCCGTCGTCATTGACGAAAATGCACACCGCTTTGCAACCGGCGGCAGTTTTGGCGGTTTTCTTGCTGAGCAGGAAGTCGAAGAACTCCAGTTCATAACCAAACTGTTGATTCACCAGTTCGAGATATTTACGGTCGTACTGTTTGGTGCTGTATATCGCCAATTTCATCGTGGTTTCTCCCGCGTGATTTTGTGACGAATTTAACAGATTTTAGTAAATTCTACAATTGGTTAGCTTATCTTCGGTATGGGTAAAAACGCTTTGTTGGGGGGCAGGATTAAGAGTAGCGGAAGGGCGCGGGGGGCGAGGTAAAAAAATCCCCACGGGGGGTGGGGAATGGCTTCTCTAGTATAGTAAGCTCGCGGCTGACTTTTGTTAGAATGCTTGCAAGACTATTAATGAACAACCGCAACTACAATAACAAAAGTCTGAAACATATATTATTCACATTATGAATATGTAACTAAAGTCTACAAGGGCAGCATCGATGGCTGGAAAACCGCCTGAACAGGCGTTACCGGTGCTATCGACTTCACCCTATGTCAAATTCGTGCCATCATTATTGCCAATTCAGGCATAGACTTACCCTACACGGCGTACGGTTCGGGCGATTAATGCCTAACTCAGGAATGAAGCAATCATTTAATGACTAAGCGATTGAAAGTATTCATAGGGATTGTGGTGGGGATTGTGATCCTGCTGTTGGCGTTGTGGCAAACTCTGCCACGCTGGCTGCCGCGCGTGCTCACCCATTGGCTGCCGCAGGGCAGTCAGCTGGTTTTGCAGGGCAAACTGCGTTGGCAGCAGGGTGCCTTGCAACTGGACGGTGCCCGGTTTACCGCACAGGATTGTTTGCTGGCCGCCGTCGGGCCGACCCGGTTGACTTATCGGCAGGGGCGCTGGCAACTGATCGGCGACAAACTCAGCATCGATAGCGCCTGTTTATCAAAGTTGCCTGCCGGCGACGCCAACAGCGCTCCTCTGGCGCTTGATAAGTTGCAAAAACAGCTGCCGTTGCTGGATGTGACCATCAATGATTTCACGGTAATCCCGTGGCAACACTACGCCGGAAAGCTGCAATTGCAAGCTTCTGCTGGCGGCCAGCACCTGCGGTACCAGGGGAAGAACCTCAGCGTTGAAGCCGTGCTGGATAAACATCAGCAACTGACGCTGAACAGCGTGACGCTTACCCCGCCCAACAGCCCGCAACCCCTGCATTTGACCGGCAAGATTGCCATTCCGCTGGATTTGGACAGCATGCCCGTCCAGGGCGCGTTGCAGGGCGAGATGCAAACCGGTTATCTGGAAAAGCCGTTGCTGCTCGATATGCGCTGGCAGCATCAACAAGGCGTGTTGACGCTAACGGAAAAGGGCGACGATAAACCGCTGGTGACGTTACCCTGGGAAATCACCCCGCAGCAGGTCAGCATCAATCAAGGCGAGTGGCGTTGGCCCTACAGCCAGCAGCCGCTTAACGGCGGGCTGAACGTGGCGCTGCACGACTGGAGCAAGGGGCTTGATGAAACCCAAATCAGCGCTCGTTTGAATGTGATTACCGCCGGCCACAATGGTAAAGGCAATGCGGTGTTGACGCTGGGGCCGGGCAAGGTCGGATTGATCGACAGCGATCTGCGTTTCCAACTGACCGGCCAGGCGAATCTGGCCGATTTTTCCATGACAGCCTCTATTCCCGGCATTCTCAGTGGCACTATCCTTAATCCCACGCTGGTCTTGCAGCCAGGGTCATTGTTACGCCTGTGGGGCAACGCCTCGCCGGAAATGAAACTGGAAGAGGCGCGCCTGCCGCTGGCCGGCGTCAAGGTTACCGCCGGCGGCATTACCGGCCGCCTGCAGGCCATCATCAGCGCCAGCGACAGTTACTGGGGCCGCTTTAAACTGCATCTGGACGGCAAAGCGCAGGATTTTTGGCCGGACCACGGCAATTGGCAATGGCGCTATTGGGGGAAGGGACAGTTACCGCCGTTGCAGGCGGCCTGGGACGTTGCCGGCAGCGGCAGTTGGCAGGACACGACGATTGTTCTCGATCGCCTTTCCACCGGCTTTGACAAGCTGAAGTATGGCCTGGTAACGGTCGATGCGCCGCGTCTCAGCCTGGGGCAGCCACTGCGCTGGCAGCGTGGCGAGCAGAACCCGGCGTTCAATGCCGATATACAACTGGTGGCCGGCAAGGTCAGTTTCACGGACGGTGGTCACTTACCCGCACCGGTGCTGGCGTTGCAGCTTAAAGGTACGACGCCGGACAGCTTCCAGTGGCAGGGAAAATTGCAGGCGGAACAGATTGGGCCCATCGCCTTGCATGGCCGTTGGGACGGCGAGCGGCTGCGCGGCGAAGGCTGGTGGCCGAAACAATCGCTGAAAGTATTCCAGCCGTTGATCTCGCCGGATCTCAATATCAAACTGCGCGACGGCGAGTTTTATGCTCAGTCGGCCTTTTCTGCTGCCCGCGTACAGGGCTTTGAAGCCGGTGGCCACTGGGTGGTGAACAATGGCGGCATGTGGCTGAAAGACGGTGAGATGAGCGGTCTGGATTTTGTCATGTCCTACCGATTGAAAAATCATTTGTGGCAACTGGGCGCCAAAGGGCCGGTGACGCTGCGCATCAAGTCATTCAGCAATCTGTTCGAAATGCAGAATATCACGGCCGATCTTCAGGGCTTTTATCCCTACAGCGAGCCGGCGCCGTTAACGTTGAGCAATGTCGGCCTGGATGTGCTGAACGGGCATATCAGCCTGTCGGCGTTGCGGATGCCGCAACATGATGCTGCGGTGCTGAAGCTGGATAAAGTGGATCTGAGCGCGCTGTTTACCGCCTTGAAGCCAAAACAGCTTGCCATGTCCGGCAAGGTCGACGGTGAGCTGCCTCTGTACCTCAATCACCCCAAATGGCTGGTGCGCAATGGGTGGATCGCCAATGCCGGCATGCTGACGCTGCGGCTGGACAAAGACATGGCTGATGCTATCGGCAGCAATAATCTGGCGACCGGGGCGGCGATAGACTGGCTGCGCTACATGGAGATCAACCGTTCGCGGGCCAGTGTCGATCTCGACAATTTGGGCGAACTGACGCTAAAAGCACACATTGACGGGCTTAACCCGCAAAAAAGTGCCAAACGTGAGGTTATCCTGAACTATACCCATCAGGAAAACGTGTTTCAGCTATGGCGCAGTCTGCGCTTTGGCGACAATTTACAGGAGTGGCTAGAGCAGGCCCTCTCAAAACCCGGGGAACAACCATGAAAATCATCAGCGGGCCCTTGCTGGTCGCCGTATTGGGCACTTCTTTGCTGAGCGGCTGCGTGCCGCGTATTGAGGTCGCGACGCCCAAAGACCCGATTACCATCAATATGAACGTGAAGATCGAACATGAAATACACATCAAGGTGGATAAGGACGTCGATAATCTGCTGAAAACCCAAAGCGGTCTGTTCTAGGAGCCAAACCAAAAATGAAAAAACGTTATTTAGGCTTGGTGGGGGTCGCTTGGTTATTCAGCAGTATGGCGATGGCGCTGACGCTGGATGAAGCCAAACAGCAGGGCCGGGTGGGCGAGACGCTCAGCGGCTATATTGCCCCGGTCAAGCAGGACGCCGAAACCCTGGCGCTGGTGAAAAATATTAACGCCGGACGTACCGAAAAATATCAGGAAGTGGCGGACGGCAACCATATCGCCATCGATGAAGTGGCGCGCATGGCCGGGCAGAAGCTGGTGACGCGTGCGCCCGCGGGAGAGTACGTGCGTGGCATTAACGGTCAGTGGTTGAAGAAATAAAAAAGCGCGCCGTTTGGCGCGCAGCGGCAATACAAATCTGGAATTTTTATGAGGGCACTGCAGGTCTGAAAGGTATTAACGCAGATCGGTAGGGTTCGGCAGGGGCACATTGCCCCTGCGAGAAGCATCAGGCGGCGACAACTTGCGCCAGCACGGCTTTGGCATCAGCCTGCGCTTTGGTTGCAACGTCCGGGCCATAGGCGATGCCTTCGGCGAAGACGAACTCAACGTCGGTAATGCCGATGAAGCCCAGGAACAGACGCAGGTAAGGTTCAACCAGATCGGTTGGCGTGCCTTTATGAATGCCGCCGCGGCTGGTCAGGATGATGGCGCGTTTGCCTTTCACCAGACCTTCAGGGCCGTTTTCGGTGTAACGGAAGGTCACGCCGGCACGGGCAATCAGGTCGAAATAGTTTTTCAACTGAGTCGGGATGTTGAAGTTATACATCGGCGCCGCCATAACGATGGTGTCATTGGCCTGCAGCTCTGCAATCAGTTCGTCTGACAGCGCCAGCGCTTCTTGCTGGCGTGGGGTCAGTGGCGTATCGGAAGGACGCAGTGCGCCAACCAGCTCGCCGTCGAGCACCGGGATTGGCTGTGCGGCCAGATCGCGGACGGTAATGGTGTCGTTGCCGTGGGTGTTGGCCCACTGTTCCACAAAGAAATCGGCCAGTTGGTTGGACTGAGAATAACCCGCCAGGATGCTTGATTTGAGAACCAATACTTTGCTCATCGGTAATTCCTTACGTTATGACAGTGACATCAGGACAACGCGTCCCTTGCATGCAGTACACTCTATTCACATTCTTCCAACAGTGATAGCGCAATATTTCGAGATCTTTGTTCGATTTTATTGAATGACCCAATGCCGCTTAAGCAGATGGATTATGGGGAAAAAGCGGCTTGTGATATTCTGAGCGGCTAAAGCTGAAAACGTGCTTACACATCATTAAACCGTTGCTAAACCTTGATACGGCAGCGATGAGACAAGGAATACCGAACGTGAAATCTCCGCTCGCGGCATCCTCTGCCCAACTGGGCGAACTGATGCTCCGTGATCAACAACGCCTGCAACGTCGGTTGCAGGGCGCACGAAAAATCAAAAATCCCGATGCTCAGCAGGCGGCCGTCGCTGAAGTAGAAAGTGACATTGCGGCGGCGTTGCAGAAAGTGCAGGCGCGCGCCGCCTCTTGCCCGAAAATCACCTATCCGGAAAACCTGCCGGTCAGCCAGAAAAAGCAGGATATCCTGAACGCGATCCGTGACCATCAGGTAGTGATTGTCGCCGGGGAAACCGGTTCGGGGAAAACCACCCAGTTGCCGAAGATCTGCCTGGAGCTGGGGCGTGGGGTGAAGGGGCTGATCGGCCATACCCAGCCACGGCGCCTGGCGGCGCGCACTGTCGCAAACCGCATTGCCGATGAGCTGGAAACGCCGCTCGGCGGTAGCGTCGGTTATAAGGTGCGCTTTAACGATCAGGTCGGGGAAAATACGCTGGTCAAGCTGATGACCGACGGTATTTTGCTGGCGGAAATCCAGCAGGACCGGCTGCTGATGCAGTACGACACGCTGATTATCGATGAAGCGCACGAACGTAGCCTGAACATCGACTTTATCCTTGGTTATCTGCGCGAACTGTTGCCGAAACGCCCGGATCTGAAAGTCATCATTACCTCGGCAACCATCGATCCGCAGCGTTTTTCGCGCCATTTCAATCATGCGCCGATTATCGAAGTTTCCGGCCGCACTTATCCGGTCGAGGTGCGTTATCGACCGGTGGTGGACGACGCCGAGGATACCGATCGCGATCAACTGCAGGCGATTTTCGACGCGGTGGATGAACTCGGCCGCGAAGGGCCTGGGGATATCCTGATCTTTATGAGCGGCGAGCGTGAAATTCGCGATACCGCCGATGCGTTGAACCGTCTCGATTTACCGCATACCGAAGTATTACCGCTGTATGCGCGGCTATCGAACAGCGAACAAAACCGGGTGTTCCAGTCGCATCATGGCCGCCGCATTGTGTTGGCGACCAACGTGGCGGAAACCTCGCTGACGGTGCCGGGCATCAAGTATGTCATCGATCCGGGCACCGCACGCATCAGCCGCTACAGTTTCCGCACCAAGGTCCAGCGCCTGCCGATCGAACCGGTGTCGCAGGCTTCCGCCAACCAGCGTAAAGGCCGCTGTGGTCGTGTGTCGGACGGTATTTGTATCCGCCTGTACTCCGAACAGGATTTCCTGTCGCGGCCGGAGTTTACCGATCCGGAGATCCTGCGCACCAACCTGGCGTCGGTTATCTTGCAGATGACGTCGCTCGGGCTGGGGGATATCGCCGCATTCCCGTTTGTCGAAGCGCCGGACAAGCGCAATATTCTGGATGGCGTGCGCCTGCTGGAGGAGCTCGGTGCGATAAAAACGGCCGAAAATGGCCATTACCAACTCACCCCGCAGGGCCGCCAATTGGCGCAGTTGCCTATCGATCCGCGCCTGGCGCGCATGGTGCTTGAGGCGCAAAAGAGCGGCAGCGTGCGTGAAGTGATGATTATCACTGCCGCGTTGTCGATCCAGGATCCGCGAGAGCGGCCGATGGACAAACAGCAGGCGTCGGACGAGAAACACCGCCGCTTCGCCGACAAAGACTCGGACTTCCTGGCCTACGTTAACCTGTGGGACTACCTGAAAGAGCAGCAAAAAGAGCACTCCTCCGGCCAGTTCCGCCGGCTGTGCCGCAATGATTTCCTTAACTACCTGCGGGTGCGTGAATGGCAGGATATCTACACCCAACTGCGCCAGGTGGTGAAAGAACTGGGGCTGCCGGTTAACAGCGAGCCTTCCGATTACCGCAGCGTGCATACCGCGTTGCTCACCGGGTTGCTGTCGCACATTGGCCAGAAGGATGCCGACAAGCAAGAGTTCACCGGTGCCCGCAACGCCCGTTTCTCGATCTTCCCAGGCTCCGGCCTGTTCAAGAAACCGCCGAAGTGGACGATGGTGGCCGAACTGGTGGAAACCAGCCGCCTGTGGGGCCGCATCGCCGCGCGCATCGAGCCCGAGTGGATTGAGCCGCTGGCCCAGCACCTGGTGAAACACAGTTACAGCGAGCCGCACTGGTCGAAATCCCAGGGCGCGGTGATGGCCAATGAAAAAGTGACGCTGTTTGGGCTGCCGATTGTCGCTGCGCGACCCGTCAATTACAGCACTATTGATCCGCTGCTGTGCCGTGAGCTGTTTATCCGCCATGCACTGGTGGAAGGTGACTGGCAGACGCGGCATGCGTTCTTCAGCGCCAACCTGAAGCTGCGCGCCGAAGTGGAAGAGCTGGAACACAAATCGCGTCGCCGTGACATTTTGGTGGACGACGAAACCCTGTTCAGTTTCTACGACCAGCACATACCGAGCGATATTGTGTCCGGGCGTCATTTTGACAACTGGTGGAAAACGGCCGGTAAACAAAAGCCGGATCTGCTCAGCTTTGAAAAAGAGATGCTGATCAAGGACGGCGCCAACAAAATCAGCGCGCTGGACTACCCGAATACCTGGCACCAGGGCAATCTCAAGCTACGTCTGACTTATCAGTTCGAACCGGGCGCCGACGCCGATGGCGTCACGGTGCACATTCCTCTGCCTATTCTCAACCAGATTGAAGATCAGGGCTTTGAATGGCAGATCCCGGGTATTCGCCGCGAACTGGTGATTGCGCTGATCAAGTCGCTGCCGAAGCCGGTTCGCCGTAACTTTGTTCCGGCGCCGAACTACGCCGAGGCTTTCCTCGGGCGGGTGACCGCGCTGGAACTGCCGCTGCTGGACGCGCTGGAGCGTGAGTTGCGCCGCATGACTGGCGTGACGGTGTCACGTGACGATTGGCAATGGGATCAGGTGCCCGATCACCTGAAAATGACTTTCCGGATCGTCGGTGAAAATCACAAAACCTTGCTCGAAGGTAAAGATCTGACGGCGCTGAAGCTGCAATTGAAGGATAAAGTGCAGGAGACGCTGTCGGCGGTGGCGGATGACGGGCTGGAACAAAGCAATTTGCATATCTGGAGCTTCGGCAAATTGCCCGAGTTTTATGAGCAGAAACGCGGCGGCTACTCGATGAAAGCCTACCCGGCGCTGGTGGATGAAAAAGACAGCGTGGCGATCCGCCTGTTCGACAGTGAGCAAGAGCAGCAACAGGCGATGTGGCAGGGTACGCGCCGCCTGTTGTTGCTGAATATCCCATCGCCAATCAAGTATCTGCATGAAAAGTTGCCCAACAAAGCCAAGCTTGGGCTGTATTTTAACCCTTATGGCAAGGTGTTGGATTTGATCGACGACTGCATTTCGTGCGGCATCGACAAGCTGATTGCCGAACATGGCGGGCCGGTATGGCAGGAAGATAACTTCGCGCGCCTGCAGGAGTTGGTGCGCGGCGAGTTGAATGAAACGGTGGTGGGGGTGGCCAGGCAGGTAGAGCAAATCCTGACCACGGTATTCAACATCAACAAGCGGTTGAAGGGCCGGGTGGACATGTCGTTGGCGCTGGCGCTCTCGGATATCAAAAACCAGCTTGGCGGCCTGATTTATCGTGGATTCGTCACCAACAATGGCTGGAAGCGCCTGCCGGATACGCTGCGTTATTTGCAGGCGATTGAACGCCGGCTAGAGAAGCTGGCGATTGATCCGCACCGCGACCGCGCGCAGATGCTGCGGGTGGATCAGGTGCAGCAGGCCTGGCAACAGTGGCTGAACAAGTTGCCGCCGAAACGCCGACAGGATGACGAAGTGCAAGAAGTACGCTGGATGATCGAAGAGCTGCGCGTCAGCCTGTTCGCCCAGCAACTCGGTACGCCTTATCCGATTTCGGACAAGCGTATCTTGCAGACTATCGAACAGCTCTCGGCCTAGACAAAGAGGGGGTCAGTATGATGACCCCCCATCGTTATTTTCCTGCAGCCAGCGCGTCCAGCGCATCGCGTATGCCGGTCACTGCCAACGCGCGGTTATCGGCGCGGTAACGGTCTTTCGCTGCCGGCGCGGAGCTTTGAATGGCGATCAACGACCAACCGTCGTTGGTTTTCAGCAGCAAGGGCGAACCGCTGTCGCCAGGCAGGGTATCGCACTGGTGCGACAGCACCCCCTGTTGCGCCCAACCCGTCACTTTACAGTTCTGGTGGCTGTAGAGATCGTCCAGATGATCTCCCGGGTAACCCGCTTGAGTAATCAGTCGCTTGGCCTGTTTCATCGCCAGAGTCAGCGCTTTGCTGTCGCCTTGCCACAATGGCAGAGGTTTAATCGGCAGCGGTTTTTTATCCTTCAGGCGGATCAGCGCAAAGTCATAGGCTGCTGCTGCCGGCGGCACGATCCAGCCCTCGCCGTCAGGCTTGAGTTTTTTCCCCAACTTGCGGTCGACCAAGGTTTCGATATTGTCGATCTGGTATTTCCAGGTTTTATTGCCGGCAACAAAACGCAGGGAGATGGCTTTATCCAATTGGCCAGGCGGTGCCAGTACGCAATGGCCGGCAGTAAGCGCCAGATGAGGAGAGATCAGCGTGGCGGTGCACAAGTTGCCGCTGGCAGTTTCTACCTGGCCAATCGCCTGCCAGGGCCAACCCTCGGTTTCTGTGACTTTTATCCGTTCATCCTTGCCAAAAAATAAGCGGGTTTGCTCAGCCGTCGACGTGTCGGATGGGCTATCGGCCCGTGCTGAGAGGGGGAGTGCGAGCGGGAATGAGCACAGCAACAGCAAAACGGTTATGCGCATAGGTCTCTTGCCTGGCAAATACGAATTATCCATAAACACACGGAATGCTAACTATAGACTGATTTAGCTATTGTGTGGATGGGCAGTGATTGATTTTTCGATAATTTATAACCCGAGAGGGATCTGCGGCTACAAATAAAAGAAGGTGGCGATCAACCCACACAGGATCAGGGCGATCAGAATGATTTCAAATAAGTAGCGGCGCAGCATTGATGAGAACCCCCGATGAAAAAACACCCGGCGAACCGGGTGTTGGACAAATCAATTCTGGTTTGGTGAGGGGAACCTCACATCAGATTGCTGTTACGCAGCTTTTTTATGGCTGGTTTTTTTGTGGTGTTTTTTTGCTGCCTGAGCTTTCTGAGCCGGGGCTTTTTTAGCGGTGGCTTTGTGATGCTTTTTAGCCGACTGCGCTTTTTGAACTGCCGCTTTCTTTGCGTGATGTTTTTTCACGTGAGTGGTTTTAGCCGGTGCAGCAGTAGTAGTGGTGGTCGCCGTCGCCGCAGGTGCGGTAGTGGTGGTGGCAGCGTCAGCAGCGAAGGCAACAGAAGACAGACCCATTGCAGCGGCAACAACCAGAGCTAATACTTTTTTCATAAAAGAATCCTCAAATTACTCGTCATGTATCAAGCCCACTGCGGGGCCGGTGTTAAGATAGTAGGCAAATGGCGGAATGCTTTCCGTGAGTGATTGGTTTCGGCGTGTAACCTAATGTACAAGCCGTGGGAGCTAACCTGCGGCCGCTATAATGCACGGTGCCACAATGCTAAAAAGGGACAGGAAATGAACGATATCGCCATCCGCCGTGGGCTCACCGAACAGGGTGAAGTTCCGATAGCTTATGAAGACTGGGGCAATATCGCTCATCCGCCGCTGCTGTTGATTATGGGCATCGGCGCACAGATGTTGCTGTGGCCGGAGGCGTTCTGCCGGGCATTGGTGGAGAAGGGCTTTCGGGTGATTCGCTTCGATAACCGCGATGTAGGCTTGTCCGGCAAGACTCAGGGCAAAAGATCGCAGCCTTTGTGGCTATTGATATTACGGGCTCAGTTGGGCTGGCAAACCCGGGTACCTTATTCGCTTGAAGACATGGCGAAAGACGCGGTGCACTTGCTGGATCACCTGCAAATAGCTCAGGCGCACGTATTGGGCGCATCGATGGGCGGAATGATTGCGCAGGTGCTGGCGGCTGAATATCCGCAGCGGGTAAAGTCGCTGACCATCTTGTTTTCCAGTACCAACCAACCGTTATTGCCGCCGCCGGCACCGTCATTGCTGAAACTGTTGCTGCGGCGCCCGCAGGTAAATGCGACGCCGCAACAGCAATGCCAGTCTCTGAAAGAGGGGTTGCGCGCACTGGGCAGCCCGGCCTATCCGGTAGAGGAGGCGGAGCTTGATACGCTGGTAAGGCGGTTATTAAAGCGGGGGATGGATGCAGAAGGCCTGCAACGTCAATTATCCGCGTTACTCGGCAGTGGTGATTTGCGGCGTTACAGCCGCCGGATCACGGCACCGACGCTGGTGATCCACGGTAATGCCGATCGCCTGGTGCGCAAAGCCGGTGGCGTTGCCGTCGCCAGAGCGATAGCCCATTCGCAGCTGCAGATCATCCCGAGGATGGGCCACGATCTGCCGCCTCAGTTGCGTTCGCAGTTGATAGAGATGATCAGCGAACACGCCGCGCGGTAGCCTGGCCGGCAGAAATGCGCTGGCCTGCATGGTTATTTTAGTTACAACATGCATATGTGATGCCACCAACTGCCACTCTGTAGCTAAGGCGTCGTAAGCGAAGGCAGTGCTCTATGGAAGGACGTAGGCAAAGCAGGAGAAGGCACGGTTTTACCCGTGCCTGGGGCATTACAGATAGCGGTTTTCCAGGTGTTGACGGAAATAGCGTGGGTTGAGCGTTTCACCGGTAGCCTTGGTGATCAGCTCATCAGTAGAGAAACGGCTACCGTGACACCAGATATTCTGTTTTAGCCAATGGAATAACGGCGTCAGGTTACCTTCGGCGATGTCGCTGCTCAGCGAAGGCAGCGCTTCACGAACACTGTGGAACAGTTGCGCAGCGTACATCGCGCCCAACGTATAAGTCGGGAAGTAACCGAAAGCGCCGTCGGTCCAATGAATATCCTGCATGCAGCCATTGCGGTAGTTACCGACCGTATCCAGGCCAAGGTAATCGCGCATTTTTTCGTTCCACAGCGCCGGGATATCTTCCACTTCAATAGCGCCTTCGACCAGGGCTTTCTCTATTTCATAACGCAGGATCACATGCGCCGGGTAACTCACTTCGTCCGCATCCACGCGGATCAGGCCAGGTTTAACGCGTTGATTCAGGCGGATGAAGTTGCTTTCCTCCAGCGCCGGCTGCTCACCGAACTGCTTGATAATCAACGGGCGCAGAATTTTCAGGAAATCACCGCCACGCGCCAACTGCATTTCAAACAGCAGGCTTTGCGATTCGTGGATCGCGGTAGAACGCGCCTGCGCCACCGGTTGACCCAGCCAATCACGCGGCAGGTTCTGCTCGTAACGTGCATGGCCGGTTTCGTGGATAATGCCGAGCAATGCGGTATGAAATTCTTTCTCATTGTAGCGGGTGGTGATACGAACATCTTCCGGCACACCGCCGCAGAAGGGGTGTGCGCTGACGTCCACGCGGCCGCCATCGAAGTTGAAACCGAGTAGTTTCATCACGCTCAGACCCAGTTGACGCTGGGTATCGACCTTGAACGGCCCCTCGGGAATGAGGCAAGGCTCTTGGGCCTGCCTGGTCACCACTTTTTGCAGGAGATCGGGCAGCCAGGTTTTGAGATCGCCAAAAATACGGTCAATATCGCTGCTGCGCATGCCTGGCTCATACAGGTTGAGCAGGGCGTCATAGCGGCTTGAACCTGCCGCTTCAGCACGGATCTGCGCTTCCTGACGGGTCAGTTTGACCACTTCACGCAGGTTCTCCGAAAACCCTTCCCAGTCGTTGGCGGGGCGCTGGGAGCGCCAGGCGTGTTCACAACGTGCACCAGCCAGCGATTTAGCCTCAACCAGCGACTCCGGCACCAGTACGGCGTTGTCATATTGGCGGCGCATTTCCAGCAAATTGGCCTGGTCAAAACCATCCAGCGTTTCCTGCTGCGCGCGTTCAAAAAGGCGGCCGGTATTTTCCGCCGTCAAAATCTGGTGTTGCAGCACGCTCAGTTCGGCCAGTGCTTCCGAGCGCGCTTTGTTTCCGCCCGGCGGCATCATGGTCTGCATATCCCAGCCGGCAATGGCGGACAGGTGGCCGAATCTCGATAGTCGGGTGAAAATGGCGCGCAGTTCGCGGTAGGCGGATGAAGGCGAATGTGCAGATGTCATTGTTTGGCTCCCTATTATTGTGAGCCGGATAACCTGATCGTTCAGACTGTTGTGCTGACGGGGTTACACCGGGTCTGCTTTTAAATTGAAAGTGGGCTTCACTGGCCAGCAGAAGCGGAAGCTGGCGCCGCCGAGTGAGCTGGCGTCTACGTAAACCTGGCCCTGATAGGCGACGGCGATAGAGTGAACAATCGCCAGGCCCAGCCCGCAACCACCGGTGGCGCGATCGCGGCTGGGATCGAGGCGCACGAAGGGTTCGAACACGCGTTCGCGTTCTTCAGGTGGTATGCCTGGTCCGTCGTCTTCTACCTGCAGGCAGGCTGCGTCGCCGTCAAACCACAGGCCGATGCGCAGGCGCTGTTCGCTGTAGCGCAAGGCATTGTTCACCAGATTATCCAGTACCCGCTCCATCAGCCGTAAATCGACGCCGCCAAAATCGCCGGCATGCGGAATATCCAGCTGGATCTCGCGCTCCGGATGAATCAGGCGCATATCCTCTACTTTGTCTTCCAGCCAGTTGGGCAGGTCGAGCGGTTCTATATTCAGCGCCACCTGTGGACGATCCAGCCGCGCGTAGGTCAGCAGCTCGTCTATCAGCGATTCCAACTGACCGATATCGCGGTTTAGCGCCTGTTGTTCGCCATCGGAAAGGTTATCGCTCATCGCTAACCGGTAGCGCAGCCGCACCAAAGGGGTGCGCAATTCATGGGCGATACCGTCAATCAACTGTTTTTTACTGGCAATCAGCGTATTGACGTTGTCCGCCATCTGGTTGAATGCCACCCCGAGCCGGTTCAGGCTCGAGGTCGGGTCAAAATGGGTGCGCTCATCCAGATGGCCTGCGCCGAGTCGTTGGGCGGCGTTCTCCAACTTGAGCAAATCTTGCCAGTGCGGACGCATCCATAAAAATACCGGCAACGCCAGCGACATGCCGATAAACACCAGCAGCGCCAGATCCAGCAGCCGCATCTGATGCAGGTAGAACAGGTACGGAATGGGGCCGACCACCAACACGTAATGGCTGCGCGGGATGCGTTGCATAAAGGTGTATTGATCGTCGAGAGCGATAATTTCGCCGAGGCGTAGACGTTTTTTCAGATCTTCACTCAGATCCTGTTTGCCGAGCGGTTCGATATGCAGCTTAAACGACAGATTCAAGTCCAGCGTCGCGATGGTCTTATTCCAGTCTTTCAATGGAATTTCCCGCAGTTCACTGCGCATCAGGTACAGCGAGCTTTTCATCAGGTCGTCCATTGACTGGCGACCGGCGCGTTCGGCTGTGACCTTGTACACCAGGCCCACCAACATCGCCATCACCAGAAAGCAGACGAACAGCAGCAGGAAGAACTGCACGAAAAGCTTTCTCATTGCTGTACGAACTCCCAGGCATTGGGTGCGAACAGATAACCTTTATTGCGCACGGTTTTGACGCGGAAGGGCTCCAGCGCATTGTCGTACAGCTTGCGGCGCAGACGGGAAATCGCCACGTCGATGCTTCGATCAAGGCCGTCGTAGCTCACGCCGCGCAAATTCTGCAACAGTGCCTCGCGGTCCATGATCTGCCCGGCGTGGGTGGCCAGTTCCCACAGCAGATCGAAATCTGAGGTGGAAAGGGTGATCACTTCTTCACCCAACGTCACCTGGCGGTTAACGGGATCGATGCACAACAACCCGAAATGCAGCGCATTGTGTTGGGTGATCGGTTGCGTTGACTCTTCTTTGGGATGATTGCCATGCTGGCGCAGGTGTAAACGCAGCCGTGCCAGCAAAACCGCCGGCGGCGTGGTTTTCAGAATGTAATCGTTGGCACCCATTTCCAATGAAAGGATATGGTTCATATCGCTGTCGAGCGAAGTGAGCAGCACGATCGGCCCGGGGAAGGTCGGGCGCAAATCGCGGCACAGCGTCATGCCGTCTTTCCCGGGCAGCATAATGTCGAGCAGCACCAGGTCCGGCAGTTCTTGCTCTATGCGTGCTTGCGCACTGTCGCCACGCGGCTCAATCAACACTTCTATATCGTGCTTGCCCAAATAGGCGGCAATCAACTTGCCGACTTCAGGATCGTCTTCCACAAAAACAATTTTATGCATATTCAGAGGTTTTATAAGAATAACGGAGTTCAGCATAACGCGGGGGTCAGCGATACGCCATGCACATCTTTGCCTAGCGCAGAGGTCGTCCTCCGTCCACACCATGGGTGCGGCCGGTGACATAACGGCTGTCCAGCAAATAATTGACCAGGTTGACCACTTCGCTTTCGCCCGGGGCGATTTTCATCAGCGATTTTGCCAGAGCCTGCTGACGATAAGGCTCATCATCGCCCGGATTGAAAATAATCAACGCCGGTGCGATGGCGTTGACCTTGACCTCCGGCGCCAGTTTACGGGCGAAAGAGCGTGTCATGTTGTCCAGCGCGGCTTTACTGGCAGCATAAGCGATATGCTTGTCGCTGCCTTTCTCCACCACATAATCGGTCAGGTGGATAATATCTGCGCCTGCCTGCCCTTGGCCAAGCAGACAGGGCTCCAGCAACTGATTGAGCAGATAAGGGGTATAAACGTGGATTTGCAGCATCGCTGCCATAACCTGCTCCGGCGGCACTTCCGCAGATTCGGCCAACCAAGCGCTGGCGTTGTGGATCACTGCGCGCAATTTCGGTGCGGCCTGGCGCACCCGCTCGGCAAAGCGGTAAATACCGTCGTGAGTCGAAAAGTCGCCCTGAATGCACGTTGCTCCCAGACTTTTCAGCTCGTTCAGTGCCGGGTAATCGCTACGATAGGCAATGATCACGGGGATGTCACGCTGCAAGAATGACCTGGCCAACGCCAGCCCAATCCGGCGTGCGCCGCCGGTGATAAGCACCGGTGCGGAGTTGTGATGTTCCATTGATTAAAGCTCCTGGACAGACTGGCAAACAATAGGGGAATTATGCCATTATACGTCGGAAATTCGTTAAAGCTTCGCATCGATTATCCATTTCAGGATGTAATACACTGGCAATGAGAGGGAGGAAGGGATGAACAGCAGTCACCTTGCATCCGTCGCGCGCAGTGAGAAAATCTGTTTTGATTACATGGATTTTCTGTCCGCATCGTGCAAGAAGCACTGGCGCTTTGTTGATGCAATCTATGGTGTGATGCCATTTTTTGGCATGGTATTGAAATCTCAGGCTTGCGCCTCGCAAACGCGAAAAGAGCAGTTGAAGGAACTGGCGCTGCAGGTGGTATCCACCCAGGTCAGCGACGAAACCAATATCGTGCGCCTGATCGATCTGGCGCAGCAGCAGGGGCTGGCAGTGTTCGACATTAAACTGCCGTATGCGTTGAGCCAACAGCAGTTGGCGGCCATTCAGCAAGAGTGCGTTGAGGGGATTATCATCTCTCAGGTAGGGGAACGCATGACCATTACCTTGCGCGCATCCTAAGGTATTGACCGGGTGATTCCACCCGGCCGTCCTTCACTACTGCAGCATAAACCAACCCGCCGGCACCGTGGCCACCAGCAACAGCAAGATGCTGCTTTTCTCCAGCTGATTCAGCAATTTGACATTCTCGTGCCCGCGTCGAGCATAGATAAACACCAGCAACCCCGGCGCATACAGCAACACCGACATCAACAGATGCATCAACCCTGATGCGTACAGCAGCCAAATACCGTACAGGCAGGCACCGGTGGCGGCGAACATCAGCCGTTTGTCCTGACGGCGTAGCGCGACCTTGAACAGGAAGGCGCCGACCAGGAAGTAAGGCACCAGAATCATTTCCGAGGCGATAGTCAGCAACGAGTTATAGTTGCTGCCGGTCAGCCAGATCACCACCAGTGCGAATTGCACCGCAATATTGGTCAGCCACAGCGAAGCCGAAGGCGCGTGATTCTTGTTCTGCTTGCGGAATATTTTAGGAAAAGCGCCGTGCTGGGCGGCCAGCAGCGGCACTTCAGCGGCCATAATCGTCCAGCTCAAATAAGCGCCGCATACGGACACGATCAGGCCGGCGGCGATAATCACATCCCCCCAGGGGCCAATCAGATCAACCATCAGCACTGCCATCGAGGGGTTACGCATCCCGGCCACTTCACTGCGCGGCACCACCCCTAGCGACAGCAGCGTCACCATCAGGTAAACCGCCAGCGCGGAGAGCACCGCCAACATGGTTGCACGGCCCACATCTTTTTTATTGCGTGCTCGCGCGGAAACCACCACCGCGCCTTCCACGCCGATAAACACCCACAGAGTAATCAGCATGGTGTTTTTTACCTGTTCCCACACCGGTTTGCCGAGCGCGACGCCGTGGAAATCCAGGGTAAATACGTCCATTTTGAACGCGATAGCCGCCAAGACGGCAAACAGGCCAAGCGGCAAAAGCTTGGCCAATGTTGCCGCCAGGTTGATACTGGCCGCGGTTTGCACCCCACGCAGCACCAGCGCATGCACGATCCACAGCAGCAATGATTCCGCCAATAGCGCCTGCCAGGTATTGCCGTCACCCAAAATGACATCGCCGCCGCGATCGGTAAACAAGCTCAGTGCGGCAAACACGATTACCAGATAGGAGACGTTGGCGATCACCGCACATAGCCAATATCCCCATGCGGAGCAGAAGCCCACCAACTCGCCAAAGCCTTCTTTCGCATAGGTGAAAATCCCGCCGTCCAGATCGGGCCGCAGGCGGGTGAGCAACAGCATGGCAAAAGCCAGAAACAGGATGCCGACGCCGGTGATCGCCCAACCCAGCAACAGTGCGGCCGGGCTGGCGACTTGCGCCATGTTTTGCGGCAGGCTGAAAACCCCGGCGCCCAGCATGGAACTGAGCACCAATGCGGTTAACGCGGTAAGACCTAGTTTTTTTTCCAATGACGGATCCTGAGCGCAGAATAAACAACTGTTAGGTAACTGATTGGCAGTAACAACGTAATGACAATTACTGAACAAATAGCTAATAGCCCTAAAAACAGGCGCAAATTCTACGGATGGATCGTTGCTGATGCAATGATTGAATATGCGGAATTTACAAAAAATTATTCAACCGGCGTGGGTGGCTAATCGGCAAAAAAACGGGCAGCCCAATGGCTGCCCGAGAGTAAACCGCGAAGTGAAACTTATTTGAACAGATCGGCACTTACGGTCAGGTTGCCACCACTCTTGTTCTGCCACTGACGAGTCACGTGGTAGAACTTGGCACCTTTCGCAGCGGCACGCTTCGCCACTTCGGTGGAAATGTCCGTCATGCTGTTGAAGTGACCGGTGAAGGTCACGGAATCAAACGGTACCATCTGCGCGGCGGTGACGTTGTTCACTTCCTGGATTTTGGTGCCGTTCGGCAGCGTGACGGTATAGCGTTGGCCGGTAGAAGACTGGGTTTCGAAGAAACGGCCTACGTCACGGCTTGGCGAGCCTGAAGAGGCCACGCCCGGGATTTCAACCTGGGCGGCAGCAGCGCCACCGGCGGCCAATGCAGCTTTGCCAGCTTCAGAGTCGGCAGGAATGGCATCCGGGCTCTGGACCACGCGCTTAGGCGCATCGGCTTTATAGATGTAGGCGGTGATGAACTGGTTACCACCCTGGTTAGCATCAACCTGACGGACAATAAAGAATGAGGCAGCGCCTTTCTTTTTCGCTTCTTTGGTGATGGCGTCGTTGATGTCCGGCTGGCTGCGGTAGAAACCGCTGACGGTTACCGTATCGTAAGGCTCAAGCAGGTACGCCTGTTCTTTCGGTAATTCGGTCACGCCGTTAATGACGCGGTACTTCGGCTCTTTGCTCACTTCTGCCGCGTCTTTATGATAAAGATCTGCGGTGACGCGCCAGTTGCCGCCATTGTTGCTGTTATTGCTGTCCTGGATGTAGAAGGAATCTGCGCCCAGTTTGTCTGCACGGCGGGATACGGCCTCAACGGCTTCATTGATGGCATTAAAGCGGCCGGTAATAGTGATGCGATCAAACGGCTTCAGCGCCGCTGCTTTTTCAGGAGTTAACTCAAGTGCCGCATGAGCAGACAGCGCAGTGAGTGATAACAAGGCTGATGCGATGATCGTGTTCTTCAGCTTCATAAAAAATCCTTTCGCCAAGCGCATTAACGTTTATAACGTGCTGAACTGTTTATGGGTAATTCAGCCGCCGATTATTACATGTAATCTCGACAAGTGTCTCAGCATTTTATGTCATCACATGAGACAAATCCCATGAAGGATTGTTTACGCCATTTGCTGCGTAATCGCCATAAGTTTCAATAATAAAGCCTTTGATGACATAAGTGTTAATTATTCACAATTTTATAACTTTCATTCATTCTGGCCGCGTGTGGCGGATATCTTCAGGTACGCGTTCGTCACAAATCTGCAGCAAAAACGGCGGTGCGTGCGGCTTTTTAACTTAAAATTGCGATTTGTCATGTCGTTGTCTGAATTTTTATGTAAAAACAGGCGTGAATGCGTAAGCAATTATGGATCATCGATCATATTTTCAGTAGGTTATAGATGGTGCCTTAATTCGATGCCGACAAGTCACCCTGTGGCTTTCAAATTGCAGCCAACAATGCACAGTCTTGAAAGACGACGGGGCGAGATGTCAGCCGGCGCTACTGCTATGGGTAGGAAGATAATAAACATCATCAAAGACAGGTGAGAAGGGAACATTATGCGTATTGGTGTACCAAGAGAACGGTTGGCCAATGAAGCCCGGGTTGCAGCAACGCCGAAAACGGTGGAACAACTGCTGAAGCTGGGCTTTACCGTCGCTGTCGAAAGCGACGCGGGTAAACTGGCAAGCTTTGACAATGCGGCTTATGAAACCGCAGGGGCGACGATTACCGATACTGCCGACGTTTGGCAATCGGATCTGATTTTGAAAGTTAACGCGCCACAAGAGGACGAGGTCGCGTTAATGCGTGAGGGCAGTACGTTGGTCAGTTTTATCTGGCCGGCGCAAAACCCGGAGCTTATCGAAAAACTGGCTGCGCGCAACGTCACCGCGATAGCGATGGATTCGGTGCCGCGTATTTCCCGCGCGCAGTCGATGGATGCGCTCAGCTCGATGGCCAATATCGCCGGTTACCGCGCGATTGTTGAAGCGGCACACGAGTTTGGCCGTTTCTTCACCGGCCAGATCACCGCAGCCGGCAAGGTTCCACCGGCGAAAGTGATGATCATCGGTGCCGGCGTCGCGGGTTTGGCGGCGATTGGCGCGGCAGGTAGCTTGGGGGCGATCGTGCGTGCCTTTGACACCCGCCCGGAAGTAAAAGAGCAAGTGCAAAGCATGGGCGCAGAATTCCTCGAATTGGACTTTGAGGAAGAGGCGGGCAGCGGCGACGGTTATGCCAAAGTGATGTCGGAAGCCTTTATCAAGGCTGAGATGGCGTTGTTTGCCGCCCAGGCGGCAGAGGTCGACATTATTGTCACCACCGCGCTGATCCCGGGTAAACCTGCGCCAAAGCTTATCACTAAAGAGATGGTGGCTTCGATGAAGCCGGGCAGCGTGATCGTCGATCTGGCGGCGCAAAACGGCGGCAACTGCGAGTTGACCGTGGCCGACCGCGTGACCGTCACTGACAATGGCGTAAAAATCATTGGCTATACCGATCTGCCAAGCCGCTTGCCGACCCAGTCTTCACAGCTTTACGGCACTAACCTGGTTAATTTGCTGAAATTGCTGACGAAAGAGAAAAACGGCGAGATCGATATCGATTTCGAGGACACCGTGATCCGCGGCGTCACCGTGGTGCGCAGCGGCGAGGTGACCTGGCCTGCTCCGCCAATCCAGGTTTCCGCACAGCCGAAGCCGGCGCAAGCGGCGGCGCCGATAGCTAAACCGGCGGCGAAACCGGTTTCACCTTGGCTGAAATACGGGCTGATCGCGCTGGCGATTATTCTGTTCGGCTGGCTGGCTAACGCCGCGCCAAAAGAGTTCCTGTCTCACTTTACCGTGTTTGCGCTGGCCTGCGTGGTGGGTTACTACGTGGTTTGGAACGTCAGCCATGCATTGCATACCCCGTTGATGTCGGTCACCAATGCGATCTCAGGGATTATCGTGGTCGGTGCGTTATTGCAAATTGGTCACGGCGGCTGGGTGAGTTTCCTCTCCTTCATCGCCGTGCTGATTGCCAGCATCAATATTTTTGGTGGATTCACCGTCACTCAGCGCATGCTGAAGATGTTCCGCAAGAACTAAGGGGTAGCACATGTCTGGAGGATTAGTTACAGCTGCATACATTGTTGCCGCTATTTTGTTTATTTGCAGCCTGGCCGGTCTGTCGCGCCATGAAACGTCGAAGCAGGGCAACCTGTTTGGCATCGCCGGGATGGCAATTGCGTTGATTGCCACCATCCTCGGGCCGGATTCCGGCAACGTGGGTTGGATCATCATTGCGATGATTATCGGTGGTTCCATCGGCGTCTATCTGGCGAAAAAAGTCGAAATGACCGAAATGCCGGAGTTGGTGGCGGTGTTGCACAGTTTCGTTGGCCTGGCGGCGGTGTTGGTGGGCCTGAACAGCTACCTGGATCACGGCGCGCCGATGGAGCCGGTGATGGAGAATATCCATCTGACCGAAGTGTTCCTCGGCATCTTTATCGGTGCGGTCACCTTCACCGGTTCGATTGTCGCTTTCGGTAAACTGCGTGGCATCATCTCATCCAAACCGCTGGCATTGCCGAATCGCCACAAGATGAACCTGGCGGCGCTGGTGATCTCCTTCCTGCTATTGGTCGTTTTCGTTCGTACCGACAGCGTGGGCTGGCAGGCGGTGGCGTTGGTGCTGATGACCGCGATCGCGCTGGCCTTCGGTTGGCATCTGGTTGCCTCTATCGGCGGTGCCGACATGCCGGTAGTCGTGTCGATGCTCAACTCCTATTCGGGCTGGGCGGCCGCCGCTGCGGGCTTTATGTTGAGCAACGATCTGCTGATCGTTACCGGCGCGTTGGTGGGTTCCTCGGGCGCGATCCTGTCTTACATTATGTGTAAGGCGATGAACCGTTCATTTATCAGCGTGATTGCCGGCGGTTTCGGTACCGATGGTTCCTCGACCGGCAATGCGGAAGAAATGGGCGAATATCGTGAAACCACGGCGGAAGAGGTGGCCGAGCAACTGAAGAATTCCACTTCGGTGATCATCACCCCAGGCTATGGCATGGCGGTCGCGCAGGCACAATATCCGGTGGCGGAAATCACCGAAAAACTGCGCGCGCGCGGCATCAAAGTGCGTTTCGGCATTCACCCGGTTGCCGGGCGTTTACCGGGCCACATGAACGTGCTGCTGGCGGAAGCCAGGGTGCCATACGACGTGGTGCTGGAGATGGACGAAATCAATGAAGATTTCCCGGATACCGATACCGTGCTGGTGATCGGCGCCAACGACACGGTGAACCCGGCCGCGCTGGAGGATCCGCGCAGCCCGATCGCCGGCATGCCGGTGCTGGAAGTGTGGAAAGCGCAAAACGTGATTGCGTTTAAACGTTCGATGAACACCGGTTACGCCGGCGTGCAGAACCCGTTGTTCTTCAAAGAGAACACCCAGATGCTGTTTGGCGATGCCAAAGAGAGTGTGGAAGCGATACTGAGAGCGTTGCAGAATTAACCGCAGCCAGTAAAAACACGGGCCTTAATTGGCCCGTGTTTTTTTATGCCCGAAAATCAGTCCTCGTCGTCGTGTTCATCGTCTTCATCGACTTCGATGGGGCAGTTGAAATTTTCCGGCTTAATCACCAGCAGATCACATTTCAGATGGTCGATCACATGTTCTGCCGTGTTGCCGATAAACGCCGCAGAAATACCGGTGCGGCCTAATGTCCCCAACACCACCACGCCCGCCTGCAAGTGTTCGGCTAAATCCGGGATCACCTCTTCCGGCAGGCCTTTTTCAACGTGGGTGAACTCTTCGTTAATACAGAACTTCTGCCTTAATGCCTTCATGGCGATCAGATGCTGCCCGCGAATGGCGTCGTTATAGACGCTGGGATCAAAATCAGGCAGTTCAATGGCGATATTGATAGGGGTAACAGGGTAGGCTCCGACCAGATGCACTTCCGTCTGGTTGACGTTTTGCGCCAGTTCGACGGTTTCCTGCACCAGCTTGATGTTCAGCGGATCGTGATAGGGTTCTTCGCTGGCCAGATTGACTGCGACCACCGCCTTGCCGCCTTCCGGCCAGGGCTGATCTTTGACCATCCACACCGGGCACGGACATTTGCGTAACAGATGCCAGTCTGTCGGGGTGAAAATGACCGATTCCAGCCGGTCGTGCTGATGTGCCATTTTCAGCAGCAAATCATGCTTGGCGGTGATCACTTCCTGAATGATCGCCTCAAAAGGGCGGTTATGCCAGACCACTTTGATTTCAATAGGAACGCCTTCATCGAGGTAAAAACGGCATTGCTCGTTAATCCACGCGGCGCGTTGGCTGATAACGCCTTGCCGCATCGCCGTCCGTTCGTCGGGGGAGAGCAGGGTCGTCATCTCGTAAGAGAAGTCATAGATAGGAAGAAAGGCTTTAATACGCCCGCCGTTCCGTTTTACCAGGTAAACCGCCCGACGCAGCGCCGGTTGATCGTCCTGATTGGGGTCAATAGCCACCAGAAGATTCTGATACTTCGCCATAGGGCCTCCTTACAGCTGAAAATCAACAGTCTGTTAATTTACAGAGTAACCCAACATTGAAAATCAGAACAGCGGCAGAGATGAGCCGGGTCAATAATTCTGCGGAATTATTGACCCGGCATGGGATCAGGCGTTTACGGTCACGTTGATGCGAGGCGTGCCGGCCAACACCGACAGGGCGTCGACGTTTTCGATGGTGATGTATTTGCCTTTGACGCTGAGGATTTCGCTTTTCTGGAAGCGGCCCAGCAGGCGGCTGATGGTCTCAACGGTCAGACCAAGATAGTTGCCGATGTCGCCACGGGTCATGGTCAGGCGGAACTCACGCGGTGAGAAGCCCCGTTCCGCAAAGCGGCGCGACAGGTTGTAGACGAACGCCGCCAGGCGCTCTTCGGCATTTTTCTTCGACAGCAGCAGGATCATATCCTGGTCGCCTTTAATCTCGCCGCTCATCAAACGCATAATTTGCTGGCGCAGGTTAGGCATTTTACCGGAAAGGTCGTCCAGGGTTTCAAACGGGATCTCGCAGACCATTGCGGTTTCCAGTGCCTGAGCGAAGCTTGGATGCTTCAGGCCGCCAATGGCGTCAAAACCGACCAGATCGCCTGCCAGATGGAAGCCGGTGATTTGTTCGTCACCTTGTTCGGTAATGGTGTAGCTCTTGATGGTCCCGGAGCGGATAGCGTACAAGGATTTCAGTTCATCGCCGGCCTTAAACAGGGTCTGCCCCTTCTGGATAGGCTTTTTCCTTTCGATAATGTTGTCGAGCTGGTCCAGCTCATGAGCATTAAGAGTAAAAGGAATGCACAGCTGGCTGATGCTGCAGTCCTGACAATGGATCGCACAACCACCAGACTGGATACGACGAATCACGCGTTTTTCCGGGATCATAGATTACGCTCATTCAATAATTGATATGCGTCAATTTTAACATCTTTTGTTGCAGGTGATAAGGGTAGCGTTAACATGAAGAGGGGTGTTGTGTGCGAATTTTGCTCGCTTATGCCGATGATTATCCTGTAGCTGACTGAAATTTTTTGATTTGTTTATAACTTACGTGAATGGCTTGCAGGCGCAGCCGCCCTTTATGCCCCGTCAGAAACCGCAAATTACGCAGGGTTTTCTTGCATAAGGAATCTTTTACTCTCGGCATTTCCAGCCATTGGGTTACGCAGTAGCAGCCGGAACTTGCAATATTGCCTGCTTCGCTCCGGCCGATCTACTTTCCCCAACCACGCCAGAGC
This sequence comes from Serratia sp. TSA_198.1, assembly GCF_052686505.1. Lineage (NCBI taxonomy): Bacteria > Pseudomonadati > Pseudomonadota > Gammaproteobacteria > Enterobacterales > Yersiniaceae > Serratia > Serratia sp. TSA_198.1. Next base: position 593,491 of record NZ_JBQZFP010000001.1, read on the forward strand.
GCGCTGGCGCATTAAAGCAAGTCTTTCTGCAAATAGCCTTCGTGCTTCAGCAGCCACTGTTTGCGCTGCACACCGCCGGCGTAACCGGTCAATGCACCCTGCGAACCAATCACCCGGTGGCAAGGCACCACAATGCTGATCGGATTGGAGCCATTGGCCATACCGACCGCCCGGGAGGCGGTTGGGCGCCCGATGCGTTTCGCCAGTTCGCCATAGGTAATGATCTCGCCGCAGGGTATCTGGCGCAGTTGCTGCCAGACGGTGCGCTGGAACTCAGTGCCTGCGGTCATCACCGGCAGGTCGTCTATCACCGTCAGCTCACCGGCAAAATACCGTTGCATGACGTCGGTCAGGCCGCCGGGGTTATGCTTTTCCTGCAGTTGGAAACGGTCGGCACGGTAATGGGTATTCATCAGCTTCATCAGGCGCACTTCGTGCTCGGTCCAGTCGATAGCGCGCAAACGGTCCTGTTCGTCGGCAATCAGCACCAGTTCGCCAACCGGCGTCGCCATACGATCAATAAAAAAGGTCTGCATTTTGATCACTCCTCACGTTTGATGGGGAGATTATTGCACGAAATGCGACGGTGCGATGGCGGATTTCGGACATGAAGATGGATGGGCAACGATGTCTTGCCCATCGCGGGGATGAGAGTAGAGGACCGGGTGAAAGCATCAATGATGCGTTCCAATTTATAAGGTTAACTTACAATTTGTACGCGGTTTTATATTGCTTTCCCTTGGTGGCTATTGATGCTTTTCCAGGGTCAGTTATAACTCAGTGTTACTCTCTGCATGTCAGGATTATTGTTTATTTTTTCGATGGTGGCGTCGGAAATTAATTCCGATGACATTGCGCTTAGCGGCATGGTGATATAACCGAAGCGGCTGTCAGCGGTTTTTCGGTAGCAGGATGAAACGAACTGGCCGTCATCCCGTCTAATTTCACAAGTGGGCGCAGCTATTTTACCCGCAAAATAGAGGGTGCCGGATGGGCTGCCCTTGCTGGCTTCCTGGGCTGCGTGCAAGGTTGCCGGTAACAAGGCGAACAGTACCAGTGCGATTAGAGAATGAGACATGATTAATTCCTCGATTAGAATAAATTATGCCAACCATAAAAAAGTTAAAAAATATAATGGCCGCTATCAAAGAATAAATACTCAGCATCTCAGGCTGGGAAATGGCTTAGGTAGTATTCTTATACTCCATGCCAATTAACTTGATAATAGTGAGAGGGGTAAGGTAATGCCATGATGTAGATCATAGTGAAGCCGGGTTAATGATTTTGTGGTTGGCCGTGCGGGAATAATGTGAAATATGTCGCATAATAACCCCTCCAGGCTGTCGGAATGTTGCGCATGGAATAGCTTTCCCCCCGTGGCTCTGCGCTACCGGTTAACCCCGTCTTTGCCGGTGCGTCGTTCCAGTGGCCGATGTTCGGCGCATCAAGGTGCGGGTTTCAGGCGCATAAAATGCTACGCCGGCAGTGATGGAAAAACCGTCACCGCCATTTCTTCAATAATTTGCTATACCTGATAGGCGAGGGATTTCATTTTTCTGTCATGTAACTGACATGTTAGGGTCATAGCGCTGGCTTAAGTTTGCAGCGACTAAGCCAGGAGATAACGCGATGTTTAGCTTGGATTCTCTGTTGCAAGATGCATTTCCACACCGCAATACCCCTGCCTGGCAGCGTAGCCTGCTCAGAACTTTACTCTTCGAAAAAGAATTCAAACAGTTTGCTGCCGATTATCCGCACCTTAAGGGCTTGGATTTGATCGAGCAAGTGGTCGATTACTTCAACCTCAGCTGTGAGCTGGTGGATGGCGATCTGGAAAATATTCCAAGCCAGGGACCGGTGGTGTTGGTCGCGAATCATCCCATCGGCTCGCTGGACGGTCTGGTGTTGCTGCGTGCGGTCGCGGCGGTGCGTCCGGATGTGAAGGTGGTCGCCAGCCAACTGCTGACCTATATTGAACCGCTGCGCAGCCTGTTCGTGCCGGTGGACAACGTGGGTTATAAAACCAGCCGCAAGCAAATTGAAGGCATGCAGGCGCAGCTGGACAAACAGGGTGCGCTGATCTTGTTCCCCGCCGGCGAAGTGTCGCGCATGAGTCCGAAAGGCATTCGCGACGGCCACTGGCATACCGGTTTCTTACGCCTGGCGGCCAAGGCGCGGGCGCCTATTGTGCCGATCCACATCAGCGCGCGTAACAGCAACCTGTTTTACTTCACCTCGCTGGTCTACCGCCCGTTATCCACTTTGTTGCTGGTACGTGAAATGTTCCAGCAGCAGGGCGGCCGTATCAAAATCCGCGTTGGTGGCCGCATTCCGTTCGCCAACTGGCACGATGGTCACACCAGCGCCAAAGATTTGGCCGAACGCTTCCGTCGTCACGTTTATCGTTTGGGCCAGGGCAAGGAAGGGCTGTTCGCCAGCGAATCGGCCATCGCCCTGCCTGAAGATCGGCTTGAGCTGAAGAAGGCGTTGGCAAATTGCGAACAACTTGGCGTAACGCCGGACGGCAAAATCATTTACCTGTATCGCCGCCAGGATGAGGCTCGTACGCCTATCCTGCGTGAACTAGGTCGCCTGCGCGAGATCGCTTTCCGCGCGGTGGGCGAAGGTTCCGGCCGCCGGCGCGATCTGGACAGTTATGACGACGACTATTATCACCTGGTGTTATGGGATGCGGACGAACTGGAAATTGTCGGCGCCTACCGTTTTATCCCCACCGCCGAGCAGTTGGAGCGCAAGGGCCTGGAAAGCATATACAGCAACAGCCTGTTCCATTATGACCGCGATATGGCACCGATCCTGGCGCAGGGCATCGAACTGGGCCGCAGCTTTATCCAACCGGCCTACTGGGGCAAACGTGGGCTGGATTACCTGTGGTTGGGTATTGGCGCCTACCTGGCAAAATACCCGCAGTATCGCTATCTGTTTGGTCCGGTTTCCATCTCCGGCGGTATGCCGGTGGCGGCGCGTGACCTGTTGATCGCCTTCTACCGGCTGTATTTCTCACCGGGAAGCGCGTTGGCGCAGTCTCGGCAGCCTTATCCTGCTTCGTTGCCGCAGGTCTTGGCGCAATTTGCCGGCGATAATTATCAAGAAGATCTGGTGCGGCTGAAAAGCCTGCTGAGCAACATCGGCTGCTCGATCCCGACCTTGTATAAACAATATACCGAGCTGTGTGAGCCGGGCGGGGTGCAGTTTATTGATTTTGGCACCGATCCGGCGTTCAACAACTGTATTGACGGATTGGTGTTGGTTGATCTCACCCGGCTAAAACCGTCGCGCTTCCAGCGTTATATTGCGGTTCATCAGCCGCAGGAAACCTGCATAGAGTGATCGGCCACGCAATCATGCGTTTTTGATCTAAGCCCCGGCTTGGGGCCAGCGGTGGGATAGCGCTAGGATGAGGGTTTATCCCACCCCGGAGTTTTGCATGCCACAGTCCTTTGTTCCGCAATTGTTATCCGCCGATGAGCCTCACGCCGTTGCGGTTGAAACGCCCAAGGGCACCGCGCCCTTTTTATTGCTGTGCGATCACGCCGGCCAGGCGATACCGCAACGCTTGGGCGATCTGGGGCTGCCGCCCGGTGAAATCGACCGTCATATCGGTTGGGATATTGGCGCGTTGGAGGTTTCACGTCACCTTAGCCGCCATCTGGATGCCACGCTGATTCATCAGCGTTACTCACGTTTGGTGATCGACTGCAATCGGGCTCCGGGCATCGCCAGCTCGATCCCGCATCTGTCGGAGCTGACGCCTATTCCCGGCAATATCGGCATTGATGCCGAGCACGCGCTGGCCCGCGAGCGGGAAATTTTCCTGCCGTATCACCACCGCATCGACGATACGCTGGGCGAGCGGCAGCTGCGCGAAAAACCCACCGCCATTATCGCGATGCACAGTTTTACGCCGGTGTTCAAAGGCCATTCCCGCCCCTGGCAGGTTGGGCTGTTGTTTAATCGCCAACCGGCGTTTGCCCACCTGCTGGCAGAGCTGCTGCGGGAGGAGGGGGATTTGCTGGTGGGGGTCAACGAACCTTATGCGATGACCGACGCGACGGATTACACCCTACCGGTGCATGCGGAACGGCGCGGGTTACCTTACGTGGGCATCGAGATCCGCCAGGATCTGATCGCCGATGAACGTGGCCAGCGGGCCTGGGCAAAACGCTTCGCAAGACTGCTCCCACAGGCCTGGCATCGCTGGCAAATTTGACTTTAGGAATATTCCCAGTGATGATAACTGTAAGGAATGTGTAATCGCCATTGGGAAGAGTCAGGAGAGACGTGTGGAGCACAATGATAACGGATTGTTTATCAAACGGGAGCGTTTTGAGGTTCTGGCGATATTGCGTGACATTTGTAAACAACGCACCCCGCTGCGGGTCGTTAACCAGCAGCAGCAGTTTCAGAGTTTATTATTGAGCGTTGGGCCCGACAATATCGTTTTCAGCGGCGACGATGCGGATACGCGGGCGGGTGGCGAATTTACCATCGTGATTGAAAGCAATGATGCGAAGATCGAATTTGCCGTTGGCCAACCAGAATTTACCCACCATCTGGGCGTTCAAGCCTGTTCAACCCGCCTGCCAAAGGAGCTGGTTTACATCCAGCGCCGCCGTCAATTCCGTGTCACCACGCCACACTGGCGTCAGTTTCTCTGCAGCGGAGAATATGCCGACGGTACCGCGTACCAATTAAGGATCCACGATATCTCTGCCGGCGGTGTGGGCTTGCGCTTCGATGGCCCGCTGCCGGACAAACTTCAACCGGGTCTCCAGTTCAAAAAGGCGCTGTTGGATCTTGGCAGCTACGGCAGTTTCAAGGTCAATATGGAACTGATGGTGATCAACGAAGATCAAGAGTTGGATGACAATGACAAACCGGTGCATTTCTCGCGTTTGTCGTGCCGCTTTATCAATCTCGGCCTGGCAATGGAAAGAAAAATCCAGAGCGCGGTGTTTGCGTTTGAATTAGATTTCAATAAAAAGAAGAAACGCTGAATCAGACGAACAGGGGCAGCGAGCTGCCCCGCGATGACTCTGTCCTATCTCAAGGCGCGCAGGCTGCCAATCTCCTCCCAACCGAAATGCTCCGCTTCCGCCAACACGTCACACACCTCGCCGCCGGCGGTAACTATGGCGTCGTTGAGGCTTTTGCCGTGCAGCAAATGGCTGACCAGCAGCGCGGTAAACATGTCACCGGTGCCTTTCACCTTCGATTTGATTTTAGGGTGGGTATAGCTTTGCACCTGATTGTGGCTGACCAGCAATAACCCTAACTCGTCGTCGTTTTCCGCTATGCCCGGTGCGCTGGTCACCAACACCCACTCGGTCGTGTCATTTAACAGCGCCTGTGCAGCGTGCAGCGTCTGTTCCCGCGTAGCCAGGCTGTGCCCGCAAAGTTGCTCCAGTTCAAACCCATTGGGCGTCAGGCCATTGGCGAGGCTCAGGAACGGCGAGCGATAACAACTGACGATACGCGGGTCCACGTATACGCCTTCACCGTAATCGCCCATCACCGGATCGATATAGATTTTTATCTGCGGATTGGTAGCGCGAACCCGTTGCAACCAAGCGTCCAGAATATGACACTGGGCGACATCACCCAGATAGCCGACGATCACCGCCCGCGTGCGTTTCATTACACCGCGAGCGATCAAATCCTCCAGAAAACCGCTAAACCATTCGGCGGAAATCACGCCGCCGCTGGGGGCGCCGTAATAGGGCGGACAGCCGAACAGCACGCTGGGCACCTGCAGCGCTTCCAACCCCTTTTTCAGCAGGGTGCGATAGGCGATACCGTTGCCGACGCTGCCATACACTACCTGCGATTGAATGCTGACCACATCAATCAGCGGCGATTGCAATTGAGAAGCTTGTTGCATCTAACGCGTCCTTTGTTCGTTTTTATCCAGCCACCGCGCAAACACCTGGCGGGCGCGTCGTTCCAATTCTGCACCGTAGCGTATGGCCTGGTCGCGCAATTGCTGCGGGTCGATACCGGCCAACTCCAGCTCACAGGCGTGGCCAACCAACCAGCGTTCAATATCGCGATGATCGGCTTCCAGGTGGAACTGCAACCCAAGCGCGAAATCCTGATATTCAAACGCCTGATAACGGCAAGCCTCGGTGCTGGCCAGGCAGGTTGCCCCCTCCGGGATGTTAAACATATCCCCGTGCCAGTGCAGCACCGGCGTTGCCGCCAGCGGCGCCAGTACGGAGTATTCATTTTCCGCCAGCGTCAGCGGCGCGTAACCAATCTCTTTCACGCCCAGCGACACTACACCGGCGCCCAAAGCTTGAGCCATCACCTGCGCGCCCAGGCAAATGCCGATCGTGGGCTGACGTTGCTGTAACCGTTGGGTGACCAGCGCCAGCTCGTCGTTAAGAAACGGATAGTGCTGCTGTCCGGCAAAATGCTGCGCGGCGCTGATCGGCCCGCCGAGCACTACCAGCAAATCGGCATCTTCATTGTTGATGGCGCGGATATCGTCACGGCCGGCATCGTAATAGTCAATCTGATAGCCACGCAGTGAAAGCAGTGATCCCAGAATACCGAGGTTTTCAAAATTTACATGCCTGATAGCGACAACTTTTTTCATTGCGCTATCTCCCTCGCATGGTGATAAGGCGCCAGTTCCAACGCATCGCCGAGCACGGTAATACCGCTTGCGCCGCTCTGATAAAGGATCCGCCGCTCTTTGACCTGACTGATGTGCAATTGGTAGCCCTGCTCGGCGGGAAACAAGGCCAGGGCCTGTTGCAGTTGATCGGCAGCCCAGGGCGTGAACATCTGCATGCGAGCGAAGGCTTTGCCGGCGTGCTGTATGTCGAGTACGTAATGTTTTTCCATTTTGACCCCTTAACTTTTGCGTTCGAAACGGGTAAACTTGTTTGAACTAATACAAAAAGGTTTTATGTATGGGCTCATTGTATGCAAAAGGCGGCAGCGCTGTCCAGATTGCTGAACAGATAGGCGCGCAGATAAAACGGGGCGATTTGCAACCGGGTGACCTGTTGCCGCCGGTGCGTCAGTTGGCCGGGGAACTGGGGGTGAACCCCAATACGGTCGCCAGTGCGTACGGCAAGCTGCGGGATGCCGGCTTGGTGGCCACCCGCGGCCGCGCTGGTACCCAGGTGCTTGACCAGCCGTTAAGGGCGGTGCGCAGCGTACGCCAGGTGCCTGAAGGCATGCGCGATTTAGCCAGTGGCAATCTGGATGCGGCGCTGTTACCGGCGCTGTCGCTGGGCAAGGATGACGTCTTCCCTCAGCAAAATGGCTATGACGTCAGCGGCGATTTACCGGCATTGTGCACGCTGGGCCGCGAGTGGCTCACAGAACAAGGTGCCGCGTTGGGCGAACCGGCGGTGTTTTCCGGCGCGCTGGACGCCATTGAAAAGGCGCTGCGCTGCCATGCGGCACCGGGGGGGGCGGTATGGGTGGAAGATCCTTGTTGGCCGCCGCTGCTGACGTTGTTACGGCACCTTCGCCTAAAACCGCTGCCGCTGGCGGTCGATGATCAAGGGTGCCAACTGCCGGAGAAGGATGCCGCAACCTTGGGTTGCGCGGTGATCCTCACGCCGCGCGCGCAGAACCCGACGGGTATGTCGCTCAGCGCTGCCCGCGCCAAGTGTTGGCGCGAGTTCCTGGCGCAACGGCCCGATTGCCTGGCGATCGTCGATGATTTCTGGGGGCCGCTGTCGCAACAACCACTGCATTTACCCTGCAGTGCCGACAACGGTCTGTATGTGCTGTCGTTGAGTAAGTTCCTCAGCCCGGACCTGCGCATTGCGTTGGCCTGCGGCAAACCGTCGCTATTGCAGGCGATGCGTGCCGATCAATACATCCGTGAGCGTTGGGTCAGCCATATCTTGCAGCAGATTGCCGTCAAATTATGGACTCAGGTGCAGGACGATGGCTTGCTGTTACGGGCACAGGAAACCTATCAGGCGCGGCGCGATGCGCTGGCAGCGCGAATGGGCGCACTGACCGGCACGCCGTTGCCGTCGGGGGAAGGGGTGCATATCTGGTTGCCGGTACGCTCAGAAGCCGCCGCCAGCCAAATCATGGCGCAGCGCGGCTGGTTGGTGCAAAGCGGTGAGCCGTTCCGACTGAAAAGTGGCCCGGCTGTCCGTATCAGCCTGGCCAACCTGCTGGAGGAAGAACGAGAGCGGCTGGCGCAGGATTTGGCGGTGGCGATGGTCGCCGGCACCTCGGTTAACTGAATGTTAGGCATCAAATCGGTATGGCCAATGGTCAATGCCGATTTAACGCATAGCTCCGCTCACCGATCAAGCCAACGCCAGACTCTCCTGTGCCAGCAGTTGCAAAGAGGCCAGGCGGGCGGCGGGTTGGCTAACCGGCGTATCAATGACAAACTCCTCCACGCCATATTGCTGGTGCAGTTGGTCCAACTGCCGGCGTACCTGCTGCGCAGTGCCGAGCAGAATATGGCTCTCGCGCGGCTCGATGCGGTAATCGGTCGCGCCGGCCTGCTGAACAAAACTCTCCGCCTGCTCCAGGCTGCCAACGGTCACGCTCTGCCCGCCGGCCACGTGCACGCGGTATTGCTGGATCCCGGCCGCCAACTCTTTGGCCTGCGCAGCCGTGTCTGCGACGATCGCCGCTACCGCCAGCAGGGCTTTGCGGCCACCGCTTTGCGCGGAGTAGTGCGTCAGCGCCCGCTGAATATCGTCTGGATTGCCATTGAGCTGTGCGGCAAAAACAAAGGCCCAGCCGTGTTCGGCGGCCAGTTGAGCGCTTTCGCTACTGGCACCCAACAGAAAGCGTTGGGCGGATTGCTCAGGTTGGGGGGTGGCGCTCAGACCAGGTTGTGCATCGTCATTCAGATAAGCATTGAGCTGGGCCAACTGCTGCGGGAAATCCGGTTTATGCTGTTGGTCGTGCGCGGCCTGCAACGCCTGGGTAGAGAGCGGCAGCCCGCCGGGGGCTTTCCCCACGCCCAGATCGACCCGGCCCGGTGCAAGCGTCGCCAGCAGGTTGAAGTTTTCCGCAACTTTATAAGCGCTGTAGTGTTGCAGCATTACGCCGCCGGAACCGATGCGAATACGTGAGGTTTGCCCGAGTAAATAGGCGATCAACACCTCGGGTGAAGGGCAGGCGAGCTGCGGGGTATTGTGATGCTCCGCCAACCAGAAACGGCGATAGCCCCAGATTTCCGCCTGCTGCGCCAGATGCAGCGTACGCGCCAGCGCCTGGGCGGCGCTTTCTCCTTCGGCAATCGGACTTTTATCCAACACGCTTAAGGCATAAGCCATTTTCCTGCTCCTTTATCATCAATTATTTATGACAAATACCATGCAGGAGGCAAAGGGCTTAATACTGATTCGGGATAGGATATTCCATTGATAAAAAACGGATTTAGATATGCGCAACGCGGTTTAAGCCAGGCGGTGCTTGCGCTCAGGACTCCAGCCAGGTTTTCAGGCGCAGCGCATCAGCGTAATGGCCATAACGCTGCTGCGCGCCCAGCAGAATTATCACTATCGGCTGCCCTTTGATGACGGTTCTCATCACCAGACAGTGACCGGCCTCGTTGGTATAGCCGGTTTTTTGCAGTTGAATTTTCCAGTTGCGATTATTGATCAGCCCGTTGGAACTGCGGTACACCAGTTGGCCGCGCCCGGGGTACACGACATGCTGCTTATCGGTACTGAAACGACGAATGGTTTGATAGCGATAAGCGTGATTGACCATTTTAAGCAGATCGTTGGCGCTGGCGACATTACGCGGCGTTAGCCCGGTAGGGTCATAGAAACGGGCGTGTTTCATGCCGATGCTGCGCGCCTTCTGATTCATTTTCGCCATAAATGCCTTGCGGCCGCCGGGGTAGTTACGGCTCAACGCGGCTGCCGCACGGTTCTCGGAGGACATCAACGCAATGTGCAACATATCGCGGCGGCTGAGTGACGAACCCAGGGTCAGCCGCGAGTGGGTTTTCTTCAACAAATCCCGATCGGCGGCGGTCACCCTCATTTTATTGCCCAGCGGACGGCGGCTGTCCAGCGCCACCATAGCGGTCATCAGCTTGGTCAGCGAAGCGATGGGCAGCACGCGATTAGCCTGTTTCTGGAACAGTGTTTTGCCGGTACGCTGATTGACGACCAACACGGCTTTTGAATGCAATACCAGTGGTGCGGCGGCCTGTGCAGGTGCGATAACAAACAGCAGGCTGAGCGCGATAACGGCGCGAAAACGCCGAAGGGAGAAGGGGATAACACAATTTAAGAATGACATGACAAGCGAGGCTCTTACACTAATTGGCTAAAAAATATCGGTAAGAGTCTGCACAGCAAATGTGGAGAAAATAGGGTGAAGGCGATGAATATTCCGACAAAAGGTCAGAGTATTCATCATGGTGTCAGGCAGGGGGATGGCAACCCATCCCCCCGATTGAAAATCAATACACTTCAGGGACTACCATATCGTCAGGCACCGGATGGCGGTTATAGTCCGGGCTGCGCTTGCGCGGCGGCAGAGTGATCACGTTGCCTTCAGTCTCTTCGTAAGGCAGTTGCTGGAGCAGGTGGCTGATGCAGTTCAGCCGCGCCTTTTTCTTGTCGACGCCCTGAACTACCCACCAGGGGGCTTCCGGAATGTTAGTGCGCGCTAACATGACTTCTTTGGCCTCGGTGTAGTCTTCCCAGCGGCGGCGGCTCTCCAAATCCATCGGGCTGAGCTTCCACTGCTTCAGCGGATCGTGGATGCGGCTGAGGAAGCGCAGCTCCTGCTCGTCATCGGTGATCGAGAACCAGTATTTGATGATTTTGATGCCGCTGCGCGTCAGCATTTTCTCAAATTCCGGCACGCTGCGGAAAAACTCTTCATATTCCTCGTCGTTGCAAAAACCCATCACTTTTTCCACCCCGGCGCGGTTATACCAGCTACGGTCGAACAGCACGATTTCACCCGCAGCCGGCAGGTGGGCAATGTAGCGCTGGAAATACCACTGGGTGCGCTCGCGGTCGTTCGGTGCTGGCAACGCGGCCACGCGGCAGGTGCGCGGGTTCAGGCGTTGGGTGATGCGCTTAATCACCCCGCCTTTGCCGGCGGCGTCGCGGCCTTCAAACAAGATCACCACGCGGTGGCCGGTGCGCATTACCCAGTCTTGCAGCTTCACCAGTTCGCCCTGCAGGCGCAACAGCTCGCGGAAATACTGTTTGCGCCAGGCTTTTTTCTGATCGCTGTCCACTTCGGTGTCGTCAAACCGCAGGTCATCGAGCTCCATTTCCAGCTCCTCGTCATAGCTGTCATAAAACTCCTGCAGCAGGCGCTGGTTGAAGGTGTCGTCGCGGTTAAATTCATGCATAGCCATAATTGATTCTCCGTGTTAACCCGGTTTTAGAAATGAGTGAAAACCCAGTACAGCCCGGCGGAAAGCAGTATCGAGGCCGGCAGCGTCAGAACCCAGGCCATCAGCAGGTTGCGCAGGGTCGACATTTGCAGGCCGGAGCGGTTGGCCGCCATGGTGCCGGCGATGCCGGAGGACAGGACGTGGGTGGTCGAAACCGGCAGGCCGAAGGCGTCCGCCGCACCTATGGTGGTCATCGCCACCAGTTCGGCGCTGGCGCCCTGGGCGTAGGTGAGGTGGCTTTTACCGATCTTCTCACCGACGGTAACCACGATGCGCCGCCAGCCGACCATGGTGCCAAGGCCGAGGGCAATCGCCACCACCACCTTGACCCAGAACGGGATAAAGCGGGTGGCGCTGTCCAGATCGCCTTTCAACGCATCCAGATTGCGCTGTGAGTCGGTGGAAAACTGAAGCTGCTTTTCCGCTTTCAGGTGCTTGATGGTTTCCGATGCCAGATACATATCGTTACGGGTGTTGGACACTGCCTGCGCCGGGATCTTGTCGACGGAACCGTACTGGCGGACTTGATCGCCGATGGCGCCGGTCAACTGCGCCAGCGCGGGCACTACGTCCGGCGTCAGCTCATTGGTACGCACATAACCGGTAAGCACCTCGCGCGGCGGCACTTGGCTGACCGCCGGGAATTGGCGCAACAGATCGTTTTTGGTGACTTCCGCCAACGCCGCCACGCGCGGGATTTGCTCCGGCGACATTGAGCGGTTCAGGGCATAGGCGATCGGCATGGTGCCGACCAGGATCAGCATGATCAGGCCCATGCCTTTTTGCCCGTCGTTGGAGCCGTGGGCGAAGGAGACGCCGGTACAGGTGAGGATCAGCAAACCGCGGATCCACAGCGGTGGCGGCGCATCATTTTTGGGTGCGGTGTACAGCTGGCGGTTTTTAACGAACACCTTCAACGCCAGCAACAGCAGGGCGGCAAACACAAAACCGATCACCGGTGAAAGCAGCAACGCATAACCCACTTTAATCGCCTGCCCCCAGTCCACGCCGCTGGTGCCGGTGCGCCCGTGGATCAGGGCGTTAGCCACGCCCACGCCGATGATGGAACCAATCAGCGTATGCGACGAGGAGGCAGGCAGCCCGAGCCACCAGGTGCCCAGGTTCCAGATAATCGCCGAGAACAGCAGGGCGTAAACCATGGCAAAGCCGTTACCGGTGCCGGCTTGCAGAATCAATTCAACCGGCAGCAGCGAAATGATGCCGAACGCCACCACGCCGCTGGAGAGCAAAACGCCGAGGAAGTTGAAAAACCCTGACCAGACCACCGCCACCATCGGCGACAGGGAATGGGTGTAAATAACGGTGGCCACCGCATTGGCGGTGTCGTGAAAACCGTTAACGAATTCAAAGCCCAGCGCAATCAGCAGCGCTAACCCCAATAAAAGAAAAGGGAGATAGCTGGTATATACTGCACCAGCGTCGGTCACGTCGTTAAATAGATTTACCCCGGCAAAAGCGATCCCCAGTACTAATAAAAAAACAAAAAAAAGAACAGTGAGTCGACTGTTCTTTTGGTAGATCTTTGGCAGGCTGGATGCAGAGGGCACACCCGCTTGAACGGCGCTGTTATCGCTCATAAAGGACCTTCCCGATAAACTTCATTAGAATACTGACGGTGTTGAACGGCGTTGCCATGAAAGTATTGGGAAATAATGTGACTTTTTTATGACGGTAATATTAATCATCTGGAAAAGTGAAAATAATTAACGTTGGTATTTAAAGATTGATATAAAGGCTGAGTCTGGCTTATTGATTAATGCGGTTATTCGGGATAAAGATTTATGGTTCAAACGGTTGCGGATAAAATGCACAAACTCGATTTTGATGATGAAGTGACCGGGCTGATTTACGGCCACGTGTTCCGCACGGGAGAAGCGCCGCTGCGGGTTTCTTCGCAGCAGGCCTGCCAGGCTTACCTGGCTCTGTCGCCGGGCGAAGGGTTTATCTGGTTGCACCTTAATCTGAACCATGCGGCGGCAGAGAAATGGCTGAAAAATCACTTCGCGATTTCCGATTTTTTCTTCGACGAAATTCGTCACGGCTCCCATACCACGCGCATTGAACGGCAAGGGGATGACCTGTTTGCGGTGCTCAACGACGTGATTTTCCATCCCAAAGAAAATAACCCGGAAATCGCCACGCTGTGGCTGTATTGCCGCAGCGGGCTGGTGGTTACCGTGCGGCACAAACCACTGCGGTTGATCGAACGGCTGCTGGGGCGTCTGGGGCCATTGCAACTGGCGTCGTCCACCGAACTGTTGGCGCACTTGCTGGAAGAACAGGAAGATGTATTGGAGCAGGTGGTGCGACAGGCCAACCAGTATGTCGACACCATTGAAGATCGCCTGCTGAGCAATCATGTGAAACGCAACCGCACCGAACTGGGGCGCATGCGCCGCATGTTGCTGCGCTTTCAGCGCCTGCTGGCGCCGGAGCCCGCCGCACTGTTTCGCCTGCTGAACCGGCCACCGGCCTGGTTAAGCCGGGACGTGGTGCAGGATCTGCGGCAGTTCACCGAAGAGTTCACCGTGGTGCTGAACGATCTGGCCAGCCTGACCGAGCGCATTCGCCTGCTGCAAGAGGAGATTGGCGCCAAGCAGATGGAACAGAACAACCGTACGCTGTACACCCTGACGGTGATCACCGTGCTGGCGCTGCCGATTAACATCGTCGCCGGTTTCTTCGGCATGAACGTGGGAGGGATCCCGCTGGCCAGCAATCACCACGGTTTTATTCTGCTGGTGCTGCTGGTCGGCGGTTTTACGCTGATCACCGGCTATCTGGCGTTCAGACGCCGGGATGAAAGCTGATTACAGTCTCGCCCGGTACTCTTCTTCCAGCTTGGCGTGGGTAGTCCAGAACGAGTGTGGCTGACGATCGTGCAGGCGATCGAGCAGAATATCCAGATGGGTATGCCAGCCTGCGGCCACGCTGAGCATGTCGTCACGGTTGGCCAGGCGGCGGTGGGTGACCGTCAGCAACACCGCGTTGTCCTGTTCGGTCAGCTCAAAGGTCACTTCGGAAGGGCGGTTCTGATCCTTTTCCTCCCAGGTAAAGCTCAGTAGCCGCGGCGGGAAAAGGCAGGTGATATGGCCGAGGTGTTTGCCGTTGCAGTCGCTTTGTTTGTATTTGGCGGGGGCCTGCTCGTGTTCGCCCGTCAGATCGGAATTGCGAAATACCAACTCCACCACAGCGCCTTTTTCCAGCGTCATTTCGCCGGCGGCCAGCCAGGTGGCGCGCTTGTCGGATTCCGTCAGGTAGGCCCAGACCCGCTCGATCGGGCCGGGCAGCAGCCGCTGAATGCGCAGCGTGCCGGTTTCAATAATCATACCGTAGTCGTTCATGGTTCACTCCTTGGGAGGATACTGTTCGGGCTGCCGCAGCGCTATTTCCAGCGCGTCCAGCCGTTCTGTCCAGAAATGCTCGTAGGTTTGCAGCCATTGCATGGCCTGTGCCATTGGCCCGGGCTCAAGCCGGCAGATATGGTTTCTTCCCTGCACGGTTCGCTGCACCAGGCCTGCAAGCTCCAGTGCTTTGATATGCTTGGAGGCGCCGGCAAACGACATCTGCAACGGCGCGGCCAGTTCACCAATGCTGTGCTCGCCGTCAGCCAGCGCACGCAAAATAGCGCGGCGCGTCGGGTCGGAAAGCGCGTGGAAAATGGCGTCCAGCTGTGAGGAAGATAATTTAACCATATGGTTGAATATAGAACAGCACGATGAATATTCAACCAGTTTGTTGAATATTTTTTGCTATTGCCCCGGTCGGTTAACCGGGGCGAGGAGATCAGCTAGCCGTTTGCGCCAACAGCGCGTTGAGCAGCACATTGGCGCCGGCGGTGGCCCAGGCGGGCGAAATATCTTCCAGCTCGTTATGGCTGATGCCGTCCACGCAGGGAATAAAAATCATCGCCGTGGGGGCTACCCGGCTCAGATAACAGGCATCGTGACCCGCGCCGGAAACCATATTCCGGTGCGAATACCCCAGCGCCTGCGCGGCCTGGCGCACGCTGTCGATACACCCTTGATCAAAGCGTATCGGCTGATACTGGAAGATGCGTTCGGCGCGAGCGCTCAACGTGCCGGCATCCACCTCCGCGACCGCCGCCAGCAACCGCCGTTCCATCTGTTCCAGCACCGCCTCCTGCGGATGACGGAACTCGACGCTGAAAAACACCTTGCCCGGCACCACATTGCGCGAGTTGGGGGTGATTTGCGCCATGCCTACCGTGGCGCGGGCGTCCGGCATGAAATCCAGGCCGATCTGATTGACCGCCGTGACCATAGCGGCAAAGCCGAGCAGGGCGTCGCGGCGCCGTTCCATCGGCGTGGTGCCCGCATGGGCGCTGAAACCGAGGATCTCCAGCTCGTACCAGCGTTGGCCCTGCGCGCTGGTCACCACGCCAATCTCGACGTTTTCCGCCTCGAGGATCGGGCCTTGCTCGATATGCAGCTCAAAGGCGGCGTGGATTGGTCTGCCGCCGACCGGGTCTTCACCGTCATAGCCGATTTGCTTCAGCGCTTCGCCGATACTGATGCCTTGCGCATCGCGGCGAGACAGGCCGTATTCTTCATCGAACACACCGGCAAACACGCCGGAGGCGATCATCGCCGGGGCGAAGCGGGCACCTTCCTCGTTAGTCCAGTTAACCACCTCCAGCGCGCGTTCGGTGGCAATCTGACGATCGTTCAGGGTGCGGATCACTTCCAACCCGGCCAGCACGCCATAAATGCCGTCAAAGCGCCCGCCGTTGGGTTGGGAATCGACGTGGGAACCGGTGACGACCGGTGCCAGTTCCGGGCGGGTTCCTTCGCGGCGCAAAAACATGTTGCCCATGCGATCGACCCGCACGCTGCATCCCGCTTCCAGCGCCCAGGCACGCAATTGGTCGCGCGCCTGACGATCTTCCTCGCTCAGCGCCAGCCGGGTGACGCCGTCTTTCGGGATGGCGCCGAACTGCGCCATATCGCGCAGGCTTTGCCACAGACGTTCGCCGTTAACCTGTTGGGTCATTTTTTCTCTCCCGACGGTTTTACGGCATAGCGGAAATCGCAGCAGGGCGCGCCGGACATAATGGTTTGGGTGCGTTGCAGCTCGACGTCCGGCGCATAACCGACGATAAACTGGCTGTCGCGGGCGCACGACAGCAGATGGCCAATCTCGCCCAGCCCCATCTCGTGATACATCTCGGCATAGCGGCAGCGGGTGACGTTATAGTCGAACTGCTGCTCGTCTTGATGGATCACCTTTACTTGCAGCGCATCGTCTTTTTCCCACAGATACTGCAAGGCGGCGAAACTCTGCAAATCGGCGCCATTCGGCTCCTGCGCGGCAAACTGCTTGCCCGCATCGATGGCGGCGTTTTCAATGGCTTCGCCAATCACCGCCTGCGCGCGCTCCTTGCCGATCTCACGCACCAGAATCTGGTAGATCGGCTTGATGATCTCGGCCTCTATACGCCGACGGGCCAGAATGCCCAGTTCGTTTTTTGCACAGCTCATCACCTTGCTCCCCTTGCTTTATTGTTGTGTTTTAGCGCCGCCCAACACGCTCTGCGGCTGCCATTTGCCGTCGACCACCTTGTAGAGGGTGAAGCTTGGCTGTTGCAGGTTGCCCTGCGGATCGAATGCGATGTTGCCGGTGACGCCCTGATAATGAATGGCGCGCAGTTTCGGCAGATAATCGGCCGGATTGGCGGATCCTGCCTGCTCAATGGCGGCAATCAATACCCGGGTGGCGTCATAGGCGAACGGCGCATGCAGTTCGATGTGGGTCTTGTAACGGTCGCGGTAAGCCTGCTCAAAGGCTTTGCCGCCCGGCATCTGATCCAGCGGTAGGCCCGGTTCCAGCGCCACCACGCCTTCGCCTTCCTTCTGCGCCAGCGTCAGGAAGGTTTGGCTGACGAAGCCGCCGGCGCCCATCAGTTGAGTACTCATGCCCAGCTGTTTGATACGGCGGGCCAACGGTGCCGCCTGTGAATCCACGCCGCCGAAGAAGATCAGATCGGCATTTTTGCTGCGAACGGTAGTCAGCACCGCACTGAAATCGACGGTTTTGTCATCGACGTATTCACGGGCTACCGGCTGTATGCCCTGCGCCGCCAGCGACTTGATAAACTCGTCCGCCAGCCCCTGGCCGAACGCGGTGCGATCGTCGATGACCGCAATGCGTTTGGCTTTCAGCACCTTGACGGCATATTCACCGGCGTAATTACCGCCGTCGTCATCATGGCCCATCACGCGAAAGCTGGTATCAAACCCCTGTTGAGTATAGGCATGGCCTGTGGCGACCGGTGCCACCTGGGCAATGCCGGCATCATGATAAATGCGGGCCGCCGGGATGCTGGTGCCGGTATTCCAGTGGCCGACCACGCCAGCGACGCCTTCGTCCACCAGGCGCTGCGCTACTGCAACGGCGGTGCGCGGGTCGGACTGGTCGTCTTCGGAAAGCAGTTTAAAGGTGACAGGTTTGCCGTTCAGCGTCGGCTTCTGGGCGTTGGCGTCGGCGATCGCCAACTGAGCGCCGTTTTCCAGATCCTTGCCGATACGGGCGGAAGGGCCGGTCAGCGGGCCGGCCAGACCGATCAGAATGGTGTCGGCGGCCTGCGCAGGCGCGGCTGTGCCAAGGGTAGCCAGAACGGCGGCGGCCAGGGCCAACGGCTTAAAGCGAGTTATCTTGTTCATGTAAAACTCCCGGTGCGGTTAAAAGTAAAAACGGTTATTCGCCCAGATAGGCTTGTTTGATTTTTTCATCGTCGAGCATGCCGGCAGACCGGCCGCTGTGGCTCAGGCTGCCGCTGTCCAGCACGTAGGCGCGATCGGTCGATTCCAGCGCCAGCCGTGCATTCTGTTCCACCAGCAATAGCGTGACACCGTCACTGGCAAGGGTTTTGATCACGTCAAAAATGGCTTCGACCACGATCGGTGCCAGGCCCATTGAGGGTTCATCCAGCACCAGCAGACGTGGTCGGCTGAGCAGTGCACGGCCCATTGCCACCATTTGTTGTTCGCCGCCGGAGAGCAGCCCGGCTTGTTGTCGCAACCGTTCGCGCAGGCGTGGGAAAAGGGCGCAAACTCGCTCCAGGTCCTGCTGGATCGCCGGTTTATCGCGGCGGGAGTAGGCGCCAAGCTGCAAATTTTCCAGCACCGTCATGCGGGCGAAAATGCCGCGGCCTTCCGGCACCATCACCAGCCCCTGTTGCAGCAACCGATGCGGAGGAACACCGCGGATGGACTGGCCGTCGAACAGGATGTCTCCTTCGAAGGGTTGTAGGCCGGTCAACGCGCGCAGGCTGGAGGTTTTGCCCGCGCCGTTGGCGCCGATCAATGTCACCTGTTCGCCGTGGTTAACCGTAAAATCGATGCCTTTCACTGCATGAATGCCGCCGTAAGACACTTTTAGCCGTTTGACGGACAGTAAGGGTTCAGACATGCGCAGCTCCTCCCAGATAAGCCCGGATCACCG
Organism: Serratia sp. TSA_198.1; assembly: GCF_052686505.1. NCBI lineage: Bacteria > Pseudomonadati > Pseudomonadota > Gammaproteobacteria > Enterobacterales > Yersiniaceae > Serratia > Serratia sp. TSA_198.1. Next base: position 612,368 of record NZ_JBQZFP010000001.1, read on the forward strand.
CCGGTTCACGCCTTACCTGCGCGGGTTCGCCTTCGGCGATGACTTTGCCGTAGTCGAGCACCGTCAGACGGTCGCACAATCCCATCACCAGCTTGACGTCGTGCTCGATCAGCAGCAGGGTTTTGCCGCTTTCGCGGATGCGTTGCAGCAGCTCGCGCAGCGCCACTTTCTCTGCGGCATTCATGCCGGCGGCCGGTTCATCCAGCGCCAATAACTGCGGGTCGGTAGCCAACGCGCGGGCAATTTCCAGCCGCCGCTGGTGGCCGTAGGAAAGATCGCCGGCGCGGTAATGGGCGAACTGACTGATGCCGACGTACTCCAGCAGCGCGTGGGACTTCTCGCGCGTTGCCTGTTCTTCCTCGCGGGCGCGGCGGTGACGTGAAATAGCCGCCCACAGGCCGTTGCGGGTGCGTACATGGCAGCCCACCATCACGTTTTCCAGCACGCTCATCTCGTTGAACAGCCGCAGGTTCTGGAAGGTGCGAGCGATGCCGGCCTGCACGACTTTGTCGATCGCCTGCGGTTTGTAGCGACGATCCAACAGGTGGAACTCACCGCTATCGGCGCGGTACAGGCCGGTAATCAGATTGAAACAGGTGGTTTTACCGGCGCCGTTCGGCCCGATCAACCCATAGATTTCCCCCCGGCGGATACTCATGCTGACGTCATCCACGGCGGTCAGCCCGCCAAAGCGTTTACTGACATGGTTTAGGGTGAGCAATGGCGTCATGATGCGGCTCCCGATTGATGACGCGCCGGCCACAGGCCCGCAGGGCGATACAACATCACCAGAATCAGCGCCAGGCCGTAGAACAGTTGGCGGATAATTTCCGGATCGATCCACACTTGGCCGAACAGGGCCTGTTGCAGCGGCCCCATGGTGCTGCGCAACAGCTCCGGCAGCGCCGCCAGCAGCAACGCGCCGAGGATCACGCCGGGAATGTGCCCCATACCGCCCAGCACCACCATCGCCAGTACGGCTATCGACTCTTGCAAGGTGAAGGATTCCGGTGAGACAAATCCCTGGAATGCCGCGAATAGCGCACCGGCGATGCCGCCGAACGTGGCGCCGATGGCGAATGCCAGCAGTTTGAAGTTACGGGTGTTGATGCCCATCGCCCGCGCTGCGTCCTCATCTTCGCGGATGGCGGTCCAGGCGCGACCGACCCGTGAATGTTGCAGGCGCAGGCAGATAAACAGGATCGCCAGCAGCAGGGCGGCGAACAGGTAGTAATACAAATACAGCGAGGAAAAACGGATGCCGAACCACTCATGCATGCCGGAAAACTTCAGGCCGAACAGGCTGACCGGATCGATGCCGGAAATGCCCTTTGGCCCGTTGGTGATATTGACCGGGCGATCGAGGTTGCGCATCAGAATACGCACGATTTCGCCGAAACCCAACGTGACGATCGCCAAATAGTCGCCGCGCAAGCGCAGCGTCGGTGCGCCGAGCAGGATGCCGCACAGCGCCGCCAGCACGGCGGACAGCGGTATCAGCAGCAGGATGGACAGATGCAAGCCATCCGGGAACCAGTGCAACAGCAACGGAAACTGTTCGGTCAGGTGTGGCGAAGACAGCAGTGCGGTCAGGTAGGCGCCGACTGCGTAAAAGGCGATAAACCCCATGTCCAGCAGGCCGGTCAGGCCGACGACGATATTCAGCCCCAGCGCCAGCATCAGGTACAGCAATGCGAAGTCGATCACTCGCACCCAATAGTTGCCGCCGGCGGCCCCGGCCAGCCAGGGGGCCAGCAGCAGGCCGAGCATAAATAGCGCGACGCTGAGTCTGGCGCGGCCCGGGGTGGCGGTTTGCAGGGAGGTGGTCAGAACGGTCATTTTATCTCCTCAGGCGCGGGTAGCGACGCGCTCGCCCAGCAGCCCGGATGGGCGTAATACCAGCACCGCAATCAGAATCAGGAAGGCGAAAACGTCCTGATAATTGCTGCCGAAGGTGCCGCCGGTCAGTTCGCCGAGATAACCGGTACCCAGCGATTCGAATAGCCCCAGCAATAGTCCGCCGAGCATGGCGCCGCGCAGGTTGCCAATACCGCCCAGCACCGCGGCGGTAAAAGCCTTGATGCCCGGCAGGAAGCCCATGGAGAAGCCGGCGTTGCCGTAGTTGCTGGCCATCATGACGCCCGCCACCGCCGCCAGCGCACCACCGAGGGCGAAGGTCAACACGATCACCCGGTTGGGATCGATGCCCATCAGACCGGCGACCTGCGGGTTTTCCGCCGTGGCACGCATCGCGCGGCCAAAACGCGAGTGTTCGACCAGCAACAGCAGCCCGGCCATCACCAGCACGGCGACAACCAGCGTGGCGATACCGGTGCCGGTGATCACCGCCGGCGCATGCTCGGCGCTGCCCTGGGTCAAGGCGATGGGGGACATGGGCAGCAGTTGCGGGAACATCAACGGATTGCGCGACCAGATCAGCATCGCCAACGTTTGCAGCAGCAGCGAGACGCCAATACCGCTGATCAACGGCGCCAGGCGCGGGGCATTGCGCAGGCGGCGATAGGCCAGGCGTTCAATGCTCATCGACACCAGCGCGCAGACCGCCATGGCGATCGTCGTCGCCAGCAACAGCACTGTGTACGGCGACAGAGAGGGGAAATGATGCTGCAACACGCCGATAGCCGACAGGGCGCTCAGCGCGCCGACCATCAGCACATCGCCGTGGGCGAAATTGATAATGCGCAGAATGCCGTACACCATGGTGTAACCCAGAGCGATCAGCGCATAAATACTGCCGAGCATCAGTCCGTTGACGGTCTGCTGTACCAGCGTATCCATAGGGGGAGTCCCGAAAATAATGATTCAGGGGGCTCAGAGTAGAGAATTAAAAAAAATTGTAAAATACGGAAAAATAATTTCTTATATAAAAAATGCGTGTTTTTAATTTATTGATTTATTTGTATATTAATTTTAACTCATGGCCGATTTTTTACCAAAATAGTCAATATATGAAAAAAACAGAAGAGTACGACGCCCTGTTGCCGAACGATCCGCCGCTGCGCGCCGTACGGGCGTTCGAGGCTATCGCCCGCCTGGGCAGCATTACCGCTGCGGCGAAGGAGCTGGCGATATCTCCCTCGGCGGTCAGCCATCAGCTCAAAACGCTGGAGGCTTTTCTGCAAATGCCGCTCACCGAACGGCAGGGCCGTAACCTGATCCTGCGCAGCGAAGGGCGTGAGTATTACCGCTCGATCCGTTCGGCGTTTAACGTGCTGCGCCAGGCGACGGAGCATGTGCGTGAGCAATCGGCCTCCCGGCAGGTGACCATCAGCCTGATCCCGCTGTTCGGCATGGGCTGGTTTATTCCGCGTTTGCACGGCTTTTTGCGCGAAAATCCCGATATCGACATCAACGTGGTGTATGCCAACCACCGTAACTATCTCAGTGACGCCGCAGATATTTCGATTCGCTTTGGCGTGGGGCAATGGACCGGCTATCGCAGCGAAAAACTGATGTCCGGCAAAATGGTGCCGGTGTGCAGCCGCAGTTTTATCAGGCTGCATGGGCTGCTGGATACGCCGGATCAGCTTTCGCCGCTGCCGTTGTTGCACGACGAAGAACGCAATACCTGGATGCAGTGGTTCCAGCAGGCCGGCGTCAGGCGGCCGCTGCGCAGCTCCGGGCCGATGTTCGAGGATGGCCTGCTGACGTTGGCGGCGGTGCAGTCGGGGCTGGGTTGCGCCCTGATGCGCGAGCCGCTGATCGAGCCCTATCTTAACAGCGGCGAACTGGTTAAGTTGTTTGACCGGCCGATTGACGATGGCCGCGATTATTACCTGTGCGTGCGGGCAGACAGCGAGTTGTCGCAAGAGGGGCAGAATCTGCAGCAGTGGTTGCTGCGCGAGGCCGCAGGTCAATAAACAGACACGCGTTAACTGCCTGAATTGGCTATCCTGAGTAGAGTGCAATGGGTTAACCGGAGTGTTTGATGACTGCAGAAAACGAGCTGGAACAAACGCCAAAAATGAGTCTGCCGCTGCTGGCCGGTGGCGCGTTGGGCGTGGTGTTCGGCGATATCGGTACCAGCCCGCTGTATACCCTGAAAACCGTGCTTTATCTGTCCGGTGATGCGCCGTCCGCGCCGGTGATCCTCGGCCTGTTATCGCTGATTTTCTGGACGCTGGTGATAGTGACCTCGCTCAAATACGCCATGTTCGCCATGCGGATCGATAACCGCGGCGAGGGCGGTATCATGGCGCTGATGTCGCTGCTGGTCAGCAAGAAGAGCGCCAGGCCGATGGTGGTATTTGCCGGCCTGTTCGGGGCGGCGCTGATTTATGGCGACGGGGCGATCACCCCGGCGATCTCGGTATTGTCGGCGCTGGAAGGGTTGAACATTGTTCTGCCCGAATCGCAGCCCTATATTTTACCTGCGGCGGTGGTGATCCTGGTCAGCTTGTTCGCCATTCAGCCGCTGGGCACTGCACGAATCGGCAAGGTGTTTGGCCCGATTATGGCGCTGTGGTTTTTTTCCATTGCAGCTTTGGGCATTTGGGGAATTATCCATCACCCTGCGGTGCTGATGGCGTTGAATCCTTTGTACGGCATTCACTTTCTGTTCTCAAACGGGGTGACCAGTTTTCTGGTACTGGGCGGAGTGTTCCTTTGCGTAACCGGCGCAGAAGCGTTGTACGCCGATATGGGCCACTTTGGCAAAAAACCTATCTGGCTCGCCTGGTTCGGCATCGTGTTCCCCAGTTTGTTGCTGAACTATGCCGGGCAGGCCGCGCTGATCCTCTCCGGCGCCGACGTGACCCAGAATATTTTTTTCCGCCTGTGCCCGCCGATAATGCAAATACCCTTGGTGATCCTGGCTACCCTTGCCACCATCATCGCCAGCCAGGCGATCATCAGCGGGGCCTTTTCCATGACCCGTCAGGCGATCCAGCTTGGCTGGTTGCCGCGCTTGCGGGTGAAGCAAACCACCGAGGAGAGCTACGGCCAAATTTACATCGGTGCCATCAACTGGCTGCTGATGGCGGTGACGGTCTTTCTGACGGTGTTCTTCAAATCCTCCGATAACCTTGCCGCCGCTTACGGCATCGCCGTTTCGCTCACCATGATCATGACCAGCGGCTTGCTGTTTGTGGCGATGCGCGAGGTGTGGCGCTGGGGATTCACCGCCAGCCTGATGGTTGCCGGCGGATTTTTCATCGTCGATCTCAGCTTTTTGGTGGCTAACCTCAGCAAGGTGCTGCAAGGGGGCTATGTGCCGTTGCTGCTGGCCAGCCTGGTTTATGGCGTGATGCTGATCTGGCATCGCGGCGTGGCTGCGGCGTCACGCACGCTGGGTGAAAAGAGCCTGCCGCTGGCAGATTTCCTGGCGCAGATCGAAGCGCAGGCCATTCCTCGGGTGCCGGGTACGGCGATATTTCTTACCCGTAATCTGAATGGCACGCCGCCGGTGATGAAATGGCACGTCAAACGTAACGGCTCGCTGCATGCCGATGTGTTGGCGCTGAACATCATGATTGTGAACGAACCACGGGTGGCGAATGCCGAGCGGTTGGTAATGCGGCAGCAGTCACCGGGCTTCTGGTGCGGCGTGGCCAGCTACGGCTTTATGGAACGGCCGAACATTCCCCGGTTATTGCACCACGACGAGGCGCAGAAAACCGGGTTGAATTTTGACGACGCCACCTATTATCTGGGACATGAAACCGTGGTGCGCCGCGAAGAAAACGACAGGTTACCGGCGTGGCAGCGCAGTATCTTTGCGCTGATGGTGCGTAACGGCATGCACGTGACGGATTACTACTATCTCCCCAGCGATCAGGTGGTGGAGATCAGCCGCCGGGTGCCGGTGTGACGGTCTGGCTATAGGTTAAAAGCAACGGTTATTTAGCCGCAGGCATGGCGCACGCTATAGTGCGGTGGCGCGATGTGCGCGGCTTTGCTCTGAGGGTTTATGTCACTGTTCGATCTTACTGCGCTGGCTGCCGATTTGCCGCAGGCATGGCGTTCCAGCATTCTGGGGCACGTCGGTTCCGCCAATATCAAAGTGCTGCGAATGGATCAGCGCGCCATTGACGATGAGGTTCACGAATACCATGAGACGCTGCTGGTGATCGAAGGCCAACTGCGCTTGGCGGTGCAGGGCGAGGAAATTACGGTGAACGCCGGGCAACTGTATCAGGCCACAGCCGGCGTGCCGCATCGCGTGTTGGCGGGCAGCCACGGCACGCTGGTGATTGTTGATTTGCCCGAGAATTAATGCCGGTCGCCCAGCGCGGACAACGCCACGTCGACCGCCGCTAACAACCGTTCTTTTGTGACGCCGTCACGTGCTTGTATCGATAAACCGTGCAAAAAGACCGCGAAGTAATCGCCGAGGCTGTCGGCGTCGGTATCCGCCGGTAGCTCCCCGTTTTTCACCGCCAGCCGCAACCGCTCAATAATGCCCTGGGTGCGCAGCAGGCGGTGTTCCGCCAGCCAGATTTTAATGCCGCTGTTTTCAGCGCTGACGCTGGCGGCGGAAGAGACCACCATGCAACCCTGTGGCAGGTCGGTACGGCTGTAGAGCGTCACCGCGTCTTCCAACAGGCGCTTTATCGCCGCCCGCACGCCGGTTTCCTCACTGAACGCCCGCTCAGCAAAACCGCCTTCGTGGTTTTCGTAGCTGGCGATGGCTTCGCGGAACAGCAATTCCTTCGAACCGAACGCCTTGTATATGCGCGCTGAGGCGATGCCCAGTTCGGCCACCAGATCCGACATCGAAGTGCCTTCGTATCCCTGACGCCAGAAGAGATCTCGTGCCTTCAGTAATGCCTGTTCGCGGTCGAATTCGCGTGGTCTGCCTGCCATCGGTCGGCTCCTGTTTGCCTGTCATTCAGTGAGATAGGATCGCTTAAATCGCCTCTGACGCCAACGAATTTCTAAAATCTGCTTGCTGCGGGATTCATTTGAGCCTATTGTTTGTCAATCGACAACCAATAGGAGTTTACGATGAAAACCTTGAAAGGTCCAAGCCTGCATCTCGCACAATTCAGTGACGATACCGCCCCCTTTAACAGTCTGCCCGCCATTGCGCAATGGGCGGCGGACACCGGCTTTAAAGCGCTGCAAATCCCCGCGTGGGATCGCCGCCTGTTCGATTTGGCTACCGCAGCGGAAAGCCAGACTTACTGCGATGAACTGATCGGCATGTTGGCAGACAAGGGGCTGGTAGTCAGCGAACTGACCACCCACATTTTTGGTCAGTTGATGGCGGTGCACCCGGCTTATGATGCGTTGTGCGACAGCTTTGCGCCGCCGGCGCTGTACGGCAACCCGCAGGCGCGCGGCGAATGGGCGCGGCAACAGTTGCTGTTGGCGGCCAAAGCCTCCGCGCGGCTGGGGCTGAGCGAGATGGGCACCTTTTCCGGCTCGCTGGCGTGGCCCTACCTGTTTCCGTTCCCGCAGCGCCCAGCCGGGTTGATCGAGACGGCGTTCGATGAACTGGCGAAACGCTGGTTGCCGGTGCTGAATGCCTGCGACGAACAGGGCGTGAACCTGTGTTATGAAATTCACCCCAGTGAAGACCTGCACGACGGCGTAACGTTTGAAATGTTTCATCAGCGCGTCGGTGGCCACCCGCGCTGCCAGATCCTGTTCGATCCGAGTCACTTCGTGCTGCAACAGCTGAACTACCTGGATTACATCGATATTTATAAAGATTTTATCCGCATGTTCCACGTCAAGGATGCCGAGTTCAACCCGACCGGGCGGCAGGGCATTTATGGCGGTTACCAGTCGTGGACCGAACGCGCCGGGCGTTTCCGTTCGCTGGGCGATGGCCAGGTGGATTTCAAAGGCATTTTCTCCCGGCTGACGCAGCACGGCTACGCCGGTTGGGCGACGCTGGAATGGGAATGCTGCCTCAAGCACCCACAGGACGGCGCCCGCGAAGGGGCGGCTTTTATCCGCGACCATATCATCAACGTCACCGACAAGGTGTTTGATGACTTTGCCGGCGCGCCGGTCGACCAGCAACAGATCAATACCTTGCTCGGCCTGCGCTGAGCCGCGCTATTCCACCACGGAGAACACCCATGAAAATGCAAAATAACGGGTCCATGCTGAATGGACCTGAACCCGAACACGTCTATGCACGGGTCAACGGCAACCGCATTCACTGCGTCACCCTCGGCGAAGGCCGGCCGGTATTGCTGATCCCCGGTTGGCCGCAGACCTGGTATACCTGGCGTTATGTGATGCAGGCGCTGGCAGCGGCCGGCTTTAAGGCGATTGCGGTGGATCCGCCGGGTATCGGCGATTCGGATAAACCCACCGGCGGTTACGACACCGGCAGCGTCGCTGCCGTGCTGCACCAGACCATGCTGCAGCTTGGGCACCCGAGTTATGCATTGGTCGGCCACGATATTGGCATGTGGATCGGCTATGCGCTGGCCAGCGACTATCCGCAGGCGGTGGAAAGGCTGGTGCTGACCGAGGCGGTGATCCCTGGGCTGGCCCCCGCACCGCCGATTTTTGTGTCGCCGGACCAAAACATCTTCCTGTGGCATTTCATGTTCAACCAACTGGCGGATCTGCCAGAGGCGTTGACGCTGGGCCGTGAGAGGGAGTATCTCGGCTACATCTTTAACCGCTGGTCTTATCGCCGTGATCGGGTGGCCGCAGAAACCTATATTGCTGCTTATTCTGCACCGGGCAGCCTGCGCGCCGGTTTTGATTACTACCGCGCCATTCCCGAGACCGTGCAGCAAAACCAGCGGCGTGCCGAGAGCAGGCTCGAAATGCCGGTGATGACCATCGGCGCAGAGCACGCCACTGGCGATGCGCCTTTTGTCACGTTGCGAGATAACGCCGTGGATCTGCGGGGTGAGACGGTCGCCGGCTGCGGTCATTTTATTACCGAAGAGTGTCACGAGGCGTTTATCGCCCTGGTGGTGCCATTCCTGTCGGAGGCGCAGACCTATGCCGCTTGATACGCAGATTGCCCGTTTTCTGGCGGATACGGCAGGTGCGGCGGCACCCGGTTCCCTGGCCGAGATGCGCGCCGCCGCCGAGGCCGTGCTGCTGCAACTGCAGGGCGAAGCGGAAGCCAGCGGCGGCGTGAGGGATTTTACGGTCACCGCCAACGACGGCCATGAGATCGCCATTCGCGCTTATCTACCGCTGAGCGCGGGGGAAACCCCCTTACCGGCCATGCTGTACGCCCACGGCGGCGGCTGGTGCCTGGGGTCGTTGGCGCTGTATGATCGGCCTTGTCAGGCGCTGGCCAATGCCACGGGCCGATTGATCCTGTCGGTCGATTACCGGCTGGCGCCGGAGCATCCGTTCCCCAGGCCGCTGGAGGATTTTTACCAGGCACTGTGCGCAGTGGTTGAGCGGGCGGATGAGCTGGGGATTATCGCCGGGCGCGTCGCGGTTGGCGGCGACAGCGCAGGCGGCAATCTGGCGGCGGCCGTGGCGTTGCTGGCCCGTGACCGAGAAGGGCCGCAGATCGAACATCAGCTGTTGCTGTATCCGGCGCTGAGCGGCGCTATGAATACCGCCAGTTATGACGACTACGCGCAGGGGTATTTCTTGACCCGGGAAGTGATGGCGTTTTGCTGGGAGACGTATCGGGGTAAAGAGGGGAAACCGCGCAATCCTTACGCCGAGCCATTGCATGCCGAAACCTTACGGCAGTTGCCACCGACGACCATTCTGAGCTGCGAGTACGATCCGTTACGCGATGAGGCCGAGCAGTATGCGCAACGACTGCGTGAGGACGGGGTAGCCGTGCGCTGCGAGCGATTGCCGGGCATGGTGCATGCCTGTATCCATATGCTGGGGTTAACCTCGGCGGCGCGGGTGCTGTTCGACAAGGCCGTCTAACCTTTTGTTAGTGTGCTGAAAGCTGCGCCTGGTGTGACTAATGCCCCGCATTGGCATTGCGGGGCATTGGCGTTTCCAGCTATGGGCGTCTAACGGCCGGCGACGGTGACGAAGCGGGTTTCCAGATAGGATTCGATCGCCTCACTGCCGCCTTCGGTGCCGTGACCGGAGTCTTTCACCCCGCCAAACGGCGTTTCAGGCAGGCCGAAACCGATGTGGTTGATGCTGAGCATGCCACTTTCCACATCGCGGCCCAGCGCGGTTACCGTGGCGATGCTACGGCTGTAGGCGTAGGCCGCCAGACCGTAAGGCAGGCGGTTAGCCTCGGCTATCGCTTCCTCATAGGTGGCGAACGGACGCAGCAGGGCGACTGGGCCAAACGGCTCCTCAGACATCGCCCGCGCGCTCAGCGGGACGTCGCGCAGCACCGTTGGCTCAAAGAAGTTGCCGCTGCCCGGCAGACGGTTGCCGCCGGTGCTGGCCTTGGCGCCCTGGTCGATGGCGTCCTTCACGAAGGCATCGATGGCTGTGACGCTGCGCTCCAGCACCATCGGCCCCATGGTCACGCCTTCATCCAACCCGTTGCCCAGCTTGATGTCGCGCACCGCTGCGGTGAATTTATCTACAAAGGCTTCATAGACGCCTTGCTGGATCAGAAAACGGGTTGGGGCGATACAGACCTGGCCGGCGTTGCGGAACTTGGCCAGTGCCAGCTCTTTGGCGGCGGCGTCGAGATCGGCATCGTCGAAAATCAACACCGGCGCGTGGCCGCCCAGCTCCATGGTGGCCTTTTTCATATGCTGCCCGGCCAGCGCTGCCAGATGTTTGCCCACGCGGGTGGAGCCGGTGAACGAGATCTTGCGAATGGTCGGGTGCGGGATCAGGTATTCGGAGATGTCCGCCGGGGTGCCGTACACCAGCGCGATCACGCCAGCCGGGATGCCTGCGTCGGCAAAGGCTCTGATCAGCTCTGCCGGTGAGGCCGGGGTTTCTTCCGGGCCTTTGATGATGATCGAGCAACCGGCGGCCAGCGCGGCGGACAGCTTGCGCACGATCTGGTTGATCGGGAAGTTCCACGGCGTAAAGGCGGCAACCGGGCCGACCGGCAACTTAAGGGTTTGCTGTTGAACATCGCGGCTGCGGGCAGGGATGATTTGGCCGTAGGTGCGGCTGGCTTCGCCGGCAAACCAGTCAATGACGTCCGCCGAATTAAGGATCTCAACCTTGGCCTGAGCCACCGGTTTGCCCTGTTCCTGCGTCATGATGGCGGCGACAGAGTCTGCGCGTTCGCGCAGCAAGGAGGCGGCTTTACGCATCAGGATGGCGCGCTGATGGGCGGAGGTGTCGCGCCAGAGTTTAAAACCGCGTTCGGTAGCGGCCAGCGCCAGATCGAGATCGGCTTGTGCGGCGTGCGCCACGTTGCCAATGACCTCATCGGTAGCGGGGTTGGTGACCGGCAGGGTTTTGCCGGCGACTGCGCTGCGCCATTGTCCGTCAATATAGAGTTGAGTATCTGGATACATTTTTGCCTCTTACTTTCAGGGAGTTAAACACCGTTTCCCGCTCTGCGGCGGGATAATCAAACCCGCTGACGCCGATCAACAGACGCCAGGCGATGGGTAAAATACCCTACGCCGAATGAGCGCGATCGTCCAGGGAACCGCGGTGTGCACTACTCAAACGGCATCGGTTTGACTATCATACAAGCCAGGTTTGGCCTTGATGCAGGGCGGTTGCAGGAGATGGAGGTAGAGTGCAGGGTGTTCCACAGCAGTTCCCCTTCGAAAAAGATTGCGCACAGTTCCGGCAGTTGCCGCAACTGCCGGGCGTAGAGCTTTACCACGCCCATATCGAGCGCTATGTCTTCGAACCGCATACCCACGACGCTTTCGCCATCGGCACCGTCGATGTCGGCGCCGAGCGCTTTCGTTATCGTGGTGCGCAGCATCTGGCGGCACCGGGTTCGCTGGTGTTGATGAACCCGGACGAACTTCACACCGGCGAGGCGGAAACGGCCGGTGGCTGGAATTACCGAATGCTCTATCTTGAACCCCAGGCGCTGGAGTTGCTGTCCGGCGAGCAGGGTTTTTGGTTTACCGATGCGGTACGCCAGGATCCGCAGGCAGCGCGGCAACTTTCGGCGACGCTGGCCGCACTGTGGCAAGCCCGGGATCCGATGACGATTGATGACCTGCTGCTGCAAGTGGTGGCGATCTTCCGCCCCCACGCGCGAACCGCACGGCCGCTGAAAGATGAGCCGGCGCACCGTTTTGACATCGTCAAAACCTACCTGCGCGATAACTTTTCCGCTGCCATCACGCTGGATCAGTTGGCGGCGCTGGTGTCGCTCAGTCCGTACCATTTTTTGCGCAAATTCAAAACCGAATACCATGTATCGCCCCAGCAGATGCTGATGGCGATTCGCCTTGCGCAAGCCAAGCTGATGCTGGGGCGCGGTATGCCTGCTGCGCAGGTAGCCGCGGCGGCGGGGCTAACCGATCAGGCGCATTTAACCCGCGCTTTCGCCAACCGTTACGGCGTCACGCCTGTGCGCTATCAAAAACAGGTCATGGCCCGCTGAGTATCGCCATTAATGTACGCGAGTAAAAATGCTCTTCTTTTGAGGATGCCAAGGGAAGGTGACATTCAATTCTCTGACTGTTGGAGCATTACAGGATTAATTAACAGGTGGACATATTGGTAGAAAGTTAACGCTTCGCAGAGATTTTTAAAGATATTTATCTTTTTTATTGATGTTTTTATATTTATCGGATAATAATTATCCAGAAGGCGTGATTTATATTTATTAGCGTTCTGGCTAAAACGTATCGTTTATATTATCAATTAATTAAAAACTCGTTTTCATATGTTTTTTTTGCGAAAATTTAATAATAACATTGACCAGGCTGATAATGAGGGTGGCGGTAATTTCTCAGGTTTAACTTTTGTCAGGTAAACTGAGCCTCTCTCTTTTATTGCCATAACATTTTGAATTATATTGCTAATTTAAAAGAAAAGATCATGAGGCGTGTAAAGAATGAGGGTGCTGAAAGTCATTGAGTTATCTGTCACTTCGCTATTATCTATTTTTATAATGACAACCCTGCTTAAGACATTGCATATTTCTTGGGGGTTTGTTGCAATCCCGGAAGGTTTGGATAGGGTACTGATACCCTTGTTCGTTTTGTATGGTTCAATAAAGTTAGCGGAATTGATTGTCAAACCACTTAAGTGGCTTTGGTTCAATAGTAAAAAATAGCTTATAAAATAAAACATCGAAAAGGAATATGATGATAATACTTACTTTAAAAGAACATCAGTTAATCAGCGGTAGCGGAGATGGAAACAATGGCGGGGACAAGGAAACTTACCGCGGCATTGGATATGGGGCTCAGGCTAATGGTTTTCAACCTAATCTTGCTGCTAAAGACTATGGGTTATTTCAAGATTTATCAAATCCTTGTGTGGCTGCTATCGCCTCTGGCGCTATTGGCATCGCTGGCGCATTTGTTAGCCGAAATGGTGCAGGGATTGCAACGGCTATGGGTTCCGCAGCCATTGGTATTGGCGGAACCTGTAATAACAGCTCTGGTAGAGATCGTGGGGTTCCATTTAGGTAGGTGAAATTTTATCACTATCACAACAGCCTCTGTATCGTGGGTACAGAGGCTGTTGTTTACGCTTTGACCGGCATTGATAACCCCCATCACCAGATCGTGCCACGCCCCGCTAAAACAGCAACCTGCTATGCTGAAATAGCAAAACTGAGTGCATCTAACAAGAACAGCACACCTAAACCATTAAAATCAAAAGCGACACCTGAATTTTTCTCGTCACATTTGTATGTTGTCGTTGTACTGCTGTGGTATGCCCAACTTTTCGATACTGACGGCGTTGCTCATTAGAGCATTAAGACGCATTTGCCAGCGTTACCATTGCGGCGAAAACAGTTGCAACCACTGCCGGGGTAAATGACTCGAGAGCTTTTGTGCCAACACTCGCTGCAGTTTCACGCGCCACGTTCACCAATACACGGCCGGGGGCGCGAAGCACGACCTGACGAAGCCCATTGGTGCTGTCGCGTGCAACGAGGCCAATTTTTTCGAGAACGATCAATTGACGCACTACGGCTGATTGCGGTTTACCAATCTGTTCCCCGAGTACTGATATATTGACCCGATCGCCGTCCGATCGCGCGATAACATTCAGTAGCGTAAAGTCACTGAAGCTGATGCCATGATATGTGCCCAATTCATCGTCAAGCTTAAGTTGCAGACTGGCCTGAGCACGATATAACGCCAAACAAAAATCGAGATTTGTGTTCATCAAGGCTTCTTCCTGGGTTCGTCGTAGCTAAGTTGGTCGGGGCTGCGGATTTCCTGGCGCCACAGGCTCACCAATATTTCTAATTCCCGCGCGGCATCGAAAGCGGGATCTTCACTGGCTTTAACCCTGTCGAGTACCTCAAAGAGAAAGTTACTCTCACCATACTCGACCCAATCCTGCGCAAGTCTCAAGTTCCGATGTTGTGCATATCGCAGTTCAAAAAGATGCCGGTTGAGTGTTCCTTGAACGTTAGCACTGCCTGCAACCAATACTCGCCCCGTAATCTTGTTACGGATCGCATACACCCCCGCTCGGGTTTTCGTGTCCAGGTACTGCCGTTTCAGCGCTTGTTTGTCTGTCATCATCCCTCCTCTTCGTTTCAGGTAAGTCATGGTTTTGTTGTCAGCGGTATGCGTTTTCACGAATAATACCCGGATAATATTCCCTGTCAATAATACCCGGGTAAATATGCCTATCGCTATACCGCATGAAAATTTGGGGTTGATGGTGAATGGGGCAGACAGCCCCTGGAAGAGGGCCTCTCATCATCGGTAAATGGGGTTATAGTCTGAATTTGCTGCTGTTATGAGTCACCGGTAGTGGCAAGTTTCGCGGATGTCGTCAAAAAGGTGGCTAATCAGAATGAAACTGTCTTCATAATATTTACTCTTAATTTTATCCGGGTATATTAATGACCCTTAACATCCCATTGAGGTTAAATGCATGTCTGAATACCTGTCTAAGGCTTCGACAGCCTTTGGTGACCAACAGTTGCTGTTCTCAGGTCCGTTGGTTGAGGTTGCACTTGCCGTTAAAAATGAGCTCGGAAAGGGATCGTTAAGAACATTTCTTGTCTTTGATGATATGACAGGCAGCGTGATCGACTTGGACCTGCGAGGGTCCGATGCTGACGTTGTAGAGAGGCTTTCCTGTCCTCCCCAGCAATTCACGGGGCGTTATGCCCCCCGCCGGGACAAGTCGGCAGAGACGATGGAAGACGATTCTGCAGAATCGAAAGGACGGGGTAGACCAAAATTAGGTGTCGTTGCTCGCGAGGTAACCTTACTGCCCAGTCAATGGGACTGGTTAACCACCCGACCCGGCAGCGCATCCGCTATACTCAGGCGTCTGGTAGACGAGGCCATGCGCTCGGAGGGGGAGCGTGAACAAAAACGGGCAGCTCATGAGGCTGCTTATCAGTTCATGCAGGCAATCGCCGGAGATTTGCCTGGCTATGAGGAGGGAGTTCGCGCACTTTTCGCAGACAATCGAACCAAACTTGAACAATGTATTGCAGCATGGCCTGTAGATATTAAGGCTTATACTCTACGCTTGGCTTTCGGTTTATCAGATCAACCCACTAAGAGAGCTACTAAGGCCGGCTAAAATATCACCATAAAAACAGGCTTAACGTAGTTTCCCAGCTTGGCCCGCTAAAACAGCAACCTCCTACAATATCGCCACGAGCAATTGGGCTAGGCTGCTCCTGAAATTCATTCACGGGTTTGATGGAGTCACTATGTTTGTTGGCGTGTTATTTGCCCTCTCGGCTGGGCTGATGTGGGGGCTGATTTTTGTCGGCCCGGTATTGATCCCCGAATATCCTGCGGCGTTACAGTCCACCGGGCGTTACCTGGCCTTTGGCCTGATTGCCTTGCCGTTGGCCTGGCTCGATCGCCGCCGGTTGCGAAAGCTGCAGCGTAAAGACTGGCTTGAAGCGCTCAAACTGACGGCGATCGGCAACCTGCTGTATTACCTGTGCCTGGCAAGCGCCATTCAACGTACCGGGGCGCCGGTGTCCACCATGATTATCGGTACGCTGCCGGTGGTGATTTCAGTCACCGCCAACCTGTTTTACAGCCGGCATGACGGGCGGCTTTCCTGGCGGAAGTTAACGCCGGCGCTGGTGTTGATCGCCTGTGGGCTGGCGTTCGTCAACGTCGCCGAACTGAAGGGCAATACGGCACCGCTCGATCTCTGGCGCTATATCAGCGGTTTGGGGCTGGCGCTGTTGGCGGTGGCCTGCTGGACCTGGTTCCCGCTGCGCAATGCCCGCTGGCTGCGGGAAAACCCGGACCAAAGACCGGCCACCTGGGCGACGGCCCAGGGGGTAGTCACCTTGCCGCTGGCGTTGGTAGGTTACCTGTTGGTTTGCGGCCAGTTGGCCCTGACTCAGCCGGCGTTTGCGCTGCCGTTTGGGCCAAGGCCGGGTGTGTTCGTCCCTTTGATGATTGCCATCGGCATGTTGTGTTCGTGGATTGGCGCGCTGTGCTGGAATGAGGCGAGCCAGCGCTTGCCGACGGTGTTGGTGGGGCCGCTGATCGTCTTCGAAATTCTGGCGGGGCTGGCCTATACCTTCATGCTGCGCCAGACGTGGCCGCCGCTGTTGACGCTGTGCGGTATCGCCTGCCTGATGATCGGGGTGGTCTACGCGATGCGCATCAAACCGCAGCCGGTGGTAGTGCGGTTGGCAGAGAAAGAGTGACGCCTGCCGCGTAGGCGGCAGGCAGTGAACCCCTTAACGTTTACTGTGGTGAATGATCTCTTCGGCCACGTTGCGCGGCGCTTCGGCGTAGTGGCTGAACTCCATGGTGTAAGTCGCGCGGCCTTGGGACATCGAGCGCAGGGTGGTCGAGTAGCCAAACATCTCGGACAGCGGCACTTTGGCGCGGATCTCCTTGCCGCCACCGCCGGGGATATCCTCCATGCCTTGCACCAGACCGCGCCGCGACGACAGATCGCCCATCACGCTGCCGGCATAGTCTTCCGGCGTTTCCACCTCTACCGCCATGATCGGTTCCAGGATCACCGGGTCAGCCGCGCGGCAGGCTTCTCTAAAGCCAAAGATCGCCGCCATGCGGAAAGCTTGCTCAGAGGAGTCGACGTCATGGTAAGAGCCGAAGGTCAAATGTACTTTGACGTCAACCATCTGATAGCCGGCCAGCACGCCGTTGTTCAGCGCTTCCAGCACGCCTTTTTTCACCGCAGGAATATACTCGCCCGGGATCACGCCGCCCTTGATTTCATCGAAGAACTCGAAGCCTTTGCCCGGTTCGTTCGGTTCCACCGTTAACACCACGTGGCCATATTGGCCTTTACCGCCGGACTGCCGCACAAATTTGCCCTCCACGTCGACCACGCGTTTGCGGATGGTTTCGCGATAAGAGACCTGCGGTTTGCCGGTGGTGGTCGCCACGCCAAATTCACGGCGCATGCGATCGACGATAATTTCCAGGTGCAACTCGCCCATGCCGTAAATAATGGTTTGACCGGAATCTTCGTCGGTGCGTACGCGGAACGACGGATCCTCGGAGGTGAGGCGTTGCAGCGCGATGCCCATTTTTTCCTGGTCGGCTTTGGTTTTGGGTTCAATCGCCTGCGCAATCACCGGTTCCGGGAACACCATTTTCTCCAGCGTGATGATGGCGTTAGGGTCGCACAGGGTGTCGCCGGTGGTGACGTCTTTCAGCCCCACGCAGGCGGCGATATCACCGGCGTGCAGTTCTTCGACCTCTTTGCGGTCGTTGGCATGCATCTGCACGATACGGCCAATGCGCTCTTTTTTGTCTTTGATCGGGTTATAGACGCTGTTGCCTTTGGCCAGCACGCCGGAATATACCCGAATAAAGGTCAGTTGGCCCACGAAGGGATCGGTCATCAGCTTGAACGCCAGCGCCGAGAATTTTTCGTCGTCGGCGGCCCGGCGGATGATGATATTGTCGTGTTCGTCATGGCCTTCCATCGGCGGAACGTCGAGCGGCGAGGGCATCAGTTCGATCACCGCGTCCAGCATGCGCTGTACGCCCTTGTTGCGGAAGGCCGAGCCACACAGCATCGGCTGGATTTCACCGGCGATGGTGCGCAGGCGCAGGCCGCGAACAATCTCTTCTTCACTCAGCGGTTGCTGGTTGAGGTATTTGTCCATCAGCTCTTCCGAGCCTTCGGCGGCGGCTTCGATCATTTTATCCCGCCATTCTTGCGCAGAATCGCGCAGTTCGACCGGGATCTCTTCAAAACTGAAACTCATGCCCTGAGAAGCTTCGTCCCACAGGATGGCCTTCATGCGCACCAAATCCACCACGCCGGTGAAGTGGTCTTCGGCGCCAATCGGGATGACGATCGGCACCGGATTGGCTTTCAAACGTTCGATCATCATTTTGCGCACGCGGAAGAAGTCGGCGCCGACGCGGTCCATTTTGTTGACGAACGCCAGCCGCGGCACCTTGTATTTATTGGCCTGCCGCCAGACGGTTTCTGACTGCGGCTGCACGCCGCCCACCGAGTCATAGACCATGACCGCACCGTCCAGTACGCGCATTGAGCGCTCGACCTCGATGGTAAAGTCAACGTGCCCTGGGGTATCGATAATATTGATGCGGTGCTGCGGATAATTATGCTGCATGCCGTTCCAGAAGCAGGTGGTCGCCGCCGAGGTAATGGTGATACCGCGCTCTTGTTCCTGCGCCATCCAATCCATGGTGGCTGCGCCATCGTGCACTTCGCCCAGCTTGTGACTGACCCCGGTGTAAAACAGAATCCGCTCGGTGGTGGTGGTTTTGCCGGCATCAATGTGCGCCGAGATGCCGATATTGCGGTAGCGTTCGATAGGGGTAGTACGTGCCATAATTAACCTTTCTTAGCCGCGTTAACGAAGGGCGGCTTAAATAGCATGAATATTTATGATAATCCTCAATGGGTTACCTTCTGGACCTTCAAGTGAATGAATCGGTCACAGAATAATCGTAGTTGATGAAGGGGGATTTACTAAGCAATGGCTGCGATAGGTGAAGCCTGAATGTTCGGGGCGGCGAGCCGCCCCATAACGTTACCCGGCAAAGATATGCGCCTGCCCGATGATATTCAGGCAGACTTGGGAACCGGCGCGGATGCCTTCACGGCTGACGGTTTTTATTTCGATAGCGGCGTCGCTGCCGCTCATGCGCAGGTTGAGGGTCGAGACAAAACCGGCGAAATCGATGCTGGTGACCACCGCCTGGCCCTGTTGCGCCGGCTCGGACAGGCTGATTTGGATCTGTTCCGGGCGCAGCATGATGCGGGCAGGCCCCTGGCGTTGGCGATCGTCCACCGCAATCCGGCCCAGAACGCAATCGGCCCAGCCGTGTTCAAGTTTGGCTGAAAGCACCAGGGTTTCCCCCAGGAAGGTGGCGGTTGGCTCATCCACCGGTCGCAGATAGAGATCCTGCGGCGGGCCCACCTGCGCCAGCCGGCCATTGCGCATCACCGCGACCTGATCGGCAAACGACAGCGCTTCCGTCTGATCGTGGGTCACCAGAATTGACGCCACCTTGGCTTCCGCCAGCAGTTCCGCCACCGCTTTACGGGTTGCGGCGCGCAGGCCGGTATCCAGGGCGGAGAAGGGCTCGTCCAACAGCATCAGCTTGGGTTGCTGGGACAGCGCGCGCGCCAGCGCCACCCGCTGCTGTTGCCCGCCGGAAAGTTCATGCGGCCACAGCGCGCCCAGCCGCCGATCCAGCGCCACCATGTCCATCAACGCATCAACACGCCGCTGCTTGTCACGCTTGCTGCCCTTCAGGCCGAAACCGATATTCCCGGCCACGGTAAAGTGCGGAAACAGCGCGCCGTCCTGCGGTACAAAGCCAATGCCGCGCAGGTGCGCCGGCACCCAGCCGCTGCCGTTGGCCATCGGCAGGCCCTGCAAGATAACCTGGCCGCTGTCCGGTATTTCAAAGCCGGCGATAATGCGCAGCAAGGTGGTTTTTCCCGAGCCGGAAGGGCCGACAATCGCGGTGCGGCTGCCCTGTGCCACCTGCAAATCCACGTGCTCCAGTACCTTGACCGAATTATAGGACTTACCGATACCCTGCAGTTGAAGCGTACTCATAATCCCGCCGTGCGTTTAGATTGAGAATAAAGAAGCCAGGTCAATGGCAGCGATAACGCCACCATAATCAGTGCGTAAGGTGCAGCCGCCACGTAGTCGATCTCGCTGGTCAGCGCCCAGAAGCCGGTCGCCAGCGTGCGGGTACCGTTCGGCGCCAGCAGCAGCGTCGCGGTCAACTCATTGGCTATCGCCAGAAACACCAAGGCTGCACCGGCAGCCGCGCCGGGTGCGGCCAGCCGCAAAGTGGTGCTCCACAGCGCCTGCGCCGGTGAGCGGCCAAGGCTGCGCGCCACGTTTTCCAACTCCACCGGTGCCTGGGCAATGCCTGCACGCAGGTTGATCAATGCCCGTGGCATAAACATCAGCAAGTAGGCCAACAGCAGCGTGATTTCCGTCTGATAAATCGGTCGGAAGCTGTGAATGGTAATGGTCACCAGCGCCAGCGCCACCACGATGCCGGGCAGCGAACTGGTGACGTAATTGCAGCCTTCCAGCAGCCGATACAGCCGCGCCGGATAACGAACCGACAGCCAGGCCATCGGGACGGCGCACAGCGTGATCAGCAACGCACCGCTGGCGGCCAGCGACAGCGTTTGCAGCAACGCGGGCAGTAAATCCGCATTGCGCCAGACCTCAATCCCGCCCAGCGTCAGCCAGCGGGCCAGAGTGATAAAGGGCACGCCCAGCGCCAGCGCGCTAAGGCCCAAAGGCAGTAGCAGGGCAAGCAGAGTCGTCACCGGCCCCAGGCGGTAGGGGGTTTGGCTGCGGGCACTGCCGGAGCCTACCCGGGCATAACGCGCGCGGCCGCGGCTGGCGGCCTCCAACAGCAGTAAACCCAGGCAGCACAACACCAGCACCCCGGCCAGCATGTTGGCTGCCGGGCCGTTAAAGGTGGACTGGAACTGATCGAAAATGGCGGTGGTGAAGGTGTCAAAACGGATCATGGCGTACAGGCCGTACTCCGCCAGCAGATGCAGCGCGATCAGTAACGATCCGCCCCAGGTCGCCAGTTTGAGCTGCGGTAACACCACGCGGAAAAACACCGCCAAGGGACGGGTGCCGAGCGACGTGGCGACGTCTTCAATGCCGGGATCCAGGCGACGCAGCACCGCTGCGGCCGGCAGATAAATAAACGGAAAGTAGGCGAGGACTGAAATGAATACCCCGGCTCCCAGCCCATGCATCGAGGGCACCAGGCTGATCCAGGCATAGCTTTGCACAAATGCCGGAACCGCCAGCGGCGCGGTCGCCAGCAGCGACCAGATGCGGCGGCCCGGCAGCGTGGTGCGCTCCGTGAGCCAGGCCAGTGTGACCCCCAGAATGGCGCAAATTGGCAGCGTGAAGACCACCAGTAACAGGGTATTGAGCAACAGTTCGGCCACCCGGGGGCGGAATACCAGAGCTTTTACCGTCTGCCAGCCGGTTTCAAACGCCACGCTGACGACAAACCCCAGCGGCAACAGGGCCAACAGGGAAAGCAAAAGGGCAGCCGCCACGATAAACAACCCCGGCCGCTGATGCAGCCGGGTAGTGGTGTAACGCGGTGTTGCGCCGGTGGCGTTAAGGCCAATATTCGACATAAGGTAAAAACTCTCTAAAACCGGCTTACAGCAGCCCGGCCTCGGTCATCAGTTCAACTACTTTTTTACCGTTCAACTGCGAAGCGTCGATTTTCGGCGCGTCCAGCTCTTTCAGCGGCACCAGTTTAGGATTGGAAGCCGCGTTCACGCCTACCGCATATTCGAAGGCGTTATTGGTACGCAGAATGTCCTGGCCGTTCTTGCCGGTGATCCACTTCACGAAGGCCTGAGCCTGTTGTTGGTGTTTGCTGGAAGCCAGTACGCCACCGCCGGAGGTGCTGACGAACGCGCCCGGATCCTGGTGTTTGAAGTAGTAAAGTTTGACGTTTTTGCTGTTTTCGCCGGTCTTGGCACCGTCGACGAACGGATAATAGTGATAGATCACGCCGCTGTCGATTTGGCCGGCATTGACCGCTTTCATCACCGTGCTGTTGCCCTTATAGGCGGTAAAGTTGGTTTTCATCGCTTTCAGCCATTCCAGCGTGGCCTTTTCGCCTTTCAGCTCCAGCAGCGCGCTGACGATCGCCTGGAAATCCGCACCGGATGGCGAAGCGGCCCAACGGCCTTTCCATTCCGGCTTGGCCAGATCCAGCAGCGATTTAGGCAATTGCGCTTCGGTCAGTTTGGCCGGGTTGTAGACGAATACGGTTGAACGGGCGGCGATGCCGATCCAGCGGCCATGCTGCGGGCGGTACTGCGGTTCAACCTGCGCCAACGTCGCGGCATCCAGCGGGGCAAACAGTTTGGCGTTGTCCACCAACACCATCGCCGGGGAGTTCTCCGTCAGGAAAACGTCGGCGGGGGATGCGCTGCCTTCCTGCACCAGTTGGTTGCCCAACTCGCTGTCACCGCCGTTGCGCAGGGTGACCTTGATGCCGGTGTCTTTGGTAAAGCCATCCACCCAGGATTTCACCAGATTTTCGTGCTGAGCGTTATAAATAACGATGCCGTCATCGGCAGGGGCCGCATGAGCGGAAAACGCCAGCATCATTGATGAGGCGAGCAGGGCAACGGGGCCTAGAGAAGAAAGACGCAGCTTCATACTGTTATCCTTTTTAGAGGTCGAAGAAGAAAAGCGAATATCGCCTGGCGAGCGCAAGCAGGCCCGATTGTAGCCAAGAACAGTCATAATGATAGTGAAAACGATTCGTATTAAATTATTTTTTGCATTCGCTCATAAATTAACTCGCCTTAAGGAAAAATTAAGCTTCAGCCTGAATACTCTGAACTGATTGCCTAATGTCGAAATAATTCATGCAGTTGGAAATATCCCCTCACGCGCTCGCCTACTCAGACGCCGCCATCTCAACCGCAAACCAGTCTGCCAGTTGCGCTACGGCGAGGCTGTGCTTGCCGTCGGGGTTGCTGACAAAATAATGCGCAGCGCCCGGCAGCGAGTGCTTGAACGGCGCCACCAGCACGCCACTCTCCAGCGCATGCTGCACCAGCAGTTGGCTGGCGATAACCGCGCCCTGGCCGGCGATTGCCGCCTGAATGGCGTGGGCTTCGTCGGTAAAGCGCGGGCCGGCGTCGACCGTCAGCGCCGCCGGGCCAAACTCGCTGCGCCAACGCGGCCAGTCGGGGGAGGGTTGCGGCACCTGGCGGCCATCGATGTGTATCAGCGTGGTTTGCAACAGATCCGCGATTGAAGCGACATTCAACTGCGGGTTGACGACCAGCATGAAGCGGTCCTGTTGCAGCAATCGCGGCGACAGCAGGTCATCCGGCCTGTTGCCGTAGCGGATCGCCACATCAATCTGCTTGCTGCGCAAATCCACAATGCGGTCATCGGCGTGCAACCGCAGATCGATGGCGGGAAACTGCCGCAACAGCGCCGGCAAACGCGGCACCAGCCAGTGGGTGATCAGCGCCGTGGTGGCGGACAACGTCAACACCGCCGGGCGCTGGCGTTCACCGATATTCTCCACCGCCGTCTGCAACAGGTTGAACGCCTGCGCGCTGGCCTGTTGCAGGATCTTGCCGTCGGCGGTCAATTCCACCTTACGCGGCGTTCTTTCGAACACGCTGACGCCCAGCAGGCTCTCCAGCAACCGAATTTGGTGGCTGATGGCCGTCGGCGAAACGCCAATTTCTTCCGCAGCCAGTTTAAAACTCTGCAGTCTGGCGACCGCGTCAAAAGCCCGTAGTGACCCCAGGGGCGGCAGTTTTCTTTTCATGATGAGCTATTTTCATCTTTGGTTGAGAACTATGACTTTGAATTGCCATTTGCTGGCGGGTTATTTTCTGTATGCAGGTTAACAGATGAAAATTACTCAGCAAAATAACCAGGAGATAACTATGTCTGCATCATCGGTAAAACAGCTTCGTCTGGTGATCACCACCGAAGATTTTGATAACGCCCTGGCTTTCTACCGCGATCGACTGGGGTTGACCCAGATCGATGCGGTGCCGCCAGACAGCGGCAGGGTGGCGATCCTCGAGGCGGGCCAGGCCACGCTGGAGCTGGTGGAACCCGCCACCGCCGCTTATATCGACCAGATAGAAGTGGGAGCGCGCGTTTCCGGTTGGATCCGGGTGGCATTTGAGGTGACCGATATTGCCGCAACCACGGCCAGCCTGGCGCAGGGCGGCGCGCAGGTGTTGTCCGAGCCGCGGGTTACGCCCTTCAATTCGATCAATAACCGGCTGGAAGCGCCGGCCGGATTGCAACTGACGTTGTTTCAACCGCTGTAAACCGATGTCCGCCATGTTGGCGGGTATTTATTTGATAATGAAAGAAATTCATCACGGCTTTTGGTTATGAGTCATAGCGATTAATCATTTAATTTATTCAGCTGCTTCAATGAATATGAGCGTCTGCAAAACACCAATAAGGGATAAAGGCGTGAAATATTCATTCAGATTTAACGGATTAGCCAGTCTAATCTTCCTTTCATTGCAAGCAGCTTCGCTGGCTCATGCTGCCGAAGTGCCGGTGGGCGTCAAGCTAGCGGCCACGCAGGAACTGGTGCGGGCCAATGGCTATGAGCCTGCGACGCTGGATCCCAATCTGGCTGAAAGCAACGTGGAGTTTAATATCTTCAATGACCTGTTCGAAGGATTGTTGCGGGTGGGGAAAAACGGCGAGGTTATTCCCGCGCTGGCCACCCAATGGGAAAACCAGGGCAATGTCTGGACCTTCCATTTACGCCCGGAAGCCAAATGGTCGAACGGCGATCCGGTTACCGCCGAGGATTTCGTCTTCAGTTGGCGTCGCCTGACCGATCCCAAAACCGCCTCGCCGTACGGCAGCTATCTGGCCTCGGCCTATGTGCTTAACGCCGCGGAGATTAATGCCGGCAGCAAACCGCCGGCGGAGTTGGGGGTGAAGGCGCTGGATGCCAATACCCTGCAGGTCACACTGTCTGAGCCGAACTCCTATCTGCTCAAACAGTTGGTGCATTTCCCTGTGTTGCCGGTGAACCGCAAGGCGGTGGAAAAATACGGCAAAAACTGGACGCAACCGCAGAATTTCGTCAGCAACGGCGCTTTCAGGTTAACGCAGTGGGTGGTGAACGAAAAAGTGGTGGTGGAACGTAACACTCAGTATTGGGACAACGCCCATACGGCGCTTAACAAAGTGACTTTCCTGCCGCTGCAAGGATTCCCCGAGGTGGCGCGCTTTCGTGCTGGGGAGATCGAGCTGGGCTATAGCACCCCGCCGGAACTCTATCAGCAGTTGAAAAAGAGCCAGGGTGAGGAACAACTGGTGACTTATCCGTTACTGTCCACCAGCTATTTTGCTTTTAACACCCGGCAGGCCCCTTTTAATGACGTACGGGTGCGGCAGGCGTTAAATCTGGCGCTGGACAAAGAGGTCATCGCCACCAAGGTGTTGGGCTACGGCCAGCAACCGGCCTGGACCTTTACCCCCTCCGGGGCCGGTGGTTTTACGCTGAAGGCCGGTGAGGCGGCGGGGTGGTCGCAGGAGCAGCGGGTCGCCCAGGCGAAAAAACTGCTGGCGGAGGCCGGATTCAACGCTGAGCGCCCGTTGCAGTTCAATTTGTTGTACAGCAATGACGCCACCATCAAGAAGATTGTCATCGCCAGCAGTGCGATGTGGAAAAAGAATCTGGGGGTTAATGCTACGTTGCAAAGCCAGGAGCGCAAGGTGACGCTGGATAACATCAACAATGGGCATTACAGCGTAGCTTTTTCTCGCTGGCTGGCAGACTACAACGATCCGTCCACCTTCCTGAACGTCTTCCGCTCTACCAGCAGTGAAAACTCCGCCAAATATGCCAACGAGAATTACGATCGGTTGTTGCATCAGGCCACAGCGGCGAAGACACCGCAGCAGGTACAGCACTATTTCCAACAGGCCGAGGATAGGTTGGCGGTGGATACGCCGGTGGCGCCGGTTTATTACGAAGCCAACGCCACGCTGGTCAAACCCTATGTGAAAGGCATCGATTTTACCCGACAGGGGCCGTTGTACGACAAGAACGCCTATATTATCGCTCACTGACGTCCTAATAATAGGGGTGGGATTTTTCTGCCCCCTTTTTATTATCTTTACGGTTAAAATGGTTTTTTCTAAATGTTTCATAAACGGCCAGCCAGATTTACGCCCACCGCAAAAAAACCGCGGCTATAATGCCTCCCGTAGTTTATATGCAGTATCTCGTTTGGCGAGGCTCCTATACAAACACAGGTTACTGATCTGACGACATCGAGAGATGCCCAAGGTTAAGACAGGCTTTATCGGATTAAGGTTTAGCCCAAGGTAACTTCTGATAAATACATCAGATACGTTGTATAGTGCTAAAACCTGGACGCGGAGATAGGCTGTCTGCACTCCCTCTGTGGTTAACGCCCCTATGCGATTCGCTGTTGAAGTTTAAACAGAAATAGGGACTAACATGATGAAGTCACATCAAAATTACTCATCTCCGGCGCTGGCCAATGCTGAAGTGCTGGATGAGTCCTCGGTAGCAAACTATATGAACGCCGATTTTATTACCGTTCCCGGTAATATGACGGTCAATAAAGCCAAAGAATACTTTCTTTCACAACTTAAAACGGATGAAATTCCGACTCAGCTGTTTGTCACCGCCAACGATTATCAATTGCGGGGTACGCTGTCGGTTAAAAAACTGTTGCAGTGCGAGGAGGATGATAAAGCCGTTGGGGTAATGATTAACCACAGCTATTTCCAGGTATCGCCCGACGACGATCGTAATGACGTCGCCCATTTATTGGGCAAAGGTGGGCTGGACGTAGTGCCGGTGGTGGTGAATAAAACCTTGGTCGGGGTGTTGGGGGAAAAAGAAATCGCCCGGCTGATTGAGGATGAAAACACCGAGGATGCGCAACGACAGGGCGCCAGCTTGCCGCTGGACAAGCCCTATCTGGAAACCAGCCCTTGGGCGTTATGGCGCAAACGCTCGGTTTGGTTGCTGATGCTGTTCGTCGCCGAGGCTTACACCGGCAACGTACTGAAGGCGTTTGAAGACCAACTGGAGGCGGCGATCGCCCTGGCGTTCTTCATCCCGCTGCTGATTGGCACCGGCGGTAACAGCGGTACGCAGATCACTTCCACACTGGTACGCGCCATGGCGCTTGGCGAAGTCAGCCTGCGCAATCTGGGCTCGGTGATCCGCAAAGAGGTATCCACTTCGCTGCTGATAGCCGCCACTATCGGCGTCGCCGCCTGGGTTCGCGCGTGGATCATGGGGGTGGGAATGGACGTGACGATGGTCGTCAGCCTGTCGCTGGTAGCGATCACCGTCTGGAGCGCGATTGTGTCCTCGATTATCCCTATGTTGCTGAAAAAATTTGGGATAGATCCGGCGGTGGTGTCCGCACCCTTTATCGCCACCTTTATAGATGGCACTGGCCTGATTATCTATTTCAAAGTTGCCCAGCACATTCTGCATATTTAAACCGAAAATCCGCTTCGTGTCGCTGCCGGAGCGGACATTTTATCTCACCCAATAAGGAGGCGCGTTAATAGCAATGAATAATCTTTTAACCCACTTTTTAATTAAAGAGGTTTTTATCGATAACCGTTAACTGAGGAAATAATAATGGGAAACATGACAATTTTTGTAGGATTCCTGAGCATCATCAGCTCACTGGGCCTGTTAGCCGCCTATATGAGCACCAAATGGGATGATTAATGAACGTTGAAGAACCGCCGGAATGCATCCTCCCCGAAGTGTTTTATTTACGACGGGGAGGATACCGATAAAACTCTGACCGCCGCATGCGGTTTTAACGAGTGAAACGATAATGATTATTTTTATTCTTGGTTTGCTTTATGCCATTTTAATGATCTCTGCGGGTGTTAATGAGATTTATTTTTATTCAACCGGAAAATCAGAATTCCTGTCTAGTTTAATGCTGACATTCTCGGGTAGTATGCTGCTGGTTGCTTTTGTCTGGCAATTGTCTGCAAAAATTAAAAAATAAATTCCAATGCGAATGTGAGCCGTACTATGCAAAATGAAAAACAGTCCGTGGCCAGAAACTCGATGATAGCCAGTGGGTTATTGGCGACCGGTAAATTTGCTGCGGGTATTTTTACCGGCAGTATTGGCCTTATTTCCGAAGGGATACACTCTTTCACCGATTTTGTCGCCACCAGCATTACCTGGCTGGCGGTGCGCATCAGCGACAAACCGGCCGATGAGGACCACCATTTTGGTCACGGCAAAGTCGAAAATTTGGCGGCGTTGTTTGAAGTGCTGCTGCTGTTGGGCGCTGCGGGTTGGATTGTTTATGAGGCCGGCACCAGCCTGCTGGGGCAGGCGCATGAGATTATCGCCGCGCCGGTGGTGATTGCAGTGCTGTTGATCTCGATTGTGGTCGACTATTTCCGCGTCAAGGCGCTGAATCGCGTGGCGAAAGCCACCGACAGCGCGGCGTTGGAAGCCGACGCGCTGCACTTCTTCTCCGATATGTTGTCTTCCGCCGTGGTGCTGCTGGGGATGGTATTTGTGTTGCTGGGGTTCACCCGCGCAGATGCGATTGCGGCGTTGATCGTAGCCGGTTTTATCGTGGTCGCTGCCTTGAAGTTAGGCAAACGTTCGTTTGATTCGCTGATGGACACAGCGCCTGCCGGTGCCAAAGAGGAGATCAGCACGTTACTGGATAGTTTTCCGGCAATATTGGCGACCGAGAATATCCGCATTCGCAATGCCGGTGCGGCCCTGTTTATTGAGGTGACCGTCGCCGTCTGCCGCACCTTGCCACTGGAGCGCATCAACGCGCTGAAGCAGTCCATTGCCGAGCGGTTGGAGCGGCAGTATGCCCACGCCGAAGCCACGGTGATTGCCAACCCGCAAACCCGCAGCGATGAAGACATGGCGACCCGCATCCGGGTGATTGCCGCCAATCACGGTGCGGTGGTGCAAAATGTGGCGTTGCAGCAACTGCCGGAACGCATGTCGATCAGCATGGATCTGGCGGTGCCGGCCAGCGCCAGCGTGGCGCAGGCGCACGATATCGCCAGCGAGATTGAAAACCTTCTGCGCCAGGCTATCGGTGAAGACACGGAAATCGAAACTCACCTTGAACCGCAGATACCTCATTGGATTGCCAGTGAGGACGTAGAGCCGGATGAACTGGCTAATATCCGCCAGATCTTGCGAATTGCGGTGGAAAAGGGGGAAATGGTGCAGGACGTACATAACATCCGGGCGCGGAAAACGGCAGATGGCATTATCGTCAATTTTCATTGCCGGGTGTCGCCGGCCGCGTCCATTGTGGCGGCTCACGACGCGGTGGACCACATAGAACGCCAACTGCGGGCGTTTTACCCCACCATTTCGCGGGCAGTGGGGCACGTGGAGCCGATTAAACCTGCCTCGTGAGCCGGCATGCGGCGACCGTGGGTGGCCGCCATGAAAGGGGGTCAGGATGCTAGATCGAAAGGGTCATCCAGGGATTTTGCCGGCGGGGTAAACCAGTGTGCTCCGCCTTCAGTAACGTAAAAATGATCCTCAAGGCGGATACCGAACTCGCCAGGTAGACATAGCATGGGTTCGATGCTGCCACACATGCCAACATCGAGCTGTTCCTGCCGTTTGCGGACCAGATACGGAGCCT
The DNA here is from genome assembly GCF_052686505.1 of Serratia sp. TSA_198.1. Taxonomy (NCBI): domain Bacteria; kingdom Pseudomonadati; phylum Pseudomonadota; class Gammaproteobacteria; order Enterobacterales; family Yersiniaceae; genus Serratia; species Serratia sp. TSA_198.1. Next base: position 642,032 of record NZ_JBQZFP010000001.1, read on the forward strand.
CATGAATGTCCAGCCCGATACCGTGTCCGGTGCGATGCGGCAAGCCAGGCAACTGATAATCCGGTCCGAAGCCATAAGAGGCCAGGACTTGGCGTGCCGCGTCATCCACTTTATGACAGGGCACGCCAGGCGCGATAACAGAAAATGCCGCAGCCTGTGCTTCATGCTCCGCTTGCCAGGCGAAACGTTGTCGCGCGCTGGGTTCGCCGTACACATAAGTACGGGTGATATCGGACAAATATCCCTTATATCGGCAACCGGTATCCAGTAGCACGATATCGTTGTCCCGCAGAGGCTTGGGTTCCTTCACGCCATGCGGAAACGCGCTGTCGGATCCGAAGAGTGCAATACAGAAGTAAGAGCCGGTGGTGCCCATTTTGCGGTGGGCTTTATCAACGAAATCGATGAGTTCGCTGGCGGTGATACCTGGGTGCAAAATGCTGGCTGCCGCCTGCTGTACTCTCAAGGTAATGTTATTAGCAGTCTGCATCAGTGCGATTTCCGTCGGTGATTTACGGCTGCGGCAGTGACCGGTGACGGCTTGTGCGCCGATCAGTTCAATATCGCCGGCGTACTGCCGCAGGCCGAGGAACAGCGTTACCGAAGCCGTTTCGCAAATCGCCACCTTGCGCCGCCTGCCCGTACCCGTCAGCCCGCGAGATGCCAGCAAGGTGAAGAACAGCTGGTAGGGGTCTTCCTCCTCATGCCAGCTAAATATTTCGGCTTCGATGACTTGCGCATCTTTGAAGGTACCTATTTCAAACCAGGGCGCAATATAAGCGATTTCACCTTCGGCCGGGATCACTGCACCCACCATACGTTCGCTGGGAGACCAAGAGGTACCGGTAAAATAGAGTAGATTGTTGCCGGCATTGATATAGCAGGCATCAATGTCGTTTTCGCGCATCAGACGCTGTGCGTGCTGAATGCGTTGTCGATACTCGCCGCTGGCGATTGCAGGCGGGTTGTCCGTTAACGGTTGCAACTGTTCCAAGGCCTGTTGTGGCGTACAGCCGCCAATACCAGTAGCCATGTTTTTCTCCTCGCGGAATGTTCAATATCAGGGCCAATATCCCAGCGTGCTTAGTCCCATGATAAATAAAATGCGGCGACAATACTTGGCTCCAATAGACAGGAAAGATAGCGATTACGGCACAATGCTTTTCCCCAACGCCGTCAATGCCGATATTTCGATTGTCGTTGTCTTAAATGGTCATTTTTAACGGGGACGACTAGCCAACGCGAGCTTTAACGATTATCAATAGAGTCTCGTTGTCTCGACAGACGCAGGTATCTCCCCATGTCACGAAATAAAGACCTGCAAGACTGGGTAAAACCGGCCCGGTCCCCAATGCAAATTGAGCGTATCGAAGCTTTTTTCGGTGGCCACGGTTATGAGCTCCATCGCCACGACACCTACGCCATTGGCCGCACGTTGTCCGGTGTGCAAAGTTTCAACTATCGTGGCGGCAGGCGCCATAGCCTGCCCGGCGGCACCCTGGTCTTGCATCCGGATGAGGTCCATGACGGAGAGGCGGGTACGGAGGAGGGATTTCAATACCGCATGGTTTATATCGAGCCTGCATTAATCCAAAAGATACTCGGCGGCAAGCCGTTGCCCTTTATTCCGGGCGGTCTTTCCGACGACCCAAGACTCTTTGCTGCGGCTCAACCCTTGCTCAGGGCTATGGAGGATCCGTTTGAAACGCTTGAGGAAGAGGATGCGCTTTATGACCTGGCGCAAACCCTGGCCGTTGTCGGGGGGCAACGTTATCAACGGCGGGCGTTTGACTATCAGGCGGCTGAAAGGGCAAGGGAATATATCCATGCCTGTTTCGATAAAAATATTACCCTGGATGAGCTTTCTTCGATCAGCGGCCGAGATCGCTGGAGTCTGAGCCGGGATTTTCGGGTGCTGTTTGGCACCAGCCCCTACCGCTACGTCACTATGCGTCGTCTTGAACATTGCAGACGGCGGATGTTGGCGGGCCATCATCTGGCAGATATTTCAATCGATGCGGGATTTGCGGATCAAAGCCACATGACGCGTCAATTTGTCAGCAATTTTGGCGTTTCTCCTGGCCGCTGGCTGAAGTTTATCAACGGAGGTTAATCGCGAAGTTGCACAATCATTCAAGATTGCCGCCCGCCGGGTCAACTATGCTGGGCTCCTGTTAACCAAGGAGCCTGAAAATGTATCAACCTATTAATTTTGCTAATAAACTCTCTCTGTTTTCTGAACAATGGCAACCAAAAGTGATTGCCGAGATGAATGACTACCAGTTTAAAGTGGTCAGAATTCACGGTGACTTCATCTGGCATACGCATGCGGAAACCGATGAAACCCTTATCGTGTTGGACGGCGTTTTGCGCATTGATTTTCGCGATGGTCATGTGCTGGTCAATGCGGGAGAGATGTATGTGGTCCCGCGCGGCATCGAACACAAAACCTCTGCCGAGATCGAAACCCAACTGATGCTTATCGAACCTCGCGGCGTGCTGAACACCGGTGACGAACGGGGAGAACGTACTGCGGTCAACGATGTCTGGATTTGATCAAGCTCGCCCGGCAAATCTGCACCGGGGATAATAGAAAGGCCGCCAAAACAGGCGGCCTGTGAAGGTCAGTCCAGCTTCAGCCGGGCAGTGATTTCAGCAATTTCATTGCGCCATTGCTGTTGCAACGCCGGTTTCTGGTGCCTGGTTTTACGCGCCAAATCCTCCTGCAGTTTAGCCTCGAGTTCGAACAAGCAGGCCAGCAGCCGCTCTTCGTCATGGTGTAACCCCTCGCTGTCGCCGGAGGCGGTTTGCCTGGCCGCTTGTGGCTCGGCACCGGGTTCTTCCGCCAGCCGGGCATAGACCGGTTCCAGATCCTGCCATTCTTCCAACTGTTGATGGTCAATCAGCCAGAAGCGGTTACAGCTGTTTTCTATCAACATGCGGTCGTGAGTGACCAGTATCACCGCACCTTCAAACTCGCGCAGGGTTTCCGCCAGCTCCTCTTTGCCTTCCATGTCCAGATGGTTGGTCGGCTCGTCGAGCAGCAACAGCGAATGGTTGGCCAGCGTCAGGCCGACAAACAGCAGGCGCGAACGCTCGCCACCGCTCAGGGTGCTGATCCGTTGCTGATGGCGCAGGTAAGGAAAACCGGCGCCAATCAGCGCCATTTTGCGCTGCTCTTCGGTCAGCGGAGCGAAGTGCGTCAACGCCTCGTTCAACGTATCGCCATCCTGCAACTGCTGAAGGCTCTGATCGTAATACCCGATACGCACCCTGGGGTGGAATACCACCTCACCGGAAACGACGCTTTGGTATTCCCGCCACAGATGCCGCAACAGCGAGGATTTGCCGCAGCCGTTACGGCCAACGATGGCGATGCGATCGCCGCTTTTCACCCGCAGGTGCGCCAGGCGAAACAGCACCGGCGCATCGGCTGCCGGGCGTACATCCAGTTGCGGCAGGGCCAACAGGCGATCGGCGTCCAGGGCTTCACCCCGCAGCCGGAGCCGCCATTGGGTAGCGGCCGTCAGCTGGGTTTGATCTTCTTTCAGACGGTCGACCCGTTTTTCCATCTGTTTGGCCTTGCGGGCCAGATCCTCGTTGTCGTACACCCGTCCCCAGACCGCCAGCCGCTGGGCGCTTTTTTCCACCCGTTCGATCTCCTTTTGCTCCGCATGGCGGCGATGCGCATCCGCCGCATCCTTCTCCACCAGCGCCTGACGCGCCGCAGAGCAGGGCAAGCGGAAGAACTGCAAGGTTTTATCGCGCAGGATCCAGGTGCAGTTGGTCACCTTATCCAGCAGGTAGCGGTCGTGGGAAACCAGCACGAAGCTGCCCGGCCAGCTTTGCAGGAACCGCTCCAGCCACAACAGCGTCGGCAGATCCAGATGGTTGCTGGGTTCATCCAGCAACAGCAGGTCCGGCCGGCGGATCAGCGCGCGCGCCAGCAGCAGGCGGGTATGCTGGCCGCCGCTCAGGGTACCGGCGGTCAATGTCCAGGAGGACGCGGCAAACCCCAGGCTGGTCAGCAGGACTTCCGCCTGCCAACTTTCGCTGACGCGCAGGTTTTCCGGCAGGCGCGCCAGTACCGCCTCCAGCAGAGTGCAGCCGTGCAGTTCGGGGGGAAGATGTTGTTCCACTCGCGCCATCAGGCATTGGTGAGAGAGGGTAACGCTGCCGGTACTGGCGGGCAGAGCGCCGCTGAGGATTTTAAGCAGGGTGCTTTTGCCGCAGCCGTTGTGGCCGATTAAACCGATGCGATCGCCTTTTTTCAGGCTGAAGGAAACCTCAGCCAGCAGTGGGCCGAACGCGTTGTCGTAACCGACGGATTGTGCAGATAATAATGTGCTCATTGCTTACTCAAGAGTTACAGGCATGCAAATGCCTATCGTCAAACATCGCTGACGACAACCCGGTAAGCCGGAGGGAAGGGACTCAATTTTTAGTAAGCTTCGCTCAAGCCTGGGTTATCGCAGCACGATACCGGTAATGCTTGAGCAGCGGCAATTACTATAGAAGTGTGAGTAAAAAAACAATTCACACATCGGCATAGTAATCCTCCTTTTATAATGTTGGTTAATAGATGGGCTGAGTATAGGGGTATTCTTCAGGATGCGCCACTGCCCAATAGCTCAGGTTATCAGTAGGCTAACGACCAAAAGCGGCCAGATTTCAGGTGGTGCTGTGCGCGGCGACGCAGCAGCAGGAATAATCGTGCTGAATGGGAATAATACTGATATTTAAGCTGAGATTAAGCAGCTATCATAATCTCAGTTTATGATTAGCCAAACGGGCCGGTAAATAGTCAATACCGGCCCGTTTGTTTCGTCTGTCTATCATGCCATTGCCGAGCACTGAATTTATGTTAAAACCCCGTCAGATCCTTCTTTTCCTGTTCCTGCTGTTTGGGTTGCAGTTGACGCCGTTGACCAGCGTCGCCGCACAGGATGACCCTGTTGCCATCAGCGCGCCGGATGCCGCCGCCGCGCTGAAAAACTACCAAAAACAGTTGGACAGCATCAAACAGCAGGTCTCCAAGGCCAGCACAGATAACCAGCTCAGTAAGCTGAGGCAGACCACCGACGAGCTGGCTGCGGGTCTGGAAAAACTGGCAACCGATCTGCAACCGGCGCAGGAAAAGCTGCAGGGGCAGTTGGACGTTTTGGGCCCGCAACCCGCCGCCGGTTCGATGCCTGAAACCGCTGCCGTGGTACAACAGCGCAACGCGTTGAACAACAGCAAGAAGCAGCTGGATGATGCGGTAAAACGCGCTCAGGAGATGAGAACCGGCGTGCTCGATCTGGGGCAGCAAATCGGTGATATGCGCCGCGTGGCATTCAAAACCCAGCTGGCACTAAATACCGGCAGCGTATTGGGGGCCAAGTTCTGGTCGCCGATCGTGCAACCTACGGACGATGACGCGCAGCGGCTGGATCAGTTCCATGTCGCCATGAAAGAGGCGTGGGATGCCAGTTGGCAGGAGGAGTGGCGCTACGGCACTCTTGGCCTGCTGCTATTGGCGGTCGTTATCTGGTCGTGGGGGCGTTATTTATCCGAGCGTTTCCTGGCCTGGGTGAGCATTCGTTATCTGCCGGACGGGCGTTTGCGCCGCAGCTTTATGGCGATGGCGATCGTCAGCGTCACGGTCATCACCACCGGCATCGCGCTGAATCTGCTGTATCTCACCTTTACCCGCGTGCAGCCGCTGCCGGCCATGCTGGAGGATTTCGCCGAGGGGTTTAATCGGCTGGGGATCTTCTGCGCGCTGATCGCCGGGCTGGGGCGTGCGACGCTTTCGCTTAACCGCCCGTCATGGCGTTTGGCCTCGCTGGATGACGCCGTCGCCTCCGGCCTGCGTTTCTTCTCGCCGTTGCTGGCGGGGTTGGCGCTGGCGTTCGGCACCGTTGAACAGATCAATAACGTGGTGAGCGCCAGCCTGGCCGCGACCATTTTCGGCAATGGCCTGGTGGCCGGGTTGATCGGCATGGTGCTGCTGGCGATGCCGCTGCGCGCCCAACGTATCCGCCGCAAGCTGGAGCAGCAGGGCGAACACGTCGAGAAACGCTCCACCATCAGCGGGTTGCTGCACATGGGCACGCTGGTGGGCTCGCTGGTCATCCTGTTCTCGCTGCTGATTGGCTATATCGCTTTCGCCCGTTTCCTGACCTATCAGGTGATCTGGATCGCTCTGGTATTGATGGCGTTCTATTTCCTGCTGCTGTTTGCCGTCGATCTGTGCGGCGCGATTTTCTCGCCACAAACCGCCAGCGGCAAAATGCTCAAGAAGTCCTTTAACTTTAAGGACCGTCATCTGGAGCAGATGGCGATTATTCTTACCGCCGTCGCCAAATGTTCTTTGCTGTTACTGATGATTGTCGCGCTGTTTAACGGCACCTTCGGCACCACCACGCCTAACTCGCTGTTGGACAAGATTATCGCCATTCTGAGTGGCGAAGGGTTGAAGAGCCTGAACATCGTGCCCGGCAACCTGATCAACGCGGTGATATGCCTGGCCATCGGCATCTATATCATGCGGGTGACCCAGCGTTGGCTGAGCCATGAACTGCTGCCGAAAACCATTTCAGATATCGGTATCCGTGCATCCTTGGTCACGCTGTTCAGCAACGTGGGTTATGTGCTGCTGATCCTGATCACCCTGGCGGCGTTGGGCATCCAGTGGAATAATCTGGCGTGGATTGTCAGTGCGTTGTCGGTCGGTATCGGTTTTGGCTTGCAGGAGATCGTGAAGAACTTTATTTCCGGCATGATCCTGCTGACGGAACGGCCGGTGAAAGTCGGCGATATGATCGGCATCGGCGGCGTAGAGGGTGACGTGCGCCGGATTAACATCCGCGCCACCGAAATCCAACTCAGCGACCGTTCGACGATGATCGTGCCCAACTCGCAGCTGATCTCGCAGAACGTACGTAACGCCACCATGGGCAACGCCCAGGGCGTGGTGACCATTGCGTTGACCTTCCCGACGGATATCGATCCTGAGCAGGTGCGCAATATTCTGCTGAGCGCCTATCAGGATTATGACGCCATTCAGGAAACGCCGGCGCCTTATGTCCGTTTCAGCCAGCTCGGCCCTGAAGGCATCATCCTCAGCGTCACCGGCTACGTTGCCAGCCCGCGCATGGTCGGCGCCACCAAGAGCGAGCTGTTGTTTAATATCCTCAAACTGCTGCGCGCGCAGCGGGTCAATATGTCCAGCCCGCAGGAAGTGGTGTTTATGAAACAGCAGGCGAAGAATCTGGCCAACGAAGAAGAGCAGTCCTCTTAACCTTTGCCGGAGGGCGGCGGGCCGGCGCGTTTCTCGATGGCCCGCCAGTCCGCCGATTAGTGCATCGCCGGCACTACCGATTGCGAACAGTCGCTGTTGGCACTGGCGGATGAGTTGTTGCAGGTCTGCGGATCATTATGTACCGGCGGTGGCGGCACGTCCTGTGGGCCGCCTCTGCCAATACAACCGGAAAGGACAAAAATCAGCAACGCAGGGATTATCGCTTTCATTTCACTCTCCTCGAGCAATCTCACTGCCGTGCATTACCGCGGATACCCTTTTTGATCGTCGCGTCGGGCTTCAGACCTTGGCGCCGGTCATTATGTAGAGCAGCATGCAAACGATCAGTAATGATATAACGATAGCCCAGATTAATCGGTTCATCTGCGTTCCCTGGTTATTCTGTGAACTCAGGGCCTACCATAGCGCTGCCGGTGGCGCAGGGATATCAATGATTGCCGTTTTTTTGTCCGCCATAGATTCACTCTATATCCTTCCGGCCGAAATCAATTTCACTTTGCCCGGCGACCGGCCCTATGCTGCAGCGGCATGTGGCAAACTCTCTCAGGAGGCAAAATGGAAAAGCATGAGCTGGCGGCATCGGTGTTGGCGGCATTCGGCGGGGCGGACAATCTGATCAAACTGCGATACTGCGCCAGCCGCATCAGGGCGGAACTGCGCGATGGCAGCCGCCTGGATCGGCCGGGGATGGAGGCTCTGGATGGGGTTAAGGCGTTGCTGGAGGTGGAAACGTCGCGCCACACCCCCGAGTTTCAACTGGTGGTGGGGCCAGGCAACGCCCGGCCCTTGTATCAGGCGTTGATCGCAGTGACCGGCGAGAAATAACTACAGCAACAGAGGGCGGATCTGCTCCAGATGCTGATGCATTAATGCCTGCATCTGCACCACGTGGGGCGCATCCGCCTTTTCGCGCATCAGGTAAATGCCCACCGTGCAACGCAGGCTTTCCTGCGTCGTTTTCAGCGGCACAATGCCGTAGTCGGCGAAATAACCCGCCATACAGGTGGGATAAGCCAGCATCACCGCGTCAGAATCGTTGATCATGTCCACCGCCGACATCATCGAGTTAGTCGAGCAAATCACCCGTTCCGCCAAATGCAGCCGGTTACGCGCCATTTTCTTCGGCTGCATGTCTTCCACCATATGTTGATAGCGGCTTTCATCCGGCGTCAGTTCCACGCAAGGGTAATCCAATAATTCGTCCGGCCCAACCTGCCTGCCTGCCAGCGGGTGCCCACTGCGGACGAACATGCTGTCGGTGGTGCTGAACAGCGGCAAAAAGCTGATGCCGGCCTTGGGATTCAACCCCTGAATTTCATGACCGATAAACATATCGATATCCCCGCCCAGCAGCAGATCCATCAGGCGCAGGTGGTTACCCAGATCGATATGAATATTCACCGTAGAGTGCAGGCTGCGGTAGGCATTAAAGCTGTCGCGCACGAACATATACCACCAGGCGTGGCCGGTGCCCATGCGCAGGCTCTGTTCCTGGCGTGCCTTGATGAACGCCAGCTTGATCAGCGTGTTGTCATAAATGCGCTGCATCATCTGCGCCTGTTCCAGCAGCAGATCGCCGTATTCGGTGGTGTTAACCCCGGTTGAGGTGCGCTCCAGCAGTTGCACCCCCAGGTTCTCTTCCAGTTTCTTCATGTTGTGGGTCAGCGTCGGCTGGCTCAGGCAAAGCTTGTTTGCTGCATGACTCACATTTTTGAACATCGCTACTTCGATAAACTGCCGCAGAATTTTGTCCACGATCATGTTTTCCGCTATTGGTATAGAAAGTTTCTATATCTTAGCGATGAAAAACGATTTCCGCCAATAGCCCGCCTTCGATAGTTTGCTCCTATGCCGGTATTCCCAGCCGCCACCAGAGAGGACGCAATGAGAAGATTGATACCGAGTATGGTCGCCACCGCGCTGGCGCTGATGTCCGGCCAGGCGTTGGCCGATACCTTGCGGATGGAATGCGCGCCCAGCAAAGAGGGCCGTCAGTTCTGCAATGAGATTAAGCAGCGCTTTGAGGCTCAGACCGGCCATACCCTGGAGTTTATCGATCTTCCCCGCGCCTCCGACGAAAAGCTGTCGCTGTTTCAGCAGCTGTTTGCCGCCAAGGATTCCAGCGCCATTGATTTGTTTCAGGCCGATACCGTGTGGATCGGCGTGCTGAACAAGCACCTGTTGGATCTGACCGACAGCGTGAGCGATATCCGGCAGGATTTTTTCCCCGCCGCCTGGCAGAACAACGTAGTCAATGGGCGGGTCAAGGCGGTTCCGGCTTATCTGGACACCGGGGCGCTCTATTACCGCAAAGATCTGTTGGCAAAGTACGGTGAACAGCCGCCGGTCACCTGGGATGAACTGACGCGCATCGCTACCCGTATTCAGCAGGGTGAACGGCAGGCGGGCCATAAGAACTTCTGGGGCCTGGTGTTCCAGGGTAAATCCTACGAAGGGCTGACCTGCAACGCGCTGGAATGGGTAGCCTCGCAGAACGGCGGAGGGTTTATCGACGCCAACGGCAACATCACCATCAATAACCCGCAGGCGGCGCAGGCGTTGAACAGGGCTGCCGGCTGGATCGGCACTATCTCGCCGAAGGGCGTGCTGGGTTACATGGAGGAAGAGTCCCGCGCGGTGTTCCAGAACGGCGACGCGCTGTTTATGCGCAACTGGCCCTACGCCTATGTGCTGGCGCAGGACAGCAGCAGCGCAATCAAAGGCAAGATCGGCGTGCTGCCGCTGCCAAAGGGCGCGGACGGCAAATCGGTCAGCGCGCTGGGGGGGTGGCAGTGGGCGATCAGCGCCTACACCAAAAACCCCGCGGCGGCGATAGCGCTGCTGAAAATCGTCAGCGACGCCGAATCGCAGAAAAAAGCGCTGGCGCTGATGGGCTGGGCGCCGTCGCGCACCGCGCTGTATGACGATCCCAAGGTGTTGGCGCAGGCGCCGTACCTGGCGGACTTCAAGGGCATTTTCTCGCAGGCGATGCCGCGCCCGGCGACGCAGACCAAAAGACAGTATGCGCAGGTATCGAAAGCCATCTACAACGCCACTTTCAATGTGTTGCGCGGTGACAGTGACGGTGTCACCGCGGTGGCGGATTTACAGCAGCGGCTGGAGCGGATTAAAGCCAGAGGATGGCGTTGAAGGCAGTGCAATTCCCCCCATTAACGGCCCGGAGTCTGATGCATGAAACGCGATACACACAGGTTAACCCTGACGGCCACGCCCGCCCCGGCGGCAGTGCAGTCGGTCAGGCGCAGCAAGCTTAATCATCGGCAGCGCCGTAGCCGCATCGCCTGGCTGTTGGTGGCGCCGGCAATGTTGCTGCTGGCGGCGGTTGCCGGCTGGCCGCTGCTGCGCACCCTGTTTTACAGCTTTACCGACGCCATGCTGGATGCGCCGGATGAATACCGCTTTGTCGGCTTCGCCAACTATCTGGATCTGACCGGGGGCGGCCACTCGTACGGCGTACTGGCGGATCCGCAGTGGTGGCAGGCGGTGGGCAATACGTTGCGTTTCAGCCTGCTGTCGGTATCGCTGGAACTGGTGTTCGGCATGTTGCTGGCGCTGCTGATGAACCAGAAATTTCGCGGCCAGGGCCTGGTGCGCACCGCCATTTTGGTGCCCTGGGCGATTCCGACCATTGTCTCCGCCAAGATGTGGGGCTGGATGTTCCACGATCAGTACGGCGTGGTGAACGATCTGCTGCTCAAGTCGGGGATTATCGCCGCGCCGCTGGCCTGGGTCGCGGAGCCGGGGTTGTCGATGTGGGCGGTGGTGATTGCGGACGTCTGGAAAACAACGCCGTTTATGGCGCTGATGCTGCTGGCCGCGTTGCAGCTTATCCCGGGCGATCTGTATGAAGCCGCACGGGTGGACGGGGCTAACGCCTGGCAGCGGTTCCGGCGCATCACGTTACCGTTGATCATGCCGGCGATGATCGTCGCGCTGATTTTCCGGGTGATGGATGCGCTGCGGGTATTCGACCTGATCTATGTGTTGACCTCCAACAGTGAAGCCACCATCTCGGTGTCCGGTTATGCCCGCGATCGCATGGTCAGCTATCAGGAAATGGGCTCCGGCTCGGCCGCTTCGGTGCTGGTGTTCATGATGGTGGCCGGTATCGCCGCCTGCTTCCTCACGCTGGGCCGCCTGAATGACAAGGAGAAACGCGCATGAAACTGACTCGCCAACAACACAAATACGGCCACAAGGCGCTGATTTTCGCCGGTGCCGCGCTGGCCAGCGTCATCTGTTTGTTTCCCTTTTACTACGCGCTGATCACCTCACTGCGTTCGGGGGGAAGCCTGTTCCAGGTCGCTTACCTGCCGGGTGCGCCGCACTGGGGCAATTACCTGACGGCGTTGATGGATAACGGCATCGCCCGCAGCTTGTTTAACTCGATCGTCGTGGCAACGCTGACGGTGGGTATCTGCCTGCTGGTGTCGATTACCGCCGCTTTCGCTCTGGCGCGCATCAGTTTTCGCGGCCGCAAATATCTGCTGTTCACCATTTTGTGCGTCTCGATGTTCCCCCAGGTGGCGGTGCTGTCCGGCATGTTCGAACTGGTGCGTTTTATGGGGTTGTACGATTCGCTGGGCGCATTGGTGCTGTCCTACACCACATTTTCTCTGCCGTTTACCGTCTGGGTGCTGACCACCTTTATGAAGGCGATCCCGGCGGAACTGGAAGAGGCGGCAATCGTCGACGGCGCCAACACCTGGACCATCATTACCCGCATCTTCGCGCCCATCATGGGGCCGTCGTTGGTGACCACCGGGCTGCTGGCGTTTATCGGCGCCTGGAATGAATTCATGTTCGCCCTGACGTTTGTCATCTCCAGCGGCAAGCGTACCGTGCCGGTGGCGATCGGCATGCTGCAGGGCGCCTCTCAGTTCGAACTTCCCTGGGGCACCATCATGGCGGCCTCGGTCATCGTCACACTGCCGATCATCGTGCTGGTTCTGATCTTCCAGCGTCGCATCGTCAGCGGATTAACCAACGGCGCAGTAAAAGGCTGATTTTCGATTAACCCTGAAGCAGGAGAAATGCAATGGCTACAAAAATCGTTTTAGTGGGCGCAGGCAGCGCGCAATTCGGCTACGGCACCCTGGGCGACATCTTCCAGAGCAAGACGCTGTACGGAAGTGAAATTGTGCTGCATGACATCAACCCGGCCTCGCTGGCCGTGACCGAGAAAACCGCCCGTGACTTCCTGGCTGCGGAAGATCTGCCGTTTACCGTCAGCGCCACCACCGATCGCAAAACCGCGCTGAGCGGAGCGGAGTTCGTGATTATCTCCATTGAAGTGGGCGACCGTTTTGCCCTGTGGGATCTCGACTGGCAGATCCCGCAGCAGTACGGCATTCAGCAGGTGTATGGTGAAAACGGTGGCCCCGGCGGGCTGTTCCACTCGCTGCGCATCATTCCGCCGATCCTCGACATCTGCGCCGACGTGGCGGACATTTGCCCGAACGCCTGGGTATTCAACTACTCGAACCCGATGAGCCGCATTTGCACCACCGTACATCGCCGTTTCCCGCAGCTCAATTTTGTCGGCATGTGCCATGAAATCGCCTCACTTGAGCGTTATCTGCCGGAAATGCTCGGCACCTCCTTCGACAACCTCAGCCTGCGCGCCGCCGGGCTGAACCACTTCAGCGTGTTGCTGGAGGCCAGCTATAAAGACAGCGGCAAAGACGCTTACGTCGACGTACGCGCCAAGGCACCGGACTATTTCTCCCGCCTGCCGGGCTACAGCGATATTCTGGCTTACACCCGTAATCACGGCAAACTGGTGGAGACAGAAGGCAGCACCGAACGCGATGCGCTGGGCGGCAAAGACAGCGCCTACCCGTGGGCGGACCGCACGCTGTTCAAAGAGATCCTGGAGAAGTTTCACCATTTGCCTATCACCGGCGACAGCCACTTTGGTGAGTACATCCGCTGGGCCAGCGAAGTCAGCGATCACCGCGGCATCCTCGATTTCTACACCTTCTACCGCAACTATCTGGGGCATGTGCAGCCAAAAATCGAACTGAAGCTGAAAGAACGCGTGGTGCCGATCATGGAAGGGATCCTCACCGATTCCGGTTATGAAGAATCTGCGGTCAACATTCCGAATCAGGGGTTTATCAAGCAGCTGCCGGCGTTTATTGCCGTCGAAGTCCCGGCGATTATCGACCGCAAGGGCGTGCACGGCATCAAGGTCGACATGCCTGCGGGCATCGGTGGCCTGTTGAGCAACCAGATTGCGATTCACGATCTGACCGCCGACGCAGTGATTGAAGGTTCGCGCGACCTGGTTATCCAGGCGCTGCTGGTGGACTCGGTCAACGATAAATGCCGCGCGATACCGGAACTGGTGGACGTGATGATTTCACGCCAGGGGCCGTGGCTCGATTACCTGAAATAAGCCGGATGGCGGGGCGCGCTTGCGCCCCCTTGAATGCAACTACCTGGGGTTCGGGAGGAATATGGCGCAATTAACGCTGGAAAAACTGCAAAAACGCTATGGCGCTAACGCAGAGGTTATCAAGTCGCTGGATCTGCGGATCAACAGCGGGGAGTTCGTGGTGATCGTCGGGCCCTCCGGCTGCGGAAAATCGACTTTGCTGCGCATGATCGCCGGGTTGGAGGAGATCAGCAGCGGCGGCATGTATATCGATGGCAACTACGTCAATGACGATACGCCGTCCGAGCGCGGTATCGGCATGGTGTTCCAGTCCTACGCGCTCTATCCGCACATGAGCGTATACAAGAACATGGCGTTTGCGCTGGAACTTGCCGGCCATTCGGCGGAGGAGATCGACCGTCGGGTGCGCGAAAGCGCCCGCATTTTGCAGCTTGAACCCTTGCTGGAGCGGCGTCCGAAGGATTTGTCCGGCGGGCAACGCCAGCGGGTGGCGATTGGCCGCGCCATAGTGCGCGAACCTAAGCTGTTTTTGTTCGATGAACCCTTGTCCAACCTCGATGCCTCGCTGCGCGTACAAATGCGCATGGAGGTGGCTTCACTGCATAAACGGCTGGGTTCGACCATTATTTACGTGACTCACGATCAGGTCGAAGCCATGACGCTGGCCGACCGCATCGTGGTGCTCAACAAAGGGCATGTCGAGCAGGTGGGAACGCCGCTGGAGCTTTACGATCAGCCGGCCAACGAATTTGTCGCCCAGTTTATCGGCTCGCCGAAGATGAACCTGATCCCGGCCATCCTGCGGCGTGCCGGTGAGCGGCAGAGCGTGGTGGAACTGGACAACGGCAAGGCGCTGGTGTTGCCAATCGCCACACCGGTGGCGGCGGAAGGCCAGAGCGTCAACGTCGGCATTCGTCCAGAACATATTCGCGGCGGTGAACAGGCGCAGTGCGAGTTTCATGGCGAGGTGATGTTCGTCGAGCATATGGGCAACGAAACCTACCTCTATCTGGATAACGGCAACGCGGCGGAACCCTGGGTGCTGCGCAATCCCGAACGCTCGACCATTCAGGCCGGAGAAACCGTCGGCGTGCGCCTGCCGGTAGAGTGTTGTTATTTGTTTGACCGCCAGGGTCGCGCGTTCCCGCGCATTTTGGCGTCGGAACAGGCGCATTAACATAAGGAAGCATGACATGAGCGGTGCGCAAACGGCGCGGTGGTGGAAAGAGGCGGTGGTTTATCAAATCTACCCGCGCAGCTTTATGGATTCCAACGGTGACGGCATTGGCGATCTGAACGGCATTACCGCGCGGCTGGACTATTTGCAGTGGCTGGGCGTTGACGCCCTCTGGATCTGCCCGATGTACCGTTCGCCGAACGACGACAATGGCTACGATATCAGCGACTATCAGGCGATCATGACCGAGTTTGGCACCATGGCGGACTTTGATCGCCTGTTGGCGGAGGCCCATGCGCGCGGCATGCGGTTGATACTCGATCTGGTAGTGAACCACACGTCGGACGAACATCCGTGGTTTATTGAATCCCGTTCATCAAAATCCAGCGCCAGGCGCGATTGGTATATCTGGCGCGACGGCAAAAACGGTGCGGAGCCCAATAACTGGGAGAGCATTTTCAACGGCTCGGCCTGGAAGTACCATCCCGGCAGCGAACAATACTTTCTGCATCTGTTCTCCGAGCGCCAGCCGGATCTGAACTGGGAGAACCCGCAGGTGCGCGCGGCGCTGTATGACATGATGCGTTGGTGGCTGGACAAGGGCATCGACGGTTTCCGTATCGACGCCATTTGCCATATGAAAAAACAGCCGGGGCTGACCGACATGCCGAACCCGCAAGGGTTGCGTTACGTGCCGTCGTTCGAACGGCATCTCAACTACGATGGGCTGCTGGATTACGTTGATGAGATGTGCGAACAGGTGTTTAACCGCTACGACATCATGACGGTGGGGGAAATGAACGGCGCTTCGGCGGAACAGGGGGAAGAATGGGTGGGAGAACGGCATGGCCGCTTGAACATGATTTTCCAGTTCGAGCACGTCAAGCTGTGGGAAACCGCCAACCAGCAGGCGCCGGATGCCGGGCTGGATCTGATCGGCCTGAAGAGCATTTTCACCCGCTGGCAGACGTTATTGGAGGGCAAGGGTTGGAATGCGCTGTACGTCGAGAACCACGATATTCCGCGCGTGGTGTCGAAATGGGGGGACGACGGGCGCTACCAACGCGAAAGCGCCACCGCCATTGCCGCGCTGTATTTTCTGATGCAGGGAACGCCGTTTATTTATCAGGGGCAGGAATTGGGCATGACCAATACCCACTTTGCTAGCCTGGATGACTTTAACGACGTCGCCACCAAAAATCGCGCCGCCGATCTGCGCCGACAGGGAATGGGTGAAGAGCGGATCCTGGCGACGCTGCGCCGCAGTTCGCGTGATAACTCACGCACGCCAATGCCCTGGAACGACGGGCCTAACGGCGGCTTTAGCGCCGCAACGCCGTGGTTTGCGCTTAACGTCAACTACCGCGATATCAATGTGGCGCGCCAGAGTGGGGAACCGGACTCGGTGCTGAATTTCTACCGTGCGCTGATCCGGTTACGCAAGCAGACCCCAGCGCTGCTGTATGGCCGTTACCGATTGCTGCTGGACGAACATCGGCATATTTACGCCTATACCCGCACTCTGGATGACCGGCAACTGCTGGTGCTGTGCAACCTGAGCGGCGAACCGCAACAGGTTGATCCCCAATCTTTGGCGCTGGACAGTTGGCAACTGCGGTTGGGCAATTATCCACACGGCGGAGAGCCACAGACGCTGCGCCCTTATGAGGCACGGATTTATCAGGCATAGGGGCTGATTCAACCCGCTTTGCGGCCGGGGCCTGGGTGTAAACGAAGAGCAACACCGGCCGCATTTTCATCCCACGGAACAATCCCGCTTTTTAACTAACCATAACCGGTATTGTTATTTCGCTTTGCCATAGCCTGTTGCTAGCTTTTGTTCGTTCCATCAGGGGATGAATAACAGGGTAATAACAGAAATGACAAAAAAACTTATTAAAATCACAGCGCTGGCACTGTCAGTTTTCGCTGCTCACGGCGCCCAGGCGGCGCTTTCATTGCAGGGGAAAACCATTGGCGTGGCGGTGGTCGGCACGCAGCATTTTTGGGATCGCGAAGCGTTCAAAGGCGCCAGCGACGAAGTGGAACATCTGGGTGGCAAAGTGGTGGCGGTCGATGGCGGCCGCGATAATCAGGTACATGCCGACAATCACGATATCCTGCTGGCGCGCAAGGTGGATGCGGTGATCAGCATTTTGGGCGACAGCGCCGTCGAGCCCAAATTCAAAGCGTTGCGCGCCGCCGGGATCCCGGTATTCACCGTTGACCATGTATCGCCGTATTCCATCAACAACACCACTTCGGACAACTACAGCATCGGCAGCACCATTGGTCGTTATACTGCCGAGGCGCTGGGCGGCAAAGGCAATGTGGCGGTGTTCAACGCCTTCTCCAACTCACTGCGCATCTGCGGCATTCGCTACGATCTGTGGAAGTACGTGTTGAAAGATTACCCGGACATCAAAATCATTCAACCGGAGCTGGCCGAGCAATACGCCAACTCGCCGGAAGATGCGCGCAAGAAAACCCTCGAACTGCTAAGCCAGCATCCGAAAGGCACTCTGGACGCGATTCACGTCGCCTGCTGGGACCAGCCGGCAATCGGCATCGTGCAGGCGCTGGAAGAGAGCGGCCGCGCCGGTGACGTTAAGGTCACGGCGATCGACGCCGGGCCGGAAACCCTGGAAATCATGGCGGAGAAGGGCAGCCCGCTGGTTGCCAACGTGGCGCAACAGCCGCGGTTAATCGGCACCACTTCAGCGGATAACGTGGCGCGCTATTTCGCCGGCGAAAAGTTGCAACCGCAAACCTTTGTGCCGGTATTGCCGGTGAAAGGGCCGGAAGAGGCGAAGGCGGTGTACAAACAACTCGGCTACGGCGAGCTGAAATAACGCCATGAGCCAGCAGGAAACGCAGGCCGCTCCCGCCGTGGGCGGCCTGGAAATGATTGGCATCGAGAAACGTTTTCCCGGTACCCAGGCGCTCAGCGGTGCCTCACTGCGAGTGCTGCCGGGCGAAGTTCACGGCCTGATTGGCGAAAATGGCGCTGGTAAATCCACCTTGATCAAGATCCTCGCCGGAGTTTACGCGCAAGACGGCGGGGAGGTTCGCATTGGCGGCCGGCGGCTGGCTTTCGTCACCCCGGCGGCGATACGGGCGGCCGGGGTGCGATTTATCCATCAGGAACTGCATTTGATCCCGCATTTCACCGTGGCGGAGTCCGTGTATGTCGGCCAGGAGCGGCGTAACCGTTGGCTGGGATTGGACAAGCGCGGCATGCGTCATGACGCAGAACGGTTTCTGTCAGAGGTGCTGGACACCCGCCTGGACGGTAACCGACTGATCCGCGATCTCAGCATTGCCGAGTGCAAGCTGGTGCAGATAGCCCGGGCGTTAATCGACGGGCAGGCGCAACTGGTGGTGTTTGACGAGCCTACTGCGCCGCTGGAAGCCAGAGAGTCGCAATTGTTGTTTAACGCGATTGCCCGGCTGAAACAGCGCGGCATCGCCATTATTTACGTCTCTCATTATCTCGCGGAAATCGCCCAAATTTGTGACCGTGTCACGGTGTTTCGCAATGGCCGCGACGTGGGTACCTTGCAACAACTGGGCGATGGCGATATTGCACGCATGATCCCGATGATGGTCGGCCGCGAAATCACCCACCTGTTTGCCTCGCGCCCGGCACGACGGGCGGCGGCGGAGCCTTGGCTTAGCGCAGAAAGTCTGTCGGACGGTGCACAGCTGCGCGATGTCAGCTTGCAACTGGCGCCGGGGGAGATCGTCGGCATCGCCGGGTTGCTGGGTTCCGGCCGCGAAGCCTTGATCGACGCTCTGTATGGATTGCGCCCGCTGAAGCAGGGGCAACTGCGCATAGCCGGCAAGCCGGTGCGCATCGCTTCCCCGGCACAAGCCACTGCCGCGGGGATGGCGCTGGTGCCTCGCGATCGGCGGCATACCGGTCTGGTGTTGCCCATGCCGGTGGCGGACAACATCAACCTGGCGTCGCTTGGCACATTGGCGCGTGCGGGGTGGGAACTGCGCAAAAAGGCCCGGCTGCACGCCAAAACGCTGGCGGAACAGTTGGATATCCGCCCGCGTAATCTGCAATTGCCGGTGCGTTTGTTAAGCGGCGGCAATCAGCAAAAGGCGATTCTGGCACGCTGGCTGGCGACTAACCCGCAACTGTTGATCCTCGACGAACCTACCCTGGGCGTAGACATCGGCGCCAAGGCGGAGATTTACCAACTGGTTGCCGCCCAGGCGGTTGAAGGGCGCTGCGTACTGGTGTCGTCCAGCGACGGCAGCGAACTGATTGGGCTGTGCGATCGCATTCTGGTGATGTTGCGCGGCGAGATTGTCGCTAATGTCCGTACCGCCGGGCTGACGCAGGACGCGCTGCTGGCGTTGACCAGCGGCGGTTCAACGGCGTCCCCTTTAGTACAGGAGGCGGTTCTATGAGCCAATTGACCGAGGGCAATGTGGCGGCACGCTCCTCCCGGCGTCGCTTTTTGCCGCCCGGAGAGCAGATCGCCAATAAAATTCCGTTGTTGTTGTTTGCCGCGCTGCTGCTGTTTTTCTGCTTGCAGGCGCCGTACTTCATCAGTTGGCAGAATCTGAGCATTATTCTCAAACAAAGCGTGCCGCTGGCGATACTTTGTTTTGGCCTGACCTGCGTGATCAGCGGCGGCGGCGATGACGTGGTTTCCGGCGGCATCGATATTTCCCTGCCGGCGATCGCCGTGTTGGGGGCGGCCATCATCAGTAACGGCCTCACTCACGACGGTGACGGTTATCTGTGGCTGGCGGTGCTGGCATTTGGCGCGGCGCTGCTGGCGGGGGGCGTCAATGCTTTATTGGTGGTGGCTGTCGGGTTGCCGCCGTTGCTGGCAACGCTGGCCAGTTCGGTGGCGGTGGTGGGTATTGCCAACCTGATCACCCAACAGCGGCGCATCAGCGTCAGTGACGCGGCCATTGTCGCGCTGCGTGACGACACCTGGCTGGGGTTGCCGCTGATGGTGTGGTTAATGCTCGCCGCGCTGGCGTTGTTTGGCTGGGCATTGCACCACACCCGTTGGGGCATGCAGTTGCAGGCGGCGGGCGGCAATCGCGAAGCGGCGGAGATCTCCGGTTTGCGCGTCAAACCGCTGGTGATTGGCTCTTACCTGCTGGCGGCGGCCGCGGCCGGGTTGGCGGCCTTTGCCCTGGTGGCTCGTGGCTCAGGCAGCTCACCCGGCAGTGAAGAACCGCTGCTGCTGGAAATGGTACT
Organism: Serratia sp. TSA_198.1; assembly: GCF_052686505.1. Classification (NCBI taxonomy): domain Bacteria; kingdom Pseudomonadati; phylum Pseudomonadota; class Gammaproteobacteria; order Enterobacterales; family Yersiniaceae; genus Serratia; species Serratia sp. TSA_198.1. The sequence continues at coordinate 662,166 of NZ_JBQZFP010000001.1, forward strand.
GGCGACCTTTATCGGCGCGGCCTTCTCGCGCCGGCGAGTCGTGACCGTCTGGGGGGCGCTGCTGGGGGCCTTGCTGGTCAATGCGTTGTCGAACGGGCTGGCGCTGTTGCGGGTAGACATCTTTTGGGTCGGGGCGATCAAAGGCGGACTGATCCTGCTGGTGTTGGCCGCCGCTGCAAGGCAAAACCGGGGGGGAAACCCATGACGGCGTTGAACAAACTTTTGATTCGCTACGGCTTTATGCTGATTGTTATCGCTTTTTTCCTGTTCTTCTCCTGGGGCAATAGCGTGTTTTACAGCCTGGACAACCTTAGCAATCTGTTACAGGGTAACGCAATATTGCTGATTGTCGCGCTGGCCATGACGCTGGTAGTGACCGCCGGTGGCGTTGACCTGTCGGTGGGCGTCGCGCTGGATTTTGGCGCGGCTTTTGCGCTGATCGCCCTGAAGCAATACCAGCTCAGTTGGCAAATGGCGATAGTCGCCGCGCTGGCCGGCGGCGCATTGATCGGCGCACTCAATGCGTTGCTGATCGTTTACTTCCGGGTTAAGCCCTTTTTGGCGACGCTCGGCACCTTTTTCATCGGCAGCAGCATCGAACGTATTTATACCGACGGTGGGGGTTCGATCGCCTACCGCCGCATGGCGCAGCAGTATCACGATCTGGCGGTAGGGAACCTCGGCGGCGTGCCGTTACCGATAGTTATCGCGGCCGTACTGCTGCTGGGCTATTTTCTGTTTTTCGAGCGCACCATCTTCGGCAAGCGGATTCATGCCATCGGGCTGAATCCCCAGGCCGCCCGTGCGGTGGGGATCCGCAATGGTCGTTACCTGTGCTGGTTGTTGATCGTCTCAGGCATGACCTGCGCGCTGGGAGGCGTGATCCTTTCGGCCAACCTGCGCCAGTTTACCCCGCTGGCCGGGCAGGCCTATTTGCTGGACGCCATCGCGGCGGTGTTTATCGGCACCGCGTTTCATCCGCAGGGGCGCCCCAACGTGTTGGGCACGCTGGTTGGCGTGCTGTTTCTGGGCATGGTGGCGAACGGCCTGAACCTGATGGGGCTGAACTTTATGGTGAAAGACGCGCTGACCGGCGTGATCCTGGTGGTGGCGCTGGCGCTGTCCTTTATCCAGAGCCGGTTAAAACAGACGCAACAGGCGGAGGCCGGCGGTGAGTCAATATGATGCGGTATTTGTCGGTTTAACCTTGCTCGATATCGCGGGGCGACCGGTCAGCGCTATCCCGGCAGGCGGCGGCGTGCAGTTTATCGAGCAGATCCGGCTGAACCCGGCGGGCACCGCCAGCGGCGCGGTGATGAATGCCGCCAAGCTGGGGATACGCACCGCCACCTCGGCCTGTCTTGGCGAGGATGAAAAGGCGGAGTTTATCCTCAATGCCTACCGTCGGCTGGGCATCGATTGCTCGCTGATCCAGCGCACGGCACGGGCGGAAACGTCCGCCACCATTTTGCCGATCAGGCCCAACGGCGAGCGCCCGGCGCTGCATTACCGTGGGGCCTCGGATTTCCTGTTCGTTGACGATGCCGACTTTGACGCGCTGTGCGATACCCGTTTCTTGCATCATGGCGGCACCGGGCTGCTGGCGGCGATGGACGAGGGTCAAAGCGCCAAATTGTTGCGCCATGCCAAACGGCTCGGCGTTACCACCAGTTTCGACCTGATTGCGCCTGGCCCGCATACCCTGGCGTTGTTGCTGCCGCTGTTGCCCAGCGTCGATTACTTTATGCCGTCGCTGGAGGAGGCGGCTTACCTGTCCGGCCGGCAAACGCCGCAGGAGATTGGCGCGTTTTTCCTCGACCACGGGGTGGGGAGCTGTATTTTCAAAGCCGGTGAGCAGGGATCCTTTATCGTCACCCGCGATGCCTGCGTGCGCATTCCGGCCTATCAGGTTGAGGTCGTGGACACCACCGGCTGCGGCGACAGCTACTGCGGTGGGTTTATCGCCGGGCTAAGCCGTGGGCTGGCGGTGCAGGAAGCCTGCCTGCTGGCGACGGCGGTGGCGGGGTTGGTTGCAGGCGGGTTGGGATCGGACGCCGGGGTGATCGACTGGGAACACACCCGGCGGTTTATGCAGCAGACGCCGCGCGGCGCTTAGCGCCAGGCGTACAGCAACGGCTCGCCTTTGAGATAGCGTTGGATGTCCTGGGCGATCATTTCGGTATGTTTGACCAGCGTCTCCCGCGTGGCACCGGCGATGTGCGGCGTAATCACCACGTTGTCGAATTCGGTGATAAACGGATGCCGGCGGTAAATAGGTTCGCTGGCGTACACGTCCAGCGCCGCGCCGGCCAGCCGTTTCTCCCGCAGGGCGGCAATCAGATCTTCTTCAATCACCACCGCCGCGCGCGAGGTATTGATAAACAGCGCGTGGGGTTTCATGCGGTTAAACAATTCACGGCCAATCAGCCCGTCGGTTTGCGGCGTCGCTTTCAGGTGCAGGCTGATAAAATCGGCGTCGCCGAACAGCTGTTCCAGCGTGGTTTTCTCAATACCCGGCTCGTTAATTTCTACCCCGGAAACGTAAGGGTCCGCCACCAACAGCCGCATGCCGAAAGCCCGGGCAATACGGCCTACGCGTTGGCCAATGCTGCCGTAACCGACGATACCCAGCGTTTTGTTGCGCAATTCACTGCCTTTAAACACTTCATAGGGGCTGGATTTATCCACGTCCCACACCACATCGCTGCGCAGACCCTCTTTGGCTGCCGCCGTTTGCGGCTGCTCGCGGGTGAACTCACCGCGTTTGAGCGCGGCGTGGGCCTGGGGAATATGGCGAGCCAGGTTCAGCATCAACGCCAGCGTCAGCTCCGCCGCGGCGTCCGAATTGCGGCCTGGGGTGTAGATCACCGGAATATTGCGCCGTGCGGCGGCCTGCAGGTCAATATTGACCGGATTGGCGCGGGTACAGGCAATCAGTTTCAACTGCGGGCAGGCGTCGATCACCCGGGCGGTAATATCGTCGTAGCTGGTGATGATAAAGCTGGCGTCATGGGCCAGATCAATCAGCGCGTCTTCGGTCAGCTTGCTTTCGCCGGCCGCCCAACCGCGGATGACCAGCTCGCCCAGTTGGCGGAAATCTTCAAGCGAACCGGCGTATTCGGCGGTAAAGAGGGTTTTCATGGTGCGGGGGTTCCTGCGTTAAGGGCATTGAGTATTTGCTCCCGGCTTTGCCACAGCGGTTCAAGCTGAAGGCGTAACTGGCGGAACAGTGGATAGAGCGCCTGATAGATCTGTTGGTTGGCCGGATCGGGGATAAATAGCCGGCGGCTTTCGGCCTGAACAAGCGTTTCATGTGACACCGTCACTCCAATGCTTTGCGCCGCCAAAATCGCCACGCCTCGGGCGCTCAGTTCTTTCACCCGGCTGGTGATCACCCGCCGGCCGGTGCAGTCGGCGATGATCTGCAACCAGACGGCCGAAGCGGCCCCGCCGCCGGCAAGGTAAAGATCGCCCTGCGGTGGGTAGTCGTGCAGCGAGTCTTTAATGGCGAACGCCAGCCCTTCAAACACCGCCCGGAGCAGGTGCAGATTGCCGGTATGCTGACCGATGCCGAAAAAACCTGCGCGGGCCGCCTGGCTGTAGAAGGGTGCGCGTTCACCGTTCAGATAGGGCTGATAGAGCACACCGCCGCTGCCGGCGGGAATGGCGGCGATCTGCTCGCCAATACGCTCGATATCGGCATCGCTGCCCAGCTCACGTACTGCCCAGTCCAGGTTCGGCGTGCCCGCCTGCATGGCGAACAGGTTGATATAACGTCCTTGCTGCGCATGGGCGACAAAGCGCGTCTTCGGGCTGACCTGCGCCAGGCTGTCGCAGACAATGCCGGTGCAGCAGGTAGTACCCAACAGGGTGTAAACGTCGTCGTGATGCACGGCGCCAATGCCCAGCGCTGCCGCCGACACATCCAGCGCACCGGCGCACACCGGAATGCCCGCCGCCAGCCCGGTGACAGCGGCCGCTTGCACGCTGATCTCTCCAGCGCGTTGGCCGGGGCGCAACAGCGGCGGGAACAGTGGCCGAAGGGCCTGCATACCCAGCTCCGTCAAGACCTCGTCGGAAAGCGTTTCGCTGTGAAGATCGAGCAGTGAGGTGCCGGTATCCGTCAACTCAAGATTGGCCGCACCGGTCAGGCGATAGCGGATCCAGTCTTTGGCGAAGAAGAAATAGCGCGCGCTGTTTAGCGCGGCGGGCTGATTTTCCGCCAACCATTTCAGGATCAGCGAACTGTTGCACGGCAGCAGGCGGGTACCGGTTGCCCGAAACAGCCTTTCTTCCCGTTCCGGCTGTTGCTTGAGACGCGCCACTAAAGGCGCGCTGCGGGTGTCGCTCCATAAAATGGCCTTGCGAACCGGTTGCCCAGCGGCATCGACCAGCCAGGCGCCTTCGCCCTGGCCCGAGAGGCCAATGGCGCGGATGCGCCCTTGCTGCAACAACGGCGAGTCGGCCAGCGCTCGCAATGTCGTGACCACATTGCGCCACAGCTGTTCCATATCTTGCTCGGCATAGCCGGGGAACGGCACTTCGGTCAGGTTGGCGCAGCTGGCAACCTGGCATTGATTAAACTGCTCGTCGAATAAAACCGACTTGATCTTCGAAGTGCCTATGTCGATGCCGAGATAATAATCCATGAGAGCGCCAGCCTGCGGGGAACGAGGCTGTCAGCGTAGCAATGAAGGAACGGAACCCATATGCCATTTCCGGGAAAGCTAATTCATTAATAAGATTATGATTATTAATACCTTATAACGGAATGGTATTGGTGGCGCGCGAAGGCTTGGTGCTAGTTTTTTATTACTTTATGGCATCAAATAACCATAAATAAGAACGTGCGGTTCTTAACCGACGCAGAGTTTTGATCTTTCCTTGGGGGTGACCATGTTTAAAACGACAATTTCCCGTTTGGCTCTGCTGACGGCGCTCGCGCTACCGGCCTCTCTGTTGGCGGCGGAACCGCTGCGGGTGGCGGCCGATCCGGTGCCCCACGCGGAGATCCTGGCCTACGTGCAGAAAATTGACCCGCAGCTGAAACTGAAGGTGATTGAGATCAGTAACGGCGTGAATTCCAATGAGCTGCTGGCGCACGGCGACGTGGATGCCAACTACTTCCAGCACCTGCCTTATCTGCATTCGCAAGAGCAGGCGCTGGGCACAAAATTTGCCGTGTCGGCCAGCGTGCATATCGAGCCGTTGGGCATCTATTCGAGCAAGTATAAAAAGCTGAGCGAGGTGCCGGACAACGCCAAGGTGGCGGTGCCCAATAACGTCACTAACCTCAGCCGGGCGCTGTACCTGCTGCAGGCGCAAGAGCTGATTACCCTGAAAGCCGGTTTTAACGATCCGGCCAAGGATCAGGCAACGCCAAAAGACATTGCCAACAATCCCAAACATCTCAAGATACTGGAGATTGAATCGCCACAGATCCCGCGGGCATTGGATGACGTCGATTTGGCGGTGATTAACGGCAACTATGCGCTGGAGGCCGGGCTTACGCCAGCCAAGGACGCGCTGGGGCTGGAAAGCCCGAAAAATAATCCGTATGCCAATATTCTGGTCACGACGCCGCAATTGGAGAACGATCCGCGCATCAAACAGCTGGCCAAAGATTTGCAATCGCCAGAGGTAGCTAAATTCATTCAGCAAAAATATCAGGGCTCGGTGATCCCCGTGACAGCTGCGGACGCCGGCTGATGATTGTCGTAGAAGGGCTAGGTAAAACCTACGGCGTCGGTGAACCGCCGGCGCTGGAGCAGGTGTCGCTTACCATTAACGACGGCTCGGTGTTCGGCATTATCGGCCGCAGCGGCGCGGGCAAGAGCACCCTGATCCGCTGCCTTAATTTACTGGAACGGCCCAGCAAGGGCCGCATTTTGATGGACGGCCGCGATCTGACCCAACTGAGCGACGCGGAACTGCGGCGCCAGCGCCAACGTATCGGCATGATATTTCAGGGGTTCAATCTGCTGCATGCCCGCAACGTGCGAGATAACATCACCGTGCCGCTGGAGATCGCCGGCGTACCGCGTGCGGAACGTATTCGCCGCGCCGGTGAACTGCTCGATCTGGTCGGGCTGAACGACAAGGCACGCGCCTTTCCTTCACAGCTTTCAGGCGGACAGAAACAGCGTGTCGGTATAGCCCGGGCGCTGGCGGCCCGGCCGGACTATTTGCTTTCCGATGAGGCGACCAGCGCGCTGGATCTGGAAACCACCGCCTCTATTCTTGCCTTGTTAAAAGACATCAACCGCCAGTTGGGGTTAACCATTGTGCTGATCACCCACGAACTGGACGTGGTCAAGGCCATTTGTGACCATGCGGCGCTATTGGCCGCCGGTCGGGTGGTTGAATGGGGGCCGATTGGCAAATTGTTGGCGAACCCGGCATCGCCGCTGGGGCAGGCGCTGTTGCCGGGCTGCCTGACACCGGTGGCACCGGAGACCCAGGTGGCGGAGCTGACATTTTTCGACAGCGTGCGCGCCTCGCCGGTGCTCAGCGAACTGGCGCAGCGCCATGCGGTGGACGTTACGCTGCTGGGTGGGGGCGTTGAACTGATTGCCGGCCAGAGCGTCGGCCGTTTCCGCGTGGGGTTGAGATCGCCGCAGGGCGGCTTGCCGCTGGCGGAGGTGGTGGCGTTCCTCAATCAACGGGGCGTGAGGGCCGAATTGTTATGAGAAATCAATTGTCCTGGGAAGATCTTCTGGCGCTGGTGCTGAACGCCACCGGCGAAACCTTGTATATGGTGGCGCTGGCATCGCTGTTTACCTTATTGATCGGTCTGCCGCTTGGCGTGGTGCTGTTTATCACCCGCAAGCAGGGCATCTTGCCCGCACCGCGCATCAACGGGGCGCTGGGCGCTATCGTCAATCTGGGGCGTTCGCTGCCGTTTGTGGTGCTGTTGATAGCCTTGATCCCGTTAACCCGGCTGATTATCGGCACCACGTTAGGCAGCTCCGCGGCGGTAGTGCCGATTACCATCGGCGCTTTTCCGTTCTTTGCTCGCATCGTCGAATCTGCCTTGGATGAGGTAGAAAAAGGGCGGATCGAAGCAATTTTGTCGATGGGCGGCAATGTGCGCCACGTCATTTTTAAAGTGCTGCTGCCGGAGGCCTTGCCGACGCTGTTGGCCGGGCTGACGCTGACGGTGGTGATGCTGATTGGTTTTTCTTCCATGGCCGGCGTGATCGGCGGAGGCGGATTAGGCGATCTGGCGATCCGTTACGGTTATCAACGTTTCAACAATCAGGTGATGATCGCGACGGTGATTATTTTGGTACTCCTGGTGCAGGGCGTGCAAACCCTGGGCGATCGCCTGGTCCGCTCGCTGGCGCATCGGCGTTAGGAGGCTTTGTCATTGGGTGCGTGCCGACTTGGCGCAACATTGAGGTACGGACTAAGCTACATGCTGAAAATCACCGAGTTATAGAGGAAAGCATGAGCGGAGCCATTAAGATCAGGGAACTTGAAACGCGAGATTTTGCTGCATGGAATCTGTTGTGGCAGGGATACAATGCGTTTTATGGCCGCCAGGGCGCTACGGCATTGTCGGATGAGGTTACGCAAACCACCTGGTCGCGTTTTTTTGACGCCTATGAACCTATGTATGCGTTAGTGGCGGAATATGACGGCAAGTTGGTGGGGCTGACACATTATCTGTTGCACCGTAGCACTATTCAGATCCAACCCAACTGTTATCTGCAAGACTTGTTTACCGATGAAGCGGCCCGGGGAAAAGGCGTCGCGAAGGCATTGATTAATGCCGTCTATGCGCGGGCCGAGAGTCTCGCTTTACCGCGCGTATATTGGAATACGCATGAAACCAATCTGAACGCGATACAGCTGTACGACAAACTGGCGGACAGACCCGGTTTTGTGATGTACCGAAAGATGCTTTGAAATTACGGGAAAATCCGCCACAACAAGGCGCCGTTGATGAACGGCGCAAAGATCTGAACATCATGGCCACAGGCTCAGGTTGTGTGGCCCCCCTTCAATAATCCGCACGTTATTCATACCAACGCTTTCTCCCTTGATCCTGCTTTGCGGTATGCGTGCTGGACGGCGGGTGCAAAGCGCCATTTGGCGCTACAGTTGATCTAGAAATATATTGGCAAACCTTCAATTAACAGGTGATCGGACCTGTGAAAGTAGCAATAATGCCACTCTGACCGCTCATTTTTAACGCGCGTCGTCAGGTATGATGAATCGGTTGTCGCCCCTCATCATGCTGGCAGGATGTTATCCGTATTCTTTGAACGCTCTGGAAGCAAGATGCACACCACCCAGTCACCTGACACCACAAAATTACAGCCTGCGCTCACCGTCTTTATGTTGGTGTTCGCCACCTGTATCTTCGGCATTGAGAGCCGGCCCATTGGCTTTCTGGCGGCCTTTTGGCCGAGCAATGCAGTGTTGCTGGCGGTGTTCGTTCGTTATCCGGAGCTTGTCAGCCGTTTAGGCTGGGTGATGGCGATATTGGGGTATTTGACGGCAGATCTGATCACCGGTAGCCCGCTCGACAAAGCCCTGTTGCTGAACGGTGCCAATATTGCCGGCGTCGTGGTGGGGTATCAGTTGTTTAAACTTGTGCCCCCGCAGGTCAAAACGCTGGAACGCACGTCATCCAGCGTTTATCTGTTTGCCATTTGTCTGGCCAGCGCCGGTACCACCGGGGTGATCGGTGCCGGGGCCTCGGTGCTGCTGTTTGATCGCGAGTATTTCCCCGCACTGGCGCTATGGATGTCTTCGGAGTTTACCAATTACATTACGCTGATGCCGTTTATCCTGGCCTTGCCTGGGGATTGGCGGGGCTACCTGCGCAGCGTCGTTCACGGCATTATCCGGCCTGGCAGCGGCAGAAAACTGGCGGTTCTGGTGCTGTTAGCGCTGGCCTGCATTGGCAGTATCCTGATTGGCGGGCCTGGCGCCGTGATTTTCCCCGTGCCGATCCTGCTGTGGCTGGCGATGTCGTTTTCACTGTTCACCACTCTGGTGGTGGTGCTGATCTACGTTTTATGGTGCCATCTGGCCATTGATTTGGGTCTGATCGCCATTAACGTCGATATGAAGGCGTTGCAGAACACCGTGTCGATGCGCCTCGGGGTAGCGCTGTTGGCGCTGGGCCCGATTGCGATCGCCAGCATGAATTTCGCCCGCAATGCGCTGCTGCGGCAACTGGAGCACGTGGCGAACCATGACGCTCTGACCCACGTGCTGACGCGTAATGCCTTTATGCAGCGCGGCTCGCGGTTGCTCACCCAAAAAGGCGAGCAGGTCTGCGTCATGATGCTGGACATCGACTACTTCAAATCCATTAACGATCGCTTTGGGCACTCCGGCGGTGATGCCGCACTGATTTCCTTTACCCGCGCCATTACCGGCGACCTGCGCGATTCCGATCTGTTTGGCCGCATGGGCGGGGAGGAGTTCGCGATCGTTGCGCTTATCGAACGTCAGGAAGATGCGGTGTATTTGGCCGAACGTCTGCGCCGGCGGGTGGAAATCGAATCGATCGCCATGCCTGCCGGCAATCATCTGCAAATCACCGTCAGCATCGGTATGGTTACCTGCATCGGCGGTACAGAGCAAAATCTTGATAATCTGTTGAAAATCGCTGACATGGCCGTCTACAAAGCCAAAAACAGCGGCCGCAACCGTGTCGCCACGCCAGAAATATCCCCACTGAGTTACCGCGGCCGCTGAAACCTGCCGCTTGTCGTTCATGGTTGACCCCGGCCAGGGGGTCTAAAATGGAAGGGAGCGTGAGCAATGCCGCTTGCGCCCTACCTGATGTCCGAACGGACAGGAGGAATCATCTCATGAACTATGTTGATGGCTTTGTTGTGGCGGTGCCTGCCGCCAATAAGGAGGCGTACCTTAAGCTGGCCGCCACGGCCGCCCCCTTATTTAAAGAGTTCGGCGCGACGCGGATTGTCGAATGTTGGGGCAACGACGTGCCCGAAGGTAAACTCACCGATTTTCGCGGTGCGGTGAAAGCCGAAGCCGATGAAGTGGTGGTTTTCAGCTGGATCGAATATCCCTCAAAAGCGGCGCGCGATGCCGCCAACGAGAAAATGATGAATGACCCGCGCATGAAGGCGCTGGGCGAGCAGATGCCGTTTGACGGCAAACGCATGATTTTCGGCGGTTTCGAACCGATCCTTGACGAGTAGCGAGGAGGGGGCGATGAAGATCACACAACACCTGTGGTTTGAAAAAGACATGGAAGCGGCGCTGCGCTGTTACATAGCGCTGATCCCCGGTTCTTCCCTGACCTGGAGCTCTACCTTGCCCGCCGATACCCCAAGCGGCCCTGCAGGCAGCGTAAAATTGGCGGCCTTTACTCTCGGCGATCAGCGCTATGCGGCTATCGAAGCCGGCCCGCTGGATGCATTCAATCACAGCTTTTCGATTATGGTCGAATGCGCGGATCAGGCGGAAGTGGATCGGCTGTGGGAGGCGTTAAGCGAAGACGGCGTCATTGAGCAGTGCGGCTGGTTGCGCGATCGCTGGGGGCTGAGCTGGCAAATTGTCCCTCAGCGGCTGGGTGAGTTGATGAGCGACCCCGACAGCGCGAAGGTGAAACGGGTGACTGAAGCTATGCTGCAGATGGTCAAACTGGATATCGCCGGGCTGGAAGCGGCGGCTCGCGGCTAACTTTATCCCCACAACAAGGACGCACCCGATGCACAAAGAACGGCACAGCATTGAGAATATAGGTTGGCTCCGGGCAGCGGTGCTGGGCGCAAACGACGGGATTGTCTCGACGGCAAGTCTGTTGCTCGGCGTGGCGGCGGCCAATGCGGCGCACGGCGGTATCTTGCTTGCCGGCATTGCCGGGCTGGTTGCCGGGGCGATGTCGATGGCGACCGGGGAATACGTCTCGGTATCATCGCAGGCGGATACGGAAAGGGCCGCTCTGGCGGAGGAGCAGTCGGAGTTGCTCAGCGATTACCCGGGCGAATACCGTGAACTGACCTCTATCTATGTGCATCGCGGGTTGGATTTGGCGCTGGCCAAACAGGTGGCGGAAAAGCTGATGGCTCATGATGCGCTGGGCGCGCATGCCCGCGATGAATTGGGGATTTCGTCCATCACCACGGCGCGGCCATTACAGGCGGCGCTGGCCTCGGCGTTGAGCTTTTCCGTCGGGGCGCTGCTGCCGTTACTGGTCGCGGTGCTGGCGCCGGTCGCATGGACCATTCCGGCCATCGTGGTCTCCGCGCTGGTGTCTTTGGGCATTCTCGGGGGTGTTGCCGCCAGGGCAGGCGGCGCACCGATCCGCCCGGGCATAGTGCGTATCCTGTTTTGGAGCGCGCTGGCGATGGCGGTTTCCTCCGGCGTTGGCCTGCTGTTTGGGTCCGCGCTGGGGTAATGGTTACGCTAGCCGCGCAACAAATCAGTTTTTGCATTAATGCCGCTCACGCAAGGCTGAGTTTTTATCATTTGTCAGCGCCGGTGAATCGCTGCACCCTAGGGAAATCGTTACCTGGCGCAGAGAATAACAATGGATAAATCACAGATTCAGCAGTGGATTACGCAATTCCCTTTGGTGCAGGACCTGATCGACCTCAAACCGATAACCTGGTTCAACCCGCGAGCAACGACCTTGCAGGCGGGGTTGCCGTACGTAGGATTGGGCGCCGACGACGTCGCCGACGCGGAGCAGCGGCTGGCGCGTTTCGCCCCCTATCTGAGTGCAGCTTTTCCGGAAACCCGGGCTGCCAACGGCGTGATCGAGTCCGAGGTTGTCGCCATCCCGGCGATGCAAACTGCGCTCGACCAGCGCTATGGACTGAGGCTCGGAGGGCATTTGCTGCTGAAAAAAGACAGCCATCTGCCGATCTCCGGCTCAATCAAAGCGCGCGGGGGCATCTATGAGGTGCTGGCGCATGCGGAAAAACTGGCGCTGGCGGCGGGGTTGTTACAGCTTACGGACGACTACGGCAAGCTGTTCTCGGAGGAGTTTCGCCAGTTTTTCAGCCATTATCGTATCGCCGTGGGCTCAACCGGCAATCTGGGGATGTCGATCGGCATCATCAGCGCCAGGCTGGGATTCAGCGTTAGCGTGCACATGTCGGCGGACGCGCGCGAATGGAAAAAGCAGAAGCTGCGTGACAATGGCGTCAACGTGGTTGAGTACGAACAGGATTACGGCGTCGCCGTTGAACAGGGCCGGCTACAGGCGGCGGGCGATCCGAGCTGCTTTTTTATCGATGACGAAAACTCGCAAACGCTGTTTCTCGGTTATGCGGTGGCCGGTGGTCGCCTGAAGCGGCAGTTCGCCGAGCGTGGGATTGAGGTTGACGCGCAGCATCCGCTGTTTGTCTATCTGCCCTGCGGCGTCGGCGGCGGGCCCGGTGGGGTGGCCTTTGGGCTGAAACTGGCCTTTGGCGATCACGTTCACTGCATCTTTGCCGAGCCGACGCACTCGCCGTGCATGCTGCTTGGGGTCTATACCGGGCTGCATGACCGGATCGCCGTGCAGGATCTGGGCATAGATAATCAAACCGCAGCGGACGGGCTGGCGGTTGGGCGTGCCTCCGGTTTTGTCGGCCGCGCCATGGAGCGCCTGCTCAGCGGTTTTTACACCTTAAGCGATAGCGAGATGTTCGCGTTGCTGGGGCTGTTGGACCGTCAGGAGCACATTCAGTTGGAGCCTTCGGCGCTGGCGGGCATGGCGGGGCCGTGGCGGGTGGCGGCTAGCCCCGAATGGCTGGCCGAACGCGGGCTGGATGAACGGCAGATGAACCAGGCCACTCACCTGGTATGGGCTACCGGCGGCGGCATGGTGCCAGAGGCGGAGATGGCGAAATACCTGGCCAACGCACGCGAAGCCGGTTAGTGCGTCAGCAGCGAAAGCTCTTGTGCGCCTTCCAACAGGATCGGCAGGATGCGTTCGGTCAATTCGCTTACCGGAACGTGGCCGGCCTGTACGCCGACGTTTAACGCGGCGGTGACGCTGCCGTTGGCCGACATGATCGGCACGGCAATGGAACGCAGCCCGATCTCCAGCTCCTGATCGTTAATCGCATACCCCTGCGCGCGGACTTTATCCAGCTCCTCGCGCAGTTTGTCGATGGAGCCGATGGTGTATTGCGTATAGCGCATCAGGGTGATGCGTTGCAGGTAATCATCCCGTTTATCCGCCGGCAGATGGCTCAGCAGCACGCGCCCCATCGAGGTGGCGAATGCAGGCAGCCGGCTGCCTATGTTCAGATCGATAGTCATGATGCGCTCGGCGGAGGCGCGGGCGATATACAAAATGTTGTCGCCGTCCAGCGTGGCGATAGAGCAGGATTCATTCAGCAATTGGCTGATGTGTTTCAGCACCGGCTGGGTAGCTTTGGCCAACGGCGTCGAGCCGAGATAGGCGTGAGCCAGCGTCAGAATACGCGGACGCAGCTCGAAGTTTTTGCCGTCCTGCGCGTAGACAAACCCCAGCTTGTTCAGGGTGTACAGGCAACGGCGCACCGCCGCGCGTGGAATGCCGGTTTTCTGGCTGATTTGCGAAATCGACATCAGGCGGCGTTGCGGGGTAAAGGCCTGGATCACCTCCAACCCCCGCGCCAACGAGGCCATAAAGTTGGGATCGCCCTTGAAAGGATCGCCGCTGGCGGCGGACAGTGAAATGTCATGGGTGGCGATGTTGTCGCCGGCAGAGGTCTTGGCCATTCAGGCTCCCGGTTTCAAAGACTACAGCGCCAGATAGCGCAGGGTCGCCACGACGGCCAGCCGCCGGTTATGGATAACCTGATCCTCCGGCGGTTCATGACATTCGAATAGCGTATTAAAGGTGTATTGGTTGGCAACATAGTGGAAACACAGGCTGCTGATCAAGCGGTGCACGTCGGCGGCGCTGGCATCTGCAGTAAACTCCCGGTTTTGCTTGCCGCGCTGCAAAATATCTTCCAGCAAGGTCAAGGCGCTCTGATTCAGTGCCTTGATGCGCGGGGACTGACGGATGTACTGGCCACGCAGCATGTTTTCCATGCAAATCACACGGATAAAGTCAGGGTGTTCCGCATGGTAATTGAAGCTTTCTTCAACCAGCCGGGTCATCGCTTCTACCGGCGGCAACGCTTGCAGATCCAACGCGGATTCGTGCGCGCGGATATGCTGATATACGTGCTCGAGCACCTCCAGATAGAGCGACTCCTTGTTCTTGAAATGATAAACCACCATGCGTTTGGTGGTGGACGCGTGCTCGGCAATATTTTCCATGCGAGCTCCTTTCAGGCCCGCCTCGGCAAACTCGCACAGCGCCCCGGCGAAAATTCGCTGCTTCAGACCAACGGGGTCATTTTTGCGTTTGGTCGCGGGGATCTCATCATTGTTCAACACATCAGTCACTTATCGTTTTGGGGACACCGGTTAAGAGTAACCGGGGTAACCCGGTAATACAATCTGCCACGTCAGCGCTTTTGTGAGCGCCATCATGTTGCTCAAAGAGGCATGGCGGGGCGTCGGGATGTTGAGCGACGATCGTCGAATAGGCGTTAATGCAAGGAGGGAATAGGCTGTGTAGAGAAAGAACCTGAGTCGAAAAGGGAATGACATTAATAAGAGATTACTTTCTTGCTTATAATCACGGAGCCGAGAATATATCAATCTGAACAGAAGTTGAATTTGAGATGGAACCCTAAGCCGGATTTAAAAATTATTGTACACAAACTGACGGCATTGCGTACGGAAAAGTGTTTTTTTAAATTTTCAACGCCTCTGATTACGCTTTTTCTCGGGTAAAAAATGACGAATTCAGGATGAAGAATCCGATTTTGGATTTCAAATTGCTCACAATGTCGCCTGCGAAGATGTGAATGGATAGAAATTGCACAGGCATTGCGCAAGGTCAGGTGCAACGGCTGATTTTTAATCGGCTGTTTGTAATGCATTGAATTTTTATGTTTTATTGGTTTCTTGTTGATGTAACAACCCAGGTTTTAGGGGCGAAAGAGGCCAAACCAAAGTGAAATTTCATGAATATTGACGATTTCACTTTTAATTTCACATTGATAACCTGTGTGTTGACTTTAATTTTATGCTTTTTCACATGCCAGATTTCAGCTTTAGCGATACTCTGATTCGGCAATGTCTCATTAAGGATGATGCTATGCGGAATATGCAAATTAACATAGGGAGATGTTATGAATTCCTCGGTCAATCCGTCGAATTCCATCAACTCGACAGTGTCTCCTAAAGCATTCTCTTTTCATAGCGCTGAAAATTGTTTTTATTTGATTTGAGATTCATTTATCAAAATACGATGAGTGACAATTTCAATTGAAACAAAACGACGCAATGGATCCGTTATTTTTATCTTGCAGTCGTCAATGGCAGGCGTTCGGGCTTGGCAACAATAATGCAGGACGTGATTCTGATGGCGTCAATAATCCCAATGCCATTGGGAATGCGCGTTGCGTTATTTTATCCAGCCACATGATGTATTTTTGGGAAATAGATTTATTCACACAGGAGCACACACAATGAACCAGCGTTTGGACTTTATCGGCATTGGTATCGGCCCGTCCAACCTCAGTCTTGCTGCGCTTGGAAGCGAAATCGAGGGTTTCAATTGCAAATTCCTCGAACGCAAACCGCACTTTTCCTGGCACCCCGGCATGATCCTGGCAGATAGCAATATGCAGACCCATTTTTTGAAGGATCTGGTCACCGCCGTTTCGCCAACCAACCCTTATAGTTTTCTCAACTATCTGGTGAAGAGTAAAAAGTTCTACCGCTTCCTGACGACTGAACAGCGTACTGCGTCGCGCGAAGAGTTTGCCGATTATCTCAACTGGGCGGCAACGGGGTTGGATTCGCTGATGTTCAATCAAGAGGTTCGCCGCGTGGACTTTGATGACGAACAGCGGCAGTTTGTCGTCTCCACCCAGAATGACGTGCTTTACGCTAAACACCTGTGTGTGGGCATAGGCAAGCAAATCAAACTGCCGAACTGCGTGACCGAACAAAATGATCAATGCTTTCACGCCAGCGAAATGATGTTGCGCCAGCCAAACCTTGCCGGAAAACGCGTGGTCATTGTGGGCGGCGGTCAAAGCGGTGCTGACCTGTTCTTGAATATTTTCCAAGGGGAATGGGGCCGACCAGAACACCTTGGCTGGATATCTCGGCGCAACAACTACAACGCACTTGATGAAGCCGCCTTTGCCAACGAGTATTTTACGCCGGATTATGTCGACAACTTCTACACGCTCGGCCACTCAGCCAAAGAACACATGCTGCAAGAACAAAAGATGACTTCCGATGGGATCACCAGCGAGTCTCTGTTGGCAATTTACCGCGCGATGTATCACCACTTCGACGTACTCCGCGAGAAACGATGGGTGAGCCTGCTGCCCAGCCGCTCAGTTACGGCCCTTAATGCCAAAGATAATGCTTATCGGTTAGAGACGCTGCATCACCTTGATCAAGGGCGAGAAAGCTTTGATGCAGACGTGGTCATTTTTGCGACCGGCTATGAACAGGTCCGTCCGGCATTTCTTGACTCACTGGCTGATCGTTTGTTAACCACCCCCGATGGGCAATACCGTATCGCTTCTGATTTTACCCTTGAGCGGGAAGGGGAACATGAGAATTGCTTGTTTGCCGTTAACGCCAGCATGCATCACCACGGCATTGCCGATCCGCAGCTTAGCCTGGTGGCCTGGCGATCGGCACGTATTCTCAATCGAGCTTTAGGCCACAACCAATTTGATTTGAGCACCACTCCGGCGATGATTCAATGGCGCAGTGAGCAAGAACAACCCGTCGCTTTAAATCCCTTGATGGCCGCTTGGTCACCCCTTTAATATTGTTATCAAATGATGAGACAGGTTGCATGAGAAAACACATTAATAAATTCATCATGAATCAATTGGCTACTTTCGCGCCGACGTTCAAGACCAAACTTATATATAAAAAGGCATTCGGGAAAGAGTTAAATTTAAAGCCTCCTTCGACATGGAACGAGAAGATAAATTATCTTAAACTTAACAATTACAGCAACAACGCACTGGTCACGCAATGCGCGGATAAATACGCAGTTAGGGAGTATTTGAAAGCGCAGGGATGTGAAGAACTTCTCAATGAACTTTACTTCGCCTGCGATTCGGTTCAGGAGATCCCGTGGGAGTCTTTACCTGACAAGTTCGTGATTAAGGGTAACCACGGTTCGGGTTACAACCTGATTTGTCAGGATAAAAGTTCATTGGATCGGGTGCAAACATCGAAAACCATCGAAAACTGGATGCGCGAGGACTATTGGAAGGTCTATGCAGAGTTAAATTATAAGAACATCAATAAAAAAATAATAGGTGAGAAATTCATAGAGTCATCGAATGGCGCTGGGCCTGATGATTATAAAATATACTGCTTCCACGGTGTTCCTTACTGCACGTTACTGTGTGTCGGCAGAGAAACCGGCATGCCTAAATATTATTTTTTCGATAAAGACTTCAAGTTTCTTTGTTATAGCCAAGATTGCCTGGCGCTCAGCCAGGAAGAGATCGACGCTTTTGTGAAACCCGAAGGTTACGATGAGCTGTTTGAGTACGCCAGGAAACTGTCTGCGCCCTTTGAATTTGTCCGCGTTGATTTCTATATCACCAATGGCAAAGTCATCTTTGGTGAATTGACCTTCACACCCTCGGCAGGGATTGATACGGACATACTCGAACCCACGGATATCCTGCTCGGGAAGATGCTTAAGCTGAAATAACATCTGATCTCCTGCGCAGTGACGGCGCTTTTGTGATCCTGGTTAAAGAGTTGTTAACGTTCGCGGGCGGCACATTGACATAATGAACCTTATGGTTCATTTATAGTTGCATATGCCGCCGCCCGTTTCCCCCTTTAACGGTGGCGAGCCGATTTGTAACCACTGTCGCAAAGGGGAAAAGTCATGTTTCGTTCTATAGCCACCGTATCCATTGCAGGAACCCTGCCGGAAAAGCTGGAAGCGATTGCCGCCGCCGGTTTTGACGGCGTGGAGATTTTTGAAAACGACCTGCTGTATTATCCCGGCAAACCGGCGGATATCCGTCGGCTGGCGCAGGATCTTGGGCTGGCGATTACGCTGTTCCAGCCGTTCCGCGACTTTGAGGGCGGCCCGCGCGACCGCCTGGCGGCCAACCTTGAGCGCGTGCGGCGCAAGTTTGCGCTGATGCAGGAGCTGGGCTGCGATCGCATGCTGCTGTGCAGCAATGTGGCACCCGACTGCTCTGCGGATATTGATCTGCAGATTGAAGATCTGGGGCGTCTGGCGAACCTGGCGCAGCAACAGGGCATCGTGGTGGGGTACGAGGCGCTCGCCTGGGGGCGGCATGTGAATCGCTATCGCCAGGCCTGGGAACGGGTTCGCGCCGTCGACAGCCCGGCATTGGGACTGGTGCTGGACAGCTTTCATATTTTGGCCTTGGGCGATAACCTCGATCAACTGGACGATATCCCGGCGGAGAAAATCAGTTTCCTGCAATTGGCCGACGCGCCATTGATGAACATGGAAGTGATCGAATGGAGCCGGCATTTCCGCTGCTTCCCCGGCCAGGGGGAATTACCGCTGGTCGAGTTCGCCCGCCGCCTGGTCGAAAAAGGTTACGCCGGCCCCTGGTCGCTGGAGATTTTCAACGACGGTTTTCGCGCTACGCCGAGCGCCCCAACGGCGCAGGACGGCCTGCGCTCGCTGCTGTATCTGGAAGAACAGGTGGCCGCCACGCAACCGCTCACGCCGGACCTGTTCCGCAGCGCGCCTTTGCCCGAAAGCCAGCAGATCGAGTTTATCGAGTTTGCGGTAAACCGGCAGGAAGCGGAAAGTCTGGCCGGTTGGCTGCAGCAAATGGGGTTCAGCCTGCGCGGTGAACACCGTTCCAAGGCGGTGACGCTGTATCAGAACGGCGCAGTTCGCATCATCCTTAACCAGCAAAACGACTCTTTCGCCGATGACTACCGTGAACGGCATGGCGCTTCGCTGTGCGCAGTGGCCTGGCGGGTGGCGGATCCGTCCGCTTTGCTGCAGCGGGCGCATGACTTCGGTTATCCGGTCTATCAGGGGCAGGTTGGCCCTAACGAACACCGTATTCCGGCTCTGTGCGCGCCCGACGGCAGCCTGATTTATTTGGTCGAGACCCCGGTAAACGGCGGCGAGGCAGCGATTTATCAGGATGACTTCCATCTGCGCGAACGACCATCGCGCTGTGTTTTTGAACTTGAGAGTATCGATCATTTGGCGGTGGCGATGCCTGAAAGCGCCTTAAAAAACTGGGTGATGTTTTTGCGCTGCGTGCCGGGTTTCGAACCGGACGGCGAACAACTGCTGCCGGATCCTTACGGGCTGGTGCACAGCCGGGTGATGCACAGCCGCTGTAACGGTATCCGCCTGCCGCTTAACGTCTCGCAGAGCAGCGCGACGCTCAGCGCCAGAACGGTGGAGACTTACCACGGCGCAGGGTTACAACACGTTGCGTTCTCGACCGGGGATATTTTTCAGGCGGTTGAACAAGCCAAAGCCAAGGGGATGCGGCTGTTGACCATCGCCGATAACTACTACGAAGATCTGGCTGCCCGTTTTGATCTCGATGACGCCTTTATCGCCCGGCTGGCGCAGCACCATATCCTCTACGATCGCGATGCGCAGGGCGGCGAACTGCTGCACGTTTACAGCCAACCCTTTGCCGAAGGGCGCTTCTTCTTTGAATTACTGCAAAGGCTTGGCGGGTACGCCCAGTATGGTGCGGTGAATGGTGCAGCGCGTTTGGCGGCGATGAGGCAATTGCGGTGATAGCAGGGCGCGGTTCACATTGACCGCGCCCGTTCCGATTAGCCGACTTGCCGGAATACCTGGCTCATGCTTTCGGTATCCGGTGCATGTCCGGTATACAGCTGAAACGCCAGCGCAGCCTGATGCACCACCATGCCGTCGCCCACGATGGCCCGGCAGCCTTTTGCGCGGGCCTTTTTCACCAACTCGGTTTCCCGGGGAACATAAATCACGTCCGCCAGCCAGTGGCGCGGTTGCAGCCAGTCGATATCCACCGGCATGCCGGGGTGGCCTGTCATGCCGATCGGCGTAGCCTGCACCAGGCCGTCGCTGTCGGCCAGCGCCCCGGCTACGTTTTCCGTCACGCTAATCCGCTGCTCGCCAAAATGTCGCGCCAACTGCTGTTGCAGGCTGTGGCTGCGCGCCGGATCACGGTCGTGCAACATCAAATGGTCGACGCCGTGCGCCAGCAGGCCATAAGCTACCGCATAGCCTGCGCCGCCCGCACCCACCTGAACCACGCGATGGATATTTTCGCCAGCCAATCCTTGGCTGAAGTGGGTGATAAACCCGTCGCAATCGGTGTTGTGACCAATGCGTTTGCCATTCTGGAACAGCACGGTATTGACTGCGCCGATGGCGCTGGCCTGCGGCGACAGCTCATCCAGCCAGGGAATGACCTGTTGCTTGAACGGATGCGTGATATTGCAGCCGGTGAAACCCAACAGCGCCAGGCTGTCGAGCACTTCCGGCAGGCGGTCGTCGGCCCAGCCGCGCTGGGTGAAATCCAGCAGTTGATAGGCGCAACGCAGCCCCTGCCGACGGGCCTCCTGTTCGTACAGTTGCGGTGACAGCGAACCCTGAATGCCTTGGCCCAGCAGGGCAAGCAAATAGAGCGGGGGGCGTTGTGGATCATTATTCATGGTTTCTCCGTGTCTGGGCTGGGTCGCCGTGGATGACGGCATGAATAAAAAATGAACCATTTGGTACTTTATGTAAACCGGCTATTTTTGATTTGTGATCGGTATCATGTTGCCTGAATGTTAACCATTTCGCGGGTATTGGTATCGTCATAATGATCTTCCTCACACTTCGACAACATTATTTTTCGCCGCTGCGCTGGTGTTTCACCTGGCAATAGGGTTATTAATTACATTAGTTTTCAGCGTTTTGTAGTATCGGCTCTCGGTAGAGCGGTGTTTTAACTTGGCGACAAACGTACCAATGGGTTCGATAACCGCCCAGATTATCGATACCCTCCGTTGCCGACTCGCTTGAGAGTTCTTACATTGGAAGTGCGATATTTGAATGTTGGTGCGATTATCGAACATTTGCATTCATTTGCGCCTGTAGCCCTGGTGGCCGTAAAGCGAATAACACAGCGACGCGGAGACAGTCCCGACGCTTATAACGACATTTGCGGCCTGAGCCGACTGTACGGAGGAAGACATTGTGGCTTCAAACGAAATTGATGTTCGCACACTGATTAACGATCGCCCGTTATCCGGGTATCAAAAATTGATCGTTTTGCTTGGATTTATCGTTATTGCACTGGACGGTTTCGACATTACCCTGATGGGCTTTATCGCGCCGGAGCTGAAAAGCGAATGGGGCGTTGGCAATCATCAACTTGGCATGGTGATCAGTGCGGCGTTGATCGGCCTGACGATAGGCGCGTTGCTGTCCGGGCCGCTGGCTGATTGGATGGGCCGCAGGGTGATTATCATCAACAGCGTGTTCTTTTTTGGTTTGTGGACGCTGATCACCGCATTTTCGCACAATATCGAGCAAATGATTTTCTTCCGCTTCATGACCGGGCTGGGGCTGGGGGCGGCGATGCCGAACGTCGGCACCCTGATATCCGAATATGCACCGGAAAAGAAACGATCGTTCATTATCACCGTCGTGTTCTGTGGATTCACCTTCGGCGCTGCGCTGGGGGGATTTGCCGCTTCATGGATTATCCCGCAAATGGGCTGGCATGCGCTGCTGCTGCTGGGGGGCATACTGCCGTTGCTTAGCGTGCCGCTGCTGCTCGCCAAACTGCCGGAATCGGTGCGATTCCTGGTGACCAAGCGCGCCAGCCCTGAACGCATTGGCAAAATTGTGGAAAAACTGGCGCCGGGGAGTACCGACGCCAACACGCGTTACACTTTGCCGCCGCTGGTTGCCCCCGGTAAAGGCGCGATGCAGATTGTGGTATCGCCTCAGTACCGTTTTGGCAGCATCATGCTATGGTTGGGGTATTTTATGGCGTTGTTCCTGGTCTATCTGCTGGGCAGTTGGCTGCCGACGCTGGTGAAAGGCATTGGAATGAGCGTGGCGCAAGCGGCGGTGATTACGGCGTTGTATCAGGCCGGCGGCACCGCAGGCTCGCTGTTTGCCGGCTGGCTGATGGATCGGGTTAATCCCCATCGGGCACTGGGTGTGATCTACCTGCTGGGCGCCTGTTTCACGGTGATGATAGGGTTGGCTTCTCACAGCAGCGTGATGCTCGGCGCGCTGGCGTTGGCCTGCGGTTTTTGCCTGAACGGTGCCAATACCGGCATGAATGCGCTGTCGGCGCACTATTACCCGACCGAGGCGCGGGCGACCGGGTCCAGTTGGATGCATGGCGTCGGGCGCATTGGCGCTATTCTCAGCGCCTTTGCCGGCGCAGAGATGCTGGCGCTGGGGTGGGGATTCGAACGCATCTTCGCCATTATCGCCATCCCGGCGGTGATCACCGCTTGCGCCATCTTCCTTAAGGGCATCCGGGGCTATAATCGCCAGGCCCAGTTACCTACAGGGGAAATCGCCAAGAGCATTTGATCCTTGAGGCAGCGCGCCGGTTAATCAGGCCGGTGCGCGGCTGAAATTATGTTTCATCAATGTTAATCAGTTCACAGAAAACCATTCATTCCATTTTGCGGAAAACCCACTCATCCATTTGAAAATAAAAACTTTACATAAAGTTTGACGTTTTCTCGTTCGGTAATCGCACGCTAATTAATTTAACAATATTGAAACTTATTGTTGGCGGTGTTTTGATTTAAACGTCGATTAACGAACTAAGTTTCGATAATCGCACAAAAAGCGATTATGCCAGCGTCGCGTCTGGCCGTTCCCGCCGGGCTTATTGCGCCAGGTCAACTTAGGAAACGCCCTATGTCCGATCAGAACACTTTAGAGATTCAGTCGTTTATCAATGACAAACCCTTTTCCCGTTATCAGTGGATGATCCTGATACTGTGTTTTTTAACGGTGGCGCTGGACGGATTCGATACTGCGATCATCGGTTTTATTGCCACTTCGCTGGTGCAGGACTGGGGGATTGAGAAGACCTCGCTGGGGCCGGTGATGAGTGCCGCACTGGTGGGGCTGGCGGTGGGCGCGCTGACCGCCGGGCCGCTGGCGGACCGCATTGGCCGCAAAAAGGTGCTGGTGATATCGCTGATCCTGTTTGGCGGTTTCAGCCTGCTGACGGCGTTTGCCACCTCGCTGCCCATGTTGACGTTACTGCGTTTTTTAACCGGACTGGGCCTGGGGGCGGCGATGCCGAATGCCGCCACCCTGATGTCGGAATATGCGCCCGAGCGCAAACGTGCGCTGCTGGTGAACCTGATGTTCTGCGGCTTTCCGCTCGGTTCCTCCATGGGCGGTTTCGTTTCCGCCTGGTTGATCCCGCACTTTGGCTGGCAGAGCGTGATGGTGCTGGGCGGCGTAATGCCGCTGCTGCTGGCGGTAGTATTGATTGTCGCCTTGCCGGAATCCGCTCGTTTCATGGTGGTGCGCGGTTACCCCCGCGAACGCATCGCTGCGGTGCTCAAGCGTATAGCACCGGTCAATTTGTCGGAATCGCTGCGTTTTACCCTGAGTGAAAGTGGCCAGGTGAAGGCGAAATCGGCGCTGGGCGTGATTTTCTCCCAACGCTATCTGATGGGCACGCTGATGCTGTGTCTGACCTACTTTATGGGCCTGATGATTTTCTATCTGCTGACCAGTTGGTTACCGCTGCTGATCCGCGAAACCGGCGCCTCCATCCGTCAGGCTTCGCTGATTACCGCACTGTTTCCTTTGGGCGGCGGCATTGGCGTGCTGATCATCGGCTGGCTGATGGACCGAATGAACCCCCACAAGGTGGTGGCGGTAGGTTATCTGCTGACCGGGCTGTTTGTCTGCGCGATTGGTTACGTTTATACCCATCCGGTGCTGATGGCGGTGACGGTATTTATCGCCGGTACCTGCATGAACGGGGCGCAGTCCTCAATGCCGGCGTTGGCCGCCGGTTTTTATCCGACCCAGGGGCGGGCGACCGGCGTGGCCTGGATGCTGGGGTTGGGGCGCTTCGGCGGCATCCTTGGCGCCATGAGCGGCGGGATGCTGATGCAAATGCAGCTGTCGTTCAGCACCATTTTCACTCTGCTGGCCATTCCCGCATTGGTTGCCGCAGTGGCATTGATGATCAAACACTTTTCCACCCGAACGCCGGTGCTGCCCGGCTCGCTCAACAAAGCGCTGTAAGGAGATAAGCATGCGTACACAGGTCGCCATTATCGGCGCCGGCCCCGCCGGATTGATGTTATCGCACCTGCTGCATCTGCAGGGTATTGAGTCCGTGGTGCTGGAGACGCGCAGCCAACAGGCGGTGGAATCCACTATTCGTGCCGGGGTGCTCGAGCAGGGCACGGTAGATTTACTGAATCAAACCGGGCTCGGCGAACGGATGCGCAGAGAAGGCGTGCAGCACCACGGCATTCGGCTGACGTTTGGCGGGCAACAGCACCGGATAGACCTCACCGAGCTCACTGACAGGGCGATCACCGTTTATGCCCAGCACGAGGTGTTGAAGGATATGATCGCCGTACGGCAAGCGGCGCAGGCCCAGCTCTATTTTGAGGTTGAGCAAGTGTCATTACAGGCGCTGGACAGCGAACGGCCGCAGGTTCACTACCGCCACGCCGGCGAACAGCGGCAGCTAAGCTGCGATTTCGTTATCGGTTGCGACGGTTTTCACGGTATCAGCCGGGCGGCGATGCCCGGTGGGTTGCGCCAGGATTACACCCGGATCTATCCCTTCGGCTGGTTCGGCATTCTGGTGGAGGCGCCGCCTTCCAGTGATGAATTAATCTACGCCAGGCACGCGCGGGGCTTTGCACTGATCAGCACCCGGTCGGCAGGCGTGCAGCGGATGTATTTTCAGTGCGATCCGACGGAAAACGTCGACCAATGGTCGGACGATCGCATCTGGAACGAACTGGAAACCCGGTTGGAAAATCACGACGGCTGGTCGCTGAAAAAGGGCCGTATTTTCCAGAAAAACGTGGTTGGCATGCGCAGCTTTGTCACTGAGCCCATGCGCTGCAAGCGCCTGCTGCTGGCGGGGGATGCGGCGCATATCGTGCCGCCGACCGGGGCGAAAGGGTTAAACCTGGCGATGGCGGACGTCTGCCTGCTGTCGCAAGCGTTGGAGGCGTTTTATCTGCGCAAAAGCTGGCGGCGGCTGGACAGCTACAGCGACGATGCCCTCAAGCGGGTATGGCGCGCCGAGCATTTTTCCTGGTGGATGACCAACATGCTGCACACCCATCCTGACGGCAGCCCATTCCAACAGCGGCTGCAGCTGTCGGAACTGCAATATACGGTCAAGTCGCGCAGTGCCATGACCGTTCTGGCGGAAAATTACGTCGGCTCACCTTTTCAGATGAGCTGACCCCAACCGGGATCACAAAAAACACAACCGGCAGCAGAAAGATGTTCAATGTTTCGATTATCGCCCAAAGTAGCGTTTATCGCTCTTGCACCCTGCCTTGGGCCGCGCCATCATCGGAAAAAGCCCCTTTTAGGTCGGAGAATTTATGGAATTACTGACGCCGTTGTTGCGGTCTTCAGCGGTTAGCGAATGTTTTAGCGATACCGCCACCTTGCAGGGCATGCTGGATTTCGAAGCCGCGCTGGCCACGGCACAAGCCGGGTTGGGGATCATTCCGTCAGACGCCGCGCAACACATCGCCGCCTGTTGCCACAGTCATTTAATAGACAGCGCCGCGCTGGCGCAGGCGGCGGCGCAGGCCGGTAACCTGGCGATCCCGCTGGTGAAGCAACTCACGGCGTTGGTCGCGCAGCGCGATACCGGTGCCGCACGCTTTGTTCACTGGGGAGCAACCAGCCAGGACGCTATCGACAGCGGTTTGATGCTGCAACTGCGGCAGGCTATCACCCTCACGCAAGAGGATCTGAACCGGTTGATGGCGGCACTGGTACAACAAATTACTCTGCATCAGGATTGCGTGCTGGTTGGGCGCACCTGGATGCAACACGCGCTGCCGACCACGCTGGGGCTAAAGTTGGCCGGTACGCTGGATGCTTTGCTGCGTTACCGGCAGCGGCTCGATGAAATGCGCTCGCGGGTGCTGGCGCTGCAACTGGGCGGCGCGGCGGGGACGTTGGCGTCATTGGGTGAAGAAGGCGATCTGCTGGTGACCGCATTGGCCGTGCGGTTGCAACTGAGCGCGGCGGATACGCCCTGGCACAGCCAGCGCGATCGGCTGCTGGAGATTGCCGGCTGGTACGCCGGTTTAACCGGTACGCTGGGCAAACTGGCGCGAGACATCTCTTTGCTGATGCAAACCGAAGTGGCGGAGCTCGCCGAACCGGCGGCAGAAGGGCGCGGTGGTTCCTCCACCATGCCACATAAGCGCAATCCGGTGGCCTGCGCGGTGATCCTCGCGGCGGCCAACCGGGTTCCGGCGCTGGTCGGCGGGTTGCATGCCGCTATGGTGCAGGAACATGAACGTGGCCTGGGCGGCTGGCACGCCGAGTGGGAAAGCTTGCCAGAGTTGGTGATGTTGGCGGCAGGCGCATTGCATACGGCGGGCGATCTGATCGCCGGTTTGCAGGTGTTCCCGCAGCAGATGCAACATAACCTGAAGTTAACCGGTGGGTTGATCATGGCCGAAGCCGTGACAATGGCGTTGGGCGAAGCTATCGGCCGCCAGCAGGCGCATCAGCTGATTGAAAAACAGTGCCATCTGGCGCTGGCGCAGCAACGCACGTTGCTCGACGTCTTGCTGGAAGACAGCAGGATAATGGCCCATTTAACCCCGCAGCGGCTGGCGGTGTTGCTGGATCCGCAGCATTACCTCGGCAGCGCGCAGACATTTACTCAACGGGTGCTGGAACAGGCATCCCTGTTAACCGCAGGAGCAAAACGATATGAATGATGAGCAACGTTATCAGCAGGGCATTGAGGTGCGGCGGGCCGTGTTGGGAGATGCACACGTTGATCGCAGTCTTGACCGGCTCAGCCCGTTAAACGAGGAATTTCAGCATTTTATCAGCCGCTACGCATGGGGGGAGATCTGGACCCGGCCAGGGTTGGCACGCCACACCCGCAGCCTGATTACCATTTCCATGTTGATCGCCCTTAACCGCGAAGCCGAGCTGCGCATGCACCTGAAAGCGGCAGCAAATAATGGCGTGACCCGCGAGGAGATCAAAGAAGTATTGATGCAAAGCGCGCTGTACTGCGGCCTGCCGGCGGCAAACTCGGCATTCCATCTGGCGGAAGAGGTGTTCGCCGAACAGGATAGCGAGGCGAGCTAAGCGGAACCTTTGGCGTTGGCAACGCGGCGCACGGTGGCGATAAACGCCAGCGCCGCTTCACTGAGTTCGCCGTCATTACGGCTCAAAATGCCCACCGTTTCCTCCATGCCTTGAGTGGGCAGCGGCAGGGGGATAAGCTGCCCGGCGGCGATATCGGCTTTAACCGCGCTGGAAGGCACAAACCACACATAGTCAAATTGCAACGTCATCTGGCGCGCCAAAGAGGCCGACAGCGTTTCGATATACTGGCCTGGCAGGCTGAACCCCTGGGTAGATAGCAGATTCTCGGTATTGTGGCGCGGCACCGTGCCTTTGGGCGACAAAATGGCCGGGTAGCTCAGCGCCTGCTCGAGGGTGATGGTCTCGCTCAACAGAGGGTGCCCAGGACGTGTCACCATCAGCAAGGATTCCAGCAGCAACAGTTCGAAGGCAATCCCACTCATCATTTCCGGTTCGGCCATGCGGCCAATCGCCACGTCAATGTCGCCTGCTTTGAGCTGCGTCAGCAGTTCGGTATTTTTGGCGGTGATCACCTGAATACGCGAATAAGGGTGCGCCTGCTGATACTGGCCGATCGACTGCGGCAGCATGCCCAGCGCGGTGGTCGGCAATGCGCCGATACGCAGCACCCGCGCCGGTGCGTCGTCCAGTCTGTCCAGCGCGTGCCCGGCGGCGGTCAGCGCCTCCAGCACCCGCGTGGCATACCCCAAAAACTGTTCGCCTTGTTCGGTCAAGCGGGTTCCCTGTCGGCTGCGTACCAGCAGGCGATTACCGGTCAAGGCTTCCAGTTCACTCAGCGTTTTCGACAGGGCCGGCTGGCTCAGACTCAGTTTGTCGGCAGCGCGGCTCAGCGAGCGCTCCTGCGCCACCGCGACAAACCCGTTGATGTGGCGCAAGCGCATGCGCTGCATAAATAAATTGGCTTTTTTCATGCCCCAGTGTAGGGAATTTTCCCCAGCGGCAACAAGTGACGGCGGCCGCATATTTGCACTGGCGTGCAGATTTTTTGCGGCCGCGGCGGTGGCGGGAACTACAGGTCGAAGAACACCGTTTCGCGATCGCCCTGAATAACAATGTCAAAACGATACACCAGTTCGTCGCCACGGCGCTCGGGGTGAGCAATCAGCGTTTTGCGGCGTACCTCCAGTTCGATCAGATTCAGCACCGGATCTTGCCGGTTGGCGGCATCTTCGTCGGCAAAATACATCCGGGTATGCAGCCCAAGATTGATGCCGCGCGCGACGATCCACAGATTAACGTGCGGTGCCATCAGGCGGCCGTCACGTCCGCAAACTGCGCCGGGTTTGATGGTTTCAAAGCGATAGTGGCCGGTTTCAAAATCCGAACAACTGCGGCCCCAACCGCGAAAAGTGCTGTCCAGCGGCTTCTCGTGCTGTTGATCACCCGGGTGGTTGTAGCGGCCGTGCGCATTGGCCTGCCAGATTTCCAGCAGCACATCGCGGATCGGAGAACCGCTGCCGTCAAACACTCGACCTTCGAGGGTGATACGTTCGCCCTGGGTTTCCGGCTGGGTCAGAACGTGATTAAAGTTGTTTTCAAAGATGTCGAAGCCGGCGGCAAAGGGGGCCAGGCCAATGTGCACATAAGGCCCGGCGGTTTGCGACGGCGTTTCCGGCAGATACTGTTGCGGCATTATGCTTTCCCCTGCAGACGGTTTTCAAACAGCGTAGCGCGGTGGCCACGCAGCACCAGATCGAAGCGGTAAGCCAGGCTGTCCAATTGAATCGAGGCGGTTTTATCCAACCCGGCGATCAGCGTGCGCACCGCATCGTCATTTTTGATGGCGCGTACGATTGGGCAACTGGCAATCAGTGGATCGCCCTCAAAGTACATTTGGGTGATCAGCCGCTGGGCGAAGGCGTCGCCGGACAGCGAGAAATGAATATGGGCGGGGCGCCAGTCGTTGACCTGGTTGCGCCACGGATAGGGGCCGGGCTTGATGGTACGGAAGAAGTAATAGCCGTTATCGTCGGTCAACATGCGGCCGCAACCGCCGAAATTAGGATCTATCGGTGCCAGATACTGATCCTTTTTATGGCGATAACGCCCGCCGGCGTTGGCCTGCCACACCTCTACCAGCGCATTGCGCAGCGGCAGACCGTTCTCGTCGCGCACATAGCCGTGCACGATAATCCGCTCGCCGATCGGCAAACCCTGTTTGGCGTAATTAAGGATCAGATCGTTATCCAGCGCCCCCAGCTCATGCTGGCCGAACACCGGACCGGTGATTTCTGATAGCGAATTTTGCAGCGAGATTAAAGCGTTCTTCGGCGAGCGCAACACGCTGGTTTTATATTCCGGCACCAGCGCCGGCGGATGCCGATCGTAGTTGCGATGGTACAGT
The DNA here is from genome assembly GCF_052686505.1 of Serratia sp. TSA_198.1. NCBI lineage: Bacteria > Pseudomonadati > Pseudomonadota > Gammaproteobacteria > Enterobacterales > Yersiniaceae > Serratia > Serratia sp. TSA_198.1. The sequence continues at coordinate 691,886 of NZ_JBQZFP010000001.1, forward strand.
TCATTTATCTGGCTCATGCGGAAATCCTCATGGCATAGGCAGGATACAAAGGGCTGATCTGTTTTGTTGTTATGTCAGCGCGAAGGGGAGAAACCCTGTCCCCACACTGAGTCTACGCAAGCCGAAGTGTTACGATAAAGTGACATTTAGCGGCTTTTTACATAACCTGAGGTTATGTAATGAGAGAACATAAATGCGATATTCCGCAGAAGTATTCAGAGGTAAAGGAAGCAGGATGTCGGTCACGGTTGTCTACTTCACGTGTTGACATTTCGTTTTCGGTCACTGATATTTCAACTTCGATAATGATAACTATTATCAATTATTTTAGTGGCAATAGACGATAATGTCCGCTCACGTAAATAAACGTGATTCGGTGAGTAGTCTGTGAATTTTCGAGGCTGACAATGAATGGATGCATCAAGAAATCAATGGATTATGCTTTTACATTATTTACGTGTATCTGCACGATTAAATATATAAACACACTGAATGGTTTAGACGGGTTTGTGACTTTTGTTTTAATGCTTTTCGTATCAATGTTGATTGGCGTTTTGATTGTTTTTATTGAGCGAGTGAGGATGTCAAAACTCCAATAAAAATGAGCCACATTGCTGTGGCTCATTCGCGTTTTCATAAGAAAAAACCGGTGATTTTTAAAGCTGTTCGCCGTTGCTGGCGATCACGTTGCGGTACCAGTCAAAGCTCTTTTTGCGCGAACGCTCGAGGGTGCCGGTGCCGTCATCATGCTTGTCCACATAGATAAAGCCGTAACGCTTGCCGTACTCACCGGTAGTGAAGGACACGCAGTCGATACAGCCCCAAGGGGTGTAACCGATCAGATCTACGCCGTCTTCGATCACCGCTTTTTTCATCTGCTCGATATGTGCGCTCAGGTAGTCGATGCGGTAGTCGTCGTTGATTTGCCCGTCGGCCTCTACTTTGTCAAAGGCACCAAAACCGTTCTCAACGATAAACAGCGGTTTCTGGTAGCGTTCATACAACACGTTCAGCGAATAACGCAGCCCAACCGGGTCAATCTGCCAGCCCCAATCGGAGGCTTTAACGTACGGGTTCGGCACGTTGCCCGGGAAACCGAACATGGCGTCGCTGCTGCTTGGTGCATCCGCCTGCAGGGCGTTGCTCATGTAGTAGCTGAAACCGATGTAGTCTGCGCAACCTTCACGCAGGGTTTGCTCGTCCTGCGGCTGCATTTCAATCTGGAACCCCTTGCGCTGCCAGTCGCGTAGCAGGTAAGACGGGTAGTAACCGCGTACCTGTACGTCGGTGAACAGGTAACGCTGGTGCATCGCCTCGACGCTGTACATAACGTCGTCGGGCTTGCAGGAGAACGGATAGAAAGGCACGCAGGCCAGCATGCAGCCGATCTTGAATTCCGGGTTAATCTGGTGACCGAGTTTCACTACCTGCGCACTGGCGACGAACTGATGGTGCAATACCTGATACAGCGCTTGCTCCGGGTTCTGTTCTTCGCTGTACACCACACCCGAGCAACAGTAACCAAACAGCGGATACTGGTAGTTACTCTGGTTGTTGATCTCGTTAAAGGTCATCCAGTATTTCACTTTGTGCTGATAGCGGCGCAGCACCACTTCGCTGAAGCGCACGAAGAAATCCACCACCTTGCGGTTTTTCCAGCCGCCGTATTCCTTCACCAGGTGATAAGGCATTTCAAAGTGGGACAGGGTGATCACCGGCTGAATGTTGTATTTCAGCAGTTCATCAAACAGATCGTCGTAGAATTGCAGGCCGGCTTCGTTCGGCTCCAGCTCATCCCCTTTAGGGAAGATGCGCGTCCAGGCTATTGAGGTGCGGAAGCATTTGAAGCCCATTTCGGCAAACAGTGCCACGTCCTGCTTATAGCGGCCGTAGAAATCCACGGCTTCATGGTTCGGGTAGCTATAACCTTCCAATACGCCATCAGTCATCACGCGATCCACGCCGTGCGAGCCGCCCGACAGCACGTCGGCAATGCTTGGGCCTTTACCGCCCTGATCCCAACCGCCTTCAACCTGGTGCGCGGCGACGGCGCCCCCCCACAGAAAATCTTTCGGTAACTGTTGCTGTTTCATTGTTGGATTCTCATTCGTTTATTAATGAAAGGCTATTTTGTTAGCGTCTGAGAATAGAGTAGCAAGCTGGAATTAAAAGTCACGATATAACAAATCGCCGCTTCGGTAACTTGTCACATTAAAAAAACAGGCTGTTTTATTTTGCGGCGTTAATATTCCCCAGCCGCTTGCCGATGGTTTCAATAATGTAAATGACCGGGATCTGGGTGGTAATATTATGTTGACCGGCAATGAGCTGTTGGGGGACGTGGTAGGAGAGGTTGAAGTCCGCTATTTTGGCCAACGACGAGGTTTCGTTGTTGGTGATGCTGACAATTTTGCAGTGATGCAGGCTGAACTGGCTGGCGAGACGCAGGATCTCTTCGGTTTCGCCGGAGACCGAAAGCATAATCGCCACCGCGCTTTTATACATATCGCTGTTTATTGGGTAATATGGATCGTCAATATGGGTGCTGAATTTCCCGACGTTGGAAAAGAAACGCGCACCGTATCTGCCCAACGCGCCCGAGGTGCTTACGCCGACGAAAATAATGCGTTCCGCCGCGGCGATATGCTGCACCGCCTGATCGATTTGCTGATTAAACTCGTCGTTGTTGATGCTTTTAAAAAAGCTGATGATTTCGCTGGTGCCAAAATCCATCGGCATCACTTCCGCCTGTTCCAGATACAGCTTGAAACGAATACGGAATTCGGAATACCCCTCGCACCCCATTTTCTTGCAAAAGCGCAACACGGTGGTGGTAGACACCCCGGCAGCCTCGGCCAGTTCGCGGATCGTCATGTACATCACCGGGTTCTTGTTTTTGATGACGTAGTTATAAACCATCATTTCCAGCGCGTTGAGTTCGGCGATTGCTTTATGGGTAAACATAGACTTATCCGGCTAGTGGCAACAGAGCGTAATCAGCGGGCTAACATAGCAAATTTTGCCGTAGCCCGCTCGTGGTTTCCGTTGCTTTTCAGGCGCGTTTGGCCTTTTCCAGCAGGGCGTCATGTGCCGGTTCGGACCCGGTCAGATCGCACTCCTTCGGCAACCGCCAGGCGATAATACCGGCGATAATCAGCGAGACGGCCAGCCCGCAAACGGCGACGTTCTGGCCGTACAGATAAATCATCACGCCCACCAGATAAGGCCCGCAGAAACCGCCCAGATTGCCCAGGCCATTGATCACGCCGCGTGCGCCGCCAGCCACCTCCGCCGAGGCGATGCGGCCAGGCATCGACCAGAACGGGCTGGTAGCGGCCTTGAGAAAGAATCCGCAGACCACCAGGGCGATATAGGCCGCCACCACGTTATGGCGCAGTACCACCGAAGCCAACAGCGCGGCGGCGAAGCAGAACAGTGAAACCATCACCCACAGGCGGCGTTTGCCGGTTTTGTCGGTGAGTACCGAAATCAGGTAAATCCCCAGCAGCGTGGCGACGAAGGGCAAAATGGCCAGAAATCCGACCGAGGCCATATTGCCGCCGGTGAGATTTTTCAGGATGGTGGGCAGCCACAGGGTGTAGCCGTAATCGCCGGTTTGATAAAAGAAGTTCAGCAGCACCAACTTCATCAACCCTTTATTGCGAAACACATCTCTCAGCGGGGCATTACTGACCGGCTGCGCTTTACTGCGTGCCTGGCGTTCACGCGCCAATTCGGTTATCAGATATTCACGCTCGCGTGCCGGCAACCAACGCGCCTCCTGCGGTCGATCGCTGATCAACAGCCACCAGACGGCCAGCACCAGCAGCGACAGCAACCCTTCGAGAATAAACAGCCAGCGCCAGTCGAGCTGATTGATGATGGCACCGGAGATCGGTGCGGTAAGCATGCCGCCAAGAGGGGCGAACATCATGACGAAAGCGTTGGCGCGCCCCAGCTCTTTCTCCGGGAACCAGTTACTGATCATGGTCAGCACCACCGGCAGCATACCCCCTTCGGAAATGCCCAGAACAAAGCGCAGCACCAGCAATTGATAGTGATTGGTGACAAATCCGGTGGCCACCGAAACTACCGCCCACGCGCACAAAGACCAGGCGATAAAACGTTTGCCGCTGCCGTTAACCGCGATGCGCCCACCGGGCACCTGCAAAAACAGGTAACCGATAAAGAAAATGCCGCTGGCCAGGCCGGCCATCTGGCTGGTGATGCCCAAATCACTTTCCATGCCGCCGGGCAGCGCAAAACTGATATTAACCCGGTCCATAAAAGAAATAATGCAGGCGATCAGGATCGGGGCAATAACCCGCAACCAGCGGGTGTTGGGTATTTTATTATCCATAGCGATCTCTCTTTGCGGGCACAGGGTATACCCGTCGCCTTTCAAGCCGCAGCGTTGTCGGCTGCAGCTTGAAATTCATAGGGTATAAATAAGGTTCTGTCGTTCAAAATGAGTAAAACCTGTTAATTATTCGATAGCGTTGGGCAGAGGCTGGTGCCTGAAATAGGCACTGACGTTGGCGAACACGATATCGCTCATCTTTTGCCGGGTTTCGTGCGTGCCACTGGCGACATGGGGTTGCAGCACCACATTGTTCATGCCAATCAGCGCGGCGGGCACCCTGGGTTCGTCGGCGTAGACATCCAACCCGGCGCCTGCGATGGCGCCGCTGTTCAGGGCATCGATCAGATCTTGTTCATTAACGATGCTGCCGCGGGCAATGTTAATCACCAGCGCGTGCGGCGGCAGAGCGTCGAAGATCGTCTTGTCCACCAGGCCAATGCTGTCTTTGCCGCCGGAAATAGCGATAACAAAGAAGTCGCTCTCCCGCGCCAGGGAGAGGGGATCGGGGAAGTAGGCATAGGGTAATGCGCCATCCTGTTGGTGGCTGGCGTATTGAATATGCATGTTGAAACCGGCAGCGCGCTGGGCAATGGCGCGGCCGATGTTGCCCATGCCAAAAATGCCGAGGCGCTTGCCGCTGACCTGCACCGACAGGCCCGGCGCTTCCTGCAGCCAGCGGCCTTCACGCACAAAACGGTCGTAGTGACACAGCTGGCGCGCGGTTGCCAGCAGCAGCCCCAGCGCCATATCCGCCACGTCCTCCGTCAGTGCGCCGGAGGTAATGGTGACCGCGATGCTGCGCTGCCGGGTATAACTCAGGTCAATGGCGTCGGTACCCACGCCGAAAACGGCAATCAGCCCCAGATTCGGCAGTTGTTCCAGTACCGACGTGGCAACGCCAATATCGCCACGGGTGACCAGTGCGGTGAGGGTTCCTCCATTGGCCGCCAGGAAAGCGGCCGGGTCGGCCTGTTCGTAGAGACGGTGCACGACAAAGTTGGCCTCAAGGCGTGCAAGCAGGCTGTCCATTAACGGGGCGATCAACAATACGTCATTGGGGGTATCGGTCATCATTTTTACCTGTTCAGAAAACACCATGGTTTCGTTGTTGTTATCAAAGCGGTTTTCAGACGGCGGTTTTGCGACAGATATCACGCTGAAGAGTGTTAATAAACTGTGTTACCCGTAATGTGATCGACGGGAGAAAACGGGTAACAGCGCGCTGTAACATAGCCACGCGAAAATCGAAATTCATAAGCCAATAATTGGTTTTCATTAGCCTGATTTTAGCTAAGTCGGGCTAGATGCTTTTACTATAAGCCCTAATGAAAAGTTATTTATTGCTGGTCGGAAAGGGTAATAAATTGAAGTTAATGAACGAAAACAACCCTACTGAAAAATAGAGAATATGCCGGAGGTGAATATGTCCTACGCATCTGCACAAAGGTTTAAAACCCATTCCAACGTGAATGCGGATAACCCAGGCAGGGATAACTACGTCGCCCAAAATACCGCCGATTTTGAACGCGATCTGACGCCGGAAGCCAGTTGGCAATTAGTCAACAGCGGGGCGGCGGTGTTGGTGGATATCCGCACCCCGGAAGAGCGCAAAACCTTTGGCTACGTTGAGGAATCCGCGCGGGTTCCCTGGTTAACCGGCTCGAACAAAATCCGCAACCCACGTTTTTTCCTTGAGTTAAGCAAAGTCGTCGACAAACAACAGCAGGTCATCCTGCTGTGCCAAACCGGCAAACGCTCCGCCGATGCGGTGCTGGCGGCCCTTAAAGCCGGTTATACGCAGGCTTACGGCGTACAAGGCGGGATTGAGGGCGCACGACACTTGCCCTGGCTAAAGACAGCCTGACGGCGCTCGAACCGAGTGGGTCATTGGGCGTTATCACATAAACAGAGGGAATTATGACTCGCTTTTCACAGCCGCAAGAAAATACCAACTGGCAACTTGCCGATATCGTTAATGAGCTGCGCTCAGCGCGGCTCTCCTGGCGCGAGCGCAGCGGCCAGGCGTCGCTTTCCGGGCAAAAGGAACTGCCGTCGAAAAGTGCGGTCAGCGAAATAACCGAATCGCTGCGAGCGATTTTATTCCCGATGCGCTTGGGGCCGGACGATCTGCGCCATGAAAGCGAAGACTACTTCGTTGGCCATACGCTGGACGCGGTGCTGAATGCATTGCTGATTCAGGTGCGCCTTGCTCTGGGGTTTAGCCGTTCCGAGGGCGACGACGCAGAGCTTGGGGACTCTCTCAATACGCAGGCGGTGACGCTGGTGCGGCAGTTCGCCACCGTGTTGCCGGCCATTCGCCGCCGGTTGGACAGCGACATTCTGGCCGCTTATCACGGCGATCCTTCGGCGCGCAGCGTGGACGAGGTGTTACTGTGTTTCCCCGGCGTCAACGCCATTATCCACCACCGGCTGGCGCACTATTTCTATCTCGCAGGCGTTCCTTTGCTGGCGCGCATCATCGCCGAAAAGGCTCACGGTGAAACCGGTATCGATATTCATCCCGGTGCACAAATCGATGACGGCTTTTTTATCGACCACGGCACTGGCGTAGTGATTGGCGAAACCGCCATTATCGGCAAGCGGGTACGCCTCTATCAGGCGGTCACGCTGGGCGCCAAACGCTTTGTCACCGAGGAGTCCGGCATTCTGCAAAAAGGGCAGCCACGCCATCCGATTATTGAAGACGATGTGGTGATCTACGCCGGCGCCACTTTGCTGGGCAGGATTACCATTGGCAAGGGATCGTCCATTGGCGGCAACGTCTGGCTGACGCGCAGCGTCAAACCGGGCAGCAATATTCGCCAGGCAAATATCCAGAGCGACAGTCATGAATTTGGCTCAGGTATTTAATGTGGTGCATTTCAACAATGTTAATAACCCGCAGTGAGGTCTGCGAAACGGAATCAATAAATCGATATTTTATTTAACGCGCTATTTAACCGGTAATTATTAATTATTTTTCACCAGCCTATTTTTTCAGGAGAAACAACCATGTCTCAACACAATGACGCCCGGCTTGCATTAGGGGATAATGCAGCACGGCAATTGGCTAACGCGACAAAAACCGTCCCGCAATTATCCATTATCACACCGCGTTGGTTGGTGCATTTGCTGCAATGGACACCGGTCGAGGCAGGGATATTCCGCCTGAACAAGGTCAAGAACCCGTTAAATGTTCAGGTTGCCTGCTCGCAGCGCGATGAAGGGTTATTACCCCAGACCTATGTGGATTACGAAGAAGCGCCGCGCGAGTATTTTCTCAATGCCGTTACCACCATTCTGGACGTGCATACCCGCGTTTCCGATTTATACAGCAGCCCGCACGATCAGATTCGCGAACAGCTGCGCCTGACCATTGAAACCATTAAAGAGCGCCAGGAAAACGAGCTGATCAATAACCCTGAGTACGGTTTATTGGCCAGCGTCGATGACGCCCAGCGTATTTCAACGCTGACCGGTGCGCCGACGCCGGACGATCTGGACGAACTGATCACCAAAGTATGGAAAGAACCCGGTTTCTTCCTCGCTCATCCGTTAGCCATCGCCGCCTTTGGCCGCGAGTGCACCCGCCGTGGCGTGCCGCCGCCAACCGTCAGTCTGTTCGGTTCGCAGTTTCTCACCTGGCGTGGCTTGCCGCTGATCCCCTCGGACAAGCTGCCCATCGACGAAGAAGGCAAAACCAAAATTATCCTGCTGCGTACCGGGGAAAAACGTCAGGGCGTCATTGGCCTTTACCAGCCGGGCGTCGCGGGTGAGCAAAGCCCGGGGCTGTCGGTGCGCTTTATGGGGATTAACCGCAATGCGATAGCCTCCTACCTGATCTCCCTTTACTGCTCATTGGCGGTTCTGACTGAAGATGCCGTTGCCGTTTTAGACGATGTTGATGTGAGCAAATATCATGACTATCCAGACAGTTACAAGTAATTCATTGCCTCACGAGGCGCAGCCGCCAGCCGGATTGCCGGACGTTAACGCGCTGGCTAACCTGGCTAATCAGATCTTCAGTGCCTTGCCTGGACGTGAAGCTGGTGCAGGGCTGCAACCGGCCGCAGGCGGCGAACGCGCCACGACGGTGTTGCCACAGACCGCTACGCCGGCTCTAGAGCCGGCACTGGCTACCGATGGCCTGGAGGCGCAAAGGTTGTCCGGCTGGCAGCAGGGCGCAGAGCGGCAGGCCTTTTTGGCTCCGCCAACGCTGCCTCAGCCACGGGATCCGGCGGCGACGGCGGGGTTCTATTTTCTGAGCGAAAATCAGGCCCGGCAAAAACGGTTTTCGCCGGATACCGGGCTGGACGGTCTGGCGAACCAGGCGCTCACCGGTCAGGCCCATCTTAGTGACCAACCCTTTGCAGGGGCGGTCAATGGCGGGCTGGAGTCGGTTATCGGATCGCTGTTTCCTGCCGTCGCCGCACCGGTTAGCGGCGTAGCGCAAGAGGCGACCAGCGGGCAGTATTATTTCCTGGAACAGGGGCAGCCACGGCGAGAAGCCGCACCGCAGCAACGGCCGCGCAGCAGTTTTGATGTGCATGCCGTACGCCGCGACTTTCCCATTCTTGCGGAACGGGTTAACGGCAAACCCCTGGTGTGGCTGGATAACGCCGCCACCACCCATAAACCGCAAGTGGTTATCGATCGGCTGGCGTATTTCTACGCCCATGAAAACTCGAATATCCACCGTGCGGCGCATGAGCTGGCCGCCAGGGCAACGGATGCCTATGAAGGGGCCAGAAACAGCGTTGCCCGTTTTCTGGGGGCCAAATCACCGGCGGAAATTATCTTTACCCGAGGCGCAACGGAAGCCATTAACCTGATTGCCAATACCTTTGGCCGGCAACACATCGGCGAAGGCGATGAAATCGTGGTTTCCCAGTTGGAACACCACGCCAACATCGTGCCCTGGCAGCAGCTTGCCGCCAGCGTGGGGGCTAAAATTCGGGTGATCCCGGTGGATGACAGCGGGCAGATTCTGCTGGATGAATACCGCAAGCTCTTGTCGCCGCGTACCCGTTTGGTGTCGATCACCCAGGTATCCAATGCGCTGGGCACGGTGACGCCGGTCGAGCAGGTGATTGCGCTGGCTCATCAGGCCGGAGCGCGGGTGTTGGTAGACGGCGCACAGGCGGTATCGCACCTGAAGGTTAACGTGCAGGCGCTGGATGCGGATTTTTACGTGTTCTCCGGCCACAAGGTGTTTGGCCCAACCGGCATCGGCGCGGTGTACGGCAAGGCGGAGCTGCTGGAAAGCCTGCCGCCGTGGCAGGGTGGCGGCAATATGATTGCCGATGTCACCTTTGAGAAAACGCTGTACCAGCCGGCACCGGCCAGGTTTGAAGCCGGCACCGGCAACATCGCCGACGCGGTGGGGTTGGGGGCGGCGTTGGACTACGTCGAACGCCTGGGGCTCGATAATATCAACCGTTACGAGCATGAATTGCTTGAGTATGCCACCGGGCAGTTGATCCGCATTCCGGGCCTGCGCCTGATTGGCACCGCGGCCAATAAGGCCAGCGTGCTGTCGTTTGTGCTGAGCGGCTACCGTACCGAAGAAGTGGGCAACGCGCTTAACCGTGAAGGCATTGCGGTGCGTTCCGGCCATCACTGCGCCCAACCGATCCTGCGGCGCTTTGGCGTCGAGGCGACGGTGCGGCCATCGCTGGCGTTTTACAACACCTACGAGGAAGTGGATCTGTTGGCGGCAACCTTGCACAAGCTGGCGAAAGGGCGCTAGCAACAAGACGTGATAACCCGGCCGGCGCAGAGCACTCTGCGCCGGTTTTTTTATCCCCCGGCCCCCAGAGTTGCATCACCGGTAACGTTGAAGGTAAACGAGACTTTTTCATGCAAGCTACCGGGTTTCCAGCAGCTACGAGCAATAGCGCTTTTCGCTTCATAATAGAATTCGGGATTTCCCGTTAGTTCGATATTCTTTGCTTTACCTCTATCATCAACGTCAAACGTACCTGTTATTTTACCGTCAATCTTTTTCGCCATTGCTGCAGCGGGATAAAACGGACGTTCGTAAAAAACTTGCCCGTCACAGCCCAAATTGGGGGGCTGAACAACCTTCGACGTGGTGTTTTCGGCACCCCTTGCATAAATACAATCACCCACGGCGCTGGTTTTTTCACATCCTGAGGGTTTCATTGGCGTACAACCTGCCAGAATAACAGTGGCAAGCGGCATAAGGATAAAACGTGTCATGTCATGGTTCCTGCTCAGGTTTCCGTCAGGGAGCGATTTAACTCCCATTCCACCATTTAGGGGGGCATATTTTTTCACTGGAAACAGTATAGAGGGGGAGCCTGAATAACGTGGAAAATTGCACGTTTAGCGTGTTTTTAACCACAAAAAGAAAAGCCGCACATAAGTGCGGCCAAAAATAAGTTCGCGACGAACGAAACAAGGACAAAAACTCCGGTAGACAGGCCCTGAAAGAAAATGCTTCCAGAGACATATCCCGATAATAATGAAAATATCCCCGCAGGTTAAATGCCGAATATCGCTTTGCTTAGCTGAATCAATACAAAGGTATTCAGCAGGTTACTTATCTTCAGACCAGCGTGCGGCGCTGACGTCCACCTTGACCGGCAGCAGGCCGATCGCGGTGAACTTGTCGGCTAATTGCTGCTGTTCGGCAAATACCGCCGGCGTCATGCGTTGGCTACCGAACGGCATGCGGGCGAGGGCTCTGGCCCAAATGGCCTGCGCCAACCCGGTGCTTTGCGCCAGGATCTTCGCCGCGTCGTCCTGATGGGCATTGGCCCAGGCGCTGAGTTCACTTAGCTGGTCGATCACCAATTTGGCGCTGTCCGGGTAGGTTTCGGCAAAATGGCGACTGGCGAGATAGAAGGTGTAATGCGGCACCAGACCTTCGGCATCCTTCAGCAGACGGGCGTTGGCGTGGGTTTCCACCTCGGCGTAGTAAGGGTCCCAAATCACCCAGGCGTCTACGCTGCCGCGCTGGAAGGCGGCGCGGGCGTCACTCGGCGGCAAATACACCGGCGTCACGTCTTTGTAGCTCAGCCCGGCCTGTTCAAGCGCGCTGACCAACAGGTAGTTGACGTCGGAGCCTTTGTTCAGCGCAACGCGTTTACCTTTGAGGTCGGCAACGGTTTTGATCGGCGAATCCTGCGGCACCACTATGGCTTCGGTTTTCGGGCTGGCCGGCGAATGCCCCAGATAGATCAAATCCGCTTTGGCAGCCTGGGCAAAGGCCGGTGGCGCATCGCCGGTCGCCGCAAGATCAATGCTGCCGACGTTCAGCCCTTCGAGCATTTGCGGCCCGGCGGGAAACTCAATCCAGCGCACCTTGATGCCCTGCGGCGTCAGGGTTTGCTCCAGCGTACCGCGATATTTCAACAGGGCGAAGATATTGGCTTTCTGGTAACCAATGGTGATTTGCTGCGGTTTTTCCTGCGCCGCAACGGTCGGCAGGGCAAATGCACCCAACAGCAGCGAAGCGGCGATCAGCGAGGCTTTCAGTTTTTTCATTACACATATCCGGTCAGTAAAGGTTAATGACGGTGGTTTAACCGGCGGGAAAGCCGATCGCCAAAAAATTGCAGCAGGGTCACCAGCGCCACCAACACCACGATGACGGTGAGCATCACCTGGGTGTCGAAACGCTGGTAACCATAACGGTAAGCCAGGTCACCCAAGCCGCCTGCGCCTATGGCTCCGGCCATCGCAGAGGCGTTAATCATGGTCACCAGGGTGATGGTAAAGCCGCTGACAATGCCGGGCATGGCTTCCGGCAGCAGCACATGACGAATGATATGCCCACGGCGGCAGCCCATTGCCTGCGCCGCTTCAACCAGGCCGTGATCCACCTCTCGCAGGCTGACTTCGGCGATACGCGCGAAAAACGGCATGGCGGCGATGGTCAGCGGCACCACGGCGGCCCATACGCCGTAAGAGGTGCCGACAATCATGCGGGTGAAGGGGATCAGCGCCACCATCAGGATCAAAAAGGGGATCGAGCGGAACAGATTCACCAACCAGCCGAGCACCCGCTGAACGCCAACCTGCTCATACAATCCACCGCGTTCGCTGACCACCAACAAGATCGCCAGCGGCAATCCCAGCACCAGCGCCAACAGGGAAGAAACGCCCACCATCAGCAATGTATCGAGAAATCCGGCCCACAGCCGTTCAAGCAACAGTGACATAGCCCAGGACCTCCACGCTGTCGGCCAGCGTCTGCGGAATGGTTCGATTATTCGGTGACGGCGTCACGGTTAACAACAGATAACCGATGGCGCGCCCCTGAATATGCTCAATGGCGCTTTCCACCAGCGTCACGCTGCCCTGAAAAGCCGCCAGCACGTGGTTTAGCTCCAGCGATGCACCTTGGCCACGGTAGCGTAGCCGGATCAATTGCGGTGCATCCGGCGTGGGGGGCGTGGCGGCGATCCGCCCAACCCATTCCTCCGGCAAGCGATCGTGTGAGGGGGTCAGCAGGATGCGGGTCGTTTCCTGCTGCGGATTGCCGTACACCTGCCACACCGGGCCGCATTCGATAATCTCCCCCCGTTCCAGCACCGCCACCCGGTGGCAGATATCATGGATCACCTCCATTTCATGGGTAATCAGCACTATGGTGATGTTGAACTCACGGTTGATGCGCTGTAACAACGCCAGAATGGCGCGGGTGGTTTCCGGATCGAGCGCGGAGGTGGCTTCATCGCACAACAGCAATTCGGGGTTATGCACCAGCGCCCTGGCGATGCCGACCCGTTGTTTCTGCCCGCCGGAAAGCTGCGCCGGATAGGCGTCCGGGTAGTCGCTCAGCCCGACCAGCGCCAGCAATGCGTCCACTCTGCCGCGCCGCTCGGCGATCGGCACGCCCGCCACCCGCAGCGGCAACTCGATATTCTGCCGGACGGTTTTGGCCGACAGCAGGTTGAAGTGCTGGAAAATCATGCCGGTGCGCCGCCGGTAGGCCACCAGTTGATCTTCATTCAATTGGCCGATATCAACGCCATCGACCTCCACGCTGCCGCCGCTGGGGCGTTCCAGCCGGTTAATGGTGCGGATCAGGGACGACTTGCCGGCGCCGCTGCGGCCGATAATGCCGAAGATCTCCCCACGGCGAATGTCCAAGGAGATCGCCTTCAGCGCCTCGGTCAGTTGGCCGGGGTAACGCTTGCTGATCCGGGTAAAGCGCAGGTGGGTGTCATCATGGCGGCGCACCACCTCGTCGGCGACTAGGGCGCCTGGGTTAGGCAAAATCAGGCTGGACATAAACTACTGGCTCCAGCCCGGCTGATAGAGCTTGCCGTAAAAACTGTCGAGTTTGGCGCGCACGACCGGCGAATGCTGGTAAACGTCGACAAACTTGCGCAGGCGCGGGTCATCCTGATGGCCATCGCGGACCACGAACTGGATCACGTACTCCGGGTTTTCCAGGCCGTCGAACAGCAGGGCGCTGTTGGGATCGACGGTGCCGGACAGCCGCAGGTAGTGCGGATAGCCCTGCGCCAGGTCAACTTCCTCCAGCGTGCGTGCCAGTTGCACCGCTTCCACTTCGATAATTTTGATGTGTTTAGGGTTACTGACGATGTCTGCCTGGGTTGCCTGCAGGCCGGATCCCGGTTTGAGCTTAATCAGCCCGGCTTTTTGCAACAGCAACAGACCGCGGCCACCGTTAATCACGTCGTTGGCGATCGCCACTTTGGCGCCCTCCGGCAGATCGGCGATGCTTTGGTATTTTTTGGAGTACAGCCCGACGTTATTGATGATCGCCGGGGCATAGGCCACCAGGTGGAAATTGCCTTCTTTATTGGCGTTGTGCAGGAACGGCAGGTGCTGGAACAGGTTGACGTCGATATCGCCGTTTTCCAGGCTGACGTTCGGCGCGGTCCAGTCGCTGAATTCGATGATGTCGACCTTCAGCCCCTGTTTGCGAGCCTCTTCCGCCGCCACCTCGAGCGGCGGGGCGAAGGCAGCGGTGGTGCCGACTTTCAGCGCACCGCTGTAATCATTGGCCGCAGCCGCCGCGCCTGAGAGTGCCAGCAGCGCCGAAAACAGCAGTGTTTTTGTCCGAGAGGGTATTGTCATAGGGTTGTTCCTTCAAAAGAAAAAGTAAGGGTTCAAACGGGTAACGGCGCACCCAGACGCCAGCCGGCCGCCGGATGGCTTTGCGGCAAGCGATCCTGCTGCCGAAACAGCTTTTGCCGCAGGCTGCCGGCGCGGTAGGCGGTTTTATAGCGACCACGCGCTTGCAACTCCGGCACCACCAAATCGATAAAATCGCGGTAGCTGCCTGGGTTAACGATGCGCGTCAGGTTAAACCCGTCGATATCGGCCTGATCCACCCATTGCAGCAACCTATCCGCCACCTGTTGCGGATCGCCCACCACCAGCGGATAACGCCCGCCCATGGCGTGCTGTTCCAGCAGTTGGCGGCGGGTCCAGCCGCTGTAGGTTTGGGTTACCGACTCAATGGCCTGCGTCGGCCCGGCCTGGATCGGGTCGTCCAGACCAAAGCGTGAAAGATCGATACCGGTCGAGCTGGAAAAATGCGCCAGACCGGCTTCGGGGCTGGCGTAACGCAGATATTCACGGTATTTGTCCTGCGCCTCGGCGGCGGTTGGCGCAACGATAACGCCGACTCCCATAAACACTTTCAAATCCTGTCGCTGACGGCCGGCCGCCACCGCTGCGGTACGCAGCTTGTCCACCTGCGCTTTCATTACCGCCGGGGTGGCGTGGTTAACGAAGGTGCACTCCGCGTGGCGGGCGGCGAACTTAATACCCCGTGACGAGCTGCCGGCCTGGAACAACAGCGGGGTGCGCTGCGGCGAAGGCGAAGACAGGTGATAGCCCTCCACCTGATAAAATTCGCCGCGGTGGGTCACCTTGTGGATCTTCTGCGCATCGGCGTAAATACGCCGTTGACGGTCGGCCAACACGGCGTCATCTTCCCAGCTGCCTTCCCATAATTGATAGGCAACGTCGAGAAACTCATCGGCCTGATCGTAACGGCGATCGTGCCCGATCTGTTCGTTCAACCCCATCGCACGCGCAGCGCTGTCCAGATAGCCGGTGACGATATTCCAGCCGATGCGGCCCTGGGTCAGATGGTCCAGCGTCGACAAGCGACGGGCAAAGGGATAGGGCGCTTCGTAACTCAGGTTGGCGGTGATGCCGAAGCCCAGATGTTGGGTCACTCCGGCCATCGCCGACACCAGCAACAGCGGATCGTTAACCGGCAGCTGTATCGACTCGCGGGCGGTCAGGGCGATGTTTTGCTGATAGACATCGTAAACGCCGAGGATATCGGCGATGAACAACCCGTCGAACAGTCCACGCTCCAGCAGTTGCGCCAGCTCGGTCCAGTAGCTGAGCTGGTTGAACTCGGTGGAACGATCCTGCGGATGGGTCCACATGCCGTGATGAATATGGCCGACGCAGTTCATGTTGAAGGCGTTCAGCAGAACCTCTTTGGCGATGACGCTCATTACAGAGTCCCCCGGCGCGGCGGCAGCACCCCGTTCAGCACGTAATTGCCGATCGCCGGGTATTTCCAGCGCACCGGGTCGTGCAAGGTGTGGGTTCTGGCGTTGCGCCAGTGGCGATCGAGGTTATATTCCTGCAGCGTGGCACGGCTACCGGCCAACTCAAACAGCAGATTACCGGCGGCCAGCGCGACCTCGGTGGTCCAGGCGCGCGCCGTGGCAACCTCGATCGAGGCTTGTGCAACCGACAGGGCATCGCTGTGGCGCTGAGCGACATCGATGGCTTCACCGGCCACCGCCAGCAGGGCGTCACCGGCCTGAATGCGGGCGGAAATTTTGCCGATGCGGTCCAGCGTCAGCGGGTCCTCGCTGGCGTGTTCGACATCGGCATCAATCCACGGGCGCGAACGGCTGCGAACAAATTGCAGCATGTCCTGCCACGCGGCTTTGGCGATGCCCTGATCGATGGCGGCGTGCATGATTTGCGCCAGCGGGCCAACCGGCGTCGGCCGTTCAAACGCCGTCTGGAAGGGCACGATATCCTCTTCATCGACCGGGCACTGTTCCAGCGTCACGCTGCCGCTGCCGGTGGTGCGTTGACCAAATCCGGACCAGTCGTCGGTGATGCTCAGGCCTGGCGTATTGCGCGGCAAAAACACCAACTGTTCTTTACCGTCTTCACCCCGCGCGGCGGTCGGGATGCGCCCGGCGTACAACGCGCCGGTAGCGTAAAATTTTTGGCCCGACAGCTGCCATTGGCCTTCATGTCTGGCCAGCGAGGTGCTGCGGTGGTGGGCGGCCTTGCTGGCAAACTCCGCCAGCGCATTGCCGAAATGCACGCCGGCCAGCGCTTCCTGGTACAGCCGCCGTTGCTGCTGCGGCGAACCGTTCACCCGCAGCACTTCCAGTGCGTAATAATGGTTTTGCGGCACCTGGCCGATCGACGCATCGCCCTGGCTGAGAATAGCGATGACCTGCGCCAGCACGCGGTTCGACAACGCCGGGCCGCCAAATTCTTGTGGCACGGTAATCGCGCCGAGCCCAGAGGCGAACAGGTCTGCCAGTTCGGCAACCGGCAATCGCCGTTGGCTGTCACGCTCGGCGGCGGTCGGGCTGAATTGCTCCGCCAGCCGGTGTGCGGTCTCCAGCGCCTGTTCGGGGCTGGTAATGCGTTGCGCCACGCGTTGAGGGGCTACCTGGGTAGTCATGTTCTGCTCCTTTAAATCCACGAATGGCGCGCCGGAAAGCGGCCGTTGAGGTAGTACTCGCCAATGGCGTGGTATTTCCAGCGCACCGGATCGTGCAACGTGTGGGTGCGTGCGTTGCGCCAGTGACGATCGAGGCCGTGCTCCGCCAGCGTGGCGCGGCTGCCGGACCATTCGAACAGCTTTTCGCTGGCCAACAGCGCCACTTCCGTGGTCAGCACCTTGGCTTCGGCGACCGCGATCGACGCCGTTGCGGCGCTTTCGGCGGTTACCGGCCAGCGGTCAACCTCATCGAGCGTCCGCGCCGCACGGCGCAACAGGGCGTTCGCCGCGCTCAACTCCATGCTGAGCCGGCCGACGTCGGCCAGAATGTAGGGATCGTCCGCGTTGCGTTCGACGCCTGCGTCGATCCAGGGGCGGGAACGCTCGCGAATAAACTGGGTGGCCTCGTCCAGCGCACCCTGCGCAATGCCGGCATCGATGGCGGCCTGAATCAGTTGGGAAACGGCGCCCTGAATCGTCGGTTTTTCTGCCAGCGGCAGCAGCGGGATCACATTGGCCGGATCGACCAGAACCTCGCGCAGGCGCACCGTGCCGCTGGCGGTAGTGCGCTGCCCCATGCCGGACCAGTCGTCGACGATCTCCAGGCCTGCCGCCGGGTGGGGGATCAATGCCAGTACCGGCTGCTGCCGATCGTCGAGTGCCTTGGCGGCGACGATATGGGCGAACAGCGCACCGGTGGAGTAAAATTTGTCGCCGGTAAAGCGCAGGCCGTCTGCGGTTTGCCGTAAGCGGCTCTGCATATCCAGCGTGTGCTTGCTGTTTTTCTCCGGGCCACCGTTCCCGATGCGTTGGCCGGCCAGCACCGCCGCGAAAATACGCCGTTTTTGTTCTTCGCTGCCGGCATCACGGATTAACTGAATCAGGCCGAAATGGTTTTGCGGAATTTGCCCCAGCGCCGGATCGACGGCGGAAATCAGGCGAAACACCTCCGCCAGCGTGGTAAAGGACAGTTCCGGTCCGCCGTATTCGCGCGGAATGGAAATGCCACCGAGGCCAGACTGGGTAAACAGCGCCAACTGTTGCAACGGATAGCGCCGCTGGCGGTCACGCAGTTGGGCTTCAGGCGCGGCGGCCACGGCGACTTGTCGTGCTGCATCCAGTGCCTGTTGGTCGTCGACAATCCTGTGGGTCCGTTCTTCTGCGGGAGGGAAATTGGCCGTATCCGGCGCAGGCAAAACAGAAACAACCATAACGATGTCCTCATAATACGGAGACGGCAGTAAATAGCGCGCCGCCGCGGGCGTAGCGCGATGAAATATAATTAAAATTTAAGTTGTTACAACGGGTGGGGTACGAAGTGATAATAATAATTTGCAGGTTGCGGTGTAAAGCAAAGGCTTATTATAAATAATCCATTGCTTAGCGATTAATTAGCTTTGCGATAGGCGGGGGATGATTTTCCCGCACCGATAACGAACACCCGCGGGCAAGAGGGGCTCTGCCCGCGCAGCCAGTGACGCACAGCTCATTCCAGTAGCTGAAACGGATGCGCTGTTTCAGCCGGTTATTCCACACATAACGCGTCATCGTTAATTCCTCCTCCGTGTCTGCTAATAGAGGTAACAGCTATTTTAAAACGGGTCGAATACGTTATTTCGCTTAGCTTTTGAGGTTTTCGGGATAATACTTTCACCGCCGTCAGGCTTTCTGCAAAAACGCCATCAAGGCTCTTCGTTATGCATAACGCAATGCGCGCCGGGTCCTGCCTGATTACAAAGGCGGCCCGCAAGGATACACTCAGCGATGCCGGTTCCTCATGTGGGGGACCGGCATCGGCATTTTGCATAAGGGGTATTGCGTGGTGGGCAAGCTTAATTTGGACCAGCTTCAGACTTTTGCTTTGGTGGTCAGGCAAGGGAGTTTTTCCGCCGCAGGGGAAGTGCTGGGGCTGACCCAGCCCGCGGTCAGCTTGCAAATCCGGCAGTTGGAACAGCGGCTGCACGTTCGGCTGCTGGAGCGGGTCGCCAGGCGCGTGCGGCCGACGTCCGCCGGTGAGGCGCTACTGGAACACATAAGTCACATCAATGCGGCGGTGGATCATGCGCTGAGCGACATGGCCGGCCACGCGCAGGAGATTGCCGGCACCGTGACGCTGGGCACCGGTGCCACGGCCTGTATCCATTTGCTGCCGACGCTGCTGCGGGAGTTGAAACAGGCTTATCCCTTGTTGAACGTCGGGGTGCGCACCGGCAACACCGATGACATGGTAAAAGCGGTGGAAGAAAACCGCATCGACATCGCATTGGTGACCTTTCCGGCCAATGGCCGCAGTTTGCAGTTGACGCCGCTGCTGCAAGACGAGTTTGCCGTCATTTTCCCGGCCGATTCCCCCGATTTGCCTGCCACGTACACCCCGCAAACTCTGGGTGCGCTCCCGTGGGTGGCTTTTGAATCCGGCAGCAGCACCCGTCGTTTGATTGATGGCTGGTTCCTTGGCGCGGGGGTTAAACCCGCGCCGGTAATGGAACTGGGCAGCATAGAGGCGATCAAAGAGATGGTTGCCGCCGGGCTTGGGTACAGCATTGTGCCGCGCATGGCACTGTCCGGCACCCGGGGAGACGCTCTTACGCCCGCGCTTGAACGCACTTTGGGCATCGTACTGCGCCAGGATAAGCCGCTGAGCAGGGCGTTGCAGAAGGTGCTCGCCAGCCTGCACACCTTGAAAAAATAACCCGCCGGTTACTGCTCCTCCACCGTGCGGGCGGTTTTACCCGCGCGCATCACTCGCCAGCCAAAGTTCATGCCCGCAGCGGCAATCAGGATGGCGGCTGCGCCCAAGAGCTGCATCAGGCTGAGGCGGTGTCCGAATACTGCCCAATCGACGATGATCGCCACCAGCGGGTAGATGAACGACAACGCGCCGACCAGGCTGGTGGGGATTTTCTGGATCGCGCCATACAGCAGCGAAGACATCAGCCCGGTATGCACCAGGCCGATAGTCGCCAGCAGCAACCAGGCATTGGCCGTTGAGGGCAGGTGGGCCAGGCCGGCGAACGGCGCCAGCACCACCACCCCGACGCTGAGCTGGATCAACACGATCAAATGCGGCGGCACGGTTTTTAGCCCTTTGACGATCGCCGCCGCCACCGCATACATAAACGCCGCGCCCAATGCCAACAGCACGCCGATAAAGTAATCCGATCCTGAGCCGCTAGCGCCGGGGCGGCCGGTAATAATCAGCAGCATGCCGCCGAAGGCCAGCAGCAGCCAAGCCAGCTTATTTGCCGTCAGTTTTTCGCCAAAGAACAGTACGCCCAGCCCGACCAGCATAAAAGGTTGGACGTGATAGGTCACCGTGGCCACGGCGATAGAGGCATGGGCATAAGCGCCAAACAACAGCGTCCAGTTCAGCACCAGCGCCATGCCACCCAATACCGCCACGGCGGCCTGACGTCGGGTCAGCATGCCTTTCTTCAACAGGCCAAGCAGGGCACAGGCGATCAACATCGCCAGCGCACCAAAAGCGCAACGCCAGAAAACCACCGTCGTTGGCGGTTGCCCTAGCGCGATCACCGGCCAGCCGACGGTGCCGGAGATCACCATCGCCAGGGTCATCTGTACTACGCCGCGGGTGTTTACCTTCATTTGCCTTCTCCCTGATTGAGTGCCGTGCTTGCCGCCGTCGACGAACACCATTAAAATGAACAACTGAACATTATGATGAACAGTGCATGCTTGTTCGTCAAGTCGAACGAACGAATGATATGGTGAACAATGAGCGATAACTCCAGCAATACCGGCACACCCATCGGCCTGCTTTCGGCCGCCATTCGCCGCGAACGCGAGCGGTTGGGGCTGTCGGTCACCGAACTGGCGCGCCGCGCCGGCATCGCAAAATCGACGCTTTCGCAATTGGAAACCGGCAGCGGCAACCCAAGCCTGGAAACCTTGTGGTCGCTGGCGATGGCCCTCGACGTGCCGGTCAGCCGGTTAATCTCTCAACCGCGTCAGCACGTACAGGTGATCCGCGCCAACGAAGGGGTTACCACGGTTTCCGAACAGGCCAACTATGCCGCTACATTGCTGGCAACCTGCCCGCCGGGAGCACAGCGCGATATCTACCGTTTGCGCGTTCAGCCGGGCGAGACGCGGGTTTCACGCCCGCATATGCCGGGCACCATTGAGCACGTGATTATCAGCAGCGGCAGGGCGCGAATCGGGCCGACGGAGCAGCCGGTGGAGTTGAGCGCGGGGGATTACATCAGTTACTCCGCCGATCGGGAGCATATTTTTGAAGCCCTGGAGGCGGATACCACGGCGGTGATGCTGATTGAACAAGGCTGACCCGGCGCGGTAAAGCGCGCCGGGTCAGGGCCTCAGTAATACAGGCGGGGTTCTGCGGATTCGATCATGCTGCGCAGCTTGGTCAGGGCAAATTTCAATTCGCTGCGGCTGGTTGGCGACATCAGCACGATGCGCACGGCACGCGTGTGGCCGCTGCGTTCGGCCAGAAATTGCGTGCCGCTGGAAATATTCACCCCCTGAGCGCGCGCCAGATTGGCGAACTCATCGCTGGTCCAGGGCTCGGGCAGAGTGACCCAAATGTGGTAACCGTAGGGTTGCGAAGCGACCTCCAGCCCGTGGAAAACTTCTGCGGCGATGGCCTGGCGCGCCGCCGCTTCTTGCTTCTGGGTTTGCAGCATTTCAGCCCCAATGCCGGAAGTAACGATATTGCTGGCCAACTGCGCGATAAGCGGGGAAGGCATCCAGATGCTGGTTCGCACCATCGACGTCAACCGCGACAGGGTTTCCGCCGGCGCATGCAGATAACCGATGCGCAACGCCGGTGAGATGCTTTTCGACAGGCTGGTCAGGTACACCGAGCGTTCAGGAGCAAACGAAGACAGCGCCTCGACCGGCTCTGCGGTAAGAAAACCGTAAATGTCGTCATCGAGAATATAAAAATCGAACTCGCGGGCAATCTGCGCGATTTCGGCCCGTCTGGCGTTCGACATCACCACCGTGGTGGGGTTTTGGCAGCTAGCCACGCAGATCAGCATCGCCGGTTTTTCCTGGCGGCACAGTGCTCTCAGCGAGTCGGGCACGATGCCCTCGCTATCCATTTCGACCCCGCGCAACCGCCGTCCATTGCCGTGTACCAGCGAAATAATGCCCGGATAACACAGCGCTTCGCACAGGATAAGATCCTGGTGCGCCGTCAGGGCATTGATGGCGACCAGCAAACCGTGCTGAGCGCCGGCGGTCAACACCACTTGCTGCCAGTGTACGTCAGGCAAAAAACGCCGCAGCCAGCTGGCACCGGCGTCGCGATGCGCCGGATGCCCGCCTTCCGGCGAATAGTCGAGCGCCAGCCCCAGCTCCGGGCTGGCGACCAGATGCTCGAGCGCGGTGCGGATCCCCTGTTCCTGGGCCTGCACCTCCGGTTTGATCACCGACAGATCGATATGATCCCGTTGGGCGGAAGATGAAGGGCTAAAATGCGGCAGGCGCGCGCTTTCCATGGCCCTTTCAGGCGCAGCCAGCACAAAGGTCCCGCGGCCCACTTCACCCTGAACCAGCCCGCGCCGCGCCGCTTCTTCATAAGCGCGATTAACGGTGCCCGGCGTAACGGCCAGCGTCTGCGCCAACTCTTTCAATGTAGGCAAACGTGAACCGGCAGGCAGCACGCCGTTGTTGATGTCATTTTGCAGCGCATCTGCAATCAGCAAATACACCGGGGCATTTTTCTCACTGAAGCGCGGTGTCCACATAGACCCTCTGTATGCTTTGAATGGCTATCCCCACGGGCTTTCTGCTTTGGCATTGCTGGCCGCAGGGTGGGGATAAGACGATTACAGTATAAGCCAGCCATTAAATTGATGTAATAAGTATTAACACAGAAAGAATTACACAGATACAATCGACTTAAATTAACTCGATTCAATCGATGTTATTTTCGAAATTTTGTTTGTTTATGTATCTTCAACTTGTTGTTTTTAATTTGATTTATCGGGGCTTTTCTTTTTTGGCATATTACATCGATTTAATCGATATGCATTGATAGGGGTAATGATGGACAGATTGCGACAGGATTTTTCTCTTTCGGCGGTAGTGGCGGGCGCCATCGCGGTGATAGTGTCTTACGCCGGCCCGTTGATCATCGTGTTTCAGGCCGCCAGTGCGGCGCACTTGTCCACGGAGGTGATCTCCTCCTGGATTTGGGCCATCTCCATCGGCAGCGGCGTTACTGGCCTGATTTTGAGTTGGCGCCTGCGAGTGCCGGTGATCACCGCCTGGTCTACGCCCGGCGCGGCATTGCTGGTCGGGTTATTGCCAGGGGTGACGATCAACGAAGCGGTGGGGGCTTATATCGTTTCTTCGCTCATTATCGCCGTCATTGGTCTGTCCGGCGCCTTCGATAAACTGATCGGTAAATTACCCCGGTCGATCGCCGCCGCCATGCTGGCCGGGATTTTATTCCACTTTGGCGCCGAGATGTTTGTGTCCATTCAGTTGCAACCGACGCTGGTCATGGCCATGTTCGTGACCTACCTGTTGTTTAAACGCCTGTTGCCACGCTATGCCATTGTCGCCGTGTTGGTGGCCGGCGGCGCAGTGGCGGGAATGAGCGGCATGTTGAACGGCGGGGATATCGTCGTCAGCGTAGCCCACCCGGTTCTGATTACCCCGGCCTGGAGCTGGCACGCCATCATTAATATCGCACTGCCGCTTACGCTGGTGACGCTGACCGGTCAGTATGTGCCCGGCATGGCGGTGTTGCGCTCCTCAGGTTACGCCACACCGGCTCGGCCGATCGTCTCGATGACCGCAATTGCCTCAGTATTGCTGGCGCCGTTTGGCTCGCACGGGGTGAATCTGGCGGCCATTACCGCCGCGATTTGCACCAGCGAAGAGGCGCACCGCGAGAAAAGCAAACGCTACATCGCCGGCGTGGCCTGCGGGATTTTCTATATTGTGATGGGGATTTTCGGCGCGACGCTGGCCTCGGTGTTTACTGCATTACCCAAAGAACTGATTATCTCGCTGGCCGGGCTGGCGCTATTTGGCGCCATCAGCACCGGGTTGACCGGCGCAATGGCCGACGAGAAGCAGCGAGAAGCGGCGTTAATCACTTTCCTGGTCACGGCGTCCGGCATGAACTTTTTAGGCATGGCGTCGGTATTCTGGGGGTTGATCTTCGGGCTGGCTGCGCACTTCTCCCTGACTGTGCTTTCTGGCCGCCGTCCGTTGTTGGCCAGATAGAACGCGATTGACGATGAAAGAGATCCCCTCAGAGCCGCCTGGCTCTGAGGGAAGGGCGCAGATTAATAGGTGTGGAAATAGTCCTGAATCACCTGCGGATTATGGGTTTTGGTCAGCGCCAGCATCAACAGAATGCGTGATTTAGCCGGGTTGAGCGAGTCGGAAACCAGGCCGGGCTGGCCCGCATCTTCAGAAACAATACCGCTGCCGGTGCGGCTGGCGCGGACGACCAGCACGCCGGCTTTTTCCGCTTTTTTGATCCCGGCCGAGCTACGCACTGAAACCGACCCGGCACCGGTGCCGGCATAAACAATTCCGTCTACCTTGTGCTGAATGGCGGCGTCATACATGTATTCAGGATCGTCCTGATAACCGTAAATAATGTCGACTTTCGGCAGCGCGCTGACATTGCGCACGTCAAAGACCGAGCGAGTGGTGTGAATTTTATCCACCCGGGTTTCAAAGTAAGGTTTACCGCCGACAATCACCCCCAAATAACCTTCCTCCGGCGCTTTGAAGGTGTCCAACGTGGTGGCGTTGGTTTTAGTGCTGAAGCGGGCGGAACCAATGCGATCGTTCAGCACCACCATGACGCCGCGGCCTGCTGCCTGTTTATCGGCGGCGACGGTCACCGCATCCAGCAGGTTCATCGGGCCGTCGGCGCTGATGGCGGTCGCCGGGCGCATGGCGGCAGTGAACACCACCGGTTTGTTGCTTTTTACCGTCAGGTTAAGGAAGTAGGGCGACTCGTCCAGCGTGTCGGTACCGTGGGTGATCACCACGCCGGCGACGTCATCGCGCGCCAGCAGTTCGTTGACGCGTTTTGACAGTTTGAGCAGGATCTCGCTGGTCATGTTTTCGCTGCCGATATTGGCAATCTGCTCGCCGTCCACCCGGGCGATTTTCTGCATTTCCGGTACCGCGGCGATCAAGGTATCCACCCCGAGCGCCCCGGCTTTGTAGCCGGTGGTTTGGGTATTGGAGGCTGCCGAGCCGGCGATGGTACCGCCAGTGGCCAAAATAACGATGTGCGGTAACTCCCCGGCGGCGGTCGCCGCGTTGGCGCAACCTAAGGTCAATAAAACAAATGCCACTCTAATTATTTGAAACATAGCGCTACCCCTGATTAAAAAGCCAAATTAGGCGGAGTAGCCAAAGCAAAAAGGGTGCCAGTTAAGCGACGGGCGCCAATAGAGGGAAAGCGAGCGGATCAAGGTGGGTATTGCACCCGGTGCGGGAGCGGCCCGCACCAGAATGGATCTCTCTTCAGCGTTGCGGCCCCAGGCCGTGAGTGAGCAGCGTAATGGCGTGACGGGCAATATCGTCGGCACGCAGCGGGCTGAGGGAGTTATCGCGCTGCCATTTTGACGCCGTGGCCAACGGCAGCAGCGTCATGCCAAACAGGGTGACAATCAGCAGAGAGGGCTCCAGATCGGCATGCAGCTTGCCTTCCGCCTGCCAACGTACGATGGACTGCATCGCCGTTTTGCGTTGCTTGTCACCAAAGCGCTCGTCCATCCGCTGCTTCAATACGCCGCTGTCACTCATCACTTCGCGCAACCACAGCGGGGCGAACCACGGGTGCGCGATGGAAATATCGATAAACCGTTGCGCCAACTCAGTGAAAGCCGCTACCGGATCGTCTTCGTTGGCGTCGAAAACGTCGCCTGCGGCGATTCTCACCGGCAGGAAACGTTCGTCTATCAGCACATCGAGCAGCTGTTCACGGTTGTGAAAGTAGTAGTGCAGCATCGCCGGGGTAACGCCGGCCTCGCGGGCAATGGCGTTCAGCGAGGTATCGGCAATGCCCTGACGGGCGAACAAGTTCAGCGCCGTGTCGAGCAAATGCTCCCGTTTTTCTGCCCCGTTGGCCGCGCCGCTGGGCCTGCCAGGGCGGCGTGGAGAGGGGTTTTTTTTAACGTTTTGTGCTGTCATCGCGGCGAGATCCATTGACCGGAGAAAAGAATAACTCATATATTAATTACTCAGTTAATTAATTACAAGCGGACTCACTCAAATGGGCATTGATAACACCGCAGGCCACGAAGATAACGGCAGGGCGTCTGAACAGGCGCCCTCGATCCGTTTGCTGTTCTCCGCGCTGCTTCTGGTGATGCTGCTGGCGGCGCTCGATCAGACCATCGTCTCGACCGCGCTGCCGACCATCGTCGGCGAGTTCGGCGGGTTGGAGAATTTGTCTTGGGTCGTGACGGCCTATCTGCTGGCTTCGACCATCGTGGTGCCGCTGTATGGCAAGTTCGGCGATCTGTTCGGCCGCAAGATCGTGCTGCAAATCGCCATCGTGGTGTTTTTGCTCGGTTCCGTGCTGTGCGGATTGGCGCAGAACATGACGCAATTGATCCTGATGCGCGCGTTACAAGGGCTGGGTGGCGGCGGTTTATTGGTGGTGACCATGGCGGTGGTGGGCGACGTGATCCCGCCGGCCGATCGCGGACGCTATCAGGGGTTGTTCGGCGGGGTATTTGGCCTGGCGACGGTGGTTGGGCCGCTGATCGGCGGGCTGCTGGTGCAGCATTTCTCCTGGCGATGGATCTTCTATATCAACCTGCCGCTGGGGCTTTTCGCCCTGTTGGTGATCGGCGCGGTGTTCCAGTCGCGGGTCAACCGGGTTAAACACGAAATCGACTATCTGGGGGCGGCTTATCTCGCCTCGGCGCTGACCTGCATCATCCTTTTTACCAGCCAGGGCGGTACTGTCATGGCCTGGTCGGACGGGCAGCTCTGGTGCATTCTGGCCTTTGGGCTGGTGTCGTTGGGCGGGTTTATCTACGAAGAGCGGCTGGCGAGCGAGCCGATCATTCCGCTGGGGCTGTTTCGTAATCGCACCTTTGTATTGTGCAGTTTGATCGGTTTTATCATCGGCATGTCACTGTTTGGGTCGGTGACCTTCCTGCCGCTGTATTTGCAGGTGGTGAAAGACTCGACGCCTTCGCAGGCCGGGATGCAGCTGTTGCCGCTGATGGGCGGCATCATGATCAGCTCGATCGTCAGCGGCAGGCTGATCAGCAAAAGGGGCAAATACCGTATCTTCCCGATTATCGGCACCCTGTGTGCGTTGGCAGGCATGATCCTGCTCGGCACGCTGACAAATTCGACGCCGGTGCACCAGTTGTATCTCTATATCAGCCTGTTGGGACTGGGATTGGGCATGGTGATGCAGGTGATGATTCTGGCGGCGCAAAACAGCGTGGAGCCGCAGCATATGGGGGTCGCCACCTCCAGCGCTACGTTGTTCCGTTCGATTGGCGGTTCGATCGGCGTGGCGGTGTTTGGCGCGATTTTTACCAACGTGCTGCACAGCCGCCTGGCCGTGTTGTTGCCGGAGGGCACGCAACTGCCGCGTTCTCTGGGCGCGGCGGCGGTACACCATTTGCCGGCGGCCTTGCAGCAAGACTATCTGCAGGCTTTCGGCGGGGCGATCCACTCGGTGTACCAGATTGCCGCCTGGGTCATGGTGCTGGCCTTTGCGCTGACCTGGTTGCTGAAAGACGTGCCGCTGCGGCAAAAATAGGGCGTCTCTCATGCTTTGCGAAGGACTTTTACCGAATCCTTACGTAACCCTGTCAGACTAAAAAGATCGGAATCTATATATTGAGAATAAACGTTCTCAATAGGATAGATACTCGATGCAGAGCAAAAAGATTTTTCTTGTCGGCCTGGCGTTATTGCTGACCGCCTGTGATGGCAAACCCGGCGGAGCCCCGATGGGAGCGGGCGGCACGCCGGAGGTGGGGGTCGCGACGCTGCACGGCCAACCGGTCACGCTGAGCAGCGATTTGAGCGGCAGGGTGAACGCCACCATGACCTCGGACGTTCGTCCACAGGTTGACGGCATTATCAAACAGCGTCTGTTTACCGAAGGGGACGAGGTAAAAGCCGGCCAGGTACTGTATCAAATCGATCCCGCCACTTATCAGGCCAGTTATAACCAGGCTGCCGCACAGTTGAAAAGCGCGCAGGCGACGGTGAAATCCAGCCGCCTGAAAGCACAACGTTACGCGGCGCTGGTGAAAGAGAATGGCGTCTCCAAACAGGATGCGGACGATGCGATGGCGACCTATCTGGAGGCGGTCGCTTCCGTCGATCAGTATCAGGCGGCGCTGGAAACCACCAAAATCAATCTCGCTTATACCCAGGTGCGCGCGCCTATTTCCGGCCGTATCGGTATTTCCTCGGTGACGCCGGGTGCGCTGGTTACCGCCAGCCAGACCGATGCGCTGGCCACTATCCGCGCGCTGGACCCCATCTATGTCGATCTCACGCAGTCCAGCAGCCAACTGCTCAGATTGCGCAAACTGCAGGCATCCTTAAAACGTGACGATGTCACACCGGTCGTCATCAAGCTTGAAGACGGCACGCCTTATGCGCATGACGGCAAACTGGAACTGACGGAAGTGTCTGTGGATGAGTCTACCGGCTCAGTTACGCTGCGCGCCGTATTCCCTAACCCGGAGCATGAATTGCTGCCGGGTATGTACGTTCACGCCAGAGTTGATAACGGCGTCGATCCGAAAGGCATTCTGGCACCGCAGCAGGGCATCACCCGCAATGCCAAAGGTGAGGCCACTGCGTTGGTGGTGAATGCGCAAAACAAGGTTGAACAGCGCACGGTCACCACCGAACGGGTGATCGGCAGCAACTGGTTGGTCAGTAAAGGGCTGAACGACGGCGATCGCCTGATCGTCGAAGGCACCAATAAGGTGGCCGCCGGGGTCGACGTTAAAGCGGTTGAAGTGCAAAAGCAGACGGCGACCGGTACGGCTAACGGTGGGGAGCAGTAATCATGGCGCAGTTCTTTATTCGGCGGCCGGTGTTTGCCTGGGTGATCGCGATCATCATCATGCTGTGTGGCCTGATGTCGATCAATTCGCTGCCCATTTCGCAATACCCGGACGTCTCTCCACCGCAGATCGCCATTTCGGCTACCTATCCGGGCGCCGATGCGGAAACCCTGGAAAACAGCGTGACGCAGGTCATTGAGCAGCAGCTCACCGGCCTGGACGGCCTGCTGTATTTCTCGTCGACCAGCAGTTCCGACGGTTCGGTGAGCATCAACGTCACCTTCGATCAGGGGACCGATCCGGACATCGCCCAGGTACAGGTGCAGAACAAGGTGCAGCAGGCGGAAAGCCGCTTGCCGTCTGAGGTCACCTCGCAAGGGGTAACGGTCAAGAAATCGCAGAGCAGCTTTTTGCTGATCGTCGGTCTGTACGATGAGACCGACAAGGCGACGATGGCCGATATCTCCGACTATCTGGTCAGTAATCTGCAAGACCCGTTGTCGCGCATTAACGGCGTGGGCGACGTGCAGGTGTTCGGCTCGGAATACGCCATGCGTATCTGGCTGAACCCGACCAGGCTGGCGTCCTATTCGCTGATGCCGTCCGATGTGGAGACGGCGATTGAGGCGCAGAATACCCAGGTTTCTGCGGGTAAGGTCGGCGATCTGCCGGCCGGTGCCGACCAGCAACTGACCGCCACGGTCAAGGCGCAATCCCGGCTGCAAACGCCGGAGCAATTTCGCAATATCATCCTGAAAAGCGACAGCAGCGGGGCCCTGGTTCGCCTGGGCGATGTGGCGCGGGTTGAGCTGGGCAACGAGGATTACTCTTCCAGCGCCCGCCTGAACGGTCACCCGGCGGCGGGCATTGCGGTCAAGCTGGCCGCAGGGGCCAATGCGCTCAACACCGCCAAGCTGGTCAAGGCCAAGGTAGCCGAATACCAGTCATCCATGCCTGACGGCTACAAGGTCGCATACCCGAAAGACAGCACCGACTTTATCAATATCTCGATTGAAGAAGTGGTGAAGACGCTGTTCGAAGCGGTGGTGCTGGTGGTGATCGTGATGTTCATCTTCCTGCAGAACCTGCGTACGACGCTGATCCCGACCATTACCGTGCCGGTGGTGCTGCTCGGCACCTTTGGCGTGCTGGCGGTGTTCGGTTATTCGATCAACACCCTGACGCTGTTTGGCATGGTACTGGCCATCGGGCTGTTGGTGGATGACGCCATCGTGGTGGTCGAGAATGTCGAACGCGTGATGCGTGAAGAAAAACTGCCGCCGCGCGAAGCGACGGAAAAGTCGATGAAAGAGATCACCGGCGCGTTGGTGGGCATTGCGATGGTGCTGTCTGCGGTGTTCCTGCCGATGGCATTCTTCGGCGGGTCCACCGGGGTTATCTATCGCCAATTCTCCGTCACTATCGTCTCTTCCATGGCGCTTTCGGTGCTCCTGGCGCTGACGCTGGCACCGGCGCTGTGCGCCACATTGCTGAAACCCGCGCATGAGGAACTGACCGACAAAGGCCTGCTGGGCAAATTTAACCGGGGTTATGACCGGCTGCAGGCGAAGTATGCCGACAAGGTCGGCAGGGTGATCCACCGCCCCATGCGTTATCTGCTGATGTACGGTCTGTTGCTGATCGCGGCCGCCGTCATGTATATGCGCCTGCCGACCGGCTTCCTGCCTAACGAAGATCAGGGGATGGTGATGGTGCAGTATACGCTGCCGGCAGGCGCTACCGACGCTCGTACCTCGGTGGTCAGCGACGAGGTGAAGGATTATTTCCTCAACAATGAGAAGGCCAACGTCAACAGCATTTTTACCATCAACGGCTTTGGTTTTAGCGGCAGCGGCCAGAACGCCGGCATGGCCTTCGTCAGCCTCAAGGACTGGAGCCTGCGCAGCGGCAGCGATAACACCGCCGACGCGATTGCCAAACGCGCCATGGGGCACTTCGCCAGCATTCGCGATGCTCAGGTGTTTTCGATGAGTCCGCCGTCGATCGACGGATTTGGCCAGTCCAACGGGTTCACCTTCGAGTTGCAGGCCAAAGGCGCAACGACCCGTGCTGAGTTGCAAGCGATGCGTGACCAGATTATTGCCGCCGCCGGTAAAAACTCTGGCCTGATCGCCGTGCGCGCCAACACCTTGCCGGACACCCCGCAGCTGCAGGTGGATATCGATAATGACAAGCTGCAAGCGTTGGGCCTGAGCGCCGGCGACGTCAGCAGCACGCTCACCAGTTCTTTCGGCAGCACCTATGTTAACGACTTTATCGACCGCAACCGGGTGAAGAAAGTCTATATGCAGGGGGATGTGGAGTTCCGTTCAAAACCGGAGGATCTGGATAAGTGGTTTGTGCGCGGCAGCTCAACCAGCACCAGTTCAGGCACGACCACGACCAGCATGACGCCGTTCTCGGCCTTTGCCTCATCGCGCTGGATCTACGGGCCGGAAAACCTGTCGCGTTATAACGGGCTTTCGTCGTTCGAAATCACCGGCGAAGGCGCTCCGGGCACCAGCTCCGGCACCGCGATGGATGAAATGGAAAAACTGGCGGCGAAGTTCTCCGCGGGCAGCAGCTACTCCTGGAGCGGGCTTTCTTATCAGGAGCGCCTGACCAGCGGCCAGGCGGGATCCTTGTATGCCATCGCGCTCTTGGTGGTGTTCCTGTGCCTGGCGGCGTTGTACGAGAGCTGGTCGATCCCGTTCGCGGTCATGATGGTGGTGCCGATGGGCGTGGTGGGTTCGCTGTTGGCGGTTACGCTGCGCGGTCTGGAAAACGATATCTACTTCCAGGTGGCGCTGTTGACCATTATTGGCCTGTCGGCCAAGAACGCCATTCTGATCGTGGAGTTTGCCGAAGAGAAGTACCAGCACGGAGAAACGCTGATCGCCTCGGCGGTCGAAGCATCCCGTATGCGCTTGCGGCCCATTCTGATGACGTCGCTGGCGTTTACCGCCGGGGTATTGCCGCTGGCAATCTCCACCGGTGCCGGCGCCAACAGCCGCATAGCCATTGGCACCGGGATTATCGGCGGCACCCTTACCGCGACGCTATTGGCGATCTTCTTTGTTCCTTTGTTCTACGTTTTGGTACGCCGGGTATTTGCACGTAAACCGGTCGCCGCCAAACAGGTAGAAAGCACCACGCCACAGGCAGGAGAATAATGTGCTGCAACGTTTGATAACTCTGACATTCCCCCTGTTACTGGCAGGCTGTATTTCACTGGATCCGGACTACCAGCGGCCGCAGGCGCCGGTGCCGACAAACCTGCCGCAAGGTGCCGCCTATGCCACGCCGAGCGGTAAGCTTTCGCTGAGCTATCCGGATATCCCGTGGCGCGATTATGTGGTGGATGCCCAGTTGCGGCAGGTGGTGGCGATGGGGCTGAGCAGCAGCCGTGATCTGCGTGAAGCGATCGCCAACATTGAATCGGCACGCGCGTTATACGGCGAACAACGTTCCGAACTGTTCCCAACCATCAACGCAGGGGTGGACGGCACGCGTTCACGCTCTTTGACCGGCAACGGCAATGCGACCGCGATCAGCCAGAGCTACGAAGCCAGCGCCAGCACCAGTTCGTTTGAGTTGGATCTGTTCGGTAAAAACCGCAGCCTGTCGCGCTCAAAATTCGAGACCTATCTGGCGGAGTCAGAGGCGGCAAAAAGTACGCGCCTGACGCTGATCGCCGATATCGTCACCGACTGGGTGAGCGTGGCGGCGGAACGCAGCCTGTTGGCGGCTGCCAAAGACACGATGGAAAGCGCCAGGCTGTCGCTGGAAGTGACGCGTAAAAACCAGCAAAACGGCATTTTGTCGATGGTGGATGTGGCTTCGGCGGACACGGTTTATCAGCAGGCGCGTTCAGACGTCGCCAGCTATACCACCAGCGCCGCGCAGGCGAAAAACGCGCTGGATCTGGTGGTGGGGCAAAGCGTGCCCGAAAGCCTGTTGCCGAACGGGATCGAGGCGCTGTCCGGCATCATGAAAGACATGCCGGCCAATGTGTCGTCGCAGGTGCTGCTGAACCGGCCGGACGTCCTGGAAGCCGAGCATAATCTGAAGTCGGCCAATGCCAGCATCGGCTCCGCGCGCGCGGCGTTCTTCCCGTCGATCAGCCTGACCGCCAGCGGCGGCGTGGGCAGCGGGGAGCTGTCGTCCCTGTTCAGCAAGGGCGCCGGCGTCTGGTCCTTTGCACCGAGCATTAGCCTGCCGATTTTCACCGGCGGCTATAACACCTCGCAGCTTAACTACACCAAGGCGCAAAAGGATCTGTACGTCGCCACTTATGAGAAAGCGGTGCAGACGGCGTTCCAGGAAACGGCCGATGCGCTGGCGCGCAAAGGCACCATTGGGGAGCAACTGGCGGCGCAAACCGGCTACGTGGCTGCCTCGCGGGAATATTACCGCCTGGCTGAACTGCGTTATCGGCACGGCGTGGATACCTACCTGAACATGCTGGACGCGCAGAGGACGCTGTACACCGCTCGCCAATCGTTGATCAGCGCACAGCAAACCGAGTACCAGAACCTGATTACGCTGTATAAGGTACTGGGGGGCGGCATTACGGCGGAGAAGCAGGGGGATAGCGTGGTCGCCAATAGCGCGACCCTGACCCGTTAACTTTATTCGCAATCAATAAACCGATTACGCAGGGGGATGTTATCACCCTGCGTTTTTATATTTATCCGGTGAGAGAAATGTAAAGAAAAGGAAAATAACCCCGACCCGAAGAACTCGATACAATAAGAAAGGTCAGAGAAATATCGCTTCTTTCCCGCGGCCAAATATATTGAGGTTGAAATGGACAGTGATATTCAGCAACAAGTAATTTCCGTTATCGACAGATATAACACCCCCGGATTTCTTAAAAAGGGCATCGCCGTCACTCTGAATACCGAGATAAACAAAGAGCTTAGCCTGACCTTGCCGATGTCGGAGACGCTGATGCGCGGCTACTTCGACACCTTCAACATAGACAACAGCAGTTACAATCACGATCTGTATTTTCGGCAAGAAGCAAAGTCGGGGATATTATTCTCCGCGTCGCCTCGCCGCGTGAATGACTGGGATCTGGAAATGGAAAGGATCCGGCCGCTGTATGTTTACATGCTGGTACGATCCGCCCGGGCCAAGCGCTGGCTTTATGATATCCATTTTCTGATTGAACAATTAAAATGATGCGAAACCGGTGCGGATAACATAACGCATTATTTTCTGTTCCCGGACGCTAAATTAACGCCAGCGGAAAAGAGAACTTCTTATGATAGAGGCAGCATCAGAATAGATGCCTTGTGCTGTATTGTTGGCCCGCATGTCCGATTGCGGGCCTTTTTTGCACCGGGTTTATTGTTCCAACACCTCGGCAAATTTCGCCAACCACTGCGGATGCGCCGGCCAGGCTGGGGCGGTCACCAGATTGCCGTCGACGTGGGCCTGATCGATACCGATATCCGCATAATGCCCGCCGGCTAACTGCACTTCAGGAGCGCAGGCCGGGTAGGCGCTGCAGGTTCGGCCTTTCAACACATTGGCGGCGGCCAGCAGTTGCGGGCCGTGGCACACGGCGGCTATCGGTTTGCGTGCGGCGTCAAACGCCTGCACCAACTTGATCACCTGCGGGTTGAGGCGCAGGTACTCGGGCGCTCTGCCGCCGGGGATCAGCAGGGCGTCATAATCCTCCTCCCGTGCGGCGGCAAAATCGGCATTCAGGATAAAGCGGTGGCCGGGTTTTTCACTGTAGGTCTGCGCACCGTCAAAATCATGGATAGCTGTCATGATGTAGTCGCCTTTGACTTTATCGGGGCAGACGGCATCCACCTGGTGACCAATCATTTGCAATGCCTGAAACGGCACCATGGTTTCGTAATCTTCGGCATAGTCGCCGACCAGCATCAAAATCTTCTTCTTGCTCATGATGGCTGTGCTCCGGGAATAGGGATAAAGCCTAAGTATGGCCGAAAAAATCACCAATCTCCTGGAGGATCAATTGCGTCTCCTGGGGGGTAAATTAAGCAGGGACAGATAACCCAATGAAATCTGTTTGAATATAATCTCCTTTTGCCTCTATTTATCTAACCAAATTGTGATGGTTAAGGCATTGTTTCTATTCCCTGATTCTATACTCGTGATACTGCGGCGCTTCGCCGGCCGCTCAATTTTCACGGAGAATCCTCGATGCTTAATTTGGCTACCTTGCTTGAAGAGAGCGCGCGTTCCTGGCCAGACCGCCCGGCGGTGGTACAGGACGATACTCCGCTCAGCTACCGCGCGCTGAATGAGATGGCCAACCGGGTGGCACATCTGTTGATCGCACGCGGGGTAAGGGCCGGTGAAAGGGTGGCGCTGGCTTGCCCTAATCGGCCGGAGTTTCCGGCCATCTACTATGGCATCCTCAAAATCGGCGCCACCGTTGTGCCGCTGAATACCCTGTTGAAAAGCGCCGAATTTGAATATTACCTGGCGGATTCGGCGGCGGTGGCCTTCTTCTGCCATGAGGGCAGCGAGGGGTTGCCGCTGGCGGCCGAAGCGCGGCGCGCTTTTGACAACGCCGAGCATTGCCGCGACTTTCTGATTATCGGCGACCGGTTGCCGCTGAGCGGGGAACGTTTCAATCAGGCGATCGCCGAGCAGCCCGCCGCGTTTTGTTCGGCGGCCACGGCGGAGACCGACACCGCGGTGGTGCTCTACACCAGCGGCACCACCGGGCGCGCCAAGGGGGCGGAGCTGAGCCATGCCAATCTGACGCTCAATGCGTTGGGGTCGGTACGGCTGTTCGAGGGATCGGAAACGGATCCCGATCGCCATCTGGTGACGCTGCCGTTGTTCCATACTT
This sequence comes from Serratia sp. TSA_198.1, assembly GCF_052686505.1. NCBI lineage: Bacteria > Pseudomonadati > Pseudomonadota > Gammaproteobacteria > Enterobacterales > Yersiniaceae > Serratia > Serratia sp. TSA_198.1. The sequence continues at coordinate 727,843 of NZ_JBQZFP010000001.1, forward strand.
TCGGCTCCACCGTGCAAATGAACGCCGGTTTCGCCAGCGCCGCCACGCTGGTGTTGATGGAGCGCTTTGACGCCGCCCAGGCCATCGCGCTGATGCAAAAACATGGCATTACCTTCTTCGCCGGCGTGCCGACCATGTACTGGGCACTGTTGAACGCGCTGGACGATAGGGTGGACCTGGCGCGCTTGCGCAGCACGCTGCGCATGGCGGTATCCGGCGGCGCCAGCCTGCCGGTGAAGATCCTGGAGGATTTCTCCCGCCGCTTCGGCATCAATATTCTCGAAGGCTACGGGCTGTCTGAAACCAGCCCGGTCGCCACCTTTAATCATCCGCGCAGGCAGAACAAAGCCGGCTCGATCGGCCAGCCGATTTGGGGCGTGGAAGTGCGGCTGCTGGACGTGACCGGCCAGCCGATTGACGGCGTCGATCAGGTTGGCGAGTTGGCGGTGCGCGGTTACAACATCATGAAGGGCTACCTGAACCGGCCGGAGGCGACGGCCGAGGTGCTGGATAACGAGGGTTGGTTCAGAACCGGCGATCTGGGCCGCCGCGATGCCGACGGTTTCTATTTTATCGTCGACCGCGCCAAGGACATGATCATCCGTGGCGGTTTTAACGTCTACCCGCGCGAGATTGAAGAGGTGCTGATGCGCCATCCGGCGGTGTCTTTGGTGGCGGTGATCGGCGTAGAGCATCCCGCGCTGGGCGAGGAAATTAAAGCGGTGGTGGTATTGAAGGAGGGGGACGACGGCATTGCCGAAGATGAACTGATCGCCTGGAGCAAGGAGCGGCTGGCGGCGTACAAATACCCGCGCATTCTGGAGTTTGTCGAACGTTTGCCGATGACCAGCACCGGAAAGGTGTTGAAGCGCTGTCTGCGCTAGGAATGAAATCCCGGCCTGCAAAGGCAAGCCGGGAAACCAGGCATCAGCCCGGGTAAATGCCACGCTCTTTACGTGCGGTCAGGATACGCTCACAGGCGACGATATAAGCCGCTGTACGCAGGCTGCACGTTTTCTCTTCGGCCTTGTTCCAGACGTGAACCATAGCGTCGGTCATGATCTTGTCCATACGCTCGTTGATTTCGCTCTCGCTCCAGAAGTAGCTGGCCATATCCTGCACCCATTCGAAGTAACTGACGGTCACGCCGCCGGCGTTACAGATAACGTCAGGCACTACGGTAATGTTGCGTGAACGCAGCACGTCGTCCGCATCCGGATAGGTTGGGCCGTTAGCGCCTTCCAGTACCAGCTTGGCGCTCAGGATTTCTGCGCGCTGGCGGGTTATCTGGCCTTCCAGCGCCGCAGGGATCAGGATATCCATGTCAACCGACCAGAAGGCTTCGCTTTCAATCTCTTTGGCGCCAGGGAAGCCCGCGATCTGCTTGTTCTTGGTCTGCCATTCGGTCAGCGCGGCCAGGTCGATGCCTTCCGGGTTGAACAGGGTGGCCGAGTGGTCCTGAATCACCACTACGCGGGCACCGACGCCAACGAACAGACGAGCGGCTTCGCTGCCTACGTTACCAAAGCCCTGTACCGCGACTTTAGCGCCTTCAATTTCAACGCCAAGACGCTTGGCCACTTCGCTGCCGGTGACGAACACGCCGCGACCGGTGGCTTTTTCACGGCCCAGAGAACCGCCGAGGTGAATAGGCTTGCCGGTAACCACGCCGGTGATAGTGGTGCCGTGGTTCATGGAGTAGGTATCCATCATCCAGGCCATGACTTTCGAGTTGGTGCCGACGTCCGGCGCAGGAATATCTTTCTGCGGCCCGATGATAAAACCGATTTCGCTGGTGTAGCGGCGGGTCAGTCGCTCCAGCTCGCCTTCAGACAGTTTGAAAGGATCGACGCGGATACCGCCTTTGGCACCGCCGTAAGGCAGGTTGACCGCCGCACATTTGATGGTCATCCATGCTGACAACGCCATGACTTCATCGAGATCAACATCCGGATGGTAACGGATGCCGCCTTTACCCGGACCGCGCGACAGGTTGTGCTGAACGCGGAAACCTTCGAAGTGGCGGATAGAACCGTCGTCCATCTGCAATGGGATGTCGACAATCAGCGCACGCTTGGGATGACGGAGGGTATCAACCCAACGAGACAGGTCACCGAGGTAAGGTGCAACGCGGTCGATTTGTTGCAAGTAGGTGGCCCAGGCCGTTGTGCTGCTTTCTGAAGCGTAGGATAGCTTTTCCATAACCAACCTTTTTTTATATAGGTATTTATTTTGTTTAACCGTGGATTACTAAGTGCATAACACTTTTGCGACGCTAAATTTACCATTAAACCTGCCGGTTGTTAGCCCCCCCTGATCGGGCTGCAGGCCGGTTTCCAATGGGTTTTGACGGGTAAAAATGAATAGTTAATTACTTTTGTCGAGAGGTTGGGCGAGCTATTCATACTTTATGCACAAAAAACGCATAATTTTTGCCTTTACCTATTTGTCAGAAGCTTGAATGTGATCAAAAAGTTTCATTTTATTTAACCACCATGTTGACAATGCCGTTTCCTGACGGCCGCGGGGAATTCCTGTTAAAACGGCCTGATATCGCGTTTTTATTAAACGAAATCGGCTTCAACTGGCTGATATATTGAAAATCTTATGCCGTTAACGGACTGTTCACGCAAAATGTGGGCTACAGCACAGTCCGCACCGTCGTTTTATGGCCTGTGGCGATATTCACTTTCCGTTAACAAAATGGCGGGTGGCAATTTTGCCGCTTCTGGCTCCAAATGTTCTATCAACGCAGCGGCGAATCGAGGAGCAAGCAGCAGCAGGACGGCCGCTCTCCCGCTCGGCATTCCACGGCAAGTAAGGTATGCTAAGCGGCTGTCCAGATGATGAAAATCGGCCAATATCATCATGCTTATCGCTACGGAGAAACAGCCCGGTGCTGAAACCCACGTCTCAACTTGAATTATTGCAGTCGGTCGCCGACGGTATCGCAGCCCTGTTTTTCCCTAACGTGGAAGTGGTGATACACGATCTGTCGACCAACAAAGTCGTCTACCTCGCCAATAACCTGTCGAAACGCAAACCGGGTGACGATGCCGGCCTGGACGATTTTGATATCAACAGCGGTGCGCCGGTCACCGGTCCTTACGAAAAGCTCAATTGGGATGGCAAAAAAATGCGCTCGGTGAGCATTCCCGCCCGCGATGAACAGGGTAATCCGAGCTATCTGCTGTGCGTTAACCTGAGCACCGGTATGTTTGAGGACGCCAGAAACGCGCTGGACATGTTCTTGTCGGTGACGCGTTTGCAACCGCAACCGCAGCAGCTGTTCAAGGATGACTGGCAAGAGAAGATCAATACCTTCCTGCATGAGTGGCTCCGCCTTCAGAGCACGTCGCTGGCATCATTGAGCCGTGAGCAAAAAAAGCGATTGGTGATCGATCTCTATAATGAAGGCGCATTCAAGGCCAAAAGCGCCGCCGATTATATCGCCAACGTATTATCCCTTGGCCGCGCAACGGTCTACAAGTATCTGAAAGAGTTAAAAAAAGGCGAGGGTGCCCCTTGAGAAGCCCTCGCCGAAAAAGCGGGAGGATCCCCGCTTATGCCTCAGTAAAGGGTTAAACGATAAAATCCGTGTTGGCGTTAGCCTGGCCGACGATCTTGAGCAGGAAATCAGGTTGCCAGCCGGTGTTGTCTGCATCGTGACCGCGCAGATCCAATGCCAGAACGCTGTTGCCGCTATTGAGGGTTAAGGTCGCTTCGTGGGCCTCGCCAGTGAACGCCTTGACGAAGTTGATTTCACCGGCAAACGCGCTCAAATCAATTTTGTCGACGCCGGTGGTGAAGTCCTTGATCCAATCTGGCGTTTTGGCGGTGGAATTCGAGGCGGCGGCATAAGCGAAGGTGTCTTTGCCTGCTCCACCCCATAAGGTATCCGCACCTGCACCGCCAAAGATAAAGTCGTTGCCGGCGCCCCCTTTCAACTGGTTGTTCAGTGTATTACCGACCAGAATATCGTTACCATTGCCGCCGATGGCGTTCTCAATGCGGGTGCCCTGAGTAATGGACACATTGCCCTTCAGCCCGCCAACGTCAGAAAACGCGCCCTCGTTAAGGTTAATGCGTTGGTTGCCGGCAAAGCCGGAAAAATCGAAGGTGTCATTGCCACCGGTGTCCCAGGCACTGAAAATCAGTTTGCTCTTGCTGTCGGTGGCCGACAGATAACCGCGCCCGGTATTCGAATGGAAGCCATAAACGGTGCTCGTGTTAAACGCCGTGGTGTTGGCACCGTATAGGTATTGCATACCGGCAATATCATCCATCAACGGGGCTGACGCGTAATAACCTTTGAAGTCGCCGATAGTGGGGTTGGACGCCGGGCTAACCTCGGAGAAATAGCTCATTATGGAAAACTGGTTGGTGTCTTCCGCGTAGGCTGCGTCATTTCGATAGGTGGGAGCGCCGCCGTTATAGCTTCCCGGGTGATCAAGCCCCAGCGCATGGCCAAGTTCATGGGTAAAAACCTGTGCGCCGTAACCCCCGCCTGAAGCAGGATCGCGGTTTTCCGGCAGATCAAGAAGCCATACCTGGCCTGACATGTCTTTGCCCCAATCGTCGAGGATAGGTTGGTTATTTTCTAACGTATGCGGATACGACGCATAGTTAAAGTCATCATCTTTAACCTGAGTAAAATTGCCGAATTTGATTTGCGCATTTTGGCTTTGAGAAGCGGGCAATTCCTTAAATTTCAGGTTGGCGACATCGGCCCAGGCTTGCAGTGATGCTTTGGCAAAAGCCCTTTGCGTAGCGTCCAACCCGCTTAACCCGCCATCACCATAGCCATTTTGATCATGCTCACTCCAGGTCGGGAAGGCAAAAGTGACCGTTGCGCCTTTGCCTGTCGCCTCCTGACCTGTGCCATTCCAGGTTAGCAGTGGGCGAGCCAGGTTGATCCCTGCCGACTCGGCGCTCTGAGACAGTTTACCATTCAGGGTAAAACTACCGCGCTCCTGATAATGCCAGAAGAGATCGATACTTTTATAAACGGATGGATCATTGCCGTCAGCCAAAACGGACTTATCATATTGGCTATAGATGTAGTTTTTCCCACTCATTGATTGCTGCCCCTCATTTTACCTACTGTTACGGTTTGTTCGGCCACCTGTGCATTCGCTAATGCCACGGTGAACGAGGATATATCGCTGGTGGGGAAGAAGGGCGAAAGGATACGCCAAAATAAATCGATAATGCTATTACATGTGATTGAATCACTTTCGTAATCCACAAAATCTAGTCATGACTCTTTGTGCTGTACACTCTTCCGAGGGAAAAAGTAACTTTCCAAACAGGAAGTAATCATTTTGAAGAAAATAAAGGTAAATGGTTATTCAGAAGGCGCCATTCCAACCATTTCAATCGCAACGCGGTACAGTTTCCTGGTGTAATCACAGGATTGCGCTTCTATTTCCTCCACTAAATAGGCCAATACGCCTGATTTGTTGACGGTTTTTTTTCCTGCGGCGATATGGGAAAAGCATTTATCCAATATTGCATAGACTTCTGCATTGATATCTTCCACGTTGCCGGTAAGGCCAAAAATCTTGATGTCTATACCTTGCTTCATTGCGGTTTCGCTCCATGCTATTGCGTTAACGAAGTGCATCCCTATTTTTAATCATCAAGATGATTATTGGGGGGAAGGCCGATCTGTAAGTGAGTTTTTATAAAATCTACGCAGCTACGAATGAGGTGCGTCTTCTTCTCCTGATTTTTGATTACCGCGATGATATCGGCAGATTGCCGGTAGTGCGGTAAAACTCTGACCAATACCCCAGAGGCCAATTCTGGGGCTGCCCCCCAAAGCGGCAGCATGGCGATACCGTGATTTTTAATTGCCCAGGTTTTGACTACGTCGCTGTGACTGGCGGACAGCGTACCGCTCACTTTAACCTTGCTTTCTGTCCCGCAGCGGCTGTCCGCAAGCCTCCACAGCCCCATACTTTCCTCGCGCGGACGGTACAGGATACAGTTATGATTGCTGAGATCGTCAAGCTCCGCAGGGGTGCCATGGCGTTTGAGATAGAGCGGCGAGGCGCAAAGCACACGAAAGCTGGTGGCTATTTTGTAAGCCACAAGATGAGGCTCTTTCACGCTGCCAATGCGGATATCGATATCAATATCGTCTGCAATCAAATCGTTCTGTTGATTGGTCAGATCCAGCCATATGTTTAAGCCGGGGTTTTGCCGCTCCATTAAAGACAATACCGGTGCCAGATAGTTTTGGCCCAAATAAGTATTACAGCTGATCCTCACATTACCGCTGGCCACGTCCTGCAAGGCATTTATGCCAAAAATGGCATCTTCAACGTCGCCAAGAATATCTTTAACTTTAATAAAAAAGAACTCACCGCTTTTACTCAGCATCACCTGACGGGTAGTACGAACAAAAAGCTTGGTATCCAGAGCTTTTTCAAGCGAATGGATACATTTAGTTACGTATCCAGGTGTAATACCCATTTCCTGAGCTGCCCGGTTGAAGCTAAGCCATTTAGCTACAAGGAAGAACAAGTTTAAATCCCATAACGATATTTGTTTGGGTAAGGTTTTAAGTACGGACATGCAGGCATTCTCATGTAAAATATACGGATATCCCCATCATAAATATCAGGCTGCGATCAATGGGTGATAGACTGCACTTAAATAAGTAAAGTAATCACAAGAGTGAGCATTTCCGTGACTGTGCGCAGTTTACCTGAAAAACATCAGCTGTAAATTCTGACCTTTGTCGATGAGTAAATTTCATATTGAGCATTGCTTGCAGGAAACTCATATAACCACATACTATAAGCTTATAATTAAATAAATATTCATTGTTTGAAATTTAAGTCTTCTCCTATTTATTTTTGCCAAAAAAATAAAATAAGAAGGGCGTAGCCAGGAAATTATTTCCATATGGGAATTTCTCTCTTTACCAAAAAACGATCTGGCTTTAGGGGAAACTTTCCCGGTATCTTCCCGCCAGTTCTGGGAGGATAACGAAGGTGAACTTCTGCGAGTGGCTAAAGAGTCTTGCGGTAATTTTCCTTCAGGATGTCGACCAGTGCCATAAAGGCCGGCGAACCGTGGCGGCGATGAGGATAATAAAGGTGATACCCCTGAAAATACGGGCACCATTCAGAGAGAATTTCTGTCAGTTGCCCGCTCTGGAGATAAGGGGCGACCAGGTAATCGGGTAGGTAAGCAATGCCGATACCCGCCAGCACGGCGTCTAACTGATGCAGGGTGCTGTTTGCCGTGAATTGCCCCTTAACTTTTACGCTGAACTGACGTTTGCCTTTTTCAAATTCCCAGGCGTAAACGCCGCTGGTGATTGAATGACGGATATTAATGCAGTTATGCCGGATAAGATCGTTAGGGGCTTGCGGGGCGGAATATTGCTGGAAATAAGCGGGCGTCGCCACAACGCATAATCGCCAGTCCCGGCTGATCCTTACCGCCACCATGTCCTTGTCAATAGACTCTCCCAGACGGATACCCGCATCAAAGCGCTCCTGGACGATATTGGTAAAGCCGTAATCGATACCGATTTCAATATTAATCTCAGGATATTTTTTTAGAAAATCCGCCAACACCGGCCGAATCAGGTACTGAACGGAATCATCGGCACCGGTCAAGCGAATCGTCCCGCTCGGTGTGTCCCTCATCGCCCCCAACTTTTCCAGCTCATCGTTTATCTGCTCGAATAAGGGCCCCAGGCTACGCATAAGCATTTCGCCTTCTTCGGTGGGGGCCACGCTGCGGGTGGTTCGGGTCAGCAAGCGATACCCCAGTTTTTCCTCCAGCGTTTTGATCGTGTGGCTCAGAGCTGAAGGGGTGACGCCAATCTCCGCCGCCGCTTTGGTAAAGCTCCGCAATCTGGCAATGCTCAGAAAGGCTTTAAGATCATCCATTTTGCTTCTCCTCTGGGGCTGGGTTCAGGCGTTGATTGGGCGGGTGCCTGAGTGTGTATCATCTTACCCAAATGCAGGCTGAGGGAAAACTATTGATGAATTTTTCTCACAAAAGCGTAAAGATTTTTGGCATTAATTGTTCTAATTGTTGTTGTTATATTGACTGCGTCGACAGGCCCTTTAAATAAAACTTGAAGTGAGGCGTTTACATAAATGCCCCCCGTTCAGGTTTGATTTTTGATTCCCCGATTTACTTATACCAATACCGAAGAAATCGACTTCACTATTTCAACCGAGAGCAATCCGATGAAGAAAATAGCTTTATCCCTGGCCCTGCTGGTCAGTTCATTCACCTCTATGGCAGCCGATATGTCTAACGGTGCAAATAACTTTTACCGGAGCGAGAAGGTAACGACGCAAAAGGTCACCTTTAACAATCAATTCAAAATGAAGATTGTAGGGAACCTTTATATGCCCAAGAATCGGAAGCAGGGCACCGACTATCCCGCGATAGTCATCGGGCATCCAATGGGGGCGGTGAAAGAGCAGAGCTCGAACCTTTATGCACAGAAACTCGCTGAGCAAGGGTTTGTCACCCTGGCTATCGATCAGTCTTTCTGGGGTGAGAGTGAGGGGCAACCCCGCAACGTCGTTGCGCCAGACCTTTACGCGGAAGCATTCAGCGCAGCGGTTGACTACCTGAGAACCCAACCTTGGGTTGATAAAGAGCAGATTGGCGTGCTGGGCATTTGCGGAAGCGGCAGCTTCGTCATCAGTGCCGCGAAAATCGACTCGCGCATCAAAGCCGTTGCGACGGTCAGTATGTATGATATGGGTGCGGCAGCGCGCAATGGACTCAAACACTCGCAAACGCTGGAGCAGAGAAAGCAGATGATCGCTGCCGCATCCGAACAGCGTGATGTGGAGTTCGCGGGCGGAAAAACCGAATACGTCAGTGGTACTGTGCATGAATTGACAGCGGACACACCGGCTATTCAACGTGAGTTCTATGACTTCTACCGCACGCCGCGCGGCGAATTCACCCCTAAAGGTTCGTCACCGGCGCTGACTACCCACCCGACGCTGACCAGTATCGTCAAGTTCCTGAACTTCTATCCGTTCAACGACATTGAGACGATCTCTCCTCGTCCGATGCTGTTCATCACGGGTTCTGAAGCCCACTCGCGTGAGTTCAGCGAAGAGGCCTATAAACTGGCCGGTCAACCGAAAGAACTGGTCATAGTGCCGGGTGCCGGCCATGTGGATCTGTATGACCGTACCGACCTGATCCCGTTCGCCAAGCTGGCTTCCTTCTTCCATAGCAATCTGAAGTAAGCGTTTCGTCTCCGCCCCCCAGGCCGCGTTGGTCCGCGCGGCCTGTAACCTGAGCTTAACAGCACGTCGAATATAAAGGACAGGCCATGGAAAAGACTTCTATGCGGGTTAGCCAATATGCGGCACTGCTCTTTATGCTGTTGACAGTCAGCACATTACAAGCGGCCCAGGACAGTTCCAATGCTACCAGGCAGGTAAAAATGCATGATATTCGGATAGCCATGGGTTCCACCTCTCTGACGGCAACGCTTGAGGATAATCCGACGGCGCGGAGCTTCGTCAAGCTGCTGCCACTCACCTTAACGCTGAAAGACTACGGTGATGCGGAGAAAATCAGTGGCTCGCTGCCACATCGCCTTTCGCAAGACGCGGCCCCCGAGTCTGATGCCGGCGCCACCGGGGATATTGCTTATTATGCCCCGTGGGGAAACATTGCTTTCTACCGAGGTCCGGGACCTGAAGCCGCAGGGGTTATCAAAATTGGCAAAATCACTTCAGGCATCGATGCCCTTAACCGACCGGGGATCATGCGCGTAACAATCTCCCTTGGGAATTGAATTTGATGTGTTTGACTGCGTTCATTCATCTTCATTGCCCATAATATGCCCTTGGCGTTTAACGGGGATATTTTCATTTCGGAGTAACCCATGACCACCTCAACCCGATCCTCGTCAAGAAGTTCTCTGGCGAGTGCCATCGGCTCCATGGCGCTGTGCGTTGCGCTACTGATCGCTTCAGAGTTTATGCCTGTCAGCCTGCTGACGCCTATCGCGGGCGATCTGCATGCTACGCAGGGCATGGCCGGGCAGGCAATTTCCATCTCAGGTTTGTTCGCCGTGTTGGCCAGCTTGTTTATCGGCCCGATAGCAGGCCGCTTTGATCGCCGCTATGTACTGATGAGCATGACGGTGCTTATGCTGTTGTCACTGATTCTGATCGCTCTGGCACCCAGCTTTTCCTTGCTAATGGTCGCCCGCGCACTGCTGGGTTTGGCCGTGGGCGGTTTCTGGTCGCTGGCTACCGCTACGGTGATCCGCCTGGTTCCTGCGCACCGGATCCCCAACGCGCTCGGCACCATTTACATGGGTAATGCGGTCGCCACCGCATTTGCAGCGCCGATTGGCGCTTATATGGGGGGGCACTTCGGATGGCGTTGGGTGTTTGCGAGCCTGGTTCCTCTGGTTTTGATCAACCTCGTCTGGCAGGCGAAAAGCCTGCCGTCGATGCCGCCACAGGCCAGCATTCCGCTCACACGCCTGTTCGGTTTGCTCAAACGCCGCCATGTCGCCATAGGTATGCTCGCGGTCATGCTGACCTTTGCCGGTGCCTTTGCCGCATTTACCTATTTCCGTCCTTTTCTGGAAGGCACGACCGGTGTTGACTCAAACAAACTCTCCTTGCTGTTGTTGGGCCTGGGGGCAGCAGGTTTCGCAGGCACGCATTTCGCCAGCGCCATGCTGCAGCGCAATCACCTGTATCGGCTGCTGGTTTGGTTGCCGGTCGGCCTGGCGGTGGTGACCCTCGGCATGGTCGGCGCGGGCCATGTATTTGCTGGTGTTGCGCTGATGATGGTCGGATGGGGCATGCTGAACGCGGCCATTCCGGTGTGCTGGTCTACCTGGCTTGCCAGAGAGATTAATGACGAACCGGAGAGCGGCGGTGGCCTGATGGTGGCATCCATTCAGTTAGCCATCATGCTGGGCGGAGCTGTCGGCGGGCATTTGCTGGATGCCATCGGCGGGGCCGCGCCGTTGATCGGCGGCGCAGTTTTACTGATGCTGGCGGCAGGAGTGATAGGAAACGGACGCCGCCTGCAACGGCCAGAGCAGGGGTTTTGATTCGTACTCTTGAATTTGTGGCTTTCTCTGATATGGTTGTATTATGCAACTTTATTGGAGAGGCCATTATGATGCCCACCGCCGAGAGCCGTCTTTATTTGCAGCCTATCAGGGATGCGTCACGCCATCTGGTGCGCGAGCTGGGTTTTATGGGCAGCACTCTGGCGGGGACAGATTTGCCGCCTTCCGCCGTGCATGCGTTGATCGAAATCGGCGATCGGCAGGTTGATACCGCCGCGCAGCTGTGTACGGTGCTCAATCTGGAAAAATCCAGCGTAAGCCGCATGCTGAACAAGTTAATCAAGGCAGGGGAACTGGTTACGCAACCCAGCGAGCGCGACGCGCGGGAGAAAATTCTGCGGCTGACGGAACAAGGGCGGCAAACCTTGGCGGGGATTAATCGCTTTGCCGAACGGCAGGTGCTGAATGCTCTGGGCACTCTGCCGGCGGCGGCCGGTGCCGGCATTGCCGCCGGTCTGCAAACCTATGCTGCCGCATTGCGCGCGCACCGGGTCGGTGACGGGGCGTTGCCGGTACCTGAGGTAGAGATTGCCAGTGGTTACCGCCCCGGTTTTGTCGCCAGAACGCTGGAAATGCATATGCAGTATTATTCGCGGACGGTTGGGTTCGGCGCATTTTTTGAATCTACAGTAGGGGCGGCGCTGGCCGATCTCGCTGGGCGCCTGTCTCATCCGGTGAACGAGACCTGGTCTGCGCTCAGCGACGGCCGAATTGTCGGTTCGGTTTCCATCGACGGCGAGTCACTGGGCGATAATCGCGCCCATCTGCGTGCCTTTATCATCGATGACAGCCTGCGCGGCAGCGGCGTGGGCCGGAGATTGCTGAACCGGGCGGTGGCCTTTTGCGATGAAGGCGGATTCCGTGAAACGCACCTGTGGACGTTCAAAGGGCTGGATGCGGCCCGGCATCTGTATGAAAGCGTCGGTTTTGTCCTTACAGAAGAACAGCAGGGTGAACAGTGGGGCCAACCGATGACCGAACAATTATTTATTCGTCCGCAGGGCTGAGCGCTTCAGCGCGGTGAGTTTCCCCCCAGGCACACATCATATCTATGACCGGGATCAACGTGCGGCCTCGCTCCGAGAGGCTGTATTCGACCTTGGGCGGGATCTGCGGATATTCCTTTCTGATGACGATGCCGTCTCTTTCCAGTTCTTTTAACGTCGAGCTTAGCGTTTTATAAGAAATGGTGCCGATGCAGCGCTGCAATTCGTTGAAACGTAATACCGGTTTATATTGCGCCAACCAGTACATAATAATCATTTTGTATTTCCCGCTGATCACCGACAGCGTATAGCCATATCCGGTCTGTTCGAGGTCGATGCCCGTTGGGCTGCAGATATATTCAACGTTCATTTGATACTTTCCTAAAGGTTAGTATATGTAGTCAGTGTGCGTATTTTACATTAATAAAGCATAGCATATGATGCCCCGGTGAACTCATTGAAAGGGGAAGTCTGAATGAAAACGCTGGTAGTAGTCGCGCATCCTGATATTGAAAACTCGATGATAAATAAAGCCTGGCTGACCGAGCTGAGGAAATATCCCGATCTTTATACCATTCATGAGTTGTATAAGGTCTATCCAGACTGGCGGTTCGATGTCGAAAAAGAGCAGCAACTGATTGAGCAACATGAAAAAATCGTTCTGCAGTTTCCGGTATTCTGGTTCAGTTCGCCGCCGCTCCTGAAGAAGTGGCTGGATGATGTACTGACCTATGGCTGGGCCTATGGTTCAAGCAGCGGTTATAAGATGAAAGATCGCAAGGTGGCACTGGCCGTCACGGCGGGGATCAGCGCTAAGGGTTACTCGCAGGAGGGCAAATATAAGTATTCACTGGATGAGATTTTGCGGCCTTTTGAAATCACAGTTGACTATGTGCGGGCAAAATACGGTTCATTCCACGCATTCTACGGCAAGGAAAATACCCCTGACGTCGAAGTTGAACCCTTAAATCATCATGATATTGAACGCAGCGCGTCAGAGTATCGAGCCTTTATCGCCAATTTGAACTAGCCCTGTACCGCGCACGCCGTATTAAATGGCGCGCGCGGTAGAGTTATTGATTATCGCTGCTATGCACAGTGAACCCCGAGCGGCCTGGCGCGATATGCTCTTTCAAGGACAGCTCGGGAATATGGTATTCCCCGGCATTTTGCCGCCGGAACGGAATAGGCGGGGTATCCCACAGGCTGTCCAAACGTTGCCCTAGTACCTCACAGGCCGCGGCAAATCGCGCCGGGTCTATCTTGTCGGTTCGGTAGATCACGAACGGCGGCAGTACGTCAAAACCGGGGTAATGCAAAATCCCATGCTGGATCGGGAATAAAATATCATCCATAGGTCCGTTGATGCCCCGCGGGCCATAATGCGTTTCCCAACCACCGGCGGTGACCATCAGCATGGCGCGCTTGCCGGCCAGCGTGCCTTCACCATAACGATCGCCCCAATGGGTGTCGGAGTGTTCCCCCACGCCATAGGCGAAACCGTAGGCGTAAACCCGCTCAACCCAGCCTTTGAGGATCGCCGGCATCGAGAACCACCACAGCGGGAATTGCAGGATCACCGCATCGGCCCACAGCAGCTTTTGCTGTTCGAGTTCAATGTCTTTGCTTTGCAGCCCATCGGCAAATGCACGTTGGGAATCGCGTACAGGATCGAACCGCTCGCCCGTTTGTGTTGCTGTGCTGTCATCCGCGTCCAGCACGGCTTTCCACTGCATGGCGTAAAGATCGGATACCTGAACGGTATGCCCGGCATCCTCCAACCGCTTGATTGAAAAATCCCTCAGCGAACCGTTCAGCGACTGCGGTTCTGGGTGTGCGTAGACAAGAAGAACATTCATGGTAGACCTCCGTTGCAAGATAAAAGCAGGGTAGGTTTTTGTCAGGTATAGTAGAAATGAATTTCTGACATTCCAGGTATTACCATGACTAATCTCAGACGGCTGGATCTCAATTTGCTGGTGACGCTGGATGCCTTGCTCGCCGAACATAATGTGACGCGAGCGGCGCAACGCCTTAATTTCTCTCAGCCCTCGGTTAGCGTGCATCTCGCCAAGCTGAGAGAGATTTTTGGCGACCCGTTGTTGCTGCCGGGGCCACGAGGCATGCGGCCGACCGCGCGAGCCGAGGCGTTGCGCGAGCCTTTGCGGCAGGCGCTTGAGGCGCTGGAGCAAGCCGTGGCGCCCGCGAGCCCTTTTGAACCCGCCAGCGCCGGCAATACCTGGCGAGTGGCCGCCTCAGACTATGGTGAGTCGACCATCGTCTTGCCCGCCTTGATTGGCCTGCGTTCTTTGGCTCCAGGCACCCGGTTGGCGGTGTTCGAAGCCGTGCCCGCTCGCCTGGCCCGGCAGGCGGAGCAAGGGGAAATTGATCTTGCTTTTCATACTCATGAAGGAGCGCCAGAGAATCTGCGGCGGCGCACCCTGTTTAGCGAACGTTACGTCCTGGCAGGCCGCGCCGGTCATCCTCAACTGGCGGTAACCCCTACGCTGGAACAGTTCTGCCGGCTGGAGCACGTGGTGGTATCGCCGGACGGCGGGGGATTTTTCGGCAATACGGACAGCGTATTGTCGGAGGCTGGCCTGCAGCGCCAGGTGGTGCTCTCGGTTCCTCATTTCCTGTTCATCATGTCTGTCCTGGCCAGCTCCGATCTGGTGGCCATGCTGCCTTGGCGGCTGGTGCGCAATAACCGGGCGCTACAGGTGGTTGAAGCACCTATCGAGGTCCCCGGATTTGAAATGGCCATGCTGTGGCACGAACGATCCCATCGCGATCCGGCGCATCAATGGCTGCGCGAGCATATCGTCGCAGCAGTGAGCTAACGGCTGATTTATTAATGGAAGTAATAGGGGAGTTAACGATCGCCTGGCTGCGGGAACAGCCTTTCCTCGCGTCGTTGGTTTAATACAGCGCAGATTCGTAATCAGCACTTTCCGGCTTAAGGTCCGGGCACCATCGCGGTATTCTGGCGATAGCCATTCTTGCCGCCGGAACATTTTCTATGAAACGCCATCTTCTGATACTGGTTGAACTTGCGCACGAACATCATACCTGCCTCGAACAGGCTGGTTTTAGCGTCCATGCCGCCAGCTCGATAGCGGCATGGACGGCGCAAAAACCAAGGGTCGATGTACAGGCGGTACTGACCAACGGTTCCATTGGGCTCAGCGCAAACGAGATATCCGCGCTGCCGGCGCTTGAAATCATCTGCGCACTCGGTGCGGGCTACGAAAATATTGACCTTATGGCCGCACAGGCGCGGGGTATTGTCGTGACGCATGGCCCCGGCACCAATGATGCCTCGGTTGCCGACCACGCGTTAACGCTGCTGATGGCCATTGCCCGCGGGATCCCGCAGGCCGATGCGGCCGTTCGCCGGGGGGAATGGAAGCAAGCACGGCAACCGCGCCCGATGGTTTTCGGCAAAAAACTGGGGATCCTCGGTCTCGGTAATATCGGCATGCAGATTGCCCAACGCGGGGCCAGGGGCTTTGAGATGCACGTGGCTTACCACAACCGCCAACCACGTAACGACACGCCTTATCGCTATTGTGCAAGCCCGGTTGCCTTAGCCGAATGGGCCGATTTTATGGTGATCGCAACCCCTGGCGGCGGGCAAACCAGCCACATTGTTAACGCGGAGGTGCTTGATGCTCTGGGCCCAAACGGCTTTCTGATCAACATTGCGCGCGGTAGCGTGGTGGATACCCCGGCACTTATCAACGCCCTGCAACGTCAACGCATCGCCGGCGCGGCTCTTGATGTGGTAGAGGGCGAACCTGCCGTACCGCCGGAGCTTGCACGGTTAACCAACGTTATTTTAACGCCGCATATCGCCGGGCGATCTCCCGAGGCCATTGCCGCAACGGTCCAGTTGGTTATTGATAATCTGTCGGCACATTTCCTGGCAGAACCGTCGCTTACGCAGGTGATTTCAGGTGACAATGTCACTTAACGTGGGCCATGCGTGTTAATTTTCAGCATCTAAACGACGTATTTTGGTGAAATCTGCAGGCCAAAAATGGCTGAAAGAGCAAAAAGTGACGTGTTATTGACGCATTCTGTAAGCCCAAGTATGCCAATATTTCTCAGATTTCACGTAGCGCGATCAAAAAGAAGAGAGCAAATGACACATTCTGCGGCCGCGAAGATCATCACTTTATACGAACAGCATGCCGAAGCCTGGAAAAGGTTGCGGACAACGGATCTGTTTGAGCGGCCTTGGCTGGACAGATTCCTGAATCTGGTACCGACAAATGCAAGGCTCCTGGATATCGGTTGCGGTAATGGAACGCCGATCGCCGAATATTTCATTCGACAAGGTTTTGGCGTACTGGGGATTGATAGCTCAGGATCAATGATCGACTCATGCTTGAAGACATTTCCGCATCAGCAGTGGCGAGTGGCAGACATGCGAGCATTGGCACTGGATGAAACTTTTGGTGGGCTGATTGCCTGGGACAGTTTTTTTCATCTTACTCGTAATGACCAACGTCAGATGTTCAGCGTTTTCCGCAAGCATGCTGGCAGCAAAGCAGCATTGATGTTTACCAGTGGCACAAGTGATGGCGAAGCGATTGGCACATTTGAAGGCGAGCCATTGTATCATTCGAGCCTGGCGCCGGCAGAGTATCGGCAGTTGCTGCATGAAAATGGCTTTCGCGTTGTGAAGATGGTTTTCGAAGATCCTGAATGCGGAGGAAGAACAGTATGGCTAGCGCAAAGCACAATCTGAGGCGAGATGCGGATAAGGTCATGACAAAGGCCAAAACCTCAGAATCTACGTATCCTTATCTAGGTGCGCATAATGTATATTATGTTAAATAGCGTCAATGGATACGCACCGGGCTATTCCTTTAGACTCTAACTCTCCTCACCTTCAGTCTTTGCCGGCTTCTTTCGCAGAATTTGCTTAGGCACATCCCGGTTTAAACATCCCGGTCTCACTCATCGATCGCCGTGTCCTGATGAAAAAGCGTTTGCCAATAACCACCGCTTTCTAATGAAGACAACACAACCAGATTGACGAACGCGCTATGCGACGAGCCACCTTGCCGTCTGCATCAAGCTGAAAACTTTATATCTCAGCAATGCTCCCGGCAATCATCGTTAGCTGACCCTGCGGATGGTCAGTTTCCATTTTCCAGCGCGGCAACTGTTTACCGTTTTTGTCATAGCGTTGTCCAAGCACCTGGTTTCTTCAAAATCGTCATGCAGTAATTCGTCGACGATATTTGCATTGTTACGCGTCGCCGCGTCGCCTGCAGATGGATCTGGGCCTTCCAGTGATTGAAGCACGGGCAAGAAACCGGTGGAATCGGTCAAAAGGCCCTTCTTTTTTGATCGCGCTACGTGAAATCTGAAATTAACTGGCTGCCATAACCTTGCAGATTTCGCCAAAACGCACCGTTAATTCCCCCTAAATCAGCCGATACCTCAGCACTTCCTCACTGTAACTATTGGCATTCTTTAATGCCCTGGGTTTTTCGCCGTAGCTCGCAGAATTCTGACTACTTCTGGCCAGCTTCTCCTCATAAAGCATGCCAAAAGCCTCAGGGGCGATTTCAACGTGTTCAGGTGAAATACCAGAATATCATCCGCGTCATTCACTTGGTTATCTAGCCTGCCATTTAACATAACTTAGTGACATTGTCACTAAATGCCATTGTTGGCCCCCCTAGTCCATAACGCGATCCTTACTGGCCACTGTCATTGGCTGACCTGAGCTGCCACGAGCCGCAAATGGTTGTTGCTAGATCTCTTTCAGAACGTTGATAAAAATAGAGAAAATCTGGCAAAGATCTTTATCAGCGTACATTGCAACACTTAAACGAAAGACAGTACTTCGCTAAGCGGCCGGCGGATTTTTTGCGTCAAACAGTCATCTTCCGGGTATCCCACTGCAACTATCATCAGGGGTAACTCATTGTCTGATATCCTGTTTAAATGAAGAGTTGATGGTTTTAATTAGCGCGAACTGACGAGCGCTGTACAACCAGCACGCTAATCAGCACTATGATGAATCCAAAGAGAGCCGCGCTGCTGAGGGTCTGAGAAAGCATGATCCAGCCGAGCAAAACGGCAGTTAACGGGCTGAGTAATCCCAATGAAGCCACCGCAACACCAGGAAGACGGGTGATGCCACGGAACCACAAGCCGTAAGCCACAAACGCGCCGGCAAGGCTCAAATAGGTGTAAGCGGCATATTGTGAAGCGGTCAGTGTGGGTAAAGGTGCGTCTAAAAGCCACGCCGCGGGTGCTAACATCATTCCGCCCAACACCAGTTGCCAACCAGTCAACGCCATTACCGGCATGTTTATCTGCCAGCGGCGTGTTAACCAGACGCCGGTTGCCATGCACCCCGCTCCCAGCAAAGCTGCGGCTATGCCAATAGGCTCAAATATTGTCTGGGGTGAAGGTAGGCGATGTCCTTGCCCGTCTGGCGGGATACCTCATCTGCCAGATCTTTCAGTGTCCATGCCGTGTCGCCGGCTAATTCGTAGGTCACATTCACGTGGCCGGCACTGCTCAAAATCGCCACTGCCGCTTCTGCGAAATCTTCACGGCTGGCCGATGAAATCCGGCCTTCACCTGCGCTTCCCATAAAGGCACCATTGGCCAGTGCTGCGCCGACGGAGCCAGTGTAGTTCTCAGTGTACCAACCGTTGCGCATGATCGTGTAGGAAAGGCCAGAGGCCTTAATCGCGGTCTCAGTTGCCATATGTTCGCCGGCCAGGTTCAGAGGCGAGACGTCCGCGTGGAGCAGGCTTGTGTAGACAATGTGCTTCACGCCCGCCTTCTTCGCGGCGGCGATCACATTGGCGTGCTGGACGGTACGTTGACCGACTTCACTCGAAGAGATCAACAAAAGACTGTCGATGCCGGCCAGCGCTGCGTCGAGCGTGTCCGGTTGCGCATAGTCGGCAGCACGCGCGCTAACCCCAAGCGATTGCGCTTTTTCCGGGGTGCGTACCAAAGCAACGATGTCGCTGGCCGCCACTTTCTGTTTAAGCTTATCAATAACGATACGGCCTAACTGGCCTGTGGCACCGGTGATGGCAATAGTCATGGCAAAACTCCTTGAAATTTGATTGTGCAGGTTAATCACAACTCGACTATAGACCATGCACTAATTTATAGTAAGTACGTACAAAAAAGTAAGTAAGGCATTATTTCACCTGTCCAAAGAGGCGTTATGACAAACCCCTTGATTGAACCTTTATCCGAAAAAATGTTGCGTGGCGATGTAATGGTCGCGGCCTGTCCTTCACGCGAAATCTTGAGCCATCTTACCAGCCGTTGGGGGGTACTTATTCTGATCGCGTTGCTGCCCGGAACACTGAGGTTCAGTGAAATTCGCCGCAGGATCGGGGGAGTCAGTGAGCGAATGCTGGCTCAAACTCTGCAGTTATTAGAGAAAGACGGCATGATTAACCGCTATGACTACAACATCGTCCCGCTACGCGTGGAATACACGCTCACGCCACTTGGAAAAGAAGCTGCGGCCAAAGTTCGGGATTTAGCGGACTGGATTGAGAACAATTTGGCGGCACTAACACTGGCGCACAATTGCCCCGATGCAGTTGCCAGATAGGGGTGGAGCCGATAATTTTCAGCTGTCGGCTCCAGGTCTCGAAGAGCAATCTTTACCCTTCGAGGTCTGGTCACGGGATAACTCCCTCTCACGGGCGATAACGTTTCGCCGGCTGAGGTTAACCGCG
This sequence comes from Serratia sp. TSA_198.1, assembly GCF_052686505.1. NCBI lineage: Bacteria > Pseudomonadati > Pseudomonadota > Gammaproteobacteria > Enterobacterales > Yersiniaceae > Serratia > Serratia sp. TSA_198.1. The sequence goes on from NZ_JBQZFP010000001.1 coordinate 747,675, forward strand.
GGCTTTCAAATGCAACATGGAGTAATGTTCGTAGTGGCCGACACCATTCTTCACAATGGGGTCTTCCGCTGTAATGGCAGCGATATCCTGTTCATCGGCAATTTGGTAGAGCGAGACGCCATAGCCACCCTTTTCATCAATCACCGGGCCATGAGCCACGATCAGGCCTTGGGCAAGCAGCTCGTTTAGAAAGTCACCGTGCTGCTGCATCCATTTTTGTTCGTCGGCAGACATCGTAGTCAGGAAATTAGCTCGCGGCGGTATAAATTTGCACAAGTAATATTTCATGGTCAGTCCCTCATTGAAGTCATTTAAACGTCGCAGACATTATTTCTGTTATGCAGACTTCACGCTTTTCAGAATTTCACCTTCAAAGATTTTTGGCATGTGGTGCTGAAGGAACAGGATTATTCTGCTCATTTTCCCCACAGGGTTGCTGAATTTCGGTTTCTTCGCCGTTATCAGGCCGGAAATGGTTTTGATCACCGCATCAGGCGCTTCGGCTTCATCAATGCCCTTCTGCGTTGCGGCCATGGCCTGCTTGCGATAGGTGTTGTAGTCGGCAATGTTACGGCCTTGCGCGGAAACGGCATTGTGGGCCAGGTTGGTTTTAAACCACATCGGCTCGACCATGCTGACGTTGATATTGAATTGATCCAGCTCGAAGCGCAGGGATTTGAAATAACCCTGAACGGCGTGTTTGGAAGCCGTGTAATAAGACAGGTTTGGTGGGCCGATCAGGCCAACAATAGAACTGACCGTAATGATTTGCCCCTGCTTTTGCGCCCTGAAATAAGGCAGCAAGGCATTGGTCAGCTTAACCGTGCCCCAGAAGTTGGTTTCAAATTGTTGTCTGCCCAGTTCAATCGGCGTTTCTTCGGCAAGGCCGGTCACCATATAACCGGCATTATTAATTAGCACATCCAACTGTTTAGTGAACTGGAATAATTCGTAAACAAACGAAGTAATTGAGCTGTCGTCGTCAATATTCAATTTCAACAACCTGAACGGGACTTTAGCCGCGTATTTTTCCGGTTCGCGACTGGTGCCGATAACGGTAAACCCCTGCTGGTGAAGGCTGTTGGCGAGCATCAGTCCAAAACCCGATGATGCACCTGTAATTAAGACGGTCTTTTTCATAATGAGCTTTTCCAAAAGGCGGTGTGGTTTCACATTCCGCAGTGCAATAGAGATATCAGTGATGGATAAATATGCCGCTGGCACGTACCGGCACCGCCAGGTCGCAGTGATGACCCGCTTTAAGTTAGTATCGTTTTAGTAGTTAGTCAATACTAAAATGATAGTTAAAAAGGAGTCGGCTGAGACAAGCCTGCGTGATAGTATCGTTTCAGTAGTTAGTGAGGTGAAAATTATGAGCACAAATTCCTATTCTGAAAACATCTGCCCTATCGCCCGCAGCGTCGCTTTTCTCGGCGATGCCTGGACAATGCTGATCCTGCGTGATGCCAACTCCGGGATGACGCGCTTTGACCAGTTCCGCAAAAGCCTGGGGATTGCCCCCACCATGCTGACCAAACGGCTGGCGATGTTGACCGAAGAGAATCTGCTTGAGAAGCGGCAGTATTCAGAGCGTCCGCTGCGCGAAGAGTATATTTTGACCGAGGCTGGCCGCGACTTTCTGCCGGTGCTTATCATGATTGGCGCCTGGGGTAAAAAGCACCGCGGCGAAGGCAAGCTGCTCCGTCTGCTGGATGCCGAGGCGGGAACTGAAGTCAACGCTATAGCCATTGATACCGTCACTGGGGCCGAGATTGGCACTCGCGCAATCCAGATGGTGCTCCCGGAATGATAGCTGGCAAAATTCTTTATTGAACGGACAGTGACACGAGGGATTCGGTATGTGTGCCACAGAAAAACACATGATTGTTGTAGGTGCGGGAATTATGGGTGCTTCGATAGCTTATCACCTGGCCAGCCGCGGGATAAAAGTGACCGTTATCGATAAAGATCACCCGGCTGCTGGGGCCACCGGCAGCTCTTTTGGCTGGATACACACTACGGTGAGTGATGATGCGCCAGATGCCCTTCTTCGTCGCGCCTCGGTGGCGGACTGGCATCGGTTGGAAAAAGAGATACCGGAACTCTGGGTGAACTGGACGGGAGCGCTCAGTTACGACGATTTTTCACTGGAGAGCCAGGCCGACGATAGCTTGCTTCGGCAACCGGGCATATCCCAACTTGAACCCGCGCTGAATAACCCGCCGCAACGGGCTTATTATGCGCAGCAAGATGGGGCTGTCGATCCCATAGACGCCACTCGTGTCCTGCTGGATAAAGCCTGTAGTCTCGGGGCCACGCTCAAAACCCAGACGGCGGTAATCGGGTTTACCCGAGCAGGAAGCAAAATTACCGGCATCGAGACGTCAGAGGGCGTATTGAAGGCGGATTGCCTCATCCTGGCGTGCGGAACAGGTATATCGCCCCTGCTCGATGCCATGGGTACCCCGCTGCCGATCATGGCCTCGCCGGCCATTTTATTGCGGTACGGCGCGACAGGCCACGTAGTTAACACCCTGATTTCAGGCCATGACATAGAGGTTCGCCATACCCGCAACGGGGATATTTTAGCCGTGGAAGATTATCCGGCAACCGGCGGAATGGATGGAGTCGCCTCTGACACGCTCACGGCGATGAAAGTCGCCTTAAAAGGCACAGAGTCGGCGCAATTGCTTAGCCAATCGGTAGGGCTGCGGCCTGTGCCGGAAGATGGATGCCCGGTCATCGGATTCATGGGGGATGCAACAGGCGTTTACGTGGCGGTGATGCATCCGGCAGTGACCTGCGCAGCCACCTTGGGGAGAATGATAAGTGAGGAGTTGGTCACCGGTAAATCGCTGGAAATGCTTGAAAGTTATCGGCCGGCGCGTTTCTTCTCTGGCCAAGGCGGCAGCCGCAGTTTGTCATCATGCGCCATTACCCTGCACCGGGCCATTTCCGCTGCAGGGTATACGCATTTACTTTTTTTCAAACAGACGCATGACGGAAATATAAAACACCGGCACAAAGAATATCGCCAACAACGTCCCGCTGATCATGCCGCCAAAGACGCCTGTGCCAATGGCGTGTTGGGTCTTGTCGCTGGCACCGGTCGCGAGCATCAACGGCACGACGCCCAGCGTGAAGGCCAGTGAAGTCATCATAATTGGCCGCAGCCGTTGTTTGGCCGCCAGCAATGTCGCGGCAATGATATCCATACCCTGAGCACGCAACTGCCGGGCGAACTCGACGATCAAAATGGCATTTTTGGTAGAAAGTCCGATGATGGTGATCATCCCCACTCTAAAAAAGACATCATTCGACATGTCCGCCACGATGACCGCGCATACCGCCCCTGCCAGGCCCAATGGCACGACCAACATCACCGCCAAAGGCGTTGACCAGCTTTCATAAAGCGCGGCCAGCACCATAAATACGACCAGGATAGAGAGCAAAATAAGCATGGGGAGCTGAGCGGTGGATTCTTTTTCCTGCAACGAACTGCCGGCCCATTCGGCTTTAAAGCCCTGCGGCAATTCGCTCGCCAACCGCTCCATTTCCGCCATGGCGGCACCGCTGGACTCGCCAGGCGCAGCGCTGCCCGTCACCTTTAACGCAGGATACCCCTGATATCGGTTTAATTGGCGTGGTGTCTGAGCCCAGGCAGCAGTAACGAAAGCGGAAAGCGGCACCATTTCGCCCGTTTTGTTTTTGACGGAAACCTTCAGTAAATCCGTTAACTGCATTCTGTAAGCAGTATCGGCCTGGACGATAACCTGCTGAACACGGCCGTTGTCCGTATAGTCATTCACATAATAAGAACCCGAAGCGGCGGAGATCGCCTGGCTAATATCGTCAAATGAAACGCCGAAGGCTTCCGCTTTTTCCCTGTCGACATTCAGTGAAACACTGATACCCTCCGCTAAGCCATCAATGTAAACATCCATTAATACCCAACTTTGATTGGCAAGCTCGACAAGCTTTTCCGTCGCCTGCCTCAACGCGGAATAACCTGTTCCGGCACGATCTTCAATATACAGCGTGAACCCCGATGAGGTCCCCATATCAGAAATGGCCGGTGGCAACAGGCTTAGGGTGGTGGCGTCCGGTATGCTGCTTAAGGCTGTCTGAACAAAATCGGCTTCGTCCTGAGCGGTCTGGCCGTTTCGATACTGCCAGTCTTTTAACGTGGTAAACGCCAGCGCCGTATTGGGGCCCGACCCCGAAAAGCCAAAACCGAGGATCGAGATATTGTTCGCGACAACCGGACGCGTCGCTATGGTAGCTTCGAAGCGCTCCACCACTTCGCGCGTCCGCGCCATAGTGGCATCTGAAGGCAATTGAATCGATGACATGAAATAGCCCTGATCCTCCTCCGGCAAAAATGATGAAGGCAGATTTTGCAAGGCCACCAGCAGTGCGCCGCAAATCGCGACATAAAGCAGTATCGTTCTCCCGGTACGCTTTAACACATATCCCAGTCCTGACTGATAACGAACGGCTAAGGCGTTAAAATAGCGATTGAATCCGCGTGAAAATTTGCCACCGGGGCCTTCTTTTTGGGTATGCGGTTTCAATAAGGACGCGCAGAGGGCCGGCGTCAGCGTCAGGGCCAAAAAGGCTGAAAACAGAATGGACACGGCCATCGAGAGCGTAAACTGTCGGTAAATGACGCCGACCGAGCCACTGGCAAAACCCATAGGGATAAATACGGCAGTCAACACCAGGGTAATGCCGATAATTGCGGGGGTAATCTCCTTCATTGCCTCGCGTGTAGCCTGTTTCGGCGACAACGCCTTTTCTTCCATCAGGCGTTCCACATTCTCCACGACCACGATCGCATCATCTACAATAATGCCGATAGCCAGCACCATGCCGAACATTGTCAGGACATTAATGGAAAAACCGCTGAACAGCATGATGGTGAATGTGCCCAACAACGCCACCGGCGCCACAATGGCGGGAATAAGAGTGCAACGTATTTTGTGCAGAAAAAGCAGCATCACCAGGAAGACCAGCACCATCGCTTCAATGAAGGTCTGGACGACTTTCTCGATCGACAGTTTGACAAACGGCGCCGTATCGAAAGGAACAGAAAACGTCATCCCCTGCGGCAGGTTTACCGAGAGATCGGCAAGCCGCGCATGGATCCCTTCTGCCGTACTGATGGCGTTCGCGCCAGGGGCAAGCTGGATCGCAGCCGCCGTCGCGGGCAAGCCATTCTCACGGATCGCAAATGCATAGCTTTGCAGACCGGACTCCACTCGAGCGACATCCGCCAGCGTTAAGCGCGAGCCATTGCCGTTCGCTTTAATCGTAATATTGCGAAATTCCGCCAGAGAAGAGAGTTGTCCTTTCACCGTAAGCGGATAAGTCACCCGCTGCCCGCTTGCCGCCGGCTCATCGCCAATGCTGCCCGGCGAAACAAAAAGGTTTTGTTGGCTAAGCGCGGTGATCACATCATTAACCGACAGCTTATAAGTGAACATTTTGACGGGATCCAGCCAGATACGCATGGCCTTCTCTGCCCCAAATAACTGGACTTTACCGACCCCAGGCACCCGACGCAGCTCATCGGTGACATTACGGGCAAAATAGTCGCTCAGATCGGCTTCCTGATATTGCCTGGAAGGTGACTTCAACCCCACCATCATCAGAAAGCCCGAGTTCGCGGCCTCAACGTTCACGCCATTTTGGCGCACCACTTGCGGGAGGCGAGGTTCAACCACGTTTATTTGGTTCTGAATATCCACCTGGGCGAGTTTGATGTCCGTGCCGGGTTTAAACGTCACCGTAATGGACGCAATCCCCGAGGTGTCGCTGGACGACTCAAAATAAAGCAGGTTATCGACCCCCGATATTTCGCGCTCAAGAAGGGAGATCACTGAGGTGTTCATCGTCTCCGGCGTAGCGCCGGGATAGGTAGCGGTTATCGACACGCTGGGCGGTGCAACGGCCGGATATTGGGCCACCGGCAATTGGGGAATGGCCAAAATACCGCCAAGAATAATGAATAGCGCTATCACCCAGGCAAAAACAGGCCGTTCAATAAAGAACTGGGACATTTAATGATACCCGTATTGATTTAAAAACGATTTAGAGGCCCGGCATACATTCTTCATGCATAGTTAAAAAACCGAACAGCGCTAACCTCCCTCTCCGGTCTCGGTGCTCACCCGCTTACCAATGTCTTTAAGTTCTGAGTATTTTTCCAATAGCTGCGGGCCGTCATCAAGGCTTGTGGCAAACATCCACATATACGTCATTACCGAGTAAATATGGCCGGCAGTGATACCCGCCGACTGAGTCATCCATGCAATGGTCAGGCTAAACAGCAGGGCAACCAGCGCACCAATCGACAAATACCCCAACGCTTCGCGATCGGAGAGCCGTATGCGCAATGTGGCAAGCGTCAAATAATGCCTCTCCAGAGAAAGCACGGTGGCCTTATTAACGAAATCCACCTCTTTTTCAAGGCGGTTATTAAGCTTGTTGTACAGCGCTTCGTTTTTATGGGCATAACGGGAAAGGAAACAGGCCAGAAAGGCCAGTATGACCAGACAAGCGACACCCGCCCAGAATTCAATGACCAGCAACATCACCGCGGCCCCCAGCATGGCGGCCAGCGACGTGATGAGCGTAGGCAAATGCAACTCGAAGAAATCGACGAACTCTCTCGATAAGGCTACGCGCGCGGCCACGGTTGAAGGGTTGAGCCTGTTTTTGCGTTGCGTCATGACCACAGATACCGCCAACGCGGCATAAATTCTGGCAAAGGTACGCGTATCCACGCTTCGGCGTGCAGCGCCAAGGCACCACATGAATAAGATCATCACGCCATACAGCATCGCGTTTAACATCTGCCCCGACAAAATGGCATTAATGGAAATGCCGGCCAGCATCGGATACAGCAGATACGTGACGTTCTCCGCGACCACCAGCAGGAAGGTAAAGAACAACTTTTTTCGATGGCGCCTTGCGAGTGATTTCAACGTGTTGGACGCGCTGCCAGCCACGGGCGGTGCCGTAATGTTTTGACTGTTCATTGTGGTTGTTTCTGTTAAAATTAAAATTAGAGCGGTTGCTCAAAACAATAAAGTCATGCTATTTGAGCGATTGCTCAAAGTCAATGGGAGGAAAGAGATGAAAGGCAAGTCTGAGCTGATGAGAGACAAAATTCTGCATGGCGTTGTAGAACTGTTTATAGAAAAAGGCATTGAGAAAGTCACCACCCGCGAGCTTACCGAGTACGTAGGCATCTCTCGCAGTCATATTTATCACTATTTTAAAGACTGGCAATCCCTGTGCCTTGAAGCCTTAACAAACTTCATGCACCGCGAACTGGAAGAATTTCGCACTCTCATTGCGCCCTTACCCGCCGCTCAGAAACTGCAAGAATTTATTGATGGCATGATATCCGAAACGCCGGACCCTACCAGGAAGCTGTATGGTTCCTTATGGCTGCTGTCCACACATAACGAAGCCTATTCGGATCTGATGCAGTCTTTTTTAGCCGAGTGGCATCAGGTGCTGACTCATATCATCGAATCAGGCATCGAGGAAAAAACGTTTCGCCACGTTGACCCGCAACGCGTAGCGCGGCAACTGGACGCCATGCTGTTTGGTTACGGTGAACATCTTTTTACCCTGCCTTCTGCGCAAGCGTTGAAACAAGCGGAAGAAGACATTGACGATTTCATTCAACGAAACTTGCTGCTTATCGACAACAAATAGACGGGGCAACGGGGGTGGCTACCTCTGCAGCCACCCCGCGGGTCTTTTATCAGAACCAGGCTTCCCACATTGCGCCGACGTTGAACGAATCCAGTTGGGTATCGTCGTCGGTGCCATTCACGCGTGCGGTATGTTTGTTATCCACTTCACCGCCGGTGACGTAGAAGCGCAGCATAGGGCGGAACTCCGGCCCCATCGCAATCGAAATATTCTGCGACAGCGTGAGTTTCCAGCCGTGGTTATCGCCGCCCTGATCGTAGTCAACCCGCTGGTAACCGGCCTCCAGCCAGGTTGAATGCACGTCGTTCCACCAATACATCGGCCGTACAATCGCACCGTAGTTGCGGCGATTATCAGCACCGTCGGCGTCGTTGGAGTAATCATGGAAGGCGAGCAGGTATTCCACCTGCGCCTGCTGGGTAAACTTGTAGTTCCCCTCGAAGCTGGCGTAGACCGCCGTCAACTCGTCCGTTTTGTTGTAGACGCTGTTATCCGCATTGTTGGAGTAACGGGCGATGACCTTATTCACGCCTTTGTCGCCGGTATGGCTCAGCACCACGCCGCCCTGCCAGGCCTTCAGGCGGTCATCGCTTTCCACGGCTTTCGAGTCAAAGCCGTAGTTGGCGTAAAGTTCCAAATCCAACGGGCCAACCTTCATGCCGTGAATTTTTGAGGTCAGCGCGTAGTTGCCTTTATCGCCAGTGCCTGAGCCACCGGTACAAGTGATACGCGACGGGTTGGCTTCGTCTTCCGCCACTCTCGGATCACAAGACTCCACGGCAGCGACGGCGGCGACGTCAAACTGCACGCCGCCGATATCAAAGTTCTTTACCCCGGCGCCCTGACCGTCGTGATTCATCCAGAAATAGTCGTTGATGCCCTGTTGCGGACGCTGATGAAAATCGCGGCCGGCCCACAGATAGGCATTCGGATTGGAGGCCAGAATATTGGTGACGCCGGCGTAGGCTTTCTTGAGGTTCACCTCATCGCCCCAATGGTCGATCATCACATTGATATCCCAGATTGCGCCGTTATCGCCTTTGAACGCTTTAGATAGCTGGAATTCGCCGCCATTGCCTTCGTTGCCCAAACGGCCCAGCGCGGACGCGCCGTTATAGGAACCGTCAACGCCGACGAATTTCTGATCGCCGCCCTGGAACTGCGCGCCATAGCGGGCGTAACCGGAAAATTTGACGCCAAACGGGATCGCCATATCCGGTGACTGGGCGGTGCTTTGCGGCTCGGTAATCACATCGGCCTTTTTGTTTACGGCGGCATCTATTTTCGCCTGCCGTTGCGCCAGGGCTTTATCTACCGCTTTTGCCACGATGGCATCGATTTGTTCTTGCGTAAATTCTTGAGCGAATACGGATCCAGAGCAAAGCGCGGCCATTACCGCCAGCGCTATTGGCAATTTATTATATATTTTCATGGTTATCTCAATTGTACACACGTGATCCTATAAGCCGCCTGCAGGCAGCTTTAATGATAGGGTGTGGGCTGGTTTATTTTTAGATAACAGCCATCCTGTTCTGGTTTTAAAAAACCGTGCTATCACCAAAACAAGCTGATTCTTTATTATTTTCATGGGTACAGAACAGTTAAATAATTTTCGTGATTATTTCCCCTTATTGGAATGAATAATGTGTTATTAGCGTTGGTAAAGATGAATAATCTCTTCCGATAATTCACGCGCCAGTAAAGACGTCATTAAATGATCCTGTGCGTGTACCATAATTAAGGTCATTGGCTGCCGGGCTTCACCGGCATCTTGTTCGATCAGTTTGGTTTGCATCTGATGCGCCTGGCGCGAAAAGCCATCGGCCTGCTGCAACAGCGCTTTGGCTTCGCCGATGTTGCCTTCCCGCGCGGCGCGCAGCGCCTCAAAGCACAGGCTGCGCGACTGGCCGGCGTTGACGATAATCTCCATGACCGCGTCTTCCAATTCAATCATCATTTGTCTCCTGTTCGTTAAACCCATTGTCTGCGGCGGTAGCGGCAAACCACTCTCCGCTTTTCTTGACGGTACGTTGCTGGCTGGCCAAATCCAATTGCACCAGGCCGTAGCGATTTTTATATCCGTTGCACCATGACCAGTTATCAATAAACGTCCACATGTGATAGCCGAGGCAATTGCTGCCCTCACTAATGCCTTTATGCAGCCATTTAAGGTGTTCAGAGACAAATTCAATACGATAGCGATCGTTGATTTGGCCGTTTTCAGTAAAGCGTTGTTCGTTTTCCACACCCATGCCGTTTTCGGAAATAAAACAGCGCGGATTGTCATAGTTAACGCGTAAATTGGTCAGAATGTCATAAATACCCGGTTCGTAAATTTCCCATCCGCGATAAGGGTTCATTTTTCTGCCGGGCATTTCGTAGTTTTCGAATAACCATTCAGGCATAAAGGGCGCCAGTGGGTTTACGGCGCTGTCACGGCATTTCACGCGTCGTGGCTGATAATAATTAACACCGAGCAGGTCAATCTTTCCTTCGGCGATCAGCGCCCGATCGCCGGGTTGGCAGGCCGGAAGCTGATCCCAGGTTTTCAGCAATGCCACCAGATCGGCCGGATATTCGCCACGCAGCACCGGATCGAGGAAACTGCGGTTAAACAGCAGGTCGGCGTGGTGCGCGGCACTGACATCCGCCGGATTTTGCGAACGCGGGTAAGACGGCGTCAGGTTCAGCACGATACCGACCTCTCCGGCGTAAAGCCCGGCGCGAAACGCCCGCACCGCCGACGCATGCGCCAGCACCGTGTGGTATGCCACCGTCGCCGCCCGCTTAAAGTCGACCACGTTGGGGTAGTGGAAATCATACAGGTAGCCGCCTTCGACCGGCACAATCGGCTCGTTGAAGGTGAACCAATGCATCACCCGGTCGCCAAACAGCTCAAAGCAGACCTGCGCATAGTGGCTAAAGGCCGCGACCACGTCACGGTTTTCCCAGCCGCCCTTCTCCTGCATCGCCATCGGCATATCGAAGTGGAACAGCGTAATAAACGGCTTGATGCCCTGCGCCAGCAGCTCATCAATCACGTTGTTATAAAACGCCACCGCTTGCGGATTCACCTCGCCCGTTCCGTCCGGGATCAGCCGCGACCAACTCAAAGAGGTACGAAAACTGTTATGGTTGAGCTGTTTCAGCAGCGCGATATCCTGGCGCCAGTTCCGGTAAAAGGTCGATGTCTCCTGCGGCCCCACCTGCTGATGAAAGCGCCAGGGTTGATTGGCGTACCAGGTGTCCCAAATTGTCGGGCTTTTACCGCCCTGCCGGCTGTCCCCTTCGGTTTGCAGCGCAGAGCTGGCGCTGCCCCACCAGAAGTCTTCGGGAAATACGTATTTCATGCTTCGCTTCTCCATAAATATCAGTTGTTGCTGACAGTTCCGGCCAGCGGTGCACCGCTCTGCGCTTTTTGCTCTTCGGTTTTCATTAAAGAGCGCTCGTAGGCACGCAGGAACGGCAAGTACATCAGGGCGGACATCACCATACAGATAACGCACATCACTACCGGGCTGAACGCCCAGTTTGCCGCCCAAGAGGCGCCGATGGGTGCCGGCGTGGTCCACGGCGTGAGCGATACCACCTGCGCCAGCCATCCCAAACGTGTCGCGGTATAGGCCAGTACGGCGTTGACCATGGGAACGCAGACGAACGGAATGAACAACATCGGGTTCATGATGATCGGCGCACCAAACAGGATCGGTTCATTGATGTTAAAGAAGCTCGGCACTACGCCCATTTTGCCGATAGTGCGCAGGTGCGCAACGCGGCTGCGCAACAGCAGGAACGCCAGCGGTAAGGTCGAGCCGACGCCGCCAATCAGCAGATAGTGATCCCAGAAACCTTGTAAATAAACGTGTGGCAATGCCGTCCCCGCCGCCAGCGCCGCCTGATTTACCGACAAGTTCGCCATCCAGAACGGGTTCATGATGCCGGTGACGATCAGCGCACCGTGGATACCGGCGAACCAGAAAATCTGGCACAGCAATACCGACAGCAAAATGGCAGGCAGCGAATCCGAGGCGGACACCAGCGGTTCCAGCAGATGCATAATCGCCTGCGGCAGGATCATGCCGGTTTGCGCTTCGATAAACAGATTCAGCGGATGCAGCGTACCAATCACCACCAGGACCGGGATCAGGATCTCAAACGAACGCGCAACCCCGGTAGGCACCTCTTTCGGCAACCGAATAGTGACATTGTTCTGCTTGAGCCAGGCGTAAACGCGGGTTGAGTAAATGGCGGTGATCAGAGCGGTGAAAATCCCTTGCCCGGAGAGATACTGGGTGGATATTTTGCCGTCTGCATAAGGGGCCGCCACCAGCAAAAAGGCCATAAATGCCAGCAGGCCGGACATTACAGGATCGAGATTAAACTGCCGCCCGAGGCTGGCGCCAATCCCCACGGAGATAAAGAAAGTCATCACCCCCATACTCAGGTTGAACGGCAACATCAGTTGCGCACGGTAAGTCTGCGAAAAATCCAGCCAGCCACGCGCAAAACTGTTCGTGGTATCGGCGGAGAACGGCGGAAAGATGAAGACCAGCATGAACGAACCAATAATCATAAACGGCAACGCAGCGGTAAAACCGTCGCGGATGGCGATGACATATTTCTGCTGCCCCAGGCGGCCGGCCAACGGGGTGATGGATTGCTCGATGACGGCAATCATTGACTGATATAACGAACTCATAGGAACACCTTTTTAGTGCGCCGCTGCGATCAGCGACAGAGCATAGTCCAGTACCTTCTCACCGCGCTGCATGCCGTAGTCCATCGGATCAATGGGCTGAACGGGTATGCCTTGGACGGCAGCCTTTTCTGACAGTGTTTTAAGCATATATTTTACCTGCGGCCCCAGCAGCACCACCTGATAGCGTGGAAACTGCGTATCGAACTCGGCTACCCCATAGGCGTCGATCTCGACCGGCAACCCCCTTTCATTCGCCGCCTCCACCATTTTCCTGACCAGCAGGCTGGTAGACATCCCAGCGGAACAACACAGCATGATTTTGTACATCGACAACCTTCCTCAACGGGTAAATAACCTGAATGCGGGAGTGATTGGATATCATACGGAAACCGTTTTCCATCGGGTGAGAGTGGAAGTGTGATACTCATCATAATCTAGCCACTGCAAGGGATTTTTATTGGATTGTCATCACATTTTTTTGTCTTGTTTTGAGGTGTTTTGACATGGTGTGGAAAATCGGTTTCCATGAAAAAAGGAAAACGGTTATACTGCTGGCGGCGATAATGTGAGCCATTACCGGATGGGTTTTTACAGGCTGCAGCTTGGTCTGTCAGGAGAGAAAGATGTCAACAATCAACGATGTATCACGTTTAGCTGGGGTGTCAAAAGCCACAGTCTCACGGGTGTTGAGTGGATCGCGCGGCGTTAAGGAAGCCAGCCGTCTCGCGGTATTGCAGGCGGCGGAAGAGCTCAATTACCGGCCCAACGTCATTGCGCAATCATTGCTTAGCCAATCGACGGGCTGCATCGGGGTTATCTGCGCGCAGGAGAACATTAACCAAACCACAGGTTATCTTTATGCGCTGGAAAAACAGCTCAGCCAGCATCAAAAGCATCTGCTGCTGCGTTTCGCCAATACCAAAGCGGGCGTGATGAACGCGCTGGACGAACTCACCTGCGGGTTGTGCGACGACGTGCTGATTATCGGTGCCCGTTTCCCGCTCAACATCCCGCATGACAACGTGATCCTGGTCGATTGCGCTGAGGCCGACACGCCTAACAGCATTCAGTTCGACCACGCTTTCGCCGCCGAAAGTGCCTGCAATTATCTGATTAGCCAGGGCAGACGCCAAATAGCCTTGATCCAGCCGGATGCCGGCGGCTGTGCCGATCAGGTGTTGCTGGGTTATAAGCTCGCGCTGGAAAACAACTTTTTGCCGTTCAATCGCAACCTGGTGTTTATGGATTCGACCACCTCTTCCGTTGCGGTACAGGTGCTGCTCAATAACGCCACCACGCTCAATTTCAACGCGCTGCTGGTGGCGGACGAGCAGGAGGCGCAGCGAGTGATTACCCAGCTACAGGCGTTCAATAAATCCGTACCGGACGACATCATGGTCTTTAGCCTGGCCGGTTCGCTGCATTTGCCGGGCATTCCGGCGATCCCGTCCATCGAATATTCCATGGACGCCATGGCGGCGCGTATCGTCAGTTGGTTGACGGAAAAAACCCGGGATATGCTCGGCGCCTGCGTGCTGCGCGGAGATTTGATTATCCCGGACAGGCACAAGCGTTAAGCGATTACCGGCGCCGCAAGAAAACAAAACGGGCCAACAAAGTTGGCCCGCGATCGGTACGGTTCCCATTGACGACTATTCTACCGCGATAGGCGTCTCAACCAGTTTGGGTTGATTGCTCCCCTGCAGCGTCTTGATCTTGTCCTGGTACACTTTCACCTGTTCAGCATCTTTCAGCAAGGTATAGGTCAGCTCGAAGTCGGTACTTTGGCCAGGCTGCAGCTGTTTGATTCGCCCTTGCTCCCGTTCGATTTTCACCGGATAGGCATAGTTGGTCCCCGGTTCGATGCCGGTGACGTACCCCTGGCGTTCGGTATCCGTATTCTTCCACAATGTCAGCAGCGGCAACTGGTGGGTATCAAAACCTATCGCCACGCCGCGATCCCCGCGCCGGTTGTGCAGCATGGCAAGCGTTTTGCCTTGCGCATCCGCATAAGGCAGGATGTTGAACACCATTTCATCAAAGCCTTTGGTCGGGCCCTGGTAAGTTGCCCAGTCTTTCAGGCCGGCTTTGGCGTAGTCGTTAAAAGGCGAAATTTCCTTGATCGGGGCGCTGAATACCGCACCTTCTTCCAGTAACGGTTTGCCGAAGTTACTGTGGTAAATGATTTCGTAATCCCGTGGGTAATCGGCGCGATTAGTCACGCGATCGTGGATTGAAAACGATTGTGTACCAGGGATATAGCGCAGTTCGGTCCAGGTTTCCAGGTTGCTTTTCTTGAAGGTATTTTCTTTCAGCAACCCGCGAATGCGGACTTCGTACGGGGCTTTTTCGGCGATCTCGATCACCACTTTGGAGGCCGGCGTGTTGCCGGCGCGGCCATGCAGCGTGTAAAGCGTGCCGTTGTCGACGCCAGGGTGCCCGGTCCATTCAAAGCCGCAGCGCACCATCATTTCATTAAACCCGTCCAGCCACCCTAAGCCATTGCGGCTGTCCAGATTGATGTAAGCCGGGTTGACCACCTCGGTTACCGGTGAGTCCCAGCCCAGTCGGACGTCGGACCCCTTCACATTCAGAATGTTCATGCCGCGAGTCGGGCTCAGGGCAATCGTCAGGCCGGCACTGCTTAAGGTGATCACCTTGGAACCTTCCTGTTTTCCGCCGTGCAGCACCTGTTGCTGTAAGCTGAAGCCTGCCCCCGTGATGTTCAGCTTTTGGCTGTCGGTCTGCCAATTGCCTTGTTCAATGCCTTTTTCCGTGTCGGTCAATACAATGGTCTGCGCGTTTACTGCGCATGAAATCAAAGAGATAACCGCCGAAAGTGTAATTAACTTTTTCATGGTGCTGTCCTTAACGTTAGCTGAAAGGTTTTAGCTAAAACAATGAAAAAATAGATCTCGGCAGCCAATTAAAAAGAGAGTTGAGTCACCTTTCCGATAACAACGGAATAACAATGAAAAATAATGCGGACAAAATCACCTTTACGCTGCAATAAATGATGAGCAATCACGAAATTAATCGATGTTGAGCACGGTAAAGGTACGGGTTTGCTGTAAGGTGTCAGCAAAAAAATCCTGCATCCGTTGGTTGGTTTTTATTATTCATTATCAATCCATTACCAGAAAATAAAGCCCACAGGAAATTTGCAGGCTTTACCTTGGGATTACCAGGTTTTACCGATGTTGAACTGGAATTGCTCTGCCTTGTCCCCTTCGTACTTTTTGATCGGGAACGCATAGGAGAAGGACAACGGCCCCAACGGCGATTGCCATTGCAATGCAATACCGGCCGAAACGCGGATATTGCTCGGGTCACCGTAGTCCGGGATCCCTGCCGCGAGCGTTTGCGAGGTATTCTGCCAATGGGTATCCCAGACCGTACCGGCATCGACAAACAGCGAAGTGCGCAATGAATTGGCATAGCGGTCATTAATGAACGGCGTCGGGAATATCAACTCGGTACTGGCAATAGCCATGGCGTTACCGCCCACGGCATCATCGGATTTGTCGACCGGGCAGTCGCTGTAGGCACTCTCCGACCCGCTGCAATGATAATAAGCCGCTTTAGGGCCGATACTGTTGGAAGAAAAACCCCGTACGCTGCTGGAACCGCCGGCATTAAAGTTATCGTAGAACGGCACCTCATGGCCGCCGAAACCATCGGCATAGCCAGCTTTGGTGCGCCCCATCACTATCCATTTATTATCGCTACTCAAGGGCAGATACTGATTGGCGCTGAACGTCACCTTGTAGTAACTGTTGGTCGACCCCGGCACGGTAATCTTGGCGTTCAGGCTGGCGCTGGTCCCGTCTGTCGGGAAGAAACCGCGGTCAAGGGTGTTGTAATTCCACCCCACGCTCGTAAAGAAATCATTGGCCGTGAAACGGGCATCGTTATCGTTGTCTTGCGTGGTGATGCCGGGGTTTACATTGACCGAATTGAGGTAGCGCCACATAGCCACCTGCGGTGCCATACCGCTCAGACGGGTATTGGCATAGTCGAGGCCAAGGCCAAGCGAGCTGTTTTCGCCGATCGGGAAGCCAAGATTGCCGCCGATGCCCAGGCTTTTCATGGTGTATTCGGAGAGATCGTCATCTTCCGCGTCGTAGTCGTTATAAGAGATCTTCCCGCCTAAACTTACGCCGTCCACCGTAAAATAAGGGTCAGTCATCGACAGTTCGATATAGGTCTGAGAGTCGCTTTTGGTGCCATTAAAACTGACGGTATTCCCGCTGCCCAGCCAGTTGTCCTGGCTGACGCCCACTTGAAAACTGGCCCCGCTATCCGTGCCGTAACCGAGCCCAAAGTTAAAGGACCCCGTATTGCGCTCTTTAACCTTATAGACAACATCGACCTGATCCGGTGATCCCGGCACTCGCTGGGTCTCCGTCTCCACCGTTTCGAAGAAGCCGGTGCGACTCAGGCGTTGCTTGCCCTGTTCTACCCGATCGTTACCTAACCACGCCCCCTCCATTTGCCGCATCTCGCGCCGTAAAACGGAATCTTTCGACGTGCCGTTACCTTCAAAGCGGATCCTGCGCACCGAGTAACGCTTGCCGGCATCGACATTGACGTGCAGTTTTACTGTCTTGGCTTTCTGATTGATTTCAGGCTCTATCCCTACCTGCGGGAAAGCGTAGCCGTAACGCCCCAGCAGCTGCTTGATGTCATTTTCCATACGCGTGATTTTTGCGCCGTTGTACAACTCGCCCGGCTGGATATTCGTCAAGGCTTCGATCTGCGGCAAATACCCCGCCATATTGCCATTCAGCAAAGTACCGGACAGCGAGTACTGGCTGCCTTCGGTAAGGTTGATGGTGATATAAATGCCCTTTTTGTCCGGAGTCAGGCTCACCTGGGTTGAGTCGATCTTGACGTTTGCATAACCCCGATCGAGGTAAAAACTGCGCAAGGTTTCAAGATCGCCGGCCAGTTTCTGTTTCTGGTACTTGCGATCGCTCGCCAGGTTCCACCAGGGCACGTCATCGCGCAGTTGCAGGTTGGCGAGCAGTTCGTCCGTGCGGAAGGCCTGATTGCCGATCACATTGATCTGCTGGATTTTGGCCGACACCCCTTCGGTGAACACCAGCTTCAGATCGATGCGATTACGCGGCAATGGCGTGATCACCGCTTTTACGCGGGCGCTGTATTTGCCCACGCTGTAGTAAAAATCCTCCATGCCTTGCTCGATCGAAGACAGCCTGGTGCGATCTAGAGCCTCGCCCACGCGCACCCCCGAAGACTCAAGGTTTTGCTTTAGCATGTCGTCTTTCACCGTTTTATTGCCGGAGAAAGAGATACCGGCAATCGTCGGCCGCTCTTTGACTTTAATAATCAGGACATGATCGTCACGCAGAACCTGCACATCGTCGAAGTTCCCGGTGGTGAACAACGCGCGGATAGTATTGCTGATATCTTCGTCAGACAGCGTATCGCCAACGCGTACCGGCATACTCAGCAAAGCGGCGCCTGGCGCAACGCGCTGGAGCCCTTCAAAGTGGATATCTTTCACCAGGAAGCCGTCTGCGGCATAGGCCGACAGGCTGTTAAGGAATAGCATCGCAACAATTGATTTCTTCATCTTGATTGGCATGTCTCGAGTGTTCATAAATACTGCGTCGGCTTTATCAATGTGGGAAAACCTTTACCACGGCCATGCGGAACATCCGTTTTTATCGGCATAGTATTCTCGGCACTGTCATTTAAAGAGATATCCCACTGACTGCTCGCCCTATAAATAATTCAAAGCAAGCCCCCGTCCTTTCGCATTATTTTCACAAACCTGACACTCTTAAACTTTTTCGCCAATCGCTTGTGGAATGACAACCGAAAAATGGCCACAGCGGTAAGGGATGAACCTTTGTAAGAAAATAATCAAGTTCGCGTAAAAAAAATGGAAATATGAGTTTTTTATGCCTTGGTTGCTATAAATTCCCTGGGTACCACACTCCGTGGATATTGATATTCAGGTAGACCTTATGAGCCTTTATCCCGTAATGACATGCCGCGTGCTTTTGATTCTTCCTCTTTTCTATGCCTCAGGCGCGTTCGCCGGTGAATGGTCGCTTGGCGCGGCTGCGGGAGGTGGCATCAGCCCCTATCGTGATACGGACAATACCCTGACCGCACTGCCGCTCATTGGGTATGAGGGTGAAGACTTTTATCTGCACGGGTTAAAAGGAGGCTATCACCTGTGGAAAGACGAACAGAATCAACTGGATGTGATGGGTTATTATTCGCCGTTGCATTTCAAACCCGGCAACAGTGACGATGAGCAAATGAAGCGTCTGAACAAGCGCCGTTCAACGGCAATGGCCGGCGTTGAGTACACCCATCGCGCCGCCTGGGGGGCCATTCGCACGGCACTTTCCGCTGACGTGTTGAACAATAGCAACGGCCTGGTGGGCGATCTGGCCTATCTGTACCCCATCCACCTGAATGACTGGGAAATCACCCCGATAGCCGGCGTTAGGTGGGACAGCAAAAACCAAAATAAATATTACTATGGCATCAACGCTGGCGAATCGCGCCGAAGCGGGTTGGCCAGTTATACCCCGGACGACAGTTTGACCCCTTACCTGGAATTGGCCGTGCGCTATCATATTAATAAAAGCTGGGATACTTTTGTCTCTGCGCGCTACGAATCGCTGCCCAATACCGTTAAAGACAGCCCAATGGTGGATAAGTCAAATACCGGCTCGCTCTCCTTTGGCGTTAATTATTCCTTCTGACACGGATATTGTTTGCTTTAATTTTATTGGGTCGCGTGCGTTTTTATATAAATCAATCGCGCCGTTTAAACAAGGATATTTAAACGGCCTTAACACCGGGCGAAACCTGATGCGTTTTAAGCAAGGAAATGGCGACATCAACCATGGGGTGGTGACGTTGGGTATTCCACGCTACCGCGGCGGTCACGACCATTAACTTCTCCCGCAAAGGACGGATCACCACATTCTCTGGAACCAGCTTACGCATTGAAGCCGGGATCAACGCAATCCCCTGCCCACAACTGACATAGGCTATCTGCGAGGTCACCGACCTGACTTCATGCAAAACGCGCGGGGCAAAACCGTGCGTGCGACAGGCGGATGTCAACATATCAAAGTAAACCGGGCTGACCTGCCGCGCCGGCATAACCCATTGTTCGCCTTCTAACGCATTGAATTTGATCCGAGTAAGCGAAGCTAACCGATGGTCTGCCGGCAATGCGACCGCGAGACGATCTTCCGCTAAAGGCAGAGTGGCAATCCCACTGCCTATTTCACCTTCAAGTCGTACAAAGGCCAAGTCCAGTTCCCCAGTCTCAAGGTAAGGAATGGCGTCTACGCTGTCTATTTCACGGATAAAGACCGTCAGATTGGGATGGCGCTTGCGGAGTTCGTCGAGAAATGGCGGCATGGTCTCCAGCATGGCTGAAGTAATG
The DNA here is from genome assembly GCF_052686505.1 of Serratia sp. TSA_198.1. NCBI lineage: Bacteria > Pseudomonadati > Pseudomonadota > Gammaproteobacteria > Enterobacterales > Yersiniaceae > Serratia > Serratia sp. TSA_198.1. Next base: position 767,549 of record NZ_JBQZFP010000001.1, read on the forward strand.
GCGCCAATATTGAGCACCCCGGAATGCCCGGCGGCCACCTCGCGCACCACCCTTTCCAACTGCTGAAGTTGCCCGGCAAATTGCCTGACGGCGGGTAACAAGGCAGCGCCCGCCGGGCTGAGGCGAGTACCGCGTCGTGAACGATCGAAAAGCTGCAATTTCAGCGAGTGTTCCAACACTTTAATTTGTTCCGTCAGCGGCGGTTGGGACATTCCCAATCGTTGTGCGGCGCGCCCAAAGTGCTCTTCTTCTGCAACTGCCAGAAACAGCCAAAGTTGTTTTATTAACCTAAAGTCGATTCCGCTCATTACCGGCCTCCCATGATCGTCTTGCTGTTCCTTAAATCGTATCACGGAGATAGTTTAATCGTAATTTACATATCAGTAACCCACTGCAATTATCGTCCAAACTTTGCCGAGGAACCTACTGCATGACTGATGACCACCTGCTTACTCGCCTGGCGTTGCTGGACACTAACGCCGTTTCCGATGCCCTGGATTTTCTTGAATTACCGGGTGCGACTTATGGGCTACGGCCATTATGGGATTGCCCAAAAATTGTCGGCCGCGCCAGCACCATTCAGCTCGGTGCAAAGACAGATAACCAGCCGACCGTTCATCTCATTTCCCCGGTGATTGATGCCATTGGCTCGGCCAATCGGATCTTGGTCATCGCCGGCGGGCAAGAGGGCATTTCCTGTTGGGGCGATATTCTCGCCAATGCATCCGTTGCCAAAGGGATCCGAGGCTCGGTGATTGATGGCCTCAGCCGTGATATCGAGGGCAGCGAGTCGATTGGCTATCCGGTATACGGCCGGGGGATCACCATGATCAGCGCACGTAACCGCGTTGTTCAATTGGCTGCCGGAACTCCCGTCACCCTGGCTGGCGTCAGGGTACAGCAGGACGATTATGTGATAGCCGATCGTTGCGGAACCGTTTTTATTCGCGCCGCACGGATAGAAGAGGTCCTCGCGCTGGGTGAACGCATTGTGCGCCGACAGACCGGCATGGTTGACGCCGTGCGTGCCGGGCGTTCAGTCGCCGAAGTGATGCACGATAAAGAGTTCGACGCCATTAACCCTAAGTAACCTTGTTGCCCCCCCTATTACCGGAGTTTTGTTATGAGCCACCTTTCCCCCTCCGAACGTGAAGAGGTTCGGTCATTGGTTGCCCTTTTTGCCGGGCTCGATACCGCCGGCGTTTCGGACGCACTCGATAAACTGGGTATTCATGGTCAGGCGTTCGGCATTATGCCGTTAGCGAACTATACAAAGGTCGTGGTTGGACCCGCTTATACCGTGAAATATGTTCCCGCCACGACGCCGGCCGGCTCTGTGGGCGATTTCATTGACGAGGTTGCCGAAGGCGATGTGGTGGTTATCGACAACGACGGCAGGACAGATTGTACGGTCTGGGGGGACATCATGACCCAATATGCCGGGATGTCCGGGATTGCCGCGACGGTCATCGACGGCGTATGCCGTGATGTCGGCAAAGCCCTGGCCGATAATTACCCCCTGTTTACTGCGGGCCGTTTTATGCGTACGGGCAAGGATCGTGTCGAGGTGGAGGCGGTTAATGGCACGGTATCGATAGGTACCGTTCGGGTTGCCGCGTGCGATATTATCGTTGCGGACGCTAATGGCGTGGTTGTCGTGCCTCGCGCACGCGCACGGGAAGTGGCTGACATTGCCCATCATATCGAAAAGACAGAAGCCGCGATCCGAGAACGCATTATCCAGGGCGATACCCTGGCACAAGCGCGTGCGACGTTGGGTTACCACTCATTACAGAGGAAAGCATAATGTCCGCCACGGTTATCTATAGCAACGAACAGCTGAACAGTGCCTGTAGCCTCGGCTCATCCACCCTGTATGAAGCCTCGGGCATTCCGACCAGTTCCGTCGATCCCGCCATTCGCCCCGTTTGGGCAGGTAGCACCGTTGCGGCCCCCGCCTGGCCGGTTGAATGCGCCCCTGGCGATAATCTGGCTATCCATATCGCCTTAGAAAACGCCCCTAGAGGCAGTATTTTGGTGGTTGCGACCGGTGGATACGTCGCCGGCTATTGGGGGGAAGTGCTGACGATTGCCGCGCAAACCGCCGGCATTGTCGGTTTGGTCATTGACGGTGGTGTACGTGATATTGCCGCGATCGTTGCGCACCGCTTCCCGGTATTTACCCGGGGGATCTCAGTACGCGGAACATTGAAAGCCAGCGCCCCCTCGGTGGGACAACCGATTAACTTTAGCGGCACCCCGGTGGCGGCCGGCGATCTGGTGGTCGCCGATGACGACGGCGTAATTATTATTCCCGCCGCAGACGTTGGCGCGACGTTGGCGAACGGCCTGGCGCGAATGGAGAAAGAAACGGCGATGATGGAAAGGTTACGTCATGGCGACAGCACGCTGGAACTGATGGGGCTGACTCAATGGAGAACCGCAAAATGAGCGGTAACAGCGCGACATTGAACCGGTTTCTCAGTGCAGCAAAACCCTCTGCGACCTATAAAATCATGGACCGCGTGGCCGCTCGCCGTGCCGCAGGGAAAAAGGTTATCTCACTTAGCGCCGGTGAACCTGATTTCGACACGCCGGAACATATTCGCGAAGCCGGTATTGCCGCAATCCAGGAGGGCCTTACTCGTTATACCCAGGTTGCGGGGTTACGCCCGTTGCGTGAAGCTATCGCCGAAAAATTCCAGCGCGAGAACGGCCTGGTGGTCGACTGGTGCAATACGCTGGTGTGCAACGGCGGTAAGCAGGTGATTTTCAATGCGTTGGCATCAACCTTGAATGAAGGCGATGAGGTGATTATTCCGGCGCCTTATTGGGTCAGCTATCCCGAAATGGTCCAGGTTTGCGGCGGCAAAGCGATTGTCGTCACTTGTCATGCCGACGTCGGCTTTAAGCTCACGCCGCAGGCGTTGGAAAGAGCCATCACACCCAAAACGCGTTGGCTGATTTTGAACTCGCCGTCCAATCCCACCGGTGCGGTTTATTACAGACAAGAACTCCAGGCCCTGGCTGAAGTTCTGCTCGCACATCCGGGCGTGTTAGTGCTGTCCGATGATATTTACGAGCATTTGATTTTCGATCATATCGAATTCTTCACGCTTGCTCAGGTTGAACCCCGTTTGCGCGATCGCATTCTGACCATGAACGGCGTTTCCAAGGCCTATGCCATGACCGGTTGGCGTATTGGCTTCGGAACGGGGCCGCATTGGCTGATCGAAGCCATGGAAAAGCTGCAGGGGCAACAAACCTCGGGTGCCTGCACGATTTCTCAATACGCCGCCCTAGCCGCCTTAACCGGGCCGCAGAATTTCATTCGGCACTCTCGTGCGGTATTTCAGGCAAGACGCGATCTGATGGTCAGGCTGATCAACCAGGCGCCGGGGTTGCATTGCATAATACCGCAAGGCGCTTTTTACGCCTTTGCCTGCTGTCGCGGTCTTATCGGTAAAACTACGCAGGCTGGCACTCTTCTCGCAACGGATGAAGATGTGGTTAACGCGCTGCTGGACGAAACCGGCGTTGCCACCGTACAGGGCAGCGCATTTGGTCTGGAGAACCATATCCGTATTGCCTATGCGCTGGATGATGATTCACTGGTGCAGGCCTGTACCCTGATTAAGCACTTTTGTGAACAACTCTCGCACCCCGACCAACGCTAACAATGACCATGGCGAGTCAAACCGGACAAGTTCACCCTCTTCGGCCGCTTTGGCCAATGGTTCAAGAAAGGAATAACGACAATGCAAAACGAATTCTACCAGCGCTCCCTTTTGCTCAAGGTGCAGAACGTTGACGTGCAACTGGCGTCTCTGTACCGCGATGGAAAACGTGAGCCTATTGTTTTTCTCCATGGCTTTGGTTCAACCAAAGAGGATTATGCCGACATTGTTCGCTATGCGGAGTTCAACCAACATGCCTTTCTGGCCTATGATGCGCCGGGCTGTGGAGAAACGCAGTGTGCCGATCTAAGCAAGATTTCCATTCCGTTTTTAGTCGAAACGGCGTCCAAAGCGATCGACCACTTCGGTTTTGAACGCTTCCATCTGGTCGGGCACTCCATGGGCGGATTAACCGCCTTGATGCTGGCGCATGCCTGGCCAGAACGCGTATTGAGCTTTGTCGATATCGAAGGCAATATCGCCCCGGAAGATTGTTTTCTGAGCCGGCAAATTGCCGATTATCCCGCAGCCCATGATGAAGAATTCTTTGACGATTTTATTGAACGCACCCACCATTCGCCCGCCTGGGGCAGCGCGCTGTATGCCGCCAGCCTACGGCATAAGGTCCGTGCCGGAGCGGTAAGAGGGATCTTCCAATCCATGGTGGAATATTCGGACCGGGGTGAGCTTATGGACAAGTTTCTTGGTTTGCCCTGCCCGAAGATGTTTATGTACGGTGAGCAAAATGCCCATCTATCCTATCTGGGTTTTATTCAGGAGCGAGGCGTGGTTCTGGCGGAGATTCCCTGCTGCGGTCACTTTCCCATGTATTCAAACCCAATGGCGATGTGGGCTAACATTCGCTCATTACAGAACTCAACATCGTCATAAAACGCGCTACTCCGTTGCCGGCGTACCCTGATGAAAACGCAGTTGCCAACGCTCGCCGGTCTGATGTTCTGATAACACCCAGACAGATGACCGCAAGGTACGCCTCGTGATATTGCCTGCGGCATCACGCTGAAAGCTTTTGTACGTCAGTAACGCCACGCCCTCCGTAATCATGGCCAGCTTGAAATCTTCGGCATGAATCACTGCCCGACCGGTTTCTTGCTCAAGCGCCGCAACGGTTTGCTGCTTATCATAATGCCGGCCCGAGCGGCCAATCTCTTCAAAATCGTCATGCAGCAATTCACTGACAAGCTTGCGGTTGTTGCGCGTCGCCGGCTGATGCAGTTGCATCTCCAGCGATGGGATCATGGCTGAAACAGTCAAAACACGCTCCTTTTTGCTTATACCTGCGAGTACTTCTGGTTCATTTGCTCGATGTTGTGGTGACATCGTCACTTTTTTGCCGGTGACCTGCTGTCTTTTTTGCCACCAAATCCGAGGTTTCCTTTTCCTGGCACATGCCTTCGATGCCCAGGATGGCCAGCTTGCGCTTCGCCTCCAACAACGATTTTCGCTGTGCGCTCAGAGTCGCCATCACCCGGTCGATCTCGGCAAGCCGCGCGTCGAGGTTCTGCGTCAGGCTGTCCTCATAGGCTATGCCCTCCAGCGCCAGCAGATTACCCATGGCCTCCAGCGTAAAACCCAAGCTTTGCCCGAGCTGAATCAAATGCAGCCGCTCCAGCGACGCTTGCCCATACAGGCGATAACCATTGGCGCCACGTACCGCTTTGGGCAGCAACCCCTGTTGCTCATAGTAGCGTATCGCCGATGCCGTTATACCCGAACGCTCCGCCAATTCACCTATCTTCATTTCGCTTGACCTTAAAGTTAACTTTAATCTTAGTCTACATGATATCAACCACCGATTAAGGAATCACCATCATGTTTAGTCCGCTTATTCTGCCCAACGGCAGCCGCCTTCCCAACCGCTTGGCAAAAGCCGCGATGGAGGAAAATATGGCCGACGCAGGCCAACTGCCCGGCCACGCACTGCATCGTTTATACCGTAGCTGGGCGCAAGGTGGCGTCGGTTTAATCATTACCGGTAACGTCATGATCGACGGCCGGGCAATGACCGGTCCAGGTGGCGTGGCGCTTGAGGCGGATACTCCGCTGGAACCCTTTAAAGCCTGGGCAAAAGCTGCGCGTCACAACGGCACGCAAGTCTGGATGCAGATTAATCACCCCGGCCGCCAGGTCATGGCCGCAATGGGTGGCACCGCCTGGGCCCCCTCCGCTATCGCGCTGGAAATGGGGAAACACAGCAAGATGTTCGCTCAGCCAACTGCCATGAGCCCGATGCAGATCGAGGAAGTCATCACCCGCTTTGCCGACACCGCACACGCCGCCGAGCAAGCAGGGTTCACCGGGGTGCAAATTCATGCTGCGCACGGTTATTTGATCTCTCAGTTCCTGTCGCCGCTGGCCAATCAGCGTACCGATCAATGGGGTGGCAGCCTCGCTAATCGCGCACGTTTACTGTTAGAGGTGGTACAGGCTGTGCGTAAGCGAGTATCGCCAGGTTTTTGCGTAGCGATCAAGTTGAACTCCGCCGATTTCCAGCGCGGCGGCTTCTCCGAAGACGATGCAAAGCAGGTGATCTTGTTGCTTAACAGTTTGCCGGTCGACTTGGTCGAATTGTCCGGCGGCAGCTACGAAAGCCCGGCGATGCAGGGCAAAACGGCGGATGGCCGTACGTTGGCGCGCGAAGCCTATTTCCTGACGTTCGCCCGCGAGCTCGCGGCGGTCGCCGACATGCCGATAATGACGACGGGCGGTATCGCTCGCAAGGCTGTCGCTCAGCAAGTGCTGGAGAGCGGTATTGCGGTGGCAGGCATGGCAACGGCCCTGGCTGAGGTACCCGACCTGCCGCTGCAGTGGCAAGCCGGCAAGGAACCGCACGCGTTGCCCAAGCCGGTTGAATGGAAAAACAAAACGATGGCGGCGCTCGCTCGCATGGCGCTGATCACACGTCGCCTGCGAGCACTGGGCAATGGCCACTCGCGCAGCGTACGTTACTCGCCGCTGGTCTCGTTAATCGTTAGCCAACTGCGTACAAAGCGCATAACCCGTCGCTATCGCGAATGGCTCCAACAGCGGGCCTAAGTGCGAATGGAATGAGGGGGCAATGCCGCTTCTACACAGGCCGATAAGTGACAGGCGTCACTGTGCCATTGACCACCTCAGCAATGCTAATGGCGACGGTATAGGCCTCCACCGGTCGATTGAGCGTATTGGCTATGGTTTGCGCCATGTTTTCCACGCCTATCCATTTCCCGGCGGAACAAGAAATCAGCCTGATGGTGCCCCCGCCGCCCCCGATATTATTCTGTATCGCCTGGGCCGTGGTCTTGGCGGAAGCATACCGATACCGGCCATGCACATCCTCAGGGAACGAGAATCGCGGGTGCCCATGCACAATCACCGTATCCTGCCCTGCGGTCATCGCCCCCAGATTACCACCTTGCCATTGATTGGCTTCTCGGGGATTGAACTCAAGAATGGTATTGGGCGTGCTCGTGTCCGTAACGACGCTGAACTCCGTGGCACTCATCTCCACAGGCGTGGTACGGATGCCGCCGACTTTCCCGAAACCGAAATGCGCGCCCGAAGCCATCACGCCGGCTCCCATGCCGACCGCGGCGCTGATGCCGATGTTTTCCCACACGTCGGCGCTGAAGAATGCCTGATGTTCGAAGCCGGCAGTGACGCCGGCGGATGCCACCGAGCCGGAGAAACCGCCGGACACTGAAGCCGACAGGACACCGACGGCCGTAACTCTCCCGGCCGACCAGCCCGCATTCATCGCGGTGCTCATCGCTCCACGACCGACCGCGCCGCCGACGCCGGCGCCGACTGCGCCGGAGACCGCCCCCGCCAGCAGGCTGACGCCCCAATCCTTGGCGCTCAATCCAGGTTCGCCGCTCGCATGGAGACCCCATTCCGTGACGCCATTACTGGCCGCCGTACCGGCCACACCCGCCACCGCGCCGACCGCGATCGAGGCGCCCATGCCCGTACCCAGGACCAATGCGCCTGCGCCGCCCGTGATAAGCCCCACGGCGACGCCCGCGATAGCCGCACCGATCATCCATCCTATGCTCAAATCCCCGCTGGGATCGCTGCCCATGATGGGATTGCCATTCGCATAGTTGTAGCGGTTGATAAGGTCGGTGGTATCCCGGCTCATGAAGCGCTTGATGCCGGGATGGTAGTAACGCGCCCTCAGATAGATCAGGGAAGACTCGAGATCGGTATATTCGGCGGTATATCTGAACGGGTTTACGCTGATATCGGCAAGCCGTTGACTGGCACCTTCTTCTTGCCCATAGGGTTCGTAAGCGTAGCTGGCATCCCTCTCGCAGGAGGCATCGAGGACGCCGACGATGTCCCTGAAGGAGGAGATGAAATAGTCGGGGACGGTGATCCCTGCGCTGTCGACCAGGCGAACGTATCTCTTGCTTCCGTGCGCCAGGTAGTGGCTGGTTTTATCTCCCTGTATCTCATTGACGATATTGGGGGATGAGGAATAGTCGTAATAAAACCGTATCGCCGCGCCATCATTGACCTTTTTACTGGCCCGCAGCCCATCGGGGTAGTAATCGTATTCGGCGACCAGATTGCCGCCGACATCGCTATATCCAATCAGCCTGTTTTGCGCGTTGTAGCGATATGTGCCGCCCGTCCCATCGTCTGTCAAATTGCCATTGGCGTCGTAGGCGAAGTTTCTTGCGCCGGACGAGGCGTCGATACGCAATAACTTGTTGTCCTGATCGTAGGTATAGGTCGTCGACTGGCTTGTCGCGCCGACCCTGCGCTCTTCCTGGATGACGTTGCAGGCCGCGTCATACCGGTAGGCCGTGACGACAACCTCGCCACCCAGGATTTGTTTCCGCTCTTCCGTAAGCTGGTTGAGGCTGTTGAAACTGTAGTTCGCCAGATAATTCAAATTGGCATCTTGCGCAAACGCGCCCGAGCTGGATTGCAGCGTGACCAGGTTACGGGTGATCGGATCGTAGGTATATTGCGTCACCAGCAAAACAGGATGGGTCGCCCCCTCGGACGTATCGGTGATGACCGCCTGCGCAAGGGAACCGAAACCATCATAGGAGAAACTGCTCGAGATGCCGTTGCTGATCTGGATCGACTTGAGCTTGCCGCTGTTGGCGGCGCTCTCCTCTTTGCTGTAATAGTCGGTCTGGACGCTGTAATCCTCTCCGACGATCTGTTGCCGAGTTACCCGGCCATAATTGTCGTACGTATATTGCGTGACCTTTCCTATGGCATCGGTGAATGTGCTGAGCAGCCCCGTGCCGAGGTCATATTCGTAAAGGATCTTTTTCCCGTCGGGATAGGTCACCGACTCAATCGCACCGCCCAAACTGTAGCCATACGCAATACTCCCGTTGCTCTCCCCCTGGCGGAACTCTTCTATGCTCCGCACCTTATACGTCAAGGGATCATAGGTATATTGCTTCTTGCACTGCGCCCCCTGGTCAGTCCATGCAACCGATACCAACTGGTTATTGGCGTTGTAGCCGCATGCGAACACCGTTCCCGCATAATCCGTGTAACTGGATACCAGGCCGATCTCGTTATAGACATACGAGTACTGCTGGCCGAGCGCATTGGTGTCGGTGAGCAACTGATTCAAATTATCGTAAAAATAGGTATCGCCGCCGGCGGTGGACGCTTTCGTCTCCGGTGCGCTGACATCAACGCCGGTGAATACCGCATTGGTAAATAAATCCCTTGAAATGTCCTGGCGTTGCACGATGTCGTCACTGCCTGTCGCGCTGTAGGAACTGACCTGATTATTGACATCGTATTGGAAGGATGCCGCCAGCCATTCCTTCCCTGCCGATGGCTCCCCCGTCAGTGACTTGATGATGTTCGAATAGCTGTTGGAGAGGCTCGACGCCGACAGGCTCTCGGAAGAAAGCTGGCTGGAGTAAGTGACTTGGTTGAGCGCATTGTCATGCTTGCTCAACGTGCTCACCTTGACGCCGTTAAAGAACTCGGTCTTGGTTTGAGCCACGGTGTCATATTCGTAGCGATTGACATTGCCAAGCGCATCCGTCGCCGTGGCCAGCTGGTTTCTGCTGTCATAGGTATACAGGATCCGGGAGTCGGCGCCCAGGATGCCTTCGGTCCAGATCAATTGGCCCTTGTCGTTGTACCCATTGGCGGTGAGCGTACGCTCCGCCTTGTCATTACCGCCGTTGTCGGCGGTTTTGACCAAATCCGTGAACCCATTGTTGTAGGTGTAGGTTTCATATCCGTTGGCATATCGGGTCGTGGCCTTGTTGACGGGGTCGTCGAAAATACACTCCGTCACCACGCCCATGGGATCGGTCGAGGTCAGTTGGCGGCCGATATTGTCATAGGTATAGCTGGAACCATAATTCAGGGCATTAACCTGGCTAATCATCCACCCCGTCACCGTATCGATTTCAGTCGTATTCGGTATGCCTTGCGCATTGGTGGTGGTGACCGTCAATACGGGAACGGCCAGGGCGTAACGGGTCGAGGTCTCCGTGCTCTCCAGCGCATGGTTTTCGCCATCGGCCCATTCCAACTTCTCGTAAACAACCTTGCCCGAGGCGTTGTAGCGATAAGTGATCTTCTTGTTCGGGCTAAATATGTCTTTTCCAGCGGTGGAGACGACAAAGCCGTCTGTGCTCGTTGCGATATTCTTCTTGTCGTCGGTCAGGTCATTGGCGATTCTTCTGAGGATAGTCCCATCCGTACAGTCGTAAGTATCCTGCCGGACAAGCTGCCCATAGCCGGCATAATCGTAAAGGGTTTGCACCTTATTGAGCAGTTTGGGCACCTCGCCCGCCACCCTGCTGCTATAGGAGCGGACTTCCGTCGGCGCGCCGTAATCGTCGAAATCCGATTCTATCTCGCTGATTAGCGTTTCCCCCGCGTCGTTGTAGATCTCGGTCACGACCTTGATGGGGGTCTGATAATTCGGTATCAGTTTTAATTCGTAGTACGGCGGAAAGTATTTCCCGTCGGTTTCGCTGATGAACGTATTGGCGACCTGCCGGATAAGCCGGCGCGGTGCATCCTTGGTGAAGGTCTTCGTCACGAGCTCGAGATGGAGCCGATTGTATTGATGCTCCACAACGAGCACGCCATCGTCGACCTGGCTCACATAGCGGTAATCGTCGTCATTGCTTTGCAGCAGGGTATCTTGATATTTCCCCATGATGTATGTCGGATAACCCGTGTAATCGTGGGCATCGCCGTTGGGGTCATAGGAATAGGAAACCGACCTTGTCTGGATTTGTCCGGCGGTATCGACATAACTCTGCCTTGTCGCGGCGATGCAATCGATGCGATAAAACTGCGACCGGTTCGCATCGACATAATAACGCAGCGTGGTGTATTCATAGACGACCGAGACGTTGTTCGGATAAGTAATCTGAGAAATCAAGTCGTTCCTGACCAGCCCGCCTCGATTGGCGATGGTGAACTTTTGCCCCAGCGGATTGACGTAACCCACCAGATAGCTTTGGCTATCCACCAGATAGGCAAAGGAGATATCGTTTTTCCCTCCCTGGGGATAAGCGATCTCGATGCCCTCGCCGCTATAAGCGAAGGTGATCGCCTGCCCGGCAAACCCGACGATGCTGGACAACTTGCTGCTATAGACATCGCCCTCTTTCGTGTAATAAAAAATGGCAGGGTTGCCCCAGCGGTCCACCACGCCAATCAATCTGCCGTGAGCGTCGAAATACTGCGTTTCGCCGCTGATAAATTGCAATGTATTGCTGTACGTTAGCTGGTTATCGTAAGGGAACGTCCCCGAATCGTTGGTGAAGACAAGATCCTTCAGGTTGTAGTAGCGCAAACCCGAGTCATACATATCGTCGATGTAATAAGCGGACGAACCATTAATAAATACCTGGCTCGCTGCGATATAGCTGAATGAATAGCTCCAGCCCAAAGGAAGCCCAAGAAGCGTGATCCCCGAGGCGATAGATTGCGGGCTGTAAACGATGGAAGGCGTGATGTTGCTGCCCAAGGCACCAAAGAAAGTCGGCGGCGAAAGAGTAACCTGCAGCGTGCCTGTGCGCGGATCGACCTCATAGCCAAGGGCGCTATAAGTCGGGGCGTTGGAATATCCCGGTTCGCTGGACGACGCAGCGAGCAAGTTCGCTTTCACTTTCAGGTTGGCCGCCTGATTCTCGAGCACCTTGACATCAAGATTATTTTTGTTTCCCATGGCACGCCCTATCTATCGGTATTTCGTGCGCACGACCGCTCTTCCTCCCGACATGCCGGTAGAGAGATTCAGCCTGCAAGATATCGCACGGATATGGTTGACGACGGCGTTCCAGAATAGGCGGCCATCGCTGCAAAAATGTCGGCTTGCCCCCACGGCCGACTCACGCGCAGTCGCGCCGACAACGCAAACTCATACCACGAAAAACACTGTGCGGCGGATGCCCATCGTGCACTCGCGTGCGTCAATGAGTATCCGCTGCAGCCTTCAACAGGCAGATCAGTAATAAGTGTTGAACAAGATCATGTCGATCATGGAGCCGGACGAAAAGCCCGCGAAGGATACGGTCAATCCGGTGCCGAAAGACAAATCGCCATCCCCGGTCACGCGCCCCGCCTCATAGGTCACGCCATCGCAGACCAGTTTGATATAACCGACGACATCATCATTGGTGCACAAGCGCAAAATAGTAAATTTCCCATCTTGCGGAAGCTTGAAACTGGCCGACGTGCCACCGCCACCACCGCCATATTTGTTATTGCCAATTTGTATGGAATCGATTTTGCTGCCGCTCTTGATCACCACCTGTTGGCCGCCGGTATCCTGGATGGAGTTGAAAGACCCACCATCTCCGCCATAAGACATTTGATTTTTACCTGCTAGTGCCTTCATCACTACCTCCATCAATGTGTCGTCAGATTTGTTATTGGTGCGAGGATCTTTTCGAGCCAAGCGGCTTTGTCCCGCTCGGCTCGATCGGCCTTTTGGTCGAGGAGTTAACCCACGAACTGGAACCACTGCAGCTGTAGCAATGAATCGTTGTAATCATTGTCGGTGTAGTCTTCGCTGGCAAAGATGTATTTGCCAAAATAGACCGTTGCGCCGCTGGTAATCACATCCTGCGACCAGATCACCTGCGAATAGCGTTGCCCGCTATTGGTGCCGATCCAGATGGTGTAATTCCCGGAGGCATCCGCAGCCTGGAAGAACCCCTCGCCTATCTGCGTGGGTGTGCCGCCGCTGGAACTGGCCCCCTGCGTAGTGAAAACCACGTTTGAACTGCTGTCTTTCAGCTGAATAAACTGGTTTGCCGAGCTTTGAACCAGAGCAGACCAAAAAACTATTTTTCCGGAGGGAATATTGATGGCAATACCATTGCCATTTACGGGTCCAATTGCCATGTCTTTGCTCCTCAACCGATGCTGTTAAACCAGGTCAGTGTCAGGCAGGTATCATTGAAATCCTGATCCGCGCCGTCTTCACTAATGAAATTGAAACAACTGGAGTAAATCTGGCTGCCGATATTTAACGCGATTTCATCCCACATAACCTGGGACCAGGACTGGCCATTGTTATAGCCAATGAAAACGGTATAAACCCCGCTGCCTGCGGTAACAAACGAGCCCTGGCCAATTTGGGTCGGCGAATGCCCGCCTGTCGATGCACCTTTGCTCTCAATAACCACCTGATTCGTCGAGTCGCGAACCAGAACATATTGTGAGTACGATGCCTGAACATTGGCGGTCCAAAATAGCGTTTTGCCTACGGGTAAGGTGATGGTGATGCCATTACCGGAAACGGGTCCAATACTCATAAACCTCTCCTGCTATCAGTGTTGCCTGGGTTGATGATGGAACTGCCGTGAGATGGGGCTAACAAGCCGGTGCTATTATTGCTTTTACAAACAAAATCAGGCTGCTGCTGTTTTAGGGCATTGCAAATGTCATTGGCCATGGCAACCTGGCTTTGTGCCGTAAAGTTATTAGGAAACGCCTTTGCCGTCATAAATATCGACGATAGCTGTTGGTAATAACTGTTATCGGTAATGATCGGCTGTTGCCAGAATTGCTGGGTGGCCACCAACAACGTCCGCCACGGCGTACCGGCGGGCAGATCTTTGGACTGCACGATATAATTTTTCATCGCCGTCCCGGTCATTAACGTGGTGAACGCTTGCGCATTGGCCGCACATTGGCTGCCCGGCTTGCACGTCGCGGCGCTGGAAACAAAAGCATCTTCAAATAACAGCGGTTGGGGGTGTTCTCCCCAAGGGGTAGGCACGACATACAGCGGTTTTTGCGCCGACGAATAGAGATTCACGTAGAAAGACTGCTCGGAAAAGCCCATGTCGGTACTGGCCTGCCCGGAGGCGAACACCTGCTCGGCACCGCCATTCGGGGCGTTATGATAGGTGTTATTGGTGCACTTGTTGACCCCGTTAAAGCTGCAGGTATCAGACAGTGAAACCAATTGATGGACAACGCCGTTATCAGGCGGCATTTGCATCGCCTGTTGCAACGCACCGTAACCATAGGTCTGCACATAAGCGTTGATATAATCGGAAGGAATAGCCCAACTGCCATTAAAGCTGCCTGCCATTTTGGCGACTGACGAGGTTCGGGTATTCAAATAATTCAGCATTTTCGACAAGGTTTTCTGCTGCTGAATCGCCTGATCGAACGCGTAGAAAAAGTCCATGCAGAGCCAACTGGGGATCGCCCATAACTGGCCTTGGTAAGTCGCCCCCGCCAGCGCCACGGCCCAGGGCGCTTCGCCGGTAATCTGGGCGGGGTTGATCAGATGATTATCCGCCAGGAAACCCAGATAAAGGACATCAAGCTCAATCACGTCAAATCCATCATTACCCAGCAGGACCGGCAACTCGGTAAAACTGTAAATATTCACCTGCGGATTCAGCACGGCATTGAGTAACACCTGCGGGTGCTGCGACTGATAAGTCTGCACAATATAGGCGACCAAATTTTCGAAGTTATCCGTGGGCAGCGTAGGAAGAAAAGGATAAAGCGAGACGTTCAATACTTGCGTTTGTTGCCCATTCAGCACCAGCGTTTGATTGGGGCCGCTGGGCGTTATGGTCATCGCGCGGGTTTGCAGGTTATTGCACTTTGCCCAATTAATTACAGGGTCTTTCGGCCTGCTGGTGTTCTGTCCGACAAAGAATGACTGCCCCGGCTGCACCTTAATGAACCAATCGAAACTGCTGCCTGAAGAAATCGTCCAACCGTCAACCGTGCAAGTAATGGGCGATAAGGAGGTGTTTTTCAATATTAGCTGGCCGGCAACAACCGCAGTGCTGCTAAAAAAGGACAGCAACACTGCAAAGGCGTAGAATAACGCCCGATAAATTAAGTTCATAGAAGCCTCGCATAAAAACAATAAACAACGGCGCCTCCTTTTTTCGAGGAAAATAAAAGGCGTAATTATTCCGTGGCGGTATGCGGCAGAAAAATAAAAGTCACTCTGAAAGCTAATGTTTTTATGTTTAACTCTATTAGCGTGATCTTTATATTTATTGAAATGACTTTAAATGTGAATGTTCGATAAAACATTGGGGTCGTGAATCTTTTTTAATATAGCATCAAGGGTAATTCCCTGCAAAGATCCTCAAATAAAAATTATGTATTCATCCGGGTACATACTCACCATGATAATAAAATACGGCCGCAATTATTCGATATTTATTGATTCACGTACCGCCTCTGCTTAAGGTCGCGACTGGCGCGGCCTGGCGGACTAGCCATCCCCCGCCGGTCAGTCTATCGCCACACAAAAAACGTGTCTAAATGTTTGCCAGCAAACATTTTAGCCGGTAGGTGCAACCTCGGGGGAGCCACGAACGGTCATAAAAACAGCAACATATTGATTGAAGCTAAAAAAAATCAGTAAAATCAAAGGGAAATAAGCTATTGAGTCCCAGGCTAAAAAGCCATATATTGTACGCGATTTTTTACCGGGTTTACTTTTAAATTCAATTAATTCAACCAGGGCGTTTTGATACCCCCGGTTGTAGGAGAGATATGATGACGGATAAAGTCCGTATTGACACTTTAGTTGCGAATTCATTAAACGGAAACAATGAAACCTATTTGGCGAGACAGGCCGAATTTGAATCGAATGTCAGGAGTTATCCGCGCAAATTGCCGCTGGCCATTGCCAAAGCAGAGGGCGTGTGGATCACAGACGTTGAGAATAATCAGTATCTTGACTGCCTGGCTGGCGCCGGAACCTTGGCGCTTGGGCACAACCACCCTGACATGCTGAAAAGCATCCAAGATGTCATTACCAGCGGCTTGCCGTTACATACTCTCGATCTGACAACGCCGTTGAAAGATCGTTTCTCCGAATATCTGCTCTCCTTGTTACCCGGCCAGGGTAAAGAGTATTGCCTGCAGTTCACCGGCCCTTCCGGCGCAGACGCCGTTGAAGCCGCACTGAAACTGGCAAAAAAACACACTGGCCGCTCCGGCGTGATCAGCTTCTCCGGCGGCTATCATGGCATGACCCATGGTGCGCTGGCGGTAACGGGTAACCTGTCACCGAAAGAAGCCATCAACGGCATGATGCCGGAAGTCCAGTTTATGCCTTACCCGCACCTGTACCGCTGCCCGCTGGGCATTGGCGGCGAGGCTGGCGTCAAGGCATTGACCTACTATTTCGAAAACCTGATCAATGACGTCGAAAGCGGCGTACGTAAACCTGCGGCCGTCATTCTGGAAGCCGTTCAGGGTGAAGGCGGCGTTAACCCGGCGCCGACCGAGTGGTTGCAGCGCATTCGCAAAGTCACTCAGGAACACGGCATTTTGCTGATCATCGATGAAGTTCAGGCCGGCTTTGCGCGTACGGGCAAATTCTTCGCCTTTGAGCACGCGGGCATTGAGCCGGACATCATCGTGATGTCCAAAGCCGTAGGCGGCGGTTTGCCATTGGCCGTACTGGCCATCAAGAAGCAGTTTGACGCCTGGGAGCCTGGCCACCATACCGGTACCTTCCGCGGCAACCAATTGGCGATGGCTACCGGCCTGACCACCCTGCAGCACCTTAAAGACAACCAGATTGCCGAAAAAGTGGCTGCCCAGGGCGAATGGCTGAAAGCCAAACTGGCCGAGTTGCAAAAGCGTTATCCGGTGATAGGTCACGTGCGTGGTCTGGGCTTGATGATTGGCATTGAGATCGTCAAACCTGGCGAAGCGCAAGATCATATGGGTTGCTACCCTGCCGATGGCCAATTATCCGCATTGCTGCAGAAAAAATGCTTTGAAGCCGGGCTGATTCTGGAGCGCGGTGGCCGCAATGGTTGCGTACTGCGTCTCCTGCCTTCCCTGCTGATCACCAACGATGAGTTGGGTATTTTCCTGGATAAATTTGAACAAGCCCTGTTAGCGGCCGGCGTCAAACCCGTCTGAGTGGAGTGAATGACCGCGATGTCCAAGTTAAACCCGATTCTGGCGGCCTCGGCGCAAAGCACCGAGGCATACCAGCAAGCGATTGCACAAAGTAGCCAGGCCGTTGTGCAGTGGCTGCAACAACCTGAGATGTATCAGGGGAAAACCGTTGCCGAACTGCGTGAACGCATTACGCTCGATTTCAATCCACAGGGCCTGGGCAACCAGGCCGCGATTGAACGCGCGATTGAGTACTTTTTAAAAGACAGCCTGTCGGTTCACCACCCGCAGTGCGTGGCGCATTTGCATTGTCCAAGCCTGGTGGTCAGCCAGGCCGCTGAGGTTTTGATTAACGCCACCAACCAAAGCATGGACTCCTGGGATCAAAGCCCATCCGCCACCATCATCGAGATGAAGTTGATCGAATGGTTGCGTACCCAGGTGGGTTATCAGCCTGGCGATGCCGGGGTATTCACCAGCGGTGGTACCCAGAGCAACCTGATGGGCCTGATGTTGGCGCGCGATGCCTTCTTTGCGCGCCAGGGGCACTCTATCCAGCAGGATGGCCTGGTCGGCAACCTGAAAAAGATTAAAGTCTTATGTTCTGAAAACGCCCACTTCTCGGTGCAAAAGAACATGGCGTTGCTGGGTCTGGGTTATCAATCCGTCACGCTGGTGAAAACCGATCGGTTCGCGCGTATGGACCTGAACGATTTAGCCGAAAAAGTGGCGCAGGCCGAAGCTAATGGCGAGCAGATCCTGGCGATTGTAGCGACCGCAGGCACCACGGATGCCGGTGCTATCGATCCCCTGCGCGCTATCGCTCAGTTGGCGGCGAAACACCAGATCTGGGTGCATGTCGATGCAGCCTGGGGCGGTGCATTGCTGCTGTCGGAGAAATACCGCGATTATCTGGATGGCATTGAATTGGTGGATTCCATTACGTTGGACTTCCATAAGCAATTCTTCCAGACCATCAGTTGCGGCGCCTTCTTGTTGAAAGAAGCCCGTCACTATGAGCTGATGCGCTATCAGGCGGCCTACCTGAACTCCGAGTTCGACGAAGCGCAAGGCGTGCCGAACCTGGTGTCCAAATCGCTGCAAACCACCCGCCGTTTCGATGCGTTGAAACTGTGGATGGGTCTGGAAGCTCTGGGGCAAAAGCAGTACGCGGAGATCATCGATCACGGCGTTACGCTGGCGCAGCAGGTTGCGCACTACATCGGCGATCAACCGTCGCTGGAACTGGTTATGCAGCCGCAGTTGGCCAGCGTCCTGTTCCGTTACCTCCCGCCACAGTTGGCGGCGAGCGGCGATGCGGCGATTGCATTGCTCAACCAACGGATTGGCGATGCTCTGCTGGAATCGGGCCGCGCCAACGTGGGCGTTACCGAGTTTGATGGCGTCACCTGCCTGAAAATGACGTTATTGAACCCGACCGTCAGCCTGGAAGACATTAAAGTGTTGCTGGCGCTGGTGGAAACCACTGCACAGCAGTTGCCGACCGCTTAAACCCGGTTTGCCGTTAACTGCAGTTAAAAGCCGATAGCATTCTGCTATCGGCTTTTTTATTGCGATCGCAGAAGGTTTCTCTCCTCAACGAGGGTCTGAGAAACCTGACCATCAGTTAAGCACTATCTGCAGCATGCCCAGTGAGGCTATGGAAATAATCAGCGTCGGCAGCATCGAAAACCGAATAGCACAGCCTATCGCGATAAACATGGCGATAATTTCTGCCGGATTGGATGACACAAAGTAAGGTGAGATGGCTGACACCATTACGCATCCGGGCGCACTTTCCATGACGCTTCTTGCGCGGGGGCTGAGGTGGCGATTTCTCAAGACAAGATACCCCAGTATCCGGCTCAGATAGGTCACTAACGCCATCCCGGCGATGGTTAAACAGGCAGCCCAGCTCATTGATTTTTATCTCCCCAGAACCATGCCGCCAATAACCCGCTGAACGTTCCTGCAAGCACATAGGCATGGCCAGGAATGACAAGATACACCGCCGCGGCAACCGCCAGGCTGACCAACCAGGGGCGGGCAGCCCGATATCCTTTCCACATTCCCCGAAGAAGGACAATAAACGTGGCGGGAAAAGCCATCGCGAAACCATACTCTTCTACATTTCCCAATATTGGGCCAACCAGGCACCCCAGCACCGAAAATCCCACCCAGACGGGATAAAAAGGGAAACAGGCCCCGAGGAAGTAAGGCATGGAGAGGCTCTTATCCGCTGGCATGATGGCGGCATTCTTCAGGGTTTTAGAATAGGCCACCGCCCAGCCCTCATCAGCCATCAGGAAAAGTGCCGGCAGCACTTTACGACGAGGAAGATGCTTGAGATAAGGCGTCAGAGCCGCTCCCATAATGATATGCCTGCTGTTGATCAAAAATGTCAGCAAAATGATGGTCAGTACCGGCAGCGGTTCCTGCCAGAGCTGGATGGCCGCAAACTCCGAGCCACCGGCAAAGTTCAGCGCCGTCATCAGGCCAAGCTCTGGCGTGGCAAGACCGGCCTTTGATGCCTGAGCGCCTAAAACCAGAGCGTAAGGCGCAATGGCGAGCAGCAAGGGGATTCCATCTTTCACTCCCTGTGTAAACGAATTGCTGCGAGAATAATTATCCATCACATAATGTCCTTCGGTTCCCCCACCTTAAGGTAAGGCGTTAAAGCGATACAATTTACGGTACTGATATAAAAACAAAATTGAGCATTTTGGGCCGCCAATACGATAACCTCAAACGGCAATATTTGTCTGCCGAATAATGTAGATCCGACAGACGGAAGCGGCCTTGGCGTAGGATATAATAGAAGGCGGAAGACGCAGCATTGACATTGATAACCTGCACAGAACGCCTTCTCTCTTTTTCTTTGGTTCAGGATACGAAGCATGATGACTGATCCCGATTTCAACCTGCTCATTGCCCTCGACGTGTTACTGGCCGAAGGCAGTGTGGCCGGCGCGGCGCGGCGTCTTGGGTTAAGCGCCTCGGCCATGAGCCGCACGCTCAGCCGCTTGCGCACGGCAACCGGCGATCCTTTACTGGTGCGCGCCGGGCGCAATATGGTGCTGACACCTTATGCCGAAGAGATACGCGAGCGTACGCAAAATACCGTTTTTGAGGCACGCGCCGTACTCCGCCCTTCTGCAACAGAGCTGGATCCGGCCACGCTGGAACGCACCTTTATCCTGCGTACCAACGACGGCTTTGTGGAGGCTTTTGGCCCAGCGCTTATCGCGGCGGCGGCAACGGCAGCCCCCTTGGTGCGTCTGCGCTTTGCGCCAAAACCCGAGAAAACCTCAAAGCCTTTGCGAGAAGGCTTGGTTGATCTCGAGATCGGCGTGTTGGGTGACATGGGGCCGGAAATACGCCTGCAAGCGCTATTCAGGGACAGGTTCGTGGGGGTGGCAAGGAAGGGACATCCGCTGGCACTACAGCCTGACGTGACCCTTGAGCACTATGTTGCCTGCGGGCACGTTGTCGCCTCGCGCAGCGGGCGGATAAACGGGCCGGTGGACCAGGCGCTGGCGGAGTTGGGGCTGGAGCGGAACATCGCCGCCGTGGTGCCGAGCTTTCCCGCCGCGCTGGCGGTGGCTCAGGCGTCTGACCTGGTGGCGCTGGTGCCCGCCTCTTTTCTTATCAATCAACCCATCGTTAGTGGGAACGGGGTTGTCGCCGCACTTTTCGCTTTTGAACTGCCGGTAAAAACCCAGGGCATTACCGTCTCGCAAATGTGGCATCCGCGCTCCGAAGTGGATCCGGCCCATCGTTGGCTTCGGCAATTGGTATTGACTGTTTGCCGCCGGCAAGCACCGGAGTCATGAAAAAGCAAACAGATGCCGTGATGTGTTTCTTATGCCGGAGTAAAACGTCGGATAGAGTAGTAATACAAGCTTGAACGGTTTAGGGCAAAGAGAACCCAAAGGAGCGTTGGGCTGGATAATTACGCAGCGCAACCATTATTATGAAAGGTATTTATTGGTTTGATTCATTTGGCTTTAATAGTGCCCACTATGCAGTGCATTAAAACGATGACGCCCAATCAATCGAAGCACTGCATAGTGGAGCGGGAATATTAACGTAATGAATTCGGTTTTCTAACCTTATGTAACTAAATAAACCGAAAATACAAAAATAAAAGCGCCAGAAATATCGAAGACACAATATATTGGCGCTCACCGGTCTATTAATTATCCATCAAGGCTAACACTTTTTATTGGCCCTTACTTTTTCAGGGGAAATAAAATAATCAATCACTTCATCATCTACGCATTGATTGACGTTGGAAAGCGCAATCGTATACCCGTCGCCATTCACCGTAATCAAAGGGCTGTTAAAAAACGTCGCCATCCGTTTGGCCCCCTCATAAGGGGCGCCAGGTTATCTACTTTTTCCAGCAACGCGGGATATATCGCCGTGGCATCGGCTTTCATTAATGGGCACTGCTGCTCTTCTTCACAATAAGCAGCAAAACGTTCGAATGAATGCTGGAAGGATAATGCCTGTTTGTAATCGCTGCTGAACGCATCGTCCTAGATGTCCATCACGCCGTCGAATACCAGGGCCCTTATATTTTTCGGGAAACGCTCTGCGGTAGCCGCGCAGGGATCTCTCCCCCGTCGAACCATTGATTAAAAGAACTGTTTTTGCAGGAAACCCAGGATATCGGCTGAGTTTGGCTGGCAAAAGCCGCTGGTGGGCAAAAAATGACAGCAATAAAGGCGATTGTCGGAAACTTCACACTCCCCCCTCGATGAAACAAAATTAAGGCTATAAATCGTCCAGGCCTTAGTTATATACGGCAAATACTCGCAAGAAATTAATGAAACTAAATAAACTCGCTTTTTACAGGCCGACTTTTCTTAGGGGATGTCTCAAGGCCGGGCGAAAAAGTAGTTTAGGTAGGTAACTAAAGGGGGCTGCGCAATGGCATACAGAGAATCATCCTCGGATTTTTATTAATAATTCGTGTCAAAAGCAACATATACTTAACAGCCTAACGAATCAAATGGTACAATTCGGCGAATTCACTGTTTAATTTTTTGCCACGCACCCCGCCTTAGAGCAGAGTGCGGCGCAACGATTACACTTTGGGAAACGAGTAGTAAGACACATTATTTTCGGAGACCGCCTGAACATGTCTGATTCAACTGCCCGGCCGGGTATAAAGCTTAAATTATGGTGTTGTTTATTAGGGGTAA
This sequence comes from Serratia sp. TSA_198.1, assembly GCF_052686505.1. Classification (NCBI taxonomy): domain Bacteria; kingdom Pseudomonadati; phylum Pseudomonadota; class Gammaproteobacteria; order Enterobacterales; family Yersiniaceae; genus Serratia; species Serratia sp. TSA_198.1. Next base: position 789,804 of record NZ_JBQZFP010000001.1, read on the forward strand.
TTCTTGCCGTTACCGGCTTATTTTTCGCCATTGCCGGCGGAAAGTTAGTCTCGCTCGGCGGCAGCGCCTACTTCCTGATTGCCGGTATCGTCACCCTGCTTTCCGCCATCCAATTCTTCCGTCGCAAATCCTCGGCAGTCACGCTGTTCCTGCTGGTTTTCATCGGTACGCTGATTTGGTCAGTGGCCGACGCCGGTTTTGATTTCTGGCCCTTGATTTCGCGGCTGATGGTGCCAACCGGCCTGATGATTCTGGCCTTCCTTAGCTGGCCTGCACTGCGTAAACCAGAAGGGAAATCGCCGCTGGCGAAACTCTCTTATCTGCTCTCCGCCGTGTTGGCTGTGGGTATGATCGGCGCCTTCGTGCAGATGTTCCAGCCTCACCCCACCGTCGCTTTCAGCGGCCAGCAATTGCCGTTGATCCCGGTAGATAAAACCAAACAGCAAAAAGACTGGGACAACTACGGCAATACCCCAGGCGGTAGCCGGTTCGTGGCGCTTGATCAGATCACCCGCGATAACGTGAAAGATCTGAAAGTCGCCTGGACCTTCCATACTGGCGATACGCCGATCAGCCCTGGCGGCAACGGCGCAGAAGATCAACAGACGCCGCTGCAAATCGGCAACCGCATCTTCTTGTGTACGCCGCACAACAACGTCATCGCCGTCGAAGCCGACAGCGGGAAAGCGATCTGGAAGCGTGAAATCAACGCGCAATCGCAGGTCTGGAACCGCTGCCGCGGCCTGGCCTACTTCGACGCCACCAAAACCCTGCCACCGCCGACGGTCCCAGGTTCAACGCCTGCAGCACCGGTTCAGCTTGCGGCCGGTGACAGCTGTCAGCGCCGTATTCTGATGAACACCATCGATGCGCGCCTGGTGGCGATCAATGCCGATAACGGCGAGTTCTGCCAGCACTTTGGCAACAACGGCATCGTCGATCTGAAAGCCGGGCTGGGCGATGCCTCGGATCCGAAATACCAGCTGACCTCCGCCCCTACGCTGGCAGGCACCACCGTCGTCGTGGGCGGCCGCGTGGCTGATAACGTGCAAACCGACATGCCTGGCGGCGTGTTGCGTGGCTTTAACGTGATCACCGGTGAAATGCGCTGGGCGTTCGACCCGGGCAATCAAGACCCGAACGCGGCGTTGAAACCGGGCCAGACCTTTGTGCGCAGCACACCGAACTCCTGGGCACCGATGTCCTACGATCCGGCGATGAACACCGTGTTCATGCCAATGGGCAGCTCTTCTGTGGATCTCTGGGGCGCTAACCGCAACGCGTTGGACCACAAATACGGCGCGTCCATTCTGGCGCTCGACGCGACAACCGGGAAAGAAAAATGGGTTTATCAGACCGTACATAACGATCTGTGGGATTTCGATGTCCCGATGCAACCTAGCCTGATCGATTTCCCGATGAAGGACGGTACCAGCCGCCCTGCACTGGTATTCGGCGGCAAAACCGGGCAGATCTTCGTGCTGGATCGCCACACCGGCAAACCCCTGACCGAAGTGAAAGAGCTGCCGGTGAAAACCCGCAACATTCCGGGCGAGCAGTATTCGGCGACGCAGCCCTTCTCTGTCGGCATGCCGCAGATTGGCGCTGAAAAGTTAACCGAATCCGATATGTGGGGCGCAACACCGTTCGATCAGTTGATGTGCCGCATCAGCTTTAAATCGATGCGTTATGATGGTCTGTTCACCGCACCGGACACCGATCTCTCACTCAGCTTCCCCGGCTCGTTGGGCGGCATGAACTGGGGTGGATTGTCTACCGATCCGAACAACCACTACATCTTCGCCAACGATATGCGTTTGGGCCTGTGGGTGCAGATGATCCCGCAAAAAACCGACGCCAATGCGCCGGCCAGCAACGGTGGCGAATCGGTTAACGCCGGCATGGGCGCCGTGCCGTTAAAAGGCACCCCTTACGGCGTCAACAAGAACCGCTTTATGTCGCCGCTGGGCATTCCGTGCCAGAAACCGCCGTTCGGCACCCTGTCCGCTATCGATCTGAAAACCCAGAAAGTGGTGTGGCAAGTACCGGCGGGTACCGTGCAGGATACCGGGCCATTCGGCATTAAAATGCGCGCCCCAATGCCGGTAGGCATGCCAACGCTGGGCGGTACGCTGGCAACCCAGGGCGGCCTGGTGTTTATCGCCGGCACCCAGGATTACTACCTGCGGGCATTTGATTCATCCACCGGTAAGGAAGTGTGGAAAGCGCGTCTGCCGGTCGGCAGCGGCGGCACCCCGATGAGCTACGTCTCACCGACCACCGGTAAGCAGTACATTCTTATCTCCGCCGGCGGCGCACGCCAGTCACCGGACCGTGGCGACTACGTGATCGCTTACGCGCTTGAGAAGTAACGCTCAAGGTTAGCAATAACGCCAAGCCCCTTTCGCAACGACAGGGGCTTTTTTACGTCTTTTACAGCTCAAAAGTTACAGTGAAATGCGCAATGATTCAGGCAAATGCACGATCAGGTAATCCAAAAACGCCCGGACCGCAGGATTCATGTTCTTCCTGCTGGGAAATACGGCGTGAATAATACGTTCATGGGTGGCCCAGGGTTTCAATATTTGAATCACCTTCCCTTCAGCAATGGCCGGATAAGCGATGATGTCGGGAATAAGCCCAATACCAACGCCATTCACCGCCGCTTCCAATTGCACCCTGGGATTTAGGCAAAACAACATCGGGTCATGGGTAATGGTGATCCCTTCTTCGGTGATATTATTGATGAGTTCCCATTTTTGCTCGCCTTCCAAACGATCAAGCACAGAGCTTAACGTATGCATTTTCGTTAATTGCGTTGGCGATCCCGGCATGCCGTGTCGCTTCAGGAATCCGGGGCTGGCGACAAGTATAAGGCGACTGGTTGCCAGCGGACGTGCAATCAATCCCGGTTCCTCGTCAATACACCTGCTGGCCCGCAGCACCAAATCCATACTTTCTTCAATGACCTGAACGTGCCTGTCCGTAGCGTCTATCGTTACGCGGACCTGAGGATAGCGGGTCATAAACCCCGGTAAAATCGGCGCCAAGTGATATTGCGCCAATACGGTGAGGGAACTTACCCGTACCAACCCGGAGGGCTCCGCCGTTAACTCAGATACCGAGTCATAAGCCGCCACGCCCTCTTTGACCATATCTGCGGCGCGCTGGTGCAATATGCGCCCTGCCGCCGTCAGGGCAAAACGGCGGGAATTTCTTTGAATCAGACGTACCTTAAGCCGTTCCTCAAGCTGGGTCACGCGGCGGCTCAATAAAGACTTCGTTAATCCGGACTGACGTTCGGCGGCGGTATACCCCTTGTGTTCGGCCACCAGATAAAAATAATAGATGTCATTAAAATCCATTGTAATGTCCTGTTTTGAGGCCGGTCATTTCATCAATTGCTGCACGGCCATTATGATAGCGCCCAAAGCACCAACCAGAGCAACCAACAGGAAATAATCTTGACCCGCCAATAGCGTAGCCTGTTGCTTCACCATTTGAGCCACCCAGGCGAAGGCCATATTGTCCGCCACCGGTGTAGCCACCTGCCGGGCATACAGCGTGCTGACTTGCACAAGGGTATCCGCGTAACGGGGATTATTGGCAGTGATTTCGGTATTCAGCACCGCATAGTGCACTGTAGCGCGCCACTGCATGCCAATGGTCGCGGCAGAAATCCCCAGTGCCATGCAGAGTTGAGCGGCCATGTTTTTAACCTGCTGAGCATGAGAGAAAACCGTTTCATTCTGCTGGACCTCTCGAAAAGTGTGCATGGCAGTAGTGGCCATCACCAGCATGATGAAGATGCCATTGCACAACAGCGCCGGCAGGATATCCGACATGATATTGGCCGTCGGCGTTAATCGGGACATTATCCAGCCATAGGCCGCTAACGCGAGAAACCCGCTAACGAAAAACTTCTTGGATGCAGGCCGTTTAGTCATGATGAAGCCCATCATCAGCCAGGCGACCAATGCGGATGACAGCCCCAACGCATGCCAATTCCCCACAGTGCTCCAACTGAACCCCAAAGCTTGCTGGAGAATTTGCGGAATGATGTAGTTATTGGCCCCTAGCACCAGGTAACAAAGTGAAAACAGTAATAACCCGACAATATAGCGTCGATTGGAAAACAGCGTTCTCACCATCAGCAACGGCTCGCCATGGAAACGCACCATACTGTTAAAAAAGTAAATCAAGGCGCATAAACCCGTCAGGGCGATAATCGACAGAATCAGCAAATCACTGAAAAAATTGTAGTTTGAGCGCTGCAATGCCCACAGCATGGCGAATGCCCCTCCCGCCAGCCACATCAGCAAGAAAGGATGAGACTGGCTTTTTGTCAGTTCCGGCGGCGTCTGCCAGGGTAAACAAAACGACGCGGTCACAAAGACCACCAGCGCCACGGCTATCAACATCAGGAAAAGTGCGGACCAGGTATCTTCACTCACGGCCAGCGCGGCAAGAAAAGGAGACAGTGCAGTCCCCAACGCCAGGCCGGAGGCAAACACCTTGATGCCAGTGAAGCGCAGTGGGCTGGGCGGCAACAGATTAACCAACACCCGCGCCCCCGTCATGAACGAAGCTCCCCCCACCGCCATCACCACCCTGCCAAACAGGAACGGATAATAAGTATTGCTTTGCGCGCAAATCCAGGCACCCAGACTGAAAATAGCCAGTGAACCCCAAATATATCTCCGCCACCCCATTCGTTCGACCAACCAGCACTGCATGGAGATCATTACGATCGCCACGCAGGCATAGGCTGCGGTAATAAAGCTGTATTCTTCTGGCGAACTGCCGGTTTCGCCCATAATGGGAGCGGCCGCAAAAGCGATCATCCCGACCTGCAAGAAATCTAGCGTGGTTAGCAGAAATATGGTCACGAGCAACAGCGTTTGATGAGCGGGACGGGTAATGTGCCAGGATGATGTATTAGCCATTTTGCTTTAGGATCTCCTGAATAATTGCCGCTGCCTGCTCATCTTCCCGATCATAAACCGACGTTTCCCAACTCTGACGATGAGATGGCAGCGTTGATAGCGCGGTACCGGCAGTACTGGTATCGACAGAGACCGTCATCGACAAACCAGGCCGTAAAGGATGCTGAGCCAACTCGTCGGGATCCAAAGCGATCCGAACAGGGACTCGCTGCACCACTTTTATCCAGTTCCCCGTGGCGTTTTGTGCCGGCAACAACGAGAAGGCGCTACCGGTTCCTGGTTCAATCCCTACGACCTGGCCGTGGTAACGTCTCTCGTGGCCATAGAGGTCCGAGGTCAGCGTAACCTTATGCCCGGCGCGCAGGCTGCCCAACTGCGTTTCTTTGAAGTTGGCCGTGACCCAGACAGCGTCAAGAGGAACCACCGTCATCAACGACGCCCCAGCGGTAACATGCTGCCCTACCTGCACTCTGCGTTGGGCAATAAAGCCGGCTACGGGAGCGATAACTTGCGTACGATGATAGTCGAGCCAAGCCGCACGCAGGGTTGACTCTGCTTCAAGCACATCGGGATGCGTTTGCAAAGTCGTGTTTTCCGTCAGCGTTTGCGCCGCCTGATACTGACGGACGGTCACATTAAGGGTCGCCTGCGCGTTGCTCAGAGCATCGCGTGAATGCGCCAGTTCTTCTGTGGAAATAGCAATACTCTGTCGCAACCCTTCACGTCGGTTGAAATCAGCCCTTGCTTTATCCAGTGCTGTCTGGTCCACGGCGATCGCCGCTTTCAATTCCGCCAGCACCGCATATTGGTTGCGTACCTGCCGTACCGCAGCAGCCAACTGCGATTTTGCCTTCTCCAGCGCTAAACGGGCATCAATCGGGTTGATGGTGACCAGGCCTTCTCCTCGCTGAACATAATCGGTGTTGTCTGCGGCTATTTGCGTAACCGTTCCCGATACCTGAGCCGTTACCTGCACCAGATTACCCTCAACATAAGCATCTTCGGTCATCAACGAATCGTGGTTTCGGATTGTCCAGGCGGCATAAACGGCAGCGCCGGCCAACAGCACTGCCGACAGCAGCAATAACCGCTGTGTTTTATTTGGAACGGGTTTGGTTTTGTGCTCTTCATTCATCGCGTCATGCTTCCTGGAGGGGATGTCAGGAAGCCTATCGTCGTCTCGAATAAGGAACAATACTGAAACATGTGACGCTTGGTCCTAAAAATAGGACAACAAAGGCGAGTGATCTGTGCTTCATTGCCAATGCGACGCTGTACCGGATCGGTACACTCAACGTAAACAAGGGAAATTTCAGCAAATCGGTTTCGCTGCCGCCTGACCTCTGCCATGGTGAATGGGCATTGAATTAAGTGACATCATGATGATTAAAAAAACGGCCCTCATTTTACAAGAATAATCCTACTGTTTTACCCGGCATTATATCTCATTCTTCCAATCGGATTTTTATCGCGCCAGGCCCGGTTATTGGCATATTCCCGCAGGCACGAATATTATTAAAACAGTTCCTTTTGGAGCGAATCTCAGGCGGTTTTCATAAAGGAACAAGACATGAACGTTTTACCTGATCGCAGTGATGACAATCATCCTGTTGATATAGCTAATGTAATTTTTGACGGGTTACCGAATCTCATTGGCGTGGGTAAAAGCCTGGGCGGACACTTTAATAAAGGGTGGCGCGAATATACCGGTGGAGCCTCGTTTGATAATGAGGATAGCGGCTGGCTGAAAGCCCTGCACCCGGCTGACTACGCGCCGGTGCACAGCCTTTGGCAGCAGGCAATGGCTACCGCCACCTCGTTCGTGAATGAAAGCCGCCTGCGCCATTGCAGCGGTGAGTTCCGCTGGTTTTTGCTGTCGTTCAACGCCGCCAAAGATCCCCAGCCTGGAGAACCGCGCTGGTCCCTTACCTGCGTGGATATCCATGAACAAGTGCTGGAAAAACATATCCTCGCAGCGACCTTGGCTGCGCAGAAAAACATGCTCGATGCCAGCGTCGACTGCATCAAGATCATCAATAATGACGGTTCGTTGCTGCACATGAACAAAGCCGGCTGCATTGCTCTTGGCCTGGATGAAAACCAAAAACAGTTTGGCATGTCGTGGCTGGGGCTGCTGCCGGTAGAAATACGCAAGCGCGGCAGAAAAGCGCTGCGCAAAGTGTTGAATGGCCGCAATGCCAGATTTGCCGGCCTTAGCAGCGCACCGAATGGCAAGATGCAGCACTGGGATAATATCCTCAGCCCGGTCACCGATAAAAATGGCCGGATACAAAATATATTGTGCGTTTCCCGCGATGTGACCTCGCAAAGAATAGCGGAAAAGCGTTTGCTGATCGCCAGTGAATATGACGAACTGACCGGGTTGCCTAACCGACGGTTATTCAAGAAAAAGTTAAAACAGGAAATGAAACGCGCCCTGAGCAACAATAAATTGCTCGGGCTGATTCTGTTGGATCTCGACCACTTTAAACTGGTTAACGACACCCTTGGGCATGCCGCAGGCGATCATCTGTTGCGCGTGTTATCCAAAAGGCTCACGGCGCACCTGAACCCTAACTCTTTTGTTTCCCGGCTCGGCGGCGATGAGTTTGCGGTGGTCATCAGCGACGTGGACGATGAGCAGGATATCTTCAAAATCGCCAATAACTTTCTGTTGCAACTCGAATCGCCGATCACCCACGGCGGTAAGGCGCTGCATTGCGGCATGAGCATAGGTTGCGCCGTTTACCCTCAGGACGCCCGCGACCCATCGGAACTGATGAAGTGCGCCGATACCGCGCTGTATGAACTTAAAGACGGCGGCCGCGGCGGCGTTTATATGTTCAATCAGCAGATGATGGAGAAGGCAAAGGCGCGCGCCTCACAGCTTAACCATGCGCGGCAGATTGTGCGTGATAACCGCATCCGCCCCAGCTATCAACCGAAAGTCAATTTGGCCAACGGCGCTATCGTGGGTTTTGAGGCGCTATTGCGCTGGTATTGTCCGGTAAACGGCATGCAGTTGCCGGATACCGTCAGTGAAGCCTTCAGTGACTATGAGCTGGCGAGCAAAATCAGCGAAGCCATGCAGATGAAAGTCTTTGCCGACATCTCGCGTTGGATCGATGCCGGGGTAGACGTTTTGCCGGTGTCGTTGAATGCGTCCCCTATCGAGTTTTTACGCGACAACTATGCCGAAACCTTCCTGCAACGATTGCTGATGTTCCGCATCCCGCACCACCTCATCGAGCTGGAGGTCACCGAACATGCGTTCAACAAACACGGTTCAAAGTATGTTTTGCGGGCCTTGCAAATGCTCAAGGAAATGGGCATTCGGATTGCGCTCGACGACTTTGGCACCGGGCATTCGGCCTTTACGCATATCATGAACTACCCGCTGGACTGCATTAAACTGGATTGCGATTTTATCCGCCGGATGAACGACGAGCCGGCCATATTGGGCATCGTCGAAAGCATGGGCATTCTGGGGCAGAAATTGGCTATCGATATCATCGCCGAAGGAATTGAAACCGAGCAGCAGCGCCAGACGTTGTGCGACGCCGGTTTTTATTTCGGACAGGGCTTTTTATTCAGCAAGGCCGTTGAGGCGCCCAAGGTGATCAACCTGCTGCGGGAAAATGCTCGTTATAACGAAGAAATTGACGATTGAGGCAGGCAACATTTCGCTGCAACCTGATTTTTCTAAAATTAGTTAGTTAATTTTGTTCGTTCACAGATTTAGCGGCTTCGAGGATAGTGAGCAGACCGCCTCAACAACATAATAATGCAGGTAATAATCATGATGTATAGCGCTAAATTAACCGCAGCGGCGGCACTTCTGAGCATGTCCTTCATCGCCAATGCCGCACCGGGAATTGATCTAATCGCCAATGAAACCCCGATCAACACGGTTAAAAGCCCAGAGGCCGTAGCCAAGATCCCGGCGGGATTTAAATTCGTGGAACCGGGTACGCTAACCGTCGCCGTATCGATATTGGGTAGCGGCCCACCGTTCGGGATGTACGCCCGCGACAATAAAACGGTGATTGGCAGTGAGTCGGATATTGCCCGGCTGGTCGCCGATGGGCTTGGGCTAAAACTCAAACTGGTGCCGACATCCTGGGAAGACTGGCCGCTGGGGGTGACCTCAGGGAAATACGACGCGGCAATTTATAACATCACAGTCACCCATGAGCGTAAAACCAAATTCGACTTTGCCACTTATCGCCAGGACACGCTGGGCTTCTACGTGAAGGCCGACAGTAAAATCACCTCGATAAAATCCGCACCGGATATCGCCGGCAAGAAGATCATCGTCGACTCCGGCACCAATCAGGAGGCGGTGTTGCTGGCGTGGGATAAAGAGAATCAGGCCAAAGGACTGCCCGCTCTCCAACCGATCTACGTTACCGATAAAGCGGCCTCGACGCTGGCGATCCAATCCGGCCGGGCCGATGCGACTTTCGGGCCGAACGTAGCCGGCGCCTATCAGGCCAAGTTAAACGGCAAAACCAAGCTGGTCGGCATAGTGCCTGGCGGCTGGCCGCGCAGCGCCAACATCGCCGTGACGTTGAAAAAGGGCAACGGCCTGGTTGATGCCGTGCAGGCTTCGCTCAACAGTGCCATCGCCAACGGCAGCTACCTGAAAGTGTTGGATCGCTGGGCGGAAAGCGACGAGAAAATCGAACATTCTGAAATCAATCCTCTGGGATTAGGGGACTGATCTTCCCGCTTTCAAGGCGCCGGTTCTTACCGCCGGCGCCCTTAAATGTTGTTTAAAGCGCAACGAGTACCAGACCGCGTGCCTTGCCGGAGCACGTCTCTTTCAGTGCCAACGGTGCCGATTCCAGTCCTTTAAACCGGGTCACAGGAAATTCGATGTCCGCCCATGAAGGTTGTGATAGACAGGAAAGCCATTCAGCAAATACTTCCGGATTTTCGTCAGCGCTGTATCCGCGCATCGTAATTCCCTTGACGATAATAGCGAAAGCGTCTATTTCCACAGGAGCATATTTGGTCGACTTTGCATCTGCAAGTTCGGCCGATAGCGCCCCAAGCAGGACAATCCTCGCACCTTCCCGAGTGTGAGAAACCGCGGCTTCCAATTGCTCACCGCCTACAATATCAATAAATATGTCAATGCCGTCGGGCGCATAGCGGTGCAATTGGTCGCTGATAGTACCGTCACCGCGAATGATGACCTCGTCATAACCCAATTCTCGCTTCATCCATGAAGCTTTTTCAGGCGTTCCAGTACTGCCAATGACTCGTTTGGCACCCAGCTTACGGGCTATTTGTCCCGCCATGGAGCCAATCGCGCCCGCTCCGCTCGAAACAAAAACCACATCGTCAGGTTTAACCTGCGTCGCACGCGTCAAAGCCGCATATGCCGTCCAGCCGTGACCCAGATAGGCGGCAGGATTAATCAGCTTGTTGCCTAATCGAGTGCAGAGATCTATGTCGACAGCGGCATATTCTCGCCAGCCAAACGGATGAAGCACGAACTCGCCCGGTTGCAAACCGCTTGCAGCAGGCGCAGACACAATCTCGCCAATTGCCGCATCTGCCAGCGTATCGCCAATGTTGATGGGTGGAAACGGAATGCCTTTTACACTTTCGGCTTCTTCACTCATCATCAGGCGGGTAGATATTGAGACCCGAAACCAGCAATTGCGAACCAATATCTCATTCTCGCCACAGGCGATATCAGGATGCTCAATAATCTCAAAGTTATCGGGCCCTGGCATGCCAGAAGAGCGTTTAAGCAGATTGATTTTCCTGTTGTGCTGCGTTGCAAAGACCATTTTATTTCCCTGTTGATATGTGAGTTAATACTCGCATTATCAATCGGAGAGCCATCACGTGAATACTCGTGTTCCAGATACAGCACGAAGCATGCGTAAAATGCCGCAGCAAAGCCGTTCACGATTTTTGGTCGGCATCATTCTGGATGTTGCTACTCGCTTATTGGCTGAAAACGGATGGGCAAAATTTAACACCAATGAAGTGGCTCGCATCGCCGGGGTCAGTATTGGTTCGCTTTACCAGTATTTTCCCAATAAGTTGGCTCTGGCAGAAGCGATACGCGAACAACATCTCGCGTCGATATTGCTGGTTTTTGAAACCGCTAACGAGGCTACGCAGGCTGACTCATTGATGGCGGCGGTTGAACGAATGATTGATGGCATAATCGCCGCGCATTTAATTAATCCGCGTTTGCACCGTGTTTTGCTTGATGAAGTGCCGCTCTCCGGGCGTGACGCACATCATGACTTTGAACGTCGCTATGCTGAGTATTACGCTACCTTTACTGCCAGTCAGTTGGGTTCAGAACGAGCGCAAGTCGCCAGCCAGGTGCTGGCTTCTGCAATTGAAGGCGTCGTGCATGATGCATCGCGGCGTGGGCAATTAGCATCATCAGACCTAAAACGTGAATTAATCTTGTTGGTGACCTGTTATTTGAAGGGCTAATTTCACCTTGGTTTTCTCGTGTAAGCTCATTCAATCTGCATTGAGGCGCTTTTTCTCCATTTTGCGATAAAGCGTGCTGCGCGATACGCCCAGTAATTTGGCCGCCTGGCTGATGTTGCCGTTGGCATTTCTGATGGCGGCAAAAACCTCCGGCTCGGCTTGCGAAACGGCGTTGGCCACCGCGCAAAGCGGCGGCAACGCGTTGAACTGTTCCGGCAGATCCTCAAGGGCAATCAGGTTGTCGTCATCCGCCAACGCCAGCAGCACCTTCAGCGTACTCAACAGTTGCCGCACATTGCCGGGCCACGAATAGCGGGCCAACGCGGCCAGCGCGTCCGGCGCCAGCCTGATGCCGCGCTTATCGGCGCCCAGCTCATGCCAAAGGCTGAGAATGAAGCGATCGACATGCGCCCGCTGCCGCAACGGTGAAATGCACAGGCTGAACTCCTGAATGCGGTACAGCAGATCCTCGCGGAATTCCCCCGCCGCCACCAGGGTGTTCAGATTGCGGTTGGTGGCGCAGATCAGCGAAAAATCTACCGAACAGGCGTGGCGGCTGCCCAGCGGGGTGACGGTTTTTTCCTGCAGTACGCGCAGCAACCGCGTTTGCAGGCTCAGCGGCATATCGCCAATCTCGTCCAGGAACAATACCCCGCCGTCGGCCTCCCTGATCTTGCCGGCATAGCCTTTGGGATTGGCGCCGGTAAAGGCACCGGGCGCATAACCAAATAGCTCGGATTCGATCAGGTTTTCAGGCAGCGCCGCGCAGTTGATCGCCACGAAGTTGCCCTCCCGCCATTTGCTCTCCTGGAACAGCCGCCGGCTGAAGTGCTCCTTGCCACAGCCGGTTTCCCCGGTAATGCACAGCGCAAGGCCGGCGTTCAGGATACGCAACGCTTTCTGTTTGTCTGCTCCGTCCCGATCAAAAGGTTGAACAAAGGGCCGGACGACATGCGAATGCCGCTCTGGCATCTCCAGCAGCGAGTAATAGCGGCGACGGTTGGCCGCCCGTGTCTGACTGGGCGAGTTCAGCGTCTGTCGCGACAGCTCCGGGAACAGCGTGGCGAAATCCAGCGCCCCAAAGGACGCCGGTGAAAGGTTAAATTCTTGCATCGCCAGCCGGTTGGCGGCAGTAAGAACGTCATCGCGGAAGACCAGGATCAGTTCGTGCGCAGTCCCGAGGATATGCGCATCGCTGTGCAGGCTGAGCGTCCAGTGTTGATCCGTGACGGTGCTCTTCACCCATTGATGTTCAATGTGCCGAACCGCCTGCAGAATCAGTGATCGGGCATCACCGTACGGGTGTTGCACCGGCGTCGAGATATCCAGCACCCCGCCTATTTGCCCGTCAGGCCGAAAAATCGGTGCGGCGGAGCAATAAAGCCCCGCGTTCTGATTAAGAAAATGCTCGTCGCCATTCACCTCGCACAACTCTCCCAGCGCCAGCGCGGTGCCGATCGCGTTGGTGCCGCGCTCTTGCTCCCCCCACTGATTGCCCGGTGCCAACGCTATGCGCGACGCCTTGCGCAAGAAATGGGTATTGCCGCAGGTCTCCAACACCAGCCCGCTGGCATCAGACACCACAATGATGGAAGGTTGTCGGTTGATTTCACCACCCAGACGCGCGATCAGCGGCTGGGCCAACTGCGCCACCCAGCCGTTTTGCCCGCGCACTTCATTCAGCACGGCGGGCCGAACAAGAGGAACGTGGTCGTCGGCCCGGCTCAGCCCGTAGTGTTGGCTGCGCCGCCAGGACTCTGACAGTGGGCTGGGGAGAGTCCTGCTTTCATGGTCGGAGGCGAACCCCGTTACGGCTGTCCGTTCTTTATGCAACATGACTTTCTCCCGCGCAAAAGTGTTGCATTTTTGTATCATGAATGTGTCTCATGCGTTGCGACATGGAACACAAAAAATAATAGAAATGAATGATTAATCACCGTTTTTATTGCCGACTGCAGGTATTTATTCTCATTAACTCAATGATATTAAATGGGTTAACAAATAAACACCTCAAGAATGGAACAATGTGGCATAGGCAATGCTTATGTTTAGGCACGGTGCCACAGCCTGGCATCCCTCCTACAGCCCGTGTTCCTTTGAGAGGTGTTTAACATGAAATATGTCCATCCCGGTTTGCCTGGCTCGCTGGTTTCTTTCAAACAACGCTACGGCAACTACATTGGCGGCAAATTTGTCGAACCCGTTTCCGGTAACTACTTTACCGACACTACCCCGGTAACCGGGAAAACTGTCGCCGAGTTCCCGCGCTCCGACGCGCAGGACATTGAGCGGGCGTTGGATGCGGCGCACGCCGCCGCTGAGGCCTGGGGAAACACCAGCGCACAAAACCGCGCCAACGTGATGCTGGCCATCGCGGATCGCATGGAATCGCAATTGGAAATGCTGGCGCTGACCGAAAGCTGGGACAACGGTAAGCCGATCCGCGAAACGCTGAATGCGGACATCCCGCTGGCGATCGATCATTTCCGCTACTTCGCCGGTTGCCTGCGCGCGCAGGAAGGCACCGCTACAGAGATTGACCAAAACACCCTGGCCTACCATATTTACGAGCCGCTGGGCGTAGTTGGGCAGATTATCCCGTGGAACTTCCCGCTGCTGATGGCGGCCTGGAAACTGGCCCCGGCGCTGACCGCCGGTAACTGCGTGGTGCTCAAGCCGGCAGAACAGACCCCGCTCAGCATTTGCGTACTGCTGGAGCTGATTGGCGATCTGCTGCCGCCGGGCGTGCTCAACGTGGTTCACGGCTTTGGCAAAGAGGCCGGTGAAGCGTTGGCGACCAGCAAGCGCATCGACAAAATCGCCTTTACCGGCTCAACCCCGGTGGGCAGGCATATCCTGGCCTGCGCGGCGGAGAATATCATTCCCAGCACCGTGGAACTGGGCGGGAAATCGCCCAATATCTTCTTTGAAGACATCATGCAGGCCGAACCGGAGTTTATCGACAAGGCGGTTGAGGGGCTGATCCTCGGTTTCTTCAATCAGGGTGAAGTCTGTACCTGCCCTTCACGCGCGCTGATCCAGGAGTCAATCTACCCGCAATTTATGGAGAAAGTGCTGGCGCGCATCACCACTATTCGCCAGGGCGACCCGTTTGACACCGACACCATGATCGGCGCGCAGGCGTCCCAACAGCAGTTCGACAAGATCCTCTCTTACATCGAAATCGCCAAAAACGAAGGCGGGAAAATCATCGCCGGCGGCGAGCGCACCAGCCAGGAACAGACGTTGCAGCAAGGTTTCTATCTCCAGCCAACGCTCATCACCGGTAATAACAGCATGCGCTTCTTCCGTGAAGAGATCTTTGGGCCGGTCATCGGCATCACCACCTTCAAAGACGAAGCCGAAGCGCTGGCGCTGGCCAACGACACCGAGTTCGGGCTGGGCGCAGGCCTGTGGACCCGTGACAGCAACCGCGCCTATCGCATGGGGCGTGCCATCAAAGCCGGACGCGTCTGGACCAACTGTTATCACCTCTACCCGGCGCATGCCGCCTTCGGCGGTTATAAAAACTCCGGCGTCGGTCGCGAAACGCACAAGGTGGCGCTGTCGCATTACCAGCAGGTGAAAAACCTGTTGGTGAGTTATGACGCCAAACCGCAAGGCCTGTTTTAACTGAAGATTGCCCTGTTCCAACCCTACAACTTCTCGAGGTCTGAAAATGAAAACGATGAAAGCTGCTGTGGTGACTGCGTTTGGACAACCGTTAGTGATTAAAGAGGTCCCGATCCCGGAGATCGCGCCCGGAAAAATCCTGGTGAAAATTGCCGCCACCGGGGTGTGCCATACCGATCTGCACGCCGCCGACGGCGACTGGCCGATCAAACCCAACCCGCCTTTTATTCCTGGGCATGAGGGCTCCGGTCACGTCGTGGCGGTGGGCGCCGGCGTTACCCACGTAAAAGAAGGTGATCGCGTAGGGGTGCCCTGGCTTTACTCTGCCTGCGGGCACTGTGAACACTGTCTCGGCGGCTGGGAAACGCTGTGCCATTCCCAGCAAAACTCGGGCTATTCGGTTAACGGCAGCTTTGCCGAATACTGCCTGGCCGATGCCAATTACGTGGGTATTCTGCCCGATAACGTCGATTTTCTGTCTATCTCACCGATTCTCTGTGCCGGCGTCACCGTCTATAAGGGTCTGAAAATGACCAATACCAAGGCCGGCGACTGGGTGGTCATCTCCGGTATCGGCGGTCTTGGGCATCTGGCGATCCAATACGCCACCGCGATGGGGTTGAACGTGGCGGCGGTCGATATTGACGATGACAAACTGGCCTTCGCCAAAAGCCTGGGCGCTTCGGTGGTGGCTAACGCGCGAAACGTCGATCCTGGCCGCTTTTTCCATCAGGAATTCGGTGGCGCGCACGGCGTGCTGGTGACGGCGGTATCGCCAAAGGCATTTGAACAGGCGACCACCGTGATGCGACGTGGCGGTACCATGGTATTGAATGGCCTGCCGCCGGGCAGTTTTGACCTTTCAATCTTCAATATGGTGCTGGAAGGCACGACGGTGCGCGGTTCGATTGTCGGTACGCGCAAGGATCTGCAAGAGGCACTGGACTTTGCCGGCCGTAATAAAGTCGCGGCAACCATCTCGGTAGAACCGCTGGATCAAATCAACGACATCTTCGGCCGCATGCGCGAGGGCAAAATCACCGGCCGCGTGGTGGTGGATATGTCGCTTTAAGTCAACGCATCAGGGCACTGGTTGATCGGTGCCCTTTTTATTCGCGTCGGCAATGGTCTGGTGAATAAATCGCATTTTCTCCAGGACCGGTGCAGGCAACACAAAGGGGTAAAGATCGGCATGCCCCATCGAACGATTGAGCTGATTCAGCGCCCAGGAGACCGGTAGCCACTGCCCGATCAGGCGATCAAAATCCGGGGTTTCATCTGAATGGTTGAAAGCGGCATCTGGCGCGGCAAAACCGTAAGCTGCCGCCGTGTCCAGCGTGTCGCGAATATGCAGATAATGAGCAAAGGTTTCCGCCCAATCCTCTGCAGCGTGCATGGTGGCATAGGCGGAAACGTAACATTCATGCCAACCTTCCGGGGCGCCCTGCCGGTAGTGCCGATCGAGCGCCTGCTGGTAATCCGCATCCGGATCGCCAAACAGATTGGCAAACGCCTGCCGCTGTTCGGGCTGAATGATCAGTTGGCCGTAATAGTAATGCCCCACCTCATGACGGAAGTGACCCAGTAACGTGCGGTAAGGTTCACCCATGGAGATACGACGCTGCTCGCGGTGAACGTCATCCCCCTCCTCCAAATCCAGCGTAATTACGCCGTTCGCATGGCCGGTGAGCACCTGACGCCGTTCGCTGGAAAGCAACTCGAAGATCAGCCCATTGTTCGGATCGTCATTTTTACTGACTATCGGCAGGCCCAACTCGGTCAACTCCAGTATCAGGCGGCGCTTGGCCGTTTCGGCTTCGGCAAACAGCGGGAGCGCTTCCGCATCATCATCCGCCGGCCGGGTTTGGGTCAGGCTGCACGAGGCGCACAATTCCCCTTCTTGCGCCACCAGCCAGTTGCACTGCGCAATATGCATATTGGCGCACAGGTGCCCCTGTTCCGGGGGAGCGTTGCCCACAAGGTCGGGAGCCGCGATCGCTACCAATTTTCGACCTGGCAAATCGAACCCCAGGGAGCTCGAACAGGACAAACACAGCGAGTTTTCAAACGACAGCTGCTGCCCGCAGTTCGGGCAAGAAAAGTTACGCATGATCAGGCTTCCTTAGCGGCAGAGGACGTGTGGGCGCTGGCGCCAGAGACAGGTTAAGGGTAGCCAGACGGGCTTGGATTAGTCAAACGACCCGATTCAGACCTTGGTCTTGGTTTTGGTGATTTTTGTCGCTTTGGCGGGATTGCCGGCAACAAATTCCAGGGTTGGCGAGTAGTAAAAAGGCAACCAGGCATGGTAACTGCTTTCCCACTCCCACTTGACGGGGCAAGGCCACAGAATATCTTCATACAAAATGTAATAGACCCATCGCCCATGCGGGCGGCGCGGTTTTGCTGTGATCATAGACACTGACTTCTCTGGCCCGATCGATTACATGATGGCGCTCAACCGCCCGGAGTGGCATAACCGCCGACAATAAACAGGGTCAGCAGAGCCACGGCCGCAACAATAATCGCAATAGGGAAAAAATAACCGATCTTCATTTTTAATTCTCTTTGTCATCAGGCGCTACGGGACTACAAGCGAATTTAACATGGACGGTGGTCGGCTAGCCATCTTTCCCGCTATTCATGCATTTCATTCATGGCATGGGTGAATTCAATCAGCCCCAGGATCATTGCCACGCCTTTGACGCAACATGAACTGGCTTTCAGAGATTGGCGAAGGGTATCAAGCGTTGATTGTCGCGTATCCCGCCATTAGCCGGCTGATACTCGGCAGATGCGGCGGTGAATGTTGTTATCACCGCTCTTTTAATGCCTATCACGACGCCAGGCCACCGCCGCCTTTATAGGGCGTTTTACCGGCGATCTTCATGATCTCCGCCCCCAGGGTGACGAAGGGTGCGCGGCGGCTGGCATAGATTAGCCCGCCCGCCTGGGCACGCACCGCTTTTACCGTATCGGTGATCGGGTCAATGATTTCCGCCACGGCTTCATCCGCCTCCACCCACTCACCCGGCTGGCGCAACGGCAGCAGAATGCCGCTGGCGGGCGCAGTAACAATCTCCCCGGCGGCAAACGGCAACATGGCGACATCCAACCGAGGTATTGCCGGCGGCTCGCCCGCGATTGCGCCACGGTGCTGCAAATAACGATAGAGACGTTCGGCATCGTTGCCGGCCAATTGGTGCCCGATATCCTGTTGCCCGCGCAGTTCCAGCGTGACCGCCATGCAGCCGGGTTGCAGGTTTAACGCGGGGTGCCGCTGCGCCAGCCGATGCCACGGCAGCCCACAGGCTTCGTCAAACGAGCCGCCCCCGCTGTCTTGCGAAAGCAGCACCGCGCCGATCCCCATACAGCGCGCCAGATCTTCCGCCTGCTCGCGCCAGGCCGGGTCGGCATACATATGCAATATCGCGCGGTCATCGCAATGCAGGTCCAGCACCACATCGGCATCGCAGGCCAGTAACAGCAATTGTCGGCGCAGGGCTTCCACCTCGCTGCGGTCCGGCATAGCGTGCAAGGCTTCGCGCATCGCAGCGCGTACCTGCGGCACGGCAGGCTCCGACGAGGCAAAGTCCTCCTGGTGCAGCAACAGAGCCAGATCGGGAAAGTCGCGATTGAAATTGCGGCCGCTGACCAGATCAAACCGCCCGACGCCGCCGTTGAGCAGCACCTGCGCCAGCCCCAGCGGGTTGGCGATCGGGACAATGATTATTTCACTTTGCAGTTCACCGCGCCGTTCCGCCTGGCTGAGTAATCTTTTAAGATAATGCAGCACCAGCATGCCCGGCAGTTCGTCGGCATGCAGACCGGCCTGCAGGTAAATCTTTTCGCCCTGGCCGGGCTGGCCGAAATGAAAACTGGTGAATTGGCGCTGCCCACCCAGGGCATGTTCAGGTAACTTATGATGTTTACTTTTCATTGGACGTCCTATCTGTGGAAAAGAAAGCCCGGCTTGATCGAATCGACAAAAAAATCCTTGAAATACTGTGCCGGGATGGCCGCATTTCCTATCAAAAGCTCTCCGAGCAGGTCAACCTGACCGCTCGCCCCTGCCAGGAACGGGTGCGCGGGCTGGAGCGCGACGGCATTATCCGTGGCTACCGCGCCATTATCGAACTGCCGGAACCGGAGCATGCCTTTGTGATACAGGCACAAATCGCGCTGGCCGATCATGGCCATTCCCAACCCGCGTTCGAGCAGGAAATGCGCAATACCCCAGAGGTGCTGGATTGCTGGCTGGTCAGCGGCAGTTTCGATTTTCTGGTGCGCATCGGTTGCCGCAGCATGGAAAGCTACCGGCTGCTGGCCGACGCCTGGCTGACCAGCAAAAAATTC
Organism: Serratia sp. TSA_198.1; assembly: GCF_052686505.1. Lineage (NCBI taxonomy): Bacteria > Pseudomonadati > Pseudomonadota > Gammaproteobacteria > Enterobacterales > Yersiniaceae > Serratia > Serratia sp. TSA_198.1. The sequence continues at coordinate 809,207 of NZ_JBQZFP010000001.1, forward strand.
CGGGTGGATAAAATCGTTACCCTGACCGAGTTGCAATCCATCAAGCGATCCTGAGCCGCCTTAGTCACGGCGGATAAAGGCCAGCCAGCGCCGCTCTGCCCGTGAAAACAGGAAGATCAGCAGGAAGGTGCAAAGCAGATAAAGCGCCGCCGCCATCAGGAAGGGAATAAACGGCGAATAGGTGGCGGCGTAAAAAGCGCGTGCCACTCCGGTAATGTCCAGCAGCGTCACCGTGCTTGCCAGCGAGGTGGCGTGCAGCAGAAAGACCATCTCGTTATTCAGCGCAGGAATACCCCGCCGTAACGTCGCCGGCAGCACCAGTCGGCGAATTATCTGCCACTGACTCATGCCAAACGCCTCACCGGCGACCCACTCCTGCCTGGGAAAGGTGCCCATCATGCCGGCCAACAGTTCCGCGACGTAGGCGCTGGTATTGAGCACCAACGCCAGCGTGGCGCAAAAGGTGGCGTCACGAAACAGCAGCCAGAAAGGCTGATCGTTCTGCCAGCCCAACTGCACCACGTCGAACTGCGACAGCCCGTAGTAAATCAGCATCAATTGCAGATACAGCGGCGTACTACGGAAAAAATAGGTCACGCAACGGATTAACCAGGACAGCGGGCGCGGGCCATACACCTGGCCGACCGCCATCAGCACCGCCAATAGCAGGCCCGGCACCACCGACAGCAAAAACAGTTTGGCCGTCAGCGCCAGCCCCGTCACATCAGAACCGTCGCTCCACAAAAAAGTGGGCGTCACTTCCAGCATATCTTGCAGAGTCATCAGCGTGCTCCTGCTGCGGTCGAGGAAGCCAGAGCGTAGCGGCGCGCCAGCAGGCTAAAGCCCCAACTGGAGATCGCGGTGATCACCATATAGATCAGCGCTACCAGGAAATAGAACAGGAAGGGTTTTTGCGTTGCCCGCCCCGCCTGCTCCGCCAGCCACACCATGTCCTCCAGCCCCAGGATCGACACCAGCGCCGAGGCTTTCATCAAGCCGAGCCAGTTATTGTTGATCCCGGGAATGGCGAAACTCAGCATTTGCGGCAGCAAGACGCGGCGAAACACCTGCCCTGGGCGCATGCCGTAAGCCATTGCGGCTTCCAGTTGCCCGCGCTCAACGGTGAGAAAAGCGCCGCGAAAGGTTTCCGTGTAGTAAGCGCCAAAAACGAAACCAATCGCCAGCACGCCGGAGATAAAGGTGTTGAAGCGCAGCGGCCCCAACCCCAGCAGGCCAAGAAAGCCGTTGACCAGCATTTCGCCGCCAAAGAACAGCAACAGCATAATCACCAGTTCGGGAATGCCGCGCACCAGCGTGGTGTACCCCGTCGATAACCAGCGCAGCCAGCGCGGGCCGAACAGCTTGATCAGCGCATTGATCAGGCCGAGCGCCAGCGCCACCGCCAGAGAAACCAACATCACGCACAACGACAGCGCCGCGCCGTGTGCCAACAACGGCAAATACTCGATGACCATTCCCGGCCTCCCATACTTGACTTGATGCCGGGCCAGCCGGCGTCAGCGCGCCGGTTTAGCCGCCGTAAATGTCGAAGCTGAAATATTTTTTCTGGATGGCGTCATAGGTGCCGTCGGCACGGATGGCCTTAATGGCACCGTTGAGCGCGTCACGCAGCGCCGGGTTGTCTTTGCCCACCGCGATGCCCACGTCGGAGGAGATGCTGCTGTCCGTAATCGCCGGGCCGGCGAAGGCAAACTTCTGCCCGCGCGGGGTATCGATAAAGCTGCTGGCCGCCTGGGTATTGTCCTGCAATGACGCATTAATCCGCCCGGACATCAAATCCAGATAGACATTGTCCTGGTTGGCGTAAGAAACGATCTTCACGCCCTGTCCGGCCCAATGCTTTTTCGCATAGGTTTCATGAATGGAGCCGGTCTGCACGCCGACCGTTTTGCCTTTCAGGCTGGCGGCATCCGGCAGCAACGGGCTGCCCTTGCGCGCCACCAGTTGCGCCGAACTGCGGTAGTAGCGATCGGTAAAGTCCACTTCCTTTTTACGCTCGTCGGTGATGGTCAGCGAAGCGATTATGGCATCGAACTTACGCGCATTGAGCGCTGCGATCATGCTTTCAAAAGGCTGTTTGACGAAAACGCATTTAGCATGCAACTGCGTACACAGCGCATTGGCGATATCGATGTCAAAACCGGTGATCTCGCCGCTGGGCGAAAGCACGTCAAAAGGCGGGTAACCGCCGTCGACGCCAAAGCTGATGGTATCGAAAGACTGGGCCGCCGCCGGGCCACCCAGGGCCAGGCTGGTCAGTAGAACCGCTAATGTTTTTTTCATGGCTGAGATCCCCGGTGCAAGAAAGCGCTAGAAACGAAGTGACAGGCAGGTCAGGCCGCCGTCCATTTTTTTAAATTCGCTGGTGTCGAGCTGAACGATAGGCATGCCCAACTTTTCGATTTGACCCAGCGTGTGCGGGTAACCCCGTGGGGTAATCAAGGTGTCGTTGATCCACAGCGTGTTGCCGGCATAGGACTCCGCTTCCGGGATAACGATGGCGTTAAAACCGCTAAAGGCAGGATGTTGCTGGTAGTCTTCCGTCAGCAACAGGGTGTTGCGGCCAACATAGTTGACGATGGATTTCAGGTGCAGCCCTGCGCTGACTTCAATGGCGGTCACCCGGTAGCCATACGGCTCTACCGCAGCGGCAAACTCGCCAATGCCGGCTTCATCGGTGCGCGCCGTCAGGCCAATAAAAAACTGACGATCGACCAACAGCACGTCGCCGCCGTCAAGGTGGCCGTGCCGGCTCATCCGCACCACCGGGCGCTCGCCTTCAAACAGCGGCGCAATGGTGTCCACCTCACCCTGGCGGCTCGGCGCACCCGGATGGGTGATCACGGCCAGCTCCGGCATTATCACCGCCGTGTCTTCCACAAAGTGGGCGTCCGGGAAGGCCGGGGCCGCCGGTAGCACCGTCACTTTCAGGCCCAGGCGCAGCAAGGTATCCACATAGGCCAAAAACTGACGGCCGGTGGCGGCGATATCCGGTGCGCCCAATTGAGCGGTGGTCTGGCCGCTGCCGCAGCTATCGGCAGGGAGTCTGGCAATGGCTTGAGTAAAGTGCATGGGCGATTCTCTCGAGTGAAATGGACGGTAGGTGTTCTTCGATTATCAAACAGATACCGTCGCCAATCAGGTTGAATCCGCCCGCCGGCACTCTACATTTACGCTGTTTATCGCTCCGCTGACGACCTATTCCGCTGTACGCCGCATGAAGCTGCCGCCCTCACTGCACTGGCGCCTGTGCGCCCGTGATGCGTGGCATCACCTCTTTCATCAGTTCAAGGAATTTACGCAACCGCGCCGGATAATAACTGGCATAGGGATAAAGCAGATAAATCGGCAAGGGCGCGGCGTGCCAACCCGGCATCAACGGGGTAAGCAACCCCTGCTCCAGATCCTGTTTGACCACCCAGGATGACAACATGGCTATCCCCACGCCGTTCAGCGCCGCTTTGCGCACGGCATAAAGGCTGTCGGTACTCAGCCTGGGGACGATGTCAAAACGGTAATCTTCGCCGCTGGCGGTATGCGTCAACGTCACTTCATTGCGATAAAAACTGTTTAGCGCCAGCCAGGGCAACTGCGCCAAATCGCCGATCTGCGCCAGCGGCGTATGGCGTGCCAGCAGTTCAGGCGCGGCCACCACAATGCGCGGCACCTGCGCCAACAGCACCGCTACCACCGAAGGATCGGTCACCGCACCGACGTGGATCGCGCAGTCCACGCCTTCCGGAATGAAATCGGGCGAATGATCGTTGAGCGTCCACTCTACGCTGGTCTGACGATAGCGCTGCAGGTAATCGCCCAACGGCCCAATCAACTGATCCTGGCCAAAGGCATGCGGCGCGCGCACCCGCAAAACGCCCACGGGTTCATCGCGCACGCCGCGCAGTTCATCCTCCATGATTTGCCAGTGTTCAATCAGCTTGCGCGCATGCTGATAACAACGCTCGCCGTCGTCCGTCAGCTTCATGGCGTGAGTCGTACGCTGGATTAATTTCACGCCAAGCAGTTGCTCCAGCACCTGGAGACGCCGGCTAATGGTGGGCTGCGAGGTGTTCATTTGCGCCGCCGCAGCCGAGAGACTGCCGCTGTCGACAATGCGCACCAGAGTTTGCAGCATGGCTATACGATCGCCATTGGGAAATGGATTTTTATTCATACGTATTACGTATAACAGTTTTACCCGTGCAGGGGCTACAGTTTCCGCCGAAAACTGGCAAAAATAGCCCCACTTTACTTGTTCTGGATAACCGTCATGAGCCTGATTTCAGCCACCACCACCGCGCCTGACAATGCGCTTTCCGCCAAAATCGTTTTCCTGCTGGCCGCCGGCGCCGGTCTGAGCGTGGCGTCCATTTACTACAGCCAGCCGATGCTGAGCATTATGGGGGCTACGTTCCACGCCGGAGTCAGCGATACCGGTATGGTGCCCACGCTGACCCAGGCGGGCTATGCGCTGGGCATCCTGCTGCTGGCTCCGCTGGGCGACCGTCACGATCGCCGCCAGATCATTCGGATAAAGGGCGTGTTGCTGGCACTCACCCTGCTGATGTGCGGTTTTTCTTCTTCATTTCCGCTGTTGTTGCTCAGCAGTCTGGCGATCGGTTTAGCCGCTACGGTGGCGCAGGACATTATCCCGGCGGCCGCCACGCTCGCTTCGGACGCCAACCGGGGCAAGACGGTGGGCACGGTGATGACCGGGTTGCTGGCCGGTATTTTACTCTCGCGCGTGTTCAGCGGCGTGGTGGCGGAATATTTCGGCTGGCGCAGCGTTTATATGCTGGCGGCATTGGGGGTGCTGGTCATCACACTCACGATCGGCGCAGTGCTGCCGCACTTTAAACCCAACACCACGCTGAGCTACCCTGCGCTGCTGCGCTCATTGGGGAAACTGTGGGCCGACTACCCGGAACTGCGACGTGCGGCGTTGGCTCAGGGCTTGCTGTCGGTCGCCTTCAGCGCTTTCTGGTCGACGCTGGCAGTGATGTTGGCGGAAAAATATCAGCTTGGCAGTGCCGTAGCCGGCGCTTTTGGGCTGGCAGGTGCGGCCGGTGCGCTGGCAGCCCCCCTGGCAGGCATGCTGGCCGATCGTCACGGGCCGGACTACGTCACTAAAATCGGTGCCGCCATGGTGGTGTGTTCATTCGCTCTGATGTTTCTGCTGCCCTGGCTTCCGCTGCCCGCCCAACTGGCGCTCATCGCGCTGAGCGCGGTAGGTTTTGATCTCGGTATCCAGGCGACGCTGGTGGCGCACCAGACCATTATTTACGCCATCAACCCGGCAGCGCGCAGCCGTTTGAATGCCATCATGTTTACCCTGGTGTTTATCGGCATGGCGAGCGGTGCCGCTCTCGGCAGCAAAGTCCTCGAAAGCGCCGGTTGGCCGGGCGTCGTATTGTTGGCCACGCTGGCATCGGCGGGCGGTTTGGCGCTGAGAATGCTGGCCAAACGCGCCCCGTCGGTTGAGCAGTAAAATCATCCAGCAATAGCCGCAGAACCTGCGGCTATTGCTGATTGGCAGTCACAAACTCCGCCAGATTCTGCTGAGTAATGGTTTTATAAGGCACCCAGTTGTAAGCCTCGGTCTTTTGCTTTTCCAGCAGTGCCTTGGTGACCTGCACCGCCCCGGTGGCCTGCCCTTTGGCGTCCTGGAAAATGGTCAACACCATGCCGCCGTTCTTAATAAACTGCAGGCCGTCCGGCGTACCGTCAATGCCCGCCACCAGGATGCTTTTGTTTTTAGCCTGGTTCAACGCCATGATGGCGCCAATCGCCATTTCATCGTTATTGGCGGCGATAGCGTCGATCGGGCGGCCGTTCAGCAACCACCCGGATACCACATCCACCGCTTCATTGCGCTGCCATTTGGCAGTCTGCTTTTCCAGTACCTTCATGTCCTTATACCTGGCGATCACCTCTTCCACCGCGCGGGTGCGTTCACGCGCCTCTTCGTTGGACAGCGCCCCCATCAGGATCGCCACATTACCGCGATAATTCATCCGTTTCGCCAGCGCCTCCATTTGCAACTTGCCTCCTTCCGCCGAGTCCGATCCCACATACGCCATGGCATTACCCAGCTTAACTTCCGGTTTGCGGTTGACGAAAATCAGCGGGATATGCGCACGCTCGGCGGCATCCATCATCGGTTTCACGCCCTGGGTATCTACCGGGTTGAGGATAATGGCATCCACCCCCAAGTTGATAAAATCGTCCACCTGCTGCACTTGCAGCGCCACGTCGCCTTTTGCATCGACAAACTGGCCGTCCATGTTCAACTGCTTAAGCTCGCCCACCATTTGCGAGCGTAAAATGGACACGAAATTGAGGTCGAAATTGGCCAGCGCGACGCCGACCTTATAAGTTTTCGCCTGGACGTTAAAGGCCATAAACAGGCTAAGTAATATCAACAGCAAGCTTCTGATTTTCATGATGTCATCCTGTAGGTTGAGATAAATTTATTATTAAAATCAATGCATCACTTTTCATCCCGGGCAACAGACCACAGCCCGGGTTTACTGCGGTTATAAAGTGAAATGGTCGCGGAACTGTTGCAGCGCCGCGGTGCTGTCATCGGATGCCCATCCTTCCAATGCCACTACGCCCCGGTAGCCGATCTCGTCCAACGCGCGGGCAATGGCCCGATAGTTGATTTCACCGGTTCCCGGTTGTTGCCGCCCCGGTACGTCGGCCACCTGAATTTCGCCGATCGCCGGCCCGCAACGGCGAATAAGCTCGATGAGATTGCCTTCGCCGATTTGCGCATGATAAAGGTCGAGGTTCATCTTCAGCCCTGGGCTGTTGACCGCCTCAACCAAGGCCAGTGTGTCGCAGGCTTTGGCGAAGGGCGTGCCCGGATGGTCCCTCAGCAGGTTGAGGTTTTCCAGCGTGAACACCTTGCCGGCGCGCTCCCCTTGCTGCGCCAGCTTGCCCAAGGTATCGGCCGCCTTCAGCCACATGGCGCCGGTCACCACCTCCACCGGCTTCACCGGCAAGCCGTTGGGATCCAGGCCGGTGCCGTGCAGATTCAGGCTGGGGCAGTTCAACCGCTGCGCGATGGCGATCGACTGTTCCGCTGTTTGCAACAGTTGAGCGATATCCTCGTCGTCGGTCAGGTTGCCGGCGAGATAACCGGTCATTGAAGTAAAACGCGCGCCAGTGCCAATCAGCGCATCAAGATCTTTATTTTCCCAGTTCCAGATCTCGACGCCGAAGCCGAGCGCATGAATACGCGCTACCCGTTCAACAAACGGCAGATCGAGAAACACCATCTCGGCGCACACAGACAGCTGATATCCGGCCATTATTGTCTCCCCAGCGTGATCGGTTTGCCCTGCTTCACCGACTCGATGCAGGCCAATGCAATCTCCAGCGCATTGCGGGCATCCTGTCCGGTCGCGCGCGGCGTTTCCCTCTGCTGAACACAGCGGGCGAATTCAGTCAGTTCCGCCACATAAGCGTCATGCAGCAGATCGGTATCCTGACGTGAGGTTTCGATGGTGATGCCGACGGCGTGATACCGCACGCAGTTATTCAGGTTGATATTGCCCGCCTGCAACATCCCTTTACTGCCAAATACCTCGCCGCGCACGTCATAGCCATAGACCGCCTGGAAGTTGGCTTCTGCGGTAGCGATGGCGCCATTATCGAAGCGGATAGTCACCACGGCAGTGTCCAGTAACCCTTTATCCTTGAAGTCCGGGCGCACCAGCGCATCCGCCAGCGCGTATACCTCAACCGGCCTGGCACCCGGGTTGAAGTGCAACAGCGTGTCAAAATCGTGGATCAGCGTTTCCAAAAAAATGGTCCAGGCGGGGATCGGCGCCGGATCGCGCAACTGCGGATCGCGGGTTACCGATCGGGAAAGCTGGGTAACGCCATTTTCCCCCTCCTTCACGGCGGCAATGGCGGCGGCAAAACCGCTGACAAAGCGGCGATTAAACCCCACTTGCAGCACGACACCCGCCTGTTTGGCGGCGGCGATGGCCCGATCCGCTTCGTCCAGCGTGATGGCCATCGGTTTTTCGCAAAACACGTGCTTCCCTGCTTGGGCGGCGGCAATCACCCATTCCGCATGGGTACGCGCCGGGGAAGCAATGACTACCGCATCGATTTCGCTGTCATCCAGCATGCTCTGCAAATCGCTAAAGGCGCTGACGCCCAGCCTGTCCGCCAAGCGCTGCGCTGCACCCGGCAGCGGATCGGCCACGGCGGCCAAAACGGCGCCCGGCACGCGCCGCGCCAATGACTCCGCATGGAAAGTGCCCATTCTGCCGGCACCGATCAGGCCAACGCGCAAGTTGTGAGGAGAATGACTCATAGTGATTCCTTATGTGAGTTAACGCCCTTGTCGGGCTACGGAGTTCACTGTGGGTATTGCAAAGGGGATGCCAGCTCGAAAAGGGAGGAATTTGTGAGGCGATGCACAGATAACCGCAACAGAGTGACAACTAAATTGACATGTCAATTTCACATGACAATAAAATGAACATTACATTCCAAACTGGAGAACCGCATGCACACTGCCGCCGGACTGATGCCGATCAAAGACGAGAGCGACCCGATTTTCAGCCTCCCGGGAGGCCCGGAGGCCAGTGAATGGGATAGCCTGTTTTGGCAAGGCTGGCAGGTTTTTAATGAAGGCGGGCAACCCGGCTGGATCCGCAAGTCGATCCTGCAATCCTGGCAGCGTTCGCGTGAAAACGGCATCGACCCCGAGGAGTTTGTCTATCACTCGCCGCCCGCGGACCGGCTGCAGATGATTCTGGCGCAAAACAGCGAGCTGATTAAGGTGGCGCACGGCATCATGGAAAACCTGCTGGCCTATAACCCTGACGGCCACATCAACCTGACCGACGCCAACGGCGTCACCCTTCACTACTGCGGCGCGGATTTGACGCCGGTCGGCAGCATTCTGCGCGAGGACGTTCAGGGCACCAACTGCACCGCGCGCTGCCTGCGGGAACAGCGTCTGGTGTATGTGTTAAGCGGTGAAAACTGGAAAATGGGTCTGCGTCAGCGCCATCGCCAATGTGCGGCGGCACCGGTGCGTAACGCTGAAGGCGTGATGATCGGCGTGCTGACGCTCACCGCCACGCCGGATAACTTCAACGCCCACACCCTGGGCACCGTGCAGGCAGCTGCGGAGGCCGTCGGCCAACAGTTGCAGTTGCGTCGGCTGCTGGCGGAACAACAGTCCATTCTGGAAACGCTGAATGAAGGCGTTATTGTCTGCGATCGCCACGGCAGGCTGAAAACCGTCAACCGTTATGCGCGCCAGATTTTTGACGGCCTGGAGCCTGGCGACCTGTCCCTCGACGAGGTGCTGCGCCCGCAGTCCGGTTCGTTGCTGACCATGCCGTTTTGTAACGATCGTGAAATGGTCTTTATGCCCGAAGGCAAAGCGGCCCTCTCCTGCGTGATTTCGTTGATGCCCGCGCCGGATGACGGCCGGGTGCTCTCCCTGCGCGAGAACCAGCGTATTCGCGCCATCACCCGCCGCGTGATGGGGGTCAGCGCCAGCTATACCTTTGACATGATATACGGCCATTCCAGCCGCATACGGGAAGCCATTGCCAAGGCGCGCACCAGCAGCCGCAGCGACAGCACCGTTCTGCTGACCGGCGAGAGCGGAACCGGCAAAGAACTGTTTGCTCAGGCGATCCACAACGGCAGCGCACGCAGTAATGAACCCTTCGTTGCCGTTAACTGCGGTGCCTTGCCGCGCGATCTGGTGCAGAGCGAGCTTTTCGGTTACGTGGATGGTGCCTTTACCGGCTCGCGCCGTGGCGGTTCCGCCGGGAAATTTGAGCTGGCGGATGGCGGTACTCTGCTGCTCGATGAAATCGGCGAAATGCCGCTGGATGCGCAAACCAGTCTGCTGCGCGTGCTGCAGGAGAGTGAAGTGCTGCGGATCGGCGCCACGCACCCGGTGAAGGTCAACGTACGCATCGTGGCGGCCACCAATTGCGATCTGGCGCAGGCAGTAGAGAATGGCGCTTTCCGGCGCGATCTGTATTACCGCCTGAACGTCATCTCCCTCTCGGTTCCGCCGCTGCGCGAACGACGGGAAGATATCGCCGGGCTGGTTAACGGCTTTGTGCACAAACTCTGTACGCGCATGAAAAAAATCCCGCCGCAGGTGTCACCGCAGGCGATGGCCTGCCTTAGCGCCTGGCGTTGGCCGGGCAACGTGCGCGAACTGGAAAACCTGGTGGAACGAATGGTGAACCTGTGCGAAGGGTTGCAGATCGACGTGGGCGACCTGCCTGAGGAAATCACTCGTGATCTCACTGAGCCTGACGCAGCACCTTCCGCCAGGCTGGAAGATAACGAACGTACCCATATCATGCAGGTAATTGTATCCAGTGGCGGCAATCTGCGGCAGGCCGCGCGGCTGCTCGGGCTATCGCGCACCACGCTGTACAATAAAATCAATAAATGGCAGATCGATTTGACCCTGCTGCGCCCCTGATCGGCCGGCTTGACAGGGCTGCGGCGGCATCCGATGATGAGGAAATCTTACCGCCCAGGCCTGCTCAATGAAAACGTCCCCCGCTGTCACCATTCACTATTGTTCGCAATGCAACTGGCTGTTGCGCGCAGCGTGGATGGCGCAAGAATTGCTCCATACTTTCGGCACCGATTTGGCCGCCGTGACGCTGGTTCCCGGCACCGGCGGCATTTATGAGGTCACCGTGGATGGCTTTGTCATCTGGGATCGCAAAACAGAAGGCGGCTTCCCCGACGCGGCCGCGCTCAAACAGCGTTTACGCGATCGATGCTTCCCTGAGCGGCCATTAGGCCACGTGGATAACAAAGGCGTTAAAAGTTAAGGCGCGACGGCCTCGGCCGCCTGACGCAATTGCCCTATGGCCGTCGGCATATCCAGGCCAAAACTCAGCAAGGCGTTGTCATCAATCACCAGCAACTGCCGCTGCTTGCCCGCGGGGGTAAACGCCAACCCCGGCAATGCCCAGAGATTCGCTTCTCCGCCCATCCGTTGCAGGCTGGCCTTACCTATTACCAGCAACTGCGGCGCGGCGGCTACCAGCCCTTCCTGAGTCAGCGGCTGATAACGCGTCACGCCAGCCAGGGCATTGTCCAACCCGGCGCTGCGAATGGCGCCCTCTGCTGCGGTGCCGTTACCTGCCCCCATTGCCGCTATGCCAGTATGCGCCATGATAAACAGCACTCTGACCGGCAATCGATGAGTCGGTACGGCGGCGATTTGACGATCCAGTTTGGCCTGCAGGGCTTTCCCCTCTTTTTCTCGCCCCAAAGTGGCGGCAATGACGGCGATCTTTTCGTCGATCGCGCCAAGTTCGGGCTTACCCGTCACCGTCACGACTTTCACCCCAGCCTGTTCGACTTGGCGCAATGCCAAAGAGGGTTGCGCCAATTCGCTGGCGATCACCAACGAGGGCTTCATCGCCAGGATCCCCTCGGTGTTGAGCTGGCGCATATAACCGACATTCGGCAATGCTGTGGCTTGCGGCGGCTGCTGACTGGTGCTGTCGCGCGCGACCAACGTTTGCCCAGCGCCCAGAGCATAAATAATTTCCGTGACGTCTCCGCCAATCGCGATCACACGTTCGCCGGCAAATACCGAAAACGGCAGCGCCAGTAATCCGATAACCCATGATTTCATTCGAAGTCTCCTTTAAGCGCGTAATGGCCAGCCTCATTAAAGCGCGACAGCCGCCTTTCATTGACGAAAGGCGGCATAAACGCTAGCGGTTGATCAAAATGCGGTAGTTAGAAATCCACGTTGACGCCAAGCTGGAAGGTTCTTCCCGGCATGACGGCCAACGCATTGTCGTAGGCATCCTGACGGGTTGAGTCCGTGAGTTCACGGCTGCTCAGATAATCGCGGTATTTCCTGTCGGTGATGTTATACACGCCGCCGCTCAGTTTCACATTGCGGGCAACCTGCCAATAGGCGGACATATCCACCAGGCCGTAACCCGGCACGCGCAGATATTCCGTGGTGGCGTCGGTGAGCGTACTGCCGCTGGCGTTGTTGTAGCTTTCACGGTTGGTCGCCGTCGCCTGTTTGCCTTTGACGAAGGTTGCCGTTACCGCCGCGCCGTAGCGTTTCGCCGGATCATCCCAGGCTACGCCCACGATGGCTTTCATTGGCGCTACGCTGTCGATATCGACATATTTATCGCCGGAATAGCTGGACTTGGATTTGCCCTGGTTATATCCCAGCGCAAAATTCGCGCTCAGCCCGTTAACCTGCTCAAACCAGGTGCCAAAATTCACCCTGGTGCTGATTTCAGCGCCGTAGATATAGGCTTTATCACGGTTTTCCGCTTGATAAATGGTATAGATATTGGAAGGCACATTAGCGAACTTGTCCGGGCTGCTGGCCCGTTGATAACGGGTATACGCAATGAAGTTTTTATAGGTGTTGTAGAACAGCGACGTGCGCATTGTCACCCCGTCCACGACGTCTCCCTTCATGCCCCATTCCAGATTGTTGCTGGTTTCGGTGTTCAGATCGGCGTTGCCGATCAACGCATACTGCGCCGTGCCCGCATAGCTGGAGCCGAGATTCCATGAGCCGTAAAGCTGGCTGGCGTTCGGGAACTGTGCGCCACGCTTGTACTGCAAATAGGTCATCAGCGCCGGCGTAATATCGTACTCGACGCTGAGAGACGGCAATATCTGGGTGTCGGTGTTGCTTTTGCCGTATAACGTTTCCAGCTCGGACTCCGTCAGCACCGTGCTGCCGGTGGTCAGGCTGGTCAGGTTCTGCGGCTTGGTGCTTTGGTGAGCCACGCGCACGCCCGGCACCACGGCAAAACCGTGCCCGTCGAGATCAAATTGGATCTTGTCCTGCACAAAACCGCCCAACGCGTAGCTGCGGCTGTCTGATTCCGGTTGCATGATGGCCGTGGACACGCTGGGGGCCGGCTCTTCACGGAATGGCCGCTCGGTATCGGTTAACCTCGCGTTTAGCCCTCCGCTCAATGCATGACGCCCCAGCGTTTTGGTTATCAGCGTTTCAAAGCCGTAGGTATTGACGTTGTAGTCGGAGTAAACCCGCTCCATGCTGCCGGTACTGGTGGGCATGTAAGTGTTGTCATGCGCCTGGGTCTGTTGGTAATAGGCTTTTGATGTCAGGGTATCGACGAAATCATTGTACGGTGTCCATTCATCTTTCACGCTCACTCCCCAACGGCGCGTATTGCTCTGCTGTTGGGCGGTACCCAGGATGGCGCTGCCGGCCGAGTTCCAACTGTCGTAATGGGTGTGGTTGACTTTATCGTAGTAATCCACCGTGCCGGTGAGTTTGTGTTCGTCATTTGGCTGCCAGATACCGGACGCCATCAGCGCATTGGAATGCCAGTTGGCCGGGTAAGCCTGGTAAGTGCCACTGTTGTTGCGCGTTTCCTGGCCGTCGCGGCGGCTATAAACGAACACCCCGCGAAGTTGGTCATCGCCCGCAGCTGCGGTAATGCCGTTGTGCCAACTGCGGTTGGACGAGTCGTAATCGCTCTGGTAACCAAAGTAAGTCTGTTTGGACGGTGACAGGTACTGATCTGCCGACTTCGGCGAAAACGAAACAGCGCCGCCGATAGACGTATTGCTACGTTCAATCGAGGTCGCTCCCGATTCGATCTCCACCTGGCCGTACATGTAAGGGTCAATATAGTCCCTGCCGATGCCAAAGGTGTTAAGGCCGGCTCGGCTGACATAGCTGCGCCCGGTGGCGTCTGGCTGTGGAATGCCGTCGACATCCAGGCCGACGCGATTGCTCTCCAGGCCGCGAATGTTATACCCGGTGTAGCCGCTGCGATCGAAACCGCTTTTGCCCGAGGACGATCCTCCACTGACGCCCGTGGCGCTAATCAGCGGTTCATAACGCATGATCGAACCGAAATCATTTCCCCCTTTTTTCTGCATGTCTTGCGCGCTAATCGTGGTTATTGTCCCGGCCTTTTTCTCAATCACGGGCGCGACAACCGTTATTTCCTCTTCATTTTGCGTGGTCTTTTCTAATGGAGTTTTATTTACTTCAGCATTAGCGTTAAGGGAACTGCCGATCAACGTCCCCCATAGGATGGAATGCCCGATAATTCCCTGGTAATTAAAAGTTTTGCACATGTATTAACCCTGCAATAATTATTAGTATTTGCTCGCAGTTGCTTCGCCCCGGTAATTAATCGGGATCAAGGGTATTAACGAAAATTAACAATTTTATAAGAATGGTCTTTCTGCGTAGACTTAATAAAAGCATGTTAATGATAATGCTTATCATAAGCAATATCATTAAAACCCTATTATTTGCATTGGTGAGAAATTTCCTAACCGCTTACGAAATCCTTACAAAGCGGTTCGGGCAGTCAGTGTGCGAAAGGATTGTCATGAGGGGGGCGAATAAAACCATAAAAGAACGGTGGGCATAACCCACCGCATAAGGGCTTAAACAATAAAGTCCGTGGCGGCATTCGCCTGTCCGACGATTTGCACCAGGAAGTCCGGCCCGGCATTGCCATGGATATTCAGGGCTAACTCACTCAAATGAGTTTGCGCGTTGTAAGACAACAATGCCTCTCCCGCCTGGCCGCTGAGGTTCTCAACGAAATGAATAAAGTCGTTGCCTTTATCGCCATGGTTAAAGAAGGAAAGATCGATTTTGTCGATACCGCTCTCAAAGTCCAGGATCTTGTCAGGCGATTTATAAGGTGAATCACTCACGGCGGCGAAAACGAAAATATCCTTTCCGTTGCCGCCTGAGAGTTGATCTTGCCCACTTCCGCCGTAGATAACGTCATTACCGGCGCCGCCCTTGATAATATTGGCGGCGTTATTGCCGACAATCACATCATTGCCCGAACCGCCGATGGCATTTTCAATGGTTGCGCCCAGAGCGATGGAAACGTTGGCCTTCAATCCACCGACGTCGGAGTAGGAGCCTTCCGTCAGGTTAATGCGTTGGTTCTGGGTATATCCCGAGAAATCAAGCGTGTCATTGCCACCCGCATCCCAGACGGAGAAAATCAGTTTCTGGTTGCTGTCTTGCGCGCTGTAGAAATCCCGGCCGGTATTGGAATTGAACCCATACACCGTATCCCCGGTGCGCGTGGTGGTATTGGCCCCATAGAGATACTGAATGGCGGCAATATCGTCAACCAGCGGCGCTGCGGCAAAATGGCCACCGTTATCACCGCCGGTCACAGCTTCATCCCAATAACTCATCACGCTAAACTGACGGGTATCTTCGGCATAGGTCCCCTTCTCATAACTGGGATCCTGGCCGGCATTGTAAACACCCGGGTGATCCAACCCCAGCGTATGCCCAATTTCGTGAGTGATGCTCAAACGGCCGTAGTTACCCAGTTCGGGGTGCAAGTTGGCGTAAACACCATCTCGGGGATCCGCGTAATCGTAATTGATGTTGAACCAGCTTTGGCCGTCGGTATTATGCCCGCGGTAGTCGTTACCGGCACCGGTGTAAGGCTTAATCGCATAAGCCTGAGTATTACCCTCATAATTACCAAAGGTAATGTTGGACTTTTGCTCTGGGCCGACCTCAACAAAAGTCAGGTTTGCGACATCAGCCCAAGACTGCAAAGAAAGCTTGGCTTGCGCCTGTTGTTCGGCAGTAAAGGCGCTAAGGCCGGTATCTGGAGAACCGAAACGGGCATTTAAATTACTCTGATTATAATCCCAATCAGGAAAGGAATAAGTGACGGTAGCCCCTTTGCCGGTGACATGAACGCCATTCCAGGTTTGTTCACTGCGCGCTATTTGCTTGCCGGCCTCTTCCACACCGAAAGAAGGCTTATTATTGAGGGTTAAACCATTACCTCTATTATGGTAATTCAGTAGATCATTAACACTGTCCCAACCGCTTGTTTTTCCATTCAGGGAATTTTCCATGACGTTCTCCAATAGGTAGATTTATTTCCGATATATATAATTCAGTTTCGATATAAAACACCGATTAAATTCCTAATTACAGCATTTAAATGCTAGTACGATTTATGGAGAGCTCAATATATAGTGCGAAAATAACCAAAAATGGATGATAACCCCAGAGAACACGCACTGAGTAAAAGGGAATTACCCGTCATAAAATGCCCGGCCTCCTGGAAGTAACCCATCCCCGTACAAGGTGCTGCGCTTGCCTTCTGCCGGGCGTCCTGAGCTATACTGTGCGCCTCTTTTGGTAACAAACTCAGATGACTATGGAACGCTTTATAGAAAACGCTATGTATGCCTCTCGCTGGCTGCTGGCACCGGTTTACTTTGGCTTGTCGCTGGCGCTGGTGGCGCTGTCGATCAAATTCTTCCAGGAGATAGTGCATGTTCTGCCGAACATCTTCTCCATAACCGAAGGGGATCTGGTGCTCACCCTGCTTTCGCTGATCGACATGGCGCTGGTGGGTGGCCTGTTGGTCATGGTGATGTTCTCGGGCTATGAAAACTTTGTTTCGCAGTTGGATATCAGCGAACATAAAGAAAAGTTGAGCTGGCTGGGGAAAATGGATGCCACCTCTCTGAAGAGCAAGGTAGCCGCATCCATTGTCGCTATCTCTTCCATTCACCTGTTGCGGGTGTTTATGGATGCCAAGAACGTGCCGGACAATAAGCTGATGTGGTATGTGATTATCCACCTCACCTTCGTGCTTTCCGCTTTCCTGATGGGCTACCTCGATAAAATAACGCGTGATAAACACTGATTCACCGTTCTGGCCGCTATCGCCCTGATGGCGGCCCTCTCTCCCCGCCTCAAAAAAATTATTAATCAATCAGTTGTATGACAATCTCAATCGTCAGCTTCAATCGTTAACTTCAGGTTACGTTGTCACTAAACGGCGTTTAATCCCCGACCTGGCGATTTTCAGTTAGTGCATATGATGATAATAACATTATAATGCTATTACATTCCCGCCGGGCGCATAAGCCACCGCTGGCCGAGCTTCGTCCCGCTGACAGGATCCAAAATCAATCATGCCGCTGAATGGAAATCCACTACAGTACCAGGATGTTCAATCTATCCTGCCACACCGGTTCCCCTGTCTGCTGGTCGACCGCATTCTGCCTGCCGGCACGTCGATTTCTGAAGGGCGCTTGAGCGCCATCAAAAACATCACCGCCAATGAGCCGACCTTTTGGACCGGCCACCACCAGACCACCGTTTTCCCTGGCATCCTGATGGTGGAAGCCTTGGCGCAGAGTACCGGCCTGCTGGCCCACTACTTTCTCGGCCCACTGTCAGAAGGCGAGCATTATTACTTTGCGTCCATTCAACGCGCCCGTTTCTACCGCTCGGCCCAACCCGGCGACCAATTGCGCATGGATGTCGCCTTTGTCCGGCAACGATCCGGCATTGCCCGTTTTTCCGGGATGGCGACGGTCAATGGCCGCCGCATCTGTACGGCCGAATTTATGTGCGCCCGTAAATAAGCCCCCCGTTTTCTAAAGGAGCCAAAGCGAAGCTACCATGTCTATTGTTGATAAGTTGCTAAATAGCCTTGATTTCTCTCCCCGTGGACAAGTCATCGCCCGGGAGGAAGACCATTGCGGTGAAATTATCGTTTCTGACCACAAAGACTACCGTACCCTGCGTTTCGACGGCATTTGCGAGCAGAGCAAAATGTGCATCAGCGCGCCGCAGGTGCCGGTGCACAACTACATAAAAACCATGCTGATGGCGGTGGCCTGGCAGCCGCCTTCGGCGGCGCTGATCCTCGGTCTTGGGGGCGGCAGCCTGGTGCGGGCATTGCATGCCTATGATCCCAACATGCTGCTGGACGTGGTGGAACTGCGCCCGGCGGTGGTGTCTGTCGCCCGCCGTTATTTCACCCTGCCCGCCGATGAAACGGTCACCTTGCACACCGCCGATGCCGCCGACTTTTTACGGGCTCCCGCCACTCGGCAATATGATCTGATATTTTCCGATCTTTACAGCGCCTTCGCGATGGACCCGCAACAGGGCACGCGAAATTTTCTGGAGCAATGCGCCGGTCGCCTTTCGCCTCAGGGCTGGTTGGTGCTGAATTATCATGAGGTGCCCGATGACAGCACGCTGCTGTATCACAGCTTGCACTGTGCGTTTAAAACCGTTCTTTACTGCGTGGCACCCAGCGGCAACGTCATTATTTACGCTACACCGGGCCATGTTGAGACGCCGCTCAGCCTGCTGCGCCGCCTTTCCGCCGCCGTCGGCCCGACCTTTGGCTGTGATTTAGGTTTTCTGTCGCGCAAAATTGAGCGGCTGCATTTTAACTAAAAAGCTGCGCCTATTCGTGCTACAGGTGAGGAGCATGCAGAACACCTGTCTCAGGCTTGGGGTGTAGCGGTATTAAACACAGTTATTTAGAAGATGCGGGTCGGATAGCCGATTACCCAGCATGCCATTATCATTTGATTATCATCCTCTGGAGGAATCCTCATGGAAAAGAAAACGGCACGACTGACGATACTCATCGATCCGGATAAGAAAAAAGCCCTTGAAGAGCTGTGCCTGCAACAGGACGTCACCCCGTCTCAGGTGATCCGGCAACTGATACGGGACTATTTGCACAAACATCAGGTGGAATACCCCAGTCAACCGACCCGTTCCAATCCCCGGGTAGATAACACCTGACCCGAGGATTGAAGCCGGATGGCGCACGGAATGCGCCATCTCAACCGCCGGGTTCATCAGCCCTGGCGTCTTCCCGTAGAGAACCCGTGCCGTTTAGCCGCGGCCGCCAATGCGCGGGGCCACATCAATTCATCAAACCTGTCCAACCGTGGATACCCATGTAGATACCCACCGCGGCAATCAATATGCTTGAAAAGTAAGGGGCACGGCGGGCCAATGTGTTGAAACCGCTCCAGCGTTTTGTCGCCTGCCTGACGCTATAAGCGGCAGCAACACCCACCACCACCAAGGTTATAGCCAGGCCGATGCTAAAACACAGTACCAATGCCGCGCCTAAGGTAAATGCCTTCACCTGGATGCACAGCAGCAGTACGGTGATTGCCGCAGGGCATGGGATCAATCCGCCCGTCAGGCCAAAGAGAATAATCTGACCGGTCGTCACATTTTGGTTGGCAAAACGACGTTTGATATCGTTGGCGTGCGCTTTCTCATGGGCATCCTGATACTCCTGCGAAGAAACATCCAAGCCTGCCAACGCCGAATGGTCGTGATCGTGGTGATGCTCATGTTCTTTGAACTCGACATCATAGTCATGAGAATGCCCGCCATGACCTAAGGATAAACGCGCCGTGAAATTATGCGGTTCAGGGATCGCATGCACGGATTGCAAGAAGCCGTCTTTTTCCTCGAATGCAAAAATCTGCGAGAAGCCCTTTTCGCGCATAGTGGTCACGGTGACCGACTTTGCTCCCCAGTTTTGCCCAGCGACATTTCTTAAACGCCAATGCGGTGGCATGCCGTCTTCAAAGATCGACAATTCAACGCGCCCATGGCCAGTATCAATCAGGTGTGATTCGTCATGGCCCTGATGTTCATGCTCATAAGCTTGTTCGGCTTTCCACTGTTGTTCACCCCGCCAGGTACGCCAAAACATCCAAAGTGCGGTACCCAAGATAATGATCGAGGAAAAGAGTTGAAAATAAGGTTCTGTCGCCTCTGCGGTAAACTGACGGCTCAAATACATGCCGCCAAAAGCGATTAGCCACACTATCGCCGTATGCGAGACAGTCGCCGCCAGCCCCAGCAAAACCGCCTGTTTCATCGTGCCGCGAATAGCCACAATGAAGGCGGCCATCATCGTTTTGGAGTGTCCAGGTTCAAGACCATGCAAGGCACCCAGCAAAATAGCGCTGGGGATAAACAGCCAGGCGTTACCCACGCCTTGCTGCAGCAGGGAGGAAAAATCGGGCATGACGCACCTCAGAGATACTTTGTTATTTCTTTAAATTCACGGATAACTGCCGGTGATACTTCCCCGTCAGCCTTCACGGCGTGATCCAGACAGTGATCGAGGTGATCATGGATGAGCGTTTTTTTTGCATTAGTCACCGCCTTTTCAACCGCCTGAAGCTGTTGTGCGATATCAAGGCAGGTTCTTCCATTTTCCAGCATCAGGATTGTACTGTTCAGATGACCCGCTGCACGCTTGAGTCGCTTGATGATATCGGGGTGTGTTTCATGTTGATGCATAGTTGCATCCTATGGGGGGGGATAGGATGAATATACCTGGTATCTACTGAGATCGCACCCGTCGTCGAGGGTATGTTTGAAGGTCATTGCACTGATTGTGAGCGCACTTCGATGGGAGGCTGGCCGAGGTAGATAAATGGAGATCGTTACACCAGAGGGCGGCATGGGTGCATTGGGCGTGATGTCAGTCGGCGCGGATCTGCATTCAGCGGTCTTGAGAGCGCTTGCCGATTCGCGCCGACTGGCGATTTGGGACGCAAACACCGGAGCCGGGTAATATCGATGTCGAACAACGTCTGGCAGCGATCACTGCTCCAGGCGTTGCGCCAACAGGCGCAGCTGTTCGGCAATCTGCTTCAAATCCTTGTCATTATGCTCGCGCGGCCCGGTGGAATTGCGGATCACCAGCTTTGCCGACAGAATCGATGACGCACGCGACAGCTCGCTCTCGCTGGTGTTGAGCACCTTCCTGACCGCTTCCTTGCCCTGCAAATCCAGATCCAGCGAGACGGTGGTCAGCGCCGGGTAGAAGAAGGCGCTTTCATAAGCATCGTCATAGCCAATCACCGACTTTTGCCCCGGTATCGGCAGTTGGTTCTGATGGAAGGCGCTTAGCAGCCCGAGCGCCATTTGGTCATTCCCCACCAACACCGCCGAGAAATGCGGGGTCTCACGCAGCATCTGCAATGCGCCGGCGTAACCGCTTTGCGCATCCCAGTTGCCGTGCAGCACCGTGACCGGCGTCAGGCCATAATCCTGCAGCGCATCCTGCCAGTTCTTCAGCCGCAAATTGGCCGAAATGGAGTATTGCGGCCCAGCCAGCAAGGCAAAGTCGCGGTGCCCCAGCTCGTAAAGGTACTTGACGCTGGCGCGGGTGCCGTCCGCCGGGTTGAAAGAAACGTTAAACACTGAACTGTAAGGGTCAACGTCGAGGAACAGGCAGGTAATGTCATCGTTGTCCGCGGCGATTTTTTCCGCCACCGCCGTCTCCAGCGGTACGTTGATGATGACCTTTTCTACCCGCTGCGACTTGAGATCGTTGATCGAGTCCTGAATGCCATGATTGACGTTCTCATCAATCATTGAAATCAGCACCTGATAGCCTTCCGCATTGGCGTAACGTTTTACCGCCGCCGCCACTTGCGAAGGCGCATGCAGAGCCAGGGAGACGGTGACCAGCCCCAACGTTCGGCTCTGTTTGCCCACCAACTGCTGCGCCAGGCGATTGGGCACATACCTGAGGAGCTCAATAGATTGTTCAACCTTGCGGCGCGTGGTTTCAGAGACATTGGCTGACTTGTTCAACACGCGTGAAACCGTCTGGTAAGACACGCCGGCATGGCGGGCAACATCCTCTAACGTGGTGTTTTTCGACTTCATAATCCGTTCCCTGTGATTGCTCTGGATTGATTGTAACAGGCCCCCTCCTCACCGCATAGTTACCCCGATCACATCCATCAAATTTCCAAAAAAGTTATTCGTTCACATATCAAACCTTAGTGATCTCTCTCACTAACCGTTACAAATCCTGCTGTTTTATTTGCACTAAATCACAATAAATCAATAACGCGATTGTTTGTTGTCATGATTAGCCATTCTATTGCTGCGTGGATGTGAACGTAATACAAAAACATAATGAGGCATACATGAAAACAAGACTACGCACATTGTCTGTCGCCTTGGCGATGGCGCTTTCCTCACCGGTCGCCTTTGCCGCCGAAACCCCAGGGATCGATTTCCATGGCTATCTGCGCTCCGGGGTCGGGGTATCCCAGGATGGTGGGTTAGAAGAATGGCAGAAGAACAAAATTGGCCGTCTGGGCAACGAATCCGATACCTACGGAGAGATCGAACTGGGCAGCGAAGTCTACAAAAAGAACGACGTCAGCTTCTATCTCGACACTATGGTCAGCATGGTGTCGGACGGCTCCAACGACAATGAAACCACGCTGGGGGATGACGCGCAATTCGGTCTGCGTCAGCTTAATCTGCAAATCAAAGGGCTGATCCCGGGCGACCCGAACGCGGTGATCTGGGGCGGCAAGCGCTACTATCAGCGTCATGACCTGCACATCATCGATACCAAATACTGGAACATTTCAGGTGCCGGCGCCGGCGTGGAAAACCTCTCCTTCGGGCCGGGCGCCATCTCCGTCGCCTGGATCCGCGGTGACGGCAACGACGTGGACTACCGCGTCGACAACGATAACGACCTCAACATCAACTATCTCGACCTGCGCTATGCCGGCTGGAAGCCGTGGACCGGCGCCTGGACCGAGTTTGGTATCGATTATGCGATGCCGAACCCGACCAACAAGCAAAAAGAGTACGGCGGCCTGTACGATGCGGAAAACGGCGTGATGCTGACCGGCGAGATCAGTCAGGACATGTTGGGCGGCTATAACAAAATGGTGTTGCAATACGCCACCAAGGGCCTGGCGCAGAACATGGTGTCCCAGGGCGGCGGTTGGTATGACGTCTGGAACAACACCCGCGATGCCACCGGTTACCGGGTGATCAATACCGGCCTGATCCCGATTACCGATAAATTCTCCCTCAACCACGTGTTGACCTGGGGTTCCGCCAGCGATCTCAGCGATATGATCGACAAGAGTAACCTGATCTCTCTGGTGGGTCGGGCACAGTACCAGTTCACGCAGTACGTGCGCGGCATTGGCGAAGCCGGCGCTTTCTACCAGAAAGATGACCACAAAGACGGCAGCCATTACAAGCAAGGCGGCGAGAAGTACACGTTGGCGCTGGGGTTGGCGGATGGACCGGAATTCATGTCCCGCCCTGAATTGCGCGTATACGCCTCCTATCTCAACGATTCAGAGCAAGGCAATTCATTCAAGGACGGCACCGCCAGCAATACCTGGAACTTTGGCGTGCAGGTTGAAGCCTGGTGGTAACAGGCACAATTCAGGGTAAATAACGGCTCTTGGCTTATTGGCAGTAGCTTAATTCTCTCATCATTATCTTCTGTGTCTTTGACGATGCTCTCCGGTTGCGGTCGTCCATTGGTAACCCCCTTGGGGGGTTACCAATTATTTTTTATTCCTGATGATTAACTGAAAAACGCTCCGCCAATAATTTACGCAAATTATCTGACTGTTTGCCAAATATCGCGTGCACCTCCTGACCAATAATAATCACCCCCAGCGCTCCCGACTGTTGCAATCCTTCCGTATCGACTTTGGCTAAATCCGTCACCGTTACACGCAAGCGAGTAATACAGGCATCGACATGCTGGATATTTTCTCGGCCGCCCAAATGCCGCATCAGCGTTTCTAAAAACGGCATATCGACGTTATTATCTTCCACCGGCGATTTCGGGTGCGAGAAATAATGCGTAAAGGCTTTTAAACTGACCATGGTTATTTCCTCATAAGATACAGACGTAAAAAAACGCCCGTTCGATTGAACGGGCGCAAGGGGAAGAAACTAGGCCAACTTGCGGGTCAATATGCGGCAGCCCCAGGGGGCCAACGTCATTTCACCCTGTAGAGCCTCAGCATTCGACATATCGGTATACTCCCCCGGCAGCTCCACGGCTTTAGTCTTGTCGCTGTAGTTCTGCACGATAATGAACTCGGATTCACCGTCGGTACGCCGCTGTGCGGTCACGCTCGGCGGCAATGCCGTATCCAGTGCGCGCGGCAACGCCAGCTGTTGCGCTATCGCCATAAAGAAATCACGCTGGAAAGAGGCATCGTTGCGCGAAGCGACATACCACGCCTTACCGTCGCCAAAGCGGTTGACCGTCAACGCCGGGCGGCCGGCATAGAAGTCGCCGCCGTAAACCGCCTGCGCGGTGGCGCCCTCCAGATTGATCAACTCGCACAGGTGGCGCGCCTGATAGCGGCCCTGCAAGCCCAACTCGTTGCCCGGCACGCCGCGAATGCTGTTGGTTTCGTCATCCGTCAGGCTGTCGATCTCTTCCGCCCAGATCCCCAGCAACGGCCGCAGTGGCCCTGGGAAACCACCCAAATGGCACAGGTCGCTTTCATTGACGATGCCGCTCCAGTAGCTGACGACAAACTGCCCGCCCTGCCGGACAAAGGCCTCCGCCCGCGCGGCAAAACCTTCGCGCACCATATACAGCATCGGCGCAATCACCAGCTTGTAGCCGGAAAGATCGCAATCGGCATTGATGATATCCACCGCAATGCCCTGTTCCCAGAACGGACGATAATGATCCACCACCGTCTGCTCGTAATGCAGCCCGGCGTTGCGCGGCCCTTGGGCATCGTCCATCGCCCAGCGGCTTTCCCAGTCGAAGATAATCGCCACCCGCGCCTCGACCCGGCTACCGGCGACCGGTGCCATGGCGGCCAACAACCGGCCCAGTTCGCTCACCTCCTTGCCGACGCGAGTATCCAGCCGCCCGGAATGGTCAATCACCGCGCCGTGGAACTTCTCCACCGAGCCGCGGCTTTTGCGCCACTGGAAGTACTGCACCGAATCCGCACCGTGCGCAACCGCCTGCAGTGAGGAGAGAATATGCATGCCCGGTTTCTTCAGCTTGCTGATCGGCTGCCAGTTGGTGACGCTCGGCGTCGATTCCATCAGCACAAAAGGCTTGCCCTGTTTCAGGCTGCGCATCAGGTCGTGGAACATGGCGGTATAGCAGGCCAGGCCGGTTTCATCCTGCCGGTTATGCCACATCGGATAACTGTCCCAGGAGATGAAATCGATGACTTTCGACATCTGCCAATAATCGTAATCGTAGAAATATTCCATAAAATTGGTGGTGGCCGGCAAGTCCGGATTGGCCGCTTTCAGCGGCGCAATTTCCTGCGCGCAGAAATCGGTGGCCTGGGTGCTGCAAAAACGCCGCCAGTCCAGGTTCAGACCATGAATCGACACCTCGCCCTGCGGCGCAGGCGATTCAATCTGCGACCAGTCGCTGTAGGTGTGGCTCCAGAAATCGCTCCACCAGGCCTCGTTCAATTGCTCCAGCGTCTGATAACGCTGCTGCAGCCACGCGCGGAAATCACTCTGGCAACGGCTGCAATGGCACTCGCCGCTGTATTCGTTGGAAATATGCCAACCAATCACCGCCGGGTGGTGCGCATAGCGCTGAGCCAACGCCAGGTTGATCTCATTCACCTTGCGGCGATACACCGGGGATGACAGGCAATGGTTGTGTCGGCCGCCGTGCAACGCCGGTACCCGATTGCGCCCTACGCGCAACACCTCCGGGTATTTCTGCGACAACCACGCTGGGCGTGCGCCGCTTGGCGTAGCCAAAAATACGTGAATGCCCTGCTCATATAACTTATTCAGCACGTCGTCTAACCAGGCGAATTGATATTTCCCCTCTTCAGGTTCCAGCTTCGACCAGCTGAATATCCCCACCGACATAATATTGCAGCTAGCCTGCTTCATCAGTTCTACATCTTTCTCCACCATGCCCGGATAATTAACCCATTGTTCCGGGTTGTAGTCGGCCCCATGCAATAGGCCAGGCACCTTTGCACTCAAAGGAGGAAATTTATTCATCATAATTCCTTAGAAAGTAATCACTGAAATTCTTTATTACGGACGACGCAATTAATTAAATGACTTTAATGAAGGCAGCACTTTACCCTGGCAATCAAACAGCGCCTGATTTTCACGCGCGTTGCCATCCTTGCCGGATTCACCGATATATTTCATCCCGGCCGGCGTAGCCCAGCCGGCGCCCGGCACGGCGATCCAGGTCGGTTCCCAATAAAACACGCCTTTGCCACGGTTATCCGGCACGTTAATGATGCTTTGCATCAGATCGCGAATAAAATCGGCCTGCCCCTGAACGGTGCCCGGATATCCCCCATCCTGCGCTTCTTTGGCGGAGAAACTGTTGTCGGTATCATCGCAATTTTCCAGGCCATAACCGTAAGCGGCCTCAACCACAATCACGTCTTTGTTATAGCGCTTGCTGATGTCGTCCATATTGGTTTGCAGCTTTGAGATAGGGCCGTCCCAATAGGTGTACATCGATAAACCTATGACATCGAACGGCACATTGCGCCGGGTTATCTCGTCAAACCACCAACGGAAAGTGTCATTCTTGGTGCCCTCGGCCAAATGCAGCATGATTTTCACCTGTGAAGGCGAATCGAGGTTTTCCCGCAGCCCGGCGATCGCCGCGTTCAGCAACCCGGCCAGGCGATCAAACTCCCCGCCGCCCTGGCCCCAGCTTTTGCCTTCCGGCCACAGAATGCCGCCATTAATCTCGTTGCCGATCTGCACCATATCCGGCAACACGCCTTGCTGCTTGAAGCTGGCGATGGTGTCGCGGGTATAATCATGGATCGCCGTTTTCAACTGGTCATAGCTCATTTTGTCCCAGGCTTTAGGCTTGAACTGCTTGCCGGGATCGGTCCAGAAGTCGCTGTAATGGAAATCCAGCAGCAGCTTCATGCCCTGCGCCTTGACGCGCTTGGCCAGCGCCAGCGTGGTGGCGAGATTGTTATTGCCGGCACCATAAGGTTGGCCTGCGCTGTCTTGCGGATCGACCCACAGGCGCAGACGCACATAGTTCACGCCGTTGTGTTTGAGGATAACCAGCGGATCCTGTTGAACGTTGTTCTGGTCGTAGAACTTGCCGCCGTGCTGCTCCACATCCGCCAGGGTAGAAATATCCACGCCCTTGATAAAGCCGGCCGGAACATTGTTCAGCGGTTTGATGATGACGCTGTCCGCCGCAAACGCCGTGGCGGACAGCAGCCCGGCCGCCAGACACAGGCTTAATAAAGCCGGTTTGAATGTTTTCATCGCATTATCCTTTTGTGCTGCCAGAGGTCAGGCCGGAAACAAAGTACTTTTGCAGGGCCAGGTATAAGATGGCGACCGGCAGCGCGATTAACACCGCTCCCGCCGCGTAGGTGGTGTAGCTGGCGCCCATCTTTTGCGACACCAGGTTATACAGGCCGATGGGCAGCGTATATTGGTCCGGGGTACGCAAAATGGTGCTGGAGAGGATGAAATCCCCCAGCGGGCCAGTAAACGAGAACAGCGCGACCACAGCGATAATCGGCTTGGAAAGCGGCATGATGATTTCGATAAAAATCCGGAAGTTGCCGGCGCCGTCCATCCGGGCAGACTCGTCCAGATCCTTCGGAATCGCATCCAGATAGCCCTTCATCAGATAGGTGTTCATCGGGATCATCCCCGCCACGTAGATCAACACCAGCGCCATATGGCTGTTGATCAGCCCCAGCAGCTGCGACAGCACAAAAATCGCAATCAGCGCGGAGAACTGCGGGATCATCTGCAACAGCAGGAACAACATCAGGCCGTTCTGCCGCCCCTTGAAACGAAAGCGTGAAAATGAATAGGCGGTAAAACTGACGCTGATCAGCGTCAGCACCATGGTCAGGAAGCTGATTTTCATCGAGTTCCAATACCAGGTCAGGTAATTGACCTTGCCGTTGAACAAGTCGGCATAGTGCTGAAACGACAGGTTCTCCGGGATGATCGAACTGCTCAACAGGCTGTTGCCGGCATTGAGCGACGCGCCGACGGTCCACACCAGCGGGTAAATGATGATGGCGGACACCAGAATAATCACCAGCCAGGACAGCGATAAACGCACCCACTTCTCTTTCTTGATGCTCTTTGACATTGCTATCCCCTTAGGCCGCGTCGTCGTTCTTGAACGAATTGGTGGCGCGGAACTGCCACAGCGCGATGCCCACCACGAAAATCGACAACAGAATGGTGATGGTGGCGGCGATGGCGTACTGCGAAGACGACATCGTCAGCTTGTAGATCCAGGACACCAGAATATCCGTGCCCCCTGCGTTGGAGCCGGCCACCGCCGGGCCGCCGTTATTGAACAGGTAGATGATATTGAAATTGTTAAAATTGAAGGTGTATTGCGTGATGATGATCGGTGCAATCGAGTAAAGCACCAGCGGCAACGTGATGGTGCGCAGCTTGGTCCAGGTGCTCGCCCCGTCCATGGTCGCGGCTTCGTACAGATCATCCGGGATCGCCTGCAGCACGCCGGTGGTCATGGCGAACACAAACGGGAAGCCCAGCCAGGTCTGCATCATGATCAACGCAGTTTTGGTCCAGAACGGATCGGTCATCCAGGCTTTCGGTGCGATGCCGAAAAACGCCAGAATGGCATTGTTGATCACCCCGAACGAGTCGTTGAACATCCCGGCGAACACCAGAATGGTGACAAAGCCCGGCACCGCCCAAGGCAAAATGAAAATGGTGCGGATCAGCGGTTTGAAGCGTAAATCCTTTTGATTGACCAGGATCGCCAACATCACCCCTACCGTGCATTGCAGCGTGGTGGCCAACAGTGTCCAGACCACGGTCCATTGCAGCACGTCAAAGAAGGTGGAACGCCAGATCGACAGCGTGAAGATATTGATAAAGTTCTTGAACCCAACCCAGTCAACCAGCTTGGCCGGCGGCGTGTGATACAGGTTGTAGTTGGTAAAGGCGATAGAGAAGCCAAACAGAATGGGGAAGATCACCACGAACACCAACAGGATAAACCCCGGCGTGATCATCAGATAAGGAAAGCCTTCGCTCAGCAGCATCTGGTATTGCTTGCGCACGCTGTTCAGCGCCATGCCGGCATCGCGCTTTCTGCCATTCACCCAGGCGTCACGTATCGACAAGCCGTAAATCGCCAGGCCAAAGCCAATCACCAGTACGCTGAGGATCCCTTCCGCCAACAGGAAAATGGAATTATCGCGTGGCACTTCACTGCCGAGCGTATACAGCCCCCACAGCCCTTCGGTGAGGAACTGCCAGGTCACCCCGACAAAGCTGGTGAGCAGCACCAGAAAGATCAGCCCTTTCGCCCATTGGCGATGATAGAACTGACCAAACCCGGGGATCAGCGCCAATATCAGCGCCCCCACGGAATGGCTGTATCGGCCGCGGTCGGCGGACAACTTTTCACTTGGAGTGACAATCACACACTGCTCCTTCTTGAAAACGGGAGGAGACCTCCCGTTGCAGACTGCTGGCAAAGCCCGTTATTAGGGAGAGCGTGCCGTAGGGGTCGTAGCGGCTTGCCCGCCGGAGTGCCCCTCGGTGCGCTAGGCCCGGGTATCTCGGGTTCAAAGACAACTTTGTCATCAAACTCAAACGAGAGGAGACCTCCCGTTGCTCGGTTACTGGTTGCTGGCCTGCATCGCTTCGATTTGCATTTTGATTTGTTTGACGGCATCGTCCAGCGCCGTTTTTGGCGGCTGTTTGCCGGTCATGCTCAGTTCCAGCGCCGCGTTGGCCGGCCCCCAGACTTCCTGCATTTCAGGAATGCCCGGCATGGCGGTCGCATGGCTGGCCTGAATGGCTACCGCACTGGCTCTCTCGTCGTTCTTGATGAGCGGATCGTCAATCATCACCACCAGCGGAGGGATCTCTTTGGTCACCTGATAGCGCGTTTTCACGTAGGCCGGCTGATTGATAAACTCGATGAACTTCTGCGCCAACGCCTTATCTTTGCTCCAGGTGGAGACCACGTAGCCTTTCACGCCCAGGAAAGAGTTCATCGGTTTGCCGTTCGGCAAGGTTGGCAGTGGCGCTACGCCATAGTTGATGCCCGCGTCGGTATAAGGCTGGAAGGCCCACGGGCCGTTGATCACCGCTGCGGCTTTCTTCTCGGTGAACAGGGAATCGATAGCGTTCAACCCGCCATCGCCGATAATGCCCGCCGGGAACAGGCCATCGGCATAGAATTTTTTCAGGTAACTGACGGCTTCAACCGCACCGGGGGTATTCAGGCCGATATCCAGCGGGTTCAGCCCTCCCTTGCCGTCGTTGCCAAAGATATAACCGCCCATGCCGGCGATCGCGCCGCGGCTGTAATAAATCTGGTCAAACTTGGCCAACAGGCCGTATTTGCCCGCCGCACGCTGCTGTTTGGAGAAGTCGTAATAGGCATCCAGATTAGCCAGCGGCTGCGGCAGCAAATCCTTGTTGTAAATCAGCACCAGCGTTTCTACCGCTTTCGGCACGCCGTACAGCGTTTGATTCATGGTGAACGCGCCGATGGACGGCTTGGTGAACGCGTCGGCTGCGGCCTGATCCAGCTTTATCGGCGATAACAAGCCTTGCACCACCGCCGCACCCACCTGATCGTTAGGGATCACCAGCACATCGGGGCCGATACCGGCCGGGCCGTCCAGCCGCAGCTTTTCAATCTGCTGCGCAAACGGCATTTCCAGCACGTTAACCTTCACGTCGTTCTGTTTTTCGAAATCGGCGATGGCACCCTTGATGCCGTCGGACTTCTTGATGTCTTCCCAGACGGTAAGCTGTTGGCCTGCCGCTGCGAGGGCGAAACCGGAATATTGACTGGCCGCCAATGTGGCCAGTACCAGAGCAGTGATTGTTTTGGTTTTCATTACCCACCTCATGTGAAGGTATTACATTTTTGTTTTATCACTTTGGGATTAGATGCTTCAGGCCAGGCACAATGTTCAGTATTACAACGCATAATGCGATAACCGGGTCATTGTCTCGGCTTGTTATACGCTACGCTGAGAACCGCGCCAACTCTATACAATTATCGCCATTGTGTGATCGTTATTGCAGAAATGAAAACCGGTGATATGGCTTGAAATCCAGCGCAGTTATAGTCTTTTCAAGACTTTCTGGCTGTTACGACGATGAGAAAATATTTGTTATACGTATTACATGGTGACGGTAACAACGGCCAGAAGACGCCCTGACAGGGTTTGCCTATTGATAACTTCCGAGGATCAACAAGATGTCCAGCATAAGACTGAGGAATGTCACCAAACGTTTTGGTAAAACGGTGACGTTGCACAATATCAACCTTGAGATTAAAGGCGGTGAGTTCGCCGTGTTCGTGGGGCCGTCAGGCTGCGGTAAATCTACGCTGTTGCGCATGATTGCCGGGCTGGAGGAGATCAGCGACGGGGATATCCTGATTGGCGAAGAACGGGTCAACGATGTGGCACCCGCTCACCGGGGCGTAGCCATGGTGTTTCAGTCCTATGCGCTCTACCCGCACATGACCGTCGCCGAAAACATGGGTTATGGATTAAAGGTGAACGGAACGCCGAAAGAAGAGATCCGCCATCAGATTGAGATGGTGGCAAAAACCCTGCAGCTGACCCATCTGCTGGACAGAAAACCCAAACAGCTTTCCGGCGGCCAGCGCCAACGTACCGCTATCGGGCGCGCCATCGTACGCAATCCCAAAGTCTTCATGTTTGATGAACCGCTTTCCAACCTGGATGCCGAGCTGCGGGTCGATATGCGCTTGCATATCGCCAAGCTGCACCAGGAGCTGAAAACCACCATGGTGTATGTTACTCACGATCAGGTTGAGGCGATGACGCTGGCCGACAAGATTGTGGTCATGAATTACGGCAAGGTGGAACAGATGGGCGCGCCGATGGCGCTGTATTACAACCCGATCAACAAATTCGTCGCCGGGTTTATCGGCTCGCCGAAGATGAACTTTTTGCCGGCCACCGTGGTGAGCTGGACGCCAGAGCTACTGACCGTCTCCATAGGCGCAGACAAAACCCTGGCTCTCGCCCTCTCCACCCAGCAGATCTCTCCCGGCGAGCCGGTGACGCTGGGTATTCGCCCCGAGCACCTGACAACCCACTCAGATTCACCGTTACGCCTGGATTTCCACTGCGAAGTGGTCGAACGGCTCGGCAACAACACCTATCTGTTCGGCCAATGCCACGGCCACGACGGTTTTAAAATGCTGTTGCCCGGCGATGCGAATTTCCGGCCCTATCAAAAATTGCAACCGGGATTCCAGGCACAGCAATGCCTGGTGTTTGATGCCGACGGAGCGCGCATCAGCGCCGATATCGTCATTCCGCAATCCTGAACCTGCTTCATCCGATAAGAAATCCTGTCGGTCATGCGCTGTGATAGCGAGAGAGACCCGCGATCACAGCGCACCAAGCCCGGTTATGCCGAGCCGGTAGCCACGCTATCGAGCCCATCTGATGCCCTGCCGCGACGCAGCCGTTCAGCCGCCGCGATGTCTGCGATATCACGCGCGTCGCGCATTGAAGCACGCGCATCTTGTTTTTTTGAATGATGCTGTCAGGATGTCAGCTCATGGCTGTCAGCAAGCAGTTCATGTATTTCCTTTGGCGTTAGCGGCCCGGAAAGAAGCACGCTGACCCAGTGCTCTTTGTTCATATGGTAAGCGGGCATAACTGAATAATGTCTCTCTCTTCATCATAATTTCCTTATTTATCCAGATGACCAAAGCGTGCGATACCTGCCTTTCCTGTCCGCGATGCTTCATCAGTATTGTCACGTCACCCGGTCAGAACCAGCGACATGTCCGGGTATCTGGCGCACAGGAAATCGACGAAGGCGCGAACCTTTGGCGCCGCAAGCCGTCTGGAGGTATGCAATACCCAAAGTGCTCGATCTGCGCCCGACACAGTGCCCCACTGAACCAAATCGCCACGGGCAAGCTGGTTCCATGCGATGGACTGTGGAATGAGGGCGGCACCACCACCGGCAATAGCCGCATCCCGGACCATCAGTAACGAAGAGAAACGCAGCTTTGGGATCGGCTCCAGGACCAGTTGCCCTCCATCGAGACTCCAGTGGGTAAACTGGAAATTCGAGGTTACGATGCTGGGAACGGGTCTAATTGCGCCGGGTGCCGGCTTGAGTATTCCAGGCGCGGCCACGACAACCAGCCTGTCTTTGGCGAAACACCGCCCGACTAAATTGCTGTCTGGACTGGGGTTGATCCGAATGGCAACGTCAAATTGTTCCTCGACGAGATCCACCATGCGATCTTCCGCCACGATCTCAATCTCAATTTCCGGGTAGGCCGCACAAAATTCCGCGCCAATGCGCCCCATCGAAAGCTGGGAAAACAGAACGGGTGCCGCTACACGCAAACGTCCGCGAGGCGTCGAAACACCGTCACCGACCGCCGTCATAGCTTCGCTTACCTCACTCAGCAGGCCTTCGGTTCGGGACATCAGCATCTCGCCGGCTTCGGTGAGCTTCAAACCGCGAGCGCTACGCTCGATCAGCCTCACCCCCAGTTGCTCCTCAAGATCGGCGATCCGTCGCGATAACGTGGCTTTGGAAATGCCGCTCGCACGGCTTGCCTTCCCCAACCCTTCACTCGTTGCGACGAGTATAAAATCAGACAGCGCGTTCAGGTTCATGGTGTTCCATTTTTGAAACAAGGTGTCTATTTTTTATACTCTTTGTTTTTTTATTGCAACGGAATACTGTCTCGTTATCAGAACGAGATACGAGGAACTGCAATGAACAACATACAACGTGCTGTATTGATCCGTAACTACGGCGGGGCCGATGCAGCAGAAGTGGCCGAGATCGAAAAGCCGACACCGGGACAAAGCCAGGTTCTGGTTCGGGTTCAGGCCGCTGGCGTAAACGGTATTGACTGGAAAGTCCGTGAAGGCCAGGTACGAAATGCCTTTCCGCTTCCCTTCCCCCTCATCCTGGGCGCCGAGATGGCAGGGGTTGTCGAGGCTGTCGGCCCCGATACCTCTCGCTTTCGTGTCGGCGACCGCGTCATGGGTGCAATGGCAGAACTGGGCGCGTACGCCGAGTTCGTGGCAATCGATGAAGCCAGCCTCTCCCCGACACCCGAGAGTCTGGACGATGTCCATGCCGCCGCCATCCCCGTGGCCGCCGTCGCGGCCTGGAACAGC
Organism: Serratia sp. TSA_198.1; assembly: GCF_052686505.1. Taxonomy (NCBI): domain Bacteria; kingdom Pseudomonadati; phylum Pseudomonadota; class Gammaproteobacteria; order Enterobacterales; family Yersiniaceae; genus Serratia; species Serratia sp. TSA_198.1. The sequence goes on from NZ_JBQZFP010000001.1 coordinate 843,041, forward strand.
TTACACCACGCAGGAGCGCTTTCTCCGGGCCAGCGAATCCTCATTCATGGCGCGGCCGGTGGACTGGGTGCCTACGCCGTGCAGTTTGCCAAACGGGCGGGTGCCGAGGTCTTCGCGACTGCGGGCACGGCCGATCTGGACTTTGTACGCAGCCTCGGCGCCGATTGTGTCATCGACTACCGCTTTCAACGTTTCGAAGACGTCGCCCGGGACATAAACCTGGTGCTCGATTATGTCGGGGGTGAAGTGCTGGACCGTTCCTGGCAGGTACTGGCGCAGGACGGCGTAGTGATCGGTACGTCGTCGCCGGACATTCTGACCCGCACGCCGGAAAACCGCCGGGGCCTCTGGTTTATGAATAAGCCCGATCCCGAATTGCTGGAAAAACTGGCCAAAGACGTCGCCGACGGCACCCTTCAGTCCAGAATTGGCGACGTAGTGGGCTTTGCTGATATTCCAGCAGCAATCGAACGCAATCGTACTGTTTCACGGACCGGCAAGGTCGTTGCGGACTTCTCTCGTTAACCCTATCCCCATGCAGGAGTTTCAAACATGAGCATTCTCGTTACTGGTGCCACCGGCACCATTGGTTCACTCATCACTCAGGGCCTGGCTGACGCAGGCGCCGAGGTCAAAGCCCTTGTCCGCCAGGCAGGTAAGCGTGCGTTTCCGGCAGGCATCACGGAAGTCGTTGCAGATCTCACCGATGTCGCCTCGATGCGCGCCGCGCTGTCCTCGGTGCGTACGCTGTTTCTGATTAATGCGGTTACGCCCGACGAGGTGACGCAAGCCCTGATCGCGCTGAACCTCGCTCGCGAGGCGGGCATCGAGCGCATCGTTTACCTGTCGGTGATTCATGCCGACAAGTTTACTAACGTCCCTCACTTTACCGGCAAGCACACGGTTGAACGCATGATCGAAAGCCACGACATTCCCGCAACCATTTTGCACCCGGCTTACTTCATGCAAAACGACCACATGGTTCAACAAACGATTGAGAACTACGCGGTATACCCTATGCCAATCGGCTCGGCAGGTGTCTCAATGATTGATGCGCGAGATATCGCGGATGTCGCCGTGGCTGAGTTGCTGCGACGCGACAGAGCATCGTCTGCGCAGGAACGCGTAACGTTGGAGTTGATTGGGCCGCAACCGCTTACCGGTGCGGCCGTGGCGAAAATATGGAGTTCTGCCCTGGGTCGGGAGATCCTGTACGGAGGGGATGACGTCGCGGCTTTCGAAGGCCAACTCACTTCATACAGTCCCAGCTGGCTGGCTTATGACATGCGTCTGATGATGGCAGGTATCCAGGCGTTCGGCATGCAAGCCGCTGAAGGAACCGTAGAACAGCTTCAGACTATTATCGGGCACCCGCTGCGCACTTATGAAGACTTCGTTCGCGAGTCTGTTGCCGGGGTTTAACAACCAGACAAAGGGGCGAGTTTACTGCCGGGCGGTGCGCCGCCCCTTCATCGAACGTTGTTTTAATAACAGCTAAAGTCATGGAATGCGATGCGGCAATCGATGCAAGAGCCCTGTTCTTAAGGGCGTAATAAATCTGAAAGTTAGGGTGAGATGGCTGACAGATGAAAACGTTTAGCCAGTTTCTTTTGCAGAATGATAACGATAATTGGGAACCCTGATGCGGAAACTGCACATATTGCCAGCAGCGTGTTCACATTTTGTGGTGCCATGCCATGATCAGGTAATAGAAAAGCGGACAGGAAAAATGCAACGGTTGTAATCAGATACATTATTGATGTCTGTAATGAAGAAAATCCAGCTCGTTGCCTGTCATCAGGAAACTGAATCGTAACCGCTGAAGATGAAACCAGACGACTGTAAGATGCACCGAGAAATAAAGTAATAAATAACGCTGCATTCTGATAGCCCAGGATGGGTATTAGCAAACTCAGTATAAAGACGATGGTTGAACCTGTAGCCAGAATCAAAGCGGAAAAACGGGTGGTTAACACCCCTGTCATTTTTGTAGACAGGTAACCTGTAACTCCCCCGCCGAAGAACAGCCAAGGCAACAGGTCTTGCGAAGCGCCCAATTGTTGTGTCATTAAGGGTACCAGAATGGGAATGACCAGCATTGGACTAAACTGTACAAGCGCATTACTGGAAGCAAACAGTAAAGTATCCACATCGAGAGGCACCGCGTGCTGTGTGTCGAAAGAGACAGGGTCTTTAGGGATGATGGAGACAATCAGTGGTAATGCCAAAAAACACAGTGTACTTATTAACCACAAAGCGACATGCCAACCATAATTTGTGCACAAAAATAATATAGTGGGCATTCCTGCAATGCTTACCATCGAAAATGACGCAATCACTGTTGCCAACATTTTTCCGCGCAAGTTAGTCGGCGCGTTGTTTATCAATATGCTTATACCCACACCCATTGTCGTCCCTCCAACCAACCCTGCACAGAATCGTAGGGTAAGCAGGAGACTAAAACTGGAAGTGAATGTAGTCAAAAGTGTCAGTAGGCCTAATAGTGCCATATTGGCGATTAAAAAACGTTTCTTGTTGAAACGACCAATCCAGTAAAAGGCGATAATTCCCGACAGGACTGCCCCAGATGTGTACATACCAGATACATAGCCTGAGAATGATACGGGAACTGCGAAATCTGCTGCCATAAAAGCAAAAACAGGGTTGAACATCATATATTCCAGCGCATTGGTGAACTGGATAAAAGCCATTGCAATGGCTATCCGCATGAGGGCTTTATGATTAAACGTCTGTGTGACCAGTGGCATAGCAAGCAACCTATGGATGAAAGATATCCGAGTTTAACCGCTATCAATGGTGTTCATTACATGGTAAAAATGGCACTTATTATTATCATATATGGGATAATTGATGCGTCCGGCTCTTGATTTTAATACCCTGAAAGTGTTCATTGCGGTGGTTGAAAGAGAAAGTTTTGTTGGGGCATCGAAAGTCCTTGAAATGCCGACATCAAATGTGAGTCGTTGTATTTCTCAGTTAGAAGAAAAACTGAATCTTCAGCTCATTGAGCGCAGTACCCGACATATGAAACTCACCCAGGCGGGGCACTTACTCTATACCCGAGCGAAGCCATTACTGGAGGCGCTTGAGCAAACTGAGACAGAATTAACGTTGCGCCAAATGCAACTCAAGGGTCCATTACGCATCTGTATTCCCAATGAAATAGGTCCTGCATTGCTGGGTTCTGTTATTGCCGATTTCGCCTGTCAGTACCCGGACCTGGAGATCAGCTGTGTCACAAATTTGTCAGGTTTCGAATCCCTGCGAGATGATCTGGATTTAGCTATCATTGTCAGCCGTGGTCAGATGGACGACAGTGACTACATAGCCCGTCATCTGGTGACTATCCCTTGCACCATCGTTGCAGCCCCCTCCGTCATTCAGCGTTATGGCACCCCTTCGCGTATACAGCAATTTGAAGAATTACCCTGTATTACAACGGTAAGTGCACTGAAAGGTGCTCCCTGGCAGTTTGTCAATAAAAAGGGGGGGTTCGAGACAATTAAGGTTAAAGGGCATTATCGGGTAAACAGCGGAGAGATGGCAGGATGCGCTGCGGTATCCGGTGTCGGTTTTGCCATTCTATCGAAACAAGCCTGCCAACCCTACATTAGCGATGGACGGTTAATCGAGGTTGAGTTTGAACAATCGGCAGCCCCATTGCAATTGTTCGCACTTTATTCAGATCGGCGTTACTTGCCCGCTAAAACACGAGCGCTCATTGATTTCATACATCAGAGATTGAGTCATATACCCTCGACAGATTGTGGTTAAAAAACAGGCTTAACGTACAATAATTTTCGATATCCAAACTGCCCCCTGTCTATAGAAGGTTCATCCACAGTGATCTTCCGGCTTCACGGCTGGGAAATTCGACATGCTCGAGCCGGGATCTGGCTCGCTTCGCGAGTTTTGGCCGTTCGAAAGGATCTGAATGCTCATTGCACCTGCATATAATAAGCCTGGAATAAATATGACTGTTGATCTATTTCATCGATATTTCTTCTGTTAACCCTCCTTTGCATAAATTCCATTAATAAATAAATACCCAAGCAATAGATTAATTACATTGCTAACAATTACCACTAATGACAAGCCACCTACCGCTTTTAAAAAAAACCGTTTTCCAATTCGTTGTTTTCATACATCTAACGCTCGCATTTAACAAAAATGGAACAATCACACCCTCTTTTTTTGATTATTTAAAAGATTTTTCATCTGTTTTTTTAACGTGGTGATTTGCTTGGTTATCTCGATATCCACAAAAAAATACTTCATTTATTTTTATGTGTCAGTTGATTTTTTAGTCGCCATTGCTATTGTTGAAGATGAGTAAATCACCGCTCCCGACCAGCAAATATATTCTATTTTTATACTCACAAGCGTATAAGGATTTGACTATGCCCATTAAAAAATACGTCATTCTTGACAGTAATCCAAAAGCTGTCGGGAATAACGACTTTATTCTGTTAGGTTTGAAAGCCACCGGTTTCGCCAGAGGTTGCCCCATGTTATTTGGGGGAACCGCAGATGCAAAAGACGGTCCGGTTGACGGCAAGAACTTTGCCTTAAACGTGATAAAAAGAGAAACCTGGGAAGAAACTCTAAAGAATATTGAAGTCAATCAGGTTGTTCGTTATCAGGCTTATCCCAATGATATCAGCGTTTATACCAGCAACGATTTTATCTTCACCGGCCAGGTCACCCTTGGCGGTGAGTTCGCCTGGATACGCAAGGTGAGCAAAGGGAAATTAAAAGCCTACTTTCAAAATAAACCTTCCGCCACCAAAGATATGTTTGCTCAAGAACTTTTCAGTATGACCGCGGACCCCAATATCGATCCGACTGAGGGTGAATTTGAAGCCTATCTTGGTTCCGACAGTCTGAGTGCCATTTATTCCTATTGCAAAGCAACCTGTAAATAAATCCGCAACCCTATTTGTCGCCAATTATTTTATCCGTCGATACTTTCGCACGACAGTGCCAGAATTTTATTGGGTGCCTGATATTATGATTACGCAAAATTATACGTCAGATGAAAAGAGTATTGTTCAAGCGGTTATCAACCAGTATAGCAATACCGGCATATTTATTATTGAACCAGGCAATCCATTATTGGTCGATTTTTACGATATCCAACTAAGACTGGCAGGGGTCACTCCGGGTGCTTCGCCGCAATTCTCCCAAGTCTGGCAACAATCGAAACAGAGTAAACGCACTGCAGGCCGGCTGAGCGAGGCCGGCAACGGCTACGCCCAACCGGTCTACAGCATAGTGCGGTTGGACTCCATCGACGGCAGAAGCTATCGTGCGGATGCCATTGGCTCCTTGCCGGTATCTGCCAGCAATGTGACGCAGACCCTCGGGCTGTTTGACGCCGGGGCGACCAATGTTGGCCAGGTGACATCCAACAAGGCCTACGTTTACACCGCAGATTGCGCAATCACTGCGAATGGCGATTATCCGCAAAGTCAGCTCACCGGTGATTTTCCGGTCACGGTCATTTATACCTTCGCGCAGACTATTGACCAAAATACCTTTTATGGCGCGGAAATTATTACTACGCAAAGTTACCCTAAAAGCATTTACAATGATTCACCGCGTAGTCTCTATAATCAGGACGCCATAAAGATTTGTTTGACCCGTGATGCGCCAGACTGTGACTATCGTTATAGCTACGATGGCGACGGTACCGTCAGGGTGCCGATTAAAGGCACCATCACCTATAACGGAAAAATAGACCTTAATGCAGACCAGCCGGTAAACGCAAAGAATGTTATTTATCTGATACGCACCCGTGCCGGCGGCGATCCCGTAACGCCTTATGGCGATTTAAATATTTTTAACTCGCCCAACACCCAAATTAATGGCGATACCCTCTCCTGGGATCTTAACTGGTTAAAGTTCAATCAGGTTGATTTTGAATCTGGCGAATGGGTTTATTATGTATTCAGAGTCAATCTGAACGTCGAGGGCAGAAACATCGTCGCATTTATTACCAATGCCCCCAAGAACCTTGAACCGGATCAACGTTTTTTAAATACCGCACCGTTAAAACCCATGTGCATCGTTTATGGCTGCCTGGGTGAGAATACAAAAATCCTGTTGCAAGATGGCAACGAGAAAATCATTACCGACATTAGCGCCGGCGAATATATACAAACGCGTAATGGCCACGCACTCAGGATTGATGCCGTTACCACCGGGCATGAACGCCATTATGTTGAAATCACTCTGAGAGACAACAGTAATAAAATAAAAAACATCACCGCCAGCCTTGGGCACCCTTTTATCACATCGGCAGGCATTGTCATGGCGCAAGAACTCAATCACGACAGCCGGGTTATTACGCTGGATGGCGAGGCTGAAATTGTCAGCCTGGTGCAAAAAGAAGGCGACATTAAGGTTTATAACCTGCAATTACCGATAGATACGCCGGTAGACAGGCTGCCTTACGACAATAATACGTTCTATGCCAATGGCATATTGGTCGGCGATAACCTGATGCAAAGGGTTTGTGAGGATGAATATCATCGGCGACCGGTCAATATCCTGAGCAAATTGCCTCAAGAATGGCATCAGGATTACCAAAACCATCTCAATCTGGCGGGTAAGTAATATCATGTACCAGGGATATCCGGATTTTCAGCAAATTATCATCAGCGGTAGCCAAAGGTTTATCGCCACCTATCAGCAAAATGATGCCTATTTCTTATACCCGGAATCCGTCAGCATTCTGGCGGCAGACCCACTGGCCTTCTCGCTGGATATTGTCCGCAGTGTCAGCACCGACAGCATTTATGGCTGGCTGAACTTCACCACCGAACTGCAGTTTGCCGGCGAGCAAAGTCTGACGGACTTCAAACAGCAATACCCGGATAAAGCCGTAAGGGTGCTGCCGGTGTTGCCCGGCAGCCTGGGGTTTGACGTGCCTATCGAGTATCACAGCGCCCTGAGCGGGCAAAGCTATGATGCCACCTGGTATTCGGCACAGTGCATCCAGTTTATTATTTTGCTGAATTCTGCCAGCACCCAACTTATTGAGAAAACGCTGCTCGATGACACCCTCGGCTTTAATGCGCGGCTGGACGGCTTTGTCGAAGGGGTATCGCCACGTCTCGCCTATGCCATCGAGTTTGATCCCCAAGCGCTGATGCTCGAGTTGGCCGCCGGGGTCAAAGGCGCACACCCCGTTGAGGGCGATCGCGTAGCCTTTGACTATGGCCTGTTGACCCAATACCTGTACCAGAATATCGCGCGGCTGCCGCTGAAAATCACCCCGCCGCTGCCGATTGACGCCCCCGAGGAAACCTTGCTTTTCAGCCAGGCGTTTCTTGATAGACTCTGCAACCAGCTGGGTTCGCCTTACGCTGGCCCACCGGCCAGTAACCTAGCCATGATCTGCCTGAGCCTGCCGACGCAAGGCGGCCGGGTGATCTTCAACCTGGATAGGGTAGTACTTAGCCGGCGGCCGCTTTGTTTTTTGCTGGATCCTTTTGCCGCCGCCCAGCAAATTGCCAAGGTCTCGCCCGATACCATTATCCATCGCACCACCGCCCCGCCACTACCGGCGGGCGAACTGGAGATCGACGTCTTTTACGCCTTCCCGCTTGGGTTGAAAAGTAACGTCTTTATCGACATTCAGCTCACCGTGCCGGCGGGCGATATTTACCCGCTTGACCAGACGCAAACGCAATTACTGGTTCCTGACAGCAGTCGATTGACCTTCAGGTTCCATAACAGCGCACTGGACAAACAAGCGTTCTTCTACCAAATCCGCGTTAACTACCCGAAGGATGGCGCTTATTGCACCCTGAGCAGTGAAGTGCGGCGCAGTGATAATCGCGCTCTGGTACTGGATTACGCCGCGCTGCCCTGCCATTTCCTGACCATCAACATTGACCCGGGGTTTACCAAGCAAAGCCGGATTGGCGGCCTTTACCACTCTGCCGGCTGGCTGCAGGACCTGGCGTTAACGGCGGCAACGCCCTATTTCAGTTGCCCGATCCTCGGTGACGATACCTATGTCGATGCGACGGCATATTCCTTGTCCGGCAGCGAGGCCGTGCCGCTCCCCATGCCAATAACCCAGGACACCACCATCGGTGCCTACAGTTTCCCGCAGTTTGGTGCACAGCGGGCGCGGATCACCGCCCATCTGCCCACCGAAATGCTTAAAGCCGTGTTGACCTTTCAGCCGCAAAACGAAACCCGAACGTCGGAGCATACCTTTACCCACCAGCAGGACAGCTTCGAATATCAATGGAATGTCACCTCTATTTTTGCTGCCGGATTTCGTTACAAAACCTCCACGGGCTCATGGTCGCCCTATGTGACCGGCGATCAAACGATTGATATCAAGGGTGAAAAATAATGACTGACTCTTTGAATCCCCAACAGACGTTACAGAATTTTTTCCTGCTCGGCAGAGCCTTGGCGTTTCACGATCAAACCTTGCCATCGGAGTGTTACACCTACGGCAGCTTTACCCCGCAGGTGGTGCTGGACACCCCGGCAGGTAAAGTCAGCGCACTGCATTTGCTGACCAGCCCCGGCGGGGGCCTGGCAACCTTTATCGCACCAAACATGCCGGTCGATACGGCGGCGATCGAAGCCTATATCCGCCAGCATTTCATCCCGGCACCGGGGAAAATCAGCCTGGCGCAAGGCGATATTCGCCAATCGTTATTCCTGCGCTTTGTCCGCCAGCCAGAATCAGACAGCTATAACGTCGAGTTCGAACAGTCAAAAATGCCGCTGACCCACGCTGAAGCCGGCCTGCTGGACAACGCCATTCGCGGGGCCAAAAACCAGGTTTACCTGGTCACGCACAGTCAGTTCAGCGTCAGCAGCCGCGCCACCGCCAGCCTGGATGCGGACTGGGTCGCGTTTTTAACCCTGGCCTTCAACGAACAGGCTCGCCAACCGGAGGCTATCGCCCTGTTGCTCAACCAGCAGATTGACGCCGGCGTGATCACCCTGCTTGAACAGTTTGACAATACCCCCTCGGAACAGACCCGTCAGCAGGTAAGGGATTCGTTGGTGAAAACCGCGTCGCAACTGGTCAGCAACACGTTACGCAACATCCACTCGGTGGATGAGATCCCCAACAAGCTCAGCTATGACGTCAGCTACAGCAACAGCGTGCCGCAACGCTATTTGCTGGCGCAGCAACAAGACATCGCTGCCCTGCTCGGCCAACTGCCCGCCGACAGCATTATCACCTTTACGCCAACGCCGTTGCCGGAACCCAGCCGACCGGACAAACCCATCGAGCACCGCCAGTGCCTGGTCAGCCTGGGGTTCAACCCTAACGGTTTCAACATCATGTCTATCGAACTGCGTTGGGCGGGCCAGCAAACGCCGATGCAGTGGCCCAATTTCCCGCCGGTGACCTTAAAAACCGAAACGGCGGTCGGCGACATCACTCTCAAAGTGACGTTTTCCGACTACTCCAGCTATGAAAGCCAATTCGGCTGGCAAGACGCGGTCGCGCTCACCCCGCAAGACCTGGGCTTTTACAGCGTGCTGTTTGAAGCCGGGCACCTGAAGGACGGCTTTAAATCGATTAACGGCACGGCCACTTATGTCCCTGCCGGCCAGGTTAAAAAACAAAACTTCAGCTTCGCGTTTGCCAACCAGCAATGGCAGGCCAACTGGTGGATCAATGCCCATGCAGCCGGACTAAACGGCCGAATCGATTACCGCTGGCAAGGAAAAACCTCGTCGCTGTTCCCCAAAACCTACGACTCTGGCCCGCAGCAGGCCACCGTCAGCCCCGTCAAACTGCAATACAACAAGTGACATAAACAAGAGGAATTCCCTATGTTAACCACCGCTTTGCAGCAATCGGTCAAGATCGCCACGGATAAGTATCTGGGTATCAAGGAATATGCCTTTACCTGTTATGGCGACAGCATTGATAAGAATATTTACTATGTGGTGCCGGAGATCCCGGTGTTTGTCGCCAGGGATCCCAAAAGCCCCTATTTCATGTTCTACAAGTATCGCAGCGAAGACACCCAGGGCGGCTATGCGCAATTTACCGTCATGCTGCCGCAGCCTGATTCGGAGATGAAAGACAAGATCAGCATCGAGTTGCTCGGCGAGCTTAAAAAGCCGCTGCTCGCGAAATCCACCCTGATCGTCAAGTATGTTCAAGCCGAGCTGGCCTCGGTGGCCGATCCCGAAAATGCGACCAAAAAAGCAGCCATGGATACCGCGTTGCGCAATACCGGTTTAAATGACGATCAGGCTGCAAGATTTGTCGCGTTATATGACAGCAACCAAGGTAATGACCAATTCGTGCTTGAATTGACGCCAACAAAAATCAAGCTGGAAGTCCCGAGACTCACCTCGGCACAGGCCTCATTGATTCTGGACAGCAACGAGAAATTCTATCGCCAAATCCCCACCACGGTATCGCCATCAGGCCTGGGGGATAACAACACCGTTTTCAGCCTTTCACTCACAGGCGAAGGCGCCACCCTGTTCGAACAGGTGTTGAAAGGCACCGATACGAACTCCAGCGTAGGCATTCGCTTCGATTTCAATCTGGATGCTTCCCTGCCGGCGGCCAAAGTCACCGTCAGCTACGATAGCGAGATCACCAAGTCGGTAACGCAAGATATCAGCTACCACACCTGGTCGGCCGATGAGAAAAAAATTGAGCGCGAATATATCGAAAAAGGCGCGATCAAGGTCGATGTCCAGACCGGGCTCTCTTACGATGAAATGGGCATGACGCAGGAACAATACAATAAATGGAAAGAGGGGCTGGCCGCCTGGGGGCAAAAACAGGTAGAGCAGATTTTAAGTAGCCAAACCGGGTTGGACATGAGCCTTGAGTTGCTTAATGACGCCGACGGCTTTGATAAATTCAAATCCAGCCTCAGCGAAACCAAAAGTTTTACCCGCGTCTATGAGGAAAACTCGGTGGTCTCTTTCTCCATCGCCCCTCAGACCCAGTTGCCGTCTATCCAATCCATCGTCGGCGAAGCCAATCTGAAAGATTACTTTAAAGAGTACGATCTCAACGATCCTTTCTATCAGTACATTCAGCCCAAGTTTTTTGTCACTCAGGACCTGGCGAAATACAACGTGGCCAATATCGTGGTGACCGCCATCTACGACAAAGACAATCAGAGCACTCTGCAGTTTTCCCCTGGCGACAGCGAGGCGAAAGAAACCGGCAAATGGTTTATCAAACCCGAGCTGGGCCGTGCATTTAAATATTCCTATACCGTCAACTTCACCGGTATGCAGGCCAAGCCCTACCACTCTGGCGAACTTCAGAGCGATCAGGATTTGATTATCTCCATCAACGTGGCCGACTGCGGCATCGTTTATGCCGACATTGCTACGCTGCTCGATCCTATGGGCTGGAAAGTTTTCAGCCAGGTGGTGATCAAAACGCAATATTCCGATCCGGATAAGGGCGTCAAACTCAAGACCAACAGCCAGGTAGTCAGTGAATCGACCCCGCCTCAACCCTTTATTTACCCGATTGGCGTCGAGGTGGATAAACCGATTTATTTCTCCACCGATTACTATGCCCTGGATGGTGACAGCCTGACTTATATCCCCAGCGGCGTTGAGACCAGCCCGCAGCTACCGGGCTATGGGCTGATCCGTGGCCACCAGATCCTGGTCGCCAATGCCCTGCCGAAATCGCAGAAGTACACCATTATCTTCAAACCGACCCAGAAAGATATCACGCTGATCACCTATGAAATGCTGGTGTATTACCCGAAATGGGACTTTACGCAATCCCAATCCCTGGCCCTGACCGAGTTTGACTCCAAGTCCCTCACCCAGTATCTGACCTTCGACCTGATGCAGGCAGATAAAGAGAATGAGGTGAAGATCCATTACGTCTCTACGGTGTATTACGGGGCTGACAATCTGGAAAAAACCGTCGAGAAGGAAGTGACAGGAACCAGCACCATCGTGGTGGTGACTTACTGATGCGCTGAGACACCCCAGGGCAAAGCTTCTTTGCCCTGATTCACCTTCATAAAATGGAATGGTCGCTATGAACACTCAGGTCGTAGTGCAGAACATCTGTTTTATCCGAGCCGACCCGGACAGGCCGATTTATTATTATTGCGCGGCCGCGCCGGGCATTAGCGTTATTGACGGCAACCAGCCCGCCGTCCAACTACAGATATTCAGAAACAGCAGTCAACCGGCCACGGTTTACTATGCCATGTTGTCACTGCAAACCCAGTTGACCAGCAGCCCAGAGGCGGCACAGGCGGCGGCAGCGGGCAGCCCGGACATCCCGCGCGATGCGGTGTTATTGCCGTTACAAGCTATTGCCTGCAGCGCCACGCTGGACATTCCCGGCTTTATCGCCGGTCAAACCAGCAAAACCTCATTGAGTGAGCAACAGAACTGCTATCTGCTGGCCAAATTGCCGCCGGACGCCGATATTGCGCTGTTGGCGAGCCTGATGAACGCGCCGGCCTCCACGCCGATCGCCATCAGCTACAAAATTGACTATCTGCAACAGCTCCCCCCAGCCACCTTTGAGCTGGAAGCCCGTTGGGACCAGGTTTATCAGTTCCTGCAAGAGTCGGTCGGTTTCAACCTGTTGATTGTTTCCGTCGATATCGAAGAAACCTCGTCGCGGTTAATCAGCGAAAAAGTGGTCACTGTCAAAGTCAGGGACACGGACCCCGATGGCCACTTCAAGCAGGCCGCGGCCGAACTGACGCAGATCCTGATCAGCGAATTTTTTACCCCGGTATTTGCCGAAGTCCCGCAGCAATCCAAGCCAAAGGCCGGGTTTTATCTGCAACGGCTGTCGGTTGAGGATATTGACCAACGACGTTTAAGCGGAAAACTGACTGAAACCACGGTAGTCAAACGCTCGCTTTATCCGCAGGCCTTGTTTGCCGAACTGGTCGCCGGTACCGACTATCAAGCCGATCGGGTGATCAGCCAACACGATCTGCAGGATGATTTCTTCGCCTACCGGGAAGTCCGGATCAGTCTGCTGTCCGACGAACTGGACGATAACATTCAACTGGTGATGGCGCGTTTTCGTTATGGGTCGAAAAGCGAGCAATTCACCTTTCGCGAAGGCGATACCAAACCGAAACGATTCAGGTCACCGAGCATGACCGATCCTAAAACCGGCAAAATGCTGTGGCCCGTCGAGTATGACTTCACCGTCTACCTCAACCAGGCGGTGGGCGGCATAAGATCGGTCAGTTCTGGCGCGCTGCAAACCGAATTGAATGATGTCTATCTGGATATTGAGTCGCTCTACGGCCGCTATGATTTTGTCATCAAAACCGCCAGCCTGTTTGACTGGCGCTGGTACCAGTCGGTGTTGGTCACCCTGCGCTGCCGGCACATTGGAATGCCGGCATCCAGCCTGTCGAAAAGCTTTCAGATTAGCCAGACGGCGCAGCAGGACAGCTACCCGGTGATGTTGCCCAACCCCGACCAGTACTTATTTGACGTCACCAAGGAGTACAGCAGCGCCGTCAATTCGCCCCATATTTCTGCGGAGCTGAACGAACCGACCAGCCAGGACGTATACCTGTTCTCCAGTTTGTATCACCAGCGAGTATTAACGCTGTCTGCCAGTATGGACTGGCACCAGGTGGAGTCGGTGCTGGTGTCTGCCAGCTATGCCTATTTGCCCGGCGATGAGACCCCGCCTCTGCAGCAAATTTTTCAGTTTACCGAAATCGATGCCGCCTCCCAGCGCTTTAGCGCCGACCAGGTCGACCCCGAACGGCTCATTGTCAACCTGGAGATCTGGTTCAGTTACCTACCGGGCCAGGGCGGGGATAAGCCCGACTATGTCCAAACCGCCACCGCTCAAGACGCTATTGATATCGCCAACCTCAATTAATTAAGGAAACGCCATGTTATTACTCAGAGCAAGAACCGCCACCATCAACAACATCACCTTCTTTGCCGATGACTCCGATGACAAACAGTTCTGGTATTTGCCCGGTGATATCCATATTGCAGAGAAAGACGGAAAGCCGATTTTTTCATTGATTAAATACACCGGCGACGGCAGCGGTCAGCAAGGGGGTTACATCAACTTCGAGGTGAATACCGCGATCGATGAAGCCCAGCTGGAAAGCGCCTTCAACGAATACCTGCGTAAACTGAAGGTTGATCCCAAAACCGCCCGTAAGGCCCAGGTGCCGTATGACAAAGGCACGGTCAACTTTTTTGTGCTTGATGTCGGCAGTGCCAACGGCGAGTTGATCAGCGCGCAGTGCCCCAGCCTGTTTGGCAATAACAGCGCCATCTTCAGTGCCAAACTGACGCCGGAACAGGCCGTCATCCTCGAAGCGGCGTTTAATCAGGCGCAGGCACCGGCCGCCGTGGCCTATAACCTCAGTTTTACCGGCATCACCCCGGCGTTAAAAGTTGAGGTCGAGGCCAGGTTTGAAAGCCTTTACAAAGAGTTCGATCTTAAATTTGGCGCCAATATCCCTATCCCGGTGGAAACCCCCGCCAGTTTTTGGTTGGGCTTTGACAGCGTGATCAAGAAGCTGCAACAGGATCAAAAGTTGATCATCAAGGTGACCGAGAGCATGCCGAGCGAAGAGGAGGCGAAGGAAAAGGAATGGGCGCTGCAATTCGTTAAAGAGGAGATCCTGAAAAGCTTCTTCACCGCGTCGCTCAAACCCAATGACGACAGCAATACCCAGGCAAAATCGGCCAGCGACTCGATTTTGGATTCGCTGATTTCCAGCGGTAAAGACGGCGAAGAAGGCGGTAAAGGCGGTTTGTTCCCGAGCGCCTCGCTGGAAATAAAACTGGTGAGAATCGAAGAAACCAAGAGCCTGAATTTCAACTACACCTCGTCGAAAGCGCTCAGCCAGTCCGCCGTGCCGCAAAACTTTATCGGCAGCGACATCCTGCGGGCAAAAAAAGAACCGCCCTACTTTATTGAAGTTAACGTCAACGATCCGTTCTTCCAGAGAATCGATTTTACCGTGCTGGGGCCGGACGGTTTTGCCGAGTACGGCATTAAAGCCGCAGCCTTCAAAATAGAGTACAACAGCCAGGTTTACACTGCCGATCCTTTTGTCGCCGATGACGGCAAATGGAGCAAGGTCATCTCCCGCAGCCGCGACGGCAATGAACTGTTTCGGATCCAGAGCGAGTTTGTCTTCAGGTCTGCCGCCGTATCCGGCTGGGAAGGCAGCAGCAGCTATCAGCCGCAGACGGCATCGGCCTCCACCCTGCTGAACCTGGATCCCGGATCGGTGTTGACCTTCAACGAAATAGCCATCTTCCTCGACCGGAAATTCTCTTGGGAAAATTACAATCAGGTGATCGTCGAGTTGAATTATCTGGATGACAAGCAAAGCCGTAAAACCAAGAAGTACCTGTTTACCGAAGACAAAAGTGATGAGCAGACCTTCAAATATCGCTGCCTGACGGAAAAACCCTGGAAGGTTGGCTATAAAATCACGTACTTCCTGGTCGGCGGCGACAGCGTCGTTCGTGACGGCACCGAGAACCCGCCCGCCATCGTTATTCCAGCCGTGGCCTAGGTGACTGACGATGGCCGAATATAACGCAGTATTGCCAGCGGCATGGAACGCCCTGGTAAACGCCCTGTGCCAGGAAGCGCCTTATTTGCGGACCACGCTGGCCCCCGAGATCGCCCGTTTCAGCCAGGCGCGCCTGGCCTCCGGTTGCCTTGCCGCCGCCTTTAACACCAGCCTGCTGGCCTATAACGGTTGCCCGCTTGAGTTCACCGTCTCCTCGGTTAAACCGCAGGCGCTTTCCTGCACGCTGGATCCTTTTTTGCCGCGTTACGCGGAAGATCGCGGGATCGCGGCTTTTTACCGGCATTGCCAACGAATCACCGCAGCGCCCCCGCACGCTAATGCTGAGGCCAGTTTTGACGCGGTCAATCGCATGCAGCGCGAAAGTGCGCAGCCGCTGCGATTTGGCTCCTGGCTGGGGCGAAAATATGCGCCGGATGCAGTCAAGTTCAAAGTGTATTCCGAAGTGCCCGACGCGTCCGCATGGCCTGGCGGCGCGGCGGATTATCCGGTTGCCGGTTGCCAACAGGCAGGTTTGTCGTTGCTGATGGTCGGCTATTACCCGGAACTGCCTGCCTCACCGCGTGAATATTACTTTCAATGGCACAGCGCATTGATCACCCACGCAGATATTGCGGCGGTCATGGCCTTTTTCGGCTGCGAGGGATGGCTTGCGGCACTAACGCCCCTGCTGGATAGCGCACTGAAACACACGTTGAGTGACGAAGGCTTCCCACCCACCACCTACGGTTTTAGCCTGGTCTATGGCCAAAACGGCGCACTGGAGAGTTTTACGCTGTTCACCATCGCGCCCGGTTTCTTTGGCGATAACCAGCGGGTATTTCCTGCCGTGCAAGCGCTGTCGGCACAAAGCGGCCACACCCTGCCCTTGCTGCAACGGGCGATGTCCGCGCAGGTCCCGTTGCAGTTCAACGTGGTCGGTTTCTCGGTTGATATGCAGGGCCATCACGGCATCAGCTGCACTTTCAGCCCGCAAAACACGCAATTCGAGGTGTTGCCACTGAGAACGGCCCCCCCAGCGGCAAGTGACGCCCGCCCCAACCTGACGGCGTTGCTTGAGCAGCAGTGCGCCAGCGGTGCCTTTATTTCCCATGTCAGAACGCCGGATGGCCGTTGGCATCGGGATGAAAATGCCTTCGTCACCGCCCAGGTGTTGCGAACCCTGAAGTACACCCCGCAGACCGCGCCTTATATCGAGAAGGCGCTCGATTTTTTAATCGCCTGCGAAACCCGGCCGTTCCATTTCAGCTTTTGGCCAACCGCAGCCCATCCTGCATGGATGGCGAACCAAAACATCTGCGCAGACATTGACGACACCGCCATCATTACCGAACTGCTTTACAAGTTCGGCCGCATTTCGCTGGCGCAGCTCAGGCAGACCGTTGCGCACATGAACGCTTATCAGGTCCGCCGGGTCGATCCCCGCCTGGCGGCCGTGCAACATCAGTGGGCGGAGTGCCAAAGTTTTCATACCTGGATGAAGGACGACAATGACATCCGTCAACTGGATTGCTGCGTAAATACCAACGCACTGATTTTGCTCAATACGCTAAAGGCTGAAACCGGCGCTGTGGCACCGGCCTACCTGCGTATTCTTCAAATGCTGAACCGGGCCGTGCAGTGGTGCGGCAAGCACTACGACAGGCTTAGCACCCTGACGCCCTATTACGCTCATCCCCACGAATGGCGCGTCGCCCTGGAATACGCCAGACAGCGTGGGATCCCGCAACTCACGCCCGTGATTGACGCTTTGGCCCGCTGGCAACGGCCCGCCGACCGGTTGGAAAGCCCGCTTTACCGGCGGCATGACGGGCGCTTCCTTTGGACCTCGGCCTGCCTGAACCCATTCAGATCTTTGGCCCACACCCATCGCACTGAGGATAGCCATGAATACCTTTCTCAATGATCTGGTCACACTGAACAAAATCATTCTGGATAACGCGCGCGAACAGTTTCCAGACGCCGAGGCAAAACGGTTGCGCTATCGCGCCGCGCCGGCCACATTGGCAGAGGATCTGGCCGCAGAGGTCTGCACCGAGATCGTTTCGGGGGAAACCCGTTACCAGATCGCCACCAGTACCGACGGCACCAGTTGGAGCATGACGCTGGATTTCGCACTGAGCAGGCAAGTACCGCAAGTCCCCTATGTGGTGCTGACCTTCAGTACCTTCGGCAACGTCGACGAAATGATATTCAATAAAGTGTTGCTGACCGCCACGGAAAACCGCTACCACGCGCAGTTGGATCTGGATCGGCTGGAACAGCGCGACGCCCTGCTGCGCGCCCTGTCGGATTACGACGCGCAAACCACGCTGGTGGTAGCCATCGTCACCGATCACGGCATTCTCAACACCATTACCTCGCCTAAAATTTTCTATTTTGCCGAAAACTATTACCCTTATATTTACCAGGGCATTGTGCCGCCGCCACCGCGTCTGCAGTTGATTCTCACCCCAATGCCTTACAAGAACGTGTGGTACAACTATTATCAGGACTATGTCCGCAAAAATTACCTTTACTATCTGCCGGATACCTTCCTGCTGGCCACCAATGCCGCTGACGACGACAAACCCATGCTGTCGATTTCCTTCGCCGCCGCAGAACACGCGACGTCGCTGGACGATGTCAAAGTGACCTTCGATTATTTTCTCTCACCCAAGGTAACCCAGGCGCGCATCGCCGATGCCGCTGAACAGTTTGCGCAAACGCAGTTGGACGGCAAGCTGGCGCCGTTCGCCAATGCCGACACGCTGAAGCTGCAATTGGGCTTGCCCGATGGAAAAACCGAGGAGAAAAATGCGCTGATCAACCTGCAAAGCGGCATCGTGGATTCCTTCACGCTGCCCTCCCAACAGTTTGCGCTGATCTGGGATGCGTTATTTGACCGCTCACCGCAAAACCTGTTGCTCAAGGGCTATCTGACGGTGCAATTCGTCGGCTTTAACCCGGACAACCTCCCGGTGCTGCTCGCGCTGGACGCCAAATACCAAAGCAAAGTACGGGAATTCATCAAACAGTCCGCCCCGGTAGACATCAATAAAACCGTTGAATTCAGGAGCGACAGCGGTGCTTACGATCCCTCAGGCCCGCGTCCGATCAAGCGTATTCTGGTGAATATCGACAATCAAACCGTCGAGTTGGATAAAGACCATCCCGCTCATTCGGTCAACGTGAAGATCTCGGTATTGGAACTGATCCTCAATCCGGATAAAAAGCTGGTTTATCATTATGACCTGCAAGTCTATTACGTCGACGGGGGCATGACGCCCTATTACGACAAAACCTCGAGTTTTGAAATCATTTACGTTCCGTGAATGGCGCGCCTGCGATAGACATTTCAGGTTGCCGATGGCGCAAACAGCAGGCTGCGCAGAAACAGCATGATCAATTTGCCGGAGGGATCGGCGCCGGTGCCGGTCTTCTGCAAAGCCAGCCCATGCGCCATCGCCATAAAGGCCGCCGCCAGTTCGTTTTGATCCGCCGGCGGTGCTTTGCCTACCCGTTGAAACAGTGATCCGATCACCGCGCCGATTTTGGCCTGATGCACGTCCCAGATATTTTTGTACTCCACGGCGAAGGCCGGGCTGCGTTTCGCGTGCAACTGCAGCTCAACCGACAGCATGCACCAGTCAGCCTCCAGATTCAGAGTCGCCGCCCAAGCCTCCAGCGCCGTCAACACTCGCTCCGGGGTATCGATATCACTTTGAGCCAGCGCAGTGAGTTGCGTGGCCTCCGCTTCCATATGGCGTTGTAACAGTTGCAGCAACAAGGCCTCCTTGGAGGCAAAGTTGGAATAAAACGCCCCTTGAGAATACCCGGCCTGGCTGGCGATATCCCGGATTGAGGTACCGCCGTAACCGCCGGCGACAAACAATTGGCGTGCGGTTTCAAGCAACTGCTCGCGGGTTTGCTGCTGGCTTTCTTCGCGGGTTAACCGCTTTTTTTCTGTCTTCATCTTCTTCGACTTTAGGCTGCTTTGGCGTCATAGATACGCATTTAAGATATCACTTGATATTTTAAATGCGCCCCACTAAATTAAGATATCATATGAACTTTGAAAATCACTTAAGATTTTAACGATGATGAACATGAAAACGGCTTTTGTCACCGGCGCCACCGGGCTGCTCGGCAATAACCTGGTCAGAGAGTTGATTGCAAAAGGTTGCCACGTCAAAGCGCTGGTACGCTCGCTGGAAAAAGGCCGCCGGCAGTTCGGTTCCGTCGAAGGCGTTGAGTTGATTGCCGGTGATATGACCGATGTGGCCGCCTTTGCCGCGCATCTGCAAGGCTGTGACGTACTGTTTCATACCGCCGCTTATTTTCGCGACAACTACAAGGGCGGCAGCCACTGGCCCGAACTGAAAGCGATCAACGTCGACGGCACGGAGCGCCTGTTGGAGCAGGCATACCGCGCAGGCATACGCCGTTTTGTTCATACCTCCTCCATTGCGGTGCTCAACGGTGAACCGGGCATGCCGATAGACGAAACCTGTCTGCGTCGTTCGGAGGATGCCGATGATTATTACCGCAGTAAAATTCTGGCTGACGAGGTGGTACTGGCGTTTCTGCAAAACCACCCCGATATGAACGGCAGCCTGGTCCTGCCGGGTTGGATGTGGGGCCCCGCCGATCTTGGCCCCACTTCTTCCGGCCAGTTGGCCACTGACGTGATGAACGGCAAATTGCCGGGCCTGGTGCCGGGCAGTTTTTCAGTGGTTGACGCGCGAGATGTGGCGTTAGCGATGATCCTGGCGGCCGAGCGCGGCAAACGCGCAGAACGCTATCTGGCTGCGGGACGACATATGACCATGCAGCAACTGGTGCCGCTGCTGGGTAAAATAGCCGGGGTTCAAACGCCAAAGCGCACCTTGCCATTACCGCTGCTCTATATCATCGCCGCGCTGCAGGAAGTTTACGCTCGCCTCAGCGGCAAGCCGGTCTTGCTCAGTTTGGCGACGGTGCGTTTGATGGTCAAAGAGGCCAACCGCTCCCATTTCAATCATGCCAAAAGCGAACGGGAACTGGGCCTGACATTCAGGCCGGTAGAACAAACGATCGGCGATACGGTAGCCTGGTTGCGCAATAACGCCTCCAAAAGCTAATCGAACCGGGGGAAAGCCCTTTCCTCCGGTTTCGTTCAGTACCGCCACACCCCGAGCCTGAGACAGGTGGGGTCATGCAGGTTAGCCGACCGTTGAGCGCATGGGCGCGCGATACGAGCCTCCATGGACGGATTCACGGCGTGTCGGTGCTCTGCATGCTCCTCACCTGTAGCACTCTTAGGCGCGGCTATCTAGGCGGCTTGCGCTTCCACATAGCTCAGCGCAGAACGCAATATGGCTTCGCTGAGCGCTATCGGCAGCAAATGAATCGACTCCCCCTGCTGCAACGTGCGTGCAATCAGGCGCCGAACCTGCTCATCATCGTGAATATCCACCGCCAATGCGGCCAGGCTTACCGGCAGATCCAACCGCCGGTAAAGCGCGATTAACTGCGTCACGGTTTCCCACTGCTCCAGCAAGGCGCTTTGCACCAAAATGCCATAGGCTACCTTGGTGCCATGCAGGAAGGCATCGGTCTGCGGCAAGGCGGTCAGGCCGTTATGCACCGCATGTGCCGCCGCAATGCGGGTGTAACGATCCCCCAACCCGCCCACCAGGCCGCCGCCGGCAATAATCGCCTCCAGCACGTTGAGGAAAGGTTGGCTCAATTGCCCGTGCGCCAGCGCCTGCAACGCCGCTTCGCTTTCGGTGAGCAGCACGTCGCGCAGGGTCAGCGCGGTATTGAGGCCCAGTTGCACGGTTAGCGGCAAACGTTCCGGTTGCGGGCTTAGCACCGCCGCTTCGTACCATTTCGCCAGCGTATCGCCAATGCCCGCCAGTAAATACGCCTTCGGCGCACGCAGGATAATTTCCGGCTCCACCAGGACCAGATGGTTTGCATCGTTGAAAATTTCGTAGCGCAGCGCCTGCCCCTGATCGTTATACCAGACCGAAAGCGGCGTCCAGGCGGCGCAGGTTGCGGCAATGGTCGGGATCGCCACCACCGGCAGCCCCAGCCGGCGCGCCACCACTTTGGCGGTGTCCAGCACCGCGCCGCCGCCAAGGCCAATCACCACCTGCCGATCCGCCCCCGCCTGTTGCACGATGCTTTGCACCGTACTTTCGCTGCAATGGCTGTTGAACAACACCCTGCGGGCTTCAGGCGCGTCAAACACCTCAGGCAGCCAGGGTTTGGCGGCCGCCAGCGCACGCTCGCCATAAATCCACA
This sequence comes from Serratia sp. TSA_198.1, assembly GCF_052686505.1. Taxonomy (NCBI): domain Bacteria; kingdom Pseudomonadati; phylum Pseudomonadota; class Gammaproteobacteria; order Enterobacterales; family Yersiniaceae; genus Serratia; species Serratia sp. TSA_198.1. Next base: position 864,889 of record NZ_JBQZFP010000001.1, read on the forward strand.
GCGCATTGCCCAACTGCTGCGGGGAATAAAACTGCGCCAATCGGTCAATCGCACCGGGGAAAGCAAAATAGTTGGCGGGGCCGGCGACCACGCGAATGTGGGTATCACTCATGCTCAAGTCCTTATTTTGTTTGCTGTTGCCATCATAGAGACGGGAAAGCCGATGACTAATACTGTTTTGCATTAGCTTATGATTTTTCGTTCATTGTCATCCGCCCGGCTGCCGTGGAAACTGGCTGCCTCAATTCATGCCGGTAAAAAAAACCATTCCAATGGTGACGATGAATTGTCCTCCCGTTTTTTAATGATGCTTAACCACGCAGGGTAAAACTTAATGAAACTGTTCAACACCTCATTACTGGCGTTAAGCCTGTTCGCCGTGTTTCCCGCTTTCTCCGCCCCCACTGCCGCACCGGTTCCGGCGGCGATCGCCAACCATCAGGGGCCGATTCGCATTGCGGTGATCCGCAATCTGGGCTCGGACGACAATACCACGCAGTTCGTCACCGGGGCGGTGCAGGAAGGCCGCAAACTGGGGTTTCAGGTCAACACGTTCCTGACCAACGGCGACGACGCCAAATTCCAGGACTTCGTCAATCAGGCGATCAGCCAGAAATACGACGGCATTATTCTGTCGCAGGGGCGCGATCCTTACTCAACCGCTCTGCTCAAACGCATTGCCGACAGCGGTATTGCGGTGGCGGCCTTTGATACCGCGGTTCAGGGCGAGATCCCGGGCGTTACCGTCAGCCAGCAGGACGACGCATCATTAACCGATCTCTCCTTCGGCCAACTGGTGAAAGACTTCGACGGCAAAGCCAACATCGTCAAACTTTGGGTTGCGGGTTTCCCTCCGATGGAGCGGCGCCAGGCGCAGTACCAGAAGCTGCTGCGCGACCAGCCCGGCATCAAAGAGCTTGAGTCTATCGGCGCGGTGTCTTCCGACGTTCAGGGCGACACGGCCAACAAGATCGGCGCGATCCTGGCCAAGTACCCCAAAGGCAAAATCGACGCCATCTGGGGAACCTGGGACGCTTTTAGTCAGGGCGCGTACAAAGCGTTGCAGGAAAATGGCCGCACCGAAATCAAACTCTACAGCATTGATATTTCGAACCAGGATCTGGCACTGATGCGCGCCAAGGGCAGCGCCTGGAAGCTCAGCGTGGCGGTCGATCCCAAGTTGATCGGAGCCGTTAACCTGCGTCTGGTGGCCAACAAAATCGCCGGCGAGAAAACCCCGGCAACCTATGAGTTTAAAGCCGCCGCCATTCCGCAAGCGCTGCTGCTGAGCCACCCGGAAGCCACCAACGTCGCCTCGCTGGCCAAGGTGATCCCTGGTTGGGGCAAATCGGACGATTTCGTTGCGCCGTGGTTCGCCACGCTTGAAGCGCAACAGGCTAAAAAATAAGGAAGGTTCATGGCATCGCAACCGCTTCCCCAACCCGAGTACAGCCGCAACATGCGGCTGATTGGCCACAGCGACCAGGGCGGACGGCCCGATGGCGTACAGGTGATGGTTCACCGGGGCTACGCCTACATCGGCCATATGGTGTCGCAGGGGTTTTCCATCGTCGACGTGCGCGATGCGAAAAACCCGCGCGCCGTCGGCTTTGTCCCTGCGCCGCCCGGCACCTGGAACGTGCATTTGCAGGCGCATGACGATTTGCTGTTGGTGATCAACGCCCGTGATCTGTTTGCCGACGCCCGTTTTGCCGACGAAAAGGTGTATTACACTCGCGCCATCAGCCAGACGGTGTCAGGCAACGACGCCCGCGGCTGGAGCGCCGGGGTACGGATTTTCGATATCTCCACGCCGGAGCGGCCACAGGAAATCGGTTTTCTGGCGCTGGAGGGCATCGGCGTGCACCGCATCTGGTATGTCGGTGGCCGATGGGCGTACGTTTCGGCCCTGATTGACGGCTACAGCGACTATATTTTCCTGACTGTCGATCTGGCGGACCCGCGCAACCCGCAAATCGCCGGGCGCTGGTGGTTGCCGGGCATGCACAGCGCCGGAGGCGAGACGCCAACCTGGCCGGAGGGCAAACGCTACGCCCTGCATCATGCCATTATCAGCGGTGACACCGCTTACGCCAGTTGGCGCGACGGCGGGCTGACGCTGTTGGATATCCGCGATCGCAACCAACCGCAGCTTATCGCCCACCGCAACTGGAGCCCGCCCTTTGGCGGCGGCACCCACACCGCGCTGCCGTTGCCGGAGCGGGATCTGCTGGTGGTGCTGGATGAGGCGGTGCTCGACAACCAGGAGGACGGCGAAAAGCTGATCTGGCTGTTTGATATCCGCGAGCCGGCTAACCCGGTAAGCATCTCCACCTTCCCGCAGCCAAATGAACGGGATTACGTCAGCAAGGGCGCGCACTTCGGGCCGCATAATCTGCATGAGAACCGCCCCGGAAGCTTTGTCAGCTCGACGCTGATTTTTGCCACCTACCAAAATGCCGGCGTCCGCGCCTACGACATCAGCAACCCTTATCAACCGAAAGAAACCGGCGCGCTGGTGCCCGCCGCGCCGCAGACCATGATGGATAAACGCCCGGGCCGCCCGCAGGTGATCCAGTCCTGCGACGTGTTTGTCGACGCCCAGGGCATTATCTACAGCACGGATTACAACGGCGGTCTGTCTATTATCGAGTATCTGGGGTGAAAATTGGCCGGCACAATGTCGGCTTTTTACCTGTTTGGGATAGTATGAATGAACAGGCAATGAACCCCAGAGCAAGGAGAAGAGATGTTTAGCCATATCACCGTAGGCGTCAGCAATCTGGACAAGGCCGCAGAATTTTACGATGCCATTTTGCTGCCGCTGGGATTAACACAACGGCCGGTAACGCCCGATGGCGGCCCCGCCGCGCGTTGTTGGATAAAACCGGGGCTGACCTTGCCGCGATTTTACGCCTACGAGCCGTATAACGGTCAACCCGCCAGCGCCGGCAATGGCAGCATGGTGGCATTCACCGCCGACAATGAGAATCAAGTGCTGGCAGCCTATGCCGCAGGCCTGGCGGCCGGCGGCAGCACCGAGGGTGAACCCGGTGAGCGCGCGAATTACGGCAAAGGTTACTTTGGCGCTTACCTGCGTGACCCGGACGGCAACAAGATTCATCTGGCCTATCGCGGGGACTTGCTTTGATAAAATGTTCGGTATACATCGCCACCAGCGTGGATGGTTTTATCGCCAGAGCCGACGGCGATATCGATTGGCTATTGCGGCCTGAATACGCCGTATCGCTGCTCAACGGACTGAGTTTCGAGGCGTTTATTGCCGACGTAGATGCCTTGGTGATGGGGCGCAATACCTATGAGAAGGTGAGCGCTTTCCCCGAATGGCCTTATGGCGCCTTGCCGGTGATCGTTCTGTCGTCACGCGCGCTCGACATCCCGCCCCACCTGCAAAACAGCGTAAGGCGAGAGGCTGGCGCACCTGAGGCCATCGTCGCCCGGTTGGCGAATGAAGGATACCGACATTTGTATATCGATGGCGGCAATTGCGTGCAGCGCTTCCTGCTGGCCGGGTTAATTAACGAACTGACCATTACGCGCGTTCCGCTGTTATTGGGCTCCGGCATACCGCTGTTTGGTGCCGTGGGTGCAGAGCAACAGCTGCGCCTGATCGCCGCGACGTATTCCGACAATGGATTTGTGCAGGAACGTTACGCCGTCAGCGCGCCGAATAGCGGACCCTAAGCGCCCGGCCGCCGAGGGCAATGCCCAACGCGGCCAGCGCCAGCAATGCCGCCGCTCCGTAGGTGAAATGCATACCGGCGGTCACAGCGGCAGCCTCGGCGGCGTTGATATCTGCCGTGTTCGAGGCAAACATAAACAGTGCGCCCATGGCGGAGGCTCCGGTGATCAATCCAAGGTTACGCGACAGGTTTATCATGCCGGAAATCAGCCCGCGCCGCTCGGGGGTAGCGTCTTTAAGCAGCGCGGTATTATTGGCGACCTGAAACAACGCATAACCAAGGGTGATCACGCAAAGCGGCGGCACGTACCCCAAGACCCCTTGCCTTACCGACATCATCGACATGACACCGGCGCCGGTGGCCAAGATAACCAAACCCACGGCCGTCATCTTTTGCGCCCCCAGTTTGTCCACTAACCGGCCGGCCGGCACGCCGACCACCGCAGCGGTAATCGGACCTGCCGACATCGCTAATCCCGCCTGCTCCACCGCCAGCCCCAGACCGTGCGTCAGGTAAAACGGCCCCACCACCAGCGTGGTCATCATCACCGCCATCACCAGCAGACTCATCGTTAGCCCGGCGCTCAGCCCCGGCTGACGGAACATAGCCAGGTGAATCAACGGCGATACCGTACTGTTCTCCACCCAAACAAACAACCCGATCCCCAATGCGGCACACAGCAGCAGAACCAGATTAAGCCAACCGAAATCGCCGCGCCCCAGCGTCATGGAGAGCGCATAACTGGCCAGCGTCAGTCCAAGCAACAAGGTACCGGAGTAATCAAACCTGGCCCGTTCCTTTTGCGGTTCCTGAGCCGGGGCCGGAAGGTAACGGTAAGCAAGAATAAACGCCAGCAGGCCCACCGGCAGATTGATCAGGAACATCGCCCGCCAACCAAAACCAAAAATCAGCGCGCCCCCCAGCGAAGGCCCGAGCGCAGTCCCGATAGCGGACATAGTGCCGAGCAGCCCCATCGCCCGGCCGGTGTTGTCTTTACCCAGGGCATCGCCCACCAGCGCCATGGTCATCGCCATCATGACTGCCGCCCCCAGCCCCTGAGCGACCCTTGCTGCGAACAGCAGCCCGATATTCGGCGCAAGAGCGCACAGCACAGACGCAAAGGTAAACAGCGCGATGCCCGCCAGCAGCAACCGCCGCCTGCCAATTCTGTCGCCCAGACGCCCCACTGCGATAATTGAGGTGGTGATGGCCAGCAGATAGGCGATCACCACCCACTGTACCGCCTGGAAAGAGGTGTTGAACGCCTGTGCCAGCGTGGGCAAACCGACGTTGGCGATGCTGGTGCCCAGCGACGAGAGCAGCATCGAAAGAGAAAGACTGACGAGGACCCACCTTGGGTCTGCGCCGCCGGATTTAACTGTAAACTTCATGTTGCTGCCTCCTGAAAGAACCTGTCAGCAGCCTATGCCATCGCCTGATAAGGCGGAAGACGCAGCAAATGCAGTTTACTAGTGCATCAGACGCCATATCTGGGTTGCAGTAACCTGGACTGGACATACGCGTCATATTTCCCGGAAGCAATTCTTTCCCGAATATAATTAGCGAACTATAAAACAGACTAGCAACAGAATAATAACTCAAATAAATAGAGTGACGTTGCAATTAACTGCCAACCTTTATTTATTGACGAAAATAAAAGGGTTCTGTTAGCATTATTTTGTATTCTCGCTCTATTTGAAATTATCAAAAGGAAAGGTAATGAAATGCAATAAAAGAGTGAATGCCAGTGCGTTGGCATTGGGCTGCCTCATGCTGGCCGCATGCGCAGCAAAAAGCCCCGCCGAAAAACACGCCTCCCACTATATTTACCAAATCTCAAACGAAAATGATTCGCAAATCAGGACATTGGTTCATGACAGTATCAAGGCCAGCACGCCGCTGTTTGACCAGTTTTATCAGCAGGGAAAATGCGACCGCAACGCCCATTTATCCCTGGCGGAGGCCAAAACAAAAGCCGATTACTTATCCAGCGAACAATTTAAAAGCCAACTGGAACTTAATAACATCGTTTTGAATAAAACCTACAAAATTGATCCCAATCAAAAGATTTATACTGTCTTTACGAAAGAAGCCACGGGCGCTTATTGGGATGGTTATAACGGTTTATAATAACCTCCCCCCGCCAGTAACATGCAGGGAATTAATCGCCACCGTGGGTATTCACAGCGGCGATTAATGATGTATCCGGCTTCCCTGCTCACTGCGCAGCAACCATGATCAAGCCATACCTTCACTCACCACAGCCGTTCTCCGTGGGTAAATCCCGATCTTGACCGCAATCGTTATTACCGCCAGCGCAGCGAACAGCCCACCGCAGAGAATACTGCCCTGCAGGCCCAACGCATCGATAAACCACCCGCTGACCACCGAACCGACCGCCACGCCCAAATTGATAAAGGCGATATACAGCCCGGTAGCAAACTCGGGTGCCTGTGGCGCTTCGGATGTCAGCCAGATCTGGGTCACGATCAGGCCGCTGGTGTGCGCTGCGCCCCAGAACAGGCAGAGCGCGATCATCGGCCCCGTCTGCGCGCTGCCGTAGCGATACAGCAGCAGATAGGCGACCGCCAACACTATCGGGTGCAGTAACGTAGTCGCTACCCGGTTCCGGTTCAGCAACTTACCGGCCAACAGGTTACCGGCTACCCCGCCTGCGCCAAAAATCACCAACAGGATACCCACCATCGGCTCGCGAATGGCGGTTTGTCGGCTCAGGTATTCGGTAGCGTAGGCATACACGGAGAACATGGCGGCGAAAATCAGCACGCAGGCGGCAATATTCAACCACAGCGCGCCGCTGCGCAGTATCGCCAGCTGTTTGCCGTAGCTAAGTTTTTGCGTGGCGGCGTCGGGCAGGCGGAAAAATAAGCCGACGCCCGCCAGCAGGTTAACCAACGCACAGAACAGAAAAGAGGCTTCATAGCTGAACTGACCGGCGATCCAGTGGGTCAGCGGGATCCCCAGCACCATGCCCATACTGGTGCCGATAAACGCATAGGCGGTTGCCCGGGTCACCTGCTGTTTGGGATACAACGACGCAGCGGCCACCATCGCCAGCGAAAAATAAATCGGGTGGAACAGCGCCGGCAGGATACGCAAGATCATCAGGGTGCTGAAACTGGCGGCATAAGCCGACAGCACGCTGACCAGCGAGAACACGGCCAGTGAAATCAACAGCATTCGCTTGCGGTTGAAGCGCGAAGCCAGCAGCACCAGCAACGGCCCCAGCAAAGCGATGGTCACGGCAAATAGACCGACCAACCAGCCGGCCTGCGCGGTTGAAACCCCGTAGCGCGCAATGATCAGCGGCAAAATGCCCACCACGCCAAACTCGATGCAGTAAACGCCGAACAGCCCCAGCGCGATGAAAAAAATCGGCGGCAGGATCTTCATTATGGCTCTCCCACCCCGTCATATACCGCCTGGCACAGCTCGCCGACAAACGCCCCCGCCATCCCCTCGAGCGCCGTATTGGTGAAGGCCACCACGCTGAGTTGGCGCGCGGGATCGACAAACCAGGAATGGCCGTAGGTGCCGCCCATACGCCAGGTGCCGATCGATTCCGGCGTCTGCGCCGCCTGCGGATCTTTCAGCACGGTGATCCCCAGACCAAAGCCGCGCCCCGGCCAGAATGGCATCGGCAGACAGCCTATCTGGTTGCTGGTCATCGCCGTTACCCACTCCGTTGGCAGCAGCGGCGCGCCGCCCTGGCGCAAGGTTTCCAACAGCCGCAAGAAATCTTCGGCGGAGCCCACCATGCCTGCGCCGCCGGAGGCATAGGCGTGAGCATCTAACGCCCGCGCCGGGGACAGGTTAAAACCGGCCGTATCCTCGATAAAAGGCAAACGATCGGGTTGTTGCAACGGCCGGGGGTCGGGGGAGTGGTTGGCGTAAGCCACCGTCAACCGCTGCGCATCCGTGGCAGTAAAACCGGTGTCGTGCATCGCCAGCGGCCCGGTCACCAACTGCGCCACCGCCTCCGCTAACGGCAAGCCGCTGGCCTGCTCGATCACGGCACCCAGCACGTCGGTAGCAATCGAATAGCGCCACTCGGTTCCCGGCGCCGCCAACAGCGGGGCCGAAGCGATACGCCGCAGGTTCTCTTGCAGGCTGAGCCGGTCATCATCCATACCGTCGGAGACGCCCGCCTGGGCATAGAACCCCTGTTCCGGCTGGAAAAACCGGTAACTCAACCCGGCGGTGTGGGTCATCAGATGACGCACCGTCATTGGCGGTTCGCGCCCGTCGGCAGTGCGCGGCCGGAAAGCCGGCAACCAGCGCGTCACCGGGTCCTCCAACCCCAAACGCCCTTGCGCCATTAACACCAGCGCGGCCGTGGAAACGATAGGTTTGGAGACCGAGGCCAGCCGGAACAGCGCGTTGGCAGCCATTGGCTTGCCGGCCTCTCGGTCCGCCATGCCCGCCGCACGGCGATAAACCACGTCACCACCCTGCGCCACCAACACCACCGCACCGACCAGCCGTTTGTCCTCCAGCGCCAGATCAATGGCCTTATCAATAGCCTCGGTAGCCAGCTTGTATTCACTCATGGGTCACACTCCAGTAGACAGTCAATTTCTGTAGCTACCGAGAATAGAGTGTGGTGATTAACGGAAAAACAGGCTAGATTTCCCTTCATACCGGACACTAGAATCCGCAATAGAGGTAAACATGGATAATCTGGCAGGCGTTTCGGCTTTTGTTCAGTCAGCAGAAACGCTCAGTTTTGTCGAGGCAGGCCGCGTGCTGGGTGTCTCCGCTTCGGCTATCGGCAAAAGCATCGCCCGGCTGGAGACACGCCTGGCCGTGCGGCTGTTTCACCGCAGCACCCGCAGTATGACGCTAACAGCGGAAGGCGCGCTTTTCTTGCAGCGCTGCCAGCGGATCCTCGGCGAAATGGCGGCGGCGGAACAGGAACTGAGCGATACCCGCAGTGCGCCACGCGGTAAATTACGCGTCAGTTTGCCCCTGGTGGGCAGCCTGCTTAATCCGGTGCTGGCAGAGTTTATCCGCCAATATCCGCAGATTGAGCTGGAGGTGGATTTCTCCGATCGCCGGGTTGAGGTGATTGAGGAAGGCTTTGACGCGGTGATCCGCGTCGGAGAAACCGAAGATTCCCGGCTGATGAGCCGCCAATTGGGCACCTTCCACCTGCAACTGGTGGCGGCACCCGGCTATTTACGCCAGGCGGGTATTCCGCAACAGCCGGCCGATCTGCGCCAACACGCCTGCCTGCTGTATAAATTCCCCACCACCGGAAAAGTCGAAAGCTGGCCGGTGGCGGACTGGGACAAAATCCTCGGCGAGGGTCTGCGTACCAGCGTGGTGTGCAATACCGTCGATACGCTGATTTATCTGGCGGAACAGGGCCAGGGCATCGCCTGCCTGCCCGACTTCGCCGTGAAACAGGCGTTGGCCGGGCAACGGTTGCAGCAGGTTCTCGGCGAGCACAGCCACCATACCGGCAGTTTTAAAATTCTCTGGCCCTCCAGCAAGCACCTGGCTCCCCGACTGCGGGTGTTTATCGATCTGCTGAGCGAACGGTTGTTTCCGGCTTAACGGCGCAACGCAGCTTAAGAACAATTCCGGCTTTGCTTTGCACAAAATCAGCTAAGCCAGCAACGACAGTGCCTGCCGGCGGGCCTCACCGCGCCGGCTTATTTCTTTGATATTCCATTTTGAAATATGAAAGTCCCGTTCGTTCTTTCGGGGCGAGAAAAATCACCACACAATAAAACCTGAATCGCAGGCCGGCTCATAACCGCATAAAAAATCAGGGTTTATACTCTTGCCATCACTCATAACCGCTCAATTTACCCGTCTGGTGCTGGATACCCAGCCTGATGCTCTCGCCCTGTCAGCCGCCCGTCGCGGCCTGATGGACTACTTCGCCTGCGCATTGCCGATCGTCCACGGCGCGCTGAGCGATACCGGGCTGGCGGCGGTGAAATCGGTGTTCCCGCCGATCGGCGCTGAGAACCGTGCCTTGTATTTTGGCTACGTCAGCCACTCGCTGGATTTCGACGATTACCACCCTGCGCTACGCGGTCACCCGACCACGGTGGTGCTCTCTGCCTTGTTGGCGCTGACCGACGATCGCGACGATGCCACTGCGCTGTTGAGCGCCTATGCGATAGGAGTAGAAGCCGCCGGGCGATTGGGGTTGGCGGCCGGAACCCAGCATTATCAATTGGGTTTCCACAGCACCGCGACTCTGGGCACGGTAGCCGCCAGTGCAGCAGCCGCACGCTATTTAGGATTGACCCCGCACCAGACGCAGATTGCACTCGGCCTGGCCGCTACCCAGGCCGCCGGGCTGCGCAGCCAGTTCGGTTCTGCCGCCAAACCGCTGCACGCCGGATTGGCGGCGCGCGCGGCGGTCAATGCCGTGCTGCTGGCGCAGGCGGGCTTTGCCGGCCAGCCGGAAGGCGTGATTGACAGCCTGTTAAGTTCCCACGGTGACGGCCGGCAGCGGCCGGATCTGCTGACTGCAGATTGGGGCGCGCCGTGGCGCATCCTGCAACCGGGCCTGGAGTTTAAACGTTACCCAACCTGCGGCGGTACCCACAGCGCGGCCGAAGCCGCCTTCGCCCTGCGTGAAAACCTGCTCGAACAAGGTATTACCGCCGACGAGATGCCTGCCGCCATCAGCCGCATTCAGGTCAGTTTCCCGCCCGGCGCGGATACCGCTCCCTATATTCGCCGCCCGGTAAACGGCGTCGAAGCGCGTTTCAGCCTGGAATATGTGATCGCCGATGCACTGTACAGCGGTGCCGTGCCGCTGATGCATTACGGTGAAAACCCCGTCGACCCGATGATTGCCGCACTGGCGGCGCGGGTGGAACGGCATGCCGACCTTTCTGCCCCGCCAGATGAGTGGGATCCGGAACTGCGTTTCCACCGCGTGACGCTGACGCTGCACGACGGCCGCCAATTTAGTGACATTGTCACCAGAAAACAAACCGCCGCCCGCCCAACGGACGTCGAAGCCAAGCTGCGCAGCATCCTGCAACTGCTGCCGCAATTGGATGGCGACCGCGTGGTTCACGACTGCGCACTGACGCAGCCCGGCGCGACGGCACGGTTAATTGCATTATTAAATCAATAATAAATAGAGGACTAATTATGAGTGCTTCACCTTCAACACCATCGCGTCAATTACGTCTCGGCCTGTTTGTTCAAGCCTTGGGGCACCATGTCGGCGGCTGGCGCGCAGAAGGCGCCAGCGGATCACCGACCGATATCGACTGGTTCACCTGGATCGCCAAAAAAGCCGAAGAAGGCACCTTTGACATGTTCTTCGTCGGCGACGCGCTGGCTACCAGCGTACACCGTTTGCCTTCGACGATGTCACGCCTGGAGCCGCTGACCTTGCTGGCCGCGTTGGCGGTCAATACTCGCCATATCGGGCTGGCGGCCACCGCCTCCACCACCTTCGACCAACCCTTCCATCTGGCGCGCGCCATGGCGTCCATCGACCATATCAGCCACGGCCGTGCAGCCTGGAACGTGGTGACGTCCTTTTCCAGCGATGCCGCACGCAACTTCAGCCGTGACGATCTGCCTTCGCACGCCGAACGTTACGAAGTGGCGCGCGAGTTCCTCGAAGCCAGCTACAAACTGTGGGACGGCTGGGAAGAAGACGCTATCGTGCGTGACAAACAACAGGGCATCTACGCCATCGACGACAAAATTCACGCGGCCAACCACAAGGGCAAACACTTTTCGGTTCAGGGGCCACTGAATATTTCGCGTTCTCCACAGGGCCGCCCGGTGATTATCGAAGCCGGCTCTTCACCGGCCGGGCAGCAGCTGGCGGCGGAAACCGCCGAGGTAGTGTTTACCGCCGCTGCCACGCTGGAGGAAGGCCAGGCGTTTTACCGCAGCCAGAAAAATTACGTGGCCGAGGCCGGCCGTAACCCGGACCACCTGCTGATCCTGCCGGGCGTGATGCCGATTATCGGCCGCACCAAGGCTGAAGCGCAGGAGACCTGGTATCAGTTGAATCAGTTGGTGGATATCGATAACGGCATCGAGCAGCTTTCCGCCCGCTTCGGCTTCGATCTGAGCGACTACCCGCTCGATGGCCCGGTGCCGGATGTTGGCGCAACCGAAGGCGGCCAAAGCCGGGTGAAACTGCTGACCGATCTGGCCGCGCGGGAAAACCTGACGCTGCGGGAACTGGCTGCGGTAGCGGCAGGCTCGCGCGGACACCGCGTGGTGGTCGGCACCGCCGAAGAGATCGCCGATGACTTCCAGCTGTGGCTGGAACAGCAAGGCGCCGACGGCTTTAACATCATGCCCGCCGTACTGCCAAATCAGCTGGAGCTGTTCGTCGAGCTGGTCGTACCGGAGCTGCGCCGCCGTGGCCTATTCCGCGAGGAATATCACTATTCAACCCTGCGTGAAAACCTGGGCCTGCCGGAACCGGCAATCAACTTCGCCAACGTAAAATCGGCTTAATCTGCAGGGGAATACCATGAAAACTACCGTTAAACGCACTGTGCTGTCCCTGCTGTTGGCTTCTTCCACCTTAGCCCCATTGGCCACAGGCTATGCCGCCGAAGGCGATGTTCCCTTCAAAGCGGCGCTGAAAGCCAGTGCCGATCCGAAACTGCACGACAGCCTGCCTGACGCCGTCAAAAAAGCCGGCTTTATCGTGGCGGGCACTAACCCGAACACGCCGCCGACCACCTTCTACGAGGCGGACAACAAAACGCTGGCCGGGCGTGAAATCGACGTGATGAGCGCCATTGCCGATCGTCTCGGTGTCGCGATCCACTGGAAGGACACCGGCGGTTTCGACAATATCATTCCCGGTTTGAAATCCGGTCGCTACGATGTGGCGCTGGCCAACATCGACGCCAACAAGAAGCGTTTCCAACAGGTGGACTTCGTCGGCTATTACAATGCCTCCAAACTGGCGCTGATCGCCCGTAAAGATGCGGCGCTCGGCCCGTTCACCGAGCTGGCACAACTGTGCGGCCAGACCGTCGGCGCCGGTGCCGGCACTTCGCAGGTCACCCGTTTGCAGCAGGCCAGCGACCAGTGCGTCAGCGCCGGCAAACCGGCGATCACCATTCCGATCTTCCCGGACCGCCCGGCCGGCGTGCAGGCGACGATCAGCGGCCGCGTGCCGATGTTCTTCGGCCCTTATGAAGGCCTGCGCTACCAGGCGAGCCATGTTAAAGCGCTGGCGCTGGCCGGCGACATCAACATCGAAGGCACCACGGTAGCCATCGCGTTGCCAAAAGGTTCCGAATTGGTGAAACCGGTGCAGGCCGCGCTTAACTCGCTGATTGCCGATGGCAGCTACCAGAAAATCCTCGACGGTTGGGATATCGGTTTCGGTGCGGTGAAAACCGCCGGCATCAACGAAGAGATTGCAAAATGAGTGCGCAACACCCTGCCGATGATGCCGAACTGAGCATCGTCGGTCATCGGCATTACGGGCGCTGGTTCAGCGCCCTGATCGTGCTGCTGATCGTCGGCATTATCGCCAACTCGATGCTGCATAACCCGCGCTTCGAATGGGCGGTGGTGGCGGAAAACTTTACCGAGGCGTCAATCATCAACGGCGTGATCATGACGCTGAAGCTGACGGTCATCTCGGTGATCTTCGGTTTCGCCGGCGGCGTGCTGCTGGCGTTGATGCGCCTCTCCGCCAACCCGGTGCTGGTCGCGGTAAGCTGGTTCTATACCTGGTTCTTCCGCGCGGTACCTATGCTGGTGCAACTTTTCCTGTGGTACAACATCGCCGCGCTTTACCCGCGCATCAGCCTGTGGATCCCGTTTCTGGGCGAGGTCGCCAGCGCGCCGACCAACACCATTATCAGCACCTTCAGCGCTGCGGTGATTGCTCTGGTCATGCATCAGTCGGCCTATGCGGCAGAGATTGTGCGTGCAGGCATTCAAAGCGTGGGCAGCGGCCAACTGGAAGCCGCCAAGGCATTGGGCTATCGCCGTGGGCAGATCCTGTGGCGAGTGGTTTTGCCGCAGGCCATGCGCACCATTTTGCCGCCGGCCGGCAATGAGGTGATCGGGCAGCTTAAAACCACCGCCGTGGTGTCGGTTATCGCCCTGCAAGACGTGTTGTATTCGGCGCAGATTATCTACCAACGCACCTACGAGGTGATCCCGCTGTTGCTGGTCGCCACGCTGTGGTACCTGGTGATGACCTCGATTCTGTCGATTGGCCAGCACTATGTTGAGCGCTATTTCGGTCGTGGTACTCGGGCCACGCGCGGCGGCTGGCTATCGCGCAACCGCAAGGCTCCAACCGAACTGAACCAGGGGGCAGAACAATGAGCGCAGCCATTCATATCAACCAGGTACGTAAGTCCTTCTCCGGTACCGAAGTGCTGAAAAACATCAGCCTGCAGATCCCGGCCGGTTCGGTCACGGTGATCCTTGGCCCTTCCGGCTCGGGGAAATCGACCTTGCTGCGCTGCATCAACCACCTTGAAAAGCTCGATGGCGGCACCATCCGCGTGGGTGAACAACTGATCGGTTATCGCCAAAAAGGCAAGCATCTGTATGAACTGAAGGAGTCTGAGGTCGCCGAGCAGCGTAAAAGCATCGGCATGGTGTTCCAGCAGTTCAACCTGTTCCCGCACCGCACGGTGCTGGAAAACGTTACGGAAGCGCCGCTGCTGGTGAAAAAGGAAAAGAAAGCCGTGGTGGTCGAACGGGCGAAGGCCCTGCTGACCCGCGTAGGGCTGGAACATCGCATTAACGCCTGGCCACGCGAGCTTTCCGGTGGCCAACAACAGCGTGTGGCGATCGCCCGCGCGCTGGCGATGAATCCCGAGGTGCTGTTGTTTGATGAGCCGACTTCCGCGCTCGATCCGGAACTGGTTGGCGAAGTGTTGCAGGTGATGAAGGGCCTGACGCACTCCGGCATGACGATGGTCGTGGTCACCCATGAGATCGGTTTTGCCCGCGAAGTGGCCGATCAAATCATCTTTATGGATCAGGGGAACGTGGTCGAAACGGGGACTGCGCAGCAGGTGCTGGATGCGCCTCAGCATGAAAGAACGCGTAACTTCCTGGCGACGGTTCTCTAAATTGCATCAGGGGAGCATTGCGCTCCCCTGATCATGGAATTCAGTCTTTTTTTCTGCCGATAGCGGAGAAAACGTTAAACACTTCACCCAGACCATAAATCGAGCCCAGCAACACGGCTATCATTACCGGCACCAGGATCACCACGGTTGCCAAACTCTCAATCATTTCTAACATCGTTGTCTCCTGGTTTTTTAAGCGGAGAAAGCCGCTCACAAATGAACTTGAATTTCTCCGAGATACCGCACATTTTATTGTTGGTATTTTCAATATGTGACAGATATCACACTTGAAGGCGGCTAATGTAACTTACACAGTTGCATTAAAACAATGACAAAAAATGCTCTAGGCAAGGTGGGATAAAGCACCGAAACATCGGTGGGACGCCAGCTCGAAAAACAGATGTCCAAGGCGCAAGTAATGGCGATAGCGGCCAAATAACGGGAGCAATGATGATAACGCTGAGAATGGCGCGGCCTGCGGATGCACCGGCGATCGCGCGTCTGCACGTGCAGGTCTGGCGCAGCGCCTACCAAGGGCTGGCAACGCAAGCGGCCTATGCCGCGCTGGATGAACCAAAGCGGTTGGTCCACTGGCAAGAAAAACTGCAACAACCAGGCGCAGCGCAAGTACTGCTGGCCGAATCGGCTGGCCAGTTGGTCGGATTCTGTCTGGCCGACGCCCCTTCCCATCCGCAGTTTGGCGAGCATGCCGAGATAAAATCACTTTTCGTCAGCGATGAACATCAACGTCAGGGTATCGGCCGCAGGCTGCTCGGTGCAGCGGCAAGAGAAATGCAAAAGCTCGGCTTTCGCAGCATTGCGCTGGGAGTGGTCGACGGAAATGACAGCGCCATGCGGTTTTATCAGGCATTGGGTGGTACGCCTGCCGGTAACTATACCGATCCCGGTCCGTTGTGGCGTTCCAGCAATGTGATTTACGTCTGGCCGGATATTCGCCATCTGGCGGCCCTTAAATAATATACGGCGACTCAAATTTAAGAATATTTACCTATTCTATTTTCTGCCGGAGGAATACATTCATCTCAACTTCTACCGAACGATTAATTGCCGTATTTTTAGCCAAGTAATCGATCATTTTACCAGGATAATTCTTATGAACATTAAACGTGTTGCCGGCGTGTTGGTTCTCGTAATGGCTACGCTTTCTGTCACTGCATGCGGGCATATGTCTAACCGCAATCGCAACACCGCAATCGGCGCCGGCGTAGGCGCGCTGGGTGGTGCAGTATTGACCGACGGCAGCACCCTGGGCACGCTGGGCGGGGCGGCACTGGGCGGTATTATCGGTCACCAAACCAGCCGTTAACGATAGCTGAATAATAAAAATCTCAGGCCGGAACGTCTGTAATAAAAGACCATTCCTGCCTGAGTGATTTTTATTTTTACGTCTATTTTTTCTTCTTTTTTAAAAATCTCGTCAAACGTCGGATAAACGACAACCGATTATCACTGAAAACGCTGTTGGACTTATCTGCATCGATTCCCCGTTCTAACACCCTGTCAAAGCCACGTCGAAAAATAATGCGCGTTAGCCGCAGAAAAAAACCTTACTTAAAAAGAAAATATTGACCACCCACCAGGTATATAACTAATCAATGAGGCTCTGCCTTAAAATCATTCACGCCATTTATTAATGAATAATTCATAGCAAATCCATAATAAAATTCGCTGTAGACGATGACGCAACAAGCTAATAACCTCGCCAGGTCTCCCCTTCAAAACAAAGAAATGGCATTGCTGAAGGTCATGATGACACTCTCGAACTCGAACCGCCTCAGGGGAATCTTGATGAGGCTTAAGAATACAATTCTATTTTCATTATTAAGGATGAGTTATGAAATTATCAAACGTAATACTTCTCTCGGCAATTATGGCTTCCGCAGTGGGCATGTCTGCCGTCGCCTCCGCCGCGCAACGTCCCGCCGGCGTTTGCACCTTTATTTATT
Source organism: Serratia sp. TSA_198.1 (assembly GCF_052686505.1). Lineage (NCBI taxonomy): Bacteria > Pseudomonadati > Pseudomonadota > Gammaproteobacteria > Enterobacterales > Yersiniaceae > Serratia > Serratia sp. TSA_198.1. The sequence continues at coordinate 881,647 of NZ_JBQZFP010000001.1, forward strand.
CGCCGGTTCCCTACGTCACCAAAGACGGCAAAAAAATCCAGGCGCCTAATGCCTGTGTGGCAAAATGGTGGGCGGCTCAAGGTAAGTAATAATTTGGCTTGCCGGCAGCTTATTACGCAGCCTGCCGGGTAAACGAAAGGGGGGGCCGGAAACCGGCCCCCCTTTCAGCTTGCTATCGGCAACGCAAAAACATTACCCCTTCACCTGAGAAACCACATTCAGCGGTTGAGCGTCCGGCAGGATATTCATATGCTCCAGCACCTGCGCCATGATCTTGCCGAACACCGGGCCGGCCACCGAACCGCCGAAGTGCTTACCGGCTTTCGGGTTGTTGACCATCACCACCAGCGCCACCTGCGGATCGCTGGCCGGCGCCACGCCTGCGGTGTAGTTGATATAGCCGCCGTCATATTTGCCGTTGGCCCCCATCTTCTCGGCAGTACCGGTTTTAATCGCCAGCCGGTAACCCGGCACCGCGGCGCTGACCCCACTACCGCCCGGCAAGGCGTCGCTTTCCATCATATGCACCACGGTTTTCACCGTCTCTTCCGGCAAGATCCGCTGCCCCATGACCGGCGGCGTCACCCGCGTGATCGACAGCGGCCGATAAACGCCGTAAGCGCCGATGGCGGCATATTCGCGCGCCATTTGCAGCGGCGTAACGCGCAACCCGTAGCCGAAGGAGAAAGTCGCCCGCTCGATATCGGCCCAGCGTTCACGATGCTGCGGTAGATAACCGCTGCTCTCGTTACCGATGCCCAACTCGGTCGGCAGCCCCAGACCAAAGCTCTTGTAGACCGCCGGTAGCACGGTGGCAGGCAGCGCCAATGCGATATGCGACACCGCGATATCACTGGATTTTTGCAGCACGCCGGTAATGGTCAGTTTGGACCAGTGGCCAACGTCCTTGATCAAGTGGCCGTTGACCCGGTACGGCGTAGTATCCAGCACCGTGTCCGGCTTAATCAGCCTATGTTCCAGCCCGACCATCACGACTACCGGTTTCACCGTCGAACCCGGTTCGAAGCTGTCGCTACTGCAAACGTTGCGAATATCTTTTGCCGGCGTATTGGCATAGTTGTTCGGGTTGAACGACGGGTAACTGGCCATGCCAAGCACCTCGCCGGTACTGACTTTCACCAGCACCGCACAGCCGGAATCGGCCTGGTTGGCCACCACGCCATCGCGGATTTGCGCAAACAGTACGTACTGGATAAATTTATCGATGCTCAGCGTAACGTTCGGCGGCGGTACGGGATCGACGCTCTTGATCACGCCAATCACCGCCCCGCTGCCGTCCTTCTGGTACACCCGCATCCCGTTCTTGCCCTGCAACAGGTGGTTGAAGCCCAGCTCAATGCCTTCCAATCCCTGATTGTCCTGCCCGACAATGCCGATCAACCCGGCAGCGTCCTGGCCCATCGGATAAAAGCGGCTGAAGTCTTGCACGGTGCTGACCCCGGTCAGATGCAACTTGTTGATGTAGTTCGCATTATCGTCTTCCACCTTGCGTGCCAGATAGACGAAACGCTTATGGGCGTTGGCCTGAATCAACTTTTGCACGTCCGTCAACGGCATTTTCAGCACGTTGGCCAGGCTCTGCCAGCGTTCGTTGCCGGTATCGGTATGGGTGTCGAGAATATGCTTGGGATCCAGTACGATATCTTTCGAAGACACGCTCACCGCCAGCGCTTCATCATTGCGGTCGGTGATCATACCCCGGTTGGTCGGTAGTACCTGCGTGCGAATTGAGCGCTGATCCGCCTGGTCCGCCAACTGCTGATGCTCCATCAGTTGCAAATAGCCCACCCGGAACGCCAGCAGGAAAAAACACACCAGAATACCGGCGCAAATCCAGCCAAACCTCAGTGAGGAATAATTTTTACCGCTCTTTTTTATTAGTGGCGCCACTGTTAACCCTGCGTTTTTATTCGGATTATGTAATTATTTCAGTCTACCCTGACGGAAATCTTTAGAAGATTGCAGTTTGTAAGAAAGTAAAAACAAACGCGTTTACTGTTGCACATCCTCACTGTCGTTTAACTCCGGTTTAACTTTCTGCCCATCATCAGGGTTCGGCGCGTTGGCCGGGTCAAAAATATGGTCAAGGATTGCCCGTGCGGTTGGCCCCGCCACCACGCCGTCACCGCCGCCGTTTTCCAGAATCAGCGCCATCGCCACCCGCGGATTTTTATAGGGAGCAAACAGCGTGTAGAAAATATGGTCACGCAACCGTACCGGGATCATCTTGGCGTTATAGGTCTGATTTTCTTTCAGACTGAATACCTGCGAAGTACCGGATTTGGCGGCGATCTGATACGGCGCGGTATGGAACAGCTTGTAACCGGTGCCGTTCGGCAAATTGGCCATACCGTACATGCCATTGCGCACAATGCCCCAGTACGGTGATTTGGCATCGCCGATCTGTGCCGTCTGCAGCGGCGGTTGATAGCGGCTCACCCGATTGCCCTGGCGCATGGAATACAACAGATGGGGCGTTTTCACCTTGCCGTTATTGATAAGCGTGGTGAGCGCCTTCACCATCTGAATTGGCGTGGCGACCCAATACCCCTGGCCGATGCCGACCGAGACGGTATCGCCCTGATACCAGGGTTTTTTATGCACCCGCTGCTTCCATTCGCGGCTGGGCAGTACGCCGCGATACTCTTCGTTGAGATCGATCCCGGTCGCCTGGCCGTAACCGAACTGGCTCAGCCAGCTGTGAATGCGATCAATACCCATTTCAAACGCCACCTGATAAAAGAAGGTATCGGCGGACTCCTCTATCGCTTTAGTAACGTTCAGCATACCGTGGCCACTCTTCAGCCAATCGCGGTAACGGCGTTGAGTCCCCGGCAACGTCCAGGTCGGCGCACCAAAGAAGCTGGTGTTGGGGGTTATCACCCCGGCGAACAGCGCAGAGGTGGCCATATAAGGCTTCACGGTGGACGCCGGCGGGTACAGCCCCTGAGTGACGCGGTTAATCAGCGGTAGATCCGGGTTGGTCAATAAGCTTTTATAGGCTTTGTAACTGATACCCTTAACGAACGGGTTGGGATCGTAACTGGGGCTGGACACCATCGCCAGAATGCCGCCATCGCGCGGGTCCTCAACCACCACCGCCGCTCGCTGCCCCTTCAGCACCGACTCGATATACTGCTGTAACGGCAAATCGAGCGTCAGATAGATATTTTTGCCGGCCTGCGGCGGCTGCTCTTTCAGCAGGCGTATCACGCGGCCGTGGTTATCCACCTCCACTTCCTGATAGCCGGTGGTGCCATGCAGTTCCGACTCATAGTAAGCCTCAATACCCTGCTTGCCGATGTTATGGTCGGCGGAGTAATTTTCGCCGATGCCGGCTTTATCGAGGCGTTTCACATCGCCATCGTTGATTTTCGATACATAACCCACCACGTGCGCCAGTTCGGCGCCATACGGATATTCCCGCTGCTGATAGGTGTCGATGGTCACCCCGTCAAAACGGTATTGATTGACCGCAAAACGGGCGACCTCGGTGTCGTTCAGCCCGCTTTTCAGCGTCACCGGTTTATAGCGGCCGTTGTGGTGCATATCGTCGCGGAAGGTGGCGATGTCCTCAGGCGTCAGATCGACAATCGGCGTCAGCGCCTGCAACAGCGCGGCCATATTGGCGATTTTGCTGGGAATAACCTGGATCTGGTACAGCGTAATATTACGCACCAAAGGGATGCCGTTACGATCGAATATCAGCCCGCGGCTAGGGGCAATCGGCAGCATTTTGATGTCGTTCTGATTGGATCGCGTCTGGTAGAACGCATGTTGCTTAATCTGCAGGTGATACAGGTTGACGATCAGTGCGCCGAAGCAGGCGATCACCAACGCCATCGCCACGCAGGCGCGGCGAATAAACAACATTTCCTCAGCGGAATGGTCACGGATTTTTTCTTTTAAGAGGGCCATACGCAGTGCAGTACCTGTCTGACGTCACATTTTCCCCAGATAAATCAGGGCAGTGAAAAGTCGGCAAGCATAGCGTTATTGGTTAACGGCCCCCATTAAAAGGTTGCTAATGAAATGGCATAAATGTTTCAGCATATTGGAATGTTTCCGGGTACCGGCTTTTATGCCGCACAGGGATTGAGCGCCCCTTTATCCCAGTGCTACAATGTGACGCAGATCACACTACTCCATTTTTGCCCGCACTGTTCTCCGGCGCCCTGCCGGCTGCGGCTTTGTCACAAAGGATCACGTTCGATGAGTACCATAGCCACGGGTTTGATTATGATGCGCTGGGAATTGCTGAGCGCCGTAATGATGTTTATGGCCAGCCAGTTAAACGTCGTTTGCCGTAAGACCAGCCGTAACGGCATGGCATTCATGTTCAGCAGCCTCGGGCTGTTCACCACCTGTTGGTTTGTGATGGGCCTGATGGGCATCAGTTTCAGCCAGGAAGGATTCCTGCATTTTTGGTCAGTGACCAAAGACGTATTCTTCGACGTAATGAGCAAAACCCCGACCGACTGGCCAATGCCCTGAGCCGCACTTAATCTCCCCCTGCGGCAGGCAACGGCGCCGACATCTCCAGCAGTATTTTGCCGAATGCCTGCGCAGCCGCGCCAGGTTCCGCGCCATTGACGATCAGGGTGAAATCGACGTCGGGCAATTCAGGTAGCCCATACTGACCATCAACCGTTTTCATTCCCGGCGCCAGATCGCCGCTTGCCATGACGGCAATGCCCAACCCCGCCAGCACGGCCGCCCGTAGCCCTTGTTGGCTTTGTGAGGTGAAGGCGGTGTGCCATTGGATAGCCTTGCTTTCCAATGCGGCGATCCCGGCCTCGCGACTGACCGACGGCGCGGGCAACAACGCCAGCGGCAACGACGAGCCCGCCAGGCTGAATGTCTCAGCCGCTACCCACACCAGCTGCGTCCGCCGCAATAACCTGCCCTCAATACGGTTAGCCAGCGACATCACGACGGCCAAATCCAGTTCGTTGCCCTTCACCATCCCACAAAGATCCAGCCCGATACTGACATTGACCTCCAACCTGACCGCAGGAAAAGCCCGGGCGAACTGGGATAACAGCGGCGGCAATCGTTCCCCCAGAAAACTCTCCGTCAGGCCAAAGCGTACTGACCCCGACACGGGTGAGGATTCAAAGCGCCGCTGCATGGCGTCGAGCGCCTGCAAAACGTGCACGGCGTGGCGCAGCATATCTTCACCGTCTTCGGTTAGCGTCAGGCGCCGCGTAGTGCGGTGCAACAACTGCCGGCCAATCTGCTCCTCGAGCCGACGGATCTGGTGACTGATCGCAGATTGGGTCAGATTCAGTTGCTGCGCCGCGCGCGTGAAGCCGCCGGTTTCGGTAACCGTAACGAAGGTGCGCAGCAGCGTCGGGTCAATGTTCATAGCGTGATTTCATGATGAAAGTTAATTAATCACGATAAATTAAATCATTTCTATCATGCAACGCATTTATCCAGAATGGCTGCTCGTTTCCATCACCCTCTTTTGTGGAAAAAACCCATGACGCTCTCTCACGCCAGTAAAAACCGACTGGCATTAACGGCAATATGCCTCTCCGCGCTGATGTTCGGCCTGGAAATCTCCAGCGTACCGGTCATACTGCCGACGCTGGAACGGGTATTACACAGTGATTTCAGCGATATGCAGTGGATTATGAATGCCTACACCCTGGCCTGCACCGCCGTGATGATGGCCACCGGAACGCTGTCTGACCGTTTTGGCCGCAGGCGAGTTTTCATCATCGCCATTGCCGCTTTTGGCCTCACCTCCTTACTTTGCGGCCTGGCCAACGGCTCGACGCTGCTGATCCTGGGCCGCTTTATGCAAGGCATGGCGGGCGGCGCCATGTTGATTTGCCAGGTGGCAGCATTGTCGCATCAGTTTCAGAGCGGCAAACAGCGTGGCCAGGCCTTCGGCATTTGGGGCGTCGTTTTTGGCATTGGCTTAGGGTTTGGGCCGGCGATCGGTGGCGTTATCGTGGCACTCGCCAACTGGCAGTGGGTATTTTTGATTCATGCGGTCATCGCCGTTCTGACACTGTTACTGGTGATTTTCAGCGTGCAAGAATCCCGCGATCCGCAGGCGGCAAAATTGGATACTCTGGGGATCGTCACATTGTCGCTGTCGGTTTTTGGGTTGGTGTATTTTATCACTCAGGGATCCGTGTTCGGTTTCACCAGCGTTCGCGCCGGGGGGATCCTTCTGGCTGCGGCCCTCAGCCTGCTGCTGTTTATCGGGGTTGAGAGACGCAGCCCCTACCCGATGATGGAGTTTTCCGTGTTCATGAATCGGCAATTTTCCGGGGCGCTGATGGGTTCCATCGGCATGAATTTCAGCTTCTGGCCCTTTATGATCTACCTGCCGCTCTATTTTCAAATTGGGCTGGGTTATGACAGCCTGACCACAGGTTTGTCGCTGCTCGCCTATACGTTGCCCACGCTTGTCTTCCCCCCGGTGGGCGAGCGATTGGCTTTGCGTTACCGTGCTGGAGCCGTGATCCCCGCTGGGTTATTCACGCTTGGGCTGGGTTTCCTGCTGATGAAATCAGGCAGCGGTGGCGAACATGCCGGCGGATTGGCTATGCTGCCGGGGTTACTTATCGCCGGTATCGGCCTGGGCATCACCAATACCCCGGTGACCAACACCACCACAGGTTCGGTGTCGAATGCCCGCGCAGGCATGGCCTCCGGGATAGACATGAGCGCCAGAATGATCGCGTTGGCTGTCAATATTGCGGCCATGGGGTTTATCTTGCTGGCGGGCGTTGATGCTTATCTGCAACAAACGCTGCCCGAATCATTCGGCACCTTGCCGCTGCATTCGGTGGCGGAGCAGATAGTGGCGGGTAATCTCACCGCGTTGAAATCGCTCCCCGAATGGGATGCCTTGGCGCCCCTGGTTCATGCTGCCTTGACGCAAAGTTTTGGCCTGGTGATGCTGTACGGTGGCCTCGGTGCCTGGGCGTTGGCTGCAGCCAGCCTGATGATTTTCGCCCCCTGGAAAACGGCAACCGTACTCCCCCGGTAATAACATCTCGTTATTACTGAATGGTTCATAAAATAAATAAAATATAATCGGGTGGTCTGAGACCGGCAGGGGCTTATGCTGGCCTCAGACAACTTTGTTGCACCTGGCCCAGAGGCAAGCCCTCATGCCCGCACTTTCTTGTTTTTCCCCTGATTAATCCAGAATCCGGCTTAATAGTTAACCGATGTCTGGCCTGGCTGAAGGATACGCCACGCGCCGCCATCAGGAAGCAGCATGATTTCTCCTTCTGCCCGTATTGCCGCCAGCAGCGTGATTGAGCCTGGCGTGATTATCGGTGCGCGCGTGCGCATCGGTCCTTTTTGCTTTATCACCGCCGGCGTTGAGATTGGCGAAGGCACCTCTATCGCCTCCCACGTAGTGATTAACGGCCTGACGCGCATCGGCTGCGACAACGTCATCGACCAGTTTTCTTCGATCGGCGAAGCCGGCCAGGACCTGAAATACGCCGGTGAACCGACCACGCTCACCCTCGGCAATCGCAACCGCATCGGCAAATACGCCACCCTGCATCGCGGCACCGTTCAAGGCTGCCGCCACACCGCGATCGGCGATGACAATCATCTGCTGGATAACGTGCATATTGCCCACGACTGCATCATTGGCAACGCCACGCATATCGGCATTAACAGCGGACTGGCCGGGCATGTGGAATTGGGCGACGGCGGTTGGGTCGGCGCGCGTTGTGCGGTGCATCAGTTTTGCATTATCGGTGCCCATGCACGATTGGCCGACGGCACGCTCGCGGTGCAGGATCTGCCGCCGTTCGTCCAGGCCGGCGGCAACCGCGCCAAACCGGACGGCCTGCATCTGCTGGCGCCGGCCTTTCTGGCCGCCGACGAGCAACAGCAGCGGGTTATTCATTCGCTTTACGCCATGTTGTATCACCAGGCGATGGCGCTGGAAGACGTGCGGCAAGAAGCCGCCCGCCTCAGCGTGGAATACCCGTTACTGCGGCTGTTCACGGATTTTTTTACCCGCTCTACGCGGGGCATCATTCGCTGAACGCTGTGGCCGTCACGCCACTTTATGACAGCGCACCGCCGTGCCCCCCAGATTCACCCGCAGCGTTTGCGGCATCTGGCAGCCTTCCCCGGCGTAGGGACAACGCTCGCGGAAAAAACACCCCAGCGGCAACTGGCGATTGCCCGGCAACTCCCCTTTGCGATCTTCAATCGTGCTGTCGCTCAGCGCACGTCCGGCACGCGGCACCGAATCCAGCAGTAGCCGGGTATAAGGATGCTGCGGCTGACGCAAGACCTGCGCAGTGGGCCCCAGCTCAACGATTTGCCCCAAATACATCACCGCCACCCGATCGCTCATGTGCTGAACCACCGAAACGTTATGCGAGATCAGCACATAGGTCAGATTGCGCTGGCGTTGCAGCTCCACCAACAGGTTGAGGATCTGCGCCTGCACCGAAATATCCAGCGCCGACGTTGGCTCGTCCAGCACGATGATATCCGGTTGCGAGGACAGCGCACGGGCAATCGAGATGCGTTGGCGCTGACCACCGGAAAACTCATGCGGCAGCCGGTCGATAGACTCCGGCCGCAACCCAACCTGTTGCACCAGTTCTGCCGCCAGCGCCCGCCGCTCTGCCACGCCGTTATGCTGCTGCACGTAGACCGGTTCGGTGATAATGCGCCATACCGGCAGGCGCGGGTCGAGCGACGACTGCGGATCCTGAAACACCATCTGCATGCCGCTGCCAAACCAGGAGCCACCGGAACGGGCGCGCAGCAGCTCGCCGCTGCTGGGCTTCAACAATCCCATCAGCAGTTGCGCCAAGGTGCTTTTGCCACAGCCGGATTCGCCGACGATCCCCAGGGTCTCGCCGCGCATGATGTTGAGATCCAGCCCGTTGAGCGCATGGACATATTCTCTCGGCTTACCGCGCCAGTTATAGCTGGCGGGAAAGCGCAGCCGCACGTCGCGCAGTTCCAATAGCGCTTCAACGTTCATTTTGCACCTCCAGATCGATAGACTGCGGATGCCAACAGGCCACCCGTTGCGTCGGGTCAGCGGCTAATGGCGTCAACCGCGGCGTTTTCCGGCATTGGCCGCTGGCGTAGCTGCAGCGGTTGCTGAATGCGCAACCCGGCGGCAATGCGCTCAAATTGGGCACCGTACCGGGAATCGCCCGCAGCAGGCTGCGCGGCTCTGCGCGTTCCGGTGCCGCCAGCAACAACCCGATAGAATACGGGTGGCGCGGGTGGTCAATCACCCGCGCCGTGGCCCCGCTTTCGATCACGTGCCCGGCGTACATCACGTACACCCGGTCACAGAGCTGCGACACCACCGCCATATCGTGAGTAATAAACAGCACCGCCGTGCCGCTGGCGCGAGCCTTCTGTTGCAGCAGGCGCAGCACCTGCCGCTGCACCGTAACATCCAGCGCCGTGGTCGGTTCGTCGGCGATAATCAGCTCCGGTTCGCAAGAAAACGCCATGGCGATCAGCACCCGTTGGCGCATGCCGCCCGACAGCTCGAACGGATAGCGCTCCATCACCCGTTCCGCATCGGCAATTTGCATTTCACGCAGCAACTGGACCGCCTTGTCACGCGCCTGCCGTGCCGACAGCCTCTGGTGCAGGCGGATCACCTCGCACATCTGGCGGCCGATTTTCCGCGTCGGGTTCAGCGCACTCATCGGCTCCTGAAAAATCATCGACACCCGGGCACCGCGCAGTTGGCGCATTTGCCGCTCGCTGGCGCTGAGCACGTCGGTGCCCAATACCTCCAGCTTGCCGCCGGTCACGTTGTAACCGTCCTCGGCCAGCAGGCGCAGGGTCATCATTGCCGTCACCGATTTACCGGAACCGGATTCCCCCACCACGCCGACGATTTCGCCGGCCTTGACCTGCAACGAGACGCGGTTGAGCGCCTTGACGCTGCCGCCGTAAACCGGGAATTCCAGTTGCAGCTCATCAATCGATAAAACCGTAGTGTCACTCATCAACGCCCCCGGGTTTTAGGATCCAGCAAGTCGCGCAGACCGTCGCCGAACAGGTTGAAACCGGTGGCGGTGATCAGGATCGCCGTACCGGGAAAGGCCGAATACCACCACTGGTCGAGCACATAGTTACGGCCGTTGGCCACCATGGCACCCCATTCGGCGGTCGGTTGTTGGGCGCCAAGGCCGATAAAGCCCAGCGTGGCGGCCATCAGGATGGCGGTACCAATATCCAGCGACGCCTGTACCACCAACGGCGGCATGACGTTGCGCAGGACATGCCAGCCAATCAAATGCCAGCGCGAAGCGCCAAAGGTGCGCGCCGCCTGCATATAAGCCTGATGCCGCAGCGTCAGCGTCTGCCCGCGCGCCAGCCGCACGTAAAACGGAATGCGCACCACCGCAATCGCCAGCATGGCGTTGAACAGGCTTGGCCCGAGCGCGGCCGCCAGCGCCATGGTCAGCACCAGCGAAGGCACCGACAGCATGATGTCCATGCAGCGCATGATCAACGCATCCACCGTGCCGCCCATCACGCCGGAGAAACAGCCGAGCAGAGAGCCAATTCCGCCCGCCAGCACCACCACCGCCAGCCCGGCGGCTACCGACTGCCGGCTGCCGACCAGCACCCGACTGAACAGGTCGCGGCCTACTTCGTCGGTGCCGAACCAGTGTTCGGCCGAAGGCGGCAGCAGCCGCGCGGTCAGGTCGATGGCGTCCGGATTGTGCGGCGCAAGCCAGGGTGAAAACAGCATCAAAAACAGCACGCAGAACATGATGGCGCCACCCAACAGCGTCAGCGGGCTGCGCCGCACCCGATACCAGGCGCGCCGCGCGCCGACAAAGCGCAGCGCAGGTTCCGCCGCCGGCGGTGGCTCGATTTGAGACGACGGTTGTTCAAAGTGAGACATAGTCATTAGCCCTCGCGCCCCATTCGCGGGTCGATCCACAGATAAAGCAGATCGACGATCAAATTAACCATCACATAGGCAAAAGACACCACCACGGCAAAGCCCATCACCGCAGGGAAATCCAGCGCCTGAATGGAATCCACCACGTAAGCGCCCATGCCTGGCCAGGCGAACACCGTTTCGGTCAGCACCGCGCCGTACAGCAAATCCCCCAACGCCAGCCCCAGCACCGTCACCGAGGGGATCAGCGCGTTCGGCAGCGCGTGGCCGAGTACCACTCGCCAGTGCGAAAGGCCGTTGGCGCGTGCAGTGCGGATATAGTCTTCACCCAGTTGTTCAAGCATCGCCGAGCGGATTTGCCGCGCCACCACCCCGAGGTGTACGAACGCCAGGGTCAGTGCCGGCAGGATCAGGTGCTGCAGGCTGTTCCAAAACGCTTCGCCGTTGCCGGTCAGCAGCGAATCCAGCAGGTAGAACCCGGTAATATGGGTGGGCGGATCCAGCCAGTCGTCCAGCCTGCCGCCGCCGGGCAAGACGTTCAGTTGGCCGTAAAACAAAATGATCACCCCCAGCCCCAGCCAGAATGCCGGCGTGGAGATGCCGGTCACCGACAGCAGGCGCACCAGATGATCGGGCCATTTATTGCGGTAAACCGCCGACAGCACGCCGAGCGGCACCCCCAGCGCGATCGCCAGCAGCAAGGCGCAAAACGCCAGCTCCAGCGTCGCCGGGAAGAAGGCGCGCAGGTCGTCCAGTACCGGCCGTCCGGTGCGGATAGACGTGCCCAGATCGCCGTGCAGCAGATCCAGCACGTAGCGGCCAAACTGCACGTATAACGGCTGGTCCAGCCCCAGTTGCTGGCGAATATGCTGGACGATTTCCTCGCTGGCGCGATCGCCGGCCAGCAGCCGCGCCGGATCGCCGGGGATCAGGTGCGAGATGGTAAAGGTGATGACGCACACCCCGAACATCACCAGCACCAGCCCCCAGCAGCGCTGGCGGATAAGGCTCCAAACGTTCATAGTCGTTTCCCGTGGCGCAAGGGGGCAGCCAAAAAGCTGCCCGAAAGAGAATTACTTGCTCATCTGCCCAACGTTGAACACCTGTTCCAGCATCGGGTTATACACAAAGCCCTTCACCTCTTTGTTCATCGCCACCTGATAGTTTTTCTGGAACAGATAGACGTAGGCCGCCTGGTCGATGACGATTTTCTGCGCCGCCTGATAATCGGCGGTGCGCACTTGCTGATCGGACACCGAAACCGCTTTTTTCAACAGCGCATCCACCTGCGGATCGCTGTAGAACGAGCGGTTGCCCGGCAGCCCTTTTTTGTCAGATTCGAACCAGTAGTTCATGAACATGTAGGGGTCGGCGAAGTCCGGGCTCCAGTTGCCAATGGCGATGTCGTAATTGCCCTGGCCGATGCGATCGCGCATGGTGGCGTTAGCCAGCTTCTCCAGTTTGACGTTAATGCCTACCGTCGCCAGGCTGGCCTGCACCGAGAGCGCTATCGCCTCCCAGTTCGGATCGCTGACCGAGTACAGGAAGTTCAGCGATGCCGGCTTGTCTTTCACCGCCGTCAGCGCGGCCTTGGCCTTGTCCGCATCCAGGCTGTACTGCTGTGCGGCAGCGTCGTAGCCCCACATGCCTTCCGGGATCGGCCCGCGCATCTGTTTGCCGTTGCCGCCGAGAATGCCCTTCACCATGCCCTGATAATCCACCGCATAAGAGATGGCGCGGCGCAAATCCACCTGATTCAGCGGCGCTTTGCCGTTGTTCAGGTACAGATAAGTCACACGCAACGAAGGAAACTCATTGACCGCCACCTTGTTTTCGCTTTTCAGCGCCGTGAGCTGGTCGATGGGCAGAGATTCGGCGATGTCCAGATCACCGCGCGTCAATTGCAGGCGGCGGGTGGCGCTTTCAGCGATGATTTTCACCGTTACGCGTTTGAACGCCGGTTTGGCGCCGCCGTAATGCGGATTTGGTACCAGCACCAACTGCTGGCCCTTCTGCCAGCGATCCAGCTTGTAAGGGCCGGAACCTGCGCTGTGATTCGCCAGCCAGGCTTTGCCTTCGTCGGCCGGGTTGGCCTTGGCGATCGCCGGGTTGACGATGCCGGCGCCGTCATTGGCCAGCGTGTAGAGGAACGGGGCAAACGGCGTTTTCAGCGTGAAACGCACCGTCAGCGGATCCACCACCGTCACCTGCAGATCTTTCGGGAAAGCTTCTGACGGCCCCTGGCCAATCTTCATCAGCCGTTCAAACGACCATTTCACCGCCTCGGCATTAACCTCGCTGCCGTCGTCGAACTTGTTGCCCGGCTTGAGCTTAAAGGTCCAGACCAATTGATCGTCCGAAGCGGCCCAGCTTTCCGCCAGTTCGCCTTCAACCTGGGTGGAGCCTTTGCCGCCTTCGGTTTTGTATTGCACCAACCGCTGGTAGGCAGGGTAAGTTACCGTCCAATCGTTGTTATCGATGGTCACGGCCGGATCCAGCGTCTGCGGGTCGGCCGCTTTGCCGATCACCAGCATATCCTTGGGTACCGCCGCCTGCGCCGGAGCCAAACCGGCCAGACCCACAGCGACTGCCACCGCCAGCGCGGCGTATTTAACTTTGCTCATAAACTGACTCCTGGTGTGTTGAAGGTGCGTCGTTTTAATCGTAAGAAAAACAGCCGAAGCGATCGGCCAACAGCGGATAGTCACCGGCGTTGGGCAGCTCAAAATGCCACCACTCGCTGGCGATGCCGCAAAACCCCCCGGCGGCCATCACCGCATTCAGCAATAGCCGATTGCGCTGCACCTCTGGAGGGAAATCGGGGTAAAACGGATGGGAACGCTCACTCATCTCATCAAAGCCGGTGCCCATATCCAACGCCGCGCCCGCCGCATCCAGCAGCGTCACGTCGATAGCCACGCCGCGGCTGTGGTGCGAGCCGGTTTGCGTGCTGGTGACATATTGCGGATCCGGACACGCCAGCCACAGCAACGCCTGCGCCTGTTGCGGCCGATAGGCGTCAAACACCTTTAGCGATAAACCGGCAAGCCGCGCCGCCAACAGGCTGCGTGTCAGACCGCGTACCGCGTCGGGATGCAACAGGCAGCGGCTTTCGCGGTAGATCGGCCGGCCGGTGAGGTTATCGGCGCCGGCGTATTTCAACTCGATCGGCAGATCGGGAAACGCCTCGGCCAGATCCATTAACGTTACATTGTCACTCATTACCTGTTCCCATGAGGTTAAGATTCAAATTGGCCCAGTTCTTTTTGCAGAAGGCGGTTGTTCGCCAGCCGTTGCTCCACCGCCGCGCCGCCCTGTTCCAGTACCGAGGACAGCAGCAGGTTGAACAGGCAACTGAGCGGCGCCAGCGAATCCCAAAACTGGCCGGTGTCGGTTTTCACCTGCAGCAGGTCAATCGGGTAATCCCGCGCCCACGGACAGTAAATGTCGGTGATCAGCGCCAGCCGCAGCCCGCGCGCGCAGGCCGCCTGACAATACTGCCGGGCGATGGTCGAGTAAGCGCGAGTGTCGGTCAGCACCAGATAGGGCGCGCCAAATTCCGAATTGAGCGATTCCACGTAGGTACCGGACAGCCCGTCGGCGTAATAGACTCTGGGCCGCAGATACTCCAGATGGCTGTAAAAGGCGTTGGCGATGCCGCGTGTAGACTGGATGCCGACCACAAACACCGCTTCCGCCTGCGCCAGTTGGCGGCTGACGCGGTTGAACGCCTCCCCGCCGGCCAACTGGTAAACGTGCTCTATCGCCTCCAGCTCCAGGGTTAACGCCTGGCGCAGCTTTTGCGGCTGCGGCTGATCGCGCCGCCGGCGGTAAGCGCCCAGACGATCGGTGACGCCCCAGGGTTGATACAGCGCCGCCCCTTGTTCACGCAGCGTACGTTTCAGATCGTCGAGATTGCGATAGCCCAGGCTGCGCAGATAGCGGCCGACCGAAATGCCGCTGGTCGCCGTGCTGCGGGCGATGCCGTCGGCGGTTTCAAACGGCACCTGCGCCAGATTGGCCAGCAGATAACCGGCAATACGCTTGCCGGTCGGGGTTTGTACCGCAAATGACGCTTCTATCTGTGCGATCACATCAGGATGGTCTGCCATAGTTCGCCCGCTGTTGGTGAGTTGTCATCAAACCGCTGTCTGTTACTCAGGTAACAAAGACTGATGATGACAATGCATGGCCTGTGCCAATTGCGGACTTTCTGGGGATATTTCACGCGCGACGGCGTACGGCGGCGCAGGAACGGCAAAACCTGCGGTTACAACAAAGTCATCAGTTGATAACTATTGCACAACAATTGGGCAATGCATCTGGCGATGCACCGCCGTGGCACCTGATTTTCAATTTTATGACAGCGCTTGCGAAACCAATGCAAAAGCCTGCACGCTCGCAGGATCCGGTCTATGAGGCGCGCCGCGCACCATGATGGCGGGCGTGTCCACGCTGGGCAAACCGCGCTCGACCAGCCAGGGGCCGAGGCTGTTGGCCTGTGGCGTGTCGATACGCACAAACTGGCCGGTGCAGGGCCGGCACAGCGCGTCGATTAACCCGACGGCGGAGGCAGTATCGGGCGCGATTACCGGGCCGATCATGTTGCCATGACCAAAGCGGCGACGCACCGCGAAACCGACGGCAATCCCCTGCCGTTCCAACACCAGCGCCTGCCCGGCGCTACTCAGCAAGGTTTCCAGCAGCGGCTGGCGCCGCATGCCGCAAGCGGCGAAATCCAACTCGGCCAGGGTTGGCAGATCCTGCGGCGATGCCGGGCGCAGGGTGACGTCCTCCGGCAAAGGCACCGCGTCGCGGGCAGGCAACGCCCGGCATTGATGCTGTGCCAGCCGCCCCTGTTCGATAAACCCCAACTGCCGATACAACGGCTTGCCCTGTTCGGTAGCTACCAGGTGCAGTTGATGGTCAGCCAATGGCGCCATCAGCGACTGCACCATTTCCCTGGCGATACCTTGCCCGCGATGCCGTTCGTCGACAATCACCAACCCCAGAGTGGCGCGATTCGCCCCCCACAGCCAGCGCAAAGCGGTGCCGACCGTCTCTCCGTTGACCACAGCGACCACTCCCGCCCCCAATCCCCACGCCTGCTGCCAATCTTCCAGGCGGTGAGGCCAGCGCGCCTGTTGCGACAACCCGAACGCCGCCGGCAGATCCCTTTCAATCATCGGGCGCAGGTGAATGCTTTGCTTTTCCTCGGGCACGTTTGCCTCCTGATTCAATAGAGATAATTTTACTGGCTGGCGAAAACCACCTCCCCGCAGAGTAGCAGATTCGGTTCTGCGTGGTGCATTGCTTAGGACAGTCAAGACTTGCACCCCCTGCGATAAGCCGTTAGGGTAAATTGTGATTCGCATCACAATTTTCACTTAGGGGAGTCACGGCGTCGACGGCAAACACCCTCTACAACGCCACGCACCGTTTCCCCGTCGGTCTACATGACAACAAAGTAATCAACCTGTTTATCAGTGAATTACGCACGATATCATGGAGATGAAATGCTGAAACCGAGCCCCAACCTGTTAATTTTCACCGATCTGGACGGTTCGCTGCTGGATCACCACAGCTACCGCTGGCAGGCTGCGCAGCCGTGGCTGGAGCGGCTGGCGCACACCCAGACGCCGCTGATTATCGCCACCAGTAAAACCGCCGCAGAAGTCGCCCCGTTGCAGCGGCAACTCGGGCTGAGCCACTGGCCGTTTATTGCGGAAAACGGCGCGCAGATTGTCTTCCCCGCGCAATGGCGCAATCACCCCGACTATCCGACCAAGCACCTGGGTGCAGATTACCCCAGCCTGTGCGCCATGCTGCGGGAACTGCGCAGCCAGACCGGTTTTGTCTTTCAAGGGTTTGCCGATGTGGATGACGCAACCGTCGCGCAATGGACAGGTTTAACGCTCGATCAGGCGCATCTGGCGCGCCGGCGTGCCGGTTCTGAACCCTTGCGCTGGGCCGGTAACGATGAACAACTTGCCCAGTTTCGCGCGCTGCTCGCGCAGCACAATCTCGGGTTGACCCAGGGCGGGCGCTTTTATCACGTGATGAGCGCGGCCGTCAGCAAAGGCAACGCCGCCCGTTGGATAACCGCGGATTATCAGTTACCGCACGGTCCCCCCCTTACCACCCTCAGTCTGGGCGACGGCCCCAACGATATTTCCCTGCTGCAAGCCTGCGATCTGGCGGTGTTGATCCGGGGGCAGCAGGACAAACCTCTCGATTTACCGGGCGATTTCGCCGGCCGGCTGTACCGTACGCGCCTGCAAGGCCCCCAGGGCTGGTGCGAAGGATTGGATCATTTTCTGATTAACGGGAGATCTCACCATGAGTGATTTTTATCAAGATGGCATCATCACCAATTTTCACCATCTCGCGCAGCGCGAATTGTCCGAACTTGAATATGAGTTGCAGGTATTTTCCGGCCGCAACACCATGGGGCTGATTCTGCCCTCGCTCTATTCCGAGCTGGAAGGCCCGGCGCTGGACAAGATCGTCGATGTTTTGGCGCAGGTGCCCTATTTGGAGGAGATCGTCATTGGCCTGGATCGCGCCGACCATGAGCAATTCCTGCATGCAAAAAGCTTTTTCTCCCGCCTGCCGCAGCGCCACCGCATTTTGTGGAACGACGGGCCGCGCCTGACGGCGATTGCCGACCAGCTCAGCGCCGAAGGGCTGGCCCCCAACGAACCGGGCAAAGGCCGCAACGTGTGGTTTTGCGTCGGCTACACTCTGGCTTCACGCCGTTCCAGCTGCGTGGCACTGCACGACTGTGACATTGTCACCTACGATCGCCGCATGTTGGCGCGCCTGTTGTATCCGGTGGCCAACCCGCATTTTCATTACGATTTCTGCAAGGGTTACTATGCCCGGGTGGCTAACGGCAAGCTGAATGGCCGGGTCGGCCGGTTACTGGTATTTCCGCTGTTGAAATCGCTGCAGAAAGTGTACGGCAATTCGGATTTTCTCGACTATCTGCGCAGCTATCGCTACCCGCTCTCGGGCGAGTTCGCCATGCGTACCCACATTCTCAACAACCTGCGTATTCCCAGCGACTGGGGGCTGGAGATCGGCGTATTGTCGGAAGTCCACCGCAACACCGCCACCAGCCGTATCTGCCAGGTGGATATCGCCGATAATTACGATCATAAGCACCAGCCGATGTCGGAAGAGGATCCGCACAGCGGCCTGCAGCGTATGGCGGGCGATATCACCAAGGCGCTGTACCGCAAATTGGCGATCCAGGGGGTGCCGATCACCAACGATTCTTTTCGCGTACTGCGCGCCACCTACTACCGCACGGCGTTGGATATGATCGACGCCTTTGAGCACGATGCCAAAATGAACGGTCTGGATTTCGATCGCCACAGCGAAGAATCAGCGGTCGAACTGTTCTCTCGGGTGATTTCGCAGGCCGGACAAGCCTTCAGCGAAAACCCCGGCGATAAACCCTTTGTGCCAAGCTGGAACCGCGTACAATCCGCCTTCCCGGATATTCTCGAGCGGTTGTATGACGCCGTAGAACAGGACAACCAACGCTAAATACCTGAGCCCGCACAACGCGGGTTTTACTTTTGCTCACTTATTTCGCCACCCGCGCCTGATAACCGGTGTTATTATTATCCTGCTCAATAATTCTCTCTTAATTCAAAGTGGTACGATAAGTTGATGGAAGCGTGGAAACTCAATCTGATTTCGGTCTGGCTCGGCTGTTTCTTCACCGGGCTGGCGATGAGCCAGATCCTCCCTTTTCTGCCGCTGTATATTGAACAGCTCGGCGTCAGCGGCCACCAGTCGCTCAGCATCTGGTCAGGGTTGGTGTTTAGCGGCACCTTTTTGGTCTCCGCGCTGGTGTCGCCGCTGTGGGGCAGCCTGGCGGATCGCAAAGGCCGCAAGCTGATGCTGCTGCGCGCTTCGCTGGGGATGGCGATCGTCATTGTGCTGCAGGGCATGGTAACCCACGTTTACCAGCTGTTTGCGCTGCGTGCGCTGATGGGCCTGACCTCCGGTTATATTCCCAACGCTATGGCGCTGGTGGCCTCACAGGTGCCGCGTGACAAAAGCGGTTGGGCGCTGGGCACTCTGTCTACCGGCCCGGTTTCCGGGGTGATCGTCGGCCCGCTGCTGGGGGGCCTGATGGCTGACCATCTGGGCCTGCGCGTAGTGTTTTTCGTCACCGCCGGGCTGATGTTCGTCAGCTTCCTCATTACCTTATTCCTGATAAAAGAACGCCGCGTCGAGGTGAAAAAGGCCGACCGACTGAGCGGCAAGGCAGTATTCCAGTCGCTGCCTTATCCGGCGCTGATCGTCACGCTGTTCATCAGCACGTTGATGATCCAATTGGCTAACTCCTCCATCAGCCCGATTCTGACGCTGTTCATCAAGGATTTGTCCGGCGACAGCGGCAATATCGCCTTTATCAGCGGCATGATCGCGGCCGTTCCCGGTATTGCCGCGTTGGTTTCCGCGCCGCGTCTCGGCCGGCTTGGCGACCGTATCGGCACCGCCCGCATTCTGATGGCGGCGCTGGGGTTAACCACCCTACTGTTCGCTATCATGGCCTGGGTGCAAACGCCGCTGCA
Source organism: Serratia sp. TSA_198.1 (assembly GCF_052686505.1). Taxonomy (NCBI): domain Bacteria; kingdom Pseudomonadati; phylum Pseudomonadota; class Gammaproteobacteria; order Enterobacterales; family Yersiniaceae; genus Serratia; species Serratia sp. TSA_198.1. Next base: position 901,159 of record NZ_JBQZFP010000001.1, read on the forward strand.
ATTGGGGATTTTGCGCTTCCTGCTGGGCTTTGCCGACGGCGCCCTGATGCCTGCGGTGCAGACGCTGCTGCTGAAGTATTCCTCCGATCAGGTTACGGGCCGCATCTTCGGCTATAACCAATCGTTTATGTACCTCGGCAACGTGGTCGGCCCGCTGATAGGCTCCAGTGTTTCCGCCTTGATGGGCTTCCGCTGGGTGTTTGCGGTAACGGCGGCGCTGGTGCTGATCAATTGCCTGCTGCTGCGCAGTCAGTTTAGAAAGGTGGAAAGCGCACGCAAGTAAACGGCAGTATGCTTCAGAACAGGGAAAGTGCCGTTAACGGCACTTCCTGATTAGCGTTCCGGTTAAATCTATTTGGACAGGCTAAACCCGCATCGCATCCAGTGCAGCATTGCTGATTGTCAGTACAGACTTGATGCTTTGCTCAATCCTTTCGATAATCGCCGCTCTCGGGCCTGTGCGCCAGGCGTCGCTTTTGTAGAATTCATCCTGGGCGTTTTCAAGATGTTCGACACTGTCAAAAGCGCGAATCAGAAAGTACGAATCTGCATCGTGCAATGAGTTCCCAAAGCGGACAACGTCGATCCCCGCCTTACGATGCAAAGGGACGCTGGTTTCCGTCATGATTTTGTGAAAATCGCGGCCAGTCCCCTTCTTGAGGGTGTAGGTGAGTATCTCTAGGGTTTTGTTTTCCATCCCTGATCCTTCATAAACCAACAGCAAAATTCCCTAACGGGCCATGATTGTAATTCAGCCACGCAACCAGGGCGTGAAAGTGACGCCGATCAGCAATCCTTCCGGGCTGAGGAGGCGGGTGACGCTCTGGCCCCAGGGCTCTTCGCGGTTGGCGACCAGCAGGCGGTAACCCTTGTCGATCAACCCTTGGGTGGCCAACGCCATATCGGCGACGTCAAACTCCATCCATGCCTGCGGCACCGGCAGATCGGCCGGCCATTGTTCGCTGCCGAAGCAAGATTGCGCCGCCTGCGCCAACGGCCACAAAGCAAAGTGTTTCACCCCTTCCAGCGCGCCATGCTCGGCCAGCAGATAATCGGCATTGTCGGGCATCGGCTTGAGCGGCAGCCCCAGCGCGTCGACATAAAACGCCTTGCTGTGCTCCGTTTGCTGCGTAATCGGCCCGAATCCGGCGATAAACAATACGCCAAGTCCTGCGAACTGCTGTTCCATGTTCTCTCCTGTGGGGGTTAGCGCCCCTGACGCATCTGCATCGGGGCAAATCCATAAGCCGCTTTGAAGCGGTTGCTGAAATGGCTGGCGGAACTGAAGCCGCATTCCAGCGCAATCTGCGTCAGCGGCAGCAAGCTGTGGCACAGCAATTTTTCCGCCTGTTGCAGCCGCGCGCGCATCACAAACTGGTGTGGCGCCAGGCCGGTGTCATGTTTGAACATGCGGGCAAAGTGGAACTCACTCAGCCCGGCCTGCGCCGCCAGGTCCGCCAGCAACAGCGGCTTGTCGAGGTGCTGCTCGATATACTCTTTTACCCGCCTGGCCACCGCTGGCGCCAGGCCACCGCGCACCGTCGGCAAAGCCCATTGCAGTTGACTGTAGCGCTGAACCAGATGCGACATCAGCAGGGTTGTAGCACTGCTGAGCGCCAACTGATTGGCGCGATCCTGCCAGTTGCAGTTAAGCAAAAACTGGCGGTACAGCAGCGTAATTTGCGGATCCTCGGCAAAAGCGCACGGCTCGAGAGCGATCGCCGCCGGGCTGCGATCCCAGGTTTGCTCCACCACCTGTCGCAGATGCCGGTCGGTGCAGTAAAGGTGCACGAAAGATAAATCGCTGCGCACGTCCCAGGTGGATTCATACTGGCGAGGCATAATGCAGAAACGGTCCGGCCCACCGCCGTTCTTCCAGCCGCCGGGCACTTTTTGATAGCACTCGTAGCCATCGGCGACATAGAGGCTCAGGGTATGGTGATCGGCGCTTTCCTGGGTAATGCGATCGTCACGGTTGGACCAGGCGGCCAGCTCCACGCCGGAACCCAACTGCACGCTGCCGTGCAACCGCGCTTTATGTTCCCGCAGTGTTTCAAACGCCTTGTATCTGGACATCGCCGGTCCCGCTTCGCTGAATTGTTTTCAGTGTAAAGAGTGACGCCACACCGCACCAGTCCACGACCCGCGCTTTTGCTAAAAAAAGCGCAAGAATATGCAATTGTGCGCAAAGCGCTGAAAGCGCGACAGCGAGCAACGGCGGATACTGCGGCAATCTATTTTGCCGGAGTCGATTATGAACGTGCTGTTGTACCTTGCCGTGGTGCTGATTTGGGGCACCACCTGGATTGCGATTACCCTGCAACAGGCTGGACCGGTAGCCATTCCGGTGTCGATCAGTTATCGGTTCGTGGTTTCCGCCGCGGTGATGTTGCTGATCCTGCTGTTGGCGCGCCGCCTGCGCCGCATTGCGCTGCGTGATCACCTGTTTTGCATCCTGCAAGGCTGCTGCGTGTTCGGCTTTAACTTCTACTGTTTCTACCATGCGGCGGCCTATATCAGCAGCGGGTTGGAATCGGTGATTTTCTCGATGGCGGTACTGTTCAATGCCGTCAACGGCATGATCTTCTTTCGTCAACGCCCCAGCCCAAACTTGCTGCCTGCGGCGGTACTGGGCCTGACCGGGATCGTCGCCCTGTTCTGGCAGGATCTGGTCGCCACGCAAATGGCGCCGGAACTGTTGCAAGGCATCGGCCTGAGTGCGCTCGGCACCTACGGTTTTTCGCTCGGTAATATGATCAGTTCACGCCACCAGCGACGTGGGCTGGACATCCTATCCACCAATACTTATGCCATGAGTTATGGCGCCATCCTGATGGCACTGATCGCCCTGGCCCAGGGTGCATCCTTCCAGATTGAGTTCAGTACCCGTTATATCGGCTCATTGCTGTATCTGGCGATTTTTGGGTCGGTGATTGCCTTTGCCGCTTACTTCAGCCTGCTTGGCCGCATCGGCGCAAGCGCTGCGGCCTACAGCACCCTGCTGTTCCCGCTGGTGGCGCTGAGCATCTCGACACTCTATGAAGGTTACCAGTGGCACCTCAATGCGGTGATCGGCCTGTGCCTGATCCTGTTGGGGAATCTGGTGATGTTCGCCAAACCCGGCATGTACGCCGCGTTATGGCGGCGAGCGGCGTAAGGAGAAACTGCAATAACAGCGGTCGATCTGGCATGCCTCCTTACCATCTTGGGGCATTCTATCAACTCGTACACTCTAGGCCGGGAACGGGCGCGGTACCCATTCCCGGTCACAATGTCTGGTAATCAGTGAGTGATTACCACGCCTAAATGTGCAGCCAGCCATTAATCAGCGTGCAACTCTGTCCACCAATCCATGGCTCATCGTGAATGAAACGAACGCTAACCCGGCCTTCTCGCTGGAGTTGGGTTCCTTGTCGAACCTGATACCCCTGTGCCGTCGAGCCACCGTCGGGGAAGTTATTGGCCTTCAACAGATGGGCCAGGCACGCATTAGCGCTGCCAGTCACGGGATCCTCAACCAACTGCCCCCCTTCAACCAGAAACGCTCTCATTTCGTAATCAGCTGGATCACCAGATGAATAGGCACCATAAATCACCACGCCATCAACATGACAGGCAATTTGCAGCTTTTTAATCATGGCATGATCCGGCGTCACCCTCAGGCAGGATTGAGCGTTTGGCATGCGTATCATAAGCCAGCGAATACCCATGTCGGCAATCACCGGCATCGTATCTGTTTCAATAACCGCCTGCTGAAAAGCGGCCTTTAGCAGGTCCCTTTCTTCAACCGCCGGCGTTCGAAACGTTACCGCTGGCGCGGCAAACGCCAAGGTTCCGTCAGGTAAGATATTGACCGCAACCAGACCAACCCCGCATTCTTGCATAACTACCCCCGGCTGTTTGGTCACCAGCCCCGCCTCCAATAATGCATGGGCCGTACCCAAGGTCGGATGTCCGGCAAAGGGCAACTCTTTTTCGGGGGTAAAAATACGCACCTGATAATCTGCAACCGGATTAGTCGGTTTGAAAACAAACGTCGTTTCTGAAAGGTTGGTCCAGCGAGCCAATGAAAGCATCTGCATTTCATTCAACCCCTCAGCCTCCAGGATCACCGCCAAGGGATTTCCCTGCAATGGCGAGGTGGTAAATACATCCACCTGCTTGTAAGCGCGTGGAATCACATCATCTCTTCGGAGCATTGGCCATAATCCGCTATATACAAGGCTTGATGATAGCTCTGTTAAATGGCTTACATCAATTTATCAATCTGCCACTATTTGAAGGGTCCACATGGCAGCCGCTGCTGTTCCTGCCCCGCTAACCCTTGACGAAAGGCTCGTTGGCCATGGCGAGATTAAACGGCGTCATCACGTAGGTCCTTGAGAAGCGCTGAGTGACGATACTGCCGGGAAGAAACCGTGGTATTGCAGGATTGTCTGGAAGGCGCTGCGTGCATTCCGCCGCTGATGTCCACCACGCTAAGGCGCACGGCCTGCTCACTCGACCATTGGCGAAAACCTTCCTCTCCTTATCCTCACATATTTAAATATCGATCAGGTGAATCATCGGTTCCATCTGTTGATGCAGAATCCTGATGATAAATATATCTTGGTCACGAACACGATAAAAAATTGCATGCTGCTGATGATCAAATCGACGTATGCCGGGTTTTATCTCCGCATATTCACGCCCCATACCAGGAGCCATAATCAGAGTTTGCAGGCAGTTTTCCATATCATCAGTGTAACGATCAGCCTGCTTTGCACCGAAGTTCACCAAGGTATATTCGTAGATCCCGGCGAAATCATCGGCAGCCAGGTTCGAAAGCTTATACATTGTGCTCACGTTTCTTTTTAGCCGCGATCTCGCGCAAGCTTAACGCGCTTTCCCCACTACGCTCACCATTTTCAAGAGCAAGCCGTAAAGTTTCAATGTGATATTCTTTTTGCTCAAGCAGACGTAATGCAGTTCGCATCACTTCACTGGTTGAGCCATAGCGGCCGCTGTCAACTAGTCGACTGACAAAGGCATCCAGTTGTTCGCCAATGGTTACGCTGGTTGTTCTAGGCATAACTCCTCCTGTGTGAATTACTAACACAAATTATCACCCCCGCAAAGCCAGACGTCAACGCCGGCAACTTTGCTATCATCATAGACACAAAAGATGTTTCCACCCGGCCACAAAAGCGACAGTAAGGAAACTGATGATCACCCTTTTCCCCTTTACCCCGTTGCGCGCATTACGGCGCATTGCCCTGACTGGAGCCGTTATGAGCCTATTGTTATGCAGCAATACCTTCGCCAGTTCGTTGCCGTTGCTCGCCCCCTCCGCGCTGAAAGGGCACTGGCAGTTGACCGACACCGAAGGCAAGATCGCCGCCTGTGACGTTGAACTGAGCGATGAACGGATCGAAAGCACCAACGCCTACCGTTTCACCGCCTCATCGCAGTGCCTGCAACCGCTGGCGCTCACCGAACTGCCGGTAGCCTGGCGCCCGACGCCGGACGGCATGACGTTGACCAACGCCGACGGCAGCAGGGTGGCGTTTCTGGCGCTGACCGCCCCTAAACGCTACGAAGTCATGAACCACGGCGGTAAAGCCCGCTTTGTACTGACACCGCGCTGACTAAGCTACCAGCAGCCCGAGCAGCGCACCGCCCGCCAGTATCCACAGCGGGTGAATGCGTTTGTTCATGCTCAGCAGCGTGGCCAACGCGATGATCGCCGCCAACGGCCAGCTCGGCGCAGAGGCTTCGGCAATCAACACCCCGCTGGCCGCCACCAACCCGACGGTAACCGGCACCAGACCGGTCTGCACGATGCGCCGCCAGGGTTTGTCCTTGAAGCGCCGCCAGGCCCCCATCACCAGTAAAGTGACGATCGATGACGGGCCGAACTTGGCGATGGAGGAAACCAGCAGCCCCGCCCAGCCGGCCACGTGCCAGCCAATCAGCGGCACGATCATCATATTCGGCCCCGGCGCGGCTTGCGCCATGGCGAACAGCGCGCTGAACTCCTGTGCGCTCATCCATTGATGAATCTCCACCACCTGGCGCTGCATTTCCGGCAGGATGGTCATGCCGCCGCCGAACGCCAGCAGCGAAAGCTCGGTGAAAATAATCGCCAGCGAGATCAATACGCCCATCATGAGGGCTTCCTCCACCACAGCAACAGAATGCTCAGCGGCGCCAGCACCAGCATGGTCGGCAACAGCGGCAGGCGCAGCCAGGCGATGGCTATCAGGCACAACGCGACAATCCCCAGCGCCAGCCATTTACCGCGCAGCGGCAACAGCATCTTTATCCCGGTGGACAGCAGCAAGCCGGCCGCCGCGGCCGCCAGCCCGGCAAACACGTGCTGCACATGCGCATCATTCTGGAAGCGGGCGTAAACCATCCCCAACCCGACCACAATCGCGGTCGGGGCGCTGATCAACCCCAGCAATGCACAGCAAGCGCCGCGCAGGCCGCGGAACTCCATCCCCACCGCGACCGAAAGGTTGATTACGTTGCCCCCCGGCAGAAACTGGCACAGCCCGAGCAGCTCGGTAAACTGTTCGCCGCTCAGCCAGCGCCGATCCTCCACCAGCATATTGCGCGCCAGCGGCAGCACGCCGCCAAACCCTATCAGCCCCAGCATCAGAAAGCCCCAAAACAGCTCCCCATTGCCCGGTGCCGCCGCAAGCCGGGTGTTTTTTACCGCATCCGATTCAGACATTGTTCGTTCCACATCGCTTATTTTTGATGCCTGGTATGATGCGCGCCGCCATGTCATGATGTCTAATGCATTTCGGAACCAACAAGGATACCTTTTAGGTATGTCTATGATCGAACTTCGCCGCTTGCGGGCGTTCGTTGCGGTAGTTGAAGAAGGCAATATTACCCGCGCCGCCGAACGGCTGTTTATTCAACAGCCGCCGTTGACCCGCCTGCTGCAAGGGCTGGAGGATGAGCTGGGGGTAACACTGTTGCAGCGCCTGCCGCGTGGCGTACGCGCCACCGAAGCGGGCAACGTGCTGTTTAATGAGGCGCGTGCGCTGTTGGCCCGCGCCGAGCTGTTGACCGAAGCGGTGCAGCGTGCAGCACGCGGTGAACAGGGGCATATCGCCATCGGCTTCACCAGTTCCGCCGCGCTGCACCCGTTCGTGCCTAACCTGTTGCGCCGCTATCGCGAGATCCTGCCGGGCATCACCACCCAACTGGAAGAAGCCGGCAGCGGCGAACTGCTGGATGCGCTGGTGGATGAACGGCTCGACGTGGCTTTTGTGCGCTCGCCGGCCAGCGGCATTCCAGGCCTGACCATTGAGCCGGTGCTGCGCGAACCTATGCTGGTCGCCCTGCCGGTCGGCCACCCGCGGGCAGTCGACAGCGCGCAGCCATTGCCGTTGGCGTCGTTGGCGAACGAAGCTTTTATTCTCTACCGCCGCCCTGCGGGCCAGGGCTTGTACGATGCCATTTTAGCCGCCTGCCACCGCGCCGGGTTCAGCCCGCGCGTCATCCAAGAAGCCCCGCGCCTGCCCGCGACGCTTAGCCTGGTGGGGGCCGGTCTGGGGTTGTCGATCGTACCGGCCTCGATGCGGCGGTTGGGCGGCGACGGCATCGTCTACCGGGCAATCAGCGACGAAGCCCAGCTCAGTGCGCCGCTGTACCTGGCGCTGCGCAGCAACCGCTCTTCCGCCCTCATCCAGCGCTTTCGCGCGCTGGTGACGGAGGCGGTCAGCGCACAGCATTCCGGCTAAATAACGGCGTTTAATACCACTCCCCCCAAGCATGATACGGGTGGAAGGGATGCAGGTTAGCCGACCGTTGAGCGCATGGACGCGCGATACGAGCCTCCATGGACGGATTCACGGCGTGTCGGCGCTCTGCACGTTCCTCACCTGTAGCACTATTGATCGCAACTGTTTAGTCCTGCTGGTCGGTGATACGCGTCAGGTGGATCACCAGATACAGCAGTTCATCGTTCGACATCTCCATCTCAAGCAGATTCTTCACATAGTCGCGGATCAGCAGCGCGCCGCGATAAGCATTCGGGTACTCCCTGGTCACCTGGGCAAAGATGAAGTCGTCTTTCGACGCCATCTGTTGCCCTTCGACCATCCGCTGAATAAAAAACTGCATATGCACCAGAAAACGCGCGTAATTGAGCGAATCCGTATCGATATTGATGCGAAAGTGATACTTGATGATATTGAAAATGTCTTTCAGCATCTTCACCGACAGCAGGGTATGTTCCATGTTCTGCACGTCGGTCTGGCCGTTAACCAGATGGAACGCGATATTCCCCGCCTCTTCTTCCGGCAGAGCGATGTTAAGCCGCTGATTGATTTGCCCCAGCGCCTGCATCGCCACTGCGAACTCCTGCGGATAAAAGCGCTTCACCTCGAACAACAACCGGTTTTGGATCGCAATGCCCTTGTGATAGCGCTCAATGGCAAAGCTGATGTGGTCCGCCAGGGTGAAGAAAATCTGCTCGTTAATGCGGCCATTGAGCTGCCGGTTGGCCTCAGCGAGGATCATCTGCACAATCTCCAGGTGCTCCTCCGGCGTGTTTTCCATCAGCCGCAGGTAATCACGGCCCTTTTGGCTGTTCTGCACCACATACACTTTCTCAATAGTGGCCGGGTCGAGAACGTCACCCACTTTGCTGTTAAAGCCAATACCCTTGCCCATGACGATAGCTTCGTTGTTATCGCTGTCTGTTGATAGCACCAGGCTATTATTGAGTACCTTAATGACTTTCATCGTCGCGGCCATCACCCTTTATTTTTATTAGCGTTGCCGGCCATGAGTGGCAATCAGCCGTTGATACCAGTCAAAACTGCGCTTTTTGATGCGGCGCAGATCTTTCAGATCTTGCTCACCCCGGTTTACATAGATAAACCCGTAACGCTTGGCGTAGCCCTGATGGGTGCTGACCACGTCTATCGCCGCCCACGGGCAATACCCCATCAGTTCAACGCCGTCGTTGATCGCCAATTGCATCTGTTCAACGTGCTGGCGCATAAACTCAATGCGGTAGTCATCATTAATTGTACCATCGGCCTGTAACTCATCCGGGGCGCCTATGCCGTTTTCGGTAATTAATATCGGCAACGCGTAGCGTTCGTAGGTTTTGCGCAGCGTCAGGCGCAGCCCGACCGGGTCGATCACCCAACCGTAACGGGTTTTGCCAACGAACGGGTTTTCCGCCGCGCGGTACACTCCCGGTTCCCCCAGCATGATTTGCTGATCGCCGGCGCGGGCACTGATGTCCGAAGCATCGCCCCGGCTGGCGGCGATGGTGGCGGTGGAATAGTAGTTTATCGCCACGTAATCCGGTTTGCCCTGCAGCAACAGCGCCGCATCGCCCGGTTCCATTTGCGGCGCCAGGCCGCGATCCTGCAAATATCGCCAGGCCAGCGCGTTATAGCGCCCATGCACCGCCACGTCCAAGAAACTCCAGCAGCGCAGCGTTTCCCAGTTATGCGCGGCGATGGCGTCCAGCGGATGGCAGGTTTCCTGATACATCGACGTGGTGTTAATCGCCGGGCCGATTTTGCCGGAGGGGCAGCGTTGGTGGCACAGCGCCATCACCCTGGCCTGCGCCACCAGCATGTGGTGGCTTTGCTGATACAGCACCTGTTTGGACGGCAACTCGCCGCCCTTCGGCATGCCAATCGCGCCCGGATGCAGGATCATCGTGTTCTGTTCATTGATGGTCAGCCAATATTTTACCCGATCGCCAAAGGCGTCAAACAGCACCGCCGCATACTCGACAAACGCATCGATAGTGGCGCGATTGGACCAGCCGCCCTGCTGTTCGAGCACGTAAGGCAAATCGAAGTGATAAAGCGTCACCACAGGTTCAATGCCGTGATGCTGCAGTTCATCGATCAGTTGCCGATAGAACGCCAGCCCGGCGGCGTTAACCTCGCCGGTGCCGTTAGGCAGCACCCGCGTCCAGGCGACGGAAAAGCGGTAGGCCTTCAGCCCCAGCTCGGCGAACAGTTTCACGTCTTCGCGGAAACGGTGATAGTGATCGCTGGCAACTTTGAAATCGGCGGTTTCTTCAGGATGATCGAGCATATCGACAATCGACGGGCTTTTACCGTCTTCATCCCAGGCCCCCTCCACCTGATAGGCGGAGGTAGAAGCCCCCCACAGAAAATCTGCGGGGAAATCGTCCAGGCGTTGATAAATCATGCAGGCTCCTTGGGGGTATTGAGGGCGATGATGGTCTCGCCAAAGCCCACGCTGCCCGGCTGACGGCAGCTCAACTGCGGGAAGGCTTCACTGTTGATCACCAATACCGGCGTAGTAAGGTCGTAACCCAACGCGGTTATCGCCGCAATATCAAAACGCACCAGTTCATCCCCCACCTTGACCCGATCGCCAATCTGCAATTCGGAAGCAAAATGCCGGCCGGCCAGATTGACGGTATCTATGCCTATGTGCACCAGCAGTTCGACGCCGTTGTCACCCTTGATGCCCACCGCGTGCATCGACGGCAAAAAGGTCATCACCTCACCGTCCAGCGGCGCACGCAGTACCCCTTCCTGCGGCTTTATCGCTACGCCCTGTCCCAATAACCCCTGCGAGAACACGTCGTCGTTAACCTGCTCCAGCGCCACCAGTTGGCCGGACAGCGGGCTGAAAATCTGCTGCTCATCGCCGCTGATGGGAGCCGCCGCCGGTGCGGTATCCTGCTCTTGCTCCTCAACCGGATCGTCAAAGCCGAGGATCCAGGTCAGCGCGAAAGTCACCACGATGGCAATGGCGCAGGTGATCAGCGCATGGACGATATTCATCGGGTTTTCACCGATAAATGCCGGCAACGCCGCCAATCCCGGAGAGACAAAGGCATAGCGCACCAGCCCGCTCAGCCCGGCATAGATACCGGCGCAGCCGCCGCCGATCATCGCCGCAATCAGCGGTTTGCGCAGCTTCAGGGTCACGCCATACAGCGAAGGCTCGGTGATCCCCAGCAGCGCAGTGAACCCGGCGGAAGACGCCAGCTGGCGCAGATTTTTGTTTTTGGTGCGGAAAGCCACGCACAGCGTCGCCGCGCCCTGCGCGATATTGGACGCCAGCATGCCCGGTCCGTTAATCATTTCGAAACCGTTTTTGCTCAACTGGCCGGTAGCGATAGGTGTCATCGCCCAGGCGGTGCCGGTGATCACCAGGAAGGGTTGCAGCCCGCCCATCAGCATCGGGATCAGCCAACTGGCCTTGCCGTCGACGATGGCCGCACCTGCGGCGACCAGGTCGTTAAGGAAAATACCGAACGGCCCGACCACCACCAACGCCAGCGGCGCCGTCACCAACAGGATAATCATCGGCTTGGTGAAAAACTTGATCATCGTCGGCGACACTTTCTCCGCAAAGCGCTCGATATAGGACATCAGCCACACGGTGAATATAATCGGCAGCACCGAACCGGCGTAGTCCGCCAGCCGTACCGGAATACCGATAAAATCAATCGCGGTGCCCGCCGCCAGCATCTGCGCCAAATTGGGGTGCAGCAAGGCACCGGCGATGGTCATCGCCAGTATCGGGTTGCATTCAAACTTGATCGAAGCGCCGTAGGCCAGTAATACCGGCAGGAAGAAAAACGCCGCATCGGCGATGGTGTCCAGCAGATGATACGTCGGGCTGGCGGCGTCAATCACACCGGTCAGTTTGAGGATCGCCAGTAGCGCCTTGATCATCCCCGCCCCGGTGATCGCCGGGATCACCGGCGTGAACGTGGTGGAGATAACGCTGATGATCTGCGAAAACACCCCGCCCCTGGCCTGCTGTTTCTTCTCGCCCTGTCGGCCACTGAGATCGCCAATCTCTTTTTGCAACGTGCGGAAGGTTTGCTGCACGTTATTGCCGACCACGATCTGAAACTGGCCGCCGCGCTCCACCACGCTTATCACCCCCGGCAAGGCCTCAATGGCTTTCGCCTGCACCTTGCTGTCATCGTTAAACTCCATGCGCAGACGCGTGGCGCAGTGCGTCAGTTTACTGACGTTAGCTTTACCGCCGACTCGCGCCAATATTTCCAGGCCCAACTGTTTGTAATCCATCGATTTTCCCCGGTAAAAAAACAAAAAAAAAGACCAAAATGAAAATGCGCCTCATCATGATGAGAGGTGCATTCCTATTTTGGTCTTGCCTGCCTGAGCAGTAACACGCCTTAATAAAAATGTCTGGCGACCACGGAGGTCGCGACGGAAGTATCGCCATAGTTGCGTTTTTTCAGCAACTGCCTTCGTCAAACTTTGCGAGCAACATCACTCTTCGCCGAAAATGCACTGCAATGTCGCCCCTTGCCCTCTGCCATGCTCTTTTTTAGCGCAGGCCGTCAAGGATGAACGGCGAAGGGGAGAAACGCCCCCTCGCCGATCGTTACTGTTTGCGTTGTTCCGCGACCTGTTTCGCCGTGACCTTGCCTTGTTTTTCGCCAAACTGGCCGACCACATAGTTGGCTACCGCCGCCACTTCTTCGTCCGAATATTGGGCGCCGAAGTCCGGCATCACCTCATGCTGCTCCCCGATGCTGATGCGGGTGCCTTTGAGGATCGCCTGTACCACGCTGCGGCCCTGCGGATCGTTTACCGCCGTGCTGCCGACCAACGAAGCGTATTTACTCTGTCGGCCCACGCCGTTCCACTGGTGGCAACCGCTGCAATCACCGGCAAACAGCCTGCGGCCCAGAGAATCCTCTTGCCCGCCCGGCAGTACCGCGCTGGAGGACAACGCGCCCTTCGGCTGCAGGTTCACCGAACTGGCACTGTCGCCGGCGATAGGTTCTATGTTGCGCAGGTATTTCACCAACGCCTGATTATCCTCCGGCGTCAGATACTGCAGGCTGTTTTCCACCGCCTCTGCCATCGGGCCGGCGGCACTGCTACGCCCCTCCGCGTGGCCGGTCGCCAGATATTGCGACAGTTGCTGCTCGCTCCAGCCGCCGATGCCGGTCTGCGCATCCGGAGTGATGTTGGCGGCAAACCAGCCCTGGATCACCTCACCGCTGAGGTTCTTGCTCTGGTTAATGCCAAAGGCCAGGTTGCGCGGCGTGTGGCATTCGCTACAGTGCCCCAGCGCGGTCGCCAGGTAGGCACCGCGGTTCCACTGTTCATCCTGGTTGAGATTCGGTTCGAAGCGTTTTTCATGGAAGAACGCCAGATTCCAGAACTTCATGCCCCAGCGTTGGTTGAACGGGAATGGCAGATCGTTTTGCGGGTCGGTCTGTTTCACCGGCGGCAGGCTGAACAGATAAGCCTTGATCGCCAGCACGTCGTCACGGCTCAATGCGGTGTAAGAAGTGTAAGGCATCGCCGGATACAGGTTCCCATCAGGAGCGACGCCCTCACGCACCGCACGCACAAACTGCTCGTCGCTCCAGTCGCCAATACCTGTCTCTTTATCCGCGGTAATATTGGTGCCATAAATAGTGCCGAATGGCAGTTTAAACGCGAAACCTCCGGCGAAAGGTTTGCCACCCGGCGCGGTGTGGCAAGCCACGCAGTCGGCGGCGCGCGCCAGATATTCACCGCGCGCCAGTTTGTCGGTAATGCCGGCCGGCGCACCGGCGATAGGCGCGGCAGGCTCCGGCCCAACCGGCCGCAGCAGGGTATACAGCGCATAGCCGCCGGCTATCACCACTACCGCGACAATCAGCCATAACAGCCATCTCAGGGCGTTGCTCATGAGTTTCTCCCTTAATCCAGCGCCTTGGCGGCCTGGTGGATGGCGGCGCGAATGCGCACGTAAGTAGCGCAGCGGCAAACGTTGCCGCCCATCGCCGCGTCAATATCCGCATCGCTCGGATTTTTGCTCTGAGCCAGCAGCGCGCTGGCACTCATGATCTGGCCGGACTGGCAGTAGCCGCACTGCACCACGTCCAGATTGACCCAAGCCTCCTGCACCGCTTTCCCGGCCGGCGTTTCGCCGATGGCCTCGATGGTGGTGATTTTCTTGCCCACCGCCGCCGACACCGGCGTCATGCAGGATCGTACCGGCACGCCGTCCAGATGAACGGTACAGGCGCCGCACATGGCGATGCCGCAGCCAAACTTGGTGCCGGTCAGTCCAGCTTCATCGCGCAGAAACCACAGCAGCGGCATATGGGTATCGCCCTCAAACGTCAGCGGTTGGTCGTTAACGGTTAAAGTAATCATGATGTTTTCCTTGGAAGGACGCTGGCGTCGCTGTTGGGACGGTGTAAGGGCAGGCTAAGCGAGGTGCGGGGCCGCCCGAGCAGCGCCAACGCATTGCCGACCGCCGGGCCGATGGTCGGCACGCCCAGTTCGCCCACGCCGGTGGGCTTTTCGGTTGAAGGCACGATAATCACCTCAATTTCCGGCATTTCGTCAATGCGCAACGGGCGGAAATTGTTGAAGTTGGATTGTTCGACCAGGCCGTCTTTTAAAGTGATGTTGCCGTACAGCGCGATGCTCAGGCCATAACCGATACCGCCCTCAATCTGCGCGCGGATCACGTCAGGATTCACCGCCACGCCGCAATCCACCGCGCACCACACCTTGTGCACGCGCGGAATGCCGCCTTCGCCGATAGACACTTCGGCAATCTGCGCCACCCGGGTGTCAAACGCCTTGGCGACACCGACGCCGCGCGCCCGGCCATCCACCACCTTCGCGCCCTGCCAGTTGGCGGCTTTCGCCACCGCTCGCAACACCCCGGCTTCGCGCGGCGCGTCTCCCATCAGCGCCAGCCGCCCTTCCACCGGATCCTGTCCGGTTTCCTGCAGCAACTGATCGATAAAGCTTTCCACCGCATGGCCGGTATGGGTGCTGGCGACCGATCTCAGCGAGGAAGTCGGCACCTTGCCCGGCACGATATGGGCGTCGCAACGGAAACTTTCGAAGGTATAAGGCAGCTCGCTGGCGCCTTCGATCATCATCTGATCGACGCCGTTGACCACCAGCGCCGTCATGGCGCTGTTGAGCGTCCAGGAGTGGCCGACGACGGTGTCGGTCCAGCCCACCACCTTGCCGCCCCGGATCGCCCCGCGCAGCCGGTGCAAGATCATCGGGCGATACCAACCGTTGCGGATGTCGTCCTCGCGCGTCCACACCACCTTCACCCCGTGGCCGGGCCCGATAGCCTTGGCGGCAGCGGCCATATCCGCCGCCAGATCCGGCCCCAGTGCCGGGTTGCCCAGATCGATGCGTCGGCCGAAACTGCCTCCCGCCAGAATGGTTTCGATTTGCACTTTTTCCGGCGGCAGCTGGAACAGATCGCACAGCTGCTTATGGTCGAGCGTTTGGATCTGGCAGCCGTAACGCGCCTTGACGCTTTCGCCGTCCCAGAACAGATAGCCGTCGAGCGGCTCCATCGGCGCATGGGCCACATAGGGGAAGGTATATTCCGCTTCGATCACCTTGTCGGCCTTGTCGAAAACCTCGTCCGGCTTGCCGCGGCTGGTCGCCACCACGCCGGTTTTCTGCGCCACCTGGCGGAATTCGGCAAAAATTTGCTCGGTATTGCGCCTTTCGGCCTGGGAATCGTCCCACTCTACCTGCAATTTTTCGCGGCCCTGGATCGCCGCCCAGGTATTTTTGGCGTAGACCGCTACGCCGGTGTCGGTCTGCTTCACATCCACCACGCCGGGCACCTGCAGCGCCCGGCTGGCGTCAAACGACGCCACTTTGCCGCCAAAGCGCGGTGATTTTTTCAGGGTGACGGTCAACATGTCCGGCTCATGAATGTCCTGTGTGAACTGCGCGCTGCCGTTGGTCTTCGCCAGCGAATCCACGCGGTGCAGGCCACTCACTTTGCCGATCAAGGTAAAATTGGCCGGGTCCTTCAGCGTCAACCCTGCGGGATCCGGCGGCGGCAGTTTAGCGGCCAATGCGGCGAATTCGCCGAAGCCCGCTTCGCGGCCGCTGGCAGCATGACTGATCTTGCCTGCCTGTACGGTGATCTCCTGCGCTGAGGTTTTCCAGCTCTGAGCGGCGGCCTGAACCAACAGCGCCCGCGCCATGGCCCCCATGCGCCGCATTTGGTCATAGGCGTTGGCCACCGAACTGGAACCGCCGGTGCCCTGGAAACCGAATGACAGGTTTTTGTAGACGCTGGTGTCCACCGGGGCGGCGACTACGCGCACCTGCGCCCAGTCAGCATCCAGCTCCTCTGCGACCAGCGTCGCCATGCCGGTATAGACGCCCTGGCCCACTTCGGTGTGTTTGCTGATGACGGTGACGATGCCGTCTTCGCCGATCTGTACGAAGGCGTTGGCTTCAAAAGCGTTGCTTTCTGGCACCGTGACGGGAGTGGTACGTGCCAGTGCGCCGGTAGACGGCAGATAGGCGCCAATCACCAGCGCGCCTGCGCCGACGATAAACCGCCGCCGCGTAAGCGGAACTTGCGATATTGTCATTGCTCATAGCTCCAAAATGTCGCTCAGGATGATTCCTTGCGATGAGATCGTTTTTTTTATGTGAAATGTCGGCTGCGTCCCTGACGGGATGTAGAACAACAGAACAATAATTAGCGTAGCCTATTATTCAGCCAGCCTGATGTGAGGCGAGCATTTTCTGTTGTGGGATCGTGCTCTGTATCCTGCGGAGGCAAGAAGGCGCACCTGTGCTATAAAAAAGATCTTACCGGCACATCTATGGGCATTAAGGCTATGTCGCAAAACAAGAGATTTCGTTTATATCGTCCATTACATGGGTTAAACCATACTTTTGGCGATCAATGGTTTGCTTTGAAGGCCGAGGCTTTCGCCCGTTTCTTCGGCACCCCGACCTTTTTGATGGGGCAAACGCTGCTGGTTGGCGTCTGGATCTACCTCAACCAGGCGGGCTTCGCCAAGTTTGACCCTTACCCTTTCATCCTGCTGAACCTGGCGTTCAGCCTGCAGGCCGCCTATGCCGCGCCCTTGATCCTGCTGGCTCAAACCCGCCAGACCGAACGTGACCAGGCGCATGCGTTGGCCGACGCACAGCACCGGGAAGATTTAGATGAGGCGATGGCGCAGCGGCAAACCCTCGTCGAACAGCAATCCGAACAGTTGCTGGTGCTGTTGAAACAAAACACCGAATTAACCACCCTGACCAAACAGATGGCCGAACGCATTGAAAATCTGGCCATCCAGTTAACCCAGCGCGAACGCCTGTAACTGCCCGATCGGCGGCCATCAGCTAATTCGCCAAGCGATCGAGCAGCGGCCCCAGCGCAACGCGTGAATGCTGGTGGAAGCCGCTGACGCCCTCGGCACTCAGCAAGGCGTCCAGCACCGCGTATTCAGTGGCGTCCGCCGCCGCGGCGAACAGCGGTTCCAGCCGTTCATCCGGCAACGCGGTTCCCTGCAGGCGGGTGGAGAACGCCAGCGCGATATCGCCGGAACCGTGCCCCCAATGGCTGCCCACGCGCCCCAGCCCAGCCCCGGCGCGTTTGGCGATGCGGCTGAGTTGCCGGCTGTCCAGCACCCGGTCGCAGGCGATAATGATGATGACCGAACCGGCCTCTACCTGCGGCGGCGGCTCCGCCAATTGCGCAGCCAATGCCGGCCCCACGCGCACACCGCTCAGCGTGAGGGACTCCAGCGTGCCAAAGTTGGCCAGCACCAGCACGCCCAGGGTGGCCCCCAGGCCGGGGCAATAGCGCGAAGCGGTGCCGATGCCTCCTTTCAGGCCGAAACTGCTCATGCCGCGCCCGGCGCCGACGCTGCCGCGCGCGAAGCCGATCCCGTGATTGTCCAGCGCGCTGAACACGTGCTCTTCGCGCACCGGCATCGCCTGAATATCGTTGAGATAACCGTCGTTGCATTCCAGCACCACGGGATTGATGGTGGCGCTGTCGCGGCCTATCTGTGGGTAACGCCGACAGCTGCGCCGCACCATGGCGTTGAATAAGGTGCCGACGGCGAAGGTATTGCTCAGCAGGATCGGTGTTTGCAGCACCCCCAGCTCGTTGAGCTGCACCAGGCCGAGCGGTTTGGCGAAGCCGTTCAACACCGCGCTGCCGCAGGGCAACGGCTGATTGAACAGGTCGCCCGGCGGCATAATGGCGGTCACGCCGGTCTGGCACTCGCCGCTATCCAGCGTGTGATGCCCCACGCTGACGCCGCTCACGTCGCACAGGCTGTCCGTCGGACCGGGCAAATAGCGCGCCCCCGGCAGGCGACGGTGGCGCCGCCAGTAACTCAGCAGATTATCCAGGCTCTGTCGTTCAAAGACTTGGTTGTCTGTCATAGTGACCTCGTCAGGCGCAGTCCGTTTGTAAAACAGCATATCGCGCAATGCGACATAGCGTAAATTGAAAGCCGAAGCCGGCGAGAAAATATTCTTTTTCGGCTTCGGCCGGGCATGCAAAGGGTTTCAGCGTGACCGGCCCCGCTTGGCAGCCCAATATGGCAAGCAGGCGGGATACGAAATATTTAAGCGTGTCACTGCCAATAAGAGCGAATTATGGCGAGTCGATTTTGGGGATGGGGAGCGTCGTTTTGACTCTGTGGTTAACGCCGCAGGTTATCATTTGCCGTATTTTTTATCGACCGGCAGGCAGTCTTAACATTGATGTTCAGGGCGGTTATATGAAAGATGCCAGATCACCACGGGGCAGGTTCATGCCCCGCCATGGCACATCGGCGCACCAATTTGCATCATAGCTCCCCCGCCACCCCGCTCACCGCCCCTTTCGCGGACTGGTACGGAAATTGCTTCTCCCTGTTATGGCGACAAAGGAGAAGAACATGAAAGCAATCATCATCGGCGGCGGTATCGGCGGGCTGTGCGCCGCCATCGCATTGAAGCGCTGCGGGATCGAAGCCGAGGTTTTCGAAGCGGTTAAAGAGATCAAACCGGTTGGCGCGGCGATTTCCATCTGGCCGAACGGCGTTAAGTGCCTCAACTATTTGGGGATGAAAGAACCCCTGCGCCGGCTCGGCGGCCCGATGCACTACATGGCCTATCAGGAATATCTGCACGGCCAGACTCTGACGCGTTTCAGCCTGGATCCGTTGATCGCCAGCGTCGGTGAACGCCCTTATCCGGTGGCCCGCGCCGAACTTCAGGCCATGCTGCTGGAGACCTATGGCCGTGACAATGTTAGCTTTGGCAAGCGCGTCAACGGCCTTGAAGAGACCCAAGACGGCGTCACCGCCTGGTTCGAGGACGGCAGCCAGGCCAGCGGTGATTTCCTGATCGCCGCCGACGGTACCCATTCGGCTATCCGCCCTTACGTGCTCGGGCATGGGGTGGATCGCCGCTATGCCGGTTACGTCAACTGGAACGGGCTGGTGGCGATTGATGAATCCATCGCGCCGGCCAATCAGTGGACCACCTTCGTCGGCGAAGGCAAGCGGGTGTCGCTGATGCCGGTTTCCGGCAACCGTTTCTACTTTTTCTTCGACGTTCCGCTGCCGACCGGGCTGGCGGAAGACCGCAGTACGGCGCGCGCCGATCTGCAGCGCTACTTCGCAGGCTGGGCCGAACCGGTGCAGAAATTGATCGCCGCGCTCGATCCTGACACCGTCAACCGCATTGAAATTCACGATATCGAACCTTTCGAGCAGTTGGTGCGCGGCCGCGTAGCCTTGCTGGGCGACGCCGGTCACAGCACCACGCCGGATATCGGCCAGGGCGGCTGCGCGGCGATGGAAGATGCGGTGGTGCTGGCGATTGCGCTGCAAACCAACTCGCTGGGGATTGAAGACGCGCTGCTGCGCTATCAGGAAAAGCGCAGCTACCGGGTGAAGGATCTGGTGCTGAAGGCGCGCAAGCGTTGTGACGTGACGCACGGCAAAGAGATGGAGATCACCCGCAGCTGGTACGAAGAGCTGAAAACCGAAACCGGCGAGCGCATTCTCTCCGGCATGAAGGAAACCATCCTGGGCGGGCCGCTGGCCTGATCCGCTCCCCCTTCTCCGGCCAGGAGAAGGGGCAATCCTCAAAGCCCCAGCGTGCGGAGGCGCCCCGCCGTCAGTTCTATGACCCTGTCCGCCGAGGCGATAGTTTCCGGCCGATGCGCGATCAGTAAAATCGGCAGACCAAGTTGGCGCAAGGTGCGGCTGACCAACATTTCGTTGGCGACGTCCAAATGGCTGGTCGCCTCATCCAGAATCAACAGCTTCGGCTCTTTATACAGCGCCCGCGCCAGCAGCAATCGCTGTTTCTGCCCGGAAGACAAGGTCCCGCCCATTTCACTGATTAACGTCTGGTAGCCCATCGGCAGTTGTTCAATGTCCCTATCCAACTGCGCCAGTCTGGCGCACTCGCCAAGCTTTTCGCTGTCCATTTTCGGCGAGAAAAACGTGATGTTGTCGGCAATGGAACCGCGAAACAGCTGGTCCTCCTGCAGCACCGCACCGATATGCTGACGAGTCTGTTGATAATCGGTACGCCGGTGTTCAAGCCCCAACGTGCGTATCACCCCGCCAGATGGCGGATATAATCCCAACACCAGCTTGGCCAAGGTAGTTTTGCCGCTGCCGGACGCCCCCACCAACGCCACCACCTCGCCGGGCATAATATCCAGCGAGACTTGCGACAGGATCTCCCGTTCAGTCCCGGCGTATTTAAAGCTGACCTGCTCCAGGCTCAGAACCGGCAAATCGGGAGGCCAATCGCCTGCCGGGTACGCCGAACCCTTGTTGCCGGCCTGTAACGCCGTCGCGCCTTCACGCGGGGTCAGCACGATATCGGCCAGCCGTTCGTTGTAAACGTCCAGCATTCGGTAGGCGACCGCTTTGTCTATCAACCCGTTAATGCTGGCCGAAAACCGCCCCTGAAAAGACATATAGGCCACCAGCATACCCACCGAGAACTCGCCGGCCAGCACCGAACCTGCACCCAGCCACAGTACCGCCGCAGCTACCAGGCTGCCGATCACGGTCTGCATGATGCCGTAAACCATCATCAGTTTGCTTTCGCGCAGTTGGGCATTGCGCCGGGCGACGTTCAGGTTGCGCCAGGCAGATTCTCGCGGCATCAGCGCACCGTTCACCCGCAGGCTCAACACGCCGCGCAGGCTTTCCAGAAAATGGCTGGACTCCTCGGTACCGGCATTCCAGCTGTCCTGCGCCGCTTTCCGCAGCGTGCTGAACCAACACAGGCGCAACAGGCCGTAAACGGCGGCGGCAGCCAAGGCCACCAGGGTTAACTTTGCGCTGTAGAAAAACATCATGCTCAGCGTGCCCACCACTAACAGCACATCCAAAAAGGCTTCAAGCAGCGTAGTGGTCAGGGTGTCCTGTATGGTGTCGACGGCATCGAACTTGGCGCTGATATCCCCCATATTGCGTGCCTCGAACCAACTTATCGGCAGGCGCAGCAGATGGTGAAACACGTTGGCCGTCCACTGCATGTTGAAGTTGACCGCCATGGTCAGCGTCGCCCATTGCCGCGCCAGCTCCAGCAGCATCTGGGTGCCGGTCATCAGCAGCATGGCGATGACGATCAGCGTCAGCAGGCTGGCGTCCAGCGCCACCAGCACTTCATCGATCACCAGTTGGTTTATCAGCGGGCCGAGCAGCGCCAACACCTCCAGCGCCACGGCGAAGCAAAAGATCCTGTCCAGCGCGGGCTTCAGGCCGTGCGTTTTGCCAATCAACGTCGTGAGACGGATCTTTTCCCGGCGATCCCGGGTTTCAAACCTGTGGGTGGGCGTCAGTTCCATCGCGATGCCGGTAAAATGGCGGTTCGCCTCTTGCAGCGTCATTTTCAGCAGGCCGCGCGCCGGATCGTGCAATTCCAGCGTTTGCCCCCGCACCCGCCGCAGAACGGTAAAATGGTTCATGTCCCAATACAAAATGCAGGGCACGGCCAACAGGTGCAGTTCATCCAGCTCCAGCCGAATGACGCGGCCGCTTAAATTCAAGCCTTCGGCGCACGCCATCAGCTGCGAAAACGTCATGCCAAGCTGCGAGACATGACATTCCGCGCGCAGCGTTCGCATATCGACCCGGTGCCCATGCCAACCAGCGATCATCGCCAGACAGGCCACCCCGCACTCCGCCGATTCGGTTTGGCGGATCAGCGGCAGGCGCTTTCGCCACCCCCAGTTAATCATCTCTGTTACGTCCATGCTTACATCCTCCCTTGCAGGCTCCATAACGGCTCCAGCAGCCATTCGTACAGGCGGCGGCTGTCCAGCTCAATGTCTGCGGACACCGCCATGCCGACGCGCAGCGGTTCCTGCCGGCCATAAGCCGTAATGGTGGTTTTATCCAGCGCCACGACCACACGGTAATGCCCTTCGTTTTCCTTCCAGACCAGCGGAGTTTGCAACATCGCGTCGCCGGCGCTGAGGCTGGCATGCGTGATGGCGCGGGTAGAACCGTATTGCACGCCAAACTTTTCATAGGGGAACGAGGCAAAACGCAGGCCGACGCGCTGGTTGGGTTTGATAAAGCCCACCGCCTTGCTCGGGGCAAAAAGCTCTACCTGCAACTGCGCCCCGTCCGCCACCATCATCAACAACGGATCGTTGGGTTTCACCGTCTGCCCAGCGCGGGCCAGCACCACGGCGATGTGGCCATCGGCCGGTGCCGTCAGCGTAGTCTCGCGCTGGGCGTTGAGCTCTATTTTTTGCTGATCGATGCTCTGCAACTGGCGTTCAAGCTCGGCGTCCCGCCCTTGCTGCTGTTGCTGCAAGGTTTGCAGCTCCGAGCCCGCAGCCGCCCATTCACGCTTTAACCTCAACTGCGCCTGCCGTTGGCTTTCGACCTTTTCCCGCGCCGTCGACAGTTCCATTTGCTTTTGCTGGAATTCGATTTCGGACACATAGCCTTTGGCTATCAGCTTGCGGTAACGCGCCATCACCGAATGCGAGAAGGCCGCCTGTTGTTGAACCAGCGCCAACGCAGAACCCAGGCTGGTCAGTTCGTCATTCAGTTGCGCGATACGCTGTCGCACGCCAGTTTGCCGCAGAGCGCTGGTCGCCCGCTCTTGTTCGCGCTGATGTTCCAGCATGCGGTATTGCTGATCCAGTGACGCGGCCACCGACGCCAGCGCGCCAACGCCCTGCCCGTTGAAATGCTCGCCGCTGAGCCGATAAAGCGGCTGGCCGGCCTTAACCGCCGCCCCTTCTGCCACCAGACATTCAGTGACCTGCCCGGCGTTGCGGGCAACCACTTTGATCAGCCCGCTGGAGGGCATGACCACACCTTCCAGCCGCGCTTTACGGGTATATTCGCCCAGCATCAGAAATAGCAGGATAGCCAGCACCAGCACACCGCTGGCCCAGGCATAGGCGGTTAAACTGAGGCTGGGCGGAATAACGACTTCGCCCTCGGCCTTTGTCGCTTGCGCGGCGAAATAGCCCTCTCGATAAAGCTGGGGCGGACGTCCTGTCATGGGGATTACACCTTAAGGCCTGTTTATAAACCGGCGGTTATTTTCCTTTTCCCGCACTTTTCCCCATGCGGATACACCAATGTAGCGCAATAGAAAGGCATTTTATTGTAGCAATCATGCCCACCGGCACGCAGAAAATAATAATATATTTCGCCACCCCATCAGGGATATCGATATTAAACCAGCCACCAGACTGGCTTAGCCCCACCGCTCTGAATAAATCACGAGACAATGAAAAGACGAGAAATATGCCAACAAAAATCGCCACACCTTTGCTTCTCAACGATTAACCCCACTAAAAACAATATAACTCAACCACGCAGACTATATTGCATTAAAAATTACCGTTTAGGATAAAATTACCAACGGCAGGTTCCACCATTATAACTACCAGACCTTTTTTCCGATGCGTTCTGCGTCCCTTTTCCGCCGCCATTGCCGATACAGGAAGACAAGCCGCCGATTGAGCCTGAGACTAGCCCCCCCGCAATCGCACGGGCACTGCCGGCAATAGCCCCGCCAACACCGCCGCCAAATGCGGCAAGGCCTAGAGCCCATGCGCATTCAGCGCTTATTCCGGGGGATGAATTGGGCACGAAACCGTTAGCCTGTCCACCATAGTTAGTCGATGTTCCGTTGCCGTAGCAGCCCTTTTTACTGCGGGTATCCACGCTGCTTTCGCCACCGCCGCCAATCATATCTATTTCTGATTTTGTTAATATTTCCATAACTCCCTCCAACGCCATTTATGATGTTTTTTACAAGCCACATATCTAATCCTTCTGCTAATTGTATAAACACAAAAAACAACCAAGTCAACAATAAACAAAGGCATAAATAAAATAACCCCACATCAATTAAAGGCATGACTTAATTAAATCATCAAAATATTTTTATACTTTCACTTAACATAAACAACTAAAAAAACAGCCACAATTAATTAAATGAACAACCAGGATAAAAACTGAAGTCATCACGGAAAGCGATTCGATTTATGCAACTGAACGCCAAACAATCTCAATATTCAGGATTAATACCCGATAAAGAAAAGACGGCGACACAGCGGCGGGCGGCAATGGCGGCGCGCAAGCTGGCGCCGTTGCCGTTGCAACGGCGGGTAGCATTCCTGCAGCGGCCATAACGCCGCTAATGGCTGCCCGGATTGGCGCGCAGCCTGGCTACCTGAGCTTCCACCTCTCGCCATGCCGGTTTGTGGCCGGCATAGCGTTGACGCAGGTAATTCACCAGATCCGCTACCTGCCGATCGGAGAAGCTGTCCTTGAAGCCCGGCATAAAGCCCAGATCCGCGGTGGCCGGTTTGGCAATGCCTTGCAGGATCACTTTGATCAGGTTATCCGGCCGATCGCTGAAAATATTGGTGTTATTGGCCAAATCAGGACTGACGCCAAACAGCTGCGGCCCACCGCTGGCGGCGCTGTGGCAAGCCTGGCAAGCGCCCTGGAACAAACGTTCGCCGACCTGTTGCACCAGTGCGGGTTGCAGACTTCCGGCCAGCTGTATCTGCGGTTCCACGTTTAACGCTGTCGGGGTGCTCAGGGAAATCAGATAGCCGGCCATCGCCCGCACGTCCGATTCCGGCAACGTAGCCAGTTCGCTGACCACCGGCCCCATCGGCCCGGTCGCCACGCCGTGTTCGGCGGAATGACCGCTGCGCAAATACCGGAACAGCTGTTCTTCGCTCCAGGGTTTGTCCGCGTTGGCCAGTTGGTTCAACGCCGGCGCTTCCCAGCCGTCCACCATCGCCCCTGCCAAGAAACCGGTGCCACCCTTTTCCGCCCCCATCAGGTTACGCGGCGAATGGCAGGCGGCGCAGTGACCCAACCCGTTGACCAGATAAGATCCGCGATTCCACTGCGCAGTTTGCGTGGGGTCTGGCTGGTACTCGCCCTGGGGCAGAAACAGCGCATTCCAGCCGGCCATCAGCGGGCGCAGATTAAACGGGAAACGCATCTGGTTAGCCGGGTTGCTTTGCGCAACCGCCGGTTGCGACATCATGTAGGCGTACAGCGCTTGCATGTCGCCGTCGGTCATTTTGCTGAACGACGTATAAGGAAACGCCGGATACAGATGGCGGCCGTCGCGGCTGATGCCCTGACGCATCGCACGGTCGAACGCGGTAAATGACCAGTTGCCGATGCCGGTTGTCACGTCCGGGGTGATATTGGTGCTGTACAGGGTGCCGAACGGGGTTTCCATCGCCAGGCCACCGGCGTTGGTCGCCCCTTCAGAGGCGGTATGACAGACCGCGCAATCCCCGACGGCGGCCAACTGACGCCCACGTTCCAGGGTCGCGGCCGACCAGGTGCCTGCGCCCGGCGTGGCGACCGGTGCAATCGCCGTACGCCACGGCAGTGCCGTAGCCGCGACGCCCAACAGGGCGCCGACAATACCGGCCGCGCCGCCGAACCACCATTTGCTTCGCCGGGGTTTGGTCGCCGGCGCAGGTTCCTGCCGGGCAGTGTCCGGGCCGTTCAACGCCTCGCGCAGCCGATCGGAGGTGATCGGCAATTCGCGAAAGCGAATGCCGGTGGCGTCGAACACCGCGTTGGCGATGGCCGCCGCGCTGGGCACCGAAGCGGACTCACCGGCGCCCAGCGGCGGATCGTACGGCCTCGGCATCATCACCACGTCGACCTCCGGCACCTCCGGGAAGGTCAATATCGGGTAAGCGCCCCATTCCTTGCTGGAAATCGTCGATTCTTCGAAGGTGACGCGCTCTTTCAATACCCGGCTGGTCGACTGGATGACGTTGCCGTGGATCTGGTGACGCACCCCGTCCGGGTTGACCATCATGCCGGCGTCGTGCCCCACCACAATGCGCGTGACCGCCACCTCGCCGCTGGCCTTGTCGATCGCCACGTCGGCGACCCAGGCCGCCCAGGCGGCGCCAAAACCGGGAAACTTGCTGTGTATATAGCGCGCATAAGCGAAACCGCGCCCGCGCAGCACGCCGTCTTCCGCCGGTGTCTGCATCGGTTCGGTATGCGGCGTCCAGCCGGCGCGTTCGGCGGTGCTGCGCATCAGTTCGGTGGCACGCTCATCGTTGATGTAACGCAGCCGGTATTCCAGCGGATCGACGCCGGCGGCGTTAGCCAGCTCGTCGATATAAGACTCGTGCGCGAAGGTATTCGGCAACGCCGATACGCCGCGCATCCAGGAGGCGCGCACGATTGGCGCCATATCCTCAATGCTGACGCGCAGCGCCGGGTAGTCATAAGGCGGCACCGAGGTGCGGTCGCCCATTTCATAAGCCACAGGCACGGGTTCAACCCTGCCGGTCAGCAGCAGCGCCAGCGTCGGCGCGCCATTTGAGGGGTAATAGGTGCGAAAATCATAGGCGACGGGATGGCCTGCGGCGTCCAGCCCGCCATCGACCTCCATCAGCTGTGCGGTGCCCTTCGGTTCCCACAGGTGTTCCTGCTCGCGCGTCAGTTGTACCCGTACCGGGCGGCCCACCGCCCGCGACAGCAACGCCGCATCGGCGCACACGTCGTCGGCGCAGTTGCGGCCATAGCAGCCGGCGGCCTCCATGCGGATAATGTCAATCTGCGCTTCCGGGTATTCCAGCAGCCAGGCGAGGTCGGCGCGCAGCAGGTGCGGGTTTTGAGTGCCGGACCAGACCCGCAGTTGCTGCGGCTGGTAGTCCGCCAGTGCGCAAGAGGGGCCGATAGAAGCATGCAGTTGGTAAGGCCACAGGTAGCTGCGGGTGAAACGCCGATCGGCGGACGCCAGCGCCACATCTACGTTGCCGGTGTCATGCACCACCCGCGTCGAATGCGGATTGTCGCGCAGCGCCTGCGCCACGTCGGTCATCTGCGGCAGGTTGCGTCGCCAATCCTTCCAGCTCACCTGCAGCGTCTGCGCCGCCTTGATCGCCTGTTCCTCGCGCTCGGCGACGATGCCGATAAAGTCCCCGATCACCACCAGTTTGACGATACCGGGAATAGCGGCGATCGACTGCTCATCCACCGCCAGCAGGCTGGTACCGACGAACTCCCCGCTGTCATAACCGGCGTACGGCGGTCGGACCACCCGGCCATGCAGCATATTCGGCAAGCGCATGTCGTGCACATAGGTGGTTTCGCCGGTCGCCTTGGCCGGAATATCGACCCGCGCAGTGCTGGTGCCCACCAGCCGGTATTCGGCCTGCGGTTTGAGCGGCGCGTCGCCGGAAATCGGTAACTCGACATGCATGCCCGCCACCAGCTCGCCGTAGGTCAACGTCTGCCCTTGCGGATCGACAATAGCGCCGTCGTGCAACGTCAGTTGATCTACCGCACAGTTAAAACGCTGCGCCGCCTGTTGCAGCAGCCAGCGCCGTGCCTCGGCGGCGGCATTGCGCAGCGGCACGGCGGAAATTTGCAGCGTGGCGCTGGCGATGGTCGCCCCCTGGTTTGGCGTACTTTCGGTATCGCCCAGCACCATGCAGACTTGATCCATCCGCAGATACAGTTCTTCGGCGACGATCTGCCCCAGCGCGGTGCGCACACCGGTGCCGAGATCGACATGGCCGTTAAAGGCGTAGACCTCGCCGCTGTCGCAAATGGCGATAAACAGCCCCTGCTCCTTGGGTTTCAGGGTAGGCGTTTGGCCTTTCGGCACCAGGCCCGGCGGCGGCTGGATCTGATCGATAACCAGTAGTATGCCGTTACGTTGCAGTAATTCGGCTTGGCTCGGCAATGAGAAACGGGCGTCAGTCATGCGGGATTTCCTCACTGCGGCAGAGAATAATGGCGCGCTGAACCGCACGCAGGATTTCGATGTGGGTGCCGCAACGGCACAGATTGCCGGACAGCGCCTGGCGGATTTCGCCGTCGCTCGGCGAAGGGTTGCGATCCAGCAGGGCTTTGGTGGTCATGATCATGCCGTTCAGGCAATAACCGCACTGCGCGGCCTGCTCTTCAATAAAGGCGCGCTGCACCGGGTGCAGGTGATCACGATCCCCCAGCCCTTCCAGCGTGGTGATCGCCCTATCGGCCACGCCCAGCGCCGGGATCACGCAGGAGCGTGCGGCGATGCCGTCAATCAGCACGGTGCAGGCGCCGCATTCGCCGAGGCCGCAGCCGTACTTCGGGCCGTTTAGCGCCAGATCGTTACGCAGCACCAACAGCAGCGGCGTATCCGTCATGACCTGGGTGTGAATACTTTTTCCGTTCACCGACAGCAGCAGCGGGTGCTCCATCAGCTTTTTTACCGCCCCCTCCCTGGACGTCGGCACTTCAGATATCGCCATTCTCGCGTCTCCGCCTGCGTTCCGGTTATACCTGTCATCTTTCAAGCCGCAGCGTTGTTACCTGCACTTGCGCACCCCAGTCACTTACCGGAGTAAGCTCCTGGGGATGAGCAAGCTGGGCGCCTGGCCGCAACTTGAAAGCTATAGGGTATGTATTGTGGGCCGTGACCTCGCCGCAGGCCACTCACCGGACAACCGCAGTTACGGGGAGCGAATTAGCCTGGCGGCTGGTCTTCCAGCATTTTATTGAGCAGGAACATCAAGGCTACACGTTCGGCCGGATTAAGCGTGCCGAAGGTTAATTCCGTGATCTTCGCCGCATGCGGTACCGTTGCCGCCAACAGCGCAGCGCCGGTGTCGGTCAACCCGACCACCACTTTGCGTCTGTCTATCGGATCCGGCATGACGGTGATCAACTCACGCGCCTTGAGGCGCTCGACGATGCCGCGAATGGTGGCCTGATCGACCGCCGTCACCTGCACCAGCTCGGTCAATGAGCTAGGCCCCATATCGCGCACCGCGCACAGGGTAATAAACTGCACGGCGGTCAGTTGCGAATCGCCGACGTTCTGCTGGAAGATCGCCACGTGACGTTGATAAACCTTGCGCAGCAGGTGCCCGACTTGTTCGGTAAAATGATAGTTTTCGGCTTTGCCGTCATCGGCGGTCAAGTCTTCGGGGGGCGTCATTGCGTTACTCTCACCATCTAGGGAAACTACCGAGAATAGTACAAACCCCCGCGGTTAACAGCAACGGTTAACCCTGGCGCACCCGCGATGCCTCCGGCGCCACCACTTCCCCTTCAGCCACTACCGTCTGGCCATCCAGGCTGATGTCGCAACGACGCAGCGCAATATCCATGTGGCACGGCGTTTTTCGCGTGCCGCCGACTTCGGTATTCGGCCCAGTGGAGAACAGGAAGTTGCCGTAAAATGCGCGCGCATCCATACACATGCCGTCGTTTTTGTCGTGCAGGCCCATTGCCGTCCACTGGGCGCGCGGTTGCAGGCCCCAACCGATATGCGAGATGCCGTACACGTCCGGATCCTTGAAATACTTCATGTATTCGCGCAGGTATTCCGCCTCGAAACCGCCGTGAATGCGCGTCACGAAGCCTTTTTCAATCTCCAGCGTAATGCGTTCACGGGCATAGCTTTTAAACGGCAGCAGGATGTCGCCGACGTCCAGCACCAACACCCCTTCCGCCTGCTCTTCATTCGGCCAGGTAAACAGGAAACCGCTCGGCCAGTGATCCCAACGCCCCGGCTCGTCGGCATAACCGTATTCGGTCACCGTCGGGTATTGCCCCAAGGGGGCGCGAAAATCGCTGCCGGCAACGGATGTCACCCGCATCAGCTTCGCCTGCTCCAGCACCGCCGCCGCCGCCAACACCCGCGCCTTGTCTTCTGAGTTAGGCAACATTCGTGCCAATACCTCCGGCGGCTCGACCGCCAAAAGTATGCGCGTGCCGGTTTTCAATATTTGCTCCTGCTCCGGCGAGTGCAACAGCATCATGGTGTCGACGATCAAATCGGCGGCTTCCAGCGCACGCTGCGCGGCAGGGTTGCCGGTCAGCGCCGTGTCGCCGCAGTAAGCGGTCATGTCATTGCCCATCGCCCGCGGATGGTTGAACGAGGGGAGCTCCACCGCATACACCTTGGCCCCCAACCGCAGCGCGGCATCGGTGGCGGCGCGCACCGTACGCGCATCGGAATAGTGGCTTTTCAGGATGGCTACGCTCTGCGAAGCATCCACCTTCGACAACCTAAGCACCTGCTCGAACAGTTGAACCAGCTGACTCTCATTGACCGCCATGGCGTATCTCCTGTTTCGCTAATGAATGACCGATGCACTCGGCGCCGGTGAAGTTATTTTGCACAAATTAAAGTGAACACACTCTTTTAACCATCTAAGCCGAAAATTCAATGGGAAGCAAGTCGCTAACGTAATCCATAAGTAAATCCTATTTTATGCCCGTAACAGGCTGTGATTAACATGAGTTTACCAGCAAGTTGCGGCCCATTAGCGTGAGCGAGATCTAAATTAACACTTGTGCAACCTTGCTATATTTAGCGTATACACTACAAATCAATCGTCCGGCATTGCTGCGGACAACGCCTAAAAAGACCAACAGTCAGGGGAAAAATGATGAGCAAACAACAGCGCATTGCCGTGGTCGGCGCAGGCCTGGGTGGCGCCGCCGCCGCCGGTCTGCTGCAAAAAGCCGGCTTTATCGTCGATTTGTATGAGCA
Organism: Serratia sp. TSA_198.1; assembly: GCF_052686505.1. Lineage (NCBI taxonomy): Bacteria > Pseudomonadati > Pseudomonadota > Gammaproteobacteria > Enterobacterales > Yersiniaceae > Serratia > Serratia sp. TSA_198.1. The sequence continues at coordinate 931,959 of NZ_JBQZFP010000001.1, forward strand.
AAGCCCGGTGTTTTCACGCCTCGGTGCCGGTATCCATATGGGACCGAACGTACTGAAGATTTTCCGTCGCCTCGGCATCGAACAGCCGCTGGAGCAAATGGCTTCGCACCCGGATTTCTGGTTCAGCCGCGATGCCGAAAGCGGCGACTATCTGTCGCGCATTGAATTGGGGGCATTTGCTCGCAAAGAGTACGGCGCGGCATACGTTACCGTGCATCGTGGCGATTTACAGGCGTTGCAGATGGCCGCTCTGCAACCGGGCAGCGTGCACTTTGGCAAATGCCTGAGCAAGATTGAGGATCGCGGCGACGAGGTAGTGCTGAACTTCGCCGACGGCACCCGCGCCACCGCCGATATCGTGATTGGCGCCGACGGCATCAATTCACGCATTCGCGAACACCTGTTGGGCGTCGAAGCGCCAACCTACAGCGGCTGGGTGGCCCACCGTGCGCTGATCCGCGGCGAGAAACTGGCCAAATACAATTTGAGCTTCGAAGACTGCGTGAAGTGGTGGTCGGCGGATCGCCACCTGATGGTCTATTACACCACGCAAAAACGCGACGAATACTATTACGTCAGCGGCGTACCCCACCCGGCGTGGGATTTCCAGGGCAGCTTCATCGACAGCAGCCGCGAAGAAATGTACGAAACCTTCGCCGGTTATCACCCGATCGTGCAAGCGCTGATCGAGTCCAGCGAACAGGTCACCAAATGGCCGCTGCTGAACCGCAAACCGCTGCCACTGTGGAGCGAAGGCCGCATGGTGTTGCTCGGCGACGCCTGCCACCCCATGAAACCGCATATGGCCCAGGGTGCGGCGATGGCGATCGAAGATGCCGCCATGCTGGCGCGCTGCCTGCAGGAAACCGGCCTGACCGACTACCGCACCGCCTTCCAGCTGTATGAAGCCAACCGCAAAGAACGCGCCTCCCGCGTGCAGGCGGTGTCCAACGCCAATACTTTCCTGCGCACCCAGGAAGATCCGGCCTGGGTGTACGGCTATGACCTGTACGCGCAGGCGCTGAAATCGGAGAACGCCGCATGAGCCGCTTCCTGTATGGCGCCAACGTGCAGGCCAACGGCATCCGCCAGCACTACCTGCGCTACGGCGGCCAGGGCCCTGTACTGATCCTGATCCCCGGCATCACCAGCCCGGCGATCACCTGGGGGTTCGTCGCCGAACGGCTGGGAGAAAGATACGACACCTACGTGCTGGACGTGCGCGGGCGCGGCCTGTCTTCCAGCGGCCCGGAGTTGGCCTATGACGCCGAAACCTGCGCGCAGGACGTCAACGCTTTCGCCGCCGCACTGAAGCTGGACAGCTATTCGCTGCTCGGCCACTCCATGGGTGCGCGTTTTGCCCTGCGCGCTGCGGTGCTGCAACCGGCCGGCGTGCGCCGGTTAGTGCTGGTCGATCCGCCGGTTTCCGGCCCCGGCCGCCGCGACTATCCCGGAAAATGGCCGTGGTACGTCGATTCCATCCGCCAGGCGCTATCGGGGATGGATGCCGAGCAGATGCGCGCCTACTGCCCGACCTGGAGCGAGGAGCAGCGGCAGTTGCGCGCCGAATGGCTGCACACCTGCTATGAACCGGCCATTCAACGTGCCTATGAAGATTTCCATCAGGTAGACAGTCACCGCGATTATCCCGACCTGAGCATGCCGACGCTGCTGATGGTCGCCGGCCTGGGCGGCGTGATATTGCCGGAAGACGAGGCGGAGATCCGTAGGTTACAACCGGAAATCACCCTCGCGCACGTAGCAAACGCCGGGCATATGATCCCGTGGGACGACTTTGACGGTTTCTTCCACGCCCTGGGCGATTTTCTGGATTAACTGAGGAGCATTTTCCATGACCAAAAATTACCGTATCGGCCAGATCGTACCCAGTTCCAACACCACGATGGAAACCGAAATTCCGGCGATGCTGACCGCGCGCCAGTTGATCCGCCCGGAGCGTTTTACCTTTCACTCCAGCCGCATGCGCATGAAGCATGTGAGCAAAGCGGAACTGGCGGCGATGGACGCCGAATCAGACCGCTGCGCGCTGGAGCTTTCCGACGCGCAGGTCGACGTGCTCGGCTATGCCTGCCTGGTGGCGATCATGTCGATGGGGCTGGGCTATCATCGCGAGTCCCAGGCCCGGCTGGCAAAGGTTACGCAGGACAACAACGCCGCCGCACCGGTGATCAGCAGCGCAGGCGCGCTGGTCAGTGGCCTGAAAGTGCTCGGCGCCAAACGCATCGCGCTGGTGGCGCCTTACATGAAACCCCTGACCCAAATGGTGGTGGACTATATCGAACACGAGGGCATTGAGGTCAAGGTGTGGCGCGCGCTGGAGATCCCGGACAACCTGGCGGTTGGCCGCCACGATCCGGCCAAACTGCCGGGAATTGTCGCCGAGATGGACCTGAGCGGCGTGGATGCCATAGTGCTGTCCGCCTGCGTGCAAATGCCGTCTTTACCTGCGGTATCCACCGTTGAAGCGCAAACCGGCAAGCCGGTGCTGACCGCCGCCATCGCCACCACCTACGCCATGCTGACCGCGCTGGAGCTGGAGCCGATCGTGCCCGGCGCCGGTGCCCTGCTGTCCGGCGCCTATTAAGGAGGAAAAATGGCATCCGCACCCGATAACTCTCTCATCCATAACTACAGCGGCGTCTGGGGCAACCGCATCGGTTTCGGCCAGCGCCCGGCGCTGCTGGTGATCGACTTTATGCAGGCTTACACCACCGAGGGCGCACCGCTGTTCGCCCCCGGCGTGGTCAGCGCAGTCGACTCAAGTGTGGCGCTGCTGGCAACGGCGCGACAGGTAGGAATACCGGTGATCCACACCAATATCCGCTATCATGCGGGGCATTTCGCCGATGGCGGCATCTGGGTGAAAAAAGCGCCGGTGATGAAAGACATGGTCGAGGGCAATCCGCTGGCGGCGTTCTGCCCCCAGGTTGCGCCGCTAGCGACCGAGGTGGTGTTGACCAAACAATACGCCAGCGCCTTTTTCGGCACTTCGCTTGCACCTATGTTGGTGGCGCTCGGCATCGATACCCTGCTGCTGGCCGGTTGTTCCACCAGCGGCTGTATTCGCGCCAGCGCGGTGGACGCCGTGCAACACGGATTTCGCACTATCGTGGTGCGTGAATGTGTGGGCGACCGCCACGTCGGCCCGCACGAAGCCAACCTGTTCGACATCGACAGCAAATACGGCGACGTAGTGAGCAAACAGGAGGCGATCGGCTATTTAACCCTGTTGTAGACCCAAAGGCTTCACCTGCACGGAAAGCAGAACAATAAAGAAGGCGCGGAAAGCGCCTCAAAAGCAAGCACACAACACACCTCCTCCGGAGGCCACCATGCACCACCTGGAGACATCATCATGGCCATTGTTGAAACCCCGTTAGCGGGGAAAGCGGGAACAGAATCGCTGCTGTACCGCAAAATCACCTGGAAGCTGATCCCGTTTCTCTGCCTGTGTTATCTGGCCGCTTACCTTGACCGCATTAACGTCGGGCTGGCCAAGTTGCAGATGGCCGATCAACTGCAACTGAGCGAAGCCGCCTTTGGGCTGGGCGCAGGGCTGTTTTTTGTCGGTTATATTCTGTTTGAGGTTCCGAGCAACCTGATCCTGCAACGCGTCGGCGCCAAGGTGTGGATTGCCCGCATCATGATCACCTGGGGCCTGCTTTCCGCCGGCACTATGTTCGTCACTACCCCGAATCAGTTTTACGCCATCCGTTTTTTGCTGGGCGTGGCGGAAGCCGGCTTCCTGCCCGGCGTGCTCTATTACCTGACGTTATGGTTCCCCACCTATCGTCGTGGCCGCATCATTGCGCTGTTCATGATCGGCCTGCCGCTGTCGAGCGTGGTCGGCGGCCCGCTCTCCGGCTGGATCATGGGGCATTTCGATATGCGTCACGGGCTGCATGGCTGGCAATGGCTGTTCTTGCTGGAGGGTATTCCCAGCGTGCTGCTGGGCGTGCTCACCTTCTGGGTGCTGCCCAATAATTATCGGCAGGCAAAATGGTTAACCGAAGACGAGAAAAAACGCATTGAGCAGGATCTGGCGCATGACGATGCCGAAGCCGGCCACAGCAAGCACAGCTTCCGCGACGGTTTCTTTAACCTCAAGGTGTGGATGTTGGGTGGCATTGATTTCTCGATCCTGCTCAGCGCCTATGCGATGGGGTTCTGGATGCCGACCTTTATCAAAACCGCCGGGGTCACCGACATTACCACCATCGGTATGTTGACCGCGCTGCCGAGCGTCGCCGCCCTGCTGGGCATGTTGCTGATTGGCACCAGTTCCGACCGCATGCGCGAGCGCCGCTGGCACATCATAGTGCCGTTTATCGTCGGTGCGATGGCGATGGCCGGCAGCACCTTCTTTACCCATAACGTGATCGCCACGGTGCTGTTGTTCTCCATCGCCCAGGCGGCGATCATCGGCGCGGTGCCGGTATTCTTCAGCCTGCCGGCCACTTTTTTGCGCGGCACGGCAGCGGCAACCGGCTTTGCGCTGGCCTGTTCGCTGGCGAATATCGCCGGGTTGGTGAGTAACTCTCTGATGGGGTTGGCGTTGGATCTGACCGGTAAAAGCGGCGGCGCGCTGTGGGCCTTCGCCGGTTGTCTGCTGCTCAGTTCGCTGCTGGTGATCGCTCTGCCGGCCAAGGTGGTTAATCGCTGAAGAGGTTGGGCGCGGGTTTTTCCGCGCCCTCTGTTCTCCGTACAGACATCGGAATATTTTATTCGTCTTTCAGCCCGCGGTTAATCAGCATCGGCTCGATGCTGGGCTCTTTGCCGCGCCAGTCGACATACAGTTTTTCCAGATCCTGGCTATTGCCGCGCGACAGCACCATGTCGCGGAAGCGTTGGCCGTTCTCCGCCGTCAGGCCGCCGTGCTCGGTGAACCACTGGAAGGCGTCATCCGCCAGCATTTCGGTCCACAGATAGGCATAGTAACCGGCGGCATACCCGTTGCCCCAGATATGCTTGAAATAGCTGGAGCGATAACGCGGCGGCACGTAGCTGAGATCGATTTTATCCTTCAGCAGCGATTCGGCTTCGAACTTGTCCACGTCCTGCTGCGGCTGATCCGCGCTCAGCATGTGCCAGTGCATGTCCAGCAGCGCGGCGGACAGCAGCTCGGTCATGTCATACCCTTTGTTAAATTTGTCGGCTTTTTTGATTTTGTCGACCAGTTCCTGCGGCATGGCTTCGCCGGTTTTGTAGTGTTTGGCGAAGTGCGCAAAGACTTTGGGATCTCTGGCCCAGTGTTCGTTGAACTGTGAGGGGAACTCGACAAAATCGCGCGCCGTATTGGTGCCGGACAGGCTCGGATACTCCTGATCGGCAAACATGCCGTGCAGCGCATGGCCAAACTCGTGGAACAGGGTGATCACGTCGTCGTACGACAGCAGCGCAGGCTGACCCGGTGCCGGTTTGGTGAAGTTGGCGACGTTGTAGATCACCGGTTTGGTGCCCTTCAGCTTCGACTGTTCAACGAAGTTGCTCATCCAGGCGCCGCCGCCCTTGTTGTCGCGCTTAAAGAAGTCGGTATAGAACAGCGCCAGCGATTTGCCGTCTTTATCGAAGACTTCATACACACGCACGTCCGGCTGGTAGACCGGGATGTCCTTGCGCTCTTTAAAGCTGATGCCATACAGCAGGTTGGCGGCATAGAACACGCCGTTGTTCAGCACGTTATCCAGTTCGAAGTAAGGTTTGATCTGCGATTCATCCAGATCGTATTTCGCCTTGCGCACCTGCTCGGCGTAGAACTGCCAGTCCCAGGCTTCAACCTTGAAATCGCCTTTCTGCTGATCGATTACCGCCTGAATGTCTTTGGCTTCGCGCGCGGCGCGCGCGGTGGCCGCAGGAACGATATTGCGCATAAAGCTCAGCGCCGCATCCGGGGTTTTGGCCATCTGGTTTTGCAATTTCCAGGCGGCATAGTTCGGGAAGCCCAGCAGTTTGGCCTGCTCGGCACGCACTTTAGCCAGGCGCGCGATGGTCTGTCGGGTGTCGTTGCCGTCGCCCTTTTCCGCCCGGTTCCACGAAGCGTCAAACAATGCCTTGCGGGTATCCCTGTCTTTCAGGCTCTGCAACTCCGGCTGCTGGGTGGTGTTTTGCAACACCAGCAACCACTGTTTGTCCAGCTTGCGCTCGCCGGCAGCCTGAGCCGCCGCAGCCAGTTCGCTTTCCGACAGGCCGTCCAGCTTGCCTTTGTCGGCGATCGCCAGCGCGCCGTCTTTGGTCGCTGCCAGCAACTTGTTGGAGAACTGGGTGCTCAGCGTCGCCGCTTCCTGATTCAGCGCTTTCAGCCTGGTTTTATCGGCATCGGACAGGTTGGCCCCCGCCAGCTCGAAGTTCTTGTACGTCACTTCCACCAGACGGCGCGATTCCGCGTCCAGCTTCAGCGCATCGCGCTGCTGATAAATCGCCTTGATGCGCGCGAACAGCTTGCTGTTAAGCATGATGGCGTCTTCGAGCGCCGCCAGTTTCGGCGAGCTTTCCTCATCCAGCTTTTGCAATGCGTCGCTGGTGTTGGCCGACGTCATGGCGCCAAACACGTTCATCACCCGCGTCAACAGCGCACCGGCCTGCTCCAACGCCACAAAGGTATTTTTAAAATCGGGCTTGGCCGGGTTATTGGCGATCTTCTCCACCTCTTCCAGCTTTTGCTTGATGCCGGCGTCGATAGCCGGGGCGTAGTCGCTTTCTTTGATCAGATTGAACGGCGGCGCCTGGAATGGCAGACGGCTCTGATAAAAGAACGGGTTCTCGTTCTTCTTGTTCTCGTGCTGGTTGGCTTCTCCGGTCACGTTAGCCTCCTTCGCCTGGCCGCTGGGCAACGCGCTATGGCTCGCGTGCGGATTGGTTTCTGCTGCCTGTGCCTGCGCGCTCAGCGCCATGCCGATCGCCAGCACCAATGTAGATAAACGCATCAAATCGAAACTCCTCCATGTTCACAGAATAAAGTGCAAAGGGACCCCAGTCCCCAGACCACATTCTAGCTTAGGCGCAGTTGGCAGTTTGAGCAAAAACAAGTGATTAGAATGGGGTGTCCCGTTACAGGACACCGCGTTGCTGAATGCAGTCTGGACTATATCTGAAGGATTCAATCAAACAGGTAACCACTCTGAAAGGGTCATTCGATTGCTGTGCCTGCCTTTCCTCTCAACATTATCGATTTTTTGAAATCACACCGCTCATGTATTGATTTAAATCGCGCAGATCCTGAAGCCGCCACGAGAACGGCGGCAGCTTTACCCCATTCTCTCGCAAGGTTTTGGGAATCAAGTCTCCATTTGGACGAAGTATTATCGACGATACAATAACGCCCGGATATTCATTGAGCCGTTCTTTGAAAGCGGGCGTTGTCAGATCAGGTGGAGGTGGATTGGTTTTATCAGCCAATGGCCCCGTGCCTTTGAGATCGGTTCCGTGGCACATGCTACATCTCTGTGAATAGATGTTTTTCCCATTGGCATTATCCGCGAAGGAGAATGAGGCTTGAATTAACGATAAAGCGCCTAGCGAAGCGATGAATAACACGTTCATTTCCCTGTGACCTTTTATGTGAATCAGACCTGAATCGAGGGCAAAGCCCGGCGGCGCCACTGTAATACTCACGATAACATTTGAAGCGAGATTGTTCATTAGCCATGTGCTCGCGCCCACGAGAGGTTGGCAGGCTCGTCGGCATTGCCCCCTCAAGCCCCGGTCTTCGTTTTCGCGCAACGGCCAGGCGTCTGAGGATAAACGCTGTTTATCGCGTCCGGGAAGACGTGTCTTTTGTCACGCCATCGCCCTCTGGATTCATTTTAATGAAGGGGCGACAGTTAAATAGCTGCGCCTAATAGCGCCTGAGGTGGGGAGCATGCAGAGCGCCGACACGCCGTGAATCCGTCCATGGAGGCTCGTATCGCGCGTCCATGCGCTCAACGGTCGGCTAACCTGCATGCTCTCCACCAGTCTCAAGTTTGGGGGGAGCGGTATTAAACACAGTTATTTAGGCTGGCACTGAGGGACGGGCCAAATCCTATTTCGCGCTAAAAAAAACCGGCATAAATGCCGGTTTTAATGGTTTCAATATATCTACATCATTTGGCGTGATTATGGGATTTATTGATTTAGTTTATAAACCCCTGACTGCCATGGTTTTAGCTCGAGTAAGGAATCATTCTTTTTCACCACGTTTTTGCTATTGCTTTCTATAATCACTGACTCAATAGATAAATTATCCGGTAATTTATATCTCATCACTTGTTCCTGGAAGTTAACAACAACAAGATATTTTTCCGCCCCAAGGCTGCGTGTATAGGCGTAGACCGAATCATTTGCCGGATCCAAATCGGTGTATGTGCCATAGGTCAGTGCCGGGATGTCATGCCTTATCTTGATCAACTGACGATAATAATTAAATACCGAGTCGGGCTGTGCGACTTGACTTACCGCATTGATTTCCTGGTAGTTTGGATTGACCTTGAACCAGGGTTTTCCGCTCGTGAATCCTGCATTTTTGCTCGCATCCCATTGGAACGGTGTCCGGCTGTTATCCCTGCTCGTCAGGCGTACATTTTGCAAGAACTCGTCGGCTTTCACCTTTCCTGTCTCAACGTAGTCATGCCAAAAACCTTTCACCTCAATATCATCGAATTCATCAATAGCTTTGAAGGGGTAATTGGTCATGCCCAACTCTGAACCTTGATAAATAAAAGGCGTTGCTCGTTGAGTCAGCGTCAAGGTTGCAAGCGCTTTAGCCGATGGCTCACGCCATTGTGGGCGATCGTCGCCAAAGTGCGAGACGGCGCGCGGATTGTCGTGGTTATCCAAGAAGAAGGCATTCCAACCATATTCTCCTGCAGTACGGTCAACGTTATCGATGACCTGCCGGAATTGCGACAATTTCCACTCTTTTCGACGCCATCTTTGATCAGAGTCTCGATCGAGTCTGATTAAGTCAAAGGTAAATGCGATGTTCAGCTCATCGCGACGGCGATCGAAGAACTTTATCGATTGATCCAAAGGTACGCCAAAGATTTCACCGGCAGTCGCAATGTCGTAATGAGACAAAACCTCTTTATTCATTTCATTGACGTAACGATGAATATTAGGGCCCTTGGTATACTCCGCTGCAAAATTCTTCAGCTGTTGTTGGGTGAGATTTGGGAAATCCGGAATTTTTGAGTAGGTCGCTACCGTATCGAAACGTAAACCAGATACGCCTTTATCTAACCAGAAACGTAACATTGCATAAAGATCTTGACGGACTTTGGGGTTATCCCAGTTTAGGTCAGGCTGTTGTTTAGCAAAATAGTGCAGGTAGTATTGATTGGTCTTTTCATCTTTTTGCCACGCCGAGCCACCAAAGAATGAAGGATAGTTATTAGGCGCCTGCCCTTCTTTAGCATCTTTCCAGAAGTAATAGCCGCGATAAGGATTATCCTTACTGCTTTTACTTTTAACAAACCATTCGTTTTGATCGCTTGTGTGGTTGATGACCACATCAATCATCAACCGCATATTACGTTTTTTCATTTCAGAAACCAGGCGGTCAAAATCCTCCATCGTGCCATATTCTTTCATGATTTTTCGATAATCGCGGATATCGTAACCATTATCCGTGTTCGGGGAATCATAATGTGGGTTGATCCAAATGGCATCAATTCCCAAAGCTTTTAGATAATCTAATTTTTCTATGATGCCGTTAATATCCCCGATACCGTCTCCGTTGGTGTCTTTAAAGGAACGCGGATACACCTGATAAAAAACAGCCTCCTTCCACCATTTAGGAATGGTTTTCGACTGTTCGATACTCTTTTCTTGAAGCAAGGGTTGTTGCGTACCTAAGGCTTGCTGGCATGAGACGGTTAATGATGTGGTTAGAAAAATCGCTAGTGCAGTTTTCAATCCTTGACGGGGCATTACAATACTCTCCTGTTTCTTATTCGAAAAATAAACCCAATTCAATGTTTCCCCTGACATTTAAATATTCAATCGTTAATTTATTAATTTAATACTGGTTAATTTTCAGTATCTAATAGAAGCTTTGCAATTATGTTCCCGAACAATGACTGGGTAAAGTAAATATAAGGCATTGACATTTTTTAAGTGACATTCGTTTTAAATAAGCTGTTTTTTAGCATACTTTGCTAAACCGTGTTAGCAAGGTGAGTGCAAACGCTCTAAACCACTATTAATTTGCGATAATAAAAAACATTTTCATGTTATCTTGCGGGAAATTCCGTTGACCAACGTTATGATTAGATTGGGAATTATTGCAATTGCCATATAGTAGAAATGTGGCCCCCCTTCGACCGCTATTTATTCCTCTTCAAATGGTAGTCCACGTGGTATTCATTGGCATTTCTGAATATCACCGAATAGTTGATGTAATCGCCGGTATCACTGTAAGAAAGCGATGTCAGCCGCAGCAGCGGCGTGCCTTCGGCAACGTGCAGTAGAGCGCCGATCGTGCTGTCTGCCAAGATCGGGCTGAAGCTTTCGTAATTCCCTGCGATATTGATATGACATTCATCTTCTATATACGAAAACTTTGAACCCTCCAGATGTGCGACTGAGAGGTTGCCAAATAACCTGCCCGGCATGTAACTGTCTTCCAGCACCACAGGCTTCCCTTCCACAAACCTTACGCGACGCGAATAGTAAATGCGTTCATCGGCCTTGATTCGCAACTGGCTGGCGATGGCTGGGGGGGCTCCCATCATTCGAAACTCCAGCACCTCGCTCACCGTGGGGCGGCCCAGTTCTTTCATCAGTTCCGAAAAACCCATCAGCCCGCGGGTTTCATGCTGGAGATCTTTCTGCGCGACAAAGGTTCCGCTGCCGTGACAGCGACGTACCAGTCCCCATTCAATCAGTAAATTTACCGCTTTGCGTAGTGTCATCCTCGATACAGAAAATTCGGCAGCCAGACGTTTCTCACTGGGTAAAGCATCGCCGATAGCAAAATCAGCAGAATTGATACGTATTCTCAGACGTTCGGCAAGCGTTTTGTAGATCACTTGAAGACCTCTTTATCCCTAAATGAATCCTGATAACCTCGCAACAAAAAGAGGTTACTGCACTGTAAAACCTGAAATTTATTTGGCTATTCCCCTGGCTATTTTTTCCTTGAACACTTTAATGTATACAAATCGCCATAAAAGTAGACCACTTCACCCAGGGAGAAAACATGAATGCGATCACAAAATGATTAATCGTTTTGCGACCTTTTTTTTCAAAGCCCTTACTCTTTGAATGGAAAATAAATCGGTTAAAACGAAATAATAAAAATCTGACCCGGAAAAATATGAGGAGTATTTATGCTCAGTCAAATTCAACGTTTTGGTGGTGCGATGTTTACCCCCGTTTTGCTGTTTCCGTTTGCGGGAATGGTGGTGGGCATTGCAATCATGCTTCAGAACCCTATGTTTCTCGGGGATTCACTCACCGCACCTGGCAGTCTTTTCGCACAAATTGTTCATATTATAGAAGAAGGTGGTTGGACTGTTTTCCGCAACATGCCGCTGATTTTCGCGGTCGGCCTGCCCATCGGACTGGCGAAACATGCGCAAGGTCGCGCCTGCCTCGCGGCACTGGTCAGTTTTATGACCTGGAATTATTTAATTAACGCAATGGGATTAACATGGGGCGATTATTTTGGCGTTAATTTTAACGTTGATCCCGGAGGGCACAGTGGACTGACAATGATCGCCGGAATTAAAACTATCGATACCAGTATTATTGGTGCAATTATAATTTCTGGCATAGTCACCTCAATACACAATCATTTATTTGATAAACAACTTCCTGTATTCCTCGGTATTTTTCAGGGCAGCTCCTTCGTGGTCATCGTCGGATTCCTGTTGATGATCCCTTGCGCGTGGCTGACGCTGCTGGTGTGGCCGAAAGTACAGGCCGGCATCCTCTCGATGCAACACTTTATGCTGATCTCCGGTTCTCTCGGCGTATGGGTGTATACCTTCCTGGAACGCATTCTGATCCCTACCGGATTGCATCACTTCATCTATGGCCCGTTTATCTTCGGTCCGGCAGCTGTCGAAGGCGGAATTCAGGTTTACTGGGCAGAGCACTTGCAGGCATTCAGCGAGAGCACAGAGCCGCTGAAAGTCTTATTCCCGCAAGGCGGATTCGCGTTGCAAGGCAACTCGAAAGTTTTCGGCTCGGTCGGTATTGCGATGGCGATCTACGCCACTGCCGCACCGGAAAATCGCGTCAAGGTGGCAGGACTGTTGATCCCGGCGACGCTGACCGCCTTACTTGTCGGTATTACCGAACCCCTTGAGTTCACCTTTCTCTTCATCTCGCCACTGCTGTTTGCCATACATGCGTTACTTGCCGCCACAGTGGCGACGCTGATGTACATGGCAGGCGTGGTCGGCAACATGGGCGGTGGGCTACTGGACCAGTTCCTGCCGCAAAACTGGATCCCGATGTATCACAATCACGCCTCGATGATGTTCACCCAGATTGCTATCGGGCTGGTATTCACCGGCATCTGGTTCCTGGTATTCCGCACGCTAATCCTGCGTCTTAACCTGAAGACACCGGGGCGTGAGGATAGTGAAATCAAACTCTACAGTAAGGCTGACTATCAGGCGCAGAAAAATCCGTCGGGCCGCACCAGCGATATCCCGGCCCCCTCTTCAGCACAAGCTCAGGCTGTGGGTTATCTGCATGCACTCGGCGGCAACGGCAATATTGTCAACCTCAACAACTGCGCGACGCGGCTGCGTATCACGCTCGGCGACATGACGCTGACGCAGAGTGACGACATCTTCAAAGCCTTGGGCGCACATGGCGTGGTACGACGCGGCAACGGCATTCAGATCATCGTGGGCCTGCACGTTCCTCAGGTCAGGGACCAGATAGAAACGCTGATGAAGCAAGATGCTTTCACACCATCATCCATATCCGGGGCGAGTTCCCCGACAAAAACATCCATTACGGAGGCAGTATGAAGAAGAAATTCTCAGTAGTCGTGGCCGGCGGCGGCAGCACATTTACACCGGGTATCGTATTGATGTTACTGGCGAATTTGGAAAGATTCCCGCTGCGTTCCATCAAGTTTTATGACAACGATGGCGCACGTCAGGAAATTGTGGCCGAGGCGTGCAAGGTGATCCTCAAAGAACAGGCGCCGGACATTGAATTCGGCTATACCACAGATCCGAAAACGGCCTTTAGCGATGTCGATTTTGTCATGGCGCATATCCGTGTCGGTAAATATCCGATGCGCGAAAAAGACGAAAAAATCCCCCTGCGTCATGGTGTCGTAGGACAGGAGACCTGTGGGCCTGGCGGTATCGCTTACGGTATGCGCTCCATCGGCGGCGTACTGGAAATCGTCGATTACATGGAGAAATATTCCCCGGACGCCTGGATGCTGAATTACTCGAATCCGGCCGCAATTGTGGCGGAAGCGACGCGCCGTTTGCGCCCGCACTCCAGGATCCTCAACATTTGCGATATGCCGATCGGCATTGAAGGACGCATGGCGCAGATTGTCGGGCTGAAATCGCGTAAAGAAATGCAGGTGCGTTATTACGGACTGAATCACTTTGGCTGGTGGACGTCGATTGAAGATTTGAAGGGTAACGATCTGATGCCCAAGATCCGCGAACATGTGGCTAAACACGGCTATGTACCGCCAACCGCCGAGCCGGGTGTCGAAGCCAGTTGGAATGATACATTCGCCAAAGCGAAAGATGTCTGGGCGTTAGATCCGTCTACGTTCCCGAACACCTACCTGAAATATTACCTGTTCCCGGACTACGTGGTTGCGCATTCCAATCCGGAACATACCCGCGCCAATGAGGTGATGGAGCACCGAGAAAAACACGTTTTCAGTTCCTGCGCTGCGATTACCAAGGCGGGGAAATCTTCCGCCGGCGAACTGGAGATTGATGAACACGCGTCTTACATCGTTGACCTGGCAACCGCCATCGCATTCAACACTCAGGAAAGAATGTTGCTGATTGTGCCGAATCAGGGCGCCATCAACAATTTTGATCCGGAAGCGATGGTTGAAATTCCGTGTCTCGTCGGTAGCAACGGGCCGGAACCGCTGACTGTCGGTAAGATCCCGTTGTTCCAGCAGGGGTTGATGAGCCAGCAGGTGGCGGTTGAAAAACTGGTGGTCGAAGCCTGGATTGAGAAGTCCTATCTGAAACTGTGGCAGGCGATAACGCTCTCGAAAACCGTGCCGAGCGCTTCTGTCGCTAAAGCCATTCTGGACGATCTGCTCGAAGCCAATAAAGACTACTGGCCAGAACTGAAGTGATTTGACGATTCTTATCTGTGGCGGCGCAACCTTCGGGGGGCGCCCACACAATTTTCGAAAACAACCCGCCGCGGTTTTAGCCCCGTCCCCCCCTCCCGTAACAAGCAATAATCTCCCCGGCCACCGCTACTGCGATCTCCGCAGGCAGTTTGCCTTTGACGTCGGGCAAACCCAGCGGGCAGCGCATGGCGGCCACTGCCTGTTCGCTGATGCCACGCTGACCAAGCTTGTATTCGAAGCGTTTACGCTTGGTCAGCGAACCAATCAGGCCAAAGTAACCGGCATCGCCACGGCGCAAAATGCGCTCCGCCAGCGCCAGATCCAGCGCGTGATCGTGGGTCATCACGATGAAATAACTGCCTGCCGGCATGGCATCGACGATCTCCAGCGGCTCATCGCAAATTTCTTGCTGCACGCCCGGCGGCATCGCCGCAGGGAACTCCGCCGCACGCCCATCTACCCAACGCACCCGGCACGGCAAGGTGGCGAGAATGTTCACCAGCGCACGGCCCACATGCCCGGCGCCAAACAGCGCGATGTGCGGGCGCGGCGGGATCAAGGGTTCGAACAGCACGCTGGTGGTTCCGCCGCAGCACTGGCCGAGCCGCGCCGCCAGCGGGAAACGCTCCAGCCGCAGCGTGGCGTCACCCTGTTGCAACATCTCGCGCGCAATCGCCAGCGCCTGGTACTCCAGGTGACCGCCGCCGATGGTATTGACCGCCCGTTCGGCGGTCACCAGCATTTTGGTGCCGCGGTTGCGCGGCGTGGAGCCCAGTTCGTCCACCAACGTCACCAGCACGCAGGGCTCGCCGCGCCTGCGTGCCTCTGCCAGCGCCTCAATCCATTCGTCCATCGCCGTTCTCCCGCGTCAGCTCAGTGACAATGTCACTTGACAGCATCTGTTGCACGCCCCACAGCACCCGTTCCGGCGTGGCCGGCGCGTCAATATTGGGCTGCTGGCGGTAGTCCGCCAGGCTGGCGACCGCGTCCTTGATCGCACACCAAACCGAGATCCCCAGCATAAACGGCGGCTCGCCCACCGCTTTGGAATGGAACACCGTATCTTCCGGGTTTTTGCGGTTCTCCAGCAGCGTGACGCGCAGATCGGCGGGCACATCGCCAATCGCCGGGATTTTGTAGCTGGCCGGGCCGTTGGTCAGCAGCTTGCCCTGTTCATCCCACACCAGTTCTTCGCTGGTCAGCCACCCCATGCCCTGCACAAAGCCCCCCTCAACCTGGCCGATGTCGATAGCCGGGTTCAGCGAGTCGCCCACGTCGTGCAAAATATCGGCGCGCAGCAGTTTGTACTCGCCGGTCAGGGTGTCGATCAACACTTCCGCGCAGGCCGCGCCGTAGGCAAAATAATAGAACGGGTGGCCGCTGGCCTTGTCGCGATCGTAGAAAATTTTCGGCGTGCGGTAATAGCCGGTGCTGGCGAGCGAAACCTGATTGAAATACGCCTGCTCAACCACCTGCTCGAAGCTGAAATAACGCTCGCCCACCCTGACCTGGCCGTTGCTGAAGGCAATTTGATCGGCGCTGACCTGGTGCTGTTTGGAAAGCATGTCGATCAGCCGCTGTTTAATGATTAGCGCGGCATTTTCCGCCGCCTTGCCGTTCAAATCGGTACCGGACGACGCCGCCGTCGGCGAGGTGTTCGGCACTTTTCCAGTATCGGTGGCGGTGATCTGAATACGTTCAATATCCACCTGGAACACTTCGGCGACGATCTGCGCCACCTTGGTGTTCAGCCCCTGGCCCATCTCGGTGCCGCCGTGGTTGAGCTGAATGCTGCCGTCGGTGTAAACCAGCACCAGCGCACCGGCCTGGTTGAGGAAGCTGGCGGTAAAAGAGATGCCGAATTTCACCGGCGTCAGCGCCAGCCCTTTTTTCAGGATCGGGTTCTCGGCGTTGAAACGACGGACAGCCTCGCGCCGTGCCTGATAATCCGCGCTGTGTTCCAATTCAGCGGTCATTTCCTGCAGCAGGTTCTGCTCCACCCGCTGGTGGTAATGGGTGATGTTGCGGTGGTCCTTGCCGTAATAATTGGTCTTGCGCACCGCCAGCGGATCGAGCGCCAGATAGCGCGCAATATGGTCCATGACCTGCTCAATCGCCATCATGCCCTGCGGCCCGCCAAAGCCGCGATAGGCGGTATTGGACGCGATATGGGTTTTGCAGCGGTGGCCGGTAATCAATACATCTTGCAGAAAATAGGCATTATCAGCGTGGAACATGGCGCGATCGACAATAGATCCGGAGAGATCGAGCGAATAGCCGCAGTTGCCGGCCAGGTCGATCTTGATTCCGTTCAGTAACCCGCTGTCGTCAAAGCCAACGTCATAGTGAATATAAAACGGGTGGCGCTTGCCGGTGATCAGCATGTCGTCATGGCGATTGAGGCGCATTTTGGCCGGTCGCCCGGTCAGGTGCGCCACCACCGCACACAGGCACGCCGGGCCGGCCGCCTGGGTTTCCTTGCCGCCGAAGCCGCCGCCCATGCGACGCATATCGAGGGTGATCTTGTGCATCGGCAGATTGAGCACCGAGGCCACCAGTTTCTGGATTTCGGTCGGGTTCTGGGTGGAGGAATACACCAGCATGCCTCCGTCCTCGGCGGGCATCACTGACGCAATCTGGGTCTCCAGATAAAAATGCTCCTGGCCGCCGACGTGCAACTCGCCCTGAATGCGGTGCAAAGCCCGCGCCAGCGCGCCGTCTGCATCGCCGCGCCGATGATGGTGCGCCTCCTGTACCACGAAGCCTTCGCGCAGCGATTGCGTCACGTCCAGCCGCACCGGCAAATCCTGATACTCCACCTTCACCGCCTGCGCCGCCCGCCAGGCGATCTCGGGATCTTCTGCCGCCACCACCGCGATCACCTGCCCGACATACTCCACCGTCTCCTTCGCCAGCAGCGGATCGCCGTGGGTCAGTGGCGCAATATCCAGCTCGCCCGGCACGTCCTGCCAGGTGATCACCCGCACCACGCCGGGGAAGGCGTAACAGGCCGACAAATCCAGCTTGATGATGCGCGCATGTGCCCGTTCGCTCAGCTTGGCCGCCAGATGCAACTGGTTTGGGTATTCCAGCCGATCGTCAATGTATTGCGCCTCGCCGCTGACGTGTTTGTCGGCGCTTTCATGTTTGCGGCTACGGCCCACCCCGGTGGTCAATGGCTGGCGGAAACGTTCGGCCAGTTGTTCCTGCGTCGCTTCAATGCGTTTGTTATTACTCATGAGCCGTCACCTCAATCGCCAAATGCGGCGCGGTCAGCGCAATGAAATAGCGGCGCAGCAGGTTTTGCGCTACCAGCAGGCGATAACCGCTGCTGGCGCGAAAATCGCTAAGCGGCGTAAAGTCCTGCGCCAATGCCTGCACCGCACGTTCAACGGTGGCGCGCCGCCAGGGCTGCCCCACCAGTTGCTGTTCGCATAGCAAGGCGCGTTTTGGCGTCGCCGCCATGCCGCCAAATGCCAAGCGGGCACTGCGAATCATGCCGTGCTCGATCCTCAGGTTAAAAGCGCCGCATACCGCCGAAATATCGTCCTCCAGCCGTTTGGAGACTTTCCAGGCGCGGAAATCCGCCGGAGCGGTGGCCGGCAGCACGATGCTTTCGATAAACTCCCCCGGTTGCAGCGCTGTCTGGCGATAGCCCAGGAAGAAATCGTGCAACGGCAACTCACGCCGCACATCGCCGCAGCGCAGGTTCAGCATGGCATCCAGCGCCAGCAGCATGGGTGCGCCGTCGCCAATCGGCGAAGCATTGGCGATATTGCCCCCCAAGGTACCCTGGTTGCGGATCTGCTGCGAAGCGAAACGCGCCAGCAGCTCGCCGAAGGCCGGATGATATTTTTCCAGCAGCGGATACAGGTCACTCAGCGCCGCACCGGCACCGATCGTCAACCGTTCGCCCTGCCAACTGACTTGCTTCAACGCCTCAATCTGCCCAATGGCGATCATCAGCGGCACATCCTGGTGACGCTGGGTGACCTCCAGTGCCAGATCGGTGCCGCCGGCCAACAATTTTGCCTGCGGGTGTTGCTGATACAACACCGCCAGCTCGTCGATCCTTTGCGGCATCAGACAGCGTTTACCCGCCGCTTCCAGCGGCGTCGCTGCGCGGATGGCTTGCAGGCGTTCCACGGTTTGCCGTTGCCCGCGATCGAAACTGTCCTCGCCCTTGACGCCGCAGGCCTGCTGCGCCGCCGCCAGAATCGGCCGGTAGCCGGTGCAGCGGCACAGGTTGCCCGCCAGCGCCTGTTGCGCCTGTTCACGCTGGTATTCCCCGCCGTTCTTTTGCAGACAGAACATCGACATCACAAATCCCGGCGTACAAAAACCGCACTGCGAGCCGTGGCAATCGACCATCGCCTGCTGCACGCTGTGCAATTGGCCATTTTGCTTCAAATCCTCCACCGTGATCAGCTGTTTGCCGTGCAGCGCGCTGACGAACGTCAGGCAGGCATTGACGCTGCGGTAGCGCAACTGCCCGCCTTCCTGCTCGGCCAATACGACGGTGCAAGCGCCGCAGTCACCGGAGGCACAGCCTTCTTTAGTGCCGCAACGGCCCAGGTTGCGGCGCAGATAGTTCAGCACCGTGGTGTTGGGATCGAGCGCGCTTTCACTTTTTAGCGTTTGATTAAGCAGGAACTGGATCATGCTGCCTCCTGGTGCGCAGCCGCGCGATAAACCACTTTACCGTCAACGTAGGTGCGATAAACGTTGCGATCGTCCCCCAGCGTCATCAGCAAGAACAGCTGGTCCGCCAGTTCGCGGCTGTTTTCATGGCGCAGCTTCTGCAGCGGCGACACCGCCGGATCCAACACCACAAAATCCGCCTCTTTACCGACGCCGAAGTTGCCGATTTTATCGTCCAGCGCCAACGCGCGCGCACCGCCCAAGGTGGCGTGATAGAAGGCTTCGCAGGCGGAGAGTTTATAGCGCTGCAACTGGCCGATCTTGTAAGCCTCGCCCAGCGTTTGCAGCATATTGAAGGTGGTGCCTGCGCCGACATCGGTGCCAATGCCCAGCTTCACCTGCTTCTGCCAGGCTTTTTGCAGGTTGAACAACCCGCTGCCGAGGAACAGGTTGGAGGTCGGGCAGAAAGCGATCGCCGAGCCGGTCTGGCACAGGCAATCCCACTCTTGCTCTTCCAGATGCAGGCAGTGAGCGAAGACGCTTTTCTCGCCGGTCAGGCCGTACTGGTGATACACATCCAAATAGCTGCTGTTCTCCGGGAACAGCGCTTTCACCCAGGCCACTTCATCCAGGTTCTCGCTCAGGTGGGTGTGCAGCCAGGCATCCGGAAACTCTTCGCGCAGCCGTTGCACCTGCGCCAATAGCGCTGGGGTGCTGGTGGGGGCGAAACGCGGCGTTATCGCATAGCCCAGGCGTTGTTTGCCGTGCCAGCGCTCGATCAGTTCACGCGTTTGCCGGTAGCTTTGCTCCGGGGTTTCCAGCAGTTCATCCGGTGCGTGGCGGTCCATCATCACTTTGCCGGCGATAAGACGCATGTTCAGCGCCGCCGCCTGGCTGAACAACGCGTCAACCGATTGCGGATGTACCGTACCGAACACCAAGGCCGTGGTGGTGCCGTTACTTAACAGTTGTTGCAGGAAGAACGCCGACATCTTGCCGGAATGCCGTTCGCAGCAGAACTGGCTTTCGGTCGGGAAAGTGTAGTGCTTCAACCACGCCAACAGCTGATCGCCATAGGCGCCGATCATTTCGGTTTGCGGGTAGTGAATATGGGTGTCGATAAACCCCGGCACGATCAGCTTGTCGCGGTAATGCGTCACCTCAAAACCCGGCGGCAACAGCGGTTCACCCTGCTGCCAACTGCCGTGCCAGACAATCGCCCCTTCATTGAGCAGCATTAATCCATCGGGAATATGCCGCAGTTGCTCATTCAACTGTTGCGGACTCTCCACGCAGGCCGCGATATCGAAAAAATTGCCACGAATAGCCGTGGTGAATTGAATGCTCATTTTGCTTTCCTTCTCTACCGACCCACGTACCAACCCGTGGAATATGGCGGTTTTTTATCGTTTGCAGATGTTGATTTAAGGATAGCAAGTAGCGTGCCAGTTGGTTTTTTATTATACATTTTACTTTGTAAACAATAAGATAAAAAATATCCTGAAATTATCCGAGCAGGTCAAAATAATAAAAAAACAAGCAAACGGTTGCCTGTGAAATAGCAACCGTTTGCTTGTTTTGGGAAATTAAACCGATGCACCAACATCGAGCAAGAATAGAAATCGAGAAAATTAAGCGGCTATTTCAATAACACTTCATAACGCGGGTTGAACTCGTCGAACAGCGGCAGCGCGGCCGCCCCCAGTGCTGCGGTATCCGCGCCGGTGGTGCCCAGCCGCACGCGCAGACCATCGAGGTATTTGCTGCGAACCGAGCGGTGCAAGGGCGCCAAACGTTTGATCAACTGTTCAACGATGCTTTCCGGCATCAGCCCGCCAATAATCACCGCTTCGGCATCGAACATGCACTCGACGATGTTGATCGCCTGGCGCAGCGCAGGCACCGCAGACTCCAACCAGCGGTCGATCTGCGCCTGCGGCAATGCCAGCAGATCCTGCGGCATGGCACGCATCGGATCCAGCCCGCAGCTCTCATAGGCTGCCTGCAGCGAGACGTAACGTTCAAGGCAACCCTGGTTGCCGCAATAACAAGCCCGCCCGCCCGGTTGCACAATCATGTGGCCTATTTCACCGGCATTGTGCGCATGGCCGGTATAAATGCGCCCGTCAGTGAAGATCCCCGCCCCGAGGCCGGTGCCGAGATACAGATAAATAAACGAATTGAGCTGCCTGGCCACGCCGTGCAGACGCTCGCCGATGGCGGCGACGGTGGCGTCGTTCTCCAGCGTCACCGGCAGGCCGCTCTGCGCGTTAAGTTCAGCCACTACATCGATATTTTCCCAGCCGTTGAGGGTGGTCGGCCCAACGGAGGAGATCCCTTCCACGCCAAACGGCCCCGGCATCACCACGCCGATGCCCAGCATTTTTCCCCAGGCCATATCAGGCTGTTGGCGCATTTCTTGCAGCACATCACAAATCAGTTTCAAGGTCGCAGCAGGTTGCGGCTTTTGCACCATAATCAGCCGATGGAAACGAACGCTTCCTGACAGATCAACGACGATGATCAGAAGCGACTGGTGATCCAGATGGATGCCGATGGAATACGCACTGTCTGGATTGAGGGTCAACGGCGTCGCCGGTTGGCCCCTCCCTCCGGCACGGCGTGGCAGGTGCGAGGAGAGAATGCCGGCCTGCTCCAGCTCTGTCGCGATATTTGAAACGGTTTGCGGCGTCAGTGAGGTCAGCCGGGCGATTTCGGCACGGGTCAGTTCGCCGTGCAGACGGATTGCCTCTATCACTACGCGCCGGTTGTGTGCTCGAGCATGTTCAAGGTTAGTGCCGGATGTCGTCATAACTGCCTATGCAGAAAGGGAAATCGGTGTTTGCAGTATGGTGCCCTCCATTAAAGCAATCAAATTGATTTAAGAATCTTTTTAACACCGGAGAACGCACCATGAAAAGCCCTATCCGCGCCGCTAAGGCCGCCTGTACCCTGTCTGCCCTGGCGTTTTGCATCTCAAGCGCCTTTGCCGCCCCTACGCAAATCAACGCGCTGTTTATGACCCAGGCGGCTTATAGCGAAAACGACATTCGCGCCATGACCGCAGATTTCACCCAACAGCACCCGGATATCACCGTTAACCTCGAGTTCGTCCCTTACGAAGCGCTGCACGATAAAATCGTCGCGGCGCGCGGCGCAGGCAGCAACGGCTACGACGTGGTGCTGTTCGACGCCATCTGGCCGGCCGAATTCGTTAAGTTCGGCCTGCTGCAGGACGTCACCTCGCGCATCAGCGCCGACGACAGCGGCAAGATTTTCGACGGCGCCATGACCACCGTCACTTACAAAGACAAGCGCTGGGGAATGCCGTGGATCCTCGATACCAAATACCTGTATTACAACAAAGCCATGCTGGCCAAGGCCGGCATCAGCGCCCCGCCGAAAACCTGGCAGGAACTGGCGCAACAGGCGGAAATCCTGAAACAGAAAAACGTGGTCAAATACCCTCTGGTGTGGAGCTGGTCACAGGCCGAGGCGCTGGTTTGCGATTACACCACGCTGGTGTCCGCCTTCAAGGGGCAGTTCTTCCAGCAGGGGAAAATCAACTTCTCCACCCCAGGATCATTACAGGCCGCCGGCTACATGAAAGACACGCTGGACAAGGGGCTGACCAACCCGAACTCGCGTGAATATCTGGAAGAGGATGTGCGTAAAGCCTTCTCTAACGGCGACGCCGCCTTCGCGCTCAACTGGACCTATATGTACAACATGGCCAACGATCCGAAGCAGAGCAAAGTGGCCGGCGATGTCGGCATCGTGCCGGCTCCGGGATCGGTTGAGGGCCAGGTTTCCGCCGTCAACGGCTCGATGGGCCTCGGCATCGCCAAAGCCAGCGCCCACCCGGATCAGGCCTGGCAGTACATCAGCTACATGACCTCCCAGCCGGTACAGGATAAGTACGCCAAA
The DNA here is from genome assembly GCF_052686505.1 of Serratia sp. TSA_198.1. Classification (NCBI taxonomy): domain Bacteria; kingdom Pseudomonadati; phylum Pseudomonadota; class Gammaproteobacteria; order Enterobacterales; family Yersiniaceae; genus Serratia; species Serratia sp. TSA_198.1. Next base: position 954,835 of record NZ_JBQZFP010000001.1, read on the forward strand.
CTGAGCCTGCCGATCTGGAAATCTTCCTACGACGATCCGGCGGTGCAGAAAGACCAGCAACCCTTGATCGCCGCCGCCAAGCAGTCGTTGAACGTGATGCTGTCGCGCCCTGAAACTGCCGATTACTCACGGCTTTCCAACGGATTGCAGCAAGATTTGCAGCAGATCCTGCAAGGCAAGGTGACGCCGCAAGCGGGCCTGGATGCGGCCACCAAAAGCGCGGCACGGCTGCGTTAAGGGATGACGATGCTCACTTTGCCCCAACGTGAGCGGCGTCAGGCATGGGTGCTGCTGGCACCCATGCTGCTGATGATGCTGCTGTTAACCGCCTGGCCGCTGGGCCGCACCCTGTGGCTGAGCTTTACCGACGCGGCGCTGGTCGGTGACGGTGTAACGCCTGCCTGGGTCGGCGTCGATAACTTTCTGTATGCCCTGACCGACCCGGATTTCCAGGCCGCGCTGTGGCGCACGCTCTATTTCACCGTGGTTTCGGTGGCGTTTGAAGGGGTGATTGGCGTGTTGGTGGCGCTGCTGCTCAACCAGCAATTCCACGGCCGCAACCTGCTGCGGGTGCTGGTGATTTTGCCCTGGGCGCTGCCCACCATCGTCAATGCGACTATGTGGCGGCTGAACTTCAACCCGGATTACGGCAGCATCAATGCGCTGCTGACCCAGCTTGGGGTCATTGACCATTACCGCAGTTGGCTGGGCAATCCCGCCTCGGCGTTGAACGCGGTGATGCTGGCGGATATCTGGAAAAACTACCCGCTGATCACCCTATTGACGCTGGCGGCACTGCAATCTATCCCGGAGGATCTGTACGAGGCGGCCCGCCTGGACGGCGCTTCCGCCTGGCGGCGATTCCGTGCCATCACCCTGCCCGCCATTCTGGCCCCGCTGGCGGTGGCGCTGGTGTTACGCACCATCGACGCCTTCAAGGTGTTCGACATCATTTACGTGATGACCCGCGGCGGGCCGATGGACAGCACCAAGACCCTCAGCTTCTTCGTTTATCAGGAATCGTTCAGCTATCTGCGTGCCGGCAGCGGCGCCGCCTACGCAGTGCTGATGACCCTGCTGTGCGGTTTGCTGATCGCACTCTACATGCTGATGCTGTTCCGCCAGCGCCGAAGGAGCCTCGCCGATGAAGCGTAAAATCCGCCTGATACTGCGCTATGGCGCCGCGCTGCTATTGGCGCTGTCGATCCTCGCACCGATGCTGTGGCTGTTTTTGATGAGCGTCAGTTCCTCCGCCGATCTGACCCGCGTGCCGCTGGAATGGCTGCCGCGCCGCTGGGACTTTTCACGCTACGGTAGCTTGCTGTCGTTACAGGCCGGCCAGCCTGGGGCACTGTTCCTGCACGCGCTGTTCAATAGCCTGCTGGTGGCCTGCGGCGCTACGCTGATTTCGCTGCTGCTGGCGATCCCGGCGGCGTTCAGCTTCTCACGCTATCCGGGCCGCGACGGCTGGCTGTTCGCCAGTCTGGCGATTTATATGGTGCCGCCGGTCGCCTTCGTGCTGCCGCTGTACTTTATTCTGCAACAGCTGACGCTGCTGAACACCCATATCGGCCTGGTGCTGGTCTATTGCTCGCTGATCCTGCCGTTTCTCACCTGGATGCTGAAGAATCAGTTCGACGCCTTGCCGATCGATATCGAACAGGCGGCGCGGCTGGATGGGCTGCGTCAGTGGCAGGTACTGCTGCGCATCACCTTGCCGCTGGCGAAACCGGCGCTCGGGGCCTCGGCGTTGTTCGGCTGGTTGCTGGCCTGGGACGAATTTTTCTACGCGCTGCTGTTTACCAGCAACATTCAGGCCCAGACGCTGCCGGTGACTATCGCCGGTTTCACCGCGGGGCGCGCCACCGATGACGGATTGATCGCCGCAGTCGGCATGTTGGCCGCCATACCGCCACTCTTTATTGCCATTTGGCTGCAAAAAACGCTGGTCAGCGGGTTAACCAGCGGCGGCAGCAAGGGCTGACTTAAAAGGGAAAAAATTCACATGATGAATACCAACACCAGACCCACCCTGTACGTGGTCGGCAATATCAACGTCGACGTGATCATGAGCACCCTGCACCAGTGGCCGCAGAAAGGCACCGAGGCGATGCTGGATCACAGCGAGCTGCGCCCCGGCGGCTCGGCCGGCAACTGCGCGCTGGCTTTGGCGGCGCTGGAGACGCCTTACCGGCTGGTGGCCAATCAGGGCAACGACTATTTCAGCCCCTGGCTGGCGCAGCTGTTCCCGGAAAGCTCGCTGTATTGGCCGACCTACAGCTGTGAAACCTCGCTGACCTTCGGCGTGACGCACCCCGACAACGAACGCACCTTTTTCAGCAATCAAGGGCACATCACCCGCCTGAGCCAGGATGACGTGCTGCACCAGATCCCGCTTTTCGCCGGCAACGGCGACACCGTGCTGTTATGCGGCACCTTCCTGTGCACCACTTTGCTGGCGGATTACCCGGCGCTGCTGCAAACGCTGCGCCAGCGCGGCTACCGCATTGCGGTGGACACCGGCTGGCCGCCGCAGGGCTGGAGCGATGCGCTGCGCGGGCAGATCGCCGACTGGTTGCCGTTCTGCGACATTCTGCTGCTGAATGAAGTAGAAACCTGCGGCATGGCAGGCCATGAAGATCTGTACACCGCCGCCCGCACCCTGAACCGCCAGCAACCGACCGACGCCGCCTGTGTGGTCAAGTGCGGGCCGGACGGCGCGCGCATGTGGTGCGGCGAACGGCTGTTGCAGGCTGCCGCGCACCCGATCAAGGTGGTCGATACCATCGGCGCCGGCGACAGTTTCAACGCCGGGTTCCTGACCGCCTGCCTGCACGGCCATTCGGCCACGGTGGCGCTGCGCTGGGGCATTCGCGCCGCCAGCCACGCCATCAGCAGTTCGCCGCGTCAATACCTGGACTGGAACACCCTGAAAACCTGCGCCGGAGAGATGATCTGATGGCAAGCGTAGAACTGGTGAAAGTCGCCAAATATTATGGCAAACAGCGGGTGTTGAATCCGCTGGATCTGATCATTCCCGACGGCAGCTTTACCGTGCTGGTCGGCCCCTCCGGCTGCGGTAAATCCACGTTGCTGCGCTTGCTGGCCGGGCTGGATACGCTATCCGATGGCGCTATCCTGCTGGATAAACAGAAAATTAACGATCTGGACCCCGCCGATCGCGATATCGCCATGGTGTTTCAGAGCTATGCGCTCTATCCGCACCTGACGGTGGCGGAAAACATGGCGTTTCACATGCAGGTCATGAAGGTCAGCAAAAGCGAGCAGCAGAGCAAAGTGCAGCAGGCGGCACGCATTCTGGCGATCGATCACCTGTTGCAGCGCTATCCGAAAGAGCTGTCCGGCGGCCAGCGCCAGCGGGTGGCGATGGGGCGTGCCATGGTGCGCAATCCGAAGGTCTTTCTGTTCGATGAGCCGTTGTCCAACCTCGACGCCCAGCTGCGCATGGAGCTGCGTGCCGAGATAAAATCGCTGCATCAGCAGTTCAAAACCACCACGGTGTACGTCACCCACGACCAGATTGAAGCCATGACGCTGGCCGATCAAATCGTGGTGATGAAAGACGGCAATATCGTGCAACAGGGCCGGCCGCTGGAGATCTACGATGCGCCCGCCAACACCTTTGTGGCGCGCTTTATCGGTTCGCCGCCCATGAACCTGTTGGAGGGTATCGTCACGCCGCGCGGCGATCGCCCCGGCGTAACCTGCGGTGAGCTGTGGCTGCCGCTGCCCGATAAGTGGCGGCAGGCAATTGCGGGCAGTAACGTGATCCTCGGACTGCGCCCGCATGATTTTCTGCTGGTGGAGGTCAGCGAACAACCGCCCGCACAGCTTCGGCTGATGGAGATCACCGGTGATGTCAGTCTGTTGCACCTGACCTGGGGCGGTTACCGACTGCATGTGCAGTTCAGCGGCCGCATCAATGCAGAAAGCGGCCAGCCGCTGTGGCTGGCGCCCAACATCGACGCGATCCACCTGTTCGACGCCGCCAGCGGCCAGCGGCTAAGCGAAAGTTAAGTGTTGATTACCCATGACTTCGGCCTGAAAAAACCGGGCTGAAACCGGCTATTCCCCTCTGCGAGCGCAGATCGCTGCGCTCGCTAATCATCACCCGCTTAACCTCTTTTTAACCTGTGTACGATGCGCTATGCTCGAAAACTCGTCCGGATTACATTTTTTGAAACGGGGTTTCTTGTCATGCCTGCATTCTGTCTGTGCGCCACACGGCGCGCTTTGCCATGAGCTGGTTTTCACGCGCCAGCGCGCTGCCGTTGTTGGTAGCCGGCGCCTTCTTTATGGAAAACCTCGACGGTACGGTGATTGTCACCGCCATGCCGCAGATGGCAGCCGCTTTCGGCGTGCGGGCGGTGGACATGAACATCGGCATTTCCGCCTATATCCTCACGCTAACGGTGTTTATTCCCGCCAGCGGCTGGATCGCCAACCGCTTTGGCGCACGCAATATCTTTGCCGCCGCAGTGATGATTTTTACCCTGGCCTCGGTGCTGTGTGCCGCCAGCGTTAACCTGCCCACCTTTACCGCAGCCCGCATTCTGCAAGGCTTTGGCGGCGCGCTGATGGTGCCGGTCGGCCGGTTGGTGGTGCTGCGCAATACCGCCAAACCGGATCTGATAAAAGCTATCGCCACCATTACCTGGCCGGGGCTGGTGGCACCCATCCTTGGCCCGCCGGTCGGCGGTTTTATTACCACCTACGCGTCATGGCACTGGATTTTTCTGCTCAACGTGCCGCTGGGCGTCGCCGCGCTGTGGCTGGCCTGGCGGTTGATACCACAAGAAGCGCCGCAGAAAGGCGTGCCCTTTGACGCCATCGGCTTCGTGCTAACCGGCATCGCCTGCTTCGGCCTGATGTTTGGCCTGGACCTGATCAATCACCCGCAGCTCTCCTGGCTGGTGCCGCTACTGTGCATCCTCGGCAGCCTGGCGCTGGGCGCGCTGGCGGTGCGCCATGCCAAACGCACCGCGCACCCGTTGATCACTCTGTGGGCAATGCGAATAAAAAGTTACGCCGTCACTATTTGGGGTGGCGCCTTGTTCCGCATCGCCATTGGCGCCGTGCCCTTCTTGCTGCCGCTGTTGTTCCAGATCGGCTTTGGCCTCAACGCCTTCGACGCCGGGCTATTGGTGTTGGCGGTGTTTGCCGGGAATCTGGCGATGAAGCCTTTTACCTCTGCCGTGCTCTATCGTTTCCGTTTTCGCACCACGCTGGTAGTGAATGGGCTGCTGAACGCCGCCACCATTTTTGCCTGCGCGCTGCTGACGCCCCAAACCCCAACCTGGCTGATTGTGGCATTGCTGTTCGTCAGCGGGTTGACGCGTTCCATGCAGTTCACCGCGCTGAATACGCTGGCATTTTCCGAAGTGCCGCAGCCGCAGATGGGCGGCGCCAATACCCTGTTCACCGTATCGCAGCAACTGGGCAGCGGCCTGGGCATCGCCATCGGTGCGCTGGCGCTGCGGTTGGGGGAAATGCTGATACCGCCGTCGGCCGGTCGCCTGCCGCTGGTCGATTTCCAGTTGGCGTTTGGCGTTATCGGCGTTATCGCCCTGTTGGCGGTGGCAGACAGTCTGACGTTGAATCCCGATGCCGGCAGCGAAGTCCGCCGGAAAAAATCCCCTTCGTCGGCACCGGCTGGCGCTGATGAATCCGTGGCAACCAAGGCAAGGAGTTAAACGATGCAATACCGTCAGCTTGGCCATTCCGGCCTGAAAGTTTCGGCGCTGAGTCTCGGCACCATGACCTTTGGCGGCGCAGGCAAATTCGCCAAAACCGGCGATACCGGCGTTGACGAAGCCCGCAGCCAGATAGACCGCTGTATCGACTCCGGCATCAACCTGTTCGATACCGCCGATGTCTATTCCGCCGGCAAGGCGGAAGAGATCCTGGGCCAGGCGCTGGGCAAAAAACGCCAGCAGGTCCTGGTCGCCAGCAAGGCCCGCTTCCCCATGGGCGCCGGCCCGAATGACGCGGGGCTGTCTCGCCATCATTTGATCCGCGCCTGCGAAGCCAGTCTGCGGCGGTTGAACACCGACTATCTCGACTTGTATCAATTGCATGAATGGGACGGCCTGACGCCGGTTGACGAGACCCTGCGCGCGCTGGAGCATCTGGTCAGCAGCGGCAAGGTGCGTTACGTCGGCGTGTCCAATTTTTCCGGCTGGCACCTGATGAAACACCTGGGCGCCGCCGAACGCCTGGGCCTGGTGCGCCCGGTCAGCCAGCAGATTCATTACACGCTGCAGGCCCGCGAGGCAGAGTATGAACTGCTGCCGATCGCAGCGGATCAGGGCGTCGGCGTCCTGGTGTGGAGCCCGCTGGCCGGCGGTCTGCTTTCCGGTAAATACCGCCGCAATCAGCCTGCGCCGGAAGGCACCCGCCACCTGGCCAACTGGGGCGAGCCACCGGTGCGCGACGAGGAACGGCTGTACGATATCGTCGACGTGCTGGTGGATATCGCCCGGTCGCACGGTGTGTCCGCGGCTCAAGTCGCCCTGGCCTGGCTGCTGACGCGGCCTACCATCACCTCGGTGGTGATCGGTGCGCGCAACGACACCCAACTGCAAGACAACCTGCAAGCGGCCAATCTGCACCTGAATGAGGAGGACCTTCAGCGGCTGGAGGAAGTGAGCCGCCCGCCACTGATTTATCCTTATTGGCACCAGGCCGCCACCGCGCCGGACCGTCTGTCGGCGGCCGACCTGCTGCTGTTGGCTCCGCACCTGCCGCAAAAATAAGTCGCATCTGCCGCTAATCAACGTAATATCGATGATCCGCCCCGTTTTGACGGGCGCGGATTTTTTGCCGTTTTGGCCTGAAAAGCGAGGTAATAAGAATGATTCACAGTGACCTTTCTCAGTGCCGCCTTAACACCGACCGGTTGTTGATTGCTCCATTTACCGCAGCAGACGCCGACGAGGTTTACCAGGCGATTACCCCTACGCTGACGCGCTTTATGAATTTTGAACCGGAGGCGTCGCCGGAGGCCTTCGCCAACGTCTGGCAAGCCTGGTTACCGCTGATCCGTGAAGGCGAGGAAGTGATTTTTGTTGCCCGTCTGCGCGACGGTAAAAAGTTTGTCGGCATGGGCGGCGCACACGATCTGCACAGCCAAACGCCGGAACTGGGCATTTGGGTGAAAGAGACTCAGCAGGGCCACGGCTATGGCCGCGAAATTGTCCACGCCATGGCGGTCTGGGCCAGTGAGCGCTACCGGCCGCAGCACTTTATCTACCCGGTGGCAGAGCAAAACACCCCCAGCCGACGCATCGCTGAATCCCTCGGCGGCGTGGTAGCCGGCCGGCGCGAAAACACCAAATACGACTGCGTGGTCTACCACGTCCCGCCACAGCTTTAAACGTTTTACCGGGCCGCCCCCTTGATCATCGTTTAGCGGCCCGGCCTTATCCCTTCGTTGCCAACTGACCGAAAACTGCCCGTTTGCCCGCTCGATGACTGTTTTTTACCGCACATGCAGATAACCGCTGCCACTTGATGTGGGATTATGCTAATCCTAATAGCATGTAGGGTATAAACACTTGAGGAACAGTCACATGATCATTTTTGTCACGGGCGCCACATCAGGTTTTGGCGAGGCTATCACACGACGCTTTATCCGCGAAGGCCACCAGGTGATTGCCACCGGGCGTCGCGTTGAACGTCTGGAAGAGTTGAAAGACGAACTGGGTGACGCGCTGCATATCGTCCGCCTGGACGTACGCAACCGCGCCGCTATTCAGCAGGTGATCGACGAATTGCCTGCAACGCTGCGCCAAATCGACGTGCTGGTGAATAACGCCGGCCTGGCGTTGGGGCTGGAGCCGGCGCACAGAGCCGACGCCGACGACTGGGATACCATGATCGATACCAACACCAAAGGCCTGGTCAATATGACTCGCGCCCTGCTGCCAGCGATGGTTGAACGCAATATCGGCCATGTGATCAACATCGGCTCCGTCGCCGCCAACTGGCCCTATGCCGGCGGCAACGTTTACGGCGCGACCAAGGCTTTCGTCAAACAGTTCAGCCTGGGTCTGCGGGCCGATCTGCACGGCACGCGTATCCGCGTCACCGACATTGAGCCTGGCCTGGTGGGCGGTACCGAGTTCTCCAACGTGCGCTTCAAAGGCGACGATGGCAAAGTTGACAAGATCTACGACGGTGCCAATGCGCTAACGCCGGAAGATATCGCCGAGTCGGTGTTCTGGGTTGCGACCCTGCCAGCCCACGTCAATATCAATACGCTGGAAATCATGCCGGTCAGCCAGTCCTTCGCCGGGTTGAACATCCACCGCGAGTCCTGATTTTTCCCGTGCCGCCGGGTTATCCGGCGGCACGCCAGCCTGAAACGATAATCAACATCCCCGCCAGCGCCACCCCGGCGCCCAGCCAATCCAACGCCGACAGCTTAACCCCGTCCACCACCCGCAACCACAGCAGCGCCGTTGCCACATAGACACCGCCATAAGCCGCATAGACTCGCCCGCTGGCGGCCGGGTGCAGCGTCAACAGCCAGACAAACAACATCAAACTGGCCGCCGCCGGCAGCAATAACCAAACGCCGGCGTTTTTTTTCAGCCACAGGTAAGGCAAGAAGCAGCCTATAATTTCGGCTAACGCGGTGGCGAAAAATAGCAGGGTAGTCTTTAACATGGGTAACGATTTTCTCTCTATAAAGTAAACGAAGCGGTGCTTGGCTGGTGCAGCATCAAGGCTCGGTGGTATATTTATTGCCACGCCTGAGGGCGAGATTAAGCCAGTGTTACCTTCTTTCGGCAACACTAACTCATAAGGATGAAACGATGAAAACACTTTCTACTCAACGACTGCTGCGCGGGATGCTGCCGGTCGCCATGCTGATGTTGATGGGTGCCTGGCAGGCTCCGGCGTTGGCTGCCACCTGCACTCAGGGCAGCACCTGCGTCACTGTCGATGGCAGCAACAGCGGCGCCATGAGCACCGAAGCGGCACGCCAGAGTAAAGAACAGTTTAACGACACCAAATCTCTGCGCCATAAGGTCAACACCCGTGTGGAGAAAGAGTTCGACAAGGTAGACAAGGCGATTGATAACGAAGACCGCTGCGACGACAGCCTGAACGTTAACGCCTATTGGGAACCGAACACCCGCAAGTGTCTGGATCGCCAGACCGGTCGTCAGATTAATCCTTAATCACGCCGCAGCAAGCGGCGAACGTTAACCTCCGCCGCCATTGCTGCTATTGTGACAAAGGAAGCTCATGCTCAAATAAGGACGAATTGATGAAAAAAGCGCTTATCCTGGGTGCACTGCTGCTAACCGCAGCCCCCTTGGCAGCCTTGGCTTCATGCGAAAGCGTGAAGGCGGACATTTCACAGAAAATTGTCAAAAATGGCGTACCGGAATCCGGCTTCAAGCTGGACATCGTGCCCAATGACCAGACTCAACAGGCTGGCGGATTGGTCGTTGGTCACTGCGAAAACGACACCCAGAAAATTGTCTACACCCGCCTGAGCAACGGCGACGACAACGGTGACGCGGCTCAGACCGGCACCAGCCAAGACACCAAAACCGCACAATAACTGCAGCTCAGGGCGCAACCGCGCCCTTTCCTTTTTTACGCCTGTTCCGCCTCTTCACCCTCGCCTTGCGGCCTATGCCGTGCGGGAATCAACATCGCCGCCGCCAGCGCCAGCAACGAAATCAGTGCGGAAACCAAAAACACCCAATGTAACGAAGCGGCTACCTGCTGAATGATATCGGCCAGCTTTTCCGGCGTCATTGCGCCACGCACCGCCGGCTCCATCAGTTGCTGCACCGGATCGGCGGTTTGCGGCAGACGATACTGCAAGTTAAGGTTCAACGTTGCGCCCAGAATAGCGGTGCCAATGGCCGACCCCATCATCCGGGTGAAGACCGTACAGGCGGTGGCTATGCCGCGAATGCTGTGATGCGCGGCGTTTTGCACTGAAACCAGAAACGTGGTGTTGCACAACCCCATGCCGGCGCCCACCATAAAGGCCGCCAACCGCCCCCACAACAGACCGCCGTTCGGCTGCAGCAGCAATAAGATCAACCCGCCTGCGACCAGCAACAGCGCCCCCAGCAACGCGGTGGTACGGTAAGACGTCATCAACATCAGCCGCCCGCTCAGGGTGCTGGCCAGCGGCCAACCGATCGACATCAGCGCCAGCGTGGTTCCGGCTTCCAGCGGCGTTCCGCCCATCACGCCCTGAATAAAAGTCGGCAGAAAAGCGCTGATCCCCATCATCGCCGCACCGATCACCACCCCGCCAATATTGCCGGCCACAATCACCCGGCTTTGCCATAATGCCAGCGGGAACAGCGGCTCTGGCGCGCGGCGTTCCTGACGGATCAGCAGCATCAGCGAAACCGCCGCCAGCGACAACAGCGGTAACACCCACCACCCCAAACTTTCCGCCTGCAGCAGCGACATTAGCAGCGCCGCGACAAACAGCGTCAGCCACGCCGTGCCCGCCAGATCCAGCGCGTGTTTTCGCACCTGTTTACTGGAAGGCAGATAACGGCCGAGGAAAAACATCGCCAGCAGGCCGATTGGCAAGTTGACCCAGAACACCAGCGCCCAAGGCAAATGCTGGACGATAAACGCCCCCAGCAGCGGACCGATGATTGCCGACACGCCCCACACGCTGGACAGATAGCCCATGACCTTCGGCCGCTCGGTCGCACTGTAGATATCGCCGATAATGGTGGTCGCAATCGGCATAATCGCCCCGGCGCCCAGCCCCTGCAACAGCCGAAAACCAATCAGCCAGTACATGTTGGGCGAAAAACCGCACAACACCGAGCCCAGTAAAAACAGCGATGCGCCAAAGAAAAATACCCGCTTGCGGCCCAATAGATCCGCCAGCCGGCCATAGATCGGAATGGTGATGGCCTGCGCCAGCAAATAGACCGCAAAGACCCAGCCCAGCAGCGAGAAACCGCCGAGATCGCCAATGATGGTCGGCATCGCCGTGGCGACGATGGTCGCCTCGATGGCTGACATAAACATTGCCAGCATGCAGGCGATCAGAATCAGCGGGCGATGAGCGAGGGGTGCAGATGAGTCGTTATTAGTCATAGCGTTGTTTGGCTCTGGATTTTTATTGTCATCAAATTATACCCGCCGGGTTAAACGCTGCCGTAAGCTGTGTCTACTTCCCTGTTTTCAATGGCGAAAAACGCATCATTTGAACATTTGGTGACAACGTAACCGTAAATCAACGGGATTTATCGTTTCGCCGTTGAAACCACGATCCCAGCGGAGAATCTAAAAAGATTCTCTGGCCTTCGGCCGGACCGGCAAGCACAATGCCCAACTGAACCTTTCATTTTTCTCACGATTTTACCGCCTCATGAAACGATGGGTCCACTTGCATCACTATCGCGCCCTGCTGCGCCGCCTGTTTACCGCCATCTTTCTGGGCATTGCCGCCGCGTTGGTCGTTTGGCTGTTTCACCGCGCCATGCTCGGGTTGGAGTGGGCGTTGCTCGATCACGAAGATGACAGCCTGGTGGCCGCCGCCGCGGCATTACCGGGCTGGCGCAGAGCCTTGACGCCGGCCCTGGGCGGCCTGGCGGCAGGTTTGTTGCTGTGGGTTTATCAGCGTTATCAGCATCAGCGGCAAATAGCGCCCACCGATTATATGGAAGCGATAGAAACCGGCGACGGGCGGCTTGATGTCAGCGCCAGCCTGGTGAAATGCCTGGCTTCATTGCTGGTGGTGTCCAGCGGCAGCGCCATCGGCCGCGAAGGCGCGATGATCCTGCTGGCGGCGCTGGTGGGATCGGTATTTGCCCAGCGTTTCACCCATGAGAAAGAGTGGAAACTGTGGGTGGCCTGCGGTGCGGCCGCCGGTATGGCCAGCGCCTATCACGCGCCGCTGGCGGGCAGCCTGTTTATCGCCGAAATTCTGTTTGGCACTCTGATGCTGGCTTCGCTCGGCCCGGTGGTGATTTCCGCCGTCAGCGCGCTGCTGGTGACTAATTTGCTCAACGGTGGCCAGGCGCCGCTGTATCTGGTGGAACCGCTGCCTGCGCCCTGGCCGGTGCAATATCTGTTGATGGCGCTGCTCGGGATACTGGCCGGTATCTGCGGCCCGCTGTTCCTGTGGACGATGTCGGCTTCCGGCCATGCGTTCCGCTCGCTGCGCCTGGCGCCGCCGCTACAACTGGCGTTGGGCGGATTCATTGTTGGTTTACTGTCGCTGCTGTTTCCTGAAGTGTGGGGCAATGGCTACAGCGTGGTGCAGTCTCTGCTCAGCGCGCCACCCGGCGTATTGCTGGTCGGCGCCATTTTGATCTGCAAACTGCTGGCGGTGCTTGCCAGCAGCGGTTCCGGCGCGCCCGGCGGCGTGTTCACCCCAACGCTGTTTGTCGGGGCTGCGCTGGGCTCGCTGGTTGGGCAACTGTGCGCCACCTGGCCCGAACTCGGCGCGGCCGTACCCTTGCTGATGGCGTTGACCGGCATGGCGACCCTGTTGGCCGCCACCACTCACGCGCCGATCATGGCTGCACTGATGGTGTTTGAGATGACCGGCGAATACACCTTGTTGCCCGGTATCCTGCTGGCCTGCGTGATCGCCACCACCGTATCGCGCGGCTTGCGCTCAGTGTCGGTCTATCACAACGCCTAACGGTTCAACAGCGCGGAGATATCAAGATAGTGCGCCAGTTCGCGCTGCTCGGCGCGCGGCAGATAAGGGATTTCGCCCAACAGCGGCGCAGGGATGCGTTGACGCAAGGCTTCAATGGTTTCTGCGTAATGCGCCAGCCCCGGGTTAATCCGGTTCGCCACCCATCCCAACAAAGGTAAGCCGTCATTAATGATCGACTGCGCCGTTAACAAGGCGTGGCTGACGCAGCCCAGCTTGATTCCCACCACCAATACCACCGGCAATTGCTCCTGGATCACCCACTCGGCGTAGGGACGCAGATCGTTCATCAGCACACGCCAACCGCCGCTGCCCTCCACGACCACGGTGTCGGCTCTGGCGGACAAACTTTGCAACCCGCTGCTCATCACGCCGTAGTTGATATCCTCGGTGGCATGGGCGTGAAACACCTCATCCAGACAGGTGATGGGATTAATTTCCTCGTACGACAGCGGCAAGGTCGAAGACGCCTGTAAAACCAAAGCGTCTTTATTGCGAATGCCTTCGCTGGTTTCCTGACAACGCGCCGCGATCGGCTTATAGCCGGCTACCGAACGGCCCTGCGCGGCGAGCGCCTGCAGCAAGGCGCGGGAAACCACGGTTTTACCAACGTCGGTATCCGTGCCTGTTACAAATAAACGCTTTAACATGTTTTAATTGCCCCGAAATGCTCCATGAATCCAAATATCGCCGCATTAAGGCGAAGGAGACGAACGGGAAAATTCTAGGGGATGCTGAACGCACAGGGCTTGAGGTAGCGCAATCTTTTGTCGTTAAACGATAAGTATTACTGATGCTACCCTTGCAACAGTTGCACCAACAGCGAACCGTTGTACAAGGCTTCCTTCACCAATGCAGCGCCGGGCATGGTGCCCTTGTTGAAGAACTGAGTAGACTCCACCTGTACATGGTCGCTGTAAGCCGGCAACGACTGCTGACGAATGCAAGAGGCGATGGCCGGATGCAGGATTTCCGCCGCGCGATTCAGCGGTGAACCGACCAGGATTTTTTCAGGGTTGAACAAGTTGACCATGATCGCCAGGATACGCCCCACGCTGTGACCCACGCCGAGGATGATGTCTTTGGCCAGTTGATCGCCCGCCAGCGCCGCATCGCACAGGGATTCAGCCGTCAGCGGCGCACCGTGCAGGCTGGAGCTCATGGAGGTCGCGAGACGCTGCTGGGCGATCTCCAGGATATTTTCAATACTGGCGACGGTTTCCAGACAACCGTGGTTGCCGCAGTAACAGCGTTTACCGTAAGGATCGACCTGCGTATGACCAATCTCTACCACGCTATGGCTGCCGCCGTGCAGCACCCGCCCGCCGGTGATCACACCCGCCCCGACGTTGTGGTCGATCACCACCTGAATCACGTTCTGGCTGCCGCGCGAGGCGCCATACAGCGCTTCGGCCATGGTCCAGGCGCTGATATCGTGTTGCAGGTAGACCGGCAGCCCGGTGCGGGTTTCCAGCGCGGGCCCCAGCGGCATGTCCACGACATCGTAAAACGGCATACGGTGCACCACGCCGGAGGCCACATCAATCATGCCCGGCAGCGTAATGGCGATCGCCGTCAGCCGCTCAAGTTTGCTTTGATGGCGGATAAAAAATTGGTCAACTTCACTGAGAATGCGTTTTAGCAGCGGTTCAGGGTGTTCGGCATCCAGCGGCAACAGCTCTTCCACCACCAGTTTGCTGCTGAGATCGCGCAGCGCGAGCGTAATGGTGCCGCGGCTGATACGAACGGAAAGGTAATGCCAGGCTTCGGTGTCCAGCACCAGCCCGACCGCCGGCCGCCCACGGCTGCCGACTTCCTGATATTCGTTTTCTTTAACCAGATGCGCTTCCAGCAGCTCACGCACGATTTTGGTGATGCTGGCGGGGGCGAGCTGCGCGCGTTTTGACAGTTCGATGCGCGAAATTGGGCCCAGTTGATCGATTAACCGATAAACTGCCCCTGCATTTGTTTGTTTGATTTGATCGATATGCCCAGGCTGCCCAACAGCAATCACAAACCTGCTCCTACTATTTTTCGCGCTTCTAAATAAAGACTAGAGGCTATGGTGGGGCTTTTGTAATACAGCGTCAACTATTTGATTCGTTATGTGATTTGCCGCACAAATTCGCCCCGCTTTCGCTGCGGATTGCGTTTTATTTGCGCAGCACTCCGTCACGGCAGCAACAGTGCCATCAGCGATTTGGCCGCTGCGGTCAGCGCCCTTTGGCGGTGATGCACCAACCAGACTTCGGTCATCGCCTCCGGTTCCTCCAGCGGCAGGTATTTCACCCCATCGACTTTCACCCGGCCAAAAGACGCCGGCAAAATAGAAATACCCAGCCCGGAAGACACCAGACCGATGATGGTCATCGCTTCACCGACTTCCTGGGTGATATAAGGCGTGATCCCCGCTTTGGCCAACAGCGACAGGATTTCGTCATGCAGCGCCGTGCCTACCTCTCGCGAGAAAAACACAAAAGGTTCTTCCGCCAGATGCTGAAAACGCAAGGTGCCGGGCGCAACATGGGTCAGCGGATGCCCTTCCGGCACCACCGCGACCAGTGGCTCGCACAGTAACAATTGATGCTTCAGCACCTCCGGCAAGCGCGTATTGCGCATCACGCCCAGATCCAGCTCACCGTTGAGCAGCGGTTCGATCTGTTGCTTGGTATTCACTTCACGCATTTTTATATGCACGTGCGGGTGCTGTTGGCGGTAAGCTCGCAAACTGCGCGATACCACGCTGATAAACGGCGCCGAAGAGGTGAAACCAATGGTCAACTCGCCCAGTTCGCCACGCTCCAGTCGCGCGGCCTTCTCCGCCGCACGGCTGACCTGATCGAGCACCTGATAAGCCTCTTTCAGGAACATTTCCCCCGCCTGCGTCAGGCTGACATTGCGGTTGTTGCGCGCCAACAAACGCGCGCCGACCATTTCCTCCAACGCCTGGATTTGCTGGCTGAGCGGCGGTTGCGAAATGCGCAGACGTTCCGCCGCACGACCGAAATGCAATTCTTCCGCCACGGCGACAAAATAGCGCAGGTGTCTCAGTTCGATATTCATACTTTAAACGTCTTAATTTTAATTATTAATATATTAGACAAAAAATTGAGCTCTCCCTATCATTTTGTTAACCCATGATGTGCTGATTTAAACCTCCCGACGTTCGGTAAGGAAAGACTGTGACAACCCCTGTGCGTTCTGCGGCTAGTATGCCGTCGACGCTGGCCGCCAACGACGATGCGGCTGCTGCGCCAAAAGCCAAACGCTCCACCCTGAATAAACTCCCTTACATCGAGCGCGGAACGCCGCAGTTTATGCGCGTTACTCTGGCGCTGTTTTCCGCCGGGTTGGCTACTTTCGCCCTGCTGTACTGCGTGCAGCCGATCCTGCCGGTTCTGTCGCAAGACTTTGGCATCTCGCCGGCGGAAAGCAGCCTGTCGCTGTCGGCGTCCACCGGCCTGCTGGCACTCGGCCTGATGTTTACCGGCCCGCTGTCCGATGCCATCGGCCGTAAATCGGTGATGGTGGTGGCGCTGTTGCTGGCGGCAATATGCACCCTGATTTGCGCCTTTATGACCAGTTGGCACGGTATCTTGTTGATGCGCGCACTGATTGGGCTGTCGCTGAGCGGCGTGGCCGCCGTTGGCATGACTTACCTTAGCGAAGAAATCCACCCCAGCTTTGTCGCCTTTTCGATGGGGCTTTACATCAGCGGCAACTCCATCGGCGGCATGAGCGGCCGCCTGGTAACCGGGGTGCTGACCGATTTCTTCTCCTGGCGCGTGTCGCTGGCGGTGATCGGGTTGTTCGCGCTGGCCGCAGCCTGCATGTTCTGGCGTATTCTGCCCGCGTCTACGCATTTTCGCGCCAGTTCGCTGCGCCCGCGTACCCTGCTGATTAACTTCAGGCTGCATTGGCACGACAAGGGCCTGCCGCTGCTGTTTGCCGAAGGTTTTCTGCTGATGGGCAGCTTTGTCACCCTGTTCAACTACATTGGCTACCGCCTGCTGTCCGATCCTTATCACCTCAGCCAGGCGATTGTCGGCCTGTTGTCGGTGGTGTATCTGACCGGCTCTTACAGCTCACCGAAAGCTGGCGCAATGACATCTCGTTTCGGCCGTGGCCCGGTTCTGCTGGCTTCGATCCTGATTATGCTGATTGGTATCCTGATTACCGCACTGGCACCGGTAACGGTTATTTTTATCGGCATGATGCTGTTTACCGCCGGTTTCTTTGCCGCCCATTCGGTTGCCAGCAGTTGGATCGGCCGCCGGGCGCGGCGCGCCAAAGGCCAGGCGTCTTCTCTTTATCTGTTTTGCTATTACGTCGGTTCCAGCGTCGCCGGTACGCTCGGCGGCGTGTTCTGGCACAGTTTCGGCTGGAACGGTGTGGTGGCGTTTATCAGCGTGATGTTGTTGCTGGCTCTGCTGGTAGTGCACTATCTGAAAAAACTGCCGGAAGCGGCGCGCGTCTGACCCCTCTCCTTGCCGCCTGCCTGTACGCAGAAACAGGCGGCAGCCTTAATTCCCCTGCCAGGCTGGACCACTGGGGGCCTGGTGTTATCACTGTGGCCGAGGTTGCCCTTTCGTTTGCCGTTCTCTTATTGTATGTTGTAACTAAAAAAGAGGTGAATGATGGATAAATACGGTCTAATCGGCAGGATGAATGCGTGTTTCACCGAGCTGGAGCAGGCTCTGGCCGCGCTCCACCAGCAGATCCTCCCGCTGCGGCTGCTGGCGGCACGGGTGTTCAGCCTGCCGGAAATAGAGAAAGGCAAAGAGCACGCTGCGGTGGAGCAAATCGCCGTCGAGCAGCATGTCGGCCAGGCGGCGCGCGACCTCGCACTGGAACACTACCAACGGCTGTTTATCCATCACAATAAACACAACGTCAGCAGCAAGGCGGCGGTACGCTTGCCCGGCGTGATCTGTCTGGCCGTGGAATTGCCGCAATACCAGGCATTGCAGGCGCAGATCGCCCTGATTAATCGGCTGAAGGCCGAACTGGAGCAGATTATCACCGTCGAGTCGGGCCTGGCGCCGGAGCAGCGGTTTGATTTCGTCCACACTCACCTGCATGGCCTGATCACCCTCAGCGCCTATCGCGCCATCACCGCCCTGAGCAATCCTGATTCGGTCCGCTTCGGCTGGGCCAATAAACACATTATCAAAAACGTGAAACGCGACGATGTCTTGGCTCAGTTGGAAAAGAGCCTGAAGGCCGGGCGCGCAGTGCCGCCACATCCTCGCGAGCAGTGGGCAGAATTGGTTAGCCGCGAGATCGATGACGTCAGCCGCCTGCCGCAACAGGCGGTGCTGAAAATCAAACGCCCGGTGAAGGTACAACCAATCGCCCGGGTGTGGTATCAGGAGCAGCAAAAACAGGTGCAACACCCCTGTCCGCTGCCGCTGATCGCCCTGTGCCAGGAGGAAAGCGGCGCGCAGGTGCCGAAGATTGGCGAACTGCTTAATTACGACGCCGCAACGGTCAAGCACAAGTACAAACCGGATGCCAAACCGCTGCGGTTACTGGTCAAACGGCTACATCTGTATACCGACGCACCTACAGGCTGAGCGCGTAGCCCCGCAGGCGGTGGCCGTCCGGATCGGTGCCGACGAAGGTATAACCGAAATCGAGCGACACCGGTTGCTGGATAATCTCCACCCCCAGCTCACGCCACTGCTGACAAAGCGCGTCTACTTGCTGCGGGTGCTCGCACAGAAAACCAATCTCACCACCACCACCGGCAGCCGTTGCGGCCGGTTCTACGGTATGCTTCGACCACATCGCCAGTTTGAAGCCGTTACTCAGTACAAACAGCGCGAAGGTGGGTGAAAGCTCCACCGGCTCCCGCCCCAGTAACCGGCGATAGAAAACGACGCTTTTTTCCGGGCTATCGACGTAAAGCAGAGTCATGTTTGGGGTTGTCATCAGACTGTCCTCATGGCTGAAGGGAACCGGCGGTTCCCGATAGCGATAAATTAGCCCGCCCTGCTGACAGTTTTTGGCAGTAGTGATTATTGTTTACTGGGGAGTAATGCCTTGAATTTCATACCACTCTTTCAACAGCACGCGGCGGCCGCGTGGGTAGCACTGCGCCAGCGGCGTAGCCAGACGGATACGATCGAGGCGGAAATGGCGGAACTCCTGGCGCAGCTCGCACCAGGCGACCAGCATGCGCGCCTGTTCAAAATAGCCAAGCGCGAACGGCCACAAAATGCGTTCGCTGATTTTACCGGCAAGATCGCAATAATTTACGGCGAGCTTGCGCTCCTGGCGGATAACATCGCGGATCAGCATCACCGTTTCGTCCGCCACCTGAGCCACGTCTATCGGCCCAATCAACAAGGTGTTGGCTTCCAACTCATCGCGTAGCGCGGCGGGCAGAACGTCGGCAATTTTCGCCAGCGCATTATTCGCCGCGCCGGCCAATTGGGTGTCGCCACGCCGCCCCACCCAGCGCATTCCCAGCACCAGCGCTTCGATTTCCTGCGGCGAAAACATCAGCGGCGGCAGCATAAAACCGGGCCGCAACACATAACCCACCCCCGCCTCCCCGACGATCTCCGCCCCCTGCTGTTGCAACGTGGCGATATCGCGGTACAGCGTACGCATGCTGATGTTCATTTCCTGCGCCAGCGCATGGCCGGCGACCGGATAACGATGACGCCGCAGGATCTGCATCAGATCCAGTAAACGTTCGGTACGTGACATGTCATGGCTCCCTGCACAAGGCTTGCTGGACTACATCGGCGAATGCCCTGGCTTTGGCGGGAGCGAAATGGCCGCCAGGAAAAACGGCCCAGAGTTCTAACGGCGGCAATTGCCAGTCGGTCAGGACCTTCATAACGGCCCCACTTTGCAATTCACTGCGAAACAGCCCTTCGCCGGCCACGGTGGCGCCAAATCCAGACAGCACCAACTCGCGCAAGCATTCGGCGGCATTGACCCGCATTCGCCCCTGTAAACGCAGCGCGCGGGTTTCCCCATGCCGGCTGAATGACCAATTTTCAGCGCCGCTGCGGCGTTGATAGACCACCATTTCATGCTGCGCCAAATCTTCGGGCCGCAAAGGAACGCCTGCGGAGGAAAAGTAAGCTGGGGTCCCCATGACGCACTGCTCTATTTCACCCAACTTGCGAGCGGTAAAGGACGAGTCGTCCAGGCTACCGGTGCAAAGCGCGATATCCACACCTTCCTCTATCAGTGACAGGTTGCCGTCATCCAGCAACAGATCGATGCCCAAACGAGGATTGGCTTGCAGAAAGGCGGTCAAATCGGGCAAAGCGACTATTCGGGCAAATACCGCCGCAGAGGAGACCCGCAGCCTGCCGCTTAGGCCAGCCCCACCTTCCCGAACCAAGGATTCCGTTTCCGCCAGTTCATTCAGGATACGTTTCGCCCGTTGATAAAGTTGTTGGCCGGCATCCGTGGGCCGCAGCCCGTGCGTAGAACGCAGCATCAATCGCGTATTCAACTGTTGCTCGAGCCGGGCCACGGTTTTTGAAACCGCCGGTTGCCCTACGTTCAATCTGCGGGCGGCGGCGGTGAAGGACTCCGTTTCGCACACGCAGATAAAGGTTTCCAAATCAGAAAATTTGCCCACATCATTCCTTAAGGGAATAACCATTAGCGTTTTTGGCAGTCTACACTGGCCGTTAAGGAATGGGCAAGATGGCGATAATAAGCCCCCAACAGGAGCCATGATGAAACTTCAGGACAAATTCGACGCTTTCAAGGCTGAATTTGAAGCCGGTAAATTGCCCTTTACGCTGGCAGCGCAGGATCATGAGCTGATGCGCCGCGCAATAAATGAACTTAACGCCACGGGCACCGCTGCACGAGCGTTGAAATGCGGGGATACAGCCCCCGCGTTTGAGTTACCGGATGCGGACAATACGCGCTTGTCTTCCCACGATCTTCTGGTGAATGGGCCGTTGATTATCAGCTTCTTTCGCGGCGCGTGGTGCCCTTACTGCAACATCGAGCTACAGGCTCTGGAAGCCGCTCAGCCGGAATTGAAATCTCGCCAGGCGCAGCTAGTGGCCATTTCCCCCCAGACGACGCGCGGCAACCGCCAATCAATCCGCGACAATGCGCTCACCTTTCCTTTGCTTAGCGATCACGGCAATCAACTGGCCGCCCTTTTCGGGCTACGTTACAGGCTGCCGGACAATCTGCGCGACCTGTATCTCAACCGACTCAATCTCGATTTAACCCGGTTAAATCAGGACGACAGCGGCACGCTCCCGATGCCGGCACGCTATGTCATCGCCCAGGATGGCCGAATCCTTTATGCCGAAGTGAATGCCGATTACACCCGTCGGCCAGATCCGCTGGAGCTGCTGCCGGTGCTCGACGCTTTACGCTGATACTGAAAGGGGCGCAGTCATGAATGAACTGCGCCCCTTGGTGACGATCAAAGGTGGGAGGTTACTTCTTCATGCTGCCGACCATTTCTTCCGGGCGCACCCATTGATCGAATTGCTGCTCGGTCAGGTAACCCAGTTTCAGCGCTGCGGCTTTTAGCGTCAGCCCTTCTTTATGCGCTTTCTTGGCGATTTCCGCCGCTTTGTCATAGCCGATATGGGTATTCAAAGCGGTAACCAGCATCAAAGATTCGTTCAATAACTGGCTAATGCGATCGCGGTTGGGTTCGATGCCCACCGCGCAGTGCTCATTAAAGCCCTGCATGCCGTCGGCCAGCAGCCGGATAGACTGCAGATAGTTGTGGATCACCATCGGACGGAACACGTTCAGCTCAAAGTTACCGGAGGCGCCGCCGATATTCACCGCCACGTCGTTGCCCAGCACCTGAGCGCACAGCATGGTCATCGCCTCGCACTGGGTCGGGTTGACCTTGCCCGGCATGATGGAGCTGCCCGGTTCGTTTTCCGGGATGGAAATTTCGCCGATGCCGCAGCGCGGGCCGGAGGACAACCAACGCACATCGTTGGCGATTTTCATTAATGAGGCCGCCAGCCCTTTCAGCGCGCCGTGCCCATGCACCAACGCATCGCAGGTCGCCAACGCTTCAAATTTGTTGGGTGCGGTAACGAACGGCTGACGGGTCAAGTCGGCCAGCGCCCTGGCGACGCGCACCGCATATTCAGGATGGGTGTTCAGACCGGTACCCACCGCCGTGCCGCCCAACGCCAGCTCGCAAATGTGCGGAATGCTGGCTTCAATGTGCTGCAAATTATGTTGCAGCATCGCCGCCCAGCCGGAAATTTCCTGGCCTAGCGTCAACGGTGTGGCGTCCTGCAGATGGGTGCGGCCGATTTTGACGATATCGCGGAAGGCTTCCGCTTTGTCGCTCAGCGTTTTGTGCAGCACTTTCAGTTCGGGGATCAGATGTTCGCGCACCGCTATCACCGCCGCCACGTGCATCGCGGTCGGGAACACGTCGTTGGAGCTCTGGCTCTTGTTGACGTCATCGTTCGGGTGCACGCGCCGCTCTTCGCCGCGTACCCCGCCCAACAGCTCGCTGGCGCGGTTGGCCAGCACTTCGTTCATGTTCATGTTGGTCTGGGTGCCGGAACCGGTTTGCCAGATCGACAGAGGGAATTCGTCCGGGTGTTTGTCCGCCAACACCTCATCGGCGGCCTTGATGATGGCTTCAGCGCGTTCTGCAGGCAGCAGCCCCAGATCCCGATTTACCCCGGCGGCGGCGCGTTTGGTCAGCGCCAGTGCATGAATCAATGCCGTCGGCATCTTTTCGGAAGAAATGCGAAAATGCGCCAGAGAACGCTGCGTTTGCGCGCCCCATAGCCGATCGGCCGGCACGTCGATGGGCCCCATGGAGTCTTTTTCAATACGAACGGCTGCCATCACTGTCTCCTTAGTACAATTCCTAAAAATGTACGATTACGCCAACGCGCTCAAGCCCGTCGGCACGCCCATTCAGTATAGTGACATAATAACTATTCGCATTAAGAGAGTTGCCTCACAGCATTTTTCCTCCATTTCTTTTTATTGCATGGCTATTATTTCGTTGCCGTTCCCCTCCTGTGCCCCGCCCGCGCTTCATTAACGCGCCAATACAATAAAAATCACCCTCGGACGCTCGGTTCAGGTATTTTCGCTAATCTGTCACTATTTAGTGATGATGCTGATTGTAGGCATTAATCCTTTCATCTTGCAGATGATTGATTTCATCATAAGCATCCTGCCGTTCGTTATGACGATATATCCCTGCGCCGACCGCCGCGACGGGGAGAGTTACCCTCGGTACCGCGGTGACCGCAACCGGCGCCGGCGCCGGCACCACGATAACCGGCGCTGGAGTGACAATCGTCGGGCCCGGCACCACCACGACCGGGCGACGAACGCCATAACCATAAGCATGAGTAACAACGACAGCCGCATGGGCGCCGGAAGTGCACATAATCAAAACCAGTAGTAATTTTTTCATCAGCGCCTCAGCGTTTAAATAGCCATAATCAAAAGAATCCATTTAATTGCCTGCACTGTAGAACGGTACTGTTTTCCGATTTAAGCCCTTTGTGTGGTTGCCAATAAAAAAAACCACATAATGATGATATAAATATTCAGTGAGTAATAATTCACGTCAACATTCACACATTGAAATATAACGGTGTGAAATAACGTCAAAATGGCATTTGACGTTTCCATTAATAGCCAGAGCAAAACCTGCCGATGCAACACCCTCTTCACAATCCCTTTCTACCGGCGTTTTTTTACCCGCCTGCAACCCCGTCGAACCGCCAGAGGCATTTGTGACGCTTATTGTTATCACGTTATACTTCGCCCATACCGAACAGCAGCGCGTTGCAAATGTTATTTACCCTCTGAAGGACGCAAGTGCACCCCTTGTTTGATCGCGCACCTGATTGAGCGCCATCGGATGAGCGTATGATGAGTGCGCAGATTCTGCTTGTTTTAGCCTTATAATCAGTCAGCTACTCCCCGCCACTTTGGCGGCGAACGCAAAGGATGTTTATCAAGATGCAAAAAATGACCAACGCAGTGCAAAACTATGCATGGGGCAGTCACGACGCCTTAACCCGGCTGTATGGCATCGCCAACCCGCAGGGGCAACCGATGGCGGAGCTGTGGATGGGCGCTCACCCGAAGAGCAGCTCCCGCGTGGCGGATGCCAAGGGCAATTTGCGCTCGTTGCGCGACCTCATTGATGAAGACCAACCCAAACAGCTGGGCGCCGACGTTGCCCACCGCTTTGGCGAGCTGCCGTTCCTGTTCAAAGTACTGTGCGCCGATCAGCCGCTGTCGATCCAGGTGCACCCCAGCAAGTCCGCCGCCGTTGTCGGTTTTGCCAAAGAAAACGCCGCCGGCGTTCCGCTGGATGCGGCCGAGCGCAATTATAAAGACCCAAACCACAAACCGGAGCTGGTGTTTGCGCTGACCCCGTTCCTGGCGATGAACGGCTTTCGCGAGCTGTCCGACATCGTTTCTCTGCTGCAGCCGATTGCCGGGGCACACCATGATATCGCCGCCTTCCTGCAACAACCGGACGTCGCGCACCTGTCAACGCTGTTTGCCAGCCTGCTGGCGATGAGCGGTGAGCAGAAGTCGCTGGCGCTCGGGGTTCTGAAAGCCGCGCTGAACAACCAACAAGGCGAACCCTGGGATACCCTGCGCTTTATCGCCGGTTTCTACCCGGACGACAGCGGCCTGTTCTCGCCGCTGCTGTTGAATGTGGTGCAGCTCAAACCGGGCGAAGCGATGTTCCTGTATGCCGAAACACCGCATGCGTACCTGAAAGGCGTGGCGCTGGAAGTCATGGCCAACTCGGACAACGTGCTGCGCGCCGGTCTGACGCCTAAGTTTATCGATATTCCTGAATTGCTGGCTAACCTGCAGTTCCGTCCGCAGCCGGTTTCCGGCCTGCTGACCCAACCGGAAAAACGCGGCGATGAGCTGTTCTTCCCGATCCCGGTCGAGGATTTTGCCTTCTCGCTGCACGATCTTTCCGCGACACCGCAGACGCTGGCGCAAAACAGCGCGGCCATCGTGTTCTGCGTCGAAGGCGAAGCGGTGCTGGAAAAACAGGGGCAGCAACTGGCGTTGAAGCCGGGTGAGTCCGGCTTTATCGGCGCTTTCGAGTCCCCGGTCAGCGTTAGCGGTTCAGGCCGAATCGCGCGCGTTTATAATCTGTTGCCGTAGTCACTCGGTAAATTTCAGCAAATTAGTTGCTAAAAAGAGTGGGTTACCTTCACAATTAAACGCCTGCGGGCGTTTTTTTGTTGGCCCAAACTTGCCCATCCATCTGTTTGCAACAGATGGCTTAATAAAGGATGAACAGAACTATGAAAAAATCGTTAGTCGCTGTCAGCGTCATTGTGGTTCTTGGCGCGGCATGGACCGGGGCTTCCTGGTACACCGGCAAACTGATCGAGCAACGGATGGGTGAAGTGGTTGATAACGCCAACAGCCAACTGAAAGCCTACCTGCCGAAAGCCGGTGTCAAACTGGGTTATGAAAATTACCAGCGCGGCATTTTCAGCAGTAAAATCCGTTATGTGCTGCGTGCCGACGGCAGCGTCACCACCGACGATGCCGCACTGAAGCCCGGCGACGAAGTGGCGTTCCTGGAAACCATCGATCACGGCCCTTTCCCGTTCGCCCAACTGAAAAAATTCAATCTGTTGCCGAGCATGGCCTCGGTGCATACCGAGCTGGAAAACACCCCGGCAACCAAAGGGCTGTTTGACATTACCAAAGGCAAGTCGCTGTTCACCGCCGACTCGCGCATTTCATACAGCGGCGATACCTCGTCGGCCATCGACGTGATCCCGCTGGAATACACCAAAGACAAATCGGCGCTGAAGTTCAGCGGTGCCACCATCAATGCCGATGTCTCGCGCGATATGAAGGCCTTCACTCTGGATGCCGGCAGCGACAGCGCCGTGATCAGCGGCCCGAATCAATTCGGCCAGATCGAACAGGTTACCTTGCAAGGCGCTACGCTGAAGAGCCAGACCCATGCCGGCCAGTTCGATCTCAGCCTCGGCGACCAGAACATGGCGGTGAAGCAGATCAAGGTTGCCGTTGACGGCAAAGATACCCTGACGCTGGACGGCTTTAACCTGGCGAGCAAGTTCGGCGAGAAAGACAGCAACCTGAACGGCCAGATCGATTACACCATGGATGCGCTGAAGATCCAGAACAGCGACTTCGGTTCCGGCAAGCTGTCGCTGAAAATCGACAAACTGGACGCCAAGTCGCTGAAAGAGTTTGCCGACCGTTACAACCAGCAGGCGCTGGCGATGCTGCAACAGGGCCAACCCGTCGATCCGGTCGCTTACCAGCAGCAAACCACCGATATCTTGCTGCAAAACCTGCCGTTGTTGCTGAAAGGCAATCCAAGCATCAGCATTGCGCCGCTGAGCTGGAAAAACAGCAAGGGTGAAAGCACCTTTACCCTGAATCTGGACCTGACCGATCCGGCGCAGGCCGGCTCCCCGGCACAATCGCCGGACCAGCTGATTGCCCGTTCGGTGAAAAAACTGGACGCAAGCCTGAGCATTCCGGTCGCGATGGCCACCGAAACCACCTCACAGACGGCATTGCTGCAAGGCTATAGCGCGGAAGAAGCGCAAAAGCTGGCACAGCAACAGGTGCAAGGGCTGGCGGCGATGGGCCAGATGTTCAAACTGACCACCCTGAAAGACGACGTGATTGGCAGCAGCTTCCACTATGCCGACAACCAGGTTGATCTGAACGGCAACAAAATGACGCTGCAAGAGTTCATCGGCATGTTCGGCCTGCTGGGTGCACCGGCAGAAGATGAAGCACCGGCTCAGGATGCAGTTCCTGCACCGGCACAGTAAGCAATAAATCGTTGTTCCCCGGGGCTCCTGTACGGAGCCCCGGTTTTATGCCCCTATCCCGTACACCGCATCGCGGATCTGCTGCGGATACTGCCCACTCATGCCTTCAAACGCCGTGTTGGTCAACGCCACCACGCTTAACGCCGCCTGCGGATCGTAAAACCAGCTGTGACCATACACGCCGCCCCATTGCAGGGTGCCATTATGCTGCGGCGTGGCCGCCAGTTGCGCATCCGCAAGAACCGCGCCGCCGAAACCAAACCCCCATCCCGGCCCCTGAACCTCGGCTTCAGCCCCCACGTGCGGCTGACGCATCAGCGCCACGGTCTCGGGCTGCAAAATGCCGTCACCGCCAGTGCGCAGCGTCTCCACCAGCCGCAGTACGTCGTCGGCGTCACCGACCATGCCGGCCCCACCAGAGGCATAAGCCAACGGATCAAGCGCTCGTGATGGCGACAGTTCGATATCAAAACCAAAACCTTCCGGCAGCGTCAGACGCATCCCCTCTTGTATCGGCTCCGGCCTGGCGCTGGTATCGTGATAAGCGGTCGCCAGGTTGTCGGCATCGGTGGTGTAAAAACCGGTATTGCCCAGCCTCAACGGCTGTGCGACCCAGTGTTCGAACACCTGCGGCAACGGCTCGCCCGCCGCCTGTTCCAACACCGCGCCCAGCACGTCGATCGCCAGTGAATAATTAAATGCGCTGCCGGGTTCGGCCAGCAGCTCCGCCTGTGCTAACAAGCGCAAATTCTGCTCCAGCGTTAGCGACGACAACTCCATTCCATCTTGAATGCCCAACCGCTGATACGGGCCGTCCGCAGGCTGATTCAGGCGATAATCCAGCCCGGCGGTGTGGCTCAGCAGGTGACGAATTTTAATCTCCGGACGGCGACCGTCGGCCAACGCCGGGGTGAACCACGGCAGCCAGCGGCTTACCGCATCGTCCAGGCTCAACTTTTGTCGTTCGATCATGCGCATCGCCGCCAGAGTGATATAAGGCTTGGACACCGACGACAGGCGGAACTGCGTTTCACGCCGCATTGGCCGTTGCAATTCACGGTCGGCATAACCGGCAGCCCCGGCATAAACCACTTCGCCCCGTTGCGCCACCAGCACCACGCTGCCCACCAGGCGCCCTTCGTCGATCGCCCTCTGGCTGACCACCTGCACTCTTTCTGCTAATGACTGATTCGCTGTCGACATGTTTTGTTGTTCTCTTTGAAGGAATAGAATCAGTCTATCCTGTCTATTATAAAATTAAATATCGGGTTACTTAACGAATCATTAAGCAGGAATTAGCAATCGATGAGTTCACTGTTACAGTTGCTGCCGTTCTTCGAAGCCGTCGCCCGGCTGGGCAGCTTTACCCAAGCGGCCAACCAGCTGGGCGTTACGCCACCGGCGGTGTCGCAAAACATTCAGGCGCTGGAAACGCGGCTGGGCGTCAGGCTATTCAACCGCACCAGTCGTTCGGTACGGCTGAGCGATGAAGGAAAGATTTTTTACCGGCGGGTGGCGCCGGCCATGAGCCAAATAGACGTGGCGGCGGACGATCTCCGCATCCTGCGCGGGCAACCTTCCGGCCTGCTGCGCATTACCTTGCCGCAACTGGCCGCGTCCCTGCTGGTGATGCCTTATCTGGAAGAGTTTCAGGCACGTTACCCCGAAGTACAGCTTGAGCTGTTTACCGACGACCATTTTTCCGATCTGGTGCTCGGCAGCTTCGATGCCGGCATCCGTATGCGCGCGATGTTGCAGAAAGACATGATTGCGGTGCCGATCGATAACGGCCAACGGCGAGTGGTGATCGCCTCTCCCGGCTATCTGACGCAGCGCGGCGTACCGCTTACGCCGGCGGCACTGAGCGAGCATAATTGCCTGCGCTACCGTTTCCCCGGCAGCGGCAAATTTGAGCCCTGGTATTTCAGGCAGAATGACGGGCACCTGACGCTGGAGGTCGGCGGCAGCCTGATTTTCAATGAGGATCGGCTGATAAAAGACGCCGCGCTGGCGGGGCTAGGCATGACCCAGCGCTTTCGCGGTACGGTGCTGCGCGAGCTGGAAAGCGGGCAACTGGTGGAGGTATTGGCGGATTACGCCGGCGATTCGCCCGGTTTTTTCATCTATTTCCCTGCCAGCCGTCATATGCCGCTCAAACTGCGGGTGTTTATTGATTTTATGCGCGAGAAACAGCCGTTGCAGGATAGGCCCCAGAGCGCCATTGCGGCGCCCTGAGGCTGCGACTTAAGGTTTTTCCAACGCCTGTACGATGCGGTAAGTGGCCGCTACCCGATCGTCATTCGGGAACCATTTGTTGGCCAGCATCACCACGGCAATCTTTTGCTTGGGCAAAAACACCGCATAGGTAGAGAAGCCGCCGGTCGAGCCGGTTTTATTGAACCAGGCCGCGCCCTGTTCCCGTTGCGGCGGCGTAATGGCGGTGGCCGGGGTGCCGTTCATGATCATCCCGGCATTGTTGCCCTCCGTCAGGCGCGCCAGCGCCACCGGATAAGGGTAGCTTTCCCACATCAGATCCTGGGTGAATACCCCTGCCCGGTAATAGCCGGTATGGGTTTCGTCCAGCGCCTTGCGCCATTTATCCCCCACCTTCGCGACCTGCATATTGGCCTCGAGGTAGCGGATCAGATCCTGCGCATTGGATTTGACGCCGTAGGATTCGGCATCCAGCGGCCCCGGAGTGACCCGCACCGGTTGATCTTTTTTGTTGTAACCCTGGGCATAATTCGTCATTTGGCCGGTCGGCACGTTAATGTAGCTGTGCGTCAGCCCCAACGCCGGGAACAAGCGTTGTTCCATCGCCTGAGCAAAGGGTTGGTTCAGGCTTTTGGCCGTGATCATCCCCAGCATGCCGATACCCAGATTGGAATAAACGCGGGTGCTGCCCGCCGGTTGAGATGGCTGCCATTGCTTGTAATAGGCCATCAACTGCGCGTCGTTGGTCACCTCGTCCGGCACAAACAGCGGCAGCCCGGAAGTGTGAGTCGCCAGATTCAGCAGGCTGACATGATCAAACGCGCTGCCGCGCAGCTCCGGCAGGTAACGGCTGGCCGGCTCGGCGAACGACAGTTTGCCCTCATCGTTGGCATAGGCCGCCAACGTGGCGGTGAAGGTTTTGCTCAGCGAGCCGATTTCAAACAGCGTCTGGTTGGTGATGGGTTTGCCGGTCTGTTTGGACGCCACGCCATAATGATAAAACTGCTGTTTCCCCTCCACCGATACCGCGATCGCCATGCCCGGCACGCCATATTTCTGCATCAGCGGTTGAACGATGGCATCGATGTCGACTTTATCTGCGGCATGGCCTGCCGGTATCGCCAGTGCGGTCAGCAACGCCACCGCCAGCTTATGGATTCTCTTCATGATAACAAGCTCATTGTGTTGAAGGGCTGCCGCCAATAGATTTTTTTGTCAGTCGGCGTGACCCTATCCTTGAGTGATTATACCCGGCGAATTTCACGTTGCAGCCAACAACGCTGCGGTCTGAAAGGCATGGGTATCGATTATTCCTTGGCTCGCCGCAGGATAACTGCAACGAGTGCGCAAAATATCGGTGTTTATCCCTCACCTGACAAGCGATAATAATTTCACCTAGCCAAAAGGAAAACTTATAGGTTGTTATGCGTAACCGACTGCCGCTGAACGCACTGCGTGCTTTTGAATCTTCCGCCCGCCACCTTAACTTTACCCGCGCCGGGCTGGAACTGAGCGTGACCCAGGCCGCCGTCAGCCAGCAGGTGCGAATGCTGGAAGAACAGCTGGGCATTGTGCTGTTCAAGCGCCTGCCGCGCGGTCTGGATCTTACCGAAGAAGGCCAGGCGCTGCTGCCGGTGTTAACCGAATCCTTTGACCGCATCGAGTCGGTACTGCAGCAGTTTGAAGGCGGCCATTTTCATGAGGTACTGACGATTGCGGTGGTCGGTACCTTTGCAGTCGGCTGGCTGATGCCGCGGCTGGCGTCGTTCAGGGAGGCCCACCCGTTTATCGATCTGCGTATCTTGACCAACAACAATCTGGTTAACCTGTCGGCGGACGGCATGGATTTCGCCATTCGCTTCGGCGAGGGACTATGGCCCGCGACCTGCAATATCAAACTGTTTGACGCGCCGTTGACGGTGTTGTGCCCACCGGAGGTCGCCGTGCGGCTGCGTTCACCGGAAGATCTTAAAAACGAGCTGCTGATGCGCAGTTACCGCAAGGATGAATGGGAACGCTGGTTTGCCGCCGCGCAGATCGCCCCCTGGCGCATTAACGGCCCGGTGTTCGATGCGTCGCGATTGATGGTTGAGGGGGCGATAAACTGCGGCGGTGTGGCGTTGGCTCCCGCCAGTATGTTCGCCCGGGAATTGCAGGGCGGGCTGCTGGTGCGCCCCTTTGCCGCCGAAGCGAATCTGGGCGGCTATTGGCTGACCCGCCTGAAATCCCGCGCAATGACCCCGGCGATGAAAATCTTCGAAGGTTGGCTGCAACAGCAGGCCCGGCAAGAACAGGCTTAGGCCGAACCGCGCTTGATCAGTCGCGGCGGCAGCATGACGTTTTGCGCCGGCAGCCCGGCGTCGCCAATCCGCTGCAACAAGCGTGAAGCCGCGCTGCGCCCAACCTCCAATGCCGAGCTGGACACCAGGGTCAGCGGCGGCTCGGTCAGTTCGGCTTCAGGCACGTCGCCAAAGCCAATCAGCGCCACCTGTTGACCATAATAGGTGTCCACGCCTTCCGAACCTATGCTACGCCCGCTGCGCACAATGCCGAAATAAGCGCCCAACGCCACCGAAGCCTTGTGACACACCAGCGCGCTGATGTTCGGGTATTGGCGCAGCAGGTTTTCCGCCGCCTCCGCCGCCGCCCGCTGATGGCCATCGCATTCGACAATCCATTCGGAGCGAAAAGGCAGACCATACTGCACCAGCGTGGCGCAAAAGCCCCCCAGCCGTTCCGCGCGGGTCAGTGAGCTGCTCTGGCCGCCCAGATAGGCAATTTGGCTGTGGCCGCGTTTGATCAGGAATTCCGTGGCCATCTTGGCGGCCTGCATGTTGTCCGGGCGCACCACGTCGACGCCTTCCAGCCCGTTCGAACGCGCGGCGCACACCAGGGGAACGCCCTGCTCTGCGGCCTTCTCCTTCAGGCCCGCCGCCGAACGCATACCGCCCGCCAACACCATACCGTCGACACCGTGTTCCAGCAGCGTGTCAAAACAGCGCATCAGCCCTTTGCCGTCGCGGCCGCTCTGGGTGAGGAACAGCACTTTGCCGTGCGCCTCCAGCACCTCGCTCAGGCCCGCGGTCATTTCGGCATAAAAAGGGTCGCTGATATCGCGCAGGATCAGCCCTATCACGCCTGATTCACCGCCACGCAACGTCGCCGCCTGACGGTTGCGCACATAACCCAGCCGTTCGATCGCCTCATTGACCCGCGTCACTGTGATGCCCGAAATACGCCCCTTGCCGCTCAGCACCAGTGAAACGGTGGTGACGGAGACGCCAGCCTGCTGTGCGACATCGGTGATGGTGATCTTTTTGATGGTCATAACCCCTGCAAGCCCGATCCTGGGCATAGTGTGCAAACGCTGCAGCCTGAAAAAGCCATAGGGCCTGTCTCTGAAGCCATGGTATACCGAATCTCTTTGTTCGGTAAAACGTTTTACTGGCATAACCATTGTCACCGTAAAGTACCTGCCATAATTGTGATTAGCGGCGCATTTTTGCTAGGTAAAACGTTTTATCTTATTTTTACCTAACAGGGGCACACATCACTTTTGCACGTTTTTTTCGCCAGGAGCCGCCGGTCATGCCAGCATCTAAAAAACAAAAAATAACGCTCTGGGAGTTTTTCCAGAGCCTGGGCAAAACATTCATGCTGCCCGTCGCCTTGCTGTCTTTTTGCGGCATCATGCTGGGGATCGGCAGTTCGCTGAGCAGCCGCGATGTCATCACTTTGCTGCCTTTTATCGGCCACCCCGCCTTCCAGTTGCTGTTCACCTGGATGAGCAAGATAGGCTCTTTTGCCTTTAGCTTCTTGCCGGTGATGTTCGCCATCGCCATTCCGTTGGGCATGGCGCGTGAAAACAAAGGCGTCGCCGCGTTCTCCGGCTTTGTCGGCTTTGCCGTGCTGAACCTGGCCACCAATTTTTATCTGACCACGACCGGCATCCTGCCCACCACCGACCCGCTGGTGTTAAAAGCCAATAACATCCAGAACATCCTCGGTATCCAGTCAATCGACACCGGCATTTTGGGCGCGGTGATCGTCGGCATTATCGTTTATCTGCTGCATGAGCGTTTCAATACCATCCGTCTGCCGGATGCGCTGGCGTTCTTCGGCGGCACCCGCTTTGTGCCGATCGTCACCACCCTGGTGCTGGGCCTGTGCGGGCTGGTTATTCCGTTGATTTGGCCCTGGTTCGCTGCCGGCATCAACGGCCTCGGCTGGGTGATCAACGGCGCGGGCGCTTTTGGCCCGATGATTTTCGGCACCGGCGAACGCCTGCTGTTACCCTTCGGTTTGCACCATATTCTGGTGGCGCTGATCCGCTTTACCGAGGCGGGCGGCACGCTGGACGTTTGCGGCCACAGCGTCAGCGGCGCCCTGACCATTTTCCAGGCGCAGCTCTCCTGCCCAACCACCACCGGCTTTGCCGAAAGCGCTACCCGCTTCCTGTCGCAGGGCAAAATGCCGGCGTTCCTCGGCGGCCTGCCGGGTGCGGCGTTGGCGATGTATCACTGCGCCAGGCCGGAAAACCGACATAAAATTAAGGGCCTGCTGATCTCCGGCGTGGTGGCCTGCGTGGTCGGCGGCACCACCGAGCCGATCGAGTTCTTGTTCCTGTTCGTAGCGCCGTTCCTGTACTTCATCCACGCCATTCTGACCGGGCTGGGCTTCACCCTGATGGCGCTGCTGGGCGTGACCATCGGGAACACCGACGGCAATATCATCGATTTCGTGGTGTTCGGCATCCTGCACGGCACCGCCACCAAGTGGTATCTGGTGCCGATTGTCGCCGCCATCTGGTTTGCCGCCTACTACGCCATTTTCCGTTTCTCCATCCAGCGCTTTAACATCAAAACGCCGGGCCGCGAGAGCGACACCGCCGCCAGCCAAAGCGCGCCGGTGGGCGCGGTCGGTAAATCCGGTTATAACGTGCCGGCCATTTTGGCGGCGCTGGGCGGCAGCGAAAATATCGTTTCGCTGGATAACTGCATCACCCGCCTGCGCCTGTCGGTCAGCGACATGAGCCAGGTGGATGACGCGGCGCTGAAGGCCAACCGCGCCATTGGCGTAGTGCACCTCAATGACCATAATCTGCAAGTGGTGATCGGCCCGCAGGTACAATCGGTGAAAGATGAATTAGACTCACTGATAGCGGCATCGCAACCTGCTGCCGCCCTGCAGGGAGCGTCACATGTTTGATTTTTCTACTCCGATCGATCGGCACGGCACCTGGTGCACGCAGTGGGATTACATTGCCGACCGCTTTGGCAGCGATGACCTGCTGCCGTTCACCATCTCCGATATGGATTTCGCTACCGCCCCCTGCATTATCGAGGCGCTGCAACAGCGCCTGCAGCACGGCGTGCTGGGCTACAGCCGCTGGCAGCATGAGGATTTTCTCGGCGCGGTGCGCCACTGGTATCAGCAGCGCTTCAATACGGCGATCGACACCGGGATGGCGGTTTACGGTCCGTCGGTGATCTACATGGCAGCACAGATGATCCGCCTGTGGTCGGCGCCGGGGGAATTCGTGGTCACTCACACGCCGGCCTATGACGCCTTTTACAAGGTGATCCTCGGTAATCAGCGCCAACTGTTGGCCTGCCCGCTGCACAAGGACGGCGACCAATGGCTGTGCGATATGGCGCACCTGGAAGCGCTGCTGGCGCGGCCGCAAACCAAGATCCTGCTGTTGTGCAGCCCACACAACCCGACCGGCAAGGTGTGGAGCGTGGCGGAGTTGCAGCAGATGGCCGAGCTGTGCGAACGCCATGATGTACGGGTGATCAGCGATGAGATCCATATGGACATGGTGTGGGGCGAGAGGCGCCACACGCCATGGAGCCAGGTGGCGACCACACCCTGGGCCCTGCTGACTTCCGGCTCCAAAACCTTCAATATTCCGGCGCTGACCGGCGCTTACGGGTTTATCAGCGACGATGCCGCTCGCGACGCCTACACTCAACTGCTGAAAAGCCGCGACGGGCTGTCTTCACCGGCGGTGTTGGCGGTGGTGGCGCACATTGCCGCCTATCGCCACGGCGAGCCCTGGCTGGATGCACTGCGCGATTACCTGCAAGACAACCTGACCTACGTCGCCGAACGGCTGAACCAGGCGTTCCCGGCGCTCGGCTGGCAACCGCCGCAGGCCACCTATCTGGCCTGGATCGATCTGCGTCCTCTGGGCGTTGATGACAGCCAACTGCAACAGGTGCTGATCGACCGCGAGAAGGTCGCGATTATGCCGGGTTTCACTTACGGCGAAGAGGGCCGCGGCTTCCTGCGGCTGAACGTCGGTTGCCCACGCAGCAAGGTGGAAGCCGGCATGGATAAACTGATTAGCGGGCTGAGGTTTGTTCTGGGCGAGGTTTAGTCGACCGGCCTGGCACCGAGTATTGGCCAAGCCGTCACCGGCTACAGGCTGCACCCGCTATTGTGCCATTCAGGGCTAACCTGTTCGCCCTCTACTCATTTCGCCTGCGGGATATCGTCCAGGCGATAATAGACGTTCAACCCGCGCTCATTGGCCAGCCGCACGTCGTTATCCGCCCCCGCCGATGCGCCTTCAATGCGATAAATAGCCTGGCATTGGGCAATCAACCGATGAGCTACAGGATAGAGAAACGCCTCGCTTACCGCGTCCCCCAATTGGGTTGAACCGGCCGCCGCCGCCAACGGCAGCGCCAGCCATTCGCCAATCACCGGCACATGCCCGCGCTGATACACCTCAAGCGCCGCCTGCTCCAAATGGTGCAGGTTAGCGGCAATGCGCTGCGGATCGCCATCGGTACCGCTGCGGTACGGGCCGGCTATCAGAATCAATTGAGCACTCATTGGTTATTCTCCAGGGTACGGTTAAGCGCCACAAACTGCAGCAGCATAATGGTTTTGGCATCCACAATGGTTCCTTGCCGAATGGCGTGCAGAGCGTCCGCCAACGGCATCTCGATCACCTCGAGGTCTTCGCCTTCCGCCTCCACCCCGCCGCCGTCGCTCACCCGGCTGTCGGCATCATATTCCCCGACGAAGAAATGCAGTTTTTCGGTCACCGAACCGGGGCTCATATAGGCCTCAAACACCTTCTGCACGTTTTGCACCCGATAGCCGGTTTCCTCCTCCGCTTCGGCGCGAATGCGCTCCTCCGGCGAGGCATTGTCCAGCAAGCCGGCGGCGGCCTCTATCAGCATGCCGTCGTGGCCGTTGACGAACACCGGGAAGCGGAACTGGCGCGTCAGCACCACCTTTTGCACCTGCCGGTTAAACAGCAAAATGGTCGCGCCGTCGCCGCGATCGTAAGTTTCGCGGTTTTGCCGTTGCCATACGCCATCACGGCGCAAAAAATCAAAGGTGGTTTTTTTCAGCAGATACCAGTCGTCGGACAACACCCGGGTTTCAACGATACGAACCCGATCTTTGGTCGCAATCATGTTGGTCAACTCCACAACTCAGGAAAGGAACTGGATACTATCGTGCAGTTTCGTGTATGATCAAGATATTTCGTGCAGTGCAAATTTAACGGGACAACGCGATGCTCACCAGTCAGCGCAAAAAAATCATTCTGGAAAAACTGGCACAGGACGGACAGGTGCTGGCCAAACAGCTCAGCGAAATGTTCGGGCTGTCCGAAGACACCCTCCGCCGCGATCTGCGTGAGCTGGACAGCGAAGGGCTGCTGCAAAGGGTGCACGGCGGCGCGCTGCCGGTCTCCCCCGCCATCGGCACCTTTGCCGAAAGAAACGGGCAGGAATCGGCCGCCAAGCGCGCGATAGCCAAAGCCGCAGCGGCGATGATCATTCCAGGGCAAGTGGTGATCATCGATGGTGGCACCACCTCCGCCGAGCTGGTGAAACAGCTGCCGCCCACGCTGGAGGCAACTATCGTCACCCACAGCCCCAGCGTGGCAGTCGGGTTGGTTGAACACCCTAAGGTGGAGGTGATCCTGATCGGCGGGCGGTTGTATAAACACTCGATCGTCAGCGTGGGTGCCGCCGCGGTGGAAGCCATGTCGCACATCCGCGCCGACATTTACTTTATGGGCGTGACGGGCGTGCACCCGACCGCCGGGCTCAGCACCGGCGATCTCGAAGAGGCCTATATCAAGCGCGCGCTGGCGGCACGGGCGGCAGAAACCGTGGTGCTGGCCTCCGCCGCCAAGCTGAACGCCGCCTCACAATTTGCGATTGGCGACATCACGCTGGCGCAGACCATTATCGTCGAACGCGCGACCGACGCCGCGTTGATCGCCCCGCTGGAACAGGCCGGGGTCACGGTGGTGAGGGCCTGAGTGGCACGGCCAAATAAAAGACTTAATCAATGCGCGGTTATTAAATGGCTGCGTTTAATACCGCAACACCCCAAGCTTGGGACGGGTGGAGAGCATGCAGGTTAGCCGACCGTTGAGCGCATGGACGCGCGATACGAGCCTCCATGGATGGATTCACGGCGTGTCGGCGCTCTGCATGCTCCTCACCAGCAGCACTATTAGTGCGCAGCTATTTAATCCTGACCCCATATTGAGGGATATTAATTTTACGTATTCGTCTCACTGCCACAAAAAATGCGAGAGTAATCACATTTCATTAAACTGACCCCGGCCCAATCTGCTATTTTTCCCGCTTTATAAAAAAACCGCAGCAATCGGATGGCAACATATTGATTATCAATAAATAGTCACCTTTTCTCTTTTGTCTATCAAAAACAAAAACGAGATAAACCTCACAGAAAAATCACTCTCAATAGTGCTGTCAATCTCTTCGAAGGAAATATTTGTGATTGTTTTGTGATATCGCTTGCAAATTTTACCGATGCCAAAAATAACAATGACTGCAACGGAACGGGCTGGGAGCAGGCATATGAAAATCGGCGTGGTAATAAGCGGTGGCGATGTCACCGGTATCAACAACTTTATTTTTCAGGTCGCCAGGCTGGCGCAGGCAGATATCGTTCTGTTTAACGGCGGAATACCGGGCTTACTGGCTAATCAGCATCATTCCATCGCCAGACGCGATCTGGTCGATTTCTCTATTTCATCGATGCCCATTATCTCTTCTGGCCGAACGGCAAAGAAACTGGTCGCCAGTGAATATGAAGCTATCGGCAAGCAACTTAAAGCGCTGCACATTGACGTGCTTATTATGGCCGGCGGCGACGGCTCGCTGCAGTTTTTAAATACGCTCAGCGAGTTTGGCGTTAACTGTTTTGGCGTGGGCATGACCATCGACAATGACGTTTTTGGCAGCTACTA
This sequence comes from Serratia sp. TSA_198.1, assembly GCF_052686505.1. Taxonomy (NCBI): domain Bacteria; kingdom Pseudomonadati; phylum Pseudomonadota; class Gammaproteobacteria; order Enterobacterales; family Yersiniaceae; genus Serratia; species Serratia sp. TSA_198.1. The sequence continues at coordinate 992,813 of NZ_JBQZFP010000001.1, forward strand.
CACCATCGGCTTTTCCACCGCCTGCGAGCAGGTGATAAAAGAAGTCTCCAAGCTGAGAAATACCGGGCGCGCCCTGCCGGGCCGCGTATTTATGATTGAGCTGCTGGGCGGTTACTGCGGGGAACTGACGCTGCAATCGGCGATAAAATCCAATGCGGACTTTGCCCTGATTCCAGAATGCCAACATCCCTTGAACGCATTGGCGGAAAAAATAACCCACCGGCTGGAGCGGCAAAACAGCGTTATCATTTTATGTTCTGAAGGATATACAAAAGAGTATTCGCCAGGCTTCCAGGGGGCGATCGACACCATGATTAAACAGCTGGAACCCAAGATTGGCGTACGTATTCGCAAAACCATCGTGGGGTACGGTCTGCGCAATGGCGATCCCACCTGCGAAGAAATTTATCAGGGAACCCTTATGGCCAGCGAAGTCGTGCGCTGTATTCATTCCGGAATGAAAAACAAGGCAATCATTATTAATGCCGGCAATCAACCTATTCCGATTGATTTAATCAGCATGCAAAAACGTTTGGTCGACACCGAAGGACACCATTACAAACTCGCCAGGCAGTTAAATATAATCTGAGGAGATGTCCATGCTTAAAATACTGTGTGTTTGCGGCTGCGGCCTCGGCTCCAGCTTTGCCATCGAAATGAGCGCAAAAGCGGTGCTGAAAAAATTAGAGATTGAAGCCGATATTGATCACACTACGATCTCTGAGGCCAGCGCCTTTAAATCAGATATTATTCTCACCCAAAAAACCTTCGCCGATATTTTAAATGCCGACGCCAGCGAAGAAGAAAAAAAACGGGTCATTGTTCTCCACCGGCTCACCGATAAAGCGGAAATCGAGCAAAAGATTGTGGCCTTTTTGAAAGAGCGCGACATGAAGGGCCCCCATCATGAGTAGCCTGATCGATTTTATCGTCAAAGATCTGCTTGGTCAGGCGTCGATCCTGATTGCCTTTATCGCCATGCTGGGGTTGTTGCTGCAGAAAAAATCCATCGGCAAAGTCGCCGAAGGCACGTTCAAAACGCTGTTGGGCTTTCTGATCATGATGGCGGGCATCAACATCATTGTCGGCGCCCTGACCTACCTGAACAGTATCTTCACCCACGGCTTCGGCATGACCGGTTACATCACCGATGTCGCCGCCATTGCCGGCCTGGCCAACCGCGAGCTGGGTTCTGAAGTGGCGATGACGCTGCTGGTGATTTTCGCCGTGAATATCATCATCGCCCGCATCACCCCGTTCAAATACATTTTCCTGACCGGGCAGGCGTTGTTGTGGATGGCTACCATCGGCGCGGTGATCGGCTATAAAGCCGGGTTGACCGGGATGCCGCTGATTTTGACCGGCGGGATCTTTGGCGGCGTGATGGCGGTGTTGATGCCGGCACTGGCGCAGCCGGTAGTGCGCAAAATCACCGGCTCAGACGAGGTGGCGCTGGGGCACTTCTGCACCATCGGTTATCTGGTGCAGGCGGCGGTCGCCAAGGTGGTCGGCAAAGGGTCGCGTTCCACCGAGGATCTGGAATTACCCGACAACTTCAAGTTTCTGCAAGACACCTATCTGTCGATGGCGGTGGTGATGATCCCGATGTACCTGATCCCCGCACTGGCGGCCGGGCCGCAGTTCATCGCCCAATACGCCGGCGGTATGAATTATCTGATGTACTCCTTTATGCAGGCCATTCAGTTCGTCGCCGGCGTGTTTATCCTCTACAGCGGCGTGCGTCTGTTGCTGAATGAGCTGGTGCCGGCGTTTCGCGGCATTGCCATGCGCATCGTGCCGGATGCCCGCCCGGCGCTGGATTGCCCGGTGTTGTTCCCCTATGCGCCCAATGCGGTGATTGTCGGCTTCCTGGCCACGACCCTGGGTTCCATCATCGGCATGATCGTTTTCCCGATGTTCGGTCTGGCGATGATCCTGCCCGGCCTGCTCACCAACTTCTTCGCCGGCGGCACCGCAGGCATTTTCGGTAACGCTCTTGGCGGACGACGCGGCGCGATGATCGGTGGCGTGGTTCACGGCCTGTTCATCACCTTCCTGCCGGCCATTCTGGTGCCGATGCTGGAAAGTTACGGTTTTGTCGGCGTGACCTTCAGCGATTCCGACGTCATCAGCAGCGGCCTGGTGATGGGGCATGCCTTCCAGGGCAACTGGCTGTTCATCGCCCTGTTTATTGTCTTCGTCACGCTGATTGCGTGGTTCGTTAACGGTAAATCAACCAAACACCCTGAGGGGAAAGTCCATGAAACTCTATAATTTCAACGAACTGTTATCCGTTGCCAAGGCCCGCGACTTCAAGGCGATAGGCTCATTCAATCTTCATTGCCTGGAGATGCTGCCGGCCTTTTTCAAGGCGGCAAAGGCCACCCACAGCCCGCTGATGATCCAGATCTCCACCGGTACCGCCGAGTACCTGGGCTACCGGCTGCTGGTTGATTCGGTGCGCTCGCTGGCGGCAAGCGAAGACGTGCCCACCTGTCTGCACCTGGATCACTGCTCGGACATCGCCTCGATCGAGACGGCGATTGATGCCGGTTTCAGTTCGGTGATGTATGACGGTTCGCACCTTGATATGGACGAGAATATCGCCAATACCCGCAAAGTGATCGACATTGCCCGCCAGCGTAACGTCTCGGTGGAGGCTGAACTGGGCGCCATCGGCGGTTCGGAAGACGGCAAGGCGGTCGCGGAAGAGGACATCTGTTTTACTGCCGTGGAAGACGCCAAGCGCTTTGTAGACGAAACCGGGGTCGATATGCTGGCCGTGTCGGTCGGCACCGTCCACGGGCTGTACACCGGCAAGGCGCATATCCAGCACCAGCGCCTGGCGGAAATCACCGCGGCCACCCATACCCCGCTGGTGTTGCACGGCGGCACCGGGGTCAGCGATGAAGACATGCGGCGCGCGGTGGCCGGCGGCATTGAAAAGGTCAACGTGGGCACCGAGATGAACGTGCAGTGGGTTGGGCGCTGCAAGCAGACGTTTGAAAAAGGCAAAGTGAACGACAGCGTGCGGAAATTCCTGATCCCGGCTAACAATGCCGTCACCGAGGTATTAACGGAAAAGATCGGTCTGTTTAAATAACGGTTGTCATTAGTTCTTAATATATACCCTGTGCATTTCAAGTCGCGGTCAAGCGGTTAACTCATCAGTCCCGGATCCCCCGCTATTGCAGGGGCGCGGCATGCTGCGCCTGCCTGAGTCGGGGCCGAATATATTCGCCCTTACAGGGGCCGATTGATACACCATGCCGCGGCGAGAAAGGCGCAGGGATAGACTGGAGAATATATGTTTAATTTTATGAAACGTCAGCGGGAAAAAGAAACGCTGCCCGCCACGAATTACGATGATGAAGCCAATGAAATTGCAGCCGAAATTAACGCACTGGAACGGCGGTTGGCGGCAACGCCGGCGGACGGCGAAATCCATAAGGCATTAATGCTGGCCTATAATCGGGCAGTAAAGATTTATGCCAAAAGCCAGAACCATCGCCAACATATCGATGCCGTTTTTATCAAGATGGACGAGCTGCGCAATATTATCAGGAAAAATCTCTGAGGGATCATGATGACAATTAAACAACTGCTGATTGAGGCCGGCGCCATACAGGTCGGCGTCAAGGAAACGGACTGGAAAAAGGTCATTACGCTGGCGGCTCAGCCCCTGGTGGATAACGGCTATATTCACGCTTCTTATTATCAGGCGGTGATCAGCAATACGCTGGCCCATGGCGCTTATTACGTGTTTGACGAAGGCATCGCCATACCCCACGCGCGGCCGGAGTGCGGGGTCATTAAAAACTGCTTCAGCATGGTGTTGCTGGAGGAGCCTATCGCCTTTCGCGACAGCGAAAAGGCCGATATCGTTATCCTGTTCGGCGCGACCGACAGTAACCGGCATATCGAAGACGGCATTCGCGCCATTGTCGATTTGCTGGACAATAAAGAGCGGCTCGACAAGCTCCGCGCCGCGAAAATATGGCAAGAAGTGGTGGAAATATTATGACTCTGACGAGCGGAAAAACCGTCATTCTGGTCAATGGCATTCCTGCCTCGGGCAAAAGCACCGTCGCGCAGGCCTTGGCGCACCATTTCGGCCTGCCGTATCTGACCCTCGACGGCATCAAGGAGCCGTTTATGTCGCGGTTGGACAACGTGGATCGGGCACTGAATCGGCGGCTTGGCTGCGCCGCTTATGACGCCATTTGGTCAATCGTGGCGCAGGCACCGGAATGCTGTACTTACGTTATCGACGCCTGGTTCGGCTTTCAGCCCAGGGAGCCGTTGCGCCATTACCTGCGAGAAGCCGGGGTGGTGCAGCCCCTCGAAGTGTGGAACCAGATTTCCGGCGAGTTGGCGGCCGAACGCTATGGTTCGCGCATCGGCCAACGGTCCAAAGGCCACCCCGGCGCAGAGTATTTGCCTGAATTGCGGGCGCTGGCCGAACGCGCCACCCCGATGGCCATCGGCCCGGTGTTCCGGGTTGAACAGGCCCAGCCGGTGGAGATAGGCAGGATTGTCGATTGGCTGGCGGAGTACGGCATCGGTGACGATAACATCGGCAAGCGGATGGCAGGTTGATGTTTTCCGCGACTGCCGGTCAGAGCAAACGCGGGAGCCTCTCGCCCGCCATTAGCCAAAAATGCGACGCCGCCCGCAATTAATGTGATTTTCATCACTTTTTTATGCAACGTAATGGCAATTTTCATTCTTTTGTTTTTATACTGATATGCACTTTACCTACAACAAAATACGAGTGCAGATCATGATTGACTCCCGCCTACCGCTTACCGACATTCACCGTCACCTCGACGGCAACATCCGTGCGCAAACCATTCTCGATCTGGGCCGTCAGTTCAATCTGGCCCTGCCCGCTGACGAGCTGGAAGCGCTGCGCCCGCATGTGCAAATCACCCATGCCGAACCGGATCTGATCAGCTTTCTGCAAAAGCTGGACTGGGGCGTGGCGGTGCTGGGCGACCTGGATGCCTGCCGCCGGGTAGCCTACGAAAACGTAGAGGACGCGGCCAATGCCGGCCTGCACTACGCCGAGCTGCGCTTCTCGCCGTATTACATGGCGATGAAACACCAACTGCCGGTGGCTGGGGTAGTCGAAGCGGTGATTGACGGCATTCGTTCCGGCGTTCGCGATCGGGGCATCGATGTCCGCCTGATCGGCATCATGAGCCGTACCTTTGGCGAAGCGGCCTGTTTGCAAGAGCTGGAAGGCCTGCTGGCGCACCGTGACGGCATTACTGCGCTGGATCTGGCCGGTGACGAGCTGGGCTTCCCGGGCAGCCTGTTCCTCAGCCACTTCAACCGCGCCCGCGACGCCGGCTTGCGCATTACCGTGCACGCGGGCGAAGCCGCAGGCCCGGAAAGCATTTGGCAGGCGATCCGCGAGCTGGGTGCCGAACGTATCGGCCACGGGGTGAAAGCGATTGAAGATCCGGCGCTGATGGACTTCCTGGCTGAACACGGCATCGGCATCGAATCCTGCCTGACCTCCAATATTCAGACCAGCACCGTCTCTTCTCTGGCCCAGCATCCACTGGCGAAATTCCTGCGCCACGGCGTACTGGCATCGATCAACACCGATGATCCGGCGGTTCAGGGCATCGAGATCGAACACGAATATCGGGTATCGGCGCCACAAGCCGGGCTGACGCCGGCTGAAATCCGCACCGCACAGGAAAACGGCCTGAAAATGGCGTTCCTCAGCGAGCAGGAAAAGCAGGCTCTGCGCGATAAAGTGCAGGGCTGATGAAGCAAGGGGCGCGTATAACGCGCCCCGGTTTATTTCACCGCCAGCGCCTCCCGCTGTTTGGCGGTTTTGCGCGCATAGCGCTGCGCCAGTACGGCGCACACCATCAATTGCACCTGATGGAAAATCATCAGCGGCAGCACCATGGCCCCCACCGCAGCGGCCGGAAACAGCACGTTGGCCATCGGAATGCCGTTCGCCAGGCTCTTTTTCGAGCCGCAGAACACAATAGTGATCTCATCGGCGGTATCGAACCCCAGCCAGCGCGCCGTGTAAGTGTTGATAATCAGCACCACCGTCAGCAGCACCAGCGACATCACCAGAATGGTCAGCAACGACCAGCCATCAATGCGGTGCCAGATGCCTTCCACCACCGCAGCGCTGAACGCGGTATACACCACCAGCAATATCGATGAACGGTCAGTGATGTTGATCAGTTTACGGTGGCGATCGACCCATTTGCCAATCAACGGCCGCGCCAAATGCCCCACCACAAACGGCACCATCAGTTGCAGAATTATCGAACCAATGGCGTGCACTACGTCGGTGTTCCCGCCCTGAGTATGCATCAAGGCCCCCACCAGCAGCGGCGACAGGAAAACACCGAGGATACTGGACGCCGAGGCGCTGCAAATCGCCGCGGCCACGTTACCGCCCGCCGCAGAAGTGAATGCGATGGCCGACTGAACCGTTGCCGGCAACGCGCACAGATAAAGGAAGCCCAGATAAACCGTCGGCGTCATCAGCCCCGGCACCATCCAATTCATCGCCAGCCCCAATAGCGGGAACAGCGCGAAAGTGCTGAGAAACACCACCAAATGCAGTTTCCAGTGGCTCATGCCGGCGATAATCGCCTCGCGCGACAGCTTGGCGCCATGCATAAAGAACAACAGCGCAATGGCGGCGGTAGTCAGGCGTTCGAAGAAGGTTTTCCATACCCCTTCGCAGGGGAAGATCGAGGCGACGATCACCACAAAAATCAGGACCAACAAAAACTTATCAATGCGCAGACGCTGTAACCAGGACATGAATCGGGATCCCTCGAAGAGTAAAACGGGTTCGCCAAGCGAACCCGGAACCGTGGATGACAGAAACTACGGCGTTCAAACCACCGGCAACGCCTTTTGCTGTTTCGCAGACTCAATGCCCAGCTCGATCATTTCCATCACTTTGATGGCGTCGCCGGCCGGCACCGGGTTTTCGCCCTCGCCGTTAATCGCATCGCGAATTGCCGCGTAATAGGCCGGGTAGTTGCCGGGAATGCTCAGCAACGGCTTCTCCGCCAGTATGCCATCGCGTGACAATGTCACTACGCCGTCGCGCATATCGTAGCCCCAGTCAGCCTGCGGCAGGCGCTCACCGGCTTTCAGGCGATCTTCCTGCGGGTCCAACCCGAACTTGATAAAGCTGCCCTGGGTGCCGTGCACGATATAACGCGCGGTTTCCGCCGCCGCCAGCACCGTGCCATGCAGCACCACCCGGCGATTGCCGTAGTTCAACACAGCATGGAAATAATCCACCGATTGCGAGCCAGGGCGCAGTTCGCCCAGATCGACAAACAGCGTTTGCGGCTTGCCGAACAATTGCAGCGCCTGATCGATCAGGTGCGGCCCCAAATCGTACCAGATGCCGGTGCCGGCGCCGGCCTGCTCGCGCCAGCGCTGACGCACTTCCGGCCGGAAGCGATCGAAATGCGACTCAAAGTAAACCACTTCGCCGAGCGCGCCGTCTTTCAGCAGCGCCTTGAGCGTGAGGAAATCGCTGTCCCAGCGGCGGTTGTGGAACACCGACAGCAGTGTGCCGCTCTGTTCCGCCTGCTGTTTCAGCTCTTGCGCTTGTGACAATGTCACGGTAAAGGGTTTATCTACCACCACATGCTTGCCGGCGGCCATCGCCTGCTGCGCCAGCGGGAAGTGGGTATCGTTGGGTGTGGGAATGACGATCAGATCGATAGACGGGTCGTTGAACAACGCCTGCGGATCGCTCACTACCGTCATCGCAGGCCAGTCGGCGTGCACTTTGCCGGCATCGCTGCTGGACACGGCGGCCAGTTCTACGCCAGGGGTGCCGACAATCAGCGGCGCATGAAAGGTTTTGCTGGCATAGCCGTAACCTACCAGCCCAACCCGAATTTTTTCTGCCATGATATTTCCTCTTGCTGGCTCGCTATAGACCGATCAGATTTGACACCATGACGCAGGCGGGAACAAGAAGTAAATGTGATGTTAACTGCAGCGACGCACAATAACCCCACTCTGCAATCAACATGACCGAGGCGCTTCATTACAGTCAGGGACACAGGGTTTAGCATCATTGGGCTAGCCGACCCTTTTGTTTCTGTAGCCAAAAACATCCAGCGCCTGGCTTTAACATAAAATATTTTTCACCATGGCAAAACTCCCACGTCATTGAATTAACGTCAAGTTCAACCATAAGTTAAAAATATGTCACTAGCGGATACTTCCTCATGGAAATAGTCATCATCATGATTAATTTATTTTTATTAAAAACCATCATTAAATAAATTTGACAATAAAAGAAATGCGTCTTTAATTAAACTTCAATTGTTCAAAAAACACCCAATCCTCAATCGAATTTATTTCGGGGGTCACTCGTGGAAGAAATGCTGATCCTCGTTGATGACAAAGATAATCCTATCCGTTCGGAGGGAAAACTCTCTGTTCATCAGCAAGGGCTATTACATCGTGCATTTTCGATCTTTATATTTGATAACAAAGGAAGATGGCTGCTGCAACAAAGAGCGTTCAGCAAATATCATTCGGCCGGATTGTGGACCAACAGTTGCTGTGGCCATCCGCGCTGGGGTGAGGATACCGATGCTGCCGCCCAGCGGCGTTTACAGGAAGAAATGGGGTTTTTCACCCCATTGAAAAAGGTCTCCAGCTTTACCTATCATGCTGAAGTACCTGGAAATTTGACTGAACACGAGTTCGACCATATTTATGTTGGGTTGTTTGAAGGCGAGCCTGATATTAATCCTGACGAAGTGGAAAATTCGCGATGGATTGATGTTATCCCGTTATTGCATGAGGTTGAATTGCATCCGGAAAAATTCACCACCTGGTTCAGGTTAATAATAAAAAGTTTTGATGCCAATGAAATAACACGATGGGAAAAGCTTGCATCCCGTTAATGCTATCCACATTAAATGACTGGTGAATGGCTATGGATACCTTATTGGAATTAATTAATTTTCCGATTGATTTGCGGAAATTAACCCGTGAGCAATTAGCACAGGCTGCACATGAACTCCGGGCATTTTTATTATCCAGCATTGCAAAAAGCGGTGGTCATTTAGCCTCTAATCTCGGCGTGGTGGAATTAACCCTGGCGCTGCATTATGTCTTTGATACGCCAAACGATCGCATTGTCTGGGACGTCGGTCATCAATGTTATCCGCACAAAGCGATTACCGGCAGACGCGGACAGATGAGCAACCTGCGCCAAAAGGGCGGCATTTCCGGCTTTCCAAGACGGGATGAATCCCCCTATGACAGCTTCGGCACCGCCCATTCCAGCACGTCAATCTCCGCCGCGTTGGGGATGGCGCACGCCGCCAGGCTGCAGCGGCAGGCCCGGCGTTGCATCGCGGTCATTGGTGACGGAGCGCTCAGTGCCGGTCTGGCCTTTGAGGCGATGAACAACGCCACGCTCGATCCGGACCTGCCCTTACTGGTGATCCTCAACGATAACGATATGTCGATCTCGCCATCGGTCGGCGCGCTGAAACAGCATCTCGTCGCTCTGCAAGGCGGCGAATCGGCGTCACTGTTCAGCACCTTGGGCTTTGACTACTCGGGGCCGGTTGACGGCCACGATCTGGCGACGCTGATCCCGGCTCTGGAGCGAGTGCGCGATCGACACGGGGTGCAGTTGCTGCATGTCATCACCCGTAAGGGCCAAGGCTTTTCGCACGCCGAGGCCGATCCCGTGAACTACCATGCGCCGGCCAAATTTTGTCCGCACGCCGGAATATTGCCCACCCCCGCCGGTAAGCTGAGCTATACGCGGGTATTCAGCGACTGGTTGTGCGACGAGGCAGAGCGCGACGTGCGCGTGGTCGGCATTACCCCGGCGATGCGTGAAGGTTCCGGCCTGGTGGCCTTTCAGCAGCGCTTTCCCGATCGCTATTTCGACGTCGGCATCGCCGAACAGCATGCGGTGACCTTTGCCGGCGGCCTGGCCGCCGAAGGCATGCGGCCGGTAGTGGCGATTTACTCCACCTTCCTGCAGCGCGGTTATGACCAACTTATCCACGACGTCGCCATCCAGAAACTGCCGGTAACCTTCGCCATCGATCGCGCCGGCGTGGTAGGAGCCGATGGCGCGACCCATATGGGCATGTTCGATCTGGCTTATCTGCGTTGCATTCCCAATCTGCTGCTGATGTGCCCGGCGGATGAAAATGAGTGCCGGCAAATGCTGCATACCGCGCTGAATCATCATGGCCCGGCGGCGGTGCGTTATCCGCGCGGCAGTGGCCCCGGCGTGCTGCCGCAGCGCGAGATGGCGACCTTGCCGTTGGGAAAGGCGCAGGTTCGCCGCATTGGACGACGGATCGCCATTCTGGCCTTCGGCTCGATGGTCACGCCGGCGCTGGAAGCCGGCGTCCGACTGGATGCGACCGTGGTCAATATGCGCTTCGTCAAGCCGCTCGACGTTGGGCTGCTGCAGCGCCTGGCGCGTACCCATGAGACCCTGGTTACGGTAGAAGAAGGCTGCATCGCCGGCGGCGCGGGGAGCGCCTGCCTGGAATGCCTGTCCGCCGCCGGGATCGCGGTAAACAACTTGTTGCTGGGCTTTCCGGATAATTTTGTCGAGCACGGCGAGCCGGCTGAGCTGCTGGCGACCTGCGGTCTGGACGCCGACGGCATCGAAAACGCCATTGTCAGCTTTGTTACACCGCCGGTGGCGAAGTTTGTTGCCGACGTGGGGAGTTTTACCGATGAAAGTGAAGCTTTTTTACACGAAAACACGCGCGTTTATCGAGGAGAGCGACCATGAGCAATCTGTCCGAAGTAAAGTCACCCGATCCGGTATATTTACAAAATCTGCCGTATCAGGTGATCCGAGATAGCCAGACCGACAGCTATGAGGAGAAGGTGGTACAGACCTACTGCGAAGAACCGGACCATTGGCGCAAGGCCATCGGCGATACGCTGCTGTTTCAATTTGGGGTGTATGAGGATACGGCTCCTGCCCTGACGCCGACATCGAAACTGAAACCCACCGCTGGGCTGGATGAGTCCAGTGTCCGTTATTTCGAGCAGCAGCTGTTTCTGGCCGGGGTAACCGGCAGCGATCGGCCGGCGATGCGCCGTATCCTGGATATCGGCTGCGGCTGGGGTTACATCCTCAAGCATCTGGCGGAACGTTATCCGGAATGCCAGCGGCTGGACGGCGTTAACGTCAGCGCGCAGCAGCTCAACTACTGCGCCCGCTCCCATGCCGAGCAAGGGTTGAGCGGCCGCATCAATCTGTTTTTGTGCAACGCGCAGGACATCGGACTGTTGCCGGACCCTGATGATCTTTATGACCTGGTGATCATCCGCGGCGTCATCTCTCATTTCCCCAACGAGCTGTACGAGAAAGCCATGCGCGCGTTATTCGCCCGGGTACGGCCCGGTGGCAAGGTGATCATCTCCGACAACCTGTACAACGTCGAACCGGAGCGCTACCAGTCCGATACGCCGGATATTGTTGATCGCCTGGCCTGCCGCCATCAAAAAACGCCGGCTTACTTTGGCCAGGTGCTGGAAGACAGCGGGTTCACCATAAAGGATTTTCGCGTATTGCCGTCAAACGTTGACGTAGCGCACTGGTTGATGGACTCCAAAGCCAATATCGAGCGTCATTTCCCCTCGGGGGTTGAGGGCGCGCTGGAGGAGCTGAGGGTGCTGGCGGAAAACTGGTCGGTGGCGCTGCTGAAGAACAAGGTTTCGACTTACAGCGTGATTGCACAAAAACCGGTTAAATAAACAGGGCTCAGGACGGTGGATTATCCAGCCGTCGAAATAAATAGCGACAACCCCACAGAGTCAGTTCAGCACAGGAGCTCACGATGGATGCATTCTCGACGGCGGAACGGGACAGCGTAGTACCCATTACTCTGGTGACCGCCTCGGAACATAAACGCAGCGCCACAGGGATTGGCCAACAGCCGTTACCTTATCCCAACGGTTGGTTTGCGGTCGGTTTCAGCCACCAACTGTTACCCGAGCAGGTGCAGCGGGTGCCTTTTATGGGGCAGGAGTTGGTGCTATACCGCACAGCATCCGGTGCTGCACGGGCGATCGATCCTTACTGCCCACACCTTGGTGCCCATCTGGGCTATGGCGGTAAAGTGACAGGGGAAGAACTGGTTTGCCCATTCCACGGTTTAGCCTTTAATCCAGACGGACTCTGTGTGCGGTCGGCGGGCGGCCAAAAACCACCGACGGCAGCATTGACGCAGCGTTATATCGCCGAGATCGACGGTGTCATTTTTGTCTGGCGTCATCAGGATGATTTACCGCCCTCTTGGCAACTGCCAGCGCTGGATCTTGTGGGGTTCTCACAGGGCCGTTATGAAAAATTTCTGTTGCAGGGATTGTGCCAGGACATGACGGAGAATAGCGCCGATCCGCTACATTTCGCCTATCTGCATGGTTTGCAGGAGGTCGTTACCCGGCATCAGGAAGATCGGCATCAAATGACTTACACCATGCAGGCCAAGGTGTTCGGCCAAGTGGTAAATATGAAAATGCGGTGCTTTGGCCTCGGCTACGCTGTGGGTGAGGCCGAGTTCACCCGTTTGGGGCTGACTGCCCGCACCCAGGCATTGGGCACGCAGATCGCCCCGCTGAGTTGGGAGTTCCGCATGATCGATACCATTCGCGTTGAGCGGGTTACACGTTTGCCGCGCCGGTTGCAGCGCTTTGTCTATGCGGTCTTGTTGCTCTACATCCACCACTGGTTTGTTAAAACGGTTAAGGAGGACTTTGACGTCTGGCGTAACAGGCGCTTTATCGAACAGCCCAGATTAATGGCGGGCGAAGGCAATATGGCGGTATATCGCCGCTGGAGCACGCAATTCTATCCGAGAGGAGACACTGAATGACGATTAAACTGCCGGCACTCCCCCAGCCGTTCATCTTTGCTATTCATCCCCATTTTGCATCCGGCAACGCCACACCTTATTTGGATCAGGACTGCTATGACAGTGATCCGTTCGAACAAGCCACCCGAGCCTACGCGGATCGCTTTGAACTGTATCAGGATGATGACCAGCGCCAGCGGTTGGCCAACATTCACTGTAGCTGGCTGGGATCGATGATGTATCCCGTTGGCAGTGATGAACTGCTGCAGGTTGGGGTGGATTTTTGCATGTGGGCTTTTGCCTACGACGATGAATATTGCGATGAGGGCCCGATTTCCCGCAATCCGGAAAAATTTATTCAGGCTTCGGCGGAAATCTGGCGGCAGTTTGAGTCACCGGAATACCCGCTTTCGCAGGATCGTTATGCTCTTGCTGCACGTGACCTGCGAGTCCGGCTGGATAAATACGCCAAACCGGAGCAAACCGCCCGTTTTGTCGAATCGATACGCATCTACATGATGTCTGAGATGTGGAAGGCCATCAATCCGGCCCCTTCGCTGAATGACTATATTTCCATGCGTGTAACCGGTGGCGGTGCCTGGTCGTTCCCGACGTTGGGGCATGTGATCGCCAATGTTGATGTGTCGCAGCGGGAATTTGAGGATCGCCGCGTGCGAGCGTTGTTTGAAATGTTGTCACACCTGATGGCCTGGGAAACGGAGCCTCATGCCTATCTGAAAGAAATGGTGCGCGGCTCGAATTATAAAGAACACAATCTTATCCGCGTGTTGATTCGCGAACGACAATACAGCTTTGAGCAGGGTATTGAGGAATATCTTGAAATGCGGCTGCGGTTGCTGGGGCTATTTATGCGTTTGCGTACCGAAGTCGAAAAAACGGCCTCTGCCGGGTTGAAAGCCTATCTGGAATCGGTGGTTCGTTACTATGTCGGCGCGACCGTCTGGTCGCAAAACACTCGCCGTTATAAATCGATGAGCGGCCATAGCGATGAAGGGGCTTTCGAAGGTGGTCAACTGACACAACCGCAGCCAGCTGAAACCTTCAATAACACCCGCATTATCGATATAGACGCGCTGAAATGGTGGTGGGAGTACGATCCGGCTCGCGGGCAACAGCGTTAACCTTTGAATTTGGCACATGGCTAAACTGGCGACGTAGTTCCCCGAGAACTTATAGCATCGCCATCGAGAAAATCACGGATTCCAACCCGCTGCTGAAATAGTCGTATACGCGGTAACCGGGTTCCCTCTCCCCTGGCAGCCCGGTTACCGCGCATGTCCTCAACGCAGTTAACCGGTCACAGCCGCGTAAGGCGTTTGGCGCTCGCTTTTCGCCGGGTAGTTAATCTCCAGGCTGCGGCGGCGGAAATCGCTTGGGCTGACCCCCACCCGCTTGCGAAATACGCGGGAAAAATAGAGCTGATCGTCATAGCCCACCACCCGGCCGATGGTGGCGATCGACTCTTGAGTAGTCTGTAACAGCAGCTTGGCACGGATCACCCTCTGATCCTCGCGCCAGCGCAGGATATTGATGCCCACCTGCTCGCGGAACAGGTGCGCCAGCCGCGACGGCGACAGGCAGACATGGCGAGCCACCTCGTCAATGCGCAACTCGCCCGCCAGGTTGCCGGTGATGAACTGACAGGCTTCGATGACTCGCGGATCCATGATTTTTTGCGGGCTGAGCGGATCTTCTTCCATCGCGCGCAGTAACAGGCGTTCCAGCAGGTTCATGCCCAGCTCTTCCGCAAAACGGCGGCCGGAACGCTGGGTCTGTTCGATATTGGCGAACAACCGATCGAATTCCAGCAGCAGGTTATTGTTTGGCAGCGTCAGGCGCCCTACCTCATGGGTTTTGCTGTGCCATTCCAGCCAATCGGCCCAATAGGCGCGCGGGCGGAAATAAACCCAGCGGTGATACCAACAGTCGCTGTCTGGTGAACGGCCGTAGTAATGGGATGCCTTGGGAGGAAACAGCAGCAGATCGCCGGGGTTGCAGTAAAAGGTGTCCTCGCCGTCGAACACTTTTCCCTGGCCCTTGATGGTCAGGTTGAGAATATAGCCCTTCATGCCGCCGGGGCGGTCGATAAAGAAATCCAACGGGCCGTCCGCCATGATCGGCGTCAGCCCGGCCACCAGATAGGCATTGAAGGTGTAACCCGGTAACAGCGGGTTCGGTTGCGGTTCCTGTGCCATGCGATGATACATCGGTCCTCCTCAAACGGCTTGTATTGTGAGGTTGATGACAAAGTTGTCTTTGAGTCCGAGATACCCGGGCCTAGCGCACCGAGGGGCCATTATGGGACACATCCCTGTGTCCCACCCTGCGGGCCGACATGAAGTCGTTCCAATTTGCTCCCGGCAAATTGGTCGACGGCCAAGGCCGTTACGACCCCTTCGGCACGCTATCCCTAATAACGGGCTTTGTCAGCAGTCTGGTATACGTAGTGTATCGGCCCGGCAGATTACTGCCTGAGCCGATGGCAGAACTGTGAGCAGGGTTAACGATTTTCTACGCCGTGCGTTTGGCTTGCTGTTTGTAGCGGTCGAAAATTACCGCCGCCAGCAGGATCACGCCGCGCACCACATATTGCGAGAACGGCGAGATATTCAGCAAATTCATCGCGTTCTCTACCGTGCCGAGGATCAGGATGCCGGCGATAACGTAGGAAATTTTGCCGATACCCCCCTTCAGCGACACCCCGCCCAGCACGCAGGCCGAGATCACGATCAGCTCATAGCCGATCGAGGTCATCGGCTGGCCGCTGGTCATGCGCGAAGCCAGAATGATGCCGGCGGCGGCCGACACCAGCCCGGACAGCACAAAGATGATGATTTTCGTGCGTACCACCGGCACCCCGGCCAGCCGCGCCGCCTCTTCGTTGCCGCCGATCGCCAGCGTATTGCGGCCAAAGGTGGTTTTGTTGAGCAGGAAACCGAACAGGATCAGGCAGGCGACGGTGATCCAGATCGGCGCAGGCAACCCCAGCCAGTTGGCGTAACCCAGGGTGAAGAAGCGCTCGTCTTCAATGCCCACCGCTTTGCCGTCGGAAATGATGTAGGCCAGCCCGCGCAAGATCTGCATGGTGGCCAGCGTGGTGATCAGGGCGTTGATTTTCAGCCGGGCGATGACAAAACCGTTAATCAACCCCGACGCCACGCCCAACAGCAGGCCGGCGCCTACGCCGATCCACAGGCTTTCGGTCAGGTTGATCACCACCGCCGTGGTAACCCCGGCACAGGCGATAACCGAAGCGACGGACAGATCGAAGTCGCCGGAGGCCAGGCAAAACAGCATGCCGCAGGCCACCATGCCGGACATGGATATCGCCAGCCCCAGCCCTTTCATGTTGATGAAAGAGCCGAAGTTAGGCACAAACACTACGCAGGCGATAAACAGCACCGCGAACACCACCAGCATGCCGTAGCTGTCCCAGATACGCGCCAGCCCCCGGCCGCTGCGGTTTTTCACAGAATGGGTCGTTATGGTCGACATCTCTTTCTCCTTCACAATCAAGCCACCGCCGCAGCGGCATCAGGGGCAATATCGGGGGTGCGCAGCATCGCCAGGCTGAGGGCTTTTTCCTCGCTGGCATCGTCATGCAATAATTCGCCGGAAATGGCGCCTTCGCGCATCACGATGATGCGGTCCGCCAGCCCCAGCACTTCGGGCAAATCGCTGGAAGCGAACAGCACCGCGATGCCCTGCTGCGCCAGTTGGTAAATCACATGGTAAATTTCATGCTTGGCGCCGACGTCGATACCGCGCGTCGGCTCATCCAGCAGGATCACTTTCATTTCTTCCGACAGCCAGCGGCCCAGAATCGCCTTCTGCTGGTTACCGCCGGATAAATTCATAATCAGCTGACCGGCACTTGGGGTTTTGATATTCAGCGCACGGATGTGGTGGTCGGCGTTGCTGATTTCCCAGCCGTTATTGATCAGGCAGCCTGCGCGGATGCTTTTACGCCGCGCGCTGATGTTGATGTTGTCTCGCACCGAATGCACCGGAATGATGCCGTCCGCCTTGCGGTCCTCCGGGCACAGCATGATGCCGGCGCGGATAGCGTCTATCGGCGAACGGATGTCCAGCCGCTGGCCATCCAGCGTCAGTTGCCCGCGGCTGACCCGCGTGGCGCCGAAAATGCCCTTCATCAGTTCGCTGCGTCCGGCGCCCACCAGGCCGAACAGCCCGACGATCTCCCCGGCGCGCACGCTCAGATCGATAGGGGTTTTGACGCCAGGCGCCTGCAATCCCTGCAGCGACAATCTCACCGGCCCCAGCTCACGCGGCTGATAACCGTAGACGTCACCGAGATCGCGGCCCACCATCGCCTGCACCAGCTGCGCGTTGTTGACCTGGCTCATGTCGTCAAAGGTGCGCACATAGCGGCCGTCTTTGAATACCGTGATGGCATCGCTGAGGGCAAAGATCTCTTCCATGCGGTGCGAAACGTAGAGGATCACCCGCCCTTCGGCGCGCAGTTCGCGGATCACCCGGAACAATTGCTCAATCTCTCTGGCGGACAGCGAACTGGTCGGCTCGTCAAACGCGATCACCTTGGCGTTGCGCGCCAGCGCCTTGGCGATTTCCACCATCTGCCACTGGCCGATCGACAGGTATTTCAGCGGCGTATCCGGGTCGATATCCAACCCGAGATGCTCCAGTTGCAAGCGGGATTCGTAACGCAACAGCTTGCGATCCACCAGCCCGAGTTTGGTCGGCAACTGGCCGAGATAAATATTCTCCGCCACCGTCATTTCCGGCACCAGATGCAGCTCCTGGTAGATAATCGCTACCCCGGCGTTCAGGGCGTCGGTGGTATTGGCGAACTGTACCGGCTGGCCTTTCAGTTGAATTTCGCCCTGGGTCGGCGCGTAGTTGCCGCTGAGGATTTTCAGCAGCGTGGATTTCCCGGCGCCGTTTTCTCCCATCAACGCGTGGATCTGCCCGGCCTGGCAGCTGAAACTGATATCGTCCAGCGCCTTCACGCCCGGGAAGGTTTTACCGATGCCTTTAAACGTCAGATACGGCAATGCGGCGGTCATAATGCGATCCTCCTGCGGTCAAAAATGCCGCCCGGCGTTAACGCTGCGGGCGGCTCGGTGATTACATCAGGCCTTTTTTCTGCAGTTCGGTTTTAAAGTTGTCGCGGGTGATCAGCACCACGTCGGTCACTTCGGTAAATTTCTGCGGCTCCACACCCTTTTCTACCCAGTCATGCAGCATCTGAATGCTCTTGTAGCCGTGAATGTCCGGGCTTGGCAGCAGCGACCCGTAGAAACCGGTGGCCTGCGCCTTGGACAGTTCGCTGACCGCATCCACGCCGTTGATGCCGATGCCGATCACGTTAGGTGCCTTGAAGCCCTGGCCTTCGGTGGCGCGCACGCCGCCCAGCACGGTGTTGTCGTTCATGCCGACAATCAGCCAGTTTTTCACTTCAGGATGCTGCACCAGCATCGAGTTGGCGGCGTCGAACGCCCCCGGGATATCGTTGGACTTGGTCGGTACCGAGTAGATTTGTTTTTCCGGGAAGCCGGCCGCTTTCAGCGCGGCAATCGAACCGCCGGTGCGGCGACGGGCGGTATCCAGCTCATCGGCGGTGATCGCCATTACGGCGCTGTCCGCCGGTTTCCAGCCGCGTTTGTTCATCTCTTTCCACAGCTCCTGGCCCTGGCGTTCACCGATTTTGGTGGCCGCCATCATCACCAGCGGCACGCTGTCCATAGGTTTGCCTTTGGCAGTGACGAACTGATCGTCCACGGCGATCACTTTCAGGTTGTAACTGCGCGCCTTGGCCATGATCGCCGAGCCGAGCTTCGGATCCGGCGTGCAGATGACAAAGCCCTTGGCTCCGCTGGCCGCCAGGCTGTCGATGGCGTTAAGGGTTTTCTCCCCGTCCGGCACGGCGATTTTGATCACGTCGAAACCGAGATCCTTACCGGCCTTGTCGGCAAATTTCCATTCGGTCTGGAACCAGGGTTCCTCTGGCTGCTTGACCAAAAAGCCCAGTTTCATGGTCTCGGCGACAGCCGAATGTGACATAACGGCTGCCAGCCCCAGTGCCGCCAACGCCTTAGTGAATTTATGCATGATGCTCTCCGCAGTGTTGTTCTCTTCGGCGAATAAATTCGCTCGCCGTGAAAACGTTATCATTAGGGTGCCTGTTGTCGGTGCGCCGCTTGTTTGCGCGGCATCTCCCAACACCAGCTGTAAGACGGATTAAGTTTTAGCGGGTATTTGTTGCCGAAATGTAGAGCGCTATCACATCCGTGGATTACAGCAGATATGTGCATATATTTAGCGAGTTTCGCCAAGCATCAACTTATGACAACCGTCACAAAATCACTGTGCGAAGCAGAAAAGTGCATACTTCCAGCTAATGGCTCCTCACCTGCCCACCGCTCCCGCTCCTATGGTTGTCACAGCGTATTTACACATCAGGAGTCAACATCATGACGGCAGACGCTATTGCCCTGGGATTGGACTTCGGCAGCGATTCGGTGCGGGTATTGGCGGTTGACTGCCATAACGGCCAGGAGCTGGATACCGAAGTGGTTTACTACCCTCGCTGGCAGCGCGGCGAATTCTGCAACGCCGCAGAGAACCGGTTTCGCCACCACCCGCTCGACTATATAGAAGCCATGGAACAGGCGATCGTCAGCCTGGTGCAGCGCATGTCCCCGCAGCAACGGCTGCAGGTGATCGGCATCGGGGTCGATTCCACCGGCTCCACGCCTGCGCCGATTGACGCGCAAGGCAAGGTGCTGGCGCTGCGGCCGGAGTTTGCCGACAACCCGAACGCCATGTTTGTGTTGTGGAAAGATCACACCGCCATCGAGGAAGCCGACGCTATCAACCGGCTGTGCCGCAGCGGCGATTTCCCCGACTATTCTCGCTATATCGGCGGCGTCTATTCATCCGAATGGTTCTGGGCCAAGATCCTGCACGTTTCGCGTCAGGACGCCGGGGTGCGGCAGGCCGCCGCCTCTTGGGTGGAACTGTGCGACTGGGTGCCGGCGCTGCTGTCCGGCACCACCGCTCCACAACGTTTGAAACGCGGGCGCTGTAGCGTCGGGCATAAAACGTTGTGGCACCCCGACTGGGGCGGCCTGCCGCCGAAATCGTTTTTCGCCGCGCTCGATCCCCTGCTGGTCGAAGACTTGCCCTGGCCTTTGTTTGAAGACTCCCACACCGCCGATTTGCCGGTCGGCACGCTCACCGCCGAGTGGGCCGCACGCCTCGGGCTGCCGCAGAGCGTGGTGTTATCCGGTGGCGCGTTCGATTGCCATATGGGCGCGGTGGGCGCCGGGGCGCAACCCTATACCCTGGTGAAGGTGATTGGCACCTCCACCTGCGACATCCTGATCGCCGATCGTCAGCGGGTCGACGGGCGCGCGATCGAAGGGATCTGCGGCCAGGTCGACGGCAGCGTAGTACCGGAACTGATAGGTCTGGAGGCCGGACAATCGGCCTTTGGCGATATGTATGCCTGGTTCAGCCGTTTGCTGAGCTGGCCGCTGCATGAGGCGGCGAAAAACCACCCCGAACTGCAACCGCAGTTGAAACAGATTGAAGCCGGCCTGCTGGCCGCGCTGACCGAGTCCTGGGCCAACAATCCGTCGCTGGATCACCTACCGGTGGTGCTGGACTGGTTTAACGGCCGCCGCACCCCCTATGCCAACCAGCGTCTGAAAGGCGTGATTACCGATTTGAACCTCGGGACCGACGCGCCGACGCTGTTTGGCGGATTTATTGCCGCCACCGCCTTTGGCGCCCGCGCCATCATGGAGTGCTTCGAACGGCAGGACATCCCGGTCGACAACGTGCTGGCCATGGGCGGCATCGCGCGGAAATCGCCGACGATCATGCAGGCCTGCGCCGACGTGATGAACCGCCCGCTGCAGATTGTCGCCTCCGATCAATGCTGCGCGCTGGGTGCGGCGATCTTCGCCGCCGTAGCCGCAGGCCGTTTCAGTAACGTGCCCGAGGCGCAGCGCCAGATGGCCTGCGGAATCGAACGCACGCTGCAGCCGGATCCGCCGCGTGTCGCGCGCTATCAACAGCTTTATCAACGCTATCAGCAATGGTGCCTGGCCGCCGAGCCGCGCTACGCCCCTGGCGCAGATTCGCCATGCTGAATCCCGATACCCAACGCTAACCCCCAGGAGTCTCTGATGGATGCATTTAAGCAGCATGAAGTCTGGTTCGCCATCGGCAGCCAGCACCTGTACGGCCCGCAAACCCTGCAACAGGTCAAGGCGCACGCCGAACAGGTCGTGGAAAGTCTCAACCGTGAGGCGGGGTTGCCGGTAAAACTGGTGCTGAAGCCGCTGGTCACCACACCGGATGAAATTACCGCACTGTGCCGCGACGCCAACTATCGCCAGGAGTGCATCGGCATCCTGACCTGGTTGCACACCTTTTCGCCGGCCAAAATGTGGATCGCCGGGCTGTCTATCCTCAACAAACCGCTGCTGCAATTCCATACCCAGTTCAATGCCCAGGTGCCTTGGGACAGCATGGATATGGACTTTATGAACCTGAACCAGACCGCCCACGGCGGCCGTGAGTTCGGTTTTATCGGCGCCCGCATGCGCCAACAGCACAGCGTGGTTGCCGGCCACTGGCAGGATCCTGAAGCACACCGCCGCATCGCCCAGTGGATGCGTGCCGCCGCCGCCAAACAGGCGAGCCGGCAGTTGAAAGTGGCACGTTTTGGCGACAACATGCGTGAAGTGGCGGTGACTGAAGGTGACAAGGTCGGCGCGCAGATCCAGTTCGGCTACTCGGTCAATGCCTATGGCATCGGCGATTTGGTCAGCGTGATCAATGAGGTCAGCCGTGGCGATGTGGACACGCTGATTGAAGAATACGAAGCCAGCTATGTGCTGAGCGATGCGGCGAAAATCAACGGTGAAAAGCGCGAGAACCTGATCGACGCGGCACGCATCGAACTGGGGATGAAGCGTTTTCTGGAACAAGGCAATTTCCAGGCCTTTACCACCAACTTTGAAGATCTGCACGGCATGAAGCAACTGCCGGGGCTGGCGGTGCAACGCCTGATGCAACAGGGTTACGGCTTTGGCGGCGAAGGCGACTGGAAGACCGCAACGTTGCTGCGCATCCTGAAAGTGATGGCCGATGGGCTGAACGGCGGCACCTCGTTTATGGAGGATTACACCTATCACTTCCAGCCGGGCAACGATCTGGTGGTCGGTTCGCACATGCTGGAGGTGTGCCCCTCAATCGCCAAAGAAAGCAAGCCACTGCTGGACATTCAACCGCTCGGCATCGGCGGCAAGGCGGATCCGGCGCGATTGATTTTCTCCACCCCGGCCGGCCCGGCGGTTAACGCCAGCCTGATCGACATGGGCGACCGTTTCCGCCTGCTGGTCAATCAGGTGGATACCGTGGAACAACCGCACCCGCTGCCCAAGCTGCCGGTAGCGCGCGCCATCTGGCGGGCTCAGCCGACGCTGGCCACCGCCGCAGAAGCCTGGATCCTGGCCGGCGGCGCGCACCACACTGTGTTCTCCCAGGCACTGGACGCAGACCAACTGCGGTTGTACGCCGAGATGCACAACATCGAGTTCTTGTTGATCGATAACGCCACCGCTCTGCCGGCGTTCAAAAACGAAATCCGCTGGAACGAAGCCTACTACCAGCTAAACCGCCGTTAATCTGTCGGCAGCCGGGGCAAAACCGGCTGCCGGTAGCCAAACGTGCTGCCCTTGCCTCATTGTCCCGACCATCCGCTTGATATTGATGACTAACCCCCTATTACCCGCTAAGCTATGCGGCTTCATGTCTTACCCAGGAAGCCGTTTATGTCTCAAGCTGAATACACCCGTATTGGCGGTTGGTTGCTGGCCCCGATGGCCTATATGATTGTCACCCTGCTTAGCGCCAGCCTGATGATGCTCCTGTATGGCATGGCGATTTTCATGCCGGAATCGCGCGAATATCTGCTGACCAACGCTCAGGCATTTACCCTGCAATGGTATTTGTCCGTCCTGACCACGCTGGCGATGTGGTGCTTTACCCTGTGGCTACTGTGGCTGTTTTGCCAGCGCTCGCAGCGTTTCCCCAAACTGTTCCTGGTGTGGTTGTTGATCACCGTGCTGCTGGCGATAAAAGCCTTCGCCTTTGCGCCGGTGCCGGACGAACTGGCGGTACGCAGTTTGGGTTGGCCCCTGTTGATGGCGGCGCTATTGGTGCCCTACATGAAGCGTTCCCAACGGGTAAAAGGCACCTTTACCGAACGCTGAGTGCCGCTGTGGCACGTTTTGTGCGGATAATTGTGTAAATTTTCGCCAAAAAAGGGCAAAAAGAGCAATAACCTTGCTATCCATATGTTGTCGTTATGCCGCCAATTCCCGATAATAGGCGGCTTTTATTTTTTTAGGCATCGCAATGACCGAATACCTGCTCCTGTTTGTTGGCACCGTCCTGGTGAATAACTTCGTTTTGGTGAAGTTTCTTGGCCTGTGCCCGTTCCTTGGCGTATCCAAGAAGCTGGAAAGCGCCATCGGCATGGGGATGGCGACCACCTTTGTCATGACGCTGGCTTCCGTCAGCGCCTGGGTGATCAACACCTTTATTCTGGTTCCACTGGATCTGGTGTACCTGCGCACGCTGTCATTCATTCTGGTGATCGCCGTTGTGGTGCAATTTACCGAGATGGTGGTGCGCAAAACCAGCCCGGCGCTGTATCGCCTGCTGGGTATCTTCCTGCCGCTGATCACCACCAACTGTGCGGTGCTCGGCGTGGCGCTGCTTAACGTCAATCTCGGCTACAACTTCCTGCAATCGGCGGTGTACGGCTTTAGCGCCGCCGCCGGTTTCTCGCTGGTGATGGTGCTGTTCGCCGCCATTCGTGAACGCTTGGCAGTCGCCGACGTGCCGGCGCCATTTCGCGGTTCTTCCATCGCGCTGATCACCGCCGGGCTGATGTCGCTGGCCTTTATGGGCTTTACCGGGCTGGTGAAATTCTAATGACGGCGTTATGGATTGCTATTGCCGCGCTTAGCGCCCTCGGCCTGTTGTTCGGCCTGGTGCTGGGCTTTGCCGCACGCCGCTTTGAAGTGGAAGAAGATCCGGTGGCCGAGCAGGTCGACGAGATCCTGCCGCAGAGCCAGTGCGGCCAGTGCGGTTACCCCGGCTGTCGCCCTTATGCCGAAGCCGTCGCCAACGGCGAGATGATCAACAAATGCGCGCCGGGTGGCGAGCAGGTGATGCTGAAACTGGCAGAACTGCTTAACGTCGAGCCGCAACCCTTGGGCAGCGAAGCCGCCGCAGAGCCGGTGCGCCAGGTGGCCTATATCGATGAAGCCAACTGCATCGGTTGCACCAAGTGCATTCAGGCCTGCCCTGTGGATGCCATCGTCGGCGCCACGCGCGCCATGCACACCGTAATTACCGATCTCTGTACCGGCTGTGACCTGTGCGTTGCGCCGTGCCCTACCGATTGTATTGAAATGAAGCCGGTCGCCACCACCACTGCCAACTGGAAGTGGGATATGAAGACGATTCCGGTGCAAGTGATCCACGTGGAGCAACATGCTTAATCTGTTCGCCGCCTTCAAAAAAGACCGGATTTGGGATTTCGACGGCGGGATCCATCCACCGGAAATGAAGACTCAGTCCAGCGGAGTGCCTCTGCGCACCGCTCCGTTGGCCGACAGTTTTATTATTCCCCTGCAACAGCATCTTGGACCGGAAGGCGAGCTGTGCGTCAACGTCGGTGACCGAGTGCTGAAGGGCCAACCGCTGACCGTGGGCCGCGGCCGCACGGTGCCGGTACATGCGCCGACCTCCGGCACCGTCAGTGCCATCAAACCGCATATCACCGCTCACCCTTCCGGGCTGGCGGAGTTATGCGTGATAATCCAGGCGGATGGCGAAGACCGCTGGTGCGAGCGTGCGCCGGTGGCGGACTATCGCCAACTGGCGGCGCAGGATCTATTGCAACGCATTCATCAGGCCGGCATCGCCGGGCTGGGTGGCGCCGGTTTCCCTACAGCCAGCAAGCTGCAGGGCGGCATGAACGGCGTGGAAACGCTGATCCTCAACGCCGCCGAATGCGAGCCTTATATCACCGCCGATGACCGTCTGATGCGCGAACACGCCGACCAGATTATCGAAGGCACGCAGATTTTGCGTCACCTGCTGCAACCTAAAGTCACGCTGATCGGCATCGAAGACAACAAGCCGGAAGCGATCGAAGCCCTGAAGCTGGCGTTGCGCGATCAACCGGGCATCGCCCTGCGGGTGATCCCGACCAAATACCCTTCCGGCGGCGCCAAGCAGCTCACCAAGATCCTGCTCGGCAAGGAAGTGCCGCACGGCAAGCACTCTTCCGCCATCGGCGTGCTGATGCAAAACGTCGGCACCGCTTTCGCCATTAAGCGCGCCATTGTCGACGGCGAACCGCTGATCGAGCGCGTAGTGACCCTGACCGGCGATGCGCTCAGCCAGCCGGGCAATCTGTGGGCGCGCATCGGCACGCCGGTGCAGCACCTGTTGAATTTTGCCGGCTTCCAGCCGCAGGCACAGCAAATGGTGGTGATGGGCGGCCCGCTGATGGGCTTTACCCTGCCCGCCCTTAACGTGCCGATCGTTAAAATCAGCAACTGCATTCTGGCCCCGTCGGTCAACGAAATGGCGCCGCAGGAGCCTGAACAGTCCTGTATCCGCTGCGGTCTGTGCGTCGATGCCTGCCCGGCGGGCCTGTTGCCGCAACAACTTTACTGGTTCAGCCGCGGCGAAGAACACGAAAAAGCCCGCAATCATAACCTGTTCGACTGCATTGAATGCGGTGCCTGTGCCTTTGTCTGCCCAAGCAATATTCCGCTGGTGCAGTATTACCGCCAGGAAAAGGCCGAGATCAAAGCCATCGATCAGGAAGCCGCACGCACCGCCGAAGCCAAGGCGCGTTATGAAGCCAAGCTGGCGCGACTGGAGCGCGAAAAACTGGCGCGTGAAGAACGCCACAAAAAAGCCGCGGTCAAGTTGACCGATGACGATCAGGATGCCGTGCAGGCCGCTCTGGCGCGCGTACGCAGTAAAAATGCCGCGCCGGCAACCGGCACAATGAGCGGTGATGCCCCAGACAACAGCGAGATGATCGCCGCCCGTGAAGCCCGCAAGGCTCAGGCGCGTGAACGCCGCGCTCAGTTGGAGACGACAACCGCTCCAGATGCGGCAACGGTCGCTGAAGGTGAAGATCCGCGTAAAGCGGCAGTTGCCGCCGCATTGGCACGGGTAAAAGCCAAAAAAGCCGCGCAGCAGGCTGGTGGTGAAACGCCTGTCGACACCGCGCCAGCCGAACCGGCAGCGGCGGTGACGGAGGAGGATCCACGCAAAGCGGCGGTCGCAGCGGCTATTGCCCGCGCCAAAGCCAAAAAGGCGGCGCAGCAGGCCGGGGTTGAAACGCCTGTCGAAGCCGCGCCAGCCGAACCGGCAGCGGCGGTGACGGAAGAAGATCCACGCAAAGCGGCGGTCGCAGCGGCTATTGCCCGAGTCAAAGCCAAAAAGGCGGCGCAGCAGGCCGGAGTTGAAACGCCTGTCGAAGCCGCGCCAGCCGAACCGGCAGCGGCGGTGACGGAGGAGGATCCGCGCAAAGCGGCGGTCGCAGCGGCTATTGCCCGCGCCAAAGCCAAAAAGGCGGCGCAGCAGGCCGGTGTTGAAACGCCTGTCGACACCGCGCCAGCCGAACCGGCAGCGGCGGTGACGGAGGAGGATCCACGCAAAGCGGCGGTCGCAGCGGCTATTGCCCGCGTCAAAGCCAAAAAGGCGGCGCAGCAGGCCGGAGTTGAAACGCCTGTCGAAGCCGCGCCAGCCGAACCGGCAGCGGCGGTGACGGAGGAAGATCCGCGCAAAGCGGCGGTCGCAGCGGCTATTGCCCGCGTCAAAGCCAAGAAGGCGGCGCAGAGTCTGGCTACGGCCGAGACGGAAAAAGAGTAACGGAAGAAAGCGCCTTGCAGATCGCAAGGCGCGTTATGCTGTGTCCCTTGATGGAACTGCGAATGCACCACGGATCATGAAGGGACGCAGCCTAATCAATAGAAATCAGATAGGTATAATCAACGTCGATCTGACGCATCTTCGAGTCCTGGTTCCACTCTTTGGTTTGAATAATTTCCATTTCCACACTGCCCTGCACCTCATGGCGCAGCCCCGGCATCACGTGGGTCACCAGATAAGCGAAGAACTGTAAACACTCTTTCGCCGTGCCCAAATGGTTGATAGAAATATACTCGCGGCCGGGAATATGAATATTGTCGATCTGATGCCCCGAAAGAATATCCTTTTTGTTCTCCGCCTCTACCGCCATCACGTGGGTGGATGACCACTGCTTGTCATCACGGTTACGGGCGGAATGGATGCTGTACACCCGGCGGCAGTCCACATTCAGCCCGCGAAAGAAATCGGTGAAAATCTCGTCCTTCATCGCCATGCAGGAAGCAGGTTCGATTTCGGTTTCAGCGGCAAAATCCAGTTGGCGCGAGAAACCGGCCAGTTGCATATCCGGCAGCGTCAGACGTTTCACCTCCGGATAGTAATCGGCCGCGAAGCTGGCGTCGAAACTGAAACGCGGCATCAGGTTCTTCACATCCCATTTGTCCATCGAGCGATAGCGGTTGGGCGTGGTGTCGAAACGCTGTTTGAACATGCGCGTGAAGGTCTGCTGGGAGTCAAAGCCCAATTCGTCTGAAATGTCGATGATCGAACGGTGGGTAATGCGTAACGCCACTGCGGCACGCGTCAGGATGCGTGAACGGATGTAGGTGGCGAGTTGAATGCCGGTGATACGCTTGAATTTGCGCTGCAAATGCCACTTGGAGTAGCCGGAAATGCGTGCGACTTCGTCCAGATTAGGCCGTTTCTCCAGATGTATCTCAACCCACTCAATTAATTCTTCAATAAAAAATACATCTTCATTAGTCATTATTATGCATTCACTAACTTAATAATAATCGGGATAATAACCCACATGGATTATGTAAAAGTTGTTATTTTGTGCGAAAAAACGTACCAAAAATAACATACAAATCCAGCGGTTATCGCCTGACGCCGGCCCGCGATGCCAACAGTTTGACTACTGCATGCTCAAGCTAGCGTAGTTTTGCCGCGAAAAAAAATCCGATCGCGCCACAGCGCGATTAAGCCACAGCGCAACCCGTGCTAAAAGCCTAATACCCCTACAATTAAGACGTATTACCCTTTCAGTGATTGAGGTAGAATGCAGCGCTATTATTTTCCCTGCGTCTCCGCTGTGAGGCGCGTCGAACCTGCCGATCAACGGCAAAGATAGGTGTAGTGATTCTATGAAGTTCAGGCCGGTACAACAAACAGCCGCCAAAGGCTTGCACATCGCCAGTTCCCCTTTCACCCATAACCAGCAAAGCACCAGCCGCATCATGCTGTGGGTGATGCTGGCTTGCATTCCGGGCATGGCGGCGCAGGTGTGGTTTTTCGGCTACGGTAACCTGATCCAAACCGCGCTGGCGATGATCGTCGCCCTGTTGGCGGAAGGCGCTATCCTCGCCCTGCGCAAATTACCGGTACGCGCCCGGCTGGCGGACAACTCGGCGCTGCTGACCGCGCTGCTGCTCGGCATCAGCCTGCCGCCGCTGGCCCCCTGGTGGATGATTGTTATCGGCACCTTCTTTGCCATCGTTATCGCCAAACAGCTTTACGGCGGCCTGGGGCAAAACCCGTTCAATCCGGCCATGGTCGGTTACGTGGTGCTGCTGATCGCCTTCCCGGTGCAGATGACCAGTTGGCTGCCGCCGGATGAACTGCGCGCCACCGCGCTGTCATTCCAGGATACCCTGCTGGCTATTTTCAGCGGCCATACCGCGCAGGGTGCCACCATTCACGAACTGCAAATGGGCGTTGACGGCATCAGTCAGGCTACGCCGTTGGACGGTTTCAAAACCGGCCTGCGCAGCGGTCATAGCGTCGAGCAGATGCTGCAACAGCCGCTGTTCGGCGGCACGCTTGCCGGCATCGGCTGGCAGTGGATTAACCTCGGCTTCCTGGCAGGCGGCCTGTTTATGCTGGCGCGCCGCCTGATTCACTGGCAGATCCCGTTCAGCATGCTGGCGACCATCGCTATCTGCTCCGGCCTGGCCTGGTGGATTGATCCCACGCATCAGGCATCGCCATTGATCCACTTGTTCTCCGGCGCCAGCATGCTGGGCGCGTTCTTTATCGCCACCGACCCGGTCAGCGCCTCCACCACGCCAAAAGGCCGCCTGATCTACGGCGCGCTGATTGGCGTGCTGGTATGGCTGATCCGCGTTTATGGCGGCTATCCAGATGGCGTGGCCTTCGCCGTGTTGCTGGCCAATATTACCGTGCCGCTGATCGACCACTACACGCAACCGCGCGTGTACGGCCATCGCTAAGGAGCCATGATGCTAAATTCAATGAGAAAGCATGGCACCACGCTGGCGGTGTTCGCCGCAGTGACGACCGGCCTGACCGCCGTGGTGCATAGCCTGACGCAGAAAACCATCGCTCATCAGGCGGAACTGCAGCAAAAAGCGCTGCTTGATCAAGTGGTGCCGCCGGAAAACTACGATAACAACATGCAGACCGAATGCTTCCTGGTCAGCGACCCGGCGCTGGGCAACGGCGCCCCGCACCGCCTGTATCTGGCACGCAAGAACGGCCAACCAACGGCGGCGGCACTGGAAACCACCGCACCGGATGGTTATTCCGGCGCCATTCAGTTGCTGGTCGGCGCCGATTTCAACGGCACCGTGCTCGGTACCCGGGTGATCGAACACCACGAAACACCGGGGCTGGGAGACAAGATTGAGCTGCGCATTTCGAACTGGATTTCGTTCTTCAGCGGCAAGAAAATTGAAGGCGCGGACGACAAGCGTTGGGCGGTGAAGAAAGACGGCGGCATGTTCGACCAGTTTACCGGCGCCACCATCACGCCGCGCGCGGTCGTCAACGCCGTTCGCCGCACGGCATTGTATATGGAAACGCTGCCGCCTAAACTCAACACCTTACCTGCCTGCGGAGCCAGCGAATGAGTGAAGCAAAAGAGTTGATTGTCCAGGGGCTGTGGAAGAACAACTCCGCCCTGGTTCAGTTATTGGGGATGTGCCCGTTGTTGGCCGTCACCTCTACCGTTACCAACGCCCTGGGGCTGGGGCTGGCGACCACGCTGGTGCTGACGCTGACCAATGGATCCATTTCTGCGGTGCGTCGCTGGGTGCCAAGTGAAGTCCGTATCCCTATTTACGTCATGATCATCGCAGCCGTAGTGAGTATCGTGCAGATGCTGATCAACGCCTACGCCTTCGGCCTTTACCAGTCGCTGGGGATTTTTATTCCGCTGATCGTCACCAACTGCATCGTGGTCGGCCGCGCCGAAGCGGTGGCGGCTAAAAAACCGATTGGCCTGTCGGCCCTGGACGGCATGGCTATCGGTCTGGGCGCCACCGGCGTCATGGTGACTCTGGGAGCGATGCGCGAGCTGCTCGGCAACGGCACCCTGTTCGACGGCGCCGATATGCTGCTGGGAAGCTGGGCCAAGGTGCTGCGCATTGAAGTGGTTCATTTCGACAGCCCGTTCCTGTTGGCCATGCTGCCGCCAGGCGCCTTTATTGGCCTGGGCCTGCTGTTGGCGGTGAAATACCTGATTGATGAACGGATGAAGGCGCGCACCGCCAGGGCGTCGGTGGCCGAACCGACGCTGGAACCAGGACAAGCAGAGAAAGCGTAATGAATAAACTCAAACGCCTGGAAATTCTGACCCGGCTGCGTGACAACAACCCGCAGCCCACCACCGAACTGGTCTACACCACGCCGTTCGAGCTGTTGATTTCAGTGCTGCTTTCCGCGCAGGCCACCGACGTCAGCGTCAACAAGGCCACCGCCAAGTTGTATCCGGTGGCCAATACCCCGGCGGCGCTGCTGGCGTTGGGCGTCGACGGCGTCAAAAGTTACATCAAGACCATAGGCCTGTTTAACAGCAAGGCCGAGAACGTCATCAAAACCTGCCGCATGCTGCTTGAGCTGCACGGCGGCGAAGTGCCGGAAGATCGCGCCGCGCTGGAGGCATTGCCCGGCGTAGGCCGCAAGACTGCCAACGTGGTGCTCAATACCGCCTTTGGTTGGCCGACCATTGCGGTAGATACCCATATCTTCCGCGTTTGTAATCGCACGAACTTCGCGCCGGGCAAAAATGTTGATCAGGTCGAAGAGAAGCTGCTGAAGGTGGTGCCGGGCGAGTTCAAGGTCGATTGCCATCACTGGTTTATCCTGCACGGCCGCTATACCTGCATTGCGCGCAAACCCCGCTGTGGCTCCTGCATCATTGAAGATTTATGCGAGTTTAAAGAGAAAGCTTACCCCGAGGCTTAACCCTGTCACACCACGGCCGTGATCGCCTCCGGCGGTCATTGGCGCGCATCGCAAGACATGTCCTCCGAAGTTGGTCGGGCCAAATAGGTGGCCTGCAACGCAGTTCTACCTTCAAAGGGCCCATCTCTTTGGGCCACGTCCCATAACCCCAGCCACGACGTTGCAGCCGCTTGAACTCAGGCCCGTCTGCCCTAACCTCCGGCCTTGAACAGCGCTCTTTAACGCTGCAGCCTGTTGCAGATATAACATTCTGCACACGCTACCCTGCATGCGCCACTTCCCCGGTCACTGCCTTATTTTTTATCAGAAATGTGATACCGAGCAGCAGTAACCTTGGCAATTTCGTGGATTTCAGAGAAAAAATCACTTCCATGTTATTTTCAAGCGAAAATTTAGTCAAAAATTGCGGCATAAATCACGCTTTCACGATCACATCGTCGTCACAACCGCCAGCCCCATTGTCTTAAATTTCTATAATTTTACAAAACACCCATTACACACAACAATCCAGTGGGTTGATCATCAAAGGTATTGATATCGACCACAAAAAGACAATTCAGCAGAATATATCACTAATTAAATTTCGTATAGCTTTTAATCAAAACAAAAACTCGCCAAAACAAATCAAGGCAAAAGTTAATGCTGAATAACATTTGCAACATGGTTGTTTCACAACGCGAACGTTATATGTAACAGAGTATGACAAACGGCTTGCCTCGTTGACAAAGATAGTGAACATTAACCGCCGTCATCCCATCCTATAACAACGCAGAAGGATGCAGTCCTGCATCACCTTTTGCAATTTCTCGTCTCTACGAGACGGGGCAGTGAAAAATCAGAGGTACCAGTGTCAACTGCAAACAACAACAGCAAACACCCTGAAAGCGTCAGTCTTAACGCCTTCAAACAACCTAAGGCGTTCTACCTGATCTTCTCGATCGAACTGTGGGAACGTTTCGGTTATTACGGCCTGCAAGGCATCATGGCGGTTTATCTGGTCAAAATGCTTGGCCTGAGCGAAGCCGACTCCATTACCCTGTTTTCGTCCTTCAGCGCTCTGGTGTATGGCTTCGTTGCCATCGGCGGCTGGCTGGGGGATAAAGTGCTGGGCTCCAAGCGCGTGATCGTGCTGGGTGCGCTGGTACTGGCCGTCGGTTATGCCATGGTGGCGTACTCCGGCCATGAAATCTTCTGGGTCTATCTGGGCATGGCGACCATCGCCGTGGGCAGCGGCCTGTTCAAGGCGAACCCATCCTCCCTGCTGTCGACCTGCTATGAGAAAGACGACCCGCGTTTGGACGGTGCATTCACCATGTACTATATGTCCGTCAATATCGGCTCTTTCCTGTCGATGCTGGCGACCCCGTGGCTGGCGGCGAAATATGGCTGGAGCGTCGCGTTCTCACTGAGCGTGGTGGGCATGCTGATCACCTTGGTCAACTTTATGGTGTGCCACAAATGGGTGAAACAGCACGGCTCCAAGCCAGACTTTAAACCGCTGCAGGTCAAGAAGCTGTTGATGGTGCTGGTTGGCATCGTGGCGCTGGTTGCCCTGTCAAGCTGGTTGCTGCACAACCAGATCATTGCCCGCTGGGCGCTGGCGATTATCTCCCTGGGTATTGTGGTCGTGTTCGCCAAGGAAGCCTTTACGCTGCATGGCGCTGCGCGCCGCAAGATGATCGTTGCCTTTCTGCTGATGCTGGAAGCAGTAGTGTTCTTCGTGCTGTATGCCCAGATGCCGACCTCGCTGAACTTCTTCGCCATTCATAACGTCGAGCACAATATCCTCGGCCTGGCGTTTGAACCTGAACAGTATCAGGCGCTGAACCCGTTCTGGATTATGCTGGCCAGCCCGATTCTGGCGGCGTTGTATAACAAGATGGGTGACCGTCTGCCGATGCCGCACAAGTTCGCCTTCGGCATGATCCTGTGCTCCGGCGCCTTCCTGGTACTGCCGTGGGGCGCCAGCTTCGCCAACGAACAGGGTATCGTGTCGGTTAACTGGTTGATCCTGAGCTATGGGCTGCAAAGCATCGGTGAACTGATGATCTCCGGCCTGGGTCTGGCCATGGTGGCGCAACTGGTACCGCAACGCCTGATGGGCTTTATCATGGGGTCTTGGTTCCTGACCACCGCCGCCGCCGCGCTGATTGCCGGCAAGGTTGCGGGATTGACCGCCGTACCAAGCGACATCAACGACGCGCACGCTTCGCTGGCTATCTACAGCCACGTGTTTATGCAAATCGGTATCGCCACCGCCGTCATTGCCATTCTGATGATGCTGACCGCACCGAAGCTGTACCGCATGACGCTGGACACCGCAGAAGACACCGAAAAGAAAGCGCAGGCCGCCGCAGCGGTTAACTGATAACGGTTTCGGACAGACAAAAAACGGGGCGTCTCAACAACGCCCCGTTTTTTATTTCAACCTCTCTATTCTCAGTCTGGCGACTTGCCGCTCAGGGTTGCCCACATAAACTCGCTGACCAGCGCGCTGTGGAACGCAGCCTGTTTCTTATCCGCCGCAGCGCTATGCCCGCCCTCGGTATTCTCATAGAAATAGGCCTGCTGATAACCCATTTGCTGCATGCGCGCCGCCATTTTGCGGGCGTGCGACGGATTGACGCGATCGTCGCTGGTGGCGGTGTAAAACAGCACCGGCGGGTAAGGCACATCCGCTTTGATATTGTGATAAGGCGAGAAGGTTTTGATGTGCGCCCATTCCTCCGCTTTGGCCGGATCGCCATATTCGGCAATCCAGGAAGCGCCGGCGGATAGCTGGGTATAACGCAGCATGTCCAGCAACGGCACCTCACAAACAATACAGCCGAACAACTGCGGGTACAGCGTCAGCATGTTACCCACCAGCAGCCCGCCGTTACTGCCGCCACGCGCGCCCAAATGCTGTGACGATGTCACTTTTCGCGCAATCAGATCCTGCGCCACGGCGGCAAAATCCTCATAGGCGCGATGGCGGTTCTGCTTAAGCGCCGCCTGGTGCCAGGCCGGCCCATATTCCCCGCCGCCGCGGATATTCGCCACCACATACACCCCACCGCGCTCCAGCCAGGCCGGAGCCTTGCTGCCCATGTAACCCGGCAGCAGCGACACTTCAAAACCGCCATAGCCGTACAGCAGCGTTGGGTTGCTGCCGTCCAGCTTGATATCTTTGGCCGAAATCTGGAAATACGGCACGCGGGTGCCGTCGCGGGAGGCGACAAAATGCTGGCTGACCTGATAACCGCCGGCGTCAAAGTCCTGCGGCCCCTGCTTGAGCAGCTCGGCCTCGCCACCGTCGAGATTCCCCAGGTACAGCGAAGTCGGCTGCAGGAACCCGCCAATGGTCAGAAAATAATCGTTGGTTTCATCGTCAATCCCGCCGGCGGAAATCGTGCTGATGGCGCCCGGCTTGCCGAGCGGCCTGCGCTGCCAGCTTTTCCCCTGCGGCGTCAGCACTTCCAGTCGGTTCACCACGTTGTCCATGATGCTGAGGATCAGGTGGTCGCGCGTACCGCTATAACCGCTTAGCGCCGCCTGCGCGGTCGGCGTGAATAACACCGTCAGTTCGCGTTTACCCGCCAGATAGTCATCGAAATGCGCCGCCAGCAGCGAACCTGAAGGATAGCGCGTCCCCCCCACGTCCCAGTCGCTGCTTGGTTTGATCAATAGCCATTCACGGTGCGTGCTGAACTCGGCGTCAGCGGGGATATCAATTTTTATTTGCCGATCCTGCTCGGCCAGCACAAAGGTTTCACGGCGATAGAAATCCAGGCTGCGACCCACGTAGCTACGCTCAAACCCCGGCGTGTGGTCATGGTAAGCAAACACCGTCATGTCCTGCGGTTGCGCCTCATACAGCGTCTGGGCGGCGCTCAGCGGCGTGCCGCGCCGCCAACGTTTGGCGATGCGCGCATAACCGGATTGGGTCATCGAACCTGCGCCAAAGTCGGTGGCGACAAACAGCGTATCCTTATCAATCCACGATGCCTGGCTTTTCGCCACCGGCAGCACAAAACCGTTTTTCACAAACGCTTTGCTGACCAGATCGAATTCGCGTATTTCTGTGGCGTCGCCCCCGTCCGGCGACAGCTCCAGCAGGCAATAACGATACTCCGGCGGTAACGGCACGGACCCCTGGAACACCCAGTCTTTGCCTTCCGCCTTGCCGAGCGCATCGATATCCAGCACCGTTTCCCAGACCGGGTTGGCCTTGCGGTATTCCTGCAGCGTGGTGCGCCGCCATAGCCCGCGCGGATTGGTTTGATCCTGCCAGAAGTTGTAGTAGTAATCGCCGCGCTTGGCGACCCATGGAATTTGGCTGTCCTTGTTCAGGATATCCAGCACCTGTTTTTCCACCTGTTGGAAGCCTTTGCCTTGGGCAAAACGCGCAGCAGTACGCTGGTTTTCCTGCTTCACCCATGCCTGCGCGGCCTTGCCCTGCAGCGCTTCCAGCCACAGGAACTCATCGGTGGCGCTGGCGCCGCCCTCCGCCGCCATCGCCAGGCGGACACTGTTCGGTAATGAAGTCATCGCGAATACGGCTCCTGCAGTTTGTGCACTGAGTTTAATAAACTGGCGTCGATTGCTAACCGGCAAAATCAAGTTCCCCTTCCTGGATAAATAAGACTCATTTTCAACAAGGTAGATCGTTGACGCAGTGGAGTCAAAGCCTGCGCCCGTGCCGTTGAGTCAAAATTTAGGATAGTGGATCAGATCGTGAATGCGCACCGTCTCCTGGCTGGCGTTGCGGTAAGCATGTGGCCGATCGGCCTGAAAGCGCATTGCCTCGCCGCTGGCCAGGCTGTACCACTGACCGTCGACCGCCAGTTCCAACTGGCCGCTGATGACGATCACATGTTCGATGACGCCCGGTTCGTGCGCCGACGATTCGCTGAGCGCTCCCGGCGCCAGGTCGATAACGAACATGTCGAAACCCAATTGCCTGTCGAACGGAAACAGCGGCACCACCCGCATATCGGCGTTGTACTGGTTGAACACCGGCGCATCGCCATAACGGTGCAAGGTGGCCTGCTCTTGCAGCGGCGAGATCTCCAAAAAAGCGGAAAACGCCACGTTAAAACCGGTGGCGATTTTCCACAGCGTCGCCACCGTTGGGCTGGATTCGCCGCGTTCTATCTGCCCCAGCATCGCCTTGCTGACGCCGGTATTCTCAGCCGCCTGAGCCAGGCTCCAGCCGCGCTGCGCACGCAGCGATTTCAATGTTTGCGCCAGATAGCCGGACAGTTCCTGCATGATTCCCCCGTTCTGAATTCCGGCTGATTATAGCCACTTGTACGCTATAACGCACGATGCTATGCTCATTCATCGTCGTGCGTTATAACGCACAATCATAGCCGGAGTCTGCCATGCGCCCAGCCATCTCTTTGCGTCATTTGACCCTACCCGCCGTTATGGCCGGGTTTGTCGCGGTATTGGTGGGTTACACCAGTTCCGCGGCCATTATCTTTCAGGCCGCGGCGGCGGCCGGTGCTGCGCCAGTGCAGATCGGCGGCTGGCTGAGCATGCTGGGGCTTGGGATGGGCGTGACCTCGCTTGGGCTTTCGTTGTATTACCGCACACCTATCCTGACAGCCTGGTCGACCCCTGGTGCGGCGCTGCTGGTCACCAGCCTGCCCGGCACGCCGATCAACGAAGCGATTGGCGTGTTTATCTTTGCCTCCGGGTTGATCCTGCTGTGCGGCGTCACCGGGCTGTTCGCCCGGCTGATGGACTATATTCCGCAGGCGATTTCGGCGGCAATGCTGGCGGGGATCCTGCTGCGCTTCGGCCTGGACGCTTTTGCTTCGTTACAGGTAAATTTCGTGCTCAGCGCCGGGATGGGGTTGGTGTATCTGGTGAGCCGCCGCTATTTGGCGCGTTATGCGATTGTGCTGACGTTGCTGGTGGGGCTGGCTATTGCGGCGTTGCAGGGGAGTATTCATCTCTCTCAGCAACCGCTGGCTTTCGCGGTGCCGGAATTTATTGCACCGCATTTCACTTGGTCGACGCTGCTTGGCATCGGCGTACCTTTCTTTGTGGTGACCATGGCATCGCAAAACGCCCCCGGCATCGCTACGCTGAAGGCCGCAGGCTATCGCGTCCCTACTTCACCGCTGATCAGCTGGACGGCGCTGACCGCACTGCTGCTGGCACCGTTCGGCGGGTTCTCCG
The DNA here is from genome assembly GCF_052686505.1 of Serratia sp. TSA_198.1. Classification (NCBI taxonomy): domain Bacteria; kingdom Pseudomonadati; phylum Pseudomonadota; class Gammaproteobacteria; order Enterobacterales; family Yersiniaceae; genus Serratia; species Serratia sp. TSA_198.1. The sequence continues at coordinate 1,030,279 of NZ_JBQZFP010000001.1, forward strand.
TTTGCATCGCCGCCATTACCGCCGCCATTTGCATGGGGCCGGACGTGCACCCCGACCCGCAGCGCCGTTATATGGGCGCCGTGGCCGCCGGGGTGTTTTATCTGCTCGCCGGGCTGTTCGGCGGCGCTATCGGCATGTTGTTCAGTGCGTTGCCGCCGGCACTGATCCACACCATTGCCGGGCTGGCGCTGCTAGGCACTATCGCCGGCAGTTTGCAACGCGCGTTGCAGGATGAAAAGCAACGCGATGCTGCCCTGATCGCCTTTCTGATCACCGCTTCCGGCGTGACGCTGCTCGGCGTCGGCTCTGCATTTTGGGGAATTATTGGCGGGGCGATCGCGCATCTCATTTTGTCTCTGCCACGGCGCACAATAGATTAATCCAGGCGTAATTCTTTTCCGCTTCAGCGATCTTCTGCTTAACTGTCAAAGGGGCGATTATTGCCCCGCTTTGGATCCGTTAAGGGAGTCGCTATGCCATCTTCCGAGCTGATTGATCTGATTCTGCGTATCGATTCCGCCTATCGCCAGTGGACGGGCGGCGGCCTGCCTGGGCCGCAGGCCGCTACTGCCGACCAGCATTGTCTCTGGCTGCACCAACAGGCGCCGTACAGCCTGTTGGCTCATCAGGGCGGTGTGGATCCGGTTTTTATCTACGCCAATCATTGTGCGCAGCAGTGTTTCGGTTATTCCTTCGATGAATTTATCGCGCTGCCTTCACGATTGAGCGCCTCGCCGGTAGATCGCGCGGAACGCCAGCAATTGCTGGATAAAACCACCCGCCAGGGCATCGCGCAGGGGTATCAAGGCCTGCGAGTCGATAAATTTGGCAACGCCTTCACTATTTATGATTGCGCGGTATGGCAGATCCCGGGTGGGGGTCAGGGCGCACTGTTCTGGCCACAGCCGAAACGCCGACCAGGCTGGTTTAACCACCGGAGAACATGCAGGGTGCAAAACGATAAAGGTTGATGCGTATAGCTTCGACAGGCTTAGAGGCTTTTACCACCACAGTCAATCATTAAGTGACATTGTCACGATGGAGTATATGGATTATGAATGATAACGCCGCGCTGTTAGCCCAGCGACTGATCCGCAATCTTGAAGAAGTCGAAAAAACGCACGATAGCCGTCCGCCGTTATATGACAGCGTCGGCGCCCGTTTAGGCACCGGCACCGCCGCCAGCAAGCTGGGAGCGTCCATCGACGTGGTGGCGCCAGGCATGCGTTCCTGCCCTTATCATTTTCACTATGCGCAGGAAGAAATGTTTATCGTGCTGGAGGGAACCGGAACGCTGCGGGTCGCCGGTGAGCAATTGCCGATCAAAAGCGGCGACGTTATTTTTATCCCACCCGGCCCGGAATATCCGCACCAAATCATCAACACTTCGGCGGTACCGCTGAAATATCTTTCCGTCAGCACCCGTGAGCAGCCTGAACTGGTGGAATATCCGGACTCAGGCAAGTTTCAGGCAATCGCCCAGCGCGAGAATGGTCAACCGGTGCGCTATCTGCAACGTCCTTCAGCGTCGCTCGATTATTGGGAGGGTGAACCCTGAGTCCCCCTCCGGCAGCGGCAGGCCCAGCGCGCGCGCAGCCTGCTCCGCTACCCGAAAATCGATATCCGCCGCTTCGCCGTCTTCCATAAACCAGGCTGCGGACAGCCCCGCCCAGGCAAGGATCCATTGCAGCAAACGCTGGCGTTCCAAGCCAGCCAATTGGCAGACCTGCTCCACGCGGCGCTGGAAAATATCCGGATCGGTGGCAATGCCGTAATTGGGGTTGCAGAAGATATTGGCATAGTCGAAGGCACGTTCGCCGTAGAGGCGTTTGGGATCGATCACCAGCCAACCGCGCTCGCCGAAATCCAGCACGTTGTCGTGGTGAATATCCCCGTGCAGCACGCTCTGCTCTCGCGGGCTGGTCAGCAGCTCCGCCGCCGCCGTGGCGCTGAGCCGCAGCATGCCGCCGTGGGCTTGCGCCGCCGGCCACAACGAGTTGAACCACAGGTGCAACGGAATAAGCTCCGGTAAGGGCTGTGAACGTGGCGCATGCAGGCGGGCAACCACTTGGCAAAGAATGGTCGTCGCCTGCCGATCGTCGCCGTCTCGCACCATTTGCGCCAGCGATCGGATGCCCTGAGCACGCTCCAGCAGGATGCCGTCCTCGTGCCAGGCCAGCACTTGCGCAGCGCCTTCGCCCTGCCACCAGCACATCAGCAACCCGCCGAACTTCTCTTCCTGTTCGCGGGCGATTTTCAGCATGGCGGCAGCGCCCTGATACCGCACCGGCATCAGCAGGCTGCTGTGAGTTTCAAATGCTTTGCCGTCAGGTTCCAACTGCCAGCGTTGCACATAGGGAATAAAGGCCGGATTCATTGCGAGCAGGCGTCCTTATTGATGGCAATCACGGTGAAAAATTGGCACCGGTGATACTATTAGAAATCAACAGCTCTCGGCGTATTCCCGGTGTTAATTGCAGTATCCTAACCAAGTTTGCCTGTTTTTTTTAATTAATCTTGCGGGGTTTTTATCATGACGTCATTGAAGCGCATTAATTATCCGCAGTTACCTACGCCGGGCGGGCCTTATGTCCACGCGGTGCGCCACGTCGATACGCTGTATGTCTCCGGACTAACGGCCTTCGCCACCGAAGCTCAGGGGCAAACGGCGCAGCAACAGACGCAGGCCATTCTGGAGCAGTTGGCGACCATCACCGCCGCCGAAGGCACCAATCTCAAAGCGCTGATTAAAATCACCGTGTTTTTAACTGACATTGGCGATCTGCAGGCAATTCGGCCCGTGCTGTTTGATTATTTTGATGGTGCGCTGCCGGCCTGTTCACTGGTCGCGGTCAACGCACTGTTCTCGCCGCAGGCATGCGTGGAGATCGAAGCCGTCGTGGCGCTGTGAGATTGGGCGCTATAATGCGCCCTCATCCAGCTCGCACGGGCCGACTTTGAACCAGGCCTTCGCGATCTTGCCCTGTTCAACTTCGTAAATGGCGATCACGTCCATTTTACCGCGTCCCTGCGGGAAATTGCGCGTAACCACTTCCTGATCGATCACCATGCTGCCCAAGGCCATGCGCTTGACCCGTTCACCGTACAGGCTTGGCTCCTTGAAACGCGCAATATGGCGTTCGCGGATCTCCGCCTTGCCACTGGCCAGCAGCGTATCCGGATGTTCATAATACTGCGCATCCTCCGCCCAGTACGCCATAAAGGCGTCAATATCGCGGGCGTTATAGGCATCAAGCTGCTGCTGAACCACATCTTCCGGGCGTATCGTTTTGTTGTTCATACTATCCCCTGCTCGTAGTTAACCTGACAATTACAGCGCGGCGATTTCATCAACCCGATGATGAAAGACATAAGGATCTGAAATTAAAGCGAAGGCTTCATCGTCCGGATAAGTGACCGCTACCTGATAATCCTCGCCGGCGAAACGTTTTATCGCCGCCAGAGACTCCCAGTAGGTGGCCAGAAAGAAGTGCGCATACTGGCCCTGGACCTCTTGGCGAACAAAAGCACCAAGATTTCCAGCCGTAGCTTCAGCATGCTGCAGCCCTGTGACAGTTAAATGATCGGTAAATCCTTGCTGATGCCGTAACGGCACGCACCCGTGCCAGGTCCTGACAATCATTGCGCCCCGAATGAATAAAAAAACACAAATAGTGAATAGGTAACGTATCATGCTTTGGGGTTTATTCACTACCCCGTGCGCAGATTTTCAGCGGAGGAATGCCGACGGGAAAAACAGCGGCGCGGCGTGCGTTAACCTTTGCCGCCATCAGGAATATTCTGGTAATTTATCGCCAAGAGAATTATCACCCGCGGAAAGTTATGCAGCAAAAACCGGTTATGCACGAAGCCAGACAGTTAAAGCGCCTCAACGCGGCTACGCGGCGGCAATCCCATATGTACAAATGGATTGCCTTTGTCGCGGCGATGGATGCTGTATTGGTGTTTTGCTATGACCGCGATATGCGCAACATTACCTTTTCAGGCGCCGTCGCGCTGGTGTGCGGCTATTTGTGGATCCGCGATCGCAACAAGGCGCGCGGCTACCGGCGGGAATACGATCGTAAATACGGCAAGCACAGTGGCCTTTAGTCCTGCATGGCTTCCAGCACTTTTGCGCTGTCCACGATTTGCGTGAACTTGACGATTTTCCCCTCGCGCAGCTGATAAATATGCGCAAAGGATGCAGTGAATGATTTGCCGGTCGCGCCATAGGTGCCATGATAGAACCCTTGGGCGATCACGTTTTCACCGGCATCGTAGAAGTGTTCGACGTCGGCGCGGTAGCCCTGCCATTCTGTCCCTAAACGCTGATGAACATTTTTAAAAATGGCCTGCGGCCCAACGTAGGTACCGGCATAAGGAAAGCCTGCCGCTTCGGTCCATTCTGCCTCGGGCGCCAACGCCGCCAGCAGGTTACGACCGTTCACTTCGGCACTGCCACCCTCATAGGTAGCGCGTACAATTTCCAGATTCGTTGGCATGTCTGTTCTCCTGTGGCATTAGCGGGATATTCCGGCCATGCCCCGCAGACACAGGCTAACACCAGGCGGGGATGACCGGAATGAGACTATTGTAGGTTGCTTATTCCGGTACAAAAACCGTAATTACGGCAATAGTCTATTGCAATACAGTAAACAATTCTGTTACTGCGGTGTCATAACCGCCTCATCTGCGGCTGCTATGATGATTAACAATCACCGCCACCAAGGAGCAAAACGTGCATTTTCCACTGCTGCCACAGGAATTGCTGCGGCCTTTCTCACCCCATCAGGAATTGGCGCAGGCGCTATTACCGCTGACCCTCGATTCCGACGATGGCTCGCATGACGTTGCCCACTTGCACCGTGTATGGAAAAACGCCCGCCAGATCAGCATTCAGGAAGGCGGCGACCGGCGTATTCTGTGTGCGGCAGTGCTGTTGCATGACTGCGTCGCGGTAGAAAAGAACTCGCCGCAGCGCCACCTGGCCTCACGTATGGCGGCGGAGAAAGCCGCTCTGACGCTCGCGCAACTGGATTGGGAAACGCAGGATATCGCCAAAACGGTCCATGCCATCGAAGCGCACAGCTTTTCTGCCGCCATTACGCCGGAAACCCTGGAGGCGAAAATCATCCAGGATGCCGACCGTTTGGACGCCATCGGCATGATTGGCGTGGCGCGCTGTTTCTACATCGGCGGGCGTATGCGCAGCGCGCTGTACGATGCCGCCGATCCGCTGGCGCAACAGCGCCAATATGACGATAAGCGTTTCACGCTGGATCACTTCGAAACCAAACTGTTTAAGCTGCAGGAAGGCTTTCAGACCGCGGCCGGTCGACAAATGGCACAGGAGCGCACCGAGCGCATGCGTCGCTTCCTCAGCGAGTTGCTGGAAGAAATGTGAAAATCGCTGTTAATGCCCCAAATGCATCGATTCCGTTACGCTACCGGCATCTTCGCCGCAATAATTGCTGTACACTGACAACCATCTTCACTGACCAGGCTGCAACGATGAAAAAACTGACGCTGAAAGACATGACGGAAAGCGAGCAACGTGAAGTAAAAACCGAGCTGGACAAGGCGCGTAAAAACCTCGGCCGGGAACTGACGAATGCCGAGAACAACAAGACCAAGGATGAAGTCGTGGCACGCATCATGGCCGCCCGCGAGAAAATTGAAAAAGCGACGCGTGCCGAACGTAAAGCCAACCGGGTCAAACCCAGCGGCGAAACCTTCAGTTGGTCCGCTTCAATCAGCACCCGCCCACCGCGTTAATGCCATACGAAAACCCCGCCAGTGCGGGGTTTTTTATTGCCCCCGATTCATTAGCCAAACTCATCAGCCCATTCAAATCATGAATAACAATGTTATCAAGAAGTTGTAAATTGACAGCATAATGAAGAATATTCATTATCGGCGGATATCCTCTGGCATTTTCTCATCTGGCTTATCTGTCGTTTGCACTGAAGGAACTTATTATGGCTTCATTTTCCGGTATTTGGGTTGCGCTGGTTACCCCATTCAATAATAACGCCGTCGATCTGCCTGCGGTTAAACGGCTGGCGCAATACCTGATCGCCTCCGGCGTCTCCGGGTTGGTGGTCTGCGGCACCACCGGTGAAGCGGCGGCGTTAAGCAATGAAGAACAGTTGGCGGTGCTCGACGCGGTGCTGGACGTCGTGCCGGCCAGCCAGGTGGTGATGGGGTTATCGGGCAATAACATGCTGGACACCCTGCAGATGCAGCAGGAGATCCAACTGCGCGATATCGCCGGGGTGCTGATCCCCGCGCCCTATTACATCCGCCCATCGCAATGCGGCCTGGTGGATTACTTCACCCAACTTGCCGATGCCTCAAGCGTGCCGGTGATCCTGTACAATATCCCGCAACGCACCGGCATCGTGATGGAACTGCAAACTATCAGGAAGATCGCACGCCATCCTCAGGTGAAGGCGATCAAGGACTGCGGCGGTAACCCGGACACAACCATGGCACTGATTGACGACGGCGAGATCGACGTCATGACCGGCGAAGATAACCTGATCCTCACCACCCTGTGCCTGGGCGGTACCGGTGCGATTTCAGCATCCGCGCACATTTATCCGCAGCGCTTTGTGCAACTGGTGCAGCAAGTCGCCGACGGCGATCTGGCTGCGGCGCGTGCGAACTTCTATGCGCTGTTGCCGATGATCCACCAGATGTTCAGTTTCCCCAACCCGGCGCCGGTCAAAGCCGCTCTTGCTCAACAGGGCCTGATCCGCAACGAGCTGCGTTCGCCGATGCAAATCGTACCGCAGCCGTTGCAACAGCAAATTGCCGTGACTCTGGCGCAGTTACAACCGGAAGAGGCGCTGATTAGCTAAATATGTCAGCTAACCCGCTGTAATTTTAGCGTTATGGAACTAAGATCAGAGGTTAAGCATGCCTGTCATTCATCACAATCAAGGAGCTTCCGATGAAACTGTTCTATAAAGCCGGCGCCTGTTCTCTGTCCCCACATATTGTGTTGCGCGAGGCAGGTCTGGATTTTACGGCGGAAAAGGTCGATCTGGCGCAGAAAAAGACCGAAAGCGGCGCAGACTACCTGGCGATCACTCCCAAAGGACAGGTACCGGCGCTGCTGCTGGATGATGGCAGTCTGCTGACCGAGGGCGTGGCGATTGTGCAATATTTGGCGGATCGCGTGCCTGATCGTAACCTGATCCCGGCGGCGGGTACGCTGTCGCGCTATCATGCCATAGAGTGGCTGAACTATATTGCGACCGAATTGCACAAAGGATTTAGCCCGCTGTTTAATCCAAAAACGCCGGAGGAATACAAGAGCATCGCACGCGCCAAACTGGAGCAGCAATTCAGCTATTTGGATTCCGTGCTGGCAAAGCAGCACTTCCTGTTGGGAAACCGCTTCAGTGTGGCGGACGCCTATCTGTTTACCGTTCTGCGTTGGGCCATTGCCCTGCAGTTTGATCTCAAAAAACACCCCCAGTTGGCGGCGTATTTTGACAGAGTCGCTGCGCGGCCAGCGGTGGATGCGGCGTTGAACGCCGAAGGTTTGAAATAATCCCAAGCCCCGGCTGCACGGCCGGGGCTACAGAACTTACAGTTTCACCGCTTTGAATTCGCAGTTCGGTTGCACGATGCGGTCTTGCGCCGCCACTACCTGCAGTTCGTACTCGCCCATTGCCTGGGTTGTCAGCATCACCTCATATACCGCTGCGGTCACATGCTCCAATGCTTTATCCAGCGCCACAGCTTTCAGTAAATTGACCAGCAACAGACCGCTGGTCAGATCGCCCACGCCTACTGGCTGACGAACGCCAAAATCCACCAGCGGACGACTGATATGCCAGGCATCGTCCGCCGTGACCAACAGCATTTCGAAACAATCGATATGATAGCCGGCGCGGCTCAGGTGTTTGACCAGCACCAGCTTCGGCCCTTTGGCGATCAGTTCACGTGCTGCGCTTACCGCCTGCCCGACGTCAGTCACTTCCCGCTGGCTCAGCAGTTCCAGTTCCAGCAGGTTTGGCGCAATCATGTCGCTGCACTGCAGCGCCTGTTGGCAAAAAAACTCCGCCACGCCCGGCGCAACGATGCAGCCTTTCTCAGGATGCCCCATCACCGGATCGCAGAAATACCAGGCGCCCGGATTAGCCTGTTTGACCTGACGAACCACCTCGAGAATATGGCTGCCCTGCTCCGGTGAACCGATATAGCCGCTCAGCACCGCATTGCAGTTTTTCAGTTGATCGATGGCCGCAATCCCCTGAGCGATCTCCGTCAGGTGGCTGGCCGGCATCACGCAGCCCGTCCATTTGCCGTACTGGGTATGATTTGAAAACTGCACCGTGTTCAGCGGCCAGACGTTAACGCCCATACGGCGCATGGGGAATTCAGCCGCACTGTTGCCCGCGTGCCCAAACACCACATGCGATTGAATAGAGAGAATGTTTTTCATCAACACTGACGGTCCTGTCACCTTAAAAAATAAAGGGGCCTCGAAAGGCCCCTCATTGAAATTTAATTATTTCCAGTCGATCAGGCAGTAATGTTTTTTACCCCGGCGCAACAGCGTGTAGCGGCCGAACAGACGATCGGCGTCGCTGAACGCGTATTCGGCGTTGGACTGTTTCTCACCGTTGATGGTTACCGCGTTGGAGCCGATCATGGTGCGCGCCTGGCCACGTGACGGCACCAGTTCAGCATTTACCAGCGCCTGCTGCAGATCTGCGTCGCCATCCAGTTTGATGGTTGGCATACCGTCTTGCGCCAACTGGGCGAAGTCCGCTTCGGTCATCTCATGCAACGCACCGGAGAACAGGCTCTGGGTGATGCGCTTGGCCGCAGCCAGCCCTTCCGCGCCATGTACCATGCCGGTCACTTCTTCCGCCAGCACATACTGAGCGCGCGGCGCTTTGCCGCTGTTCTTGTCTTCTTCTTCCAGCGCGTTGATGTCTTCCAGGCTCATAAAGGTAAAGAACTTCAGGAAACGGTATACATCCGCGTCGGCGGTGTTGATCCAGAACTGGTAGAACTTGTACGGGCTGGTTTTTTCCGGTGCCAGCCACACTGCACCGCCTTCGGTCTTACCGAACTTGGTGCCGTCCGCTTTGGTGATCAACGGCACGGTCAGGCCGAACACCTGTTTCTGGTGCATGCGGCGAGTCAGATCGATACCGGAAGTGATATTGCCCCACTGATCGGAACCGCCAATCTGCAGTTCCACCTGGTGGCGGTTGTACAGCTCGGAGAAATCGAACCCCTGCAGCAGGTTGTAGGAGAACTCGGTGAAGGAAATGCCCGAGTCGTCTCGGTTCAAACGTTGCTTCACCGCTTCCTTGTTGATCATCTGGTTCACGGAGAAATGCTTGCCGATGTCACGCAGGAAGGTCAGCACGTTCATGCCGCCGAACCAGTCATAGTTGTTGGCGGCGATGGCGCTGTTGCTGCCGCAGTCGAAATCGAGGAACGGGGAAACCTGTTTGCGGATCTTTTCCACCCACTCATTCACCGTCTCGGCGGTATTCAGCTTGCGCTCAGCCGCTTTGAAGCTCGGATCGCCGATCAGACCGGTCGCGCCGCCTACCAGCGCGACCGGCTTGTGGCCGGCCAACTGGAAGCGCTTCAGGCACAACAGAGGAACCAGATGGCCCAAATGCAAGCTGTCAGCGGTCGGATCGAAACCGCAATACAGTGCAATTGGCCCTTGCGCCAGTCGCTCTGCTAACGCTTCCTCATCCGTAACCTGGGCAACGAGGCCCCGCTCTTGCAGTTGTTTAATCAAGTTGCTGCTTGCCATCAATGACTCCATGTATAAACGAATGCACCTTTGTCGGTACACGACCTTCCGCCCACTGGCGAAATATAAAATCGGGGTAGCGCATAGAATAAAGCGCCGGCGGCATCAGTGCCAGCGCTTAAGGGGGATTTTCAGTCTTCAGGGCGCCAGTCGGTCAATTTTCCAGTCATTCCCATCGCGCTGATACAAAAAGCGGTCATGCAGGCGGTGTTCGCCGCCCTGCCAGAACTCGACAGAATCGAAATTAACGCGGAATCCGCCCCAGAAACTCGGCAACGGCACTTCGCCCTGCTGGAATTTTTGCTTCAGTTCGAGGAATTTGCTCTCCAGTACGCCGCGTGCGGAAATACGCGATGACTGCTGCGATACCCAGGCGCCGATTTGGCTGTCTTTCGGCCGACTGGTGAAGTACTTCATGACTTCCAGCGTGGACAGACGTTCCGCCTTGCCAAGGAAAATCACCTGACGATCGAGCATATGCCACGGAAACAGCAGACTGATGTGCGGGTTTTGCGCCAACTGCTGCGCCTTGCGGCTGCCGAGGTTGGTATAAAAGACCAGCCCTTTGTCGTCAACATGCTTGAGCAGCACGATACGTTGATAGGGCTGCCCATTTTCATCCACCGTAGCCACACACATGGCGGTAGGATCGGCCAGACGCGCCTCGCAGGCCTGTTTCAGCCAGCGTTCGAACAATTCCAGCGGATTAGCGGTCAGATCGTTGCGGCGCAGGCCGCCACGGGTGTATTCACGGCGCAGGTCCGCAACATCAAACTCATTATTTTCAATCATCTGGTTTATCAACCAACCGAAAAAATCGTCGTTACATTCTGCGCCTGCAGCGCCAGAATCTCAATCGTTCTGACGCCGCCGCCGGCCGATCAGTTAGCCAGTACGCAGTCGCTCATAATCACCTTGTCATTACGTTCGACATAGGCGTTTTGGCCCTTCGACCAGAAACTGTACTTACCGTCGCTGTATTTCGCACCGGACATAACCAGCACCTGTTTCAGCTTCAGTTGCTCGCCATCCATCAGAAAGTTGGCCGTACTTTCCTTACCGTCCACCGACACCGTCAACGGCGTGGTGCCGCACTGGTAATGCAGAGTCTGGCTGCTTTGCGGCAACACGTAGCTGCAACCCGCCAATGCCAGTGCGCCCGCGGCAGTAATCATTTTTTTCATGCTGTTGCTCCTTAGGGAAATCTGTCGATTTCTATCCTAACAGAGCTAACGGGGCCCTAAAGGCAAAACCGGATAAATCCCACCCAGCAGGGTTTCACGGCTGGCGCCGGTGACCGACGGCAGGTTGCCGGCCTGCCCGGACAGGGTACGAAACGCCAGCCAGGCAAAGGCCAGCGCCTCCATATCGTCGCCACTGACGCCGAAATCATCGGTCGGACACACTTCGGTGCCCGGCAACAGCGCGGACATTCGCGCCATCAACAACGGGTTGCGCCCCCCGCCGCCGCACACCAGCAAACGCTCGCAGCCGCCCGCCAACTGTACCTGTTCGCAAATGGTGACCGCCGTCAGTTCCGCCAGGGTGGTTTGCACATCGACGGGGCTGATAGCCTGCAAGCCCGAGAGCTGACGCTCCAGCCAGGCGGCATTAAAATACTCGCGGCCGGTGCTTTTCGGCGCAGGCAGCGCGAAGTAAGGATCGGCCAACATCTGTTGCAACAACGGCAGGCAGACGCGCCCTTCCATCGCCCATGCGCCGTCTTTATCGTAAGGCTGCGAGCGATGACGCCATACCCAGGAGTCCATCAGCATATTGCCCGGCCCGGTATCGAACCCCCGCACCGGTACGCCTGGCAGCAGCAGCGACAGGTTGGCGATGCCGCCAATATTCAGCACCATGCGGCGTTCTGTTTGATGCGCCAACAGCGCCTGATGAAACGCCGGCACCAGCGGGGCACCCTGGCCGCCGTAGGCCATATCGCGGCGGCGAAAGTCGCCGACGGTGGTGATATTGGTCAACGCGGCGATGCGGTTGTTATCGCCCAGTTGCATCGAGAAACTCGCGTCGCCTCCAGGCTCATGCCAGACCGTCTGGCCATGGCAACCGATAGCCGTGATGTCATGCGCCGAGACGCCGGTTTTTTTCAGCAAGCCAAGCACCGCCTCGCCAAACAGCATCCCAAGCTGTGCATCCAGTCGGCCCACCGCAGAAAGCGTGGTCTGCTGGCCCTGGCACATGCCAAGAATGTCTTGCTTCAGTTGGATCGGCATCGGGTGGCTGTAACTGGCCTGCTGCGCGACCATTCGTCCGTCGATTGCGGCAAGCACCACATCGACACCATCCAGACTGGTGCCAGACATAACACCTATATAGCGGCCTGACTTCATAGCAACATCCTTTAACCCGCACGGGGAAACAAACTTTCAACCGATAAATAAACCAGAATTAGGCCATTAACGCCATGAATTATGATGCCTTTTTTCACCTCTGTGAGCGATGCGCCTGTTTTTACCTGTCGCCCACGCAGATAAAGACGGCTAAACCCCGGCTCAACCCGCAACGGAATTTGTGCCAGCCCTGTTATAAAGCTAAACCACCGTTTATTATTGGTTGAACAGAGTAAAGTTAAGCTTCGTGCAGTGACGGGGCATGGTGATGTACGTGTGTTTACGCCATACTTTGTCTATTATTTTCACTGAATCTGGCCTGGCCAAAATTTCCCAGGTTATGGACTACTACAACAGGAGTTTTATATGATCAAGCGTCTTCTCGTCGTTGCCGTCGCCGCAGTTACGCTGGCAGGATGCGCCAATGAATCTATGTCCGGCGACGTCTATTCGTCCTCGCAGGCTAAACAGGTTCAGACCGTGACTTACGGTACGCTGGTTTCTGTCCGTCCAGTCAAGATCCAGGGGAGCGACAGTTCGAATACCATTGGCGCTATCGGCGGTGCGGTCCTTGGCGGCCTGCTGGGTAACACCGTAGGTGGCGGCACCGGCCGTACCCTGGCAACCGCTGCGGGTGCAGTGGCAGGCGGCGTAGCCGGCAACAGCGTCGGTGAGCTGGCAGGACGCACTTCGGGTTATGAGTTGGAAATCAAAACCGATCAGAAAGAGAACATCGTGGTGGTTCAGAAGGCTGGCGCAACCAAGTTCAGCGTAGGCCAACGTGTACGTATGGCGCGTACCGGCGACACCATTACCGTCTCCCCGCTGTAAACGTAAGCGGAAGCTAAAAGGTAAAACCGGAGGCCAAGGCCTCCGGTTTCATTTCCGATGCTGTGAAATCTAGTCAAATAAAGAAAACATTATTATTGTTTATTTTGTAATTCAGTGATGTTTTGTTCCAGTTTGCCAATCAAACCTACCAACTGTTGTACTTCATCGGTGGTAATGCCGCTCAAAATTTCACCGCGCGTAGAGCTGATGACGCTGTCGACTTCCCTGATGATGGGATCGGCCGCTTCAGTCAACTTGATACGCTTGGCACGCCGATCGTTAGCGCAAGTGTGACGGGTAATAAGCCCTTTCTCTTCCAGTTGGTCCAGTGTTCGAACCAACGAAGGCTGTTCAATGCCGATCGCCTTGGCCAGTTGGATCTGCGACTGCTCCGGCGGTAGGCGATTGATATTGTGCAGGGTAACCCAGTGTGTTTGCGTGAGCGCCAGCGGCTTGAGCCGATGATCGATAAGCGCGCGCCAAACACGAACTAATCGTGCTAAATCTGAACCTAATGATGACTCCACTTCCCCCTCCTTATAATTAGCATGCTAATATAACCTTCCAAAGCTTAGACCATTCTGAGTAACTCACATTAAAAACACAAATGTATATAATGTATGTTGAAGAAATAGCCACCGTTTTGGTCAATTATTGTTTATCCTTTACGCAAATATTTAACATATTCACTCTTAGGGATTGTTAATGTGAATGGTTCATGGCTTCACGTCGCCTCCCCTCTGCCCGATTTGGTGCTCGGAGCCTCGCTCTATTTTCCACCCCTATTTAAAGCTTTTTTGCTCGGGTCAGTTTTATGGCTACTGGCACACCACCTGTTGCGGGACTGGATTTATTCCGGCGAAATTTGGCATCCCCTGTTGATGGATTTGTCTATTTTCGTCATCGCCGTCAGTGGTTCCTTATGCATTTTAGCGAGTTGGTAACTCATGACGCATAAAACGTTAAAATATTTTTCTACGGTAATCGTTTGTGCCATTGCCCTGTGCGCCGGTTGGTGGTCGTGGAATTATTATATGCAATCCCCGTGGACCCGTGATGGAAAAGTGCGCGCCGAGCTCGTCAATATCACACCAGAAGTTTCTGGGAGATTAGAGAAAATAACCGTACATGACAATCAGTTCATACCTGCGGGAAGTCTGATTTTTACTCTCGACCCGGTGCCATACCAGATTGCGCTGGATAATGCTGAGGCCGCGCTGGCAAAAGCGCAGTCCGATCTGGCCAGAGCCGATCATGAGGCAGCACGCCGCCGCGGCCTGCCGAAAAACGTTATTTCTGCTGAAGATATGGACGAATCAAATTTAGCCGCACAAGCAATGAAAGCCGCGTATAAAGCCGCTGACGCTAATCTGAAACAGGCTAAATGGAATTTAAGTAAAACTAAAATGTACGCGCCTGCGGATGGCTATATCACTAATTTGCAAGCCCGGGTTGGAAACTATGCCAGCGCCGGTACCCCTCTGGTGGCGCTGGTCGACGCGCACTCATTTTATGTGCTCGGATATTTTGAAGAAACCAAACTGAAGCATATAAACGAAGGCAACAAAGCGGACATCGTTTTATATAATGGCAACATTCCTCTGCAGGGCCAAGTGGAAAGCATCGGTCGTGCCATTAACGATCAAAGCGTCGACAACAGCAGTGATTTATTAATGGATGTGAAGCCCAACGTTCCCTGGGTACGGCTGGCGCAGCGCGTACCGGTGCGGATAAAACTGCTGAACGTGCCCGCCGATCTGCCTTTAGTGGCCGGCACTACTTGCACCATCGCCATTCATCAGTAAGGCTAACCAGTGAACCTGCCTTTTTTGGAATGGGGCCGTACCCCCTGGGGTAAGGCCAACGGTGGCCAGTGGCGGTATGCGCTGCGCAACTCGCTGGCCATGTGTCTGTCATTGTGGGTGGCGTTCGTCCTCAATCTCGACGAACCTTATTGGGCGTTGACCTCCGCGGCGGTGGTCAGTTTCCCCACCGTCGGCGGCGTCATCAGCAAAAGCATCGGGCGCATTATCGGCAGCCTGCTCGGTGCCGCCGCTTCAGTGGCCATTGCCGGCCATTGCCTGAACGACCCTTGGCTGTTTACCTTGTTTATCGCCACCTGGATCGGTCTGTGCACGTACATTTCCAACCATTACCAGAACAACGTCTCCTATGCCTTCGCGCTGGCGGGCTATACCGCCGCCATCATCGCCTTCGGCACGGTCAACGTCACCGATACCCAACAAATCTTTGATATCGCTCAGGCGCGCGTCTGCGAGGTCATCACCGGTATTCTGTGCGGCGGCGTGATGATGATGATTCTGCCAAGCACCTCCGACGGCGAGGCTCTGCTGACCTCGTTACGGCGCATGCATTTGCGGCTGCTGGAACATGCCGCGATGCTGTGGCAGCCGGAAATCACCGCTCAAATGCGCACATCGCATGAGGGCGTCATAGGTCAGATCCTGACCATGAATCTGCTGCGTATTCAGGCGTTCTGGAGCCACTACCGGCTGCGGCGGCAGAATAACGTGCTTAACTATATGCTGCACCAGCAGTTGCGCCTTACCAGCGTGATTTCCAGCCTGCGCCGCATGCTGCTGAATTGGCCGGACCATCCGGCCAATCTGGCGGCCGTCCTGGATCAGTTGCTGACAGAATTACGCGCTCCCGCCACCAACAAATACCGGCTGGCACGTATCCTGCAGCAGATAGCGCCCCAGGATCCGACAGATTACCGCCACCGAGCCTTCTGGCTGCGGCTGCGCCATTTCTGTTGGCTGTATCTGCGCTGCAGTCGCTGGTTGCAAAGATTGGAAGGTGCCACGCCGGTCAGCGATATCCAGCCCCCTCGCGTGACCTCTCTGGCGCGCCATACCGACAGTTACGAAGCCGCCTATAACGGCCTTCGCACCTTTTTGTGCATTATCATCGGTTGCGCTTATTGGATTAATACCCAGTGGGATGCAGGCAGCTCGGCTCTGACGTTAACCGCCATCAGTTGCGTGCTCTATTCTTCTACTCCTTCGCCGATCAACAGCATCACCACCTTGTTGAAAGCGGTCTTGTTGCTTTCGGTTGCCTGTTTTGTAGTGAAATTCGGGCTGATGATCCAAATCGATGATTTTTGGGTGTTCTGCGCTTTTCTGTTCCCCATTCTGGTCACCCTGCAGATGATCAAACTGCAAAACCCGCCCTACGCCGCGCTATGGGGGCAACTGATCGTATTCATGGGGTCTTTTCTCACCGTCACCAACCCACCCAGTTACGATTATCAGTCGTTCCTCAATGACAACATCGGCAAGATTGTTGGGGTATTATTTGCCGGTTTGGCCTTCCAGATCCTGCGGCCCAGCTCTGACAAGCGCAAAAGCCGGCGCATTATCCGCGCCCTGCGGCGCGACTTTAGCGATCAACTGAGCAAAAAACCGCAGCAGAGCGAGAGTCAGTTCGAATCGCTGATTTATCACCGCGTCAGTCAGTTGAATCAAAGTCAGGATCAGGAGGCGCGCAGCTGGTTATTGCGCTGGGGCGTGGTGCTGCTCAACTGCAGCCATATCGTTTGGCAACTGCGTGACTGGCAAACCCGCTCCGATCCGCTCTCGGCGGTGCGCGACGTCTGCATTCACTGTCTACGGCACATTATGACCGAGAAAGGCGTACAGCACCGCTCGTTGGATGCCACGTTGCAGGAGCTGCTGCGCATGAGCAATGCGCTGGCGCACCACCCGGAACAGGCGGCGCGCGATCTTGCCGGGTTGATTTGGCGGCTTTACTGTTCGCTGCAACAGTTGCAGCAGGCGATCAACCCGCCTGACGAGGTTGCGGCCACACCGGCCGCCCGTTAAACCCGATTACCCTTTAATCACACCGCAGGCGAAACGTTCCCCTCCGCCACCCAAGGGTTTCGGATGATCGGAGTGGTTGTCGCCGCCGGCATGAACCATGAGCGCTTTGCCGGTGATTTCGCTGATTTTTTTCAGCCGTGGCGCCAGCACCGGATCCGTGGCCATGCCGTCTGCCGTAACGTAAATGGCAGGCAGATCGCCCAAATGGCCGTCTGCGTAAGGGCCAAGATGCTTGCCGGTCTTCTGCGGATCAAAATGCCCGCCCGCCGCTAGCGCCGCTACCGCCTTACCCTCTTTCATACCCGGCTCGCAACTGCCGTTCTCGTGCACATGAAAGCCGTGCACACCGGCCGGCAACGCTTTTAACTGAGGGGTAAACAGCAGGCCGTATGGCGTTTCACTGATCGTGACTTTGCCAATCTCCTGGCCAATTCCCTGTCCGGTCACCAGATTCATGTCAACATCCACCGTTGCCGCCTGGGCGGCGCCACAGGCCATCAGGCCGAAGGCCGCATACCAATAATGTTTCATTAATCGCTCTCCATGGAATATCTGTGAACCTTGAGTATAGGGTAACTGGTGATGTCACCGCTCAGAATGGGGATAAATCTGGCGATAAGATTCGCATTATTAATAATTCGCACTAATAATCATTTTACCGTTTGTGGTCATCCGACCAGTAGTCTCTCGGCTCATTTTGTGCATTTGCACTCGTGCACTCGCTGCCAATGCCATTCGATCATTAACGTGGCAATGCGGCAAACTCAAAAGGAACTGACATGGGCATATTGACTTACCAAGATCTCGATGATGCGAAATCAAAAACGTTATTTTCTGATGCGTTGGCGATTTCTACTTACTCATATCACAACATTGATAATGGTTTTGACGAAGGCTACCACCACTACGGCTTCGGTTTAGGTTTGCCGTTTACGCTGGTTACCGCGCTGATTGGCAGCACGCAATCACAGGGCGGGCTGCCCGGCATTCCCTGGAATCCCGATTCGGAAAAAGCGGCGTTAGACGCGGTTAATAACGCCGGCTGGTCCCTGATTAGCGCTGAACAATTAGGCTACCAAGGCAAAACGGATGCCCGCGGCACCTATTACGGCGAGAGTCTGGGTTACACCACCGCACAGGCTGAGGTACTGGGAAAATATGACAGCACAGGCAACCTCATCTCGATTGGCATCGCCTTTCGCGGTACCAGCGGGCCACGCGAGTCATTAATTACCGACAGTATCGGCGATCTGATCAACGACCTGCTGGCAGGCTTCGGACCCGAAGGCTATGCCGACAATTACAGCCTGAAAGCTTTCGGCACTTTACTGGGCGATGTGGCTAAATTCGCCCAAGCGCATGGCCTGACCGGCGATGATGTCACCGTCAGCGGCCACAGCCTGGGCGGGTTGGCGGTGAACAGCATGGCAGCGCTCAGCGACGATAACTGGGAGGGGTTCTACTCGCAATCCAACTACGTGGCGTTCGCTTCGCCAACGCAATATGAAACAGGCGGCAAAGTCATTAACATTGGTTACGAAAACGATCCGGTATTTCGCGCGCTGGATGGCACCACGCTAACGCCGGCATCCTTAGGCGTCCATGATGCGCCGCAGGAGTCCGCCACCAATAATATCGTTAATTTTAACGATCATTACGCCTCTGCCGCCTGGAATATCCTGCCCTTCTCCATTCTGAATATCCCGACCTGGTTATCCCATTTACCGTTCTTTTATCAAGACGGGTTAATGCGGGTGCTGAATTCAGAATTTTACTCTCTGACCAATAAAGACTCGACGGTGATTGTGTCGAACCTCTCCGAGGTGACGCGCGGCAATACCTGGGTGGAGGATTTGAACCGCAACGCCGAGAAACACAGCGGCCCGACCTTTATTATTGGCAGCGAGGGCAATGACTTGATCAAAGGTGGCGCAGGTAACGATTACCTCGAGGGCCGCGCCGGTAACGACACTTTCCGCGACGGCGGTGGCTTTAATATCATTGTCGGCGGTGAGGGAAATAACACGCTGGACCTGCAACAGGCATTGAAGAAAAACGAGGTGGCTTACGACGGCAATACGCTTTATCTGCGTGATGCCAAAGGCGGAATTACCCAGGCAAGCGATATCAACACCTTGCGCAGTAAAGAAACCACGCTGTTGATCTTTACCAAAGACGTAGACCATCAGGTGACCGATGCCGGGCTGAAATCAGGCTCCAGCCTGAACGCCTACGCCGCGTCATCCAGTGGCAGTGACGGTGCCGATATCCTGCACGCCAGAGCCAGCGACAGCTGGTTGTTTGGCAAAGGTGGCGATGACCAGCTGTTTGGCCACAGCAGCGGTAACCTGACCTTTGTCGGCGGTAACGGCAACGATACCCTGCAGAGCGCCGGCAGCAACAATACCTTCTTGTTCAGCGGCGATTTTGGCAACGATAAGGTGTACCACTTTGGCTCCAGCGACAAACTGGTTTTCCTCGGGACCCAGGGCGCCAGCGGCAATTTCCGCGACTATGTTTCGCAACAGGAGGACGGGCTGGCATTGGCCTTTGGCGAAAACAAAGTGACGCTGATCGGCGTGAACCTCGAACATCTCAACGATAGCCAGGTGGTGCTGGCGTAAAATACAAAAGCCGGGCACCTATGGGCCCGGCTTTTTCTGAGGGCTAACTCGTCTGACGCTTAAGGCACATCGTAACCCAGTGCCGCCTTGCGGATGCGGAACCACTGTTGGCGGTTCATCGATAGATCTTGCGCCTTCAGTGCCGAACGCACGCGCTCAATCTTGCCGGAACCGATGATCGGCAGCGGTGCCGACGGCAGGCGCATGACCCAGGCATACACCACCTGCTCGATAGTGTCGGCGCCAATCTCCTGCGCCACCGCCTGCAATTCATCACGCAGCGGTTGGAACTCCGCATCGCTAAACAAGCGACCGCCCCCCAGACAAGACCAGGCCATCGGCTTGATACGCAATTGCTGACACTGATCCAAGGTGCCATCCAAAATAGCCGGCTGGTGGATCGGCGAAATTTCAACCTGATTGGTGACCAGCGAGAACGGCAGACGCGACTGCAGCAGCGTAAACTGTGCCGGCGTGAAGTTGGAAACGCCAAAATGACGCACCTTGCCGCTTTTGTGCAGAGCGACAAAGGCCTCCGCCACCTCATCGGCCTCCATCAGCGGATCCGGACGATGAATCAGCAGCAGATCAAGGTAGTCGGTATGCAGCAGCTCCAGCGAACGTTCGGCGCTGTGCACAATATGATCGCGGTCCGTGTTGTAATGGCCGATCGGGTTGCCAGGCTTGGCCGTTGTGGCGATCCCGCATTTAGACACCAGTTCCATCGCCTGACGCAGCGAGGGTTTAAGGCGTATTGCCTCACCGAACGCCTGCTCGCAGGCATAGCCGCCATAAATGTCCGCGTGGTCAGCGGTGGTCACACCCAGCTCGATATGCTGTTCGATAAACGCCAGCAGTTGCTGTGGCGTCATGCCCCACTCCATCAAACGCCAGTATCCGCAAATCATGCGGGAAAATTCAGGCCCCTGCGGCGCGAGTTGAATACGGTTTACCATCGTTAAAACCTCATGACATTGTTTAATGCCAGCATACACAAGCGGATAAGAGCGTGGGAAGCGGAAAGCTGCGTTAACGTGCGGCAGATCAGGAAAGGTTCAGAACAGCGACGGCTGTTCCGGTTGCGGCTCATCAGGCAGTTTATTGGCCCGTTGCAAGCGCAGGAAGCGTTGGTGACACAGGCGCAGCACATCGCGTTTTTGCGCGTCGCTCATTTGCATCCAGCCAAAGCGCTCCTCGCGACTGCGTAGGCAGCCACGGCAGAAACCGCGCTCATCGGCCTGGCAAATGCCGCGGCACGGGCTGGGGATGTCGAAAAACTCAAGCTGCTGCGGCACACGTCCTCCTGCATTCTCTTGCTAATTGAAGACGCCATTAGCGCCGCTGGCAAGTGACTTTTCGGTATGGCGGCGAAAATAGTCGCGTAAATAGCGCAACGCCTGCCGATTTTTTTCCGGCATCGCCCTTTCCAGCGTCAGCGCATGCAGCCGTAGCGGCACAGGCCGCCATTCGGGCAACAGGTGGATAAGTTCACCGCGCTGCAATTCATCCTCAATTTCATACAGCGGCTGCACCGAGATCCCCAGGCCACTGCGGGTAAAGCCGCGCATGACGGTCATGCTGTCGCTGACGATCTGCCCCTCCGCCAGCCGTAATTTGAGCTGCTGCCCACTTTGATGGTGCAAATCCAGATGTGCGCCGCTGTGAATGCCGGAGATCCAACGGTGCGCCACCAAATCCTGCGGTGTCTCCGGCACCCCGTGCTGGCTGAGATAACGCGGCGCGGCGCAAAGCACCATCGGCCACTCGGCCAGCGGGTGGGCGATCATACTGGCATCTGCCAACTGACGGTTGACCCGCAGCGCGATATCGATCCGCTGCTCGATCATGTCGACGATCCGGTCGTCCGCCAGTACGCGCAGCGTCAGTTTGGGGTGCGCCTGCAACAGCGGCGCCAACGCCTCCGCCAGTGGGCGCCCGCCAATACCGACTGTGGTGGCGATACGCAGTTCACCCACCAGGGTGTCGCGCAATTCTGCCAGCCGTTGTTCCGCCTGCTGCGCCTGGGACAACATCGCCTCGCAGCCAGGATAGAACGCCGCCCCCGCTTCGGTGAGCGCCAATCGCCGCGTGGAGCGGTGCAACAACGGCACGCCGAGCGCTTTTTCCAGCGAACGCATGTGCTGGCTGACCGCCGACGGTGTCATGCCCAACCGCCGTGCGGCCCCGGCCAGCGACCCTTCCGCCACCACGATGGCGAATACCGCCATTCGATTCAGTTTATCCACGATTATGAAGTTTTACTTAATCAAGAAAGTATGAATATGGCACTAATCAGGTTTATTGTTAAGTACTAGAGTATATGCAACTGCTCAGGTCAATCCGACCTGACCCTGATACCGACCCCATTTCTGACAGGAGCAAACAGATGAAAGTAGCCATTATTGGAGCAACCGGTTTTGTTGGCCGCCGCGTGGTGGACGAAGCGCTGGCGCGCGGATTGCAAGTAACGGCGATTGCACGGCAGCAAAAAGATCTGCCGGATGACGCCAACCTGACCGTCGCGCTGGGCGACATCGCCGACACCGAATGGCTGACGAAACAGCTGGCCGGGCAAGACGCGGTGGTCAGCGCCTACAACCCGGGTTGGGCGGAAGAGAATCTGTACGAAAAAACCACTGTCGGCGCACAACAGATCCTGACCGCAGTGGAAAAATCCGGCGTTAAACGCCTGCTGGTGGTCGGCGGTGCCGGTAGCCTGGAAGTGGCCCCGGGCGTTGAACTGGTGGACACCCCGCAATTCCCGGAAAATATCCGTCCGGGCGCACAGGCGGTGCGCGATTTACGCAACAAGCTGCGTAACGGCTCTTCGCTGGACTGGACCTATCTTTCCCCTGCTGCGCTGCTGGAACCGGGCAAGCGGACTGGTCAGTTCCGCCTCGGCACCACCCAGTTGCTGATGAATGGCCAGGCTCCGGCCAGCATCTCAGTGGAAGACTTGTCGGTTGCCATTCTCGATGAAATCGAAAAACCGCAGTTTATTAAAGCGCAGTTTACCGCTGCTTATTAATCACCCCGCCAGGCCGCGATCCTCGCGGTCTGGCGACTGTAAACTAAACCAAAAGTAAACAAACCCGCCACCATTCTGAATCTCTAAGGTTTTCTTAAGTTTCATCCTGTAAATTTCAGCGCATTACTCACTATCAGGATTCAGATTTGGCAATGTGGTTACGTCAACGCTTACAGTGCAACAGCCTGGGGTTTATCCTCGCCAGCGCCTTGTTTTTCACTCTGTTCCAGAACGCGTTATTCCTGCATAAGGCCTGGTCGTATATCAATTTCGATAGCGTCCACAACCTGATCTTCGCCGCCACCATGCCGGTAGTGATTTTCTGCGCGCTGAACATTATCTTCAGCCTGCTGACCGTGCCTTTCCTGCGCAAACCGCTGATGATTTTCTTCCTCCTTGGCAGCGCTGCCGCGAACTACTTTATGTTCAGCTACGGCGTGGTGATCGACGGCAACATGATGCAAAACGCCTTCGAAACCAACCCGCAAGAGGCGACCGCTCTGTTGACGCCACGCATGGGGTTGTGGCTGGTGCTGCTTGGCATCTTGCCTGCCGTGTTGGTCTGTTTTACCGAAATCCGCATCACCCGCCCGTGGTGGTATATGGCTGGGCTGCGCGCCGCCAACGTGATGCTTTCCGTGGTGGTGATCCTGATTATCGCCGCACTGTTTTATAAGGATTACGCCTCGCTGATCCGCAACAATAAAAGCGTGGTGAAAATGCTGACGCCGTCGAACTTCGTTTCCGGCACCATCAAATTTACCCAGCAGCGCTATTTCACTCGTAATCTGCCGCTGGTGAAAATCGGCGAAGACGCACGTAAAGGGCCGCTGATCGCCGGGCAACAAAAGAAATCCCTGGTGATCCTGGTTGTGGGTGAAACCGCCCGCGCCGAGAATTTTTCGCTCGGCGGCTACGGGCGTGAAACCAATCCGCGCCTGAAGCAAGATAATGTGGTGTACTTCAAAAACGCCAGCTCCTGCGGTACCGAAACGGCAATCTCTGTCCCCTGCATGTTCTCCAATATGCCGCGCAAGGACTACGACGCCACCCTGGCGACTCACCAGGAAGGCATGCTCGACGTGCTGGCGCATGCCGGCGTCAACGTACTTTGGCGTGAAAACGACGGTGGGTGCAAAGGTGCCTGCGATCGCGTACCGCACGTCGACATGACCAAGCTAAAACTACCGCAGGATTGCGATGGCGACGTCTGTATGGATAACGTGCTGCTGTATAAACTGAACGACTACATCAACGGTCTGAAAGACGATAGCGTGATAGTGTTGCATCAGATGGGCAGCCACGGGCCGGCCTATTTCCGCCGCAGCACGCCGGAGTTCCAGAAGTTTTCGCCAACCTGCGACAGCAATCAGATCCAGGATTGCACCCATGAGCAGTTGGTAAATACTTATGACAACTCATTGCTCTATACCGACGCCATGCTGGACGACACCATCAAGCTGCTGCAACAGCACAGTGACAAGTTCAATACCGCGCTGGTTTACCTCTCCGATCACGGCGAATCCCTGGGTGAAAATGGCATGTACCTGCACGGTACGCCTTATGTGTTTGCCCCCAGCCAGCAGACCCACGTTCCTTTCCTGATGTGGATGTCCGCCGACTATGAGCGCAACGTCAAGATTGATCGCCAGTGCCTGAACAATATGGCCGAAAAGGATGAGATCTCGCAAGATAATCTGTTCCATACCCTGCTCGGTATGCTGAACGTGCAAACCCGTGAATATCAGTCGCAGTTGGATATTTTGCAACGCTGCCGCAGCGGGGCATAACGGCTTAACTTCTGCCCCCTGATCGGGCAAAATACCCTGCTTCGTAACCGGCGTTTTTGCGCCGGTTTTTTTATTGTTATTGACCTAGACCAATCGGTCTATTATGCTAATCCTCATTATGACGAAACATGCGCACTGCCCCGTAGATACACGTGAACATCTGCTCGCTACCGGCGAGTCCCTTAGCCTACGCCTGGGTTTTACCGGCATGGGGCTGAGCGAACTGCTGGCCACGGCGGGTGTGCCGAAAGGTTCGTTCTATCACTATTTCCGCTCGAAGGAAGCCTTCGGCGAAGGCATGCTGCAGCGTTATTTCGAACACTACGATACTGAAATGCAACGGCTGTTTAGCGACGATAAAAGCGACGCTCGCCACCAGTTGCTGAGCTATTACGCCCAGGCGATCAGCTTCCATTGCCGCAGCGAATGCCATAACGCCTGTTTGGCGGTGAAACTCTCTGCCGAAGTGAGCGACCTGTCGGAACCCATGCGCCACGCGTTGGAGATCGGCACCGCACGGGTTATTGGCCACCTGCAGGATGCCATCGAGCGCGGTATCCGCGAAGGATCGCTGTCGATAGCCATGAGCCCGGCGGCCACCGCAGAAACGCTGTACTCACTGTGGCTTGGCGCCTCGCTGCGCGCCAAAATCCGCCGTTCGGTCGCCCCGCTGACCAGCGCGCTGGAAAGTATTGAATTGCTGTTGCGCCCGCCGCAGCCGTAAACGCAACACCCGAGCTTTACCGAAAAATTACTCTGTTGGGCAGTTAGTTAGCCATTACTAGTCGACCGGTCTATTAATATAGGATGCACTATGAAGATTGAAAAATTGTTCTCCCCGCTGAAGGTTGGCTCTGCAACTTTGCCAAACCGCGTGTTTATGGCCCCGCTGACGCGTCTTCGAAGCATTGAGCCTGGCGATATTCCTACTCCGTTGATGGCCGAATATTATGCCCAGCGCGCCAGCGCCGGTCTGATCGTGACCGAAGCCACCCAGATTTCTTTCCAGGCGAAAGGCTATGCCGGCGCTCCGGGGCTGCATACCCCAGAGCAGATCGCCGCGTGGAAAAAGATCACCCAGGCCGTACACGATAAAAACGGCCATATCGCCGTTCAGTTGTGGCATGTGGGCCGTATCTCCCACAACAGCCTGCAACCGGGCCAACAGGCACCGGTAGCCCCTTCCGCGATCAATGCCGACACCCGCACCACCGTGCGTGACGAAACCGGTGCCTGGGTGCGGGTTCCAACCTCGACCCCGCGTGCGCTGGAAACCGAAGAGATCCCAGGCATCATTAACGATTTCCGCCAGGCAAGCGCCAATGCGCGTGAGGCCGGTTTCGACTTTATCGAACTGCACGCGGCCCACGGTTATCTGCTGCACCAGTTCATGTCCCCTGCCTCCAACCAGCGCACCGATCAGTACGGCGGCAGCATCGAAAACCGCACACGTCTGACGTTGGAAGTGGTCGACGCGACCATCGCTGAATGGGGTTCAGAGCATATCGGCATCCGCATTTCGCCGTTGGGCCCGTTCAATGGTCTGGATAACGGTGAAGATCAGGAAGAAGCGGCGCTGTATCTGGTCGAAGAGTTGAATAAGCGCAACATCGCTTTCCTGCACATTTCCGAACCGGACTGGGCAGGCGGCAAACCGTATTCCAACGCCTTCCGCGATTCAGTGCGTGCCCGCTTTAAAGGGGTAATTGTCGGCGCAGGCGCCTACACCGCCGAGAAAGCCGAAGAGCTGATCAACAAAGGCTTTATCGATGCGGTGGCCTTTGGCCGCAGCTACATCGCCAACTCGGATCTGGTCGAGCGCTTCAAACAGAACGCACCGCTGAACGAGCCGCAGGCGGAAACCTTCTACGGCGGCGGCGCCGAGGGTTACACCGATTATCCGACGCTGTAAGTAAGATAAAAAGCCTGCCGGTGAACGAATGCCGGCGGGCTTTTTGCTGTTTTATCGGTAAAGCCGTTGGGACGGGTAAAGACGGCTCTTGTCGTACAACGCGAATGCAATTAATGAGTCGCCAACGTCGCCCAACGCGCGATCTCGTTGGCATCGACAGTATTCATTATTTCCCGAAACCAAACGGTAAATTTATCTGGGCTCCGTTTTATCTCATCAGTTAATTGCTGAATATCCATCCACAGCCAGCTATGGGCTTCGGCAGGATCCCCCTGAGGCTCGCCATCAAATAATCCCACGTAGATATGATCGAACTCGTGCTCAATTAAGTCGCCCGGCACCTCTGACCGATAAATGAAGCTGGAGACCTGCTGCAACTCGCTGCTGAACCCCATCTCCTCCTGTAACCGACGCTGCGCCGCTGCTGCCGTCGCCTCTCCCCAGCGCGGGTGGCCACAGCAACTGTTGGTCCATAACCCAGCCGAATGATATTTACTGAAAGCTCGCTGTTGCAGTAGTAAACGGCCCTTGCTATCGAAGATAAAAATTGAAAACGCTCGGTGCAACAACCCCTGCTGATGTATCCGCGTTTTTGTTTGCGAGCCGATGGAATTATCATCGGCATCAACCAGAATCAGCATTTCATCCATTGATGGCCTCCTTCGGCAAGAGCGATGACTTCGTACCGGTAAAACCCTAACCAGACCCAAATTTATCAATTGACGCGATCCAACCCTGGCCCGCTATCAGACCTCGCCCCCCTTGAGGTGGCTAATAGTACTTATTTCCCTGATTCGAACGACAGCATACTGTGCGGTTATCATCAGAATAGCCGATGCATAGGTGACATTGTCACCTTTATTCTCATGCTTTAGCCATGTCGATAAATTGAAATCCCTTATACGGCAACGCTATACTGAGTTTCGCTAAGATCCATTCGCCGTTGACGACGGCACATCCAATCAGAGGAATTATGCGCTTACTCCATACCATGATCCGCGTCGGTGACCTGCAACGCTCCATCGACTTCTATACCAAGGTATTAGGCATGCGCCTGCTGCGCACCAGCGAGAACCCAGAATACAAATACTCGTTGGCATTTGTCGGTTATACCGATGAAAGCGAAGGCGCGGTGATTGAGCTGACCTACAACTGGGGCACCGACAGCTACGAGATGGGCACCGCATTCGGCCATCTGGCGTTGGGCGTCGACGATGTGGCCGCCACCTGCGACAGCATTCGCCACGCCGGCGGCAAAGTGAGCCGTGAAGCCGGGCCGGTCAAGGGCGGCACCACGATTATCGCCTTTGTTGAAGATCCGGACGGTTATAAGATCGAACTGATCGAGAACAAACACGCCGGTCAGGGCCTCGGCCACTGAGACCGATGAGGCGCGCTTTCAGCGCCCTTCTTGTTATGCCTGCGATACCGCCTGCAACCGGGCGTAAAATTTGCCATAATGCGCGCTGCATTCGATGAAGATAAGAAACTGATGGCCGAAAAAAGTGATCTTAACGCCCTGAGTGGCCGTTTTCGTGGGTTTTATCCCGTAGTGATAGATATAGAAACCGCTGGATTTAATGCCAAAACCGACGCGCTGCTGGAGATTGCCGCCGTTACGTTAAAAATGGACGAAGAAGGCTGGTTGCAGCAGGATGAAACCCTGCACTTTCACGTTGAACCTTTTGAAGGCGCCAACCTGCAACCGGAAGCGCTGGCATTCAACGGTATCGACCCGCATAACCCGTTGCGCGGTGCAGTCAGTGAATACGATGCGTTACACGCCATTTTTAAAGCGGTACGCAAAGGCATCAAGGACCGTGGCTGCAACCGGGCGATTATCGTGGCGCACAACGCCAACTTTGATCACAGTTTCCTGATGGCCGCAGCAGAACGCGCAAGCCTGAAGCGCAACCCTTTCCACCCGTTCGCCACCTTTGACACTGCCGCGCTAAGCGGGCTGGTGTTGGGGCAAACCGTGTTGGCCAAAGCCTGTATTGCCGCCAATATTCCGTTCGACAGCACCCAGGCGCATTCGGCCCTGTACGACACCGAACAAACCGCTCAACTGTTCTGCGAGCTGGTTAACCGCTGGAAACGCCTTGGCGGATGGCCGCTGGCCATCGGTGATACTGACTGAACCGCAAATAAATCGGGCGGCCCAGTTTGCACTGGCGCCGCCCGATGTCTTCTTGCAATAAACCCGAGCCGTTATGGCTGCTGGTCTTCTTGCTCTTTGTACTTCGCTGCCGTTTCTTTGATCAGCTGTTGCAGTTCGCCGCGCTGATACATTTCGATAATGATATCACAGCCGCCTACCAGCTCACCGTCGACCCACAGCTGCGGGAAAGTCGGCCAGTTGGCGTATTTCGGCAACTCGGAGCGGATGTCCGGATTCTGCAGAATATCAACGTAGGCAAAGCGTTCGCCACAAGCAGACAGCGCCTGCACCGCTTGCGCAGAGAAACCGCAGTTTGGCAATTTCGGTGAACCTTTCATGTACAGCAGAATTGGGTTCTCACCGATCTGCTGCTGAATTTTTTCAATCGTCGTCATTTATTGCTTCCTCAAGCCACATCTCATGGCTACAACATGCATCACACTGGCTATTGTAGCGGCTGGAACAGTCGCAAGAAAACGCCATCTTTTGCAAGGGTATTCCCCGTTGCCAATCGCATCTTACCGGCAAAGGCCATTCCGGTTAAAACATACGCTCAGAATAACATTTTTAATCCGACCATTTCACTAATATATTTTTCCGCCTCCTGGTACCCCTTTAATAATACCAACAGCGGCCAAAGGTGATTTTTTACACACCAACGGATTGATTTTTCGGCAAAAAAAATGCTGTTAACGTTTTCTCACAATATGGATTATCATTTATGAGTTCTTCGCTGTTTTATATGGCGAAATTGGGGAATACTGTCATTCTTTCGATATCTGTTCCGGGGCCAAGGTTGGTAACGTCGACATGCGTTTAATTCTTACGCTTTTTGTGCTGTTGTTTACACAGCTATTCTTAAATCTGGCGCACGCTGCGCCACAGGCGCGTATTGCCGCCGAGCAGCGCAAGAGCCACGTTAATGAAGCACGGCCGGATGACCGCAAGAAAAAGAAAGCGGCAAAGGCCAGCAAAAAAGTGAAAGTCACTGCTCCGCCAAAAACAGCCAAGGTTTCCAAAGCCAAAACAGAAAAAACCGCTAAAAAGATCGTCAGCGCAAAATCGAAACACCAAACCCAGAAAATAGCCAAAATCAAAGTGACCCCACCGAAAAAGGGTTACAAAAAAGGTTATGGTCGCCACCGGGAACCCGGCATGGCCACCGCCAAATTGGCTCGCGACGAAAAACCGCTGAAACTCAGCCCGGCGCACAAAAAGCGCTATCAGCACGCCAAGCAAACCGCAATGGCCAAGCTGATGGATCAAATGGGCAAACCTTATCGCTGGGGCGGCACTTCGCCAAGAACCGGTTTTGACTGTAGCGGACTGATTTATTACGCCTATAAAGACGTAGTGAAAATCAAGATGCCGCGTACTGCCAACGAGATGTACCACCTGCGCGACGCGGCGCCGATCAAGAAAAACGAGCTGGAAAGCGGTGACCTGGTGTTCTTCCGCATCAACAACCGTGGCGTGGCCGATCACGTCGGCGTCTATCTGGGCAACGGCAAATTCATTCAGTCACCGCGTACCGGTGAGGAAATCCGTATCAGCCAGTTGGACAACGACTACTGGCAAAACCACTACATTGGCGCCCGCCGTGTGGTAACACCGAAAACCATTCGATAATCGCCTCCGCGGCTGGTCCCCCCAGCCGCACGCCTCACCGCCTACCGCAAGCGTTCTGATCTTAGGCCTTTTAGTCGCTCTCAGACCGCGGTTTCGCGAAGCCGCATGGAAAACATCCGGGTGTGGGTGAACGGGGCACTTGTGGAAAAATCTGACGTAGCGGTGGGAAAATGCGGACAGGCGCAGTGAACTGCGCCTGTGTGACAACCAGGGATCAGTTCAACGCCGCGGTGAAGCTAAAAGCAATAATAACGGCCAGCGCGCACACAGTGGTGAACAGTGACATTTTCAGATCGGTATCCATTACAACTCCTTTTCAGACGGGTTATCCCAAGGATAAAAGGCACACAATTAATGCGTCAAACCATTTTCCCACAGTTAGACAATAAAATCTTGTTATCATTTCCCGGTTTATAATACTGATTACCTCTTCCACTTTGGCTCAATATGGGACAAAATTCGCAGTTCACAACTGCGTACCGGCAAAAATGCCCCTCCTGACCAAACGCTGACGACTTCAATACACTAAAAACTCAGCTTCGCTTATTTGGAAGAAGGATCTACGCAGGCAAACGATTAACATCACACTTACATGCTGCAACATGTGAGTTCAGGAGTCATTCTTTACATGGCAACGATTAAAGATGTGGCCAAACGCGCTGGCGTTTCCACCACCACCGTTTCGCACGTCATCAATAAGACTCGTTTCGTCGCCGAAGAGACTAAAGCGGCCGTCGCGGCCGCGATCAAAGAGCTGCACTATTCTCCCAGCGCCGTGGCGCGCAGCCTGAAAGTCAATCACACCAAATCTATCGGTCTGCTGGCTACCTCCAGCGAAGCGCCCTATTTCGCCGAAGTGATCGAGGCGGTGGAAAACAGCTGCTACAGCAAAGGCTATACGCTGATCCTGTGTAACTCGCACAATAACCTGGACAAGCAACGCGCTTATCTGGCGATGCTGGCGCAAAAACGCGTCGATGGCCTGCTGGTGATGTGCTCTGAATACCCGGATCAATTGCTGGGGATGCTGGAAGATTACCGTAACATCCCGAT
The DNA here is from genome assembly GCF_052686505.1 of Serratia sp. TSA_198.1. Lineage (NCBI taxonomy): Bacteria > Pseudomonadati > Pseudomonadota > Gammaproteobacteria > Enterobacterales > Yersiniaceae > Serratia > Serratia sp. TSA_198.1. The sequence goes on from NZ_JBQZFP010000001.1 coordinate 1,061,308, forward strand.
GGTGGTCATGGACTGGGGCGCAGCACGCGGTGATTTTACCGATACTATTATCGACAACGCCTTCGAAGGCGGTTATCTGGCCGGCCGCTATCTGATCGAGCGTGGCCACCGTGAGATTGGCGCCATTCCGGGCCAATTAGCGCGCAATACCGGCGGCGGCCGCCATCAGGGCTTTTTAAAAGCCATGGAAGAAGCCAATATCGAGGTGCGCGACGAGTGGATTGTACAAGGTGACTTCGAACCGGAATCCGGCTACAAAGCCATGCACCAGATATTATCGCAGAAACAGCGCCCAACGGCGGTATTCTGCGGCGGCGACATTATGGCAATGGGCGCTATTTGCGCCGCTGATGAGCTGGGGTTGCGCGTACCGCAGGATATTTCCGTTATTGGTTACGATAATGTGCGCAACGCCCGCTATTTCACGCCGGCACTGACGACCATCCATCAGCCCAAAGAGCGTTTGGGCGAGATGGCGTTCACCATGCTGCTGGATCGCATCATCAGCAAGCGTGAAGAGTCGCAAGTCATTGAGGTACATCCGAAGCTGGTTGAACGCCGCTCGGTCGCCGACGGTCCCTTCATCGATTACCGCCGCTAGTCGCCAACGCCGGGAGCCAAAGCGGCTTCCGGCGTCACTTCGCTTAACCATTCCTGATTCAAGGTTTCACTGTCCCCCAGGTAATCCAGCAGCCAGGCCATCGCCGGCGATGGGGTATTCTGCTGCCAGGTCAGGCAGCATGGGCTGGCGGGAAATGGCTGTTGCAGTTGCAGCGCCACCAATTCACCACGCTGTACCAACGGCAATACCTGATGCGCAGGCATCATGCCGACGCACAATCCGGCGCACAGGCAATCCACCGCAGAGGCCCAATCCGGCACCACCAGCCGCCGTTGATTGTCCAGCGTCCAGGTGACCCGCTTGGGCAAATTGCGTGACGTATCCTCCAGACACAGCGAAGGGAAAGGCCGGAGCTGATCATCGTTTAGCAGGCCATCCAACCCCGCCAAGGGATGCTGGGGGCTGGCGACACACAACCAACGCATGTCGCCCATGTCGCGAAAGGCGAAACCACCGCCAACCGGCACCGCCCGCGTAGCGCCGATCGCCATATCGGCGCGGCCATCCACCAGCGCATCCCATACGCCGTTAAACACTTCGGGTTGGACCAACAGCTCCACATCGGGGAATTGACGGTAAAAATCCAGCACCAGCTGACGGCAGCGCTGCGGTTTGACGATGATATCCACCGCAATTTTTAATTGGCCACGCCAACCATTGGCCACCTGCTGGCACTGCCTGCGAGTGTCGAGCATTTTTTTGATGACACCGCGCGCTTCCTGAATAAACAGCGTGCCAGCCAGCGTCAGTTCTACATCGCGATGACGCCGTTCAAATAGCGGTACCGCCAACCATTGTTCTAGTTGCCGCACAGTATAGCTAACCGCCGAAGGTACCCGGTGCAGTTCCTGCGCCGCCGCGCTGAAGCTGCCGGTGCGGGCGACCGCGTCCACGACATCAAGCGAATATTCAGACCACATGATTTTTGCCTTCAATTTTTTTAACAGCACTTCGCAAATATTACCGTTTCACAAGCAGAGATCCAGCCGGATACACTTGCCGGCGCTAAAAACCTGCGACAATAAAATATTAATGAGAAATACCATGCGAAATTCCTTTGGTTTTATGTTCTATCTTGCCGGCCTGAGCATGCTGGGTTACCTGGCCACCGACATGTATCTGCCCGCCTTTGGCGCTATGCAGCAAGATCTGCAAATTTCCGCCGGCGCAATCAGCGCCAGCCTTAGCATTTTCCTGGCCGGTTTTGCCTTTGCTCAACTGCTCTGGGGGCCGCTCTCCGATAATTTGGGCCGCAAACCCGTTCTGCTGATTGGCCTGGCGCTGTTTGCTCTGGGCTGCCTCGGCATGCTGTGGGTGCAAAATGCCGTCCAACTGTGGTCGCTGCGCTTTATCCAGGCGATCGGTGTGTGTTCAGCCGCCGTCACCTGGCAGGCACTGGTCATTGACCGCTACCGTGAAGGCAAAGCCAACCGCGTATTCGCCACCATTATGCCGCTGGTAGCACTTTCGCCTGCGCTGGCACCGTTGGTCGGCGCCTGGTTGTTGAACCACATGGGATGGCGGGCAATTTTCGCCGTGCTGCTGGGTATCACCGTCATTTTGCTGCTGCCGACGCTGTTACTGAAGGAAAGCGCCAAAAGCGCGCCATCTGCCCAGCCCAAAAACACCCTGAGTTTCTTCCAACTGCTGAAGTCGCCGGTATTCAGCGGTAACGTCACCATTTTTGCCGCCTGCTCTGCCGGTTTTTTTGCCTGGCTCACCGGTTCGCCGTTTATTCTTGGCGATATGGGTTACAGCCCCAATGATATTGGCCTGAGCTATGTCCCGCAGACGCTGGCTTTCTTATTGGGCGGTTACGGTTGCCGTACGGCGTTAAACCGCATGAATGGCAACACCCTGCTGCCTTGGCTGCTGGTAGGTTATGGCATCAGCATGGTGGCGTTATATCTGGTGGCGACATTGACCGAGCCCACGCTCACCACGTTGCTGATTCCATTCTGCCTGATGGCGCTGGTCAACGGAGCCTGCTACCCGATCGTAGTGGCGAATGCGTTGATGCCGTTCCCGGAAGGCACAGGCAAAGCCGCAGCGCTGCAAAATACCCTGCAATTGGGCCTGTGCTTTGTCGCGAGCCTATTGGTTTCGGCCTTTATAGCCCAACCGCTGTTGGCGACGGTAACGGTGATGGTTTCAACGGTGGTATTGGCCGCGTTGGGGTATATGTTGCAACGGGGAAAAGTGATCGATAATTCGCAGGCAGTACGACAGGAACATGCTAACTCTGCGTCATAATTACCTGTACTAATAATCACTTAAAGAATATTTTTGCCGAGTGCGATTTACGGTTGAGTAAGCGCCTCGGCAAGCCTATACTCAAAACGACCTTTTAAAATAACACTTTTATAGTCTTATTATCACAAGTAGCTGTTGTGTACGCGTATGGCGTCACACTTTTTTAAGGATTGTTTATCCGCGCCTATTGCGCTGGAGCCTTCTTAAAATTTTCCTCTGTTCATAGTCGGATATCAGACGCCACGGTGACTTTCCACCGTAGGTATACATATGCGCCCGCAGAAATTGTCTAAGCTATTTTCTGGCGGGTCATAAGTCAGAAGAAGGTGATGGAGAAGCTATGAGTTCATCGTGTATAGAAGATGTGAGCATTCAGGACAACCCATGGTACCGTATCGCTCATGAAATGCTCAGTATGGCCGGTATAGAAATAAACGGCTCACGTCCTTTCGATATTCAGATTAAAAATCCTGATTTTTTTAAACGCGTGTTGCGGGAAGGTTCTCTCGGCCTGGGCGAAAGCTATATGGATGGCTGGTGGGAATGCGAACGGCTGGATATATTCTTTCAACACGTAGTCGGCGCAGGCCTGGAAAAGAAACTCCCCCACCATGTGAAAGATATCCTGCGAATTGCCGCCGCGCGATTAATCAATTTGCAATCGAAGAAACGAGCCTGGATTGTCGGCAAAGAGCATTACGATCTGGGAAACGATCTGTTTACGCTGATGCTCGATCCCTATATGCAATATTCCTGCGCCTATTGGAAAGAGGCAACCACGCTGGAGCAAGCGCAGGAAGCCAAGCTGCGAATGATTTGCGAGAAACTGCAGTTGCAACCGGGGATGAAATTACTGGATATCGGCTGCGGTTGGGGCGGCCTTTCCGCCTTTGCGGCGAAAAACTATGGCGTTTCCGTCGTGGGCGTAACCATTTCCGCCGAACAGCAAAAGCTGGCGCAGGAGCGCTGCGCCGGGCTGGACGTTGAAATTCTGCTGAAGGACTACCGCGATCTGCACCAGCAGTTTGATCGCATTGTCTCCGTCGGCATGTTTGAGCACGTTGGCCCCAAAAATTATCGCACCTACTTCAAGGTGGTGGAGCGTAATTTAAAACCGGATGGCCTTTTCCTGCTGCACACCATTGGCTCGAACCGGACAGATATGAATGTTGACCCGTGGATCAACAAATATATCTTCCCGAATGGCTGCCTGCCTTCAGTCACGCAGATAGCCAAAGCCAGCGAGGGACGTTTCGTGATGGAAGATTGGCATAATATTGGCGCCGATTATGATCGCACCCTGATGGTCTGGTACGAGCGTTTCAGGCAGGCATGGCCGCAACTGGCTCAGCGTTATTCCGAGCGTTTCGAACGTATGTTCAGCTATTATCTGAACGCCTGTGCAGGTGCGTTTCGCGCGCGTGACATTCAATTGTGGCAGGTGGTATTCAGCCCGAAAGGCATTGAAGGCGGTATCCGCGTCCCGCGCTGATTAATGCCATACCATAACGAAACGCCCCCGGTTTTTACCGGGGGCGTTTTATATTATGCGCTAACCAATGGCTGATCAGCCGCAATAAACCCGAATGATTTTATCCTCGCTGTCGCCCAGGAAGTTCAGACGACGCAGGTTAAAGTCCATAGTAACGGCCGAATTGTACGGAATCGCACGTACCTGAGAGTCAATCTGAACGCCTTCCAGCGCTGACATCGGCTTGCCGACGTAACTCTGGTATTGCGCGGCACCGCAGGTATCACTTTCTGCATCAACGGCCTGATTGGCCGCGCCCTGCTCAGGTGAGCTGCTACAGGCACTCAGCGCCAGCAGCGCCGTTAACATCAACGTTTTCCCATAAAACTTCACGCGGTTACTCCTCTGTGGTTATTGTCCGTCAGATCTTCTGCGCCAGCGCGCTCGCCGTCGCCATGGCCGCTTCGCGGCTCGCCAACACCCGCTCAACGGTATCTACCACCGCCTGCGTTTGTGGATCAATCTCAATATTCACCTTGTCGCCCAGGCGTTTTTTGCCCAGCGTGGTGCGATCAAGCGTCTCCGGGATCAGGTGCACGCAGAAACGGTTATTCACCACCTCTCCGATCGTCAGGCTAATACCGTCAATGCCAATAAAACCTTTATGCAGAACGTATTTCATCAGTTCCGCATCCGGCATGCGCAGCCATATCTGACGATTATTTTCGGAGGTATAAATCTTGGCGACTTCCGCCGTGCAGATAATATGGCCGGACATCAGGTGGCCGCCAATTTCATCGTTGAATTTGGCCGCCCTTTCGATATTGACCACGTCCCCCAAAGCCAGCTCGCCGAGATTGGTCAGGCGCAACGTTTCTTTGATCAGATCAAAGCTGACGCGGTTGCCTTCCACCGCAGTGACGGTCAGGCAGCAACCGTTATGGGACACCGACGCGCCGAGCTCCAGCCCAGGCAGTAGTTCCGCAGGCATCTCTATGACGTGGGTACGGAAGTTGGATTTTTCATCAATGGCGACCAGCGGCGCGGTGCCTTGTACGATACCGGTGAACATGTGAGCCTCTTCTTTCTGAAAATGTTTAAAGCGCTTGGGGCAGTTTGCCCCAGTTGGCGAGGAAAACCAAACCCGGGGAGGCAAAAAATCCGCGCCTGCGCATTTAATAACTATTTCGTCACAACATTTGCTTAACGACGCCGAGCGCGTACAATCTTTTTGACAAAATTCCGCTATTTTTAATTGTTGTCCTTTCGCGACGACCCTCCCCTCAATCATAAATAAATAGAAAAGGTGTATGCGTGCAGAAGTACTTCATTGAAGCGCGTAGTTTATTGGCCCTCGCAATTCCGGTAATCATCGCGCAAATATCGCAAACCGCAATGGGCGTGGTCGATACCATTATGGCCGGCGCTTATAGCGCCACGGATATGGCCGCCGTCGCCGTCGGCACCTCTATCTGGTTGCCGGCCATTCTGTTCGGCCACGGCCTGCTGCTGGCGCTAACTCCGGTGATCGCGCAGCTTAACGGCGCCGGCCGCCGCGACCGTATCGCTCATCAGGTACGCCAAGGGTTTTGGCTGGCTTGTGCGGTCTCTGTCCTGATCATTTTCGTGCTGTATAACAGCAAGTTCGTGATCGATATGATGCACAATATCGATCCGCAACTGGCGGATAAAGCCGTTGGCTACCTGCATGCTATCATGTGGGGCGCGCCGGGCTATCTGTTCTTCCAGGTACTGCGTGGCCAGTGTGAAGGACTGTCGAAAACCAAACCCGGCATGGTGATTGGCTTTCTCGGCCTGCTGGTCAATATCCCGATTAACTATATCTTCATCTACGGCAAGTTCGGTATGCCTGAGCTGGGCGGCGTCGGTTGCGGCGTAGCAACCGGCAGCGTCTACTGGTTCATGTTCCTGGCAATGCGCTGGTATGTAAAACGCGCACCGTCGCAACGTGACATCCTGCCGCATGAAGGCAGCAACCGCAGCCCGGACTGGCCGGCGATGAAACGCCTCATCGGTATCGGTCTGCCGGTGGCGTTGGCGCTGTTTTTTGAGGTGACGCTGTTCGCCATCGTCGCCCTGCTGGTCTCGCCGCTGGGCATCGTTTCCGTGGCCGGGCATCAGATTGCGCTGAACTTCAGCGCGTTGATGTTCGTGTTGCCACTGTCGCTCGGCGTCAGCGCCACCATTCGCGTCGGCTACCGGCTCGGTGAAGGTTCGGTCGAAGGCGCGCGGATTGCCGCCTATGCCGCTATCGGCGTCGGTATCCTGATGGCCTGCTGCACCGCGCTGTTTACCGCCACTTTCCGCGAACAAATCGCGCTGTTGTATAACGACAGCCCGGCGGTAGTTGCGATGGCGTCGCACCTGATGTTGCTGGCGGCCATTTATCAGATTTCCGATTCGATTCAGGTGATCGGCAGCGGTATTCTTCGCGGTTATAAAGATACCCGGTCAATCTTCTTCATCACCTTTATCGCTTATTGGGTACTGGGCCTGCCGAGCGGCTACCTGCTGGCGTTGACCGATGTCCTGGTGCCGGCGATGGGGCCAAGCGGCTTCTGGATTGGTTTTATCATCGGCCTGACCTTTGCGGCCATCATGATGGCTACGCGCATGCGCTGGCTGCAAAAACAGCCTGCTGCGCTGATCTTGCAGCGCTCCACCCGCTAAGTTTCGCCACCGGCCGGTTTATTCCGCCGCCGGTGGCTTCTTCGTCCGTGTTTGCAGAAAAAACAACCGCACTGCACATAAGCTCAGCAATCGTGTGAAATACCGGATAAAATTACGTTTTTCTCCTTGCCAGCGCGCAGGTAGCTCGTTAATATTCGTCCCCGCTGTCAGCCATGACAGACAGGAAAAGATGCGTCCGTAGCTCAGTTGGTTAGAGCACCACCTTGACATGGTGGGGGTCGGTGGTTCGAGTCCACTCGGACGCACCAAATTCCTAAAGCAGTACAGTGCGTCCGTAGCTCAGTTGGTTAGAGCACCACCTTGACATGGTGGGGGTCGGTGGTTCGAGTCCACTCGGACGCACCAAATTTCTAAAGCAGTGCAGTGCGTCCGTAGCTCAGTTGGTTAGAGCACCACCTTGACATGGTGGGGGTCGGTGGTTCGAGTCCACTCGGACGCACCAAATCGTTATTCCCTCAGGCTTGACCTTTCTATCCGATACTTCCATTACCCTAATCTGCCCATGCGATTCCCGAACGTTACTTCTGTAACCGCTAGCCGTATCCGAATATCATCATGGCGAACACCTTTTACAGGACAAGTTTAATGCTGACATTTACCGCAGAAACTCCGTTTGAAAAACTCGACAACGGCCTCATCCGCCGCCAAGGCGTAATGAGCGATGGCGCCCGTGCTACGGAAGTCAAATTCGGGGCCGGCACCTTCGGGCAACTGCAAAAGCGGGGGCATTCATTGCAAACGCGGGTCGTTTCCGGTGAGTTTGAATTCACCGTTGGCAGTGATACTCAGGTGGTGGTGGCCGGGGAAACTATCGCCATTCCCGCCAACACCGCCAGCGGATGCTTCTGCCTGACTGCCGGAACCCTGCTGGAAATCATCACGGCAGATTGATTGCGTTAATTGTTTCGTTCACAGCAAGGTTATTTGCGCAACAAACACCTGCTGGTGATTTGCATTTGCGCCACATTTGCTGCTGATTTAACGGATCCGCCGTCGATCACCGGTTTTTTATTTTGTTTCCCGTCGCTTAGCCTTTATAATGCGCAACGTCTTTCAGTTGAATGGTTTCAGCCCTTGATCTGCGAAAACGCAATAACAACACATTTTCATCTCATCATGTTGCGCAGCATCCCTACGCCCTGGCGCGGGCTGAATTTTTACACCCCATTTCAACTCTGGTCACCTATCCTTAACTGTGTTTTGCACCACCAGGCGCGACTCAAATTCCATACCGGTGGCCTGGCCGCTGGTTTTATTCGTTTTTTTATCCATCACAACTTGTAGAAAACTCCGTCATGAAAAAGACCAAAATTGTTTGTACCATCGGTCCAAAAACCGAATCGGAAGAAATGCTGACCAACCTGCTCAATGCAGGCATGAACGTAATGCGCCTCAACTTCTCCCACGGCGATTATGAAGAACATGGCAACCGCATCAAGAACATGCGTGCCGTGATCGCGAAAACCGGCAAAAACGCCGGTATCCTGCTGGATACCAAAGGCCCGGAAATCCGCACCATGAAGCTGGAAGGCGGCAAAGACGCGGCGCTGGTTGCCGGCCAGACCTTCACTTTCACCACCGATCAAAGCATTATCGGCAATAACGAACGCGTTGCGGTCACCTACGCCGGCTTCTCCGCCGATCTGAAAATCGGCAATACCGTGCTGGTTGACGACGGCCTGATCGGCATGGAAGTCACTAACGTGACCGAGAACGAAGTGATCTGTAAGGTACTGAACAGCGGCGATCTGGGCGAAAACAAAGGCGTTAACCTGCCGGGCGTTTCCATCCAACTGCCTGCATTGGCAGAAAAAGACAAACGCGACCTGATTTTCGGCTGTGAACAAGGTGTCGACTTCGTTGCCGCGTCCTTTATCCGCAAACGCTCCGACGTACTGGAAATCCGCGAACATCTGAAAGCCCACGGCGGCGAGCAGATTCAGATCATCTCCAAAATTGAAAACCAGGAAGGCCTGAACAATTTCGACGAGATCCTCGAAGCCTCTGACGGCATCATGGTAGCTCGTGGCGATCTGGGCGTAGAAATCCCGGTAGAAGAAGTGATCTTCGCTCAGAAGATGATGATCGAAAAATGTAATCGCGCACGTAAAGTGGTGATCACCGCCACCCAAATGCTGGATTCGATGATCAAGAACCCGCGCCCTACCCGTGCTGAAGCCGGCGACGTGGCGAACGCCATTCTGGACGGCACCGACGCCGTTATGTTGTCAGGCGAGAGCGCCAAGGGCAAATACCCACTGGAAGCCGTGACCATTATGGCCACCATCTGCGAGCGCACCGATCGCGTGATGCCAAGCCGTATTGACAGCCTGAACGACAACCGCAAACTACGCATCACCGAAGCCGTCTGCCGTGGCGCCGTTGAAACCGCAGAAAAACTGGACGCGCCATTGATTGTGGTTGCCACCAGCGGCGGTAAATCAGCCAAATCCGTGCGTAAATACTTCCCTAACGCCGTGATCCTGGCGCTGACCACCAACGAAGTCACCGCTCGCCAATTGATCCTGACCAAAGGCGTTACGCCGCAAATGGTCAAAGAAATCGCCTCTACCGACGACTTCTATCGCATTGGCAAAGAAGCTGCACTGGCCAGTGGCCTGGCGCAAAAAGGCGACGTTGTGGTGATGGTTTCTGGCGCTCTGGTACCGAGCGGCACCACCAATACTGCCTCGGTTCACGTGCTGTAATATAAAACGTGACATAATTGTCTTGACCAAAACGCCGCTTAGCGGCGTTTTTTTTAGCAGTAGTAAACTGTTTTCCCAAAAACGCAACTGCCGATTGCTCATTATTTGGCTAATTACAAATCGGAGTTGTCCCATGGAATCCAGCTGTTTTCCCTAGATTTTTTAACTATTCATCAAAAGAAGATGCAAGTTTGAGCGAACGATCAAAATAAAGCACTCCAATACAAAAAAATTATTCTCTTTCGAAAAAAGTTTGTGTAATACTTGTAACGCTACATGGAGATTAACTCAATCTAGAGGGTGTTATAATGAATCGTACTAAACTGGTACTGGGCGCGGTAATCCTGGGTTCCACTCTGCTGGCAGGCTGCTCTAGCAATGCTAAAATCGATCAACTGTCTTCTGACGTTCAGACTCTGAACGCTAAAGTTGACCAGCTGAGCAACGACGTGAACGCAATCCGTTCTGACGTTCAAGCAGCTAAAGACGACGCAGCACGTGCTAACCAGCGCCTGGACAACCAAGCTCACGCTTACAAAAAGTAAGATAGCTTCGGTTATTGAAAACGGCGCACATTGTGCGCCGTTTTTTTTGTTTGCGCTCCCCTTTCCCCTCGCCACAGGCGAAAAAAAGGGTTCAGCACGCTGAACCCCCTCAGAATCGTCAGTTATGACCCGTATTTAATTCACCGCGCTGATAGGTGCCCCCTTGAACAGGCCCTTATTCGCTCCCTGCGGGGCTACAGGCGTTAAAGTCACATCAGACGTACTCTGCCCCAGATTAACCAGTACCGGCATGCCAGAGCGGCGTACAACCGCACTGTCGAACACCGCACGATCGGTCTGCGAATCCTCGACAAAGCTTTTTTCGGTTTTGGACAGTGAAATCGGCATGGTCTGCGGATCATCGCTTTCGACTCTCGACAGCGGCTGATGGACTTCGACGTAACGCTTACCGTCCGGCTCCACGGAAATTTTCACCGGATCGTTAATCACCTGTACGCGGGTGCCGCGCGGCACCATGTTAAACAGCGCTTCGATATCCTTCGGACGCAGGCGGATACAGCCGGAGCTGACGCGCATGCCAATGCCGAAATTGGCATTGGTGCCGTGGATCAGGTACTCACCGTGCCCCATAGCCAAACGCATGGCAAACAGCCCCATCGGGTTTTCAGGGCCGGCCGGTATGACCGCCGGCAGCGTCACGCCTTTCGCCTGATAGCGCTTACGGATGTTGGCCGTTGGTGTCCAGGTCGGGTTCGGGATCTTCTGGCTGACTGAAGTCACCTGCAGCGGCGTATGCATGCCGGTCTGGCCAATACCGATAGGATAAACAATTACCTTATTCTCGCCTTTCGGGTAGTAGTACAGGCGCAGTTCGGCCAGATTGACCACTATCCCCTCACGCTTGGTGTCCGGCAGCAGCATTTGGGTCGGGATGGTTAATACCGAACCCGGCTTGGGCAAGAACGGATCCGTACCCGGATTGGCCTCCAACATGCCCAACAGACCAATTTGATAGTCGGCGGCAATTGCCTCTAACGGACGGCCATCGTTAGGTACGGTGTAAGTGGTGTTCTCGCCAATCAGGCGGCTGTCCGGCGGCGGCAACGGATACTCGGTCGCGCTGGCGGCTTGGGTGCCTGTCAGTACGGTGGCGAATAGCATGCCCATTAAACTCAACGCACGTTTCATTATCATCCCTATATGCTTATTACGGTTCGGCCACAAGGCTAGCGGGCACCTGACGGCAGGTAAATCAGACAATACCTGATTAATACTAGCAACGCTGGCATTAAAGGCAATAAGTACTCTAAAAATCAACATGTTATAACGTAATTGCGCGACAGATTTGTCAATGTAACGTCAATAAGCAAGCTGCTGAAATGTCACTGATTTGTTGCACAGACGGGGGGATCGGAAGGGATTTGTAAAGACTCACTGACACAAGAAATATATTCAACGCATCAATAAGTCTTTCTGAATGTCAAAGCAGACTCACAACAACTGGGTGGCCTTACTGCGGATAGCGCGGATCATCGCCTCCAGCCCCTGGGAACGCGATGGCGTCAGGTGCTGGCTCAACGCCAGTTCGGAGAAAAAGGGCCGCACATCAAGCTCGGTAATCTGCTGTGGCGTCATTTGGTGATACAGAATAAACACTACCGCCAGCAACCCTTTGACGATGGCCGCATCGCTGTCGCCGTGAAATTCGACACGCCCTTGCTCGTCAGTGTGCATCACAATCCACACCTGGCTCTGGCAGCCGGAAATCAGATTGCTCGCCTGACGTTCGTCCTCGGCAAGTGCCGGCAGCCTCGCGCCCAGTTCAATCACATACAGGTACTTATCTTCCCAATTAAGGCAACGGGAAAAATTACGCACCAACTTATCTTTATCCGGCAAGTTCGCCATGAGGATCCTTTCAATAATTCAGGGGCCGGCATGCCGGCCCCGCGTAACTGTCTGCAGGCATTGTTTCGCCAGAGAGCGCCACAAGCGGCACCCTCGACCTACCCCAAGAGTTTTTGGATACGCTGCAACCCGGCCACCAGCCGATCAACTTCATCGCGGGTGTTGTATAACGCCAGCGAAGCGCGACACATGCTCGGCACATTATAGAACGCCATCAACGGCATCGCGCAATGGTGCCCGGTACGAATGGCGATACCGTATTGATCCAGAAAACTGCCGACATCGTAAGCGTGATGCTCACCCAGGTTAAAGGCAATGACCCCAGCGCGCTCTGTCGGACCATAGATGTTAAGCGTCGGCACCTGTTTCAGCGCTTCGAGCGCATAGTGCATCAGCGACTGCTCGTAGTCGTGTATCGCCTCCAGCCCCAGCGCGTTAACATAATCCATCGCCGCGCCCAGCCCCATCATGCCGGCCGTGTTCGGTGAACCGGCCTCAAAGCGCCACGGCGGCTCGGCATAGGTGGTGCCGTTAGTCAGGCTGACCTGTTGTATCATCGATCCCCCGCCTTCCCACGGCGGCATCTGCTGCAGCAGCGCCTGGCGGCCATAAAGAATGCCGATACCGGAAGGGCCATACAGCTTGTGGCCGGAAAACACATAGAAATCGCAATCCAGCGCCTGCACATCCACGCGCTGATGCATAACGGCCTGTGCACCGTCTATCAGCACCTTCAGGCCCGCAGCCTTCGCCTGAGCGATGATTTCACGCACCGGATTCACCGTGCCCAGCACGTTGGAGACCTGAGTCATCGCCAGCAATTTGGTGGACGAGTCGATCAAACCCGGCAACTGCGCCAGATCCAGCGTGCCGTCCTGTTGCAGCGGCCATACCCGCAGTTGAAGCCCGCGCTCCTGCGCCAGCATCTGCCAGGGAACAATATTGGCGTGATGCTCCATCTCGGTGATGATAATGCTGTCGCCCGGCTGCAGGACATGGCGGCCAAAGCTGTTGGCCACCAGGTTAATGCCCTCGGTGGTGCCCTTGACGAAAACAATCTCTTCCGCCGAGGCGGCGTTGATAAACGCCGCCACTTTTTCGCGCACCGCTTCCATCTCCTGCGTCGCTTCTGCGCTCAGCGTGTGGATGCCACGGTGTACCGCCGCGTAGCCATGGCGATAAAAATCCAGTTCGCGATCGATCACCGCCTGCGGCTTCTGCGCGCTGGCGGCACTGTCAAGGTAAGCCAGCGGCCGGCCATTGACTTCACGCGCCAAAAGCGGGAATTCGCTGCGCACCCGTTCAATCGGAAAACTCATGCTGCCTCCCCCGGCAGGCGTTGCGCTATGCGCGTCAGCACCCATTCGCGGATAACATCGTTGCCGATGCCCTCGGTCAGTTCAGCGGCAAAGGCGAAGATGATCATCTGCTGCGCTGCGTGTTTATCAATACCGCGCGATTGCAGATAGAACAGTTGCTCTTCATCAATACGCCCGACGGTGGCGCCGTGGCTGCATTTCACGTCATCGGCGTAGATTTCCAACTGCGGCTTGGTGTCCACCTCCGCCACCTTACCCAACAGCAGGTTGTGGTTGGTCATCTGGCCGTCGGTTTTGATCGCATGTTTAGCGACTTTGATCATGCCGTTGAATACCGCCTTGGCGCGATCGCTGACCACCGTTTTATGCAGTTGACGGCTCTCGCAGTAACCTTTGTTGTGCTCCAGATAGGTACGGGTATCGCACACATCCTTGCCCACCGGCAGCACCAGGCTGTTGATCACCAGGTTGGAACCTTCGCCGTTCAACTGCGCGCTGGTGTTATGCCGCGTAAGGCCGGCCCCCAACAGGAAGCTGTCGCTTTTCACCCGCGCGTCGCGGCCAATCACCAAGTCGTTATGCGCAAAGTGGTAGCTCGCTTGGCTTTCGAACGCCAGCTTGCAGTGACGCAGCTCCGCGTTGTCTCCGATGCTGGCTGTCAGACGCGCGCCGGTGAAATGCGCGGCATCGTTCAGGCTGACATAATGCTCGATCACCTCAGCCCGGGCATTGCGACCGACGTCGAGGTGATGGCGATGATGCACAGTATTCACCTCGCCCTCAGCGCCGCGTCCACTGCTGATGTGCAACAGGTACAACGGCCGAGCAGCGATCTTGCCGGCCGCCACGCGGATCATGCTGGTCTCCTGCGCCAGGCTTTCGGTCAGGTGCAGAAAAATTTCAGGCTGGATCGGCTCCGGCAATGCCTGCGGCGTGCCGTAGGGAGTGACCTCGAACTGGTATTCCCCCAGATCGCTGTCGCTCAGCGCGGCGTTGAACCGTCCGTCGACAAACACCAGCCGATAAGCATCGAGGTTCAGCGCCAGCGCATCACGTTGGGCGGCAGCGATCGGCTCGGCCTGCGGCTCAAGGAATTGCTGCTCCAGCAAGCCCTCCAGCGGGGTATATTTCCAGTTTTCATGTTTGCGCGTCGGCCAGCCCAGACGCAAAGCCTGCTGCCAGTGCGCCAGGGCATGAGCGGAGTGTTCGCCGCCACGGGCCTCGAACAGGCTGTAAAGCTGTTGCAACGCACGCGAGTTATTGTTGGTCGGTAAGCCAGCCATAGCCCTGCTCCTCCAACTGTTTCACCAGGGAGAAATCGCCGGACTTCACGATGCGCCCTTGAGACAGAACATGAACATAATCCGGTTTGATGTAGTCCAGAATACGCTGGTAGTGCGTGACGATAATGAAGGCACGTTTGCCGTCCCGCAGCGAATTAACGCCGTTGGCGACGATCTTCAGCGCGTCAATATCCAGGCCGGAGTCAGTTTCATCCAGGATACACAGATCCGGCTCCAGCGCCGCCATCTGCAGAATGTCATTACGCTTTTTCTCGCCGCCGGAGAAACCGACGTTGACCGAGCGGGTCAACAGATCCTGAGGCATATTCAGCAACTCAATCTTTTCTTCGATGAAATCAGCAAAATCGAAGCGGTCGAGCGGTTCTTGCTGGCGGTATTTGCGCACCGCATTCACCGACGTCTGCAGGAAGAAGTGGTTGCTGACCCCGGGGATCTCAACCGGATACTGGAACGCCAGGAACACGCCTTCGCCGGCGCGATCTTCCGGGGCCAGCTCAAGCAGGTCTTTACCCTTGAAGGTAACCTCGCCCTCGGTCACCTCATACTCTTCACGCCCCGCCAGGGTGGCGGAAAGCGTACTCTTGCCCGAGCCGTTCGGCCCCATGATGGCATGCACTTCACCCGGCTTGATCTCCAGGTTCAATCCCTTGAGGATCTCATTGCCTTCGGCGCTGACTTTCAAATTCTTGATACTTAACATGCGGTGTCCTTAAGTAGCGCTGCTGCGCTGTAAATCCGGCGTTTAGCCCACGCTGTGTTCCAGGCTGATGGCCAATAACTTTTGCGCCTCGACGGCGAACTCCAGCGGCAGTTCAGAGAACACGTCCTTACAGAATCCGTTGACGATCATAGAGATGGCATTGTCTTCGCTGATGCCGCGCTGCAAACAGTAGAACAGTTGGTCATCGCCGATTTTCGACGTGGTCGCTTCGTGTTCCAGCTGTGCGCTGTTATTGCGGGCCTCCACGTACGGGAAGGTATGGGCTCCGCTGTCCGGCCCAATCAGCATCGAGTCGCATTGGGTAAAGTTACGCGCATTTTCCGCCCCCGGCAGGATCTTCACCAGGCCGCGGTAAGTGTTCTCGCTGTGCCCGGCGGAGATGCCTTTGGCAATGATGGTCGATCGGGTGTTCTTGCCGATGTGGATCATCTTGGTGCCAGTATCCGCCTGCTGATGGCCGCTGGTCAGCGCCACCGAGAAAAACTCGCCGATTGAGTTATCGCCTTGCAGGATCACGCTCGGGTATTTCCAGGTGATCGCCGAACCGGTTTCCGACTGGGTCCAGGACATTTTCGAGCCTGCGCCTTCGCACAACGCGCGCTTGGTCACGAAGTTGAGAATGCCGCCCTTGCTGTCACCGCCGGAGAACCAGTTTTGCACCGTTGAATATTTCACTTCGGCGTCTTTGTGCAGGATCACTTCCACTACCGCCGCATGCAGCTGATAGCTGTCACGCACCGGGGCTGAGCAACCTTCGATGTAACTGACGTAGCTACCTTCATCGGCGATCAGGATGGTACGTTCAAACTGGCCGGTTTTGGCGGCGTTAATGCGGAAATAGGTCGAGAGTTCCATCGGGCAGCGCACGCCTTTCGGCACGTAGACAAAAGTGCCGTCGGAGGCCACTGCGGCGTTCAGTGCGGCAAAGAAGTTATCGTTGGACGGCACTACGCGGCCCAGGTACTTGCGCACCAGATCCGGGTATTCCTGAATCGCCTCGCCGAACGAGCAGAAAATCACCCCGCTTTCCGCCAGTTTTTCACGGTAGGTGGTGGAGACCGATACCGAATCGAATATCGCGTCTACCGCCACTTCGCTGCCTTCACGCACCGGTACGCCAAGCTGGTTAAACGCCAGCTCAACTTCGCTGGTCAGATAGCTGTTTTCGGTTGCCGCGCCGGGTTGCTGTTCGGCGCCGGGCTGGGAGCCGCAGGCGTCGTCGCAACTGCCGCAGGAGGGCGCCGAGTAATAGCTGTAATCCTGGTAGTTCAACCGGTCATAGTTCGCCTTCAACCAGTGCGGCTCTTCCATTTGCAGCCAGGCACGGTAGGCCTCCAGACGGAATTCCAGCATCCACTCAGGTTCGTTACGCTTGGCCGAAATGGCGCGCACCACATCTTCGTTGATGCCCGTCGCCAATTCATCGGTATCCAGTTGGGTGAAAAAGCCTTCTTTGTAGCGCCCTTCGCTGACCCAAGCCTGCACTTCATTAGGCATTTCTACATTGCTTCGTGTCATGTTGATTGCATCGCTCAAACGCCAAAGCTCTCGCCGCACCCGCAGGCATGCTGAGCTTTAGGGTTATTGAATTTGAATATTTGATTCAGCCCTTCACGGACAAAATCTACCGTGGTGCCATCAATGAACGGCATGGCTTTAAGCGGCACATACAGTTTGGCGCCATCGCGCTCAAACAGCAGGTCGTCTTCCGCCGGGGCACGGGTGAGATCCAGCACATAGGCAAACCCGGCACAGCCTGATTGCTTCACTCCGAGTTGCAGCCCCTTCACTTGCGGATCCTGCTGCATCAATTTAGTAATTTGTTGTACGGCGTTGTCGCTGAGCAAAATGCCTTGCCAGACATTTTCGTCCAGAGAAAAGGTGCCGACATTTTCCGTTTGCATAGGGCCTACCTCACACTCGTGTTTTACCACAGCCAATCTGGGTTGCTTATATGTTAGTGATAACAATTATCACTTCAACCGTTTGTTTTGCGGGGGTATCCGCCAAAAGCCCGTTTTTTTGCTGCCGCACACGGCAAGCAGAAGGGACAGTCAGGGTGCCTGGCGCAGTCCCGCGGCGACGCGTTCATTTTATCCTTATGAATTTACTGTACATCCTGAATTACCGCACCGCCCAGCCGCTGGCTCATCCCCTTTACACCGCCGGCTTTTATTGTCGATGTAAACATTCATAGAAAATACCTATTTCAACATTTTGTCTGTCTCAAAAATGCGTTTATCGGCAATTAGCGGCGTTTTCCGTCGTTTGCACCGCCCGGCCACACTGGCCGAAACCACCGTCATTGATTAAAGTTTAGCCGCTACTGACTGATATTGGGTCGGCGCAGAGCAAATGCAGCCCCGGTGTCCGATAAAAATTTCAACAGAATGATTGATCGCGAACGCATCCGTAAATATGATAATGATTATCATTCAAATACAGGTGAGCACGGGTAAATGAATATCTCGATGAATGCGTGGCTGCTGGGCAAAATTGATGACTATAAATTCAGCGTGCGCGATGCCACGGTAGATTTCTACATGGCGGAGGCGTCGCTCAGGCGGCCAGAGTGCAATATCAACCATCTGAAACGCTACAATAACGTCAGCCTGAATATGGCCAATCTGTGCCTGGAAAACGGCGATGATGAAAGCTATCTGCACGCGCTCAGCAAACTGCATAACCGGCTGATCGTCGAAATCAACAACCCGCAGCGCTGCCAGCTGTTTCGGGTTCAGAGCTATCATTTTGCCCGGCATACCCTGACCTTAATCTGCCAGAAATATGCGATGGAAGGCACCTGGGAGAAGGCTAACGCCTTCCAGAAGGATTTCGTCAAGCGGGTGCCATTCCAACTGTAAATGTCTGCGGAACGGCAACGGAGTACCCGCAGGCAAAGGCGCCTGCGGGTGGGAGGATCAGTCGATGATTGCGGTGGTCAGGCGTGAGGTGCAGCACAACCGGTCGCGCGAATCGAATATTTCGATCTGCCACACCTGATGCCGTCGGCCAACGTGCAGCGCGCGGCAAACGCCACGCACCTGCCCTTCAAATACCGCCCGCAAATGGTTGGCGTTGATTTCCAGCCCTACCACTTTCTGCTCCCCTTCGCTGCACAGATAACCGGCCATCGATCCCATCGACTCCGCCAGCACCACCGACGCCCCGCCGTGCAACAGCCCGAAAGGTTGCCGGGTACGGTGGTCCACCGGCATCGTGGCTTCAAGAAAATCGTCTTCCAGCCGGGTGAAGTGAATCCCTACATGGCTCACCATGCATCCCTCACCGGCGCGGTTTAACTGCTCCAGCGTCGTTTCTCGTTTCCACAATTTCACGCAATCATCTCCAGAAGTGCCTGTAACGGGTGGCGCACGCCGTTACCCTCAATGCGTTTGACCTGGCTGCGACAGGAATAACCGGTCGCCAGACAGCGTTGCCGCGGCAAACGTTGCAACGCCTGATGCCATGATAGCTCATAAATCCCGAGCGAATTCTCCAGGTTCTTCACTTCGTGCCCGTAGGTGCCCGCCATGCCGCAACAGCCCACGCTGACATTTTCCAGCTTGGCCCCGAAACGGGAGAAGATCGACGCCCAATGCTGGCCGCTGGCCGGCAGCGCCGTGGTTTCGGTACAGTGGCCAAACAAGTACCAGGCCTCGCCGGTCGCCGGTTGTTCGGCACGTTCCGCCAGCAGCTGTTGCAGCCATTCATGCACCAGTTGCACCTGGAAGTCACCGCGGGTTTCGCCGAGGATCTCGTTATATTCGTCGCGATAGCACAGCACCAGCGCCGGATCGACCCCTACCAGCGGCATCCCGAGTTTCGCCACCCGGTTGAGGAAATCGGCGGTTTTGCGCGCGGTACGGGCAAAGCGCGTCAAGAAACCTTTGATATGCTGCGCCTTGCCGTTCGGTGAGAAGGGCAGCAACACCGGCTGGTAACCGAGCTTTTCCACCAGCCGCACAAAGTCCGCCACCACCTTGGCGTCGTAATAGCTGGTGAAAGGATCCTGCACGATCAGCACGTGTTGCTCGCGTTGTTCGGCGCTCAACGCTTCCAGTTGCTCCAGCGTCATGGTCAAGGCGCCGTGGCCGGAAAGTTGCTGACGCAGTGTCGGGCTGGAGAGCATCGGCAAATCGACCATGCCGATAGTGCTGCGGCTCAGCTCACGCACCCAAGGCTGGCGGAAGAAGAAATTGAATACCTTCGGCGCTTTTGCCATCAGCGGCGTATAGCTTTCAACCCCGGCGACCATATAGTCACGCGCCGGCCGCAGATAACGGGTGTGATACAGCTGCAGGAAACGCGAGCGGAAACCCGGCACGTCAATTTTAATCGGGCATTGGGTGGAACAGGCTTTACAGGCCAGGCAGCCGGACATCGCCTCTTTCACCTCGTGTGAAAAATCATATTCGCCTTTGCCGGCGTACCAGCTGTTGCGGGTTTTCTCAATCAAGGTACGGAAGCTAAGACGCTGCTGCGGCAGTTGCTGCTCCAGCACCAGCGGGTCTACCCCCTGTTCGGACAGCAGGCGCAACCATTCGCGCACCAGCGCCGCACGGCCTTTTGGCGAGTGAATGCGGCTGCCGGTGATCTTCATCGACGGGCACATCGGGCTGCGCACATCAAAGTTAAAACACAAGCCGTTCCCGTTACACTCCATGGCGCCACGGAACGAGGTACGCACCTCTACCGGGATACGGCGGTCGAGTGTGCCGCGCTTGGCCGCGTCCACTTTCATCATCGGGGCATCAACGCCCAACGGCGGGCAAATTTTACCGGGGTTAAGGCGGTTATTCGGATCGAACGCGGCCTTAATGCGGCGCAACTCTTCGTACAGCTGCTCACCGAAGAATTCCGGGCTGTATTCGGCGCGGAAACCTTTGCCGTGTTCGCCCCACAGCAATCCACCATATTTGGCGGTCAGCGCCACCACCTGGTCGGAAAGCTGCTTCATCAGCACTTCTTGCTGCGGATCGCACATGTCGAGCGCAGGCCGCACGTGCAATACGCCGGCATCCACATGGCCGAACATGCCGTAACTGAGGTTATGGCTGTCCAGCAACTGGCGGAACTCGACAATGTAATCGGCCAAATGCTGCGGCGGCACGCAGGTGTCCTCGGCGAAAGGAATAGGTTTGGCGCGCCCTTTGGCGTTGCCCAACAGCCCGACCGCCTTCTTGCGCATGTTATAGATCCGCTCGATGCCGACAAGGTCCCCGCAGATCTGATAGCCAATCACACCGCCCTGCTTCTCGCGGATTAACTCGTCCAACCGCAGACACAGCGTTTCCATCTGCTGGTCGATCAGCGCCTTGTCATCCCCGGCAAATTCGACGATGTTCAGACCCAGCATCTCTTTATCGGGCACGTTGGTGATCAATTCACTCACCGAATGCCAGACAATATCTTCCCGCGCCAGGTTCAATACCTTGGAATCAATGGTCTCCACCGACAGCGCCTTGGCCTCCACCATGAACGGGGCGTTGCGCAGGGCGGAATCAAAGGTGTCATATTTCACGTTAACCAGGCGGCGTACCTTCGGCAGCGGCGTGATATCCAGACGCGCCTCGGTGATAAACGCCAGCGTGCCCTCTGCGCCGGTCAAAATGCGCGTTAGATCGAAGGTTTGCAGATCGTCGCTGAACACATGCCGCAGGTCGTAGCCGGTCAGGAAACGGTTTAATTTGGGGAATTTCTCCAGGATCAGCGCACGCTGGTCGCGGCAGCTATTCAGCACTCGATGGTAGATCCGGCCTTCAACGGTATCTTCCATAGCAATCGTTTCCGCCAGCGATGTCGGCATAGCGCGGGTGTCGATCATATCGCCCCCCAGCAGCACCGCCCGCAGGCCCAAAACGTGATCGGAGGTTTTGCCGTACACCAGCGAGCCTTGGCCGGAAGCATCGGTGTTGATCATGCCACCCAGCGTCGCGCGGTTACTGGTAGAAAGTTCCGGCGAGAAGAAATAACCGAACGGCCGCAGATACTGGTTAAGCTGGTCTTTGATGACCCCGGCTTCAACCTTCACCCACCCCTGTTCGACATTAATTTCAAGAATGCGGTTCATATGGCGCGACATATCCACCACGATGCCGGTGTTGAGGGCCTGGCCGTTGGTGCCGGTGCCGCCGCCGCGCGGGCTGAAGGTCAACGCGCTAAAGCGCTCCTCTCCCGCCAGGCGCGCAATCAACGCCACATCCGCAGTGGAACGGGGAAACACCACCGCATCAGGCAACAGCTGATAGATGCTGTTGTCGGTCGCCATCGTCAGCCGATCAGCGTAGCTGGTCGCAATATCGCCGTTGAATCCGTTTTGCTTTAAGGCTTCCAAAAAGTCGAGCACCCGTTGAATGAGGCCGGGTGCCTGAGAAATCTGTGGGATCATTCGCTTTTTTGACCCTGTCTGTCTATTTTTTATGCGTTAATATACGCTGAATCAGGTCTTTACCCGTCGCCTTTCAGGCTGCGGCGTTGTAGGCTGCAACCTGAAATTCATAGGGTATATTCAGACCCACCCTACTTTTTATTGATGCTGAAAACTAACATACTCGTTTAGTGAAGGCATTCACATTATCACAATTACCCCGCTACAGAATGGCGTGCGATAAAAGGTGCGCCGCATTGTGAAAAGTGGCGAAAATGCACCATGCTTAGCGGGTACAAAGGATTTAACTTACCAGGATGAGAACCTAATTCATGACACTCCCGCACTCCCGATACGATTTGCCACGGATTATTTTTGGCGTGCTGTTTATCGTCATCATGATCGTCGCCTGTTTTTGGGTCATTCAACCCTTTATTCTCGGCTTCGCCTGGGCGGGCATGGTGGTCATCGCCACCTGGCCGCTGCTGATAAAACTGCAAAAACTGCTGTGGGGCCGACGCTCGCTGGCGGTACTGGTCATGACACTGCTGCTGATCCTGCTGTTTATCCTGCCGATTTCGCTGCTGGTCAGCAGCGTAGTGGACAACAGTGCGCCAGTCGTTGCCTGGGCCAGCACCCCCGGCAAGCTGCATATTCCCGATCTGGCCTGGTTGCAATCGATCCCGATGATCGGCAACAAAGTTTATAACAGCTACCACACTCTGGTGAATGCCGGCGGCGCGGCGTTGCTGGCGAAGATCCAACCTTACTTCGGTCAGACCGCCACCTGGTTTGTCGCGCAAGCGGCGCATATCGGCCGTTTCCTGCTGCACTGTACGCTGATGTTGCTGTTCAGCGTGCTGCTGTATGCGCGCGGTGAACAAGTCGCCCTGGGTATTCGCCACTTTGCGGCGCGTCTTGCGGCCGAGCGCGGCGACGCGGCGGTGGTGCTGGGTGGCCAGGCGATCCGCGCGGTAGCGCTGGGCGTTGTGGTGACGGCGCTGGTGCAATCGGTGCTGGGCGGGATTGGCCTGGCGGTGTCCGGCATTCCTGCCGCCACCTTGCTGACGGTGCTGATATTCATCTGCTGCGTGGCGCAATTGGGGCCGTTACTGGTGCTGGTACCGGCGATTATCTGGTTGTACTGGAGCGGCGACA
Organism: Serratia sp. TSA_198.1; assembly: GCF_052686505.1. NCBI lineage: Bacteria > Pseudomonadati > Pseudomonadota > Gammaproteobacteria > Enterobacterales > Yersiniaceae > Serratia > Serratia sp. TSA_198.1. Next base: position 1,084,360 of record NZ_JBQZFP010000001.1, read on the forward strand.
CCACCTGGGGCACCGTCCTGTTGGTGTGGAGCTGCGTGGTCGCCACGCTGGATAACGTGTTGCGGCCGGTGCTGATCCGCATGGGCGCCGATCTGCCGATGCTCCTGATCCTGTCCGGCGTTATCGGCGGCCTGCTGGCCTTCGGCATGATCGGCCTGTTTATCGGCCCGGTGGTGTTGGCGGTATCTTATCGTCTGCTCACCGCCTGGATGGATGAAACGCCAGAACCCACGGCCGATCTGGATGAAGTCGCCAAAGAGTTGGAAGAGCGGTAATTCCCCTATTCTGCCCGGGCAACCGGGCAGAATACCCTCTGCAAGACTCCCGGTTCATTTCCGGCCTTCGAATTCACTCTCTGCCATAATATAACCGCCCGCTAGAGCACATTAATTAAACATGCCGAGTGAATGCATCTTTATAGGATAAAGATAAAATAAGCGTTCAGAAAAATAAATCATGAGGCAAGTATTTATTAGGATGATTCTTAATGACTGGCAGGCTTTAAATATCTAGTATTATTACCATCTATTGCTTCAAATCACTGATTTCAAAGCAAGCTTTCCAAACAATGTAATGCCATACATGTAAATTGCTGTGTGTAGTCTTTGCCCGTCTCTTGATGGGCTTTTTTTTATTCTTTTTTTGACCACGGCGATTTTCTCACCGGCACTATTTACATTCAGCAATAAAAAAACCGTAACCTGAGTTACGGTTTTGCTTCAGCAATTAATCTGGCGACGAAGAGTTATTTTTTCTTCGACAGATTGATCCAGGTTTGCACCACGGTATCCGGATTGAGGGACAGGCTATCAATGCCCTGCTCCATCAGCCATTCGGCGAAATCCTCGTGATCGGATGGCCCCTGGCCACAAATACCCACGTATTTGCCATGACGCTTAGCGGCCTGAATCGCCATCGACAGCAGCGCCTTCACCGCTTCGTTGCGTTCATCAAACAGTTCCGACACCACGCCAGAATCGCGGTCCAACCCCAGCGTCAACTGAGTCATGTCATTAGAGCCGATCGAGAAGCCGTCAAAGTGCTCCAGGAACTGATCCGCCAACAGCGCATTGGACGGAATTTCACACATCATGATCACTTTCAGGCCGTTCTCGCCGCGCTTAAGACCCTGACGTGCCAACTCCGCAACCACCGCCTCCGCCTGCGCTACGGTGCGAACAAAGGGCACCATGATCTCGACGTTGGTGAGGCCCATGTCGTTGCGCACACGTTTTACCGCATCGCACTCCATCGCAAAGCAATCGCGGAAGCTGTCCGACACGTAGCGGCCTGCCCCACGGAAGCCCAGCATAGGGTTTTCCTCGTGCGGTTCATACTTCTCGCCGCCCACCAGGTTGGCGTATTCATTGGATTTGAAATCGGACAGACGAACGATCACCCGCTTCGGCCAGAATGCCGCACCCAGCGTGGCGATCCCTTCCGTCAGGCGGCCCACATAGAACTCGACCGGGTGGTCATAACCCAGCATCAACGCCTTGATTTCGTTCTGCAGCTCCGGGGTTTGTTGATCGAACTCCAGCAACGCCTTTGGATGGACGCCAATCATGCGGTTGATGATAAATTCCAGACGGGCCAGGCCCACGCCTTCATTCGGTAAACGGGCAAAATCGAAAGCCCGATCCGGGTTACCGACGTTCATCATGATTTTCAACGGCAGGTCCGGCAATTCGGTCACTTCAAAGCTCTGTACGGTAAAGTCGATCATATCGCTGTACACGAAGCCGGTATCGCCTTCCGCACAGGAAACGGTGACGTTCTGGCCGTCTTTCAGCAAATCGGTGGCGTTGCCACAGCCGACTACCGCCGGGATACCCAGCTCGCGAGCGATAATCGCCGCGTGGCAAGTACGCCCCCCACGGTTGGTGACTATCGCCGCCGCTTTCTTCATGATCGGTTCCCAGTCCGGGTCGGTCATGTCGGTAACCAGCACGTCACCCGGCAGAATACGATCCATTTCGCTGATGCTGTGGATCACCTTCACCGGGCCGGCACCAATGCGATGGCCGATAGCTCGCCCTTCCACCAGCACCGTACTTGTGCCGTTAAGCTGATAACGTTCCATCGTCTGCTCGTTGGAACGCACGGTTTCCGGACGCGCCTGCACAATCAGCAATTTTCCGGTATGGCCGTCTTTGGCCCACTCGATGTCCATCGGGCGGCCGTAATGTTTTTCGATCAAAATCGCCTGATGCGCCAGCGCTTCCACTTCCTGGTCGGTCAGAGAGAAACGATTGCGTTGCTGCTCTGGCACATCTTCAATTTGCACCTGCTTGCCGTGATCCAGCGAAGGCGCATACACCATGCGGATTTTCTTCGAGCCGAGGTTGCGGCGGACGATAGCCGGATTGCCGCGTAGCAGCGTCGGTTTGTGCACATAGAACTCATCCGGGTTCACCGCGCCCTGCACCACCATTTCGCCCAGGCCGAAGGCGGACGTAATAAACACCACCTGATCAAAGCCCGACTCGGTATCAATGGTGAACATCACGCCGGAAGACGCCAGGTCGGAACGTACCATGCGCTGTACGCCGGCCGACAAGGCTACGCCGCGGTGGTCATAGCCCTGATGTACGCGATACGAGATGGCGCGATCGTTAAACAGCGAGGCGAAAACGTGTTTGATCGCCACCATGACAGCGTCGATGCCCTGGACGTTGAGGAAGGTTTCCTGCTGGCCGGCAAAAGAGGCATCCGGCATGTCTTCCGCGGTCGCGGAGGAACGCACGGCAAACGAGGCTTCCGGTTCGCCGTCCGCCAGCTGTTGGTAAGCCAGGTTAATTTCGCGCTCGAATTCCGCATGGAATGGCGTGTCGATGACCCATTGGCGGATTTGCGCACCGGCCTTGGCCAGTTGAGCAACATCGTCAACGTCAGTTTGATCCAGTAATTGATAGATGCGCTGGTTAACACCGCTTTGCTCGAGGAAATCGTTAAACGCCTGTGCGGTGGTGGCAAAACCGTTTGGTACGGCCACGCCCAAATCGGAAAGATTGGTGATCATTTCACCGAGGGAGGCATTTTTGCCGCCGACACGGTCAACGTCGTGCATGCCGAGCTGGTTGTACCAAAGCACATTACGCAAGTCTGGGCCATTGTTGGACATCGAGACAATCCTTATTGCTATCAGTAGGGTATAGACGGATTTAATTCGTTTGCTTTCTTGGGCGCCGACAAAACGGAGCCAACTCAGACTAGCACAATGATCCATAGGAAATGGAAAGGTGAATCGATCAACCCGATGAAGAAAGTGGATTTTCGGAAAATTACCTGAACGGCGAAATTTGACTGGAATCGTTCCCTGTGGCACTAAAAGCTTAAATCTCAACAAATTAAGTATTTTTTAAACTTCAGTTTTAAAGACCATTCAAACTCAATGGCTTTTGATGAACATAACGCCAATGCGCTGAACATTCCACCACTGAAAATAAACTCTGCTTTTCATAAAAATTAAAATGATGTTTCATCTGAAAAAACTGTGGTTCATGATTCTCCCTACCTCGAAAATTAATGACCAACTCTGCCCGCATTATCACATTTTTTTTGCCCGCCCCTTTACCGCCGGTAAACCTGAAGCCCATGATACTGTTAAGCAGGCGATACAACTGCATCACCGTTTTCAGGTAAGGAGCCTCGGGTGGAAAGAAGCGTTTTTTATATTTCGGATGGCACGGCGATCACCGCCGAAGTATTGGGCCACGCGGTTTTGTCTCAGTTCCCGGTCAAGGCCACCACCTTTACGTTGCCCTTCGTTGAAACCGAAGCGCGGGCCCGTGGAGTCTGCCAACAGATTAACGATATTTATCGCGATACCGGCGTGCGCCCGTTGGTGTTTTATTCCATCATTTCGCCGGAAGTGCGTAATGTCATCACCCAGAGCGAAGGCTTTTGCCAGGATATCGTTCAGGCGCTGGTCGGCCCTCTGCAGGGCGAACTGGACGTTGAACCCACGCCGGTGCCGAACCGCACCCACGGGCTGACGGCCAGCAACCTTGGTAAATATGATGCCCGTATCGCCGCCATTGACTACACGTTAGCCCATGATGACGGCATATCGCTACGTAATCTCGATCAGGCTCAGGTCATATTGTTGGGCGTATCCCGCTGCGGTAAAACCCCCACCAGCCTGTATCTGGCCATGCAGTTCGGGATCCGCGCCGCCAACTATCCGTTTACCGCCGACGATATGGACAATTTGCATCTCCCTGCCGCGCTGAAACCGTTTCAGCATAAACTGTTCGGGCTGACCATCGATCCGGAGCGGCTGGCCGCCATCCGTGAAGAACGCCGAGAAAACAGCCGTTATGCCTCCCTTCGCCAGTGCCGGATGGAGCTTGCCGAAGTAGAAGCGCTGTTCCGCAAGAACCAGATTCGCTATCTGAATACCACCAACTATTCGGTGGAGGAAATCTCCACTAAAATCCTGGATATTCTTGGCATGAGTCGCCGCATGTTCTAGGCAGCATGGCGCTCGCCGCTAACAACTAGCCTGGCCGTGCGATCTCCCGGCAGGGGAATTTTCCCTGCCGTCTACCGCTGATTTCCCCGCAGACCCTGATTTTTGTGCTTTTTTTAGTGGCTTCGATCAACAGAACACAATTTCTACGGTTGAATTCACCGATTTTTACGTTATTGTGATCGGCATCACTTCCCGGCACTCCTGCCGCAGCGAAGAAAAGTCTTTAGAGAAAATCATGCACAAAACAGATGAACTGCGGACCGCGCGCATCGACAGCCTCGTCACGCCACAAGCATTGGCGGAAAAGCTGCCGATGTCGGCGGACATTGCCGATAGCGTGACAGCGTCACGACAACGAATTGAAAAGATTCTTACCGGCGAAGATCGTCGCCTGTTGGTGGTTATCGGCCCCTGCTCCATCCACGATTTAGACGCCGCCATCGATTATGCCGGCCGTCTGAATGCGCTGCGCATTCGCTATCAGGATCGCCTGGAAATCGTGATGCGCACTTATTTTGAAAAGCCGCGCACCGTGGTGGGCTGGAAAGGCCTGATCTCGGATCCAGCGCTGGATGGCACCTTTCAGGTAAATCGCGGCATCGAAATGGCACGCCGACTGTTACTGGAAGTCAATCAGCTCGGCCTGCCGACCGCCACCGAATTCCTGGACATGGTGGTCGGCCAGTACATTGCCGATTTGATCAGTTGGGGCGCCATCGGCGCACGCACCACCGAAAGCCAGATCCACCGCGAAATGGCTTCTGCGCTCTCCTGCCCAGTGGGCTTCAAGAACGGTACCGATGGCAATACCCGCATCGCCATTGACGCCATCCGAGCGGCGCGCGCCGGCCACATGTTCCTGTCGCCGGACAAAAACGGGCAGATGACGATTTATCAGACCAGCGGCAATCCCTACGGCCATATCATCATGCGCGGCGGCAAAACGCCGAACTACCACGCCACCGATATCGTTGCCGCCTGCGACAGCCTGCGCGAATTTGAGCTGCCGGAGCATCTGGTTATCGACTTTAGCCACGGCAACTGCCAGAAACTGCATCGCCGCCAACTGGAAGTGGCCGAGAATGTCTGCCAGCAGATCCGCGCCGGTTCCGCCGCCGTCACCGGCGTGATGGCAGAAAGTTTCCTGGTGGAAGGCACGCAGAAAATCGTTGCCGGCCAACCGCTGACTTACGGCCAGTCAATCACCGATCCATGCCTGAGCTGGTCCGACAGCGAACAACTGCTGGCCATGTTGGCCGATGCGGTGGATACCCGCTTCTGAACCTGTTCTCCGGGGTGGCGACACCCCGGTTTTTCAACGTTCCCTTCCCTCATCTATACTTACGCCAATCAAGCCCGCAGACGCTATAAATCGCGCCCCTGCCAACAGGATGTGGAGTTTCCTGCATGAGCCATTCACTGTTATCCATCCCTTGCGTCACTCTGCAAGGGGAGCACAAAACTCTGGGCGACTTTCCCGCCCGCGCTTATCTGGTGGTTAATACTGCCAGCAAATGCGGCTTTACTCCGCAATACCGTGGCCTGGAAAACCTGTGGCAGTACTATCGGGATCGCGGCCTGATGGTGTTGGGGTTCCCGTGCAATCAATTTGGTGCGCAAGAGCCGGGGGATCCGCTGGAGATCGCCAATTTCTGTACGCTCAACTACGGCGTCAGCTTCCCGCTGTTCAGCAAGGTGGAGGTTAACGGCCCCGGCGCGCATCCGCTGTTCAACGAATTGAAACGCCTGGGGCCAGGGGTGCTGGGCAGCAAGCGCATCAAGTGGAACTTCACCAAGTTCCTGCTGACCGCCGACGGCCAGCGGGTGAAACGTTTTGCGCCCATTACCAAACCTGAGCGTCTGTTTGACCGCATCGAAACCCTGCTGAAATAACCCCTTACTTTGCGGGACGGGCATGCCCGAACCGCTCCGTCGGCCCTTCTTTCAAAAAGGTTCCATCGGTAAGAAAATTTTCCTTGATGTAACCTTTCGTTCACATGATAATGATTATCAATATGATATTAATTACCATTTAATGGTCTGTTTTATAAACAAATGACGATGGATAATCACAATAACACCCCGCAGGGCAAAACTGCCTCCGGTGCTGAACGCAGCCTGATCTCGCCTCCTTGCTACGACAGCGCGCAGTTGCTTGATGCCGACGGCGTAGCGATCATCCTCCATCAGGGCCAGCGTTACCAACTGCGGCAGACCAAGGCCGGGAAATTAATCCTGACCAAATAATCCCTTATTCTTCAACGCCAGCCACCCCGATCGCTTCGATCCAGGCAGCCAGCAAATCTATTGATATGTTTAAAACATATGGAGAGTTGCGACATGCCTTTGCCCTCTTACACCCGGCAGCGTTTATCCGCATTGAGTCTGGCGATTGCCTGCGCTCTGCCGACGGTGACTTTTGCACAAACTACCAGCACAGTTTCTTCTTCCAGCGATGTGTCGGCTAAAACGGACAAAGCCAGCGACGAAACCCTGACTGTCGCCGCTACCGGCAACGCACGCAGCAGCTTTGAAGCGCCGATGATGGTCACCGTGATCGAAGGCAACACGCCGGAAAGCCAGACTGCGTCTACCGCAGCCGATATGCTGCGCCGGGTACCCGGTATCACCGTTACCGGTACCGGCCGCAGCAACGGCCAGGACATTATGATGCGTGGCTATGATCGCCGGGGTGTACTGACGTTGGTGGATGGCATCCGTCAGGGAACGGATACCGGACACATCAATGGCACCTTCCTCGATCCCGGTCTGATTAAACGCATTGAAGTCGTCCGGGGTCCGGCCGCCCTGCTGTACGGCAGCGGCGCACTGGGCGGCGTGGTCGCCTATGAAACGGTCGATGCCGCCGATCTGCTGCTGCCTGGCCATGACACCGGCTTCCGGGTCTATGGTACCGCCGGCAGCGGCGATCACAGCCTGGGTATGGGTGCCAGCGCCTACGGCAAGACCGACAATCTCGACGGCCTGCTGTCGTTCGGCACCCGCGACGTCGGCAATTTGCGCCAGGGCAACGGTTTTGACGCGCCAAACGATGAAACCATCAACAACCTGTTGGCCAAAGGTACCTGGACTCTGGATGAAAACCAGTCATTGAGCGGCAATCTGCGTTACTACAACAATCGGGCGCAGGAGCCGAAAAACCCCCAGGAATCCGCCAGCTCCAGCGGCAACCTGATGACCGACCGCTCCACGATTCAGCGCGACGGCCAGCTCAGCTACAGCCTGAAACCTGTTGGCCAGGACTGGCTGGATGCCGAAGCGAAAGTGTATTATTCCGATGTGGAGATCAACGCTCACACTGACGGCAGTGAAGATGAAGCGCGCAAGCAAACCACACGCGGTGTAAAACTGGAAAACCGCACCCGTTTGTTTGCCGATACCTTCGCGTCACACCTGTTTACCTATGGTTCGGAAGCGTATAAGCAAGAACAGACGCCGGGCGGTGCGACAGAAAGCTTCCCTCAGGCGAAAATCAACTTTGCTTCCGGCTGGCTTCAGGATGAAGTCACCCTGCGCGACCTGCCCATCACCCTGCTTGCAGGCACACGTTACGATAACTACAAAGGCTCCAGCGACGGCTATGCGGATGTCGACGCCGACAAATGGTCGTCACGAGGGGCAATCAGCATTACGCCAACCGACTGGCTGATGGTGTTCGGGTCATACTCCCAGGCGTTCCGGGCACCCACCATGGGGGAAATGTATAACGACTCCAAACATTTCTCGATCCCCATGGGCCCGACCACCCTTACCAACAACTGGGTGCCAAACCCCAATCTGAAGCCGGAAACCAACGCAACTCAGGAATACGGTTTCGGCCTGCGTTTTGACGATTTGCTGCTGGCGGACGACAGCCTGCAATTCAAAGCCAGCTATTTTGACACCAAGGCCAGAGATTACATCACTACCGATGTCACCATGGAGTTGGGGCGTGGCCCGCGTGGTCCCTATTGCATCAGTTGCACCACTTTCTCGACCAATATTGACCGCGCAAAAATCTGGGGCTGGGACGCCATGTTGAGCTACAAAACGGCGATTTTCGGCTGGGATCTGGCTTACAACCGCACTCGCGGCAAGAACGAAGCCAGCGGCGACTGGTTAAACAGCATCAACCCTGACACCGTGACCAGCACGCTGGATATCCCGTTGGGTGAAACCGGCCTGTCGACCGGTTGGGTCGCTACCTTCGCCGAGCGCGCCACTCGTGTGGAAACCGGTACCGCCGAGCAAGGCGGCTACGGCGTCAACGATTTCTACCTGAGCTATAAAGGCCGCGAACGCCTGCAGGGCGTCACCACCACGGTGGTGCTGGGCAACGCCTTCGATAAAGAATATTACTCGCCGCAGGGCATTCCGCAAGATGGCCGCAACGCCAAACTGCTGGTCAGCTATCAGTGGTAACCTTTTGAATACGGCGGGCGAGCCGATTGCCCGCCGCGTGAACCACACACAGGAGCACAACCGATGATCAACAACTTATACGCCAGTTACCAGCAGGCAAAAATTGATAATCCTGGCAAATATGCACGCGATCTGGCGGAACTGCTGGGTGTCAGCGAAGCGGAACTGACCCATGCCCGCGTGGGTGAAGACACCCACCGCCTGCAAGCCGACGCACGTGCCCTGCTGACCGAGCTGGCACAGGTTGGTGTGACCAAGTCCATTACTCGCAACAGCTATGCGGTGCATGAGCAAATGGGCCGCTACCTTAACCAACACCTGAACGGCCACGCGGGGTTAATTCTTAACCCACGCGAGCTGGATTTACGCCTGTTCCTCAACCAGTGGGCCAGCGTATTTGCCATGAGCGAAACCAACAAACGCGGCGTACGCCACAGCATTCAGTTCTTCGATCATCAGGGCGATGCCTTGCATAAGGTGTACACCACCGAGGAAACCGATCTGGTGGCCTGGATGGCGCTGGTCGAGCGCCATCTGAGCACAGAAAACCCGGCACTGGCATTGAAGGCGGCAGCCCCTACGGTCAGCAACGCCGCACCGGACGCCGAAAAAATCGACCGGGAATGGCGTGAGATGACCGACGTTCACCAGTTCTTCCAACTGCTGGGCCGCCATAAGCTGACGCGTCAGCAGGCCTTCCGCGCCGTCGGCAACGATCTGGCGTACCGGGTGGATAACAACGCCTTGGCGCAGTTGCTCAATGCCGCGCACGGCTTGCAGAACGAGATCATGATTTTTGTCGGCAACCGAGGTTGCGTGCAGATCTTCACCGGCCAGATCGAGCGGCTGATGCCGCAGGAAGGTTGGATTAACGTGTTTAACCGCCGCTTCACTCTGCACCTGATCGAAGGCGCAATTGCAGAAAGCTGGATCACCCGCAAACCCACCAAAGACGGCTTCGTCACCAGCCTGGAACTGTTCGCCGCCGACGGCACGCAAATCGCCCAACTTTACGGCCAACGTACCGAGGGCCAGCCGGAACAAACCCAGTGGCGCGAGCAGGTTGCCGCCCTTGAACCCAAGGACATTGCCGCATGAAATCTTCATTGTCCCGTCGTCTGACGTTGTGCCTTGCGCTGGCGTTGCCGTTCACCGCTGCGGCGGCGGAACGTATTGTCTCGATTGGCGGCGACGTCACCGAAATTGCCTTCGCCCTTGGCGCGGGCGATGAGCTCGTGGCACGAGACAGCACCAGCCTGCAGCCGGCGGCCGTGAAACCCTTGCCGGATGTCGGTTATATGCGTCAACTCAATGCCGAAGGCATTCTGGCTCTGAAACCCACGCTGGTGCTGGCCACCGAACTGGCTGAACCTGCGCTGGTGCTCAAGCAGTTGGAGGAAAACGGCGTGAAGGTGGTGCGAATTCCCGGCGACACCACTTTGCAGGCGGTGCCGGAAAAAATCGCGGTCATCGCCCAGGCGCTGCAACGCACCGACCAGGGCAAACAACTGAGCGCCCGTTACCAACAACAGCTCGCGCAGGTGAACACGTCTTCGTTGCCGATCAGGGTGTTGTTCGTCATGAGCCACGGCGGCATTACACCGATGGCCGCCGGGCAACATACCGCCGCCGATGCGGTCATCACCGCCGCAGGGTTGAAGAATGCGATGCAAGGATTCAACCGCTACCGCCCGCTGTCGCAGGAAGGCGTGATCGCCAGCGCGCCCGATCTGCTGCTGGTCACCACCGATGGCGTCAAGACCCTCGGTGGCCTGGATCAGCTGTGGAAACTGCCCGGCATTGCCCTCACGCCTGCCGGCAAAAACCACCGCGTGTTGGTGGTCGACGACATGGCGCTGCTGGGCTTTGGGCTGGAAACGCCGGCGGCGCTGGCCAAACTGCGTAATGCGGCGGAGCAAAAGTAATGCCCGGTCGCATTTCTCCGCGCGTGACCATTGTCGGCCTGTTGGTGCTGCTTGCGCTATTGGCGCTGGGTGCCGCCAATATGGGCGCGCTGACGCTGTCGTTTCGCACCCTGTGGCAAGAGCCGTTCAGCGATACCTCTTGGCATATCTGGCTAAACATCCGCTTGCCGCGTGTGCTGCTGGCGGTGGTCATCGGCTGCGCACTGGCGGTGTCCGGCGCCGTCATGCAGGGGCTGTTCCGCAATCCGCTGGCCGACCCCAGCCTGTTGGGCATCAGTAGCGGCGGTGCACTGTTTGTCGCGCTGATTATCGTTATGCCGCTGGCCCTGCCGCCGGTGATTGCCTTGTATGGCCACATGATGGCGGCTTTCCTCGGCAGCCTGCTGGTGTCACTGCTGATCTACGGTATCAGCCGCAGCGGGCACGGCAGCCTGTCACGCCTGTTGTTGGCGGGGATCGCCATCAACGCCCTGTGCATGGCGGCCATCGGCGTGCTGTCTTATCTCAGCAACGATCAACAGCTGCGTCAGTTTTCATTGTGGATGATGGGTAGCCTGAGCCAGTCACAATGGCCAACGCTGATCGTATCGGCCTCGCTGATCCTGCCGACGGCCCTGCTGACGCTGTTACAGGCACGCTGCCTGAACCTGCTGCAGCTGGGCGATGAAGAGGCGCACTATCTCGGTGTGAATGTCCAGCGTGCCAAACTGCAACTGCTTCTGCTCAGCGCGTTGTTGATTGGCGCGGCGGTGGCGATGAGCGGCGTCATTGGCTTTATCGGCCTAGTGGTGCCGCATTTGGTGCGCATGCGACTCGGCGGCGACCACCGCTGGCTGCTGCCCTGCTCCGCGCTGGGCGGTGCCTGCCTGCTGCTGGTCAGCGACACGCTGGCACGGACGCTGGTGGCACCGGCGGAGATGCCGGTTGGGCTGATGACCAGCCTGATTGGCGGGCCTTATTTCTTATGGCTGGTCATCAGCCCGCGGGAGCGTACGGATGGATAACGAATCAAGCCTGACGGCACATCAGCTACGTTACAGCCTGGGTTCGCGTCGGTTAGTCAACGACGTATCGCTGAGTATCGCCAGCGGTGAAATGGTGGCGATTATCGGGCCGAACGGCGCGGGGAAATCGACGCTGCTGCGTCTGTTAACCGGCTACCTGTCGCCGAGCTGCGGGGAGTGCAAACTTCTTGAGTTGCCGTTGGATCAATGGCAGCCGCAACAGTTAGCCAAGGTACGTGCGGTGATGCGTCAGCACAGCGATCTGGCCTTTCCGTTTACCGTCGAGGAAGTGGTCAGCATGGGCAGGTCACCGCACGGCAAACGTCATGTGCAGCAAGCGGTACAGCAGGTGATGGCGCAAACCGATTGTCTTGAACTGGCCCAGCGGGATTATCGCCGCCTTTCCGGCGGTGAACAGCAACGGGTACAGTTAGCCCGCGTGCTGGCGCAGCTTTGGCAGCCGCAGCCCTCGCCTTCCTGGTTGTTCCTGGATGAACCTACCTCGGCGCTGGATCTCTACCACCAGCAGCATACGCTGAGGTTGTTGCGTTCACTGACACGGCAACAGCCCATTGCGGTGTGCTGCGTACTGCACGATCTGAACCTGGCGGCGCTGTATGCCGACCGTATTTTATTGCTGCATCAGGGGCGTTTGGTTGCCGTGGGCACACCGCAGGAGGTATTGCAGGCGGATATTCTGACCCGCTGGTATCAGGCCGATTTAGGCGTGGTGCACCACCCGGAAGTGGCGCTACCACAGGTTTATCTGCGTCAGTGAACGGTCGCCATGCCTGTTCACACTTCAGCCAGGCGGCGTGTTGGCGCGCAGCATGCCGCGCCCACGTTAGCCCGCTGCAATGTGAAACGCGGCAGGTATTTCAGCTCGAGCAGGAAATCTCCAGATGCTTGCCCCAATCTGGCGGCAAAGCGGCAAGATCGTCGTATTCAGCCGCATCGGCGAACGGCGTCAGCAACGCCTGATGCAGGCGCGCCAGCTTGCTGACATCATCCTGCTCGGCACTCTCTATCGCCTGCTGCGCCAAATAATTGCGCAGGATTAATTTGGGATTTGCCGCCTTCATCGCCTGCTGCCGTTCACTGTCGCTCACCTGCTCTTGCTGCAAACGCTGCCGATATTGCTGATACCACGCGTCGAATGCGCCGCGATCGATAAACTCATCCCGCAACGGCGACTGCGCCTGTTGCTGTTCCGTCTGGCTCAGCAAGCGGAAAGTTCGGGTATAGTCACGCCCCTCTTGTGCCATCAGGCTCAACAGCCCGGTCAGCAGATCGTTATCCTGAGTCGACTGGGTGAAAAAACCGAGTTTGGCACGCATCTGTTCCCCATAGGCTCGCATCAACGCCGGTTCATAGGCCGCCAGCGCCTGCTGCAACTGCTCGGTGGTCATCAACCCGGACAGCGCCTGCGCCAGCCGGTGGAGGTTCCACAGCGCAACCGCAGGCTGATTATCAAAGGCATAACGCCCCTGATGATCCGAGTGGTTACAGATAAAGTCAGGTTTATAATCATCGAGGAAAGCGTAAGGACCATAATCGATGGTGATGCCAAGGATAGACATATTATCGGTGTTCATCACGCCGTGAGCGAACCCGACGGTCTGCCAATGCGCGATTAAGCGCGCAGTGCGTTCAACAACGTCAATAAACCAGGGTAAATAGCCGTCATCGTGATCCTTCAACTGCGGCCAATGGCGGGCGATCACAAAATCGGCCAGCTGTTGCACCTGCTCCGGCTGTTTGCGGTAGTAAAAATGCTCAAAATGGCCGAAGCGCACATGGCTTTCCGCCACGCGCAGCAACATCGCCCCACGCTCTGGCTGTTCACGGAAAACGGGCTGTTCGCTGGTCACCAGAGTCAACGCGCGCGTGGTCGGGATCCCCAGATGATACAACGCCTCAGAGGCCAGAAATTCACGGATCGCCGAACGCAATACGGCACGCCCGTCGCCCATCCGCGAATAAGGCGTTAGCCCCGCGCCTTTCAGGTGCCAGTCCATGCTGCGGCCATCCGCCAGCTTTTGCTCGCCGAGCAAAATGCCGCGGCCGTCGCCCAATTGCCCAGCCCACACGCCAAACTGGTGGCCGCTGTACACCTGCGCCAACGGCTGCATACCAGGCAGCAGCCTTTCACCCGACCATATCGGGGTCTTGTCCTGGGTAAACCAGCTTTCGTCCAACCCCAGCTCTCGCGCCAGCGGCTCACTGTGATACAGCAGGCGAGCGCCCTTCAGCGGCGTGGGTTTCAATTCGCTATAAAAACCGGGTAACTGGTGGTGATAAGCATTTTCAAACTGCGGCATAGGCCCTCCGTATCCACTTAGTGTAGAGCCTGGGCGTGCGGATTAACACAGAGGAAATGCAGGGAGAACACCTCTGTCGAGAACCCAGGCAGAGGCGGAGGATAGGCGTTTGCGTCAGTAGGGTTTAAGCGCCTTATTCTGCCGATGAATGAAAGGCTTTTTCAGCGAGAAATTCATGATAAATAACAGGGGCGGAATCACAGCAAAAATCATCCGATCCATTATTACTCTGAGGTGGGCGGCGCTATCGATTATTGCTATTGAACTCTTCAGGCGTACCCCGCAAAGCGGCCAGATTATCCACACCAACGCTGGGCCATAAAAAACCCTGCAAACCCAAAACACCGGCATGCCTGAGCTTATTAAAATACTCCTTCTTCTCTATGCCGCAGACAATCACCCCCTTGCACAGCAGGTTGATATTCTTTAATAGCGAGTCTATGACTACGTCATATCCCTCGTGGGTAAACAGCTGCCAGTAAAAATGTTTGTCGATTTTCACATAGTCGAACAGGCCGTCATACAATGCGGTCAATGTCGCCTGCCCCGAACCAAAATTATCCAGCCACAGAGTGAACATTTCGCTTAGCCGGCTGACCTTGGTATTGTTCTTTCCCGCCGAAAGATTCGGAAAAGCCTCACTGATCTCAAATGCAATAAACGACCACTGCCGTAGGCGTTGACACAGCAGCTCGTCAGTGAGGATCGCATCGACAAGGGTTTCTTCGATATTGAGGGTCAACAGCACGTCGTGCTCGATAAACCAACTGGCATATTGCTCCGCCAGTCTCAATTGCTCATTAAATAACTCAATCCTTTGATCAGGGGTCAATAACGTAATCCCAATGTCAGCCGGCATAGCTAAATCACCGTCCAGGCTATTGAAACGGCATAAAATTTCCACCGCCATCAGCCTGCCGTCCATTGAGTAAACAGGTTGAAAAACATAGCTACTAATAAAGTCAGCTTCGAATTGAATTTTCATTTTAATGCCACAGGCAGAATGGCGAGCAGCTCATCGTATATCAATATATTTTATCGATCAATCCCCCTGGGATTAATCGGAAATATCAATGTAATTACCAATAAGTTATCATTTAATTGATAGATTAAAGCTATGCGTAGTTCGCAAAAAAATGAATAAAAAACAATTTAACTTATGACAAGATCAGAACGGAACGAATGAAATTGAGAGGCATTTAACTTAGGTGATAGCGTAATGCTTAAAATTTGACTTATCTCCATTGTTTTAATTAAAGAAATTCCTATCAGCCTGGAAACCTGTCCTTGGCACTCAACGCAATTACGCCCCAATTCCCTAACAACTGATTAAATTTAATAACACATCAATTCACTGCGCTATTCTCAGCATTGAAACAACCAAAAAATGCCCACCTTGATTTTTAGCGAATTTATGCTGAGCCTGCATTTACGACTTTTTTGACGATGAGATACAACAACAAAGTAGGGGCCACACGGCGTAAAAAAGGATGAGTTGCCTCATCCCAGGATAGTCGCAGCCTGAATGTTATTTAATCGTCTCGGCCAACCATTGCCGCAGTTCAGCCAACTCGGCGGCATGATCGGGAAACTGCGCGATCAAACTATCGCAACAACTTACCACAGCCTCACTGCGGTAGGCACATCCCACCAGCCTTTGCGCCAACTGTTGCAACGGCGCAGGGTTAAGGCTATCGGTAAAAATCTGCGCCCTGTCAATGGCTCCCTTTTCCACATCAAAGAAGATATCCACCCCGCCCCAGGCAAAGCGCTCATTCAGCAAATGGCTAAATGCAGGCGCTTTGCCGAAATTCCATTCCCAGCTGCTTTGCCTGGCGAACTGCGCGGCAAAATCAGGCAGATCCGGATAAACATCCGGAGAGATGATTTCCGCCCTGGCGGTATCGCCATAATGGTCAAAGAATGCCTGAGTCACGGCATCGCATATCTGTTGGTGGTTGATATCGGGCCGGAAATCCGCCAGGTTGGCGACGCGAGAACGAACTGAGGTGATGCCCTTGGCCTGCAATTTTTTGGGGTCCGGGTTGAGGTAGTCCGCCAGACGGTTTAGATCGGCGTTCAGTAATAACGTGCCATGGTGAAACCCGCGATCCTGAGTTTCACGGTAGGCCGAGCCGGATATTTTACGCACGCCCTCTGCGGTGTCGATCACCAGATCATTGCGCCCTGATGCCGTGGCAGAGATCCCCAGTTGAGCCAGTGCCGCCAGAATAATGCCGGTGGACACGTTTTTATCGTAGCCGGGTTTACCTGCCATAAAGGTAAAACAGGTATTGCCCAGGTCGTGAAATACCGCTCCGCCCCCGCTGCTGCGCCGTGCCAGCCGGATCCCATCTTGCTCCATCCGTCGGGTGTTGCACTCTTTCCACGGGTTCTGCGACTGGCCAATGACCACGGTTTCGGCGTTGCGCCATAAGAACAGGATTTTCTGCGTGGTCATCTCGCGGAAGATGCACTCTTCCACGGCCAGATTGAACCAGGGATCGTAGGAGTCGGAAATCAGTAAACGTAGGCTATTCATGGCGGTCACCGTTAAGGACGTGATGCCGCCATGATACACCGAATCAAAGGGTTAAGGTTAAATGCGCCGCGCCTGCCAATAGGCTCGCTTCCAATAGACATTGTCCAGCGAGGAACGAATGACGCCGCGGCTGGTTGAGGCATGGATAAATTGATCGTTGGTATCGTAGATACCCACGTGTAAACCATTTTCACCCGCGCCGGTTTTGAAAAACACCAGATCGCCCGGCATCAATTCATCACGCGAGACTTTGGTGCCGAGCTCGGTTTGCTCTTCGGTAGAGCGCGGCAATTGCATATCGAAACGGTCACGGAAGGTGCGATAGACAAATCCTGAGCAGTCGACGCCGCCGCGATCCATCCCGCCGTAACGATATGGCGTGCCGTACCATTGCCGCAGTTGCTCGTTCAATTGAGCCACCACCACGATCGAGTCGGCCAACCGGCCGCTTGGCGGCGGCGCATGGCTGCTGCAACCGGCAAGAATTAAACTGGCTAATAAAAACCAAACACGCATCCGCATAATATCCCTTCATTGAACCCGTTGCCGCATCATGCCGCCCGGTCAACCACACCGCCAGCGAGGCAAAGTCGGCACCACGTTAGGAGAGAGCTATTTGGCGCTAATTTATCTCCCGCATGGGGAAAAAGGCAAGCACTGTGAAGGAGATAATCGCGTTGACGCCAATTTTTGCGCTATTGGGCCGTTTTTACCCCAGCCTTGCTGTTAATCAGCCACACCCCAAACAGGATAAACAGCGTTCCCAGCGTTTTCAGCAGGGTAGCGGATTCATTAAACCAGGGCAGGATCACCGCAGCCAGATACACCAGAGCATAACTGACGCTCAACAGCGGATAAGCGCGATTGAGCGGCAAATGATGCAGCGCAAAGAACCAGCACAGCATCGACAACGCATAGCCAAAGATACCGCAACCCACAGCCAGCAGCGGCAACCAGTAATGCATGAGCAGCGCCAATGTCACGTCGGCGAACGACATCAGCGGGATCTGCGCCATGCCCCACTTCATCAACAGTTGCGCCAACGTCACCAACAATACGCTGGCAGCGCCCCAGGCATAGCCCCTCATGGGTGTACACTCATCAACAGTATCCCCAGCATAATGGACGCTACGCCACACCAATGGCGCAAGGTGGTCGGTTCCTGAAACAGCCAGCGGGCAGCCAGCGTCACCAGCACAAAATTCAGGCTGAGCATCGGGTACGCCAGGCTGAGCGGCAAACGTTGCAACACGTTGAGCCACACCGCCATGCCGGCCCCCAGCAGCAACACCGCCAGCGCCAACCAGCGCAGCGTCGGCCCTCGTCTGACCTCCGGCGGCAATTGCCAGCACAGAGCGGCCTGTTTCTGGCACAGCTGCCCACCGCAGGTGAGCAGACTGACCACAATCACCAACAGGTAACCGATCATCATGGTTGCTGTTGATACCAAACCAGCGCCAGGCGGTTCATCTCAACAATCTTGTCTGCGGTCGGTAAGTTTTTTGGCACGTGATCCCCTCTCGACAATTGCAATACCAGCGAGACATCGCCCTGCTTGCGCGCCTGTGCCAACCACTGAGGGAAATCTTCATCGCTGATGAAATGGCTGCGGGCATCCGGGTAGTCCAGACCATAAGACACTTCGCCCTTTTCGCTGAACATCAGCACGTCGCTGCGCTTCAGTTCCCAGGCCAGGCCGGCGGCGACCCCCACGCTGTCTGTCAGCACATAGCGGCTATGGCTTAATTCTGCCATGTTCACCCGTGTGAAGTTTTGCGGCAACTTGGAATCGGTCACCTGTTGCGGAATCGCATAGCCAATCAGCAGGCAAAGCAGCAACGGACAGGCGGCAGCCCAGTGCCAACGGCGTGCATTATCACGCACCGACACCACGGCGAACAGTAACCACCCGGCAAAGGCGATAATGCCGATCACTATCTTCGGCCATTCCTGGGCGCTAAACAAATGCACCTTGGGCAACAGACCAGTACCGATAATCAATAGCGCCAATACGCCGATCGCGCCAAACAATCCGTTCAGCAGCGCATTGACTTTGAATGCCTTGCTGCGCAGTGCCGCCGCATAATCCTCGGCATAGGCCGCCATCAACAGCGCCAGCGGTGCCATGCACGGCAGAATATAGGTCGGCAGCTTACCCTTGGCGATGCTGAAGAAGATCAGTGGCATCACTACCCAACTGAGCAGGAAAAACAGCTCCGGGCGATTGATGCGTTCACGCCAGCCCTTGATCAGCGCCCCTGGCAGCAGCGCCGCCCACGGCAACACCCCGGCAAACAGAATCGGAATGTAGTACCAGAACGGTGCCTTATGCTGCGCATTGTCCTCGGCGAAGCGCTGAATATGCTCCACCCAGAAGAAGTAGTTCCAGAAGTCCGGTTCTCTCTGGGCAATGGCCAGCGCCCAAGGCAAGCTGAGCAACACCGCCACCACTATCGCCACTGGGCCGTAAATAAGAAGATCTTTAATCCGCCGTTGCTGAATGACAATCGGGATCACCGCAATCACCGGCACCGCCAGCGCCAGGAACCCCTTGGTCATAAAGCCCATGCCGCAGGCCACCCCCAGCAGCGCGTAACCGCCCAGCTTGCCTTTGACCGTGGTGGCTTTCAACGTCAGGTAATAACTGACCATCGCCGCGGCCAACCACAGTGAGATCATCGGATCCAGTACGCTGTAGGTACCGATGCTGAACACCAGTACCATCGACAGGAAAATCAGCACCGCCAGGCTGGCGCGGCGCGCATTGCGCCACATCAGCATCGCCAGCGCAAAGACCAACAGCGCAGTCATGCCGGTGCTGAATACCGAGCCGAAACGCACCGCAAAGTTGGTCTCGCCAAACAACCATTGGCTGATGTTGTTAAACCAGTAACCGGCTACCGGTTTTTCAAAATAACGCAGGCCAAGCAGATTGGGCACTACCCAGTCGCCGCGCTGCAGCATCTCGCGGCTGATTTCGGCATAACGGGTTTCATCAGGCTGCCACAGCAGGCGACCATTGAGGGGAATCAGGTAAACCAGAGCAAAAAAAATGGCCAGCAAGATGGCCCATGATCCTTTTAGCGCCTTCATGAATCGTCCTTCACATCGGTTTGACAACCCAGCCAACCTTCGCGGCCGGGGAAAGGAGCGCGCTTGATGCGGCCCAATGGCAATGAAGCCAAATCGTGCGGCAGCAGTTCGCTCAACGGACAGAATGCTATGCCCTGTCGTTGCGCGCGCTGCAGTAACTGTTCGAACATCGCTGCCTGCGACATCCCTTCCACTTCGGTATGAATGGTATACACCGGCACGCCCTGGTCGTTTTCAATGGCTTGCAGAATGTAATCGTTGAAGTCGGCCATACTGACTTCACTGCCAATCACCTCGTCAAAAGTGGGCAACGTAACCGGGATTTGCACGGTGCCGAGACGGCCATCGCTTAACTGCGGACGAAATGGATGGGTGCCCCGGCAGTCGCTGTTGTAGTGAAAACCGAAACGCTGCTTCACCTCCAGTACCCGCGTATCCGCACGCCAGCCGGCGACCGCCGAGCATTTTACCGGCTGGCCGGTACTGGCGGTTAGCGCATCCACGCCCCGTTGAACCTGCTGCGTCAGTTGCGCCTCAGACCAGCGGCCGACGTTCGCCTGCCAACCCTGATGATCCCACGCGTGCAGCCCCACTTCATGCCCGGCCTCGGCGGTACGTTTCATCAACGGCCCCAGAGTGCGGGAAATATTGCGCCCCGGCCAGGCGGTACCGGCCAGCAGGATATCCCAACCGTACAGTGACGCGGCGTTCGAACGCAGCATTTTCCACAGGAATTTCGGACGTAAAAGGCGCCACAGATGGCGCCCCATATTGTCCGGTCCTACGCTGAAGAAGAAACTGGCCTGAATACCGTACTTGTCGAACAGCTCCAGCAACTGCGGCACCCCTTCCCGGGTACCGCTGAAGGTATCTACATCAACTCGCAGACCGACTTTCTTCATTCACCTTTACCTTCCTGAACGGTAGTGCGCAGGAAGTAATCCAACGTGTCTGCAACGGTCTGCTGCATCGCAATGGTCGGCTGCCAACCCAGCAGGCGGCGGGCATTCTTGATGCTCGGCGTACGGTGCTCGACGTCCTGATACCCTTTGCCGTAATAGCTGCTGCTTTCTACATCCTTGAAACCGGCAAACGGCGGGAAGCTGTCGCGCAACGGGTGATTGTTGAAACTCTCGAGCAGCATTTCCGCCAGTTCACGGATGCTGGCCTCATTGGTCGGGTTACCGATATTGACGATCTGACCGTCACACAAACCGTCGCGGTTTTCGATAATGCGGAACAGCGCTTCGATACCGTCGTTGATGTCGGTAAAGCAGCGTTTTTGCGCCCCGCCGTCCATCAGTTTGATCGGCGAACCTTCCACCAGATTGAGGATTAACTGGGTGATAGCGCGTGATGAACCGATACGCGCCGCATCCAGATTGTCCAGGCGCGGCCCCATCCAGTTAAACGGACGGAACAGCGTGAACTTCAATCCTTCCTTGGCGCCGTATGCCCAGATCACCCGGTCCAGCAACTGCTTGGACACCGAGTAAATCCAGCGCTGTTTGTTGATCGGCCCGACGATCAGACGCGAATGGTCTTCATCAAATTCTTTGTCATCGCACATGCCGTACACCTCGGAGGTGGACGGGAAGATAATGCGCTTATTGTATTTCACACAGTCGCGGACGATTTTCAGGTTTTCTTCGAAATCCAACTCGAATACGCGCAGTGGGTTGCGGGTGTATTCGATAGGCGTCGCAATGGCCACCAGCGGCAACACCACGTCGCATTTCTTGATGTGATACTCGATCCACTCGGAGTGGATGCTGATATCCCCTTCCACAAAGTGGAAGCGCGGGTTATCCAGGAAACGGCTGATGGCATCAGAGCCGATATCCAGACCGTAAATGTCGTAACGATCGTCACGCAGCAGGCGTTCGGTCAGGTGATTGCCGATAAAACCGTTAACGCCCAGGATCAACACGCGAGTTCTGCGCTTCATGACTGCATTCGGCTTGGCGGCCAGGCGCACATCGGTCACGATACCCATTTCCTGCGCCAGGCGGCTGCCCTGCACGTACAGACCGGACTCGTTTTGCCCGGCAACGATTTCCAGCGCGCCTTCACCGCAAGCGATGATCAGCGGCGAGGTGCTAAGCACTGTACCCGGTTGTTTATCATGCTGGGCATCCAGCACGCGGGCGCGCCAGACGATCAGCTTACGTTGGCCAAGGTAGCTGAATGCGCCAGGGTAAGGCTCGGTGACCGCACGGATCAGGTTGTCGATTTCCTGCGCGGATTTATGCCACAAAATTTCACCGTCTGCGGCTGTGCGGCGGCCAAAATAGCTGGCGTCGGCTTCATTTTGCGCAGTGAATGAGGCGGTGCCGTTTTTCAGTTTAGGCAGTTCATCTTTCAGCAGCGCCTGTGCCGCTTCCAGCACTTTTTTGTGTAACGTCAGCGCCGTATCCTCAGCGGCGATCGCCACTTTACGCTGACCAACGATATCCCCGGCATCCGGGCGCTTGACCATTTTGTGCAGCGTGGCGCCGGTTTCGGTTTCGCCGTTGACCAGCGCCCAGTTCACCGGCGCACGGCCGCGGAAGCGCGGCAGCAACGAACCGTGCAGATTGAACCCGCCAAGCGGCGCCAGCGAAAGGATCTCATCGCTTAACAGGTTGCGGTAATAGAATGAGAAAATCACGTCCGGTTGCATCTGACGGATGCGCTCGATCCACAACGGGTGGTTAACGTCTTCCGGCGCATAGACCGGCAGCTCCAATTCAGCGCCTAAACGGGCTACAGAGGAGAAGAAATTGTTCTCACCAGGATCGTCGGTATGCGTAAATACCGCCTGAACGTCATAGCCTGCGTCAGTCAGCGCTTTCAAACCCGCGCAGCCAATATCATGGTAAGCAAATACAATAGCTTTCATCATTCTTCTTCCTGAGTATTGTGAACCGGCTGTTCACCGACCACTTTCTGAACAAAATAACGAGGGCGAGCGCGTACGTCGGTATAAATACGACCTATGTACTCTCCCAACAGACCCATGCCGACAAATTGAGCACCAATAAAGGTAAACAGCACCGCAAACAGCGTGAACACCCCACCGCCCGACCATTCGGGCCCCATAATCAAACGCAGGGCGATCAGCACTACCGCCAGCACAAAACCCGAGAGCGCCACCACGCTGCCTACAACGCTGAGCAAACGCAGCGGTGTCGTCGTCAGGCAGGTGAGCAAGTCGTACATCAGGTTAATCAACTTCATCAGGCTGTATTTGGAATCGCCAAACTCGCGTTCAGCGTGCAGCACGTCGATTTCGGTGGTCCGTCGGGCGAAGGTGTTCGCCAGGATCGGGATAAAGGTGCTGCGTTCGTGGCAGTTCAGCATGGCTTCGATAATATGGCGGCGATAGGCGCGCAACATGCAGCCGTAATCGCCCATCGATTTGCCGGTAGCACGTTGGATCATCATATTGATAATGCGTGAGGCGCTTTTGCGGAACCAGGAGTCCTGGCGGTTGGCACGCACGGTGCCCACCACGTCATAGCCCTCTTCTGCGACCCGTACCAGGCGCGGGATCTCTTCCGGCGGGTTTTGCAAATCGGCGTCCAGCGTAATCACCAGATCGCCGCTCACCTGATTGAAGCCGGCCATGATTGCCGAGTGTTGGCCGTAATTACGGTTCAGCAAAACGGCAATCACGCAGCTGCCCGGCTGCTCTGCCGCGGCGGTCAGCATATCGGCTGAGTTGTCGCTGCTGCCGTCATCGACCAGGATAATTTCATAAGGTTGAGTCAGTTGTTTACAGGCGGCGGTAGTACGCTCAAGCAAGGCAGGCAAACTTTCCTGCTCGTTGTATACCGGGATCACCACCGAAACTTTTTTTATCGGTTCAACGCGAGACACGTAACGACTCCACAACAGAAGATAAGGCGTTGACCACGCGATCAACATCGCCGTCGGTCATATCAGGGAATAACGGTAAGGTGCACAGACGCGCCGAGTTCCATTCAGTGTTCGGCAACGACAGCTGCGGATAACGTTCGCGGTAAAACTTCTGGGTATGGGCAGCGCGGAAATGCAGGCCGGTGCCGATGCCCAACGCTTTCAGGCGCTCCATCAGTTGGTCGCGATCGATGCCGCAACGTTCGGCATCAACACGCACCATAAACAGATGCCAGGCGTGATCATGCGGGTAATCAGGCTGCCCCAGCGGCTGGAAAGGCGAACCTTCCAGCGCGGCCAAATAACGCTGGGCCAGCGCTTTGCGACGGGCGTTCAACTGCGGCAGACGAGCTAACTGCACGACAGCTATGGCCGCGTGAATATCCGAAAGGTTGTATTTGTAGCCCGGTTCCACCACCTCTGCCTGCGGCTTGCGCCCCAGTTGTTGGCGATCGAAGGCGTCAACCGCCAGTCCGTGGAACTTCAGGCAACGTACGCGATCGGCCAGCGCATCGTCGTCGGTGGCAATCAGGCCACCCTCGGCACAGGTCAGGTTTTTAATCGCATGGAAGGAAAAAATTGCCGTGCCGCGTGCGCCGACCCACTCGCCGTTGTAACGGGTACCCACCGCATGGGCAGCATCTTCGATCAGGGGGAGGTTGTGGCGCGTTGCCACATCGCGCAAAGCGTCCATCTGCAGCGGCGCACCGGCGTAATGCACCGGGACAATGGCTTTGGTTTTAGCCGTAATGGCCGCTTCGACATCGGCGGCACTGACCATCAGCGTATCGCGATCAACATCAATCATCACCGGCGTCGCGCCAAGCAATTCAATCATATTGAGGGTGGAAACCCAGGTTTGCGAGGGCGTGATAACCTCATCACCCGGGCCAATGCCCAGCGCCATCAGGGTGATGTGCATGCCCGCAGTGGCGGAACAAACGGCTATGGCGTGTTTACATCCGAAGGTGGAGCAGAACTCGTTTTCCAATTGCTGATTCTGCGGGCCGGTGGTGATCCAGCCGGAGCGCAATACCTTTTCTACCGCTGCGATCTCTTCATCGCCAATGGCCGGGCGAGAAAAAGGTAAAAATTCATCCATAGTTAACCCCAAACTCATCAAATTTCTTTAATGACACTGTAGATCTCTTTCATTTAACGAATATTAAACGCCAGAGAGAATCGTTCCTGGTGGATTAGCTGCCAATGTACGGCCCCAAGCTTAACTAAACCTTAAGGTAAGATTAATTATCAGTTGGCTATCAGGTTTAAGGGACTTATCATCAAGGCATAAATAATTCATTAAAATCAAATGATTATATTTATAAATAATTACTTACTTATTTTATTTGAACTAAATCAGCGTAGCACGTCAGCGACGGTTTTCAATGTGGGGGAGTTAATTTAAAAGAGAAAAAGAAATAACGGCCTATGGTTAGCCGTCTATTTATATCGGGTCCGTTTAATTTACGTTTAAGTCGATTTTCGCGCTACGCCGTCTTGGTCATGATCCAGCGCTGATCGCCAACCGCCTGCAGATGAAAGTCGACGTCATAAATCTGTGAAAGCAATACCGGTTCCATCACTTCTCGCGTAACGCCCTGCGCGACCAGCCGACCGGCGTGCAACAGCCAAACCCGATCGGCCTGCTGCAAAGTGTGATTGAGATCGTGGGCGCAAACCAAAGCGCTACGGCCGCTCTGGCAAAACTCGCGCAGCAGGCGATCCAGTGCCACCTTCTGCGCCACGTCCAGACTATTGGTCGGTTCGTCCAGCAGCAACAGTTGGCTGTAGGGGTTAACCGTCGGCCACACCTGAAGCAACACCGCCGCCAGCCGCACCCGTTGCCATTCACCGCCGGAAAGCTGAGTCAGCATGCGTGGCAACTTATCCATCAGCTTTAAACGTTGGCAAAGATAGAGAATGGTGCTCTCCACCGCCGCTTCAGCGGCGCCCGCCGGTTGGTGTAACGCCAGGTATTGGAACACGGGCATCAACGCGACAGGCGGCTGCTGCTGGCTTAAGTAAGCGCGGCGCAGCGCCAGTTCACTTCCCTGATAGCCGGCCAACGGTTGGCCCGCCAGCAAGAGTTCTCCTGAACCGGGCAGCATGCCCGCCAACCGAGCCAGCAGCGTGCTTTTACCGGCGCCGTTCGGGCCGATGAGGTGATACTGCAACCCAGCATCAACCTGCGCTGAAAACGGGGCTAAACGCCCTTCTACCCCAACCTGACTGAGCTGCAGCATGATGGATTACCGCTCCTTGTTATCCGGCCAACGCCTGTTTGACAGCGGTCACCAGCGCCGGATCTTCCGGCGTCGTGTCCGGCGAGAAACGCTCGATCACTTGGCCATCGCGCCCAATCAGGAACTTTTCAAAGTTCCACAGGATATCGCCGGTTTGCTTCGGCGCACGGCCTTTGCTGCTCATACGCGCCAGGAACTCGCTGCCCTCTGGCGCGACCGCCTGCGGTTTTGCGGCAATCAGCGCCTGATACAACGGATGGCGGTCGTCGCTGTTCACTTCAATTTTGGCGAACATCGGGAACTGTACGCCGAAGGTCCCGCGGCAAAATGCCAGGATCTCTTCATTGCTGCCGGGTTCTTGCCCCAGGAACTCATTGGACGGGAAGCCCAACACCTCAAACCCCTGTGCGCGATAGGTTTCGTATAACGCTTCCAGCCCTTCATATTGCTTGGTCAAGCCACATTCAGACGCCACGTTAACCACCAACAGCGCTTTGCCTTCATATTCGCCCAGGGTGGTGGATTGATTTTCGATAGTGTTTACCGGAATGTCATAGATAGGTTGAGACATAGCTTTATCCTCTTGTTTTGTTTGCAGGTGAACAGAAGAAACTACCTTACGCTTTTTACCCGGGTCAGTAACCAGATAAATAACGGTGCTCCGAGGGTGGCAGTTACCACCCCAATGGGCAATTCTGCCGACAACAGGGTGATACGCGCCACCACATCAGCCGCCAGCAACACACCGCCACCGGCCAGCGCGCATCCGGGCAGCAGGTAACGCTGGTTGGTCAGACCGCTGAGGCGCAGCATATGCGGGATCACCAGTCCGACAAAACCAATCACCCCGGCCAGCGCCACACTGACGCCCACCAACCAGCCAATCGCCAACACCAGTAGGTTGCGCCACAGATGCAAAGAGAGCCCGAGCTGACGCGCCTGAATCTCCCCCAGGGCCATAAAGTTCAGCGCCTTGCCTTGGCAACACAACCAAAGCAGCACCGGCAACAGGGCCAGCACCAACCACTTTTGCCGCCAGTCAACACCGCCAAACCCGCCCATCATCCAATACATCAGTTGGCGCAGATCCAGGCTGGAACTGAAGTACACCGCCCAGGTCATCACCGCGCTGCAAACGATGCCCAGCGCAACCCCCACCAACAGCAAGCGCGCATTGGTTAACCGCCGGCGGCGAGCAAAACTGAGCAGCAGAAAAGTCATGATTAACGCGCCGACGATGGCGCTCAAGCTCATCAGCGCCACCGGCAGCAAACCGTTGCCCAGCAACACCGTCAGCACCAGCGCCACGCCGGCGCCGTTCGCGACGCCCAACAGGCCCGGCTCGGCCAAGGGGTTTTCGAACAACGCCTGCATAACCGCCCCAGCCACCGCCAGGCTGGCGCCTACCAGCATCACCGCCAGCGCACGCGGCAGCCGCAACTGCCAGACGAACAGCTGCGCGGGCTCGCTAAGCCACTGTGAGGGCCAGAGCCAAATGTCACCGGCACTGAGGCTGAAAACAAAAGCCACCGCAACGCCCAGCATCAACAACCACAGATGGCGCTTGTCGCGAGTGCGTTGGTTTTGGAGCAATAAAGAAAAGGTTTGGCTGGTCAGCATTGGCGCGGCGATTCCCTGCAGGCCGTATTTACGGCCGAATAATTGACGTCTGGGTCAAATATTAGGGGGTTAGCGCCAGAAGGGGAAGCATTGCATAAGCACTATGACAGGAAAACGGCGGCTGCACCTGCCCGTCACCCACAGGTGATGGCAAAAGCAGCCGCTGTAAAATTAATTAAGGGCGCGGGCCATTGCCGTTCGGCGGATAGGGTTCGCCATTGCCGTGACCGTTACCGCGACCATTATCATTGCCACGGCCTTGATCGTTACTGCGGCCCTGATCGTTACCACGACCATTGTCACGGCCGCCATTGTCATGACGGTTGCCGTTATCATGATTATCGCGTTCGCCACGGAACGGATTACCGTCGCGATCCGGGCCACGGTGCTCATAACCACGCGGTGGCTTCGGTTGCCAGCGGCCTCCATCCCAGTACATGCCATGGTTATTCCGCTCGCCCATACCGCGGCCCTGATGAGCATGCCACCACTGCGGCGGACGCCAGTCGTAACCATCCCAATAATAGCCCCGGCGGTCCTGATCGCCCAGATGTACCGAAACGCCCGGCACGTTGATATCAATAGAGACATCCGCCTGCGCAGCCACCGGCAGCAGCAACGGTAAACAAACCAGCAACAGGAACTTTTTCATTTTATGTTCTCACTTTATTTTCTCGCTTGAGTGGTTATATCAGCGCATTTATTTAGCGCCTATCTCACCAATGCCTATTTTCAGATCGTTTTCATCTCCCTTACGAAATCCATACACTCCGGCCCTGCCGTTTAATTAATATAATTACTGACAACCTTTAACGAATAACTGACGTACGTATCGCCACCAGGCTATTTATAATTAAGCCAACAACCACCGGAGAGACATTATTATGATTAAGCGCATTGGAATGCTATTGACCGTTGCCGTACTGGCTTCAGCGCTCAGCGCTTGCTGCTTCGGCCCGCACGGCGGCGGGCACCGTGGCGGCGGGCCGGGTCACTACTATAATCATTATTAACCGTCAGGGGCCTCGGCCCCTTTTTTTTTATTCAAAAAAACAATTAATACTAAATAGCCATAAGAATAATCCGCAACGAGAATATTATTTTAGCTTGAACGAGAGGGATTAATATCACCACCTGAAAAATCTCGTGGCGGTATAAGTTAAGAATAAACCTAATTTA
Organism: Serratia sp. TSA_198.1; assembly: GCF_052686505.1. Classification (NCBI taxonomy): domain Bacteria; kingdom Pseudomonadati; phylum Pseudomonadota; class Gammaproteobacteria; order Enterobacterales; family Yersiniaceae; genus Serratia; species Serratia sp. TSA_198.1. The sequence continues at coordinate 1,113,089 of NZ_JBQZFP010000001.1, forward strand.
ACTCGGAAAAAGAAAAAGGCCGCAAAGCGGCCTTTTTGGTTTCATGCGACTTACTCTTTCGGGCTGGCGTTCTCTACCCGACTTTTCAGCTTTTGTCCCGGACGGAAAGTGACCACGCGGCGCGCCGTAATCGGAATGTCCTCGCCGGTCTTCGGGTTACGCCCAGGACGTTGGTTCTTGTCACGCAAATCAAAATTGCCAAAACCTGACAGTTTAACCTGCTCACCGTTCTCGAGAGCACGACGCACCTCTTCGAAAAACAGTTCTACCAGGTCTTTGGCATCCCGTTTGCTAAGCCCAAGCTTTTCAAACAGGTGTTCTGACATTTCAGCTTTAGTAAGCGCCATAGGTTCAATCCCTCAAGGATGCTTGGAATCGCTGTTTTAGAGCCTCTACGCATCTTGCAACGGTAGCGGCTATCTCCTCTTCTTCCAGTGTACGAGCGGTATCCTGCAATACCAGACTGATAGCCAGGCTCTTATCACCCTCCGCTACGCCCTTGCCACGGTACACATCAAACAAGTTTACGCCAACTACCTGATTTGCGCCAACTTTCTTACACTCTGCCAAAATATCTTCTGCGGCGACGTTTTCAGCCACCACAACGGCGATATCGCGGCGGTTTGCCGGGAAGCGAGAAATCTCCCGCGCCTGAGGCACGGCGCGGCTTGCGACCTTGTTCCACTCCAGTTCGAACACCACTGTACGGCCGTTAAGATCCAGTTTACGTTCAAGTTCCGGATGAACCACACCGATGAAACCTACGCGTTCGCCCTGTAAATAAATCGCCGCGCTTTGCCCAGGATGCAATGCCGGATTGGCCTCGGCTTTGAACTGAATTTCGGATAATTTACCGGTCAGCTCGAGTACCGACTCCAGATCGCCTTTTAAATCATAGAAGTCGACCGGCTTACGCGCCAGATCCCAGTGTTCTTCATGCGTATGGCCCGCAATCACCCCTGCCAGCATGACATCCTGACGGATGCCCAGATTTGCCGCAGTATCAGGCACAAAGCGCAACCCGCTTTCAAACAGGCGCAGGCGGCTTTGCTGGCGATTCTGGTTATACACCACCGCAGACAGCAGGCCGGTCCACAATGACAGACGCATAGCCGACATCTCTACCGAGATTGGGCTTGGCAGGATCAACGCCTCTTCGCCCGGGTGCAGCAAGGCCTGCACTTTAGGATCAACGAAGCTGTAGGTGATCGCTTCCTGGAAACCGTGATCGACCAGCAGAGTTTTCACGCGTTTCAGCGTCAGATCGGCTTCGCGGTGCTTGGTCATGACCAGATCGGCACGTACCGGCACGTCAGGAATATTGTTGTAGCCATAAACGCGCGCGACTTCTTCAACCAGGTCTTCTTCGATTTCCATATCGAAACGCCAGCTCGGCGCCACCGCCAGCCAGTTATCGCCCTGCTCGGTCACCTGACAACCCAGACGGCGCAGAATATCGCTCACCTGCTCGCTTGGTACCGCATGACCAATCAAACGATCCAGCTTTTCACGGCGCAACGTAATAGTGGCGCGCTTCGGCAGTTCGCTTTCGGTGGTAACATCAATAACCGGGCCCGCCTGGCCGCCGCAGATATCAATCAGCAGGCGGGTAGCGCGCTCCATCGCCTTGTACTGCAGCGCAGGGTCAACGCCACGCTCATAACGATGTGAAGCGTCGGTGTGCAGGCCCTGACGACGCGCGCGGCCGGTAATCGACAGCGGGCTAAAGAAGGCGCACTCCAGCAGCACGTCCTGGGTCTCGTCATTCACCCCTGAATGTTCGCCACCAAAGATGCCGCCCATCGCCAGCGCTTTTTGGTGATCGGCAATCACCAGGGTGTCTGCATTCAGTTTGGCTTCGTTGCCGTCCAGCAGAGTCAGGGTTTCCCCTTCTTCGGCCATACGCACCACGATACCGCCTTCAATGCGGCTCAGGTCGAAGGCGTGCATTGGCTGACCCAGTTCCAGCAGCACGTAGTTGGTAACGTCAACCACCGCGTCAATGGAACGGATACCGCAACGACGCAGTTTCTCACGCATCCACAACGGGCTGGCGGCCTTGACGTTGATGCCTTTGACTACGCGACCGAGGTAACGCGGGCACGCCTGCGGTGCGTCAACGCGGATCGGCAACGTATCATTGATCGTGGCGGCAACCGGGCTCATGTCCGGTTCGGTGAGCGCCACCTGATTCAGCACGCCAACATCACGCGCTACGCCGATGATGCCCAGACAGTCTGCACGGTTAGGCGTTACGCTGATTTCGATCGTGTTGTCGTTCAGCTTCAGGTATTCACGGATGTCGGTGCCAATCGGCGCATCTTCCGGCAGCTCGATAATACCGTCGTGATCGTCGGAAATACCCAATTCGGAGAACGAGCAGAGCATGCCTTCAGAAGGCTCGCCGCGTAATTTGGCAGCTTTGATTTTGAAATCGCCCGGCAGCACTGCGCCCACGGTGGCAACGGCCACCTTCAGGCCAGTCCGGCAGTTCGGCGCGCCGCAGACGATATCCAACAGGCGGTCGCCGCCCACGTTAACCTTGGTCACCCGCAGTTTGTCCGCATTTGGATGCTGACCGCATTCAACCACGTGGCCAACCACCACGCCGTTGAAGACGCCGGCTATCGGCTCCACGCCGTCCACTTCCAGGCCGGCCATGGTGATTTGATCGGATAATGCTTCGCTGCTGATGGCCGGGTTTACCCACTCGCGCAACCAGAGTTCACTGAATTTCATGTGATATTCCCGCCTTACTTAAACTGTTTGAGGAAACGCAGATCGTTTTCGAAGAACGCGCGCAGGTCGGTGACGCCATAACGCAACATCGTCAAACGCTCCATGCCCATGCCGAAAGCAAAGCCGGAATAGATTTCCGGGTCGATGCCCACGTTGCGCAGAACGTTCGGATGCACCATGCCGCAACCCAGAACTTCCAGCCACTTGCCGTTTTTGCCCATGACGTCCACTTCAGCGGACGGTTCGGTAAACGGGAAGTACGACGGACGGAAACGAACCTGCAAATCCTCTTCAAAGAAGTTATTCAGGAAATCATGCAGCGTGCCCTTCAGGTTGGTGAAGCTGATGTCTTTGTCGACAATCAGGCCTTCCATCTGATGGAACATCGGGGTATGCGTTTGGTCGTAATCGTTACGGTAAACGCGACCCGGCGCAATAATGCGAATTGGCGGCTGCTGGTTCTTCATGGTACGGATCTGCACGCCGGAAGTCTGAGTGCGCAGCAGGCGCGTGGCATCGAACCAGAAGGTGTCGTGATCGGCGCGCGCCGGGTGGTGCCCTGGAATGTTCAGCGCGTCGAAGTTATGATAATCGTCTTCAATTTCCGGCCCGGTCTCGACTGAAAAGCCCAGTTCGCCAAAGAAGGCTTCGATACGATCGATGGTGCGGGTCACTGGATGCAGCCCGCCGTTTTCCATACGACGGCCTGGCAGGGAAACATCAATAGTCTCTGCAGCCAGACGCTCGTTCAGCGCAGCGGATTCCAGCGTGTTTTTACGCGCGTTCAGCGCATCCTGCACCGCCTGTTTTGCCTGGTTGATCACCGCCCCGGCCGCCGGGCGTTCTTCCGCCGGCACGTCACGCAGCGATTGCATCTGCAAGGTAAAATGGCCTTTCTTGCCTAAATATTCGACGCGTACCAAATCCAACGCGGCAACATCCTGGGCATCTTCTACGGCTGCTTTAGCATTGGCAACCAGCTCTGCGAGATGTGGCATTGCTTTCCTCTTCCTCTGGCCGGTATGGCCCTAAGTAATGACTGATAATTGTATGTTATCTGGCCTATGTCATACCCACAGGATTTCAAGCTACAGCCAGGCGGCAAGTGGGTGAATCCCCGGGAGCTTAGATAACTAAGTGACTGGGGTGAACACACGCGGCCAACGCCGCTGTAGTTTGAAAGACAAAGGGTATGGCCAAAAACAAAAAAGCCTCCACAGGGGAGGCTTAGGCGCTACTTTTCGTTTCTTTTCTTACGCGCAAAGCCTCCTGAGATCAGGCGCTAAAGTAAAAAAAGAAACGAAAAATAACAACGTGCATGATTGCTTAACCTTGTCGATTGATTGCCCACCAGTGATATAGCGGCGGTCAATAAAAGTCAATATTCGTACTGAAAAACAAAGATAAAAGAGGGAGCAAGCTCCCTCTTTTACTGACTTACGCCAGTGCTGCTTTCGCTTTCTCAACCAGTGCGCCGAAGGCCACTTTGTCGAAGACTGCGATGTCAGCCAGGATCTTACGGTCAATTTCAATAGAGGCTTTTTTCAGGCCGTTAATGAATTTGCTGTAAGACAGGCCGTTCACACGAGCTGCTGCGTTGATACGTGCAATCCACAGCTGACGGAACTGACGCTTACGTTGACGACGGTCACGGTAAGCATACTGACCTGCTTTGATTACTGCCTGGAAGGCAACACGATAAACGCGCGAACGGGCACCGTAGTAACCTTTCGCTTGTTTTAAAATTTTCTTGTGACGTGCGCGTGCAATTACACCACGTTTTACGCGAGCCATATGCTCTCTCCTAAAGTCTTATTCTGGATTCAAAAAAAATGGCTTATGCGTACGGAAGGCACGCAACAACCAGGACCATATCGTTTTTAGACACCATGCCTTTCGGACGCAGGTGACGTTTACGCTTGGTTGCTTTTTTGGTCAGAATATGACGCAGGTTAGCATGCTTGCGCTTAAAACCACCGCTGCCGGTTTTTTTGAAGCGTTTGGCTGCACCACGTACAGTTTTAATCTTTGGCATTTTAATTAAATCCACTTCGCATTGTTAAACAACGATCAGTAAGGCGAATAAAACCCACACAACGCAAGCGCTGCGCGGGTTCGATTACTTGGAAGCCTTTACTGTCTCTTTTTCGGTGCGAGCACCATGATCATCTGACGGCCTTCGATCCTCGTAGGGAAGGATTCGACAATGGCCAAATCAGAATCTTCACACAGGTCTTTACGGACGCGATTAAGCACTTCCATACCGATCTGTTGGTGCGCCATCTCACGTCCGCGGAAACGCAGGGTGATTTTGGCTTTATCGCCATCTTCCAGAAAGCGAATCAGGTTGCGTAGTTTGACCTGATAGTCGCCATCATCGGTACCAGGACGGAATTTGATTTCCTTGACCTGAATGACTTTTTGCTTCTTCTTCTGTTCTTTGGTCGACTTGCTCTTCTCGTAGAGGAATTTGCCGTAATCCATGATTCGGCAAACTGGCGGTTCGGCATTTGGGCTGATTTCTACTAAATCAACGCCCGCTTCCTCAGCTTTTTCAAGAGCTTCATTCAGACTGACAATACCAATCTGCTCGCCATCGACGCCGGTTAGGCGAACTTCTTGCGCGCGAATTTCTCTGTTAATGCGATTAGGACGCGCCGGTTGAACTCGTTTTCCGCCTTTAATACTTTATTCCTCCAGTTGATGAAGACTACGGCTGCGAATCTCTTTCAGCAGCTTGTCTACGACTTCGTTTACGTCGAGGCTTCCCAGGTCTTTGCCACGGCGGGTACGAACGGCAACTTTGCCTGATTCGACCTCTTTATCACCGCACACCAACATGTAAGGAACCCGACGTAAAGTATGTTCGCGAATTTTAAAGCCAATCTTCTCATTTCTCAAGTCCGCTTTAACACGAATCCCTGCCTCTTGCAGTTTTTTGGTCAATTGCTGGACATAATCAGACTGGCTATCGGTGATATTCATCACCACCACCTGCACCGGAGCAATCCAGGTTGGGTAAAACCCTGCGTACTCTTCGGTAAGGATACCGATGAAACGCTCCATGGAGCCCAAAATAGCACGGTGAATCATTACCGGTACCACGCGATCGTTGTTTTCGCCAACATACGACGCGCCTAAACGGCCCGGTAAGAAGAAATCGAGCTGCACGGTACCACATTGCCATGCACGATCCAAACAATCATGCAGAGTAAATTCAATTTTTGGTCCGTAGAAGGCGCCCTCACCCGGCTGATATTCAAACGGAATCCCGTTTTCGGTCAGCGCCGCAGCCAGATCCTCTTCCGCACGAGTCCACATATCGTCAGTGCCGATGCGCTTCTCAGGGCGGGTGGAGAGTTTAACTGCGATCTTTTCGAAGCCAAAGGTGCCGTAAACATCATAGACCATTCTGATGCATTCGTTCACTTCGGCACGCACCTGCTCTTCGGTACAGAAGATATGGGCGTCATCCTGAGTGAAACCACGCACGCGCATCAGGCCATGCAGAGAACCCGAAGGCTCGTTGCGGTGGCAGCTACCGAACTCGCCCATGCGCAGCGGCAAATCACGGTAAGACTTCAGGCCCTGGTTGAAGATCTGCACGTGTCCCGGGCAGTTCATCGGCTTGATGCAGTACTCGCGGTTTTCCGACGAAGTCGTGAACATGGCGTCTTTATAGTTTTCCCAGTGGCCGGTTTTTTCCCACAGCACACGGTCCATCATAAATGGCCCTTTCACTTCCTGATACTGGTACTCTTTGAGCTTCATGCGCACAAAGGCTTCCAGCTCGCGGAAAATCGTCCAGCCGTCGTTGTGCCAGAACACCATACCCGGCGCTTCTTCCTGCATATGATACAGGTCGAGTTGCTTGCCGATCTTGCGGTGGTCACGCTTGGCGGCTTCTTCCAGACGCTGCAGGTAGGCATTCAGCTGTTTCTTGTCTGCCCAGGCAGTACCGTAGATACGCTGCAGCATTTTGTTCTTGCTGTCGCCACGCCAGTAGGCGCCCGAGGTTTTCTGCAGTTTGAAGTGATGGCAGAAACGCATGTTCGGCACGTGCGGACCGCGGCACATGTCGACATATTCTTCATGGTGATACAGGCCAGGACGGTCGTCATGGCTGATGTTCTCATCCAGAATCGCCACTTTGTAGTTTTCACCACGCGCGGCAAAGGTGTCGCGGGCTTCTTGCCAGCTGACCTTTTTCTTGATGACGTCATAATCTTTATCGGCCAACTCATGCATCCGCTTTTCCAGCAGATCCAGGTCTTCCTGCGTCAGGGTGCGGTCAATATCAACGTCATAGTAGAAACCGTTGTCGATCACCGGGCCGATGGCCATTTTGGTGTCCGGCCACAGCTGCTTGATAGCATGGCCCAACAGGTGCGCGCAGGAGTGGCGCATGATTTCCAGGCCTTCGGCGTCCTTGATGGTGATAATCGCCAGTTGCGCATCGGATTCGATCAGATCGCCGGCATCAACCAGTTCACCGTTTACACGGCCGGCAATACAGGCTTTGGCCAAACCAGGGCCGATATCAAGGGCAACATCCAGGGGGGAAACGGCGCGGTCGAAATGACGCTGACTTCCGTCAGGAAGAGTAATAACAGGCATTAATGATTCCTTATCTACAGTGGTGACCCACACGACAGATCACATGAAGAAATACAATATCGTTTAACTACATGTTGTTATGAACGCTATTCAGCTTCACTCTGCCAAATATGTACCCTCATAAGCACACAATTTACGGTGTGCCATGGTGCGACGCCATAACGGAACGGGCAGTGTAACACTATGATTAGCGCGCCATCTACCGGAGAGTTTGTCAAACAGGATTGCTCGCCACCAGTACGGAAAAACCTATCCTCGCCGGTTGACGGCGAGGACAAGACGTTCGCTATTTATTCCTAATTGGCGAGAATAGTGTTCGCCATAAAAGATAACAGCGCAGTTGATGTCTTATACACATCGCGATTTTCCGTAACACTCCTGTCAAACCGCCAGTTCATGATGTAAACCACCGGCGCTTTGGGATATTGGTTAATAAAATCCCAATACAATTGAATTTGCGTATGAAGCTGTTCGTCATTCAGGCCAAGGGACGCACTAGACGGCGGAACCAAAACCCATTTTTGACTATTATTGGTCGGTGCCAGACGGTTGTAGGTTTCCCACATGTCAGATACGGACCAATTGTAATTATCGACCCCTATCCAGTCAGGCTTACTATTCACATCTCCAGGGCAGGCAGTTGTCGGTGCACCTTTTTGTATTTCATTGACATATTCTGGCATATGGGTGTGCCTGTAACTCAGAACAGTATAAACCGGAACAGTTAACCCGTAATTTTTCATGGCCTGTCGGAGAGTGCATAGATAACTGGCATATTGATATGGAACATATTTATCGCCAGTTTGCAAAGCGGAAACATCGAACGGCTCATCAATAAAATAAATAGCGCCTGGACGATATGTAGCCTTACTGATTTCCTGCACAATACGCCAAATATTAGCCCATGAACCTGCAGCCTGACAGCTACTGTCATTTGTTGCTCCTGGGCAAATATCCACGAACGGCGAACCTGCAACGGAGCCGGATCCAGCTTGCACATTCAGCACACATTGCCCTTGGGCACAAATAGGCAAACTCAAACTTTTAATGGAATGCACGACATTAAGGTTTGTCGTACTGACCCCAACGTCAGAAATCGCATTTAAGGCTGCGGTTGCACTATAAGAGGGGGAAGCATTTTCATAAAAGTCGAGCCAATCATAACCATAATGCTTTATATTCACATTCGGTCCAGCAGCCGACGCAGAACCTGTAGCGAGGCCGAGACACAAAATAAATAAAATCCTCATCATCATTTTTACTCCTTTTAACTTACTGGTGAATATTGATATAAATATGAATACAGGTGGACTGATATAATCTCCAACGACTCAATTTCTCACTTGTAGCCCATACGATCTCTTCATTCCCGTTGTGTAATAGAGGAGTAAACAAGGTATAAGTGTCCCGCTTAACCGAACTATTCACTTTTAGCGATCTTCCGACATACGGATTATATCCCCTGAGGAGAACGCTATGCGTAAAGCCCGATTCACTGAACACCGGATCATCGCCGTTCTAAAGTCTGTCGAAGCCGGGTGTACGGTCAAAGAGGTTTGCCGTGAGGCCGCTATCTCTAAAGCCAGATTTTGGACAGGAATACTGGATTTTTACCTGTTCAGAACGCTGAATGAAGCACAGGAGATCACGGCGCGCTAGCTGGCTGAATACAACAGCGGGCGGCCTCATGAATCCCTGAATAGCCTGACACCGGAAGAATACCGGCTGATGGCCGAAAAAACCGGAAATCTCAAAAAGTGTATGAAACTAAAACGGATAGGCTTACAAAGGCAGCCCTAGCTTCTGCATTGGTTAGCCAGGGTGCCATTAGGGGAGTAACGAGGCATTGATGATTGCATTTCTACGTTATCGGAAAGAGCAGATTTTGATAAGCATCAAGACATGCTCTCTTGAGGTGGCTGCGTTCCCTGCAGGAAATTTCATCCGCAATGAGCAAGTAATAACATTGCACAAATCAGCTGTGGCGAACCTTGTCCGCTACCGCTATCCTGTTGCCACTCACGGCTGAATTGAGACATTCCCCCGCATCATGAACCGGTTATTTAAGTTACTCGTCGGCGTCTGCGTGGTGCTGGTGGCGAGTTTCACTTTGCTTCACCTCGGCACCGATCGCCACCCACGAGCCATTGCGGTCAACGAACCGCCGATGGAGTGCGAAGATACCCCGGACATTGCCAACGACTGTGTGAACGACGACGACGCCTCCGCCGACGCGGCACCTGAATTGACGCCACCCGATACGCGGGGCTGATCGGGGGCCCCTACACTGCCAACATGGTGTATTTTCACATGATATCCCCCTCTCGCCATTGCCCGTGATCTCCCGGCAGGCTACTCTACTATTTTGCGCCGTCTTACGGCGTTAACTGAAAACAGAGGTCTGCTTTATGTCGAGTATCATGCAGTTATTCCAGGCCATCGGATTGGGTCTGGTGCTGCTACTGCCGCTTGCCAACCCGCTTACCACCGTGGCGTTGTTGCTTGGCCTGTCGGGCAATATGACACGTGAAGAGCGCAATCAGCAGTCGCTGATGGCGTCGGTCTACGTGTTCCTCATCATGACGGTAGCTTTCTACGCCGGTCAGTTGGTCATGAACACCTTCGGCATCTCCATTCCCGGCCTGCGCATCGCCGGCGGGCTGATTGTGGCGTTTATCGGTTTTCGCATGCTTTTTCCGCAGCAAAGTGCAGAAGATGCGCCGGAGGTGGAAACCAAGTCAAACGAGTTGCGCAAGAAAACCTCGGCCAACATCGCCTTCGTGCCACTGGCCATGCCAAGCACCGCCGGTCCCGGCACCATTGCCATGATCATCAGTTCGGGATCAAGCATTAAAGCTAATGTACTGGGATTTGAGCACTGGGTACTGTTGGTGGCGCCGGTGGCGATTTTTCTGTCGGTGGCGGTAATACTCTGGGGTTGCCTGAGAAGCTCCGGTGCCATTATGCGCCTGGTGGGCAAAAGCGGGATCGAGGCGATCTCGCGCCTGATGGGGTTCCTGCTGGTGTGTATGGGCGTGCAGTTCATTATCAACGGCGTGCTGGAGATTATCTCCACCTACACGCCTGCGGCCTGATAACACGGGCGCGAATCGGTGAAACGCGCCCGCTATGTTTACTTCCCTACCGGTGCCTGAGCACCCAGAATCCCCTTTCCTTCCGGCACTTCGGTAAAGCGGCTGAGGATCTCGCTGTAGGTTTTCGCCGGATCCAACTCCGTGAACTGATTCGGGTAGATAAACTTCGCCAGATACTCCAACCCAACGATGTTGTACGGGTGATTATAGAAGTTGTGGTAAATGCCGTAGAAACGGCCCTCTTTCACCGCCGAGAGTTGGGCGAAACCCGGACGCTGTTTCATGCGGTTGAAAGCCTCGTCAACCTGCTGCTGGGTAACGCCATAGCCAAAGGGCACCGCGGCATTGGTTTTGCTGGCCCACTGGGAGCCAGAAACGATATAGGCATCCGGCTTCATGCTGATCACTTTTTCAAGCGAGACGTCGCCGGTGGCACCGGGCAGCAGTTCGGAACCCAGGTTGCGGGCACCCACGGCTTCGACCATCCCACCCCAGCCGACGTGCGAATGCGTGAAGCAGCAAGACTCAAGCCCGTTCAAACCGGCTTTCGCTTCGATAAACACCAGCGGCTTTGGCTCCACCGTTTTGGTTTTATCGAGGATGCTCTGATAATGCTGCTGGTAGAAATCGGTGTATTGCTTCGCTTCGCTCTCGCGGTTCAGTGTCTCCCCCAACAGTTGGATACTTTTCGGGGTGTTTTCCACCGGCTTCAGCATGGTGTCGATAAACAGCACCGGAATGTTCAACGCTTTCAGCTTGTCCAGTACGCCGGTCTGGCTCAACGACGGTTTGGAACGCAACTGCGCCACCATCAGATCGGGGTGTTTCGCTATCACGCTTTCCAGATTGATCTCGCCCTTGTCGCTGAAGCCCATATCGATAATGTTCTTCGCCTCAGGCCATTTGCTCTCGAGGATTTTCCAGGTTTCACCGTCGCTTTTCTTCAGCAGGTTGTTCCACGCCACCAGCCGGGTGAAGGGATCGGCGCGATCAAGCAAAGCCAGCGTCAAAATATCGCGCCCGTCCTGCACCACAACGCGTTTCGGCTCTTGTTTAATCGTCACGCTTGCGCCGGAAGTGTCGGTCAGGGTCAACGGATAGGTGGTCGCCATCGCCTGAGCAGATAAAACGCAGGCGCAGGCCAATGCCAGCAGGGTGATTCGACGATGCACGTAAAGCTCCTTAGCGTAGAAAAATTCTCGGTAAATAATAATGAGAATGGCTTCTATTATCAAAGATAACGCTAAGCAGATGACGGTTTAATTGAAAATAGATGTGAATCAGAAGGAAGCGTGGCGCGCCGGTTTCGGCGCGCCACAGAGGTTAAACCAGGCCGTAAATCAGCGCAGAAAGCGCAATCAGGCCCATCACCAGCACGAAGACGTTGCTCGGCGCACGGTAGCGGTGCATCGCAGGCACCGCACGCACCGCATACATCGGCAAAATAAACAGGATTACCGCAATCAACGGGCCGCTGATGGTTTCGATAATATGCAACGCGCTAGGATTCCAGACCGTGGCCGCCCAGGTGAGCAGGAACAGCAGCACGGCGGAGAGGCGATGCGTGATGCGCGAACTTAACGGCTTACCGACCGCTCGCGTCAAACCGTCAATCAGGCTGGTCGCCCCTTCGGTAACGCCAAGCGAAGTGCCGAGATAGGACTTGGACATCGCCAGTATCGCCATCACCGGGCCAAGATAGGCAATCAACGGGTTGGAGAATTTGTTCGCCAGCGTGGTCAGCACGGTGATGTTCTGATCCTTCGCCTGCTGCATGTCCGCATGAGACAAGCTCAGCACGCAACTGAAGACAAAGAACAGCACGGTGACGCAGATCAGCACGTAGCTATAACGCATGATGCGTGCGCAGCGGCGTTCGGCCTTGTCGCCATACAGGCTTTTCTGGGTAGAGGCGAAGGACGAAATAATCGGCGCATGGCTGAAGGAAAACACCATCACCGGTACCGCCAGCCACAACGAATGCCACAAATCCGGGCTACTGAACTGGGTATTGGCCAAGCCGCTGACGAAGTTCGCCGTCTGCCAGGTCGGCACCAGGTACAGCGAAATCCCCATCAGGAACACCAGTAACGGGAACACCAGCATGCCCATCGCCGCGACAATCGCGTCTTTACCGCGCAACAGCACCAGATTCAACACCACCACCACCGCCAGGCTCAACCAGATACGCGGCAACGGCGTCAGGTGAAACTGATGGATCAAGAAGCTGTCCAGGGCGTTGGTAATCGAAATGCTGTATACCAGCACGATCGGGAAAAACGCCATCAGGTACAACACCATGATGATTTTACCCGCCAGCACGCCAAAGTGTTCGACCACCACATCATGGATATTGCCGTCGCGGCTGGAACCGGAAAGCACAAAGCGGCTCAGTGCGCGATGCGGTAAATAGGTCAGAGGAAAGGCAAACAGTGCCATCAACAACAGCACCAAAGGGCCGTTCAAACCGGCATTGATCGGCAGGAACAGCGTGCCTGCGCCGACAGCGGTGGCATAGAGGCCAAACATCCACACCGTATCGGTTTTGTTCCATTTGGCCGCTTGGGTAGCGGCCTGCGTACCTGAATCGGGAGAAATCGTACTCATAGGAAAGCTCACCTTACTCTTCAGCGACAACGATTGCGCTCAATGGGATATCCTTCTCCGCGAATTTTTTAACATTAATCAAGGGATTAATGCAGTATTTCATTCTTGTGCTTGAAAAAAGGATGGCAAAGGATAATTAAAAACGCTGCTCGGGTCTATCTCTTGGCGGCTAACTGCGCGCTTCATGAGCGATTTTCAGTGCGGGAATGGATGGCGAGAGGCAAAAAACAGGGGCCTCTGGAGGCCCCTGGCGGTTTACTTGTTGGCGTCCGGATGATCCGGCACTTCGGCGCTACCCATCTCCTTCTCATTGCGGATCATCGTGCGGTCTTTACGCACGTCGGCCACGTCCGAGGCATCGATTGGCTTGGCGCTGTTGCCCCAACTGGAACGGATAAAGTTAACCACATCCGCCACCTGCTGGTCGTTCAGGCGCCAGCCGAACGGCGGCATGGTGAGGTTGGACACCGCCCCTTTCACCGCCGGCGTGGTATTGCCGGTCAGCACGATGTGGATCAGCGAGGTCGCATCGTCGGTTTGCACCACCGGGTTGCCCTTCAGTGCCGGGAAGGCGCGTTTGTAACCCACACCGTCGGTACGGTGACAGGCCGCGCAGTTATCGACGTACAACGCCGCGCCTGGCTTGCTGTCGTTACCACGCCACAGATCCTTGGCAACGCTATCCTCGACCGGAGCCGCCTGCTGCTTGCCATCTTTCGGCGGCAGCGTTTTCAGGTAGCGCGAGATCGCCGTCAGGTCTTCATCGCTGAGATACTGCAGGCTGTGTTCAACCACGTCGCTCATGCCGCCGAACACGATGGATTTGTCGTTGCGACCGGTTTTCAGGAACTCGGTCAGTTCGGCTTCGCTCCAGGTCCCCAATCCGTCCTTAGTGTCTCCACGCAGGCTGGAGGCTACCCAACCGTCGATCGGCGCGTTGCTGCCGGACAGGTAGTTGTCGCCGTCGTTATTGCTCAGCGATTTTTCCTGCATGGTGATACTGCGCGGCGTGTGGCAGGCGCCGCAGTGCCCCAACCCTTCCACCAGATAACGACCGCGTTCGACCACCGGATCGGCTTTGGCGTCAGCGACAAAATCCGCCGGTGTCGGCGCAAACATGCCGCGCCAAATACTCAACGGCCAGCGCATTGACAGCGGCCAGGGGATATCGGAATCCTTATTAGCCTGCTCCACCGGCTGCACGCCGTGCATGAAATAGGCGTACATGGCGCGCATGTCGTCCTCTTTCACCAGCGCGAACGACGGATAAGGCATCGCCGGGTACAGAGTGCTGCCGTTTTTGGCTACGCCCTTGCGCACCGCGTTATCGAAGTCTTCAAAGCTGTAATCACCGATACCGGTCTTTTTATCCGGCGAGATATTGGTGGAGTAAATGGTGCCGATCGGCGTTTCCATCGCCAAACCACCGGCAAACTCTTTACCGCTTTTACCGTTGGTGTGGCAGGCCACGCAGTCACCGGCGCGCGCGAGGTACTCGCCGCGTTTGATCAACTCGCTGCTGACCGTGGCGTCCTGCGCCCAAACGGAAAAACTCAATGCACTGAGAATCAGCGCGGGAACAAATGCTTTCATCGATCGCCGTCCTTATGCCTGCACCAGAGGGCCTGGGTTTTTCAGATACTGCTCGCGAATCGCGCGGGCAGACCAGTAAGCCAACGCGGCCACGGTGCCGGTCGGGTTGTAACCCAGCCCTTGCGGGAAGGCCGACGCGCCGATGGAAAACACGTTGTGCACGTCCCAGCTTTGCAGATAGCGGTTTACCGCGCTGGTCTTCGGATCTTCGCCCATTACCGCACCGCCGTTCATGTGCGTGGTCTGGTAACTGGTGGTGTCAAAATGGCTGTTGGCGTTTTTCGGGCTGCCGGCGATCAATTTCGGGTTCATCGCTTTGGCGATCGGTGCCATTTTGTCGTACATGAATTGCGCCATCTTGACGTCGTTTTCCTGCCAGTCGAACGTCATGCGCAGCAGCGGCTGACCAAACACGTTCTTGTAGGTGGGATCCAGGTCCAGATAGTTGCTGCGGTACGACTGATGCGCACCGTGGGCGTCCATCGACACGTGATGGGTGTAGGCATCCGCCACTGCCGCTTTCCACTTGCTGCCCCAGGCAGGGGTGCCCGGAGGCGTCGGCAAGCCGGAAATCGGTTTGGTGCCCGCCTGGTTGACCCAGAATGGCGAACCGCCGACGAAGCCTTCTTTGGCGTGGTCGAAGTTATCGGCGTTGAAATCGTCCACCCCGACGCCGTTGCCGCCGGCGCCGATGAACGGGTTGGTGAACACGTCTTTGTCGAAGAACGCCTTAATGGTGGTCAAGTTCTGATAGGCGAAATTACGCCCAACCACGCCCTCGCCGGTCACAGGATCGTAAGGTTTGCCAATGCCGGACAACAGCATCAGATGCACGTTGTGGAATTGGAAGGCACCCAGGATCACCAGCTCAGCCGGCTGTTCAATTTCGCGGCCCTGGGCATCGACATAATTCACGCCGGTAGCGCGGGATTTGTCAGCGCTCAGGTTCACTTTCAGCACGTTGGCGTTGGTACGCAGCTCGAAGCGCTTCTCCATGCGCAACGCCGGCAAAATATTGACGTTCGGCGATGCCTTGGAATACATGTAGCAGGCGTAACCACTGCAGAAACCGCAGAAGTTGCACGGCCCCATCTGCGCGCCGTAGGGGTTGGTATAGGAGTCCGAGGTGTTGGCGGAAGGCAGATTATACGGATGATAACCCACATCCCGCGCCGCCTTCTCGAACAGCTGCGCCGAAAAAGTATTCTTTTGCGCCGGCAGCGGGAAATCGCTGGAACGATCGGCCGCGAACGGATTGCCGCCCTTTTGGCTCACTTTCTGCCCGTTTACCGTCCAGGCGGTGCCGGACGTGCCAAACACTTTTTCGGCTTTATCGAAGAACGGCTCCAGCTCGTCGTAAGTCACGCCGAAGTCCTGAATGGTCATGTCTTTCGGGATAAAACTCTTGCCGTAGCGCTCTTCATAGTGGCTGCGCATGCGCAACTCGATCGGGTCAACGCGAAAATGCACGCCGGACCAGTGCAAGCCCGCGCCACCTACGCCGGTGCCCGGCAGGAAGGCCGCCAGTTGGCGATAAGGCACTGCGGTTTGGCTGGTGTTATGCCGAATGGTCACGGTGCTTTTCGACAGATCCTGGAACAATTTTCGGCGGATATTATAGGTAAGCTCGTCAATCACCTGCGGGTAGGAGCCGTCCGGATAGGTATCGCGCATCGGGCCGCGCTCCAGCGCCACCACGTTCAGGCCCGCCTCGGTCAGTTCTTTGGCCATAATCGCGCCGACCCAGCCGAAGCCGACGATCACCGCGTCCACTTTTTTCATTACCGTTGCCATTGTTACCCCCTCTCCCCACGAATTGATACCGGTGGGAAGGGATAACGTTCCCCTCGCTCAACCCAGTCCATAAAGTCGGCGCGCGCGCCCGGAAAATTAATCAGCTTCCAGCCAACCATGTCTTTGTTGCCGCCATGGATTGGATCACTGAAGAAACCTTCGCGGGTGTTTTGCAGCAGGTAGGAAAAGAACAGTTTGGCCGGTAACTGCGAGAATTCCGCCTCACCTGATTCAAACTTCTGCAGCAGCGCATCCTGCTGTGCAGCGTCCAGCTCGGCAAAGGGCTTGCCGGCAGTTTTCTTGCAGTAGGCATCGGCGTCACTGATGCCCAGGTTATAAATCTGCTTCGGCACCAGCGGTAGCTGGTAACCCATCTCTTTCGGCACATCCGGGTTGAATGGCCCTTGCATGTACCAGATTGAACCTGTGGCATACGGAGTATTCATCTGGCGATCGATAAACTCCGGCACGCCGGCTTCCAGGGCACCAGGGCCACGATCGTCAGCCGGGATCAGGCGCGCCGCAGCGGCCTTGATAAATGCCCATTCTTCCGGGGTGAAAAACGTGGGCTGGTAGTCCGTTGGGGTGTCTGTAGCCGCGACAGCTGGCATGGGTGCCGTCAGGGCGCTGACGCCACTGCCGCCAATTACCGCTGCGGGAATTAAAGTCATCGATTTCAGCAGGAAATCGCGCCGTGAGTTGTTAGTTTTATCGTCCGACATGTCACATTCCATCCAAAGATAATCACAACTATTTAACCTCAACCTTGTGAACATTGCGGGATTTAAAAATAATTTGTTACGTATCTGTCTATTTTTTGAAGGTTACTTTGTGAACTCAAGCCAAAATGTTACCGGTAACTTATTGAATGAACGTAAAGAAATGACCGTGAATGTAAAATTAACTATTTGTGCGGTTTTTGAGGTAACAGGATGGGAAATAACGAAAAATGAGAGATACGTCGCGATGTTGCCGCGTCGATAAAGAAAAACCGGCCGCTGCGAGCGACCGGTTTTAGTGAGAAATAAAGCTTACTGCGACATCGCCTGATAGGCCGTCGTGACCTTCCATAAATAGCGCGGCGCTTGCGGGGCCGGGTGCTTTTTCTGGATGTGCTGGTAAAACTCATCCGGGCTCATCTGATTAATGCGGTTTACCGCCACGCGCTTGTCTGATGAGAACGTGCGCAACATGGCACCGGCCCCATTGACATAAGAAACGATGGTGGCGTAACGCAAGGTCTGTGGGTTGTTGATCCCGGCTAGCTGCTGGCTTTGAAGAATATTGATATAGGCCGTTCCCAGATCAATATTAACCGCCGGATCCTTCAACTCACGCGAGCTGGGCTGCCCGCTTCTGCCTTTCAAACGATAGGCGTCACGCCCGGCGGTTGACGGTTTCAGCTGCATTAATCCCACGGCGTTCGAGGTGCTGACCACGTTCGGGTTAAACCCGGACTCCACCTGAATAATCGCTTTAATCAGCGTTTCATCAACGCCATAACTGCTGGCGGCCTGACGAATGTAATCGTTATAGGCTATCGGCGTCCCTGTACGGTTAACCGGAGCCTGCGGGGGAGTCTTTAACCAACCGCCGCGCGATGTGCCACTGCCCGAAATAGTACTTGTCGTTTGCGGGTCTTTGGCGCACCCCGACAAAAGCAAGATTGCCGTCAGGCAACCGATTTTTGTTTTCACAGAATCCCTCACTCCTTTCAATGGGTTGCGTAGCATATACAACTTGTAAGGACGCCTGCATAATTTTTTTGGTCTAATCTCAAGCTATTCATATACCAAGAGGTGATTTATGAGTCAATCTGCGACGACGTGTTTTGTGGTGACTTTCCGCTATCAGGAAGAAGGATTGGCTGATTTGGCCAAGCTTACCGGACAATTAACCCGCGATGGATTTGTCACTTCGGTGACAGACGAACAGGGCATTCCGCATCCGTTGAGCAGCAACAGTTTTGCGTTTATAACCCCACTGGATCAACAGGATGTACAACAGTTGGCGCAAAAGCTCGGGGAGGTTGCCCTGGGGAAAACGCCGGAGGTCGACATAGCCCGCTATGAGGAGTACGTTAAGCGGTTACATACTGATACATAAAATGCTATAACTCACCTGACGGTATTATTTTTGCAATGGATTAGTAACCTGCCGTCAGCCTGAAGGTGACGCTTGACTTTGCTATAAATGATATTGATAATCATTTTCATTTGAGCCAGGAGATGTCACCATGCTTTTGAAACAACGCGCTTTTCCCCGCCTGCCACTCATTCAGGCTACGGCGTTTTACCGCCCTTTTGCCCTGCTGTGTCTGCTGCTCGTCGCGGGCCTCGCCGGCAATCCCGCTTTAGCGGAAAAGAAACTGCGCGTGGTGACGACCTTCACCATCATTCAGGACATCGCTCAAAACGTGGCCGGCGACGCCGCGGTGGTTGAATCTATTACCAAGCCGGGAGCAGAGATCCACGATTATCAACCCACGCCCCGCGATATCGTTAAAGCGCAACACGCCGATTTGATCCTGTGGAACGGCATGAACCTCGAACGTTGGTTCCAACGCTTCTTCGAAAACATCAAACAGGTTCCCGCCGCCGTGGTGACCGAAGGCATCACCCCGCTGCCAATCCGCGAAGGGCCGTATAACGGCAACCCGAACCCGCATGCCTGGATGTCTGCCAGCAATGCGCTTATCTATATAGAAAATATCCGTAAAGCCCTGGTGCAGCACGACCCGGCCAACGCAGAAACCTATAACCGCAACGCCAAAGCCTATGCCGCCAAAATCAGCGCGCTGGATGCCCCGCTACGCGAGCGCCTGTCGCGTATTCCTGCAGCCCAACGTTGGTTGGTTACCAGCGAAGGCGCATTCAGCTATCTGGCGAAAGACTATCAGTTGAAAGAAGTCTATCTGTGGCCAATCAACGCCGACGAGCAAGGTTCACCGCAGCAGGTTCGCCGGGTCATCGACGCCGTTCGCGCCAACCGTATTCCGGTGGTCTTCAGCGAAAGCACCATCTCCGACAAGCCGGCCAAGCAGGTGGCGAAAGAAACCGGGGCGAAATACGGCGGCGTGCTGTATGTCGATTCGCTGTCTACCCAGGGCGGCCCGGTACCGACGTATATAGACCTGCTGAACGTCACCGTACAAACCATCGCCAAAGGATTTGATCAATGACCACCGAGGTTTTTGTCCGCCCTGAGCTGATCGTGGATGACGTTACCGTTACCTATAACAACGGCCATACCGCGATCCACAACGCCAGTTTTAACCTGAGCGGCGGCGCCATTTGCGCGTTGGTCGGCGTCAACGGCAGCGGCAAATCGACGCTGTTCAAAAGCATCATGGGGCTGGTCAAGCCCACCACCGGCCGTGTGCAGTTGAACGACAAACCGGTGGCGCAAGCGCTGAAAAAAAATATTATTGCCTACGTCCCGCAAACCGAAGACGTCGACTGGAACTTCCCGGTTCTGGTGGAAGACGTAGTGATGATGGGCCGCTACGGCAAGATGAATTTTCTGCGCATTCCCTCCCGGGAAGACCGACTACGCGTCGACAAAGCGCTGGAGCGCGTTGGCCTGAGCGAGCTGCGCACCCGCCAGATTGGCGAGCTTTCCGGCGGGCAGAAAAAACGGGTGTTCCTGGCGCGGGCGCTGGCTCAACAAGGTTCCGTGCTGCTGCTGGATGAACCCTTCACCGGCGTGGACGTCAAAACCGAGAACGCAATTATCGATCTGCTGCGCGCGTTGCGTGACGAGGGCCACCTGATCCTGGTTTCCACCCATAACCTGGGCAGCGTGCCGGAATTCTGCGACCGGGTGATCCTGATTAACCGCACTGTGCTGGCCGCCGGCCCAACCGAAACCACCTTTACCCAAAGCAACCTGGAACAGGCGTTCGGCGGCGTGTTGCGCCATATCAACCTGTCCGGCCCGGATCTGCACGACGATAACGATCCGCGCACCGTGACGGTATTGACCGATGACGAACGCCCGGCGGTGTTCTATGGCCATACCAAGAGCGACCCTCCGGCGCAAAGCCAGCCAAAGGAGAAGCAACTCTGATGCTGGACATTTTGCTGCAACCCTTCCATTACAACTACATGGTCAAAGCGATTTGGGTCAGCGCCATCGTCGGCGCCGCCTGCGCGTTCCTGTCGGCCTACCTGATGCTGAAAGGCTGGTCGCTGATGGGCGATGCGCTGTCGCACTCGGTGGTGCCCGGCGTCGCCGGGGCCTATGCCCTTGGTCTGCCGTACGCCGCCGGGGCCTTCTTCACCGGCATGCTGGCCGCGCTGGCCATGACGCTGGTACGCCACGTCACCCGCCTGCGCGAAGACGCCATCATCGGCTTTATTTTTTCGACCTTCTTCGCCGTTGGGCTGCTGATCATTTCACTCAATCCTACGTCGATTAACGTACAGTCGATTATCTTCGGCAATATTCTCGGCATCGCCGACGAAGACGTGCTGCAGGTCGAGATTATCATCGGCGTTTCGCTGCTGATTCTGTGCCTGGTGTGGAAAGACCTGCTGGCGGTGTTCTTTGACGAAAGCCACGCGGTGTCGATTGGCCTGTCGCCGCTGCGGATGAAAATCCTGTTCTTCACCCTGCTCAGCGCCTGCACCGTCGCGGCGCTACAAACCGTCGGGGCGATTTTGGTGATCGCCATGGTGATTACGCCAGGTGCCACCGCCTATCTGCTGACCGACCGCTTTAGCCGTTTAGTGATCATCGCCATCGTCATCGGCGCACTGACCAGCGGTGTCGGTGCCTACCTGAGCTTCTTCCTTGACGGCGCTACCGGCGGCGTGATCGTGACCCTGCAGACGCTGGTGTTCCTGGCGGCGTTTTTCTTCGCCCCCAAACACGGCCTGCTGGCGTCCCGGCACCGCGTCGCCCGTGAACAGACCGGAGGCCACTGATGGAAACCCTGTATCAACTGCTCAGTGAACCCTTCGCCTACCCGTTTATGCAGCGGGCGATCCTGGCCGCTATCGTGACCGGCGTGGTGTGTGCGGTGCTGTCGTGCTATCTGGTGCTCAAAGGCTGGTCGCTGATGGGCGATGCTATCTCGCACGCTGTTCTGCCCGGCATTGTCGTGGCGTTCGTACTTGGCATCCCGGTGGTTATCGGCGCGTTTTTCTCCGGCATTTTCTGCGCGGTAGCCACCGGCTATCTGAAAGAGAACAGCCGGGTGAAAGAGGACACGGTGATGGGCATCGTTTTCTCCGGCATGTTCGCCTTCGGGCTGGTGCTGTTCTCCCGCGTCGATACCGATCAGCATCTGAGCCACATCCTGTTCGGCAATATGCTGGGGATTACCGACGCCGAGCTGAAACAAACGCTGCTGATTGCCGGCATTACGCTGGTGGTGGTATTGCTCAAGCGCAGAGATCTGATGCTCTACTGTTTTGACCCGAGCCATGCGAAGGTCATCGGTCTGCCGGTAAAACTGCTGCATTATGGGCTGCTGTGCCTGCTGGCGCTGACGATTGTCGCTTCTCTGCAGGCAGTCGGGGTGATACTGGTGATTGCGATGCTGATAGCCCCGGGCATCATTGCCTTTATGCTGTGCCGCAGTTTCGATCGCATGCTGATCATCGCGACGCTGGTGTCGGTATTCTCCTGCGTGCTCGGTACCCTGATCAGCTTTCACATCGATGGTGCCACCGGCCCCTGTATTGTGATCGTTCAGGCGATTGCGTTTATTATCGCCCTGCTTTACAGCAAACTCAGGCCATTACAACGTCACGAAGAGGCGTTGCGCAACGAGAAACCTTAACGCTTGCGGCGGTGAGTCCCCTCGCCGCCGCTTATCCTTACCGCTGCCGGTAGATATCTGGCCGAACGATATGCCAGACATAGTCCTGACGATTCAGCGCTTCATATCCCACTTTTTGATACAGCCACGGCGCGGTGCCGGTCACCAGCATAACGCGCCGCAACCGCTGCAGCAGTGGATGTTCCAGCGTGCAGTCCATCAGCCAGCGGGCCAGCCCACGCCCCTGATAATCCGGCGCGACAAACACATCGCACAGATAACCGAAGGTGGCGTAATCCGTCACCAGACGCGCAAAACCTATCTGTTGCCGGTGATGATAGAGGCCAAAACACAGGCTGTTGTCGATGGAAAGTTGCACAGTCTCCTGCGAAATGCCTGACGCCCAACTCGAGGTAGTCAAAAATGCGTGAGTGAACGCCAAATTTAATTCACTTTTATCCGTATCTATCAGGTATTCGTCGCGACGCCACTGCCGGTTCTGCCCCATAACTCCCTCATCTTATTGATTATAAAAATCATTCTATACGTATCCTGTTGCCGCCAACCTGATAAACATCGCTCCGGTGCCACGAAGTTGCAATAGGCCGCGTGCTTAAATGAATCAATAGCGTATATACTTTGAGCAAACGCGACTGGCGAAAAAATCGCCTTCCGTCGGTGCCAGCTGTGCGCCAGGTCGTGTTTTCGGAACGGTAAAGAGGCTAACCTAATGAATTCGCAGGCAACACAGAGGGGGTGTACCATGTGGCAAGCCGTTAGCCGTCTGTTAAGTGAACATCTTGGCAGCGCAGAAATCCGCGAAAGGACTGAACTGCCCGGGGGAGAGATCCACCCGGCGTGGCGCGTGAGTTACGGTGACAACGAGGTATTTGTCAAATGTGATGCCCGCGAAATGCTACCGATCTTTACCGCCGAAGCCGATCAGCTGGCCCTACTGGCACGCAGTAAAACCGTGCGGGTGCCGCAGGTTTATGGCGTCGGCAGCGATCGTGACTACAGCTTCCTGCTGCTGGAATACCAGCCGCTGAAACCCTTCGATGCCCACGGCGCTCATTGCCTCGGCCAACAGCTGGCTCATCTGCATAAATGGAGTGAACAGCCGCAGTTCGGCCTCGACTTCGATAACGATTTGACCACCACTCCGCAACCCAATGCCTGGCAGCGCCGCTGGTCGGAATTCTTTGCCGAGCAACGCATCGGCTGGCAGTTGCAGTTGGCGGCGGAGAAAGGCATGACCTTTGGTGATATTGATGAAATTATCGACGTAGTGTATCTACGCCTGCAACACCATCAGCCGCAACCTTCACTGCTGCACGGCAACCTGTGGCCGGGAAACTGCGGCATGACCGCCGACGGTCCGATCCTGTTCGATCCTGCCAGCTACTGGGGCGATCGCGAGTGCGATCTGGCGATGCTGCCGCTGCACCCTGAGCTACCACCGCAGATTTATGACGGGTATCAGAGTGTCTGGCCGTTGGAGCATGGCTTTATTGAACGCCAGCCGCTGTATCAGCTGTATTACCTGCTTAACCACAGCAATCTGTTCGGCGGCCAACATCTGGTCAAGGCGCAGCGTGCAGTAGACGCGTTGCTGCACCCCCAAGCACGATAGTATCAAGGCGCTGAATCCAGCGCCTTGGCCTGGCCCAGTCTTAAGCGGCGCCGGCCAGTTGGCCGAGTAACTT
This sequence comes from Serratia sp. TSA_198.1, assembly GCF_052686505.1. Taxonomy (NCBI): domain Bacteria; kingdom Pseudomonadati; phylum Pseudomonadota; class Gammaproteobacteria; order Enterobacterales; family Yersiniaceae; genus Serratia; species Serratia sp. TSA_198.1. The sequence continues at coordinate 1,137,007 of NZ_JBQZFP010000001.1, forward strand.
GATGACGAACCAGGCAATGACCGCGATCACTACAGGCAGAATGTACAACGGGAAGTACTGCAGAAAAATGGTGTGGCGTGGCAGCGTAATGCGTTCTTCCAGTTGCACACGCGTATGCCCTTCACTGCCCTTGGCCTGTTCGAGGATCATCTGGTCCTCCAGGCCTTCACGGATAAACTTCACCTGGCGTGACATGCGTGCGCCTGAGGCTTGCAACGCCAGCCCGACAAAAATCAAAAAATAGATAACGATAAACATCAGATTGGCGCCGCTGAACAGGCTTTTCGCTACGTCCGGCACCGGCGAGTTATACCAGAAGATATTCAGGAACGGCGTATTGAAGCGCACCATATCCACCATGACGTGGACAAAATCCAGCATCACCGCATTAATGCCTTTGGTCTTCTCACTGTGCTGATAGAAAAACAGCAGCAGCGAGATCAGCGTTGACAGCAACGCGGGGATGAAAACTACCCAACCAAGAATACGTTTCACAATGGCGATGCGCCCAGCCTGTTGATACGTCATGTGTTCCCCTTGTAAGCGACGTAACCGTAATTGGCTAAGTCTACCTGTAGTTACTGAAACTCGCCCACCGTTTTCTTTAGCCTTGCTGTGCTACAAGCGTAGCCGGGATTATCCGTTTTCAACAACTTAACGGTGACAACGCATTCTCGTTAAATGGCTATATAGTTAATTCAATCCGTTCTGAAAGGGGGCGTCATGGTTCGCCTTATCATCTTGTTATTGGGCCCACAGGCGCTGCGCGGTCAGCGGCGTGCGCTGCTGCTGTTTGGCTGGGCATGGATCGCCGTCGGTCTGCTGATGTTAGTTGACGTGCTAGAAGATGGCCGCTCGGTGTTGGCGCTGGACGCACTGGCGGTGGTACTGGCACTCGAGGGGCTGGTGGCGATCTCCGCCGCACTGGTGATTGGCTCCACCGCCAGCCGACCGGTATTGCTAAAGGGGCTGGGGTTTCTGGTGATGGCTTTTTTGGTGTTGGACGTCCCCGCAGACGACAATATTGTCGCCACGCTGGTGTTCGGCAGCGCGTTGCTGCTGGACGGTTCAGTGCGTATCGCCTCTTCTACCCTGATCCAGCACAGCCGCTGGAAACTGGTCGCGTTGGCGGGCGGTTTCGAAATCTTGCTGTCGCTATTTATTTTTACCGGCTGGCCGGTGCCGCACCGCATGACGGTCCCCTTTTGCGTCGGCGTCATGCTTTTGCTGTCGGGCTGGGCGTTACTGCGCATTGCACAGCGGCTGGAGAGCTTCTCCCTGAACCGACAGCAACCTGCTGCTGCGCTAACGGTTCAGGCTGCCCCCTTGACGGTCTATGTCTGGACTCCGGTGGCGGCGGCGAAAGATGCGCGCCGGCGCTACATTGTTGACCGCTATATCGCCGCAGTGGATGGCGGCGGCCATATCTCCACCGGGCATGCCGCTCTGGCGCTGGCCCCGGATTTGTACATCAGCCATTATCCGCTGAATGACATCAGCCATTCAGTGCAGGATTTCCGTCAGTTACTGCACTCCGGCGAACAAAACAACGTCGAGGGTCGCTTTCTGCCCGGCTTGCAGCAAGAGGTGGCAGCCTGGTGCGCACCCGACAAGAAAATCCAGTTCCGCCGTTATAACCCAGCTGCCTTGCACGCCTTCTGGCAAGGGTATCGCCAGGACACAACCTACAACCTGACGCGCCGCAACTGTTCCACCACTGTGATCCTGGCGCTGGACAGTGCGTTGGAGGGCGTATTGGGCGACAAACCTCTGTGGCGGCGCTTTCTGTTTTTGATCCTCGACCCCAACCTGTGGATGCTGGCGGTGTTGCGTAGCCGCGGAGAGACCATGACCTGGACGCCGGGGTTGGTGCTGGACTATGCCCGCATGCTGCAGCAGGTTACCGAGCGGCAGCACCAGCGCTGGTGGTCAAAACTGCGCGATCTGTGGCGTATCCTGCGTTTCGGCAAGGCGCCCAGAGCGAATGCGACGCAATCCGGCAGGCAAAAATTTTAGTCTGGTTCCCGGCGATGCTAAAGTGGTGGCACATTCACCGACGCCGGCAGGAGCTCATCGCTAATGGCCTATTCGCAACGCATTGAAACCGCTATTTTTGATATGGACGGTTTGTTGATCGACTCAGAACCGCTGTGGCTACAGGCGGAACTGAATATCTTTGGCGCGCTGGGGCTGGATCTGTCTGACCGCCATAAACTGCCGGACACCCTCGGGCTACGCATCGATCTGGTGGTGAAAATGTGGTTTCAGGCCATGCCGTGGCAAGGCGTTTCGCTGGAGGAGGTCTCCGCGCGGATTATTGAACGTGCCATTGAGCTGGTACACGAAAAAAGGCCGTTGCTGCCGGGCGTGCAACAGGCGTTGGAACTGTGCCGCAGTCTGGATCTGAAGATTGGCCTGGCCTCCGCATCGCCGCTGCACATGCAACGACAGGTGTTGAAGATGTTCGATCTGGCGGGGTATTTCGATCAACTGGTGTCCGCCGAATATCTGCCTTACAGCAAACCGCACCCGGAGGTTTACCTTATCGCCGCCGAACGTCTCGGCAGCGATCCGTTGCGCTGCATCACGCTGGAAGACTCGTTCAACGGCATGATTGCCACCAAGGCCGCGAGAATGCGTTCAATCGTCATCCCGGCGCAAGAGTATCGCCACGACACGCGCTGGGCACTGGCGGACCATAAACTCGATACCCTCGAACAGCTTACTCCCGGCCATCTGGCGTAATCTTTCGCGGCGGCGTTATCGCGCTGCCGCCCTGCCTCTCTCTTTTATCCCCTGGTTCCTCCCGCTAATTTTCAAAACCCTGCCTTAGCCCTGAAAATAAATAAAACATTATTTCATTTTTATTGAATTAATGTACCGGAATATCTATGCTGAGGCATCAAGAAAGCGCCGGGTAGCCGGTAAGCGCTGTCACTGCCACGCAGCGCAACTCTGCCGCTCGGCGCTTTCTCCCGCAGGCCTGCAGTCGAGATGCATTCGCTGGAGGTAGTCAACGCATTCCTTACGATCATCCACGGCATCCACAACGGTCAATGCTTAACCTTTTACGTAACAACTCGTTGTAAAACCGGGTAAAACAAACAATTAGTTACAGGGTAACCGCTTCCGCAACTGTTAATTTTCCCATATACTGGATAAATTAACAGTTTATCAGCCGGAACAACAACAGCATGACCGCGGAAGGACATCTTATTTTCTCTGTCGCTTGCGCGATTTTCGCCAAGAAGGCCGAGGTGACACCGGAGCTGGCCACCGGCGACTGGTGGCACATTATCCCTGCCGCACTGCTAACCTCACTGCTGCCCGATATCGATCACCCCAAATCGGTCCTGGGCCAACGCCTGCGCTGGATTGCCATTCCCATCTCCCGAGCCTTCGGGCATCGCGGTTTCACCCACAGCCTGCTGGCGATCGCCGGCGGTATGGCGCTGTTCCAGTTAGATGTGCCGCGCAGTTGGCCTATCCCGCCCGACGTGCTGCATGCGATGATTATTGGCTATTTCAGCCACCTGTTGGCCGATATGCTCACCCCTGCCGGCGTACCCTTGCTCTGGCCCTGCCGCTGGCGCTTTCGCCTGCCGGTGCTAAATTCCCAGAAAGGCAACCAGTTGGAGAGAGCCCTTTGCCTCTGCCTGGTGGCCTTCGCTATCTATTGGCAAGGAGGGTGCACCATTCCTGTGCAGTCCTATTTTGAGCAAATCAAAAATATCAGACTGTGATCACAAAAACCGGCCAATAACCATTCACAAAGTATATTAATTAAACAAATTCATATTCAAAGTTATATAAAATTCCATTTGGATATAAGTGAGCCGTTGCGCAAACTGTTACGATATTTGATTCGCTACACCTTGGCGCGTAGCCGTTTTTATATAAGAAAAATGATTGGAGACATTGGGGATGAATTTTCCGCTGGTAATTAACATGGTGGTTTTTGTCGCCCTCCTTTTGCTGTTGGCGCAAACCCGCCATAAGCAATGGAGCCTGGCGAAAAAAGTACTGGTCGGCCTGGTGATGGGCGTAGTGTTCGGCCTGGGCCTGCAACTGGTGTATGGCTCGGATAACCCAGTCCTGAAAGAATCCATCAGCTGGTTCAACATTGTCGGTAACGGCTATGTGCAACTGCTGCAAATGATCGTAATGCCGCTGGTATTTGCCTCAATCCTGAGCGCGGTAGCCAAGCTGCACAATGCCTCTTCACTGGGCAAGATCAGTTTCCTGACCATCGGCACCCTGCTGTTCACCACGCTTATCGCCGCATTGGTGGGTGTGCTGGTGACCAACCTGTTTGGCCTGACTGCAGAAGGCCTGGTCCAGGGCACGCAGGAAAGCGCGCGCATGGCGGCTATCCAGAGCAACTACATCGGTAAAGTGGCGGACCTGACCGTACCGCAACTGGTGCTGTCGTTCGTGCCGAAAAACCCGTTCGCCGATCTGACCGGTGCCAGCCCAACCTCAATCATCAGCGTAGTGATCTTCGCCGCCTTCCTGGGTGTGGCTTCGCTGCAGTTGCTGAAAGACGATAAAGAGAAAGGCCAGCGCGTGCTGGTGGCTATCGACACCCTGCAATCCTGGGTGATGAAGCTGGTGCGTCTGGTGATGAAACTGACTCCGTACGGCGTACTGGCGTTAATGACCAAAGTGGTAGCCGGTTCTAACATCCACGACATCGTCAAACTCGGCAGCTTCGTGGTGGCATCTTACCTCGGTCTGGCAATCATGTTTGGGGTACACGCCCTGCTGTTGGCCTTCACCGGCGTTAACCCGGCGAAATTCTTCCGCAAAGTCTGGCCGGTCATCACCTTCGCCTTCACCAGCCGCTCCAGCGCCGCCAGCATTCCGCTCAACGTGGAAGCGCAGACTCGCCGCCTGGGCGTGCCGGAATCCATCGCCAGCTTCTCCGCTTCGTTCGGCGCTACCATCGGCCAGAACGGGTGTGCAGGCCTGTATCCGGCGATGTTGGCGGTTATGGTTGCCCCAACCGTTGGCATCAACCCGCTGGATCCGGTGTGGATCGCCACGTTGGTGGGTATCGTCACCATCAGCTCTGCCGGCGTTGCCGGTGTGGGCGGCGGTGCCACCTTCGCTGCGCTGATTGTACTGCCTGCGCTGGGCCTGCCGGTCACGCTGGTTGCCTTGCTGATTTCGGTCGAACCCTTGATCGACATGGGGCGTACCGCACTGAACGTCAGCGGCTCAATGACCGCCGGCACCGTCACCAGCCAGTTGATGAAGCAGACGGATAAAAGCATCATGGACAGCGAAGACGAAGTGGAACTGGCTCACCAGTAAATGTCGTCCGCAATAAAAAACCGGAGCTGCGATGCTCCGGTTTTTTTATGTCTGCGATAGCGGTTCATTTAAAGGATAAAGGCGCTCCCGTGAACGGCACACCTTAAGGCATCAACCACCGGCAGGATCAAAAGGGATAATCGTGGTAGCCCATTTGATCGGAAATGTTACGTGCGGCAGCATGCAGGCGTTTAACGTAATCCGCCTTGGCCTCCTCGGAGAAACGGATAGTGGGGAACGAAATGCTAAGCCCGGCGATCACCACGCCAAAGCGATCGAATACCGGCACCGCAATGCAACGCAGCCCCTCTTCCTGTTCTTCAATGTCTTCACCCACTCCATGCTCTCGCACCTGTTCCAATACTGACAGCAGCGTAGCGGCGCTGGTAAGGGTATTCGGAGTACTGCGGGTAAACTCAATCTGCGACAGAATTGCTTCCACTTCCGCCCGCTCGCGCCAGGCCAGCAGCACTTTACCGATGGCGGTGCTGTGCAGCGGATTACGGCGGCCGATGCGTGAATACATCTGCAGGTTGTACATCGAGTCGATTTTATGGATGTAGACAATACTGTCTTCATCCAGCGCCCCGAGGTGAATGGTTTCACGGGTGTGATTCGACAACTCGCGCATCTGAAGATCGGCGCTGCGGACCAGATCGACGTTCTGCAGCGACTTGGCACCGAGTTCAAACAGCTTGAGAGTAAGCGCATATTTTTCCGATTCCCCTTCCTGCGACACATAGCCCAGCGACTTCATGGTCTGCAGAAAACGATAGACGGTGCTTTTGGACATCATCACCCGTTGGGAAAGCTCAGTAATGCCGATTTCGCGTTCATCGCCCAGTGCTTGCAAGAGACCAAACACTTTCAGCACTGATGAAACAGAATCCGGTTGTTTATCTAAATCTGCGTTAGCCATAGTAAATGCCCTACTCAGCTTTTCTGTTTTAAGAAATTTGAACACGGGTTTCAGTATACTCGCAAGCCTTGATACCCTGCAATGAAACCAAGAAAAAATGCTTGAAGATGAATGAATTAGACTCTAGCTCTCATCGGTTATTACAATTGAGCCGGCCACTGAAGGTGCAATTACCGACGAATATGATTAGCATGTTAATACTCCCCCGTATTAATACCTTCGAGATCAACATGCGTTCTTGTACTGACGGCCTCCCCGTCCCACAACGCTATGGGGCCATCCTCGCCATCGCCCTGGGCATTACCGTTTCCGTGCTTGACGGTGCGATCGCCAATGTGGCGCTGCCCACCATCGCACGCGATCTGAACGCCAGCCCGGCCAGTTCGATCTGGGTGGTTAACGCCTATCAGTTGGCCATCACCATTTCGCTGCTGTCGCTGGCCTCGCTCGGTGACCTGATTGGTTATCGCCGTATCTATCAGGCCGGCTTGTTGGTCTTCAGCATTACCTCGCTGTTTTGCGCGCTGTCCGATTCGCTGGTGACATTGACCATAGCCCGCGTGCTGCAGGGGTTTGGCGCCGCCGCCATCATGAGCGTCAACACCGCGCTTATCCGCATTATCTATCCGCAGCGCTTTCTCGGGCGCGGCATGGGCATCAACTCACTGATTGTCGCTTTTTCCTCGGCGGCGGGCCCCACGGTAGCGGCGGCGATACTGTCCGTGGCATCCTGGCAATGGCTGTTCGCCATTAATCTGCCGATTGGCATTGTGGCGCTGGCGCTGGGGATGAAGTACCTGCCCGCCAACAGCCAGAAAAGCAGCAATCAGCGTTTTGACCCGACCAGCGCCGTGATGAACGCCCTGACTTTCGGGCTGCTGATCACTGCCATCAGCGGCTTTGCCCAGGGTCAGAGCCTGACGCTGATATTCAGCGAGATCGCCGTACTGATGGTGATCGGCTTCTTCTTCGTCCGTCGCCAACTGCGGCAAGAGTTTCCGCTGCTGCCGGTCGACCTGCTGCGCATCCCGATTTTCGCCCTGTCGATGGGCACCTCGATCTGTTCCTTCGCTGCGCAAATGCTGGCGATGGTTTCGCTGCCGTTCTTTCTGCAAAGCACGTTAGGCCGCGATGAGGTAGCTACCGGGCTGTTGCTGACACCCTGGCCGCTGGCGATTATCGTTATGGCGCCGATCGCCGGGCGGCTGGTGGAGCGCGTTCACGCCGGGCTGTTGGGCTGTATCGGGTTGGGAGTGTTTGCGCTAGGGCTGTTCCTGCTGGCGATGCTGCCGCATAACCCGTCGGACCTGGATATCATCTGGCGTATGGTGTTGTGCGGCGCCGGATTCGGGCTGTTCCAGTCACCCAATAACCACACCATTATTTCTGCCGCGCCCCGCAACCGCAGCGGCGGCGCCAGCGGCATGCTCGGCACCGCCCGCCTGTTGGGACAAACCTCCGGTGCCGCTCTGGTGGCGCTGATGTTCAATCTGTTTCCCACCTCCGGTACGCACGCCTCGCTGATCCTCGCCGGCACCTTCGCCACGCTGGCGGCAGCGGTCAGCAGCCTGCGAATCACCCAACCGCGCGCGGAGCCGGTGGAACACAGCCCGCAAGCCAAATAGCAGACATAAAAAAACCCCGGCAAGCCGGGGTTTTTAACCTTCTCAGCGTTACTTCAGGTACTGACCTGAACGCAGCGCTTCGATACGCTTGTCGAGCGGTGGGTGCGACATGAACAGTTCGCTGAACGACTTGGATTTGCCGTTGATGCAAAACGCCATCATGCTGCCCGCTTCCTGCGGCTCGTAGCTGGTTTTCAGACGCTGCAGCGCAGCAATCATCTTCTCGCGGCCCACCAATTTGGCGGAACCTGCATCGGCGTAGAACTCACGGTGGCGTGAGAACCACATGGTGATGATGCTGGCCAGAATGCCGAACACCAATTCCAGCACCATCGACACGCCGAAGTAAATCATCGGGTTGCCGTTGCTTTCGCCTTCACCATCGCGGTTGCCGAGGAAACCGGCGGCCACTTGCGCAATCAGGCGTGAGATAAAGATCACGAAGGTGTTCACAATGCCCTGAATCAGCGTCATGGTGACCATGTCGCCGTTGGCGACGTGGCTGATTTCGTGCGCGATAACCGCTTCCGCTTCATCCCGACTCATGCTCTGCAACAGGCCGGTACTGACGGCAACCAGCGAGGCATCGCGGCGTGCGCCGGTGGCGAAAGCGTTAATGTCCGGTGCGTGATAAATAGCGACCTGCGGCATGGCAATGCCCGCCTGCTGCGACTGGCGGCGCACCGTTTCCAGCAACCAGTTTTCGGTTTCGTTACGCGGCTGTTCAATCACTTCCCCGCCTACGGAGCGCAGCGCCATCCATTTGGACATCAGCAAGGAGACAAACGAACCGCCGAAACCAAACAGACCGGCCATAATCATCAGGCCCTGAACGCTACTGGATTGGATTCCTGTCAGGCTGAGCACCAGCCCGAAAACCAACATCACCGCCAGGTTGGTGAGCAGGAACAGAGCTATACGCATCATAAAATGTTTACTTCCTCATAAATGTTAACAAAACGCTGTCTCGGATACCCTAGATCGTATGGGCATTCGTCACAGTTTCAAGAGTTGCACGCCATTAACCTACTAAAAATACGAAACTTTACAAAATCGGCGTTCCAGCATGGCTTTTCAAATTGTAAACGATTGTTGCGTAATGCGGTGGTTTTTCTGCGGCAAATCAGCGGTGTTTGTCGTTCAAACGCCCAAGGTGGGTATAGGCGAAACCTTGGGCATATTTCAACCCGTAGCCCAAGGTGCGGTCAAAACCGATATGGGCACACCAAATCAGCGCCGTTATCAGCCAGAACGGCTGCGGGAAAAGGACAAACAGTAAGGCGCACAGCGCCGGGCCGATATAGGAATGAGCAAGGTTATAACCGATCGCCCCCACCTTTTTGCCAAACGCATAACCCAGGAACGAAATGTCCGGTATCAGGAAACAGCCAGCGAACAGCCACCAGCTGTATTCCTGGTGCTGATACAGCGCTACGGACACCAACAGAACCAGCAGCGACTCAAGCCGCAGAATAACGCGCATCGGGGGCGTTAGTTCGCTCATCATTGCCTCACAGGATGTTTGACGCCTAAATGCGCCTTCAGCTGCGCTTAACAAAAAACGCACCCGAAGGTGCGATCGATGACCTATACAAAACAAAAATTTACGTTATTTATCAGTAATGTAAATGCAAAACGCATCCACACAAATCCAAAATAATCCCGGCGTTTTGGGCAAAATGTGGATCATAAGCCATCTGCCAGAGGATTCAAACACACCGCATCATTGAGATAGTCGGGGGCAAAATGCGCATAGACCATAGTTTGGTTTATCGTCGCATGGCCGAGTATTTTCTGCAGTGTCAGGATGTTCCCCCCATTCATCATAAAATGACTGGCGAAAGTATGTCGCATGACGTGCGTTGCCTGTCCGTCCGGCAGCTCAGGAATAAGCGTCTTAAGCAAGGTTCGCACCAGGCTGTAATCAACGTCTGGGAATAACCGCCTACCCTTACCTTCAGTTATCTGCTATCTGCTTGTAGAGCGATTCCGAAATCGGGACGGTTCTGTCCCGCCCGTTTTTAGTATCAGTAAACGTGCATTTAAATTTGAGTACCTTCTCACGCGTAAGGTCTGCAGCCTCACCCCAGCGAGCGCCAGTAGCCAAGCACAGTAATGAAACTTTCAAACCATCACCGGACAAGTGCCCAAGAAAATCAGCGATCTGATGTTTTTCCAGGTACGCCATCTCTTTCACATTGTCTTTAAGTTTCGTCAACCCTTTCAGCGGATGGGGGTTATGGTAATGTCCCAATGTAATCAACTTGGTAAAAACACCGCTAAGCATCATATGCCGTCGGTTGATCGAACCGACTTTTAAACCCGATTCCAAGCGAGCAGCTCGGTAATTCGAGAACGCTGTGATCGACACCTGGTCAGCCCGCGGACTTCCCATGTCAGACGAAATATTTAGCAATTCCTGCTTATTGTTTTCGCCTGATTTCTGCGTGCAGCCGTAGTGTTTCCACCATAGATCTATCAGCTCAGTAAGGGGGCTTCGGTCAGCCGGTTTCTCTTTCCAATCCTTACTATTCTGGGTGGCGACTACCCAGCGCTCATACTGCTGGGCCTCCGACTTAGTTCCAAAGCGTTTGCGTATGCGCTTGCCATGCCGCCCTTGCGGGCGGACATCGACCAGATATTGCCCGGCTTACTTAATTTCTTCCATACGAAAGAATATCTGCATTCGTACTTTTTATATAATTAAATGATTCATATATTACATTTATAAATGCTAATAGACTAAGTGGTCCATGGGCTTCAAGATGTTTAAAACTGTCATCACCAACAAAAATACCTTTATCAAGTTGCAAGATCCCTGATATCACCCCATAATTTTCAGAAAGTTTAGCCTTCAAAGTCTCAGCCTTTTCCCAACCAGTATAGCCAACTACGAAATATGGGATCTTTTTTAGTAATCTTGCCTCTGGAGGCATTTTAACCACAGGGAGGTTTGGATTATCAAAAACTGTGTTTAATATAATCATTTGGCCACCACCATGACTTGAAACGGAAGTGTTCCCAAAGTCACGAGTAATCTCTTTCAACTTAATTCCTGTTGATACAGCCTCGTTCCATTGGCCTTGTAAATTAGATTTAACCTCAATCACAGCAGCAACCCCCTCAGCAAAGAAGAGTCTAGCCGAATCAACATTAACAATGGGAACATTTGGGAAATGTCCATTTTCAAGAATTATATCCAACTCACCAGTACAATTATTTTGATTATCAACAACCTCGCCAGAAGTACTAATTCTAAGCCCTTGAGGAACTGAATTTTTCAAATAATTATTAATAAAATCACTCCTAGAAACGCCTTTTACAGCTGAGGGGGAGTTTATTACTGACCGATAGTTTGCATTAAGCATATCTAGCACAGCCTCGAGCCTTTGATACAAAATTTTATTTATCATGCAAATTCTCCGCCAAGATAAATTTTTATATTTGAACTGTCTAACTTTATCAATTCATGATTAGCCACAGTAAATCCTTTTTTCCATTGAGCAGTGACTAGCTAGATTGTAGCAAAGCTACTATTCTTATCGGTTATATCGCATGTGAGCAACTACGCAATTTTGCACAATAATTAGATCTCCCCTAGTTCGAACCTACGCCAGTACTGCCGCGGGTTCGCACTACTTTTGATCTTGGAGTTCTGTCAATAACTGGACACGGTGCGCAGCAGGAAGAAGACAGACAGGATAGTAATCCCGGCCTTTCTCCTGGTGGCATAGATGCAAAAGACTGTGCCAGTTGTTAGCAATCTGATGGCGATTTTGAGGTTATGACGCGACGAGAAAGGCGGGCCTTCAATGAATATCTGATAGCAGAAGCAAGAAAAACACGGGGCAAACGCCCGGCGGCACGCGACCATACCCAAAAATCAGCACAGCTGGCCGACAAAATATCTGACTTTGCGGCATCCATTGGCCAGACGCTTACCGAGCTGGAAGCTGAAAAATTGGCCAATGGCGATGATTTAACGCTAAACGGTAAGCGCTGGAGGGGACATCATGATGGTTCGATACGCCCCATCATAACCATTTATGAAATAAATCGTAGCTCGCTTATGAGTCGAGTATATACGTTGCATTCCCGGAGCAGGCATGCATAGTTGACGATTTCAATACATTATGAGATATAACCTTAGAAAGAGTAAGAATTCTTTACCTTTAGCATGAGACTTAGCAATAATAGTAATTATTAACTAACACCGTTATTCGCGCGAGGTTGTGATGAAAAAAGAAACAAGAGGAATATATTACAAGGCAAGAAAGATCTTGGTACAACACTTCGTTGACTTTACGGATGGATGGAATAAAGAGTTTCATGAAGCCATAGAAAATAATATTTTTAATGAATACCAGAAAAAATTCCCCATCATCAAAGGAATGGAATATACAGAAGAACAATTAAGTGAAAGAAAAAAAACCATAGAAAAGATGAGAGAGTTCTACTATCAAAGAATGATACAAACGGCGACTCTACTACTTGCTAGCATTTCGATAATAGTAGCTTTAATTGCACTAATCCTTTCCATATAGTGGCATTGTTTTACTTAAGGACTAAAAATGAATGAAGAAATTGAAGATATAAAAAAAAGCATCAAAGAAAGAGTTAGTGGACCTTTAGGGTATATAACCTTATCATTTATAGTATATAACTGGTCATGGTTTTACTTCCTAATATTCAGCGATAAAATGGCAGAGGTTAAAATAACTTCTATACTAAGGTTTTTTCCAAAAGCTTGCGGTATAGGGATACCTATATTGGTTGGCACAATTCTAGCTATAGCAATGCCTTTTGTAAGACTCAAGTTCAAACAAATAACCGCACTTGCAAGAAAATTAGAGAGCATATCCGATCACGACGAAAAAAATGCAGTGAGCAACCATATAGCAAATAAAGATATTGAGCTGGCAAATAAAAACTTTGAATTAACCACTAAGACGGCCGCTATAGAAGAAATAAAAACTGAAAGGGAAGCATTAAATTCAGAAATATTATCACTACATGGAACATTAGAGACCGCAAGACTTGATCATACAAAAATAAACGAGACAGTGCATGAACTAAAGAAAGAAAAACATGAACTAGAAGTACTTATAGCCGCAAAAAAAATAGATATTGACACCTATAATGATTTAAAAATAAAAATAGAAGGAATGGCAAAGGAGATAATATCGCTAGAAAAAGAACTAGATGGGTGGAAGAAAAGTATACGGCCAGAAAGATCGAGCATAGCAACTTTACTTAGTATAATTAAAACAAGGCCGGACTGGATGGAGTTCATGCACCCATCTGAAAGGGATGATGTAGAATATATTGCAAAGACAATAAAATATAATCATGAAATAGAAAAAGGAACTAGATATTTTTTAGCAAAAGGTAATGATTGAAAGTACTGCCCGCATAAGCGGGCATATATTAATATAAATTTTCTTGTAATAAAGTTAATGCAATCTGCTTATCCTCAGGACGAAGCAAACTAAGTAGCGACTTGACCAAGCCGCGACCGCTTCGTGCACTGGGGCTTATGGTATGAGAGAACGTCAGGTTCATCACAAAAGTATGCCCACATTCCACGTCGCTGCACTGGCAGTACAGATCGGACAATTTCGGGTCTTTCCTGTTGGTCTTGCTGATGATCGCTTTCGCCCCGCATTCCGTACAATTAACCTTCATAACGCGCATAGTCACCCCCATTCGCTGCTATGGTGATTTTAACACCATGCGCACAAATGAGGAATTTTCAATACTTATTATTACGCCCGTAGTGAAATCAAGATGGCGTCTTCTGCAGTCACTCGATTTAAGCATCGAGCATTGGCAAAGGTACCATTTGCGCGGTTATCGGCGGCACACTTACCGAGCGCATCGCCGGTGTACGTCAGAGCGTTTCCGCTGCATTGCAATTGCAGGCGGCCAAGACATCGATCGGCGATGGCGTGACCAACCTCCTCACCCTGCTTACCGAAACGCTTGACCTGATCGACGTACTGGCGCAGCGTACCGCAAGGTACACCCACAGTAACACCGGCCCCCCTACCAACCGCAGCCAGATAGGCCAAAGTCAGCTACGGCCAACGAACTAAAAGGCAAGTACGCCCACCTTATCGAATAACGGTGTGCCACCGATAATGAACAAAGTTATACTGAGCCAACTCTATAGCTGAATGGAAAAGACATGAACGATATTATGTTATTCGGTGAAGGATGGGGCGGCGAGGTGCGTAAGATTGAGCCACACTTGTGGCAATTCAATTTTATCCCAACCCCCGCAGCTCCCCATCTAAGGGAAGTAATGTTTACTGTTTTAGAATACGTATCTGATGATGGGGATATTTACAAAGTAGGATATACCGGTAAAGAGCCTTTTGCCGAGGATATACGAGAAGCCATTTTTAGGTATCGTCCTAACCCAGTATAAATTAGCCGCCCCCGGGCGGTTTTTTTTGCCCATCACAGAGCGCTTTCAGCTCCCCACTCGTATTGCCCCCTCAGCGTGCCACCACTACGTGATGAAGTTCTTACCTACCGACCCACAACGAAAAGCAAAACGCAGCATCACACTCCACAGGATGCACGGAAACCCACGGCACGGAGCCGCCGCGCCACGGAAACCGGACTACACCGCACCCGCCTGCCCGTTTCGTGTTGAGAAATTTTTGCAAAGGATCTTTTCTGCAATTGATACCGCCAGCCCGCGCCACGCCTGAGGCTTTGCGGAAGAAACGCCGTTGCACGCATTGCAATGTTTTTCAACGATTTGCAACGCCAGACAAGTGCACGGCGAAGGTTTGAAAAGTTAACTTGATGAAATAAAAGGATCTCTTTTGCTTTCCGTGAGGATCTAAGCGTGAACAGATCACTACAGCCAAATAGCTCAGAAGAAGCTTATGGTCAGTTGTGGCGCGGGTTGTGGACGATTTGGGACGCTGTGAAACTTTTGCAACGTTGCAGAGAAAGGATCTTTATACATGCAGAGAATTAGCCATGTGTCGAAGATGGCAAAATGTGGACAACGGGGCCGCAATGAGGTCAACAGCCTACAAGCGTGGTCATATCGTGGACACAAAAACATAAAAGCCAATAAAATCAATAGAAAATGACAACAAAAAACGCACCCGAAGGTGCGTTTTTTTATTTACCCGGCTGCGTTACTTCGCCGCCGGCTGCTGGGTTGGCTGCGCCTGTTCAAGGTGGGCCAGATCCAGCGCGATATGCACGCTTTCATCCAGGTATGGGTCCGGCTCCTGGTAATCCTTCGGCAAATCTTCCAACGCCTTCAACGGTTTCTTACCGGCACGCTGCAGACGATCGTTGATGCGCTGCAAACGGGTAGCGTCATCATCGTGGTTCTCTTTCTCGCGCTGAGCAAGATTGAGTGAGACGATGTTACGCTTGTCTTTCAACGCCTTGTAATGGGCGATGTCCTGCGCGATGTACTGGAACTCCGGATCCTTGGCGATACGCTGCTCATGGTCCTTCAGCAGTTCAGGATCGAACGCGGTCAGGTCGCCAGTTTTGCTGTAAGTAGCCGCATTGATGCTGTCCCAAGGCATGGCATTATCTTCGAACGCCTCACCGGTTTCCGCTGGATCGACACCGGTAGGCATCAGGATATCCGGCGTTACGCCCTTACGCTGGGTGCTGCCGCCGTTAACGCGATAGAACTTCTGGATGGTGTATTGCACCGAGCCCAGCGCCGGCCATTCCGGCCGCAGCATTTGATCGTAAATGCGGTTCAGCGAGCGATACTGTTGCACGGTACCTTTACCGAAGGTCGGTTCACCGACGATCAGCGCACGGCCGTAGTCCTGCATCGCTGCGGCAAAGATCTCGGAAGCCGAGGCGCTGAAACGGTCAACCAGCACCACCAGCGGGCCTTTGTAATAAACGACGCCGTCGGTGTCCGCGTCTTCACGCACTTTGCCGTTGTTATCACGCACCTGCACCACCGGGCCGCTCGGAATGAACAAGCCGGAGAGCGAGACCGCTTCGGTCAGCGCACCGCCGCCGTTGGTCCGCAGATCGATAATCAGGCTCTTGACGTTCTGCTTGGCCATCTTCTGCAGTTGCACTTTCACGTCATCGGTCAGGCCCACGTAGAAGCCAGGAATGTCCATCACCGCGACTTTCTCTTTGCCGACGGTCTTGATGGTCATTTTCACCGCACGGTCTTCCAGGCGGATACGTTCGCGGGTCAGCGTAACAACGCGGGTTTTGGTGCCCTTGCCGGCAGGCAGGATTTCCAGGCGGACTTTACTGCCCTTCGGCCCTTTGATCAGGGAAACCACGTCGTCCAGACGCCAGCCGATAACATCGACCACAGGTTTACCCGTCTGACCGACGCCGACAATGCGGTCGCCCACGGTGATCGCCTTGCTCTTGGCGGCCGGGCCGCCCGGTACCATGGAGTTGATCAACGTGTAATCGTCATCCATCTGCAGCACCGCACCAATGCCTTCCAATGACAGGCTCATCTCGGTGTTGAACTGTTCGGTGTTGCGCGGGGAGAGATAGTTGGTGTGCGGGTCGATCTCATGCGCAAAGGCATTCATCGCCAGTTGGAACACGTCTTCGCTGTTGCTTTGCGTCAGGCGCTTAATGGCGAACTGATAGCGCTTGGTCAGCGTTTCGCGGATTTCTTTGTCGGTTTTGCCGGTCAGCTTGAGGTTCAGCTCGTCATATTTGACTTTCGCATCCCACAGGCTGTCCAGTTCGGCCTTGTCTTTCGGCCACGGCGTTTTGCTGCGGTCGAGATCGATAGTTTCGTTGCCGGTAAAGTTCATCGGCTTTTCGAGCAACGACAACGCATAGGTGTAACGCTCAAAACGGCGTTTCTGAGCCAGATTGTACAGCGCATATGGCGTATCCAGCTTACCGCTTTTCAGTTCTTCGCCCAGTTGATTGCGCTTGTCGGCGAACTGCGCCACGTCGGAGGCCAGCAACACGTTATGGTTGTAGTCCAGCATATTCAGGTAGCGATCGAAGATCTTGCCTGAAAAATCCGCATCGAGGGCAAACTGACGGTAATGAGAGCGAGTGAAGCGCGAGGTTACGCGCTCACTCACAGTAGCATGCTGCGGTTCCTGATGAAGCTGAGGCAGTTGATCGATGCGGATGTTGGCTGTATCCGCTCCGTAACTGACACCCGCCCACAACAGACCCGCGACTGCTGTTAATCTGACAAATTTGTTCATGCCTTGGTTGGCCTCCGTATCAGAACTGCAAGTGTTCTGCGCGCACAATCATCGCCAGACCGGAAGAGAGCTGCACACGTACGCCATCTTTAGCGATTTCAAGTACGGTTGCATCCATCGCGCTCTGGCCTGCTCTGACTTTGATTTCTTGGCCAATTTGCAGTTTAGAGATATCCGTGACTGGCACATGACGCTGCTGGCTTTCCTCTTTTGCTGCACGAGGTTGACGAGCTTGCTGTGGGCGAGTTTGTGGGCGCGGCTTGCGGTTCTCCGGTGTAGCTCCGCCTTCGCGACGCGCAGCAGGTTTTTTACCGGCTGGACGTGGACGGCGTGGCTCGGCATCGGCTGATTCACCGGCAGCTTCACGTTTTTTGGCATTTTGTTCGGCACGCTGTGCCTGAACGCGCGCTTTGGCTTCTTCAAGCTGTTGGCGGGCATGATCGACATGCTGCTGTTCCAGCTCACCGCACGGATTACCGTCCAGATCGACGCGCTGCGCGCCAACTTTGACACCGTACAGATAACGCCAGCTTGAGGTGTACAGGCGCAGTGCAGAACGTAATTGCGTTTTGCTTAAGCTTTCTTCCCCCTGAACACGCTCTACCAGATCTTGAAAAATACCGATTTTCAACGGGCGAGCTTCGCCCTCGGCGCTAAAGCAGAGCGGAAAACGCTCGGCAAGAAAAGCAATGACTTCTTTACTAGAGTTCAACTTAGGTTGATTTTCCATGAAATTTCCTGATTACAACGGGTTGCCAACAAGCCACAGGCATGAACAGGCGTCATTATAATGACGTCATCGGTAAATGCCACGTTAACCGTAGATCAACTTGCCGTCACAGTGATGTATTTCGCACTATCACAGTGTTCCAGTTGCACGCAAAGCCCCGCCACCACTGCTTCCAGGCCCTGTTGGTCCTGTTCGTCGAAACGTTGATAAACTGTGCTGTCGATATCAAGAACGCCGATGATCTGACCGCTAACCCGCAGCGGCAGTACGATTTCCGCATTACTGGCCGCGTCGCAGGCGATGTGGCCAGGGAACGCGTGGACGTCGCCAACGCGCTGCACGCGATTTTCCGCCACTGCGGTTCCACATACGCCCTTGCCCACCGGAATGCGCACGCAGGCGATTTTCCCCTGGAACGGACCGAGCACCAGTTGGTTGCCGTCCATCAGGTAAAAGCCGGCCCAATTGACGTCGTCGAGACGCTCATTAATCAACGCGCTGGCGTTGGACAGTGCGGCAATGAAGTTGGTTTCCCCGTCGAGCAGCGCACTCAAATCGCGTTTTAATTCCGCGTAGAATTCTTCTTTTGTCATTAGTTAACCATGGTTATCTGTTCCCGTGCCGAATAGAGAGCGAAACACAGGAACCAGTCATAATGTATGCAAGCGGCAATAGATTTGATTTTCTATTGTATATCATGCAGGTAGTTTCGCTGTCTTGCCATTTTCCTGTCGGCTTGCCCCCAGCATAATTGCTATTGCGTCGCGTTGTCCAAAGCAATCATGAGACGTTTTGAAACAGGGAGTTAGCGCAAGGAACGACGGGTCAACCGCCATGAACTTTATTCTTTTAATATCAATGCATTGGTAGTTATGACGTTCAACGACGCTCAATGTCACCCCTTCATTGCCCTGCCGGCAGCCCGCAAATGGCCGCCGTGGCTATAATGAAGCCATGTCCAGAAAGGCCACCCCAGAAAACGCAGTGACGATCGCCGGTCCGCATTGTGCTTCCTACAAAAAATGCGTATAGCCATCGGGTTATTCATCTGTTGCTTCACAAACCCCTGCCGGGCAAGGTATGTTTGCCTCGCAGAAACCCTGTTTACCGCGCCGCGCGTTACCCGAAGCGGGTTACAGCAGGTTTATTTTTCAGCCACGCTACCCCTCCGGCGGGCTTTAGAGCAGCTTTGTCATGATGAAAATACACGCGATCACCGGCCCTCTTTCCAAAGCACGCCACCAGCGCTGTTGCGAATGCGACCTGCTGTTCGTGTTGCCGCCGCTGAACGGCAATCAAGCCGCTTACTGCCCGCGCTGCAATGCTAAAGTGGTGCATGGCCGCGACTGGTCGATGACCCGCCTGACCGCCATGGCGGTCGCCATGCTGTTGCTGATGCCGTTCGCCTTCAGCGAACCCTTGATCAGCATCCGCCTGTTAGGCACCCGCATCGACGCCAGCCTGCTGGAAGGCATCTGGCAGATGAGTCGCCAGGGCGATCCCCTTACCGCCAGCATGGTCGCATTCTGTACCCTGGGTGCCCCGCTGACGTTGGCGCTGTCGCTGCTTTATCTGCGTTTCGGGCACGCGTTCGGCATGAATTTGCGTCCGGTATTATTGATGCTGGAACGGTTGAAAGAATGGGTGATGCTCGATATTTATCTGATCGGCATGGCGGTGGCGGCGATCAAAGTCAAAGAGTATGCCGATATCCAGGCCGGCAGCGCGCTGATCGCCTACCTGTCGCTCACTCTGCTCAGCATCCTGACCCTGATCCACGTCAATCTGGAACAGCTGTGGGAACGTTATTACCCGCAGGAACAACCGGAAGGCCCGCCGGCGGCGCTGTATGTGTGCCTGTCGTGCCATTTCACCGGTTATCCGGACGAGCGGGGACGCTGCCCGCGCTGCCATATTCCCATGTGTCATCGCCAGCCCTATAGCCTGCAAAAAACCTGGGCGGCGCTGATTGCGGCGATGATCTTGCTGATCCCGGCCAACCTGCTGCCAATTTCAATCGTCTACGCCAACGGCGCACGATTGGAAGACACCATTTTCTCCGGGGTAGTGTCGCTGGCGACCTCCGGCAACGCCCCGATCGCCGCTATCGTTTTTATCGCCAGCGTGCTGGTCCCCTTCACCAAAGTCATAGTGCTGATCACCCTGCTGTTCAGCATACACTTCAAGACCTCGCACAGCCTGAAGACGCGCATTCGTCTGCTGCGGCTGGTCACCTGGATCGGTCGCTGGTCCATGCTCGATCTGTTCGTTATTGCCTTAATGATGTCGCTGGTGAATCGCGACCAACTGTTATCTTTTACTATGGGGCCGGCAGCCTTTTACTTTGGTTCTGCGGTCATTTTAACTATTCTTGCCGTAGAGTGGCTGGATAGCCGATTGATTTGGGATGCACATGCAACAGGAAACGCCGAATACACCGACTGAAGCGCGGGTCAAAAACAAGCGCCGCATTTCGCCATTCTGGTTACTGCCGTTTATCGCCCTGCTGATCGCGGGGTGGTTGGTTTATACCAACTTTCAGGAACGCGGCAGCACGGTCACCATCGATTTCCAGTCTGCGGCGGGCATCGTCGCGGGCCGTACTCCTGTGCGCTATCAGGGGGTGGAAGTCGGCACAGTGCAGTCCATCAGCCTGAGCAAGGATCTGCGCAGCATTGTGGTTGAAGCCAGCATCAAGAGCGATCTGGAAGACTCGCTGCGCGAAGGCACCCAATTCTGGCTGGTTACGCCAAAGGCTTCACTGGCCGGGATATCCGGTCTGGACGCGCTGGTCGGCGGTAACTACATCGGTATGATGCCGGGCAGCGGCAAAGAGCAAACCCATTTCACCGCACTCGATACCCAGCCCAAATACCGTCTGAATACCGGTGAACTGATGATTCACCTGCATGCCGACGACCTCGGTTCGCTCAATACCGGTTCGCTGGTGTATTACCGTAAAATTCCGGTCGGCAAAGTCTACGACTACACCATCGCCGAAGGTAATAAGGGCGTCACTGTCGACGTGCTGATCGACCGCCGCTTCGCCAATCTGGTGAAAGGTAACAGCCGCTTCTGGAATGTTTCAGGCTTTAAGGGCGATTTCAGCCTGGCGGGCGCCTCGGTGCAGGTTGAGAGCCTGGCGGCGCTGGTCAACGGCGCAATCGCCTTTGACTCGCCGCCGGACGGCCAGCAAGCCAAGGCCGACCAAAGCTATGACCTGTACCCGGATCTGGCGCACAGCCAACGCGGCGTGAACATTACGCTTGATCTGCCGAGCGGCAATAACCTCAGCGAGAACCGCACCCCACTGATTTACCAGGGGCTGCAGGTGGGCACCCTGACCAAGCTGACGCTGCAGCAGGACAGTAAGGTCAGCGGCGAACTGACTGTCGATCCCTCGGTGGTGGATCTGATGCGCAGCGGAACGCGTATTGTGATGCGCAGCCCGCGCCTCAGCCTTAACGACGCTAAAATCAGCCAACTGCTGACCGGCAATACCCTGGAACTGGTGCCGGGCGACGGTGAACCGCAGCAGCATTTCAACGTACTCGACAGCAGCGAAACCCTGCTGCAACAGCCGGGTGTGCTGACCGTAACGCTCAACGCCCCGCAAAGCTACGGCATCGACGTAGGGCAGCCGCTGATTGTGCATGGAGTTAAAGTCGGCCAGGTGATGAGCCGCGCATTGACCGACAGCGGCGTAGTATTTACCGCCGCCGTCGAAGCCCAATACCGCCGTCTGCTGCATAAAGACAGCAAATTCGTGGTCAACAGCCGCGTCGACGTCAAGCTGGGGATCGACGGCATGGAAGTGCTGGGTGCCAGCGCGCAAGAGTGGCTGGACGGTGGCGTACGCATCATCCCCGGCAGCAAGGGCGAGCCGGTTGGCCAGTATCCGCTGTATGCCAACGCCGAGAAGGCCGAAGCCGGCATTATCGGCAACAGCCCAACGCCAACCCTTACGCTGAACGCCGTCAGCCTGCCGGACGTGCAGACCGGCTCGGTGGTGCTGTACCGCAAATTCCAGGTGGGCGAGATTGTTAACGTTCGCCCGAAAGCCAACGAGTTTGAGGTGGACGTCTATATCAGCCCGGAATACCGCAAACTGCTGACCAGCGAAAGCATCTTTTGGGCCGAAGGCGGCGCCAAGGTGCAACTGAACGGCAGCGGCCTGACGGTACAAGCTTCGCCGCTCAACCGGGCGTTGAAAGGCGCCATCAGCTTCGACAATCTGCAGGGCGTGACGCTGGATAAAGGCGCCAAACGCGTACTGTATGCCAATGAAACCGCCGCCCGCGCGGTAGGCAGCCAGATTGTCCTGAGAACTTACGATGCCAGCAAGCTGTCGCCCGGCATGCCGTTGCGTTATCTCGGCATCGATATTGGCCAGGTGGATTCGCTTAAACTGGCGCCGGAGCGCAATGAAGTGCTGGCCAAGGCGGTGCTGTATCCGGAATACGTACAGACCTTCGCGCGTCTGGGCAGCCGTTTCTCCGTAGTGTCGCCGGAAATTTCCGCCGCGGGGGTCAGCAACCTCGATACGCTGCTGCAGCCGTATATCAACGTTGAACCAGGCCGCGGCCGCGAACTGCGCAGCTTCGAACTGCAGGAAGCCAGCATCACCGACTCACGCTATCTGGACGGCCTGAGCGTGATCCTCGACGCAGCGGAAACCGGCTCGTTGCAAGTCGGCACGCCGGTGCTGTTCCGTGGCATGGAAGTAGGCACCATCACCGGTTTCTATCTCGGCGCCATGTCCGATCGCGTTCACGTTGCGCTGCGCATCAGCAAGAAATATCAGCACCTGGTGCGCAACAATAGCGTGTTCTGGCTGGCCTCCGGCTACAACTTGCAGTTTGGCCTGACCGGCGGCGTGATCAAGAGCGGCACCTTCCAGCAGTTCATCCGCGGCGGCATTGCCTTCGCCACCCCGCCAACCATTCCGCTGGCGCCTAAATCGACGCCGAACAAGCACTTCATGCTGAATGCGGAAGAGCCGAAAGACTGGAAAGAATGGGGTACCGCAATCCCAAGGGATTAAGCGCGTAACCCAATGCCGGCAGGGGGCCCCACTCCCCCTGTCGGCCCGTTTTATGCTAGAATCCCGCCCTTATTTCGATTGCTGCCAGAGAGCTCGCCCCGTGGCCAAACCTGCCTCCGTTTTTTTGCCTCCCGCGTTTCTCGACGCGACGCGCGCCATTATGCCCGCCGAACTGTCGATGGACGATTTTATAGCCGCCTGCCAACGCCCGCTGCGCCGCAGCCTGAGGGTCAATACGTTGAAGATCAGCGTCGCCGATTTTCAGGCGTTGGTACAAGATTATGACTGGCGGCTGGAGCCCATTCCCTGGTGTGCGGAAGGTTTTTGGATCGAGCGTGAGGATGAAGAGTTGCGGCTTGGCAGCGCGGCGGAGCACCTGAGCGGCCTGTTTTACATTCAGGAAGCCAGTTCAATGCTGCCCGTCAGCGCCCTGTTCGCCGATCGGGAAAAACCGCGTCGGGTGCTGGACGTCGCCGCCGCCCCGGGCTCCAAAACCACCCAGATTGCCGCGCTGATGAACAATCAGGGCGGTATCGTGGCCAACGAATACTCAGCCAGCCGGGTTAAAGTCCTTCACGCCAACATCAGCCGCTGTGGCGTAAAAAACGTCGCGCTGACCCACTTTGACGGCCGGGTGTTCGGCGCGGCGCTGCCGGAAAGCTTTGATGCCATTTTGCTGGACGCCCCCTGCTCCGGCGAAGGCGTGGTGCGCAAAGATCCGGACGCCATGAGCAACTGGTCGCCGGAAAGCGTTACCGCTATTGCGGCAACCCAACGCGAACTGATCGACAGCGCTTTCCATGCACTGGCCCCAGGCGGCGTCATGGTCTACTCCACCTGCACGCTCAACGCACAGGAAAATCAACAAATCGTCAACGGCCTGCTGGCGGCGTATGGCGATGCGGTGAGCATTGAACCGCTGGGCGAGCTGTTCCCCGGTGCGGAAAAGGCGCTAACCGCCGAAGGTTTCCTGCATGTTTTCCCGCAGATCTACGACAGCGAGGGGTTCTTCGTGGCACGCCTGCGCAAGAACCACTCTGTTACCCCGTTGCCGAAACCGAGTTACAAGCTGGGCAAATTCCCGTTCACCCCGCTTTCCGGCAAGGATTCGGCCGTGGTTAGCCAGGCCGCTGCGGCCTCCGGCCTCACCTGGGATGAAACCAGCCGATTGTGGGCGCGCGATAAAGAGATCTGGCTGTTCCCTGCCGAACTGGAGGCGCTGATCAGCAAAGTGCGCTTCTCGCGTATTGGGGTGAAGCTGGCAGAGTCTTTCCCTAAAGGGTATCGCTGGCAGCATGAAGCCGTCATCGCGCTGGCCACCGCCGACGGCAAACAGCGTTTCGAGCTGGACGCCGCGCTGGCGCAAGAGTGGTATCACGGTCGCGATCTGTATCCGGAAACACCGCCGCAGAGCGATGAATGCATAGTGACCTACCAACAGCAGCCGCTGGGTATCGCCAAACGCATCGGCAGCCGGATTAAAAACAATCTGCCGCGCGAACTGGTCCGCGACGGCGCTTTGGATTTCCATCAATAATGTATAAGTTGGCCGGGAAATCCCGGCCAATTAATACCGTTAATAATATTCCTAACGGTAAGTATTACCCTTCTAATGATTCTACGTTTACGACATTGCGCTTCCCAGACTGCGCAATATTGATACCTTTCAAAATAAAGAAAATTTTTAGCCCCCCCCACCAAGACAATTCTGAATTCTTATCCTATTAATTAACCTATAAAGAAATTAATGCGTTCAGCCTTTCCGGATGGCGCTTTGCGGATCTCTCTGGCACAGCAAGGAACAAAAAATGAAAAAAACTCTGGTGGCATTGGCCTCGGTAGCAACCCTGCTGTGCGCAAACGGCGCAGCCCATGCAGCAGGCACCATTCAGGGCAACCTGGGGGTGACGTTAACCATCGGCGCAGGTTGCGTAGTGGGTGGCGGAAACAGCAGCGGCTCAGTCAATGATTTTGGCTCCATCAGCTTCGGCACCTACTCCTCGCTTGCAAATATTATCGACGCCAGCGCAACCGGTTCCGGCGGCGCAGGCACGCTGTCGCTGACCTGTACCAGCGGGACCGACTATACCGTAGCGCTGGACAACGGACTGCACGTGACCTCCGGCACTCAGCGCCGCATGGCCAGCGCCGCCGGCGCCTTTATCAATTACAACCTCTACCAGGATCAAGCCCGCGCTACCGCCTGGGGCAGCGGCGCCAACGCCCGAACCGGCACCGGCACCGGCGCGGCAGTTCCTCTGATTGTCTATGGCCGTGTCCCGGCTGCGGGCAGCACTCCGGCGGCCGATACCTATAACGATACCGTGACGATGACGGTAACCTGGTAAGGGTGCGGCAGGCGGTTTTCGGTTGCGGATTACTGACGTTAAGTCTGGCGGTTTATGCCGATAGCAAAACCGCCAATATTGGCGTCAGCGCCACTCTGCTGAATGCGTGCGAAGCCGGCAGCAGCTCGGGGGGCAACGTCAGCTTCGGCTCGCTGAACTTTGGCACGGTGTATTTTCTCACTACCGCCGTCAGCGTAGCCGGGCAACAAAATGCCGGCGCCATCCGCGTAAAATGCAACAACGGTACCAGCTACAACGTGCTGCTCAGCGGTGGGCAAAGCGGCAACACCGCAGCCCGTTACATGCAAAGCGCCGCCAGTCAGCGGGTAAACTACAACCTGTATACCAACAGCGCCCATAGCGTCATTTGGGATAACCTGAACGGGGTGTCGCAAACCGCTAACGGCCAGGATAACTGGTTGCCGGTGTATGGCATGATCCCGGTGCAATCCACCCCGCCGGTCGGCAGCTACACCGATACCGTACAGGTGACCATCAATTGGTAAAGGCAATGCGCATTTCAGCCTGCGGGCTGCTGCTCGGGATGACGGCGGCCCCGGTAATCGGTGACACCGGCGTCAACGACTTGCAAAAGAGCACGCCGTTTACCGTCAATGCGACGGTAGTGAAAGGTTGCGTCTTGGGCAGCGGCAACAGCGATGTCACCACCTTCGGCACCCTCAGCTTTGGTCAGATCTCTTCGTTGGCCAGCAATGTCAGCATCGTTTCCAGCGCCGGGGCCGGTTCAGTGCTGCTACGTTGCAACCCGGGCCTGAGCGTCACGCTGGCGCTTGGCATCGGCAACAACATCACCGGTTCCATCTCCGCAGGGCGCAAACTAAAAAATACCCTGACCACGGAGACGCTGCTTTATCAACTCTACCAGGACAACAACTACTCCACGCCGTGGGGCGATGGCGGCAACGGCGGCACTGCGCAAGTGATCGCCGCCACCGGCAGCACTCAGGAAATAAAAGTTTATGCCCGTTTGTTTTCGGCCAGTACCTTGCCCACCAGTGGCACTTACAACGATACGGTCTTACTGACGGTAACTTATTAAGTATTTTGAATAAGGATTTAGCTATGCGTATCCCCTTCCGTCTGCCGTTGACGGCAGCGTTGCTGTTTGTCGGCCAGCAACAGGCACTGGCCGCAGCGTCGATTCTGATTTGGCCCATCGATCCGGTGATTGAAGATCAACAACCCGCCACGGCGCTGTGGTTGGAAAACCGCGACACTAAACCGGTCTATATGCAGGTACGGGTGCTTGGCTGGAGGCAAATCGACGGCAAAGACGATTACAGTAACCAAAGCGAGGTGATCGCCAGCCCGCCGGTCGCTTCGATAGCGCCGGGCAAGCGCCAACTGATCCGGCTGATTAAGCAGACCCCGCCGCCCGCCGGCCAGGAACGCGCCTACCGCATTCTGATTGATGAAGTGCCGGTAAAAGAAAACGACAGTTCATCCACGCCCGCCGGCGCCCAGATGGGGTTGAAATTCCAGATGCGTTATTCCGTGCCGCTGTTTGTCAGCGGCCAGGGCGTCTGGACCAAGCCGGACTCTGAAAAACCGCGCGACTACGCCACCGCCAACCAACCGCAACTCAGCTACCGGCTATTGCAGCAAAGCAGCCAACGTTGGCTGGAGGTGCGTAATCAGGGCATCGTGCACGCACGCATCTCCAAAGTGACGATACAGGGAAAAACGCTCAATGCCGGGTTGATGGGTTACGTGTTGCCCGGTTCGCAAATGCGCTTTGCCGTGCCGCCTTCAGGCAGTTTCAGCAGCGGTAAACTGCAGGCCACGGTCAATGACAATAAACAACCGATAACCTTCTCGTCTTACTGAGTTTCACATGCGGTTAACAGGGACGCCGTCACTCAGGAGCAACGGATTCGGGCTGAAGCCGTTGGCATTCGCCATACTCTGCGCGGTGGCCACGCCGTGGGCGCCGCTGGCGCACGCCGATGATTTGCCGCCGCCGCCCAGCGCCATCAGCATGCCGGATACCACCCTGTATCTGGAGCCGGTGGTCAATGGCCGCCAGACCGGCAAAGTGGTGCCGGTGAACTACCGTGGCGGCCA
This sequence comes from Serratia sp. TSA_198.1, assembly GCF_052686505.1. Taxonomy (NCBI): domain Bacteria; kingdom Pseudomonadati; phylum Pseudomonadota; class Gammaproteobacteria; order Enterobacterales; family Yersiniaceae; genus Serratia; species Serratia sp. TSA_198.1. Next base: position 1,164,280 of record NZ_JBQZFP010000001.1, read on the forward strand.
CTATTACCTCACGCCGCAGCAATTGATCGACGCCGGTCTGCCGGTGACGGACAAGCAGGCAAAAGAAATTGCGGTCGATCTGTTGAAGCAGGTGGATGTCACTTACAGCGGCGAAACCCAGCAATTGCTGATCAACATCCCCAACGACTGGCTGCCCAAACAAAAATTCAACGCGCAGAATCCGCTGGATCGCCTGCCGGCGCAAAGCAGCCTCGGCCTGCTGTTCAATTACGACGTTTACGCCAGCCAAAGCAACGTCAACGGCCAGCCGGGCTACCTTTCCGCCTGGAGCGAACAGCGGCTGTTTGACGGTTTTGGCGTGGTGGCGAACACCGGCATTTTCCGTGGAAGCTTTAACCGATCCAGCAGCGATAGCCAGGAGAGCCGTTATATTCGCTACGACAGCCAGTGGCGTTACACGGATGATGAGCGTCTGCTCAGCTATACCGCCGGCGATCTCACCACCGGTTCACTGCCCTGGAGCAGCGCCGTGCGTATTGGCGGCATCCAACTGGCGCGTAATTTTACCGCCCGCCCAGACCTGATCACCTATCCGCTGCCGCAGTTTTCCGGCCAGGCGGCGGTGCCCAGCAGCGTCGATCTGTATATCAACAGCTATAAAAACAGCACCACCAGCGTCAATCCCGGCCCCTTCACCCTGGATACGGTGCCGTACATCAACGGCGCCGGCGAAGCCAGAGTGGTCACCACCGACGCTCTTGGCCGCCAGGTCAGCACCCTGGTGCCGTTTTATGTCGCCAGCAACCTGTTGCAGGCCGGCATGAGCGACTTTAGCCTGTCCACCGGTGCCCTGCGCCGCAATTATGGTTTGAATTCAGCCGATTACGGCCAGTGGGTTGCAACCGGCAGCGGGCGTTACGGCGTCACGGATTGGTTGACGATGGAAGGCCGCGCCGAAGCGGCGGCGGAACTGGCGGTGGGCGGTGCAGGTGCCGATATCCGCCTCGGCCAGTGGGGCGTGCTCAACGCGTCGTACAGCTACAGCCAAGCCGGCGACAGCGCGTTTAACGATTATCACCCTTCGCGGCAGATGAACTATTACGATCCGCTGACCGGCAAATCGCTGCCGCAGCCCGATCAACAGCCGGTCTACCAATATACCCGTAACCGGGGCGATCAAAGCAGCATCGGCTACACCTACAGCAACCGGTATTTCAGCCTCAATGCCCAGCGCGTCCTGCGTAGCGCGGGCTTTGGCGATATTTCGGTGTATAAAAGCGACTACCGCCTGAGCCGCCGTACCGATCAACTCACCGGCAGCCTCGGCCTTGGCCGCGCCGGCAGCATTGGCGCCGGCTATTTCGACGTGCGTGACGCTATCGGCACGCGCACCCGGCTGGTCAACTTCTCCTACAGCCTGTCGTTATGGCGTAACATGAGCCTGTATGCCTCGGTCAACCGGGAGATCGGCAGCAGCGGTTACAGCACCCAGCTACAGCTCTCCATTCCCTTCGACAGTTGGGGCACCGCCAGCGTCAGCGCTTCCCGCGACAACAACAATCGGTGGAGCGAACGCGTCAGCTACAGCCGCGCCGCACCGACCGACGGCGGCCTGGGCTGGAACCTGGCCTACGCGGACGGACAAGCCAGCAACAGCTACCGTCAGGCCGACATGACCTGGCGCACCCGCTTGCTCGAGGCCCGCGCCGGGATGTACGGCAACAGCGATGACTATACCCGCTGGGGAGAAGTGAGCGGTTCGCTGGTCATGATGAAAAGCGATCTCTACGCCACCAACACCATCAACGACGCCTTCGCGCTGGTCTCAACCCAGGGCTATCCGGACATTCCGGTGCGCTATGAAAATCAGTTGATCGGCGTGACCAACGCCAAAGGCTATCTGCTGGTGCCGACCGTGACCTCGTATTACCACGCCAAATTCCAGATCGACCCGCTCAATTTGCCTGCGGACGTTGCCATTCCTACCGTCGAGAAAACTGTGGCGATCCGCGATCACAGCGGTTTCCTGGTCGATTTTCCGGTCCAGCAGATCGCCGCCGCCGACGTCAAACTGGTCGATGCGCAAGGCAAACCGCTGGCCAACGGCAGTGAGGTTGCAGTTATCGGCGGCAGTCAACGCAGCTATGTCGGTTGGGACGGCATGGCCTATCTGGATCCGGTGCAGCAGCACAACCGGTTGAGCGTTATCCCCGCAGACGGTGGCGCACCTTGTCAGGCGCAGTTCAGCCTGACAAAAACGCAGGGCATCCAGAGCATCGGGCCGATCGTTTGCCAGTAACCCATTATGGAGAAAGATATGATTCGGGGATTCAAAGCGATATTACTGACGCTGATGCTTCTGGCAAGCCAGCGGGCGTTGGCTGACTGCGCCACCACCAATGGCAGCGTGACGCTGCCTGGCGGCAGCTCTTTTACCGTCTACAACGGCCAGACTAGCGCCCAGGGCACCGCCGGGTTGAACTGCACCGGCCTCGGCCTGTCGTTGCTGTCGCAAAACACCGTAACGGTGAAAATCACCTCGACCACCCACAATATGGCGATAGCCAACGCCGACGGCTCCGGCGATCAAATTCCGTACCTGATTTACCCCGATTCGAATTACCAATACGCGTATAGCGTCGGGCAAACCATCGATTACAGCTCATTGAACCTGCTGTCGCTGATCCTCATCTCCTCCAACGTCAATTTCCCGCTGTATGTCAGGACCACCGCCGGGGCTAACGTGCGCTCAGGCACCTATACCGATACCGTCAACCTGACCTGGAACTACCACATCTGCGGCCTGGGCGTGCTCGGTCTGTGTATCTGGTGGGACGGCGTCAACAAGCTCAGTACCGTGACCATTACCGCCGTGATCACCAAAGACTGCCTGATTGGCACCGCGCAGAACGTCAATTTTGGCAGTATGGCGCTGGTGGGCCAGTTTAACCCGGTGAACCAGAGCATCACCCTTACCTGCACCAAAACCGAGGGTTACAACACCTATTTCACCAACGGCAATAACCCGGTCACCGGCTGGCGGCAGATGAAAAACGGCACCAGCAATTTTATGCAGTATCAAATTTACCTGCCCAATACCACCACCGTCTGGGACAGCACCAACAAACAAAGCGGTGCCGGTACCGGTCTGGCGCAGAGCATTCCCTATCTGGCGGTGATTAACTCTGCGCAAACCGAAAAGCCGGTCGGCGCCTATCAGGACAATCTCAGCTTTGTCGTGGAATATTAGCCTTATGCGCTAGTCGCTTGCGGCTATTGTTGCCAGTTTGTATTTTTTATGTGGCATTTTTTGCTCATTTGGCTATGCTCATAGAGGTGACCCTAACTGGTCATACCTCATACCAGAAGATCGAGCAAGGAGTTCCAATGGGCAAAACCGTGGTAAAAATAGGCAGTTTTGAGGTTGATGATGCGCATTTGTCCTCCTCGTCCGAGCAGGCCGGCACGCTGACCATCCCCTGCAAGTCGGATCCCGACCTGTGCATGCAATTAGACGGTTGGGATGAACAGACCAGCATTCCGGCGACGCTGGATGGCAAGCATTCGCTGCTGTTTAAGCAGCATTACGATCGGCAATCCGATGCCTGGGTGATGCGGCTGGCATGAACAACGATGAACTGAAAAACGCGCCGTGTACCGCAAGGAACACGGCGCGTTTTTTATGTGATGGCGATACCGCGACCGGCGAAGAAACGGCCAAAACGGCTCAGCGGCAGCGTTACCTGTTGGCGCGTGGCTTGGCTGTCACCGGAAGGATTGTGAAAGGTCACGTTCTCGGCCTCAACCGCGGTGACCAGCACCAGATGGCCTCCCCGCTGCGGCGGGTGCCGATCGGGCTGGCGAATGCCTGGGTGCACCGAAGCCATAAAATAGCGTCGCTGCGCCAGCAATTGCGGCAACGCCTCCACGTCGAGGCCGACCCGCACCTCGGCGTCCAACGCAAACTGCTCACGCACATAGTCGACGAAGGGTGCGTAGATCAGCCCTTTGATGCGTTCGCCTTCACGCACATAGGCACCGTACGGCAGGCTGCGGCGCGCCAGCTCCAACACCGGCGGCGCATCGCCGTCACGGTGGCTCAGGACCATTTTCAGGCAGGCCATGCCGCAAACGTGATTGGCCCATTCGATATATTCCGCCCGATCGCGCGCCCCGCTGCGCGCCCAGTTGACGTCTTGCGCCAATGTCGCACGCCCGGCAATCAGATCGGCCGCCAGTTCAGGCGTCGCCCATTGGCAAACGTAGGGGACCGCGCTCGTCAAATCAGAAAATCTCTATCACTTTGAAATTCATCAGCACCAGCGTCATATCCGGCGAAAACAGGTCGTACTCTTCAAAGAAACTCTGCAGCTCTTTACGCCAGTAAGCCAATGAACGATCGCCTTCCCCTTCGGCATAGGCATGCGCTTCATCAACCTGATCGTAGGTTTTCATCTCCACGGTGGTCAGTTCTACCGCACAGATCGGAACATTTTTACCGTCAACGACCACAAACACGTCGCCGGCCAGCGGGATACCTTCCCCGTCAAGATTGGAACAGGTGGCGGTCTTGGTACCATTGAGGATCAGCTTGACCACATCATCAGCCTGCTGCTCGGTGTTGCCGAACGCCCAACGCTCGGTGTTCTCATATTTCTTTGGAATTGCGTCTGCCATTGCCTTACCTTATTAAATGAATCATTGTGCAGAGAGAATAGTACAACGTATTCCCCGCCGCCTGCACCTGCCGAATTCACCGCACGGCGACGCAAACCCATACCATTTACAGGCTTTTTACGGTAAATCTCTGTGCCTGAGCCGGGACAACAGGCATACTGTGGACGACATCCACACCATGGCTTACGGCCAGGCGGTAACATGAAAAATGACGACAAAGACCCCGATGACACCTTCAGTGACTTATTAAAAGTCATTGCGCTGGTCGTGATTGCTCTCTTTGTTATCGGCGGCTGGTATTTCAGCTGATCAATAGAACAGGAGATCACCTTGGCAACCAAACGCATGCGCACCAAGCACTGGAAGATGTTTTTGATTTTGTTGTTAATCTGCGTCGCCCTATTGTTATTGCGCTGGGCGGCAATGGTCTTCGGTTAACGCCAACCGGACGCCGGCGCTATTTTCAGTTACGCCGTTCGCCCGGCGTTTTAGCCACCGGCTCCAGCAGCTCTCGCAGATAGGCTATTCGCGCCTCCCCCTGCGGCAACCACAGACGGCACAACCGATTTTGCACTTCTGCCCGCCGGCTCAGGCGATAGTATTCCGCCAGTTGATCGACCAGTTTCATCACGCACCCTCCAGATATTCGACAAGCTAAGTATTGGGCGAAAAAACCAGAAGAAACACTGATGCCTTATTTTTTATGCTTCCGGTTTTAGCGTTGTGCGACCGGTGCAGTGGCGAACCCCAGGCCCAACTGCTACATTGACCAAAAATCACCCAGCCGAGGTAAACGATGATGTTCTCGGAGCAGGAGATAAAACCCGTGTGGGATGAGGTCGCCCGTTTGATCGGTGACAGCGTGATGCAACTGCGCCATCGCGGCGAGGTGTTATCGGTAGAAACGCTGGCGAAGCACCTGGCGCGGCAGTTGGCTGAAAGCAACGATATCGAACGCCGGATCCTGATCGGTGCGGCGATCAACATGCTGAAAGATGGAAAGTGAATCGCCAACCGGAATGGTTGGCGATTCGGCAGAAGCCCGAGGTATGCAAGCCCGGCCTTCTGAGCGCTACTATGTCAGGCTGACCCGATGAAATTAATAGGAATTATCGCGTTTTTGCCAAAAATTACTCTTTTTGTTGCCTTGGCCTATCAACAGCAAAATAAAAAACCGGAGGAATCACCCCCGGCTATCCATCATGAATGTTGGGCTCAGATTAACCAACCCAGCAATAAGGTCGCGCCAATCACCGTCGAAGCACCGCCAATGCGCGTGGCAATTTGCGCGAACGGCATCAGCCCCATGCGGTTGGACGCGGAGAGGATCGCCACGTCGCCGGTACCGCCCAGCCCGCTGTGGCAGCAGGTGACGATCGCCGCTTCAATCGGGTACATTTTCAGGTAAGGCGCAATCAGGAAGCTCACCACGCCCATCGACAACACCACCGAACCGCAGACCACCACATAGCCCACCGAAAACACCGCCACCACACTTTCCAAGGGGACATACAGCATGCCCAGGCCAATCATCAGCGGCCACACCAGCGCGGTGGAAACGAACTTGTAAAAACTGTGCGCGCCAGTTTCCATTGAGACCGGGATCACCCGGCAATATTTGCACAGGACGGCAAACAGAATCATCAGCACCGGGCCGGGAATATGCACAATGTGTTCAAACAGGCCGCCAACGATAAAGAAGGCGCAGATCACCAGCAGCCCGCCGCCCATCAGTTGGAAATCGACAGTGCCGTTGGTTTCCTTGATGGCGAACACCGCATTTTCCTGCGTCGAGCGGATCAGCATGCCTTCCCCGCTCAGCGCTTTGCGCTGCAGGCCGATACGCGCCAGTACCCCAGCCGCGACGATAGCGAAGATATTGCCCAACACCGCCGCCGGTGCCAGTTGCGCCACGTAAACGTCCGGTGTCGATCCCAAAATGGCGGAATACGCCAGCGACAGCGGCAAGATACCTTCACCTATGCCGCCACCGATGATTGGCACGATGATAAAGAAGAAGGTGTGGTAGAAGGTAAAGCCAAACAGCTTGCCCACCAGCAACCCGGTGACGACCGCCGTTACCGTGCCGACCACTAAAGGTACGAACATGCGAATCATGCCCTGGATCAGGATCACCCGGTTCATGCCGAGTATGCTGCCCACCACCAGACTGGCGATAACGAAGTACAGCAGGTTGGCTTCTTTCATCAGCAGATGGACAGTGCCCATCACGTTAGGCTGGAAGACGTTAAAGTAAACCAGAACCGAAGGCACCATCAGGCATAAAATGGCCGGGCCGCCGATATCCCGCAACACGGGAATACTTTTGCCTAAATGCGCCAGCGCAAAACCCAGCGTCATAATCACCGCCAGGCCGCCGATCATATTTTTCGGCAAGAAGTTGGCGTAGGCCGACACGGTAACAATGGCGCAAATAGTGATAAACAACGCGACCGGAACCGCGCCGATATCCATTTGTCGAATTTGATTAATTAATCCTGATGAATCAGGGAGTGGCGTATTTTTTTCACAGGCAACTTCTGCATTTATCTGTTTCATTATTCACCCTGCTGACAAGTGTTCGGTGCGGAACGGTTCGCCTGACCACAAGCGAAGAACGTTATCAAACAAAAACAACTGTTTATCATAAATTTTATTGCGTATTTTCGTTTTTTAATAATGGAAAAAACAGTGGACAGCTCAGACAATATGATAAAAAATAAAAATACAAAACTAAATTGCGTCGCGTTAATTCAATATTGTGAGCCCCAACCAATGTTGGTTTTAATTAATTATCGTCAGCGTTTTGTAATTAAATTAATCAGGTCAAAATTCGCTGCTATGCTATAGATGGAAGTAAAAATCCGTGCGTTTATTAATGAGAACCGGAGCAGTAATTAGCTGAATCCGGTCAGCTGTACCCGAGCTTCTTCTCTGCACGCGGCACCGTGCGGGAGTGAGGCACATAATATATGCCGTATGGCTTTCATCTTTGCCAATGCCCCGGCTTGAAAGGCTACGGACATAGAACCGATAAGGAAGTAGATATGTCTTCAACCGCTGTTACCCCACAAACGCTGGCCCGCTACGGTATCCATCAGGCTACCGAGATCGTTTATAACCCAAGTTACGAACAACTGTTTATCGAGGAAACCCGCGCCGACCTGCCGGCACTGGAACGCGGTACGCTGACCCGGCTTGGCGCAGTTAACGTCGATACCGGCGAATTCACCGGCCGCTCGCCGAAAGACAAATACATCGTCCGTGACGACACCACGCGCGATACCGTCTGGTGGTCCGATAACGGCACCGGCAAAAACGACAACCAACCGCTGTCGCCGGAAGTCTGGCAGCACCTGAAAACCCTGGTGGGCAATCAGCTCTCCGGCAAACGCCTGTTCGTGGTGGATGCATTCTGCGGCGCCAATGCCGATACCCGCCTGAAGGTGCGTTTCATTACCGAAGTGGCCTGGCAGGCGCACTTCGTCAAGAACATGTTTATCCGCCCGAGCGAAGCCGAACTGGTCGATTTCGAACCGGACTTCGTGGTGATGAACGGCGCCAAATGCACCAACCCGGACTGGCAACAGCAGGGGCTGCATTCAGAGAACTTCGTCGCCTTCAACCTGACCGAACGCATTCAGTTGATCGGCGGCACCTGGTACGGCGGCGAGATGAAAAAGGGTCTGTTCTCCATCATGAACTACCTGCTGCCGTTGCAAGGCATTGCCTCCATGCACTGCTCGGCCAACGTTGGCGAACAGGGTGACGTGGCGATATTCTTTGGCCTGTCCGGCACCGGCAAAACCACCCTCTCCACCGATCCCAAGCGCCAGTTGATCGGTGACGACGAACACGGCTGGGATGACGACGGCGTGTTCAACTTTGAAGGCGGCTGTTATGCGAAGACCATCAAGCTCTCGCAGCAGGCCGAGCCGGAAATTTATCAGGCAATTCGTCGCGATGCGCTGCTGGAAAACGTGCAGGTGCTGGCAGACGGCAGCATTGATTTCGATGACGCCGGCAAGACCGAGAATACCCGCGTCTCCTACCCGATCGACCACATCGAAAACATCGTCAAGCCAGTGTCCAAGGCTGGCCACGCCAAGAAGATCATCTTCCTGACGGCGGATGCTTTCGGGGTTCTGCCACCGGTTTCTCGCCTGACGCCGGAACAAACCCAATATCACTTCCTGTCCGGCTTTACCGCCAAACTGGCCGGTACCGAACGCGGCATCACCACGCCAACCCCCACCTTCTCCGCCTGTTTCGGTGCTGCGTTCCTGACGCTGCACCCGACGCAGTACGCCGAAGTGCTGGTGAAACGCATGGAAGCGGCCGGTGCTCAGGCCTATCTGGTGAATACCGGCTGGAACGGCAGCGGCAAGCGTATCTCCATCAAGGACACCCGCGGCATTATCGATTCGATTTTGAACGGCGAGATTGAGCACGCCGAGACCTTCACCCTACCGATCTTCGGCCTGGCGGTCCCAACGGCGCTGCCGGGCGTTGACCCTTCGATCCTCGATCCGCGCAAAACCTACGCCGACGAATCGCTGTGGCAGGAAAAAGCGCAGGATTTGGCACAGCGCTTTATCGATAACTTCGCTAAATACACTGTGACTCCGGCAGGCGAAAAGTTGGTGAACGCTGGGCCGAAACTGTAAACACTCCCTGTTTTATCCGGGCGCCTGAAGGCGCCCTTTTTATTTCCATGACCCGTCCTGAATGGGTGAAACGACCGGTAGTCAGGCTGTAGTATCACAGGCAGGATGCCAGTCCCATCAGCAACACCTCTTTGCAGTCAGCCGGAAAAAAACGCAGCCCCTCCGTCACCCAACAGGGCGATGGCCAGCAGATAACAGACTGCGCTCATCTGTCTCCTCCTTACCGGGCCGACTCAAGCGGCAGAAACGTCTCAGTAAAAAGGGGGGATCGGTCAACGTGAGTGGACCGGTGACATTTATCGATTCCGCGCAGCCATGGCATCCCGTACTAACCCCGGCAGCACCAGCGTCAACGCCGCCGTAATGCGAGTGTCGATGTCGCTGCCCGGCGGCAACAGTCCAAGCGCCATCTGGCGCAAGGGTTCGGCCATCACCATCGCCAGCAGCAGATCGCTGGTCTGCGCACAGTCCAACTCACGTAACCAGCCGTGCCGTTGTTGGCGCTGCAGCCAGTCCGCCACAATGGCCCGACCGCGTTCAATGCCGTTACGCTGATAGGCCGCCAACAGGGCTTCCCGCCCAGGAAACTCGCTCTGCAACAGGCGAAAGACCCCCACCGCCTGCACGCTCAGCACGTGATGCGCAATGGCGCGCAAACCCTGCTCAAGCAGCGGCTGCACCTCTGCCGCCCGCTGCGCATCCTGTTCAAACGCCGGCCGAAAAGCGTCGGTCCAGCTGGCTATCGCCTGCATCACCAGCGCATCGCGGTTCTCGGCAAAACGGTACAGGGTTTTCTTGGCCATACCGGCCCGTTTCGCCACCGCGTCCACGGTAGTGGCGGCATACCCCTGCGTCAGCAACAGCGCCAAAGTGGCCTCAACCGCCGCCGCGCGCAGCTCCGCCTCCGGGGCCGAAGGCCTTCCACGCGAGCGCGGTGCGGCATCCTTTTCATTTGCCATGATAGTTCCTCGAAATCGTTGACAGAGACAGCATACCGGCATAGCCTTAATTAAGAAACAAATATCGTTTCCTAATTTATAAGGATGACCGTTATGACACATCAATCGCTGATGCTCCCTTGGGGCGTTAATGATATCAACGCGTTGCTTAAACCGGAACCGCTGCTGCTGGAGATGGGGCTGACGCGCAGCACCGACGGTTTACTGACCGTGGCGATCCGCGCCGATCTGCCCGGCTGCAAGGGCCGCATGCTGGACTGGTGGTTTACCTTTTTTGAGACCACCCAGCACATTCGCTGGTGGCATCCGCACGATCACGTTGAGCACCGCGGCTGGGACAGGCACTGGAAAAAAGGCGAAAGTTACATTGGCGCCAGCATCAACGCGGTTGAATGGCTGGCGGAGTTGCCGCCGGTGCCGGCTCGCCTCAAGTTTCACGCCGCCGAAGATTTTTTTGCCGCGCAACCGCTGCAACAGGCGCGCGACACCCAGGCGCTATCTGCCGCCATTTGCGCCCGCATCGGCTTCGGCGAGCAGGTAGCGCTGGATGACAACGGTGATCCCCGCGACGGTGAAATGCTGCATTTGGCGCGTGACACGCCCTACGGCTGTGTGCTGCGCAGCCGCTTCCTGCTGGGTAAATCCTGTGCGAACGCGCATGACGAGCTGCCGGACGAGATTGGCTTTAATCTGATGCGCCACTGCTATAACGAATTCAGCTATCTGGCGCAGTTCCTGCCGTCGTTGTACTACGCCGAAAATGGTCGTGAGGCGGCACCGTTACCCTGGTAATGATTAGGCGTAAGCGTTTTATTTTCAGGTGGAATCTCTATAGTTGGGGACGCTCAATCCACAACGGTAAGCAACCGGAGAACCTATGGCAGAACAACAGTATTCAGGCGGCTGCCTCTGTGGCCATATTCGCTTTCAGGCCAGCGGGTATCCGGGCAATCCGCACAGTTGTTCTTGCGAGTACTGCCAGCGGCACTCCGGCGCACCGACGCTGTGCTGGGTGGAGTTTCCCCGCCAGGCCATCAGTTGGGTCGGCGCAGGCGGCATGCCCACACTGTACCGTTCTTCCGACTATTCCAGCCGCGCATTTTGCCCACGCTGCGGCAGCACCCTGGGAGCGATGGATGATGAGCCGACCATCGCGCTGGTCACCGGCAGTTTCGATCAAAGCGGCCTACCGGTGCTGCGCCCCACCGCCCACGCCTTCGCCGACGGTTGTCCCCATTGGTGGAAAATCGACGGCATTGTCTGATGCCGCTATCGCCCTTCACACTTCCCGTTGAAAATAATTGATTGTTTTGTCATATGAATTTAGAAGTGGATGACAACAATTCAAACACACGGGAACGGGAATGGACGCACAAACGACGGTTATCGACGCACGCCAGTCGCGCCAGGCATTACTGGCCGGATCGGTCGGCAACTTTATCGAATGGTATGAATTTGGCGTTTACGGTTTTCTCGCCACCGTCATCGCCGCCAATTTTTTCACTCTGCAGGGTGAAAGTGAAATCACCAGTCTGATCCTCACCTACGCCGCCTTCGCGCTGGCCTTTTTCTGCCGTCCGATCGGCGCGGTGATTTTCGGCCGCATCGGCGACAGGATCGGGCGCCGACCGACGCTGATTGCGGTATTGCTGCTGATGACCCTGGCAACCGCCCTGATCGGCGTGATGCCGACCTATGCCTCTATCGGCGTCGCCGCCCCGTTGCTGCTGACCCTGTTGCGCATGTTTCAGGGGCTGTTCGCCGGCGGCGAGTTCGGCGGTGCGGTGTCGCTGATGACCGAGTTCGCGCCCAAGGGCAAGCGTGGGCTGTACGGCGCCTGGCAATCGCTGACCGTGGCGTTCGGGCTGTTGGCCGGTGCCGGGCTGGTGGCGCTGCTGGCCGCGCTATTGACGCCGGAACAGTTACATGACTGGGGTTGGCGCATTCCCTTCCTGTTGGCGTTGCCGATGGGCGCGGTGGCGTTGTGGCTGCGGCTGAAACTGCAGGAAACGCCGACCTTTAAACAGGCGCAACAAAGCGGCGGCGAAACGGCGCAAGCGCCGGAAGTGAAGCTGGGCGGCATGCTGAAAACCATTCTGATCGGCATTGGCCGCATGATGGGCTGGTCCGCCGCCGGTTACACCTTCCTGGTGGTGATGCCGTCCTACCTGCAAACCTCGCTGCACGCCACCTTCCAGCAGGCGCTGGTGGCCACGGTGCTGGCCAACGTCGGTTTCGCCCTGACCATTCTGCCCGCCGGCATTCTCAGCGATAAGCTGGGGCGCAAAGTGGTGATGCTGGCGGCGGTCATCGCGGTGATCCTGTTTACTTTCCCGCTGCTGCACCTGCTGCAAGACCCGCAAAGCTCGCTGCTGGCCAAAGGCATCGCAGTATTGATCGCCGGTGCGGTGGTCGGGATGCTAGCCGGCCCCGGCCCGGCGATGCTGGCAGAGATGTTCCCGACCAAAGTGCGCTACACCGGTCTGGGGCTGGCCTACTCGCTGTCCAACGCGGTATTTTCCGGTTCAGCGGGGTTAATCATCACCGGTTTGATCAAGCAGACCGGCAACCTCGATATCCCGGCTTACTACGTGGTCGCCACCTCGGTGGTCAGCCTGTTCGCTCTGATGACCCTGCGACGCGACGATCATCTGCGCTCGCTGAACGCGCGTTAATCTTGAAGGGGCGCATAGCGCCCCAAGTTCGAACCGCTGCGCAATTTTTGTGCGCCGTTCTAGTGCATCCCTCCAGTCACCGTTTCAACGCCCCTCTCGCCCCGTCAGCAAAATGACTGATTATTTATAGTTATTAATAAGTTGAAAAATAATTCCCGCCACTATTCGCAGTTGGCCCTTAACTTGCTCCGCCTTGTATATACATGGACGGACATTACCGACACGGACATCACTATTACTCACCAGTGCGAAAGACGAGGTTCCCCCATGAAGCAACCCATAAAAACGCTGCAAAAAATGCTCGCCACCGCCTGCTGCCTCAGCATGCTTGCCGCCCCGGCATTCGCCGCCGAGACACCTCTGGTCAAGCCGGAGGCCGGCACCTTCAAAATGGGCATTGAGCCCTGGTTGGGCTACGGCCAGTGGCACGTAGCCAATAGCCTTGAGCTGTTCAAACAACAGGGGCTGGACAAGGTGGATATCATCAACTTCGCCGAAGATAAAGACATCAACGCCGCACTGGCCAGCGGCCAGATCGATGCCGCCAATATCGCCACCCACACCGCTATGGGCATGGTGTCCGCCGGTCTGCCGGTCAAAATCGTGCTGCTGCTTGATCAAAGCCAAACCGCCGACGCGTTGATTGTCGGCCCAGGCATCAAAACGCTGAGCGATCTGAAAGGCAAACAGGTGGCATACGAAGAAGGCACCACCAGCGACATCCTGCTGCACAGCGCCCTCGCCTCCGCCGGAATGAAATGGAGTGACATAGTGCCAGTGCCGATGCCAGCCGACGCCGCAGGCAGTGCGCTGATCGCCAAACGCGTCAGCGCCGCCGTCACCTACGAACCTTACCTGAGCATGGCGAAGAAACAGGATGCCGACGTAAAAATGCTGTACAGCGGCGAGTCCGATCCGGGCCTGATCAGCGACGTGCTGGTGGTACGCGACGAGGTGATCAAGTCCAGGCCGGGCCAGGTCGCCGCCATGATTAAAAGCTGGGATGCCGCGTTACGGCATTATCAACACAACACTGCGGCGGACCGGGCAATCATCGCCAAACAGGTTGGCGCCAGCCCGGCCGATCTGGCCAGCGCGTTTGACGGCGTGAAGTACTACTCGCTGGCGGAAAACAAGCAGGTCCTGAGCGAGCACTTCGCCAAACACACCTTCGCCCACGTGCTGAAAGCGGCCACAGAAGCCAAGCTGGTGAGCAAACCGGTCACGCCGGAAAATCTCATCGACGCGCGATTCGTTAACGGTCTGTAAGCCGGATTAGCGCCGGCCGGCGATTTATGACCGGCGCAACGCCCCATCAGAGGAAAGACCCGATGAGTTCGATAAAACTGGATGCGCCTAACGCGCGCACGCATCTGAACAACGCCCCACCGCCAGGGCGGCGCAGGCGCAAGCCGCTTGGGCTGATGGTGATCGGCAAAACGCCGTCGCGCGGGCTGTTCGTCGCCATCGCCATGGCCGTGTTCGCGCTGCTGCTGCTGAGCTGGTGGCTGGCAACCCGCAGCGGCGCGGTACCGGCGATCTTTATGCCCACGCTGGACGGCGTATGGCGCCGCATGGTCAGCCTGGCGCAGGACGGCACGCTGTGGAGCGATATTCGCAGCAGCCTGTACCGCATCTCGGTGGCCTTCCTGATTTCGTCGATGATGTCCATTGTCATCGGCGTATTGGCCGGCTGTTACGGTTTTTTCAAAGCGGTCACCGAACCGCTGGTGGATTTTGTCCGCTATATGCCGGTGGTGGCCTTTGTGCCGCTGACCATTTTGTGGACCGGCACCGATGACGTGCAGAAATTCCTGATCATCTGGATCGGCACCTTCTTTCAACAGGTGCTGATGGTGATCGACACCGTAAAGCGCGTGCCGGGGGATTTTGTCGGCCTGGGACGCACGCTCGGCATGCCGGACCGCAATATCCTGTTCAAGATCGTGCTACCCAGCGCGCTGCCGGGCATCTGGGATGCGTTGCGCATCAGCCTCGGTTGGGCCTGGACCTGGCTGGTGCTGGCGGAGCTGGTGGCCTCCACCTCAGGGCTGGGCTACCGCATCGTGGTGTCGCAGCGCTTTTTCCAGACCGACACCATTATCGGCTACATCCTGCTGCTGGGGCTGCTTGGGCTGATCACCGATCAACTGATGCGCGCCGCCGAGCGCGTGTTGTTCCGCTACAACGCGAGGCGTAAATAATGGCGACCCTAACCCTAAACGGTCTGAACAAAAGCTTTCAGGTCGGTAAGCGATCGCGTCAGGTATTGCATGACATCGATCTGACGCTGCACGACAACGAGTTTGTCTCTGTGGTCGGCAGTTCCGGCTGCGGCAAAAGCACCCTGCTGTCGATCGCCGCCGGGCTGGAGGATTTCGACAGCGGCAGCGTGCGCGTTGACGGCGTGGACATTCGTGGGCCGGGCATCGATCGCGGCGTGGTGTTTCAGTCTTATACCCTGCTGCCGTGGCTGACCGCCCGCCAGAATATTGAATTCGCCCTGAAGGCGGCGGGCTATGGCCGCGGCGAATGCCGTGACATCGCCGGCGACCACCTGGCGCTGGTCAAGCTGACCGAATTCGCCGATGCCTATCCCAACGAACTGTCAGGCGGCATGAAACAGCGGGTGGCGATTGCCCGTGCGCTGTCCTACCGGCCGAAAATCCTGCTGATGGATGAACCCTTCGGCGCGCTCGACGCCATGACGCGCCACCAGATGCAGCTGTTGCTGACCCGCATCTGGGAAACCCATCGCCTGACGGTGATGTTTGTCACCCACGATATCGAAGAGGCGGTGTACCTGTCGGACCGCATCGTGGTGATGGGGCCGGGCAAAATCAATACCACCTTTCAGGTCGATCTGCCGCGCCCGCGCAGCGAAGAAGTGAGCGGTGACGCACGCTATATCGATCTGCAACGTCAGGTTCTGAAATCTATCCGGGAACAGGCTTCCCAACACGAATTAGCTTAGGAGCATCCCCATGTCGCACACAGTGACCTTTCACGATCTCAGCCACAGCCGGCAATTGCCGGAAGCCCTGTTCCAACGCACCGAAGCCGACTTGTCGTTCTTTATCGAACGGGTGCAGCCGATTATCGCGGCGGTACGCAGTGAAGGCGATGCCGCGCTACAGCGCTTCGCACGGGAATTCGATGGCGTACAGGCCGAGCGCATGTCGATTCGCGTCGAACAAAGCGAGTTCGACGACGCCATGGCGCGGCTGGATCCCGCCGTCACCGCCGCTATCGCCTATGCCGCCGGCAATATCCGTGCGTTTCATGAAGCGCAGAAACCGGAAGAAATGTGGTTGAAAGAGATGCAGCCCGGCGCTTTTGCCGGCGATCGCCACCTGCCGATCGATTCCGTGGCCTGCTATGTGCCGCGCGGCAAAGGTTCGTTCCCCAGCGTGCTGCTGATGACGGCGATCCCGGCGCTGGTGGCCGGCGTACCCCGGCCGGTGGTGATCACCCCGCCTGGCCCGGATGGCAGAGTCGATGATGCCACGCTGGTGGCGGCGCAGTTGGTCGGCATCCGCGAAATTTACAAGTGCGGCGGCGCGCAAGGGGTAGCGGCAGTGGCTTATGGCACTGAGACGGTGCCAAAGTGCCTGAAGATCGTCGGCCCCGGCAGCCCCTGGGTGGTGGCCGCCAAACGCCAGTTGGCGCAGTTGATCGATCCCGGCGTGCCGGCCGGCCCCAGCGAAAGTATTATTTTGGCCGATGACAGCGCCAACGGTGCACTGGCGGCGTTGGACTTGATCATTGAATCGGAACATGGCCCGGACTCCTCCGCCTGGCTGGTGACCTCCAGCCGCCGGGTAGCCGAACAGGCGATCGCCGCACTGCCGGGTTACTGGGCGCAGCTTGACGAGAAACGCGCCGGCTTCTCGCAAAGCGTGCTGTGCGGTGCCCACGGCGGTGTGGTGCTGACGCAGGACTTCGCCGCCGCAGTAGCCTTTGTTAACGGCTACGCACCGGAGCACCTGGAGATCCTGGCGGAAGAGCCGCTGGCGGTGATGGGCCAAATTCGCAACGCCGGTGAAATCCTGCTGGGCAATTACACCCCGGTGACGTTAGGCAACTTTGTGCTCGGCCCCAATGCGGTGCTGCCGACCAATGGCGCCGCCAAAGTGGCCGGGCCGCTGTCGGTATTCGACTACATGAAGCGTATTTCGGTGGGTTATGTCACCCGCAGCGGCTACGACGCGTTGGCGGAAAAGGCGCACGGGTTTGCCCTGTATGAAGGCTTCCCCGCACACGCGCTGGCGGTGTCACCGCTGCGTAAAACCCTGCTCGATCGTCAGTCCTGAACAGGCAGTGAGGTTACGATGACCGATAATCCTATTCCCCGCACCGCCCGAGGCGAACCCTTGGCGGCGCAGGCCAGAGCGCTGACCCACGCCGGCGAATGGCGGCAGGCGGCGGACAAACTGCGCCAACTGGTGCTGGAGATCACCGGAGTGGCGGTGGGCGAGTTGAGCATCAACCGCGATCAGTACAGCCTGAACTCGCTGAACGGCCAGTTGCAATTGGCCGACGGCCGCGGCCTGTTCTTTAAATATCACCACGAGGAAGGCGAAGACCACACCATCGAGGAGTATTACAACGCCGAGCTGCTGCGCAACAACGGTTTTCGCGTCGATGTGCCGCTGTATGCCTGCGGCGAGCCGGGGCGGCAGATCCTGCTGTACCGGTTGCGCCACGACCGGCGGCTGGCCGACGTGTGCCGCGAAATCGAACTGCAACAGAGCTGGCCGCAGATGGCCCCGGTGGTCGATGCCCAGCACCGTGCCGATGCGGAGATCCTGCGGATGACGCTGCCGACGCTGAAAATCGGCCAGCCTGCGGCGGTGGCGCGCGAGCCGATCCACCAGCTGTTTCATCACCGGTTGGTCAGCCCTGGTGCCACACCGGGATTGGGCGGCCGGGTGGCGCAGTTCTACGTAGGCAAAACCTTCCAACTGGCGCAGCAAGCGTTGAGCTGGGCGCAATTGCAAGACCTCCAGTGGGAAATCAACGGCGTGCGCTATCGCCATACGCTGGGTGAACTGCTGTTGCAGGCCGGTGAACTGTTGGCCCCGGCCGAACTGGCGCAGCACGGCGTGGTGATCGCCCACGGCGACGCGCACAACGCCAACGTATGGTACGAAACCGATCGCCCGCCGCCGCAGTTGGTCAGTTTCGATCCGGCCTTCGCCGGGCGCAATATCCCGGCGCTGCTGGCGGAGATCAAAGCGACTTTCCACAATATTTTCGCTCACCCGTTCTGGCTGTACGAACCGCAGCGCTGCGCGACGCATTACCGGGTGGCAGCCCGGCTGGAGGGGCAACGGCTGATCGTCGAGCATGACTGGCAGTTGACGCCATTGCGCGCCGCCTTCCTGCAGGACAAAGGTGCGCTGTACTGGCGGCCATTGCTCAGCGAACTGACGACGCGCGGCTGGTTGCCGCATAACTGGCGGCGGTTGATGCGGCTGGCGCTGTTCTGCTGCCCGACGCTGGTGCTCGATCTGCGCGCCGGCGGCGGCAGCGGCCATACGCCGGAAAGCTCGGCGCTAGGATTTGCCATCGCCATGATGCTGGGCAGCGACCCCGTCGACGGCAAGGACGTGGCCAGCCGCTGGTTCACCGCCATCGATCCGCAGTTCGGCGGTGAAGTATGAAAGCCGCACGTTTTTATGGCGTAGGCGACCTGCGCATCGAAGACATCGCCCCGCCGTCCGCCCTGCCCGACGATGCGGTACGCCTGCGGGTGCTGGCCGCCGGTATTTGCGGTTCCGACCTGCATAACTTCCGCACCGGGCAATGGATCGGTCCTCTGCCGGTCACCCCCGGTCATGAGTTCTGCGGCGAAGTGCTGGCGATCGGCAGTGCGGTAAGCCGCTTTGCCGTTGGCGACCGGGTGGTGGCCGACTCACGCGTCGGTTGCGGCCACTGTGCCGCCTGCCAAAGCGGGCGTCACAACCTGTGCCGTTCGCTGGGTTTTGTCGGCGAAGTCTGCGACGGCGGCTTTGCCGAACAGGTGCAGTTGCCGGCCTCACGGCTGCTGCGGGTACCGGATACCCTGCCGGCGGCGATTGCCGCCCTGAGCGAGCCGCTTGGCGTGGCGCTGCGGGTGGTGAATCAGTTGAACCCGCCCCCCGGAGAACCGGTGTTGATCGCCGGTGGCGGCACCATAGGCGGGTTGGTCGCCTTGTTATTGCATCATCTGCGCGGCTGCCCGCTGCTGGTGGCGGAGCCCAACCCGCTGCGGCTGACAAAGCTCAGCCAGGTGCTGCCGTTACAGGCGGTGGAGCTGGATCACGACTTACCGCTGGCGGCAGCCTACGCGGTGGAGGCCACCGGCGTTACCGGGGTATTGAATCAACTGATTAACCTCGTCACCCCAGGCGGCCGCATTGCCATGGTTGGTCTGTTTCATGGGCAGGCGGCAATCGATGCCAATAGGCTGGTGGAGCGCGAGATTTCGCTAATCGGTTGCAGCGTGTTCGCCGATGAGCAACGCAGCGCCATCAGTCTGTTGCCGCAGTTGGCCGGCGAACTGGCGCACTGGATATCCCGGCCGATCCCTCTCGACGCATTGCCGGATACCTATCGGCAATTGCTGGCGGGGCGCGTCGGAGCGCTGAAAACCCTGGTGGTTCCCTGAGGAGAATTTATGCAAAACACCTATTTACCGCCAGGCCTGGCCCCCTTTTCACTGCTCGGCAAGCGTGCCCTGATCACCGGCGCTACGCGGGGGATTGGACAGGCGCTGGCGATCGGGCTGGCGCAGGCCGGTGCGCAAGTGATCGTCGCCGGACGACAACGCGCCGCGCTGCAAGAGGTGGTGCAACAGCTGAATAACTGGGGAGAACACCCGGAAATGCTGCTGTTGGATGTTCAGGACCCGGCGTCGATTGAAACCGCCTTCGCCACGCTGGCGGGCAAACCGCTGGATATCCTGATCAACAACGCCGGTATCGAACGCCTGTGCCCGTCGCTGGAGGTGGATGAAACGTTGTGGGACAGCATCGTCGGCACCAACCTGAAAGGCGCTTTCTTCTGCGCGCAGGCGGCGGCGCGCCTGATGGTCAAACAGGGCAGCGGCAGCATCATCAACCTGTGCTCATTGACCAGCGAAGTCGGCGTGCCGGGGGCTACCGCCTACGGCGCGTCAAAATCAGGGCTCGCGGGCATGACGCGTGCGCTGGCCAGCGAATGGGCTACCCACGGGATCCGGGTCAACGGCATCGGACCAGGCTATTTTCAGACCGCGATGACCGAGGTGTTTTACCAGGACAACGGTTGGCGCGAGTCAATGCAGAATAAAATCCCGCTAGGCCGCTTTGGCAAGCTGAGCGACCTTACCGGCGCGGCCATTTTCCTCGCAGGCCCGGCGGCATCCTACATCACCGGCCAGATCCTGTATGTCGACGGCGGCTATCTGGCCAGTATCTGAATAAACGCAGGCGCGGGGCGATATCCTGACCCCGCCCTCTCCGGCGCCTTGCATCCATCCAGTGATGACGATCACAACGCAAATATGTTAACGTTAACTTTTGTGATTAACATCGCAATCCCTGACGTTGGTGGCTTTATTTGGCCAAAGGTTAACGTTAACAATAAGACTGACATCATCCATCAGGGCATCTCACATGAACCGCGAAACAAAAAAATATTATGTGCTTCTAAGCGGCCTGTTGTTTTTCTTCTTCTTTACCTGGTCGGCCAGCTTTTCACTGATCTCCATCTGGCTAAACCAGAAAATCGGCCTGAAAGGCACCGAAACCGGCCTGATCTTCTCGGCCATGTCGATCATGGCGCTGTGCGTGCAGCCGCTGTACGGGTTTGTTCAGGACAAACTCGGGTTGCGTAAGCATCTGCTGCTGTTCGTCGGTGTGCTGCTGTTGCTCACCGGGCCGTTCTTTATCTATGTTTATGCCCCGCTGCTGCAAACCAATCTGGTGGCCGGCGCACTGGTTGGCGGCCTGTTCGTCAGCCTGGCGTTCAACGCCGGCATTGGCGCGCTGGAATCTTATACCGAGCGCGTCAGCCGCATCGTCGGCTTCGAGTTCGGCCGGGCGCGTATGTGGGGCTCGCTGGGCTGGGCCAGCGCCACCTTCTTTGCCGGCTTTATCTATAACATCAACCCGAACATCAATTTCTGGATTGCCTCGGCCTCGGCGGCGGTATTCCTGCTGTTGCTGTGGCAGGTGCGAGAGCTGAAACCCAACGCCATGGCCGGGCTCGAATACGGCAAACCGGAAAACCTGAAGTTGCAGGACGCCTTGGTGTTGCTGCGCCTGCCAGGGTTCTGGGCGTTGGTGGTGTTCGTGCTCGGCACCAGCATCTACGGCGTCTTCGACCAGCAGTTCCCGGTGTACTTCGCTTCGCAATTCGCGACCCACGAGGAAGGCAACCGCATGTACGGTTTCCTTAACTCGCTGCAAGTGTTTCTGGAGGCCGGCGGCATGTTCCTGGCACCGCTGCTGGTCAACCGTATCGGTATCAAGCAAAGCCTGTTGCTGGCCAGCAGCGTGATGGCGTTTCGCATGTTCGGCTCCGGCTTCGCCAACGGCGCGCTGATGATTTCCGCCATGAAACTGCTGCATGCCGTGGAGCTGCCGATTCTGCTGGTAGCCATGTTCAAATACATCACCACCCGCTTTGACAGCCGCCTGTCCTCCACGCTGTACCTGGTGGGCTTCCAGTTTATCAGCCAGATCGTCGCCGGCATTCTGGCACCGCTGGCCGGTCTCGGCTACGACCGCATCGGCTTTGCCGACACCTATTTGCTGATGGGCTGCGCCGTCGCCGGTACCACGCTGGTTTCCTGCTTCCTGCTGCGCGGCGAGACTCCCGCCCGCGCACCTCAATTTCAATCCACGATAAAATCAAGTGAGCCAATCCAATGAACAATGCCTTAGCTCAAGCCGACCATGCGGTCGAAACCCTGCGCGCACAGCGTCAGGACGATTACTACCCGCAGTTTCATCTGGCGCCTGCCGCCGGCTGGATCAACGATCCCAATGGGCTGGTGTACATTAACGGCGTTTATCATGCGTTCTATCAGCACCACCCCTACGACGAAAACTGGGGGCCGATGCACTGGGGCCATGCCATCAGCCGGGATCTGGCGCACTGGCAGCACCAGCCGATAGCCCTGGCACCCGGCGACGACTACGACAAAGACGGCTGTTTCTCCGGCTGCGCAGTGGACGATAACGGCGTGCTGACGCTGATCTACACCGGCCACGTCTGGCTGGACAAAGTGGGCGATGACGATCAGGTGCGCGAGGTACAGTGCCTGGCCACCAGCGAGGACGGCGTACATTTCGTCAAACATGGGCCGGTGCTGGCGCCGCCGGAAGGCATTCAGCATTTCCGCGATCCCAAGGTCTGGCGCGAGAATGACGGCTGGTGGATGGTGGTCGGCGCCAAACAAAACGGCCTCGGGCAGGCACGGCTTTATCGTTCAAAAGATCTGCGCAGTTGGCAATTTGACCGCGTGCTGGACGGCGCGCAGACTCTGCATCAGGGCTATATGTGGGAGTGCCCGGATTTCTTCCCACTCGGCGAAAAACAGGTGCTGCTGTTCTCTCCGCAGGGGCTGGCGGCGCAGGGTTACCGCCACCGTAACCGCTTCCAGAGCGGCTATTTGCTCGGTCACTGGCAGCCGGGCGCCGATTTCAACGTCACTCAACCGTTCTGCGAGCTGGACGCCGGGCATGATTTCTATGCGCCGCAAACTTTCACCGCCGCCGACGGTCGCCGCCTGCTGTTCGCCTGGATGGACATGTGGGAATCGCCGATGCCGAGCAAGGCGCACGGTTGGGCCGGTGCGCTCACCCTGCCCCGCGAACTGACGCTGAATGCCGAAGGCGATGTGCTGATGAACCCGGCGCGGGAGTTGGCGGCGCTGCGCGGCCTGCCGCAGACGTTTGCCGCAGCGCAACTGCGCAACCAACGCCAGCTTCTGGCGGAAAACCTGCAAGAGCTGACGCTGTCGTTGGATCTGGCCGCCAGCGATGCCGAACGCTACGGTATCGCCATTGGCGACGCCGCCCGGTTGTACGTGGACAACCAGGCCCACAGGCTGGTGTTGGAGCGTTTCAGCGAGGAACCGGGTCTGTGCGGTTGCCGCAGCGTGCCGCTGCCGGCGGGCGACACATTGTCGCTAAGGGTGTTTATCGACCGCTCATCGCTGGAAGTGTTCGTCAATCAGGGCGTTGCCTGCCTGACCAGCCGCATCTACCCGACCGATGGCCGGCGCGGCGTGAGCCTGTTTGCCGAAAGCGGCCAGGCGCAGTTTGAAGCGCTACAGGGGTGGGAACTGGCGAGCATCTGGGCCTGATTGCCCTCGGCGCCTGACTGGCAGGGCACGCTTGTCGTGCCCTGTTTCGCTCACATCGATTCGCGCAGCAACAGCGGGCAGGCCACCTTCACCGTCTCGCAGTGATCCAGCTGGTTAATCAGATGCAACGCCGCCTGACGGCCCAGTTCGTAATGCGGCAGTTGCACCGTGGTCAACGGCGGCAGGAACAGTTGACCGATGCCGACCATGTTGTCATAGCCCAACACCCCCACCTGCTGCGGGATCTGCCAGCCCTGAGCCAACAGCACCTGATACACCATAAACGCCACCCGATCGTTGCCGCACACCACCACATCGCAATCGCGCCGTCCCGGTGCGAAATGCCGTTCCAGCAAGGCCACGCAATCGCGGTAGCGCTCATCGCCGTCGCTCAAGTCAAGGTGATATTGCTTGAGTTGGTCTATGTCACCGCCCGCGTCACGCCAGGCGCGCTCCAACCCGCGACGGCGCAGCCCGGCCGCCAGCGTATTTTCCGGCAGATGAATGCACAGCGGCGCCCGGTAGCCTTTGGCGATCAACGCGCGTATGGCGTCGTACTGGCCCTGTTCGTCATCCGGAATGTAGCTGGCAACGCTGTTTCCCTGGCTGACGCAGTTGGCCAGCACCAGCCTTTTATCCAGTAACTTGGGCGGCACCGTGACCTGTCGCAGCCCCATGGTGGTGAAAATCACCCCATCCGGCCGGTGCGCCAGCAGCAAATCTATGGTGTGTTCGGCGCTGTCGTCGGCGAACAGGTTGACGACAAAGCTGTTCCAACCGTGTTCGCGCGCGGTCTTTTCGATCGACAGGATCATTTCCACCGAGAACGGCGTGGTGGCAGTGTCCAGCGCCAGCACGCCGAGCGTCTGCACCCGGCTGCTGTCGCCGCGAATGCGCCGGGCAGAGAGATCGGGCACGTAATCCAGTTGATCAATCGCCAGCTTGACGCGCTGGTAGGTATCTGGCCGCAGTTTGCCTGGCTCGTTGATGGCACGGGAAACTGTCATCAGCGACACCCCGGCAAGTTTTGCAACGTCTTTCAGCGAGGCCATGCGCCCTTCTCTGTGTAGGATAGAAAACCAAATAATCCCACAACTTAACGCCGGACTCTACCCCTTGCGCACCTGCTGCCAGATCATGCACCTGCTGCATAGCTCGCGCCAACCGGGTTCAGCGACATATTGGCCCTCTCCGACGCTGCAACCGCCGAGCACCATGCGCGCCGGGGAAGCGATTTTCGCTAAAGCCACCTCGGGTGCCTTATCCTCGGTCATTCACCGGCCGCAGCAAGTGCGGCCCCAACTCCTGCACGCTGCAACAGCCCAGTTGCGCCAACGTGCGGTCGATTTCTTCGCTGAAAATCCGCAGCGCCTGAGTCGCGCCTGCCTGCCCGGCCAGCGCCACGCCGTACAATAACGGGCGGCCGAGCAACACGGCATTGGCACCCAGCGCCAACGCTTTCACCACGTCGGTGCCGCGCCGAAAGCCGCTGTCGATCAGGATCGTCGCCGTCGGCCCACAGGCAGCACGCACCGCCGGCAACAGGCTGATGGGAGCAACGCTGCCGTCGAGCTGGCGGCCGCCGTGGTTGGACAGCACGATGCCATCCGCCCCGGCATCAAGCGCCTGACGGGCATCCTGAGGGTGCAGAATGCCCTTCACCAGCAGCTTGCCCGGCCAGCATTGCCGTACCCAATCCAGCGTTTGCCAGTTCAGCGCGGCGTCCATCTCGCGGGCGAAATAAGCGGCCCCGCTCAGGCCCCGCTGCTGCTCCGCCGGCAAATAGGGTTGCAGATTGCCGAAACCGGGCATGCCCGCCGGGCGCAAGGTATGCCACAACCAGCGAGGGTGCAGCGCCACGTCGCACAGGCTGGCGAGGGAGAGTTTCATTGGCCGCCGGTAACTGCGCCGATCGCGCTCGCGGTTGCCGAAATGCACCGCATCCACCGACAGCACCAGGGTGTTGCAGCCCGCGGCCAGAGCGCGTTGCAACAGCCCGGCGGTAACCTGTCGATCGCGCAGCACATACAGCTGGAACCAGTGCAGCCCCTGGCCGTCGGCGGCAATCTCCTCCAACGAGGCGGTCGACACCGTGCTCTGAATATAGGGAATGCCGAACGCCCGGGCGCTGCGCGCCAGCATCAGATCCGCCTGATAGCGCAGCATGCCGTTGTAGCCGGTGGGCGCAATCAGCAGCGGCGCCGCCAGTTCCTGCTGCCAAAGCCGAATGTTGAGCGTGCGGCGGCTGGCGTCACGCAGTACCGGCGGCACAAACTGCCATTGGCCGAACGCCACCCGGTTACCGCGCAGCGTGTGTTCGTCTTCCGCGCCGCCCGCCAGGTAACGGTAAGCGAAACGCGGCAGATAACACCGCGCCGCACGCTGTAAATCCGCCACGTTGAGTATCGCCCCGCTCATCAGCGCGCCGCCTCCGCCAGCACCTGTCGCAACGCATGGAGGAAACGCCGGTTATCCGCCGCGCTGCCGATCGAAACCCGGATGAACCGCTGATAACCGGCTTCGCGCCAGGGTTTGACGATGATGCCGTGCGCCAGCAACGCTTCGGCGATCTGCACGCTCGGGTAGCCGCAATCAAAGAACAGGAAGTTGGCGCTGGAGGGCGCCACCTGCAACTCCAGCGCACACAACGCCGCCGCCATCGCCGCACGCGCCTCACTGACCCAGGCGACGCTGTCGGCCACATGTTGCCGATCGCGCAATGCCGCCAACGCCGCATTTTGCGCCGCCCGGTTAATGTTGAACGGCGTACGCACCCGGTCCAGCAGCGCCACCAACTCGGCATCGCAGGCCAGACCGTAACCGACGCGCAGCCCGGCCAGCCCGTAAGCTTTGGAGCAGGTGCGCAGCACAATCCACGGGCGGTCCTGTAACGGTAATAGCGCCAGGCTGTCCGGGTAATCCGCCTGGTTGGCGCAGTATTCGTAATACGCCTCGTCGATCACCAGCAGGCAGTCTTGCGGCACTGCGGCGATCAATTGCAAAAAGTCATCACGCCCGAGCATGCACCCGACCGGGTTCGACGGGTTGCTGAATACCACCATCTTGGCCGGCCGTTGCAATGCCAGCCGCCAGGCGGCCAGATCGAACTCCAGCGCCTGATTGACCGCCACCAGCGTCACCTCCGCCCCCATCATGCGCGGGTAGATTTCATGCAACCCAAACGACGGCAGCAGGGTCACCACCCGATCACCCGGATTAATAAACGCCAGACACAGCATTTCCAGAATGTTTTCAGACCCGTTGCCAATCACCACCTGCTGCGGCGCAATGCCGGTCAGCGCGGCGATTTCCGCCCGCAGCGCCTGGCTGTTTGGGTCAGGGTAAATGCCGCTATGCTGAGCCAAATCGCTCAGCGCCTGTTGCACCAAAGGGCTGGCGCCAAGCGGGTTTTCGTTGCTCGCCAGACGGGTAATTTCAGTGACACCGTAACGATTGCGCACCGCCTCGCTGGATAATCCGGCGTTATAGGCGCCCAGCGAACTCGCCTGTTGGCGCGCCAGGCGGCGCACCGCCTGTGCTGCGGAAGAAATGGCTTGCATCCTCACCTCGTGGGTTGAGTATCGGTAAAGTCAAAAAGCGCATACCCCCCCTTCCAGATCGGCAGGAAGGACTATGGCCTGGCGGAAGCTCAGTGCAGGCTTTGCAGCGTTTCGCTGCGGATCTCTTCGGTGACCTGCGCCTTGATGGCCATAAACTCCGGTGACGTTTTCAGGGTGTAATCGCGCGGATGCGGGAAGTTGACCGGCACTTCGGTTTTGATCCGCCCCGGCCGCGCGCTGAAAATCGCCACCTTGTTGGCCATGAAAATCGCCTCATCGATGTCGTGCGTGACAAACAGCACCGTCTTGCGCGAGGCCTCCCAGATATTCAGCAACAGCTCTTGCATCATCACCCGCGTCTGGTTATCCAGCGCGCCGAAAGGTTCGTCCATCAGCAGGATTTTCGGATCGTTGGCCAGCGCGCGGGCGATGGCGGTACGCTGCTGCATGCCGCCGGAAAGCTGGCGCGGGAAATGCCGTTCAAAGCCGCGCAACCCGACCTTGTTGATGAAATAGTCGCTGCGCTCTTTCTGCTGTGCCGCACCTATACCGCGTTCCTGCAGGCCAAAACGGATGTTCTGCTCCACCGTGAGCCACGGGAACAGCGTATAGCTCTGGAATACCATGCCGCGATCGGCGCCCGGCCCCTCTACCCGCTGACCATCCAGCCACACTTCCCCCTGCGTCGGGCTGTCCAGCCCGGCAATGATGCGCAGCAGCGTCGATTTGCCGCAGCCGGAAGGCCCGAGAATGGTGATGAAATCATTCTCCTGCACCTGGTAATCGACCGGCAGCAGCGCCTGCGTCTGCTCGCCATGCGGCCCGGTAAAGATCCGCGATACCTTTCTGACGTTGAGTTTGTCGGCTTTCATCGCAGAGAACTCCAGATAAACAGGCGTTTGTTAGCCGCCTTGAACAGCAAATCGGACAGCAGACCGATACAGCCGATGACGATAATGCCGAAGATAATCTGCCCGGTGTTCAACAGCGCCTGGCTGTCGACAATCATGTGGCCGATGCCGCTGGAAGAGCCGATCAGTTCGGCGACAATCACGTAGGTCCAGGCCCAGCCGAGCACCAGACGCAGCAGTTCGGCAATCTCCGGGGCCGCACCGGGGATCAGCACCCTTCGCACCACGCTGCGGTTGGAAGCCCCCAGGGTATAGGCCGCCTCCACCAGATCGCGCCGAGCGGCGCCGACGGTCACCGCTACCATCAGCACAATCTGGAAGAACGACCCGATAAAGATCACCAGAATTTTTTGCATTTCGCCGATGCCGGCCCACAGGATCAACAGCGGCACAAACGCCGATGCCGGCAAATAGCGGCAAAACGAGACGAAGGGTTCAAGAAACGCCTCCACCAGCTTGTACGAACCCATCATGATGCCGAGCGGCACCGCAATGGCCGCCGCCAGCAAGAAGCCGCTCAGCACCCGGAATACCGTCATGCCGATATCCAGCGAGAAATCGTACTCGGTGAACAACAGTACGCCTTCGCGCAGCATGGTGAGCGGATCGGCCAGAAACGTCGGCGACACCAGGCCGGTGAAAGTCACCAGCCCCCACAGCGCCACAAACAGCACAAAGAAAGCCAGGCCGAGAAAGCCGCGCAGCCTGCCGGTGACCGGCCGCAACGGCACCATCATCGGGTTATGCCAGTGCGGTTTGGCGGGCGGCAGCGCCGCAGGCTCCCGTTCCAGTTCCGCAACCGAACTGAGGGGTGAATTCATTTCGGACTCCTTCATGGCTGGTTTACGTAGCTGGCGTCATACAGCGTGCCGATGTCCGGCAGCTTGCGGATCACCCGCATTTCCAGCAGCAACGCTGCGGCCTCTTTGCTGAAATCGGCGATTTCGCCATTGAAGAACTTGCGGTTCTGCTCGCGATCCTGCCAACGCAGGTAGCCGGCGGACTGGGCAAACTGCTTGCCGCTGGACTTCACCGCCGCGCCCATGATTTCGTAAGATTTATCCGGTTGCGCCTTGATCATCTCCAGCGCGTCGAAATAGCTCTCCACCAGCGCTTTCGCCGCCTGCGGGTTTTTCTTCAGCCAGTCCGGCGTGCAGCCCAGCGTATCCATCACCATCGGGTAATCCAGCGTGGTGGCCAGGATTTTGCCCTGCTTGGGGTTGTCGCGGACCGCCGACAGGTAAGGCTCGTAAGTCATCGCCGCGTCGTTCTGCCCGGCATTGAAAGCCTGCGCCGCCGCCTGCGGTGACAAGGTGGCCAGCTTGACGTCTTTCAGCGTCATATGGTTTTTGTCGAGGATCCACGCCAGCGCAAAATAGGAGGCGGTGCCGGGCGCATCGACGCCCACCGTCTTGCCCTTCAACTGCGCCACGCTGCTGATACCGTTGCGCACCGCCAACCCGTCGGCCCCGTAGGATTTGTCCAACTGCACGATTTGCGTGATCGGCACGCCGTTGGCGTTCCAGGCAACATAGGTTTCCACCGTGGTGGCGGCGCACTGCACCGCACCGGAAGCGATCGCCAGATGGCGGTCTTTTTGCGGGATCATTTTCAGATCGACATCCAGGCCATGTTTTTTGAAAATCCCGGCCTTGTCCGCCAGCGTTAACGGGGCAAAGCCGGTCCAGCCGGAGATGCCAATCGCCACCGGCGTATCGGCCGCCTGCGCCGCCGTTGCCGTCAAACCGCAAAATCCTGTCGCTGCTGCCAGGATCGAAAGTGTCCCCATTGCCGTTTTCACGGAAAAACCCTTGCTCATGCTGTGCTCCTGTCTTGCCGATAAAACGCCCCACCGCGGGCGCCAGAAAGGCTCTGTATAGTCTTGTCTATACAAGCGATGTGACAGGAGCAAAGACTGTGCCAAACGCGCAAGCAGCGTGGGAGGCGGAGAAACGGGTTTCAGGAAGGCGATGCCGGGTGCGGGTGAATCATGATGGCGCAGGCGGCGCACCTAATTGGAGCAAGAGCGCCGCCTGCCGGATGAGCGGATTAAACCGGGTGAATATCGGCCCACAGGGCCAGGCTCTCTTTCGCCAGCGGCGTCAACTGCCCGCCGTGATGTTCGGCCGGCCACCAGCCGCCCTCGCGTGCAGCCAGCGTGACGCCGCCCGCCAGTGACCAGGTTCCTTGCAATACATACAGCACACCGGCGTGGGCTGTCGGCAATGCCACGCCGGCGGTAATACGCTGCACGTTGGCCGCCCAGCGCCCGCGCCGGGTCATGATGTTGAAATCCTGGCTGGCGCCGCCCAGCAGCGTGGCATTCAACGCCACGTCGCCGGAAAAGGCAAACGGCTCGCCAATCTGCGACAGTCGGTGATCGATGTGCCCGGCGCTGAACAAATGCACGCCGTCGCCCTCCAGCAGGGTAATCGAGCGGTCGATGCCGTCAAATGCCGAAAACGGGCCGTCCTGCGCGATGGTGGCGATGCTGGCGCGCCAGTCAAAGTCTTGCGCCCCCGCAGGCCAGCAGGCGATCTCACGGGTTTCGCCGCCGCCGTTGCGCCAGGGCGTCACCGGCAGGGAATCGAAATCAAAACGGGTCAGGCTCATCACGCCTCCTGCTGGAAAGTTTTCAGTACTTGCAGGAATTCCGCGCTGCTTTGCTGTTGCAACGCGTGACGCCCCTGCTCGATCACCTGACGGCCACCGACGAAAACGTCGCGGATTTGCTCTTTGCCGCCGGCGAACAGCCAGCGGTTGAGGATCGAGGCATCGGGCGCGGCGGCCAGATAAGGATCGTCGCCATCCAGTACCAGCCAGTCGGCGCGGTAGCCGCTCTGCAAACGGCCGATTGGCGCGCCGCAGGCCTGCGCACCGCCCTGCAATGCCTGCTGGTACAGCACGTCCGCTACCGCCGGTTGTTGTGGCGTGGTCAGGCGGTTACGGCGCTGATCTCGCAGCCGTTGGCCGTATTCGAACCAGCGCAGTTCTTCCACTACGTTGAGCGACACGTGGCTGTCGGAACCTATGCCCCAACGCCCCTGATGGTCCAGATAGGCGTCACCGGGGAAAATGCCATCGCCCAGGTTGGCCTCGGTGGTCAGGCACAGGCCGGCCACCGCCTGGCTACGCGCCAGTTGCTCCAGCTCTGCGCGATCGAGATGGGTGGCGTGCACCAAGCACCAACGCGAGTCCACCGGCATATGCTCATACAGCCAGGCCACAGGGCGTTGACCGCTCCAGGCCAGGCAATCGTTGACCTCTTTTTGCTGCTCGGCGATATGAATATGCACCGGCAAGGCGCTGTCCGACGCCGCCAGGATTTGCTGCATCTGGCTCAGTTCCACCGCACGCAGGGAATGGAAGCACAGGCCTTGATTTTGCAGCGGTTGGTCCGCCACTTGGCGGGCAATCACCTGCTGCTGTTGCAGGTAGCTGTCCGCATCCTGAATAAAACGTTTCTGCCCCGGCTGGGCGGGCTGGGCGCCAAAACCGGCGTAGCTGTACAACACCGGCAGCAAGGTCATGCCGATCCCGGCCTGTTGCGCCGCCTGGCTGAGCCGGCCGGTCATTTCGCCGCGATCGGCGTAAGGATTGCCGTCGGCGCCATGATGCAGATAGTGGAACTCGGCAACCTGGGTATATCCCCCCTTGAGCATTTCGATATACAGTTGTCGGGCGATAACTTCCACCTGCTCCGGAGTCAGCCGCTGTACCAGGCGATACATCAGATCGCGCCAGGTCCAGAAACTGTCCTGCGGGTTGCCCGCGACCTCTGCCAGCCCGGCCATCGCACGCTGGAAGGCGTGGGAATGCAGGTTCGGCATGCCCGGCACCACATCGCCGTGCAGGCGAATGCAGCCTTCGGGATCTGAATCGGCAATCACCTGAGCCAGGTGACCGTGCGCATCGACGTCCAGACGGACGTTATGCGCCCACCCCTCAGGGAGCAGAGCGCGTGAGGCAAAATAAGCAGGCATGGCAGTATTCCACTGTTAATGTAACGGCTAATAACGCGCGAGAATCACGCATCCGAAAATGCACAGGCCCATCGCATTGCTGTGGCGAACCGGCCCCTAGTTGTATATACATATACATACGCCGACATCAACAGTAAACTGGTGTTATTATTTTTTTATTTGACGAGGTTAACGTCGTGGTGGATCAACAGACCCTGTTACAACTGGCTGCTGCAATGAGCGATACCCCCGCCCCGATCTACCAACGGGTCAAGCAGGCGATCGTAAACCAAATCCGTGCGGGCCACTGGCTGCCGCACCAGCGCGTGCCCTCTGAAAGTGAACTGGTGGCGGAACTGGGCGTCAGCCGCATGACCATCAACCGCGCGCTGCGCGAGCTGACCAGCGAAGGCTTCCTGATCCGCATGCAAGGCGTCGGCACCTTCGTCGCCGAGGCCAAAGCGCATACCGCGCTGCTGGAAGTGCATAACATCGCCGACGAAATCGCCGCCCGCGGCCATCGCCACAGCAGCAAGATCCTGCAGTTGAAGGCGCGCCCGGCCAGTGAAGAAGAAGCGCTCGCGCTGGGTATTCAACCCGGCCAGCAGCTGTTCTATTCGCAGATCGTGCATTACGAAAACGACCTGCCGGTGCAGGTTGAAGACCGCTGCGTCAATCCGGTGGTCGCA
Organism: Serratia sp. TSA_198.1; assembly: GCF_052686505.1. Classification (NCBI taxonomy): domain Bacteria; kingdom Pseudomonadati; phylum Pseudomonadota; class Gammaproteobacteria; order Enterobacterales; family Yersiniaceae; genus Serratia; species Serratia sp. TSA_198.1. The sequence continues at coordinate 1,196,680 of NZ_JBQZFP010000001.1, forward strand.
CCCGATTACATGAAGCAGGATTTCGACCGCGTGACGCCGTATATCTACCTGACGCAGGCCGCCCCGCTGACCGCCGGCGAGCACATCGTGGAAGCGGTAGTGCCGACCCGCCAGGAGCGCGACCTGCTGCAACTGGAAGATCACGAACCGGGTCTGTTGATTCACCGCCGCACCTGGTCCGGCAAAAACGTGGTCACCTCGGCGCGCCTGCTGTATCCCGGCAGCCGCTATCAGCTGTTCGGCCGTTTCACCAGCGACGTTTAATTCCCCCGCGGGTGCAGCCTTTGCACCCGTCCTCCCTCCGCGATCACATCCCGATAACAAATTTTTACCCCGCCTCTTGTGACAAACCGGTGAATGCGCTAGGTTGTTTTTAATTGTATATACAACCATGTGGGAGCCAAGGCTCCGGCGGAGGAAAGCAATGACGTCTGAGATTCACTGCGACAGCCTGTGGCACGGGGCCGACATCGTCACCATGCGCGACGGTAAGTATCACACCCTCAGCGATGGCGCGATCGCCGTGCGCGCAGGCAAAATCGTCTGGGTGGGCGAATATGCCGCGCTGCCTGCGGGGCTGATCGCCGATGAAAGGGTGAAATTCGACGGCGGCATCATCACGCCGGGCTTTGTCGACTGCCATACCCATCTGGTGTTCGGCGGCAACCGCAGCGGCGAATTCGAACAGCGCCTGAACGGCGTGAGTTATGCCGAGATCGCCGCCCAAGGCGGCGGCATCATTTCCACGGTCAAAGCCACCCGCGACGCCGACGAAGAAGCGCTGCTCGAGCAAGCGCTGTTCCGTTTGCGGCCGCTATTGGCGGAAGGCGTGACCTGCGTGGAGATCAAGTCCGGTTACGGGCTGACGCCGGAAAGCGAACTGAAAATGCTGCGCGTGGCGCGCCGGCTTGGCGACATGCTGCCGGTAGAGGTGAAAACCACCTGTCTGGCGGCCCACGCGCTGCCGCCGGAATACGCCAATCGCGCCGACGATTATATCGATCTGGTGTGCAACACCATTATTCCTCAGGCCGCCGCCGCCGGGCTGGCGGACGCGGTCGACGCCTTCTGCGAGCATCTGGCGTTCTCACCGGCGCAGGTTGAGCGGGTGTTCGCCGCCGCCGAGGCCGCCGGCCTGCCGGTGAAGCTGCACGCCGAACAGCTTTCCGCCCTCGGCGGCAGCGAGTTGGCTGCGCATCACCATGCACTCTCCGCCGATCACCTGGAATATGCCACCGAGCAAGATGCCCGGGCGATGGGCGATGCCGGCACCGTTGCAGTGTTGCTGCCAGGCGCTTATTACTTGCTGCGCGAAACCCAGTGCCCGCCGGTGGATCTGTTCCGCAAGCACCGGGTGGCAATGGCGATCGCCAGCGACGCCAACCCGGGCACTTCCCCGGCGCTGTCGCTGCGCCTGATGATCAACATGGCCTGCACGCTGTTCCGCCTTACGCCGGAAGAAGCGCTGGCAGGCGTCACGGTTCACGCGGCCAAAGCGCTGGGCCTGCAGGACAGCCACGGCACGCTGGAAACCGGCAAGGTGGCGGATTTTGTGCACTGGCCGCTTTCCCGGCCGGCTGAACTGGCTTACTGGTTGGGCGGACAACTGCCCTGTACGGTGATTTTCCGAGGAGAAGTACGTCAATGACCATTCGCGATCCCTATGATTTCCAGGCCGGCAGCCTGCCGCTGCTGATCAGCATTCCCCATGCCGGCACCCGATTGACGCCGGCGGTCGAAGCCGGTTTGACCGAAGAGGCGCGGCCACTGCCCGATACCGACTGGCATATCCCGCAGCTGTATGAGTTTGCCCGCACTATGGGTGCCAGCGTGCTGATCGGCAACTACTCGCGTTTTGTCATCGATCTGAACCGCCCGGCGGACGATAAGCCGCTGTACACCACCGCCACCACCGGCCTGTACCCTGACGTGCTGTTTGACGGCCGCCCGAGCTTTTTGCCGGGTAAAGCGCCGTCGGACGAAGAGCGTGCCGGCTATTTACAGCAAATCTGGCAGCCCTACCACCAGCAATTGCAGGATGAACTGACGCGACTGAAAGCCAAGCACGGCTACGCGCTGCTGTTCGATGCGCACTCCATCGCCTCGGTGATCCCACGATTGTTCGACGGCAAGCTGCCGGATCTCAATCTGGGCACCAACGGCGGCGAAAGCTGCGCCCCGGCGCTGAGCGATCGCCTGGTGGCCTGCTGCGAACAGCAACAGCAGTTCACGCATGTGCTTAACGGCCGCTTTAAAGGCGGGTACATCACCCGTGCTTATGGTCAGCCGCAGCAACAGCAACATGCGATTCAACTGGAGCTGGCGCAGGTGAACTACATGTCCGAACAGTATCCCTTTGCCTTCGAGCCGCAGCGTGCGGCCGCTTTGCAGCGCCTGCTGAAACAAATGATCGACAGCCTGCTGGCTTGCGGGCAACCGCGTTAACCCACAGCCTATGCCAAGCCGGGGCCTGCCTATCTTGCCCCGGCATCACCTTGCCTCCTGATTTTTCGGCATAAATCATGCCTCCTTTCCTTCCCCGGCTTCAATTTGCGCACTGCATCGCAGTTTTAGTGAAAACCTTTGTATCTGGTCGGACAACGCACAAAACAGCGGCATAGGGATCGCGCGGTACGCCACAATCTGCCGAAAAGCCCGGCGATTGCCTGGGCATAAACTCCCGTAAACCTCTCCCCCGGCACCCCAGGCGGCTACGGGATCGGGGTGCGCGGCGCAAGGCCCAAATTGATGACCTACTCTGGAGGCTACCATGTCTGAAACCCCGTTAAACTGGCGTGCCGCACAGGCCGTTGCCGATCGGCTGTTGGCGAATTGGCGCACCTATGGCGAACCCGGCGGGGCAATGACCCTGTTCGACGCCGGGCAGATACGGGCGACCGCCAGCGCCGGCCTGGCCGATCTGGCGCAAAACACCCCTTTTACCGCCGACAGCGTGGTGCGCTATGCCTCAATCACCAAGCATATTTTCGCCGCGCTGGCGCTGAACGCCACCGGCAACGCCCTCAATCTGCGCGATCGCCTCGGCGATTTGCTGCCTGAGCTACATGTTCCGCTGGCGGACGTGACCGTCGGCCAGGCGCTGGACATGACCAGCGGACTGCCCGACGTACGTGAAACCCTGGGGCTGCTCGGCATCTCGGTGCATACCCGCAGCGATGCGCAACCGGTGATGCAGTTCCTGCAGGGGTTGCGTGAACTCAATTATCCGGCCGGCAACGAAGTCGCCTACACCAATACCGGATACCGGCTGGTTGAAGCAGCGTTGAAAGCCAAAGGCTACGATTTCGATCAACTGGTGCAACAGCATATTGCCCAGCCGCTGCAGGTTCAGCTGCGGGCGCCGGAAAGCTGGTTTGACGTGGTGCCTGGGCTGGTACCCGGCTACTGGCGTTCCGCGCAAGGTTGGCAACTGGCCAGCGCCGGCCTGCATCTGTCCGCCTCCGGCAGCCTGACCGGCAGCGCCAATGCCCTCACTTGCTGGCTGCAAACGCTGCTGGCGGATGAAGGCCCGGGCCACGGCGTGTTGGCGCAGCTCAGCGCCCCACGGCGGCTCAATCAGGGCCAGCTCAGCGCTTACGGTCTGGGGCTGGCGCAAAACCCGCTCGGCACCTATAGGTTGCTGGGCCACGGCGGCTCACACGCCGGTTACAAAAGCTATTTCCTGCTGGCCCCCGATCGGCAGGCTGGGGTAGCGCTGGTGGCCAACCGCGAGGATTGCGACAGCTTTGGCATGGTGCTACAGGTGATGGCCGCCCTGCTCGATGAGGCGTTGCCGCAGCGCAGCACCGCCATTCCCGACGGCATTTACGCTACGGTGGCCGAGCCTTACTGGCTGGAGGTGGAAGACGGCAATGTGACCTATTTGGGGACCGGCGAGCCGCTTTATCAAGCCGACGACGGCTACGCGGTGTCGCTTTCCGCCCATATGCCAATGCGGCTGAAATGGACCGGTGAAGCGGTTGAAGGCGAAGTGGGCCACGTGGCGCGCAGCTTTCTGCCGGTCATCCCCAACGGCGACTGCCTGAAACACGTTCAGGGTTTCTGGTATCACCCGCAGTACCGAACCGCCTTCGAGATTTGCGGCAATCAAGTACACATCGGCGTGGGTCCGGCGGCGCAGACAGGCACTGTCAGCTCACTCGGCAACGGCCGTATGCTGGTGGAAAGCCACGACGGCCCGTGGCTAAAACGCTTTTGTTTATACTTTCGCGGCTACAGCGTGGATTTGATCGCCAACCGCAGCCGGGTGCTGACCTTTCAGCGCAGTAGCGCCGGCCGAGATTAGCTACGCCGCTCACCCCGCCTTGTCGGCCCTGACTGCCAGCAAGGCGGTGAACAACCGCTGCTTGTCGGCATCGCTGAGATTAGGCTGACGAATGGCGCTGACAAAAGCGCCGCGAGCCTGTTCCGTCAACGGCCCGGCCTTTAATTGCTGCGCCAGCCGTTGCAGAATGCGGTTGCTCAGCTCGGCGATCTGCGGCCGCACGCTGTCCAGCGGGCGCGGTTGCCAACCGCTTTCCGGCGTCGCCAGCCAGTCTGCGCGATAGCGGTACTGAATCGCCTTGGCGGCGTCCATCTGCGCCACAATAAACGGCCGCACCGAGCGTGGCATCAACCCTAATCTGCCCGCTTCCGCCTCTGTGCTCGCCAGCACCTTGGCTTCCTGCGCCAGATCCTCGATCGGCAAATGCTGCTGCGCTTTGTAACCGGCGACGTCTTTCATATAGGCCAGACGCTGGTTGACCAATTCGCCAAGCTGCGCCCCGTCGCCTGCCATCGCCGAAAAACTGGCCAGACAGCAGACGAACAATAACGCTCTGAACATAACCCTTTCCTTTTTGTTTGCCCAAATAAAGAAAACAGAGTTCATCACAGTCACCGCCGCTCAGGCAACTCTCCCTCGGAAAGAAAAAAGCCCCGCCGAAGCGAGGCTTTGAGCCGAAGAGGCCGGCGTTAGTCAAACACGCCGTTAATCACCGAGGCCACAATGGCGGTGCTCAGCGCCACCAGCACCAGATCGTTACCGGCAATGCGCCATTCGTAACCCGGATAGGACGGCAGATCGCGCAGCATTGAAGACGGCACCATTTTCTTGGCGATACCTGGAGGCAACGGTTTGCCGCGTGCCAGGTTCTTGGCGATGCCCGGCGGCAGAGAACGATAGCCGGTCAGGCCGTAATTCAGCGCCAGCGAACGTACCCGATCGTGGGAGATATTGACCGACACCAGATCGCGTTCGTCACCTTTGGCTTTATGGCCCTTGTCTTTATTGCCTTTGCCGTGATCGCTGCTATTGCCTTTGCCGCTGTTGCCGTGACCATTACCGCCACCGTTGCCTTGACTATTACCGTGCCCGCCGCCGTTTCCATTGCCATTACCGCCCTTATCGGCGAACACTGGCGCAGAAGACAGACCCAGCGAGACAATCAGTGCCAGCGCCGTGAGTGTAGTACGACTTTTGTTCATGTTATGACTTCCTGCTTGGGGTATTACATAAACTATAGCGGTAATTTCCCCCATAAAGGATGAGGAAAACTCCGAGATTGCGGGCACCGAAAAGGCGGGCGGGCAAGCAAGAGTAAGGAAAGTGATGAAAGATTATTCCTGCGCAAAACTATTCGAAAAAACCGAATTTGGCGACAATATTTTTCTTGCGGCAAAATAAGTCTTCCAGTACTTTGGAAAGGTAACAAAAAGAGTTAGTCTGCTCTTTTTCGTCGCACCTCAAATCTTATTTTATCGTCCAGAATGATAAACTGAATGCTTCCCGCCTCTCCGTGCGGGATTCTTTTTTCTGCTAAATTTGACGCCTGTCGCACCAACCCGGTGCTTTATGTTGAGATTTGGTAGCCAATACTTTAAATTCAGCGTCTGAGAAACCTTAACCTCCCGCGGTGGCCAGTTGGCAACGGGTGGGCGTTCAGGAGCAAAAGACATGCAAATGACCCTCATGGAATACATCACTCAGCACTTTAATGGCGATCTTCACCGCTACGCGCAATCCGAAGGCGTGAGCCGTGAACAAATCATCCATTGGATCGATAATGAATGCCATGTAATCAAAGGACGATTATTTATGCCGGTGAGACATTTACCCGGTGAACAAGCGCAGTGATGACAAAAAAAACCCCGCAAAGCGGGGTTTTCTGTTTCTGATACCACGGAAAATCAGAAGTTATAACCGGCCACAAGGTAATAGGCCCAGCCTGTAGATTTAATTGGCCCCTGCGGCGTACCAATCTCCGAGCCATCTTGCCACTGGCCGCCGTTATGGAAGTAACGGGCCACAAACGAGTAGTGCCAGTGATCGTAGTTCAGCGCCAGAATGTGGCTGGAAGCGATCGAGTTGCTGGTGCGAACCTGTTTGCCGGTGCCGTCGGTCCAGTTGCTGTCTTTGCCCAGATCGGAACCGAAGTCAAAGTTGGTGAAACCGATGTAGCTCAGGTTGCCGCCCCACACCTGTGTCAACGGCACAAAATATTTCACCTTGAAGCGATAACCATCCCAGCTGTTCTCATTGGCAGCCTGGTAGTTTTCCCACTGGTATTTGGCATAGATGTTCATCGACAGGCTCATCGGCAGGCCGGTATCGATGTCCGTACCCAGGCCCATGTACCAGGTATTCTGGCGGCCATCGGCGTTGTGGCCCAGATCATAGATGTAGTTGTTGGCGAAGTACCATTCTTTGAACGGCCCAAAGCTCAGATCTGTGCCGGTCAGCTTGTCGATGGAGAAGCGCGGCTCGATCTCCATAAACAGCGGTGAGCCCTTGTCCCAAATCCCACGATCCGGCGTGTTGCCGACACCGAAGAATTTAGGCACGTCGACGTAGCCATAGAAATCGAACCAATCTTTTTTGGCGAAGGCTTCATATTCAAGATACAGATCGTTGTTCAGCTGAGGTCCGAAACGGGTGTGGTAGCTCCCCACCACGTTAACGCTCTGGTGCCACCAATCCGAGACGAATTCGCTGTCTTTGCTATCAGCCATTGAAGATGCACTGTACGACGCGGCGAGCAATACACCTGCTGCTAGAGCTATTTTTTTCATTTTTATTACCACATGCTTAAAGGGCCATTTCCTGCCCGTTAGAAAAGATGACAATGAGTCTGACGACACCTGGCGTTGCCCCGCTGACAAACTTCTCGGGCGACGCGCGCATTATAGAAATCACTGAGTGTAATAATCTGTGATCCAGTTATGCATTTCGCGAATAGGTAATCGATTGCGTTCACATTTGTCAAATTATGTTTCATGCAAATTCACGATCGATGTGATTTTTGTCATGCTCGGTGATTTATAAAGCAGTTTTTGTGCCAATTATGCACGACAGCCAAAATGAGTGCGGATGTCATTTTTAGGCCAAAAAAAGCCGGCTCAAGACGGCCGGCTGCAGAAAGAGATGAGTGGAAAGCGGGTCAGGTGGCCGTTGAAAACTCAACGCACGCTCGGCACCGCTTTGGCAATATTTTCCTGGCGGAAAACCACTTCCTGCCCCGGAGCCACCTCCCACTCTTTAGGGGGAATGTCCACCTTCGGCGCAGCGGCAACCACGGAGCCGAAAATCAACTTGCCTTCCCGGCGCAGAATGCTGACATCAAGCTGATATTCATGACGCAAATTAGCGGTGGTCAGACGCACCGTATCACCGCGCATATAGTTTTCATCGTCAATCACTGGCTGCTGAATGAATTGGATATCGTCTCTCATTTTTATGTTCCTTCAGGCACAATCGATAGTTAAATTCTAGCCCACTATCCCAGGGCCGACTGAAAATTTCCGTTACTTTCCTCGGGTTGCCTGCCAGCAGATCAGCGAGCCGAGCGTGACCATCACCACCCCCTGCCAGAAACTGACCCTCAGTGAAGTATCGAGCACCAGCGCGGCAAATACCGCCGACAGCACCGGCGTAAAATAGGATACCGTCGCCAGCAGTGTCATGTTGCCGTGCAAAATGCCGACGTTCCACGCCGCGTAACCGGCACCCATCGCCGCGCCGGCACACAGCAACGTCAGGGTCACCGGCCAGGTGAACTGCATGCCGCTTTCGGTGCTGAAGGCATATTTCAGCCACAGCGCCACGGCGGTCAGCGTAATAAACAGCACCACGCCGTTGCTGCCCTGCGCAATTTTTTTTGTCAGGTTGCAATACAGCGCCCAAATCACTGCGCCGCTGAAAGCCAGCGAATAACTCAGCGGGTTACTGCGCACATTCTCCAGCATCTGCGCCGGCGACCATCCGCCCTCGCCGCTCATGATCCAGCCAATGCCGAACAGCGACAACAGCAAGCCGGGCAACAGCCACCATTTGGCTTTTTGCCCGTTAAACACCAGCGCCATCAGCACGGTAAAACAGGGCCAGAGATAGTTGATCATCCCCACTTCTATCGCCTGCAACCGGGTATTGGCATACCCCAGCGATAGCGACAGGCAGATCTCATAGCTGACAAACAGCAGGCTGCCGAGGATCAGATAAAGACGGGGAAAATGGCGCAAATTCGGCAAACGCAGCACCAGCAGCAAAAACGCTGCGCTGACGCTGTAGATCATCGCCGCACCGCCAATCGGCCCCAGCCCTTCGCTGACGCTGCGGATCAGACCAACGACGCTGCTCCACAGCAGGATCGCCAATAAACCGAACAACGTGGCTTTATGCTGGGCGGATAAAGAAAACATGAAGACGATCCAATAGGTTATTTTTTATCGGGATTTTCACTCTACTGCCGGGCGGCAGAAAAAGAAAGGCGGGAAAACCCGCCTGATTTCGTTATTGCTGCGGCTGCCGCTCAAACTGCGGCGGTGGCTGGCGAAAACGCCGGGTGAGGTACACCAGATACGCAAAGCCCAGCGCCGCCCAGATCAGCCCCATGGTCAGCGAACTTTTTTCCAGGTTCAACCACAGCACCGCCACCGTCAACGCGCCAATCAGCGGCAGGATCAGGTAGTTGAAACGGTCCTTCCAGCTTTTGTTGCGCCCCTCGCGAATAAAGAAATGGCTGATAACCGACAGATTAACGAAGGTGAAGGCCACCAACGCGCCGAAGTTGATCAGCGCCGTGGCGGTGACCAGATCAAAAGACAGCGCGGACAGTGCCACCAGCCCGACCATCAGCACGTTCAATGCCGGCGTGCGCCATTTCGGGTGGATATAGCCGAAGAATTTTTCCGGGAACACGTTATCGCGCCCCATCACGTACAGCAGCCGCGAAACGCTGGCGTGCGAGGCCAGGCCGGAGGCCAGCGTGTTGATGAAGGTGGTGCACAGGAAGATAGCCTGGAACAGCTTGCCGCCCACGTACAGCGCGATTTCCGGCAGCGCCGCATCCGGTTGATGAAAACGCTGAATGGAAGGGAAAAACAGCTGGATAAAGAACGACACGCTGATAAAGATCACCCCGCCGTAAAGCGCGGTCAGGAAAATTGCACGCGGGATCACCTTGGCGGCATTGGGCGTTTCTTCACACAGGGTGGTGACCGCATCAAAACCGAGGAACGAGAAGCACAGAATGGTGGCACCGGTGATAATCGGCAACAGATGCGCATTCTCGCTGATAAACGGCTGCAAACTCCATACCTTTCCTACCCCTTCGCCGTTGCGCAGGCCGTGTACCACCAGGTAGATAAACACCAGAATAATCGCCACCTGGGCCAGTACGAACAACGTATTGAAGTTGGCCACCAGATTGACGCTTTTCAGGTTAATGGCCGTCATGATAATCACAAATCCCACTACCCAAATCCAGGGAGGGACTTCGGGGAACAGCGCGGTCAGGTAAATCTTCGCCAACAGCGTGTTGATCATCGGCAGGAACAGGTAATCCAACAGCGAGGACCAGCCGACCAAAAAACCGACGTGCGGGTTGATCGCTTTCTGCGCGTAGGTGTAAGCAGAGCCGGCGGTCGGAAACTGGCGAACCAGCTTACCGTAGCTGATGGCGGTAAACAGCACCCCGGCCAGCGCAAACAGGTAGGCGGAAGGCACATGGCCGTCGGTGACGCCGGACACGATGCCGAAGGTATCGAACACCGTCATCGGCGTCAGATACGCCAGGCCCATCATCACCACTTGCCACAGTTTAAGGGTCTTGCGCAGCTGCGGCTTGGCCGCCGGGTTACAGTCAGTGGCATTAATCGTCATAGCGCTTCCCCTCGTTGTCCTCTGCCGGTAACCGTTTAACGTCATTCAGAGAGGCCGCGGGGAAACTGCTGCTCGGGCGGTGGGAAAATCGATAGTTAAGGCCTGCGGATGGCCCGTATTCACTGCGGCACGGACACGCGTCCGCGCTGACTGACGGAAGGGTAATGGCTGTCATGATTATTTCCTCGCCGGCGTCCTGTACGCCCAGATGGAAGAAATGCTGTACCGCTGCGCGCAGCTTCGCAGGCCACAGGATAGCCGGCGGAATGCGCCAGACGCGCGCGGTAAGTTCGGGAGCGGGGTCAGGCGTTTTTCAGCATCCACTCGATTTCGGTTTCGGTGATCAGGCGCTCGAACTGCACCATCTCATCCGTTTTACAGGCCAGATAAACATGGCTGAACCTTTCGCCGAGCAGCGCATTCAGCACCGGCTGATGCTCGAATTCGTACAGCGCATCGCTCTGGCGGATGGGGAACGCCAGTCCTTCCTGCTCCAATCCGTTGCCGGTCACCGGCTCTTGCAGCGGCAACGGCGTTTCCAGCCCGTAAACAATCCCCGCCAGAATGGTCGCCATCACCAGATAAGGGTTGGCATCGGCGCCGGCCACGCGGTACTCCACACGGTGATTGTCGCGATCGCCGCAGGGGATGCGCAGCGCCACGGTGCGGTTGTTATGGCCCCAGGAAGCCTGGGTCGGTACGTACATGCCCGGCTGGAAGCGGCGATAGGCGTTAACGTTGGGTGCCAGCAGCGCAATAGAAGAAGGCATCAGGGTGATCATCCCCGCCAGCGCCTGCTTCAGCAGCGCGGAATCTTCGCCGTCGTCATCGGCTAATACGTTGTTGCCCTGCTTGTCGAGCATGCTGATATGCACATGCATGCCGCTGCCGGCGTGTTCTTCATACGGCTTGGCCATAAAGGTGGCGTGCATGTTGTGGTTTTCCGCCACCATGCGGATCAGGCGCTTTAAAGCCAGCGCATGGTCGCAGGCCTGCAGAACGTTGTCGGTATGATGCAGGTTTACCTCAAACTGGCCGGGTGAGGCTTCCGCCACCGCGCCGTCCGCCGGGATGCCTTGCAAACGCGCCAGCTCGTCGATGTCGCTCAGCACGTCGGCGAAGTGATTAAGGTTGTCGACGGAATACACCTGGCTCTGGGTATTGCGCTCTTGAGTGCCCGGCGCACAGGGCGGCTGAAGATAGCCTTCTGAGTCGCGCTGGCGATCGATGAGATAGAACTCCAACTCTACCGCTACTACGGGGGAAAGCCCGCGCTGACGCAAACGCTGCCACACTCGGTTCAGCACATTACGCGGTTCAACGTCAAAGGGAGTACCATCTTCATCCAGCATGGTGAGCAGTACCTGGCCGATATATTGCGGATCCGCCGCCGACGGCGTCAGCGTGCCCGGCACCGGGACACAGATATGATCCGGCTCACCCAGTTCCTGCCCCAGCCCGGCTTCTTCTACTACGTTACCGAGAATATCCATCGCGAACACCGACGCCGGGAAGTAACATCCCTTCTCCAGCTTGCTCAGGCCACCGACAGGTATGCGTTTGCCGCGGAAGCTGCCGTTGAGATCGGTCAGCAGAACGTCAACGTGCTGAGTCAATGGATAACGTTCCAGGTACTTCTTCACTTCACGCTGGAACGCGCTACTTCGCCTTTCTTCGTTGTGCTGAACAAAGTTTTCCACTTCTACTATGTTGGTCTGCATGATTCACCCGCCATTTATGTTTTTGTCAGTGGTTCTCACACTTATTGCCGTCGATGTTTTTTGACCATCGCGTTCAATATAATGCCCACCAATGAAACATAGTTGCAACAAAATTGTTTTGCAAGTGTTAATTTGAGTTTGAATATTGCCCATTTGACTGCTAGATTTATAAAATATTGAACGAAAACGGCACTAACGAAGTTTATCGTTCATAATTTCGAACAACCCAAGGGGATAGCATGGGCAATATATTTAACAGACCAATGGTCGGCGTAGTGATGTGCAGGTATAGGTTAAACGAGCATCTCACTCAGACCTTGCAAGAAAAGTACCTGAATGCAGTCATCACCGCCGGAGGATTGCCGATCGCCCTGCCGCACGCGCTGGCGGAGCCCACACTGCTGGAGGAATTGCTGCCGCACCTCGATGGCATTTTGCTGCCCGGCAGCCCCAGTAACGTGCAGCCGCACCTTTATGGTGAAAACGGCGATGAGCCTGACGCCGATCCCGGGCGAGATGAATTGAGCCTGGCGCTGATCCGCCATGCGCTCGACAGGCACATTCCCCTTTTCGCCATTTGCCGCGGCATGCAGGAAATGGTGGTTGCCACCCAAGGCACGTTGCATCGTCGTTTGTTTGAGCTGCCCGAACTGCTCGAACACCGTGAAGATCACGAACTGCCGCTGGATCAACAATACGCCCCCGCCCACGAAGTCATCGTTCAGGATGGCGGGCTGCTCTCTCAACTGATACCGGATTGCAACAGATTCTGGGTCAACTCACTGCATGGGCAAGGGTCAAAAACCCTCGGCCCCAACGTTCGCATCGAGGCCCACGCCGCCGATGGGCTGGTGGAGGCGATCAGCCTGCGTGACCAGCCCTTCGCGCTGGGCGTGCAATGGCACCCGGAATGGAACAGTGAGGAGTACGCCCTGTCGCGCCTGTTGTTTGAAGGCTTCATTACCGCGTGCCGGCACTACCAAAAGGAAAAACGCCTATGAGCGATGTCAGCTTGGCACCGGGGAAACGTCTGTCGCAGATCCGCCAACAATTAGGGTTGTCACAGCGCCGCGCCGCCGAACTGTCTGGATTAACCCACAGCGCCATCAGCACTATCGAACAGGACAAAGTCAGCCCGGCCATCAGCACGCTGCAAAAACTGCTGACGGTGTATGGATTGTCGCTATCGGCGTTTTTCGCCGAGCCGGAAAAACCGGATGAGCCGCGGATTGTCATCGATCATGAAGACCTGATCGAGATTGGCAGTCAGGGGGTGTCGATGAAGCTGATCCACAACGGCGACCCCAACCGCACGCTGGCGATGATGATCGAAACCTACGAGCCGGGCACCACTACCGGCGAACGCATCAAACATCAGGGGGAAGAGATAGGCACCCTGCTGGAAGGCGAAGTGCTGTTGCAGGTCAACGGGCAGAACTATCACCTGTTGGCCGGCCAGAGCTACGCCATCAACACCGGCATTCCCCACAGTTTCAGCAACACGTCGGCGCGGATTTGCCGGATTATCAGCGCCCATACCCCGACGACATTCTGATCAACGGAGCAAGGCATGGACTTCCATCACCTGCAGTATTGGCAACACCGGGCGCAAGCCCTGAACATTGAGAACCGACTGTTTATTAATGGCCGTTATCAACAGGCCGCTGAAGGCGAAACCTTTACCCTGGAGGATCCTGCCGCGCAGCGCGAATTGACGCAGGTGGCGCGGGGGAGCAGCGTCGATATCGATCTGGCGGTCAGTGCGGCACGCGAGGTGTTTGAGCGCGGCGACTGGTCACGGGCCGCACCGGCGCAACGCAAGGCGACCTTGCTGCAACTGGCGGCATTGATGGAGCAGCACCACGAGGAGCTGGCGCTGCTGGAAACGCTGGATACCGGCAAGCCGATCCTCCACAGCCTGCGCGACGACGTACCTGGCGCTATCCGCTGTCTGCGCTGGTACGCCGAAGCTGTCGATAAGGTCTACGGTGAAATCGCCCCCACCGGCGGCGACGCGTTGGCGCTGATCGAACGCGAGCCGATCGGCGTGGTTGGCGCTATCGTACCCTGGAACTTCCCGCTGCTGCTGGCCTGTTGGAAGCTCGGCCCGGCGCTGGCCACCGGCAACAGCGTGATCCTCAAACCTTCGGAGAAATCCCCGCTGAGCGCGATCTATCTGGGCAAGCTGGCGAAACAGGCCGGGCTGCCGGACGGCGTGCTGAACATCATCCCCGGCTACGGCCAGGATGCGGGCAAGGCGCTGGCACTGCATAACGACGTCGACGCGCTCACCTTCACCGGTTCAACCCAGGTCGCCAAACAGCTGATGATCTACGCCGGGCAATCCAATATGAAACGGGTATGGCTGGAAGCCGGCGGCAAAAGCGCCAATATCATTTTTGCCGACTGTCCGGATCTGGATAAAGCGGCACAGGGCGCGGCGGCGGGTATCTTCTACAACCAGGGGCAAGTGTGTATCGCCGGCACCCGCCTGCTGGTGGAAGAGAACATTCAGCAGGAATTCTTGCAAGCCTTGCGCAAGCATGCGGCAGCCTTTGTGCCGGGCGATCCGCTCGATCCGACCACGGTGATGGGCACGCTGATCGATCAGGCCCACTGTGAAAAAGTGGCGGGTTATATCGAACAAGGGTTGAACCAGGGCGCAGCGCTGTTCCTTGACGGTCGCGAGCACCCGCGCAGCGGCCATGCCGGTTATCTCGGCCCAACCATTCTCACCCAGGTGGATAACGCCATGAGCGTGGCGCGCGATGAGATTTTCGGCCCGGTACTGGCGGTGACGTCCTTTAACGGCGAACAGCAGGCATTGCAATTAGCCAACGACAGCGAATACGGCCTGGGCGCCGCCGTCTGGACGCGTGACCTGTCCCGCGCCCACCGCATGGCTCGCCAGTTAAAAGCCGGTTCGGTTTTCGTCAATAACTACAACGACGGAGACATGACCGTGCCGTTCGGCGGCTACAAGCAAAGCGGCAATGGCCGCGACAAATCGCTGCACGCGCTGGATAAATTCACCGAACTGAAAACCACCTGGATTTCGCTGGAATAAGGGCCCCCATCATGACTGAACACGTAAAAAGCTATTATGCGGCTTCGGCCAACAACCATCAGCCCTACCCGCAACTGAATGAATCTATTGAATGCGACGTTTGTATCGTCGGCGGTGGCTACACAGGTCTGTCTTCTGCGCTGTTCCTGGTAGAGGCGGGCTACAACGTGGTGGTGCTGGAATCCGCCCGCATCGGCTTCGGCGCCAGCGGCCGTAACGGCGGCCAGTTGGTGAATTCCTACAGCCGCGACATTGACGTCATCGAAGAACGCTATGGCGCAGAAAGCGCCCGGATGCTCGGCAGCATGATGTTCGAAGGCGCAGAGATCATTCGCAGCCGTATCAAGCGATACGCCATCGAATGCGACTATCGCCCCGGCGGCATCTTCGCCGCGCTGAACAACCGGCAATATCATGCGCTGATCGAGCAGAAACAAAATTGGGAGCGCTACGGCAATACCCAACTGGAGTTGCTGGACGCAGAGCGGATCCGTGAAGAAGTGAACAGCGAACGCTACGTCGGCGCGCTGCTGGATCACAGCGGCGGCCATATTCATCCGCTGAATCTGGCGCTCGGCGAAGCCGAGGCGATTCGCCTGCAGGGCGGGCGCATCTTCGAGCAGTCGGCGGTGACCCATATTCGCCACGGCGAACCGGCGCTGGTCAGCACCGCCGGCGGCCAGGTGAAGGCTCGCTATGTGATTGTGGCCGGTAATGCTTATCTGGGCGACAAGCTGGAACCCCGGTTGGCGAAACGCAGCATGCCGTGCGGCACGCAGGTGGTAGCCACCGAACCGCTGGCGCCGGAAGTGGCGCAGTCGCTCATACCGCAAAATTACTGCGTGGAAGATTGCAACTACCTGCTGGATTATTACCGCATTACCGGCGATAACCGCCTGCTGTACGGCGGCGGCGTGGTGTATGGCGCACGCGATCCGGACGATATCGATAATCTGATCCGGCCAAAACTGTTGAAAACCTTCCCGCAGTTGAAAGGCGTTCGCATCGACTACCGCTGGACCGGCAACTTCCTGCTCACGCTGTCGCGCATGCCGCAATTCGGCCGGCTGGAGAATAATGTGTATTACATGCAGGGCTACAGCGGTCACGGCGTGACCTGTACCCATCTGGCGGGCAAGCTGATTGCCGAGCTGATGCGCGGCGATGCGGAGCGTTTCGATGCCTTTGCCAAGCTGCCGCACCTGCCGTTCTTCGGTGGCCGCAACCTGCAAATTCCGTTCACCGCGATTGGCGCCGCTTACTATACGCTGCGGGATCGGATGGGGGTGTGATGCCAAGAGGCCCGGCATGCCGGGCCTCCGTACTCATGGTTATACAATCTTCGGTTGACCGTCTGATGCGGTCGCGCCGCCGTCAACCGGGATGTTGGCACCGTTGATAAAGCTGGCGTCGTCGCTGGCCAGAAACGCCATCACCGCCGCCACTTCTTCCGGCTCTGCCGCACGCCCCAACGCAATGCGCTCGTTGAACTTGTCGCGGATCTCCTGCGGCCAACCATTGGTCATATTGGTTTTCACCAGGCTCGGGCACACCGAGTTCACGCGCACACCGTCACCGCCATGATCCAGCGCCATGGCACGCGTCAGGTTGACCACCGCCCCTTTCGCCGCGCAGTAATATGCCGCGCCCCAGTCGCCACCCAGGCCGGAGACCGAGGCGGTGTTAACGATACAGCCCTTGGTTTTCAGTAGATAAGGCATGGCGAATTTGGAACAGAACACTACGCCGTCGATATCCACCCCAGCGATGCGCCGCCAGTCGGCCACGCTGGTTTCCAGCACTGTACCCGCCACGTGCACGCCGGCATTGTTCAGCAACACGTCGATGCGGCCCAGTTTTGCCGCTACCTCGTTCATCATTTTTTCAACCGCAACCGGGTCGGAAACGTCGATGTGTACCGCCAGCGCCCTGCCTTTCGGCAGCGAGGCAGCAACGGTATCTACCGCGTCCTTCGCCCAGTCCGCCAGCACCACCACAGCGCCCTCGGCAGAAAATCGGCGTGCTGCCGCTTCCCCCATCCCATTGCCTGCGCCGGTGATCACTACCACTTTATTGTCGAAACGCATGAAACCTCCTCCATGTGAATGTATTTCTATAAATCATACAAATACTGCTGAGATCCGAGGATAAAACTCATGAAGGGCAAGGGCCAGTCAAAACGTGCGGTTTATTAACCAAAAAGAGGTATTCACTATCATTTCAACAAGCTGACGACCGCGTTATCGGAATTAGGCCAACCAATTGATGAATATAATAAAATTTACAACCGTTATTATTTTAATTGCCCGCCATCGATTCATTTGCGTGTAGCCAAACAACTTCAGCCGCCCTTACCGGCCATCGCCGACGTGGTCTCTGAACTTCAGGGTCGTTGGAACTCTGAGGTCGCACAGCAATGGGCTGAGGTTTTTACACCAGGATATTCCCGGCGTATCAACTCTTGATTGAAAGATACGTTAAAGCGCAAGACGTGGTGAAAAATAGCAAGGTGCAGGATGCGCAGCGCAGATAGCAACCACGCCAGTCCGGGCGTCATTTCGGGCCTGCCCGAGCAGGCCGACAGGCATAAAAAAACCCCGGCGTTTAGCCAGGGTCATCAAGGTTTGCCGGTTACTTTCCCGACCGTCATGTTATGGCGTAAGCGTCCATCGAACACTCCAACGTTACGCAGCCTAAGCACAACCTTTTCACAACAGAAAAAAAGACTGAGACGCCGCTTTATTATTTATGCGCCAATCTGTTTTGCTGTTGCCAATAATAAATTATTGGAACGTCATCGAGGAATCGAACCCCAGTCCGCCAGTAAATAAATTCACCGCCGCTCTTCCTGCTGAGCTAATGACGTATTCATTAATACTCCGGGCGAGCCCGGAGTTTATTCGGGCAACGCTTTTATTTCTCATCCGCTCCGGCTTAAGCCATCATCGCTATCGCAAGAAATAAAGCATTACCTAAAAATTATAAAACCACTACGTTGCCTGCTGAAGGGCCTTTTGCACCACTTTCGATGGTGAACTCAACGCGCTGGCCTTCATCAAGAGTTTTGAAATCATTGCTCTGAATGGCAGAGAAGTGCACGAACACGTCTTTGCTGCCGTCTGCCGGAGAGATGAAACCAAAACCTTTACCTGCATCAAACCATTTTACCAAACCAGTCATTTTAGTAGACATAGATATTTCCTTTATATTTTGAGACGCCATACGGCGATAGAGGTCTGTTTTTGTTGGAAACTTATTGGGCACTAGAGAAGGTAATTCGCGGGAGAAGAGGTATCTATGGGATATCACTAATACTGAGAACTGCTTTACTAAAACTGCTTTCATAAGGTCTGTACTACAAACCGATGACGCTATTTACACACAGCCAGATTATTTAAGCAAGGAATATTTATAATTATATTTATACACCCTATGAATTTATTACGTTCAACTCGCCGCTGAGAAAGGCAGCATAAAGACGGAGGAAAAATTTTCCGCTCCGCACGGATATCAGGATGGATTATGGCCGCGATTCATTATAAAACGGCTGACATGTTCCTTTCTGATCGGCTACAGCATGATGATCGATATGTCCGCAGTAATCGCCGTTTTCACCCTGTATGTGGTCGGCGTAGTGGTGCCTGGCCCCAACTTTGTCGCCGTAGCGCATAAAGCCGTATCTGCGCGCCGGGAGGAAGCCTTCGCTCTGGTAGCCGGTATCGTGCTGGTCAATCTGTTCTGGGCCAGCGGCGCGATCCTCGGCATCGGCCTGGTTTTTGCCCTGTTCCCCTGGCTGGCGATGGTGGTCAAAATCGCCGGTGCCGGCTATCTTATTTGGTTTGGCTGCCGCCTGTTCGCCAAGGCAAAACCTGTCTCGGGTTTGATAAGCGCCAGCGCCCGTGAAAAAAGCGGATCACGTGTCGCTTTTGTGCAGGGTATCGCAACCAATATTGCCAATCCTAAATCTGTCGCCTTCTACGCGGCGGTATTCTCTTCAGCGGCACCGGCGCATGTCTCAGTGGCGACCTTCGTCGCCATGCTGGCGGAAGTGGCGGTGATTGCCGGTTGTTGGTACGGGCTGGTCGTCCTGGTGCTGTCGCACGCCCCGATTGCCAGCGCCTATCACCGCAGCAAAGCCCATATCGACAGGATTTGCGGCGCGTTGATCGTCGGGCTGGGAATACGGCAGTTACTGCGTTGACGATGGACGATATACCCAATTTATCAGGCTGTTTACCAGGAAAAACCATGAAAATAACCAACCTTCCCTTCGGTATCACGGACTGGCAAGACATCGCCGCAACGGAGCACCCAGGCATTACCGGCATGGCCTATTGGCGAACTCGCCGGTTCGGCGACCTGCGCGTCAGAATGGTTGAGTACACGGCCGACTACCTCGCGGACCACTGGTGTACCAAAGGCCATATTCTTCTGTGCCTGAGCGGTGAATTGCATACCGAGTTGGCCGATGGCCGACGCTTTGTTCTGCTGCCGGGCATGAGCTATCAGGTGGCGGACGACGCCGAACCGCACCGCTCGTCAACGCAAGGTGGTGCGCAGTTGTTTATCGTCGATTAATGCCTGCGCCAGATTGCCGGCGTTGCCAGCCTTAGGCCTTAACCGATAATCGCGATGCCCAACCGTTCCATGATCTGGAACGCCTGATAACTGTCCAGTTTTACCCCCTGCAAATCGACGCCGCGCACGTCCAACTCACCCAATTCAGAATTGGTCAGGTCGCAATGGGTAAAGTTGGCGGCACGCCAGTCGAATGAAGAAAATTCGCCGCCTGAGAGATCGGAGCCGCTAAAGGTCGCGCCGAGGATCTGCGCCCCATTCCAGCGGTTTTCCCACAGCTCGCACTTCTCCAATACCACTTTCGAAAAATTGGCGTAGCTGAGGTTGGTTTTGGTGATGTAAGCGCTGCAGAACCCGATACGCGTGGTGATCATGTTCATAAAACTGGCACCGCGAAAATCGGCGCCCTGTGCACGACACTCGAGAATTTCAATGCCCAGCGCATTGGCATTTCTGAAATCCGCCATCGATAAATCGCAGTTTTTAAAGCTGGCGTCTTTCAGCAGCGCGCGGCTGAAATTGCCGCCTTGCTGGCTCTCGCGATCATAAAACTGACAGCCGATGAACTCGGTGCCGGTCAGATCCGCACCCGAGAAATCACAGTTGCGGAAGGTGCCGTTTTCAATCTTCTCGCCGGTAAACCGGTTACGGCCAATTTTTTCACCATCCAAAGCCAACGTCATTGCAACCAACCTGTTTATTTATACAGTCAATGACGCATTATAAGCCGATCCGCACGACCGGGAAAACCGCTTTAGCCTATTTTCTCCGTCGGAAGGCACAAAAAAACCGCATGCGGCATGAGGGAATTTATACCTGTTTGACCTTGATGCGGTTCATGTTCATGCCGGCGGTTTGAGCTTGTAATGCACCCTGTGCAATCAAGGCGTACAGACGGAAATTCAAAAAGGTGTCCCCCACCGGATAAGGTGAATTCACCATCGCCTCGCCCACCACCCGCGAACCCTGGGTGTAATCTTCCGGGCAAGCGGCAAGCAGCAAAGGATCGTGAAAATCCTGAGCCTGGCCGCGAACCGCGTTTTCCGCAAAGATTCGCACCGGGGCATTCTCCGCCAGCAGGCGTTGCCAATCGGCGATAAGCGCCGTTTTGTCTGCCGTCGTCAGCTCACGCCGCCTGATCCACAGCGGTTCCAGCATCTCCGTCGCACACCAGCCGGTGCTCGGTCGCCCGGTGTGTTCGGTTACGCTAACGACAAAGATCGGGCGTTCGCCAAGCAGCGGCAGCAGTGCACGCAGCATCAGTTGTTCATCGGCGTTATCGCTGACCCACAGGGTTACTTGCCCGGTAACGGCGGCAAGTTGCGCTTTTAACGTCGCCATCCCCGCCTGACTCTCTTCGGAGGTGTCCCACTCAGGTGCGTGAACGGATTGGTACAGATCGCGAAACCAGCGGGTTCTGGCCTGCAACGCGACATCGTCGTCGAGCGCATACAGCGGCCCGAATGACAGCCGGTCGGGAAAATCCAGTACGTCTTCCCCTGGGTAAGCCAACCGCACACAACTGCCCGACAATGCAATATGCACATTCTTCATCAACGTTCTCCTCACGCTCTTTCTTAAGATAATCCTGAGGTCGATTTTACAACTTTTCCCGTTTTGCTCTATGACAAACAATCCGAATCTGCCGGACAAAAAGCAAAAAACCGCCCAGAGGGGGCGGTTGATGATCGGCGGCAGGCGCTTACTTCAAGGCTTCCTGTATGGCGTCGGCCATGGGGCCAATGTGCTTTTCGGCGGCTTTCAGTTGAAAATCCACGCCGTTACCGTCGTTGGTATCGGACAAAGTGGCCTTGATCAGCTCCAGCGCCGCCTGCACGGCCACTAGCCTTTTATGCTGTTCGTCCGTGACGGGTTTGGAGCTCATCGTCGCCGGGTAGTATTGCTCTAACATCATTCTCTCCTTGTGATTGGGCCAACCCCTACCCTATCAGCCTTTCCCCCCTTTCTCTAATGAGGCAGATCACTGTATCGCCCCTCTGGCACCTGGATGGCGAAAAAGCGAACTAAAATGGGCCGAACCGACGTTTTCAACAGGTAGTCTATCCGCAATTCCAATAATGATGTCGCCGGGCCCCGCCTCGCTTTTGGGGCTTTAGCGAAACTCGACCCAGTTGGCGCCGGCATTGGCGGAACGTACGCAGTTTTCGACCCAACGCACGCCCATCGCCCCGGCATGCACGTCGGGGTACCAGAAATCTGCCAGGAAAGCCTCGTCCCGCCGGTCGGTGGCGTCCATCGCCAGCGCAAAACGTCGGTACAGATTTGACCAGGCTTCAAACAGCCCCTCGGGATGACCGCCGCCAATCCTGTCGTCCGCCAACGCGGCGTGATCCAGGTAAGGCATGCCACGCTCCAAGATACGCACCGGTTCGCCCTGCACTTCAAAACGCAATTGGTTAGGCTGTTCGTCCCACCATTCCAGGCTGGCCTTCTCGCCGACGATGCGCACCTTCTGGCCGTGCATCGAGCCGCTGTTGACCGCCGAACACCACATCGAACCTACCGCGCCGTTGTCGTACTCCATCAACACGTAGGCATTGTCTTCCAGCGGCGCACGGGTTTTGACAAAGCTCTGTCGGCTGCACATCAGGCGTTTGATCTTTAATTGCGGCACCATGGTTTCCGCCAGGAACAGCGGATGGGTAGCCAAATCGCCCAAGACATAGCTGGGGCCGACAAAACGCGGATCCACCCGCCAGCGCGTGCTGGGGTTCTCTTGCTCTACCGGCGCGGCGTGGAACCCGTGGGAGAATTGCATGTTGATGATACGGATCTCGCCCAGCAGGCCGTCGGCGATCATCTGGCGGGCCTGCAAAATCAACTGGTGGCCGGAATAGCCGTAGGTGACACCGATAATTTTATGCTGCCTTTGACTCAATTCGACCAGTATTTGCGCCTCTTCGGCGGTAAAGCACAGCGGTTTTTCGCACACCACGTGCAGACCCGCTTCCAGCGCAGCTTGGCAAATAGCAAAGTGGGTGTTGTTTGGCGTGGCAATGGAAACCGCCTCGATCCCCTCCGCTCTGGCGGCTTCTTCCCGAAACAGCGTGGCGTAATCCGGGTAACAGCGGTCCGCTGCCACTCCCAGGCTTTGCCCAAAACTGCGCCCGCGCGACACGTCGATATCGAACGCGCCGGCCAACAGAGCGAAAGTGCCGTCGCGCAGTGCCGCAGAACGGTGGATATAACCGATTTGGCTGGTGCCGCCGCCGCCGACCATACCCCAGCGCAGGGATCGTTCCAGAGGTTTAATGCCGTTGATCATCACGTTTCTCCCGATTAAAAACCGACTGTTCGCAAATAATTGAGGCTTTCCGTCACGTCGCGCAGGCTACCCTGCACCTGACGCGGATCCCGTTCCTGCTCAATGGTGATCCAGCCCTGATAACCGCGCGCCGCCAATAATTCGCGCACGGCTGGATAATCAATTGCACCCTGCCCCAGTGGGCACATCACCCCTTGTGCGCAAGCGGTAAAGAAATCCAGCCCGCGTTTCAGCACCTCATTGAACACCTGCGGGTTAACATCCTTGAAATGCAGGTAATCAATCCGGGAGAAATAGCGTTCGAGCCAGATGACCGGATCCATGCCGGAGTAATACAGGTGCCCGGTGTCCAGGCATAATCCGGCGGTTTGGTGCGGAATTTGGCTGACCAACAGCTCGATTTCATCGGCGAACTCGATACAGCCGCCGGCATGCGGATGGATCACCGGCCTGACGCCATATTCCTGCCAGGCAATCTCGCTGACCGTTTTGATGTGGCCGATCATCCGGTTCCAGTCGTCTGGCGCCAGCCGCGGTGCCTGTGATGACTGCCCGGCGAACCTGGCCCGCTGTGGATTGCCGAAGTCGATTATCACCAGGTACGGCGGCGAGAAATGGCCTTCGCAAATAGGATGTGCCTTGGGCGCCTGCGACAAATTGCGACAAATGTTATGGGTCAGCGTCAGGATGTGCGCGAAGTTCTGCTCGCTGACCAGATCGTCAAAAATGGTGCCGGCCACCAGCGACAACTGGTGGTGGTGCAACTCTGCGGTCAGGGTCGCGGCCTCGATTGGCAGGTAGCCCCACGGCCCCAACTCAATGCTGTGATAGCCTGCGGCGTTCGCCTCCTGTAGCACTTGGGCGTAAGGAGGAAGATAAGGATTTTTGGGATCATCCACTCCCCAACTGCAGGGGGCATTGGCGACAGGCAAGGTCATTTTTCATTCCGTTTCGAGGGGGTGTGGCGCCAGTATCAAACAAATATTTCGACACCATCAATGATGAAATTTTCATTTTTTGATGAAGATCGCGTTAAATCTGATAGATTAAATGATAGTTTTTCATCAAATCCAGGCGAGCCGTAACCTGCAAGACATCGACGGCAACTCAGGGGGAAACGGCCCACAGGGGGCCGGCGATCAGATATTTTCTTTGGTGATCAGATCAAAACGATTAATGATCTGCATAAAACCCGGGTGTTCGCCGCCGGCGGCGGCGACAAAGGTGTTGATGACCGACGCGGCGAATTCATGAATGCGATGCGTCAACATCAGATCCAGCGTGCCGTCAATCAACGCCATCTCCGCGTTTTCCACCGGGCCATGACAAACCAGCATCACGTCGTGCTGCCTGCCGCTCTCTCGCAACGCGGCGATAATCCCCTCCACGCCGCCGCAGGGCGCGTACAACGCTACCAATTCAGGGTGCTGCGCCAATATGCTCAAGGTGACCTGTCTGGCGCTCTCGGCCCGTTCATAGCTGCGTAGCGGCTCCAGCACCCGGTGGCCACTCAGGTGTTCACGCAGGTAAGAGCGAAAGCTGATTTCGCAGGTTTCCTGGCACAGGAAGCGATTATCGCCGATGATAACCCCGATTTCCCCCTGCTTTCGACACATACGCTCTACCGCCCAGGCAGCGGTGCGACCGGCCTGCTGATTATCCAGGCCAACATAACCGGCCCTGCTGTGCACCGACAGATCCGACAACAGCGTAAATACCTTAACGCCCTGGCGGCTGGCTTCTTCGACCGCATAACGGATCATCGGGTTATCCAGCGCCACCACCCCCATCACATCCACGCTCTGGCTCAGTTGCGTAATGGCCGCGGCGGTATCGCCTACCGCGCTGATGTCATGAAAAATGAACTGCGGCGGATGAGCCGGATCGCAGTACGGCGCGGCCTGTTCCAGCAGGCTTTCCGCTAACTGCGCATAGAAAGAATGTTCGCGGCGCAGCAGGATAAAGCCCATTTTGAGCCGCACAGGCGACTGCCCGGCCGCCTCAAACAACCGGTGGGACTTTTCGAGGGCAAAACCCAG
This sequence comes from Serratia sp. TSA_198.1, assembly GCF_052686505.1. Classification (NCBI taxonomy): domain Bacteria; kingdom Pseudomonadati; phylum Pseudomonadota; class Gammaproteobacteria; order Enterobacterales; family Yersiniaceae; genus Serratia; species Serratia sp. TSA_198.1. Next base: position 1,221,530 of record NZ_JBQZFP010000001.1, read on the forward strand.
CTTTTTCGCCGCAGCGATAACTTTGCGCTCAGTGTCCGGCCGCACCGCAGCACGTTGGTTTATTACCCGATCAACCGTGGCGATACCGACATGCGCCTCTCTGGCAATAGCCGCCAGGGTCGTTTTCTTGCCTGCCATACTCTTCCTCATCATGATTTTGATAAAAACTATCATGGTGTCGATGACGGAGGAAACCCGGCCAGGGGTTTTGTGTGATCGGGCGCGTTAATAGCGATTTGAGTCGTTGTGGGGAGCGGTAAAAAGCTCGAAATGAACGTTTTTTTGGGCAGGTGAAGCAACAATTGAACTGCTGCTATTTTCGCCATGACGCATAGTCTGATTTTATCCCCCGGAGCGAATCATGATATCGACAAAATCCGACGCCATCGAGTATGCGGCGCCCAATGCCACCCAGTGGCCGGCGATCCTGAACATAGTGTTCGCCGGTATTGCGGCAGCCCTGCAGGTTGGCAAAGCGACGATTGCATTACCGGAGTTGCAACGCGAGTTCGGCCGCTCGCTGGAGTCATTAAGCTGGGTAATCTCGGCCTTCCCTTTCGTTGGCGTGTTCAGCGGCATCCTTGTCGGCATTTTGGTCCGTCGCTGGGGCGATCGCCGCTTGCTGTACCTTGGACTGGTGATTATCAGTGCCGCCAGCTTTGTCGGCGCCGGCCTGCATAACTTCAACGGACTGATCGCCACGCGGTTTATTGAGGGCCTGGGTTTCGTCATCGTCGTGGTCGCCGCCCCAGCGATTCTTAATCGCGTGGTTCAGCCGCAAAAACGTAATCTGGTGTTTGGCATCTGGAGCACCTTTATGCCGGCGGGTATCGCCCTCTCGATGTTTTTCGGCCCATTGCTCGGCGGCTGGCAACAAAGCTGGATGGCGAGCGCCGCTCTGACGCTGTTAGCCGCGTTGTTGCTGCCGCTGACGACCCGCCGAGAGGCTACCGGCTCCGCGGCGGCTTCACACATCGACCTGCGCCAGGCGTTGTCCCGCCTGTGGCGCGCACGACAGCCTGGGCTGCTGGCGCTGATATTTACCAGCTACAACCTGCTGTTCTTTGCGGTAATGGCTTTTTTACCTCTATTTTTGATGCAGCATGTCGGGCTATCGCTCGCCAGCACGGGCAGCATCAGTGCCGCGATCGTAGCCGTCAATATGATTGGTAATCTCTCCGCCGGTTTACTGTTGTCGCGTGGGATTAGCGCCAAAACGCTGCTCACCGGGACCTTTATCGCCATGGGGCTGGCCGGCAGCGGTATCTTCTTCTCGGTAACGCCGATGAATATGCTGATACCGCTGTGTTTTTTATTTTCAGCCATCAGCGGCATGCTGCCGTCCACCGTCCTCGCCGCCACGCCGATGTCGTCACCAGAACCGACCCTCATCCCACTGTGCCTGGGGTTGGTGATGCAAGGCAATTATCTGGGCCAGGTGATCGCCCCTATAGCGATAAGCGGCATCGTCGCCAATGCCGGCTGGTCCGCCCCCGCCGCAATGGTACTGGCCGCCGCCGCGTTGGGGGTGGCGTTGGCATCGCGACTGTCAACCCGACAGTAAAAGAGGCCGCTTTTGCGGCCTTGTATTCCCATAATGATTATTTCACTCGCCACATTCGGTATTGGCCCCAGAAGCCATTTTCCGCAAGGTATTCCTAATCTGTTCCATCGGCGATGATATCGAGGATTTTTCTCATCCCCATAGACAGAACATTGCAGTCATTGCTCACTTTCAGTTTGTGTGGGCCTTTATCCAGAAAGGAACGCTATAATCGCTGTAATACTATGGTTATCAGGATGACCACAGTTATATGGGAGCGAAAATGGCCGTATCTATTGAAGAAACCGCGGTAACCGATACCGGTTTTGCTACGCTGGTGACGGCGTTGGACGCCTACCAACAACCGCGTTACCCCGCCGCGTCATGCTACTCGGTGTCGGTTGAGGAAATGACGTCGTCAGAAACCTGCGCTTTTGTCGCAAAAAGCGCGGGCGACTACGCGGGCTGCGGCTGCCTGTACATTTCAGAGGGTAAAATTGCGGAGATCAAACGCATGTACGTTGATCCGCGCTTTCGCGGGCAAGGTATCGCCCATCGGTTGATCGAGGTTATCGAGCAGAAAGCGCAATCGCTGGGATATGGCGAACTGTATTTGGAAACCGGCGTTAACCAACCCGAAGCGATTAGCCTGTACCGAAAAGTCGGCTACCGACAGACAACGCGCTTTGGCAATTACTCGCCTGACCCGCTGAGCATTTATATGATGAAGCGCCTGATGGGTCAGGCGTAATGAAAGACATCCGATCTGAGCGGGAGACTCCGCGGCCAGCGTTTAAGCTTATGGATCTCCACCGTACTTTCCTCGCCCGAACGCAACGTCCGAATAGCGTAATTTTATTTTTTATCCGCCGTGTTCGGCATACCCTGGCAAATCACTACAGTTATCTTGATGGATATGGCCAATGGTGCTCCAACCCTGACAAGGACAAAGCGCCCGTGGCCATCAGGTAAATCACCAAACCGCCAAAAGCGATTGCAACCATCATTTCAATGAATCTAAGTCGTTTATGCTCAGTCATTTACCTACCTCTGCGTTTCAGGTGAAAATACGTTCACCTAAAACGTAGATAACCCGCTCCTTCACATCAAGGCAAACTCACAAAATGAAACACAATCAATAAGATTTATTGATAATTTACACAAAAACCCGTGAGCAATCCGGCTTACAGGCTAGAGAACCTCCGCTCGCCAACAATCCGCTAACTGTTAAATCATTGTGATGCTATGGTTTGTTTGTCACCGCGCGTCAATGTCGGTGAGCACCAAGATTCACCGATAAAATCTATCATCAGAGGGACTGATATGATGTCTAAAGGTATTTCAAAGGGATTCTTTATTCTGATCCTTTTCATCGTCACCGCCGCTTTTCTGGACGTATTGGGTCCCTATTACTCGTCGGTGCTCTGGGCCATCATATTGGCCGTGATTTTCCACCCGTTGAAAAACAAGCTTAAGCAATACCTTGGTGACCGCAACGGCCTGGTCTCATTGTTAACGTTGCTGGTGATCTGCCTGATTGTGTTCACCCCGTTGGCGATCATCGCTTCGTCGCTGGCGCTCGAATTCAACGTTCTCTACGAAAAACTGCAGAACAACAATACCCAGTTGCCTGCGATGCTGGCCGAAGTGATGCAGCATTTACCCGGCTGGGCACGGCATTTTCTGGCGGAGCATAACCTCGACAGCGCCGCGGAAATACAAAAGCAGCTTTCCGAAGTGGCGCTCAAGGGCGGGCAATTCCTGGCGGGCAGCGTGTTCCTGATCGGTAAAGGCACATTCAACTTTGCCGTCGGCTTTGGCATCATGCTCTATCTGCTGTTTTTCCTGCTGAAAGACGGCCCCTATCTGGTGACCCTGGCGCTTGAAGCGCTGCCGCTGTCCGAGCACGTTAAACACCACCTGTTCGTGAAGTTCGCCGCCGTGTCCCGCGCTACGGTGAAAGGCACCGTGGTGGTGGCGATTGTGCAAGGCGCCCTCGGCGGCCTGGCATTTTACATCACCGGCATCGATGGCAGTTTGCTGTGGGGCGCGCTGATGGCCTTCCTCTCCATCATCCCCGCCGTCGGTTCCGCCATTATCTGGGTGCCGGCAGCCATCTATTTCTTCGCCACCGGCATGCTGTGGCAAGGGGCATTCCTGGTCGGGTTCTTCGTGGTGATTATCGGGCTGGTTGACAACATTCTGCGCCCGCTGCTGGTCGGCAAAGACACCAAGATGCCGGATTACCTCATCCTGATTTCCACCTTGGGCGGCATGGAGATTTACGGCATCAATGGCTTCGTTATCGGCCCGTTGATCGCCGCGTTGTTCATCGCTTGCTGGAATATCCTTTCCGGCCGCGACAGCGAGGAAACCACCGACGAGATTGATGAAGCCTTTATCGAAGAAGGCAGGAATCACCCTGATGCCGGTTAAGCAGCATTGAAGCAGAGATTGTGTTAATGCCGGGGGCCTGCACAGGCCCCCGACGTTTGCCATCGCGTTACGCCGGCCCCCTTATGCTATCCTTGAGCCTGCTTTGTAACACTCACAGGGAAGACCGTGTTGAGCCATGCTTATCTTATATGCCACATTAGCCATAATCTTTACTCTGCTGTTTCTGCTGTCTTTCATCTATTGCGCCTACCAAATGTCGAAAGACGGTGACGTCAAATTCAAGGCCTCCTTCGCGGTGCTCATCTTGTCGTTGCTGGCCTTTTACTGCGCCTATGGTTACGTCAGTACTTACCTTAAACAGCAGGAAGTGGACATAAAACTTTATTAGCCGGCCGTCAGCATCAGAGTAGAAACGCCGTTTAGGGGATAAGGTTAACATCATCGCGCAGCAGCCCCGGAGAGCGGCTTGATTGTTAATGCAAAAGGGGGGATATTTTCATCCTTATCTCTCGAAAAGGATGTCCCATGAGCGCCGCCTGGATCAAAGCGTGGTTTACCTTCGCCACCGTTTACACCTGCATTGCCCTCAGCAAAGAAATAAGTGAACAATTCTTCGCCTGTGCCCAGTGGCCCAAATTTGTCGGCGCTATCAGCATGATCGCCATTGCTTGGGCTGCACGCACCAAACTGAAAGAAATGAAATAAGGTCGTTGATCATAAAAAATGGGAGCCCAGAGGCTCCCGTTTTTATTCAAATTGACCCGGCCTAAATAGCGTTGACACGTTTTCCCCTCTCATTCAGGTGCTCAGGGGCGGAATTCCAATATAGGATTTTTCAAGGCATCATAAACGGCTGGTGAAGGCGGTTTGGGAAAACGGGCATTTTTGGCCGCGTTTATCGCTGCACGACAAAGATCAGGGTCACCCTCTTCGGCTCGCGCATTTATAAGCAGGCCATCCGGCGCCAGCATAAGTCTTAAAGCGCATCGTTTACCGGCATATGAGCCGGCGTCTTGAAAATGGCTTTGAATAGCGGATTGTATCTGCGCGGCATACTGGCTAACCTCCGCCCCAGGTTGAGGCGCTGTTTTACCTTCGAAGGCGGCAAACATCGCATCGACACCCTCATCAGACGGCACAGGTTTAATCGCAGAACTCGTCTTCGCACACCCCGTCAACAACAGCGCGGCGATAACGAGCGATAATGCCGGCGCGCAAATCTCAAACCCCAAATGAACTCTCTTCATGATTCCCTTCTTTAATAGAATATCCACAGGAAAGAATAATAAACCAACACAGGCAAATTTAAACGGCCTTAGATCAAGGTATCGCAAACCCACATGTTATTGAGTTTCGCTTCAACCCTACGAGCACACAGGGATATGGGAGCCGTACATTTGCAGTGCCAAGGGATTTAGCCATCGGCCATAGCGGGTCGGCGCGCCAGGTATGCTGCGGATGTTCGTTGAGGCTGAAATGCAAAAAGGCCACACCGGAGTGCGGCCCTGTGATTACGCAATTTGTAATCGATTTTTCAATGGTGAATGCCGCTGTGTGGCATTACTGGATGGATTACAGGTTGGTACTTTTATTTGTGATATCACTGCGCCAAGACTTACCCTTATCCTTGACCTTGCAGTTATGTGCATCTCGATGGCTTAACACTTTACCGGAGCAGTTCTTCGCGCTATAGCACGTGTCGGCAGCCACAGACGCGGTTAAAGGAATAAAGACGAATCGCGCTCCGTCCCTTCAAGACACCCATTAAGGTCGATAGCCACACGCTCGGAAAAAACGGCAAGAAACTACCTGAGCATGTTAAAACCGGGTGCAATCAGGTTATTTCTCAGGCGACTGTGAGGTTAAGGGACACAGCCTAAGATTGACTAAATTTTACTAATGATTCAGATATGTTCGTTATCTCAGGCTCATTTCATTGAGTTGTAAACTTTGAAGGCGGGATTTTTTTCAAAAATTTCAGCGACAAAATCCATGAACACAATCGCCCGTTTTGGTAATAGTCGATTAGCAACATAAACGGCCTGAATGGGAACGGGCGATGCGGTGTAATCAGTCAGTAATAATTGTAAGTTGCCATTTTCCAGTCCCTCCTCGAACAGCCATTCTGGGCCCTGTGCGATCCCAACCCCTGCATTGACAAATTTCTGTACTGCTTCTGGTGAATTGACCCTGAGCCGACCAGAAACAGGAACATTGATATCCTGAAATCTCCAGGTAGCTCCTGTTGTTAGCAAGGTATAGATCAAACAATCATGTTTTTTTAAATCCTCTGGGGTATTAGGGGTTCCGTGTTTGGCTAAATACTTGTTACTGGCAACACAGACTCGCTCAAACATGCCAAGTCTGCGGGCACGCATAGCACTGTCCTCCAGGTGTCCAATGCGGATTGCCAGCTCAGCCCCTTCATCAACGAGATTGATATAGCGGTCATTAATCTGTAGATCGAGTGTCAGCTCAGGGTAGCGTTCTAAAAAATCTGGGATGTGCGGGACTAAGAATGTGTGAGCCAATGCTGTGGGGCAGGCAACGCGTAATAGCCCTGTGGGTGTAACATTTTCTCTGAAAGAAGACTCTGACTCTTCGACAGCTTCCAGAATACGCCTTGCTTCCAAATAATAACGTTCTCCTTCAGGAGTCAGGGAAAGCTTGCGGGTTGATCTGTGAAGTAATCTGGTCTGCAAATGCTCTTCGAGGGTTGCAACATGACGACTCACGTTCGGTTGCCCTAAACCTAAATCCCTACCGGCTGCGGAAAAGCTGCCTGTTTCAGCGGTACGGACAAAGCATGTCATCAAAAGTAATCTATCCATCCTAAAGCCCATTTATGCTTTTAATGCATGAAACATATTTAGAAATACAATCTTATCACTATATGGGCATGAGTATACAGTGGCTATCAAATCGGTCACTCGCCGATCTGTTGTTAAAACTAACAGGAGATTTTTACATGTCTAGATTACAAGGTAAACGCGCACTGATTACGGGTGGAACAAGTGGTATTGGTCTTGCAACAGCGAAGCTGTTTGTTGCAGAAGGGGCACGCGTCATTGTTACTGGTGTTAACCCTGATTCTATCGCAAAGGCGAAAGTAGAACTTGGTAATGATGTGTTGGTCGTGAGCGCTGATTCCGCTGATGTGAACGCACAGAAAGCTCTGGCTCAAACGGTTAAGGAACACTTTGGACAACTGGATATCGCTTTCCTGAATGCTGGTATATCAATGTATATGCCAATTGAGGTATGGACAGAAGAGAAGTTCGACCGCATTTATGATATCAACGTTAAAGGTCCTTACTTCTTAATGCAGGCGCTGCTGCCAGTGTTCGCAAGCTCTGCATCAGTGGTCTTTAATACATCTGTAAATGCTCACACAGGACCAGTGAACTCTTCAGTTTATGGCTCAACCAAAGCAGCATTACTGAACATGTCGAAAACACTTTCTAACGAGTTACTTTCTCGTGGGATCCGTATCAACGCAGTGAGCCCCGGCCCTGTTGATACACCACTTTACGATAAGGCGGGGATTCCAGTGGAATATCATGATCAAGTGATGAAAGATATCGTTGCAACCATCCCAGCAGGTCGTTTTGGTAAGCCTCAGGAAGTAGCGCAAGCGGTACTCTACTTCGCATCTGATGAGTCAGCCTGGACGGTGGGTTCAGAAATCATCGTCGACGGCGGCGTTTCAATCTAAGCCACCAAAATAAGATTTACAATTCATCAAGCCCGCCACCTTTTATAGCGGCGGGCTATCATTTTATCTGGAGTTTGAGATGCCTACCCATGACCTGACACTTATTAGCCACCCACTCTGTCCCTTTGTGCAGCGTTCAGCGATCGTTCTTCTCGAGAAAAATGTGCCATTTGAACGCGTAAATGTAGACTTATCGGCGAAGCCTGATTGGTTTCTTGCTCTGTCACCCACTGGCAAAGTGCCGCTACTTAAAGTGCGTCAGGCAAAGGGTGAAGATGCCATTATTTTCGAGAGCATGGTGATCTGCGAGTACCTTAATGAAACGCAAGACGGTGATTCGATGTATGCTGACGATGCATTAGTAAGAGCCAGACAGCGCGCATGGATCGAGTTCTCTACATCAATGCTTGGAAATGCATGGCAATTTTTAAATGCGACTGATCAGGCCATTGCAGACAGCAAACGCGCGGTGTTCCGTGAGCAGCTTGAACGTATTGAATCTGAATTGAGCTTAGGGCCTTATTTCTCTGGTGCTAAATTCAGTATGGTTGATGCGGTCTACGCTCCTGTTTTCCGTTACTTCTCTATCATCGATGCATCAGTATCTGAGGCTATTTTTGAGGGACTTCCACGTGCTTCCGCATGGAAAGCTGCACTTGCGAAAAGGGAAAGCGTAAAAGTCGCTGTATCATCAGATTATGCAGAACTTTTCCAAAATCATCTTCGTCAGCATTCTGCAATTCTCGCTGCTTGAAGATATTAACTGGGAAACTGACCTGCCCCCGTTGATTAAAACACTGCAATGTTAGTAATTCCTCCACCAACGGAGAGAACAATTTTGAACTTCCGCTCTTCGCTCAAAACTACCCTTCAAACTTGACTTGTGCAGTTACTGGTCTTGTTTAAAGCAAACAAGTGATTTGCGAACGGGACTAATCCATTCCTATGGCTTGGGCTGAATTCACTCTTTAAATTGATACACTCAAAAATGCCAAAATGGCCGAGTTTTGATAACCGTTGCAATTTGAATAATAAAAAACGGGAACCATCAGGTTCCCGTTATCATTTAACGCTAAAACACACTTACATGTGTTTAACGATAGCGTCGCCAAACTCTGAACATTTCAGCAACTTAGCGCCTTCCATCAGGCGTTCGAAGTCATAGGTCACGGTCTTGGCAGCGATTGCGCCTTCCATGCCTTTAACGATCAGGTCAGCCGCTTCGAACCAGCCCATGTGACGCAGCATCATTTCTGCGGACAGGATGATGGAACCTGGGTTCACTTTGTCCTGGCCGGCATACTTAGGTGCGGTGCCGTGGGTCGCTTCGAACAGCGCGCAATCGGAACCGATGTTGGCGCCCGGTGCGATACCGATACCGCCAACCTGTGCGGCCAGGGCGTCGGAGATGTAGTCACCGTTCAGGTTCATACAGGCGATCACGTCGTATTCCGCCGGGCGCAGCAGGATTTGCTGCAGGAAGGCGTCGGCGATCACGTCTTTAACCACGATCTCTTTACCGGTGTTCGGGTTCTTGATTTTCAGCCACGGGCCGCCGTCGATCAGTTCGCCGCCGAACTCTTCGCGCGCCAGTTCGTAGCCCCAATCCTTGAAGGCACCTTCGGTGAACTTCATGATGTTGCCTTTGTGAACCAGGGTCACAGAGTCACGGTCGTTGGTGATGGCGTATTCGATCGCCGCACGTACCAGACGTTTGGTCCCTTCTTCGGAACATGGCTTGACGCCGATACCGCATTGTTCCGGGAAGCGGATTTTCTTCACGCCCATTTCGTCGCGCAGGAACTTGATCACTTTGTCCGCTTCGGCAGAACCGGCTTTCCATTCGATACCCGCATAGATGTCTTCGGCGTTTTCGCGGAAGATCACCATGTCGGTCAGCTCTGGCTGTTTAACCGGGCTAGGGGTGCCCTGGTAGTAACGCACCGGACGCAGACACACGTACAGGTCCAGTTGCTGGCGCAGAGCCACGTTCAGGGAGCGAATACCGCCACCGACCGGGGTAGTCAGCGGGCCTTTGATGGCAACGCGATAGTCACGGATCAGATCCAGGGTTTCTTCCGGCAGCCACACGTCTTTCCCGTAAACGTGAGTGGATTTTTCACCGGTGTAGATTTCCATCCAGGAGATTTTACGTTCACCGTGGTAGGCCTTTTTCACAGCCGCATCAACCACGTGAATCATAGCAGGGGTAACGTCAACGCCAATGCCGTCGCCTTCGATGAACGGGATGATCGGGTTATTCGGAACAACCAGTTTACCCTGGGCATCGACCGTAATCTGTTTACCTTCTGCCGGAACAACTACTTTGCTTTCCATCAACCTCTCCTTCAAGCGCAATTTTTGTTAATGCTTTGTAAGATGCGTGTAGATACTACTCGAATATTCAGTCCGCGCCAATCCGAAACGGATTCGGTTATAATGCGCCTATCATCCGTAATCTCAACTGTTATGAAAAAATTCCCTGTTAAAAATCACAACGTTAAACGATTCAGCAAGCCGAACGCCGCCAAACCCGCTGTAGCACAGGGTCCGCGCCGCGTGGTGTTATTCAATAAACCCTTCGATGTGCTCCCCCAATTTACCGATGAAGCAGGCCGCACCACGCTGAAAGAATACATTCCTTTTCCCGATGTATACGCCGCCGGGCGGCTGGATCGCGACAGCGAAGGGTTATTGGTGTTGACCAATGACGGCAAGCTGCAAGCGCAGCTTACCCAGCCGGGCAAACGCACCGGCAAAGTGTATTACGCCCAGGTGGAAGGCGCGCCGCAGGAAGCCGATCTGGCGCCGCTGCGCAGCGGCGTTACGCTCAAAGACGGCCCCACTCTGCCGGCCGGCGTGGAGTTGGTGAGCGAGCCGGAATGGCTGTGGCCGCGCAACCCACCGATCCGCGAACGCAAGGCGATCCCCACCGCCTGGCTGAAAATCACCCTGTTCGAGGGCCGAAATCGCCAGGTGCGTCGCATGACGGCACATATCGGGTTCCCTACCCTGCGCCTGATTCGCTACAGTATGGGCGAGCTTTCCCTGGGTGCATTACAACCTGGCGAATGGAAAACCCTTGATTCGCTGTAGCCGGCCAACAAAGCGGCCGAGTGAAAAACCAAGGGTATGCCAGCACTTCAACCAGCCGCTGTAAGGGGCCGTTATGTTTAAACCGCACGTCACCGTTGCCTGCGTGGTTCACGCCGCCGGGAAATTTCTGATCGTCGAAGAAACCATCAACAACAAAGCGTTATGGAATCAGCCGGCCGGCCACCTGGAAGCCGATGAAACCCTGGTGCAAGCCGCCGAACGCGAACTGTGGGAAGAAACCGGCATCCGCGCCACGCCGCAGTCGTTCCTCAAGCTGCACCAGTGGATCGCCCCGGACAACACGCCGTTTTTGCGCTTTTGTTTTGTCATTGAGCTGGAGCACCCCCTGCCCACCGAGCCGCAAGACAGCGATATCGACCGCTGCCTGTGGCTGAGCGCCGAAGAGATTTTGCAGGCGCCCAACCTGCGTTCCGGGCTGGTCGCGGAAAGCCTCCGTTGTTACCAGCAGCCGGAGCGCTACCCGCTATCCTTGGTCGGCAGCTATGATTGGCCGTTCTGAGATGAATAAGTGCCGTGCGCCGGCGCGGCCAACGTGGTAAAATCCTGCGCTTGTTTTTTATCGCACGGTTCGTGTTCAAGTTCGTGAGACTCCCATGTCAGACAACAGCCAGAAAAAAGTAATCGTCGGTATGTCCGGCGGCGTCGACTCTTCCGTTACTGCCTATCTGTTACAGCAACAGGGCTATCAGGTCGCTGGGCTGTTTATGAAGAACTGGGAAGAGGACGATGACGAAGAATATTGTTCCGCAGCGACCGATTTGGCCGATGCGCAGGCCGTGTGCGACAAACTCGGTATCGAGCTGCATACGGTGAACTTCGCGGCAGAGTACTGGGACAACGTTTTTGAGCTGTTCCTCGAAGAGTACAAGGCCGGTCGCACGCCGAACCCGGACATCCTGTGCAATAAAGAAATCAAATTCAAAGCCTTCCTGGAATTCGCCGCAGAAGATCTGGGGGCTGACTTTATCGCCACCGGGCACTACGTGCGCCGCCAGGACGTGGACGGCAAAAGCCGCCTGCTGCGCGGCGTCGACGGCAACAAAGACCAGAGCTACTTCCTGTATACCCTGAGCCACGAGCAGGTCGCGCAAAGCCTGTTCCCGGTCGGTGAACTGGAAAAACCGGAGGTGCGACGCATCGCCGAGCAGTTGGAACTGGTTACCGCCAAGAAAAAAGACTCTACCGGCATCTGCTTTATCGGCGAGCGCAAGTTCCGTGATTTCCTCGGTCGCTACCTGCCGGCGCAGCCAGGCCCTATCGTCAACGTCGATGGCCAGATCGTCGGCGAGCACCAGGGGCTGATGTATCACACCCTCGGCCAGCGCAAAGGGCTGGGCATCGGCGGCATGAAAGACAGCAGCGAAGATCCGTGGTACGTGGTAGACAAAGACGTCGCCAACAACGTGCTGGTGGTCGCTCAGGGGCATGATCATCCGCGCCTGATGTCTACCGGCCTGATCGCGCAACAATTGCATTGGGTCGATCGCCTGCCGCTGAGCGGGCCATTGCGCTGTACGGTGAAAACCCGTTATCGCCAGCAGGATATCCCGTGCACCGTTACGCCACTGGATGACCAGCGTATCGAAGTGCGTTTCGACGAGCCGGTCGCCGCCGTCACCCCAGGCCAGTCAGCCGTGTTTTATCAGGACGAAATCTGCCTCGGTGGCGGCATTATCGAACAGCGTTTACAGGAGTAACCGTGGCGAAGAATTATTATGACATTACGCTGGCGATGGCTGGAATCAGCCAGTCAGCGCGTCTGGTCCAGCAACTGGCCCACGAGGGGATATGCGATAAAGAAGCCTTGCATGTCTCGTTGAGCAGCCTGCTGCAAATGGACCCGCCTTCCACGCTGGCGGTGTTCGGCGGCGAAGAGCGCAACCTGAAAATGGGTCTAGAGACGCTGATGGGTGTGCTCAATGCCAATAACAAGGGGCCGGGCGCCGAACTGACCCGCTACACCATCAGCCTGATGGTGCTGGAGCGCAAGCTCAACGCCAATAAGCAGGCGATGAACCAGCTTGGCGAACGCCTCGGCCAGTTGGAGCGCCAGTTGGCGCATTATGATTTGGAATCAGACACCATTATCAGCGCGCTGGCCGGCATTTATGTCGACGTGGTCAGCCCGCTCGGGCCGCGCATCCAGGTGATAGGTTCGCCGGCAATCCTGCAGAACACGCAGGTGCAGGCCAAGGTTCGCGCCACACTGCTGGCCGGCATCCGTGCCGCCGTGCTGTGGCAACAGGTTGGCGGCAGCCGCCTGCAATTAATGTTTTCTCGTAATCGTCTGTTTAAACAGGCGCAAAATATCGTTGCTCATTGTTAATCGATCCCAGGAGTTGCTACCGATGGAATTATCCTCACTGACCGCCGTTTCACCCGTTGATGGACGCTACGGTGATAAAGTCAGCGCACTGCGCACCATTTTCAGCGAATACGGTCTGCTGAAATTCCGCGTGCAGGTTGAAGTACGTTGGCTGCAAAAACTGGCCGCCTGCGCAGAAATCAAGGAAGTTCCCGCTTTTGACGCCGACGCAAACGCTTTCCTCGACAAGATCGTCGCAGAATTCAGCGAAGAAGACGCGCAGCGCATCAAGACTATCGAACGCACCACCAACCACGACGTGAAAGCGGTTGAGTATTTCCTGAAGGAAAAAGTGGAAGCCGTCCCTGCCCTGCAGGCGGTCTCCGAGTTTATCCACTTTGCCTGCACCTCAGAAGATATCAACAACCTGTCCCACGCGCTGATGCTGCAAACCGCACGTCAGGACGTGGTGCTGCCGTACTGGCGCAAAATCATCGATTCGATCAAGGGCCTGGCGCTGGAATATCGCGATATTCCTTTGCTGTCCCGCACCCACGGCCAGCCGGCGACCCCGTCGACCGTAGGTAAAGAATTCGCCAACGTGGCCTACCGGATGGAACGCCAGTTCCGTCAGCTGGAACGCGTTGAGATCATGGGTAAAATCAACGGTGCGGTCGGCAACTACAACGCCCACATCGTCGCTTACCCGGAAGTGGACTGGCACCAGTTCAGCGAAACCTTCGTCACCTCGCTGGGCATCACCTGGAACCCGTACACCACTCAGATCGAGCCGCACGACTACATCGCCGAGCTGTTCGACTGCGTGGCGCGCTTCAACACCATCCTGATCGACTTCGACCGCGATATCTGGGGTTACATCGCCCTGAATCACTTCAAGCAGAAGACCATCGCCGGTGAAATCGGTTCTTCCACCATGCCGCACAAGGTCAACCCAATCGACTTCGAAAACTCCGAAGGCAACCTGGGCCTGTCCAACGCGGTGCTGAGCCATCTGGCCAGCAAACTGCCGGTTTCCCGCTGGCAGCGCGACCTGACCGACTCCACCGTGCTGCGTAATCTGGGCGTGGGCCTGGGCTATGCGCTGATCGCCTATCAGGCGACCATGAAAGGCATCAGCAAGCTGGAAGTGAACCAGGCGCACCTGCTGGACGAGCTGGATCATAACTGGGAAGTGCTGGCCGAGCCGATCCAGACCGTAATGCGCCGTTACGGCATCGAAAAGCCGTACGAGAAGCTGAAAGAGCTGACCCGTGGCAAGCGCGTGGATGCCGCCGGCATGCAGGCGTTCATCGACGGTCTGGCGCTGCCGGAAGAAGAGAAAACCCGCCTGAAAGCCATGACCCCGGCTAACTACATTGGCCGCGCCGCCACTATGGTTGACGAGCTGAAATAATCGGTCTGGTCAGAAAGCAAAAAGGCGGCCAAATGGCCGCCTTTCGTATTTTAGAACCTCAGCGCATAAATGCCTGCAGGCGCTGTTTCTGCTGCCCCTGCGCGTTGAAGTTGCCTGGGCTTAACCACTGCTCGAAGGCGGCTTTAATGGCCGGCCAGCGATCCGAGGTGATGGCGAACCAGTCGGTATCGCGGCTGCGGCCCTTGGTGATCACCGCATACCTGAACCGGCCCTCGTAATTGAAACCGAACCTTGCCGCCGCCAGTCTGGATGGCGCGTTGTGGCTGTCGCACTTCCATTCACAGCGGCGATAACCCAAGTCATCGAACAGGTGACGCAGCATAAGATAGACGGCCTCCGTTGCGCTGGAGCGTTGCTTCATCGCCGGCGACCAACTGACGTGGCCAATCTCCAGCACACCGTTGCCTTCATCGATGCGCATATAAGCTACGGTGCCGACCGGTGCGTGGCTTGCGCTATCGAACACCGTCAGGTTCACCAATGCGGGGTTGGCCTGAAGCTGGGTCAGGTGCTGCAACATCGCCGCCGGGCTGTCCGGCCGTTCGGCGGATAAATAGGTCCAGTCCCGGCCATCCGGGGCCAGTTGGAATGCGCGGAACAGGGCTGCGTGATCCCGCTGCGGATCAAGCGACTTCATGAAGCAAAATCGCCCGTCAAGCGGCTCTCCGGCAGGCCGTTGCGGTGCCCGCCAATCGGTTAATGGCTCGCCCACCGGCTGCCCGAATTGATTGAACGCCATAAGCCCCTCGCAACCTGTAATTAACGGGTATAGATGATGAACGAGCTTCTTCTGCCTATTTTGTCGTACAGCGAACGCGCCGGGGCGTTGTATTCCTGCGTCATCCAGTAAACCCGATCGCTGCCCCTTTCATTGGCAAGCTGATAAGCCTGCTCAAATAACTTCTCGGACACCTTCTTGCCGCGCGCCACCGGGGAAACATAGAGATCTTCAATATAGCAATAACCGGCGGAGCTCCAGGTTGAAGGGTGGAAAATCAGGTTCATCAACCCCAGAAGATTGCCGTTTGCGTCTTCCGCCACCAGCCCATAAACCTGCTGATCCGAGCATAAGCGTTCAAACGTGTGTTCGGTGACCTGCGCGGCAATGTCCGCACGATAAAAATGAAGATATCCCTGCCACAGATCCAACCACTGCGATTTATCGCCGTTTTGTATTTTGCGTACCACAACGCCATTGTTTACTGGGTGCATAATGCCTCTCTGGTTTTAAGATATTATTTCCACAGGAGAAATAACCTAATGCCAACAGGGTACACCGGCGATCGCAGGCTGAATACAGACCAATTCACAACAGTGAGCAGACCAATTTTGACGACATAAACGCCATTAATCGGCCTGCGGCAGCGCGCTGAAAATAGCGGATAATTTTTTGATGAATTTTACGATTTCATCCGGCGTGTAGGCCGAGAAGCCAAATACCAGCGCCCCTTCCCGAGGCTGGCCGGTGTAAAAATCCGCCAGCCCATAGACCTTCATTCCCTGCGCGGCGGCGGCCTGAATCAAACGCCGCTCGGTAGCCGCATCCGCCAACGGGCACACCAATTGCAACCCACCCTGCGGCAGCGGCGGCCGGGTCCAGGCAGCAAGATACTGATGGACCGCCGCATGCAAAATATCGAGCCTGGCCTTATACAGCTTGCGCATACTCCTTAAGTGTTCGGCATAAAAATCGCCATTTAAAAAGCGGAATAGGGTCATTTGCGGCAACGCGGAGGTATAACCATCCTGGAATTGTTTGGCAGCCACCATAGGCTTGATTAACTGTGGCGGAACGATGATAAAACCGATGCGCAGCCCCGGGAACAGGGTTTTGCTGAAGGTGCCGATATACAGCGTGCGTTGGTATTTATCCAGCCCCTGAAGCGAAGCCCTGGTCAGCCCGTCATAATTGAATTCGGAATCGTAATCATCTTCAATAATCCAGGCCTTGTGCTGCTGCGCCCATTCCAGCAGTTTCAATCTTCTGTCGATGCTGAGCGAATGCCCCAGCGGATAATGATGAGATGGCGTGACATACACGCCACGCCCACGATGGCGCGCATCAATTAATGCATCAATATCCATTCCGTCATGATCGACCGCGACAGGCTGGGCGATGATCCCCGCAGACTGCACCAGCTTTTTCGCCCCCTGATAACCCGGCTCTTCGACAAAGACCCTGTCGCCAGGATTGAACAACACCTGGGTACACAGCGACAGCGCCTGTTGGGAGCTGGTCACCACGATCACCTGCTCCACACTGGCCTTAACGCCCCTTTCGCGCCGTAGATACTCAATGATTTCGCCCCTCAGCTCCACCACTCCCTGGGGATCGGCATAGCCCAACAGACGTTCGCCGTACTGCCGAACCGCCAGCCTTTCCAATTGCAACCAGCTATCTATCGGGAACAGCCGCAGGTCAGGCAGTGACGGCGTGAGCGAACTGGCGCGGCTGGTATGCGGCGCATGGGCGGCCACCAGCAACGAGCGACCATGCGCGCTCAGTTCCCGCTCCGTCAGCAGTGCGCTTTCGGCGTCATCGGCCGCCAACAACTCGCGGCCAATCAGGGTGCTTCGCTGATAACTGACAAAACTGCCGCGCCCCACCGCGCGGGCAATGTAGCCTTCGGCTTCCAGTTGGGCGTAGGTCACCTCGACGGTATCGCGAGAAACGCCCAGCCGGGCAGCCAACACCCGGCTGGGCGGAAGTTTCGCCAAATATGGCAGCTCCCCCGCCGTCACCTGCTGTTTGATGGCCAGATGCAGCGCCGCTTTGCGCGTCATGCCCTGTTGCAAATGCCGGGCAAAGCTTGCCTGTAGGGCGTCCGGGGAAGTGGGTGGGCTGCTGTGTTTCATGGTGCTCCGGTCAGAGGGCGGGGGCCGTTTACGCCCTACTTTACCTTATTTCAGTCCCTTCGCGGTCATGCCAGGACATTGACCTGAACCCGCCAGATTGCGAATACGGCGTTTTTAAACGACTTTTTTCTTCCCCAATCCTTTCCCCCTGCACTGCCCCTCCTTCAGCTCGGTATCTCATGCATTGACTTACGCAAAACGCCAGTGGGTTCCGGGCTTTAGCCCAATCCTTCAACACCCGACGGTTTAAGTTTGGTTTAACTTTGCTCCGCCATTGTTTATCCGGCGTTTATTAGCCGTTGCCGATAATGACGGCGAACATAAAATTGATAGCGCTTATTTCCCGCCAACGCTCTGCGTCTCTTGCGGTAACAGCGGGTTCTACCTACCATAGCGTCAAGATTAACGATCAGATGGGTAAGTAGCCGCGCTATCCCTCACGCGCTGAAGAGCGTGTTACTTTTATAGCGGGGTGACAGGATGTTCACCCGCATAGTCACAGGAGTCCGCCATGCGAGTATTGGTTGTTGAAGATAACGGTTTGCTGCGCCACCACCTTTCCGTGCAGATGCGTGAAATGGGTCATCAGGTCGATGCTGCAGAAGATGCCAAGGAAGCCGACTATTTCCTGCAAGAACATGCGCCGGACATCGCAATTGTCGATCTGGGTCTGCCGGGCGAAGATGGCCTGAGCCTGATCCGCCGCTGGCGCGCTCACCAGATGAAGCTGCCCATTTTGGTGCTGACCGCGCGCGAAAGCTGGCAAGACAAAGTGGCTGTGCTGGAAGCCGGCGCCGACGACTATGTCACCAAGCCGTTTCACCTGGAAGAAGTGATTGCCCGCATGCAGGCATTGATGCGCCGCAACAGCGGCCTGGCTTCCCAAGTGATCGTCTTGCCACCGTTCCAGATCGATCTGTCGCGCCGCGAGCTGAGCGTCGGGGAACAGCAAATCAAACTGACCGCGTTTGAATACACCATCATCGAAACCTTGATCCGCAACGCCGGCAAAGTCGTCAGTAAAGATTCGCTGATGCTGCAACTCTATCCGGATGCGGAACTGCGCGAGAGCCACACCATCGATGTGCTGATGGGCCGCCTGCGCAAAAAACTGCAGGCTGAATATCCACAGGAAGTGATCACCACGGTTCGTGGCCAGGGCTATCGTTTTGATGCGAAGTGAACATGATGTTCAACAAAAATAAAAAACCTTTTTCACTCCGTGCACGCTTTTTGATGGCGACCGCCGGGGTGATCCTGGCGCTGTCGCTGTCCTACGGCATGGTCGCGGTAGTCGGTTATATCGTCAGCTTCGACAAGACCGCCTTCCGCCTGCTGCGGGGTGAAAGCAACCTGTTCTTCAGCCTGGCGCAATGGAAAGACAACAAGCTCACTATCGCCATTCCACCCGACCTCGATCTCAACTTTCCTACCCTGGTGTTTATTTACGACGACAAGGGCAATCTGCTGTGGAGCCAGCGCCAGTTGCCGGAGCTGGAAAAGCGCATCAACAAAGAGTGGCTGGAAAAATCCGACTTCTACGAAATCGATACCGATACCCGCATCAGTAGCGAAGTGCTGGGCAACAACCCCAAAGCCCAGGATCAGTTGAAAAACTATGACGACAACGACCAAAACGCACTGACCCACTCAGTGGCGGTCAACACCTACGCGGCAACCTCGCGGCTGCCCGCGCTGACCATAGTGGTGGTCGACACCATTCCGCAGGAGCTGCAGCGTTCGGACGTGGTCTGGGAATGGTTCAGCTATGTGCTGCTGGCCAACCTGCTGCTGGTGGTGCCGCTGTTGTGGTTGGCGGCTTACTGGAGCCTGCGCCCGATCAAGGCGCTGGTGAATCAGGTGGGCGAGCTGGAGAACGGTGAACGCGAGCAGCTCGACGAAAATCCCCCCAGCGAACTGCGCGGGCTGGTGCGCAATCTGAATATTTTGCTGCGCAATGAGCGCCAGCGTTACACCAAATACCGCACCACGCTGTCCGACCTGACCCACAGCCTGAAAACGCCGCTGGCGGTGCTGCAAACCACGTTGCGTTCGCTGCGCACCGGCAAGCAGACCACCATCGAAGAGGTCGAACCGATCATGCTGGACCAAATCAGCCGCATCTCGCAGCAAATTGGTTACTACCTGCATCGCGCCAGCATCAGTTCGGGGCAAACGGTACTGACCCGTGAGATCCACTCCGTGCCCGCGCTGTTGGACAGCCTCACCGTGGCGCTCAACAAGGTGTATCAGCGTAAAGGCGTGGTGATCACGCTGGATATTTCGCCGGAAGTGACCTTTATGGGCGAAAAGAACGACTTTATGGAAGTGATGGGCAACGTGTTGGAAAACGCCTGCAAATACTGCCTTGAGTTCGTTGAAATCACCTCACTCCACTCCGATAAAAACCTCACCATCGTGATCGACGACGACGGGCCGGGCATTCCGGAAAGCAAACGCGAGTTGATCTTCCAACGTGGTCAGCGCGTAGACACCCTGCGCCCCGGCCAGGGGTTGGGGTTATCCGTTGCGGCGGAGATTATCGAGCAGTATGACGGCGCCATCACCATCAGCGACAGCCCGCTTGGTGGTGCGCGCATGCAGGTCACCTTCGCCCGTCAACACGATTCCCATCATCACGAATAAATTCTGTCGTTCCGGCCCCGATCCACGGGGCCAAACTTCCGTTATAATCGCACTCAGGCTCACTCCTTTCTGCTGGAATAGAACATGGATTATCAATTAGATCTCGACTGGAACGACTTTTTGCAACGTTACTGGCAAAAGCGTCCGGTAATTCTGAAGCGCGGCTTCAAAAACTTTATCGATCCAATCTCCCCGGATGAGCTGGCCGGGCTGGCGATGGAAAACGAAGTGGATAGCCGCCTGGTCAGCCACCAGGACGGCCGCTGGCAGGTTGCGCACGGTCCCTTCGAGAGCTTTGACCACCTGAGCGAGAACAACTGGTCGCTGCTGGTACAGGCGGTGGACCACTGGCATGAGCCTTCCAGCGCGCTGATGCGCCCGTTCCGCCAACTGCCGGACTGGCGGATGGACGACCTGATGATTTCGTTCTCGGTCCCGGGCGGCGGCGTTGGCCCGCACCTCGATCAGTACGACGTCTTTATTATTCAGGGCACCGGCCGTCGCCGCTGGCGCGTAGGCGAGAAGGTGCCGATGAAGCAGCACTGCCCGCATCCGGATCTGCTGCAGGTTGAGCCTTTCGACGCCATTATCGACGAAGAAATGGAGCCGGGCGACATTCTGTATATCCCGCCGGGCTTCCCGCATGAAGGCTACGCGCTGGAAAATGCGCTGAATTACTCGGTGGGTTTCCGCGCACCGAACGGCCGCGAGTTGATCAGCGGCTTTGCCGATTACGTGCTGGCACGCGAGCTGGGCAGCCAACGTTACAGCGATCCGGACATTCAGTTGCGCGACCAACCGGCGCAGATCTTGCCGCAGGAAGTCGACGCCCTGCGCCAGATGATGTTGGATCTGGTTCAACAACCGGAACACTTCCAGCACTGGTTCGGTGAGTTTATTTCCCAGACCCGCCACGAGCTGGACGCAGCACCGCCGGAGCCGCCGTATCAGGCCGGAGAAATCTACGAGCTGCTGCAACAGGGTGAACCCTTGCAACGTCTGGGCGGCCTGCGCGTGCTGCGCGTTGGCGACCAGTGCTTTGTGAATGGTGAGCTGATTGATACCGAACATCTGCAAGCCGCCGACGCGCTGTGCCAGCATTTCAGCGTTAACGCCGCCATGCTGGGCGAAGCCATCGACGATCCGTCGTTCCTGGCCACACTCACCGCGCTGATCAACAGCGGTTACTGGTACTTCAACGACTAAACCCGATAATTGTCGGATAGAGCCACCCGTTTCGGCAGGTGGCTTTTTTTTCATCACGCCCCCGGCACCGAACCTAGGCCCAGGTGTCTCGGGTTCAAAGACAACTTTGTCATCAAACTCAGGAACGGCATTTCCTACGACTCAACCCTCGTGTCTTTCTTGGCTTCGTCCAGTATCCATTGAGCAAACGCTTGTATCGGCTCACTGCTTAATCCGATCGGCTCTGGGAGAATGAGACTGAAGGTTTTGGCGATCGTTTTCCCCTCAGGCCACGGCGCGACCAGCCTTCCGCATGCAAGTTCGGTATCAACGTAAAGGCGCGGCACCAACGCAACACCGAGACCGGCCAATGCCGCTTCGATCAACATGGCATGAAGATCGTAGCGTGCCCCCATCGCAGGATGAGTCAGAGGGATCCCCGTCTCCTGAGAGTAGCGTTGCCAGGCCTCAGGGTTCTGCCGGCGGTGCAGGCGCGGCAGGTTATCCAGTACGCTTGTCCCTTCGCTTCCCGTCAGAATGTCAGGATGACAAACCGGCACCAGCACCTCATCCAACAGGGGGTAAGTCCGCATTCCCGTCCAGGCCGGGTGCTCGAAATGGATTGCAGCATCGAACCCGCTCCCGGTCAGGACAAAGGGTTCCATGCGTTCGGAGAGATGCACAGTGATGTTCGGATGCTGCTGCCGAAAGTGTGACAGGCGAGGAATGAGCCATCGCATCGCGAAAGTCGGGATGACAGCAATGTCCAGGCTTGCGCCATCGCTCGGCTGTCCTGTCAGGTACTGGCTGTCCCGATCCAGGCGGTCAAGCAGCTCACGGATTTGGGTCGCATAGCGTGCCCCGTTCGGCAGGAGCCGGACGCGATTGCCGATTCGCTCGAACAGCGTGACGCCAAGGAAGGTTTCCAGGCGACTAATCTGACGGCTGATAGCGCCTTCGGTTAGAGACAGTTCGTTCGCCGCGCGCGCGAAGCTGCCATGACGAGCAGCAGCCTCGAATGCCATCAATGAAGTGTTGCTAGGGATCTTCCGGCGCATAAGCGTTCCTGATTGGGGCCCCGGCGGCTGGCCCACCTTGATTTTTTATCACTGAAGCATACCGAAAAATCGATTTGTTCGCTGCCTTTAGCGCTCTACCATGACTTAACGTCAACAAGACATCCCGTCGAGAGTGATCTAATGATCTATACAGTCGAATGTAACTTTGCCGATCCCGCCAGTGAAGCAGAGTGGAATGATTTTTATAGTCAGGAAAAACTGCCCGCGCTCATATCGGTGAGCGGTTTCCATACCTCGCAGCGTTTCAAGGCGTTGAGCGCCGGTTGCCCTGTCTACCTTGCCCTTCATTCGATCGACAGTCTCGATGTGCTCCAGGGAGATGAGTATCGTCAGAAAGGCGGTGGCAATTTCGCGCGCTGGCAGCAGCACATCACCGACTGGCACCGCAATCTTTATGCTGGCCTTGATCGTGCCCCGGCCATCGGTGAACACGAACATCTGGTGACGAGTGCAGTCGGCCCGGAACCGCTCATCGAAATGGGTCTCACGCCTTATCGGATGCAGGCTGTCGCCCTGGAGAAATCCCCTGAAGTTCGGTGGCTGGCAAAGCTGGGCTGCGCCATTGACCTGAGCCTGGAACCGCTTCCGAAGGGCACGCACCTCTATGTGCCAATGGCAGGTCAACTGACAAAAAACAGTATCAGTGAGGAATACGGTGATGAATGACATGACATTTCCAAGCCGGCAGATGGGGGCATTTTCGATCACGGCCATCAGTGACGGATACCTTTCCACGGGTCTCGATTCGCTCTCCAATATCGATCCCATGGATGCCTCAACGTTGCAGCAAAACGCGGGGGTGAAGGATCCCTCTTCTATTCATGTCAATTGTTACTTGGTTCGGGGCCGTGGCCACACGATCTTGATTGACGCTGGGGCTGGGGCTGGGGGATTTAAGCAATGGGGCGGCAAGCTGAAAGCGAATCTTGCACTGGCCGGCGTATGCCCCTGCGACATTGATACGATCCTTCTGACTCATGCGCATCCCGATCATGTCGGGGGGCTGGTGGATCCGTCAGGGGAAGCCGCCTTTCCCGTTGCAGAGTTAGTGGTCCACCAGCATGAGGTTTCTTTCTGGGAGGACGACGGCAATCTCAGCCGGGCGAGTGAGCGCGCTCGCGGAAATTTTCTGTTTGCGCGCAAGGTGTTCGATAAGTATCGGCAGAGGATCCGCACGTTTACGGATAATGAAGTTCTCCCTGGCATCAGTGCGCTCCCCCTTCCGGGGCATACCGCCGGGCATTCCGGTTATCGCCTCGAATCCGATAGTGGCAGTCTGTTGATTTGGGGGGATATCGTTCATTTCCCCCATATCCAGATTGCTCGCCCCGACGTATCCATTGCGTTTGACCAGGATCCGCTTGTTTCCGCCGAGACACGATCAAAGCTGTTGGATATCGTCAGCTCGGACAAAACGCTTATCGCCGGCATGCACCTGGGGGAACTCGGTTTTGCACGTATCGAGCGAGCAGGCAAGAGCTACAAAATAGCTTACGAATCTTGAGCCTCATCCCTTCCTCTGCCCGCACGCGAACGGGCGCGGGCCATTTTTATACCGGCAACGCCCGCGCCCGGTAGCCGTCCAGCTCGTTTTCCGGCATGCCGACCTGTTTCGCTGCCGCGCAAATCTGCCGCCAGGTGTTGTCGTCTATCGGGATCCCCCGCTGCAACCTCGTCTCACGGTTAGCGTCTTCCCATTCGCCCGGTACCTCAATCGGCTTGCCGTCGCTTGGCGGCGAAGCCTTGACCCAGTCGATAAAGGCCTCGGCCTCGGTCTGCATCTCGGGCGCTTCAAAGGCTTCCGGGTTGAGGATGATGGTAGTCATACAGTTGAAAATGGCGCTGCTGTCGGTTTTCAACGTGGCGTTATGGGTAGTGCGGCCACCGGAGAGCGCGCCACCGAGAATTTCGCACAGGGTAGCCAACGCATAGCCCTTGTGAGCACCGAACGGCAGCAGCGAACCAAACGGCTGTTCGTGCATCACGCTGGGTTCCGTGGTCGGCTGGCCTTGTTGATCAATCAGGTAGCCCGGCGCCACGCTCAGGCCTTTGTTGTAGGCTACGCGCGTTTTGCCGTAGGCGATGCCGCTGGTGGCGAAGTCCAGCAGTAGCGGTTTTTTACCCTCACGCGGGAAAATCACGCAAAACGGGTTGGTGCCAAAGCGGCGATCGCTGCCACCGAACGGTGCCACCATAGGATCACCCACCACATTGACGAAATGAATGGAGATAAAACCGGCGCGCGCGCACTGCTCGGCCCAGTGGCCGATGCGGCCGATATGGTGAGAGTTATGCAAAGCCACCGCCGCCAACCCCAACTGCCGGGCGCGTTCGATCCCCTTGTCCATCGCTTCACTGGCCACCACCTGGCCGAATCCCTGGCCGCCGTCAATCGTCAGCACCGCGCCGGCATCACGCACCACCTGGGCATGAAGGTTAAGCTGCAACTGCCCTTCCGCCAACGACGCCATATAGCTTGGGATCATGCCGACGCCATGCGAATCATGCCCGGCCAGATTGGCCTGCACCAAATGCTCCGCCACCAGCGCGGCCTCCCGAGCCGTGCTGCCGGCGTGGCGCCAAATGGCCTGTACAAATTGTTCAAGGCTTTGGCTATCGATACGGTGTTCGGTGCTCATAATGCAAGTCCTTGCGCTGAAAAGATGTTCACAAACACTAGGAGCAAATCGTTGTTGCGGCAAGCTATTATGACAACGGCAATCAACGCTCTCTGGCGCGCTCGGCCGTCAGCGCCGCGATACGCATGATGACCGCTACCGCCTGCTCCATGCCCTCCAACGAGATGAACTCGTGCTTGCCGTGAAAGTTATAGCCGCCGGTAAACAGATTCGGGCATGGCAGGCCGCGAAACGACAGTTGCGCCCCGTCGGTGCCGCCGCGAATCGGCTTCATTACCGGTTCGATATCGCAATCACGCATCGCCTGCTGCGCCAGCGCGATCACATGCGGATGCTCAGCCACGTGCTCGCGCATGTTGTAATAACTGTCTTCGATTGTCACTTCGATGTAGCAATCACGCGGCAGGCCTTTGCCCACCTGGCGCGCCACTTCAATCATCCGGCGTTTGCGCGCTTCAAAACCTTCGCGCTCGAAATCACGCAGGATATAGTGCATTTCGGCACGTTCAACGCTCCCCTTGATGCTGCTGAGGTGGTAGAACCCCTGATAGCCGGCGGTGGTTTCCGGGGTTTCATCCGCCGGTAACACCTGCTGAATGCGGGTCGCCAGCGACAACGCGTTAACCATCACGCCTTTGGCGCTGCCGGGATGAACGTTGTTGCCGACAATTTTAATGGTCACCGAGGCCGCATTGAAATTTTCGCATTCCAGCTCACCGACGCCGCCACCGTCGACGGTATAAGCCCACTCGGCGTTGAACTCTTCTACGTCGAACAGCTGCGCCCCTTTGCCCACTTCTTCGTCCGGGGTAAAGGCCACGCGAATATCGCCGTGCGGTATGTTGCCCTGTTGCAAACGCACCATGGCGGTCAGGATTTCGGCAATGCCCGCTTTGTCATCGGCGCCGAGCAGCGTTTTGCCCTCCGCGGTGATCAGCGTCTGCCCCAGCATTTGGTGCAGGATCGGGAACATCACCGGCGACAGCACTTCATCGCCGATGCCCAGGGCGATATCGCCGCCGCGGTAATTTTCGACAACCTGCGGATTAACGTGCTTGCCGGTAAAGTCCGGTGAAGTATCCAGATGAGAAATAAATCCAATGGCCGGCACCGGCCAGGCAACGTTGCCTGGCAAAGTCCCCATCACGCAGCCGTGCTCGCTGAGCGACACCCGTTCAAACCCCAGTTCAATCATTTCCTGTTGCAACGCACGCGCCAGCTTCAGTTGCCCGTCGGTACTCGGCACATGTTTGACGTTCGCTTTAGATTGCGTGTCGAAAGAGACGTAGTTAAAAAAGCGATCAAGTAGTTTATTCATGGTATCCGTCCTCAGAATATCGCATTTCATTATGCGGAACCGATCCGGATCAAATATTGAGACAGGTCATTTTTAACCAGAATTAACGGAAATCATTAATTCCTGAGATGCGTGCAATCTCACCGGCGCTCTCCAGCCCGGAGGCCGCGGGCGCACTGATGTGATCCCCTTCACGCCTGGTACCTGTTGTCAGCCGCTGACCACAGGTACCTTTTTCGGGCAACCGATTGCAACGCCAAATCATTCCACCTATAACTAATTCAAGGCAAAGATTACCGCGTTCTTATGCTTTTATTTTCGCCACACCGGGGAGCTTTATCAGCAACGTCGTTATCCACTAAAAAATAAAAAAGGAACTGCTATGAAAGGTATTATTGATAATATCTTAAGCAAGCTGCAGACTTTCTCAAAAGCCATGATGGGGCCGATATTTTTTCTGCCGGTGATTGGCTTGATTCTGGCATTAAGTTCTATTCTTACCAACGCCACGCTGGTGAATGAAAACTCCGGCGTATTTCATATCGGCAAAATGATCGGGGATACCTTTTGGCCGTTGTTTGGCAACCTCGGGCTCATTTTTTGTATTGGCATCACTTACGGGCTGGCAAAGGATAAAAAAAGCGAAGCGGCGCTGGTTGCCGTGATGTGCTTTATTATGTTCCTCGGTGCCAACTCCTCCTATTTGCAGTTGAGCGGCCACGTCGCGCAGAAAATTAACGGGGAATATTACGGCACCGGGCAAACCGAGCTGCTGGGCTTTACCGTGGTGGATATGGGCATTTTCCTCGGCCTGATCCTCGGCATCACCATCGCCTGGGTGCACAACAAACTGTGCAACGTGGAGCTAAACGGTGTGTTCTCGGTCTACGGCGGTTCCAAACTGGTGCTGATCGCCATGACGCCGGTGATTATGCTCTACGCCGTCGGCTTCAGCTACCTGTGGCCGGCCATTTCGCACGGCCTGATCGCCCTGACCGGCTTTATGAAAAGCTCCGGTTCGCTCGGCGTGTTCGTCTACGGTTTCTTCGAAAAATTCCTGATCCCCACCGGGCTGCATCATTTTATCTGGTCGCCGTTTCAACTCACCAGCATCGGGGGGTCGATAGTTCAGGACGGCCACACGGTGTCCGGTTCACAGGCGATTTTCCTCGCCTATATGCGCGACCCCGGCATCTCTCCGCTGATGAACGAAGCGCTGCGCTTTTCGCAACAGGGCATGGTGACCATCTTCGGCCTGTCCGGCGCGGCGCTGGCCTTCTACCGCACAGCCCGGCCCGAGAAGAAAATGCTGGCCAAAGCCATACTGATCCCGGCCATCACCACCTCGATTCTGGTGGGCATTACCGAACCGATAGAGTTCACCTTCCTGTTCATTTCACCGCTGCTGTGGGTGATCCACGCGGTGCTGACCGCGCTGTCGCAGGTGGCGTGCAATCTGTTCGAAGTACGCCCCTGGGGCGCCAGCGGCCTGATCGAGTTTTTGGTGTATAACCTGCCGCTGCCGGTCGCTCTCACGCGCTGGCCACTGTATGTGGTGATTGGTCTGGTGCAGTTCGCCGTGTATTACCTGGTGTTCAAAACCCTGGTGTTGAAACTCAACTTAAAAACCCCGGGGCGTGAGGATGACGATGAGGTCAAACTCTATTCAAAACAGGACTACCAAAATAGCAAAAACCAGCCGAACGAATTAAGCGGCATTATTATTCGCGCCCTCGGCGGCAAGAGCAATATTATTTCCGTCGATAACTGTTTTACTCGGTTACGGGTAGAGTTAAAGGATATGCAGCTTATTGACGAACCCACATTAAAAAGCACCGGCGCCAAAGGCGTGGTGAAAAATCGCAATGAAGTCCAGGTGATCTATGGCGTCACCGTCGGCAAGGTAAAGAATCAGGTCGAAAAATATTTAGCGGCATTATAACGTTTATTCCTAGGGAGACTTGTCATGAAATTAACCGTTCTGGGCGGCGGCGGCGTACGTTCGCCGTTCCTGGCCAAATCCATCGCCTATAATGCGCACCGCATCGGCGTGACCGAAGTGGTGTTTATGGATACCGACCGGCAAAAACTCGCCGTTTACGGCGCTATCGCACAGGGAGTGTTCGAACGCATCCGCAACGACATCGCCTTCAGCCTGAGCAGCGATGCCCGCCAGGCACTGAGCGGCGCCGATTACATCATCACCACGTTGCGCATCGGCGGCGAAGAAGGCCGCATTCATGACGAGCGCATCGCGCTCAACCATCAGGTGTTGGGGCAGGAAACCACCGGCGCGGGCGGTTTCGCCATGGCGATGCGTTCCATTCCGGCCATCATCGATTACTGCCGCCTGATCGAACAAGTGGCATCGCCGGACGCGGTACTGTTCAACTTCACCAACCCTTCCGGCATGGTGACCGAAGCGATCATCAAATCCGGCTTCAAATGCAAGGTGTACGGCATTTGCGACGCGCCCAGCGAATTCATCCGTGAACTGGCGGAGCTGCTGGGTTGCCGCGAGGCCGAGTTGAGCGTCGACTGTTTTGGGCTGAACCACCTGTCGTGGTTTCGCAACGTACGGGTCAACGGCCAGGAGGTCACCGGGCAACTGCTGGCCGATCCGCGTCTTTACCGCGATACCTGCATGAAATACTTCTCGCCGGAGCTGGTGGCGCTGTCGGACAACCTGATGCTCAACGAGTACCTGTATTACTACTACTACCGCGAGCAGGCGATCGCCGCCATCGTCGGTGCCGGCGAAACCCGTGGCGAACAGATTGCGCAGATTAACCGGCAAATGCTGGCGGATCTTGCCGAACTGGACATCCCCCACCAATTGGATCAGGCCTTCAGCCTGTATTTCAGCCACTATCTGACGCGTGAAAACTCTTATATGCAGCGCGAATCAAGCAAGGGCAAAGTGAAAGAGCGGGAGATGCTGACGCTGCAACAGTTTATCGAACAGCCAGACAGCGGCGGTTACGCCGGGGTGGCGATAGACATTCTGGAAGCGGTGAATAACGGTCAGCAAAAACGCGTGGTGGTGTCGATGCAAAAC
Source organism: Serratia sp. TSA_198.1 (assembly GCF_052686505.1). NCBI lineage: Bacteria > Pseudomonadati > Pseudomonadota > Gammaproteobacteria > Enterobacterales > Yersiniaceae > Serratia > Serratia sp. TSA_198.1. The sequence continues at coordinate 1,250,802 of NZ_JBQZFP010000001.1, forward strand.
AATGACACGCTCGATTTCCTGCACCCGGAGGACGTGATCGAAATCAGCTGCGAACTGAGCAACGCGGGCATTCACCCGGTGAAAATGCGCGATATCCCCGATACCCAGAAGAACCTGATCGCGCAGGTCAAAGAGTATGAACGCCTGGCGGTCGCGGCCATCCTGGAGGGCAATCGCCAGAAGGCCATCAAGGCGCTGATGGTGCACCCGCTGGTGAATTCTTATTCGCTGGCGAAAACCCTGGTCGAGGAATATCTTCAGGCCCATCACCAGTATGCCGAGCACTGGCGTTAAGCGACGCGGCGCATGCCTTCAGGGGATGCGCCGTTCAAACCAGGCCTTGACCAGGTTCTCAAACCCCAGCAGACAATGGCCGAAAAACGGATTGGGGTAGTAAATATCGTGGTCGTATTTCTGCCGGTCTTCATAAAGAAAGGTCATGTCTGCCTGCCGCGCCAGCGGGCTGTCGCCGTCGCCGCAAAACGCCGCCAGCCGGATGTTGTTGCGCTTCACCGCCTCACTCCAGCTCAGTGCCGAATTGCTGTTGCCTGACTTTGAAATCACAATCACCATATCAAAGCGGAAACGCATCTTCTGATCGAGGATCTCGAAATCCGGCCACAGCGACAGATAGCTATCGATGCCCAACGTCATAAATTTGTTGTACATATACTGCGCCACCAGTTGCGAGAAGCCGCTGCCGTGGATCAGGATCTTGCCGCTGTCGAGCATATCGAGAAACTGCGCCTGCTGCTTTTCATCGGCCGGGACGACCTGTTGCGGTTCCCCCTGCAACGCCGGCGCCATCACCAGGTTGAACTTGATGAAATACACCAGTTCCAGATAACCGCGAAAACCGAGTTTCTTTGCCAGCCGCACCAGCGTTGAAGGCGAGCTGTGGCAGCGGACGGAAACCGCCCGGATGCCGTCATCGATGCAAGCATCCGGGTTGTCGAAAATAGCGTTGAGGATGGTGAGATCCGTTTTGCTCAGATCCGCCTGGCTGAATACCTGTTTGAAATTCACCGCGCCCCCTGCCCATTAAGTAAAAATAGCGGCCGCTCGGCAGGCAAGACCAGAGCGCAGCGGGTGCGCTCTGAACTGCAGATTAGGGCCGATCGGCCCGTTCGACTTTCCCTACCAGGAATTTGTGCACAAAGCGCGGCACCACTTCACTGGCCTGGCCATAGTGTTTTTCATCGAACTGACTTTCCACCTGGCTGGGTTCCAGATTCAGTTCCATGGTATGTGCCCCGCCCAACCGGGCCTCGTGGACAAAACCGGCCGCCGGATAAACATGGCCCGAAGTGCCGATAGCGACAAAAAAGTCAGCCTTGGCCAGCGCCTGATAGATTTCGTCCATGCCCAGCGGCATTTCGCCGAACCACACCACGTGCGGGCGCAGCGGTGCCGGGAACTGGCAGCAATGGCAGCGATCGTCCACGCTGAGATCTTCCGGCCAATCAAATACTTGCCCGGAACTGGTGCAACGCACTTTCAGCAATTCGCCGTGCATATGCAGCACCCGTTTGCTGCCAGCGCGTTCATGCAGGTTATCGATATTCTGCGTCACCAGCAGGAAGTTATCCCCCAGCCAGGCTTCCAAATCCGCCAGCGCGCGATGCGCGGCGTTAGGCGCGATTTCCGGCATTTGCAGTTGCTGGCGGCGCGCATTGTAAAACGCCTGCACCAGTTGTGGATCGCGCTGATAGCCTTCCGGCGTAGCGACATCCTCCACCTGGTGTTCTTCCCACAGCCCATCCGCAGCGCGGAAGGTGCGGATACCCGATTCCGCCGAAATACCGGCCCCGGTCAACACCACCACAAACGGCTTTTTCAGCTCGGCCGCCGCCATGGTGTCGCGATGGAAAATACGAGAACGAAAGCGCTGATGCAGCACATGCTTGCTCTTACGAAACTGACACAACCGATGGCGAGTGTGCATTAACTCTCTCCTTACCTTTCCCTGTTTGCCCTTCTTACTTGACGTTGCAGCGTTGTTGGCTGCATGCATCACCCCGGTCACTTACCGGAGTAAGCTCCCGGGGACTCACGCATTTGCCGCCTAGCCGCAACGCCAATTACTTTGGGCGTACCAAATTGAGGAACGCCGCCCCGCGCACGCCGCCGGCATCGCCGTAGCGTGCTTTCTCGATCCGCGGCAGCTTGGCCACGCGCAGCAAGTGCACCGGCAATAGTTGTGGCAACGCCTGGTAGATCGCTTCAAAATTCGATAACCCGCCGCCGATCACCACCAGATGCGGATCGATAATGGTCAGCAAATTCCCCAGGCATATTGCCAGGACGTCCATAAAACGCTCAACGTGAGCCACCGCCTGCGGCTCGCCTGCCTGATAATGCGCAATGATCTGCTGCGCAGGCAAGTGCTGCTGATAAAAGTGAGCGTACATCCACTCAAAACCGCGGCCCGATATGTAATTTTCGATGCAACCCTGATGACCGCAACCGCAGGCAACGCGAGGTATATCACGCCCCAGTACCTCGAGCGCATCGACCGGCAGGCGGAAGTGGCCAAATTCACCGGCGATGTAATTGCGCCCGGACACCACTTTGCCCTCCACGATCAGCCCGCCACCCACCCCGGTGCCCAGAATAATGCCCAGCACGGTCGGATAATTGCGGAACTCTTCGTCCCAGGCTTCCGACAACGCAAAACAGTTGGCGTCGTTGTCGACGCGCACGTCGCGACCAATCAGCGCCGCCAAATCGCGCGGCAGCGGCTGCCCCATCGCCGCCGGGACGTTGGAGGTGAACAACGTCCCGTCATCATTGGGCAACCCCGGAATGCCGATACCCACTTTGCCCCGCTGGCCGCAGAACTCATCCGCCTCAAGGGTCAGGTCACGCAGCGTGGTCAGCAATTGCCGGTAATCGTCACGCGGCGTCGGCACCCGTTTTTGCCAGATGCGATTCAGATCCGCATCAAACACGCCCAGCTCAATTTTGGTGCCGCCCATATCGAAACCGTAGTACATAACCCACCCTCAGGCTAAAAAAAGGGGGTGGCGTTTCCGCTACCCCTGATTTTCGTTATTGTCCGCTCAACACGCGCGCCGGATCGATACGGCTGGCGCGCCTGGCCGGATACCAACTGGCCAACAGGCTGAGCACCAATGCGGTCGCCAATACAATCACCACGTCCAGCCAGTGCAGCTCGGAAGGCAGGAAGTCGATGAAGTAGATATCTCCCGACAGGAACGAATGCCCCATCAGTTTTTCCAATCCTTTGATGATGTTGGTCAACTGCAGCGAAGCGATCACCCCGACCACCACGCCGCTGACGCTGCCCACCAGCCCGGCCAACAGGCCGTACCAGATAAATATCGCGCGGATAAAACCGTCTTTGGCGCCCAAAGTGCGCAGCACGGCGATATCGCCGCTCTTGTCCTTCACTGCCATCACCAGCGTGGAGACAATGTTGAAACAGGCAACGCCAATCACCAGCACCATCGCCAGATACATAATGGCGCGGATCATCTGGATATCGCGGTACATGTAGCCGTAGGTGCCGATCCAGCTCTTGATGTAGACGTAGGAATTGGTGACTTCGCCCGCGTCGCGCACCAGTTTGTTGGCGGCAAACACGTCATTAACTTTAATCGCGATACCGGTCACGCTGTCGCCCATATCCAGATACTGCTGGGCATCGGCCAGCGGCACCATCGCCAGGCTGTGGTCCAGTTGGCCGCTCAGTTGCAGAATGCCGGTCACATGCAGACGGATGCGTTTGGGCTGCAACAGCTTCATTTGCGGATCGCTGTTGGGGATCATTACCGTGACGTAAGAGCCTTGCTTCACGCCCAATGCATCGGCCACGCCCTTGCCGAGGATCACCTGCTGCTCACCGCTTTTGAAGTTGGCCCAGGCATCGCCCTGCACGTATTTAGGCAGTGCGCTGAGCTGGCTTTCCTGCTGCGGATCGACCCCTTTAACGCCCACCGCCCGCAGCTGCGCACCGTTTTCCATCAGGCCGGTAAAGTTGATATAGGGGGCGGCAGCCAGGATACCCGGCACCTTTTCCACCCGCTGCAAGATTGACGACCAGTCTTTGAACGGCTGTTTCACCGGTTCAATCTCGCCGTGAGGCACTACCGCCAAAATACGGTTTTTCAGCTCGCGTTCGAAGCCGTTCATCGCACTCAGCCCGACGATCAACACCGCCACGCCCAGCGCAATGCCGATGGTGGAGATCACCGAAATCAGCGACACCATGCCGCCGCGCTTGCGGCCCCGGCTAAAGCGCAGCGCCGTCAAAAAGGAAAGTGACGCACCCGCCATTACTCGGCTCCCATCAGGGTCAGTTGAGCCTGCAGGTGGCCGTCGGCCATTTCCAGCTGGCGGCTGAGGCGCTTGGCCAGTTGCAAGTCATGGGTCACCACCAGGAAGGCGGTGCCCTGACGCACGTTCAGCTCACCGAGCAGATCAAAGATGCTGTCGGCGGTGCGCTTGTCGAGATTACCGGTCGGTTCGTCCGCCAGTACCAGCGACGGGTTATTCACCAACGCACGGGCGATCGCCACGCGTTGACGCTCGCCGCCGGACAGCTCCGAAGGCCGGTGTTTGCTGCGTTTTTCCAGCCCGACCGCCGTCAGCATTTCCAGCGCCTTGTCCTGCGCCTGAGCCGGTTTCATGCCGCCGATCAACAGCGGCATGGCGGCGTTTTCCGACGCGGTGAAGTCCGGCAACAGGTGATGGAACTGATAGATAAAGCCCAACTGACGGTTGCGCAGTTCAGCCTTGGCCGCCGACGACAGGGTATTCAGCGACTGGCCTTTGTAGATCACTTCGCCGGAGGTTGGCGAATCCAGACCGCCCAGCAGGTGCAACAGGGTGCTTTTACCGGAACCCGAGCTACCGACAATCGCCATCATCTCACCCGGCTGCATGGCAAAACTGACATTACGCAATACGTCGGTATGCAGATTGCCTTCCTGATAGGTCTTGCACAGGTTTTCGCACTGCAGCAAAAGATGGTTACTCATAACGTAAAGCCTCAGCGGGTTGTACGGCGGCAGCGCGCCATGAAGGGTAAAGCGTGGACAACAGGGATACCGCCATCGCCGCTACGGCGATAATCGTCACCTGCAGCGGATCGACCGCCACCGGCAGCGACGCGCCGTCAATCAACGCGCCGAGGATCGGCATCAGGTTATTCAGGTTGGTGGCCAGCAGCACGCCCAGCAGCGTGCCGAGCAGCGAACCGATAATGCCGGCGCTGGCGCCCTGCACCATAAACACCGACATGATCTGCCGGCGGGTCAGGCCCTGGGTTTGCAGAATGGCGACTTCGCCCTGCTTCTCCATCACCAGCAGGCCGAGCGAAGTAATGATGTTAAACGCCGCCACCGCCACGATCAGGCTGAGCAGCAGCCCCATCATGTTTTTCTCCATGCGTACCGCCTGGAACAACTCGCCCTTGCGTTCACGCCAGTCTTTCCATTGCGCCCCTTGCGGCAGTTTCTGCTGGCTGAGGGTATCGACCGTCAGCGGCTGTTGCAGGAACAGACGCCAGCCGGTGATATTGCCGGCCGGGTAGCGCATCAGGCGCGAAGCGTCTTGCTGATTGACCAGCATCTGGGTGCCGTCCACTTCACTGTTGGCGTGGAAGGTGCCGATAATAGTAAACAGGCGCTGGCTGGGAATACGGCCCATCGGCGTGAACTGGCTGGCGCTCGGCACCATCACCCGCAGCTGGTCGCCGCGTTTGACGCCCAGTTGCCCGGCAAGTTGTTCGCCGATGATGATATTGTACTGGCCCGGCTGCAGCTGCTGCTGTTTGACGTTCACCAGATACTGCGTCAGCGGATCGGCTTCGTCCGGGTTCACCCCGAGCATCACGCCGACCGCCACGCTGCGGGCGCTTTGCAGCACCACGTCGCCGGTAGTCAGCGGCGCAACGCGGCTGACGCCCTGCAATCCCTGCGCCATCGAGGCCGGGATCTGCTGGGGATTGATCGACCCCTGCGGGCTGGTGATCAACGCCTGCGGCATCAGGCCAAGGATGTTGTTTTCCAGATCTTTTTCAAAACCGTTCATCACCGACAAAACGGTGACCAACGCCATGACCCCCAGCGTAATGCCGATGGTGGACAGCCAGGAGACAAACCGCCCGAAGCGGTCTGAGGCTCGCCCGCGCATGTAGCGCAGGCCAATGAATAACGCGACAGGTTGATACATGAAATCCGTTTTGTTGCCGTAGCTTAAGCAAAGTGATCAAGGATAATAAAGGCTATACCTCGTTTAGGGAACCACCCAGACGCCTTTTATTCCGCCTATTGCGCATTGCACCGCAGCATCTGCCCCAGAGCTTTGAGTAAGGGTGCTGCAGGCTGCACCCGTTTCAACCGGGGCGAATGTATTCGCTCCCCCACGGGTTCTGTCAGGAACAGCGTTGAACGCTGCAGCCTGAAAGACGGCTGGTCGTTAACCGGCATCCCGCTTTAACAGGTTATAAACCGACACCCGTGAAATGCCCAACGCCTCCGCCGCCATGGTGGCGGCCCCGCGCAGTTGCAGATAGCCCTGCTGCTTCAATAACTGGATCACTTGATAACGTTGCTCTGAAGAGAGCGCGCGCGGCTGGGTAGCGTGCGACGCCGCAAAGTTGTTGATCACGGCGGCGATATCCGACAGCGAACGGGCCCCCTCCGCCACCGGCTGCGGCGCACTCTGCACTACCGCGGTCAGTTGTTGCAGAATGGCGTTGACACTGTTGAAGATTGAGACGTCCAGATTGAGGCAGATGGCCGCCACATAGACGCCTTCACTGTTGCGCAGACCGATCGACGTGCTCTTGGCCGGGCGCCCGTCCGGGAAGGCATTGGCGTAATTTTGTACCACGTCCGGAAAGTCCGGCGAGGCAATACGCTCCAGCCCCATTTCACTGGCGGCGTCACCAATGCTGCGGTTCGACAGATTATTGGCGATGGCGACGATAGCATGCTCCGGCTGTGTCAGATCGTGCAATACCACTTCGCAACTGGGGGCAAACATCATGCCCAGCGCCTGGACAATTTTTTCCGCTTCGCGCAGCAATAGCGCATTTTCCTGCCTGAGATCGCTCATTAACTTAACCGTTTGACAAAAACTTTACAAAGAGTAAATTAAAAATCCCGGGCAATCAATCCCCCCTTCATCCATGCGAGGTCGCCATGAGTTCAACGCCCCACTGTATCACCGCCGCCGATATCTCTGCCGCCGCAGAAATTCTGGCCGGACATGCCCTCCGCACGCCGGTCATGACGTCGCATCAGGCCGACAACCTCACAGGCGCACAACTGTTCTTCAAATGCGAGAACTTCCAGCGCGTCGGAGCCTTTAAGTTCCGCGGGGCGTACAACGCGATCGCGCAACTGAGCGAGGCGCAGCGCAAGGCCGGAGTGATTGCCTTTTCCTCCGGTAACCACGCGCAGGCAATGGCGCTGGCGGCGCGGGAGCTGGGCGTCAACGTCACCATAGTCATGCCGAACGACGCGCCGGAAACCAAGCTGGCGGCAACACGCGGCTACGGGGCCAACGTGGTGATTTACCAACGCCACAGCGAGAACCGCGAAGAGATTACCCAGCGCCTGGCCGCAGAGCATGGCCTGGCGATCGTCCCTCCCTATGATTACCCGCAGGTGATGGCCGGCCAAGGCACCGCCACCAAAGAGCTGATAGAAGAAGTCGGCCCGCTGGACGTGTTGCTGGTGTCTACCGGCGGCGGCGGCCTGCTTTCCGGCAGTGCGATAGCGGCCCGCCACTGGTCGCCGGGCTGCCGGGTGTACGGCGTGGAGCCGCAGGCAGGCAACGACGTGCAGCAGGCTTTTCGCAGCGGGCAACCGGTGCGCATTCCGGTGCCGAAAACCATCGCCGATGGCGCGCAAACCCAGCAGGTGGGTACACTCACCTTCCCGATCATCCAGCAGTACGTAGAGGATATTCTGACGGTCACCGACGCGCAGTTGTGCCGGCAAATGCGCTTCTTTATGGAACGGATGAAAATGGTGGTCGAACCCACAGGGTGCCTGGCCGCAGCGGCGGCAATGAATTCGCTGCTGGATTTGCGCGGTAAAAAAGTCGGGGTGATTGTCAGCGGCGGCAATGTCGATGTGGATAAAATCGCGCAATACCTCGCGATGGGCGCGCAAGAATAATACCTTCGGTGGGTTAATGCTCCCCCAGGCACCCCGTTCGCCCAAACCCGAGAGGGCGCACGCCATGCTGCGCCCGCATTGGCCATAAATGCCGCCGGCGGCGCTGCAACTTGAAAGACGACGGATATGGCGCTTTTACCTATGTCAGTTTGCTGGCCAGTGGGCTAGTATTACCGGGTAAAGGCGCTTTGTTATTTGTGCCAGGGCGAAATTTAACACATTGATTAAAGATACCTTAATGAGCACCTCCGATAACCGTAACCGTTCTGCATCGTCATCCTCCCGTTATTCCCTGCCCGATCGCGCAGGCGATTTGCGCCAGTTGGGGCAACTAACCGGCGCGGCCTGCGCCGTGGAGTGCGCCGAGATCGTCGAACGTCATAACGGGCCGGTGATGCTGATCGCCCCGGACATGCAGAACGCACTGCGGCTGCGCGACGAAATCCAGCAGTTTACCGATCAAATGGTGACCACACTGCCCGACTGGGAAACCCTGCCCTACGACAGCTTCTCGCCGCACCAGGAGATTATCTCCGCCCGTCTGTCGAGCCTGTACCACCTGCCGACCATGGTGCGCGGCGTCATCATTCTGCCGGTCAATACCCTGATGCAGCGCGTCTGTCCGCACGAATTCCTGCACGGCCACGCGCTGGTGATGAAAAAGGGCCAGCGCCTGTCGCGCGAAAAACTTCGCGCCCAGCTGGAGCAAGCCGGTTACCGCAGCGTCGATCAGGTGATGGAGCACGGCGAGTTCGCCACCCGCGGCGCGCTGCTCGATCTGTACCCGATGGGCAGCGAAGAACCTTACCGCATCGATTTCTTCGACGATGAAATCGACAGCCTGCGCATCTTCGACGTCGACACCCAGCGCACGCTGAGCGAAGTCGAGGCCATCAACCTGCTGCCGGCCCATGAATTCCCGACCGACAAAACCGCCATCGAACTGTTCCGCAGCCAGTGGCGCGAGCAGTTTGAGGTGCGCCGCGACGCCGAACATATTTACCAGCAGGTGAGCAAAGGCACCTGGCCGGCCGGCATCGAATACTGGCAACCGCTGTTTTTCAGCCAGCCGCTGCCGTCGCTGTTCAGCTACCTGCCGGCCAACACGCTGATCGTCAATACCGGCAACCTGGAGAGCGCCGCCGAGCGCTTCTGGCTGGACGTTAACCAGCGTTACGAAAGCCGCCGCGTCGATCCGATGCGCCCGCTGCTGGCGCCGGACAGCCTGTGGCTGCGGGTTGACGCGCTGTTTGGCGAATTGAAAGCCTGGCCGCGCATGGCACTCAAAACCGAAGCGCTGCCTGCCAAAGCCGGCAACACCAATCTGGACTATCGCGCGCTGCCGGACCTGGCGGTGCAAGCCCAAAATAAAGCGCCGCTGGACCAGCTGCGCCGCTTTATAGAAAGCTTCGACGGCAGCGTGATTTTCTCGGTCGAAAGTGAGGGCCGCCGCGAAACGCTGCAAGACCTGCTCGGCCGCATCAAACTCGGCACATCATTAATTCAACATCTCGATCAGGCCGAACCGGCCGGTCGCTATATGATGGTCGGCGCCTCGGAACGCGGTTTCCTCGACGGCATGCGCAACCGGGCGCTGATCTGCGAAAGCGATCTGCTCGGCGAACGCGTCAGCCGCCGCCGACAGGACAATCGCCGCACCATCAATACCGATACCCTGATCCGCAACCTGGCGGAGCTGCACCCCGGCCAACCGGTGGTGCATCTGGAGCACGGCGTCGGGCGTTACGTTGGCCTGACGACGCTGGAAGCCGGCGGCATCAAGGCCGAATACCTGATCCTGTCCTACTCCGGTGAAGACAAACTCTATGTGCCGGTCTCTTCGCTGCACCTGATCAGCCGCTATGCCGGTGGCGCAGATGAAAACGCGCCGCTGCACAAGCTGGGCGGTGACGCCTGGACACGCGCGCGGCAGAAAGCTGCGGAACGGGTGCGGGACGTGGCGGCCGAGCTGCTGGATATTTACGCCCAGCGCGCCGCCAAATCCGGCTTCGCCTTCAAACACAACCGCGAACAGTATCAGTTGTTCTGTCAAAGCTTCCCGTTTGAAACCACCCCAGACCAGGAACAGGCAATCAACGCCGTGCTGAGCGACATGTGCCAGCCGCTGGCGATGGACAGGCTGGTGTGCGGCGACGTCGGCTTCGGCAAAACCGAAGTGGCGATGCGCGCGGCCTTCCTGGCGGTGGAAAACGGCAAGCAGGTGGCAGTGCTGGTGCCCACTACGCTGTTGGCGCAGCAGCACTTCGACAACTTCCGCGATCGCTTCGCCACCTGGCCGATTCGCATCGAGATGATGTCGCGTTTCCGCAGCGCCAAAGAGCAGCAACAGATCATGGACGACGCCGTCGACGGCAAAGTGGACATTATTATCGGCACCCACAAACTGTTGCAGAGCGATCTGCGCTGGAAAGATCTGGGGCTGCTGATCGTCGATGAAGAACACCGTTTCGGCGTGCGCCACAAAGAACGCATCAAGGCGATGCGCGCCGATGTGGATATCCTGACGCTAACCGCCACGCCGATCCCGCGTACGCTGAATATGGCGATGAGCGGCATGCGCGACCTGTCGATTATCGCGACCCCGCCGGCCCGCCGCCTGGCGGTGAAAACCTTCGTGCGCGAGTACGACAGCCTGGTGGTTCGCGAGGCGATCCTGCGTGAAGTGCTGCGCGGCGGCCAGGTTTACTATCTGTACAACGACGTGGAGAACATCGAGAAGGCCGCGGAGAAACTGGCTGAGCTGGTGCCGGAAGCGCGTATCGCCATCGGCCACGGCCAGATGCGCGAGCGCGATCTGGAACGGGTGATGAACGATTTCCACCACCAGCGTTTTAACGTGCTGGTCTGTACCACCATTATCGAAACCGGCATCGATATTCCCAGCGCCAATACCATTATCATCGAGCGCGCCGATCGCTTCGGGCTGGCGCAGTTGCATCAGTTGCGTGGCCGCGTAGGCCGTTCGCACCATCAGGCCTACGCCTATCTGCTGACGCCGAATCCAAAGGCCATGAGCACCGACGCGCACAAACGGCTGGAAGCCATCGCTTCGCTCGAAGATCTCGGCGCAGGCTTTGCTTTGGCGACCCATGACCTGGAAATCCGCGGCGCGGGCGAGCTGCTGGGTGAAGATCAAAGCGGGCAGATGACCACCGTCGGCTTCTCGCTGTACATGGAGCTGCTGGAAAGCGCGGTCGACGCATTGAAAAACGGGCGCGAGCCGTCGCTGGAAGATCTCACCAGCAACCAAACCGAAGTGGAGCTGCGCATGCCGGCCCTGCTGCCGGACGATTTTATCCCGGACGTGAACACCCGGCTGTCGTTCTATAAACGCATCGCCAGCGCGAAAAACGACGGCGAACTGGAAGAACTGAAGGTGGAGCTGATTGACCGCTTCGGCCTGCTGCCGGATCCGGCGCGCAACCTGTTGCAAAGCGCGGCGCTGCGCCAACATGCGCAGAAACTGGGGATTAAGCGTATCGAGGGGAACGAGCGCGGCGGGTTTATCGAGTTTGGCGAGAAGAATCGGGTCGATCCGGGTTACCTGATTGGCCTGCTGCAGAGCAATCCGCAAATTTATCGCCTGGATGGGCCGACCAAGCTGAAGTTCATGCTGGACCTGACCGATCGTCAAAAGCGCCTGAAATTCACCGAGGAGCTCTTGGCCGCATTCCGCGAGCACACGTTGGCGGCCTGACTGTCGGCCCCGGCGGCAGCTATATTGCCCGGCTGCGGTTCTAAGTTATCGCCAAGCTGTCTATCCCGTTTTTTCAGTTCGGGATACTCTGTCCGCAGCCAAGATTAACGGGGGTAGCCATGAATACTGATGATGAGTTGCGTGCGCTCAGCGAACAGGAAGCCACGCTGACCTTTAGCCATTTTGACCATGCAACCGCCTGGGAACTGGGCACGGCGCTGAAGACCGCCGCAGAGCAGCGGCGTTTGAGTATCGCCATCGAAATCCAGTTGGCCGGGCAGACGCTGTTCTATTACGCGATGCCTGGCACCACGCCGGACATCGCCGACTGGGTGCGACGCAAACGCAACGTGGTGAATCACTTTCACAAAAGCTCTTACGCTATCGGCCTGCGCTTGCAACAGCGGCAGGCGACGCTGGAGGAGCGCTATGGCCTGAGCGTGCGTGACTACTCGGTGCACGGCGGCGCTTTTCCCATCAATCTGGCGGGCATAGGCTGCATCGGCACCCTGAGCATCTCCGGTTCACCGCAGTTGGAGGACCATAACCTGCTGGTCGGCACGCTGGCACATTTTCTCGGTTTATCCCTGCCCTCGGTGCATTAAGCGGTAAAAGTCTCTTTATATTTACCCTGCCGGCCGCCTTACCCGCGGCCGGTCTGGTTTTCCCGCTTACCCCACCCAACCAAAATAGCGTAACTCCGATTTTCTGCGTCCCTTTGATGTATATCTAGGAATCGCCGCCGCAACTGGCGTAGTCTGTCTATCAGCTATTCGAGACGGACCTTACCTGGCCCGCCATTCCGTTCTCTTTTATAGACTTGGTCCGCACCTTAGATGAAAACGCATGAAATTAACGGCATTCGGCCGTTCAGCGCGCTGATTGACGCCTGCTGGCGAGAACCCTATTCCCTGCAACGCCTGCTTAAAGACGCCATCGCCGGCGTCACCGTCGGCATTATCGCCATCCCGCTGGCGATGGCGCTGGCGATCGCCAGCGGCGTGCCCCCCCAGTACGGACTTTACACTTCGGCAGTCGCCGGAATAGTGATCGCCATCGGCGGCGGTTCGCGCTACAGCGTCTCCGGCCCCACCGCTGCCTTTGTGGTGATCCTCTACCCGGTATCGCAGCAGTTCGGCCTTTCCGGCCTGCTGATCGCTACCCTGCTTTCCGGCGTGTTTCTGGTGATTATGGGGTTGGCTCGCTTCGGCCGGCTGATTGAATATATTCCCCTGTCCGTCACGCTGGGCTTTACTTCCGGGATCGCCATCACCATCGCCACCCTGCAAGTGAAGGATTTCTTCGGTCTGCAACTGGCGGCGATGCCGGAAAATTATGTCGGCAAGGTTTACGCCCTGTTGCAGGCGCTGCCCACGCTGGATATCGGCGATACGCTGATCGGCGCAGTCACGCTGCTGATACTGGTGCTCTGGCCGAAGCTCGGCGTACGGGTGCCCGGCCACCTGCCCGCGCTGCTGGCGGGGATGGCGGTCATGGGCATTTTGGCGCTGTTTGACCATCAAGTGGCGACCATCGGTTCCCGTTTCAGTTACCTGCTGGCCGATGGCAGCCGCGGGCACGGCATCCCGCCGATCTTGCCGCAGCTGATGCTGCCGTGGGATCTGCCGGCCGCTGACGGCAAGCCGATGCCGCTGAGCTGGCAGACCCTCTCCGCCCTGCTGCCGGCGGCGTTTTCCATGGCGATGCTGGGCGCGATTGAATCGCTGCTGTGCGCGGTGGTGCTGGACGGCATGACCGGCAAAAAACACAACTCCAACACCGAACTCATCGGCCAGGGCGCGGGTAATCTCATCGCGCCGTTTTTTGGCGGCATTACCGCCACCGCCGCCATCGCCCGTTCGGCAGCCAACGTGCGCGCCGGCGCTACCTCGCCGGTGGCCGCCATCATCCATGCGCTGCTGGTGCTGCTGGCATTGCTGGTGCTGGCGCCGTGGCTGTCCTGGTTGCCGTTGTCGGCGATGGCGGCGCTGTTGCTGATGGTGGCCTGGAACATGAGCGAAGCGCACAAGGTGGTTTATCTGCTGCGCCGAGCGCCGAAGGACGACATTCTGGTGATGTTGCTGTGCATGTCGCTGACGGTGCTGTTCGATATGGTGATCGCCATTACCGTGGGCATAGTGCTGGCCTCGCTGCTGTTTATGCGCCGCATTGCGCGCATGACCCGGCTGAGCGAACTGAGCGCCGAAAACGGCCGCCTGGTGCTGAGAGTGAACGGCCCGCTGTTCTTCGCCGCCGCCGAGCGCATTTTTAATGAATTGCTGGCGCTCAGTGAAAACTATGACGTGATTGTGCTGCAATGGGACGCGGTGCCGGTGCTGGACGCCGGGGGCTTAACCGCCCTGCAACGTTTTATTGAGGCCTTGCCTGCAGGCAAGCAGTTGGCGATCACCGATATTCCGTTCCAGCCGTTGAAAACGCTGGCGCGGGCGCGGGTGCAACCGATCGAAGGAAAATTGCATTTCTATTCAACGCTGCCGGAAGCGCTGGCGGCGCTGGACGCTTAAAAAAGCAAAAGCCCGACAAGTCGGGCTTTTTTAGATGCGGAAACCGGCTTAGTTGCTGGTATCCAGCTCTGGGAAGCTCTTCACCAGATCGTCGATGGCTTTCATCTGCACCAGGAACGGCTCCAACTTGTCCAGCGGCAACGCGGATGGGCCGTCGCACTTGGCACTGTTCGGCTCCGGGTGCGCTTCAATGAACAGACCGGCCAGACCTACCGCCATACCGGCGCGCGCCAGTTCGGCAACCTGCGCACGACGACCGCCGGAAGCGGCGCCAAACGGGTCACGGGTCTGCAGGGCGTGGGTAACGTCGAAGATCACCGGATGGCCACCGGTCACGTTCTTCATCACGTTGATGCCGAGCATGTCGACCACCAGGTTATCGTAGCCAAAGTTGCTGCCGCGATCGCACAGGATCACCTGATCGTTACCGCCTTCCTTGAACTTGTCGACGATGTTGCCCATTTGGCCTGGGCTGACGAACTGTGGCTTCTTGACGTTGATCACCGCGCCGGTTTTCGCCATAGCTTCAACCAGATCGGTCTGGCGCGCCAGGAAGGCCGGCAGTTGGATAACATCAACCACTTCGGATACCGGCTGCGCCTGTGACGCTTCGTGCACGTCGGTGATGATTTTCACGCCGAAGGTTTTTTTGATTTCTTCGAAGATTCTCATCCCCTCTTCCAGACCCGGACCACGGTACGAGTGAATGGAAGAACGGTTGGCTTTATCAAAAGAGGCTTTGAAAACGTAAGGAATGCCCAGTTTTTGCGTCACGGTGACGTAGTGCTCGCAGATGCTCATCGCCAAATCGCGCGATTCCAGCACGTTCATCCCGCCAAACAGCACAAACGGCAGATCGTTCGCTACGTTGATGTCGCCAATGCTAACTACTTTCTGTTTCATGCTTTCGCCTTTGTTGATGTTATACCCGTCGCCTTCCAGGCCGCGGCTTGAAATTCACCGGGTATTTTAAATGAATTAATGCAACGTAACCTGTTTAGGTTCAATCGAGTGGATCTGTACTTTGATCACTTCGCTGACCGGATCTTCAGGACACTGTTCGACAAAATAGTTGAGATCGGAAATCGCGATATGGTTGCATTCCAACTGGGCGTAGATCAGCCCGCGGTCGCGGATCTCGTAAGGATCGTCCGGATCGAAGCACAGCACCGTTTCGCTGGCGCGCAGGGCCAATTCCATCTGTTTTTCTTCCATCAGGGAGGCTTTCAGCGTATCCAGCATTTTACGCACCACCATGACGTTTTCTGATTCATCGAGATCGTCGTCTTCCAGCTCAGCGCCCAGACCCAGATTGCCCTTGATCCACACTTCCAACTGATGCTCGTTCAGCGTTTCGCCGTTCAGCGGGTTGATCAACCACATTTCTTCATCCAGCCAGTCTGCACGCAGGATCAGTTGAGTGGGGAAAATAACCGGCAACAGCGGCAAATCGAGATGATGGGCGATATGCAGGAAAATGGTGCCGAGCGAGACCGGCGTACCCTGACGCCCCTCCAGCACCTTGTCGAGCCAGATAGCGTCGGACAGGCGATACACGCCGCCTGCACCGCCAAAACCCCAGGTTTTGAAGAACAGCTCAATGAGTGCGTCAAGTTGCTGTTCCTGGTTGAGATCCTGCGGCATGGCCGCGCGCGCGTCGTCGACCAGCTGTTGCAGCTTGCGTTCGACTTCGGCGACGGGGAAATCACGCCGCACCGACTGCGATACCAGGATTACGCCCTCGCTCAGCAGCGAGGTGTTAAATTCAAAATCAGCAATGCTACTCATAAGTATCCCATCAGAAAGGGTAATTTCGTCGTGGCAAGTTTAATTATCAGGTACAGACAGCCCAACGCCAGCACAAACGCCAAAGTGCGCAGGTTCTGGCTTTTGGTCTTCTTGCCCAATGCGACGTAGCCAAGCAGGATATAGATAATAACGCCAAACAGCTTCTCGGTCAGCCATGAGTCCATGCCCAGCAGCGGATAAAGCTTGAACATCACCACCAGCGCAATGCCGCTGGCGAACAACACCGTATCATTAACGTGCGGCGTTATCTTCACCCAGCGCTTGTTCAGCATGGCCGAGTTGCGCCACTTCCAGAAAAAACGCAAGACAAACAAGGTAATGCTGAGGGCGACCGTCAACAGATGCAGATGTTTTAACGCCGTGTAGACTGCCATATCGCTTCCTTTTTATTCGCTGTGTGCTTCGTTATTGTTGGTTTTCAGTTACTGCGGCCATTGGCCAAACGTCACGCGATCGTTATCGCCGTAGTCACGGTGGGTAGCGACCGAAATAAAACCGGCAGCCTGCAGCAGCGCGCGTACGCTTTCCCCCTGCTGCCAGCCATGTTCAAGCAACAGCCAACCCTGTGACTGCAGATAATGCGGTGCCTGCTGCACAATGGCGGCCAAATCCGCCAGCCCGTGCTGTTGCGCCACCAGCGCGCTGCTTGGCTCGAAACGCACATCCCCTTGCGCCAGATGCGGGTCAGCGGCGTCGATATAAGGCGGATTACTGGCGATCAGGGCGAAAGTTTGGCCGGCCAGTGGTTCGAACCAACTGCCTTGCAAGAACTGCGCGTTACCTATTGTCAGCTTCTGCGCGTTATGCTGCGCCAGCGCCACCGCTTCCGGCTGTAAATCAACGCCAGTCACCGCGCAATCCGGGCGTTCGCTGGCCAGCGCCAATGCAATGGCGCCGGTGCCGGTGCCCAGATCGAGGATAGTGCAGGGAGAAGGCGGCAAGCGCTCCAGCGCCAGTTCCACCAGGCATTCGGTGTCCGGACGCGGGATCAGGGTTGCAGGTGATACCGACAGCGGCAGCGACCAAAATTCGCGCTCGCCAATCAAATAAGCCACAGGTTCGCCGCGTTCGCGGCGCACCAGCAGCCTTTCCAACTGTTCTTGTTCCTGCGGCGTCAAAACGGTTTCACCAAACGCCATCAGGAAGGTCCTGGCCCTGCCGGTCACGAAGCCCAGCAGGATCTCGGCATCACGTCGGGCGCTTTCGCTCTGCGTCAGCCGCGCACTTGCTGCCTTCAGCCAGGATTGATAATCCATTACTCAAGCTCTGCGGACAGCGCAGCGAGCTGATCGGCCTGATATTCCTGCACGATCGGTTGAATCAACATGTCCAGCTTGCCTTCCATCACCTCGTCCAGACGGTAAATCGTCAGGTTGATGCGGTGATCGGTCACCCTTCCCTGCGGGAAGTTGTAGGTACGGTTACGGTCGGAACGATCGCCGCTGCCCAACAGGTTGCGGCGGGTTGACGCCTCTTCCTGCTGGCGCTTGGCCATTTCGGCAGCACGGATGCGTGCGCCCAGCACCGACATCGCCTTGGCTTTGTTCTTGTGCTGCGAACGTTCGTCCTGACACTCCACCACAATGCCGGTCGGCAAGTGGGTGATACGGATCGCCGAATCTGTGGTGTTGACGTGCTGACCGCCGGCACCAGAGGAGCGGAAGGTATCGATTTTTAAATCGCCCGCATTGATCTCCGGCAGTTCGGCTTCCGGCACTTCCGGCATCACCGCCACGGTGCAGGCGGAGGTATGAATACGCCCCTGAGACTCGGTTTCGGGTACGCGCTGTACGCGGTGACCGCCGGATTCAAATTTCAGTTGGCCGTAGACGCCGTCGCCGGAGACCTTGGCAATCACTTCTTTATAACCGCCGTGTTCGCCTTCGTTGGCGCTCATGATCTCGACGCGCCAGCGGCGCGTTTCAGCATAGCGGCTGTACATGCGGAACAGGTCGCCGGCGAAGATCGCCGCTTCGTCACCGCCGGTACCGGCGCGCACTTCCAGGAAGATACCGCGTTCGTCGTCCGGGTCTTTCGGCAGCAGCAACACTTGCAGCTGCTGTTCAAGTTCTTCCGTCGCCGCCTTGGCCTGCTTCATCTCTTCTTGCGCCATCTCGCGCATTTCAGGATCGTCCAGCATCATTTCTGCGGTAGCCAGATCCTCTTGCACCTGACGCCATTCCAGGAAACAGCGGCTGACATCGGTCAGTTGCGAGTATTCGCGCGACAGGGCGCGGAACCGATCCTGCTCGGCGATAACGCCGGCATCGCCGAGCAGCGCCTGCACTTCTTCATGGCGCTCTTGTAACGCTTCCAGTTTGGCAACAATAGAAGGCTTCATGCGTGGTATTAAACCCTGTTAAAAGAGAAAACTAATGCTGATCCAGCCCGAGGCTGTCGCGTAATAATTGCAACCGCTCCACGTCGCCATCGCCGGCGGCCTGCTGGAGGGATTTGGTAGGGGCATGAATAAGGCGGTTGGTCAGCCGGTGGGCCAGTTCGTGGATAACCTGTTCCACGTCCGCGCCTTGCGCGATGGCGGCCAGCGCTTTGGCTTCCATTTCGGCGCGGATCTGGTCGGCCTGCGAGCGATAGTCGCGAATGGTTTCCACCGCGCCCTGCGAGCGCAGCCAGGCCATAAAATTGGTGCTTTCCTGCTGAACGATCGTTTCCGCCTGCACCGCCGCGGCTTTGCGCTGCGCCAGGTTGCTTTGAATGATAGCGTGCAGATCGTCCACGCTATACAGATAAGCATTCGCCAGCTTACCCACTTCCGGCTCGATATCGCGCGGCACGGCGATATCCACCAGCAGCATCGGCTGGTTGCGACGCGCTTTCAGGGCACGCTCCACCATCCCTTTACCGATGATCGGCAGCGGGCTGGCGGTAGAACTGATGATGATGTCGGCATCCGCCAGACGTTCGTCGATTTCCGGCAACGTGATCACTTCAGCGCCGACTTCGTCTGCCAGCAACTGGGCGCGTTCGCGGGTACGGTTGGCGATAATCATATGCCGCACTTTATGCTCGCGCAGATGACGCGCCACCAATTCAATGGTTTCGCCGGCGCCGACCAGCAGCACGTTCAGATCGGCCAGCGACTCGAAGATTTGGCGCGCCAGCGTACAGGCGGCGAAGGCCACGGAAACTGCGCTGGCGCCGATTTCAGTTTCGGTGCGCACGCGTTTGGCGACGGAGAAGGATTTTTGGAACAGACGTTCAAGCTCGCCGGAAAGCGACTGGCCGCGTTGCGACTCGGCGAAGGCTTTTTTCACCTGCCCGAGGATTTGCGGTTCGCCCAATACCAACGAATCCAGCCCGCTGGCTACGCGCATCAGATGGCTCACGGCGTCGTTGCCGTGGTGCCAGTACAGGCTTTTGCTCACTTCTTCCGGGCGCAGGTGATGGTATTCACACAACCAGGCGACCAGCTGTTCGTGAAGGTGTTCCTGTTGCTCCACGCTGAGATAAAGCTCGGTGCGGTTACACGTAGACAACACCACTCCGCCCTGCACCAACGGTTGTTGGAGCAAGCTGGTCAGCGCCTGATCGATAGACTCTGGGGAGAAGGTCACCCTTTCACGCAGAGAAACCGGAGCGGTTTTGTGATTTATACCTAACGCCAGCAGGGTCATTGCTTCGAGTAATACTTCTGTTGGTACGGGTTCTCGTTGAACGGCATTCTACTTGATGCGCGGGATCAATAAAAGTAACAACCGCATCTTCCGTTCAATCACTGATATAGCCGAAACCAATCAATGAATAATAATAAATTCAAAAAGTTAAATTATATCCAGATCAATAAGCACACTAAATTTTAGTTTGAAACGCGACGATCCGCACAGTATTCATCAATAAGTTATCCTGAT
Organism: Serratia sp. TSA_198.1; assembly: GCF_052686505.1. NCBI lineage: Bacteria > Pseudomonadati > Pseudomonadota > Gammaproteobacteria > Enterobacterales > Yersiniaceae > Serratia > Serratia sp. TSA_198.1. The sequence continues at coordinate 1,270,879 of NZ_JBQZFP010000001.1, forward strand.
TGAACGCTTAGGGTCGCCCAAATAGTAAGCAGAGCTCTCTTCATCGCCGGTTAGGGTGCCGGCATGCTGCGCCGGCACCTTTAGGCTGCCGTGGCTTATTTAGCTGCGTATTCCCCGTCGAACCTTACGTCGCTACAGCTGAAAAAGGTTTCTCTCGCTGGGTCCTGCCGTTCCCACTGCACATACAACAGTGTTTGCTTCCCGTCGGCACGATCGGCCGGGATCTTGACGTCAATCTGGTAGACGCCGGCATATTTGACATGGTTGCCTTTGGCCGGCGGCGGAACTATCACTTTAGTCACCTCAAGCGGTGTCAGATCGCTCCATTTCAACTTATCCGTGGCAGCATTGAAACTCGGCTTGGCAAGCGACACCGTCCACTTGCTCGGCTCATGCACCTGGGTGGCGTCGAAGTACAGCGTAGCCTGGCCGTCTTTTACCGAGACGCTGCTCACCTGCCAGTCGGCATGCGGCTGGTCGATGCCTTCAAACTTGGCGATGCCCGCCGAGCAAAGTTGGCCATCGGGGACCTTGTCTGACGGATGCTGGGTACCTTGCAGGTTTTGCGAGTAGGCGGGCCATTCGGTAAACATCTGGCGGCGTTCCCAAATAGGAATAGTCTCCGCTTTGTACAAAAAGGCATTTCTGCAGGCCGCATTAGGCATGTTCGAGCCATCATCCGGGTGGTTGTAACCGCCGTCCTGTTCACAAATCACCTGACGCGCCTTGGGAATCAAGGTAGCGCCATGCTTTGGCCCGATCGCTTTCGGTTCGGTATTCTCGGCGGCATGCGCCGGCATCGTTAATGCAAACAGCATTCCTGCCAACAGAGAAAAACGCTTTTTCATACGAAATACCTTATTTCATTATGTGTAGGGGTTGAGATGCCCGCATCGCTTGCGTGACGCAGATGATGCGCAGCAGGATAGCCCTGCTATCCATTTGGCTTTACCAGCATAGACATCCCCCCAGTAAATTGCATAAATAAAATTAATCAATTTGCGCTAGTTATCGAATGAAATACGCCTAAATACGCCGTTACTATCCATTAAACATTAATTTAATTGCTAATATATGTTGCTTTGGCACAACGCCGCCGTGGACCGTAACCGAAGATATTCTCGCGGCCAGCGCAGCACGACCGGGCGATTGTGTTAATCTTATGGCAACCCAAAGCTCAGCCACCCGGCCGTCAAAGCGCTTGTTATCACCGCAAAAAGACGGTGATATTCAGAACGGGGCGTGTTGACGCTATCGCGTTCCCCCGCTAGCGTGAACGCTGAAAAAAGATTTCGCTGCGCATGCCCGCAAGGACAAAAGGACAAGAGAAAGTTATGCCAATCCGCAAAGTTAGTTTGCTACGTCTGATCCCGCTGGCCAGCCTGGTGCTGGCCGCCTGTACCACCACCAAGCCAAGCGGCCCGGCGACCAGCCCAACCTCACCGCAGTGGCGCGCTCACGAGCAAGCGGTGCAACAGCTCGGGCAATATCAGACCCGTGGCTCTTTCGCCTATCTGTCAGACCAGAAAAAAGTCTATGCGCGCTTCTTCTGGCAGCAATATTCGCCGGAACGTTACCGCCTGCTGCTGACCAACCCGCTTGGCAGCACCGAACTTGACCTGAACGTACAGCAAAACGTGGTGCAGTTGACGGACAACCAGGGCAAACGCTATGTCAGCGACAACGCCGAAGAAATGATCCGCAAACTGACCGGCATGGCGATCCCGCTGGATAACCTGCGTCAGTGGATGCTCGGCCTGCCGGGCGAGGCCAATGATTTCACGCTGGATGACCAGTACCGCCTGAGCAAACTGACTTATCGGCAAGGCAGCCAGACCTGGACCGTGGATTACCAGGATTACAACAGCGATCTCAAGCCGCAGCTGCCAAGCCGCCTGGAACTGAAACAGGGCGATCAACGCATCAAACTGAAAATGGATAACTGGACCCTCAAATGATCCGCCAGTGGCCATCTCCCGCTAAACTTAATTTGTTTTTGTACATTACCGGCCGGCGCGAAGACGGCTACCACCTGCTGCAGACGCTGTTCCAGTTTCTGGATTACGGCGATACGCTGACCCTCGACGTGCGGCAGGATGACCGCATCCGCCTGCTGACGCCGGTCGATGGCGTGCCGGACGAGCAAAACCTGATTGTCCGCGCCGCCCGCTTGTTGCAACAGCATTGCGATAGCCACGGGCTCAAAACGCTCCCGCGCGGCGCCGATATCAGTATCGATAAGCGCCTGCCGATGGGCGGAGGGCTGGGCGGCGGCTCGTCCAACGCCGCCACCGTGCTGGTGGCGTTGAATGAGCTGTGGCATTGCGGGCTGAGCGACGAGCAGTTGGCGGAGCTGGGGTTGACCCTGGGTGCCGACGTTCCGGTCTTTGTGCGCGGCCATGCGGCGTTTGCCGAAGGCATCGGCGAACGGTTGCAGCCGGCAAATCCGGCGGAAAAGTGGTATTTGGTGGCGCATCCAGGCGTCAGCATCCCTACCCCGGTTATTTTTGGCGACGCGGAATTAAAAAGAGACACCCCGGTTCGCCCGTTAAATGTGCTGTTGCAGGCAACTTACGCAAATGATTGCGAACCAATAGCAAGAAAACGTTTTCGCGAGGTTGAACAGCTTCTTTCTTGGCTGTTAGAATACGCGCCGTCACGCCTGACTGGCACAGGTGCATGTGTGTTTGCTGAATTCGACACAGAAATCGCCGCCCGTCAGGTGTTAAATCAAGCTCCGGAGTGGTTGTGTGGTTTTGTAGCGCGTGGCGTTAACGTCTCTCCACTACATCGCATCCGTTCCGGGCAGATTGAACCGTAGTTCTCGTTTCGCTGCGCAGGGTCATGCACACCTGGCCCTGTAATCCCTGCGCCGCTGCGGTTTCAAGTTAGTTTTTTACACACCCGTATGATATTGCGCCGGCATCGTTAACTGCCCCTTATCGAAGGCCGTACGACAATATCTTCTCTGGACGCATGCCTGAGGTTCTTCTCGTGCCTGATATGAAGCTTTTTGCTGGTAACGCCACCCCGGAACTAGCACAACGTATTGCCAACCGTTTGTACACCAGCCTTGGTGACGCCGCTGTAGGTCGTTTTAGCGACGGCGAAGTGAGCGTGCAAATCAACGAAAATGTACGCGGCGGTGATATTTTCATCATCCAGTCCACCTGTGCCCCTACCAACGACAACCTGATGGAACTGGTTGTTATGGTAGATGCCCTGCGTCGCGCCTCCGCAGGTCGTATTACTGCTGTTATCCCTTACTTCGGTTATGCCCGCCAGGATCGCCGCGTGCGTTCTGCGCGTGTGCCAATCACGGCCAAGGTTGTCGCCGATTTCCTCTCCAGCGTAGGGGTTGACCGCGTATTGACGGTGGATCTGCATGCTGAACAGATTCAAGGCTTCTTCGATGTTCCGGTAGATAACGTGTTCGGTAGCCCGATCCTGCTGGAAGACATGCTGCAACAGAATCTGGTGAACCCAATCGTGGTTTCCCCGGACATCGGCGGCGTAGTGCGCGCCCGCGCTATCGCCAAACTGCTCAACGATACCGATATGGCTATCATCGATAAACGCCGCCCGCGTGCGAACGTTTCTCAGGTGATGCACATCATTGGTGACGTGGCAGGCCGTGACTGCGTGCTGGTTGACGACATGATCGACACCGGCGGTACCTTATGTAAAGCGGCTGAAGCGTTGAAAGAACGCGGTGCCAAGCGTGTATTTGCCTACGCGACGCACCCGATCTTCTCCGGTAACGCCGTTGAAAACATCAGGAACTCGGTGATTGATGAAGTGATCGTCTGCGACACCATTCCGTTGTCTGCAGAAATCAAGGCACTGAAAAACGTACGTACTCTGACGCTGTCAGGCATGCTGGCTGAAGCCATCCGCCGTATCAGCAATGAAGAGTCAATCTCTGCGATGTTCGAGCATTAATTCGTTCCCTTTCGGTGCGGTGTCCTGCCGTACCGGAAGAGCCTATTGCCCGGCAGCAGAAAAAGAAAAACCCGTTGGTGCGCAAGCAGCAACGGGTTTTCTACTCGTAGTCAAACATGACCTTAGACCTGAGTGCGCGGCAGATCTCCTTTGCCGTAATGCCGCTCCCTTTCGTTTTTTTAATCAATGCGACGAACGATGCTGATCGTTGCGGCAGCGTTTATCGAAGTGTTTTACCCACCAGTAACGATCGGCAACCTGCTCGCGACCGCCGAGACGGGCACCGACCAGCCACAACAACGCACCCACGAAAATACTCATGATGGCGCCATGGGCGAAAAGTTGCGGTAAATCGAGCTGCGATACTTCAGCAAGAATGTTGTATCCGACGCCGCCGATCATCACGACCAGCCCCAGCCCCATAAAAAAGTTGCCCATTCTGCACGCGTTTCTACGTTTCATTTGTCACCTCCATTGCGCTTTATGCCAACCGGGATAACTCAGCAAAGGGTTAACCCACTTTGATAAATTAAGTATAGCCCCTGGTCCGACAAGGGGTTTGCGGAGACGATCACAAATGGTAAAGAAAACGTGACAAATCTTTACCTTATCCTGCTTGTTAGCCGACAAATTGAATTGTTTTTCTAATGAATTATTCAATTTTCAGTCTATCGCTGAATCAATACTCGGGGCTGGGCATCAGGATTTTGTCATTCGTGGCGGCGGCAGGTAGACTAATGCCCTTTCCATTATCTCGATCATAGCGAATTTCCCAGTGAGCAGTATTAAATTGATAGTCGGCCTGGCGAATCCGGGCGCTGAATATGCCCAGACGCGGCACAACGCCGGCGCCTGGTACGTAGATTTGCTGGCCCAGCGCCATAACCAGCAGTTGAAGGAAGAGAGCAAGTTCTTCGGCTACACCGCACGGCTGAACCTGGCGGGTAACGATGTGCGCCTGCTGGTACCGACCACCTTTATGAACCTAAGCGGCAAAGCGGTGCTGGCGATGGCCAGTTTCTACCGCATTGAGCCGGACGAAATCCTGGTGGCGCATGACGAGCTGGATATCCCGCCGGGCGTCGCCAAAATCAAACTCGGCGGCGGTAACGGCGGCCACAACGGGTTGAAGGATATTCAGAACAAGTTCGGCAATAACCCGAACTTCTACCGTTTGCGCATTGGCATTGGCCATCCGGGCGATAAAAACAAGGTCGTAGGATTTGTGCTCGGCAAGCCACCGGCCAGCGAGCAAAAAATGATTGATGAAGCGATAGATGAAGCCGCCCGCTGCACCGAAGTTCTGATGACTGACGGGCTGGAGAAAACCGTTCGCCGCCTGCACAGCTTCAAGGCGCAGGCCTGATGCTTGCCGCAGCGGGCATACCGCCCGCTGCTAGCGGCGTTACGTCCGTATCTTAAAGGTTTCTTCGCCGACGTTACTGTCATCGGTCTGATACCCTTCTTCTGCCACATAATATTGCGGGTCATCCAGCTCATGGCTGCAAAAAGGGCCGGCCCGTTTCAGCAGCCGCACGCAATCGCCGCTCAGATGACGCAGGCGGATGGATTTGCCTGCCGCCAGATAACGCGCCGTCAGCTTGTCGATCGCCTCCACCCCACTGGAATCCATCACCCGGGTGCCGGCAAAATCCAGCACCACGTTTTCCGGATCGTTTTTCGGTTCAAACAGGTCGGCAAACGCCGCCGTGGAGCCAAAGAACAGCGGGCCGTCGAGTTGATACACCACCACATCGCCCTCCACCTGGCGCTGACGAACGCGGATGCGCGCCTGCTGCCAGGCAAATACCAGCGCCGAGATAATCACTCCGCTGATTACCGCCACCGCCAGATCGGTAAAGATGGTGATCAGGGTAACCAGCAACATCACCAGCGCATCCATCTTCGGCATGCGGCGCAGACGGCGCAGCGAACTCCATTCAAAGGTGTTGTAACAGACCACCAGCATGACCCCGGCCAGCGCCGCCACCGGCAGCAGGCCGATATAGCCCGACAGGCTGACCACAAACAAGATTAATAGCAATGCACCCACTACGCCGGAAATACGCCCGCGGCCGCCGGAGGTGAAGTTGATGATCGACTGCCCAATCATCGCGCAACCGGCAAAACAGCCAAACAGACCGCAAATCGTGTTGCCTGCCCCCTGAGCGATGCTCTCGCGGTTGCCGTTGCCCTTCTTGCCGCCCATTTCGTCGAGCACCGTCATGGTCAATAGTGATTCAATCAGGCCGACCAGGGCGATCACCAACGCGTACGGCAGCACCACTTTCAGCATTTCCAGGCTGAACGGCGCCATCGGCAAGCTGAAATGCGGCAAGGCACCGGAAATATCCGCCAGATCGCCGACCCGCAGCGTATGCAGATTGAACCCGATCGCCAATGCGGAAACCAGGATCAGCGCCGCCAGCGAAGCCGGGATCACGCGCGTCAGCCGGGGGAAGAACACCACTACCAGGATCGCCAGCGCCACCAGCCCGTACATCAGCGGCCCCTGCCCGGCAATCATATGCAGTTGTGCCAGCATGATGACAATCGCCAGGCCGTTAACAAAACCGTGTATGGCGGGCAGCGGCACCAACCGAATAAATTTGCCCAACCGGAACACGCCAATCAGGATTTGGATAACGCCCGCGAAAATCGTCGCCCACAGCACGTATCCCATGCCGTGCTGCGCCGCGAGGCTCATCAGCACCACCACGATCGAACCGGCAGCACCCGACACCATGCCCGGCTTACCGCCGAACAGCGCCGTAACCAGGCCGATAATAAAAGCGGTGTGCAGCCCGACGATCGGGGAAAGCCCGGCGACCAGCGAAAAGCCGACCGCTTCCGGGATCATCGATACCGCCACCACAAAGCCCGCCAGGACCTCGTTCTTGACGTCCGACAGCCTGATATTGCTCAGGTTAAACATGAATTATTCGCTTCTGACAGATAAAAAACACATCCCCGCAGAACGGGAACCAGAGCCGCATGGCGCGGCAAACCGCGGCAGAGAGAGGCAACTCAGGGTGGACTGGGCAAGAAGGACATCCGGCGCGTTTCCTGTAGGTGAATCAGAAGCGCAGTATGTGTAAATGTGATCCAAATCTCAATGCAAAGCGGCCCCGCCGCCGCATTTTCCTCCCCTATACAGCCAGATCGAGAAAAACGGCCATTACGTGTATAATGGCCGCATTATTCTGCCATTTATGCAGCGGGTTAACCCTAACCAGCTGATAGTCAAGATATTTAAGGTGATAACAACATGGGATTCAAATGCGGTATCGTCGGCCTGCCTAACGTAGGCAAATCCACCCTGTTCAACGCGTTGACCAAAGCGGGTATCGAAGCAGCCAACTTCCCGTTCTGTACCATTGAACCTAATACCGGTGTGGTGCCGATGCCCGATCCGCGTCTGGACAAGCTGGCCGAGATCGTCAAGCCTCAGCGCATCCTGCCAACCACCATGGAATTCGTCGACATCGCCGGCCTGGTGAAGGGTGCATCCAAAGGCGAAGGCCTGGGCAACCAGTTCCTGACCAACATCCGTGAAACAGAAGCTATCGGCCACGTGGTACGCTGCTTCGAAAACGACAACATCATCCATGTGAACAACAAGGTTGATCCGGCTGACGATATCGAAGTCATCAACACCGAGCTGGCGCTGTCGGATCTCGACACCTGCGAACGCGCCATTCACCGTGTGCAGAAGAAAGCCAAAGGCGGCGATAAAGACGCGAAAGCCGAACTGGTGGCGCTGGAAAAATGCCTGCCGCAGCTGGAAAACGCCGGTATGTTGCGCGCGTTGGACCTGACCGAAGAAGATAAAGCGGCCATCCGCTACCTGAGCTTCCTGACGCTGAAACCGACCATGTACATCGCCAACGTCAACGAAGACGGTTACGAGAACAACCCGTACCTGGACAAAGTGCGCGAAATCGCCGCAGCCGAAGGCTCCGTAGTGGTTGCCGTGTGCGCCGCCGTGGAATCCGACATCGCCGAGCTGGAAGACGAAGACCGCGCCGAATTCATGGCCGAGCTGGGCCTGGAAGAGCCGGGTCTGAATCGCGTGATCCGCGCCGGTTACGAGTTGCTGAACCTGCAAACCTATTTCACCGCCGGCGTAAAAGAAGTGCGCGCCTGGACCATCCCGGTGGGCGCTACCGCCCCGCAAGCGGCCGGCAAGATCCACACCGACTTCGAGAAAGGCTTTATCCGCGCGCAAACCATCGCGTTTGAGGACTTCATCACCTACAAGGGTGAGCAAGGCGCCAAAGAAGCCGGCAAGATGCGTTCAGAAGGCAAAGACTACATCGTCAAAGATGGCGACGTGATGAACTTCTTGTTCAACGTCTAAATATAATCTGTTGTTTCTGGCTGTCTCTTACCGTCTCAGGAAGCAGAAAATAGACTTTAAATCCACGCAGTTGCGTGGATTTTTATGTCTGCAGCATTCATAACATCTCTTAACAGCGCATATGAATGGATCACATACGGGGAGCGGGTCAACCTACCTTGATGAAAGAAAGGTAATGATGCAAGAATGGGTCGACAAGCTCGATGAATGGTCTGCGATCAATAGATAGACATTCGATTATGACCTGGTTGAGAGCGGCCTAGGCCTTTCAGTATAAATCTAAGCATGGATGCGAACCCCAAATATGCTATTTGAGTATGCCCTTCACAAAGATTCGAACAAGATAGTCCACGTTGATGCCGTTCCTAACGGCAAACACTGTGAATGCATTTGTAAGAACTGTGGTGACGACCTAGTAGCAAAGAACAATGGTATGATTATTCAGCACCATTTCTCCCACACAACTAAAGAGGAAAGCCGGGACTGTCAGATGACACAATTGCATATCGCGATGCAGTTGCATTTTGCTTCTCTATCGGAGATCACTCTCCCCGAAAACGAGATTGAAGTTAACGGAGAAGACCTCATAGTTCCAGAGCAGGCCACGGCGGTTAATGAGTCAGTTCGTGAATACAGGATCGGCCCCTATCTAGCAGATGTATACCTGAGAACAGGAACTGGCGAGGTGGCTATTGAAGTTTGTGTTACTCACAAGTGCGAAGAGGAAAAGCGACAGTACTATATTGATAATCAGATTGATTCAATTGAGTACTATTTTCCTCTAAATGAAGGCAACAGCATCACTGAATGGATTGCACTGGTTAGTGACAACCTTGTAGAGTACGAATGGATCTATCACTCTACCCTTGAAACAAAAAAACTTGAATATCTAGAAAAGATAGAACTAGAGAAACAGAAGAAAAAAGCTGAGAGGAAAAGCAGATCACTGCAATCAGTTAAAAAATCTCTGACTTCAAAGAAAATTCACTTACCTAGTATCCATAAAGAAATGGAATACACCTATACTGGAGTAACCTTTAAAGAAAGCCAACTAATTTATCCCAAACGAGATATAGCCTGTGAAAATGTATCTATATCAATAGATACTGATGACTATGTAGTACTCGAAGGATTTATCGGAAATCGTGTAATATCTGTAATATATTCATTTTCTGAGAATATACCTGAACTGGCATATCAAGATGACCGAAGTATAGTATGTCGTCATTATACGGATGAGTCCAATAAACCGACATGGTCATGGATCAAACATCCGTCTATAACTAAGATGTTTGATAGGATTTATATTCAATTCCAAACTAATTGCCAGAATCTCTATCGCCAGCGTCAAAAACTTTTATATTTAAAGAACAAAGCTCATGGGCTTTGTTCTGAATACTTGGCTAATCGAAAATTCTATTTCGATCGAGACTATCGAAAGTGGAAGAAATGGATGATCGAAAATAAATTATTCACACCAACACCGGAAAACTATAAACTTTCTTTTCCAAATATCCTTAAAATGAAAAGGGAGTATTCTATGCTTTGGCCGTTTCAAACATGGGATATAATGGTGTTGAGCAGCTTAGCAGAAATGATTGACTCCTATCCTGCCGGACAAAGGATATATTACTGTGATTTGTTTACATCTTTGGAACAGAGACATGGTTTATCATACGAATACGCATACATAGTAAAAGAATTCAAGGAATTGAATCAATCGACAACCTTCGACAACTTAATCAATCAGAACAGTATTATTCAAGATGCTTTATCCCCATATGCGATGATGAGTCTTATTTCTTTACGAGAGGACCATTTAATGCGAAAGGGTTATCTCATGTTATCTCTGAGTATATAGCAGTATTAACATTTTAAGCTGGTCATGTAAGCATGCTCGTTTTAGTTCCACGCACTTTTGAATTTTCCGGGTAGTATATGCTTTCATCTGCCCTCCTACATAACAATTAAATCATATCAATAATAAGTTTTTACTTTACGAAAAGATGACACCATGATTTTGATCTCCTCCCTGAAAACAGTGCCAGTCTAAACTGAAGTATCCGGTCTTTCTTTCATCTCACCGATCGGCTCCCCAATACATTTCTCGAACACAGCTTTCAATGGCCCATAATCACAAATGACCGCCGCTATGTTAGCGCGTATCCACTCAGCCTCTTCGACAGGCCACCAACTGATCGTAAAGCCCGCGTTGACGATGATATGCTCGAACAGAACGCGTTGAGCTCTGCCGTTACCCTCCCGAAAAGGATGGATCATATTCAGATCGCCAAATAGCTCGGCCACTGTATCGATCAAGGCTGAACGCTCCCACCCTTCAAACCAATCCTTCCGCGCCATGATGTCGAAGATTTTGGCAGCCTCTGGCTCGATTCGAGTAAGGCTGCAAAAACGCGTGTCGCCCTTTGAGATGTCAATAGTGCGAAGCTCACCAGCCCAATCATAAATATCGGAAAATAAACTACGGTGAATTTGCTGAAGGTAGCTCAGATCATAAGGAGGAAGGGAAAAATCGATCTGGTCAACCGCAATCTCTGAAAGATCACGTTCGGCCTGTACGAGTAACACATCATCCTGAAGGTTTAACCGATTACGTAGCGTGCTACTACCAGGGTAACAGTAGGGATCTTGTCCGGTACCGTACTTGTCCAAAAGTTAGGCCAGTTTCCGATACGTGCGTAAAACAGCTTCGCGTTCGGGTAGCTCGCGTTTAGACTCCGCCTCTGTGACTTCATAACCTTCTAAACGCAGGCTGGCAGCGTAGTTAGAACGACGCGTCTTGGCACAGTAGGCTACTTTGGCTTGCAGACTGGTCTTTTTCACTGAAAACACCTTATCTTGAGAACACACAAAATATAGCTTAATTATACGGAATCCCCGACTAAAACTCACCCCGCAAAATACACCATATCCTGTGGCACAGGTGAAATCTTTTCCCTTGTCCCCCGGCTACCGCCGCACCAGCACCCGATCCACCAAACCCCACTCAACCGCCTCGTCGGCCGTCATAAAGCGGTCGCGATCCAGCACGTGTTCAACCTCTTCAGCGCTGTGGCCGCAATGTTCGGCATACAGCCGGATCACCAGGTCCTTGGTGCGCCGCATCTCTTCCGCATGAATAAAAATATCCGATGCCTGGCCCTGAAAACCGCCCAACGGCTGATGAACATGCAGGCTGGCATTGGGTAATGCCGCACGGTGGCCCGGCTCCCCCGCCATCAGCAGAAACGACCCCATCGAGCGGGCGGTTCCCATGCACAGCGTATGCACCTGCGCATTGATGAATCGCATGGTGTCATAAATGGCGAAGCCGCTGGTAATGGCGCCGCCAGGTGAATTGATGTAGAGGTGAATGGGTTTTTCCGGGTTCTCCGCCTCGAGAAACAGCAACTGCGCACAGACCAGTTCGGCGATGGCGTCGTTGACTTCGCCATTCAGAAAGATGATGCGATCGCGCAATAACCGCGAGTAAATATCAAAGGATCTTTCCCCCTGGCTGGATTGTTCTACCACCGTCGGGACGAGCAGCATCGCTTCACGCATAGGTGAACTCCGTTTTGCAGATACAGTTGATGAATGAAGGGGTCAGGCGGCGCACATAAGGGGTTGGCCGCTGTCGTTGGCCGCCGTCAGGCGTGCGTCGTCCAGAAGATGGATAATGCGCAACAGGCAGCCACCATCGGCGCCGGGCCGGATTTGCAACGTCACCGTGCTTTCGAGGAATGGCGGTTCGTCATCGCGCATCCGGTAACGGATTTCCTCACCCGGTATCGAAACGACCGGCTCGGCATCGGCCAATACCTGTTGTGGCAACCATTGTTCACGCAACTCAGGGATGCCGAGCGCCCGCCAGACTTTCTCCGGCGGTGCGTCGAGCCGGTATTCGAGAACCAAAGGCTCGCCCCGTGTTTCGCAGCCGGTGTCGTTCATTGGTCCATGTCCTTGAGCAAAAGGTGCAACTTGTCTATCTGCGCCGGCCAGAAGGCACGGTACTTATCCAGCCAACGGGCGATCAGCGCCAGACCCTGGGGATCGACTTCGTAATTGACGAAACGCCCCTGCCGCTCTTCGCACACCAGCCCGGCATGGCGCAGCACCGCCAGGTGTTGGGACATGGCCGATTGGCTGATTTGCATGCCTTCGCGCAGCGCACTGGCATTCATGCTGCCAATCGCCAGCTTTTCGAAGATGGCGCGACGGGTGGGATCCGCCAGCGCTTTGAAGATCTCATTTTCATTCATGACAATACATTAGTACTCACTTATCTAATGCGCAAGTTTACAGCACGAAATTCTTATCGACGCGTCTTCGAAGGCCGTCGAAAGTTTGCCAGCCACAGGCCGCCTGCTTGCATCAAATACCCCATCACGCCGCCCAGGCATAACGCTTCAATCACCGCCAGCCCGTCGGTCGACGCCCCAAACATGGCACAAGCGCCAATAAAACTGCCAGGCACAAAACCCAGCAGCGGCAAGCGGGATTGTGCGCACAGGGCAAACGAAATCAGGCCGGTCAGAATGCCGCCGTACACTGCGCCCGCCGAGGCCGTTAACAGGATGGTGCCGGCAGCCCATAGCACGCCGCTAATGTTGGCCGCCATGCCACGCAGCAAACCGGCCGGGCCTTTTTTCGGGATGGCGAAATAGGTAGTGCAGCCTAAAAAGCCTATCCAGCCCGCAAGCTGAAGTTGCCCGGCCAGCCAGGCCCAGCAACCTGATAAAACCCCGGTGCTTAGCGCCAGGCAGAGCAAGAGTCTGGTATTGGTCATGACGCTATCGTCAACGCGCCCAGGCCGATGAACAACCCGGCGATGGTGGCGCTCATCAGGTTGGACAGCGTCGCCGCCAGCAAGGCGCGCATCCCTAAACGGGCGATATCCGAAGCGCGCTCCGGCGCAACTGCGCTGAATGCCCCCACCACTACGGCGATCGAACCAAAGTTGGCGAACCCGCACAGGGCAAAGGAAATCACGGCGATGGTTTTGGGATCCAGCGCTGCCGCCGTCCCCTTGAGGTGCGCCGAGAAGTTCAGGTAAGCGACGAACTCGTTGATCGCCAATTTTTGGCCAATCAACCCGCCGACCAATCCCGAATCATCCCAGTTCACACCCATAATGTAAGCCAACGGCGAGAACAGATAGCCGAAGAGGCTTCCCAGACTCAGGCTCTGCCAACCCAACAAACCACCCACGCCGCCGATAAGGCCATTGATCAGGGCGATCAACGCCACAAACGCCATCACCACGGTGGCAACGCCGATCGCAATTTTCAGCCCCAGCATGGCACCGCTCGCCGCCGCTTCAATAATGCTCGCCGGGCGTTTGTCACTGAACGACATCTGGCTAAACGCCACCTGCGAAGCTTCGGTGGCCGGGCTCAACATGCGCGCAAACAATATCCCACCGGGGATCGCCATCAGCGAAGCCGCCAGCAAATATTCAATGGGCACGCCCAGCCCGGCATAGCCGACCAACATAGAACCGGCTATCGATGCCATTCCGCTGCAAATTACCGTGAATAGCTCGTTGCGGTTCATCTTGTTGATGAAAGGCTTTAACACCGCCGGCAGTTCGTTTTGTCCCAGAAAGATGGTGGTTACGGCGGCAAAAGCCTCCACCTTGCTGACCCGCAGCATTTTCTGAAAAACATAGCCCAATAGGTTGATCACCCACCCCATCACGCCGAGGTAATAGAGAATCGAGATCAGAGAGGTAATGAATATGATGGCGGGAAGCACATGGAAGGCGAAAACAAACCCGGCGCCATCAAATAAAACGTTCATTTTTGGCCCCACCAATCCGCCAAAAATAAAAGTACTGCCTGCATCGCTGTAAGAAATCACTTTATTAACGCCGCCGGCTATCGCATTAACCAGCCATTTCCCCGCCGGGATATAAAGCATAATGGCACCAAGCACTATCTGCAAAAATAACGCCACACCCACCGTTCTTAAACTTATTTTCTTTCGGTTGTTGGAAAAAACAAAAGCGATAAGGAGAAGAATAAAGATACCCAATAAGCTGCGTAATAAGTCCATAAATCCATCCTTAATTTATCCCCATCATTCAAGCTGTAGCGTTATTGGCGGCAACTTGAACGTCAAAGGATATAGATAGGTCGATACCTGAAAGGAGTGCGAGACAAAGCGTGCCCCGCCACCTTTCAGGCTGGCTTTTTTATTGATTTTTTTACCGAATAAAACTTAAGAAACGGCGAGCTCTTATGCCGCAGCCTGCTGGAAGCAGCAGGCGATCTGCGCCGCCAGTTTGGCGTTATTGAACACCAATTGAATATTGGCGTTCAGGCTATCGCCGCCGGTCAACTCGGCTACGCGCGCCAGTAAAAATGGCGTGCTGTCTTTGCCATGTACGCCCTGCTCAACGGATTCTTGCACCGCCTGCTCAATGGCGGCATTAATTTTGTCTTCCGGCACCGCATACTGCGCCGGAATAGGGTTGGCGATAACCATGCCGCCGCCCAGTCCTGTCTGCCATTTGGTCGTCATTGCTCGCGCGATTTCCGCAGGTTCATCCAACCGGATGCTCACCGAGAAAGGACTGGTGCGGCAAAAGAATGCCGGCAGCGTTTGCGTCCGGTAGCCAATCAGCGGCACGCCGTGCGTCTCGAGATATTCGGTAGTCAGCCCTAAATCCAAAATAGACTTGGCGCCGGCGCAGATCACCGCGACATTGGTTCGCGCCAGTTCCTGCAGATCCGCGGATATATCAAAGGTCTGTTCGGCGCCGCGGTGAACCCCGCCGATACCGCCGGTGGCAAATACGTGGATCCCCGCCATCTCGGCGATAATCATGGTAGAGGCCACGGTCGTGGCGCCGTGCTTGCCGGCGGCGACGATAAACGGCAGATCGCGACGGCTCACCTTCGCCACGTTATGGCCTTCTTTGCCCAGCAGCTCAATTTCAGCACGCGTTAATCCCGCTTTCATGCGGCCATTTATAATGGCGATCGTGGCGGGTACTGCGCCGTTATCGCGGATTTGTTGCTCAACCTCCAACGCGGTTTGCGCGTTCTGCGGATACGGCATGCCATGGGAGATAATGGTGGATTCCAGAGCGACAACCGGGCGCTTATTGGCCAGGGCTTCGGCCACTTCCGCTGAAATATCCAGGTAGTCATGGGTGATAAGGGTCGTTTTCATGATTGAAGCTCCAACAGTTTTTGGACACTGCCATTCGACAGATTAGGGTTATTGGTAAATTCAGATAAAAGCGTTAACGCAGAGCAGCCTTGGGCGAAGCGGATGCTGTCCGCCAGCGTCATGTCCTCCAGCCAACAGTGGGCCAGCCCCGCCATCATGGCATCGCCGGCACCGGTCACATTAACCACGTCGACCATCAGCGGCCGTGACCAGCCGTTTTGCCCGTCAATCTCGCTGTAATAAACACCTTCAGCCCCCATGCTGAGCGCCAGCCGCTGTACGCCCTGCTGATGGAACCAGTGAGCAACCGGTTGCGCATCCTGCGGCCCGCTAATCGTCATGCCGCTGAGGATTTCGGCCTCGAGGCGATTCGGTTTTAAAGTATGAATATGCGAGAGCCAACTGCGGATTTTTGGCGCTTTAAACGCCGAGACGGTATCGACAAAGATCGGTACGTTGCCGCAATGGCCGAATAACCAGGCCAGAGCCTCCTCGGTGAGGTTGCAGTCAACCACCAACACGCCCGCATGCTGAATAAGGTCTTTGGACGTCGCTAATAATGCCGGCGTCAGCTTCTCCAGGATCCTCATATCATTAATAGCCACCAACATTTCACCGCCGGCATCGAGCAACGAGATATAGGTCGACGTATTTTCACCATGCAGCTTGTGGAAGTTGCCGATATGCACCCCCGCCAGCTTTGCCTGCTCCAAGAGCGTTTCACCATAAAAATCGTCGCCGACGACGGAAATAAGGTGGCATTCACGGCCTAGCAAAGCGACATTCTGCGCAATATTTCTGCCGACGCCGCCGGGGGTACATTTTATTTTTCCGGGGTTAGAGTCTTCATACACTAATGTTGACGAGGAATAACCGCAGACATCCATATTGGTTGAACCTACGGTAACCACGTAGCTGTGTTCCGATAATATGTAGCCCTTTCCTTTTATATATCCTTTATTCATTAAATTCATAATATGTCCTGCAACACCAGAGCGGCTAATACCTAAAACATCGGCAATTTCCTGCTGTGGGATCAAAGGATCGCGTCTCAGAAGCTGCAATATCTGTTTTTCTCTGCTGGTCATATTGGACACTTGTTTGTTTTTAAACATGCGTTTGTTTTATAACGGGCTTAGCACTCAGTAAAGCGGCTTTTATATATTCCCATCGAATTTGGGAAGGCGATCGTAATACCGATGTATAAGGTTTCAACGTGTTTTTTGTGATATGCGTCGCATCATAAAATCTGCGATTACCGTTTAACGCAGTCAAAAATAACCATTAGGCATGATGAAGCATTTTATTCTTACAATAATCTCGTAAAAACAAACGGGTAACCGCATTCCTCTCAAAAGCTAACTTTTGTTGGGTTACCTGATTTTTGTCGTTTTTGAGATGAACGCCCTCCGTTCCGCTTGCCGGCAGAAAGAGAACTTTCGCGCATTTATCTTGAGGGGTTGGGTAGCCTGAAGGCGACAAACCGCGCAGCGGCGCGGTTTGTTTATGCGTTACTGTTTAATCGGGATCACCAGCACGTCGACGTTCAGCTGATTGATGGCATGGCGGGTCGATGAAAACAGGTTGTTCCACAGATCGTGATGATGGCCGAAGATCGCCAGATCGATCCCTTTATCCACTACCGCGTTCTGCAATTGTTCAATAAAATCCCCGCGCCCGATAATCACCTCGTGGATCGGGTAATTCACATTTTGGGTCATCGGTTCCATCTCTTTCTTGATCTTGTCGGCGAAAGACACGCCGTCGTAGCTTCTCTCCGAGAAACCAATCGCTGCGTGATAGGTATCGTAATGAACGTCCACGTAGATCAGGGAGAGTTTGGCCTTCAGCGCAGCGGCCAGCAACGCGCCTTTTTCAACCAGCCGTTTGCCGTCATCGCTCAGATCGGTGGTAATTAAAATATGTTGATAACACATAGCGCCTCCTGTCATTGACTCGGTAGAGAGCCGAGGCTCCGATATCCCATCAGGGTTATATCGTTATGGTTAATTTTAGTTCAGAAACGCAGCGTTCGGACGGGGATATTGGCGGGAATGGCCCCGCTGCCGGGGCCTGAGGGGATCAGCGCACGCGCTGCACTTCAAACCACACATTGCAAACCGACAAAATCAGCGTATTGGCGTCTTTCACCAGCACGTTGTCGCCGGGTACGCCTTCGGTGCCTTGATCGGTAATGCCTTTAATCTCGGTGTCGGCGTGCTGGATTGTCACCCGCTCAACCGAAGGCGTGCTGATGCCCAGCATCGGGAAGTCAATGTAGGAACTGCTGCCGGAATTGTCCTCGACAAACTCCTGCGCCTCAACCGTGCTGAGGGTAGCCCCCTGATTTTTCAATGCGGTGCCGTTCCAGTTGAAGCCATCGGCCTTATAACTGATTTTGCCGCCGACCAGGCTTTTTGCCTGCTGTTCGTCCCAGCAGCCCACTGTTTGCGTCGGCAAAATTTTGCTGACATGCCAGTTACCCAACAATGTTTTGGGGATGGGCTCAACTGCCGCCTGCAGGCTCTGATCCGCCGCCTGCACCTGCGCCGTCGATACGCAGGCCAACACCACCAACGGCAGCAGCGCCTTGCTCCAGATGTTAAATCGCATTGTATTTTCCTTTCGTGAATTCTACCCCTGCCGGGCCTGCGAACATCATAATAACCCGGTGGATCCGCAGTCAAAACAAACCGGAGAACAGGGGCACAAACAGAGCAATCCGATTCCCGTTATTTCACGATCGCCGACGCTTGAGCTTGCTCATAGCAAATCGCTATTAATCATAGTGAATCCGTCTTTTGTTTTATCCAGAGGTTTACTTAGAGTCATCGTCACTGCTTATCCTGCAATAACCAGCAGGCTATTTTGAAAAGGACTCTGGGAAAATGACATTTACGCTAAAAAAACTCGCCGCAACGTTGGCGGTAGCCGGTACCCTGCTGCTCACCGCCTGCGGGCCAGCGGATCAAGACAGCCATCATATTAAGGTCGGTATCAGCTCCGGCATCGATCAATCGATGTGGGCAGTGGTACAGAAGGTCGCCAAACAGAAGTACAACCTGGATGTGGAAGTGGTGACGTTCAATGACTACGTACTGCCCAACGAGGCATTGAACAACGGCGATCTGGATATTAATGCCTTCCAGCACCGGCCTTACCTGGACAAGCAAATTCAGGAGCGCGGCTACAAGCTGGTCGCGGTGGGCAACACCTTCGTTTACCCGATAGCCGGTTATTCGAAAAAGATCACCTCGCTCAGCCAACTGCCGGACGGCGCGCAGATCGCCGTGCCGAACGATCCCACCAACCTCGGCCGCTCGCTGCTGCTGTTGCAAAAACAGGGGCTGATCGTTCTGAAAGACGGCGTCGGCTTGCTGCCTACCGCGTTGGATATCGTCGGTAACCCGAAGAAATTGAAAATCGTCGAGATCGAAGCGCCACAGTTGCCGCGCGCGCTGGACGATAAACAGGTCGCGCTGGCGATTATCAATACCAACTACGCCAGCCAGATCGGCCTGTCACCGGCCAGGGACGGTCTGTTTGTCGAAGATAAAAACTCGCCTTACGTCAATATCTTCGCCACCCGCATCGATAACAAAGACAACGAAAACGTGAAGGATTTGGTCAAGGCCTATCAGACCGATGAAGTGGCCGCCAGCGCGGCCGACATCTACAAGGGCGACGCGGTGAAGGGCTGGTAACGCCCTTTATAACGCCAGTGCCAACCAGGGCGCTGCATCAGCAGCGCCCTAACCTCAACCAGCCGGAGTCACTGCTTCGTCACGAACTTTTGCATAGTGGCCGGCGTCACCAGTTCAAACGGGATCCAATAATACGGCTCCAGCTTTTCGCCTTTGATCATCCGTTGCGCTACGTCGACCGAGGCTTTGCCTTGGCCAACCGCGTCCTGGAATACCGTCACCTGCATCTTGCCGGAAGACAGCGCCTTCAGGCCGTCCGGGGTGGCGTCGATGCCGCCGATCAGCACCTTGCTGTCACGCTTGCCGGCCTGCTGCAATGCCATGATCGCGCCAATCGCCATCTCGTCGTTGTTGGCTGCAACAATATCGATAGGTTCGCCGTTAGTGACCCAGTTCATCATCAAATCCATGCCTTCGCTGCGCGAGTAGTTGGCACTTTGCTTTTGCACGACCTTCATGTTCGGGTACTTCGCTACCACCTGCTCCACGTCTTTGGTGCGTTGCAGCGCACCGGCATCGGTCAGATTACCGATCATGATCGCGACATTGCCCTTGTAGTTCGCCAGGCGCGCCAACTCTTCCATTTGCAGGGTGCCGGACTCTTTCTCGTCGGAACCGACAAACACCACGCCGGAAGGCAACTTGCTGTCGCCCGGCGTGCGGTTCACGTACACCAACGGAATACCCGCCTTGGTCACCAGTTTGGTGATGGCCGGCGTACCCGCCGAATTAACCGGATCGACAATAATCGCGTCCACGCCGGCACTGATAAAGCTCTGCACCTGATCGGTCTGGCGGCCAACGTCGCCACGTGCGTCTTCGAACTGCACGGTGATACCGCGCGCCTTGGCCTCTTTGTCTATCGAGTGGCGGATAATGGTCAGGAAGTTCTGGTCAAAATAGGCCATGGACACGCCGATGGTTTCCGCCAGCGCCGAGGTGGAACAGCTGAGCGCCGCCACCAGCACGATTTTTTTTAAGTATTTCATGGTGATTCCCCAGAGGTAAAAAAATACCGCCGGCCAGGTTGCTCCGGCGGAAATTCACGGCAATCAGTGTTTTTTGCGGTTACGGTGCATGTCGATCGACACGGCGGCGACGATAATCACGCCTTTGATAATGTCCTGAATGTAGGAGTCCACACCGATAAAGGTGAAGCCGCTTTTAATCAGCCCGAGGATCACCGCGCCGATCAACGTGCCGGTAATGCGCCCGACGCCGCCCATCAGGCTGCTGCCGCCGATCACCGCCGCGGCGATGGCGTCCAGTTCATAAGACATCCCCATGCTCGACTGGCCGCTGCTGACGCGCGCCGCCAGCACCACGCCCGCCAATCCCGCCAGACCACCGGCGATGGTATACACCGTCACCAGGTATTTATTGACGTTGATGCCGGATACCCGAGCCGAGGTCATGTTGCCGCCGATGGCGTAGATATATTTGCCGTAGCGGGTATGTTTCAGCGCAATATGGAAGATCACCGCAATCACCAGGAAGATGATCACCGGCATCGCGCCCTGGCCGATCGAGGTAAACCCGTCGGACAGGAAGCTGACCGGGTTACCCTGGGTGTAATACTGCGCCAGGCCGCGCGCCGACACCATCATGCCCAGAGTGGCGATAAAAGGCGGAATGCCGGTGCGGGTAATCAGGAAACCGTTGATGAAACCGCAAACGATGCCCACCCCAATCCCCGCGCCGATCGGGATCGCCGCCGGCAAATCGAGCAGTGCCGGGTACATCGGTGAAATGCTGTCGGAGGTTTGCGCCAGGCTGGCCGCCACCACCGCCGTCAGCGCAATCAGCGAGCCGGATGAAAGATCGATGCCGGTGGTGATAATGACCTGGGTAACGCCAACGGCGATAATGCCGATAATCGCCACCTGCAGCACGATCAGCAACAGCCGGTTGGGGTTCATCAGGAATGACTGATCGCGGATATACCAGCCGAGAATTTCGAATATCAGCGCGATGCCGATCATCACGATAAAGATGCCGGTGTCTTTCGGCATTTTGCCGCTCAGGCCAGAGAACAGTGGCGCTTTACCCGCAAGCGGCTTCTCGATTTTTACATTACTCATGGTGGTTCACCTTTGCGTTATTCAGAGGCCAGCGCCAGGATTTTTTCCTGATCCGCTTCTTCTTTATCCAAAATGCCGGTAATGCGGCCACCGTGCATGACCATCACCCGGTCGCTCATGCCGAGGATTTCCGGCAATTCCGAGGACACCAAAATAATGGCGACGCCACGGTTCGCCAGCTCGCTGATCAGGCGATAAATTTCCGCTTTCGCCCCCACGTCGATACCGCGCGTGGGCTCGTCGAGAATCAATATTTTCGGCTGTGCCAGCAGCCAGCGGGCGATAAGCACCTTCTGCTGATTACCGCCGCTCAGGTTATTGATGATTTGATCCATGGTCGGGGTTTTGATGTTGAGCTTTTTGATCTGCTCCATGCAGTCTTTGGCCATTTGCACATGGCTGACAAACCCGTTCTTGCCGATGTATTCCGACAGGTTGACGATACTCATGTTCTCGACCACCGACAGCACCAGAAACAACCCGGACTTTTTGCGATCTTCGGTCAGAAAGGCCAGCCCCAGCTCGATGGCCTTTGAGGGAGAATCAACCTTTGCCGCCTTACCCTCGATAAAGATGCTGCCACCGTCCGCCGGGTGCATGCCGAACAAACTTTCCATCACCTCGCTGCGGCCTGCGCCCACCAACCCGGCGACGCCGAGGATCTCGCCGCGTTTAACGCTGAACGAAACATCGTGGAACCAGTCCGAACGCCGCAACCCTTCGACCCGCAGCACTTCCTCGCCGATATTGTTGTTGAACTTGGGGAACATTTGGGTCAGTTCGCGCCCCACCATCATGGTGATCAGCGACTGCTTGGTCAGGTTTTCCGTTTTATCGCAGGCGATAAAGGTGCCGTCGCGGAAAATACTCACTTCATCGGTGATGGCAAAAATCTCGTCCATCTTGTGGCTGATATAAATAATGCCTTTACCCTGTTCGCGCAGCTCGCGAATGATGGCGAACAGATGCCCGACCTCGCTCTCGGTCAGCGCCGAGGTGGGTTCGTCCATAATCAGGACGTCTGCGTTATAGGAAACCGCCTTGGCGATCTCCACCATTTGCTGGCTGGCGATGCTAAGTTCGCCGACCAGGGTCTCCGGTTTTAACTTGATGTTCAGCCGCGCCAGCAGATCGCGGGTTTTCCTGTTCAGCTCGTCATGATTGACGAAGCCAAGCCGCACCGGTTCACGCCCCAGCCAGATGTTTTCCGCCACCGTCATGTAAGGCACCAGGTTAAGCTCCTGGTGAATCATGGAAATACCCGAATGCAGCGCCTGTAGCGTATCGCTGAAGATCACCGGCTCGCCTTTTATTTTAATGGTGCCTTCATCGGGGTGATAAATGCCGATTAAACATTTCATCAGCGTCGATTTACCCGCGCCGTTCTCCCCCATTAACGCGTGTACGCTGCCTGGTTTGATTTTAATTGAGACCTTGTCCAACGCCTTCACGCCGGGAAACTGCTTACTGATGCCTTCAGCCTCAAGAACATAAGGATACATACTGATAACCTCCGCCGTTCGTCAATGCATCCCTGCCGTATTTACCGCCGTGTGCCGGGTAAATACGGCAAGGGATATATACCCGTCGCCTTTCAAACTGCAGCGTTGTTACCTGCTCTTGCTTACCCCTGTTACTTACTAAAGTAAGCGCCTGGGGATTAGCAAGTTGGGCGCCTAGCTGCAGCATGAAATTCATAGGGTATAGCCGCGCTGCTTTAACGCTTATTTTCTGTTCTTGTCGGCGAATTCCTGATA
Source organism: Serratia sp. TSA_198.1 (assembly GCF_052686505.1). Lineage (NCBI taxonomy): Bacteria > Pseudomonadati > Pseudomonadota > Gammaproteobacteria > Enterobacterales > Yersiniaceae > Serratia > Serratia sp. TSA_198.1. The sequence goes on from NZ_JBQZFP010000001.1 coordinate 1,293,902, forward strand.
ATTGGCCTTGGTGATCAGCTGATACGGGATCAGGACGTTGCTTTCCACCTTCTCGCCTTTCACCAATTGAATGGCGGTTTGCACCGCGCCCTCACCCTGACCTTTGGCGTCCTGGAATACGCTCAGCGCCAGATCGCCCTTCTTGATGAACTCCAGCGCGTCCGGAGTGCCGTCAACGCCGGCCACCAGCACGCCGGTTTTCTTCGCCTGCTTCAGCGCCAGGATCGCGCCGATGGCCATTTCGTCGTTATTGGAGGCAATGGCATCAATTTGCTGACCGGTCAGCACCCAGTCGGTGGTAATGTCGACGGCTTCTTTACGGCCCCACTTGGCGGTTTGTTTATCGAGGATTTTGATGCCGGGGTATTTGGCCGCCACCTCTTCCACACCGCGAGTACGGTCGCGGGTCGCTTCATTGGACAGTTCCCCCATCAGAATCATCACGTTGCCCTTGCCGTTCATCAGCTTGGCCAACTCTTCCATCTGCAGTTTGCCGGCCAGTTTGGAGTCTGAGCCCACGTAGGCCATGCCCGCCGGCAGCGTGACTTCCGGGCGACGGTTAACGAACACCAATGGGATCTTGGCGCTTTCCGCCAGTTTGATCATCGGTTTCACGCCCTGGGTATCGACCGGGTTGAGGATGATGGCGTCGACGCCCTGACTGACAAAGTTCTCGACCTGTTGAATTTGCTGGGCAATATCCCCTTTGGCATCTTCAAACTGACCGCTGACGTTGCCGTCCGCCTTCATTTTGTTCTGCATTGACTGGCGCAGGATGGTGAGGAAGTTGTCATCGAAATAAGCCATTGAAACGCCGATCTTGATGTCTTTCGCCAACACGCTGGCCGGCAACATGCACATCAGTACCGAGGTGACGATCAGTTTCTTCAGCTTCATGTTCTGTACCCTTTAATCGTTAGAATGAAGATGCCTGTTGATTTGACAGCTAATGAAAAATATTTTTTACATTCAAACAACAATCCGGTCGATGTTATCCCTTTGATACGGCAGATTTACCGCTTTTTCTGCGTATTCGGGCGGTGTGTAAAATTTTGATCGATATCTCAAAATAGAATAAAAACAACATATTGAAATATACACCTTGGCGGTAAATTCAGGTCTCCACGCCATTATCAAATGTTTATTTCATAATTGAGATTATTGAAACTTTTTAACTCAAACAAGCGAAACATGCGTTTTGGAATGACCAAGTAACAAAAACATGACACGGATCTAACAAATGGCGCAAAAGCCATCAGCCCTGCGCCGGCTTTACTGCGCTCAGCCGCAGTTAACGCCCGCAGCAATAGAAAATGGCGCGCAGGTTTCTTCGTAAATGTGCGAGCGAGCGCGCAGTTTGCGGTTTCCCCATTTCATGCCCATGCTTACTCAGCGATACTGGATATATCCCTATTTTCAGGAGGATCTGACATGCAGCTCAACAGTAAGGTACGGATGAACCGGCTGTTTAATAACGGCAAATGCCTCGATGTGGCGATCGACCACGGCATCGCCAATGAACCGGATTTTTTGATCGGCCTGGAGGATATCGAACGGGTCATGGGCAGCTTGATCGCCGCTCGGCCGGATGCCATTCAGGTTAATTACGGCCAGGCGGATTTGCTGCAACGCTCGCCGCAGCGCGACAAACCGGCGCTGGTGATGCGCACCGACGTCGGCAATGCCTATAACGCCGCCCGCCACCGCGAAATGTGGGCGGTGCTGCATAACCCGGACGCACCGATCCTCGCCGCGCTGCAAATGGATGCCGCAGCGGTGGTGGTGAATCTGTACCTGATCCCCGATGAGCCGGGCATTTTCCGCCAGTGCGTGGAAAACATCGGCCGACTGCGCCATGCCTGCGATCGCTACGCCATGCCGCTGATGATCGAACCGCTGGTGATGGCCCCGCCCGGCCAGGGCGCCGCTTACGGCTCGCTGGGCGATGTGGAAAAAATGGTGCCTCTGGTACGGCTGGCGCGTGAACTGGGCGCCGACATTATCAAGGCCGATCCGACCGAGCGGGTGGACGATTTTCACCGCATAGTGGAAGCGGCACGCTGCCCGACGCTGGTGCGCGGCGGCGGCAAAGGCGAACTGGGCGCGGTGCTGGAGAAATCCGCCGCACTGATGGCGCAAGGCGCATCCGGCATGGTGTATGGCCGTAACGTTTATCAGCACAGCAACCCGTCAAAAGTGGTCAGTGCGCTAATGGCGATCATCCACCAGGGCGCCAGCGGCCAGCAGGCGCTGGAAATCTACCATCAGCCCTGAAGGCGGCTTTTGTAACTAAAATAATCCCTCACCCGGCGGCGGCATGTTATAACCTGCTGCCGGTCACTGCCCTGCAGCCTATTCCCCGCAAGAATCGTTGATATCGCCATTCGGAGAACCGCCATGCCCAAACAACGGATCCCACTGAAGCTTAGCACCACGCTCACGCTGATGGTGTCCGCCATTATTGCTTCGGTGCTGCTGGTGGTGTTCGCGCTGTTTTTTGTGCAGATGAACCAAGAGGGGCAAGATCAGTTACAGCAAAAAGCCATGGCGATTGCCAATACGTTGGCGCTCTCTTCCACCGTGGTCGAGGGTCTTGAGCGTCAGGATCGCAGCGGCGAAATCCAGCGCTTTGCCGAGCAGGTGCGTAAGCAGAACGAGCTGTTGTTCGTGGTGGTGGTCGATATGAAAGGCATCCGCTACTCGCACCCCAAACCCTGGCGCATCGGCCAGCATTTTATCGGCGAGGATCTGGAGCCGGCGCTGCACGGCAAAACCAACAGCGCCATCACTCGCGGCTCACTGGGGCCATCATTGCGGGTTTTTGTCCCGGTCTATGACGCGCAGCGGCAGCAGATCGGCGTGGTGTCGCTCGGCATCGCACTGGATACCGTCCGCCGGGTGGTGGGCGAAAGTCGCTGGATTATTTACTGGACCATCGCCTTCGCCGCGCTGGTCGGCACGCTCGGCACCTTCTTCCTGGTGAGAGCACTGAAGCGCATCATGCTCGGCTTTGAACCCTACGAAATTTCCAACCTGTTCGAACAACGCAACGCCATGCTGCAGTCCATTAAAGAAGGCGTGATTGCGGTCGATAATCAATCGCGCATCACCATCGTCAACGACGAAGCCAAACGGCTGCTGCGTCAATGCGGGCCGCTTGAGAATTTGCTGCTGGAATCTGCCAGCAAGCATTGGCCGGCCCTGTTGCATCTGGCGGAGGTGCTGGCCAGCGGCAAGCCGCTGCGCGACCGGCAGATTAATTTTAACGGCAGCGAGCTGTTAACCAATACCGTGCCGGTGATCGTCAAAGGCCAGGTTATCGGCGCCATCGCCACCTTCCGCGATAAAACCGAGGTCAGCCAGTTGGTGCAGCGCCTGAGCGGTATGGCGCACTACGCCGACGCGCTGCGCGTACAGTCGCATGAGTTTATGAACAAGCTGCATGTTATCCTCGGTATGTTGCACATGAAGGCTTACCAGCAGTTGGAAAACTACATCATCAACACTGCCAGCAACTATCAGGAAGAAATCGGCGCACTGCTGCGCAAGATCCAGTCGCCGGAGGTCGCGGGCTTCTTTATCGGCAAGATCAGCCGCGCCCATGAGGCCGGTATTGAGCTGACCATTGATGAGGCCAGCCTGCTGCCGGAAACCGACGATGCGGAAACCACCCATGTGCTGATCAGCGTGCTGGGCAATCTGATTGAAAACGCCATCGACGCCATCGACGGCGTTGAAGGGCATGAGATCAACCTGAGCTTCCATCACAATGAGGATCGCTTACACTGTATTGTCAGTGATGACGGCCCCGGTATCGATCCGGCTATCGGCGCGCGTATTTTTGAGCAAGGGTTTTCCACTAAAGGACCGGGGCGCGGTATTGGGCTGGCGCTGATCCGCAGCAGCCTGGAAAAGCTGGGCGGCAGCATTGATTTCGACTCTGAACCGGGTGAGCTAACCCAATTTTTTGTGCATATCCCCTATCGGGCCAAGGACTGAACCCATGATTAACGTATTGATTATCGATGACGATCCTATGGTAGCGGAGCTCAATAAATACTATTTGAGCCAGGTCAGCGGTTTTCACTGCCAGGCAACGGTCGCCACGCTGGCGCAGGCGCGCGCATTGCTGGCCGACGCCAACGTCCCGGTCGATCTGGTGCTGCTGGACATTTATATGCAGCAGGAAAACGGGCTGGATCTGCTGCCCGGCCTGCGCGAACTGGGCGAAAAAACCGACGTCATTATCATTTCTTCCGCCAGCGACGTGGACACGGTGCAGCGCGCGCTGCACTACGGCGTGGTGGATTATCTGATCAAGCCTTTCCAGTTCACCCGTTTCAAAGAGGCGTTGAACAACTACCAACAGCAGTCGCAGATCCTGGCGCAACGCGAGTTTTCGCAAAGCGACGTCGACAGCCTGCTGCGCCGCCAGCCCAGCAGCAGCGAAGGCAAGAAGCTGCCGAAGGGGCTGACCACCATCACGCTGAGTACGGTGTGCGAATGGATTGAGCAGCAGCATGACGGCGAGTTCTCCACCGACAATCTGGCCAACGCCATCGGCATCTCGCGCGTTTCCTGCCGCAAATATCTGATCTATCTGGCAGAAAGCGGCATCCTTGGCACCCGTATTCTGTACGGTACCACCGGCAGGCCGGTCTATCTTTACCAACTGAAGCCGGACGCCCTTGCCATGCTGAAAGAGTATTGCCGGCCGGCCTAACCGGTCAGAAAATCCAACATCGCCGCCAAAAAATCATCGGGCAACTCGACGTTGGACAGGTGCACCACCGGCAACACCAGTAACTCTGCGCCCGGCACCGTACGGGCCAGCAATTCACCCTGCGGCAGCGTGGTAACGGTGTCATCCCTGCCGGCGATCACCAGCGTCGGTGCCAGGATCAATGCCGCCGTACGGCGCATATCCAGCTCGCGAACGGCGGCAAAACACCCGGCCAATCCCTGCATGGGGGTGGCCAGCAGCATAGTGCGAAATCGGGCCACCGTCGCCGCATGTTGCTGCCGGTATGCTGCCGAAAACCAGTTGGCCAGAAACCCTTCTGCGACGTCGTGCATGTCAGCCTGTCGCAGCTCGGCAATCCGCGCATCCCATTGCCCAGCCGGCCCCAAATAAGACGAGGTGTTGGCCAGAACCAGCTTTTCGATCCTCTCCGGCGCATGTACGCCAAGCCACTGCCCGACCATGCCCCCCAACGACAGGCCGCAGAAGAACACCTTATCGAGCTGCAACGCATCCAGCAGTTCAATCACGTCACGCCCCAGCCTGGCGACCGAATAGGCTCCCGCCGGGGCGTCTGACGCGCCATGCCCTCTGCCGTCGTAACGCAGCAGGCTAAAGTGCGCGGATAACGCCGCAATTTGATCGTCCCACATCGCCATTGTGGTGCCAATCGAGTTGGATAACACCAGAACCGGTTTATCGGCCGCGCCGTCAAACCTGTAGGTAATCTTGCAGCCGTCACCGGCGGTAATAAAAGACAAGCTGTTCATGGTCACCCCAATAGCCCTTGAGCGCGGGAGGATCCCGACGCCCGATATCCACTATGCTATAGGATTAAAGAAGGCTGACGAGCGCCTTAAATGACCGGCTGTGTAGCCTGACAGGAACCCCCATTTTGACCATGAACGAACGTCTCACCGGCATTACGACCTTCGTACGGGTGGTCGAGGCCGGCAATTTTTCTCTGGCCGCCGAACGCCTGCACCTGACCCGCTCTGCCGTGGGTAAAAGTATCGCCCGTCTTGAGCTGCGCCTCGGAGTTTTGCTGTTCCACCGCAACGCCCGCGGTCTGAGCCTGACCCACGAGGGCCAGGCCTATTACGATCGCTGCCTGCGCGCATTAAGCGAACTGGATGCCGCCGACGCCGAACTGGACAGCGGGCGGCGAGAACCGCAAGGCACTTTGCGGGTCAGCGCGCCGAAACTGCTGGGCCGCCACTGCATCACCCCGGTGCTGATGGCGTTGGTCGGTCGCTACCCTAATCTGCAGGTCGATATCGCCTTCAATGATCGGGTGGCGGATTTGGCAGAGGAAGGTTTTGATCTGGCAATACGTATCGGCCCGCTGAATGACAGCGCGAACATCATCGCCCGTCGACTGGGCGGCCAACACCTTGCACTGTGTGCAGCGCCTGCTTATTTGGCTGCGCATGGTAACCCGCAAAGCGTTGCCGCGCTCGATGGCCACAGCGGCATCGCCTATCATCGGTTTGGTGAGGACGTCGGTTGGCGCCAACTCCAGGCCGATGCCGCTGCGAGTAAACTGAACATCGATATCCGCCTACGCCTCGACGATCTGCATTCGCTGGCCGATGCCGCCATTGCCGGCGCCGGGCTGGTATGGCTGCCAAACTGGCTGCTGGCGCGCTATCTCCGCTGCGGCGAACTGGTGCCAGTGCTCGGCGATATTCACCTGCTGCCCAGCGATATTCATGCCGTGTGGCCACAGACTCGTTATCTTCCGGCCAAAACCCGCGCCGCTATCGACACTTTATTGGACCGGATGCCGGCGATGTTGCTGGGGATCAATAACGGCGCTTGAGATTCGAGAAAGCCCTATCGCGGCCCGGTAGCCGGCACGTTCCGTCCTGCTGGGATTTATTGCCGCAACGACGTTCACCGAACATCGTGCTGTTGCGCCGCCGGTTCGCCTCTTCGGTCGATCCCCGTTGCCGTTCCCGTTCAAGCGCCTTTTCATTGGCCAACGCCACCCCTTCAGCGCTCCATATCTTATGCTGTAGCCCGCTGCGCTTTTGCCGGTAATCCTCAGAAATTTTGTTATCCAGCGGTTGGGCGGCATGGTATTGCAAATCAACCAGCGCTTGTGAAGAGAAAGAACAACATTGCGCCACGCAGGCCAAAAAAATCCGTTTCATCGATGCACTCCCAACATTAAATTTATCCTACTCCACCCACGGCCCAGTACCTGCCTTTAGTTGAACCTTGCGCGACAAAAAGTACCGACATACAAGCGATGCGCCCCCATCACTGGAATTGGCAACCGCCTGACCAGCAGGCAAGGGTTCGCCACAGAGGCCGAGCCGCACAGGAGTTCTTTGTGCCGGCGGTGCTCCGCCGTGGGTAACTCGGATTCCAATCGATGGATGGTGGTCTCCAGCGCTTTTCGCTGTGCCCGCAAATCGGCAAGCAGCGCCTGTTCCGAACGGATTTGCTCTACGTACCAGAGATGTTGCAACAGCCCGTTAAACCGCTGCCGATAGTCAACGGCATCGTCTTTCGCCTCAGAGGCTGCGTGCTGAACGTGCCGGTCGACAAATGAATAGCAACAGCAAGACGCCAGCAAGGTGAACGCCGCCGCAATCACAGAGGTCAATTTCAAAAGCATAAACTCCATTAATACCGTTGGGGCTAGCAGCCGTCGATAAGCAACGGCTGTTCTTCGCGTGGCAAGGCCGACGGATGCGGTTCACCCGTGGCAGAAGCAGTTTTTCCCTGGGCCTTGCAGCCTTTACGCAGGGCCAGCATATTGTCTTCGCTTGGCGTCGCCACCAGCGACCGCTGTTTTTCATTACCCATTTCGTCCCACAGGCCGTGGGCCACTTCTTTCAGTTTCTTGCGAAACAACACAGGCGAGACCCCTTCATGCTCCCGATCATAACGGGCGGCGGTGGCCGGGTAGCTCCAGGGAAACAATAAGAATATAAAAATAACGGGAATGCCTTTTTCCACAATAAACTCCTGTAATAAGCCCCATGCAGGCGCTCATTTCCATAAAATCAAAAGAGGCATTATTTGCCATTAAAATAAACGTTGGCCGAGAGAAAACACATTAACCGAACAATAATAAACCTTAATTAAATGGTCAGTATTGAGACTTATAATTCGCAGGCATAATATATTTATGCTGATTAGCGATCCCATAACCGGGACCAGTCCAGGGTTCCGCCGATGCTGGGCGAGCCTTCGTTCAATACGGAATAGGCCGATTCACCGCTGCCAATGCGTTGTTTTTGTTCCCGCGTTGCCCGCACGGGCGGCTCCCAGGACGAATAAGATGAATCTGCATGAATAGCGCTACAACCACTCAGCAATATTATCAGCGCGGGGATCCCATGACGCAATGCCATATATTCTCCTTAAAATAGACTTAACCGCCGGTGACGGTAAATAAAAAAATCACTTTTTTTAGTTTATTAATCAGAATGCGCCCAGCGGCCATGCCAAGGCAAAACGCATTACTGTTAAATAATGTGGCGAGTGATTTAACTTAAAACAAACAAATAAACCGGCCAAGCGCAGCGGCAATGACATTCAGCAAAGAGAGCGGCGCACAAAATGCGCCGCCGCATCAGCCTTCGCTATCAGGTTCCCAGGCCAGCAGATCGCCCGGTTGGCAATCGAGAATACGGCAGATTTTATCTAACGTCTCCAACCTGACACCTTTCACTTTACCGTTCTTCAGCAACGATAAATTTTGCTCCGTGATCCCCACCTGCTCCGCAAGCTCCTTCGATCGCATCTTCCTTTTGGCTAACATGACATCAAGACTTACTATTATCGCCACTCTATTCTCACACGAAAGAAAGCTGTTCTTCATTCAGCCGCAACGCTTCCAGGAATACCCGGCTAAACACCAGGATTGCGCAGCCTACGATCAACGAGCGTACCGACTCGCTGTTGACGCCATAATAAATTATTAACAGCATTTTTTCACTGGCGGTCAGTATCATCACCTGCAACATGCCGGCCAATGAAGGGAACAGTACATCGACAATCAGTAAAATGCCGATGATCTGCAGCAACAGCATATTGTTGCGGTGCCAGACATTGCCGCGATAAAACTGATAAAACAGCCCGGCACCGCACAGCAGCGCGCTGTAATAAGGCACGTAGGCGAACATATCCAGCAACAGGGTGGTGAAAATCGCCCAGCGCTGCTGCGGGATGGCGTAGGCATTCAACTCCGGGTAGTAGTCGCGATAGGCGGCCACAATGCTGTTGAACGCTTCGCCTTGCACCCAGCCCTGGATAATCATAAACATCTCCACGCCGGTGCTGATAATCAGCATCGCCATGATCAACAAACACAAGCAACGTACGTAAAGTGGAAGGTGGATCCGTGGCACGGCAGCCATAACAAGTTCATCCTTGGAAAACAGCAATAAGTTATCGTAAAACGATAACTTATTGCTGTCAACGATCAAGTGGACTGATGAGTAGCGACGGGAACAGGCAGGTATGGACGTAAAAAAGCCGGGATAACCCGGCTTTTTCCGAATACTCGATAGGTTTAGACCAGTTCGATCACGTCGAACTTCGCTTCACCGCTGAGATCTGCTTCGTAATCAACACCCTGCAGACCAAAACCGAACAGACGCAGGAACTCGGCCTTGTAGCCCTGATAATCGGTCAGCTCATTGATGTTGTTGTCGTTGATCTGCGCCCAAATTTCACGGCAGGTGTTCTGCACGTCGTCACGCAGTTCCCAGTCGTCCAGACGCAGACGATGCTTCTCGTCGGTGTCCGGTGCGGTACCGCTGTACAGTTTGGTGGCGAACAGACGTTGGATTTGCTCGATGCAACCTTCGTGGATCCCCTGAGCCTTCATGATTTTGAAGACGATGGCGATGTACAACGGCATTACCGGAATGGCCGAGGAAGCCTGAGTCACTACCGACTTCAGCACCGCAACGTAAGCCGCGCCGCCTTTGGCCTTCAGCTTCTGATCGATGGCCTGAGCCGCGCGATCCAGATCTTCTTTTGCTTTGCCCAGCGTACCGTGCCAGTAGATTGGCCAGGTCAGATCGGTACCGATGTAGGAATAAGCTACAGCCTGTACGTTGTCTGCCAGCACGCCGGCTTCGTCCAGCGCGTCCATCCACAGCTGCCAGTCCTGGCCCCCCATCACTTTGACGGTATCGGCAATTTCTTGCTCGTTGGCAGGTTCAACCACGGCTTCTACCAGCACGTCTTTGTTGGTGTCGAGCGCCACGGATTTGTACGGTTCGCCGATAGGTTTCAGCGCCGAGCGCACCACTTCACCGGTTTCCGGCATTTTACGCACCGGGGAAGCCAGCGAGTAAACCACCATGTCGATCTGACCCAGGTCCTGTTTGATCAGGTCAATAACGGTCTGACGGCATTCGTTGGAGAAAGCGTCGCCGTTAATGCTTTTCGCGTACAGGCCTTCTTCTTTAGCTGCCTTATCAAAACCGGCAGAGTTGTACCAACCGGCAGAACCGGTTTTGCCTTCGCTGCCCGGCTTTTCAAAAAATACGCCGATGGTGGCCGCACCGCTGCCGAACGCAGCATTGATACGTGACGCCAGGCCGTAACCGGTAGAGGCACCAATCACCAGCACCTTTTTAGGCCCGTTTTTCAGTTCGCCACGGGATTTAACGTAAGCAATTTGCTCGCGGACGTTGGCTTCACAGCCTGCCGGATGAGCGGTGGTGCAGATAAAACCACGAATTTTAGGTTTGATAATCATAGTAATTTTGTCTTGGTAGCTAAAAACCGAAGGACAATATACCTGATTTTCACAATATACTTAAGACAGGCGCATTGCAGAATCGCAACAAGCCCAGTGAGCAGACCAGTCTCGCCCGGTAAACTCTGGCCACAAAGGGAGACCATAAAGCGTGATGGCCTGGGGAGTTTACGGCGAAAAGTACCTTGCCAGTTGGGTACACGGCCATCAGGTCAGGATTTTCGGCCCTGACCTGCCGGGGCGTAATCAGACCTTCTTCTTTTCCAACTGTTCAACCAGCGTATAGCGCAATGAGGACGCATCGGCCGGTACGTTTTCAGCCTGGGTCACCTTAACCTTCAGGCGATAGCGGTAGCCCGGTTCAAAGTTGAAACCTTCAATCTGGCTATAAAACATTTCCCACTGCCCTTGTATTGAATGACGTACCTGCATGCATTTCATTGGGGAGACGCCCATGCAATCCACCAGCGCACTGTTAACCAGTAACACTTCCGTATGATCACCCTTGTTTTTCTTGGGTTGATTCACTGAGGTTCCCTCTTGGCTGCAGCCAGCCAGACCGGCGACGGCAACAAATAATAACGCTTGGATTTTCAATGTAATACACCATTGACTGTTTGGGTGGGAGGGATAGTACCAAAGCTACGGCTACCGGGGCCAGCGGCGTGTTCCGAATTGATCGGCGAACCGAAATCCTCGGCCCGCCGTTTTTTCAGAACTGCACGTCCGCAGTTTGTATCAACTGGGCAAAAGGACCCGAGAGAGTCAGATTATGATGCCTGATTATCGCCTCGGCACTCAGCGCCTGCGTATCGCTGCAAGTGTGCGCATCAGCGATCAGTAGCGTTTGAAATCCCAGCTCACCAGCCTGCCGGCAGGCGGTATCCACGCAATATTGCGTTTTCATTCCCATTATCGCTAACCGGGTTATGCCCCCTTCGTTCAACTGCTCGGCCAGCCCCGTGTGATAGAAACAGCTGGGCCGGTTTTTATCTATAACCCTGTCCACTGCCGCATCGATTGCCAGACGCGGGTGTAGTTGCCAAAAATGACTGCCTGCTGCGATCGGTGACCCTTCTGGCCCGGCATGGCGCACAAAGAATATGGGGCAGCCCGCATCGCGCGCCCTACCAATCAGCGCGTTGATATTAGTCAGAACGCGTTCGCCTTCATAAGGCGACTCCGGTCCCTCGTACATGCCGAGCTGCATATCAATGATCAAAAGTGCGGTACGGTGATGATGTTGTTGCATGTGAATCTCCGTCGTTACCAACCAGGACGGAGCATAAAGACACCCCGGCCATTGCTGGCGGGGCTTTGGGGAACTGCGTTTTTAGCTCACGCACACCCTCACGGCCCGCCAGAAAAAGGCGGTTGTCGTGGTTGTGGTAGAGGTGAGCAAGGTATATTTCATCGCTCGATAATGCTTAAGGTCGGCAAAGGAGTCAATGAGGTTTATAAAGGGAAGATATTACCCAGTGCAACGAGAAAGCCCTGGCAAATTTGCCAGGGCTTTTTTGAGTACTTAGCTTGGAGAGGTTACCGTCATGTGTTGGGTCGTTATTTGTTCACCATAACTTTCCTCCATATCAAACGAGTATTTAAATGCCCAACTGACGCCATCTTGATCAACAACCGGCACACCCACGCCAGAGAAGCAACGCCCTTCCAGGGAGATAGCCAAGTAGTAGGCTGCGGCGGAATGCAGTACTTCGTCGTACACAATCGCCGGATCAATCGGCAACGGTAAACGCCCGAGGTACTTGTTTAAAAGGACGGCACCTTCGAACCCACCCCCTACCACTACCTTGGTTAACGCTTTTGCCTGCTCCGGGGTTAGCGTCACACAGTTATTCTCATCAATAATCAAATTTGTCATTTTGGTCCCTTTTTCATTATTACTGTATCCATATACAGCGAGCGGACTTTATCAACTTATTTGCGGGATATCGCATGACTGGCGATGTGCCCTTGGTGACACATCTAATTCAAAAGATCATGAATATTGATAGCTTAATAAGGCCTAAATAAATAACAAACCAAGCTATTAATCACAATCAGAAAAAATCCCCAAAAAAAACATTAAATCAAAAATACAGTTATCCTATTAATCATATCTATTGCAGAGTAATATTTTTTGCCAAGTAACATTGTATGATTATTAATATCGATGTATCATCAAAAACAGATCAGTGAGTCAAATAGAAAGCCAAGATCATCATAATTGTTACCTTTTATTAACCGGTGGTAGGCACCTTCACGCTTAGGAAAAAAACCTCAAAAAATCGCAAAAGGAAATAATTATCATGTTATATACCAAGACTGGTTCTGGCCACCCAATTATTTTTCTGCCTGGTTTATTTGCCGGGGGTTGGATATGGAACTCAGTTATTGAGAGCATGGTTGATCATGGATATAGTCCTATAGTATTCAATGAATCAATACCTGTAACTTTTGGTAGCGGCTATAAAAAGGCAAAAGACTCGCTGGATCAGGTGATCGCCTCTTGTAATGAAGCACCTTATTTAGTAGGCAACTCATTGGGTGCATTAATTGCTTTACATTACGCATCCCTCGCGCCCTCTCAGGTTAAAGGCCTTTTTATGAGTGGAGCGCCAGGCCAGATTGAAGCGGATGCCGGCGTATCATTAAGTGAACTGCGTACGGGCGATACTAAATATGCTCGTTCTTTGATGAGCAATGTTTATTTTGATAAAAGCAAAGTGCCACAACGTGGAATAGATGAGATTTCTCATCTTTTCAGTGATGAACAGATTCATAAAAACATCGTAAGATGGTTATCGTTCAGTAGAAAGTATGATGTCCCAGACACTCTTAATAAAATGGCCACTCCCACCCACTTTATTTGGGGGGAACATGATATGATAACTCCCATGGAGCCATGGGTTACGCTATCGCAACAATTAAAAAACGTCAGTATGACCGTAATCAAAAATTGCGGACATAGCCCAATGCTAGAGGCACCGCAAAAATTTATAACCGAATTATTATCCTTACTAAATACCGAAGTGGCTAGTCAAGGATAAGCCATAGTTATCAGACTACTCTACCCATCTTTAAACCCCGCTATCAATTGCGGGGTAAAGTTGGTTGGCAGAATTCTCGGAACGATTCGGAAAAATTCGACATAAAAATACATTAACGACCGGTCATCAAATAACCGGCTCGCCCTCAAACTCGCACGACCCGTCCACGTATTCTAAAGCGCGGTACGGATACAGTCGAAACCAGCACTGATCGATAACGAAAGGCATTTTTGGAAGCGAGTCTTTTCACGTGCGCACAACGGTATTAATGCCGATATGCAGCGCCCGTACAGTATTCCGAATACCGGTATTTTTCATTGCAAGGTCAACAATTTGCTCTTTCATTCAGGGCTGACAGGTGCGTAAGCACCATCAGGCAGGAAAGGTCCAGCAGTACCCCCGTGTTGGTATTATCAATAGAGACGCAGCTATCTTGGCCAGACGTAACCCGCCCGTCTAAATCGCCTGCAGTAAGAGCCGTCAGCCCAACCGGGAAGTTGTCTCACTTTGTCCAATTTATGCAGATACGGATGCGTATGATTCGCGTTTGATATAAATCACACAAGAGACGTTTTATCATGCATCCCCATTTTCATCGCCAACCATTGGCTGTCATCATCAAACTTACGCTACTTCTGCCCGCCTGCTCCTGGGCAAACGAAGCAACCGATACCTCAGACTCACAGACAATCGTAGTGACGGCAGCCGGTTACGAACAAACGCAGGAGGATGCCCCGGCTTCTATCACCGTGATCGACGGTAAGGACCTACGTAAACGCTCTTTCCAGAATCTGGGCGATGCCGTACGTGATGTGGAAGGTGTCGTAGTCAATGGCAGCGCCAATGAAACCGATATCTCCATTCGCGGCATGCCGGCCGACTATACCCTGCTGCTGGTAGATGGTAAGCGCCAGAGCGGACGCGATTCACGCGTTAACGGCAACAGCGGTTATGAGCAGAGCTTTGTGCCACCCGCAGCTGCTATCGAGCGTATCGAAGTGATTCGCGGCCCAATGTCATCACTGTATGGCTCTGATGCTATCGGCGGCGTGATCAACGTTATTACCCGCAAGGTATCGCGTGAATGGGGCGGTTCACTCTCTTACGATTACTCTGCGCGTCAACACAGTGACCAGGGCAATGCCGGTCAGACTCAGTTCTATCTCAATGGTCCGCTGATGTCGGACGTGCTGGGGTTACAGGTATGGGGGCGCTATCTCGATCGCCAGGCAGATGATGATGTCCAGACCACCAATGGTTTTACCAAAGCAAAACATAAAGACATCACTGCGAGGCTGTCCTTCACACCGACGCCTAATCAGGATTTTCTGCTGGAAGGTGGTGTGACCCGTCTGAAAAATGGCGACGGGGTCAGCGCCAACTGGGCGACACGCGAACAAAAAAATAACCGTGATCATTGGTCGGCATCACACGAAGGACGCTGGGGCTGGGCCACCAGTAATCTGAGTTTGTCACAGGAAAAAACCAGCCGCGAAGGGCTTGCCAGTAGTACGCAAACGGACGTCCTCGGGCGTAAACCGGAAATAAAAAATACCGTCTTTGATGCCAAACTGATTGTTCCTACCGATTACCACGTCATCACCAGCGGCGTGCAGTGGAATGAGAGCGCCCTAACCGACTGGAACCAGGCTGCAGGCGATCGGAAAAACTATAAATTTGATGTGGTGCAAAAAGCGGTATTCGCCGAAGATGAATGGCGTCTGACCGAGAATTTTGCCTTGACCACCGGCCTGCGTCTCGATCACCACGAGCAGTACGGTAACCACGTCAACCCACGCTTATATGGTGTTTGGCACGTGAGTGACGAGTGGACGTTGAAAGGCGGCGTTGCACGCGGCTTTAAAGCCCCTGAGCTACGTGCAGTGATCGATGATTACGCCGTTCTGCGCCGCAACACCTATGTGATGTTCGGTAATTCCGGCCTGAAGCCAGAAACCAGCACCAACTATGAGTTGTCAGCACTCTGGAACAATCGCGATAACCTTTCCGCAGGCGCAACGGTGTTCTACAACGACTTCAAAGATAAGCTCTCCACTGTCACCACCGACCAGATGTGGGGCCGATACATCATTATGGAACGGGTGAATATCGACAAAGCAGTGATTAAAGGCGTTGAGCTGAACGGACGCTGGCAAATTGTGCCGTCTGTGTCGTTGAAGGGAAACTTTACTTACACTGATTCTGAGCAAAAAAGTGGCGCCAATACCGGTGCGCCATTGGCATTAACACCTAAACGCAAAGCCAGTCTGCGCAGCGAATGGAATATCAATGAACATCTGCAAACCTGGGCGGCAGTGAACTATTACGGCAAAGAGTTTGGCACCACGGTAAATGGTACCCCGGCACCGGCTTACACGACTGCGGATATAGGCACTTCATACCAGTTGACGAAGGCAGTAACACTGAATGGTGCCATTTACAACCTGAATGATAAACGCCTCGACGATGAAACCTACGGTACCGTCAACTATGGTCGGACTTTCTGGTTTGGCAGCACCGTTACCTTCTAAATTTTCGGTAGTATAACGACAGCACATAACCCGGCAGGCGGACGATTCTCAAGGATCAGCTCGCCACCGTGGGCATGTACAGTAGCACGGGCAATGGACAGCCCGAGCCCCAGCCCACCGCCAATCCCCTTATCCTCGAGCATACTCTGGTGGGGCAACTGCACAAAAGGCTCGAATACCTGCTCCAGTTCCGAAAGGGCAATCCCTGCCCCATGATCCAACACCTCAATCCGCACATTGTCCGCATCCTGAGTCAGACTGAGAGTCGCCTCTCCCGCATAAATCAGCGCATTATCGATCAGATTGGTCAGCGCTCGCTTCAATGACAAGGGGCGGCATAAGATCTCAATCTGCTCAGCGCCCGGCCATTCAACCGGTTTACCAAGAGTGCGGTAGCGGCGGGCTAAATCGTCCAGCAAACGGGTAATCGACATGCTGACGGTTTTTTCCTGCAAGGCATCCCCGCGTACAAACTTCAGCGTCTCGCTGACCATAGCGCTGAGTTCCTGCAAACTATCCAGCATATCGTCGCGCGCCGGCCCCTCCTCCAACAGTTCAACCTGCAAACGCAGCTCGGTGATCGGTGTATTAAGATCGTGGCTGACGGCGGCCAGCATGCGGGTTCGGCCCTCCACATGCCGGGCGAGGCGCTCCTGCATCAGGTTGAATGCTTGCGTAAGTTCGCGGGCTTCCTGTGGGCCACGCAGCGGTAGCGGCGTAATCCACTCGCCACGGCTGACACGTTCAGTGGCTTCCGCCAGCGACTTCACTGGCTGTACTACCCGACGCATAAAGAATATTACGATCAGGAGCACCGGCATGCTGGTGACCGGCAGCGCATAGGCTAGCAGGCGGCTCCACTCATAAGCCTGCTGGGGGTGTTGAACGCCATTCAGATAGCGGCCGTCCGGCAGCTTGATGCTGGTACGCAACCGTAGCGGTTGCCAGCCGGTCGAACGGAACAAATGCTCACGCGCCAACCCTCCATCAGTACGCTCCAACTGCATCACACTATGACTGGCGGAAGGTGCCAAACGAGTAAGGTCGGCAACCAAACGTTGTTCTTCACTGCGCATCGGGAAATAAGGGACATCAGGTCGTGTATCGACCCAAAAATGGGCATCGCTGGTATCAATGGTTCGCAGCAGTATTTCGCTGTCAGTTGGGCTCAGATGCTGCACCGCCTGATACGCGATACCGAGACGCTCCAATGCATTGGCACGAGACATCGGATGAATAAGCGCACCGGTCAGTTGAATATAAACTATGGCAATAACATTGGAGATCAGTAGTGCCAGCACCAGCAGTAACGTCAGTTGATTGGCCATCCGTTTCGGCAGCAGATTATTAAGCCATTTCATGTGCGCATTTCACTGACGTCGGCTGCCAACCGATATCCGCTACCCCAGACGGTAATCAGCACCTCTCTGTCACGCAGAAAATGCGCCAGCTTGCCGCGCAGGCGACTCACCTGACGATCGATGGCGCGGTCAAAAATATCGTTGCCCGGTGATACGCAGAGATCGATTAAGCGGTCGCGGCTTAACACGGTATTGGGGTGATTCAGGAAGGCTACCAACAGTCGCCCCTCCATCGTACTTAAGGCGATGCCAGACCCCTCATCGCTGCTCAGCAAGCCGGTGGAGGGCAAAAAATGCAGCCCGGCAAAGCGATACGCCAGCAGCACAGCTGCTTCGTCGGCAGGAACGGTAACCGCCCCGAATGCGCTGCGCCGCAGTACGCTGTTGATACGTGCCACCAGTTCGCGTGGCTCAAAGGGTTTGACCACATAGTCGTCCGCACCGAAATCCAGCCCACGAACCCGATCGTCGGTGGCGTCACGCGCCGTCAGCAGAATCACAGGTATGTGGGTTCGTCGTTGCAGTTGCTGGCATAGTTCCATGCCGTCGCCGTCAGGCAGCATCACGTCAAGAATAACAATTTCAAAAGAGAGCCGTTTTAACAGCAGCCACATGGCGGCAGCATTTTCGGCGGTGCGCACGTCAAAACCCTGACGACGCAGATAAACGGCCAGCGGCTCACGGATTTTACGATGGTCATCGACGACCAGTACGCGCGGAGTGGTTATCATGCCAACAGCATTCATTGCCTTCTTTCTCTATGCTATTAAAGTCTGTTAAGCGCTGGGCGCTGCCAACTATCCAGACAATATAAATTATCTGCGAATGATTTTCATTTCTATTAGTTATTGCCGCGTTAGCCTACAGAAGAGGTACGTCGCGCGAAAAGCCTCTGGACTGGATTTTGAGGAAAGCCCCCTCCCCCCGACATTTCACGAGATCCGTAGCCTAGCCGGGCGGCTGTATGAGAAGGAAAGAGGGAGGGATTTTGCGCAGAAGGGGCATACGTCGGAAATGATGACGCTGAAATACCTCAATACGCGGGGGAAAGAGCTCGTAATGCTGGAAAAAGACTGAATATCAAAATTCGAGCCAGCCTTAAATAATCATTTAAAATCAATAACATAAAAAACACCGAATACTATTCCTTTAGTCGCAACCAGAAAAACAAATCATTTAATTTCAAATAGATAACACCCATAAAGATTAAAACCCCATCAAAAACACCTTCGTTAACCGCCCTTAACATTCAAACACTTATTAAAAATCTCGGATCGATTCGATAAAAATTCGAACACAGGCGCATCCCTAAAAAACCCATAACATTGACCGGTCATCACAATTCATCAACCGTTCTCTTTCCCCTATCAACTATAATTAATATCTGACCATCCCGGAGAGCAGCAATGGGCAGATTAAACATTTCTGGTATTCAAACCTTCTTTCTGACAGAAAATGACCGATTCCCCGTGCCTGACCATCACAGCATTATCATGTTTGCCATCCGCGAAAATGAAGAACGCCAACACTGATTGTACGCCTGGCACAGTCAACGCTGTCCATTAGTATCGGAAACACCGTTCAAAACACAAGGCTTCGCTATAGAAGCAGCCTTGGCTTTCGACCTTTCAAATTTGATTAAAAAGAATGCAAGAAAATAGTCAGCGATACGATCGATTTCAATGATCGATTTGAATCTTAAGATCTAGTATTTATATCACCCCAATAACATACTCAAGGTTAATTGATTACCCTAGAATATAACGGCCACAAGTTTCATAGACCTTTCACATAAATAACTTGTACTTTAATTGAAATTTCTGTTATAAAAAAACACTGCACTACAATTTTTTTAATATAGAAATCCAGTTTCAAAAAACAAAGAACCATCCATATAATCACTAGCATTAATTAAATCCAATCATGGACCTTTCAAATACCAATGAACATAGAAACAGTTAAAACCGCCTCGAGATTTTCAATACCAATAAAAATAATTCTAGCCGGAATAGTTAGTGCGCTTAGCGGATCGGGATACATTGGTTTTCTAAGCGAATATGCAACTTACTTCTATGCGTTATCGAATGGATTTAGAATCCCAGCAGAGGGATCACCATACCTAGAGGTCACAATAGCATCAATAAGTTTCTCGGTCATGCTATTATGTGCCACCGTATATATTATGTTTTATTTTATAGTAAAAATAAATCTATCATCAAATAAGTGGGCAAATGAAATTCAAAGCAAAATCGTTGACTCATTGCAATTAAAAAACAAAACTCCAAAGACTATTCATTGGTTATTTAACACCTCACAAAAGCCACTAAAACTTACGGTCGCCATTGTGGTTGCATTTATTTCATCCATTATCATTGCAGCGCTACCTTATTTTTCGGTGAGTAAGGAAATACCAATCCCAATTCACTTGTTTTTATTTTTCGTTTCATTTACTTATTTTATATGCACGTCACTACCTCTAATTGACAAAAAATACTTTACTACAGTGTGTGTTTTTACAACTTTATTTTATTTAATCAGCACTCCATTATTCTTGTTTAATGAGAAGGTATATGGAGCCATCTTAAAGGAAATAAAGTATGGCGGCGGAACTAAAATTTCCATTTATCTAGAGGATAAGAAAGAGGTTAACACCTCACTATTACTTAGGACAAGTGATAGTGTTTTCATTACTGAAAAAGATGGTAAAGTATCGGAAGTACCACTGGAGAAAATAAGTAAGATAACATACTAATCGAAATTAAATTATAAAATCCAAAAGGGGCCGGGGTCCATCCCGGCCATGCTTATGCGCGGTTTGAAATTAAAATCGCGTCGTTCTCCGTTGCCTGGTTTAAACAACGCGCACTCGCAAACGTACCGTTACAGACGTTAAGGTTACCCGCCTGAGCAAGGTAGGTCGTGCCGATCAGAGATAGTTCGATGTCCCACTCAAGTCAGCCAGTGTTCCTGTCGGGGATACGCCCGCTTGCACTACTCGACCACTTTCATATCCCATCACTTCGCCGGTCAATGCATTAAACAGCCCGGCAGATGAAGCAAAATCAGCGTAAGTCGATTGAGTCGCAGCAACGTAACTTCATGATTACCTTAATATGTTCCAGCAATACCCGCAATCGTCCCATCTGGATCTGTGGGAGTGATGTAATAAGTGTTGGCGTCAACGATGTTCTGGGCGTTATCTGCTGCGGCTTCTGCACGGTCAGCAGCGGCATCTGCACCTGATACTGCGTCTTTGGCTTGACGGCTAAACTTTTGAATGCAGCATCTGCCGAATGGGCAGCGCTGTCGGCCGACAAGCTGCTTTTAGCAACATCGACGGCTTGCTCCGTGTTGCGAGGGCCAAGGTCCACGCCAACACTGACAACACCATCGACTGGCAATCCTTCACTTGACATAGATAACTCTCCAAAAAGGTAGAGCTTATTGGCTGTTTAATAGTACAATTGAGAATGTTTATTTTATTAAAATAACAATCATAATTTTCATGGTCTGTATAAAAACAGCAGGTATTTAAATGAACAGGTATTTACCCGAAAAGATATATTCCCTTGACGTATTAAGAGGGTTAGCAGCTCTTTCGGTAGTTTTTTGGCATTGGCAGCACTTTTTTTATATTGGCGACAAACCAAGCAATTTCATAGTAGATAAACAACCACTCTACAATTATCTTTACATTTTTTATCTTCACGGCGACCTTGCTGTTGAGCTTTTTTTCTGTATTTCAGGGTTCATTTTTTATTGGCTTTACTCTAAAAAAATAGCGGAAAGAAAAATTGGCATGGTAGAATTTTCCTTGAACAGGTTAAGTCGCCTATACCCATTATACATTCTCACTTTCCTTTGCGTAGCAGCACTTCAATTACTATATATAAAATCACATAATTCCTATTTTGTTTATCAAATAAATAATACATTCCATGCACTCCTAAACATACTTATGATTCCTGCCTGGGGAATGGAAGATGGTTGGTCATTCAACGCCCCTGTATGGTCTGTATCAATAGAGATAATGCTTTACACAATTTTCTTCATCACATGCCTTTTTGGTAAACTTCGATACTTTTCAATTCCATTTTTCGTGCTCTCTGGGTTCTATATCTTCCAGTTTAATTATAAAATTGGCATAGGATTATTTTCTTTCTTTTGTGGCGCGACCGCATTCACCGTCACAGACAAACTAATCAATAAGTTAAATAGGGGGTTATGCATAACCATTGCTAGTTCTTGTTTACTAGTTAGCTGGGGACTTATTTTTTACTTTCACACCCACAATGCATTTATTGTAACTGCCTTCGGGTTTACTAGCTTGATTTTATTTTTGGCATTCATTAGCTGTGAAAATGAAAACTTTTTAAAGAAAATAAATTGGGTAGGAAACTTAAGTTATTCCTCTTATCTTATACACTTCCCTCTGCAGATTGTCTTTGCATTAACTATTGATATATTTGGTCTTGATAGAAGAGTGTTTTACTCACCAATAAGTTTAATTTCATTCATGTTACTACTTATATTTTTAAGCATGGCAAGTCATAAGTTTTATGAAATGCCAGCCCAAAGAACAATTAGAGGACTTATATCAAAAAAAAGTAATTGATATTAACTAAGAAACGGGCGTTTATTTTCCAAATGCAAACCAAGTAAATCCATACGCCCCTTTTCTTGTACTGCTATTTGTCAAATCAATACCATAACTAACAACATCAAACCTGTTAACTGATAGTTGGTATTATCAACATTGGCCCCTATCATTGTGTTGTTATCAGGTCTATTTGTCGGTGAAACAGAAACCGACAATACAGCGCGCGCTGGCAGCGCCTGGTAATCTGCATTAGGTAAAACGTTGGTATTTGCTGCCGTGCCGAAGGGTAGAAATTCATTCTTAGCCACGAGTACACGCTAAATACCTGGCTCGACCGTTACGATGTGATTTTCAAGCGGCGCCAGTTGGCCAGGAACACCTACAAGGTGCGCACCGGGCAACTCGCCATTATCCGCGAACATCTGGGTAATATGGTTATGTCCAAGATCACCACGCGCCACGTTGCTGAATTCCTTGAACTTTGGATTCCATAGGACAAAAAAACGATGGCTGCAACTATGAGATCCGTATTATCTGACATATTTCGTGAAGCTATTGTTGAAGGACATATCGAAAATAACCCGTTACGCCTACACGTGCGGCAAAAGTCGTGGTGAAGCGCGAACGGCTGGAGTTGGCGCAATACCTCCCCACACGAGAAGCAGCATCCGCTATGCCGGAGTGGTTCAGTTTGGCTATGGATCTGGCACTGGTCACCGGGCAGCGGCGCGAAGATCTGACGCAGATGCAATTTGACCATGTAGTAGACGGCCGCCTGCAGGTAGAACAGGGCAAGACTGGCGCCCTAATCTCCCTCCCCCTCGACCTAGAGCTGAAGGCGGTAAATCTGCGTCTCGGCACTGTGATCGATCGTTGTCGGCTGGCCAGCACAACAGGCTTTATGCTCGGTGCCGGCATCCGGAAAAATAGCCCGGACGGCTCATTGCACCCAGATGGATTGACGAAAAAGTTTGTTGCTACGCGAAAAGCTTCTGGGCTGGAGTTTGAAGAAAATCCGCCGACGTTCCACGAGATCCGAAGCCTGGCCGGGCGGCTGTATGAGAAGGAAAGAGGGAGGGATTTTGCGCAGAAATTACTGGGGCATACGTCGGAAATGATGACGCTGAAATATCTCAATACGAGGGGAAAAGAATACGTAATGCTATAAAAGACCGAATATCAAAATTCGAGTAAAATTCTAGTTTTTTCGAGTTAACGAATAAAAATTTTATAAATCAACAACATAAAAAAAGACCGAATACGATTTATAATTATAAAATGTTATATTTTTCATATGGTTGCAATATAAAGCATATTGTAATGGCTGCAAAATGGCGTTAATATTCAACTTAAAAACTCTGCTTGATGATGCACATCGTCATGTTAACATCTATGAGTGCTTATGGTATGGTCTTGAATATTGTTTTCTGATAGCGGCTATTCAAGACCAACTCTATGATTTTTAAATATTACCTATCTATCAAAAAAGGATACTCTACTGTGTTTAAGCCTAAAAGGTGGGAGGAATATCGTGATTTCTTCCAAATGATTATATTACGGTACTTGGTATTATGGTTTTCTATCGTACCACTCATTGCATCATTTTTGAGCAGTATAAATGGCCCTGTACATTTAAGCATTGGAAATGAGGAAATTATATTAAACTTTAGCCTTCCATTCACATGGCAGTTACTCTGGTTATCTTCCTTTTTCTTTGTTCTTGCATTTGCCATCTATAAGGTCAGATGCCCTAGCTTTATAATAAAATATCATAACTACGGTGATTATCAGAAATACAGGCACTCTCATAGATGGTTGGTTTGGGAAGCTTCCTTCTTATTAAAGAAGAACATCGGCATCAAGAAATTCACAGAACGGTTAAGTGAAAAAAAATATTTGAAGGAATTAGAAAACCGAAATTCCACATGCAGTTCGACACCTATTGTTGCTGAAGAATTCACTTATTTTGATTATAAGTTTGAGGATAAATCCTACCGTTTACAATTGCCATTACACCCTACTGAATTCGATAAAAACAAGCTCGTCGATATAGAAATTTTTTATGAAATCTATGGTCGTTACTCTGAGTCTAATTGTATTGCACGATGGCTGATAAAAACATTACTGTTCTTAAGCTTAGTTTTTTTCTTGGCAACTTTTTTAGAACACATATATTCAGGAATGAAATTTGTTAGTTTATGGTTGAATAGCTTTCCATTTATCCATAATTTATTTTCTTAGATTTAATTACCTTACTCCAAGGAATTGGGATTAATTTAATAATGAAAAAACCATACAAATATTATAGCGGCATAACTAGCCAAATTTCTTTTTGTGCTACTCCATTACGTTTAGATTCATATAACAATTGTAGCTTTGGATGCACTTATTGTTATGCTCGAACCCGACAGGGACATGGAAGGGAGCAACAGCTTCAAATATCTAACCCTCAAAGTTTACATGACAGGTTAAAAAGAGTCTCAGATGGCATTATAAAATCTTCATTAGATGAGTTTATACAAAGAAAAATACCTTTTCAATTAGGAGGTATGTCCGACCCCTTCTCCAGATATGAACAAAGAGCAGAGATAACTTTAGAGTATATGAAAATTTTGCGCGAATATGATTATCCTTATATAATAAGTACAAAAAGCGCTCTAATTTCCACATCTAAATATAAAGATGCACTTTTAAACTCAAATTCTTACGTCAGGTTCTCTACTACCGTAATCGATGCAAAAAAAAGAAAGTTAATTGACAAAGGATGCGTTGGCATAGATAACTTAGCAGAAGCTGCTCAAATATTATCCACAATAAACATCCCTACCTCATTTAGATTACAACCAATAATCCCTGGGTTTGAATCTTTTGCGGAGGAAATAATTAACATTGCAGCGGAGTCTGGAGTCAAACACCTTTCCGCTGAATATTTAAAGGTACCAATGGATGCAAATAAGAAATTTGGGTCAAATCTACTTAAAATATTCGATAACACCCCAGTGAGTAAATATATTTCAATGGGTGCTCACAAAGTTGGTAGAGAATATACACTCCCACTGGAATACCGTACTACATACTTAATTGAAATGTATCAATATACAAAAGCCAAAGGAATGACATTCGGCTTCGCTGACAACGACTTACTTTTACATGCAGATGGCGCCTCTTGTTGTGGAGCCTCTGATTTATATCTAAGAGAAGCAAATTTCTTCCACGCTAACATCCCAAGTATCATCAAAAAAAAGAAAATAAATGAAGAAATTTATTTTATTGACTTTCTAACAGAATGGATCCCACAAAGAGTTATCTCAACATACTTGAACTCCAAGGCAAGACTTGCAATAATTGATACTAGTGAACCGGAATGGTTACAGTTTCTAAAAAAAATGTGGATTGGTGAGCAAGGGGTTTATAACCCTTTATATTTTGATGGCGTGAGCTTGAGCGGCAAATTAGATTCTAACGGATTACCGATATATATAAGGACACTCAGCTCTTTTGAGAAAAAATTAAGATCTTATTAATTTTCTTCGCGTAATTTTAATTTACAGCTAATATGTACTGATCCTTTTTTTTAATTAAAAAACACGAACAGAAAATAACACATGTAATTATCCACTTTATTTTTAACCATCAATATTTCAACTGGTCTAATATATTATAGGTGATGGCGAAATAGTTTATCCGCCATCACTTATATAAATAACTAAACATTATTAATGTTCAACATCGGGTGTAATATAATGCCGTTCTATTAGCTTTTTAGCCTGCGTCAACTTACGGCCGACACTTAAGCTATTCCATGCAACCCAACTGGTTCATGACATCCACTTTTTGAATGGCATCAGATGGCCACTTTTCGCCATCATTCCAGCGCGTCGCGCATACACTCCACATGGTGCTACGGGCAAGTGGCTCCGTTACTCTATCAAAATTAAAAATGACTCTTAGATTAGGGTATTCATAGCGGTATTCCTTAATGTTAAGGCCACGCATTGCCTTGTCTATGGACGCAGGAACTTTCCTCTCGCTGGCCAAGGTGGGCAATGTGGTTAACAGTAAAGAAACTACGGTTAATGCTCTTATCACGTTAAGGCCTCAGCTGTTAATTATGGTTTTTCTAATCTCACCGACACATTCTACATCATCAACTGAACACTCGAAGTTTGTGGTTAAAGTTGAGACTTTTATTTTGTTTCCGGGAATACGTGTCACCGAATAAATGTCATGTACTCCATCAATATTCAAAAGCCAAGACCCATTACCGATAAGCTTTTTATCAAAGTCTATCAGCCATGAGTCATTGCCCCGCTCAACCAATCGGATAGATTTGGCGCCCGCAGGTATGAATGATGGATCACATATCCAAGAGCCGGCATCTATCAGCGCACCGGAAGAAATAGACATCCGCGGAATGGTTGTAAAAGTCGGTTCGTGAGAGGCCGCATCTGGATTACCTGGGGAGCCTTGCCCGGTAGCCAGCCACAAAAGCGAAACACCAGTATCTAACGTGCACGCAACAACCGCATCGCCTGGGAAATACTCACGTCTAACCCATGTGCTGATCGTTGCCGTTGATATGTCTAGTAAATCTCCAAGTTCCTTCTGCGTGCGGAACCCATATGCATCCAGCATGCGCCGCAAAACAGGCTTGCCACCTGAGGCTTGTATTTGCTCATAAAGGGCTCGCCCAGACATTTTTGATTTGCCAACTTCAAAATTCGAATTCTCAAACTTCCCAGTCATTAGCCAACGCAAATCAGTACCAGTATCCAGAGCGCACTTAATCACAGCGCTTCCGGGAACGCTGTTACGCTGGGCCCATGAGCTCACATTATTTGGTGGAACACCAAGGCTGCTGGCCAACGCTCGTTGTGAAGTGACGCCATAAGATGAAGTAAGGCGCTCAATAATGGCGGCTGAATCTTCTGATTTATCAGTCATATGTAAAATAGCCTACGCAAGTGCATTTACACCGAATACAATTGCGATCAATAGTGAATACACGCCACATGTAACACCGTAGAACACAAACCACTAACCGGAGATATTGCTTTATGTCTCATGATATTGCAAACCCCCAGGCCGCACCCATCACGCCTTTTTCACCTGCGCAGATTGCAAACATGCTTCTGCCCGGTCTGAGCGGCGCCATTCTGGAAGCAGTGCAGCGCGCAGTTGCTATGCACACCTCTCCGACCATGTCCAAAGAGGACTTCATTGCCGTTAACGGCATCAGCGCATCCGTGCTGGAGAAGTGGATCGCTAACGGTGTTGTGCTGCTGGCGCCAACCCCTACAACTACCGTGAAGCAAAACCGAAAGAACCGGAAGACCGGCGAGATCGAAAAGGTCACGATGACCAAGCACGGTAACGCCCTGATCAACCTCGAAGCGTGGCGCGAGAAAAACCGCCAGGTTGCGATCAAATGCCGCTACATCCGCGGTTAATTCGATTATTCGAATTTTGAAGGGCTAAACCATGTTTGATTATCAAGTCTCTAAACAGGCGCACTACGAAGAAGCCTGCCGCCGATTCGCGACAAAGCACAACATCAAGCAGCTGAGCGCTGATGCTGGCATGTCGGCGCAGGTGCTGCGTAACAAGTTGAATCCAGACCAGCCTCACCGCCTGACGGTTGAGGAATTGCTGTCGCTGACCGACCTCACCGAAGATCCGACGCTGGTTGATGGGATGCTAGCGCAGCTGCACTGCCAGCCGTGCGTGCCGATCAATGAGCTCTCCAGCGGCAAAGTCGCGGCGTATGTGCTGAATGCCACCTCCGAAACCCGCAACACGATGCCAGCCGTTCAACGGCTTGGGCGGTTACGGCGGCGGCTGAAGTGCTCAAGCCTGAGCAAATCATCGTTGAGAACGTACCGGAATTCCTGCAGTGGTTGCTGTTCCCTGCCTGGGCGCATGCAATGCAGGGACTGGGCTATTCAATGGCATCTCACATCGTTGACTGCGCCGACCTTGGCGTACCTCAGAACCGGAAGCGCATGTTCATCGTCTGCACCCGCAGCAAGAATCCGCTGGTGCTGAAGTTGCCCAAACTGCCTCATGTCTCTGCCGAATCATTCATTGATTTCGATTCTGGCCGCTGGTCACTGGTCAACAAGCCAGGTCGTGCAGCAGCAACACTCACAGGGTTGCAAATGGACGCGCTCAATTTGGTGACCGGTTCCTGATTTCCTACTACGGCAATACAAAATCAGGCCGTTCTCTGCAACGACCAATAGGAACTATCACGACCCGGGACCGCTGGGCTTTGGTTGATGGTGACTACATGCGTATCCTGACAAAAGACGAAAACATGCTGGCCATGTCTTTCCCTAGCTATTACATCAAGCCGCCATCGCACAAGTTGGTTGTGCATATGGCTGGCAATGCCGTGCCGCCGGAGGCGATGTATCAAATAATCAGCGCCCTCAAGGCGCAGGCATGAACAACAGCCATCGCGGCCGTCACGCCCCTACTCCGCCGCCGCCCTTTTCGGGCAGCGGCGAGCCTGCTTTTGAATGGGCTTATTCATGGAACGCACCGCGAAAAGGTGTCGGCTCGCCATTCGTCAGCGCGGAAGAACAGAAAAAACGGGATCGCATCAATGCCGATCTCGCCGCTGCCTTTGAACACCTGAACAGCCAACCTGGCCTGGTAAAGCGCCAGGTTAACTCCCGCTTCTTCAAACTTGAGCAATCTCAGGGGATCCAACGAGCACATGCGTACTTGACGCTGAATTTTGTTAAGCGCCCTTCTGCTATTCGGGCACCTGCATGAAAACCCATACAAAAAGCGGGCAGGCGTGGCGGGGCTACGATTGCGCGCCAGCGTGGGCCATCCTTTTGTGCCATGTAGTGCCATGCTAGGCACTACGAGGTGAACTACCTATTGTTAAGAGTGTCAACTAAGATGTAAACTAGACTTAGACATGAGGAGTTTATCGTGAACTATCAATACGAGAAGGAGGGTGAAGTGAGCAATGCAGTGATGTCCAATGCACCCGTTTATTATGCGTTGGCTCAGGCCAAATTCAATCCCATTGCAGCCATTGCAAAGTATATAAATGATATACAAGATGTTTTTAGAAAAAAAGGCTTCACGATTTTCGAAATGCATGAAGGGACTCAATTATATTTTGACTTGCTGCCAGGAGAGGAGAATCCAAAGCCTAGGATAGCTAATATTGTTAACTGGCAAATAATAAAGTCAGATAGAACATGTGGGTATATACTGAATGACACGTCGATAGCATTCCATACAACTCATTACCTAACACACCATGAGTTTCTTAAAGGGTTGCTCGAGGGCATTGAGGTCGTACACGAAGTAGTTACGCTTGAGCATTTGAGTCGACTAGGTTTAAGATACTTAGATGCTGTCTTACCTGTCGAAGATGAGACACCAAACGATTACCTTGTTGATCAGTTGCATGGTGTAAGCTTGGGTAAGAAACATCTACAAACAGTGAACGAATCAGTGTATGAGACTGCTGTGATCCCAGTCATCACGCAGGGAGTATTAGTAACTAGAATACATAAGATCTTTGCTGAGCTTGGTTTTCCTCCAGATTTATCAGCATCGGGTCTTGTTATGAAAGAGTGTTTTAGAACGGAAAAACCTGTTCAACATGCAATTATTGATACAGATCATTATGTGGATGGTCATATAAATATCAACATGGAAGCTATTTCTCAACAATTGGAAAGCTTGCATGGAGAAATAAAAAAGACATTCCATGCTATGGTTACAGACCACGCAGAAAAAACGTGGCAATAAATTTTATGGAGGCTGCTTATGTATGACACAGCATTCGCACCAACCCGAAAACCAAGCTCATACGCTTCAGAGTTCAAAACTGTTGCTGTCTTAGGGGCAACTCTTTTTTTATCCAGTACGGGTGGTAACTTTAATACTGGAAACATGGCTCACTGGCTCGGGTATGTAAAACCAAAGATTTCCTTGATTATTGATGAGCCAACTCAAACAGGACCAAAAGCAGATGTTCGTTCAGTTGCAGTACATCTGACCAACATCAGAAATGTGCTTTCTCCAACCATGTCAGAGTTAGCTGTGATTTTTGGTGTCTCAAGACAAGCTGTCTACAAATGGCTGTCTGAGGAGTCTACACCTGATGATCAGGATAAAATGTCATTAATCAGAAAT
Source organism: Serratia sp. TSA_198.1 (assembly GCF_052686505.1). Lineage (NCBI taxonomy): Bacteria > Pseudomonadati > Pseudomonadota > Gammaproteobacteria > Enterobacterales > Yersiniaceae > Serratia > Serratia sp. TSA_198.1. Next base: position 1,324,079 of record NZ_JBQZFP010000001.1, read on the forward strand.
TTAAGTTTGGTTGCTGACAAATTAAGTGATTCAGGGGTTGCTAAACCGGGCTCGTTGATCAAGATGAGAGCATTTGAGGGCAACTCGTTGATTGACATCATTCGACAGAAAGGTAACTGGGAAACCGCTGTTGAAGTTCTTATTTCTGAAGATCAGGCAATGAGTGAAGCTTATGCAAAGTCTAAAATTGCAGAGTCTAAAACTGCAAAAAATGACGACTGGCTGTCTTCCGAGTCAATACCTGGTTCAACAGAAAAATGAAAGAGAGTTAGGGCATGCTTGGAAGGTCTACTGAGTGGAGACAAGGTCATTTACTAACTGATGAGTCGGCTTTAGCATTAAAACTGGTCCCCGTGTTGGGGACCATCACTAAAGTCATCGTCATAACTCATGACTGTGATATACCTAATGATAAAGAACCCTATATTGAAGTTATAATTGGAAATATAGTGGAGAAACTTGACGGGAACTTCTGCAATGCAAAAAACCCGAGAAAGCTCCATATAACGTTTTCCAATAACACCTCTGGTTTAGATGAACCGTTTTGCTTTGAGCACAATCAAAAAACGATTGTCGCATATCAAGACTTTAGCAAACTAGCGGTTATCGACAAAGATTACAATCTCCCAAAAGAACAGAAAAGCGCACTAAAACAATGGCTTGCAGCAAGATATGGCCGCCCCGCGTTTCCGGATGAATTTGAAAAAAGAATAAGAAAACACAACACCAAAAAATTTTCATTCGAAAAAGAGGTATATAAGATTGTCCGTCCTAAAGGTGAGCATGTAGTCGGGATTTTCTTTGATCTTCATAATAGCCGAAGTGAAGACCTCCCAGAAGGTGATCCCTACGAATTGTCTATACATGTTATTTACGACTCAGAAATTGGTGCGGGTGCAGCAAGAGAGGCTGCAGAGCAGATTGCGGAAGAAATGAAGGCCTTAATATGCAGCCTATTTGGGGAAGGCCAAGCTGCCATGGATATCGACCTTCAATATTGCGATGCAATGTCTGACACATCTTTAACGTTGGCAGATATCCGACGGCTCGACCAATGGAGAGTGGAATATATTAGTCTGCAGGATGATTCAGCTGGCGATTTCCTTGCTCCAGCAGCGCCGTTATAATTTTACAGTAAAAAACCGCCTTAGGCGGTTTTTTACTGTAGCCAGGCTGACCTTAATGATTCTGCCCATCTAGAATATAGGGTTCAAATCTAACCACCTCTTCCCCTATCCAGTCGTTTAACTCCTGCATCCGCCGCTGCAACGGTATCAACTCATTGCGAACAAACACCTCGCTCGCCTCTTTCACGTTGCCGAAGCTAACAGAGCGCGTGATCGTGAAAGAGGCAGGCGGCCAAATGGTTGTTGAGGCTGTCCCAGAGCCAGAACCACCTTACGCAGATCCGTGGGCGCCCAATGAGTGACTTTATTCAGATTGAAGACTGGCTGGCCGCCCTCGCCTCACAGCTATCTCCAGCAGAGAGGAAAAAACTAACTCGCCAGTGGGCTAATGAATTGCGCCGTCGCCAACGCCTGCAGATCAGCCAGCAACGCAACCCAGACGGAACCCCATATGCAGAGCGAAAACCGCAAGGCCGCAACAAAAAGGGGCGCATACGCCGGAAGAAAATGTTCAGCAAACTGCAGAACACTCGCTTTATGAAAACAGCAACCACTGCAGACGAGGCCGCCGTTTACTTTGCCGGCAGCGTTATGCGCATTGCACGCGTGCACCATTACGGGCTGCGCGACAAAGTGAGTAAGCGGGGTCCAACCGTGAAATACGACGCACGCCAATTATTTGGACTGAATGATCCAGCCATCACCGCCGTCGGCGATATCTTGCTTACTCACTTGAGTAGATAAGACATCTATTATTTTCATTTCTTTTGGTCACTTTTGATTTTCTTGGCTATCAAATACAACATTGGAATTGTCAAAACGAGTAAGAAAATTGCAACCGCATGGTTGAAATCCCATTCACTTGTCGACGAGAGGATTAACAATATTGCCGAAGCTATCCCTAGCATCAGGGGCTCAACTGCTTCATCAGGTCCATCCGTAACAAGCATATATGCTAGTTGTACCCCACATGACACTGCTAGAGCCTTGGCAACATACTGCAGGGTGTTTATAGCCAAAATATGCTCAATAAAAGTACGTGGCCCCATTAGATATTGATAATTCATGCGAACATCAACCCAATGTATTGTTTGAAGAAACTCAAAACCACCCTTAAGAGCAAGAACAATTGTCAAAGAAGCAAATATCAACTTCTGGACAAGCATTTGTAATCGCTTGGCCGCAGCATCTAATTCATTTGCATCACCATTATACTTAAATAGAAATTTAACATCTAAAACAAAATTCAATTTAAATATTTTTCTTAAAAGTAAAACAGGGAATATCACAAAGATAGTCTTTAAAAAAATCATCATGTTTATAGTTTTTGTTTTTATAGATGCAGATACCCGAGTTAACCGTTTATTTTCCATCGAAGAACCCATGTTTTTATAATAATCCTAAGCTATTGTGCCAGACACCACACAATGCCTGCAACATGCAGCTCGCGCTGCGCACATGGCAGGCTGTGCCAATGAATACACAACTTTCTGAACTCTTGCGCCTACTGACAAATCTGATCCGAATCGGAACCATTTCCGAGGTCGATACAGAGAACGGCCTATGCCGTGTGCATGAATACCAACAGCGGCCGCGCCGTCGAAGATACCGGAGTTTCAGCCAGTTGGCTCGATACAAAAGCGGCAAAACCGCAAACGGTAAAGGTAAAGAGGAAGCGCAAGCGAAAGACGAACACCGCTAAGGCGCCAGCTCAGGATAAACAGGGGGAATACCTGGTAGGCACCGACGATAACGTTTATGTACTGAGTCGGACATACGCAAATGCGTCCAACACTCGCCGGGCAGCCAAGGCAAACTGGGAGCGAATACAGCGCGGCGCGGCGCAATTCTCAATTACGCTGGCCAAGGGCCGGGCAGAGCTCTACCCGGAAGTGCCGGTATCAGTAAAGGGTTTCAAGCGCCAGATCGACGCTGCAGACTGGACGATATCGTAAAGATATGCCTATCAACTGGCGCCAGATGGAATGAGGCCGCAAAACTAAGGCCATCGCAGATATCAAAATATAAAATCACGTATACCAACACCAAAGGGAAGAAAAACAGAACTGTACCCATCTCGAAAGAATTATATGACGAGCTCACAATACTGGATGAAAAGGAGTTTGATCCTTGCTACAAGCAATTTTATCGAGTTCTGAGACTGGCGAATATAACCTTGCCAGAAGGACAAATGACGCATGTGCTCCGCCATACCTTTGCTAGCCACTTCATGATGGGTGGGGGGAACATCATAGTCTTGCAGCGCATCCTTGGGCACTCAGATATCAGGGTAACGATGCGCTACGCCCATTTCGCACCAGACCATTTAGAAGAGGCAATAGCGCTCAATCCGCTGACACAGACGTTCAAGGACAGTGGCGGCAAAGTGGCGACAGAGGAAGAAAAAGGGTGTAATACGGTAGAACAGGAGGTGTGATAAGTGATTATTTTGATTGTAATTGACTGTTTTAAAATGATAAACAAAAAAAGACCGAATACGATTCCTATATTCGGTCTAGGGAAATGGCTCTTGGGAGAGAGCCGTGCGCTAAAAGTTGGCATTTTGTGCAGGGCTTGTTCAGCCATGCACTTTAAGAGTAGCTTACCGCGCTAGTTTTGCCAGCCTCGCACACGGGTGGTGACAGTTACGTTTTGAAATTAATTCCGCGCAATTTTTCAGCACCGATTAACCTCTGGCTAAGCCATTGTGGAGCAAGCCATTAGTTCGCGCACAGCTTCTCGGCGCGCTCACGATATGGCTCTATGCTCATTTTTTTGCCGGGATTGGTAGCGTCATCCAGCAGGATCACATCCAGCGGCTGAGCGCGCTGCTGCCCTGCTTTCACCTGCGCTTCTGCTGCGGCGTTAAGCGGGTATTGCATCAGCGTGCTGTTGTTAAGTACAAATAGCGCGCCGCCGCTGCGGCATTGCAACGTCACTTCTTCTTTGGTGAATGCCCACTGCTTGCCGTATTCCAGCTTGGTGATGTTAACCAGTTGGTCTGCCGCCAGCGCGCCGGTCGCGGTGGCCAGCAGCGTGATGCCAAGTAATACCGATTTCATGTTATGGCCTTAAGGTTGCTATTTGATTCAATTTTCCCGCAGTTTATAGGCATCCGGCAAGCCGCAATATTACACCGGCGCATAGGTTGCAAATAAACTGACCAGCAACAGTACACATGCGCCCAGCACAACCTCAATCCAGCAGGCCAGCACCAACCCGCGCTGTGCCAGCCTGGGTACGCTGCTCATCGCCGGTACGATGGCGTAACGGTTGGCCAGCGCCACCATGACCATCAGCGCCACCAGCGCGGTTTTGAACAACAACAGGCGCTGATATGGCGAAGCCACATCCAGCGGCCAGTTGCCGAGAATAATCAAACTGTTAATTATGCCGGTCAAGATAACCAACGCCACCGCCAGGTGCCCCCAGCGCGAGAAACGTATCAAGGTGATCACCGCGTCGCTGCGCCACTGCGGTTGAGCAAGATAGCGCAGGCAGATCAACAGCGGCAGCAGGCTGCCAAACCAGTAACCGGCGGCCACCAGGTGCAGCGCATGGTTAAAACGGTGCAGCGCGCCGAGTGCGCCCCCATGCATTGCCGCATGACCGATAAACGCCATGCTGACCAGCAGCAACGTGGAGAGCAGCGCCAACAGCGGTGTACGGCGTTGCTCCGGCAGCCACAGGCTTAACAACGCCAGCAGCGACATCCCCAAATGCCAGCGCCAGACCTCGCCGAAGGTGGTGCCCAGCACCGCCCACCAAACATCGGGTTGCCAGGTATCGGCCCAGCCATCCCCCATCTGCCCGGCCTGAGTCGCCAGCAACGCCACGGCAGAAAGCCCGGCAAGCCAGGTGCTGGAAACCAGCAGAGGACGCACGTCACGGGAGAGATACGGGGAAAGGCGCTGCGGCGACAATAAGGCGGTGAACAGGCTGCTGCCAAACATCAGCATCACCGCCGCAAAGTGCACAAAGCGACACAGAACAAACAGGGCCGCCAGACTCATGGCTTAGTTGACGGTGAAGCTGTACTGGCCTTTGGTTTTATGGCCGTCGACCGAAACCACATGCCAGCTAACGTTATATTTGCCGGCAGCCAGATCGTCTTCGATAGGCAAATTGATCTGGGTGTTGTTGTTCGCATCGAGCTGCAATTTACCGGTTTTCACTTTGGCATCGTTCGGGCCGGTAATTTTCACGCCGCTGAAGTTAGGCTCAATGCCTTCGGAGAAATTGAGCGTCAGCACCTTCGGTGCCGGGCTGACGATGGCATCTTCCGCCGGCGTCTGCACTTTCAAATGGGCATGCGCCAGCGCCTGCTGCGAGGATAACCCGACAAACAACACAAAAATAGTAGAAAGCAGGCGATACGAAGAACGAATTTTACCGATCACAGTGATATCCCTTAAAGCAATAATCGAGGGTGATAAGGGCCAAGGCCGGCGGCCATAACCCACCGCAGATGATTGCGCCACGGGTAAACAGAAGAGCGGGAATAACGGCTAACCCGCTGTTTTGACTCTCTACCCTCCCTGTAGCGTATCGTATTAAATGATAACGAGACTCGATCCGTAAGTCGAGCAGAACGCTGGCATTCTGCGATCTGGCAGCACGTATCGCTGCTAAACCATGCTAAATGCAGGGCATAAAAAAACCGCGCACCAGGCAAAGCCCGACGCGCGGTTATTCAGCGCAGATTTAACCCTGGCCGTTGCCGTTTTCACCGGCCGCACCCATTTTCTTCAGATCTTTATCGATGAAGAACAGAGCCTTGCCGCTGTTGCCCACCAGCGCCAGTTTATCCAGCACGGATTTGAACAGTTTCTCTTCTTCGTGCTGCTCAGCGACATACCACTGCAGGAAGTTGAAGGTAGAGTAGTCATGAGCGACCATTGCCGCGTGCGCCAGTTCGTTGATCTGGCGGGTAATCAGTTGCTCATGTTCGTAAGTCTGTTGAAACACGTCCGCAAGGGATTCGAACTCAACCGGCGGCGCGGCAATGGTGCCCAGCAGCGGCAGAGAGCCGGTATCGCTCAGATAATCGAACAGACGTTGCATGTGCTGCATCTCTTCCTGAGAATGCTCTTTAAGAAATGCGGCCGCGCCTTCAAAGCCTTTATCGCTGCACCATGCGCTCATTTGCAGGTACATGTTGGCGGAATAAAACTCCAGATTCAGTTGCTCATTCAGCTTTTTGGTCATTTCTTGCGTCAGCATAATTATCCCTTTTATTTTGCAGGTATCGATTTAATTTTTCCGCATTATGCCTTGGTAAGAACAAAATAAAAACACCTGATTTACATCACGAGTCATTTAATTTTTAATCAATTAAAAATCAATATGTTAAATTAAATGTTAATCATTCATCTAAATTATTATGATAACTATTTCCATCTGTACATTTATCCCAAAAACGAATCGTTCTTATTTAATAAAACAAATAGATTGCATTACCTTCGGCATAATAAATAAACGCTGATGGCTGGCGTTATTCCCGCAGCCCTGCTCCCCTTGCGCTTCAGGCTTGCCAAGCGCCGCCGGGTGCATTACCTTCTGCGCTGATCCAATGCGGTGACAGTAAGGAGAATACGGTGGGTTACAATCTGGCAGAGCTTTCCAAAGAAGAGATGGACAAGGTGAACGTTGATCTCGCGGCTTCCGGCGTGGCGTTTAAAGAACGCTATAACATGCCGGTGATCCCGGAAATGGTTGAACGCGAACAGCCGGCGCACCTGCGCGACTATTTCCGCGAACGCGTGGCGTTCTATCGCGTCGAATCACACAAGTATTCGCGCCTGCCGTACGAGCCGAAATCCAGATAAAAAAAACCCGCCGTCATGGCGGGTTTTGCGTCATTTTGCCGCAAACCTGTCGGTGGCCAGCATCAACTGATGCAGGATACCCGGTTCATCGAAGGAGTGCCCTGCACCCTCGACGATATGCAGCTCCGCCTCCGGCCAGACCTTCGCCAGATCCCAGGCGTTTTTCACCTGGCAAGCCATATCGTAGCGGCCGTGGATGATCACCGCCGGGATATGGCGAATCAACGGAACGTTGCTCAGCAGCTGATCGTCGCTATCCAGAAAGCCCAGATGGGTAAAGTAGTGGTTTTCGATGCGGGCGAACGCCAGCGCAAAGTCATCCTCACCAAAGGAGGCGGACTCGGTGCTTGGCAACAGCGTTACCGTCTCCCCTTCCCACACGCTCCACAACTTCGCCGCTTCAAGCTGCACTTGCAGATCCTTTGAGGTCAGGCGCTGGCGGTAGGCCGCGATCACGTCCTTACGCTCTTCCTCTGAAAGAATCGACAACACGCGCTCCCATTTCTCCGGGAAGAAGCGCGAAGCGCCGTCCTGGTAATACCAGCTCAATTCCTGCTTACGCAACGTGAAGATGCCGCGCAACACCATTTCGCTAACGCGCTGCGGATGGGTTTGCGCATAGGCCAACGCCAGCGTCGATCCCCATGAGCCGCCGAACACCAGCCATTGCTCCACGCCAGCCATTTCGCGCAGGCGTTCAATGTCCTGCACCAGATGCCAGGTGGTGTTGTTGTCCAGGCTGGCGTGCGGTTTGGAGCGCCCGCAGCCGCGCTGATCGAACAGCAACACCTTGTAGCGCTGCGGATCGAACAGTTGGCGGTGATAGGAGGAGATCCCCCCACCCGGTCCGCCATGAATAAAGACTGCCGGCTTACCCTTCGGGTTACCGCTCAGTTCCCAGTAGATCCGGTGGCCATCCCCTGTGTCCAGCCAACCGCTGTCATACGCTGCTAACGGCGGGTACAAACCTCGTAATTGTTCCATGGCGCTTCCGTCTCTGTGGTCATACCCTCATAAAAGCCGAAGCGGCCCATCAGGTCAACGGTAAAACCTGAAAACTCCCACACTCCCCGGCAAGTTAGCGTGCGTTTGCTTAAAATGACCGCAAAATACCGGCCGGGTCAGCCCAAACGGACATACCCAGCGCACGGGTCAGCCTCTTTTGCGCAAGTGCGGCTCACGCATTTCCTGAGCGGTTTTCGCCTCGATGCCCAGTTCCGCCGTAGGTCGCAGCAGCAGGCGCGGCAGGCCAATGGGCTCTCCGGTTTCAAGGCAATAGCCGAACTCTCCGTTATGAAGCCGCGACAACGCCGCAGCGATTTTCGGCAACAAGCGGCTTTCGCGGTCCAACTGGCGGAACAGCAATCGCAGGTCTTCTTCACGCGCGGCTTTATCCGCTTCGTCGCCGGAGACTTCACCGCCGTCGATGTCACGTTTCAACGCATCGATGTGCAGCAGCAATTTTTGCTGCTCCTCCAGCAGGCGTTGGCGAAAAAACGCCTGCTGTGCCGGGTTCATATAATCAGACTCCGGCATGGCCAAGAGCTGTTGTGGGTTTAACAAGGAAACGACGGTCATTGCGCTCTCCGGTGATTATTTATTTGTTACATTATAACATATCACACCAATTAAACCGCCTTTCACAAAAAACAAAATACTCACGCTTAACAAGCGATTGACTAAAACATACGTTTTCATGCTTGCAACCAACCGGTGTAAGGTGGTTAATGGCTTAGCAAACCACCCACCCATAGGTAACTGAGAGGCCAACATGAGTAAGGGAATGGATAGCAAGAAAAATGCGAAGAAGAAGCCGTTGAAAACCCCTGCTGAGAAACGCGCAGGCAAACGCGCCAAAAAAGGGCAAACGTCCGGCGAGTAAGCGAACTTCTAACCGTAATTAAACCCGCCGAGGCGGGTTTTTTGTTGTCTGAAATTGCCGGAGTGAATGCCGATGCCCCGCTTGACTATCGCCGCCGCTCAGTACCACGCCGTGGCAGCTGATATTGACCGTAATTTGGACCACCATCTGACATTTATCCGTCAGGCCGCTGAACAACATGTGCAGTTGCTGATTTTTCCTGAACTTTCGCTGACCGGTTACGAGCTCAATGCTGCCAGTCGTTTATCCCTTACGCTTGACGATCCACGTTTGCAGCCACTAGCCAATGCGGCTAAACAACAACAGATGACGCTTGTTGTCGGCGCTCCGCTCAACGATGGCACTGAGTTGTTTATAGGCGCATTCACGTTCAGCCCCGACGGCAGCCGAAATGCTTACACCAAGCAACATCTGCACGGTGCGGAAAAAGAGATATTTTGTCCCGGCAATGGCGGCCCTCTGTTGACGGTAAGCCAACGACGGATCGCCCTGGCGATTTGCGCTGACACCGCGCACCCAGAGCATGCAACCGATGCCGCAATAGCCGGTGCCGAGATCTACGCCGCCGGCGTGTTGGTTTCTCAAGCCGGTTACTCCACCGACAGCTCTAACTTGGCAAGTTATGCGCAACAACATGGCATTCTCACCTTGATGGCTAACCATGCCGGCCCTACCGGTGGCTGGATCCCTGCCGGGAGAAGCGCAATATGGGATGAAACAGGCCAACAGGTAGCCAGCGTACCAGATAGCAGCCAGGGGTTGCTGATTGCAGAAAACCGTCCCAACGGTTGGCACGGGCGCTACTGCCGGTTAAGCTAACGCTGTGTTGTTGCCCCTGAGGAAACCATGATTTTACGCGTAATAGACACTGAAACCTGCGGGCTGGACGGCGGTGTGGTGGAAGTCGCCTCCGTCGACCTGATCGACGGCCACATCGCCAATCCGATGAGCGACTTGGTCAGCCCCGATCGGCCCATCAGCATTGATGCGATGGCTATCCATCACATCACCGAACAGATGGTCGAGGGTAAGCCGCGCATCGCGGTGGCGATCGGCCGCTATCTTGGCAGCCCTTACTATGTGGCGCACAACGCAGCGTTTGATCGCGGCGTACTGCCGGAAATGCGCGGTGCCTGGATATGCACCATGAAGCTGGCGCGCACCCTTTACCCGGACATCAAATACGGCAACCAGTATCTGCGCTATGCGCTGAATCTGGAGGTGCAACTGCCGCAAGACACCACGCTGTACCCGCATCGGGCGCTGTACGATTGCTACGTCACCGCTGCGCTGCTGCAACGCATCGTCAAGGATTCAGGGTGGACGCCGGAACAAATGACGCAAATCACCGAACAGCCGGTGCTGCTGAAGAAATTCAAATTCGGCAAGTATCGCGGGCAGGAAATTGATCGCATTGCGCAGGAAGATCCCGGCTATCTGCGCTGGATGTTGAAGTCCATCGAGGATCTCAGCCCGGACATGAAGCATACATTGAAATACTATCTGATCGGCTAAAAAAGCGGGCAGCAATCGCCGCCCGCCTGCAAATTACTCCGCCAGCGCCAGAATAAAGGCGTACTCCAGCGCAATGTCCTCATAGGCTTTGAAACGCCCGGACTTGCCACCGTGGCCGGAATCCATATCGGTATACAGCAGCAACTGACGATCGTCGGTTTTCAACTCGCGCAGCTTCGCCACCCACTTGGCCGGTTCCCAGTACTGTACCTGCGAATCGTGCAGCCCGGTGGTCACCAGCATGTGCGGGTAATCTTGCGCTTTCACCTGATCGTACGGGCTGTATTGCTTGATGTAGTCGTAATACGCCGGCTCGTTCGGGTTGCCCCATTCGTCGTATTCGCCGGTGGTCAGCGGAATAGACTCATCCAGCATGGTGGTGACCACGTCGACAAAAGGCACCTGCGCCACGATGCCGTTAAACAACTGCGGCGCCTGATTGATCACCGCCCCCATCAACAGGCCGCCGGCGCTGCCGCCCATGGCGAAGACGCGTTTGGCGTCGCCATAACCCTGCGCGATCAGCGTTTCTGTCACGTCGATAAAATCGTTGAAGGTATTTTGCTTCTTGAACAGCTTGCCGTCCTCATACCACAGCTGCCCCAGCTCGCCGCCACCGCGAATGTGCGCCAGGACGAAGACAAAACCGCGATCCAGCAGGCTCAAGCGGCTGGCACTGAAGGCCGGATCCATGCTGCTGCCGTAAGAGCCGTAGCCATAAACCATCAACGGATTGCTGCCCCGGATAAAGCTATCCTGACGATAAACCAGCGAGACCGGCACCTCGACGCCATCCCGCGCTTTCACCCATACCCGTTCGCTGCGGTAATTTTCCGGCGTGAAGTTTTTCACTTCCTGCTGCTTGAGCATCACGCGCTCGCCGCTGTCGAGATTAAGCTCATACAGCGTGGTCGGGGTGGTCATCGAAGAGTAGCCGTAGCGCAGCAGTTCGGTTTCCGGCTCAGGATTGTAGGCCAGCCAGGTGGTATAGGTCGGATCGTCAAAAGCGATGCGTTTCACTTCGCCGCTCTGCCAGTGGATCTGCCGCAGTTGGGTCAGGCCTTCGCTGCGCTCCTCCACCACCAGCCAGTCACGGAACAGGCTGAAGCCTTCAAGCATCACCTCGATACGCGGAGCGATAAGCTCCTGCCACTGCGCTTCATCCGCCTGCTCGCTCTGATACAGACCGAAGTTCTTGCCGTCCTTGTTGGAGCGGATATAGAAATGCTGGTGGTAGTGATCGATGCCGTATTCATGATCCTTGCGGCGCGGCACAAACATCTGCGGCGTGCTGTCGGCGCGATCGGCGTCCAACAGCAAAATCTCCGAAGTGGTGGTGCTGCTCAGGTGAATCAGGATAAAGCGTTCGGAGGTGGTTTTTTCCAGCCCGACGTAGAAGGTGTCGTCCAGCTCTTCGTAGATCAGTTGGTCGTGCTGCGGATCTGTGCCCACCACGTGGCGATACACCTGATAGGGCAGCAGCGTTTTGGCATGTTTACGCACGTAATAAACGGTGGCGGAGTCGTTCGCCCATTCGAAACTGCCGGAGGTGTTTTCCAGCACTTCGTCGGCCCAACTGTCGTCGTTCAGATTTTTAAAGCGAATGTCATACTGCCGGCGTGACAGGAAATCCTCCGCTACCGCCAGTTTCTGGTTGTCGGGGCTGACTTCCAAACCGCCCAGAGTGTAAAACTCGCGTTTTTCGGCGCGCTGATTGCCGTCGATCAGCGTATCCCAGCGTTCACTTTCCGCCTGTGGCTGACGAACATAAATCGCGTATTCGTTGCCCGGCTCGAAACGGGTTTGATAACGGTAACCGTGCCTGACATAAGGCACCGAGTGCTCCTGCTGGGGGATACGCGCCACCATCTCTTCATACAGCGTTTCACGTAACGCCTGCTGCGGTTTCAGCATCGCATCGGTAAAGGCGTTTTCCGCCTGCAGATAGTCCAGCACTTGAGGGTCTGCCCGCTCGTCGTCGCGCAGCCAATAGTAGTCATCCACGCGCGTATCGCCGTGGATGGTGATGGGATAAGGTCGTTTTTCTGCCTTAGGGGGTGTCATCATTGCTAAATCATCCGCTTACCTTGATTAAGGCAAGAGTGACACGATTCCCCCCGGCTTGCCAAGCGGCGCTACGCCAGCTCGCATTTTTTCTCGTTGACGTCGTTTTCAATGCCCTGCTTGACGTCCGCAGGGATCTTCAACGACTGCGCCAGCGCATCGAGATAACCGCGTTCCATAAAGTGATCGACGTCGATCACCATGCAGCTCAGGTAATACACCTCAAGCGCCTCATCTTCGTTTTTCACGCTCTGGGCGATCAGATCCGGGTTTAACGGCTGGTCGATCGCCTCCTGTACCCATTTTTGCGCTTCCTCACCCACCTGCAGCTGTTCCAGGCTGTGGTCGATGGCGCGCTTTTCTTCCGCATCGATATGGCCGTCGCTCTTGGCGGCAAACACCAGCGCCTGCACCAACCGTTTGGCGCGCAGATCCACCGGTGTAGTTTGCAAGCCAAACTGCGGTTCGTCCTGATGGGTTTCTTTCACCCGCTGCTTGTATTTATTCCACAACACCGCGCCAACGGCCGCGCTGCCGCCGATAATCAAGGCATTTTTACCGAACTTGCCCACCAGCTTGCGCGAAGATTTGTTCGCCAGCAAAACGCCCACCAGGCCCCCCAACGCGGTCGGGGCCAGCAGTTTGCCAATGCCTTCTGCCCCACCGATGGAACCGGCCTTTTGCCCAATCATCGATTGAATCTGCTGCATCCAGTTATTTTTCATGCTCTACCCTTTGCGTGAGGAAACGAGGCGCGCAGGCACGGAAAAGCCAACCGCCGATGAACCGTCAGATTAGGGGATTTTTTGTCAACTTACGTATGGGGGATGAAAACCTGTGTTTAGCGCAGAGAAAACGATAACGGGCCACGCAGGCCCGTCATTTTTAGTGCTTCAGCCTTCTTCGCCCGGCTGTTCTTCGTCCTGCTCATATTCCGCCAGTTCGTCACGCATCGCCTGAATCGACTCACGGGCCAGCAGCGCCAGCGTACGGTAAAAACCGGTGGTGGCGTGTGCCTCCACTTTACCGAGAAAACGGCCGCACCAAGGCAGCAAATACTCGTCAAACAGGGTGATTTGCGCCTGCACTTCGTCTTCCTGCGATTGATCTTCCAGCCAGGAGGCGGCCAGCAGCAGAGAGCCGAAGTGATCGGCCGGCGCTTCGCCAAGCGGCATGCCGCGTTGCTGCAGGAAAGTGCGAACTTCCGCCTCCGTTGCCCCTTCCACATAAGCGGAACGGAACGGCGACACGCTGCATTCGCTGCCGACAAACATCGCGTTGAAATCGGCGGAAAGCAGGTTCACATCGCATCCCTGCTGCAAGCGCGTCAGCAGTTCGTCCTGCTCCAGCGGCCAGTGTTGCTGCAGCTTGCCCTCTTTAATCAGCGTGAACAGCGGCACCAACAACGGATCTTGCGGCTGACGGTAAAACAGCGTACCCAGCACGCGGCAAACAACGGAAAATTCATTCATGATAATGCCTTATACAATACGGAAAATTTGCCGGGACGATGTCACAAATCGGCCAATTCCGCAATCGCCGGCTTGCCGCGCCGCTCGAGAAAGTCCAGCAGGCGCCGTGGGCTGACGTTGAGGATCCGTTCCTGCGGAAATTCCACTTCAGCGATGATGCGTTCACAGTGCTCGAAGCCGCCGAGTGAGAAAGCGATATGTGAATCCGACCCCAGCGCCAGCCAACCGCCTGCATCACGCACCGCAGCGGCAATCGCCCGGCAATTGTCCTCGCTGCCCTTGCGTGAATGGGTGAATGACGAGTTATTCAGCTCCAGCGCCACTTCATACTTTGCGGCCGCTGCGGCGACCGCCGCGATGTCGATCGGATACCTTGGGTTGCCGGGATGGCTGATAATGTGCACATCCCCTTGCGCCATCGCGGCGATCATCGCTTCGGTATTGGCCGCCTTGTCCTGCGGCGCAAACACCGGCTCGTGGAAGCCGGCGATAATCACGTCGATCGCGTTCAACATCGGCCCCGTGCAGTCGATATCGCCCTGCAGGTTTTTGATGTTGGCTTCGATGCCGCGCAGAATACCCACACCGTCTACCAGGCGCGGCCAGACGTGCATGTTCATAAAGTGCCAGTAATGCGGCGCATCGGCCATATCCGGGCCGTGATCGGTGATGGCGAACAGTTTGATGCCCTTTTGCTGGGCTTCGACGATGTAATCATGCAGCGTACTGTAGGCGTGGGTACTGGCAACGGTGTGCATATGCAAATCAACAGGGTACATTATTTCTCCTTCTGGCGGCCTGCCAAAGGGACGGCGGCAGGCCGGGTTTCTTATTAGCTTAGCAGGTGAGTCACCGAAAGGTCAGTAACCAAGTTGCACATCCACCACCCCTGCCGGCGTTTGCCCGGCCTCTAAAATGCGGATGTTGGCGGCTATCTGGTCCATCGCCTGTTCCGGCAAGGTGATGGCAGCAATATGCGGGGTAATGGTGACACGCGGATGACGCCAGAACGGGTGTGCCTGCGGCAGCGGCTCGTTGACGAACACATCCAAGGTGGCGGCGGCAATCTGCCCCTGCTCCAGCGCCTGCAAGAGATCGTCCTCAACCAGATGCGCGCCGCGGGCGATGTTGATCAGATAAGCTCCCGGCACCAAATGCGCGAACAGGTGGCGATTGAGGATACCGGCGGTTTCCGGCGTGTTGGGCAGCAAGTTGATCAGCAATCGAGTGCCCTCGAGAAACGCAGTGCGCTGCTCTGCGCCGGCAAAACTCTCAACGCCATCGATCTGCTTCGGGCTGCGACTCCAGCAACGTACGTTAAAACCTAACTCCACCAACTTTTGCGCCACGCTTTTCCCCAGAACACCTGCCCCGAGGATGCCAATGATGAAATTATCCTGTTGGTGGGGATCGAGCGGCTGCCATTTTTGCTGCTGTTGCAGCAAGTGATACTCGTCGAAACGACGAAAGTAACGTAGCACGTAGCTCAACGCATATTCCTGCATCTGCTGCGCCATGCCGGTGTCCTCCAGGCGCAGCAGCGGGACACCCGCCGGCAGCGTGCCGGGATGTTGGCGCTCTTGCTCGAGAATGGCATCGACGCCCGCTCCCAGGGCGAACACCCCTTTCAGTTGCCGGCGGTTAGCCAGCATCTCATGCGGCGGACGCCACGCCAGCGCATAATCCGCCGGGCGATCGTCGCCGGGTTGCCATTCGCGAACGTTGGCCTGCGGCAGACGCTGTTTGATGCCTGCCAACCAATCCTGGGCGTTAAATAAGGGGTGGTAATAAATGATGTTCATCGGTCAGACTCCGTCTGTTTTTTATGCATTTTCATCCAGATTTCCGCGATTCGCCGACAGATGCAAGCGTTAAAGCCAAAAACGCAAACAGCCCCGACCAGTGGGGCTGTTTTTTTATCCTGCAGAGATCTCAGGCGGCTACGGGGGCATCGTGCCTTATCAACCGGCGCAACAGCGGGATCAGGATCAACATCACCACGCCAACGCCCGCCGCCCCCCAGCCAAGCGCACTGAATATTTCGCTGTAGCCGGGGTTGGTCAGCGCCGGAGTGCTGCCGCTGTTTTCCGGCATCAGGCCGGAGACATAGCCCGCCAACACCGAAGCGACACCGGTGACCATCATCCAGCAGCCCATCATGACGCCCTGATAACGCGGTGGCGCCAGCTTGCCGATCATCGCGTAGCCGATCGGGGAGATCATCAGTTCGCCAATGCTTTGCAGTATGTAGCTGATTGCGATCCATTTAAACGCCACCAGCCCGTCGCCGCCGGCCAGGCTGATGCCCAACGGTAACACCAGCATACCCAACCCGATGCAAAACAACGAGCCGGAGAATTGCAACGGGATATCGATATTGCAGCCACGGGCTCGCAAGCGGTTAAACCACCAGGCCATCAGCGGCCCACCCACGACGATCACCAACGTGTTGATATTCTGGATCCACTGCGGAGCGACCTGAATACCGTAGACGTTCAGGTTGATATTGTGCTCGGAGAACAGCATCAGCCCCATAGGCGCCAACTGGTACAGCGCCCAGAATACCAATGAGCCCAGCGCCAGAATCAGATAGGCCACCATGCGACGGCGCTCTGTGCGCGGGTGGTGACGCAGTGTGACCACGCACAGCATCAGGAAAATCAGTACGCCGAGGCCAATCACAAAGTGGCCGCTGAATTCCGCATGGGTCAGCATCACCCGGATAATGGGCACCAGCACCACCAATACTGCCAGCCCGACCAGCATACGCCAGCGGTATTGCGCGCGGCTGGCGTCATGCAACGGCGTGTTGAGATCGGCCAGAATGCGCCAACGGCTGACGGCAACGATAATCGCCGCCGCATTGCCCAGCGTGGCGAACAGGAACAGCGCACGATAATTTTCGCTCAACTGGAAATAGCCGGCCACGGTAAAACCAACGAAGAAGCCGAGGTTCATCCCGGCGTAGTTCCACAAAAACGCCGATTCGCGCCGATCGTCATCCGGCTTGAAACGCTGGGTAAGCATCATATTGATGCAGGTGACGTTCAGCCCGCTGCCGGTCAGGAACATCGCCAGCCCCCAGTACAGGCCCCAAACGCCCGCCACGGCAATCAGCGCGCAGCCGATCACCTGCAGCACCATACCCAGTACGAACAGGTTGCGGTTACTCAGAAAGCGCCCGCCCAGGTAGCCGCCGAACATATGCAGCCCATAGTTGAAGGCGCCGAACACGCCCATCATGGCGTTTGCGCTGCCTTCGCTGAAGCCCAGGCGTTTGGTGGCGTAGAGCACCAGCGTGGAGTACAGCACGGCAAAACCCAACGTGGCGAAGATTTGGATAAAAAACAGTGCCCCGGCGCCCGGGGGGATGGCGTGACGCTGATGCGCCGCCGGCATGGAGTCCGATGGAGTCAAAATGAACCTCTGCTGCATGATGCCCGTCGTATTTCAAGCCGCAGCGCCGCTGGCTGCCCGTTGAAATTCGTCGAGTCCGTTATTTTAATTGATCAGTCCCTGTCTGCGTTATCGCCGGCGTACGGCCCGGCAACCTGCGCGGCGGTGTGATATTCCTTGCCAAATCCTCCGCGTCAGCAGCGATCTATTTAGCGACACATATGACTAATAATCCAGTATTAATGCATATAACAGCACAGCCAAAGACTTCTCTGCTGGTATATTGAGCTGTTGTATACCAATACACTCAAACATTAGTCTGTGAGATAATTTAGCATCGTTACTATCCCTCGGGTACGCATTGGGCAGCGGTTTATCGCTCGGGAAATCAGCAAATTGCTGCAACTTTAGCTAAACAGTCATTGTTATGTCACAAGAGGGTTGACGCTGGGATCAGATTCTCCTACATTAGCGCCCGTCGACAGCGCAATGCGTTAGCGATGCTACAAAACGGTGAGGTGTCTGAGTGGCTGAAGGAGCACGCCTGGAAAGTGTGTATACGCGTAAGTGTATCGAGGGTTCGAACCCCTCTCTCACCGCCATATTCTGAAGAGAAAGCCTGGATTCGCGTCCAGGCTTTTTTGTTGTCTGCAAGACAGGGAAAACGCCAGCAGGCCTAAGGATCCACAGGGTTCGCCGCAGTTTTCGACAAACTGAGCAGCACGTGAGCGGACGCGCCGAAACGCAGAAATTCTGCTTGACCGGCTCGCCCCCACTCCCTATAGTAGCGCCCCGTTGCACCAGAGAGTACGCAACGAAAAAATACGGTGAGGTGTCTGAGTGGCTGAAGGAGCACGCCTGGAAAGTGTGTATACGCGTAAGTGTATCGAGGGTTCGAACCCCTCCCTCACCGCCATATTTTAAAGAGAAAGCCTGGATTTGCGTCCAGGCTTTTTTGCTTTATAAATCCCCCACCGGGAGGGGTGAAAAGCCTCGACAGGGTTTGACAAAACGCATGCGTTTTGGACCGCCAAAGGCGGCCCGTAGGGTGAGCGCAGCGAATCAAGCCCTCCCTCACCGCCATCTTTTAAAGAGAAAGCCTGGATTTGCGTCCAGGCTTTTTTGCTTTATAAATCCTCCCACCAGGAGGGGTGAAAAGCCTCGACAGGGTTTGACAAAACGCATGCGTTTTGGACCGACAAAGGCGGCCCGCAGGGTGAGCGCAGCGAATCAAGCCCTCCCTCACCGCCATCTTTTAAAGAAAAAGCCTGAACGCAAGTTCAGGCTTTTTGTGTCTGCAATCCGCCTCAGTGTGCGCGACTGGCGGCGATATGCGGCTGCATCACGGCGCGGCGCCAGTCGCCCGGAGTCTGGCCGAATTGGCGTTTAAAACTGCGATTGAAGGATTGCTGCGAGTCAAAGCCGAGTGATATCGCCACGCTGACGATAGGCTCGCCGCTGTTGGCCAGGCGCTCTGCGGAAACTTTCAGTTTCTGCATGCGGATATACTCCCCCAACGCGTAGCCGGTCTGGCGTTTGAACATGCGCTGCAGGTGCCATTTGGAATACCCCGCGCGGTCCGCCACGGTGTTGATATCCAGCTTCTCTTCCAGATTGTTGTCAATCCACTCAATCAAATCGGTAATAAAACCCGTGCTGTTCATGCTGACGCTCCCATGACATTGGCAGGTAAATCCGCTGCCCGATGTCACTACGTTGCAGCAGTTTCGCATTAAATGCAATTTTTATTATTGCATTTATTCAACAGGCGCTTCTATAATCCATCCGGTTAATGTAACCGATATTAATACATTAATGTGACAACAATGTGTTTCAAAAAACTAACGTTGTGCCGATGAACGACGCAACCGCTCTGCCGCCGGTCACAGGCCAGGGACGTTACCCGGATAACAGGGCCGGGTGTATGGCCTGACCGCGCTCACCCATGGAATAAAAATAATGCCAAGCCAGCCAAACTCATTGTTTAACGCTCACAGCATCGGTTTCAGCGCGCGCCTTTCAGCGGTAGCGCTGCTGGTCGCCCTGCTGGCAGGGTGCGACAACAGCGTCGCTCAAAATGCGGCTCCCCCGCCACCGGCCGTCAGCGCTGCTAACGTGGTGATAAAACCCATCAGCCAGTGGGATGCCTTTAACGGCCGGATCGAAGCGGTGCAAAGCGTTCAGCTACGCCCGCGGGTTTCCGGCTATATCGATAAGGTGAATTACACCGAAGGCGATGAGGTGAAAAAAGGCCAGGTGCTGTTCACCATCGACGATCGCACCTACCGCGCCGCCCGCGAACAGGCGCAAGCCGAGCTGGTGCGGGCTCGTAATCAGGCGGCATTGGCCCGCAGTGAATCCAGTCGTACCGAAAAACTGATCGGCACCCAGGCGATCTCGACCGAGGTATGGGAACAGCGCCGCTCCTCCGCCGCACAGGCGCAGAGCAACGTGCTGGCGGCTCAGGCCCAGCTCGATATCGCACAGCTGAATCTCGATTTTACCCGAGTAACCGCCCCGATCGACGGGCGCGCCAGCCGTGCCATGATCACCGCAGGTAACCTGGTCACCACCGGGGACAGCGCCAGCGTGCTCACTACGCTGGTGTCGCTCGATAAAGTTTATGTTTATTTCGACGTCGATGAAGCCACTTTCCTGCGTTACCAGAACATGGCACGCGATGGCCAACGCAGCCAGGATCCGCAGGCGAAGTTACCGGTCAAGGTCGGCCTGGTGGGTGAAGACGGCTACCCGCATCAGGGCGTTGTCGATTTCACCGATAACCAGTTGAATGCCGGCACCGGCACCATTCGCATGCGCGCCCAGCTCGAAAACCACGAGCGCCGCTTCACTCCTGGGCTGTTTGCACGTGTGCAGATGCCCGGCAGCGCCGAGTTCAACGCCACGCTGATCGACGATAAATCGGTGATGACCGATCAGGACCGCAAATTCGTTTATGTCGTCGACAAGGACGGCAAGGCGCAGCGGCGCGATATCGAAGTGGGCCGCGTGGCAGATGGATTGCGCATCGTGCAGAAAGGCCTGTCGGCGGGCGATCGGGTGATCGTCGACGGCATGCAGAAAGTGTTTATGTCAGGGATGCCGGTCAATGCGAAAACCGTCGTGATGGCAGCCAACGCTCCCGTTTCCGCAGTCAACTAAGCCACCAGCAGAGAACCCTGACCCATGGATTTTTCCCGCTTTTTCATCGACCGGCCGATTTTTGCCGCGGTGCTGTCGATCCTGATTTTCGTCGGTGGCGTTATTGCGATCCCGCTATTGCCGATCAGCGAATACCCCGACGTGGTGCCCCCAAGCGTGCAAGTGCGCGCCCAATACCCAGGCGCCAACCCGAAAGAGATTGCCGAAACGGTGGCTACGCCGCTGGAAGAGGCAATCAACGGCGTCGAACACATGATGTACATGAAATCGGTGGCCGGTTCTGACGGCGTGCTGGTAACCACCGTGACCTTCCGCCCGGGAACCGATCCCGACCAGGCGCAGGTGCAGGTGCAAAACCGCGTGGCACAAGCCGAGGCGCGCCTGCCTGAAGACGTGCGCCGCCAAGGGGTAACCACGCAGAAGCAGTCCCCGGCCCTGACGCTGGTGGTGCATCTGGTTTCCCCTTCCGGTAAATACGATTCACTGTATCTGCGTAACTACGCCACTCTGAAGGTCAAAGATGAGTTGGCCCGTCTGCCGGGCGTCGGCCAGGTGCAGATTTTCGGCGCCGGTGAATACGCCATGCGCGTCTGGCTGGATCCGAATAAGGTCGCCTCGCGCGGGCTGACCGCTTCTGACGTGGTCACCGCCATGCAGGAGCAGAACGTGCAGGTTTCCGCCGGCCAACTGGGTGCAGAGCCGATGCCGAACCGCAGCGATTATCTGCTTTCCATTAACGCCCAGGGCCGCCTGCAAACCGAGGAAGAGTTCGGCAATATTATCCTCAAGAGCGGCGACAACGGCGAGATAGTGCGCCTGCGCGACGTGGCGCGCATTGAAATGGGGTCCGGCAGCTATGCGTTGCGCGCCCAACTCAATAATAAGGATGCCGTCGGGATCGGTATTTTCCAGGCGCCTGGCGCTAACGCCATCGAGCTGTCCGATGCGGTACGGGCCAAAATGGCCGAACTGTCGACCCGCTTCCCGGATGGCATGAGCTGGAAATCGCCGTACGACCCAACGGTGTTCGTCCGCGATTCGATCCGCGCGGTGGTAGATACCCTGCTCGAAGCGGTGCTGCTGGTGGTGCTGGTGGTGATCCTGTTCCTGCAAACCTGGCGCGCCTCGATCATCCCGCTGCTGGCGGTGCCTATTTCCATCGTCGGTACCTTCGCCGCGCTGTACCTGCTGGGCTTCTCGCTCAATACGCTCAGCCTGTTCGGGCTGGTGCTGGCGATCGGTATCGTAGTCGATGACGCCATCGTGGTGGTGGAAAACGTCGAACGTAATATCGAGGAAGGTTTATCGCCGCTGGCGGCGGCGCACCAGGCGATGCGCGAAGTGTCCGGGCCGATCATCGCCATCGCGGTGGTACTGTGCGCGGTGTTCGTGCCGATGGCATTTTTGTCCGGCGTAACCGGCCAGTTTTATAAGCAGTTCGCCGTCACCATCGCCATTTCGACCGTGATTTCGGCCATCAACTCGCTGACCCTGTCGCCGGCGCTGGCGGCATTGCTGCTGAAACCGCACGGCGCACCGAAGGACATGCCATCGCGCCTGATCGACCGGCTGTTCGGTTGGCTGTTCCGTCCGTTCAACCGCTTCTTTGCCAGCAGCTCACAGCGCTATCAGCGCGGGGTTTCCCGTGCGCTCGGCAAACGCGGCGCGGTGTTCGTGGTGTACGTGCTGTTGTTGTGCGCCGCGGGCGTAATGTTTAAAACCGTGCCTGGCGGATTTATCCCGACGCAGGATAAGCTTTATCTGATTGGCGGGGTGAAAATGCCGGAGGGTGCGTCACTGGAGCGTACCGATGCGGTGATCCGTAAAATGAGCGCCATCGGTCTGAGCGTCGACGGGGTGACGGACGCGGTAGCCTTCCCGGGGCTGAATGCATTGCAATTTACCAATACGCCCAATACCGGCACCGTGTTCTTCGCGCTTGAATCTTTAAGCACCCGCACTCGCAGCGCGGCGCAGATCAACGCCGAGATCAATGCGCGCATCTCGCAGATTCAGGAAGGGTTCGCCTTCTCGATCATGCCGCCGCCAATCCTCGGTATCGGACAGGGTTCCGGTTATTCGCTGTATGTCCAGGATCGCGCCGGTCTCGGATATGGCGCGCTGCAAACCGCGATCAATACCCTGTCGGGCAGCATCATGCAAACGCCGGGCATGAGTTTCCCGATCTCGTCTTATCAGGCCAACGTGCCGCAGTTGGAAGCGAAAATCGACCGCGACAAGGCCAAGGCGCAGGGTGTGCCGCTCAACGCGCTATTCGGCACGCTGCAGACTTATTTGGGTTCGTCTTACATCAATGACTTCAACCGCTATGGCCGCACCTGGCAAGTCATCGCGCAGGCCGACGGTCAATTCCGCGACAGCGTGGAGGATATCGCCAACCTGCGCACCCGCAACGATAAGGGTGAAATGGTGCCGATTGGCAGCATGGTCAACATCAGTACCACCTACGGGCCAGACCCGGTGATCCGTTATAACGGCTTCCCGGCGGCGGACCTGATTGGCGATGCCGATCCGCGCATCCTGTCGTCTACGCAGGCCATGAGCGAACTGACGACGATGGCCGCCAAACTGTTGCCGAACGGCATGAACATCCAGTGGACCGATCTGAGCTACCAACAGTCGACCCAAGGCAATGCGGCGATTATCGTATTCCCGGTGGCGGTACTGCTGGCGTTCCTGGCGTTGGCCGCGCTGTACGAAAGCTGGACGCTGCCGCTGGCGGTGATCCTTATTGTGCCGATGACCATGCTGTCGGCGCTGTTCGGCGTCTGGCTGACCGGCGGTGACAACAATGTGTTCGTGCAGGTGGGGCTGGTGGTGTTGATGGGGCTGGCCTGCAAGAACGCCATTTTGATCGTCGAGTTCGCCCGCGAGCTTGAATTGCAGGGCAAAGGCATTATGGAAGCGGCGCTGGAAGCCTGCCGCCTGCGGTTACGACCGATCGTAATGACCTCCATCGCCTTTATTGCCGGTACCATCCCGTTGATTCTGGGCCACGGCGCCGGTGCCGAAGTGCGTGGAGTGACCGGTATCACGGTGTTTGCCGGCATGCTGGGCGTGACGTTGTTCGGGTTATTCCTGACGCCGGTGTTCTACGTTACCCTGCGCCGTATGGTGACGCGTAAAACACAGCAGCAAGCAGCATAAAAGTTCGCCTGCCGCAACGGCAGGCATAAAAAAGGTCGGGCTCAGCCCGACCTTTTTCTTTGCATCAACACCGCAGATTATTTATCCGCAGCCTCCGCGAGTTTCGCCGTTTCCGCCACGTATTCCGCGCAGCTACGCTTATCGCCACGCTCCAGCTCGGCCAACGCATCCGCAACCGTATGGCGCTCCAGCACCGCCAGCGATGCCTCTTCCGCCTCATTCACTACCGACTTGAAATACCAGCAGGCATTGGCGCTGACCAGACAACGTGCAGGCCCTTCCGGCCGCGCAGCCCAGATGCGTTTATCGTCAATGACGGACAAATAGATCTCCCGCAGGGTGATCTCTTCCACAGGGCGGCCAAGGTGAATCGAGCCGTTACGGCCCAAAGTGGAAACGATAATGCCATTTTTGGTCAAGGGCACCATCAGCTTGCGGATGAAACTGGGGTTGGCTTCCAAACCGGCGGCAAGGATCGCGCTGGTCGAACGCAAGCCCTGCTTTTCAGCCAAGGCTACGCTAAGTACCATTTGCAATGCTGTCGGAAAGCGGAAATCTAGCATGTCTTTATCTCTGTCTCCAGGAGACCAAAATCTCAGGCTTGGCCGGTGCGGCATCGCGCCATAACACCCGCTCAATTGCACAATAATATAACAAATATTGCCGCATTATTGAAGTTATGCCCTGGGAAATCGCACGGATACATTAGCGTAAAAGATGCCGTTGATGCCGGCTCGACGTAAAGCGGCGGCGGAATAAAGCAGAAACCCGCGTCAATATTAATGCCGCTCGCTTAACTGCGTTAAACGATCAGAACTAACACTGTCCGCGGGTTTAATTCTTAAACTGTGATCAGGCTTTGTTCAGCACCAGTTGGCCGCTTTTATCCAGCGGGATCTGGGTGCCGGGATCGTGATCCATACGGATCTTGCCCTGCTGATTGCCAATCTTGTAGGTCACATCGTAACCCAGCATTTTCTGTGATTTGTCGTAAACCGTTTTGCAACGCTGTTGTGTGCTGGTGGTGGTATCGTTACTTTGCATTGCCCCCTGCACCTGGTTACCGGCATAACCGCCACCCAGCGCGCCAACCACTGTCGCAACGTCACGACCGCGACCGCCGCCGAACTGATGGCCAATCACGCCACCGGCTACCGCACCCAACACGGAACCGGCAATGCGGTTTTCATCCTGCACGGGCGCACGGTGAGTGACGGTCACATTGCGACATTCCTGACGCGGGGTTTTGATGGTTTCTTTGATCGGCGTTGCGGCGAGCACCTGCGCAAATTGCGGACCGGAAGAAAACACATCCATGCTTGCCACCGCGGCAATACCCAGAGCGGCTGCAACGCCAATCCCAACACCGGCTAACATTGACTTGTTCACAGGAAATCCTCCTGAAAGTGTTACCACGCATTTGTACCGGGAACGCTACCGACATTGCGCCGCGCTTATTATTTTGCGCATGGGCGGCACGTGGTATCCCGGTTTACGGCGTGCGCGACGCGCCGTCTGTAAACGAGGTAAAGTCTGCACAATGTTCCAGATCCCCGCAATAAGACAATGTGACCAAAGATGCTGGAAACCCCGCTTCTCACCGGTGTTTAGGAGGAATCTTAAGAATTTTACCCATGCCGACGAAATTTCGTGCTGGCCATTAACCCCGCAACCACCGATGCTGCCTGCGCGCCGGCATAAAAAAACCCACGCGGGCGAACCGGCGTGGGCGAGTCGATAACTGCGGCTGTCAGTGCATTTTCAAACGCGGGCGGATCACCCGGTTGATGCCGCCAACCAGCATCATCAGGCCGGTTTTGATGTAGCCATGCAGTGCGACCTGATGCATGCGGTACAGCGAGATATAGACGAAGCGCGCGATACGCCCTTCAACCATCATCGAACCGCGCATCAGGTTACCCATCAGGCTACCTACGGTGCTGAAGCGGGACAGAGAGACCAGAGAACCGTGGTCCTTATACACATACGGCTTCAGCGCTTGGCCGCTCATCAACGCCAGAATGTTGGTGAAGCAGCGTGACGCCATCTGGTGCGCCGATTGGGCGCGTGGCGGCACAAAACCGCCGCCTTCTTTCGGGCAGGAGGCGCAGTCGCCGATGGCGAAAATGTTCGGATCGCGAGTGGTCTGCAGCGTCGGCTCCACCACCAGCTGATTAATGCGGTTGGTTTCCAGCCCGGCGATGTCCTTCATAAAGTCCGGCGCCTTGATGCCGGCCGCCCATACCATCAGATCGGCATCGATAAATTCGCCGCCCTTGGTATTCAGGCCATTGGCATCCGCACTGGTGACCATGGTGTTGGTCAGTACGCGCACGCCCAGTTTGTTCAATTCCTGGTGCGCAGCGGCGGAAATGCGCGGCGGCAACGCAGGCAGAATGCGCTCACCCGCTTCGACCAGAGTCACGTTCAACGCGCTGTTGTCCAGGCCTTCGAAACCATAGCTGTGCAGCTGTTTCACCGCATTGTGCAGCTCGGCGGACAGTTCCACGCCGGTGGCGCCGCCGCCGACGATGGCGATGTTCACCCGCTCTTTCTGCCCCGGTTGCGCCGAGAATTTCAGGAACAGGTTCAGCATTTCATTGTGGAAACGGCGTGCCTGATGCGGGTTATCCAGGAAGATGCAGTGATCTTTTACGCCTGCGGTGCCGAAATCGTTCGAGGTACTGCCCAGCGCCATGACCAGAATGTCATAAGGCAACTCGCGCTCTGGCACCAGTTCTTCACCCTGCTCGTCGCAGATTTGCGCCAGCTGCAGCGTTTGCGTTTCACGGTTAATGTTGGTCAGCGATCCCAGTTGGAAGCTGAAATTGTGATTACGTGCATGCGCCAGGTAGCTCAGCGCGTCCACGCCGTCATCAAGGGAACCGGTTGCTACTTCATGCAGCAACGGTTTCCACAGATGGCTGTGGTTACGGTCCACCAGCGTGATCTCGGCTTTGTGCTTGCGGCCGAGTTTATGGCCCAGACTGGTCGCCAGTTCCAGGCCACCGGCGCCACCGCCGACAATAACGATTTTTTTCTTTGGCGTTGTCAAAATAACCCCCTAAATGTGAACCAATTGTTATCCAAGGGTAAATAAATAATATCCTTAGAATACATAGGGTTCGCGTAAAATAAACCTGCTATCTAAAGCCAGAATAGCATGTGAGGTTATTTGGTCATACCAAAATTGATGTGCATCAAACTTTTTTGGTTAAAGGCTGGACGAGGGGAATTTTTGAGGATTGTGATTCAAATAGTTAGCGTTGCGTCACAGTTTTAAATTTTGCCGCCGGGCGGGCAAAACGGGGCTTTTTTGACAAAAAATGCCGCAACTCTTGCCGGTAAAAAGCAATCGTTGCGGCGGCGTCAGGCGTTATGAAACTGTTAAAGCAGGCTCTTGAACGCCTTGATGCGTTGCAGGTGCGGCGAGATATTTTTGAACTTGTGGGTCTGTTGCTCATCCCAGACGATTTCGTAGTACTTGTGCAACAGTTCTGCACTGCGCTTGCTGTCCAGCACCTCATCCTGACGGGAAAGCACGACCAGGCAGCGATCGCGGTTTTTCTCGCGGAAATCCTCGACGCACTTGGTGGCGATATCGCGGTACTCTTCCGGCCGGTCGATTTTGCCGTGCATATGTTCTTCAGGATACAGATTAGGGTTAAAGATCGCCTGCCGGATGCCGCACAGGAAACCGATGCGTTCGGCCCAGAAACCGCCCAGTCCCACCCCGCAGATCAGCGGATGCTTATCCCCTTCCTGCTGAACCGCCTTGTCCACCTCTTTCAACAGATGCTGCATATCATGGCGTGGGTGCAAGGTGCTGTAGCTGATAAAACGCACGTCCGGATCAATGAACTGCAGTTGTAAAACCTTTTCATGATTGCCGGGACTGGTGGAATCGAAGCCATGCAAATAGATAATCATGTGGATCCTCGCAACAAGCCGAGGGCCGCGCCGCAGCCCTCATCATTTACTACGCCGCATTACGACGCCCTGGGTTCACCCGGCACTCTGCTGCTTATGCTCTTCCCAGCGTTCGCTGAGCGCACTCAGCTCTTTGTGCGCCTGCTGCCAGCGCACAGAATCACGCAATTCCTGACGGGTGAACTGACCGCGATGATATAACTGCTTCACCCGGTCTGCTTTGACCGGGGACAGGTTATCCAGCACGCTGACCGCACCCTGGCGGTTATTGCACACCAGGATCATGTCACAGCCGGCATCCAGCGACGCCTGGCCGCGCTCAGCGTAACTGCCCATGATGGCAGCCCCTTCCATCGACAGATCGTCGGAGAAAATAACGCCGTCAAAGCCCAGCTCCTGGCGCAGGATTTGTTGCAGCCAGTACGGCGAACCGCTGGCCGGACGCGGGTCCGCTTCAGTATAGATGACGTGCGCCGGCATCACGGCGTCCAGCAACTGACGGTTGATCAATTCACGGAAGATCGCCATATCATGCTCACGGATCTGCGCCAGTGGGCGTGGATCGCGCGGGGTTTCTTTATGTGAATCTGCACTGACGGCGCCATGGCCGGGGAAATGCTTGCCGGTGGTTTTCATCCCGGCGCTGTGCATACCCAGGATAAAACGTTCGGCCATCGCCAACGCCTGTTGCGGATCGCTGTGGAACGAGCGTTCGCCAATCGCCGCGCTGACGTGACCGATATCCAGCACCGGCGCGAAGCTGATGTCGATATCCTGCGCGATCATTTCCGCCGCCATCAGCCAGCCGGCCTCCTGCGCCAGACGCCCAGCCTCATGGGCTTCGTTCAATGCGGCGAACGACTGCGCCGCCGGCAGGCGGGTGAACCCTTCGCGGAAACGCTGGACGCGCCCACCTTCCTGATCCACCGCCACCACCAGCCGATCGTGGGAAGCCTCGCGGATTTGGCGCACCAGTTCACGCAACTGCTGCGCATCATGGAAGTTGCGGGTGAACAGGATAAGTCCGCCGACCAGCGGGTGTTTTAAAATCTCACGTTCTTCGGCATCCAGCTCATAGCTGGCGACATCTAACATTACTGGGCCCACGGCCACCTCACTTCATTATTCATTCAGAACATGGGGATGATAAACAAAAACGCCGGCGCTGCACTGCGCCCCAGCGTAAAAATTCGCTATCGCCGGTTTGTTGCCAGCGCACTTCAAACCATAACAGCATCAGGTAATCCACCCACGGCAACCAGCGCTGCACCTGAGTGCTCAGCAGCGGCAAGTCGTTGTAGCCCTGTTGGGAATAGTGCTGCAAAAAATGCTGCTGATTGGCCGCAGACCACGCGTTGCTGCGAAACAACGCAGCAATCTCCAGTGCGATGTCACCGTCGGCGGCGTACTCCCAGTCAATCAGCCGTACTCCTTCACCCTGTGCAATCAAATTGCCCGGATGGATATCCATATGCAGCGGGGCTATTTTCAGCGGAGACGGTAGGCGGGCTTGCAAGAAGCGCTGATGCAGCCGCAGCCAGGCAGGCGTCAAACGCCGACGATCCAACTGCTGCCAGTAACGGGCAAACTGCCGATGCAGGTTCAACGGATAACCGCTGAGCGGCCGCCGGTGCAAACGGGTAACCCATCGCGCCAGCTCGCCGTGCTGATTCAGGCGCGTAAAATATGCCTCAGTGACAACGTCACCAGCCAACCACTCCAGGATAATCCATTGATTATTCTGCGCTAAAACCTGCGGGCCCAGGCCTTCGCCTGCACGGCGCAACACACGCGCCTCTCGCCGCCGGCTCACGCCGAGCGCCGTTTTCTCTGCGCTTTGCTGGCGCGCCAACAATTGCACGCCCTCACCGTCAATGCGCCAACTTTCGCCGGTCAGCCCCTGCACCGGGCTGAAACGACAACCGGCGGTTTTCACCGCCGGCAGTTCGCTCTCAATCAGCCTTCGCAGTGCGGCCTCAGCGGGTAACGGCGCCATTGCCTGACCAGACGATTTCACCGGTTTGTACCAGCATCAACTGCATATCCAGCGTTGGAGACTTCACGTCGCCGCTAACATCGCTGTACAACACGTACTGTGCGCTGACGATACGCGCCAGGCCAATGGCCTTGCTGCGCGACCCCAGGCTGTCATCCGCCGACAGACCCAGCGTCTGCCTGGCGGTCGCCAGTTGCGCTTCCGGCACGACGGAGAAGGTTTGGTTCGATGCCAGCGCCTTGTGCAACGCGGAGGTGGCTTTAGCGGTTTGCAATGAGCCGTTGGTGTTGTTCTTCACGCTGTCCAGCAACAGCACGCTGCCCGGGTTGACGCCATCGGCTTTCAGCATCTGGTTCACCAGCGGTTGCACGCTGCTCAGCCAGTCAAGTTGCTGGATTTTTGGCGGTTGCGGTACCGGCTCGCCAATGGGCGGCTGGGGTTGCGGCTGCTGCGGCGGCTCTACCACCACCGGCGGTTTGGCCGGCTCAACGGTGGCCGGTGGCTGTTCAGACTCTGGGGGACGTGACAAACAGCCGCTTAACGTCAACGCGGCCAGTGCGACAACTAGATACTTTTTCATTATCCCTCTCCAACAACTAAAGCAAGAGCTTACAAGAATAGATACAGACGCACGCGCTTGGCATCAAGGTTGCCGTTAATCGAGTAAATTTCAGCGTCTGAATTTGGCGCAACGGTAACGGTGCGCGGCTCTTCAAAGGGCCGAATATCCAGCCCCTGATTGTCATACCAGTAAAAGCGGTAATGCACCGTTACCGGTGTCGGTTGGTTGTTGCTGAGCACCGAAGTGGCCATCACGCGCCCGGAGGCATCCTTAATCGATGGGTTATCGGCCACGATACCTGCGGTAAGCACCGGCGAATCCATCACCACCGCCTGCCGCTCGTTAACCGCAATGCCGGGCCGATTGCTGCAGCCCATCAGCATTGCGGCGGGTAACGCCAGCGCCATCAGACAACGCAGGGTTTTGCTATAGCGCATGATTGACCTCGGTTAGCGTGACAGCAGCGGCCCCAACGAACGGCCACCGACCAGGTGCATATGAATATGATAGACCTCCTGGCCGGCATGGCGATTGCAATTAACAATCAGGCGATAGCCGTCTTCGGCGATGCCTTCCTGTTCGGCAATTTTCGCCGCGGCGGTGATCATGCGACCCAGCGCCGCTTCGTGCTCTGCGGTTACGTCGTTTACCGTTGGGATCAAGACATTGGGGATGATCAGAATATGGGTCGGAGCCTGAGGTGAGATATCACGGAACGCGGTGACCAGTTCGTCCTGGTAGACCACATCAGCAGGGATTTCGCGGCGGATAATTTTACTGAAAATCGTTTCTTCGGCCATCTGGCATTCCTTGTTGAGGAAAATAATCTGTACGCAGTATGAGTGACAAATTCTACTGCTTTCAACCTGATTGCGCACTTATCGCGTCGAGTGATGCAGAATCAGGCAACCTGCCAGGCTAACTATGCCTCTGCCATTAGATCACTGCGGCAATCATCTGATTTTTTTCACTTTGGTTATTCACTATTGTTGCTTTACTTGCCCGCGGCCGCCGCCAATAGTAACTCTATGATTAGCAAAGGATAGAAAACACCATGTCACTCAAAACCCTGGCGCTGGGCGTGCTGCTGCTGTGCGGTGCGGCCCAGGCGGAAAGCAAAAACATTATCGATCTGCAGGCCAATCAGCAACATATACGCGCGCTCAAAAACCCGGCTGCCGTCGCTTTGATCCCGGCGAATTACCATTTTGCCGTACCGGGCAAGTTAACCGTAGCGGTGGCGTCTGAAAACTCCCCGCCGCTGGCGCTGTTTGCCGAAGACAATAAAACCTTGATCGGCAGCGACCCGGATATCGCGCAACTGGTGGCGGACAGCCTGGGGCTGGAACTGAATCTTGTGCCCACCTCCTGGGAGGACTGGCCACTTGGCATTACTTCCGGTAAGTACGATGCCGCCATTTTTAATATTGCCGTCACCAAGCTGCGGAAAACCAAATTTGATTTCGCCACATACCGCGTAGATACGCTGGGTTTCTATGTGAAATCCACCAGCAAGATCGCCTCCATCAACCGGCCGGCGGACGTTGCCGGGCTGCGGATTATTGTCGGTTCCGGTACGAATCAGGAAAACATCCTGCTCGGTTGGGATAAACAGAACCGCGCCAACGGTCTGGCGCCGGTGCAGCCGATTTATGTCACCGATGACGCCGCCGCCAACCTGAGCATTCAGTCCGGGCGCGCCGACGCTTTCTTTGGCCCCCACTCTACCGGCGCCTATAAAGCGGCGCTAACCGGCAAAACCAAAATGGTCGGCATCGGCCCTAACGTCGCTTATGTCGCAGTGACCACCAAAAAAGATAATGGCCTGGTCGCCGCCATTAACGCTGCCATTAATGGCGTGATCGTCAGCGGCGAATACGCGCAGGTGCTGGACCGTTGGGGCGAACATGATGAAAAGGTCGAGCGTTCCACCATCAACCCGCCGGGGATCGGCGATTAGTCAGCGTTCAATTGCGGTGCATGCGCACGCATCCACTCGGCCAGCGAGTCCAGCGTCGGGCGCAGGGATATGCCCAGCGCCGTAATCCGGTATTCAACACGCGGCGGGACTTCCGGAAATACCTGCCGCGTAACCAGGCCGCGCTGTTCGAACTGCCGCAGTTGACGCGTCAGCTCTTTCTGGGCGATCGGCACCACCGCGCGCTGCAACTCACTGAAGCGTACCGGGCCGTCGATCATGATCAGCCTGTAGAGGATCGGGATCGCCCATTTCCCCGCCACCAGATTCACAAACCCCACCATGGGGCAAGGCTCGTCTGTTGCCGGCAACGCCGTTAAATTTTTTTCCGCTGCCGAAAGCGCCACCGTCGTCATTTCATCCCACTCCGTACCTTAGTATCCAAAAGGTGCCTACTATGCAAAAGATACTATAGCGCAAATAATGGCGCTACCAACGGGAAACAGAGGGCAGGTTATGTCACGACTTAAAGGTAAATACGCGTTGATCACCGGCGGCACCAGCGGGATTGGTCTGGAAACCGCGCGCCAGTTTATTGCCGAAGGCGCCACCGTGGCGATCACCGGCCGCAGCCAAAGCGGCCTCGACGCAGCGGGGAAAGCGCTGGGCGACGTGTTGCTGTTGCGCAGTGATGCCGGGGATATCCGCCAACAGCAAGCTTTAGCGCAACAGTTGACCAGCCACTGGCCGCGCCTTGACGTGCTGTATATCAACGCCGGTGACGTCACCCACCTTCCGCTGCAGCAATGGGATGAGCTGAGCTATCAACGGCTGATGGACATCAACCTCAAAGGGCCATTTTTCTTAATTCAGGCGCTGCTGCCACTCTTGGCGAATCCAGCCTCGATTATTCTGTGCGGCTCGGTCAGCGCGCATATCGGCCTGCCACTAAGCAGCGTTTACGCCGCCAGCAAGGCCGGCCTGCTGTCGCTGGCCAGAACGCTTTCCGGTGAATTGCATCCGCGGGGTATTCGGGTCAATGGCCTGAGCCCTGGCCCGACCGAAACACCGGCATTGGGCAAGCTGGGCTTGAAAGAAGAGGATGAGCAGGCGCTGCGCGATGACATCCGTGCCCTGGTGCCAATCGGCCGCATGGGCACGCCGCTGGAACTGGCGAAAGCGGCCGTGTTCCTCGCATCTGACGAATCCGCGTTTATGGTCGGGGCCGAGCTGCAGATTGATGGCGGAGTGGGCAATTTGTAATATCGTTATATACCCGTCATCTTGCAAGCTGCAGCGTCGTTACCTGCATGCGCTCACCCCAGTGACTTACGCAAGTCAGCGCCTGAGGATGAGCCAGTTGGGCGCCTGGCTGCAATTTGAAAGCTATAGGGTATCATTCACCGTTGGGAGAACCCGACGGTGAAATTAAATTGCAGAACAAACAGTGAGTTAAATAATAATATTATTAGATGATAATAATAAAATATCCTTTTATTGATACGTTTTTAAACTGCGTCTAGCCTTAGTATTTATCCAGTTTGGATGGTGAAGACTGATGGCAAGCAAAAAGAACAATCAAGGCGTAGGAATACTGGTAATCGCCGCTATCGTTCTTTGGTTTGTATTCAAATCTGACAATAAATCAGAAAAAAACACATCGATGCCGCAATCCGGCACCTCAACGGCCCATGTTTATACGCCGCAGGCCAATCAGGCATTAGATATCGGCGAACACCCCCCTCAACCGCAAAATGATGCCGCTTTACCCACTAAATATGTAGCGGCCGAACGGCTCAACGTCCGAAACGCACCGAACGGTAAAGTCATTACGTCCCTAAAACGTGGGCAAAGTATCACCATTTACCAAGAGAGCGATAATTGGGCAAAAATCACACCGGATAATCAATCGAGCCAATGGGTTTCTATAAAGTCCTTGTGCCATGGTGATAAGTGCTATCAAAAAAGCCGCCAGGCACCTGCGCCAAAGCAGCCAGTATATCGACCAACGCCAAAGCGCAACGTGGAAAGTGATGCCGGATGCCCCTGTTCGTCAGGAAGAATATGTATAGGCCCACGAGGCGGGCGTTACTGCATCACTTCGGGAGGAAACAAACGCTACGGCGTGTAATAACCGCCTATTATTGAGTCATACCGGCCAGGGAAGTGAAGGATGGCTGTCGGTTTAGGTATCCTGAAAATGCCTACATAGTAAGCGTGGTAATTATTTCCAATGTAACATTTTTACATGCGCTGATATAAATCATGGGCTTCATTTACATCAGCCTGCTGATGGTCACTGATAACCCGTTCTAGACTGAATAGACAGGGCGTAGTGCGGATCCCAGACCGCCAGCCGCAATCAGACTGACCTTAGGTAATCCCCCACCCTCAATTGCTTTTCCCTGAATCGCTATGGCACGGATTTACCGTACCCTATGCATCAACGGACATTGAGATCATGAAAATCAAAACCTTCATTCATACCGCGCTGCTGGTGATACCGATGGCATTTAGCGGCATCGCCCAAGCCGGCGATCAAACCATCCCTTGGGCAAAAAATACCGGCGACGTCGAGTCCAACCATATCGCCGCCGTCGGCCAGAACCTGAATGCCGGCCACCAGCAGGTGACCAAAACACAGGAAGGCGTATGGGCGGCTAATACCGGCAGCATTTCCAGCGATGAGAAGGCCCTGACCGGTGGCCAAAACTCGGCACCGAAAACGATGCCTTAATGCGAGTGATCGCGTTGTAGAAAGGAGACAAGCCGTGACCGTAACAAACGCACGGCTTATCAATCAGCCCAGACCTGGAATGGTGACGCCGAACGTCTGCAGCAGCAGCACCATGTTGAGCAGGATGATAATCACCGTGCCGATGATCGATACCAGGCTGGTGAGGCGGCTGTTCACGAACTCGCCCATGATGTCGCGGCGGCGGGTAAACATGACCAGAGCAATCATCGGCGCCGGCAGCGCCAGGCTCAGCACAACCTGACTGTAGACCAACGCGTCCGTCGCATTAACCCCTAACGCCACCACGATAAACGCCGGGATCATGGTCACCAGCCGACGCACCCATACAGGGATGCGGAAACCGACAAACCCCTGCATAATCATCTGGCCCGCCATGGTGCCCACCACCGAGCTTGAAATACCGGATGCTATCAGTGACATCAGGAAGATCCCGGCGGCGGCGGCGCCAAACAGCGGGGTCAACGTATGGTACGCCGTGCCGATCTCCGCCACGTCGCTGTTACCGGCATGAAAAGCGCTGGAAGCCATAATCACCATGGCGATATTCACCAGCCCGGCAATCGCCAGCGCGATCACCACCTCGATATTGGAAAAACGCAGCAGCTTGCGCCGTTCGCCGCTGTTGCTGGCCGGCGTACGGTGCTGGGTCAGGCCCGAATGCAGGAAAATGGCGTGCGGCATTACGGTGGCACCGATAATGCCGACGGCAATGGTCAGCGCCTGCGCATCCGGCAACTGCGGCGTTATCATGCCGGAGCCCGCTGCCAGCCAGTCGACCGGCACGATAAACATCTCGGCGAGATAGCACAGGGCAATGATCGCCACCAGCCCGCCAATCATCAGCTCAACCGGGCGGAAACCTTTCTTTTCTACCATTAATAATGCATAGGTGATCACCGCCGTTACGCCCATCCCCGCCAACAGCGGCATATGGAACAGCAAGGCGAGCGCGATAGCCCCACCCAAAAACTCCGCCAGATCCGTGGCCATTGCCGCCACCTCGCTGAGCAGCCACATGCCGATCACCACCGGGCGCGAGAATTGATCGCGGCACATTTCCGCCAGGTTACGGTTGGTGACGATGCCCAACTTGGCCGACAGCGCCTGGAACAGCATGGCAATCAGGTTGGCCATCACCACTACCCACAGCAGGCTGTAACCATACTTTGAACCGGCCTGAATATTGGTGGCGAAATTACCGGGGTCCATGTAGGCAATGGAGGCAATCACCGCCGGCCCGGCGAACAATAGCGGCGTAAACGCGCCGCGCTTGCGCCCGGCTAAAGCGTTACCAATCGCCGTATTGGTCCGTTCGGTTAACGATGTAGTGGTTGCCGCCTCACGCATGTTTTACCCTCAATATTATTCTGGTTATTTTTCACCCAACACTCAGAACAATGTAGCATCGGCTACACTTTATGCAAAATGGAAGATACTTTACCTTTGTGTACAAATATTTCTTATTGTCATTGAATGCGGCGGCCGAATTGATAATGCGTCGCCATTAGACTAACGTAGGGCAGGATTCCATTAGTCTGGAACTCACTGGCTTAACCTATAAAGGACGTCTCAGAATATGGTAACAAGCGCGTCAGATAACGCCGAACGCCCCACCTTGGCTGAAATGCCGGATGAGGCTGAGCACGCCCTGCGCTTTACCCGCGCCCGTGAAGCGCAGTCGAATGCGTTGATCGAAGATTATGTCGAACTGATTGCCGATCTGCTGCTGACCACTCGCGAAGCCAGAACCACCGACATCGCCCGTCGCTTTGGCGTTTCCCACCCTACTGCGATCAAGAACATTGCACGGCTGAAGAGCGCCGGATTGGTAGAGTCACGCCCGTATCGCGGGGTCTTTCTGACTGAAGAAGGTGAACAACTGGCGCAGCAAGTGCGCCGCCGCCATCGTATTGTGGTCGACCTGCTGGTGTGCCTCGGGGTGCCGACTGAAACGGCGGAGCTGGACAGCGAAGGGATTGAGCATCACATTTCTAGCGACACCCTGGCGGTGTTTGAACGTTTTCTGCAAAGCCACGCCGAGAAATAAATCCTCGCCAATAAAAAAGGGAGGCTTTCGCCTCCCTCAAAGCTCCCCAGCCTGAATTAGTGATTACGGATGTATTCGTCCATATCAGTTTTCAGGTTGTCAGATTTGGTACCAAAGATAGCCTGAACGCCTGAGCCTGCAACAACAACGCCGGCAGCACCCAGTTTTTTCAGACCAGGCTGGTCAACCTTGCTCACGTCCGCCACGCTAACGCGCAGACGGGTGATGCAGGCATCCAGATTGGTGATGTTATCTTTACCGCCAAAGGCCTGAACCAGAGCCGCGGACATTTCAGAACCGCCCTGAGCGACCTGCTCGGAAACGGTGTCTTCACGGCCAGGCGTCTTCAGATCCAGTTTGGCAATCAGCACGCGGAAGATGGTGTAGTACACCAGACCGTAGATGATACCCACGATTGGGAACAACCAGATCTTGCTGCTGTTACCGCTCAACACGATAAAGTCGATCAGACCGTGCGAGAAGCTGGTGCCATCACGCATACCCAACAGGATACAGATCGGGAACGCCAGACCAGCCAGAATGGCGTGGATTGCGTACAGGATCGGCGCAACGAACATGAAGGAGAACTCGATTGGCTCGGTGATACCGGTCAGGAACGAGGTCAACGCAGCGGAGATCATGATACCGCCGACTTTTGCGCGGTTTTCCGGCTTGGCTGAATGCCAGATGGCAATAGCGGCAGCAGGCAGACCGTACATTTTGAACAGGAAGCCACCGGACAGTTTACCCGCAGTCGGGTCACCCGCCATATAACGCGGGATATCGCCGTGGAATACCTGGCCGGCCGCGTTGGTGAACTCACCGATCTGCATTTGGAAAGGTACGTTCCAGATATGGTGCAGACCAAACGGCACCAGCGCACGTTCAACCACGCCGTAGATACCAAACGCCACTACCGGGTTCTGATAAGCAGCCCACTGGGAGAAGGTCTGGATAGCCGTACCGATTGGCGGCCAGATGAAGGACAGAACTACGCCCAGAACGATCGCCGCCAGGCCGGAGATAATCGGCACAAACCGCTTACCGGCAAAGAAGCCCAGGTATTCAGGCAACTGAATACGGAAGAAGCGGTTAAACATATAGGCCGCGATGGAGCCGGAGATGATCCCCCCGAGCACACCGGTATCCGCCAGGTGTTTAGCCGCAATTTCTTCAGCCGGCAGGTGCAGAACCAAAGGTGCAACCACCGCCATGGTTTTCACCATGATGCCGTAAGCCACGACCGCAGCCAACGCAGATACACCATCGTTATTGGTGAAGCCCAGGGCAACACCGATAGCGAAAATCAGCGGCATGTTGGCGAAAACTGAACCGCCGGCTTCCGCCATCACGTGAGAAACTACCGTAGGTAGCCAGCTAAAGTTGGCGGAACCGACGCCCAGCAGAATACCTGCGATAGGCAATACGGAAACCGGCAGCATTAGCGACTTACCTACTTTTTGCAGGTTTGCAAATGCGTTCTTGAACATAGTTGAGTGTGCTCCTGAGTAATAGTGCTTTGCTACTTCTCGCGATTCTTCGCGCTGCAAGGGGGGGAGAAAAACCCCTGCAATTCAGGGTGTCTGAGCACCCCTTGAATTTTTACGCAGAGTAAAATAAATAGCCTGCGCAATGTTTGATGGCAGTCACGTTTCGATGAACAAAGCCGGGTATTTTTCTTAAATCGGCCATTTTTTATCAAAAAAGACAAAAAAACGCCCAGCCACCGCCATAAAACGGGTGGGAACATTACCCGTTTCAGCGATTAATTACGAGCTTAAAAAAAATCCCAACATCAATGACTACAGCTAAGCCTAGGCCAAGGATTATAGTTCGATGTGAAATAAGCGTGAAAAGTTGGCGGTAGTGGTTTCGGCCAGCGTTTCCAGGCTCACGCCCTTCAATACCGCCATGTATTCAGCCACATCACGCACGTAGGCAGGTTGGTTTTCTTTGCCGCGATGCGGCACCGGGGCAAGGTACGGCGAATCGGTCTCCACCAGAATGCGATCAAGCGGCACGTAGCGCGCCACCTCGCGCAGTTGCTCCGCATTGCGGAAGGTCAAAATGCCGGAGAAGGAAATATAGAACCCCAGATCCAGCAGCGCTTCTGCGGTGGCGATATCTTCGGTAAAACAGTGCAGCACGCCGCCGCAGTCCTGCGAGTTCTCCTCACGCAGGATCGCCAGCGTATCTTCACGCGCGTCGCGGGTATGCACGATCACCGGTTTGTTCAGCGCACGACCAATGCGGATATGCTCACGGAATGACGCTTGCTGCAGCTCGAGATTGTCTTTCTGATAGAAGTAATCCAGCCCGGTTTCTCCCAGCGCCACCACCTGATCTGCCGCCGCCAAACGACGCAGCTCTGCGTAATCGTAACCGCCCTCAAGATTGAGCGGGTGGACGCCGCAGGAAAACGCCACGTCATCGCGCGGGCCGATCAACTGCGTCATGGCCTGATAACCCGGCAAAGTGGTGGCGACTGCCAGTACGTAACCGACATCGCGCGCCTTGGCTTTTGCCAGGGCGTCATCCACGTTTTGGTGCAGCGTCTGGTAATCCAGGCCATCAAGATGACAATGCGAATCTACTAACAACATAATAGTTAACTCTTTTACAACGAATGAGGATGAAAATAGCCGGTAGCGCCGAGCATCTGCTCCCAACTGAGTAATCGTTCGGTCAGCAGCAGCTCGCGATTGACGCCGGTTACGTTAAGCAACTGATGGCGACAGTTAAGCCATTGCTGTACTACTTGCTGCAGCGAGGTGCCGCTCAGTTGGCTGGCCAATTGCTGTACCAGCGGTTGCTGATCCTGATTAAGCGCAAAACTCGCCGCGCCCTGCTGCCACTTCATGGCATCCACCAGCAATGCGCATAGCCAGTGCAGCCGCTCCGCCACGTCTTCGTGATTCAACACCGGCAACAGCGACAGCATGTCATGCTGCGGCAAGGCGGCATTCAGTGCTGCGCACAAAGCACCGCGCTGCTGCCAACGCTCGGGTTGCAGCAGTTGTTCGGCAGCCAGCGGCGCACCGTCATGCAGCCGCAGCGCAGTGAGGAGATCCACCGGATTGCCCGGCATTTGCCGGTTTAACCACTGCAAACTGAGTTGCTCATCCGGACTGGCGAGATGCCAATAGAAACAGCGACTGCGCAATGTCGCCAGCAGCCGTGAAGGCTCGCGGCAGCTCAACAGGAAATAGGTTTTTTCCGGCGGCTCTTCCAGCGTTTTCAACAGGGCATTGGCGGCCGCTTCAGTCAGCAATTCCGCCTGCGGCAACCAGATAACCTTGGCGCCACCCTGCTGGGCGTGGGAATAAAGGGTTTCGATCACCTGGCGGATAGGTTCAATCCCCAGGCTGCTTTTGCCCTTCTCCGGCGTCAATACGTGATAGTCCGGATGGTTGCCCGCCAGCATAAGCCGGCAGCTGTGGCACTCGCCGCAGCTTTTCTCGCCGTTATGCCGTTGACAAATCAACCAGCGGCTCAGGCCATAGGCCAGCGCCTCGTCGCCATTGCCGGCGGCAGCATGCAGCAGCAACGCATGGTGACCACGGCCTGCGGCATATTGTCCGACCAACTGACGGTAAGGCGTGTTCAGCCACGGGTACCAGTTCATTACACGCCTTCCTGCTGTAGCCATTGGCTGAGGCAACGGCGGATAGCCGCCGTCACTTGTTCCAGCGATTGGGAAGCGTCGACGGTGACGATGGAAGCATCCTGCGCCGCCAACTCCAGATAGCGCGAGCGGGTGCGTTCAAAGAACGGCAGCGCTTCCTGCTCAATACGATCCAGCTCGCCGCGTGCACGGGCGCGTTGCAGGCCAACCAGCGGCGGCAGATCCAGATAAACCGTCAGGTCCGGGCGGAAATCCCCCAAAACAGTGTCACGCAGTGAAGCCATCAGTTGTTGATCTACACCACGACCGCCGCCCTGATAGGCCTGCGATGACAAATCGTGACGATCGCCGACCACCCAGGCACCACGCGCCAGCGCCGGTTTGATGACGGTTTCTACCAGTTGCACGCGGGCTGCATACAGCATCAGCACTTCGGCTTTGATAGTCGGCAGTTCGCCGTCTATGCCGCGTTTGAACAGATCCCGCAGCTTTTCCGCCAGCGGAGTGCCGCCGGGTTCGCGAGTAAAGACAATGTCATTAATGCCGTGCTCGCGCAGTACGTTGACCACGGTATCGCGCGCGGTGGTTTTCCCCGCGCCCTCAAGCCCTTCGATAACCACGAATTTACTTTTCATTCTTTTCCTTAAGCACCTGGCGATAGGCGCGCACCGCCTGATTATGGCTTGCCAGGTTAGTGGTAAACTGGTGGCCGCCCTTGCCGTCGGCGACAAAGTACAAATAAGGCGTCTTCGCCGGATTGGCGGCGGCTTCCAAAGAAGCCTGGCCCGGCATGGCGATCGGTGTCGGCGGCAGACCGCTGATCACATAAGTGTTGTACGGCGTCGGCGTTTCCAGATCTTTACGGGTAATATTGCCATTATAGGCGTCGCCCATGCCGTAGATCACCGTTGGGTCAGTTTGCAGGCGCATGCCAATACGCAGGCGGTTAATAAATACCGAAGCCACCTTGGTGCGTTCTTCCGGCACGGCTGTTTCCTTCTCGACTATTGAAGCCATAGTCAGCAAATCTTCCGGCGTCTTGTAGGGCAAACTGGTGTCGCGGCTTTGCCAGGCGGCTTCCAGCGTCTTGATCATGCGCAGATGAGCACGCTTAAGCAACGCGATATCGCTCATGCCGGCAGTATACAGATAGGTATCCGGGTACAGGCGCCCTTCCGGATGAGTGTCCTCCGGCAGGCCCAGCGCCACGGCGATTTCCGCTTCGCTTTTGCCCGCCAGCGTATGTTTGAGGTATTTCGATTGCTGCAGCACCAACAGCCAGTCACGCAGGCGCGAACCTTCGATAAAACGCGCGCTGAACTGTGCCTCTTTACCGCTGGCCAACAGTTTAAGCATCTGGCGCACCGTCATTCCCGGCGTAAAGCGGTAAGTGCCGGCCTTGAACTCTGCCAGTTGCGGCTCCAGGCGCAGCAACCACGGGAACCAGGCACCGTTGCGGATCAGCTTGTCGCGTACCAGCAAGCTTTCCAGCGCTACCCGCCCGGTACCCGCCGGCAGTTTAAAAATGGCTTCCTGCTGGATCGCCAATGGCGTATCAGCAAAGCGTTCAACTTTCTGGTAACCCCAGCACAGCAGGGCCAACGCCAGAACAACGATAATAGAAACGACCTTCAGCTTTCTTTTCTTCATCAATCAGCCATCGTTAACAGTGTGGACGCAAAAAATCATAGAGTTGGCGTGAGTGATAACGCCATGATTGCGCTGTATTTACCGGCAGCAACGGCATCAGCGCGTTACTCACCAGCACTTCTTCGGCGTCGGCAAGAGTGGCCAACGGCTCGCTGACGCAATGCAGCGAATATTCACTGCCCGCCAGCAGCTCAATCACCCTTCGACGCATCAACCCAGCCACGCCGGACTGGCTCAGATCGGGCGTAAATACCGCTTTTCCTTTACGCCAGAATAAATTAGCCGCACAGCATTCCACCAGCATACCGGCAGTGTCAAGCACCAGGGCCTCGTCGGCGGCCGTCTGGTCAAGATGCGCGCGGATCAACACTTGCTCCAGACGGTTCAGATGCTTAAGCCCCGCAAGCAACGGATTACGCGCCAGAGCCACCGGGCTGAGCGCCAGGCTGATGCCCTGTTCACGCCACGACAGGTAGTGCGTGGGATAAGCGCTGCGAGAGACAATGCGCGTAGGATTTTCACACCCCTGCGGGCTGTAACCTCGTCCGCCGCTGCCGCGCGTCAGTATCGCTTTGACCACGCCGAGCGGGATAGATTCTGCCGCACGCGCCATTTCACTTTCAAGAGCGCCCCAATCAGTGAGCGGCATCATCAGCCGTTGCGCTGCCTGTTGCAGGCGTTCGATATGCCAGGGAAACAGCTCGATTCTGCCGTCGATAACCCGGGCAGTGGTGAAACAGCCATCACCGAACTGCAAACCGCGATCGCTTGGCGCTAACGCATCGTGCCGTTGTCCGTTAATCCAGTACATATTTCCACACTCTCCTCGTTATGCCGGCGCTAGCGGCAAGGCCCCTGGAAGTGGATGGCGTTAATGTGGCAACTGCGCGGCTGCTGCAACACAAAACGCATCGTTTCCCAGATCGAACGTGCGTTCAGCACGGGTTGCTCCGATTGTTCTGTTGGCTCGGCATCCAGGCCGCTCATTTCAAAATCCGGCGGATAGAAACCCGTCACCCGAATGTTTTCCGCTGCCAGGTGGTGCGCGATGTTGTGGCAAAAACCCCCGATCCCCTGCTTGGCGGCAAAAAATGCCGGGTGGGCACTCGACTGGATGAACTGAGGTATGCCGCACACAGATACCATCACCATAATATCAGCCCCGGCCGAAAGCCGCAGGCTGGGCAAGAGTGCGCGGGTCAGTAAAATATTCCCCGTCAGCCCGGAATTGATGGTACTGATGACATCAGCATCGTCTTTGCTCTCCAGCCCCCCCTCCAGCCATTGGGCGGCGCTCAAAACCAGAATGTCGATCGGCCTGTCGTCCTGCAACAGTTGATCGACAAACGCCGTAAGTGAAGCCGGATCGGCAATATCGCACTGGTAAGCCTGCGCCCGTCCACCTTCGGCTCGTATGATGTTTTGAGTTTCCTTTGCGCTGCTGAGTTGTCGGGCACAGATATCCACGTCGACGCCCTCACGCGCCAGCCAGACCGACACGGCTTGCCCAAAATCGCGCCCGCCCCCCGTAACCAACGCACGTTTTCCGCTCAACATACACTTTCTCCTGCTTGTCTAACCATGGATTTACTCCGACTTTTGCCGGCAACCTGCCACCAGTAAAGCCTATTCCATTAATTTTTCAGCCAAAAAAGTGCGGTACTCATCTTTTCACTTGCAAACAACCCATAAAAAAACCCGCTCGAAAGCGGGTTTTTACAGTCTGCCAGCAGACACATCACACCTTGCGGAAGATCAGCGAACCGTTAGTACCGCCGAAACCGAAGGAGTTACACAGCGTATACTGCAAATCGCTTACCTGGCGCGCTTCGTGCGGAACGAAGTCCAGATCGCAACCTTCATCCGGGTTATCCAGGTTGATGGTTGGTGGAACCGTTTGATCACGCAATGCCAGCACGGTGAAGATTGATTCAATCGCGCCTGCCGCACCTAACAGGTGGCCGGTCATCGATTTGGTCGAGCTGACCATCACGCGCTTCGCATCGCCGCCAAATACCGACTTCACTGCCTGGGTTTCGGCGGTATCACCGGCCGGCGTGGAAGTGCCGTGCGCATTGATATACCCGATTTGTGACGTAGTCACACCTGCGTCAAGCAAAGCATTTTCCATTGCCAGCGCAGCGCCCGCACCGTTTTCCGGCGGCGACGTCATGTGATAGGCATCGCTGCTCATCCCAAAGCCGACAATTTCAGCGTAAATCTTGGCGCCGCGTTTCTTGGCGTGTTCGTACTCTTCCAGCACCATCATGCCGGCACCGTCACCCAGGACGAAACCGTCACGGTCTTTATCCCATGGGCGGCTGGCCGCTTGTGGGTTTTCGTTGCGGGTCGACAGCGCGCGCGCTGCGCCGAAACCGCCAACGCCCAAAGGAGTACTGGCTTTCTCTGCGCCACCGGCCAGCATAACGTCGGCATCATTGTAAGCAATGATACGCGCGGCATGGCCAATGTTGTGCACACCTGACGTACAGGCGGTAGCGATGGAAATACTCGGACCACGCATGCCGAACATAATAGTCAGGTGGCCTGCAATCATGTTCACGATGGTTGACGGCACAAAGAACGGACTGATTTTCCGTGGGCCACCGTTAACCAGTGAACTGTGGTTTTCTTCAATCAAACCCAGGCCGCCGATACCGGAGCCAATAGCGGCGCCAATGCGGCTGGCGTTAGCCTCGGTGATATCCAGCCCCGCATCCTGCATGGCTTGCATGCCGGCAGCGATTCCGTACTG
This sequence comes from Serratia sp. TSA_198.1, assembly GCF_052686505.1. Lineage (NCBI taxonomy): Bacteria > Pseudomonadati > Pseudomonadota > Gammaproteobacteria > Enterobacterales > Yersiniaceae > Serratia > Serratia sp. TSA_198.1. The sequence continues at coordinate 1,368,934 of NZ_JBQZFP010000001.1, forward strand.
GATGAAGGCATCCATCTTGCGCGCATCTTTGCGCGAGATGAAATCCTCTGAATTAAAATTCTTTACCAGGCCAGCAAACTTGGTCGCATAGGCAGTGGTATCGAAATGGTCGATCAGGCTGATGCCACTCTGACCGGCAAGAAGAGCGTTCCACGTGGACTCTACAGTATTGCCGACAGGAGACAACATGCCCAGTCCGGTCACAACTACTCGACGCTTAGACACGTTTGTCCTCCAAGGAGGGAAAAATATGACACTAGGGATAGAAAAAACTTAGGCGGTCGAGTGACCGCCTAGATATGTTCTCTTACTGCTGGCTAGCGTTGATGAAATCAATAGCTGCCTGAACAGTAGTGATTTTCTCAGCTTCTTCGTCTGGAATCTCGGTATCGAATTCTTCTTCCAGTGCCATTACCAGTTCAACGGTGTCAAGAGAATCAGCGCCCAGATCTTCAACGAAAGAAGCGTTATTTAAAACTTCTTCCTGTTTAACACCCAGTTGCTCAACAATGATTTTCTTAACGCGTTCTTCGATAGTGCTCATACTCTTAAATTTCCTATCAAAACTCGCTTTCGCGATGGTTTTCGTAGTGTATAAAATGTTGAAAAAGATGCAACTAAATCCCGGCTGGTCAAACCACGATTTTACGCTATTTTGCGGTTTTTACCCCAAATAACGCAAATAGTTTTCGCATTTTTTAAATCATGTACATGCCGCCATTGACATGTAACGTTTCACCGGTGATGTAGCCAGCCTCATCAGAGGCTAAAAAAGCAACAGCGCTGGCGATTTCTTTAGCATCCCCCAGCCGATTGGCTGGAACTGATGACAAAATGCCTGCACGTTGATCATCTGTCAACGCCCGTGTCATGTCCGTCTCAATAAAACCAGGTGCCACGACGTTGACCGTAATGCCACGCGAAGCAACTTCACGTGCCAAAGACTTACTAAAACCAATCAAACCGGCTTTAGCCGCCGCGTAATTAGCCTGCCCTGCGTTGCCCATGGTGCCAACTACGGAACCGATGGTGATGATCCGGCCAAACCGCTTTTTCATCATAGCTCGCATTACCGCTTTTGACAGACGGAATACGGAAGTCAGATTGGTGTCCAGGATATCCTGCCACTCATCATCCTTCATGCGCATCAGCAGGTTATCACGCGTAATGCCGGCATTATTCACTAAAATGTCGATTTCGCCAAATTCAGCACGAATAGATGCCAGAACGCTGTCGATAGATTGAGCATCAACAACGTTCAGCGCAAACCCTTTGCCGCTTGCACCCAGATAGCTGCTGATAGCCTCAGCGCCGCTTTCACTGGTGGCGGTGCCGATCACTTTGGCGCCACGTGCCACAAACGATTCTGCAATAGCCCGGCCAATACCCCGGCTAGCGCCGGTGACCAGAACAACTTTACCTTCGAAGCTCATTATTTTCCTCTTTATTGTTCAAGCGCCGCTGACAGGCTCGCTGCGTCATTAACCGCCGCCGCCGTCAGGGTGTCAACAATACGTTTAGTCAGACCGGTCAGAACTTTACCCGGACCAACCTCTAGCAGCGACGTAACGCCCTGTGCTGCCATAAACTCTACGCTCTCGGTCCAGCGCACCGGGCTGTACAGCTGGCGTACCAGCGCACTGCGGATGGCTTCTGGATCGGTTTCAGTTCGCACGTCGACGTTATTCACTACCGCGACCTGCGGCGCGCCGAAGGTAATCTCCTGCAACGCAACGGCCAGTTTGTCTGCCGCCGGCTTCATCAACGCACAATGCGAAGGCACGCTCACCGGTAACGGCAACGCGCGCTTGGCACCCGCGGCTTTACAGGCCGCACCTGCACGTTCGACCGCTTCTTTGTTACCGGCGATGACAACCTGCCCCGGCGAGTTGAAGTTCACCGGTGAAACAACCTGACCCTGAGCGGATTCTTCACAGGCTTTGGCGATAGCCTCGTTATCCAGGCCGATAATGGCGAACATCGCGCCAGTGCCTTCCGGCACCGCTTCCTGCATCAGTTTGCCGCGCAGTTCAACCAAGCGGATCGCCGCCTGGAAATCCAGCACGCCCGCACACACCAACGCCGAGTATTCACCCAGGCTATGGCCGGCCATCATCGCAGGCGCTTTACCGCCCTGTTGCTGCCAGACGCGGAAAATCGCTACGGAAGCGGCCAGCAATGCCGGCTGCGTCTGCCAGGTTTTGTTCAGCTCTTCCGCCGGGCCTTGCTGCACCAACTGCCACAGGTCATAGCCCAAAGCGGACGAGGCTTCGCTGAAAGTCTCTTCAACGATCGGAAATTGCGCAGCCAAATCGGCCAACATGCCAAGAGCCTGAGACCCCTGACCTGGGAAAACAAAAGCAAATTGCGTCATTTTTTCTTCCTGTTAATCAGAAACGGACCAGCGCCGAGCCCCAGGTAAAGCCGCCGCCAAAGGCTTCCAGCAGCACCAGTTGGCCGCGCTGGATCCGCCCGTCACGCACGGCTTCGTCGAACGCTGCAGGGACCGAGGCGGCAGAAGTGTTGCCGTGACGATCAAGCGTCACTACCACTTTCTCCATCCCCATACCCAGTTTTTTCGCCGTCGCGCTGATGATGCGCAGGTTGGCCTGGTGTGGCACCAGCCAATCCAGCTGGTCGCGGTCCAGATTGTTGGCTTGCAGCGTTTCTTCCACGATGTGAGCCAGTTCGGTAACCGCAACTTTGAATACTTCATTGCCGGCCATGGTAACGTAGGCCGGCTGCTCCGGATCCTGACGATCCTTGAACGGCAGCGTCAGAAGGCCGCCGTAGGTACCATCGGCATGCAGATGGGTAGACAGGATGCCCGGCTCTTCGGACGCGCCCAACAGCACCGCACCCGCGCCATCACCGAACAGAATGATGGTGCCGCGATCTTCAGGATCCAGCGTGCGTGACAGCACGTCCGCGCCGATCACCAGCGCATGTTTCACCGCGCCATTCTTGACGTACTGATCGGCCACGCTCAGCGCATAGGTAAAACCGGCGCAGGCTGCGGCCAGATCGAAGGCCGCGCAGTCTTTAATGCCCAACATCTGCTGCACTTGGCAAGCGGAGCTAGGGAATGCATGGCTTGAGGTGGTGGTCGCAACTACGATCAACCCGATGTCTTCTTTAGCCACACCTGCCATTTCCAGCGCTTTTTCAGCAGCATGGAAGCCCATCGTCGCCACAGTTTCATCAGCGGCAGCGATACGGCGCTCACGGATACCGGTACGCGTGACGATCCACTCGTCAGAGGTATCCACCATTTTTTCAAGGTCAGCATTGGTGCGCACTTGTACGGGTAAATAACTCCCCGTACCGAGAATCTTTGTATACATGTACGATCAGTCACTCTTAGGTAATACAGCTTCAAGGCGCGCAGCAATCCTTTCAGGGACTTGCCGCTGCACCGCCTGCACAGCCTGTTCGATTGCTACTGCAAACGCGTGTGGGTTCGCAGCGCCGTGGCTCTTGATTACGGTGCTGCGCAATCCTAACAGACATGCGCCATTATACTGGTCGGGGTTCAGGTGGCCGAACCGCTTTACCACCCGTTTTTGCAACCAACGGCCTAACAACTTTAACCACCACGCCTGCTTGCCACCGTCTCCGGATGATTTCAGCAGCGATAAAAATACTCTTACCACCCCTTCCATGGTCTTCAGGGTGACGTTACCCACGAAACCGTCGCAGACCAGGACATCGGTTTTACCGGTGAGCAGGTCATTGCCTTCCAGGTAACCAATATAATTGATTGCCGGGGTGTTTTTCAGCACGGCGGCCGCTTCGCGGATATTATCCAGGCCTTTGGTCTCTTCTTCACCAATATTCAGCAACGCCACGCGGGGCTGCGCAATACCTACCACCTCTTCGGCCATCACTGCGCCCATTACCGCAAACTGCACCAGCATAGTGCTGTCGCATTCAACGTTGGCGCCCAGATCCAGCACTACGGTTTTACCGAGCTGCTGGTTTGGGATCACGGTCATCAGCGCCGGACGTTCAATACCGTCCAGCGGCTTAATCAGCATTTTCGCCAGACCCATCAATGCACCGGTATTACCTGCACTGACGCAACCCTGCGCATCGCCGTTTTTGGTCAGCTCCAGCGCAATGCGCATAGATGTGCCACGGCTGGCGCGTATCGCTTGTGAGGGTTTGGCGTCGCCGGCAATCACTGATTCAGCGGGCACGACTTGCAAACGCTCCAGAAGAACCGGATCGGCTTTGGCAAGTAAAGGAGAGATGGCGTCGGGATCGCCGACCAGCAGGAGATGAAGCTGTAAATTAGAGGCCAGTGCCTGCAATGAAGCAGGCACTGTTACGCAGGGACCGAAGTCCCCGCCCATTGCATCTAACGCCAGGGTTAGACGAGTCAAGGTACCGCTACTTAGCCGATAACCTTGCGACCGCGGTAGAAACCGTCGGCAGTGATGTGGTGACGACGATGAGTTTCACCAGAAGTCGCATCAACAGACAATGTGGTGGTGGTCAGAGCATCGTGTGAACGACGCATGCCACGCTTGGAACGGGTTGGTTTATTTTGTTGTACGGCCATGGACCTTACTCCTTAATTACTTACGCTTTAAACTGGCTAATACGGCAAATGGATTCGGTTTTTCCGCCTCTGGAGGCAGTTTGCCAAATACCATGTCCGCTTCGGACACTTCACAGTGTTCAGATTCATGTAACGGGACGACAGGCAGTGAAAGAATAATTTCGTCTTCAATCATTGCCAACAGATCGACTTCGCCAAACTCATCGACTTCGATCGGTTCGTACGCTCCCGGTAATGCCTCAGCCTGCTCATCATTGACGACCGGGCTAAAACAATATGTTGTGTGGATATGACGCTCGAACGGGACACCACAGCGTTGGCACATCAGGGTTACCTGAACGTCCGAATGCCCTGTTATCACCGCGAGGCGTTGGTTATCAATATCGAACGATAACGAAACCTCAACATCACTGTCCACACTGACCACGGAGTCGGCAACACGTGTAACCTGCTCAGGCGCATAGGAACCAACATAGTCCAGGCGTTTCTGAGCGGTACGTACCGCATCAATGGTCAAGGGTAATTTTACCTTTTGCATAGGGCGCGCATATTAACTTTGTAACGACGTAGAGTCAAAGAAAAAGGCCGTAAAACGGTACCTTTCACCATTATTCGCTTCCTCAGCGGCGGACAGTTTAAAATGCCCACTCTATTTACGCTACGGTTTGCGAAAAAAATTATGCAAAGACTTCTCCTTGCCTCCACCTCGACCTACCGCAAGATGCTACTGGAAAAGCTGCACTTGCCCTTCCTTTGCGCGGCGCCGCAGGTGGATGAAACCCCGCTGGCGGGGGAAAGCGCCGAGGCGCTGGTGCTGCGATTGGCCACAGCGAAAGCCCAGGCGCTGGCTGCCGCCTACCCCGAACATCTGATTATCGGCTCCGATCAGGTCTGCGTGATCGAAGGAAGAATCACCGGAAAACCGCACACGGAAGAGAACGCCCGCACTCAATTACGCCAGGCCAGCGGCCAGAAAGTCACCTTTTATACCGGGCTGGCGTTGTATAACAGCCGCAGCAGGCATCTGCAGGTACTGTGCGAACCCTTTCACGTACATTTCCGCACGCTGAGCGAGGCTGAAATTAGCGCTTACGTGCGACTTGAGCAACCACTCAACTGCGCAGGCAGCTTTAAAAGTGAAGGATTGGGGATTGCGCTGTTCGATAAGCTGGAGGGGCGGGATCCCAATACGTTGATCGGCATGCCGTTGATCGCCCTGCTGGAAATGCTGCGGGCTGAAGGCATCAACCCGCTGGCATAGGATAAAAGGGCTGCGTTATTTGTCCTGAGACTGCTTGCGCAACACCTGCAGGCAGTGACGCAGCTCTTCATCCATCGGCGCTTCGATGCGCATCGTTTCACCGGTACCCGGATGTTCGAAACGCAAAGCAGCCGCGTGCAAGAACAGACGCTTGAGCCCGGTGCCCGCCAGTTGGCGATCGAACTCGCGATCGCCATAACGATCGTCAAAGGCTATCGGATGCCCGGCATGCAAGGTGTGCACACGGATCTGATGGGTGCGCCCGGTGATCGGGCTGGCTTTGACCAGCGTTGCGTGCTCAAAGCGCTCTTCCACCTTGAAGCGTGTTTCCGAAGGTTTGCCTTCGCTGTTGACGCGAACAATACGCTCACCGCTTTGCAAAATGTTTTTCAGCAGTGGCGCCTGCACCGCTTTGCAATGTGACTGCCACTGGCCGCGCACCAGCGCCAGGTAATCTTTCTGCATCCCCTTCAAGCGCAGTTGCTCATGCAGCGAACGTAGTGCAGAGCGTTTTTTCGCCACCAACAGCACGCCTGAGGTATCGCGATCAAGGCGATGAACCAGTTCCAGGAAGCGGGCTTCCGGGCGAAGCGCGCGCAGGCCTTCAATCACGCCAAAGCTCAGGCCGCTGCCGCCATGTACTGCCGTGCCTGATGGCTTGTTCAGCAGCAGCAGGTGATCGTCTTCATACAAGATGCAATCTGCCAGCGCGGCCACTTTATCCAGTTTGGCGGAGACTGGCGCTTCTTCACGCTCGGCAACGCGCACCGGCGGAATGCGCACCACGTCGCCGGCGGCCAGTTTGTATTCTGCCTTGATGCGTCCTTTATTAACCCGCACCTCGCCTTTACGCACGATTCGGTAAATCATGCTCTTCGGCACGCCTTTCAGGCGGGCAAGCAAAAAGTTGTCGATTCTCTGACCGGCTTCGTCGTCAGAAATCGTGATTAATTGTACTGCAGGAATGTTCGTTTTCATGGAGCGGGATTCTAAATAGAGCGAGTAAATAGCGCCACTTCTTTTTCTGTGCTTAACTGTCTCTCTGACTGCAGACGAAACCCCAGCGAACAATAAGGCAGCAAGCCGGTTTGAACGTTTGCGATTTCTTCCGCAGTTAAGGAAAAGTCACCTTGCTATAACGGCATCAGCAGTGGAATAATGCGTTTACTTTCCACGTTGATTCTCGTTAAACAGGGAAAACGGTGGGATTATAAAATTTGTCTGATGGCGCAAAAACGCAGCAATGGCGTAAGACGTAATGCGAAATCAAACAATTAGCGGGCTGCGGGTTGCAGCTTGGCCGGCAAACGGAATCAGATCTGTCGACGTAAATCAGAGGCTATTCCCCTAGTAAAAGTGCTGTTTTTCACAAAGAAATACAGGCTTACCGAGATAATGCGCCCCTATGCAGGCGACAACCGTGAGGTTGACGACTTTGCGAGAAGACACGGGGTTTTCGGTTTTAACCCGGCCATGAGGTTATTTTGCCCGCAGCTTTGTCGATAATGTAAAAATAACGAGTAAGTTAAGATGAAAAGAATGTTGATTAACGCAACTCAGCAGGAAGAGTTGCGTGTTGCCCTTGTAGATGGACAGCGGCTGTATGATTTGGACATTGAAAGCCCAGGTCATGAACAGAAAAAAGCGAATATTTACAAAGGCAAAATCACTCGTATTGAACCAAGTCTTGAAGCAGCGTTCGTTGATTACGGCGCAGAACGACATGGTTTCCTCCCTCTTAAAGAAATCGCCCGCGAATACTTCCCAAGTAACTACTCTTCCCATGGTCGCCCGAACATCAAAGATGTGCTGCGCGAAGGCCAGGAAGTTATCGTTCAGGTTGACAAAGAAGAACGTGGTAATAAAGGCGCAGCCTTGACCACCTTCATCAGTCTGGCCGGCAGTTATCTGGTGCTGATGCCGAACAACCCGCGTGCCGGTGGCATTTCCCGCCGCATCGAGGGTGACGACCGTACCGAACTGAAAGAAGCGCTTTCCTCACTGCAATTGCCGGATGGCATGGGTCTGATTGTTCGTACCGCGGGCGTTGGCAAATCTGCCGATGCGCTGCAGTGGGACCTGTCTTTCCGTCTGAAGCATTGGGAAGCCATCAAGAAAGCCGCCGAAGGCCGCCCTGCTCCGTTCCTGATCCATCAGGAAAGTAACGTGATCGTGCGCGCATTCCGTGACTATCTGCGCCCGGACATCGGCGAAATCCTGATCGATAACCCTAAAGTTCTCGATTTGGCAAAAGAGCACATCGCTGCTCTGGGCCGCCCGGATTTCAGCAGCAAAATCAAACTGTACAGCGGTGAAATCCCTCTGTTCAGCCATTACCAAATCGAGTCTCAGATCGAATCCGCCTTCCAGCGTGAAGTTCGCTTGCCTTCCGGCGGCTCGATCGTCATCGACACTACCGAAGCCTTGACCGCCATCGACATCAACTCCGCGCGAGCAACCCGCGGTGGCGATATCGAAGAAACTGCGTTCAATACCAACCTGGAAGCGGCGGACGAAATCGCTCGCCAACTGCGCTTGCGTGACCTTGGCGGCCTGATCGTTATCGACTTCATCGATATGACCCCAGTGCGCCACCAGCGCGAAGTAGAAAACCGCCTGCGTGACGCAGTGCGTCAGGACCGTGCGCGTATCCAGATCGGCCGCATTTCCCGCTTTGGCCTGCTTGAGATGTCGCGTCAGCGCCTCAGCCCGTCACTGGGTGAATCCAGTCATCACGTCTGCCCTCGCTGTAACGGCACCGGCACCATCCGTGATAACGAATCGCTGGCACTTTCCATTCTGCGCCTGATCGAAGAAGAAGCGCTGAAGGAAAATACCAAAGAAGTTCATGCTATCGTGCCAGTTCAGGTCGCTTCTTACCTGCTGAACGAAAAACGTGAGTCGGTGAGCGCAATCGAAAAACGTCAGGGTGGCGTGAAAGCGATCATCGTGCCGAACGATCAGATGCAAACCCCGCATTACTCCGTGCTGCGTGTGCGCAAAGGCGAAGAAACACCAACCCTGAGCTACCTGCTGCCGAAATTGCACGAAGAAGAGATGGCCCAGCCACTGGAAGATGCGCCGATGGAGCGCAAACGTCCGGAACAACCGGCTCTGGCTTCGTTCTCTCTGGCGGCTGACGCTCCGCCGCCTGCCGAAGAACCTGTGGCGGCACAGTCCGCTGCTGCCGCTGTCGTGGCCAAACCAAGCGCCCCAACCGCGGCAAAACCTGGTCTGTTGGGCCGCCTGTTCGGTGGTTTGAAAGCGCTGTTCGCCGGTGAAGAACAACCGGTTGTTGAAGCCAAACCTGCCGTTGAAGCTCCTAAGGCCGAAGGCAACGGTGAAAACCGCCGCCAGGATCGCCGTGGTCAACGCCGTCAGGGTTCTGGCCGTAAAGAACGTGGTGAACGCGGAGAACGTGGTGAGCGTAGTGATCGTCCTGAACGTGGCGAACGCAAGGAACGCGGCGAAGGCCGTGACAATCGCGAGCGCGATAACCGTGAACCACGTGAAAATCGTGAGCCGCGCGACAATCGCAGTGAAGGCCGTGAAACGCGTGAAGTGCGCGATGAACAACGCCGTAACAACCGCCGCAATGCACCGCAGGTTGCCGCACCGGTTGCCGAGGCGCCACAGTCTGAAGAAGCCGCCAAGGCACAGCGTGAAGACCAGCAACAACGCCGTGACCAGCGTGCCGAACGCCAGCGCCGTCGTCAGGAAGAGAAGCGCCAGGCTCAGCAGGAAGTGGCTGCACTGGAAAGTGTAGACACCAGCACCAACGTTATCAGCGATGAAGATCTGGAAGAACGCCAGCAGCAAAACATGCAGCGTCGCCAGCGTCGTCCTCTGTCGCAGAAAGTTCGCGTATTGTCCGCGGAAGAAGAACTGCATCGCGCAGCGGAAGAGCTGCTGGCCCCTAAAGCGCCAGTGGTGAAAACCCAGGACGTGAAACCGGCTCTGGAAGAAGACAGCGTTAAATTGCTGCCAGAAACCCTTGAGACACCGGCTGAAGATGACGTTCAGGGCGACAACCGCAACGGCGAAAATGGCATGCCACGCCGTTCACGCCGCTCGCCACGCCATCTGCGCGTGAGCGGTCAGCGCCGTCGCCGTTACCGTGATGAGCGTTACCCTGCCCAGTCGCCAATGCCGTTGGCTGGGGCTTTCGCCTCTCCGGAAATGGCTTCTGGCAAGGTATGGGTAAGTTACCCTGTAACACAAACAGCACAAGTGATTGAAGAAGCTGAAGTTCAGACTGATGCTACCGAAATCGCTGCCGACAACGTGATGGCACAACAAGCTGTCGACGTAGCCGCTCCGGTTATCGCTGAGGCTGCCGCACAAACCATCGCACCGGTAGAAACCGCTGAGGTTGTCATTGCAGAAGAAGCCCAGCCGGAAGTTGAAACTGTTGCGCCGGTCATTACGGCTCAATTGGAGGAAACGGCTGCGGTACCGCAGGCTGAGACGCCAGTAGTTGAAGAAGCTACCGTGGTTGAAGAGACTACCGTGGTTGAAGAAGCTACGAACGTCGAAGCAGCCCCGGTGGTTGAAGCCGCGGCTGTTGCGGAAGAGACTGCCGTTGTTGTTGAGCCTGTCGCAGCGCCAGCGCCGATCATCGTTGAGGCCGCACCTGCTCAGGAAGCTGCTGCTCCGGTTGTTGTTGCAGAAAAACCGCCGGTTGTTCAGCAGCCAGCGCCGGTGCAGGGTACACTCTATAAACATATCGCCACAGCGCCAATGACCAAGGCCCCAGCGCCGGCTTACGAGCCGGAAGAGCAGAAAGGCAGCGATTGGCAACGCCCTTCCTTCAATTTCGAAGGTAAAGGCTCGGCGGGGGGTCATGCTGCGGTGAATCAAGCCACAGCGCCGGCAACCAAACCGCAGCCGGTTAACGAATAAGTTAATCTGCTCCGATAAAAAAACCCGCCAAATGGCGGGTTTTTTCTTGTCAAAAAATCGGTTCAGGCAATTTTTTTCAATTGTTTGATATCCAGCAAGTCCAGCTTGCCGTCGAGCTGGCTGACAAACTGTTTAAAGTGCTCGGTGGCGTTGTGTTTTTCCAGCGCTTCTGCGCTTGCCCAACGCTCGAAGAACACGAAGGTGCCAGGCTGCTCCAGATCGCGGTGCAGATCATACTGCAGATTGCCCAGTTCCTGACGGCTTGGCTCCATAATCTCATGCACAGCATCGCTGACGGCGGACACAAATTCAGGTTTCGCCTGCAGGGTGGCAATAACTCGTACTTCCATTTCTTTCTCCCATTCCACATGATACACGTTGATAACCCAGCAGTTATGACGCGGGGGATCGTTAAAATCCCTGTCACTATGCGCCCGAAAGCCAATTGATTTCAACTTGCCGTGAACAAACAGATGCATCAAAGACGCTTTCCGCTTATCCTTACACCCCGGCGTGAATAACCCCCATTATTCGCTTTTATATAGACGTGTTTCTGACCGCCGGAGCCTTGCAACATGACCGCACAACTTCAAGCCCTGAAAATCCGCCGCCCTGACGACTGGCACATCCACCTGCGTGACGACGACATGCTGAAAACGGTTCTGCCCTATACCAGTCAGGTATTTGGCCGGGCGATTGTGATGCCGAATCTGGCTCCGCCAATCACTACCGTAGAGGCTGCACGGGCCTATCGTGACCGCATTCTGGCCGCAGTTCCTCAGGATCACGATTTCACCCCATTGATGACCTGCTACCTGACCAACTCGCTGGCCGTCGCCGAATTGGTCAACGGCTTTGAGCAAGGCGTGTTCACCGCCGCCAAGTTGTATCCTGCCAACGCCACCACCAACTCCAGCCACGGTGTCAGTGATGTGAAAGGTATTTACCCGCTGTTTGAACAAATGCAGAAAATCGGGATGCCGCTGCTGATCCACGGTGAAGTGACCGACGCAGCCGTAGATATCTTCGATCGCGAGGCGCGTTTTATTGAACAGGTTATGGAGCCAATCCGCCGGCAGTTCCCGGAGTTGAAAATCGTCTTCGAGCACATCACGACCAAAGAAGCGGCTCAATATGTGCAGGAAGGCAATCGTTTCCTTGGCGCCACTATCACACCGCAGCACCTGATGTTTAACCGCAATCATATGCTGGTTGGTGGTATCCGCCCGCACCTGTTCTGCCTGCCGATCCTGAAACGCAACATTCATCAGGATGCGCTGCGTAAAGCAGTCGCCAGCGGTTCCGAGCGCTTCTTCCTCGGCACCGACTCGGCGCCGCATGCCAAGCACCGCAAAGAGTCAAGCTGTGGCTGTGCCGGCGTATTTAACGCCCCGAATGCCATCCCAGCCTATGCGAGCGTATTCGAACAACTGGGCGCGCTGGAGCATCTGGAGGCCTTCTGCTCGCTGAACGGCCCACGTTTTTATGGCCTGCCGGTCAATGCCGACTTTATCGAACTGCAACGTGTGCCGACGACGCAACCGGAAGAGATAGCCATGGGTAACGAAACGGTTGTGCCATTCCTGGCTGGGGAGACCCTGAGCTGGTCCGTGAAGGCGTAAAATCTTTTTTAACGCAACCTCTTGCTCCCGCACGAACTTAACTGTATAAATAACCAGTAAATCGCTTCGGGGGCAATCATGCGTGTTGAAGTCACTATAGATAAAACCAGACCGCTACCGCCAGGGGCAATTGAAGCCCTGACCGGCGAGCTGGGCAAGCGGGTAAATCGTCAATTTCCAGATGCCGTAGTTCAGGTACGTTATGCCGGTTCTAACGGGCTTTCTGTGCTTGGCGGCCTAAAAACGGATAAAGACCTTATCGCTGAAATCCTCCAGGAAACCTGGGAAAGCGCAGACGAGTGGTTCAGCGCAGAATAACACTGCAATGCTGTTTTTGCCGGGGGGTCGCTCCCCGGCTTTTTTGCCTTTGAAACCGCGCTCACCTCCCCCTTCAATTTATGCTGGAAGAAATGCCTTATCTGGTCTGTACTGAATGTTTTTAACAGGAGGTGTTTGACATGGCCCCGGACAAGATAAAATCCGAAGAAACGATGACCTTTGGCGAGCTGCTGGCGCTGATTGGCGATCAAAAACGGCGCTTGAACGTATTGGAAGTTGCGTTCTCCTATCTGGCTTTTGGTCTGGATGACAAAGCCAATCAATTGCTGATCCACAGCCTGAAACTGGAAGCGCAAAATCAGAATCGCGATGCCGAAACGCAGCAGCATTTCGCGCATCTGGCCGCCGAGCTTGAGAAACGGTTACACAGTGCACCTCCTGATGCAGAATGATTGCCGCATGCCCGTCACGCAGGCCTCCTTGGCCAGCCAGTAGAATAATTATATTTATTTTGCAAAAAAGGATGGAAAAGCTCCACCGCAGAAACCATATGCGTATACTGTAATTGCTCACATGATGATGAGCCGCATTGATCCTCGTTAGTCACTCACGTTAGTTACTACTCAATAAGGGGTCTTTATGGACAGAAATGATGAAGTAATTCAGACACACCCGCTTGTTGGTTGGGATATTAGTACTGTCGACGTTTATGACGCCATGATGATACGCCTTCATTACCTGTCTTCACTAGACCAGACGCCAGAAGAAGCCCAAGTAGACAGAACGCTTTGGTTAACTACAGATGTCGCACGCCAATTAATCAATATTTTAGAAGCCGGCATTGCCAAGATTGAAGCAACGGATTACCAGGACCTTGATCGTAAAAAACACTAATTTACTGCCCCAAAAAGCCTAAGGCGCCAGCGATTATCTCTGGCGCCTTTTTCTTTGCCGGCACAACAGCGCAACGGGTGCATTGCTGCGCCCAACCTTTTATCATAGCCCGATAAGAAACGTATATCAGAGAGGTTACGGCACGTGGAATATGACTTAATTGTTGTGGGCAGCGGTTCGGTAGGCGCAGCGGCGGGTTACTATGCTACGAGATCCGGCTTGAAAGTATTAATGATCGACAGCGCGATGCCCCCACACCGTAACGGCAGCCACCACGGCGATACACGAATCATCCGCCATGCCTATGGCGAAGGTGAAAAGTATGTGCCACTGATTCTGCGCGCCCAGGCCCTGTGGAACGCACTGATTCAGCAAACCGGCGAAGAACTGTTTCAGGCCTGCGGAGTACTGAACCTCGGGCCCCAGCATTCTGAATTCATCAGCAATGCCCAACGCAGCGCGCAAAAATTCCGCCTCAACACGCAAAACCTCAGTACAGAACAGATTAACCAGCGTTGGCCTGAATTCAACGCGCCTGAGGGTTATATTGGCGTGTTTGAACCCGATGCCGGGTTCCTGCGCTCGGAACAGGCCGTCGCCTGCCTGATCAAACTGGCTAATGAAGCCGGTTGCAGCCAGCTGTTCAATTGCCCCGTCAGTGCAGTGGAACCTATTGATGGCGGTGTCGAAGTAGTCACCTCTGAAGGCCGCTTCCAGGGCCGGAAAGCGGTGGTTACCGCCGGCACCTGGGTAAAAGCGCTGCTGCCGCAGTTACCTATCGTACCGCTGCGGAAAGTATTTTCATGGCATCAGGCGGATGGCCGTTACAGCATCAACAACCGTTTCCCGGCTTTTACCGTTGAGGCTCAGGACGGCAATCATTATTACGGTTTTCCCGCCGATAACGACGGGCTGAAAGTGGGTAAGCATGACGGCGGCCAGGAGATGGATGCGCCAGAGCAACGCAAACCTTTCGGCAGTTTCGCCAGTGATGGCACTGAAGTCTTCCAATTCCTGCGCCAATTTTTACCGGGTGTAGGGGTATGTTTACATGGGGAAGCATGCAGTTACGATATGAGTCCGGATGAAGATTTTATTATCGATACCGTCCCGGGATGCGATCGACTGATGGTCATCAGCGGCCTGAGCGGCCATGGTTTCAAGTTTGCCAGCGTGTTGGGCGAGATCGCCGCCCTGTTTGCCGAAGATAAAAACCCGCCAGTAGACATCTCACCCTTTGCGCTAAAACGTTTTAATTAACCTTTTCCCATTCACTAACCGCACCCGTTAACCCGCGCGGGCTGCGGTTTCCCCCTCGGTTACAATTCACCACACCTATAACTCATTAAAAAATAATATAAAAAATCTGGCAACGGAAATTTCTGACACAAGTATCCGGATTTCCGAATTGATCCTCTATGGTGTAAGTCTTATTTTACAGCTGATATGCCCAAGTAATTTTTCGATCAACAAGGACGTCACCATGAAACTGCTTGTCGTGGACGAATGCTGCTTCACCCGAGTCGGAATCGACAACTATTTTTCTGACCATGTTTTCGTTCAGACCACCTGTTGCCACAGCATTGAACAGGCGATGCCGCTACTGAGCAGTTACCAGCCGAGCCACATCCTGGTAAACCTGACCAAGCATTGCCGCTATAACGACGACGATACTCAGTTGCAGGCTTTTATTGAGGCTAGCCCCTCGGCGCTGCTGTTTATTTATTTGGACACGCCTTATCCCTACAGCGAAACGCCGATGCGCATCACTGATAACGCCTTCCTGTTCAACAAAAGTATTTTGCCCGTTACCCTGCGCATGCTGAAGGAAAAGCCTGTTGCACTGATGGATGCTGGCGTTGAACACTCCCTGTTCAGCCCGCAAGAACTGACGGTGATGAAACACTGGATGGCGGAAATGCCGAATTACCGTATCGCGAAAAAGATGCAAATCAGCTCACACACGGTTTATGTTCACAAACGCCATATCACGGAAAAAATCAACGCCCGCAACCGCTTGGAGTTTTACTCTCTCTATAACGTACTGCGTTATTTCTACCCGCCAAGCGCGCCGGCCGCCCCGATGTCGCTGTCTCTGCTGGCCGTATAACTTGTTCAAAGAGGTGAAACTCACCTCTGATCCCACACTTTGCCCTTTCGCAGTATTAACGTTGGCTACAAAAATACTATAATCAGCGGTCCTAACCTTTTGGCTGCTTAGAATGCTAAACAAAATACTGTCGGCGATCGTCAACAATGTACGCGAACATCTGGTGCTGTACCTCTGTCTGTGGCTACTGGTGCTAGCGCTTGATGTCTATTTCTTCTTTATGGCCTGAATGACCTGACTCAAGGCGCTACGTCAACCTTCCCCGTTTGTGTTTCAGGCGTTTCTAAGCCCCCGGCAGATTGTCGTCACGGACGCGCTACGCGCCCGCTCTCCCCCTTTCTGATTTTTCTTTACTCCGAGGTGACTTTCTTGCCCGGCCGACCATCGCCGAGGATAACGGCCATTTTATGCCCCCCGTCAGTGGTTTCCAGCGCGATGCGGGCAATAATAGTCAGCGGTACCGAGAGCAACATGCCTACCGGCCCCATCAGCCATCCCCAGAAAATCAGCGAAAGAAAGACCACCAGCGTCGATAACCCCAGCCCTCGCCCCATGATCCTCGGCTCCAGCATATTGCCAATCACCAGATTGATCATGATAAAGCCCCCCGCCACCACTAACGCATCACCAAAGCCGTTAAACAACAGGGCCTGAATCAATGGCGGAATGGCGGCGATCACCGAACCGATATTGGGAATATAATTCAGCAAAAATGCCAGTAACCCCCAGATAAACGCAAAGCGTACGCCGACCGCAGCAAGGAACACCCAGACAATAATGCCGGTCGCCAGACTGATCGCCGTTTTGATCACCAGATAACGGGTCACCCCCTCCAGTGCACGCTGAATATTGGCAATCCCCTCACTGGGCTTGTCCAGCGCCTGTTGCAGCTTGTAAGGCAGCAACTGTACTTCAAACAACATAAACACCACGGTCATCAGCAGCAGGAAGATATTGGTCATAGCGCCGGAAAGGTGGCTCAGCAGACGAGTGACCAGGTTCATCGCTGCGCTTGGGTCGACATACTGCAGCATCGCCACGGTGGACAGGGTAATGTTGAAACGATCGGCGTAATGTTGCAGCTCGCGCAGTTTTTCCATCATCATGCCGCGGTATTGCGGCAATGAACGGGCAAGCTCATTCAACGAGGCACCCAGCATGCCGATAAACAGCATCAGCACCACCACCACGGCCACCACCAATAAGCTAACCCCCAACACGCGCGGTATCCGCCAGCGTTCGAGTTGCGCCACCAGCGGGTTCAGTATCATCGCCAGAAATACCGCCAGCATGAACGGCACCACGATGTCTGCCGCCGCTTTAATACCGGCAAGGATAATCACCAGCATCGCCAACATAATGGCCAGACGCAGGCTGCGATCGGTCAAAAGGGTTCGGCCCATGACATTTCCTTTGTATTGACAATCCAGGCCCACAGGGCCGCCAGATGCCTCTTATGTTAGCAAACTCTGCCGCTGCAGCGCAGGTAAACTGCCGATAAACACCAGCCAGCAAGAAAATCCGCACCCTTGCCAAAATCAGACTGGAAATAATCGACGCTCTTTGCTAGCAGATTATTTGTTAAGAAAAAGACCGCATTTACGTAAAATGACAAAAGCTGACACAAATAAATAAAATGATTTTATTTCAATGGGTAACGGAAAAATACATTCAAATGGCGATATTCGCTACGACGATTTCACTGATTAACCTCCCGCAATCTTCCGCAAATTCACTGATTGATATTCTAAAGAAGTAACATAGTTAAATTTATTATTGATTTTATGTTTCTTAAAGTTTAATTATTGCACCCAGAAAATGATGAATGTAAGGAAACAAGATGCTTTGGAAAAATACCGCCAGCCGCTTTGGCCATATTTCAGTGCTAATCCATTGGCTGGTTGCGCTGACGGTTTACGGCATGTTTGCCCTGGGCTTGTGGATGGTCACGCTGGGCTATTACGATGTCTGGTACCACCAGGCACCGGAAATCCATAAAAGCATCGGTACACTGTTGTTCATCGTCATGGTGGTTCGGGTGATCTGGCGTTTCGTTTCACCGCCGCCAAAACCGCTGGCCAGCTACAGTCGTTTTACTCGCGTCAGTGCGATACTGGCTCATATCGCGCTGTATGTCGTGTTGTTCAGCATCCTGATCAGCGGCTATCTGATTTCCACCGCCGACGGCCAGGCGATCAGCGTTTTCGGCTGGTTCGACATCCCCGCCACCGTCACCGGCATGGCTGAACAGGCCGATACCGCCGGCACTATCCACCTTTATCTGGCCTGGACCGTCGTCGTGCTCTCGCTACTGCACGGCCTGGCTGCGCTTAAACATCACTTTATTGATCGTGATGTGACTTTGAAACGGATGCTGGGTAGCAGCGCCGATTAACCTTTGGATTTATGGAGATTGCTATGTTGAAGAAAACCGTACTGGGCCTGACCGCAGGCGCACTGCTGCTGAGCGCCGGTTCCGCGCTGGCTGCCGACTACAAAATTGACAAACAAGGGCAACACGCCTTTATCGAATTCCGCATCCAGCACTTGGGTTACAGCTGGTTGTACGGCACCTTCAAAGACTTTGACGGCGGCTTCACCTTCGACGAAAAAGATCCGTCCAAGGACAAGGTTAACGTCACTATCAATACCGCCAGCGTCGACACCAATCACGCCGAACGCGACAAACATCTGCGCAGCGCAGAGTTTTTGAACGTGGAAAAAAACAAACAGGCCAAGTTTGAATCCACCGAAGTGAAAAAGAGCGGTGACGGCTATGCCGTGGTCGGTAATCTGACGCTGAACGGCGTTACCAAACCGGTAACACTGGACGCCAAACTGATCGGCCAGGGTAATGATCCATGGGGTGGCTACCGCGCCGGCTTTGCGGCCAACGGTAAAATCAAGCTGAAAGACTTCGGCATCACTACCGATCTCGGCCCGGCATCGCAGGATGTTGAGCTGATTATTTCTGTCGAAGGCGTACGCGCGAAGTAATACTGCGCGCTATGAGTTGCCTGAAAGGCGACGGGTATAAAGCGCGGCAAATCTGCCGCGCTTATCATTGGCTCAGCTTGCTGGGCCTTCATCCTCAGGTGCCGGAATGTGCATCGTGGTCTGCAACAACCCTTTCGACTTATTGAAAATCTTGATGCCATTTTCACGGCCGGCTCGGCGAGCGCGCTGTTCTTCACGCGGCAACTTCAGCTCTTCGCGGCAGATCTCGCTGCAACACCCTTCAAATTTGGCGGAGCAGGTCGGGCATTGAATAAACAATAAATGGCAGCCGTCATTCTTGCAGTTGGTGTGAGTATCGCAGGCGGCGCCGCACTGGTGGCAATTGGCGATCACATCGTCAGAAATCCGCTCGCCCATGCGCTCATCGAACACAAAGTTCTTGCCGACAAACTTCAGCGGCAATCCCTGCTCTTTCGCTTTGCGTGCGTACTCGATAATCCCGCCTTCCACGTGGTAGACGTTTTTGAAGCCGTTATGCAGCATGTAGGCGCTGGCTTTTTCACAGCGGATGCCGCCGGTGCAGTACATGACAATATTTTTGTCTTTATTGTCCTGCAGCATCTCAACCGCCATCGGCAGTTGGTCGCGGAAAGTGTCTGAAGGCACTTCGATGGCATTTTCAAAGTGGCCGACTTCATATTCGTAATGGTTACGCATATCCACAAACAGCGTATCCGGATCGTCAATCATCTGGTTGACGCGGTCGGCCTGCAAATACTCACCCACATTCGCCGGGTTGAAGCTCTCATCGTCAATCCCATCGGCGACGATGCGATCGCGCACCTTAAGGCGCAGCACCCAGAAAGATTTACCGTCATCTTCCAAGGCGATATTCAGACGCACCTGATCCAGCGCCGGGTGCGAGGCAAACAGCGCGGCTTTAAACGCGTCGAACTTGTTCTGCGGCACGCTGATCTGGGCGTTGATGCCCTCTTTGGCCACATAAATGCGGCCAAATACCTTCAGCTTGTCAAACTCAACGTACAGGCTGTCGCGAAACGCTTTGGGATCGTCGATGGTGAAGTATTTATAAAAAGAAACTGTGGTGCGTGGCTCTGTTTCCGCCAGCATGCGCGCCTTCAGTTCCTCATTAGAAATTCGGTTATGTAACACTGGCATGGTGTACTTTCCTGTCTTTCGGGAGGTGGCTTATTTTGAACACGCGGGCCGCAGGCCCACGCGCGGCGCACATAATACCCGAAAATGTCGCTCAAAACAGCATTAGCCCGGCGGCAATGTTTAACGCTGGAAACTTGACGCCGGTCACAAACCCCGATAAGCCTAAGGGTAGTTTTCTTTCTCTTTACCACGGATCCGGAGGACGTCATGAGTCAGTTATTTACCCCGATTTCACTGGGGGAGCTGGATTTACCCAACCGTATTATTATCGCCCCTATGTGCCAATATTCTGCCGACGAGGGCAAAGCCACCGAATGGCACACCATGCATCTTGGTCAGTTGTCATTGTCCGGCGCAGGGTTATTGATCGTCGAGGCCACCTCAGTCGCGCCTGAAGGGCGCATCACG
Source organism: Serratia sp. TSA_198.1 (assembly GCF_052686505.1). NCBI lineage: Bacteria > Pseudomonadati > Pseudomonadota > Gammaproteobacteria > Enterobacterales > Yersiniaceae > Serratia > Serratia sp. TSA_198.1. The sequence goes on from NZ_JBQZFP010000001.1 coordinate 1,389,111, forward strand.
CCCAGCGATCTCGGCCTGTGGGACGATGCTACCGAGCAGGCGCTGGCGCAGGTGGTGCTGGCAGTGAGAAAACACGCCTCCATGCCATTAGGCATTCAACTCTCCCACGCCGGCCGCAAGGCCTCCTACGGCATTCCCTGGGAGGGCGGCGGGCAACTCAGCGCCGCACGCGGTGGCTGGCAAACCCAATCCGCCTCCCCTTTGCCCTTCTCACCGCATGATGCCCCCCCTGCGGCGATGAGTCTGAACGATATCGAACGGTTGAAAGCGCAGTTCGTTGCGGCGGCAAAACGTGCCGATCGCCTGGGCTTCGAGCTGATAGAGCTGCATGGCGCACACGGTTATCTGCTGCACCAGTTCCTTTCCCCCCTGGCCAACCAGCGCAACGATCAATACGGCGGCTCGTTGCAAAATCGCATGCGCTTGCTGCTGGAGATTTTCAATGAAGTGCGCGCAGTGTTCCCGGCGGAAAAAGCGCTCGGCGTGCGGATTTCCGCCAGCGATTGGGTGGAAGGCGGTTGGGATGAACGGCAATCGGTGGTGCTGGCGAAAGCGCTGAAAGAGTTGGGTTGCGATTATATCCACGTTTCCAGCGGCGGCCTTTCGCCTCAGCAGAAGATCCCGGTCGGCCCGAGTTATCAGGTGCCGTTTGCCGAAATCATCAAACGCGAAAGCGGTCTGCCAACTATCGCTGTGGGACTCATCACCGAGCCGGAACAGGCTGAGGCGATTGTCGCCACCGGCCAAGCGGACATGGTGGCGCTGGCGCGCGGCATTTTGTACAACCCGCGCTGGCCATGGCACGCCGCCGCCAGGTTAGGTGAAAAAGTCAGCGCACCGCCACAGTACTGGCGTTGCGAGCCTCACGTATTGAAGGGACTGTTTAAAAACGACTGACAGACATGGCTTGGGCGCTCAGCGCCCAAGTCGACATTCGGTAAAACCGGAAATCACTATCCCCGCCAACAGCGCCCCTCCCGCAACCGCCAGCAGAGGGTTAAACTGCAGGTGCGCGCCCAGACTGCCCAATAATGCCCCAAGGATCAGCAGCCCAGAACTTAACCATGATGCCCACATAACGCCCCCTTCTGAATAATTGCGCGGTCATGATACGCATCTCTTGTGCGCGAACCTTATCCTTTAGAGCGATTTAGATGAATTAATAATCATGTCATGTCCAGTCATCACTTAAAATGATGTATTAATGCGGTGTTTTTTCACGTTGCGCGAGAAAAATGTCACAATGGTCGTTATAAACGACAGAAAAAGCAGGGTGAATAAAATGTCCGTCTAAAGGATAAACCCTGCTATTACTCTGTTATTATTGTTGAATGACTGCTTCTAAGCTGAGAACACATGACTCAAGTTCCTTCTTTTAATCGCACTTTATTGCACCCGCGTTACTGGCTTACCTGGTTCGGTATTGGCCTGCTTTATTTGCTGGTATTACTGCCTTACCCGATTATTTACCGCCTCGGGACCTCTCTGGGCCGTTTTTCCATGCGTTTTCTCAAGCATCGCGTGGCGATTGCCCGGCGTAACCTGACGCTGTGCTTCCCTAATATGCCGCAGGCCGAACGCGAAGCGCTGCTGGTGCAAAATTTTGAGTCCGTCGGCATGGGGCTGTTTGAAACCGGCATGGCCTGGTTTTGGCCAAACTGGCGTATCGAGCGCTGGTTCCACGTCAGCGGGTTGGAGCACATTCAAAAGGCACGCGACAACCATCAGGGCGTTTTGCTGATCGGTTTGCATTTCCTTACGCTGGAACTGGGCGCACGTATCTTTGGCATTCATAACCCGGGTATCGGCGTTTACCGCCCACACGACAACAAGCTGATGGACTGGCTGCAAACCTGGGGCCGCATGCGTTCCAACAAGTCCATGCTGGACCGTAAAGACGTGAAAGGCATGATCCGCGCGCTGAAACAGGGTGACATCATCTGGTATGCGCCGGATCACGACTACGGCCCGCGCAGCAGTGTATTCGCCCCGCTGTTCGCCGTGGAGAAGGCAGCGACCACCACCGGCAGCTACATACTGGTGCGAATGGGCAAACCGGCAATCATTCCCTTTACCCCGCGTCGTCTGCCGGATGGCAAAGGTTATGAGTTGATTATGCAGCCGGCAGTGGAAAACTTCCCGCTGGACAATGAATTCGTGGCCGCCGCGTTTATGAATAAAGTGGTGGAAAAAGAGATCCTGATGGCGCCCGATCAGTACATGTGGTTGCACCGCCGCTTCAAGACCCGCCCCGAAGGCGAGCCCTCGTTATATTGACCACAACCCGCCTGATGGCGGGTCATTTTGTGCTCTGGGTATTGAGAAACGGGGATAATGGTGAGAGGGTAATCATCCTGATCGTACTCACTATTTTCACCCTGGAGCCGTTATGTATATCGTTAGCCTGACTTACCATCGCCCGATAGAAGAAGTTGACAGCCATCTCGAGGGACATGTTGCCTGGCTGAAAAAATATTTCCAGGACGGTACCTTCATCGCCTCCGGACGTAAAAATCCGCGTACTGGCGGTGTGATTCTGGTGAAAGGCATTGACCGTGCGCAGTTGGATAGCATCGTGGCACAGGATCCGTTCAACGCCGTGGCCAACTACGACATTACCGATTTCACCCCCTCTACCACCGGCAACGGTTTTGACGTGCTCGCCGGGCTGTAAGTCCCTCTAAATTTCAGGTTGCCACCAACAGCGATGCCGTTTGATAACCACCGGCATATTCCGCGCAGCCAGCGCGGAATACCGGCAACGCGTTATTTTTAAAACTTTATTTCATTTTTCGCACAACCCAGCCACATCAATTGATGCTACCTATAATTAGGAGCATACTTACCAGGCTAACTTTCTTGCTTTGCCCCCCTGTTTTCGCCTGCGAGCAAAGCGCATCACCTTCTGCAACGGTAATTTATGGCTTCGGTACCAGAACCAGTAAACTGGAAACGTAACTTGTTCGTCGCCTGGCTGGGATGCTTCCTCACCGGGGCCGCCTTCAGCCTGATCATGCCATTCTTGCCGTTATACGTAGAAACGCTCGGTGTGACCGGCCACGAAGCGCTGAACATGTGGTCCGGCCTGGTGTTCAGCATCACCTTCCTGTTCTCCGCCATTGCCTCTCCCTTCTGGGGCGGGTTGGCCGATCGCCGTGGGCGCAAATTGATGCTGCTGCGCTCGGCATTGGGTATGTCGATTGTGATGCTTCTGATGGGGATGGCGCAGAATATCTGGCAGTTTTTAGCCCTGCGCGCGGTGCTTGGCTTGCTCGGCGGTTTTATTCCCAACGCCAATGCGCTGATTGCCACCCAGGTGCCGCGCAACCGCAGCGGCTGGGCGCTGGGTACCCTGTCCACCGGCGGCGTTAGCGGCGCATTGATTGGGCCGCTGATAGGTGGCCTGCTGGCCGACCAATATGGCTTGCGACCGGTGTTCTATATCACCGCCGCCGTGCTGTTACTCTGCTTTGTGCTGACGCTGCTGTACGTCAAAGAACAGTTCACCCCGGTGCAGAAAAAAGACATGCTGCACGCGCGCCAGGTCTTCGCTTCGCTGAAAAACCCCAAACTGATACTCAGCCTGTTCGTCACCACCATGATTATCCAGATTGCCACCGGATCAATCGCGCCGATTTTGACGCTGTATGTGCGCGACTTGGCCGGCAACATCCATAATCTGGCTTTTATCAGCGGCCTGATCGCCTCGGTGCCCGGCGTCGCCGCGTTGATGAGCGCACCACGGCTGGGCAAACTGGGTGACCGAATTGGCCCGGAGCGTATTCTGGTATTTATGCTGATTGTCTCGGTGTTGTTGCTGATCCCCATGGCCTTTGTACAAACGCCGTGGCAGCTCGGCGTATTGCGCTTCCTGCTTGGCGCCGCCGACGGTGCCCTGTTGCCGGCCGTGCAAACGCTGCTGATCTACAACTGCACCAATCAAGTCGCCGGGCGGATTTTCAGTTATAACCAGTCGTTCCGCGACGTAGGTAACGTCAGCGGTCCGCTGCTGGGCGCTGCGGTCTCCGCCAGCTACGGTTTTCGGGCGGTGTTTTGCGTCACCGCCCTGGTGGTGCTGTTTAACGCCGCCTATTCCTGGTGGTGTTTGCAACGCCGGACGACACGAATGAGAGAAGACACTCTGCAGGAAGAGCAATAACCGCATTTATCACTCACTGATTCACTTAAAGGGGTCTAGTGTCCGTTTACCCTACTTTTCGTATTGATATCTTTTGCCGTTTACCTTTCTGCATCAACCAGAAAAATCTTAATGTAATTACCTGTTTTTAAAAAAGTAATTAACTTTTAGCACAATAAATCCGCTGTCAATGACATTCCCTTCCAAACCAACATAAAAACCAAGAAAGGAGATGTTTGTCGACTTTTCATCTAAAAAATGGGATACAGGGACTAGACAAAACCACCATCCAGTTATCAAATGGTTAAATAATATCACGCCAGATGTCAATCACTGGCCAAGTGAAAAAAGGTCGACGCGCTTTCCACGGTTAACGGGCGCTACGGCTGCGGTTTTGTCGGGTAATCCGCATTGGGTGGATTACCTTCCTTAAATACACATACATACCACAGTATAAGCCGCATAAGTGCGGCGCATTTTATTGGGAAGACGTTATGCAATCCTCTGTTAATAACCAAGAAAGCCGGACCTTCTTCGGCCATCCTTATCCGCTGGGATCCCTGTTCTTTACCGAAATGTGGGAGCGGTTCTCGTTTTACGGCATTCGCCCATTACTGATCCTGTTTATGGCCGCCACGGTCTATGACGGCGGCATGGGGCTGGCACGCGAAAACGCCTCGGCGATCGTCGGTATTTTCGCCGGCAGCATGTATCTGGCGGCCTTGCCGGGCGGCTGGCTGGCTGACAACTGGCTGGGCCAGCAAAAAGCGGTGTGGTACGGCTCCATTCTGATCGCGCTCGGTCACCTGTCGATCGCGTTGTCTGCCATCATGGGCAACAACCTGTTCTTCATCGGCCTGATGTTTATCGTGCTGGGTTCCGGCCTGTTCAAAACCTGTATCTCGGTAATGGTCGGCACCTTGTACAAAAAGGGCGACAACCGCCGGGACGGTGGTTTCTCGCTGTTCTATATGGGCATCAACATGGGCTCATTCATCGCCCCGCTGATCTCTGGCTGGCTGATCCGCTCTCACGGCTGGCACTGGGGCTTCGGCATCGGCGGCATCGGGATGTTGGTGGCGCTGGTGATCTTCCGGGTATTTGCCGTTCCGGCAATGAAACGCTATGACAGCGAAGTCGGTCTCGATTCCACCTGGAACAGCCCGGTCGCCAAGAAAAACGGCGTCGGTGCCTGGTTAATCGCATTGGCCGTCGGCGTGGCGGTGATCGTCACCCTGATCGCACAGGGCGTGATCGTGATTAATCCGGTGGCGGTGGCCAGCATGCTGGTTTACGTGATTGCCGCTTCGGTGACCCTGTACTTTATTTACCTGTTTGCCTTTGCCGGCCTGAGCCGCAAAGAGCGCGCCCGCCTGCTGGTGTGCTTTATCCTGTTGGTCTCCGCCGCGTTCTTCTGGTCGGCGTTCGAGCAGAAACCTACCTCATTCAACCTGTTTGCCAACGACTACACCAACCGTATGATTGGCGGCTTCGAGATCCCGGCGGTCTGGTTCCAGTCAATCAACGCCCTGTTCATTATCCTGCTGGCACCGGTATTCAGCTGGGCCTGGCCGGCTCTGGCGCGTAACAAAGTGCGCCTGAGCAGCATCACCAAGTTTGTTATCGGTATTCTGTTTGCCGCTGCGGGCTTTGGCCTGATGATGCTGGCCGCGCAGAACGTACTGGGCAACGGCGGTGCGGGCGTGTCCCCGCTGTGGCTGGTGGGCAGTATTTTGATGCTGACGCTGGGTGAGCTGTGCCTAAGTCCAATAGGGCTGGCGACCATGACCCTGCTGGCCCCGGAAAGAATGCGCGGTCAGATGATGGGCCTGTGGTTCTGCGCCAGCGCGTTGGGTAACCTGGCGGCCGGTTTGATTGGCGGCCATGTGAAGGCCGATCAGTTAGAAATGCTGCCGAACCTGTTCGCCCGCTGCTCAATTGCGTTGCTGATCTGCGCTGCAGTACTGACGCTGCTTATCGTACCTATCCGTCGCATGCTGGAAAACACCCAGGGTAAAAGCGAGCAGAAACCGGCCACCAACGCCTGATAACGCGTTCTCTTTCACCTTCAAGCCAGCGCCCGGTGCGCTGGCTTTTTTATTTTCCCCACGCCTGCCGTTGCAGCACCACGCGGTAACCGTCCAGATCTTCGAAGGTCTGCCCGCCGTTATCCCAATAAGGGTTGTAAGAAGCCACGTGCCGAAAACCGGCGGCCAACATGCGTCGGCACCCTGCGCGCCATTCTCCTTCTTGCGGCAGATAAAACACCAGCAGGTGATCCTGCGTCGGCGCCAGCCCCACCTTTACGCCGCGATGGTGGGTAAACTCCAGGTGATAACCGTGCTGCGGATGCCCGACCATTACGCCGTCAAAACCCTGGTGATCGGAAAATTCCCCCAACCGTTCGAACCCTAATCCCTGACAGTACATCGCAGCGATTTCCTGCAGACGATCGGTCGGGCGCGCAATACGCAGCACCGCGTTGGCTATCGGCATTATTTTCTCCGTATCATGATGAATTCATACAGCGCCATGCCCACCAGCATCGCCGCCACGAACAGCCAGCCAGGTAACGAGCCCGCTCCCGCGAGCACCCACGCCGGCCCGGGGCAGATACCCGCCATGCCCCAGCCAATGCCGAACAGCGCGCTGCCCGCCAGTAAACGGCGATCCAGACGGCGATTCGTGGGAATGAGCAACGTCTCGCCCAACAGCGTTCTCTGCCGACGCCGGGCCCACAAAAACGCCGGCGCCGCTACCGCAATCGCCCCCACCATGACCAAAGCCAGCGACGGGTCCCAATGGCCGGTAATATCGAGAAAGGCCAGCACTTTGGCCGGGTTGGCCATCCCGGCGACAATCAAGCCCAAACCGAAAATGACCCCGCTCAACAGCGCAAATAAAATCCTGAACATGGTTTTAGCCTCCTGCCAAGTGACGGACAACCCAGACGGTGATAAACCCCAGCAGCATAAATACCGCCGTAGCAGCCAGCGAACGCGGTGCCAGCCTCGCCATGCCGCATACGCCGTGGCCGCTGGTGCATCCGCCCCCCAACCGGGTCCCCAGACCGACCAGCAACCCGGCCGCCATCAACCACAAGCTACCGCCGCTGACCGGCATTTCCGGTAAAGGGCCGGCAATACGATACAGCCAGGGGGAAATCAGCAACCCGACAAGAAATGCGCCACGCCAGGCTTTCTCTGTACCGCCCGGCGTCAACAGCCCACCGGTGATACCGCTGATACCGGCGATGCGGCCGTTAAACACCAACAGCAGCGCCACCGCGATGCCGATAATCCCCCCGCCTGCCAGTGCGGAAAGCGGCGTGAAATGCAGCCAGTCAATGGTCATGGTGTCGCTCCCGGTGCCGGGCAATAAAGTTGATACAAGGTGCTGAGGATCGTCAGCGCTTTTTCATCGCTGACGGCATAGTAAATCTGCTTGCCCTCGCGTCGCGTTGACACCAGCCCTTCCTGCCGCAATACGCTCAATTGCTGGGAAAGCGTCGGCTGACGGATCCCCAGCGTCTGCGCCAGTTCACCGACCGACATCTCACGCTGGCTGAGTTGGCATAGCAGCAGCAAGCGATCCTCATTGCCCAGCGCCCGCAACAGCGCCCCAGCCTGCGTTGCCGCCTGCCGCATACTGTCGATATTCATAGAACCCTCAAAATAATTTATAAAATTATATATTGTATTTTTATAGACTATAATTCGGCGGCGCACCAGAGACTGGTACGAAATGTTCCGGCGTGGCATGCTGCCATTACGCCTTACCACCGCGCGGAGATACCGCTACAGATGCTGCTTTGCCACGACTTAATGCCAACCAACCGGTCGATTGTGCCGATTGCCAAAGATTACCAACACGGCGATTTCGAGCCCCTTCACCACCATAACTGTGCGCAGCTGATCCACAGCCTTAGCGGCGTGGTGCAGGTAAACACCCGCCTGGGCAGTTGGGTGGTGCCGCCAGGCCGCGGCGTCTGGTTGCCGGCACGGATGGAGCATAGCCTGCGCATCACCGGCAAGGTGGCGGCCAGAGCGCTGTTTGTCGATCCCCTGGCACGTGCCGATCTGCCGGCGCAGTGCGAAGTGGTGCAAATCTCGCCGCTGCTGCGCGAGCTGATTATCTGCGCAATGGACATCGCGGTGGATTATCCGCCAGGCGGGCGCGAAGAGCGGATAATGGAGTTGATCCTGGACGAGCTGCGCGTCTTGCCTATTTTGCCGCTGCATTTGCCGGAGCCACGCGGTGAAGCCCTGCAGAGGCTGTGCCGGCATATTCAGCAATCGCTGGCGCAGCCCTGGGAATTGGAGCAGGCGGCCGGCTATATCAGCGTCAGCGGCCGCACGTTGTCGCGCCGCTTTCAGCGTGAAACCGGACTGCGTTTTGGCGACTGGGTCCGCCGCGCCAGGCTGCTGGCGGCGCTAAACGCTCTGGCGGCCGGCCACTCGGTGCTGGAAGTGGCGCTGGACCTGGGTTATGACAGCCCCAGCGCCTTCAGCGCCATGTTCCGCCGTCTGCTGGGCGTCGCCCCGAGCGTTTATTTCGCCAGGTAGCGCCCGGCGACGTTAAACAGCGCCTGCAGCGAGGCGCTGGCGGAATCGACGTCGATGCCAACGCCATAAGCCGCCTCACCGTGCGCCAAAGTGCAACGTATGTAAGCCACCGCGCGACTGTGGCTCTGATGGCCCAGGGTGTGTTCGTGATAATCCTCAATCGCCAACGCCAGGCCAAAGCGCTGGCGCAGCGCATCCACCGCGCTGGACAGCAAACCGTTCCCCACGCCCATCAGCCTCTGCTGCTGCTCCTCGAACAATACCCTGGCGCTGAAACTGTAAGCCTCCACGCCATGGCTCTCTGTCTGATAGCTCAGCAATTGCAGGCTCGGCTGTTCAACCAGCCCGTAAGTCGTGCGGAACAGCCGCCACAATTCGGCGGTAGTCATCTCTTTACCGCTGCCGTCGGTCGCCTGTTGCACCACTTTGCTGAAATCAATCTGCAACCCGCGCGGCAACGACAGGCCGTGATTTTGTTCCAGCAGCCAGGCCGCGCCACTTTTGCCTGACTGGCTGTTAACCCGGATCACCGCCTCATAGCTGCAGCCGACATCACCCGGATCGAGCGGTAAGTAAGGCACCTGCCACAAACCGTCTTGCCGCTGCTGTTGGGCGGCGAAACCCTTCTTGATGGCATCCTGATGCGAGCCGGAAAAAGCGGTGAAAACCAGTTCGCCGGCATAAGGATGACGCGGATGCACCGGCAACTGGTTGCACTGTTCAACGACCTCAACCACCTGCTTCAGTTGGCTGAAATCCAGCCCCGGCGCAACACCCTGGGTGTACAGATTGAGCGCCAGCGTCACCAGATCCACATTGCCGGTGCGCTCGCCGTTGCCGAACAGGCACCCTTCCACCCGATCGGCCCCGGCCAGCATCGCCAGTTCGGCGCAGGCTACCCCGGTACCGCGATCGTTATGCGGATGCACGCTGATCGTCACCTGTTTGCGCTGGCTGAAGCGGCGGCAAAACCATTCGATCTGATCGGCATACACATTAGGCGTACTGACCTCTACCGTCGCCGGCAGGTTGATGATCATTGGCCGCCCAGGACCTGGCTGCCAGACATCGGCCACCGCCTCGCAAATCTCCAGCGCGAATTCCAATTCGGTAAAGCAGAAGGTTTCCGGCGAGTACTCGAAGGTCCAGGCCGTTTCCGGCTGCAATTCGCACTGCTGGCGGATGCGCAACGCGCCATTCACCGCCAAGGCCACCGTCGCCGCTTTGTCCTGCCTGAACACAATCTCGCGGAACATGGGGGCGGTGGCGTTATACAAATGCACGATAGCGCGAGGGGCGCCGCGCAGCGATTCAAAGGTGCGATCGATCAGATCGTCACGCGACTGAGTCAACACCTGAATGCTGACATCGTCCGGGATCAACTGCTCCTCAATCAGCGAACGCACAAAATCAAAATCCGTTTGCGACGCCGAGGGGAACGCCACCTCGATTTCTTTAAACCCGCACTGCAGCAACAACTGGTAAAACTGGCGTTTACGGCCGTTATCCATCGGCTCCGCCAACGCCTGATTACCGTCACGCAGATCGCTGGAGCACCAACGCGGCGCCTGCTCAAGGGTGCGACCGGGCCATTGGCGATCCGGTAACGCCACCGGCGGGAACGGGCGATATTTGCTTGAAGGGTTGGTTAACATAGCGATCTCCTGGGTAGTCGTAGACAATGCCTTATTATTTCCCGCCCGGTTATTCGCTGCTCCCGCTTAGCGGACAATCGTCGTCGCAAAACGGACAACAAAAAAATTTGCATCCTGCGCCAGTGAGACAACAATTACTTCTGACGTATGTCATGACGCTTTGGCGCTGCCAAAGCCCTTTCATTAACCTCACTGTGACTGGAGACGGACATGAGCCTGTATGCAACCCTGGAAGAAGCTATCGAAGCGGCGCGCGAGGAGTTTATTGAATCCGCCGAAAGCGGCAATGACGATGAACCGCCGGTACCGCAACAGTTCAATCTGCAAAAATACGTGATGCTGGACGGTGATATCATGTGGCAGGCCGAATTCTTTGAGGAGGAAGGCGAATCGGTCGAGTGTTTCACGCTACGCAGCGGCGCTGCCGCCCAGGCTATTTTTGACGGTGACTACGACGAAGTGGAAATCAGAGCGGAATGGATAGATGAAAATACGCTGCACGAGTGGGAGGAAGGTGATTTTCAGCTCGATCCGCCGCTGGACACTGAAGAGGGTCAGGCTGCCGCAGACGAGTGGGATGAACGCTGAATAACGTCGGATGGGTGTTAACCTGTCCGACCCCCATCATGTTCTCCCAGGAGGATTCATGATCATCCGCCAGGCAGGCCGCGCCGATTACCCCGCTATCCTGCAACTGCAGTCGCAAAATACCCCGGCAAACCTTAGCGAGAGCCAAAAACGGCAAGGGTTCATCGTCTCGCGTATGGATGAGGCTCAGCTAGAAAGCATTAACCGGCGTCTGGGCATTCTGGTGGCGGTAGAAGATCACGCGTTGGCGGGCTTTGTCTGCCTGATGCCCACCGATATGCAGCCGCGCCCGCCGGTGGTGGATGCAATGCTCGATACGCTCGGCAATCAGTCATTCAACGGCCGGGCACTCCGTGAGCAGAAGGTGTTTTTGTATGGCCCGGTGTGCCTTGATGTCGCCTGGCGCGGCAAAGGGGTGCTCAAACGGTTGTTCGCGGCCGTCAAGGCATGCACCCGCGATGAGTTCGATGTCGGCGCGCTGTTTATTGACGACGACAATCCGCATTCACTGACCGCCCACGAGCAAGGGTTGAAGATGACGGTGCTGGCACCTTTCCGCTGCGGCCGGCACGGATATCAGTTGCTGGTGTTCGCCACACGGGATCCGATTTACTCGTAAGGCCCGTGCTGTGCATCAAACGGCAACATAAAGGTATCCACCACCATCGACAGCGGTACGTCGATCACCGTGATGTAGCGCCAGGGCGTATCGCGCAGATCCCATTGCACGCCCGGGTAATATTGATGGCCATGCCCGGCGCCGGGCACCGTGCGGCTGATGATGCTGCCGCAGCCGGTTAACGCCATGACGCCTGCCGCCAGCAACGCCAAGCGGATTAAAGAAGAAAAGTTCACCAAATTGACTCTTGAACCTGGTTGTTTTGAAAATAAACAACGCCCCGCGCGGATGTTAGCACAGTTTCCCACCGCCGGTTTGTCAGCATTGCGTAAGCGAAAGACCAAAAAAAACGGGGAACACGCAACGCGCATTCCCCGCTTGGGTTAACCGATCAGCGACTAACGCCGGCCGACAGGATGAGCCTGTTCGTTATGCGGCAACTGCTGATAGCATTCACGCCACGCTTTGCCTTCCGGCAGCAGCCAGACGCGCTGATGCAGACGCGACAGCGCCACGGGATCGCTCAGCAGCTCCAGACGTTTACCCTTCACCAGTTTCTCCGGCCCCAGTTGCAGCGCTTCCGTCACCCGCTCTTCACGGTTACGCTCAATCGCCCCGCGCAGGTGGTGACGCGCCGTCGCCAACGCCGTTGCCAATGCGTTGAATGACGGGTTAACCACGGCGTGCATAAAGCCATTGGCCAGCGCGCGCTCACGGTTAAGCTGCAGATACTCTTCCGTCGCCAGCAATTCGCGCGGCGGTGAGTATTCTTCCGGGATCAGGAACAGCTTGGCGCGCTTGCTTTTTATGCCCAAGGTCGCGCGGCTCGACAGCGCCGACACGATAGGTGACAGGATCAGCGAGAAGACGATCGGCGACAACCACCACAGGAAACGCAGATCCAGCCAAGCCATACCACCAGCCCAGACCAGACCCAACAGCATCTGTGAACCGTGACGCTTGAAGGCTTCGCTCCATGGCGTGTCATCATCGTCACGCTGCGGAGAGTTCCATACCACTTCCCAGCCCAGGAAAGCGCTGACCACGAACACCGTGTGGAACAGCATGCGCACCGGCGCCAGCAGCACCGAGAACAGCATTTCCATCAGCATCGACAGCAGCAGGCGCAAAGCGCCACCGTATTCTTTGGCGCCTTTGGCCCAGATCAGCACTATGCTGAGCAGTTTAGGCAAGAACAGCAGTATCAGGGTGGTGGAGAACAGCGCTATCGCCAGCTCTGGACGCCACTGCGGCCATACCGGGAACAGCTGACGCGGCTGCAGGAAGTACTGCGGCTCCATCAGGGTATGCACCACCTGCAACGCGGTCGACAGCGCCAGGAACATAAACCACAACGGCGCCGACAGATAAGACATTACGCCCGTCAGGAACACCGCACGGTGCACCGGGTGCATGCCTTTGACCAGGAACAGGCGGAAGTTCATCAGGTTACCGTGACACCAGCGACGGTCGCGCTTCAGCTCATCCAGCAGGTTCGGCGGCAATTCTTCATAGCTGCCCGGCAGGTCATAGGCAATCCACACGCCCCAACCGGCACGGCGCATCAGCGCGGCTTCCACGAAGTCATGCGACATGATGGAACCGGCGAAAGAGCCTTCGCCCGGCAGCGGCGCCAGCGCACAGTGTTCGATAAACGGCTTCACGCGGATAATCGCGTTATGGCCCCAGTAGTGCGACTCGCCCAACTGCCAGAAATGCAGACCTGCGGTGAACAGCGGCCCGTAGACCCGGGTGGCAAACTGCTGCACGCGAGCATACAGCGTATCCATGCCCGAGGCCTTCGGCGCGGACTGGATGATACCGGCGTTCGGATTGGCTTCCATCAAGCGTACCAGACCGGTGAGACACTCACCGCTCATCACGCTGTCGGCGTCCAGAATCACCATGTAGCTGTACTCGCCGCCCCAACGACGGCAGAAGTCGTCGATGTTGCCGCTTTTGCGTTTCACGCGGCGGCGGCGGCGGCGGTAGAAGATGCGGCCATGGCCGTCAACATCGCGGCACAGTTCCATCCATGCCTTCTGTTCCGCCATGCAGATATCCGGATCGTAGCTGTCGCTCAGCACGTAGATATCGAAATGCTCCAGTTGGCCGGTAGCGGCGACGGACTCATAGGTCGCACGCAGGCCGGCGAACACGCGCTCGACGTCTTCGTTACAGATCGGCATGATCAACGCGGTGCGGTGCGCCGAGTTAATCGGCTCATCGCCCTTGATGGTGGAAGAGATGCTGTACTTATCTTTGCCAATCAGCAGTTGCAGGAACCCCATCAAGGCGGTCCAGAACCCGGCCGATACCCAGCAAAAAAGAATGGCGAACAAGATCAGAATGCCGGTTTGCAGGACATAAGGCAGCAGTTGCAGCACCGATTGCATCAGATCCTGATCCAACATGGCCAGCGGATCGATCAGCGCCCAGCCCTGATACGGCAAAATGGTTTTCATGTACCAGGTGGCGATGCCGGTTTGCACCAGCATCAACACCAGCAGCACATAGCGGCGCATCGAACCGACCACGCGCCAGCGATTTTCCGCCTCGGCTTCCTCTTTGGTAGCGTGACGATTGTGCGGCGAGCGCCCCAGCAACGAATCCCAAAAACGCGCCACCGGGTTGGTGCGCCAGGCTTCCGGGAACATGCTGGTACGTTTGATCGGAGGCATCGCCTTCAGTACGGTACGGCCTTCGGCGTCAGTGTCGAAATCGTCGTCGCTGACCGCATCCGGCCACGCGCTTTCGATACGCGTTTTGACCGAGGCCAGCGCCACGTCATCCGCCGACAGCTTATTGACGTTGGCATCGGCGGCGCCCATCTTGCGATGCAGCGCCTCCAGTGCCTGGCCGTCATCTGCCGCCGGCTGTGGTTTAAGCGCCTCTGACCGCTCAGCGGTCAGAGGCATTGCCGCAAGATAATCCTGGGCAGGTTGAGTAAGCTTATTCATTGGCAGGTAGCTGATAGCTCCAGGTTTCCGACAGGGTCTTATCACCATTGACCAGCGCAGCGCGCATTTCTACCGGCTTCTTGTCGTCTTTCACTTTAAGACGCAGCGTCAGGCGCCAGCCTTTGGTCACTGGATTATAGCGGACATTGTTTTCTACCACTTCACCGTTGTCGCCGATGCTCACCTGAGAGGCGACCGGCGTAGCGCCGTCCAGACCTTTCAGTACCGGGCCAACGAAATCAACCAGGAATGCCACGCTGCCGTCAGGCTCGCGGATCAGGTTGGACTGCTTCACGTCACCGGTAGAACGCATCGTCTGGCTTACGTAGGCGATGTCCTGTGAATGCAGCTTGTCTTCGTCGCGGGTGAAGTGCAGACGGTAGCTCAGCGCCAGCGGGGTTTTGGCATCCGGCAATACGTCCGGAGTCCAGAAGGCAACGATGTTGTCGTTGGTTTCATCCGCAGTAGGGATTTCCACCAGCTCCACTTTGCCCTTGCCCCAGTCGCCGCGCGGCTCGATCCAGGCGCTTGGACGCAGGTCGTAACGATCGTCCAGATCTTCGTAATCCTTGAAGTTACGGCCGCGTTGCAGCAAACCGAAACCTTTCGGGTTCTCGATCTGGTAGGTGCTGACGGACAGGTGCTTCGGATTATTCAGCGGACGCCAGATCCACTCGCCGTTGCCGGCATGGATCGACAAACCGTTGGAATCATGCAGCGCCGGACGGTAGTTCAGCGTTGGCGACGGCTGGCTTGGCCCGAACAGGTACATGCTGGTCAGCGGTGCCATGCCCAGTTTGCCGACCTTGTCGCGCAGGAACACTTTGGACTCGACATCCACCGTGGTATCGCGGCCCGGATAGACCACAAAACGATAAGCGCCGGTGGCGCGCGGTGAATCCAGCAGCGCGTAAACGACCAGGTGCTTGTCGCCCTGCTTCGGACGCTCAACCCAGAATTCGCGGAAGCGCGGGAACTCTTCACCGGACGGCAAGGCGGTATCAATCGCCAGGCCACGAGCGGAAAGCCCGTAAACCTGCCCTTTACCCACCACGCGGAAGTAGCTCGCGCCCAGCAGGCTCATAATTTCGTCGTTCTTATCCGCACTATTGATCGGATAAATCACCTTGAAACCGGCAAAGCCGAGGTTTTTTACCGAATCCGGATCGTGCTTCACCGAACCAAAGTTGAAGTAATCCGGGCTGTACTTGATCTGTTTTACGCTGGTTGCAGTGACTTCATTGATTTTCACCGGCGTGTCGAAGTACATCCCCTGATGATAAAACTCAAGTTTGAATGGGGTTTTCAGCTTGCTCCAATAGGCTTTATCGTGATTGAACTGAATCTGCTGATAGTCCGCGAACTTCATTTCACGGAATTGAGAAGGAAGGTTGCTCTTCGGGGCCTCAAAGCCTTTTCCTGCCAGATCCTGCGCCTGCTTGGCCACATCGTCGATAGAAAAAGCCCATGCCTGCGAAGTAAACAGCGTGAACAATACGGTAGCACCTAACCAACGAACGCTCGTGGCGCGTGGTTTACTGGATAATATATTAACTAGCACATCCCCCCCTATTCGTGTGCTCAAATCATTTAAATCCATATTAATGGATTATTCAGCTTTCCGACAACATGATAAATGGATGGTTCATGTTTATGGCTCATTGTTTAAGCAGCTGATGAAACACCAGCGTAGCAAGCCGTGCAGCAAGACGCTATGGAAAAATGTGAATCGGTATAGTAGGGTTCGGGATTGCGATTTAACCATTGCCGACTTATTAAGCGTGTTAATGACCACTCGACAAAATGACTAGCGGTAACCTAATGACTAAAGGCAACAATCAACGCGAGTTTTTCCTCGATTCGATCCGGGCTTATTTGATGTTGCTCGGTGTTCCTTTCCACCTCTCACTGATCTATTCCAGCCATGCCTGGGCGGTGAACAGTGCGACTCCCTCGTTCTCGCTGACGGTGCTGAACGACTTCATCCATGCCTTCCGCATGCAAGTGTTCTTCGTGATATCCGGCTACTTCTCCTACATGCTTTACGAGCGTTACGAGCGTCACCATTGGTTGAAGGTCAGACTGGAGCGGGTGGCAATCCCCCTGCTGAGCTCGATTCCCTTAATAACCGTACCGCAGTTTTTCATGCTGAAATACTTCACGGATAAATTAAACGGCTGGGAAGATTTTTCGATCTATCAGAAAATAAATGTAACAATCTGGGAACTGGTTTCCCACCTGTGGTTTTTATTAACTCTGTCCTTGCTAACCACCGCCTGTTTTTATCTGTTCAAAAAAATTAAGACGTTAAAAAGTAACATCGCTCCTAACCCGATAAATAAAATGACTGGATTAGGAAACATCTCACTGTTCTTTCTTTTATATGCTTTATGCTATTCGGCCGCGCACCGTATTATTTTAATTTTTGCGCCGCAATTGCTTTCCAATGGCCTGTTCAATTTTGTGGTGATGGAGACGATGTTCTACCTGCCGTTCTTCATCCTCGGCGCTTACGCGTTTAAGTACGTGTGGCTGAAAGAGATTTTTCTCAAACCCTCCCCATTGGCAGTGCTCGGCTCACTGCTGTTGTTGATTGCCTACATGCTGAATCAGAAGTTGCTGGCCCACAGCAGCTATATGTTTGAGCTGGAAATTGTGATCAAAACCCTGCTCGGCATCCTGATGGCGAACGTGGTGTTTTCATTCGGACACCGGTTGCTGAACTATCATTCGCCAAAAATCACGTACCTGGTCAACGCGTCGTTGTTTATATATCTGGTGCATCATCCGCTGACCTTGATATATGGCGCTTTTGTGACGCCGTATATCAACAATAACCTTCTGGGTTTCCTGATTGGTATGGTGTTCGTTTTCTCCTGCGCCTTTGCCTTATATGAACTGCACAAGCGCATCCCTCTGCTGCGCTTCCTGTTCTCCGGAAAACCCCAGTAACCCCTCTCCCTCCCGGCAGCGTTTGGCTTGCCGGGGCGCCTCCTGTCATACCATTGTCCCCTGCAACGGATATAGTTCGATTTTTCGCCCATATTTAATACTGAGCACACATTGCTCAGCCCACTGGTCAAAGTTAGGGCAAAGTTATGCTGGAGCATATTGCCGCTAGTTGTTATAACTGCAATGCATAAGTGGAAATCCACATCCCTGCCTTACGGTAGTGATTGGGCTCAATGAACCCTGAGGGACGACGTTGTCGTTGGTACGACAATGTTTGCAGCATCTCCCTTCCGTCACGACAGAGAGGATTTTTAATGACTGACAAAGACACTTCGGCTCAGGAAGCCATTCCAGAAAACGCCACCCTGCTGAAAATCCTTGGCCGGTTGCTGTCCGCACTTGACTCGTCGATCAGCGGCAAGGATCGCAGCATTCTGGTAACCGAGCTTTCCAGCCTCAATCTTGACGGCATTTCAGAGTCTGAGCGAAAGCTGGCCGCTGAGTTGATCCGACGGGCCTTGCAATCACTCGATCATTAACGACCTTTGGCCTACAAACCATTAAGCCTCCCGACGGGGGTTTAATGGTTTTTCCTTCCTGCAGCGACAGCCTGACGATTATTACCCAAGTAAATATTCAGTGTTCTGATAACTATAGATAAAAGTAAGAACTTATCGCCTTCCCCTCACTTTCTCCACTCATCCTCACCAAATGGCAATAAACGCCAAATCAGCTTTAGCGTTTTACCCACTAAACACGTTATCATCATCGGGTATCTGCGCCCGCGCGCAACGCCTTTCCCCCAGCCTCAGGAGAACGTTATTTTGGATGCCAGCACGATCAACAGCTTGTTCATCATCGGTGCCGTGTTGGTGGGGGCAAGCATTCTTCTCAGTTCATTCTCTTCGCGGCTGGGCATTCCCATTTTGGTGATTTTCCTGGCGATTGGCATGCTGGCAGGGGTCGATGGCCCAGGCGGCATCGTTTTCAGCAATTATCCTGTTGCCTATCTGGTCAGTAACCTGGCGCTGGCGGTGATCCTGCTGGATGGCGGGATGCGTACCCGCGTCAGTTCTTTCCGCGTTGCGCTGTGGCCGGCGCTTTCCCTCGCGACCATCGGCGTGGTGATTACCGCCGGACTTACCGGCCTGGCTGCCGCCTGGCTGTTTGATCTTGATCTGCTTCAGGGCATGCTGATTGGCGCCATTATTGGCTCTACCGACGCCGCAGCGGTATTTTCACTGCTGGGCGGTAAGGGGCTCAACGAACGCGTCAGCGCTACGCTGGAAATTGAATCCGGCAGCAACGATCCGATGGCGGTGTTCCTCACCATCACTCTGATTGCGATGATCGCCGCCGGCGAAACCACGCTGAGCTGGATGTTCCCCCTTCATCTTCTGCAGCAGTTCGGCATGGGGATCATTTTTGGCCTTGGCGGCGGCTGGTTGCTGTTGGGGTTGATCAATCACATCAAATTGGCCGAAGGCCTGTACCCGCTGCTGGCCGTGAGCGGCGGCATTTTGATTTTTTCCCTGACCACCGCGCTGGACGGCAGCGGTATCCTGGCGGTATACCTGTGCGGCCTGATGCTGGGCAATCGTCCAATCCGCAACCGGCACGGCATTGTCCAAACCTTCGACGGTCTGGCCTGGCTGAGCCAGATCGGCATGTTCCTGGTGCTGGGGTTGCTGCTCAATCCGCACGAGTTGCTGCCCATCGCCATCCCTGCCCTGCTGCTGTCGCTGTGGATGATCTTGTTCGCCCGGCCGCTTTCGGTCTTTATCGGGCTGTTGCCGTTTCGCAGCTTTACCCTGCGCGAACGCAGTTTTATCTCGTGGGTCGGCCTGCGCGGCGCGGTACCGGTCATTCTGGCCGTCTTCCCGATGATGGCGGGATTGCCGAATGCGCAGCTGTTTTTCAATGTGGCTTTCTTTGTCGTATTGGTCTCGCTGCTGCTGCAAGGTACCACGCTGTCATTCGCCGCCAAAAAGGCCAAGGTCATAGTGCCGCCGGCGCTGGCGCCCATCTCGCGGGTCGGGCTGGACGTGCATCCGGAAAACCAATGGGAGCAGTTTGTTTACCAACTCTCGTCGGAAAACTGGTGCGTGGGCGCTGCGCTGCGTGAGCTGAAAATGCCGCCCGGCACTCGTATCGCCGCCCTGTTCCGGGGCAAGGAACTGCTGCACCCAAGCGGCAGCACAAGGCTGCGTGAAGATGACATTCTGTGCGTAATCGGCCATGAACACGATCTGCCGGTGCTGGGTAAACTGTTCAGCCAGGCGCCGGTGGTCACGCTGGACGAGCGCTTCTTCGGTGACTTTATCCTGCAATCAGACGCACGCCTGAGCGATATCTCGCAGGTATACGGTCTTAACCTGCAGGAAGGCGTAGACGAACAACAAACGCTCGGCCAGTTCGTCCTTCAACTGATTGGCGGCGCCCCCGTGGTGGGCGATCAGGTGGAATGGGACGGTCTGACCTGGACCATTGCCGAAATGGACGGCAACTTGATCAGCAAGATTGGCGTAAAAATCGTGACTGACTGATCCTCCCGCAGCACCCGCTCGCTGCGCTGCGACGTCCGCAGCGGGCGCCATAATACTGACGGAACTTATGAGCCCGGAAAGGTTCTTAAACTCTGTAATTATCAAAATCGGGGCTTTTAGCCTCGTCGTTTTAACCTTTACTCTGGGAACACTGCGCAGCGGTGATGGGTATTGATTTGAACAGCAAAACTCGATTTTTATCTGTCATGGTGCTGCTGGCTCTGGTGGTCATCGCGCTGGATCTGGGCATCGCCGATTTGGTCCATAGCATCTTAATTGGATAACGTTAACGTGACACAGCAGCAACAAGAAAAAGATATTCTGGGAAAAATACTGGTTACCGTCTCTTCGCTCTGCCTGGTTATCGTGGCAGGGTTGTTGATTTGGGGTTTTGTGCTGGATTAATCGTTCGGCTGGCGTGGGTAACAAGGCAACACAACAACCATCTTTTGTTACAATGCTTCGACATCTCTTCCCGGCCGTAGCGCGTATGCTGAACGGACATGGAAATAAAAATGATACCCTCGTACTACTTAAGTGTTGGCCCGCCTGAAACGGGCTTTTTTTTCTGTTTCACCCTATTCCAGATACAAAAAAACCGCCGCAGCGGTTTTTTTAGTTGGCAATGGCGATCAGATTTTGCACCCTTCGCAGTCCGCTTCGTCCTCAAGGATCTCAGGAACCTCTTTTGCTTTCTGCGCGGCTTTTTCTTCCGCTTTCGCTAATTCGGCATCGATATCAAAATCGAAAATATCATCACTCATCGCAAACTCCTCACGCTTAACTGGCTTCGAAGAGTGAGTATAATCGACAACTGCACAGGCGGAAACCCTTCAGTTAAGCACCGCCACCTGCGGCTGTTCGCCCTGTGGCTTCTTTGAATACGCCAGATCGTAGACGTCATAGAAATCGATTTCGCCTTTATTGGCGATAATTTCCTGCATGCGCGTTTTCAGCGTCGTGCCGATCGACGGCTCATCCAGCAACGCCTTCACCGACTGCGGCGACAGCGCACGCGTGAAATACCACTCGCCGTTATAGCATACGCGCAGGTCCAGCACGCCGATATCCTCAAAACGATACACAGGTTTGATTTCAATCATCAGCATGGCAAACATGAACAAAACGAAGGCCGTGAAAGCCAAAAATGAGAAGAAGCCCATGTAAGGAACCTGGTACATCACGGCGATCACGGCGAAATAGCCGGCGAACATGGCAAGGCACAGATAGCGGTGCTCACGGGCAAATTCGCTGTTAAAACGCAGCTTGCCGTCGCGCCCTTCCTGCCGGTTGATCCGCTCGATTTCTTTTACCAAGATGCTTTTAATCGCGTCCATACTTACAACCTTATGCTTGGGGAGCATTACGCTATCAATAATCATTCCTCAAACTATCACAAGTACAGTTTGCCCAGGTAGATCAGTTCTGCAATTTAAAATCGGCAACTGTTATACCTGTACCGCTAGCGTTGCAGGGAATTTTTACCTTGTGCGAACATGAACATGCGTTGAGCGATATCGTCAGCTTGTTTGATTTTTTGCTTCTGCGGTTCATTACAGCGCTGAATTGCGCGGGCGTAGGCAATCTCATGCGCCTGGTCGATCGTCGCAATAATCTTGTCGCGCTCCTGCTTATCCAGGCTGCCGAGCAAGGTGGTGATTATCGCCTGATAGGCGTTGGAGGCAGCGGTCAACGACTTCTCTCTGGCTTCCAGAGCAGCTACACGTTGCAATAATTCCTGCAGTTGATCGGACTCAGACATATCGACCTCCTGTTGCCGGGCAGCAAACCTGCCTGATTACAGTCTAGCAAAGATCGATAGCAACACAGAAAGGAGAGCCGGTTACGGTAAAGCACACCCGAAAAACCCAACAAGGAGCCGATAGTGCAAATCAACCCGGGTGCGCTTTACGATAACGGATCTTAAAGAGGGAAGCTGGCGCGCTATGCAGGACTCGAACCCGCGTCTATCAATTTTGTAGCCAAAACAAGCCATTAGAAAACCAATCACTCTGCCAACTGAGTTAATAGCGCATCCCTTCGCTTCGGGGCGTCATTATCCATATCAATGCTATGGGATCAAGCGCGCGAGCGATTTTGCAGATAAATCTGACCCCTTCAGCCACCCAACTCAATGATTGGGTAACGCCCACTCATCAACGGCTTGCACAGGATCTTGTAACCATCGCTGTCAAAATGGCTCGCGGTTCGCTGTAGCGAATCGGCCTGCTGCAGCGCGCCGACGCTCCCCAAATAGAACCAGTTATGAATGACATGGTACTGACGCAAAAATGCCCCCTGCTCTTCCATAGCCACTCGCCCGGCATAGGGCCACGTGTTGATGCGCGTCTGTTGCAGCGCCGCCGCCAGCCGTTGGTCATGTTGCAGAGCCGATTCGACACCGCAACAGACACCGGCGCATTTTCGCAAGCTATAACGGAAACACCCCCGCCCGGCGGGCAGTTTATCAATACCCAACTTGCCGTAACACAGGCGCTGTTCATCGGCGATAATCCGCAACTTTTCCAGCGCGGCAGTTCGGTTGGCAAACAGCCCATGCAGATTAGGCGTAGCGGCGAAATCAATGTCTTTGGCATGTGCAATGATCACCTGGCCGCCATCCAGATGCAATGAACAGAGCTGCTTCGAACGGCGCAGGCGTTTGTTGAACAGCGGCTGTTGCTGTTTGATCAACTGTGCCTCCAGCAGCAAAGCCCCCAGCTCACCGGCCGTTTCATGAAAGCTGATACGCTGGGTTTGCCGCAGCAGGCGGGCTTCATCCTGTGTGCGAAAATGCGCCATCACCCGGCTGCGAATATTAACGCTTTTGCCGATATACAGCGGCATGCTGTCGCTCAAGCCATGAAACAGGTACACACCCGGTGACTTGGGCAACACCTCGAGGCTGGTGCGCAGATGCTCCGGGTACTGATAAATGTCGAGCTCCGGCTCGAGTCGGTTTGGCATCATAGTAACGAATCGCGAACTTTGTTTATCAACATAACTGGTTTTTTATACAGCATAACGCTTGCTTGCTCAAATTGCATGCTCTCCATGATGACTTTTCTTTGATGAAGTTTATGAGAATAATATTTATTATCGATAACGTATCGCAAACACCTCAGGTGTTTATCGTCAGTTAAAGCTGAAAGTGTCACCATGACGCTTCTTGGAGTCACGGCTTTACCGCTGTTAGGGAAAACTAAGGCAACCCCTCATGAAATTAATCTCACGCCGCTTGGCGTTTGTCGCGGCCGGCGCTCTGCTTGTCGTTTTACTCATCGCTCTAACGAGCTATCTGCAGCGCCCTCCACAGGCAAACCACGTCACCGCGCCGGTTCGTGTGGGCGATATAGAAAATGCCGTACTGGCAACCGGCAAAATGGACGCGGTTGAACGAGTGAACGTCGGCGCACAGGTTTCAGGCCAGGTCAAATCCCTGAAGGTCAAACTGGGCGACAGGGTCACTCAGGGCCAGCCGATTGCCGACATCGATGATCTGCCGCAGCGCAATGACCTGCGCAACGCTGAAGCGGCGCTGAACGTCGCCAAGGCAGATTTGCAGGCCAAACAGGCGCTGCTGAAACAGGCCGAATCCCGCTTTAAACGCCAAAAGCGCATGCTGAACGATGAGGCCAGTTCACTCGAGGATTTTGAAGCCGCCGAAGCTACGCTCACCACCACCCGCGCAGAACTGATTGCCCTGAATGCGCGTATCGTGCAGGCGCAGATTGAAGTGGATAAGAAAAAGGTCGATCTGAGTTACACCCGCATTCTGGCACCGATGGACGGCATCGTGATTGCGGTAATTACCCAACAAGGCCAGACGGTTAACGCCAACCAGAGCGCGCCGACCATAGTCAAACTGGCACGGCTGGACCTGATGACCATCAAAGCGCAGATCTCCGAGGCCGACATTACCCGCGTTTCCCAGGGGCAAAAAGCCTATTTCACTATTTTCTCCGATCCGGAAAAGCGTTATGACGCCACTTTGCGCACCGTCGAACTGGCGCCGGAATCGGTGATGAAAGACGACTCGCTCTCCGGCAGCAGTTCTGCCTCCGGTTCCGGGACGTCGAATGCCTCGGTGTATTACAACGCGCTGCTGGACGTGCCCAACCCGGATAACCGGCTGCGCATCGCCATGACCGCACAGGTTTCACTGCTGCTCGGTGAAGCGAAAAACACGCTGCTGGTCCCCATTCAGGCAGTGCGTAAAACCGAAGATAAAAAACAGCAAGTGCAAGTGCTGACCGCTAATGATCGGTTGGAAATGCGCGAGGTCAAGACAGGTATTACCAACAACGTCGATATCCAGATCCTTTCCGGGTTGAAGGCCGGTGAAACCGTCGTGCTGATGCAGGAAAGCGCCAATTCGGGCGGGGATGGCATCTTACTGTGAACAACATTATTGAGCTGAAAGGCATAAGCCGCACCTATACCAACAGCGCCCAACCGCTGACGGTGCTCAAAAACATCAATCTGACGATCGCCGCGGGGGAACTGGTCGCCATCATAGGCGCCTCCGGCTCCGGCAAATCAACGCTGATGAACATCATGGGGTGTCTGGACGTGCCGGATCAGGGCGACTATTACATCGGCGGCCAGAACGCCGCACATTTGTCACCGGACGAACTGGCCAGGCTGCGCCGCGAACACATCGGTTTTATCTTCCAACGCTATCATTTAATGCCGGACATCAGCGCGCTGGGCAATGTCGAGATCCCGGCGATTTACGCCAACGACAAGCGCAATCAACGCCGCCTGCGAGCAGCGCAGTTGCTGGCGCGCCTGGGGCTGGAAGGCCGTGAAAACCATAAACCCGGCCAACTCTCCGGCGGCCAGCAACAACGCGTCAGCATCGCACGCTCCTTAATCAACGGCGGCGAAATTATTCTGGCAGATGAACCGACCGGCGCACTGGACTCCAAATCCGGGCAAGAGGTGCTGGCAATCCTCAGCGAGCTTAACCAGCGCGGCCATACCGTGGTCATCGTCACCCACGATATGAAGGTGGCCCAACACGCACAGCGCATCATTGAGCTGCAGGACGGGGAGGTCATCGCCGACAGCGGTTGCAAATCCCCCGCCCTGCCAATGGCTCAACCAACAGCCGTCCGCGTAAGACAAGGCTACTGGCAAAGCCTGCTCGATCGCACCCGCGAATCGCTGCAAATGGCACTGAAGGCGATGAATGCCCACCGTCTGCGCACCGCCCTGACCATGACCGGCATCATTTTCGGCATCGCTGCGGTAGTAACGGTAGTCGCACTGGGCGAAGGTGCCAAACAGCGCACGCTGGCCAACATCAAAGGTCTCGGCACCAATGTCGTCAGCATTTATCCCGGCCGCGATTTCTTCGATGACGCCATCGACAGCATTCGCACGCTGGTGCCTGCAGACGCCGATGCGCTGGCCAGCCAGAGCTTTGTCGACAGCGTCAGCCCTGAAGTCAGCGCCTCGGACTCCATTCGTTTTCGCAGCAAATCGGCGACAGCCTCAATCACCGGCGTCGGGCGCGACTATTTCCGCGTTAACGGCCTCACATTATTACAGGGCACGACTTTCCGTGACGATCGCAGCGCATTGCAGGAAGTGATCATTGACGAGAATGCTCGCAACTCGTTGTTCGGCGATTTCGGCATAGCGCCGCTCGGCCAAATCGTGTTTCTCGGCGCAGTGCCGGCCCGGGTGGTCGGCGTAGTCAAAAGCAACCAGGATTCCGCACCGAACCGCATCAGCGTGTGGATGCCCTATACCACGGTGATGTACCGCATGGTGGGCAAGCCGACGCTAAGCAGCATCGGCGTGCGATTGAAGGATGACGTCGATAACGAAGCCGCCGTCGGCGCCATCAGCCAATTGCTGACCCAACGCCATGGCGTTAAAGACTTTATGCTGTTCAACCGCGACAAGTTTCGTAAATCGATCGAGCATGCTTCGATGACTCTGAGCCTGTTGATCCTGATGGTGGCTTCGATCTCCCTGATCATCGGCAGCCTCGGCGTAATGAACATCATGCTGGTTTCCGTCACCGAGCGAACGCACGAAATTGGCGTGCGCATGGCGGTGGGCGCCAGGCGCAGTGACATCATGCAGCAATTTATGATCGAAGCCGTGCTGGTCTGCCTGATCGGCGGCGTGTTGGGCATTGCGTTGTCGTTCGCCGCCGGTTCGCTGTTTACCGCGCTGGCGGGCGGAATGCTCACAGCCATCTATTCCTGGCAGGCCGCCGCAGTGGCCTTTTGCTGTTCCACCCTAATCGGCATGATCTTCGGTTATCTCCCAGCCCGTAAAGCGGCGCGGATGGATCCGGTCATTTCACTGGCCAGCGAGTAACTTATGAAAATTTTGACACCAATAGCGTTATGCCTCGCAGTCCTGCTCAGCACCGGCTGCGGCAACGCATTGAAAAGCGATTATCAAACACCCCAGGTTAACTACCCGGCCCACTGGCAAGAGAGCGCCGATGCCGCAGGCCCGGTTCCCTTTGACTGGCGCGACTTCCACGATCCTCAACTTGACCGCTGGTTACAGCAGGTCATGGCCGGCAATAACGATTTGGCCGCCGCCGCACTGCGCGTTTACCGGGCTCAGTTAGAGGCGCAACGGGTCGGCATCAGCACCGCACCGGGCGTGACCGCGGCACTCAATAGCGGTGCCAACACCGCTCTTTCTGACTCCTCACCCTGGAACAAAAGCAGTAGCGCCAACCTTGGCGTCAGCTATGAAGTCGACCTTTGGGGTAAGCTTGCGCGTCAGCGTGACGCTGCAGAATGGAGCCGGCAGGCCACGCAGCAAGATTTGCAAAGCGCTCGCCTGGCCTTACTCGCCAGTGCCAGCAAGAATTACTGGCGGGTAGGCTTTATCAATCAGCGGATCGACGTCAACCAGCAGAGCATCGCCTATGCCCGGGAGACTTTGCGACTGGTTAATGCCCGTTACCGCGCGGGCAGCGTCTCTTCACTTGACGTGGTGGATGCCGAACAGAACCTGATTAATCAGGAAAATACCCAGTTGGCGCAACGGCGCGAGCGCCAGCTGGCGTTGAACGAACAAACGCTGCTGCTGGGTGCGCCGCCGGGCAATGCGGTGATCGCCCCCACCAGGTTGCCGATGGGCCGGTTGCCGCAGATCAATGCCGGTATCCCGGTCAACGTGCTGCGCCATCGCCCGGATATCCACGCCAAAGAGCTGCGGCTTCGCGAAGCGTTGGCTAACGTTGACGTGAAACGCACCCAATATTATCCGGCCTTCAGCCTGACCGGTTCATTGGGCGCCAGCAGCACCGCGCTGCTGGAGTTTCTTCGCAATCCGATGGCATCGGCCGGCGCGGGGCTGTCGCTGCCTTTCCTCGAGTGGCGGCAGATGAGCGTTGACATCAAAATCGCCCGTAGCGATTACGAACTGCGGGTGTTGGAGTTCAAACAGGCGTTGTATAAAGCCATGGCCGATGTAGACAATGCTTTATCGTTGCGTACCCAGTTGATGGCGCAGGAGCAACACTTACAGACGGCCTTGGCTCTGGCGCGTAAATCTGAACGGTTAAATGAAATTCGCTATCGCCAAGGCGCCGTCTCTATCACCTTCTGGCTGGATGCGCAGAATCGCCGTCGGTTGGCAGAACTGGCCCTGGATGAAAACCGCTTTGACCAGTACCAGAACCTGGCGCAAATCTACCTGGAATTTGGTGGTTCACCCCAATAATTCACCGGCCTGGCGTTTACGCCAGGCTTTGCTCCGCCGCAGCAAAACGCATTAATTTTACCCGTATCCTTTCCGGTTCCTCCTATACTTTAGCGATCCCTCCCCCCGATAAAAAACCATCGATGTGCACAAATATCAACCTGTTTTGGCACTATTCTGGTGAAAAACCATAAGAAAAACTGCTAAATTTGATCATCGCAAGATATAACGTTAAGCTATAGATGCAAAATAATTAGTCACCTAAATGACATATTCCTGCTAAAAGCGGGCAAATTACGTGATTCGCATCACACAAAAATGGCAGCATGGGATCTCTCCACATAGAGGTCAGATTAGCCACACTGATAACTGGGCAGAAGAAAGTGAACAAGGATTGCGAATTCGCGTACGACTAAAATTGATTAAGGGATGATTATATGAAGTTAAGAAAAAAACGACATAAGCCGATGCATATTAATGACATCACCATCATCGACGACAGCAAGCTGAAGAAAGCGATTACCGCGGCGGCATTAGGCAACGCGATGGAATGGTTTGACTTCGGTGTCTATGGCTTCGTAGCCTACGCCCTGGGGCAAGTGTTTTTCCCTGGCGCCACCCCCGGCGTGCAGATGATTGCCGCACTGGCAACGTTTTCCGTTCCCTTCCTGGTGCGCCCGTTAGGCGGCCTGTTCTTTGGCGCGATGGGTGATAAATTCGGCCGCCAGAAGGTCCTTTCCATCACCATTATCATCATGGCGGTAAGCACATTCTGTATTGGCCTGATCCCTTCATATGCTTCTATCGGCATCTGGGCACCGGTGCTGCTGCTGCTGGCCAAACTGGCGCAGGGCTTCTCGGTGGGCGGCGAATACTCGGGCGCGGCGATCTTCGTCGCTGAATACTCACCCGACAGAAAGCGCGGCTTTATGGGCAGTTGGCTTGATTTCGGCTCTATTGCCGGCTTCGTGCTCGGCGCAGGCGTAGTGGTGCTGATCTCCAGTATCGTCGGCGAAAGCAACTTCCTCGACTGGGGTTGGCGTATTCCGTTCTTTATCGCAGCACCGCTGGGCCTGATCGGCCTGTATCTTCGTCATGCGCTGGAAGAAACCCCGGCGTTCCAGCAGCACGTGGAGAAGATGGAGAAAGAAGACCGCGATGCCATCGGCAACCCGCCGAAGACCTCGTTTAAAGAGATCGCGGCCAAGCATTGGCGAAGCCTGCTGGTGTGCGTCGGTATCGTGATTTCCACCAACGTAACCTACTATATGCTGCTGACCTACATGCCGAGCTACCTGTCGCATAACCTGCACTACTCGGAAGATCACGGCGTACTGATCATCATCGCCATCATGATCGGCATGCTGTTTGTGCAACCGGTGATCGGCCTGGCCAGCGACCGCATTGGCCGCAAGCCGTTTATCATTGGCGGCAGCATCGGGCTGCTGTTGCTGTCGATACCCTGCTTTATCCTGATCAACAGCAACGTGATTGGCCTGATCTTTGTCGGCCTGCTGGTGTTGGCCGTGTTGCTGAACTCCTTCACCGGCGTGATGGCCTCTACTCTGCCGGCGATGTTCCCGACGCATATTCGTTACAGCGCACTGGCGATTTCGTTCAACATTTCGGTTCTGGTCGCCGGCGCTACGCCGACGGTGGCCGCCTGGTTGGTCGAGTCGACCGGTAACCTGTACATGCCGGCGTACTACCTGATGGTGGTGGCGGTGATTGGCCTGATCACCGGACTGTATATGAAGGAAACCGCCAACAAACCGCTACGGGGTGCTACCCCGGCCGCCTCGGATCGTACGGAAGCCAAAGAGCTGTTGCAGGAAACCTACGACAACATCGAACAGAAGGTTGAGGATATCAACGAGCAGATTGCCGAGCTGGAGAGAAAAAAGCAGACGCTTATCGACCAGCATCCGAAACTGGACTAAAACCCTCCCTCGGGGTTGATGCCGCTCGGTTAGGCACTACATGATCGATTGAACGATCCCATTGGTCGGTAAAAATCCGTAATCTCACTGCAGATTACGGATTTTTTTATGTCCCCTGACTTTGTCAAAGCAAACCCGGACAAGAAACCTTAATACCGGTTTCAAAAAGCAACGGGACCGAGTCGACGCAGCGCCAGCCGCTAATGCCGTCATTCCCACCGGCTTGTTACTCTGTGTGCTGCGGATTAATCAATGATGTCAATACGTGGTCCTGCCAGCGGCCGGCAATATTCAGATAAGACTTTGCATAGCCTTCTTTCTCGAAGCCAAGGCGCAGCAACAGCTTTTCACTGCGGCCGTTCGTCGGGATATAGGCCGCCATAATGCGGTGCAGACCCAACTCACCAAACAGGTGACCGATGGCGGCGGTTAGCGCCTGGGTCATTATGCCTTTGCCTTCGTGCCGGGCGGCGATCGAGTAGCCCAGATGGCAGGCCTGGAATGGGCCGCGAGCAACCTGGGTAAAATTGCAGGCGCCCAGCAGTTCGGTGCCTGCGCCATTGACGATACCAAATTGATAGGCACGCCCCTGTTCTGCATCTTTCCCCGCTTGCCAAAGCCGCTGCTGAATAACTTCAGCGTTGTAAAAGTCATCTGGCCGGCTCGGCTCCCACGGCAAAAGATGCTGTTGATTCTCCCGAAAATAAAGATGAGCAATTTCAGTATCGCTGTCTGTCAGGATCTTCAGACGCAGGTCATTTCCTGCCATGCTCAAGATTTTCATTGTCATCCTCCATGTTTATCCAACCGGTAGCCTGGGTAACTCCGGCATTATTACGTCGATATTTTATCCCTGAAGCGATTGATGTTAAGCTTGAAAAGATTTTAACCCATTGAAGAATATAACCAATGAGCAAAATTGACGTGCTGATTATCATTGGAGTGGTGCTGATGACCGCTCTCTGGATAGGTACGATGTTTAACCTCGGGGATCTCGCCACCCGCTTTTCACGCTTCTTCCACTGGATTGAAAGCCAGCGCTAACGCCCCCCTACCGCATAATTCTCCAAAAAAACCGCCTTGCGGCGGTTTGAATATTTCTCCCAATGGCTCAGTTCACCTGACACCAGTTATGCGGTTTCACGATACCGCCGTCCGGTGAGGTGTAGCCGATGCAGCCCAGTACGCTGTCGAACAGCTTCTCATGGAACACCGGCGTTTTGGCCTGTTGCAGCGCCTTCAACTGATTAAACGCTGCCTGGTGGTCGGGCTGGCTGAGGAACTTGTCGGATGCCCAGACCATGATAGGAACGGTGCGCTGTTCCTTCGGCGCGTGATCGCGCGGGGTGCCGTGGAAATGCATATTTTCCGAGATCGACTCTCCGTGATCCGAAGCGTAAAACACGATGGCGTTACGGTTACGTAACTGATTGAAAACTTGCTCAAGGAAATAATCGGTGTACAGCAGGCTGTTGTCGTAAGAGTTGATCATCTCCTCCGTAGAGCAGGCGTCATCAATGCCTTGGCACTCCGGCTTGTAACGGGCGAAAGCGCGAGGATAGCGTTCGGTATACATATAGTGCGAACCTTTGGTATGCAGAATGACCAAATGCTTGCCCTGCGGGTGACGGCCCAATGAATCCTGCAGCTCGTCAATCAACGCCATGTCGTTCACCGGTTTGCCGACGTTGCGTTTTTCCGCCTGAATGCTTTCTCTCAGCGCATAATCGTCCGCCTGAGTTTTGTTATAAAACCAGGCTTCGCTTTGCATCGAAAACAACTCCGAGGAAAAGCCCTGTTTTTTCAGCACCGAAAAGACGTTCATTTCCTTCAGCGTCCGCTCAGGTTCTTCAGCAGCCCCCCCTTCCCGCACGAACATGCAACGCAAAGAGAGTTTGGTCGAGGTGTCGCAGGAATAACCCTGTAACACCGCCAGGTTGGTTTCCTTATCAAGGTAAGGCGTGTTGTCGCGCTGGTAACCGTAAACGCCCATGTGATCACGTCTGGCGCTTTCACCAATCACAAACACCACATAGAGATCATTCACGTCTTTCGGCGGCTGATAGGTAAAATGCGCAGCCGGATCGAACAGATTACGGCTGTCTTCCGCCTGGCTGTAAGAGCTGTAGGTCAGCAGCCCCAACGCCGAAAGCCAGTTCGACGGTGAATAGCTACCGGCGACTACGCCGCCATAGCTGGCCATCAGTTGATTATTTTCGCGATCGTGGCGGTCCTGCACCTGCCCCATCAGCGTGAGCGGCAACCAGCAGCACACCCCTGCAGCCAGCATGATGCCGCCCTTTTTAAACAACGTAGTCCAGTTACTGCGCTTCAGTACAGCTTCGTGCATCGGCGCCAGCCAGATGAACAGCAGCGGCAACAAACTTACCAGCACCATCCACACGCCAAAATGCCAACCAACCGACTCTTTGGACAGATCAACATCGGTAGTCATCACCGCCGCCAGGATGCCGTAGCCGATATCGACGTGGAACAACACCATATAATAGCTGGCAGCCACCGAGCTCAGAACCAGAAACGATGCCAGAACGCGGAACAGTCGACGCCCCAAAAACGAGATTAGCAGAGTGATAAAGCACACCAGACTAAAGGCCGCGACGACCTCAATGCCGATCGACAGTAAATTGTCGTAATTGAGTTGCTGATAACGGCGATAAAATATGGGGATATTGAGCAATACACCGAGATAAAACGCGATAAAGAAAGAGACCTGCAACTGGGTCCAACGTCGGAACTTCTGCATTATTGATACCATTCTCGCCAAAGTGAATTCATAACTGCTTACTGACACAGGTTGTAGTTGAGGGCAACGCGCTCATCCTGCTATTGAATGGTAATCTGACAGATAATTTGAGCCGACGTTGCTCCCGCGAGAAAATTTATCGCTGTTATACTGTAACAAACCGTGTGTAAAGGGGGTTGTCCATCAAAAACCGAGCCGGGCTAGCCTGCGGTTAGGGTTGCGAATAAAAGGTTCGCGCTCAGCGTGCTTGCCACCTTTGGAACCGCCGCTCAAGAGTTTTGGTGCAAAGCCTGATGTTAATCAGCCCCCTAACCCCTTCCCATAATTCATCTTAGCGAGTTCAGATCCCCAAGCTGTTACATGAGGTTATTCCTAATTAGCCATCTGGATTGCCGTCGCCTATTGATAGGAATATTCTTATTACGTTATCGTTAACTTACCGCGAAGGCATGTACCTAAGTGGAATTTGCAGTATTTTATTTTTTAATGGCTTCTCAGCCCGCTTCGGGCGGCGCTTTAAATTTCACCAGCGGTAAAAACACTATGATTGATTACTCTCTTTACGGTCTCGACGATAAAGACGTCGAGTTGTACCGTGAACAAATATACAACCTTGTCGGCAAGAGCGTAGTCCAGGTGCTCTTGTCCAACAGGCCCATCACCAAGCAAAGCATTCTCGCCCACTTGATCAAAGAGGTCGAAAGACAGCCCGAGGAATATTGCCAAAAGCTGCACAGAGCCGCTATCGAGGTCATTGGGGTTAACGGTCGTTAGCCGGGATATCTGCAGAAATAGGACCTGTGCGCCCTCTTCGCTATTCTGGTTGTTTTAACTTCGATGCTGGTAGTCAATGTAAACGCAGATAAAGTACCGTTGCCTGGAGGGCGCTGATGGGGACTCAGGTTTGGTTGTGGGGAAAACAATATCCGACTACCGTAACGCCTTCAAATAGCCGGATATCGTCTTAATTGCGTGACGTAGCGGGTGTCAGATTAAGCGATATACCCGGATGCCACATGTCGACAGCGTGGCTAGCCAGACCGATATTCAACCTTGCGACACGCTATGGGCCAGCGCCGAAGAAAGATATTGAGCAGGGATAACACTCAATTTTTCAACTAGCTATCACTAGCGGCATTCACCGGAGATCGCATTTTTCCCCTGCGGACAAACATCGGAACTTTGCGGAATAACGCCCAATATCGATCCAAAAGACCCTGAACACCCAGATAGCATTACAATAATTAATAAAAATAATCCCCCTCTCATACAACGCTCCTTCTCTTTTTACTCTCCGGTTATATATCACTTATCGCTAACCGTCTTAAAAAACTGCCAGATTTTATGCAAAACGCAGGTGCCCCCAGCATTTAGCCTTACGGCTCGCTTGCGGATGGCATCCGCGTTTCGAGCCGAAGCGCAATCCAGCAGTCGTCTGGAATATTCATAAGATTAGACAATTGGGAGCGGCCATCAGTGAAACTGGAGCGTTAACGTTGAAACAAGGTATGAACAGCATCCAGATAGTACCAGTGGTCGGCGGGCAGTAATTATTCAACGTTCACGCATAGAATAAAAACGATGTTAGGAAAGAGAATTTCAGGCACAAAAAAACCGCCTTCCGGCGGTCACGACATTACTGCATATTGCTTTGATTATTCTGGAATTATTTTCCCTGGTACCCGGGGCGGGACTTGAACCCGCACAGCCATAAGCCGAGGGATTTTAAATCCCTTGTGTCTACCGATTTCACCACCCGGGCTCGGGAAAATTGGAGGCGCGTTCCGGAGTCGAACCGGACTAGACGGATTTGCAATCCGCTACATAACCGCTTTGTTAACGCGCCTTAATTCTGCTGCCTTCTTCAGGCCAAAGCTCGTGAAACACCAGCTTTGTTTAATTTGGAGCGGGAAACGAGACTCGAACTCGCGACCCCGACCTTGGCAAGGTCGTGCTCTACCAACTGAGCTATTCCCGCATCAATCAGAACTTACTGATTTTTTTGCTATCTTTCGGCGATTCACCGCTGCCGTCTGATGCGATGCATTCTACTTACCTGACGTAATGAGTCAATAAAATTGTTGTCTCATTACGTTTGTTTGACGATTTTTGCAGCGCTTTGATCAGGGTTCAAGCAAATCTTTCCGGGCCGCGTTCAAATATTGGAACATTGACCAGAAAGTCAGCACCGCCGCGATGTACAACAGGCCGAAGGACGCATACTCAACGGTACGTTCCGGGCGCCACAGCAGCCCCACCAGCGACATCATTTGCGCCATGGTTTTGACTTTACCAATCCACGATACCGCCACGCTGCTGCGCTTACCGATCTCCGCCATCCACTCACGCAGCGACGAGATGATAATTTCACGGGCAATCATGGTCGCCGCAGGCAAGGTGATCCACCAGGTATGATAGTGCTCGGCTACCAGCACCAGCGCCACCGCCACCATCACTTTGTCCGCTACCGGGTCGAGGAACGCCCCGAAACGGGTAGTTTGCTTCCAGCGACGGGCCAGGAATCCATCAAACCAGTCGGTTATGGCAGCAAATACAAAGATGACGGCGCAAACCATCGGAGCCCAGGTGAACGGCAGGTAAAATGCCAGAACAAAGAATGGGATCAGAACTACGCGAAACAGAGTAAGCCAAGTCGGTATATTCAATTGCATAATGCTATGGTAACTATCTGGCTGGAGTGGGAATTAAGAGTATGTTGCTACATTGCCCTCAGTGTTTCAATGCATTGTAGATCTTTTCTGCCAATGCTTGTGAAATACCCGGCACTTTTGCAATTTCCTCAACGCTGGCGTTCAATAATGGTTGAAGTCCACCCATATACTTCAACAGCACCTGTCGCCGTTTTGGCCCAACGCCGTCGATCAGTTCCAACGCGCTGGTATTTCTAACTTTTGCCCTTTTCTGTCGGTGCCCGGTGATCGCATGGTTATGCGAATCATCGCGGATATGCTGGATCACATGCAGCGCCGGCGAATCCGAAGGCAGAGAAATCCCCTCACCTTCCGGTACAAAGAACAATGTTTCCAGGCCGGCTTTGCGATCGGCGCCTTTGGCGATACCAATCAGCAAAGGTTTGTTTTTATCCCAGGTGACGTTCAGTGAGTTGAACACGTCGATCGCCATGCCGAGCTGGCCCTTACCGCCATCGATAAAAATAACGTCTGGGATTTTGTTCTCTTCCAGAGCTTTACCATAGCGTCGTTTCAGCACTTGCGCCATGGCGGCATAGTCATCCCCTGGCGTAATGCCGGTGATATTATAGCGCCGATATTCCGAACGCAGCGGTCCGTTGCCGTCGAACACCACGCAGGAAGCGACGGTCTGCTCACCCATGGTGTGGCTGATGTCAAAGCATTCCATGCGGTTAATCTCAGAAAGATTCAGGATCTTCGTCAGTTCTGCCAACCGCTGATGAATCGTCGACTGTTGCGAAAGCTTGGTTGTCAACGCGGTCGCGGCGTTGGTACGCGCAAGTTTAAGGTAACGTGCACGATCGCCACGCGGTTTGCTTTGGATTTGAATCTTGCGACCAGCCAACTCGGAGAGCGACTCCGCCAACAGGTCTTTTTCGGGCAGATTGAAATCCAGCAGGATTTCCGCTGGCAGAGTGCGAGCCTGGCTGCCCTGTAAATAGAACTGCCCGACAAACGTCTGCACCACTTCGCTCATCTCGGTACCACCTGGCACCTTCGGGAAGTAGCTGCGACTGCCCAACACTTTGCCTTGGCGGATAAACAATACGTGCAAGCAGGCCATGCCTGCTTCAAACGCCACGCCTATCACGTCCAGATCGTCGCTATTGCCCGAAACGAACTGGCGCTCCGTCACACGCCGTACCGCCTGGATTTGATCGCGGATACGCGCTGCATCTTCGAAATTCAATGCCTTACTGGCGTTTTCCATCCGTTCGATCAACTGATGCAACACCTGTTGATCCTTGCCTGACAGGAACAGGCGCACATAGTCTACCTGCTGTTGATATTCTTCCTCACTCACCAGTCCAGCGACGCAAGGCCCCAGGCAACGCCCGATCTGATACTGCAAACAAGGGCGCGAGCGGTTGCGGTACACGCTGTTCTCGCACTGGCGTATCGGGAATAGCTTCTGCAACAGCGCTAATGTCTCGCGCACGGCATAAGAGTTGGGAAACGGGCCGAAGTATTCACCCTTGGCATGTTTAGCGCCACGATGAACCGCCAACCGCGGATGACTGTCTGCGCTAAGGAAGATCAGCGGATAAGATTTATCGTCTCGCAAAAGAACATTATATCGTGGCTGGTATAACTTTATGTAGTTATGTTCCAGTAATAGCGCTTCTGTCTCGGTGTGCGTAACAGTTACATCTATTTGTGCGATATTTTTAACCAACGCCTCGGTTTTTCGGCTTCCCACCTGCTGGCGGAAATAACTGACGAGGCGCTTTTTCAGATCTTTGGCTTTACCGACGTAGATAACCGTACCAGTGGCGTCATACATACGGTAGACGCCGGGCTGGCTGGTTACGGTGCTTAAAAAAGCTTTGGCATCAAAACGGTCACTCACTGCTTAACAACGTCTCCGCATTGAACAATCCGTGTCGGATAGCCAGGTGTGTCAATTCGACGTCACCGCTGATATTCAGTTTACTGAACATACGATAACGGTAGCTGTTCACCGTTTTAGGACTGAGGTTCAGTTGTTCCGAGATCTCATTCACCTTTTTGCCTTTGGTGATCATCAGCATAATCTGCAGTTCACGTTCAGACAGGCAACTGAACGGGGTTTCCGTCTGCGGCTCCAGTTGGCTCAATGCCATCTGCTGGGCAATGTCCGATGCGATGTAGCGCTGGCCTGCCTGCACCGACCGGATGGCGTTAACCACATCCTGCGGCGCAGCCCCCTTACTCAGGTAGCCTGCAGCACCTGCCTGCATCACCTTGGCAGGCAATGGGTTTTCAGTATGAATAGTCAACATGATGACTTTAACGTCGGGCGCATAACGTACAATCTTGCGCGTAGCTTCCAGCCCGCCAATGCCCGGCATATTCATATCCATAAGAACGATATCTACAGCATTGCCACGGCACCATTTCACGGCGTCTTCACCGCACTGGGCCTCCCCGACAACTTTTATACCTTTGATATCTTCAAGAATGCGTCGTATCCCTGCGCGCACCAGTTCGTGGTCATCAACAAGAAGAACGCTAATCAAGGAAAAATCTCCAAAAAAAGGGAGTAACGCAATCAGCCTCTGTTATAGCCTGAGATATTACTTGTTTTTCGGCCAAGAATGAACACAGATTAATACTAACTCCCGATTAACTTTGCGAAACGGCGCTGATTTTTGAATTTTAGTCATCCGCCCAGCCCGATAAAGCCGTTCTCTGCGGCCCCCCCCCACAGCGGAAATATTAGTGGGTGTGATTTCTGCCTATGATACCGCGCCAGTCATAAAGCGCGGGAAAAATCAATGTAAGCAATAGCAACATAGATAATATTAACACGAATGCAATTGCGTTGTAATTCATTGAAATAAAACAAAACGATAACTGCTGTTCTGCTTCTCAGGAAAAAACGTCACAAAAGAAAATTATTCAGCAGAAAATTAGGTGTCAAAGAGCAAGGCAGCCACGTTGATAATTAGAATGGCCCCCATAAGTTGATAATAACATACCGGGCAAATACTTATTAACCCCAACGAAATAACTGTCACTTATTCTGTCATCTTCCCGTTGCCGAACGGATGCCGGGGTATTCATTAATCCACTGCGCTATAGCCCACAAACGATAACTGCCGCGTTAACACACCGATAACCATTGAATGGCGTAGTTCCAGCGCTATCTGTGCAGATGGATATCGGATGCTATGCTATACTCCGCGCCCAGATAAATACGCATCTGCATGCCAGAGTGAATGAAATCGGTGCTGATGCGCATCAAAATGCATATTGTTTCAGGCTACGGCCCAAAAATCAGGAGAGAAAATGAGCAACGTTGACTTCACTACGTCTGCAAACCCGGAAACGCTGGCGACAGAAGTCGCCTGTCTTAAAGCAACGCTGACGCTGATCCTGAAATCGATCGGCCAGGCGGATGCCGGGAAAGTCATTATCAAAATGGAACGCTTTATCGCACAGATTGAAGACCCGGCTCAGGCCGAAATCTTTAAAAACAGTATCCAACAAATTAAGCACGCTTACCGTCAGTAAGCTGCGGTCCATCCGGCCTGCCATTCCCGCAGGCCCGTTTCCCTCACGATTTTCATGAGCAATTGATCTCCCACATTATTTCGGGCAGTGTATTTTTATTTACGCCAGAGAAACCTATGGGCATCCTCGTTAAAGCGTTGATCGGCGCTTTGGTCGTAGTCTTAATCGGCCTGCTGGCCAAAAGTCGCAGCTACTATATTGCCGGCCTGGTGCCGTTATTTCCCACCTTTGCACTGATTGCGCATTACATTGTCGGCAGCGAACGCTCGATCGAAGCGCTGAGAACCACGCTGATTTTCGGCATGTGGGCGGTTCTTCCCTATCTGGTGTATCTGATCTCGTTGTATTTGTTTATCAACAGCATGAGATTGTCTTGGGCGTTGGGTGCGGCGGTGTTGTGCTGGATTGCTGCAGCGTGGCTATTGATCACTCTGTGGGGATGGTGGCAAGGGCGCTGACTGCGCCCCGCCTGATTACGGTTTACCGGCCTGCAGCACAAAACCGCGTTGCATATCGCCCGCAATGCGGAAGTAACGGTTCTCACCGGCGCGCAGCGTCATCGGTAACCGGCCGCTGGTATCGCGCCAGATGCACAGACTATTTTCGATCATATCCTGCCCGATGCTAACTTCGTTATTCCCCACCGGCACTCGAAACTCGGCCTTCTCTTTTGCCGCCAGCGATGCCGCAAACTCCCCGTTGATATAAACCCCGGTGCGGCAACTCCCCGCCAACATCCCGCTGTCACGCACCACCACCACCGTGGCATAAGGCGTTTGCGGCACATTCTGATAAAGCATCAATCGGCTGGGCGGCGGCAACTCAGCCTGTTGCGGCGGAACCGCCTGCGTGGCGCAGCCAGACAACAGTAAGGTTGTAATAAATAACGCGGCGTAATGCTTCATCCTGAGCTCCTAGAAAAAACCAGTCTTCATAGTAGCAAGAGAATAGGTGGCAGAGCGCCATCAATAGAAAAATAGGATAACTTCCAGTGGGCTGGGGGAAGTCCGACGTCAAACGAGTTTTCACTGTCCATCGCGATGATGATCAGAGAACCTTCCGTCACACTAGGAAAATTCTTTGTTATTATATTGAAATAGATAAGGATTTTTGTAATCTATTTAAAATTTAACCATACGCTTCTTGATATCATCTTGAAAAATTCCACCCACATAGTTAAAT
This sequence comes from Serratia sp. TSA_198.1, assembly GCF_052686505.1. Taxonomy (NCBI): domain Bacteria; kingdom Pseudomonadati; phylum Pseudomonadota; class Gammaproteobacteria; order Enterobacterales; family Yersiniaceae; genus Serratia; species Serratia sp. TSA_198.1. Next base: position 1,428,915 of record NZ_JBQZFP010000001.1, read on the forward strand.
CCATCCTCTGTGACATAAACTCGCGGGTAGCCGGTTTCCGACAGTCCAGTCAGCATGTATCCTCGGCTTATCATCTCTGGGGAAGGTGCATTCATCAGAGTAAGAAAACCTCGCCCCCGACACCATTGATAAAAACGAGTACGGCCATAACCAAAGGCATCACCAACCTCGGAGAGGTTTCTAAATCGATCATAATCAACTGATAATAAAGGTAAATTATCGTTATCTTTAGGTATTTCAGGTTTATTCAACAAATAAGACTCCCTTATTCACGCCTTCATCATCACGAAATCATTTATCGCTCCTGAATCTAAAAAATTTATAGGTGAATTGCAATCGCATTACTGGCCATTCGAATAATAGTTTTAATTCTGCATGGATTTAAAAGTTGGATAAACCTGCACAAATCAAGTAACCTTTTTTCCCAACCCCTACCGCAGCTAAAAATAAACCACACCTCTTAGGTAAAAATCCTATAAATATACCGGGAATAAAATCAGAAAAAACTTAGCATCGACACTATAACAAAAAAATATTATTGCTTTATTACTCGTTTTCGCCATTACCATTTACCGGCACAACCCATACCCCTGCATGCCAAAATGAAAATGATTTGCATGAGCGGCATTATATTCCGGGCCCAGCGCACTGCCGAAAAAGCCACATCCCTCTTCGAACAGCGCTTTCAGATAGCTTCCCGCAGTGCTTTGCTCCGGCCAGTCGCGCAATATTGTCAGCCGTTGACCATTCGCCAGACGAAAACCGGCAATATCCCAAGCCTCCGCAGTAGCATGCTCACTGAGCCTTCCCACTGGTCGATGATAGATATTGCGACAAGCGTAGCTGCCAAGATGGTCAATACGCGCCAGCCTCACACCAAACTGCCGTTGTGCCTGCGGCGCGGCGATTTGCCCAACAAACATTGCGCTGCTCAGCGCCAGCGGGCAACTGGCAAGAAAACTGGAACTGAGGCGTACCTCACCAAAATTTTGCACCCGCACCGGCGCAACCAGCGAACATTTGCCCTGGCTGTCGCCAGGCAGGCTAAAAGCGATACGCCCCGCGTCCCTTGCCTGAGTCAAAATGGCCATGCAAGCCACAGGATCATTGGCCAACAACTGCAGTTTAAGGCGAGTGACCAGGGTTGGGGGATCGTCCAGCGTTAAAGGAGAGAAAGGATGATAGCCTGGGGGTAAATAACGGCTTGCCCAGGGCAGCAACATAGCCAGCGCCAGTAATACCGAAAGTAAAACGAGCGTACGTCGCATGCTATTCTCCCCCTAAACCCAAAACCTCAGCACTTACCCACAGCATTATCGACTGCGACTTTAAAGCCACATATATAGGCTTCGCCAGCGTAACCTCAATCTTACCTAAACAATAATTATTATCATTTTCCAATTTTAACATCATTTTATTACACTCCTGCCTTGCGTTGTCTAGGATGATTCTTAGCACGTGTATTTAGGACGACAGAAAGAGTTAGGGATACCATGAAGACGTATAATTTTTTGATTATTTTGCCATTCTTGACATTGACCGCTTGCACCCAATGGGAAAAACCCGGTGCTGGCAACGCCACCCGCGATGCGGAATATGCCGAATGCAAAGGCAAGGGGTATGAACGTTTTCCACCAGATATGGTGAGAGATTTTGAGTTTGCCTACGAAAACCAATACAAGAGTTGTAAAAAAGACAAGAAGGATTGTCCAGAAGGCTACCGTTACGAAAAACAGCCCTCATTCAAAACAGTGCAGAATGATCGCAATGAGGCTGCCCGCTCGGCGACCATAGAAGCCTGCATGTATGGCAAAGGCTGGCATGAGAAAACCTATTACTGGCCACAGTACTGACAAAGCGGGCAACGGGTTCGGCATGCCGACCCCTGCCTGCAACCGGAAGTTATTGATCATCACCGTGTGGCATGCCAGCCTTGGGTTTAGACTTATTTTTCTCTGGTTTTTTATCCTTTGTGGCCGACAGAGCACGACCAATCAGCCATAACAACAACGGCATCAGCAACAGACATAGTGCCAGCGTAATCAGTGCATTTGTCATCCTTTGCCACCCGAACTCTCTGGTTATTATGCCTGAGTGTAGCATGCTTATCCGTCGCTCTCGGTGCGGCCCAGCCGGGCCAGCGTTTCTGTTCTGGCCGGCGTCAATGGGATCCGTGGGGCCACCAACGGCCAACCAAAAAGGTGACGTGCCGCCGTCGCGCAAATCTTGCCCTGACAGGCTCCCATACCGCAGCGGCTGCCCAGTTTGGCCGCCGACCAGCCAGAGAACTCACAGACCTGCCCCAACGGCACATCCTCGCAGCGGCACAACAGCGTGTCAGACATCGCCAGTGCTTTCAGCGCAGGGTTTAGCATAAAAGCGCGCTCTACCGCTCCAGCGAAATGCCGCCACTTATCACGCTGTACCATTAATGCCTGCGCCTGTTCCATATTGCCGGTTGCGGCATAACCGGCGATGGCTCCCTCGGCTAGTGCCAACTCACTGCCGCCAACGCCGGTACAGTCTCCGGCGGCATAAATCTGCGGCACACTGGTTTGCTGCCACTCGTCCACAGCGACCCTGTAATTGGAAATGCGGCACCCCAAATGCATCGCCAGCTCAATATTTGCCACCAGTCCGAAACCGCAGGCCAACCGATCGCAAGGCAGCATCGCCACTCTCCTGCCTTGCTGAACCCTCACCGCTTCCAGCCGTTGCCCACCCAACGCCGCCAGCACATAGCTGTCAGGGCGATAACGGCGATGCAGCAGAGTCAATGACTGGTGTAGCTTTGTCGGCCAGCGCCACAGCCCGCTGGCGAACCCCGCCAACCGCCGAGCGGACGCTTGTTCCGCCAGCAACACCACGTCACCACCGGCTTTGGTAACGCTATCGGCCACCGCCAGCAGCAACGGCCCGCTGCCGGCAATGGCCACCCGTTCCCCTTTAATTTGCAACCCCTGTTTTATCTGTGCCTGCAACCCACCGGCACCGGTCACCCCAGGCAACGTCCAGCCGGGAAACGGCAACAGAAGCTCCCGCGCACCGCAGCACAAGATCAAGCGTTGATAATCGACGAGCCCACTACCCACAGCACCCTCATAGAGGATTTGCTGCCGCCCGCAATGGGCCACGATTTTTACGGCGTTAAGCAACGTCACGTTATTCAGCGCCCCAACCGCCTGCCGATACTGCTGCGCAAGTACCGGCAACATGACTCCCGGCCCATCGCGCCAAATTTGTCCACCTGGGTTAGGGTTATCGTCAAGCATCAACACCGACTGGCCGCTTTGTGCAGCGGTGCAAGCTGCGGCTAACCCGGCTGGCCCTGCGCCGATAATCAGCACGTCGCACGCGAGGTTACTCATCATTGATCCTCTCAATATGCATCCCAGGCTGACACAGGGTCTGGCACGCCAGCCGCCGCAGACCATTCACCGTGACACGACACTCCTGGCAAATACCCATGCCGCAAAACGGCGCTCGCGGTAGCCGACAGACCGAGTAACGGCAGCAATCCTGCCCGCTCAGGCTAAGCGCTGCTGCCACGCTGCAACCCTCCGGCACGCGCAGGCTTTCACCATCAATGGTTAACATCAGCAAACTCTGTTCTTCGCTCATACCGACAATGCCTCCGCGCTAAACACCCGTGCAGCAAGATAGGGAGTATCGTCAATCGCCGGCCGGTGATGCTGGATCTGCGCCGCAATCAGTGCGGCGCTGCCTAACGCGGTCGTCACCCCCAACCCCTCATGCCCCAATGCCAACCATAACCAGCGATGTTGCGGGTGCGGCCCCAATAGCGGCAAACCATCGGCCGAAGCGGCGCGCAGACCTGTCCAGCAACGGATAATATTCAGTTGCGCCAGCGCGGGTAAAAAGGCTTCCGCGCGCATCAGCATTGCCGCCAGCAACGGCAAGTCGATATCGGCGCCGGGTGAATCAAATTGTCGCGAAGAACCAATCAGCAGTTGGCCTGTTGGACGCGCCTGAACGTTGAATGCCACTGAAATGCCGCCGCTGGCATGTGCGCTGGCACCATAACCTAATTCAACCAATTGGTGGCGCACCCTCTGCGGGTAGCGATCGGTGATCGCCAAGTGCCCTTTTTTGGCTTTCAGCAACGGCTGCGCCAATAACCTATCAGCCTGCAGGCCGCAGGCAAGCACCACTACAGGGGCCGTCAGGCGCTTACCGCTGGCCAGCACCACCGCTTGTTCCTCCAGCATGACCACCTCGTCAGCAATCACCCTGATTGCCGACCCGGCATCAACCTGTAACCATCGGGCGACGTTGGGCGCATAGACAATGCCGTCGCCCGGCACCTGCAACCCACCCGCCAGACCGGGCCGCAGCATGGGCTCAAGACGAGCAATCTGCGCAGCACTGAGCGTCTCGCTAGGCACGCCATATTCCGCCATTCGCCGCTGCTTTAGTTCGGCAATAGCCATCTCGTCTTCCCGCTCCGCCAGCCATAGCGTGCCGCAACCACGCCAGGCACAACTCTCCGGCAGGCGCTCCAGCACCCCGCGCCACAGTTGTAGCGAATAAGCGCTCAAGGCCAATTCAGCGGGATTATCGTCCATACAGACCAGGTGCCCCATGCCTGCTGCCGTCGCACCGGGGCGCTGATTATCCACCAGTAACACCTGATGCCCTTCCTGTGCCAGCCGCCAAGCACAGGCTGCACCGATAATGCCGGCGCCTACCACTATCGCCTCCGCACACCTGCCGACGGCCTTCACCGTATTCCCCAGACGAAGGGGTCACGCTCATCCAGCAGCAACCGGCTGTCGGCGCAAATGTAAGCTTGCCCGCGAATAAAAGGGATTACGCGATCGCCATTGCGCCGGTAATAGCCGCTGAACTCACTGCCAATCACGCTCGCCTGGCGCCAGACTTCATCCGGCGGCAATTTGCCGTCGGCCGCCAGGCAAGCCAACTTGGCGCTGGTGCCGGTACCGCAGGGCGAACGGTCATAGGCCTTGCCGGGGCATAGCACGAAGTTGCGGCTGTCAGCCTGCGGGTCGGCGGCGAACAGTTCAATATGATCGATAACACCGCCGTCTTCCCCATAAACGCCCGCCAGCTCCAGCGCCTGCCGTACCGCCCAGCAGAAGGCGGTAAGCGCCTCCAGATTTTGCGTAGTAATGGCAAGAGGATGTTCGGCAACCAGGAAAAACCAGTTCCCCCCCCAGGCAATATCGCCCGTCACTACGCCATAGTCCTTCACGTCGACCGCCACCTGTCGGCGATAACGGTAGGCGGGCACGTTTTCCACCGTGACGCTGCCGTCCTGGTGCAGCGTGGCATTGACCGTACCGACAGGGGTTTCAATCAAATGCTCCCCGGCGCTGATCCGCCCCAGATAGGCCAACGAGGCGACCAGCCCGATAGTGCCGTGGCCGCACATGCCCAGATAGCCGGCATTGTTGAAAAAAATCACCCCGGCGGCGGCCTGCGGTGAACAGGGCTGGCACAGCAATGCCCCAACCAGCACATCATTGCCGCGAGGCTCCAGAATGACGGCGCAGCGCCAGTCGTCATACTGCTGTGCAAACAATGCCTTGCGTTCCGCCATACTGCCGCTGCCCAGATCGGGGAATCCCTCGATAATCAATCGGGTGGGTTCCCCGCCGGTGTGGGAATCGATTGCCCGCAGTCCGGTGAAATGCGAAGAAAGTGCCATCGGAGCCTCCTGGGTTAATGACATGTTACCGATAGCCTTAGCCTGACCGAATACGCCGACGGCGGCTTGATGCATTTCGGCGCGGCAAATGCAGAAATCAGCACAATGCCCGCAGCGGCGTTTAACCGACGTCGCACAGCTCCGTTTTGAACGCCATAAGAATGACTTATTTATCATTGTGTTATTGATGTGTTATTTCTAAAGCTGCGAGGTGGCAGCCGTTTTATTTGCTAAAAACTGATCTGCAAAAAGAAAAAGTATGCGGCAATGCGCATATTTGGCAGCTGAGCTTGAAAAGTTATCAGAAAGTTAATATTGATTAACGGCGCCAAGAATGGCCTGCCCGAACCGCCTCAGGTTCGGTGGCAAACAGCGGGAAAAGGTATTGCTATGCGATTAGCCCATGACCATCAGGTTGTTACTCCTCCCCAGCCCGTTATTGATGAGCAGGAAGATGACGTATTCGCCGTAGAACAGCTGTCCCGCCTGTGCGATGGCCTGGCGCAACAGCGCCCCAATAACCTGCACGAGTTGCTGAATTCGCTGGCGCTGATCGCCCCGCTGCTCAACGCCATCCCCAACGTGGTGTTCTTTATCAAGGACGCGCAGGCGCGTTACCTGTTGGCCAACCTGACGCTGGCCAAGCGCTGTGGGTTTAAAACCGTCATGCCATTGCTGGGAAAAACCTCAGCGGACGTCTTTCCCGCCCAGCTTGGCTCAGGTTACACCGAGCAGGATCTCCGGGTGTTGCGCCACGGAGTGCTGATTCAGGATCAGTTGGAAATGCATCTGTATAACGGTCGGGAAACCGGCTGGTGCCTGACGCAAAAACTGGCGCTGTATGACGTGCAGGGCAAAATCATTGGCATGGCGGGCATCTCGCATGACCTGCAGGAGGCCAAAGCCAATCACCCGGCCTATCAACGGCTGGCGGCCATCGACGTCTATATTCGCCAGCATTACGCCCGGCCGATCGCCCTCGAGGAGCTAACAACGCTCACCGCACTTTCCGTGGCGCAAATCGAACGCTACTGCAAACGCATTTTTCACCTCACGCCACGCCAGATGATCCACAAGGTTCGGCTGGAAAAAGCGACCGAATTGCTGGCCGGTGATTTACCCATCACCGACATTGCCCTGCAGTGCGGCTATACCGATCACAGCGCTTTCAGCCGTCAGTTCAAGTCGATGACCGGCTTGACCCCTCGCGATTTCCGGCTAACGATAATCCCTTAACCGGCTGATATTACTCCCCCTGCTCTCTTTTCTCGGCGGAAGAACCCTCAGGTTTTTTGCCGCCCGATGATCTGCGTTACTGTGCCAATTTCGTCGTGGCATTCGGCGAAAACCGTCAAGCCCCTGCGAACAATACAGGTCAATCTGTGGTTGGATTTCACCAAGAGTTCACCATCGATTAACAAACTTGGACGACAGGATAAACACTATGAGTCATAAAGCCATTAAATGGAGCGGCGTGTTCCCGGCGGTCAGCACCCAGTTTCGCAGTGATTTCTCTCTGGATCTCGACGCCACTCATACGGTAATCAAAAATCTGGTCAAGGACGGCGTTTCAGGTCTGGTGGTGTGCGGCACCGTCGGCGAAAACACGTCATTGACGGTACAGGAAAAGTTGTCGGTCATTGAGGTAGCGCGGGATGCGGCCCAGGGCCAGGTGCCGGTGATCGCCGGCATAGCCGAATTCACCACCGCCTTTGCGTGCAATATGGCACGCGAAGCGCAAAAAGCCGGTGTCGACGGCATTATGGTGATGCCTGCACTGGTTTACTCCGCCAAACCCCACGAAACTGCCGCACACTTTCGCAGCGTCGCCACCGCCAGCGATCTGCCGATCATGGTCTACAACAACCCACCCATTTACAAAAACGATGTAACGCCCGACATCCTGACCTCGCTGGTCGACTGCGAAAATATCGTGTGTTTCAAAGACTCTTCCGGCGACACCCGCCGCTTTATCGATCTACGCAACGAGGTTGGCGATCGTTTTGTCCTGTTCGCCGGGCTGGATGACGTGGTGCTGGAAAGCATCGCCGTCGGGGCCGAAGGTTGGATATCCGGGATGTCCAATGCCTTCCCACGTGAGGGAGAAACGCTGTTCCGCCTGGCGAAGCAAAAGCGCTTTGAAGAAGCGTTGTCGCTATACCGCTGGTTCATGCCGCTGCTGCACCTCGATGCGCGGCCGGATCTGGTGCAGTGCATCAAGCTGTGTGAAGAACTGGTGGGCCGCGGCAGCGCTGTTACCCGTCCCCCGCGCCTGGCGCTGCAAGGCGATACCTTGGCGGAAGTCACGGCAGTGATCAAAAAAGCGCTGGCAAAACGCCCCGAACTGCCGGACGTCGGCCTGTAATCGCCACCTTCGCCCGGCCGTCTGCCGGGCACTCTCATTTTCCTGACGGGGGGAAACATGCCCAACATCTATGCCATCAGCGGCCAACAATTTATCGGCGGCGAACGCCGTGCCGGCGGAGAAGCTATGCTGGTCAGCCTGCGTGCCGATAACGGCCAGCCAACCGGCCATCGCTTCCATCAGGCCACCGCCGCTGAGGCCGCAGCCGCAGCCGAGGCCGCCGCGCAGGCCTTCACCACATATTCGCAAATCGGCGCCGAGCGCCGGGCGGCGTTTCTTGATGCCATTGCCGATCAGTTGGACGCGCTGGGGGAGGATTTCTTCGCGTTCGCCATGCAGGAAACCGCCCTGCCATTGGTTCGCCTGAGCGGTGAACGCGCCAGAACCAGCGGTCAGATGCGGTTATTCGCCACTCTGTTGCGTCGCGGCGATATGCATGGCGCACGCATAGACTGCGCCCTGCCGCGGCGAACGCCATTACCTCGCCCGGATCTGCGGCAATATCGCACCGCTATCGGCCCGGTAGCGGTGTTCGGTGCCAGCAACTTTCCGCTGGCGTTCTCCACCGCTGGCGGTGACACGGCGGCCGCGTTGGCTGCGGGTTGCCCGGTAGTGTTCAAGGCGCACGGCGGCCATATGATCACCGCAGAACTGACCGCGCAGGCGATTGAACGGGCCCGAGTGCAGCTGCAAATCCCGGCAGGGGTGTTCAACATGATTTACGGCGATCGCATCGGCGCAGAGCTGGTGCAGCACCCGGCCATTCAGGCGGTAGGCTTTACCGGTTCGCTGCGGGGTGGAAGAGCCTTGTTCGATCTGGCCATGCGCCGTCCGCAGCCTATTCCGGTGTTCGCCGAAATGTCGAGCATTAACCCGCTGATCGTGATGCCCCAGGCTCTGGCCCGGCGTGGGCAGAAAATCGCCCAGGAACTGGTTGCCTCGTTCACCCTGGGGTGCGGCCAGTTCTGCACCAAGCCAGGGTTGATTCTCGGCCTACAGGGTGCAGCATTCCGTCAGCTGATTCACGAGTTAAACACCCAGATAAATGCTGCCGCACCCCAGCCTATGCTGAATGCCGACACGCTGACGCATTACCGCAATGGATTAAAAGCGCTCGAAGAGACGCCGGGTATCCGCCATCTGGCCGGCAACCGCGAGCAGCAACCGCATCTGGCCGCACCGCAACTGTATCAGGCCGACGTCAACCTGTTGCTGAGCGGCAACCCTCTGCTTCAGGAGGAAGTCTTCGGCCCGGTGGCGATCCTGGTGGCAGTGGAAGACAACCGTCAACTGGCTGCCGTGCTGGAGAGCCTGCAAGGGCAACTGACCGCCACCCTGCTGGCAGACGAAGATGATCACGCCGATGCGGCGCTGTTGGCTCAACGGCTGGTGCACAAGGCCGGGCGAGTGCTGTTCAACGGGTATCCCACCGGGGTAGAGGTCTGTGACGCCATGGTGCACGGTGGTCCTTATCCGGCAACCAGCGATGTACGCGGCACGTCGGTAGGCACGCTGGCCATCGAACGTTTCCTGCGCCCGGTCTGCTTGCAGAATTACCCGGCGGCGTTACTGCCTCCGCCGTTGCAAGACAGCAACCCACTTGGCCTGTTACGGCTGGTTAACGGCATTTATACCCGGGATCCCATTACTTTATCTGCCAATGACTAGCCAGGCCGTATCTGCATGCCATCAAATAACAAAAGGGTAACCCTATGACAACCCAAGGCAAATTCAAGAAGCAGCTTACGCTCACCGATCTGACGTTTATCGGTCTGGGCGCTATATTTGGTTCCGGCTGGCTGTTCGCCGCCAGCCACGTCTCTTCCATTGCCGGCCCGGCGGGCATCTACTCCTGGCTTATCGGCGGCCTGGCCGTTTTACTGCTCGGTATCGTCTATTGTGAACTGGGTGCGGCACTGCCGCGCGCCGGCGGCATCATCCGTTATCCGGTATTTTCCCACGGCGAGCTGATGGGCTATCTGTTGGGATTTATCACCCTGATCGCCTTCTCCAGCCTGATATCGATTGAGATCGTCGCCGCCCGCCAATACGCCGCCGCCTGGTTTCCCTTTCTGAGTCAACCTGGCTCCGGCGACCCGACGCTATTCGGCTGGGGTGTACAGTTAGTGCTGCTGTGCTTCTTCTTCGCCCTTAACTACTACAGCGTCAAAACCTTTGCCAAATCCAATAACCTGATCAGCGTGATTAAATTCATGGTGCCGCTGTTGGTGATCGTGGTGCTGTTCAACTTCTTCAAACCCGAAAATTTGTACAGTCAGGGCTTTGCCCCCTTTGGTTCCGCCGGGGTGGAAGCAGCCATTTCGGCGGGCGGGATTATCTTCGCGTATCTCGGCCTGACGCCGATTATCTCGGTCGCCAGCGAGGTGCAAAACCCTCAACGTACGATTCCCATCGCGCTGATCCTGTCGGTGATACTGTCCACCATCATCTATGTGCTGTTGCAGGTGGCTTTCCTCGGCAGCATTCCCAGCGAGATGCTTAGCGGGGGTTGGGCCGGTATCAGCCAGCAATTCTCGCTGCCTTATCGCGATATCGCCATCACGCTGGGCATGGGTTGGCTGGCGTTCCTGGTGGTGAGCGATGCGATTATCTCGCCGAGCGGCACCGGCAATATCTATATGAATGCCACGCCACGGGTGATCTACGGTTGGGCACGCGCCGGGACCTTCTTTAAAATCTTTACCCGCGTCGACGGGGCGTCCGGCATTCCACGCCCCGCGCTGTGGCTGACCTTTGGTCTGTCGATCTTCTGGACGCTGCCCTTCCCCTCTTGGGAGAAGCTGATCGGCGTAGTATCCGCCGCGCTGGTACTGAGTTACGCCATTGCGCCCGTCACCGCCGCCGGCCTGCGGCGTAATGCGCCGGACCTGCATCGCCCGTTCTTCGTGAGGGGCTTTTGCGTGCTCGGCCCGGTGTCATTCATCATATCGGCACTCATCGTCTACTGGTCCGGCTGGAACACCGTTTCCTGGCTGCTGGGCCTGCAGATCCTGATGTTCGTGGTTTATATCCTGTTCAAAAACAAGGTGCCCACCCATGCCGTCAGCCTCCGCCAGCAGATTTGGTCCTCACTGTGGCTGATCGGCTTCTACGCGCTGATTATTGTGGCGTCTTATCTCGGTAGCTTTGGCGGTATCAACGCCATCGGTCACCCGTGGGATACCCTGACGGTGGCAGTCATTGCGCTGGTGATTTACTACTGGGGTGCCTATACCTGTTTGCCCAAGGCGAATTTCGACGGTGATGAAGAAGAGTAACCGCAAAGGAGAAATCTCATGACGCAAACCCAGACGCTATCGCTGAGCGAGGCCTATCATCTCGCGCTGCGTGCACTGCGCAGCAACGGTTTCAGCGTTGAACATGCCGATGCCGTCGCACAGAATGTGACCGCCGGCGAACGTGATGGCTGCGCCTCGCACGGCTTGTACCGGGTGCTTGGCTGCGTACGCTCGCTACTGGCCGGCAAGGTGTCCGCCGACGCCGTTCCGGTGCTTATCGACAGCGCTCCGGCGATCCTGCGGGTGAACGCCAACGACGGCTTTTCACTGCTGGCTTATCGCCGCGCACTCCCCGCTTTTGTCGACAAAGTGCGCACTAACGGCATAGCGGCGTTGGCCATTAACCACTGTGTGCATTTTTCCGCCCTGTGGGCTGATATTGAACCCTTAACCGAGCAAGGGTTGGTGGCGCTGGCATGCACGCCCAGCCATTCCTGGGTTACCCCCGCCGGGGGAACCCGCCCGTTATTCGGCACCAACCCTATCGCCTTTGGCTGGCCGCGCCCGCAGCGCCAGCCGTTTATCTTTGATATGGCCACCAGCGCCGCGGCACGTGGCGAAATCGAGCTGCAGCGCCGCGCCGGCACGCCGCTGCCGGAAGGATGGGGTATTGATGAACAGGGGCAACCCTCAACCGATCCGGCCAGCGTGTTACAGGGCGCGATGCTGACCTTTGGCGGCCATAAGGGATCTGCGCTGGCAGCGATGGTTGAACTGCTTGCCGGGCCATTGATTGGCGATATGACCAGTAAGGAATCGCTGGCCTACGATCGGCAGACCGGCTCCTCCCCTTATGGCGGCGAGCTGATTATCGCCATGGATCCCGAACGTTTTATGGGGGCCGACAACGCGGTTCACTTTGCCAGAGCGGAAGCCTTGTTCGCCGATATGTCAGGGCAAGGGGCACGTATTCCAGGGGAGCGGCGTTTTCAGAAGCGGCAATACAGCGAGCAACACGGCGTGACCTTGCCGCTGGCGCTGTATGAAGAAATTGTGGCCCTCTGCCGCTAAATGATACAGGCCCGCAAACTGAACTGCGGGCCTGATTTAACGAATTATCTGACAACCATGACCGAGATATTGGCGTGGCGCACAATCGCCGCAGCGTTAGATCCCAGCAAGTAGGTTTTCACGCTCGGGCGACGCGAACCGATGATGATCAAATCCGCTTTGATTTCCTCAGCCAATTCCAGCACCTGATCGCGCGGGGAGCCAAAGCTGATGGTGTAATCCAGACGCTCCAGTGGAATATCAATTTCCGACATGATTTTCTTGAGCTTATCGACCGCTTTTACTTCCGCCTGATTCTCAAACTCCTTGATGCCAAACGAATAGGCGGTAACGAACGCCGAGGCATCCGGCAACGCGTGGAAGAAATGCACTTTGGCTCCGGAAATTTTCGCCAGGTACTCGACATTCTTCAACGCATGCTCCGTCAGCAGATCTTCTTCAATATCTATCGGCACTAGTATGGTCTTGTACATATTACATCCCTTCTATGTAAACCTTGGTGCCTATAGGGTACTGCCGGGAGAATGGTGCGTGAACCGCTTTCTCGTGCTTTTGTGATCGCCGGTAACTCCTGGCCGGGATAATTGGTTATTTAACAAAATATAAACATAGCGAGGTTAACAGCTAGTCGATTAATTATTGCAATATCAGTTAAATGAGTTGCAAATACACCGCTTTCGCCGTGGCGGCAGTTTTATTGGCAACCGACAATTTTTTAATCGAATTACCGATGTGAAAATTCACCGTTCTTTCACTCAACCCCATAAGCATGGCAATTTCCTCTGAGGTTTTGCCTTCGCTGCACCAGCGTAAAATATCCTTTTCACGCAACGTCAACACGTCTTTGATCGCCTCGTCGTTCACCGATATTAATGCTTCGCGCAACGTTTTATGAGCAATCTGAGCCAACCACAGGAAAAAGGTTTCGTTACGCGCACCGGCCTCCGGCGACTGCTCAGGGATTTTTTTGCCGGCAAAGGTGAGAATGCCCAACCGACCGTAGCAGTCCTTGATTGACTGTGACCAACCTTCACGGATACCGAACTGTGCCATACGCCACCACAGTTCCGGTTTATCTTGATAGAACTCTTCGTCCCAATGAAACTGCAGCGTGGAATGATGGGCCTGATCGATAACCGGGTCCTGCAAATACACCCGCAGCTTGCGGTAGTCCTCCAGGTATTCTGCAGGATAATTTCCCTCTATCAGCATTTTTGGCCGGCTGGCCGGGTAGCAGGAAAACACAATGTAGGAATAGTACTCAAAGCCCAGTGCCTGGGCGCAGGGTTCCAGACGACGTAAAAAAAGCTCACGGTCGTGCACACTGTCGAGTAAAGCGTCCATAAAAGGCTGAATGCGGTTATCCATAAAACACGTTCTCCAGAAAGCTGGGCCGGCAATCGATAAGTAACATTAACTATAGTGTGGCTCCCTGGCTACAACAGCCGTTTCATAGTATAAAAAATACAATGGCTATAACAAAAAAAGCTATCATCACCTCTATAGCTAATAAATAACGCGTTAAAACCTACCCCCTGATGAAAATTACGCGAATACCATAACCGCCTATTATTGTAAACCTGTCACTTTTACCGTTAGACAGTCATCTCGCCACCCATTACCTTCGCCATAGGCACCCAGTGTCGCTCCAAATCCAAATAAATTATAAGCATTTGCGAATTTGGCAATGCAGAAAAATACTCACGGGGATTTTCTATGGCAGAGAATAATTCGGCAATCCGTTCAGCCGCCGTTATTGGTGCGGGGACCATGGGCAGAGGCATCGCCTATCTCCTGGCGCTGAACGGCATACGAACCGTACTTTATAATCGCAATGGTAATAATCTCAATCAGGCCCGTGACTATATTGTCAGCGACCTGGACAGAAAAATAGATAACGGAAAAATAACCCTGCAGAAAAAAGGCCAGATATTAGCCAATATTATTTTCTCGGCCGTCTTTGACGCCATAACCGACAGCGATCTGGTGATTGAAACCATTGCGGAAGATGAGCAAACCAAGCATGAAATCCTGGCAGCCATTGCGGCGACGGTAAAACCGGAGGCGATCATTGCGACCAATACTTCCTCGCTGTCGCTGAACAAACTGGCGGCGGGGGTGGAAAACAACCCGCGCTTTATCGGCCTGCATTTTTTCAATCCGGCTCCGCTAATGAAGTTGATCGAAATTATTCCCTCTTATTTCACCTCTCGCTCCACCAGTCTACGCTGCCAGCAGTTGGTAACAGCGTTGGGTAAACAGTTTGTGGTCTGCAAAGCCACGCCGGGCTTTATTGTTAACCGCATGGCGCGGCCTTTCTATCTGGAAGGGTTCCGGCTGCTGGAGGAAAACGTGGCGCTGGCGCCACAGATCGACCGCGCCCTCAAGGCAGGCGGGCATTTTCGCATGGGGCCTTTAGAACTGACTGATTTTATCGGCCAGGATATCAACTATCAGGTCAGCAAACAGATTTGGCAGGATATGCAGTTCGATCCCCGCTATACCCCCGGCCATTTGCAACGCTCGCTGGTGGATGCCGGGCTGCTGGGGAGGAAAAACGGGCGTTCTTTTTTTGCTTCCCAACCTGCTACACCGCCCAACCCGACCACTGAGGGCGACACGCCAACTTCACTGCATTTTTATGGTGAACACGCTTTATTCGATCACCTGCAACAGCGCGCTTTGGCCACCTGGCCTGCGCTGCGCGTTCAGCGGTTGCCGGAACGGCCGGAACTGGGGCGTTTTATCCTGGTGAATAACAGGCTGGCGATCAAAATCACCGATGGCAGAACAGCGAACCTGCTCGCCGGCTTAACCGCTCTCGACACCTTCGTGATTGACGCCGCGCTGAACTACGCCGACACCGCCTATCTGGTGGCCGCCCACAATCAACATGCCACAGAGACGAATAAAGCGCTGTTTCTGACGCTGCTGCAAACCCTCATCGCTCAGGTGGAGTTTATTAAAGATTCCCCTGCCCTGATCGTTGCCCGCGTACTGAGCAGCCTGATCAATGAATCGGTGATCATGGTGGAGAGCGGCGTTTGCAGCCGGGCAGATATCGATATCGCCGCCGTGGCCGGCGTGAACTATGCCGACGGCATTTTTGCCTGGTTGGCGCAGCTCGGGCAGAAAAACGTGAAATCGACGCTGGATAACATGGCGCAATTGCTGCACTCCACGCGCTATTACCCGCATTACTCATTGCTGAACGCGGCCCGGCCTGAGCTGGCTGTAGCGCCCTAAGGAAAAATGATGACGATTAAAGACGATGGGGTCTATCTGATCGACGGCACGCGCACGGCTATCGGCGCTTACGGCGGCAGTCTGGCGCTGACGCGTCCGGATGATATGGCGGCGGCCATTATTCGGGTACTGCTGCAACGGCACCCTGATGCGGAGCCGGATATCGATGAAGTGATCCTGGGTTGCGCCAATCAAGCCGGTGAGGACAACCGCAACGTCGCCCGCATGGCGGCGCTGTTGTCTGGCCTGGATCAGAGCGTACCGGCCATAACCTTGAACCGGCTATGCGCATCCGGGCTGGATGCTGTGATCTACGCCAGCGCAAAAATAAAAAGCGGCCTCAGCGAACTGGTGCTGGCCGGTGGGGTGGAAAGCATGAGCCGGGCGCCCTATGTGATGGGCAAAAGCGAAACGCCTTTCGACAAGGGCGTCAAGCTGTACGACACCACCTTGGGCTGGCGTTTTGTCAATCCGCAGTTGGCGGAGCGCTATGGTTGCGATCCTCTGGGCATTACGGCGGAGAACGTGGCTCAGCAACACCAAATATCCCGTGAAGATCAGGATATTTTTGCCCTGAACTCACAGCAAAAAGCCTGGCGCGCCATTGAAAATGGCCGACTGGCCAGGGAAATCACACCACTCGAGGTGCAGGTGGATCGTAAAACCCGCAAGACCTTCGAACAGGATGAATTTCCACGCCAGACCACGTTGCAAAAGCTCCACGCGCTGAAACCGGCCTTTATTACCGACGGATCGGTCACCGCCGGCAACGCGTCCGGCATCAACGACGGAGCGGCCGTACTGCTGCTGGCTTCCGGCCGCTATGTGAAACGCAAATCACTGCAACCGCTGGCGGAGATTGGCGACAGCGCCAGTGCGGGCGTTGCCCCGTCGGTGATGGGTATCGGGCCGATCGCCGCCACCGACCGGTTGCTGGCGCGAACCGGCTTTACCCTGAACGATTTTGACGTGATTGAAATTAATGAGGCGTTTGCCGCACAGGTGTTGGCCGCGCTGAAAAACTGGCGTATCGATTTCAACGATACACGGGTCAACCCAAACGGCGGCGCCATCGCCCTCGGTCATCCGCTCGGGATGTCAGGCGCGCGACTGGTGCTTTCCGCCGCGCTGGAACTCAACGCCCGGCAGGTAAACAACGCGCTGGTGACGATGTGTGTCGGTGTCGGCCAAGGCGTTTCATTGGTTATTAAAGCCCTTTAATGCAAGGAATTCCGTATGAGCGTATTAAACATTCTTGAAGAAAAACTGGCCGAAACCAAAAAACAAGGACGGTTCCGCGAGTTCCTCAACCTCGAACGCAGTGTGGTGGATAAACCCTGGGCCACCAGCCACGGGCAGGACGGAGAGCGCCGCCTGAACGTCTGGTGCTCGAACGATTATCTGGCGATGAGCCATCACCCCAAAGTCATCCTGGCTACCACCGAGGCGGTGAATCGCGTCGGCCTCGGCACCTGCGGCGCCCGCAGCATTTCCGGCACCTCGGTCTACCACAGCGAACTGGAAACGCTGCTGGCCAGCGCCTACGGCAAAGAGTCCGCGTTGCTGTTCACAACCGGCTTCGGGGCCAATGACGCCACGTTGTCCACCCTTTGCGACGCCATTCCCAATCTGATCGTATTTTCCGATGAGCTTAACCACGCCTCGATGATCTACGGTATTCGCTACAGTAAGGCGGAGAAAAAAATCTTCCGCCACAATGATGTGGCGCACCTTGAAGAGCTCCTGCTGGCGGCCGATCCCGACCGCCCCAAATTGATCGCCTTCGAGTCGCTCTATTCGATGGACGGCGACTTCGCACCGCTGGCGCAGATTGTGGAACTGGCGGAGAAATATCAAGCACTGACCTACCTGGACGAGATCCACTCCGCAGGCGTTTACGGCCATCGCGGCCTGGGTTATGCCGAGCAACTGGGCCTGTTGGATAAGATCACTATTATCCAGGGCGGCTTCGGCAAATCTTACGGTGCCGCCGGGGGCTATATCGCCGCACCACGCGTGGTGGTTGAGGCGGTACGCAGTTGGTCGCCGGCGTTTGTCTTCAGTACGTCGTCCCCTGCGCCGGTGGTGGCTGCCGCGTTGGCCAGCTTTAAATACAATCTTGAGCATGACAATCAACGCAAACACCTGCTGGCGATTATCGATCATCTTAAGTCCGGCCTGCGCGCCGCCGGTATCCCGCTGGTTTCGGAAGACAGCCACATTCTGCCGGTGCTGGTCGGCGATCCGCACCGGAACAAACACATCAGCAAGGTGCTGCTCGACGAGTACGATATTTATGTGCAGCCGGTAAATGCCCCGACGGTACCGGCAGGCAGCGAGCGTTTGCGCGTCACGCCGACCTCTGCCCATACTCATGAGGATGTGGACTATTTCCTGGCGGCATTGAGCAAAGTCTGGGCCGCCAATGAATTACGGAGAGCAGGATGAAGTTGACGGATTATAACGGCCATTTTCTCACGCTTTGTCTGATGGCGACCGGCACCTTTGCCATTGGCACCGATGCGTTTATCGTCGCCGGCGTGCTTAGCGAGATTTCCGACACCTTTACTGTCAGCCCCGCTCAGGCGGGGCAGTTAATCTCGGTGTTTGCCCTCGCCTATATGCTGTTTGCCCCGCTGACCGCCTGGCTGTTTGGTAACCTCAACCGCAAGCATATTTTACAGATCGCCCTGGTATTATTTATCGCCGGTAATCTGGCCTGCGCATTTGCCGACAGTTTTTTGCAAATCTCTGCCGGTCGCGTGCTGGCGGCGCTGGGGGCCGCAGCCTACACGCCACAAGCCGCCGCCGCCGCGGTCGGGCTGGTGTCGGAAAAGCGGCGCGGGCTGGCCATCTCGATAGTTTACGGCGGTATGACGCTGGCCATCGCCCTTGGCATTCCCTTTGGCACCTTCCTGGCCAGGTTGATCGGTTGGCGGGAGATTTTCCTGCTGATTGCCCTGCTGGGCGCCGTTTCGCTGCTGGGGCTTTCGCTGGCGCTGCGCGCCATTGCCGCACCGGGTAAACACACGCTGAAGGAGCGGCTCGCCCCACTGCGGCAAAAAGCGGTGCTGACCACATTGCTGATCACTTTCTTTGCCGTCTGTTCCGAGCATATTGTGTACAGCTATGTCAGCGTACTGCTGAAACATACCCAGTTGGGCGCGGAGGCTATTTTACCGATCGCACTGCTGGTATTCGGTGTTGGGGCCGTTATCGGCAATTTCGTTTCCGGCGTGTTGACCGATACCCTCGGCAGCAAGTTTGTGCTGCTGTTTTCGGTGACTATTCAGACGGTTTCGTTGTTTCTGCTCACCTTTTACGTTACCTCCCCCTGGTGGGTGCTGACGATCTTTCTGGTGTGGGGCATTACCGGCTGGATGTATCTGGTGCCGATCCAACACCACTTGTTGTCGCTATCGAAACGCTTTGGCGCACTGACCGTCTCACTGAACAGCTCCGTACTCTATGCAGGCATCGCTGCCGGCGGCATGCTCGGCGGCCTGACGCTGTATACGCTGCCAGCCTATTATCTGCCGCTGTTTTCGCTGCCGCTGGGGGCCATCGCCCTGCTGCTGACGCTGTTCTTCTTCCAGGGAGAGAAAGCCCATGAATGACACTCTGCCTCCGGTGCTCTACGAGCGCCACGATGACGGCGTTGCCGTTATTACCCTGAATCGACCGGAGAAAAAGAACGCCATCAATCTGGACATGGCGCGCCTGATTCAAACTTATCTGCAACGGGCCGAGCAGGATGACGCGATTCGGGCGATTGTGCTGACCGGTCATCCGGAGGTGTTTTCCGCCGGGATGGACGTGAAGGCGTTCCGCCTGGGGGAGTTGCCAGTGGTCGAGCCTGAGGGATTTGGCGGCATCGTGCATGCCCAACTCGCCAAGATCCTCATAGCCGCCGTCGATGGCATTGCCTACGGCGGCGGTTTCGAGATTGCATTGGCCTGCGACCTGATCGTCGCCAACCGCAACGCACGATTCAGTTTCCCGGAAACCGGGCTGGGGTTGATTGCGGCGCAAGGCGGTTGTTCGCGGCTACCGGCGCGGATCTCTCCTTATATCGCCCTCGACTGGTTGTTGACCGGCCGAACAATAAGCGCGGAGGAGGCCTGGCAGCACGGCGCTATATCTCGTATCAGCGAAGGTTCGGCACAGGATGAAGCGCTGGGCATCGCCCGGCAAATCGCGCAAAAAAATCCGCTCGCCAGCCGGGCTGTGAAGGCCATCGTCCGTTATGGATTAACGAGGTATGAGACGCCGACGTTTGGCTACCAGCAGAGCTGGGTTGAACAGGTGCGGCAAGCGGCAGCCCTCTCCTTTTGAGAATATTCTTAGAGAATGGTAATCATTCGCAGTCTAACGTTTAAGCACTACAAGACCGTGTTTGAGAAGCCATTGACCCCGCTCTGCGGGGATTTTTTTGCCCTTTTAATCCTTCGTGGAAGAAAAAGGCTTCATAAACAGAAAGGTACAGGGTTTGCTTTGGTGCTGGTTGATCAAGGGTACCAGCCGCGTGAAATGTTCGGTTTGGCAATGTACGTCCAATGCAGCCCGATCGGGCCACTCCTCGACAAAAATAAAATGCCCAGGGTCTTGGTGATCGATAAACAGTTCATAGGAGAGGCAAAGCGGCTCCTGCCGGGTTTTCTCCACCAGTTCCCGATACAGCGGCATCACCGTTTCAACACAATCGATCTTGATAAAATCCTCAGCAATCACCTTTAGC
Source organism: Serratia sp. TSA_198.1 (assembly GCF_052686505.1). NCBI lineage: Bacteria > Pseudomonadati > Pseudomonadota > Gammaproteobacteria > Enterobacterales > Yersiniaceae > Serratia > Serratia sp. TSA_198.1. Next base: position 1,449,263 of record NZ_JBQZFP010000001.1, read on the forward strand.
ATCGCGCTTTTTTCCTTTTAGCGTATCTATCATGTGAGCCCACTCTACCCTGAATCCTTATCCTTATGCACCCGAACGGCACCGCATCAGCACCGTGGATAACGCAAGTTACCGAGTAAAACGTCGCTCCTTGCCCAATATTTAACCTTTATTGAAGCGGGCAATGGGACACTGGTTCTCAGACATATTTTATGAGGATTTTTCATGGCGGAATGGACACTTATTATCGCCAAATACAGCCCGGAACCCGGCTTTCTGCTGCTGTTCATCTTTCTGTTTTCGTTCGGCAAGTCGGTTATTTTTATTTCTTCGCTGCTGCCGCCGGCATCGATTACGCTGATGCTGGGCGTTGTCGCCGGCAAACCGGTGCTGGCCGACGGTTACGTCTGGGGGGCGATTGCTCTGGGTGCGATGCTCGGTTCCGTTTTATCTTTCCATTGCGGTGCATTGCTCCAGGGCCGTGAACACGGGAAGTGGTTGCCGGCCAGGTACCGCAGCGCGTTGCACAAGGCTAAGTCAGCCTTGCAGCAAAAAGGCGTGGCACTGTTGTTTATCTCGCGTTTTTTGGCCGTGATGCGCTACACCGTGCCTTTGGTCGCCGGCATGATTTCGCTGCCGCGCAAACAGGTTTACTGTGCCTGCGCACTCTCCGCCGGGATTTGGGCGGTGGCGTTGATGTCTGTTGGCAAACTACTGTAAAACAGCGAGCACCTTTCTACCACGCCCCAAAAGACCGCTGCGATAAGCTCTAAGAGGGTGAATGATGGGGTATAATAATGTTTATCTTCAGATGGGATACGAGCTTCAGATGAAGCTGCTCAGCACTTAAGGGAATAAAATGCCTCTCCTGCGAAACGCCACCACCGCCCTCCTGGCTGCGCTCAGCTTAACCGCATGCCACAGCAATTCCCCTGAGCCAAAACGCACCGGCGTCGCAATAACGGATTATTACCACGATGTGACCAACGCAATACTTACGGAAACGATCATAAAGGACAGCTATTACGGGCAAGAATGCAGTATGTCCATATCCCTGAACCGCCAGGGTAAGGTCACCGACATCAATAATGTTAAGGGTTTTACGCCGCTGTGCGAAGCGGGCATGACTGCCGTCTTCTCAGCAGAGATCCCGGCACCGCCGGATGAAAAAACCTATGCAACCTTCAAAAAACTCGTGATCGTCTTTCAGCCGCAGCGAACCTAGGGTTCGGCAAAGCAAATCCCCTCAGACAAGGAGCCACAGCTACGCAGAGGTAGCAACCTCCGTTTTCAAAACCTGAACACACCGCCTATAGGGTGGATTCTGGCAAGACTTTCATTATCAATTTTGCTGGATTGTGGGGGATTTGGGGTCGATAGAAGGGTACGAAATCAGGCTTATCTTGCGTCAGATCACCTTTCTGAACATACATGGCAAATCCGCGCGATTTTTACGTATCGCGACACAAATATGACACGACAGAGAGAACAAGGAATCAAGAATGTGTTGTAACCACATGATTTGTTGGTGGGTCGTACAGGGTTCGAACCTGTGACCAATTGATTAAGAGTCAACTGCTCTACCAACTGAGCTAACGACCCAACGGGTTAAATTATTCGCCTCTCCGCTATCAATGTCAAACGCTTACATCCATTACTTTTTCTCATGCGATATTTTCAACCCTCTGTTTTATCAACAAGATAAGGCTGCTTAGGGCTATTAATCTGCTACCACGAGGAGTAATCTTCCGCCCCCAAGACGTCCGATTTGCCTCCTCGGTGTAAAGAATAATCGACTTTTATCCCTCGCATAAATGTTGTAAACATGTTGCACAAAGGTGGCGTTATTGCACTACCTTACTAAAGCCGGGCTAACCGGATAATCGTATAAAAAAGAGCCACTTCAGAGCTCGCTATTTCACCCATGACAGGTAAAACAGGACATCATCAGATGGTAGATCACTCCAAAATAGCCACAGACGCGACGCCTGCGTCAGAAGATCATCTACGGCGAAACCTAACTAACCGACATATTCAACTGATCGCCATCGGCGGCGCCATCGGCACGGGTTTGTTTATGGGGTCCGGCAAAACCATCAGCCTGGCCGGTCCTTCCATCATCTTCGTGTACATGATCATCGGCTTTATGCTGTTTTTCGTGATGCGCGCCATGGGCGAGCTGCTGCTCTCCAACCTGGAATATAAATCCTTCAGCGATTTCGCCGCCGATCTGCTCGGCCCCTGGGCCGGTTTCTTTACCGGCTGGACCTACTGGTTCTGTTGGGTTGTCACCGGCATCGCCGACGTGGTGGCGATCACCGCCTACGCCCAGTTCTGGTTCCCCGGGCTGTCGCAGTGGATCGCCTCGCTGCTGTGCGTGTTACTGCTGCTGGGCCTGAACCTGGCGACGGTGAAGATGTTTGGCGAGATGGAATTCTGGTTTGCGATGATTAAAATCGTCGCCATTGTCGGGTTGATCGTCGCCGGGCTGGTGATGATCGCCATGCAGTTCCAGTCCCCTACCGGCACCGTAGCGTCGTTCTCACACCTGTGGAATGACGGCGGCATGTTCCCGAAAGGCATCAGCGGCTTCTTCGCCGGCTTCCAGATCGCGGTGTTCGCCTTTGTCGGCATCGAACTGGTAGGCACCACCGCGGCTGAAACCAAAGATCCGGAAAAAGTGCTGCCGCGCGCCATCAACTCCATTCCGATCCGCATCATCATGTTCTACGTGTTTGCGCTGATCGTGATTATGTCGGTCACGCCGTGGAACTCGGTAGTTGCCGATAAAAGCCCGTTCGTTGAGCTGTTCGTGCTGATTGGCCTGCCGGCTGCCGCCAGCGTGATCAATTTTGTGGTGCTGACCTCCGCCGCCTCTTCCGCCAACAGTGGGGTGTTCTCCACCAGCCGCATGCTGTTCGGCCTGGCGCAGGAAGGCGATGCGCCGAAGTCGTTCGCCAATCTGTCCAAGCGCGCGGTGCCGGCTAACGGCCTGACCTTCTCCTGTATCTGCCTGCTGGGCGGCGTGGTGCTGATTTACCTGATCCCGAACGTAATGACGGTGTTTACGCTGGTGACCACCGTCTCTGCCATTCTGTTTATGTTTGTCTGGACCATTATCCTGTGTTCGTACCTGGTTTACCGTAAACAGCGCCCGGCGCTGCACCAGAAATCGATCTACAAGATGCCGGCCGGCAAGCTGATGTGCTGGGTGTGCATGGCGTTCTTCGTGTTTGTGCTGGTGCTGCTGTCGCTGCGCGATGACACCCGCCAGGCGCTGATCGTCACGCCGCTGTGGTTTGTGGTGCTCGGTTTGTCTTACGTGTTCCTGCGCAAGAAAAAAACCGCCTAAAAGCAACAGGGGGATAATCGCTTATCCCCCTGCATTCCCCCTCTTTAGATGATTAACGCGGGCGTATCCCGTCGATAATTACCCGCTGCACGTTGTCCACCGTCTGCTGAAAGAACGCCTCATCGTCCAACGTCTTGCCGGTCACCGCTTCTACCTGCACCCAAAAATCCGCATAGTGCTGAGTGGTGGCCCACAGCATAAAGATCAGGTGATGCGGCTCCACCGCCGCGATATGGCCTTCGGCGATCCAGCGCTCGATCATCGCGGATTTCTCGTCCACCAACGCCTTCAGCCCGCCCTGCAACTCCAGTTTCAGTAACGGAGCGCCCTGGATCATCTCCAGACAAAACAGCCGCGAAGCCTGCGGGTGATGGCGGGACACGTCCAATTTAAGACGGATATATTCGCGAATGGCCTGCAAGGGTTCCTGATCGGCACGCAACGCTTTTAGCGGCGCCAGCCACACGTCTAGGATGCCTTTCAGCACCGCAACGTACAGCTCTTCTTTCGAAGGGAAGTAATAAAGCAAATTGGTTTTGGACACGTCAGCGCGCTCTGCCACCTGATCCAGACTGGTGCCGTGAATACCGTACAGCGAGAAAAACTCCAGTGCCGCATCCATGATAGTGCTGCGTTTTGCGGCCACCGCGCGCGAGCGGCGCGTAGGCGGTTTAACGGGTTGTTGCTTCACTGCAGCTCCTTGGCGTCACCTGATTCGGTCATCAGCATAACAAAGCCACTGAGTGAAACCCACGCATTTACCTACTCCTTTCGGGGGATTTTTTGCACCTTTTACGGGCAACTGCGCCTGATTTTTGTGCACATATTTTTTACCAAATGGTCTATTTTGGACCATTCGCTCAACAACCCGATTACACATCGAATCCAATCAATTGATAAATAGACCCTTTTAAAAACTGGCACTGTGTTTGCAATACCCTGACAAGCGCCGCGCAATTTGGAACCCGCAGGAAGCATTCAAGCAGCGCGTGAACCGTCCCATTCGCAGACCCGAGGTGTTCAAATGAAAATTGGCGTATTTATCCCGATCGGCAACAACGGCTGGCTGATTTCCAGCAATGCTCCGCAATACAAACCGACGTTTGAACTCAACAAAACCATCGTGCAGAAGGCCGAGCATTACAATTTTGATTTCGCCCTGTCGATGATCAAACTGCGCGGCTTCGGCGGCAAAACCGAGTTCTGGGATCACAACCTGGAGTCCTTCACCCTGATGGCCGGGCTGGCCGCAGTCACCTCGCGCATCAAGATCTACGCCACCGCCGCGACCCTGACCATGCCGCCGGCGATCGTCGCGCGGATGGCCTCCACCATCGACTCTATTTCCAACGGGCGCTTTGGCCTGAACGTGGTGACCGGCTGGCAAAAACCGGAATACGAGCAGATGGGCATGTGGCCGGGCGACGATTACTTCGGCCGCCGTTACGACTACCTGGCGGAATACGTGAAGGTGCTGCGCGATCTGTGGGGCACCGGCAAGTCCGACTTCAAAGGCGAGTTCTTCCAGATGGACGACTGCCGCGTCAGCCCGCAGCCGCAGGCGGACATCAAGGTCATCTGCGCCGGGCAGAGTGACGCCGGCATGGCCTTCTCGGCTAAATACGCCGATTACAACTTCTGCTTCGGCAAGGGCGTCAACACCCCGACCGCCTTCGCACCGACGGCAGCACGGCTGAAAACCGCCGCCGATACCGAAGGCCGCAGCGTCGCCTGCTATGTGCTGTTCATGATCATTGCCGATGAGACCGACGAGGCCGCACGCGCCAAATGGGAAAGCTATAAAGCCGGTGCCGACACCGAAGCGCTGGCCTGGCTGACCGAGCAAAGCGGCAAAGACACTAAATCCGGCGCCGACACCAACGTACGCCAGATGGCGGACCCGACCTCGGCGGTCAACATCAATATGGGTACGCTGGTCGGTTCTTACGCCAACGTGGCGCGCATGATGGATGAGATCGCTACCGTGCCCGGTACCGAAGGCGTGCTGCTGACCTTCGATGACTTCGTGAAAGGGGTGGAAGACTTCGGCGAGCGCATCCAGCCGCTGATGAAAAGCCGCGCCGACGTTTGCCCAAAAACCGCTGAAAGCCGTGAGGTAGCCTGATGAAAATTGTTGAAAACCAGCCGGTGGTGCGCCGCCAGTCGCCGGAAACCGGTGCAACCGTCACTCTGCCCGCGCGCCCGGAGGCCATCGCCTTTGCGCCGCAGGAAACTGCGCTGATCGTGGTCGATATGCAAAATGCCTACGCCTCGCAGGGCGGCTACCTTGATCTCGCCGGTTTTGACGTCTCGGCCACCGCCCCGGTGATCGCCAATATCAAACGCGCCATCAGCGCCGCGCGCGCCGCCGGTATTCGGGTGATCTTTTTCCAGAACGGCTGGGACAATCAGTATGTCGAAGCCGGCGGCCAGGGTTCGCCCAACTGGCATAAATCCAACGCGCTGAAAACCATGCGCAAGCGCCCGGAGTTGATGGGCAAGCTGCTGGCCAAGGGCGACTGGGACTACGATCTGGTGGACGAACTGCAGCCGCAGCCGGGCGATATCGTGATCCCGAAACCGCGCTACAGCGGCTTCTTCAATACCCAACTCGACAGCCTGCTGCGCTCCTACGGCATTCACCATTTGGTGTTTACCGGCATCGCCACCAACGTCTGCGTGGAATCCACATTGCGCGACGGCTTCTTCCTCGAATATTTCGGCGTGGTGCTGGCGGACGCCACTCACCAGGCTGGGCCGCAGTTTGCCCAGCAGGCGGCGCTATACAACATCGAAACCTTCTTTGGTTGGGTGTCGGACGTCGACAGTTTCTGCGATGCGCTCATCGCCCCGCTCAGCCAAACGGCATGAGTTTTGCCTGCTTTACCCTTTAATCATTCATCAGGAGCAAGACTATGCCAAAAACCATCATTACGCCGCCGGGCACCGGCAAACCGCTGGCACCCTTCGTCCCCGGCACGCTGGCCGACGGCGTGGTTTACGTCTCGGGTACGCTGGCGTTCGATAAAGACAATAACGTGGTGCACGTCGGCGATGCGGCAGCGCAAACCCGCCACGTGCTGGAAACCATTAAAAGCGTGATCGAAACCGCAGGCGGCAGCATGGATGACGTGACCTTTAACTCGATCTTCCTCACCGACTGGCAAAACTATGCCGCCATCAATCAGGTCTATGCGGAGTATTTTCCTGGCGACAAACCGGCGCGCTACTGCATTCAGTGCGGGCTGGTGAAACCGGACGCACTGATTGAGATCGCCACCGTGGCCCATATCGGCCGCTGAATCCTTATCTACAGAGGATCGAGAATGTACTTTGAGATTTTGGGAAAAGACACCCCGCTCGCCCCCACCGTAGTGCTCTCTGCCGGTCTGGGCGGCGCAGGCAGTTTCTGGCAACCGCAGATTGAAGCGCTGAGCGAGCATTTCCGGGTGGTGGTTTACGATCATCAGGGCACCGCCCGCAGCAAGGGCGAGGTGCCGGCCGGCTACAGTATGGCCGATATGGCGGATGAGGTGGCGCAGTTGCTGCGCTCGATTGGCGTTGAACGCTGTTATTTCGTCGGCCACGCGCTTGGCGGCATGATTGGCCTGCAGTTGGCGCTCGCGCACCCGCAGTTGGTCGCAAAACTGGTGGTGGTTAATGGCTGGCCGACGCTGGACAGCCAGACCCGGCGCTGCTTCAAAGTGCGCCAGGACCTGCTGCTCAACAGCAGCGTGGAAGCCTATGTGCGCGCCCAGCCGCTGTTCTTGTTCCCCGCCGACTGGCTGTCGCGGCACGAAGCGCTGCTGGATGAGGAGCTGGCGCATCAGGTGGCGCATTTCCAGGGGACAGAAAACTTGTTACGCCGCCTGAGCGCGCTGATGAACGCCGATTTCCGCCCGTACCTGGCGGACATTACCACCCCGACGCTGGCGTTGTGCTCCCGCGATGATTTGCTGGTGCCCTATCACTGCTCGCATCAGTTGGCGGAGAGCCTGCCGTTCGGTGAACTGGCGCAGATGGCGTACGGCGGCCATGCCATGAGCGTGACGGATGCCGACAACTTTAACCGCATTCTGCTCGGCTGGTTGCTGAAAACCCACGGCCAGTCGTCTGCTTGCAGCCCTGCGGACGCCCAGCATGAGCCCACAGGACTGAAACACTGAGTTCAATCGCCAGGCCCTTCGCTATGGGCCAGCCACAGGAGAAAAAGTATGCAAACCCAAACCCTTCTCGCCAGCGCGCCACTTGTGCCACAGGCCGTAGAAAAACAGGACTTTCGCGACGCGATGGCGCGCCTGGGTTCGGCCGTGAATATCATTACCACCGACGGCCCGGCTGGCCGCGCCGGGTTTACCGCTTCTGCGGTATGCAGCGTTACCGATACGCCCCCGACGCTGCTGGTATGCCTGAACCGCTCCGCATCGGTGTATTCGGTGTTCAAGCAAAACCAGACGCTGTGCGTCAATACGCTGGCGGCGGAACACGAGTCGCTGTCGAATCTGTTTGGCGGAAAAACGCCGATGGACATGCGTTTTTCCGCCGCCCGTTGGTCCACGCTGGCAACCGGCTCCCCCATTCTGCATGGCGCAGTGGTCTCTTTCGATTGCCGGATTAGCCAAATTGTCAGCGTCGGCACCCATGACATTCTGTTCTGTCAGGCGGTGGCGCTGGCGCGTAATGACGAAAGCCACGGTCTGGCTTACTTCGATCGTCGCTATCACCCGTTATTGAAGCAATGATTTGCCGATAATGCCGTAACGCGCACTCACCTGCGCCCCTAACCTGCCCCCCTGTTTTTGGAGATGACGATGGCGAATACCTGGTTTCCCCAATGGCGCATGAAGCAAGGCAATCTGGACGGTGCGGTGGTCGCACCCGATGAAAGGCTGCCGCTGGTGCCAACGCTGGTTATGGGCTTGCAACACGCGGTGGCCATGTTTGGCGCCACGGTGCTGATGCCGCTGCTGATGGGCTTTGACGCCAACCTGGCCATATTGATGTCCGGCATCGGCACGCTGCTGTTCTTCCTGGTGGTCGGCGGCCGGGTGCCGAGTTACCTCGGTTCCAGCGCGGCGTTTGTCGGACTGGTGATCACCCTCACCGGTTACAGCGGCCAGGGCGCGAACCCCAACATTGCGCTGGCGCTGGGCGGCATCATCGCCTGCGGGCTGGTGTATCTGCTGATTGGGTTTGTGGTGATGAGCGTCGGCACCCGTTGGATCGAACGCCTAATGCCGCCGGTGGTGACCGGTGCGGTGGTGATGGCGATCGGCCTGAACCTGGCGCCTATCGCCGTACGCAGCGTCTCGGCTTCCAATTTTGACAGCTGGATGGCGGTGGTCACCATTTTGTGTATCGGTTCGGTGGCGGTATTCACCCGTGGGTTGATGCAGCGGTTGCTGATCCTGCTCGGGCTGATCGCCGCCTACCTGATCTATGTGGTCGTGACCAACGGTTTTGGGCTCGGCAAGCCGGTGGATTACAGCGCGCTGAGCCAGGCGGCCTGGTTTGGTCTGCCGCAGTTCACCGCGCCGGTGTTTAACCTGCACGCCATGCTGTTGATTGCCCCGGTGGCGATCATTCTGGTGGCGGAAAACCTCGGGCATGTGAAGGCGGTGGCAGGGATGACCGGCCAGAACCTCGATCCCTATATCGGCCGCGCCTTTGTCGGCGACGGGCTGGCGACCCTGCTGTCTGGCTCGGTAGGCGGCACCGGGGTCACGACCTACGCTGAAAATATCGGCGTGATGGCGGTGACCAAAATTTACTCCACCCTGGTGTTTGTCGCCGCGGCGGCGGTGGCGATTGTTCTGGGCTTTTCACCGAAGTTCGGCGCGCTGATCCACACTATTCCAGGCCCGGTGCTGGGCGGCGCCTCGGTGGTGGTGTTCGGTTTGATTGCCGTCGCCGGCGCGCGCATCTGGGTGCAAAACAAGGTCGACTTGGGCGATAACGGCAACCTGATTATGGTGGCCGTAACGCTGGTGCTGGGTGCCGGCGATTTTGCACTGACCATCGGCAACTTCACCATGGGAGGCATAGGTACCGCCACCTTCGGCGCCATTATTCTGAATGCGCTGCTGCGCAACCGTAAAATCCTGCCGCTGGCGGACAACGCCGCACGTTGATTCCGAGGGCCCGGCCTGCCGGGCCTTATTCAGCCAGCGCCGCTGCCTTGCCTTTGCGGCGAATGCGCAGTTCGCTGACCAGCACGCCCAGCACAATCAGCCCGCAACCCAGCAGGGCAACCCCCGGTAAACGTTCCCCGGCGATACGCCCGACGATCCCCGCCCAGACCGGTTCGCCGGCATAAATGACCGTAGCGCGCGTCGGTGACATGCTGCGCTGCGCCCAGTTCATCGTCAGTTGAATCAGGGCGCTGGCGATGCCCAGCCCTATCGCGCTGTACAGCAGATAACTGGTGTACGGCGGCACCGCCTCGCCGGTCGGTACCATCATCAGGAACGAGGCCAGCGATGCCGTCCCCAGTTGTACCACCGTCACCCGTTTGATATTCACCTTACCGGCATAGGCGCCAATCAGAATGATCTCGGCCGCCATGCCCAGCGTGCCGATCAATGTCAGTATCTCGCCCGCGCTGAGCGTCATATCCGCACTGCTCGGCGCGGCCAGCAGCATCAGGCCGGTGAACGCCAGCAGAACGCCGACCCACGACATCACGCCGGGAAAACGCCCCAGCACCAGCCACTGTAGCAGCGGCACCATCGGCACATACATGGCGGTAATAAACGCCGATTGGCTGCTGCTGATCGTTTGCAACCCAAGGGTTTGCAGGCCGTAGCCAAACATGATGGCAATGCCGATAAACATGCCCGCTTTCAATTCATACCAGGTCAACCCGCGCAGGGTGCGCACGGAGAACAGCGTCAGCACCAACGTGGCGGCGGCGAAACGCAGCCCGACGAAAAAGAACGGCCCGCTGACCTGCATGGCATGGTGCACGGCCAAAAAGGTACCGCCCCAGATCATGGTGATGAAAATCAGCACCGCTTCCTGAAGTTTGATTTTGAAAATAAGCGTGGAAATCAAGGATTTTTTTACTGCAGACACTGACTTGCCCTTAATGCCGGGTGCAATATAATGCACAGATCGCACCAGTATGAGGGAATGCCTGCGGATGAGCAATATAGTGCACAATGAAAAACATGACGCGCTCAAAGTGCTGCAATATCTAAGCAGCAACCTGCGCGGATACCGCCAGCAGGCCGGGCTGAGCCAGATGGCGCTGGCGGAAAAATCCGGCGTCAGCCGTCGCATGCTGGCCGGGATTGAAGCCGGTGACCGCAACGTCAGCCTGGTGGTGCTGGACAAGCTGGCCGAGGCGCTGAATATCGCCTTCACCGATCTGATCCAGGCACCGGAAGCACGCGGCAATCATCTGGTGGGTGAACTGGCCTGGCAGGGGCGCGAGCCGGCAAGCCAGGCGGTGTTGGTCGCCAGCGTGCCCGCACTTCAGCGGGTGGAGCTGTGGGAATGGGCGCTGATGCCGGGCGAACGCTACGACTCGCGGCCGGATGCCGCTGGCTGGAACGAGATCATCTATGTGATCACCGGCAGCCTGACGCTGGAGCTGGAACAACAGACCCTGACGCTGGATGCCGGTGAAACCCAGGTGTTCAACAGCGATCAGCACTATGCCTACGTCAACCGCACCGAGCGGCCGCTGCGTTTTATCCGCAACGTCGCCTTTTAATCATCCAGCGCCGCCACTTCCGGCAGCTCTTCCAACGGCGGCTGGATCCCCTCGTAAATATAGTCTTTGGCGGCGAAGGTGCATTCATCGCCCACGTCGTCTTCCACGATCACATGTTTGATGGCGCCGTCGCTCAGCAATACCCGTTTGATGCCACGATATGATGTCATTGTTTCCTCCGTTAGTGGGCCGGACACACTGCAAGTGTAGTTTAGCCCTCGTCGGCTGCGGGTGTCACCCGTCTGTCGCGCGAATGTCGTGCCGCTGTCGTGGCAGTTGGCGCGGCCAGCCCCTACACTTGGCCTCAGTGATGGTTCATTTTGGAGAACGCAATGCAAACATACCGCATCAGGCAATTAAGGCTGGAAAAAGGCTGGTCGCAGGAGCAGTTGGCCACCATTGCCGGCCTCAGCACCCGCACCGTTCAGCGCATTGAAAATGGCGAACAGGGCAGCCTGGAGACCCTGACCGCGATTGCCGCGGCGTTGGGGTTGCAGGTGAACGATCTCAGCCAGCCGCAGCCGGCACAGCCGGATAACGACAGTCAGAGCGAACAGGCTATTCGCCGACAGGTTGAAGCGGAAGGCAAGCTGCTGCGCATGGCGGTGCGTTTTGCGATCATCGGCCTGTTTCTGTTTGCCGTTAACTGGTTTACCCATCCGCACTATCTCTGGTCGCTGTGGGCGATTGGCGGCATGAGCCTGGCGGTGATGATGCGGGCTGTGCGCACCCTGCTGCTGCCAGAGGTTTTCAACCGTTGGCAACGGCAGCGGCTGGAGCAAAAGCTCAGGCGTCTGCACTGAGTTTCAGCCAGTCCGCCAGCCGGGCAAGCGCGCTGCCCGGCCTGATTTCCTGTGGCGACAATAAGCAGTAACCGCTGCCGTCCGGCATAAAACCAAAGGGTGCGCTCAGCAAGCCGGCGGCCACATCATCGCGTACCTGCTGCCACGGGCCGATGGCAATCCCCATCCCCGCCACCGCCGCCTGCAGGCTGAAGTAGAAATGATCAAAACGCTGCTCCGGCCGGCCAGTCAGCGCCACGCCTTGCCCCTGCGCCCATTGCCGCCAGGCGTCGGGACGGGTGGCGGAATGCAGCAGTACCGCGTCGTGACTCAACTGCGGCGGGCCGTCGCCAGGGGTTACCCAGCGCCGCAGCGTTTCAGGTTTGCACACCGGCCCAACCCGCTCGCTGAACAACGCCAGGCTGTGCAGCTTATCCCCCCAGTCAAAATCGTTGCGCCGGATAGCGGCGGTAATGCCGTCATGAAACGAAAATGGCCCGCCACCGGCCACCAGTTGCAGGTTGATTTCCGGGTGCGCCTGCTGAAACGCCGGCAGACGCGGTATCAACCAGCGCATCAATAACGTTGGCTCGCACGACAACACCAGCGGCGCGTCCTGCGCCTGCTGACGCAGCGTTTGCGCAGTATGATCCAGAATGCCGAATGCTTGCTGAGACGCCTGAAACAGCGAGTGCCCGGCTGGCGTAAGATATACCCGCCGGTGACGGCGCTCGAACAGCGCAATCTCCAGCTCATCTTCCAGCGCTCTGACCGCACGGCTGACGGCCCCGTGCGTCAGGTTCAGGCTGCTCGCCGCCTGCGTAAAGCTTTCCAGTCGCGCAGCGGCCTCAAAACAGCGCAGCCCGCCCAGCGACAGCGGCCGATTAATTTTGCGTGAGTTTTTCTCACTGATACTGTCAGTTTTCATCGTTTGTCACCGCTGGCTATTCCTCTTATAAATCAGACACTCTCTTCTGATTTTTTGACAGGATAACTATGACTGAACTCCTCGCCGTCGTCACCATCACTTTACTGGCCGTTATCAGCCCAGGACCGGACTTTGCCATGGTGTCGCGCAACAGCCTGCTGCTTTCCCGCCGCGCAGGGGTGCTGACTGCCTGCGGTATCGGCGCTGGTGTGGTGACCCACGTGAGCTATACCCTGGTCGGTGTTGGCGTATTGATCCAACAGTCGTTGTGGTTGTTTACTTTGCTGAAGGTGATCGGCGCCGCCTATTTGATTTATCTGGGTGTCGGCATGCTGCGCCACGCCGGAGCTGCCGCCGCTGCCCCTTCCCACGCAGACACAGCCGCCACCAGTGACTTCGCCGCGCTGAAGATAGGTTTTTTGACCAATGTGCTAAACCCCAAAACCACTATTTTTATCGTTAGCCTGTTTATGCAGGTGGTCAATCCGCAGACGCCGCTCAGCGTGCAGATCGGCTATGGGCTGTTTATTGCGCTTGCCCATATTCTCTGGTTTGCCGCCGTGGCGTTGCTGTTTTCCGCGCCGGGCGTCAATGCGCGCCTGCTGCGCCTGCGCAAAGGCATCGACAGAGCCTTTGGCGGCCTGCTGATCGTCTTCGGTGCGCTGCTGGCGGTCGCCGGCATCAAATGAGGTGCAAGGATAAGTTCAGCATTCACTTCTATGCTTATGGGGCATTTCTTTCAATCACCGAGCGGGGAACGCAACATGGCAAAAGTTTTGGTCCTTTATTACTCAATGTACGGGCATATCGAAACCCTGGCAGAAGCGGTAGCGGAAGGTGCGCGCAGGGTCAGCGGCGTTGAAGTCACCGTGAAACGGGTGCCGGAAACCATACCGGCGGACGCCTTCGCCAAAGCCGGCGGCAAAAGCGATCAAAAAGCGCCTGTCGCCACGCCACAGGAGTTGGCCGATTACGATGGCATTATCTTCGGTACCCCTACCCGCTTTGGCAACATGGCCGGGCAGATGCGCACCTTCCTCGATCAAACCGGGGGGCTGTGGGCTTCCGGCGCGCTGTATGGCAAGGTAGGCAGCGTATTTTCGTCCACCGGTACCGGCGGCGGCCAGGAGCACACTATCACCTCCACCTGGACCACGCTGGCGCACCACGGTTTTATTATCGTTCCGATCGGTTACGCCACGCCCGAACTGTTTGACATCTCCCACACCCGCGGCGGTACGCCCTATGGCGCGACCACTATCGCCGGCGGTGACGGCTCGCGTCAGCCCAGCCAGGAAGAACTGACCATTGCCCGTTATCAGGGCGAACACGTGGCGAAAATCACTGCCAAGCTGAAAAGTTAAGCAATAACCTTCCGTTATCTACCCTGTGGGGCCGCGGATTCGCTCGGCCCCATCTTGTTGCCAACCCGCAGCAAGGTTAAAATGCCGCTCAGCCTGCCATTCACTACCTGAACGTCACGGTCGAAATTCGTTCTGCCCGTCTATCACCGGCATTGGCCCTGATGGCGGGCGTTCTGTTTTTGCGCATAGCGAAGGGAAATAAGTCAGTGTCTAAAGATTTTGATGAACTAATAAGAGACATGGATCTTATTATTGAAAATGTAGACAGTTTCAAGGCTATGGCCCCGCGCGCGCCCGAGCCACCCGTTGCGCCGCCGGCAGTCCACCACTACGACTCGTTCTGCGAGAACGTTGCGCTGAAAGTGGTATTGAAAGTCCTGCTCTCGTCGGTGGATAAAATCGTCAAGGTGCAGATTGCCAATAAGGTCGAGCAGGAGATCGCTCAGATAGAACAGCAGGTAGTACGTGCCGGCGGAGGGCCAGTATCGCCTGAAGATCTGGCACAAATGACGCAGTATGTGCGCCGCACCGTAAATAACCTGTTGGAATAAACACAGGCCTCTATTAGCCGGTGGTATCAAAGGTTAACCGCCTGTTGCTATCGCCGTTCTCGATTTCCCCCTCCCATTGGACACAACGTTGTGTATCACCTGTAGCACATTCATAACCTGAATGTGTTGCATTGTTGTATTCATTTCACTGATATAAGTTAAAACAACTGTAAATAAATACAGTATATTTTAACTTATTGAGGATATGAATATGCGCTTTAACAAGATGTTAGTCCTGGCCGCCCTGCTGTTTGCCACTCAGGTTTCAGCCGAAACGCTCGAATCCATCGACAACTGCGCGGTGGGTTGCCCGACCGGTGGCAGTAGCAACGTATCTATCGTTCGCCATGCTTATACGCTGAACAATAACAGCAGCACCAAGTTCGCCAACTGGGTGGCTTACCACATCACCAAGGACACGCCGGCCAGCGGCAAGGATCGCAACTGGAAAACCGACCCGGCGCTGAACCCGGCGGATACGCTGGTACCGGCGGATTACACCGGTGCCAATGCGGCGTTGAAAGTTGACCGTGGGCATCAGGCGCCACTGGCCTCGCTGGCGGGGGTGTCTGACTGGGAGTCGCTGAACTATCTTTCCAACATCACGCCGCAGAAGGCCGATTTGAACCAGGGATCCTGGGCGCGGCTGGAAGATCAGGAACGCAAACTGATTGACCGGGCGGATATCAGCTCGGTGTATACCGTCACCGGCCCGCTGTATGAACGTGATATGGGCAAACTGCCGGGGACGCAAAAAGCGCACACCATCCCCAGCGCCTACTGGAAGGTGATTTTTATCAACAGCAGCCCGGAAGTGAACCACTACGCCGCGTTCTTGTTTGATCAAAACACCCCGAAAAGTGCCGATTTCTGCCAGTACCGCGTAACGGTCAGCGAGATCGAAAAGCGTACCGGGCTGATTATCTGGGCAGGTCTGCCGGAGGATGTACAGGCTTCGCTGAAGAGTAAGCCAGGAGTGCTGCCGGAGCTGATGGGCTGCAAGAGCTAAAACCAACAACCCCGCGCTCGAAGGGTGCGGGGTTATCACCGGGTACTGTCTATACCGGGACTGAATTATTGAGTCTGATTTTCCACGCGCGTAATCCCGTGTTTCTTCATAACGTCTTCCATGGTCAGATTTTCATCCTCTGGCGTTTCGTCAATAACGACGTTTTCCGGGCGAACATAAGGCTTGGTTGCACGCTTGAACATCCACCACCAAACGAACACCAGGAACGCCCCGGACTTCAGAAAAATCATGGTCCATAACGCCACTTGATACCAGTTCATCTCTATCTCCATGAAAGAGTTAAGCGCAATCGCATCACTCTATTTTAACCTTTGCACTGCCCTGATCAAGCGTTGGCGGCGCATCTGTCGGGGATGAGATCGAACAGATTGGGGAAAAAACGGTGTGACAGTTTACAAGGGGACGTTCGGTCGCGAGAGAAACGGAAGGAAGGTAGGAGTTTATGGGTATTTCGGTGTACCAGATACAAAAAACCCCGTGCTCGAAGAGCACGGGGTCAGAATGAATGGCGGAGGAGCAGAGATTCGAACTCTGGAACGGTTTCCCGTCGACGGTTTTCAAGACCGTTGCCTTCAGCCACTCGGCCACCCCTCCGCAACGAGCCGAACTATAAACAGAGCCAATCGGCTTGTAAAGCCCATAGCCGTTCAACCGAACGAAAAAACAGCACCTAGCGTGCGAGCGTTGAAGAAACCACCAACGGCAGCTCAGGGTGGCAGCAATGATAACTAAGGGTAAAGATTGGTAAACAAACTTTAATCAAACGCTTGCGCTGCCTATCATCGGAACTAATTTTGTGATGACCTGATAAGAGAGATCATTATGGACCGTATTGTCGTCTCATCCTCCTCGCGCGACTCGTTGCTCAGCACGCATAAAGTTCTGCGCAATACCTACTTCCTGCTTTCGTTAACGCTGGCGTTTTCCGCGCTGACCGCGACCGCCAGCACCATGCTGGGGCTACCGGCACCGGGCCTGTTGCTGATGCTGGTCGGGTTCTATGGCCTGATGTTCCTGACCCACAAACTGGCGAACAGCCCGGCGGGCATTCTGGCGGCGTTCGCGCTGACCGGCTTTATGGGTTATGCGCTGGGTCCAATCCTCAGTTCGTTCATTAATACCGGGGCCGGCGATCTGATCATGCTGGCATTGGGCGGCACCGCCGTGGTGTTCTTCTGCTGTTCGGCCTACGTGCTGACCACGCGCAAGGACATGTCATTCCTGTCCGGGATGATGATGGCAGGCTTTGTGGTGCTGCTGGTTGCGGTAATCGCTAACCTGTTCCTGCAAATTCCTGCCCTGCATCTGGCGATCAGTGCGCTGTTTATTCTGTTCTCCGCCGGCGCAATCTTGTGGGAAACCAGCAATATCATCCACGGCGGCGAGACCAACTACATCCGCGCCACCGTCAGCCTGTACGTATCGCTGTACAACATGTTCATCAGCCTGTTAAGCATTTTGGGCTTCGCGCGCAGCAACTGAGTCAACGCTTGCCAAACACTCAAACCCCGCCTCGGCGGGGTTTTGTTTTTTGCGACAACCAAAAATTTGTTAAACTGGCGGCCGTTCTGAATCATTCGTTATCGAGGCAGTATGTTGGAGTTTGAAGGCCAGATTATTGAAACTGATGCGCAAGGTTACCTGAAAAACAGCGCAGACTGGCATGAGGGCCTGGCGCCGCTGCTGGCTGCGCAGGAAGAGATAACGCTAAGCGAGGCGCATTGGGAAGTGGTGCGCTTTGTGCGCAACTTTTACCAGGAATTTAATACTTCACCGGCAATCCGCATGCTGGTGAAAGCCATGGCGCAGAAATACGGTGAAGAGAAAGGCAACAGTCGTTACCTGTATCGCCTGTTTCCAAAAGGCCCGGCCAAGCAGGCAACCAAAATCGCCGGCCTGCCGAAACCGGTAAAATGCATCTAAAGGTTAATAGCGGATACTGAAACCCCGGTAATCGGCCGTGCCTCGGGGTTCGACCAACACGCGATCGACACGTGCGCTGCGCGGGCCACCGTTCTTCAGCCATTCCACCAGCTTATCCACCTGCGGTTGTTCGCCGCAGGCCACCACTTCGACGCTGCCGTCGTCAAGATTGCGCGCATAACCGCTTAACCCCAACGCCGTCGCCTGATGCTGAGTGTTATAGCGAAACCCCACCCCTTGCACCGCGCCATAGACATACGCAGCAATGCAAACTTGTGTCATAATCCGCTCCTTATTAACTTTCGTTTATGGCATTGCCTGTGCGCCGCACGGCAATGTCACTCTTTTTACCTAGCTGGCAGCATTCTTAATTATGACCGTACGCCTGTATCTCGCCAAAGGACGTGAAAAGTCCTTACTTCGTCGCCACCCGTGGGTATTCTCCGGTGCCGTTCAACGTATTGAGGGTAAAGCTCTTTCCGGCGAAACCATTGATATTCACGACGCCCAGGGCAAATGGTTGGCGCGCGGCGCCTACTCGCCGGAGTCCCAAATCCGCGCCCGTGTCTGGACCTTCCAGCAGGACGAAGAGATTAACATCGATTTCTTCATTCGCCGTTTACAGCAGGCACAAAACTGGCGTGATTGGTTAGCGAAACGTGATGGACTGGACGGCTATCGCCTGATTGCCGGCGAATCTGACGGTATGCCAGGCGTGACCATCGATCGCTTCCAGAATTTCCTGGTCCTGCAACTGCTGTCAGCCGGCGCCGAATACCAACGCGCGGCGCTGATTACCGCCTTGCAGCATTGCTATCCGGAATGCGCAATCTACGATCGTTCAGACGTAGCGGTGCGCAAAAAAGAAGGTTTGCCGTTGGCTCAGGGGCCGGTGCTGGGCGATCTTCCCCCTGCTCTGCTGCCCATTACCGAGCATGGCATGAAGCTGTTGGTGGATATCCAACAAGGCCACAAGACCGGCTTTTACCTCGATCAGCGCGACAGTCGCCTGGCTGCACGTAATTACTCCGCCGGCCGCCGCGTACTCAACTGCTTCTCCTACACCGGCGCCTTCGCCGTTTCGGCTCTGATGGGCGGCTGTTCACAGGTGATCAGCGTAGATACATCACAGGCAGCGTTGGATATCGCTAAACAGAATGTCGAACTGAACCAGTTGGACCTGAGCAAAGCGGAGTTTGTGCGCGATGATGTGTTCCAGTTGCTACGCGCCTACCGCACGCAGGGTGAAAAATTCGACCTGATCATTATGGATCCGCCGAAGTTCGTCGAAAACAAAAACCAGCTGGCCAGCGCCTGTCGCGGCTATAAAGATATCAATATGCTGGCGTTGCAGTTGCTGAATCCGGGCGGCATTTTGCTCAGTTTCTCCTGCTCCGGCCTGATGCCTACCGATTTGTTCCAGAAAATTTTGGCCGACGCCGCTGTAGATGCCGGGCGTGATGTACAATTTATAGAGCAGTACCGTCAGGCTGCCGATCACCCGGTTATCGCAACTTATCCTGAAGGGTTGTACTTGAAAGGCTTTGCGTGCCGGGTGATGTAACTTGAAATACGCTGCTTTGCCCTCATATAGAGAGTAAAGCACTGTTTCTCAGGAGGTCATCATGATTGCCAGCAAATTCGGTATCGGACAACAGGTTAGGCATAAGTTGCTGGGGTATTTGGGGGTGATTATCGATATTGACCCTGAATACTCCCTCGAGCAGCCCAAAGCTGATGAGATAGCGGCGAATACCGATCTGCGGTTCGCCCCTTGGTACCACGTGGTGATGGAAGACGAAGAAGGCCAACCGGTGCACACTTATCTGGCGGAAGCACAGCTGGATGGGGAAGCCCAGGACGCCCACCCCGAACAACCCTCGCTGGATGAACTGGCGGAATCCATCCGTCACCAGTTACAAGCACCACGTCTGCGAAACTGATGCGTAACCCTGGCCTGAGAAACTCGCCTTAAAGGCCTGGCACTATGCCAGGCCTTTATTTTCCTCAGCGCTCAAGGCCCAAACGCGGGATTTCGATTTTAGGGCAACGATCCATCACCACCTTAAGCCCCGCTTCGTTTGCCAATGCCTCTGCCTGTTCATTAATCACACCGATTTGCAGCCACAACGCCTTGGCACCAATGGCAATGGCCTCTTGAGCCACCGCGTATGCAGCCTCTGAATTACGGAATACGTCAACCATATCAATCGAATGCGGAATGTCCGCCAGCTTCGCATAAACCTGCTGGCCCAGCAGCGTCTGCCCCGCCAACTTGGGGCTAACCGGTGTCACCTGATACCCCTGCGAAAGCAAATAGGCCATCACGCCAAAGCTGGCGCGCGCCGGATTGTCACTGGCACCCACCAGCGCAATGGTTTTCATCTGTTGCAGCAGGCTGGCAATTTCGTTGTCTTGCATTTTCCGCTCCCAAAAGTTGACAGGGACTTCCCTACGCTGAGTGTAACTCATTGCCCTTAAATCGGCTAAAAGCAGCCCCCCGGAAACTCCCTGCCACTTTTGCGGTCTGATGCTGTCACTGCTAACATTCACTCGGCAAATGATGTCAGGATGAATATAAATGTGTATATTTGTAAATATATACGCAATTCTGAAAAACTTTGACACAGTCCATGGCGTATTCAACACTAATAACGATGCCACTTATAAGGAGATAACGATGAAATTTGGTCTGATGGTTGCGGGGCTGCTCAGTGTCAGTATCAGCATGCCTGCCGTAGCTACGACCCTGAGACTCTCCCCTGATATCGACCTGCTCGTGGTCGACGGCAAGAAAATGACGGGATCGTTGTTAAAAGGCGCCGACAGCCTGGAGCTGGATGGCGGGCAGCATCAGTTACTGTTTAAAGTCGTCAAGCCCGTACGTTCGGGGCAGCATGAGGTAAAGGCCTATGCCTCACCACCGCTTATCGCCACCTTCAATACGCAGAATGTCAGCTCCGTAGCCATCGAGTTGCCACGCATTGAGAATGTGCGTGATGGCGAGAGGTTTGATAAAACGCTTAATTATCAGGTTATCGATAAAAAAGGTAACGCGCTGGCGATGAGACACGACGTGCTGCACCCCGATGGCGTGACGCTCAATGTGGATCTGGAAAAACTGATGGCAGATTACAACAGCCAGAATCGCCCGGCCTCGGTGCCGTCCTTTGCGCAGGTTCGTACCGGCACGTCGTCCTCCCCGTTGGGTAACGCGGCGTTAAACGCCCCCACGGTGACGTTGAAGGGTGAAAACGTTTCCGAACAAATGCTGCAATATTGGTTTCAGCAAGCAGATAAAGACACTCAGAAACGTTTCCTGCAGTGGGCCAATAAACAACCCACCCATTAAGATGATCGGCGTCTTTTACGCAAAGGCGCGCTTTCTTCGCATTTTCCGGTGTAAACGCTAGGCAGTGAAAAACAGTTTCAGTAATCTGTCGCACATCCCCCCGATTAGCGAAGGACATCGAGATGGAATTTACCACCCGCACTATCGCCGCGCGCAAACACATTGCGCTGGTGGCGCACGATCATCGCAAGCAAGCCCTGCTCAAATGGGTTGAAGACAATAAGCCCGTCCTGGAGCAGCACCAGCTTTACGCCACCGGCACTACCGGCAATCTGATTCAACGGGCTACAGGCATTCCGGTACAAAGCATGCTGAGCGGCCCGATGGGCGGCGACCAGCAGGTCGGCGCGCTGATTGCGGAAGGCAAGATCGATATGCTTATTTTCTTCTGGGATCCGCTGAATGCGGTACCACACGATCCGGATGTAAAAGCCCTGCTGCGCCTGGCGACAGTATGGAATATTCCCGTCGCCACCAACCGCTCCACTGCAGATTTCCTGATCGATTCCCCGCTGTTTAAACGCGAAGTGGAAATCGCCATTCCGGATTATCAACGTTATTTGCAGGATCGCCTGAAGTAGTGATTGCGGCCTGGCAAACACCAGGCCGTGAACTCAAGGTTTTTTCTGCAGCGGCACGCCGAGATCCTGCAAATGCTCAACGAACACCGAGGGGCGTTCGCGATCCTGCAATAGCCAGACCTGATGTTTGGCGCGTGTCAGCGCCACATACAACAACCGTCGCTCCTCTGCGTCCGGGAAATCTTCCGGTTGTGGCAACAAGACATCCTCCAGCACCGACTCGCGCGCTACCGCAGGAAAACCATCGCTGCCCTCGTGCAAACCGGCGATGATCACATACTCCGCCTGCTGCCCTTTACTGGCGTGAATCGTCATAAACTCGAGGGTCAGTTTTGGCCACCGGGTCGACGCTTTCGACAGCACTTCCGGTTTCAGATGGTGATAACGCGCCAGCACCAGAATGCGCTCATCCGGCTTGGCGTAACCGCTCAGTTTGTCGAGCAGGTTCTCCAGCTGTTCATGCGGTAAAATTACCACCGATTTCTTGTTGCCCTTACTCAGGCTATTCAACGGTTTCTTCAACTGATGCGGGTTTTGCTGCACAAAGCGGTTTGCCACCTCGCCGATACGATCATTGAAGCGATAAGTGGTATCGAGCGCGCACTGAGCGCCCTCGCCAAAGTTTTCGGCAAACGCCGTGGTGAGCGTCAACTCCGCACCGCTAAAGCGGTAAATAGCCTGCCAATCGTCGCCCACCGCGAACAGGCAGGTCTGCTTATTCTGCTTGCGCAGCGCTGCCAGCAACTGTGCACGTTGCGGCGAGATATCCTGGAACTCATCCACCAGAATGTGCTTCCACGGACTGACGAAACGCCCTTTTTCCAGAATATTGACCGCCTGATGAATAAGGCCGGAAAAATCCACCGCCCCCTCATCTTTAAGTGCGCTTTTCCAGGCTTTCAGCAACGGCGCCATCAGCCGAATGCGCTTTGAAAACAGGTCACGGATCTCTTCATCCGCCTGTTCGATCATTTCCGCCTGGCTGCCGCCGTGCATCCGCATCAGCCCCAGCCAACGTTCGAGCCTGCCTGCCAGCCGCTCGGCCAGGCGTTTATCCTGCCAGAAGTCGCCTTCGGGCACGTCCCACTCCAACTCCTCCATCAACCACTGACGCCACCCTTTGGCCTGCGCCTTTTTCTCTGCGCACTGTTGCTGCCAATGGGTAATCAACAACGTACGCCGGGCTTTGCTGTCGGTTTCCAACTTGCTGATGGCCGGCACTTTACGGTTGCCCTGCTGAATGATCTGCAGCGCCAGCGCGTGGAAGGTTTTGGCCTGAATCGCCACGCTGCCCAAACGCTCCTGAATGCGCTCATTCATCTCTTCCGCCGCCTGGCGACCAAACGCCAACAACAGTATCTGCCCGGGTTCAGCCTCCTGACGGCGCAACAACCATCCGGCTCGCGCCACCAACACCGAGGTTTTGCCGCTGCCGGCACCAGCCAGAACCAGTACCGAGTCTTCGCCATTTACCACGGCACGGCTTTGCGAGTCATTCAACGGCGAACTTTCGATAGTCTGGAAGAAATCGTGATACGTCTCCAGCATGCGCTCTGTCCACTGCTGATTACGCTGCCCCACACTGCGCAGCCCATGCTGCAACCACTGAAGACATAGCTGGTAGTCATCCCGACAGTTGTCGAACTCATCAAGCCGCGCTACCGGCATTGGCAAGGCGCCAAAAGACTGTCGGATCTGCTGCTGCAATTTGCCCAATTCTGACTTTTTGAACCATTTATCCTGCTGTTCAATACGCTGGATATGCTCTACCTGCTGCTGTAAAACGCCGGAGCTGATTTCACTCATCTCGGCGCTCCATTGCTGCCAGGCCTGTTGCAGGTAGTGGTAAAAACGCTGAGTTTCTTGCCATTCAGTACCGTGTAGACGTACCACTTTCTCATCAGGCAGCTCAAATTCCAGCTCGCCCCAGACGATGCCGCGTTTACATCGGACTTTGATCAACTGATTGAAAGGAATAAGATATTCGTGTTTCTCACCGCTCACCTCAACCCCGGCGTGCAGCAACCGCACGCGGTTGTAAGGATGCTGAGCCAGGTGTTTCCCCAGCGATGTCGCTTTAAGTTCCATATCGGCGCGCCATGACTATGTTGAGATTAAATAACGGATATCTGCCAGTTTACCTGTGATAAGCAGTGGCACTCTAGCGCTAAAAAAAGGGTAGAATAGATTTTGCGTTTTGATACCAAACGCAACCGCTTCGCGGTTTGGCCATCATTAGAGCAGAATGACGACTATGCGTACTGTACTGAATATTCTTAATTTTGTGTTGGGCGGTTTTTTCACTACCCTTGGCTGGCTGATCGCAACGGTATTCAGCGTCATACTGATTATTACCCTGCCTCTGACCCGCTCGTGCTGGGAGATCACCAAATTATCGTTTCTGCCTTTCGGCAACGAAGCCATTCACGTGAATGAGCTGTATCCGGAAAAAAGCAACGCGCTGCTTTCCGCCAGCGGTTCACTGCTGAATATTGTCTGGTTGGTACTCTTCGGTTGGTGGTTGTGCCTGTCGCATATCGCCGCAGGCATCGTGCAGTGCGTGTCGATTATTGGCATTCCGGTTGGTATTGCCAATTTCAAGATCGCCGCCATCGCACTGTGGCCGGTGGGTCGCCGCGTGGTATCTGTTGAGATGGCTCAGCAGGCCAGAACTGAAAATGCCCGGCGTCAGTACCAACAGCGTTAATTTTTTCTCCGCCTGAGGAGTTTTTCGTGCTCTCTTTTGCACCCGCAATACGCCGTTATGCCTACAACAGCAATTTGCTTTATAACCTGCGTATTTTTATTGCGCTGGCCGGCGCAGCCGCCGTCCCTTGGTGGCTGGCCATTCCCAAACTCACTATTCCCCTGACTCTGGGAGTGGTAGCGGCGGCGTTGACGGATTTGGATGATCGCCTGAGCGGCAGGCTGCGTAACCTGCTGATCACGCTAGTGTGTTTTTTTATAGCCTCCGCCTCCATTGAGCTGCTGTTTCCTTACCCTTGGTTATTCGCCCTCGGTCTGACTACCTCGACCTGCGGCTTTATCTTACTGGGGGCATTGGGGCAACGCTACGCCACCATTGCATTTGGCGCCTTGCTGATCGCGGTTTACACCATGCTTGGCACCTCAATGTATGACGCCTGGTATCAGCAACCGATACTGCTGATCATTGGTGCCCTGTGGTACAACCTCCTGACGCTGATTGGTCATCTGATTTTTCCTATTCGTCCTTTACAGGAAAATTTGGCGCGCTGCTATGATCGGTTGGCAAATTATCTGGATGCCAAGGCCAACCTGTTTGACCCCGATGCCGAACATGCTACGGACCTGCCGTGGATGGATGTGGCAATGGCCAACAGCGCGCTGGTGACGACTCTCAATCAGACCAAAGTCTCATTGCTGACGCGGCTTAAAGGCGACCGCGGCCAGCGCGGTACCCGTCGTACCCTGCATTATTATTTTGTAGCGCAGGATATTCATGAGCGTGCCAGTTCCGCTCATGTTCAATATCAGGCCCTAAGCCGACAATTCCGTCATAGCGATATCCTGTTTCGTTTCCAGCGCTTGCTCAGCATGCAAGCGCGCGCCTGCCAGCAGTTGGCTCAGTCGATCCTGCTGCGGCAAAAATACCAGCACAACCTGCGTTTTGAGCCGGCTTTCAGCCGCATTGATGAAGCTCTGGCCCGCGTGGCCGTCACCCAGGAAAATCGTGAGCTGACCAAAGCGCTATCGCACCTGTTAAAAAATTTGCGCGCGATTGATGCGCAGTTGGCGAATATCGAATCCGAGCAGGCGCTGGCCGATGGCCAGGCGGAAGAGAACAGTCTGTCAGATGACCGGCTCACCGGCTGGAGCGACATCCGCCTGCGCATTAGCCGCCATCTGACGCCGCAGTCAGCCTTATTCCGCCACGCTATTCGCATGTCGGTGGTGCTGTGCATCGGCTATGCTTTTATTCAGTTCACCGGCATGCAGCACGGTTACTGGATCCTGCTGACCAGCCTGTTTGTTTGCCAGCCCAATTACAATGCCACGCGCCGCAGGCTGGCGCTGCGTATCATAGGTACGCTTGCCGGTATTCTTATCGGCCTGCCGATCCTCTATTTTGTCCCCTCGCAGGAAGGCCAGATGGTGTTAATCGTCATTGCCGGCGTCCTGTTTTTTGCTTTTCGTACCGTGCAGTACGCGCACGCAACCATGTTTATCACCCTGCTCGTACTGCTGTGCTTTAACCTGCTGGGTGAGGGCTTTGAAGTGGCTGCGCCACGCGTTTACGACACCCTTTTGGGATGCGCCATCGCCTGGGCAGCCGTGAGTTTTATCTGGCCAGATTGGCATTTTCGCCAATTGGCGGCCGTGGTGAGCAAAACGTTGAATGCCAACTGCCGGTATCTGGATGCGATTTTGGTGCAATACCATCAGGGTAAGGATAACGGTTTGCCGTACCGTATCGCCCGCAGGGATGCGCACAACAGCGACGCAGAGTTAGCCTCGGTGATTTCAAATATGTCGGCCGATCCAAAGGCCGATAAGGTGGTTCAGGATGCCGCTTTTCGCCTGCTGTGCCTGAACCACACCTTGTTGAGTTATATCTCCGCATTGGGCGCACACCGCGAACACATGAGCAATCCCGCAACGCTGGAGTTGCTGAATGATGCCGTATGCTATGTCGATGGCGCCTTGCATCAGGAAGAACAAGACGGCCGACGCATCGCTCAAGCGTTAGAAAGCCTTGCCGAGCGCATCCAACTCGCGGCTCCAGAACCAGAAAGCAAAGAGCAACTGGTATTACAGCAGATAGGGCTGGTCATTGATCTGCTGCCGGAGCTCATGACGTTAAAAGAGCAGATAGCTAAATCGGCATGATCACGCGAGATCTTTCATCAAGCCCTTGATTCCAGGCGTGTGCCCATGACTAAGCAGGACCATGGTATGTTCGAACCACTCGGTTAGCTCACTGCGCAGGGCCAGTGGCAAGGCGGCATGGTGATAACCGGCAATCGCCCCGCCTAAGGAAAGCAGCACTCGCAATCCTAAATTGCGTTGCTGCTGCAACAACCGTAGATAGCTCCGTTTGGCGCCATTCAAGCGCAAGTCATAGACATTGCGAATACCTGCCCGCCACAGTAAACGCTCCATGTTGATATCGATGTTCGGTAACGTCCTAAGCCGGCCATGCGTGTCCATTTTGACCTGAAGTTCCAGGCGGGCCTCCCGGATGGCCTGCCGCGCCAATCCAACAAGCTCATCCTGCGCCTGCCACAGAGACTCATCGACCCAGTAATAACGCAGGGTTATTGGTACGCCCCGTTTGGAGTAAACCATATTGACCATTCCACGGGCGCGGAAGGCAGGCTCCAGGCTATCCGTCGCTCGAAGATACAGCTCGTCCTCCGCTATCACCCCAAACATAACGCCATCAGCCAGCAGCCCATAACCGCCAAACTGTGAGCGCGTAGTAATGCTCCCTAATGCGTAGAAACACGCTTTGGCCTGTTTGACCCTTCCTGTAGATGTCCCTTTCATGAAGCTTCTCCTTGTGTAGGTTCTAATTGTATTATTTCTCACATCAATGAAATAAAAGTAACGTGAACAAGTAATTAGAAAAATACGCACTATCCGCAGCCCTGCCAATCATAAAAACAGGACGTCTAAAAAATAATCGCAATTATGCGAGGCACTACGAAAATTTGAGTTGATCTTATTCATGTCCAGATGTACTGTATAAATATACAGTGACACTACGGGCGGGATACTTTATGCGTACTCAATCACTCTACAAACCCCATTTCAGCCAGACCTCTTTTGCGGTGAACAATGCTGCGGAAAACTCGGATGCCGGTAAAGAAAATGGCCTTATCAGTGAACTTGTTTACAACGAGCATCAACCCGCGGTGGCGCAACTATTGCTCCCCCTGCTGCAACAGTTAGGCAGACAGTCACGCTGGCTGTTATGGCTAACCCCACAACAAAAACTCAGTAGATTGTGGTTACAGCAGTCTGGTTTGCCTATCAATAAGGTCGTGCAACTGAGCCAAATCACTCCGCTTGCCACCGTTGAAGCGATGGAAAAGGCACTTCTGACAGGTAACTACAGTGTGGTTCTCGGGTGGTTGCCCGATCTTACGGAAGAAGATCGTCTAAAATTACGGCATGCAGCAGAATTGGGTCACGCTTATGGGTTCATTATGCGTCCACAACGTGACACAAACCCGACTCACGGACAGTGTTCCATGCTAAAAATTCAGTCTTCTTTGTATCATTAAGTAAATTTAGGATTTTTCCCATCATTTTTATCTCTTTGGGTGGGAACCTTTGATGGATCAGGTGCAAAGCGAGTGCCACTGCGGTTCCGCACAAAAAAATGCAGGCTAAACTGTCCCATTTTTTACCGGTTAGTGTTAGTAAATATGTACGATTCTGCGTTTTTTTTTAGAGCTTTATCACATCACACTTGTAACTTTCGCGCCACGTTGTAGACTTTACATCGCCAAGGTTGCTCTATAACGCCAGAAAAACTGGCCGAGTAACAAACGAGGGCTCAAACCTTGGCGAAGGAATTTAACCAAGGGCTTAAAACAGCTTTAAAGCTCATTGCCTATTTGGATGATAACGAGGCGCAAAATGAAAAAGACAGCTATCGCATTAGCAGTGGCACTGGCTGGTTTCGCTACCGTAGCGCAAGCCGCCCCAAAAGATAATACCTGGTACACCGGTGCTAAACTGGGCTGGTCCCAGTACCATGACACTGGTTTCTACGGCAACGGTTACCAGAATGGTATCGGCAATGGTCCGACCCATAAAGATCAACTGGGTGCTGGCGCGTTCCTGGGTTACCAGGCGAACCAATACCTGGGCTTCGAGCTGGGCTATGACTGGCTTGGCCGTATGCCTTACAAAGGCAGCGTGAACAACGGTGCTTTCAAAGCACAGGGCGTTCAACTGGCAGCTAAACTGAGCTACCCAATTGCTGACGATCTGGATATCTACACTCGTCTGGGTGGTATGGTATGGCGTGCAGACTCCAAAGCTAACTACGGCAATGGCACTCGTCTGAGCGACCACGACACCGGCGTTTCTCCGCTGGCTGCAGTGGGTGTTGAATACGCACTGACCAAAAACTGGGCTACTCGCCTGGACTACCAGTTCGTTAGCAACATCGGTGATGCAGGTACTGTCGGCGCACGTCCAGACAACACCATGCTGAGCCTGGGTGTTTCTTACCGTTTCGGTCAGGATGATGTTGTTGCTCCAGCACCAGCACCAGCTCCGGCTCCAGTTGTTGAAACCAAGCGTTTCACTCTGAAGTCTGACGTGCTGTTCAACTTCAACAAAGCAACTCTGAAACCAGAAGGCCAACAGGCTCTGGACCAGCTGTACACTCAGCTGAGCTCCATGGATCCTAAAGACGGTTCTGTTGTAGTTCTGGGTTACACCGACGCAGTGGGTTCTGACCAGTACAACCAGAAACTGTCTGAAAAACGCGCACAAAGCGTTGTTGATTACCTGGTCTCTAAAGGTATCCCTTCAGACAAAATCTCCGCACGTGGTATGGGCGAAGCTGATTCCGTCACTGGCAACACCTGTGGCTACAAAGCTGGCCGTGCTACTAAAGCGCAGATCGCTTGCCTGGCACCAGATCGTCGCGTAGAGATCGAAGTTAAAGGCATCAAAGACGTTGTGACTCAGCCACAGGGCTAAGTTACCACTTCTTAGTAAAAAACCCCGCAATGCGGGGTTTTTTTTCATCTATTAGCCAGTGAGTGTTGCAATAACGGCCTATTTTCTTACCAGACTGGTCGGTTACTCTTCGTCTTTACCGAGGATCGCTTTCAAATCCTGTTTCAGTAACGACATCTGACTGGCATACTTCTCTTTACGTTCGGCATCTTCGATCAGTTGCACTACTGTCTCTGACAGCGTCACCCCACGGCGACGGGCAAGCGCGGCCAGGCGCTGCCAAACCAGAAACTCCAGATCGATAGATTTTTTACGCGTATGTTGATGTTCTGCGTTAAAATGACGTTTACGCCTTGCGCGGATAGTTTGCTTCATCCGGTTATCGAGTTCCGGATTCATATGCCTGCTAATCCACGTCAGCACTTTTACCGGCTCGTTTTCCAGCTTAAGCAGCTCGTCAATGGCTTCCTGAGCT
Source organism: Serratia sp. TSA_198.1 (assembly GCF_052686505.1). Lineage (NCBI taxonomy): Bacteria > Pseudomonadati > Pseudomonadota > Gammaproteobacteria > Enterobacterales > Yersiniaceae > Serratia > Serratia sp. TSA_198.1. The sequence goes on from NZ_JBQZFP010000001.1 coordinate 1,478,980, forward strand.
ACGCTGTTTTCAATGTGGCGGGTAATAGATTCACCTTCCCGGTGCTTTTTCACCAGGTATTTCCATTTCCAACCACTCTCCAGGTTTTCCAGTTGCTGATATTTCATCTTGAACTCTTCAGTGACCGCGTAACTTTATTAAGCATAACAGCTTTGCGCCGAATTTCCCCGGCAATTACGCCCTCTTTTAGACTGTTTTTTGCACAGTCATCGCGCGATGTCAAACTCCCTGATACCAACTGTGACTCTGTATGTATCAAGCTGGCGTTATTCTTGTATAATCGCCCTTTCCCTTTTTGACGATTGCATCTAACACTTTGACCAATAACCGACTTGAATGGCAATCTCTGTTGCCGGACGTTACACCTTATCAAGCGATATTTGATACCGCTGCTCAATTGGCGCCTGTGTCCTTTGCCTCTATTCAGCCTCGGCTGGAAAATGCACTGACACTATTTTGCCACCCACAGTCGCCACCGCGTTTCATGTTGCTGAAAGCGCAGGAAACCCGCGAATATCTGGCATTGATTGCCCGTGCGGTTGAGCCATTGCAGCCACAGAACACTGCGTTCAAAGGCAGCCACTATGTGATCCAGGGCAGCAAGATAAACGTAGAGCCTGCCCGTCAGGGCGATGAGCTCTTTGCCGCCGGTGGCGCCTGCGTGTTTCAGGAATGGGTGGAGCCGGAGCAACTGTTTGGCTGTGTCAGAATTCATAATGATGAGATCTCGCTGCAGCCGGGCTTGGTGCATCAGGCCAACGGCGGCGTACTGATCCTGTCGGCACGTTCTCTGCTGGCCCAGCCGCTGCTATGGCTGCGATTGAAGCAAATGATCACCCAACGCCAGTTCCATTGGGTTTCTCCTGATGAAACGCGCCCACTTCCGGTCACTATTCCACCGATGCCGCTTGAGCTGCGTCTGATCGTGGTTGGCGATCGTCACGGTCTTGCCGATTTCCATGATATCGAGCCGGAACTTAGCGAGCAGGCCGTCTACGGCGAATACGAAGATGACCTGCAGCTCACCGAAGCCGAGGATATGGTGCAATGGTGCAGCTACGTCAATACCGTTATCGATGAACAACAACTGCCATCGCTGGCGGCGGATGCCTGGCCCCCATTGATGATACAAGCTGTGCGCTACAGTGGCGATCAGGGCAACCTGCCGCTTTCACCGCTCTGGATCGGCCAGCAGCTTTCTGAAGCGGCACTGTATGCCGAAGAAGAAAGTATTACAGCCAAAGCCTTTGAAGCTGCTTTGAATGCGCGCGAGTGGCGCGAAAGCTACCTCGCCGAACGGATGCAAGATGAGATCGAGCTGGGTCAAATTCTGATTGAGACCGAAGGCGAAGTTGTCGGCCAGATCAACGGGCTCTCCGTGCTGGAATACCCTGGGCATCCGCGCAGCTTCGGCGAACCGTCCCGCATCAGCTGCGTTGTGCATCTTGGCGACGGCGAATTTACCGACGTTGAGCGTAAGGCCGAGCTTGGCGGTAACCTGCATGCCAAAGGCATGATGATTATGCAGGCGTTTCTGATTTCCGAGCTGGAACTGGATCAGCCGCTGCCCTTCTCCGCTTCAATCGTGTTTGAGCAATCCTACGGTGAAGTAGATGGCGATAGCGCCTCGCTGGCCGAGCTGTGTGCATTGATCAGTGCGTTGTCGCTTCAACCGATCACCCAGCAGATTGCGGTAACCGGCTCAGTCGATCAATTCGGCAATGTGCAGCCGATTGGCGGCGTCAACGAGAAGATCGAAGGCTTTTTTGAAGTTTGCCAGCGTCGCGGTTTGACGGGCAAACAAGGCATCATTCTGCCGGCAACTAACGTGCGTCACCTGTGTCTGCGCCAGGATGTGGTCGATGCGGTGCGCGAAGGGCAATTCCATCTGTGGGCCGTCGACAGCGCCGCAGAAGCCTTGCCATTACTCACCGGTTACCCCTACTCTGATGAACAGCAACCGAATCTGTTAGCTGCTATTCAGGAACGAATTGCGCAGGTGAATCCGCAGGAACGTCGGCGCTGGCCATGGCCGTTTCGTTGGCTTAACTGGTTCAACCACGGCTGATCGGACTTGTTCAGCGTACACGTGTTAGCTAATCTGCGTCCTTCAATAAAATAAGGCTTACTGAGAACATGGTAGAAAAACGCGACTCCTATACGAAAGAAGACCTCGAAGCATCCGGCCGTGGCGAGCTGTTTGGCGCCGGTGGCCCGCCGTTGCCGGCAGGTAACATGTTGATGATGGACCGCGTGGTCAAGATGACCGAAGACGGTGGCTCCCACAACAAAGGTTATGTGGAAGCGGAACTGGATATCAATCCGGACCTATGGTTCTTTGGTTGCCACTTTATCGGCGATCCCGTGATGCCAGGCTGCCTGGGTCTGGACGCAATGTGGCAGTTGGTAGGTTTCTATCTCGGCTGGTTGGGTGGCGAAGGTAAAGGCCGTGCGTTAGGCGTGGGTGAAGTGAAATTCACCGGCCAGGTACTGCCAACCGCGAAGAAAGTCACCTACCGCATTAACTTCAAACGTGTCATCACCCGTAAACTGATTATGGGTGTGGCTGATGGTGAAGTGCTGGTCGATGGTCAGGTCATTTATACCGCCAGCGATCTGAAAGTGGGCCTGTTCAAGGACACTGCTGCGTTCTAATCGCAGTGACGGCGGCCCTTCCCGGCCGCCGTTTGTTTTTCCCGCCGTTATCTTGTCGTGATCTGTAAAGCTCGCGTTCATAACGGCCAACAAGTTACTACAATTATTGTAGTAACTTAAGAGGTGTGCCATGCAAAGAACCCGTTTTGATAACATGCCATGCCCGGTAGCACGCTCGCTGGATCGCGTCGGCGAATGGTGGAGCATCCTGATACTTCGCGATGCGTTTCATGGGTTGTCGAAGTTTGATGAATTCCAGCAAAGCCTCGGTCTTTCACCCACCATACTGACTCGCCGCCTAAAATATCTGGTGGAAAGCGGCATTTTTCATAAACAACGTTATCAGACCCGGCCGGTGCGCCATGAATATTTGCTCACCGAACGCGGCCAGGATTTTTTCCCGGTGCTGGCAGCTCTGTTTCACTGGGGCAACACCCACCTGGCCGATGAAGGCATTACCGCCGAACTGGTCGATCGCCGTACCGGGCAACCGATATGCGTGCAACTGGTCGACAGCGTCACCCGGCAACCGATCGCATTGCATAACATCACTTTAGCGCCAGGACCGGCGGCAACCGACGGTATACGTCGGCGCGCAGCCCTGATGCAACAAAATCATTCTGCATTACCCCCCGAATTATCCAAGGAGTCACTATGAACAGTCGTCGTATAGTCATTACCGGCATGGGCGCCGTTTCACCACTGGGATGCGGCGTAGAGGCTATCTGGCAGCGCCTGCTAAATGGCCAGTCAGGTATTCGTCCGCTTCCGGAAGCGATCGTGGCCGACCTGCAGGTAAAAATCGGTGGTCAGGTTCCTACGCTGGAACAGGATGCCGAAGCGGGCTTTGATCCCGACCTTTCCGTGGCGCCAAAAGATCAGAAAAAAATGGACCGCTTTATTCTGTTCGCCATGGCAGCGGCCGATGAAGCGATCCGCCAAGCGGGCTGGGTTGCGGATACGGAAGAGAAACAAGAACGCACCGCAACCGTGATTGCCTCTGGCATCGGCGGCTTCCCGGCGATTGCCCACGCGGTGCGCACCACCGACAGCCGCGGTGCCAAACGCCTGTCGCCATTTACCATTCCCTCCTTCCTGGTTAACCTGGCCGCCGGCCACGTCTCGATTAAACACCAGTTCAAGGGCCCGATTGGCGCCCCCGTTACCGCTTGTGCAGCGGGCGTACAGGCCATCGGCGACGCAGTACGTATGATTCGTAACGATGAGGCTGACATCGCGTTGTGTGGCGGTACAGAGGCCGCTATCGACACCGTCAGCCTAGGGGGCTTCGCGGCCGCGCGCGCCATGTCCACTACACCGCCAGAAGCGGCAGAAAAAGCGTCGCGGCCTTTCGACAGCGCTCGTGACGGCTTTGTCATGGGCGAAGGCGCCGGTATGCTGGTCATTGAGACGCTGGAACATGCGCTGGCCCGCGGAGCAACACCGCTGGCGGAGATTGTCGGTTACGGCACCAGTGCGGACGCCTACCACATGACCTCAGGCGCAGAAGATGGCGATGGCGCCTACCGTGCAATGAAAATTGCCTTGAAACAGGCAGATGTCTCACCCGAACAGGTCCAGCATCTGAACGCCCACGCCACGTCTACGCCAGTGGGCGATCTGGGGGAAATCAACGCGATTAAACACCTGTTCGGTACCGACGGCGGCGTGGCGGTGACCTCTACCAAATCCGCGACCGGCCATTTACTGGGTGCCGCGGGCGGGCTGGAAACCATCTTTACTGCGCTGGCACTACGCGATCAGATCGCACCGGCCACGCTGAATCTGGATAATCCGGATCCGGCAGCCGAGGGGCTACATCTGGTGGCGAAAAAAGCGCAGCCTATGGCCATCAACTATGCGCTGTCGAACGGTTTTGGTTTTGGTGGGGTAAATGCGAGTATCTTGCTGAAACGTTGGCAGGGCTAATACGACTTAAACAAAAACCTCCGCCTTGAGCGGAGGTTGTTCCTTTTTATGACAGGGAGCCGCTTAAGCGGTCACAGCCCTGTCTTCCATGGCTTCTCGCCAACCTCCCAGCCATTGAGACCGGCTGTCCACAGTTGTTTTATAAGGACAAAGATCTTTCGGATGTCCTAAAATACCTGCCTGATAACCTTTCGAATGCGCCCTTTCCAGACGATCGCGTTTCTGTCTCTTCATGCCTCGTTTCCCTCACTTTTTGGTCAGTTGGAAAGAAAACAATGGCTGCTTTTTGTGCAACCACGTATAAGCAATAGCGCTAAATGAAGGGAAGATCAATGCGCAAAATTCACGCCAATGTCATATTTGTGAGCTACGCCCGCAGAATTGGCTAAGTGGCTGATATGCTGGATAACAGGATAATTCATTGAAATGAAATAAAAATCCCTCCCGGAGAAAAGTTTTAATATCTCTCGCCGGAAGGGATTAGACCGTTTTAGTACAAATTATGACTAAAAACGTCCCGCCTGGGATGCGATAGCCTGGGCTTCCTGCTGCCACCCCTGCGCCAACGTACGCACCAGTGCGTCGTAGCCGTCCTCGCCCTGTTTCAATTCCAGGCTAAACGGCCGTTTGGTCAGATTGCCCTGATGATTCAGCACCCACTCGCCACGGATAATCGCTTTGCCGTCAAAGCGGCCGTGGAAGCCGCTGACAGTGACATTAAGCACATCCTGCTCGCTGCTCATCGGCTGAGAAGACACCACCCACCCTGGCAGCGCACTGCTCAGGTTGGTAACCAGCGTCTGCTGCAGTTGCTGATCGAGCGGGCTGGCCCACAGGTTGTTCTGAGCTATCACGTACTGCACGTCATTGGTCTGGTAAACCACACCGTTCTGCGCCAGGTAATCCGCTACGCTGACGTGTTCCAACCACAGCTGACGCGTCGCAGCGCCGGTACTGACCTGCGCAGGCGCACCCAGCGCCGGCAGTTGGTAGTAGGTTTTTTGTGGTGTGCTGCTACAGGCGCTGAGTAACAGCGCCAGGGCTACCGGAATCCATTTCATCATTTATTGGCCTTCTTCGGCTGAGGATCGTTACTGCCCGCGGCTTCAAATACCAGCGCGTTGCTCTTTTCGTTCAGGGTACGCAGAACGGGTTGCAGTTCACGCAGCACCTGATCAAGACGTTGCATATCACCGACCATTTTGTTGTAGGCCGGAGAACCTGGCTGGAAACCTTTCACACTGCGATTCAGTTCCTGCAGCGTTTTTTGCATATCCTGCGGCAGCGCCTTCATCTCTTTGCTGGCGATGATGTCGTTCAGCGACTGCATGGTTTTCTGAGTCGACTGCATGGTTTTCTGGCTTTCCGCCAGGGTTTTGGTCGCTTCGTTGATCATCGGATTCAATGGCAACGAGTTGATCTTATCCAGCGTCTGCATCAGTTTCTGTTGGATCTGCGCCAGACCGCCGCTGGTAGTCGGCATCAACGGATAACCGAACAGCTCACGTGGCCCTTTCCAGGCTTTCTCCTGCGGATAGAAGTCCAGATCGATATACAGCGAGCCGGTCAGCAGGTTGGCGGACTTCAGAGAAGCGCGCATACCGCGTGATTCCGCATCTTTCAGGTGGCCTTCAATATCGAAATTACCGCCCAACTGTTTCTGGAAACGATCCGGCTCGATGCGGATCAGCACCGGAATGCGGTAATCGTTATCCAGCCGCTGCATCATGCCCTCTTTATAGAATGGCACTTGCGCCACGGTACCCAAACGGATGCCACGGAATTCTACCGGGGCGCCCGGCTGTAAACCGCGAATCGAATCGGAGAAGAACATCAGGTAATCTTTGTGTACGGTATACAGCGAATCCTGAATACTGCGCTGATTATCGAACAACGCATACTCCGCCTTTTCTTTAACCTGTTCACCACGATCCCAGCCTTCTGGTACGTCGAAACTTACACCGCCGCTGAATAACGTTGCCAACGAGCCCATTTCCACGCGCATACCTTGTGCCGACATGTCGAACGCCACGCCGCTGTCTTTCCAGAAGCGCACGTTGGTGGTCACCAGTTGATCGTAAGGTGCGGAGATAAACAGCTGATAGCGCATGGCGCGCTCTTTAGGGTCGAAATAGCTGGTTTCCACCGAGCCGACGCGATAACCGCGGAACAACACCGGGTCGCCGGCATTCAACTGACCCGATTTCTCGCTGTCGAGCACGATGCGTAACCCTTTGGCGTCCGGAGACGCCAGCGGCGGCGCGTCGAGCAGTTGGTAGTTATCCTTGCCGTCTTTGCCTTTGTTGCCCGGCTGCAGTTCGATATAGGCGCCGGACAATAGCGTACCCAGACCGGAAACGCCTTCTCGGCCTATCTGCGGCTTCACCACCCAAAAGGCACTATCCTGACGCAACAGCTTATCCATGCCGGCGTTAAGGCGCGCCTGCACCATCACCTTGCTCAGGTCGTCACTCAGCGTCACGGTCTCGACCACGCCGACGTCGACGCTACGGCTCTTGATTTTGGTTTTGCCCGCCTCCAATCCTTCGGCAGTGGTGGTAACCAAGGTTACTACCGGCCCCTGATGGCTAAAGTGGTAAAACAGGATCCATGCGCCGATCAGCGCGGTGACGATGGGAACAATCCACACCGGCGACCAGCGCTTGATCTTTTCAACGTCCGCGACGCTATGATTATTTTCCGTCACCTTGCGGCTCCTTTTTTATTGTCTCGTTTACGCGATCCCAGGTCAGCCGGGGATCAAACGTCATGGCTGCAAACATGGTGAGGATCACCACCAGGGCGAACAGCAACGCGCCAGTAGCAGGATAAATACTCATCAATTGTCCCATCCGTACCAATGCCGAAAGCACGGCAATAACAAACACGTCGATCATTGACCAGCGGCCGACAAACTCAACCACTTCATAAATCAGGTGCATTCTTTCGCTGTCGGCCCTGTCTTGCCGTTTGCTGTTGGCATCCCAGCACAGCCAACCAATCGCCAACATCTTCAGCGAAGGCACCATAATACTGGCGATGAAGATAACCATCGCCACGGGATAAGAACCTTCCCCCCACAGCAGGATCACCCCAGCCATAATGGTAGAAGTGATTTTGTTGCCCAATGCCTCGGTAACCATAATAGGCATTAGATTCGCCGGAATATACAGCATGATCGACGTAAACAGCAGCGCCAGCGTCCATTGCAGACTGTGACGGCGACGCACATAACCATTGGTATGACAGCGCGGGCAATGAGCCAGCTCCGCCGGCAGGATCGCCGTACAACACTGGCAGGAGCGCAACCCCTGGCGTAATCCGGTCCGCCCCACCGCCACCGGGCGATCGATGCGCGGCATCGGCTCTATGTCGTTCCACAGCCAACGGCGATCCACGCACTGGAAAGCACGTACCTGCAGTAAGCAAAACAGGCAATAAGCCCCAAAGCTGCTGCCGACGCCAATATCCCCGTAGGCCATCAGCTTGACGAAACTGACCAGAACCCCGGCGAGAAAAATTTCCACCATGCACCAGGTTTTAAACTGGAACAGCATCTTGGCCATCCACTCTTTCAGGCCAAGAGGCATTCGCACCTTGGCGCACAACAGAATAATAGCCACCATGCAAAACGCCGGAATCAACTGAACGAATACCATAAACAGCGTGGCCATGCTGGCGTAATCTTCAGCCACCATCACCTGCGGGATCTGGATCAGTTTGATTTCGTTACCCAGGCCGGCAACGCGCATATTGATAAAAGGGAAAATATTCGCCAGCAGCAGCATAAACAGAGCGCTGACGGCATAACCGATGGGCCGCTTGCGCGGTTCCTCCCAGCGGGAGCTGAGGGTCGTTTTACAGCGCGGGCACACCGCTTTTGTGCCATATGCCAGCGGCGGCAACGCCACCAACATGTCACACTGCGGGCACAGCATCAGGTTGTCCCGTTGCTGTTCAGCAGGCTTTGCGTGGCTGTGCTGCTCGTGATTGTCGTGGGAACACACCATATTCCTCCTTAATAACGTTGCTCACCGGTACGGCAATACCGCCCGCAGCAGCGCGCGGACGGTATTCTCAACGGTTAGCCGTTTTTCATCGCTTCCAGCTCTTCCCAACGGGCGAACGCTTCTTCCAGCGCCCCTTCAGCGGCAGCCAGCGCCGTCAACACCTGCTGTGTTTCACTGTGTGGACGCGTGAAGAAATCCGCGTCGCTCATTTGCGCCTGCAGCGCTTCGATTTCCGTTTCCAGCTGTTCCAGCCGCTGTGGCAACTGTTCCAGCTCGCGCAACAGGTTATAGCTCAGTTTAACCGCTGATTTCTTCGGTTGTTCAGCCTTTTTTTCCGCCGACGGTTTGTTCTGATCGGCCGCGACAACCTGACGGATCGGTTTCGCCGTAGCACGTTGATGATGAGCGTCGTAGTAACCGCCGACGAAGGTGCTGATAGCGCCCTTGCCTTCGAAGATCCAACACTCGGTCACCGAGTTATCGACGAACTGACGATCGTGGCTCACCAGCAGCACGGTGCCTTGATAGCCATCGATCAACTCTTCCAGCAACTCCAGCGTTTCGACGTCGAGATCGTTGGTTGGTTCATCGAGGATCAGCAAGTTGCTCGGTTTCAGGAACAGCTTGGCCAGCAACAGGCGGTTACGTTCGCCGCCCGACAGCGCCTTCACCGGCGTCATCGCGCGTTTTGGGTGGAACAGGAAGTCCTGCAGATAGCCCAACACGTGGCGGGACCGGCCGTTGACCATCACTTCCTGCTTGCCTTCCGCCAAGTTGTCCATCACCGTGCGTTCCGGATCCAGATCGGCGCGATGCTGGTCAAAGTAAGCCACTTCCAGCTTGGTGCCGCAGTGTACACGGCCGCTGTCGGCTTTCAGTTGACCGAGCATCAGTTTCAGCAACGTGGTTTTACCGCAACCGTTAGGGCCAACCAACGCAATCTTGTCGCCACGCTGCACCTGGGCGGAGAAATTACGCACCAGCACTTTGTCGCCAACCTGATAGTTAACGTCTTCCATCTCGAACACGATCTTGCCGGAGCGTACCGCTTCTTCCACCTGCATCTTGGCGGTGCCCATCACTTCACGACGTTCCGAACGCTCGTTACGCAGCGCTTTCAGGGCACGGACACGGCCTTCGTTACGAGTACGGCGGGCCTTGATGCCCTGGCGGATCCAGACTTCTTCCTGAGCCAGCTTGCGGTCGAATTCAGCATTTTGCAGCTCTTCCACCCGCAGCGCCTCTTCTTTGCTCAGCAGGTACAGATCGTAGTTGCCCGGCCAGGACACCAGTTTGCCGCGATCGAGATCGACAATGCGCGTCGCCATGTTGCGGATAAAGGAACGGTCATGGGAAATGAACACGATGCTGCCCTGGAACTCTTTCAGGAAACCTTCCAGCCAGTCGATGGTTGAGATATCCAGGTGGTTGGTCGGTTCGTCGAGCAGCAACACGCGCGGTGAGCTGACCAGCGCACGGCCCAGAGCGGCCTTGCGCAGCCAACCGCCGGAGAGCGAGGACAACTCTGCGTCGCCGTCCAGCCCCAGTTGCAACAGCACTTCGCTGATGCGGCTGTCGAGTTGCCACAACCCCTGGTGATCGAGGATCTCCATAATCTGCGCCATGCGCGTCAGGTTTTTTTCGCTGGGATCGGTTTCCACCAAATGCGAAATCGCGTGATAGGCTTTCAGATGTTCCGCCTGCTCGGCTACGCCTTCGGCGACAAAATCGAATACCGTACCGCCGATATTGCGCGGAGGATCCTGCTGCAGACGCGCCACAATCAGATCCTGCTCGTAAATCACCCGGCCATCGTCCAGCGGAATTTCTTTGCCGAGGATCTTCAACAGCGTGGATTTACCAGCGCCGTTGCGCCCAACCAGACAAACGCGTTCGTTGTCTTCAATATGAATTTCGGTGTTGTCTAAAAGCGGCGCATCGCTGAAGGACAGCCAGGCGCCGGACATGCTGATTAACGACATAGTAATTATTTTCCTTCGCCGGCATGGGTGAGCAGCCAGCAGTTATGAATTTGACGGTTACGGGCAAAGTCCTGCGACTGCGTCTGGGCGGTGATCTCTTTCGCCTCCAGACCCAGTTCGCTCAGGCCGGCCATATCCATCTGGAAACCGCGTTTATTGTTCGAGAACATGATGGTTCCGTTACGACGCAGCAACCGTTTTAAATCTTGCATCAACACCAGGTGATCGCGCTGGACGTCAAAGGTGTTCTCCATTCGCTTGGAGTTGGAGAACGTCGGCGGATCGATAAAGATCACGTCGAACTGTTCGTCGGCATTATGCAGCCATGACAGGCAGTCCGCATGGATCAATCGATGCTGTTTACCGGTCAGGCCATTGACGCGCAGGTTCTTCTCCGCCCATTCCAGGTAGGTACGCGACATATCCACGGTAGTGGTGCTCCGCGCGCCACCCAATCCGGCGTGAACGCTGGCTGTGCCGGTATAAGCGAACAGGTTGAGGAAGTCTTTGCCTTTGCTCATCTCGCCCAACATGCGGCGCGCGATGCGGTGATCGAGGAACAAACCGGTATCGAGGTAGTCAGTCAGGTTAACCCACAGCTTGGCATTGAACTCTTCCACCAGCAAGAACTCACCTTTCTGAGCCAGCTTTTCGTACTGGTTTTTGCCCTTCTGACGCTCACGGGTTTTCAGGATCAGTTGGTTTGACGGCAGGTCCAGCACCGACAACGTGGCATTGATCACGTCGAACAGACGTTGACGCGCCTTCTGCGCATCGACGGTTTTCGGTGGCGCATACTCCTGCACCACGACTTTGCTGCCGTAGCGGTCAACCGCGACGTTGTATTCCGGCAGATCGGCGTCGTACAGGCGATAACATTCAATGCCCTGTTGCTTGGCCCACTTGTCGAGTTTTTTCAGGTTCTTGCGCAGACGGTTGGCAAAGTCTTCCGCCGCCAGCATGCCGCCGGCGCCCTGCGGGTTCTCCGCCAATTGGTAGTTTTTCTGTACGCAATCCAGCGGACCGTTTTTAGCCTTGAATTGGCGTTCGGCGCGCAGTTGCAGGCAGCTCAGCAGCTCCGGCGACGCGCTGAACAGCGACAGTTGCCAGCCGCCGAAGGCGCTCTTCATGATGCGGCCCAGCATATTATGCAACGCGATCAACGCCGGTTCGCTTTCCAGACGCTCTCCGTAAGGCGGGTTGCTGACCACGGTGCCCGTCGGGCCTTCCGGCAACGGGTTGGTCAGTTTGCTGACGTCGGCGACGTTAAAAGTAATCAGTTCGGCAACGCCGGCGCGGCGGGCATTGCCGCGCGCCATCTCAATCACCCGGCGATCGATATCCGAACCGAAGAAACGCGAAGTGGTTTCCTGCAGACCACGGCGCGCGCGCACCTGCGCTTCGGTGATCACTTCACGCCACAAATCGACATTGTGGCCGTTCCAGGCGGTAAAGCCCCAGTGCTGACGGTGCAAGCCCGGCGCACGATCGGAGGCAATCATCGCCGCTTCAATCAGCAAGGTGCCTGAACCGCACATCGGGTCAAGCATCGGCGTGCCCGGTTGCCAGCCTGAACGCTGCACAATCGCGGCCGCCAGGCTTTCCTTCAGCGGCGCCTGGCCGGTCAGATCACGGTAGCCGCGCTGATGCAGGCCTTCGCCGCTCAGATCGAGCGCTACGCTGGCCATATCGCGCTGCAGGAACACGTTAACGCGAATGTCCGGCTGTTGCTTTGCCACCGTCGGGCGTTGGTCGATCTTGCGGGTGAAGCTGTCGACAATGGCGTCCTTGACCTTCAGCGCGCCATATTGGCTGTTACGGATCTCTTCGTTAACGCCGCTGAAGTGCACGGCGAAGGTTTTATCCACGCCAAAAATGTTCGTCCAGTCGATCGCCTGCACGCCAAGATACAGGTCCAGATCGCTGTGTACGCGGAATTCATTAAGCGGCAACAAAATACGTGAGGCCAGGCGGCTCCACAGCAGGCTTTGGTACAGAAGACGATCGTCACCCTGAAAATGTACCCCACCCTGCACCACTTTGCAGGCGTGAGCGCCCAGCGCTTCCAGTTCGCTTTTTAACAGTTCTTCCAGTCCACGCGCCGTGCTGGCAAACAGAGAGTTCATATCGTACTTATCACCAAAAAGAAAATTGTTGCGCATTATAGCTAATCCAGACCGCTTGTCATAAAGTTGCTCCCTTCTATTTAATAATCGTACGGAGATAAGGGTGATTACGCTTTCCAGACTTTACGTTCATCCGGTTAAATCGCTTCGGGGTTTGCAACTTTCTCACGCACAAGTTTCCAGCAGCGGTCTGGCATTCGATCGCACCTTTATGATCACCGAGCCGGATGGCACTTTTATTACCGCACGCCAATATCCGCAGATGGTATTGTTTACGCCTGCACTGCTGGCGGACGGCCTGTTTCTGACCGCACCGGACGGGGAAAGCGCAGCTATCCGCTTCGCAGATTTTGCTGCCGAAGCGCAGCCAACCGAAGTGTGGGGCAATCACTTCACCGCCTTGATCGCACCACCGGCGATCAACAGTTGGCTGAGCGGTTATTTTCAGCGTGAGGTACAGCTACGCTGGCTAGGCCCTGAATTGACCCGAAGAGTCAAAAAACACCCGGAAATCCCTTTATCTTTCGCCGACGGTTATCCTTATCTGCTGATTAACGAAGCCTCGTTCAATGATTTGCAGCAGCGCTGTCCTGGCAGCATCAAACTCGAACAATTCCGCCCCAATTTGGTGGTGACCGGTGCCAGCGCCTGGGCCGAAGACGGCTGGCAGGTGATCCGCGTCGGTGACGTGATGTTCGATCTGGTAAAACCGTGCAGCCGCTGCGTGCTCACCACCGTCAGCACCGAGCGCGGGCGCAAACACCCTAGCGGTGAGCCACTGAGCACCCTGCAAAAATTCCGTACCGCCGATAACGGCGATATCGATTTTGGCCAGAATATGGTGGCACGCAACAGCGGTATTATCCGCGTTGGCGATGCGGTGGAAGTGTTATCTACCAAGCCGCCACGCCCTTATGGCGCAGGTAAAGTGGTCGAAAGCGTGCAGGCGCCGCAAGACAGTGCGCAGAGCGTCACCATCGAATACGCAGGGAAGGTGTTTACCGGCAATAATCAGCAGATCTTGCTGGAGCAGTTGGAACAGCAAGGGATCCGCGTGCCTTATTCTTGCCGTGCGGGGATTTGCGGCAGTTGCCGTATTGAGTTGGTCAGTGGCGAAGTGGCACCGCTGAAGAAAAGTGCGGTAGCGGGCAACGGCACCATTCTTTCCTGCAGCTGTATTCCGAAAAGCGATTTGACGCTGGCGTGATCCGCCTTACACCGCCCTGTCGTAGGCCGGGGCGGAAGCTTCATCCTGCGCACAGGGTTTAAGGCGATCGTGCATCACTTTGATCGCATCACCCAGCACCATGGTACGCCCGGCCAGCGACAGCTGATTTTGCGCCAGCAGACACAGGCTGGCGTTATCGCCGGCTTCCACGACCAATAAACGAGCCTCAGAGCCGCTGTCCATCACCTTCACCGCCGCCAGTTCGCCGTTCTTCGGCTGCAGCGGGTAGTGTTGCTGGGCGAAATGCCAGCTTTTCGGCATCAAGGGTTTCAGGAAGCGATAGGCCACCAGAGCGTTTAATACCAGTTCGGCGCGTTGTTCATGGCTGAGCTTTATCTGTTTGCACTGCTCTTCATAATTAAAATAAAGCGCAGCGTCATCAACGCAAAAGGCGCATTCATCGAAGGCATCCGGCGTTAACATTTTGGCCGGGAAGCGTGAGCGGAAGATCATCCCATTGGCTAAATCCAGCATTAGCCGATCGTGTTCGGCATCAAAATACCAACGCCAATTATCGTCAGGTTTTATCTTCATCTCTTATCCTTCTCGCTGCCCATGCCACACTCTATTTACCCAAAAGGCGATTTTATCACCGATAAAGTAGCTCAAACATCGGATAATTCCGCGAACGATATTTATGCTAGTGGACAAAATATAGACGAGCCGGGAGAAGAAATAAACCCCCGGCTGAAAATCAAAGAAAAAATATTAGATGTAGTTAACGATATCTTTAATCAGGCGCGGGCCGTGGAAGATAAAGCCGGAATAAATTTGCACCAGCGAAGCACCGGCTGCCATTTTTTCGCGCGCTGCGGTCAGAGAGTCAATTCCGCCAACGCCGATAATCGGCAAACGCCCCTGCAGCTCAATTGACAGGCGGCGGATCACTTCAGTGCTGCTCGCCTGCAGCGGACGACCGCTAAGGCCCCCCGTTTGCTCGCAGTAATTCAGCCCCTGGATCAACTTGCGATCCAACGTAGTATTGGTGGCGATCACGCCATCGATATTATGGCGCACCAGGCTGTCGGCTATTTGGATCAATTCTTCTTCAGAAAGATCCGGCGCGATCTTTACCGCGACCGGCACATATTTGTGATGTCGCGCATGCAATTCCTGCTGCTTATTTTTAATGGCGGCTAAAAGATCGTCCAACGCTTCACCATACTGTAGGGATCGTAACCCCGGTGTATTTGGTGACGAAATGTTAATCGCGATATAGCCGGCATACGGATAAACTTTATCCATGCAGATCAGATAATCGTCTTTTCCTTGTTCAACCGGGGTATCTTTATTCTTGCCGATGTTAATCCCCAGAATGCCGCCAAAATGGGATTTTTTAACGTTTTCAACCAGATTATCCACACCCTGGTTATTAAAGCCCATGCGGTTGATCAGACCTTCGGCTTCCACAATGCGGAACAGGCGCGGTTTATCATTGCCCGGCTGCGGGCGCGGCGTCACGGTGCCAACTTCGACAAAGCCAAACCCCATAGCGCCGAATGCATCGATGCACTCACCGTCTTTATCCAGACCGGCGGCCAACCCCAATGGGTTTTTAAAAGAGAGTCCCATGCAGCTAACCGGCTTGGCCGGCACAGACTGACGAATGAGAAATTCTAACGGGGTGCCGGTGATACGGCGAAGCTGATGAAAGGTCAATTCATGCGCACGCTCGGGATCGAGCTGGAACAACGCTTTCCTGATGATGGGGTAGTACATGTACTCTCCTGATTTCCCGGTTGCAAACCGGGGGCCGATTATCCGGCATCCCCTGATCAATTGGAATTGATTAAAAGCAAAAAAAGCGTTTTTTACGCAATCGTTTTCCTTTAACGGCCCCAGATCGCCGCCAATCCGCATTTACGCATATCAAAATCAAAAAATGAGATTTAAGCAACCCGCTCCTAACTGATAGGTTTAAAACAGATCACAAACATTTCCTGATTAAACCTAACTTTTAGTTATAAGGAGTGGCAATGCGCGTTATATCACTGGCCGGCAGCCCCCGCATCCCCTCGCGCTCAGCCGCGCTGCTTACCCTGAGTCAAAACTGGTTGCAGCAACAAGGCGTGGAAGTGATTGCCTACACGCTGCACGATTTCGATGCCGAGGATTTGCTCTACGCCAATTTTAACAGCCCGGCGATCAAAGCTTTTGCCGAGCAGTTGGCCCAGGCGGATGGTTTGCTGGTGTCGACGCCGGTCTATAAAGCCTCGTTCTCCGGCGCGTTGAAAACCCTGCTGGATCTGCTGCCGGAACGTGCCCTGGACCATAAGGTTGTGTTGCCGCTGGCCACCGGCGGCTCGATTGGCCACATGCTTGCGGTGGACTACGCCCTGAAGCCGGTACTGGCGGCGTTGAAAGCGCAGGAAGTGCTGCACGGCGTGTTTGCCGATGATAGCCAGGTGGTGCTGAACGGCGAAGAAATCAACCTGTCTGACGACGTGGCAACCCGCCTGGAAGAAGCGCTGGAAAGCTTTTATCTGGCGCTCGGCCGCCGCAAGCCGCCCACGGTAAAGCTCTCCCCTTCCCTGTTTGCCCGTCAGACCGCCTGACTGAGAAGAGAATAAGGAAAAGGACATCATGATGAAGCGACTTTATTCACTCCGCCGCTGGCTTGGCGCAGGCACATTGGCCGGCATTCTCTCCCTTGCGTGGAGCAATGTCGCCAGCGCGCAGGATCCGGCGCAGTTCCGCATCGGTTACCAAAAAGGATCGGTCAGCCTGGTATTGGCAAAAACCCATCGGCTATTGGAACAGCGTTTTCCCTCGACCAAAATCAGCTGGATAGAATTCCCCGCCGGCCCGCAAATGCTCGAGGCGCTGAACGTCGGCAGTATCGATTTGGGCAGCACCGGCGATATCCCGCCAATCTTCGCCCAGGCCGCCGGCGCCGATCTGCTTTATGTCGGCGTAGAGCCGCCAAAACCCAAGGCGGAAGTGATCCTCGTGCCGGAAAACAGCCCGATCAAAACCGTCGCTGAGCTGAAAGGCCATAAGGTGGCCTTCCAGAAAGGTTCCAGTTCCCACAACCTGCTGTTGCGCTCGCTGCAGAAAGCCGGGCTGCAATTTACCGATATCCAGCCCATTTACCTGACCCCGGCCGATGCCCGCGCCGCCTTCCAGCAAGGCAACGTTGATGCCTGGGCGATTTGGGATCCGTACTATTCCGCGGCATTGCTGCAAGGCGGCGTACGGGTGCTGGGCGACGGCAGTGGTCTGAATCAAACCGGTTCGTTTTATTTGGCGGTTCGCCCCTATGCACAAGCGCACGGACCCTTTATCAGCCAGGTTCTTGAGGTGCTGACCCAGGCCGACGCACTGACCCGCAGCGATCGCGCGCAAAGCGTCACGCTGTTGGCAAACGCCATGGGCCTGCCGGAAAAGGTGATCGCCACTTATCTGGATCATCGCCCGCCGACCGCCATTAAACCTTTGGATGCGCACACCATTGCCGCCCAACAGCAAACCGCCGATCTGTTTTATGCCAACCATTTGGTGCCGGTGAAGGTCGATATCTCTCAACGCATCTGGCAGCCGAGTGCGCAATAATTTTGGAGAACAAGCTATGAGCCTAAATGTATTCTGGTTTTTACCTACGCACGGCGACGGCCATTATCTTGGCAGTACTGAAGGTGCCCGCAGCGTCGATTACGGCTATTTGCAGCAGATCGCTCAGGCCGCTGACCGGTTGGGCTTTGGCGGCGTGCTGATCCCCACCGGCCGCTCTTGTGAAGATTCCTGGCTGGTCGCAGCTTCTCTGATCCCGGTCACCCAACGGTTGAAGTTCCTGGTGGCGCTGCGCCCCGGGATCATTTCGCCCACGCTGGCCGCTCGCCAGGCCGCAACGCTGGATCGCCTTTCCAACGGTCGGGCGCTGTTTAACCTGGTCACCGGCGGTGATCCCGAAGAACTGGCGGCAGAAGGTCTGCACCTGAATCACGAAGAACGCTACGAGGCCTCGGCAGAGTTCACTCACGTTTGGCGCAAGGTGCTGGAAGGGGAAACCGTCGATTTTGACGGCAAACACATTCAGGTGAAAGGTGCCAAACTGCTGTATCCGCCGGTGCAACTGCCGCGTCCGCCGCTGTATTTTGGCGGTTCTTCCGCCGCCGCTCAGGATCTGGCCGCCGAACAGGTTGAAATGTACCTCACCTGGGGGGAGCCACCGGCACAGGTAAGAGAAAAAATTGCCGAAGTGCGCGCCAAAGCCGCAGCCAAAGGCCGTACAGTGCGTTTCGGCATTCGTTTGCATGTGATCGTGCGTGAAACCACAGAAGAAGCCTGGCGGGCAGCCGACCGGCTGATTGCCAATCTGGATGAAGAGACCATCGCCAACGCACAGGCAGCCTTCGCTCGTTTTGATTCCGTGGGGCAACGGCGCATGGCGGCGCTCCACGGCGGCAAGAAAGACAATCTGGAGATCAGCCCTAACCTGTGGGCCGGTGTTGGCCTGGTACGCGGTGGTGCCGGCACCGCGCTGGTCGGCGATGGCCCGACGGTGGCGGCGCGTATGCAGGAATATGCCGATCTGGGCATTGATACCTTTATTTTGTCCGGTTACCCGCATCTGGAAGAAGCCTATCGCGTCGGCGAGTTGCTGTTCCCGCATCTCGATCTGGTGGAAAACGAAGCCCCTGCTCAGCGTCGGCCGGTTAAACCGCAAGGTGAAGTGGTCGCCAATATTTATATTCCGCAAAAAGCGTCGCAAAGCTGAGGAGAAGCGGTATGGCAAACGGCACACAACGCATCCTGCACCGGCTGGCACCCTGGGCATTACCGGTCACGCTGGTGGTTATCTGGCAAATCTCGGTTGAAGCCGGCTGGCTGTCTAACCGCATTCTGCCCGCGCCAAGCGCGGTAGTGACCGCTTTCTGGACGCTAACCAAAAGCGGCGAGCTGTGGCAACACCTGACCATCAGCAGTTGGCGCGCGCTGATCGGCTTTAGCATCGGCGGCAGCATCGGGCTGGTTCTGGGATTTATCACCGGTTTGTCGCGTTGGGGCGAGCGCCTGTTGGACAGCTCGGTGCAGATGATCCGTAACGTGCCGCATCTGGCGCTGATCCCGTTGGTGATCTTGTGGTTCGGCATTGATGAATCCGCCAAGATTTTTCTGGTCGCGCTGGGCACCTTGTTCCCTATCTATCTGAATACCTATCACGGCATCAAGAATATCGATAGCGGCCTGCTTGAAATGGCGCGCAGCTATGGCCTGAGCGGTTTCCGGTTATTTACCCAGGTGGTATTGCCGGGCGCGTTGCCCTCGATCATGGTCGGCGTGCGTTTCGCTCTGGGCTTTATGTGGCTGACGCTGATCGTGGCCGAAACCATTTCCGCCAACTCGGGGATTGGTTATCTGGCGATGAACGCCCGCGAATTTCTGCAGACCGACGTGGTGGTGGTGGCGATTGTGCTGTATGCCCTGCTCGGCAAGCTCGCGGACGTCAGCGCGCAGTTGCTGGAACGCGTATGGTTGCGCTGGCATCCGGCTTATCAACTTAAACCAGGAGAAGCGCTATGACGACTCCCGCCCGTATTCCCCAAGGCACCCCGGTTACCCTGGACTCTATTGCCAAACGCTATGGCAACCGTACGGTGCTGGACAATATTCAGTTGCGCATCAGCTCCGGGCAATTTGTCGCCGTGGTCGGCCGCAGCGGTTGTGGCAAAAGCACGCTGCTGCGTTTGATGGCCGGGTTGGAAAAAGCCAGCAGCGGCGAGCTGCTTAGTGGAAATGCTCCCCTCGCCAGCGCCAAAGAGGATACCCGTCTGATGTTCCAGGATGCGCGCCTGCTACCCTGGAAAAAGGTGATCGATAACGTTGGCCTTGGCCTGCGCGGCGACTGGCGTGCCGATGCGTTGCAGGCGCTGGAAGCCGTTGGGCTGGCCGATCGCGCCAATGAGTGGCCGGCAGCGCTGTCCGGCGGACAAAAACAGCGAGTAGCGCTGGCGCGCGCACTGATCCACCGTCCTCGTCTGCTGTTGCTGGACGAACCTTTGGGCGCGCTTGATGCGTTGACAAGGATTGAAATGCAGGGGCTGATTGAAGGCCTGTGGCAGCAACATGGTTTCACCGTGCTGTTGGTGACGCATGATGTCAGCGAAGCCATTGCGCTGGCGGATCGGGTGATCTTGATTGAAGAGGGCCGTATCGGGCTGGATCTGACGATTGATCTGCCACGCCCGCGCCGTAAAGGGTCGGCCAGATTGGCGGAACTGGAAGCCGAGGTGCTGGACAGAGTGCTGTCACCGCCCCCGCCGGTGGCTGAAAGCCCACGCCGGGCAACGAATTGAAACCAGGGACGGCATGTCGCAGCGCCGTCCCTGGTTAGCTTTTACGCGTCGAGCGCTTTGCTGATTTTCTCGAACAGATCGCCGGACAGGTTCTCCAGCCCTTTCAACTGTTCAAGCGCCTTGCGCATCAGAGCCTGACGCGAAGCATCATAGCGTTTCAGGCGGATCAAGGGTTCAATCAAACGGGCGGCAATTTGCGGGTTGCGCTGGTTCAGATCGCTGAGGATCTCCGCCAGGAACTGATAACCGCTGCCGTCCGCCGCATGGAACGCCGCCGGGTTGGCGGAAGCGAAACCGCCGATCAGCGAGCGGGTGCGGTTTGGATTGCTCAGGCTGAACGAACGGTGCTTCAGCAGGCCGCGTACCTTGGTCAGCACGTCCGCCGCCGGGCTGCTCGCCTGCAACACGAACCACTTGTCCATGACCAGCCCATCCTGATGCCAGCGTTCATCGAACGCCGCCAGCAGCGCATCGCGGCACGGCAACTGCGCCGCTACCGCCGCAGCCAGCGCAGCCAGCGAATCGGTCATGTTGTCTGCCTGACGATACTGCTCAGCCACCAGCCGATCGGCCAGCGCCTCATCGCCAAAGGCCAAATAACCCAGGCACAGGTTGCGCAGAGCGCGTTTGCCGATATCGGCATGATCCACCCGGTAACCGTCGGTTTTGTTGGCGTTATAAACCGCCAGCCACTCGTCGGCCATTTCCTTTGCCAGGCAACGGACAATCGATTCATGCACCGCGGCGATCGCTTCCGGATCGATAGTCGCGAACAGCTCGGCAATCTCGGTTTCCGAAGGCAGCGTCAGGATCTGCGCGGCAAGCGCCGGATCCAGTTTCTCGTCCAGCAGCACGGCACGGAAAGCGTCGGCAACGTGCAACGGCAGAGACAACGGCTGTTTCTGCTGATGCTTGGCAACGTTCAGTTTGATATAGGTAGCCAGCAGGCTCTGCGCCGCGTCCCAACGGGCAAATTCATTGCGCGCGTGCTGCATCAGGAAAGTCAGTTGCTGATCGCTGTACGGGTAATCCAGCTTCACCGGCGCGGAGAACTCGCGCAACAGCGAAGGCACCGGCTTGTGCGCCACACCGTCAAACACGAAGGTCTGCTCGGCTTCAGTGACGTTCAGCACGTTACCGATCGCCGCACCGTCTTTCTGCAGGGCAATCACGTTGCCTTCGGCGTCGTACAATTCGATATCCAACGGAATATGCAACGGCAGCTTCTCTGGCTGATCGGCGGTCGGTTCGGTTTTTTGGCTGACGTGCAGGCGGTATTGTTGATGCTCTGCGTCGTATTCATCGCGAACGGTCAGCAACGGCGTGCCGGACTGGCTGTACCAGCGACGGAACAGAGACAGATCGACATTGGAAGCATCCTCCATCGCCTGAACGAAATCATCGCAGGTTGCTGCGCTGCCGTCATGGCGCTCGAAATACAATTGGATACCCTTCTGGAATTGTTCTTCGCCCAGCAGCGTATGCATCATGCGGATCACTTCGGACCCTTTCTCATACACCGTCAGGGTGTAGAAGTTGTTCATTTCGATCACTTTATCCGGACGAATGGCGTGCGCCATCGGGCTGGCGTCCTCGGCGAACTGCGCGCCGCGCATGACGCGCACGTTATCGATGCGGTTGACCGAACGTGAACCCAGATCTGAGCTGAACTCCTGATCGCGGAACACCGTCAGGCCTTCTTTCAGGCTGAGCTGGAACCAATCGCGGCAGGTCACGCGGTTGCCGGTCCAGTTGTGGAAATATTCGTGGCCAATCACCGCTTCGATATTCAGGTAATCCTTATCGGTTGCGGTTTCCGCTTTCGCCAGCACGTATTTGGAGTTGAAGATATTTAGCCCTTTGTTCTCCATCGCGCCCATATTGAAGAAATCGACGGCCACGATCATATAAATGTCGAGATCGTATTCCAGACCGAAACGGGTTTCGTCCCATTTCATCGAGTTCTTCAGCGAGGTCATCGCCCAATCGGCACGATCCAAATTGCCGCGATCAACGAACAGTTCCAGCACCACCTCACGCCCGGAGCGGGTGGTAAAGCTGTCGCGCAACACATCGAAATCGCCGGCCACCAGCGCAAACAGGTAGCAAGGTTTTGGGAACGGATCCTGCCACTGCACCCAGTGGCGCCCATCCTCCAGTTCGCCCTGGCCTACGCGGTTGCCGTTCGACAGCAGGAACGGATAACGCGCCTTATCCGCCACAATGCGGGTAGTGAAGCGCGCCAACACGTCCGGGCGGTCCAGATAATAGGTGATGTGACGGAAACCTTCCGCCTCACACTGGGTACACAACGCTTCGCCTGACAGATACAGCCCTTCCAGCGCGGTATTCTTCGCCGGGTGAATATCATTGACGATGGTCATGGTAAATTGTGCTGGTAATTTCTCTATAACCAGCTTGTTATCCTGCAACTGATAGGCGCTCCACGGCTGCCCGTCGATCTGAATACTTACCAGCGTCAGATCTTCGCCATTCAGCACCAGCGCCGCCTCGGCAGCGCCCTGACGTTTAATCTTGCTGACTGCAGTGACGCGTGTCGTTTCTGCGTCCAGCTCAAAATCCAAATCAATGTCGGTGATGCTGTAGTCTGGCGCGCGATAATCGTGGCGATACTTCGCCTGTGGCAGTTGTGTCATAAAAACCCTTTGACGTCTCAGTGAGTTACAGGTGCCAGGTTGTCATCATTGGCTTATTTCAGCTGCCGCAGAGGCGCGAAAATGTTGATGATCCTGATTGTAAATAAACTGTATCACAGCCACGAAAAAAGCCTAGAGATGCCGGAGTACTGGAACGGAGAAATCGGAGGTGGATCCTAATGTTGTCGCCGAAGGGCCCATGCCATCAGGCTCCTTCACCTGATGCAGAGCAAAAATCAGCATTTAATGCTAAAAGCCGCCTTTCATAACAGACCGGTCGATACTTCATCGTCATGGGCCATTGCCCCCGTTTCAACGCCGCTCCCAACCCTAAACCCCTGCCTGCAGAACGCCTCTCGGTGACAGAGGTTCCGGGGGTATAGTTAAGACATATCAGCTGCCTCGATGATATAATTGATAAATCTGGTTTAAGGACTCACGGCAATATGAAAGTAAAATATCTGATCTATTTTTTTACCTTTGCCCTGATGTCATCGTTCGCCATATTTATTTCCGATGAGCTGATTGAAGCCCATACCGACTATCGCGACAATCAACTTAACCTGTATAAGGTGAGTCGCGCCAAAGAGATCTCGGAAGCCTTTCAAGCCACCCTGTTGGCGCACCGTTTAAAACGTCTGAGTCTGGTTAATGCGGACATTACCCCGGCGCAATGGCAAGAGGCCGACAGCCTGGCGCGCGAAAAAATTGCCCTGTTCAAGCCGCATATCGACAGCAAGATTTCGCAACAGCTCGGTATACGGCAAAAAATCGCCGCGCTTTCCATGCTCGGCCTGATGGAACAATTGCTGGATAACGATAATCGACAGCTTTCATATGTTACCGATGCCAATGCCAATCTGTTTAATATCAACAGCGCCTACTACATTTCTCAGACCAGCAAAAGCTACTACCGTTATACCTACGATACCCGCATGATCGATGCCGACTCGTTTCTGTTTCTGGAAGCCGTGCGCCTGAATAACCGACTGAATATGTCCCTGACCGAATTAATCGATCAGGTCATTGACGTGAACACCAATCAGTTGGAGCGCAAAGACGCCTATCTGAAAGCCGTACAGCTCACCGGGGTGTTGAATGCACTAAGCACCCGGCTGATCTTTATGAAACTGACCTACAACGATGTACCCACCACCCTGCTGGTGAATGAGATGCTCCGCCAGCTTTCGAAAGGGCAGATCGACCGGATTACCCAAGGGCTGTATACCGCAATCGATAATCATACCCCCTACTCCGCCGATTTTATTTATCAGTACGTCAAAAATCTGAGTGAGCTTTCGCAACGGCTTTATCAACGCAGTTTTGAACTGGAAATCGCCGCATCACAGCATAAGATCTACACCAGCCAGACGGCTATTTATGGCTTGATTTCTCTCGGTGGTCTGATCGTGCTGTTTATTTTCCTGCCGACGCTGGTTTACTGTTCAAATATCAGCCGCTGGCTGACTAAAACGCATAATAATATTTTGCGGTTGTCGCGCGGCAATATGAACATCGACCGCAATGAGGTGTTTTACGGCCAGGAGTTAATCGCCATCAGCGACGCCATTAAACAGCTAAAACAGTATCAATTGGAAAAGGTGACGCTGGAAAATGAAAAACATCTGTTGATCCAAGAGCTGGAAGCCTCTTCGTTTCTTGATCCCCTGACCAATATCTATAACCGCCGCAAGTTCTTCCGTGAATGCGAATCCCTGGCAGCCCGCAGCTACCCGTTGGCCTTCTGTTTGATTGATATCGATAATTTCAAAAAACTGAATGACAGTTACGGGCATGATATCGGCGACCGTGCACTGGTGGCCTTCGGCAAATTGCTGCAGGACGCCTTCCGCTCCAGCGACATTTTTTGCCGCTATGGCGGTGAGGAGTTTGCCGTGATCCTCGGCAACTGCACGCTGGAGAATGCGCGAGAAATTATGTCTAAGCTACGCGAGCGCACCCACCAACTCACCCTAACCCTCGATGACGGGCAAACCGTGCGTTTCACGACCAGTTGCGGTATTGCCCAGGTGAACAGCCTCAGGCTGCTGCCGACGGCGATCAAACAGGCGGATGAAGCGCTCTATTTCTGCAAGAAAAACGGCAAGGACCGGATCAGCATCCACACGCCGACCGGTTTTATCTGAATTGTTGTTTAAAATAATTAACATTATAATTTCTATGACTAATTAGGCTAAGTCATTCACCTTACAGGCTTATCTGACTTTTCTGTCTGGAACCTGAAGGCAAGCCGGCATAAAGGCACGTTTAATCCTCGACCCGCTCCGGCGATTTGTGGTGTGATGCAGCTTCAATAACAGGATAATCCGGGTATACTCGCTCAACTTTTTTATGTCTATCCGGATTTGGACTCGCGCCTGACGAGGATGCAGTAACGCGCTATGACTCAATACGCTTCCCCGATTTTGACATCACTGCTTGATACTGACGCTTACAAGCTTCATATGCAGCAAGCCGTGTTCCATCGCTACCCCGCGATCAGCGTGGCGGCTGAATTTCGCTGTCGCGGTGATGAACTGCTGGGCGAATATGCCGACGAAATCCGTGCGCAAGTCGCTCTGATGAGCCAACTGGCGCTGACCGAGGCTGAGTTTGGCTATCTTTCAGGGTTGCCGTTCTTCCGTCAGGACTACCTGAACTGGTTGCGTGATTTCCGCTATGACCCGCAGCAGGTTCAGATCGACAATAGTGGCGGCAGACTGCATATCCGCATTACCGGCCCGTGGCGCGAAGTGATTTTGTGGGAAGTCCCCCTGCTGGCGGTGATCAGCGAAGTGGTGCACCGTCACCGCTCGCCGCAGATCACGCCGGACATGGCGGTAGCGCATCTGCGCAGCAAACTGGCGCAGTTTAAAGCCGTGAGCGCCGATGTGGATATCTCCCGCTTCAAACTGATGGATTTCGGCACCCGTCGCCGTTTCTCCAAAAGCGTGCAGCAGGCGATCGTCAGCACGCTGAAAAACGAATTCCCCTACCTGGTCGGTACCAGCAATTACGATCTGGCGCATCAACTCGGCCTGACGCCGGTAGGCACCCAGGCGCATGAATGGTTCCAGGCGCATCAACAGATAAGCCCGGTGTTGGCCAACAGTCAACGAGCGGCATTGCAGGCCTGGTTGGACGAGTACCCGGACCAACTCGGCATCGCGTTGACCGACTGCATCGCCATGGATGCCTTCCTGCGTGATTTCGGCCCG
This sequence comes from Serratia sp. TSA_198.1, assembly GCF_052686505.1. Taxonomy (NCBI): domain Bacteria; kingdom Pseudomonadati; phylum Pseudomonadota; class Gammaproteobacteria; order Enterobacterales; family Yersiniaceae; genus Serratia; species Serratia sp. TSA_198.1. Next base: position 1,505,081 of record NZ_JBQZFP010000001.1, read on the forward strand.
CAATTCGCGCCGCGTTATCAGGGGCTGCGCCATGACTCCGGCGACCCGTTTGAATGGGGTGAAAAAGCCATCGCGCATTACCAGAAGCTGGGCATCGATCCGATGAGCAAAACGCTGGTGTTCTCCGACAACCTGGATCTGGACAAGGCGCTGGCGCTTTATCGCCACTTCTATCAACGCATCGACCTGGTGTTCGGCATCGGCACGCGTTTGACCTGCGACATTCCGGGCGTAAAACCGCTGAATATCGTCATCAAACTGGTTGAATGCAAGGGCAAGCCAGTGGCTAAACTGTCCGACAGCCCGGGCAAAACCATCTGTCAGGATCAGGCCTTCGTGAAGGCCTTGCGCAAAGCCTTCGATCTGCCGCTGGTGAAAAAAGCCAGCTAAGCGGCCATGCGTTGCAAACGCTAAAAAGCCGGCTGAAAACTTCAGGCCGGCTTTTTTCTTCTTTAATAAGACGCTTTCCGCTGCCCCCTTTTCGCCCAGCCCCAAGAAATGTTGTTCCAATCCGGCGATTTCTGCTTGTGCTCTGCATCGCGGCAAGTAACATAGCACCATCCCCATATTGTTGGGTTTTAAGCTATTTCCAAATCAAATTATAAAGAGAGAAATTTATGAGCGTAGTGCCTGTAGTCGACGTACTGCAAGGTCGTGCTGCGGTTGACAGTGAAGTCACCGTACGCGGTTGGGTGCGTACCCGGAGAGATTCTAAAGCTGGTATCTCCTTCCTGGCCGTCTATGACGGTTCCTGCTTTGATCCGTTACAGGCCGTCGTTAATAATTCTCTGCCGAATTATCAGGATGAAGTGCTGCATCTGACTACCGGCTGCTCGATTGAAGTCACCGGCAAAGTCGTTGCCTCTCCGGGCGAAGGCCAGAGTTTCGAACTGCAAGCGACCGCCATCAAAGTGGTGGGCTGGGTTGACGATCCGGACACTTATCCGATGGCGGCCAAACGTCACAGCATCGAGTACCTGCGCGAGGTAGCTCACCTGCGTCCACGTACTAACCTGATCGGCGCCGTGGCCCGTGTGCGTCATACGCTGGCGCAGGCGATCCACCGTTTCTACCACGAGAACGGGTTCTTCTGGGTTTCCACCCCGCTGATCACCGCTTCCGATACCGAAGGCGCCGGCGAAATGTTCCGGGTTTCAACGCTGGATCTGGAAAATCTGCCGCGCACCGATAAAGGCGCGGTTGATTTCAGCCAGGACTTTTTCGGCAAAGAAGCTTTCCTGACCGTTTCCGGCCAGTTGAACGGCGAAACTTACGCCTGCGCGTTGTCGAAAGTGTATACCTTCGGCCCCACCTTCCGCGCAGAGAACTCCAACACCAGCCGCCACTTGGCTGAATTTTGGATGATCGAACCGGAAGTGGCGTTTGCCGACCTCGAAGACATCGCCGAACTGGCGGAAAAAATGCTGAAGTATGTGTTCCAGGCCGTGTTGAACGAGCGTATGGATGACATGCAGTTCTTCGCCGAGCGTGTGGACAAAGATGCGATTGAGCGTTTGAAGCGCTTTGTTTCTTCCGATTTCGCCCAGGTGGATTACACCGAAGCGGTGGAAATCCTGATCGCCTCCGGCCAAACCTTCGAAAACCCGGTATCCTGGGGCATCGACCTGTCTTCCGAGCATGAGCGCTATCTGGCCGAGAAACACTTTAAAGCGCCGGTGGTGGTGAAGAACTACCCGAAAGACATTAAAGCTTTCTATATGCGCATGAACGACGACGGCAAAACCGTTGCAGCCATGGACGTGCTGGCCCCAGGCATTGGCGAGATCATCGGCGGTGCCCAGCGTGAGGAACGTCTGGACGTCTTGGATCAGCGCCTGGATGCGATGGGCCTGAATAAAGAAGATTACTGGTGGTATCGTGATCTGCGTCGTTACGGCACCGTTCCTCATGCCGGTTTCGGTTTAGGCTTTGAGCGTTTAATCGCCTATGTGACCGGCGTGCAAAACGTGCGCGATGTCATTCCGTTCCCACGCACTCCGCGTAACGCAAGCTTTTAATTAATCAGTCTAAACATTTCCAAATAATTTAGTTACAAAACCAAGGCCAGCTTTGCTGGCCTTTCGCATTTTCTAATATTGACCCGCGTCACAAAGTTCCCTTAATATTACATTTTGTTACACATACTTTCCTTTTGAAACCTCATTAGTACATTGGTAGCATTTTCGTTCTAGATTAACCCGCCCACGAATGGAACACTGCGTGCAGACACAGGACGACACCAATCTATCTACAATAGTTCCAAAAGAATTATTGGCGGCAGTGGCAAAGGTGTCCGAATAACACCAATGAGGGTAATAATGATGAAGCGCAACATTCTTGCAGTGGTAATCCCGGCTCTGTTAGCTGCTGGTGCAGCAAACGCAGCTGAAATCTACAACAAAGACGGCAACAAGCTGGATCTGTACGGCAAAGTTGACGGTCTGCACTACTTCTCCGACGACAAAGGCAATGACGGCGACCAGACCTATGTTCGTTTCGGCTTCAAAGGTGAAACCCAGATTACTGACCAACTGACCGGTTACGGCCAGTGGGAATACAACGTTCAGGCTAACCACGCTGAATCTCAAGGCACCGAAGGCACCAAGACTCGTCTGGGCTTCGCAGGTCTGAAATTTGCTGACTACGGTTCATTCGACTACGGCCGTAACTACGGCGTACTGTACGACGTGGAAGGCTGGACAGATATGCTGCCAGAGTTCGGCGGCGATACTTACACCTACACCGACAACTTCATGACCGGCCGTACCAACGGCGTTGCTACTTATCGTAACAACAACTTCTTCGGTCTGGTTGACGGTCTGAATTTCGCTGTTCAGTACCAGGGTAAAAACGAAAACGACGGCCGCGCTCTGAAGAAACAAAACGGCGACGGTTGGGGCTTGTCTTCTACTTATGACATCGGCGAAGGCGTAAGCTTCGGTGCTGCATACGCGTCTTCTGACCGTACTGACAAGCAAACCAACAACTCCACTGCTGGCGGCGACAAAGCTGACGCATGGACCGTTGGTGCTAAATACGACGCGAACAACGTCTACCTGGCAACCATGTACTCCGAAACCCGTAACATGACGCCATACGGTGATTTCGATGCCGGTATTGCTAACAAAACACAGAACTTCGAAGTGACTGCACAGTACCAGTTCGACTTCGGCCTGCGTCCAGAAGTGTCTTACCTGCAGTCTAAAGGTAAAAACCTGGCTGGCCGTACCGCACATGGTTCTAGCTTCGGCGGCGGCGATGCCGACCTGGTTAAATATGTTTCTGTTGGTACCACTTACTACTTCAACAAAAACATGTCCACCTATGTTGATTACAAAATCAACCTGCTGGACGACAACGAGTTCACTAAAGCCACTGGCACCGCTACCGATGATATCGTAGGTGTTGGTCTGGTTTACCAGTTCTAAGTTGTCATACTTAACGGCGGTTCACCGCCGTATGAGCTAAAAACAGGGCTTCGGCCCTGTTTTTGTTTTTGTGCCGCGAGTAACTTTTTATTCTGCCAACGCCCCCTTCTCCCTCATTTTTTATGCTGAACCTGCCCCCTTCACAAGATCGATGTGTTTTTCTCGCAAACGGTTGGCAAAGCGCATAACTGGCGCTACCCTGATGCCTCTGTCTGCTTAACTCCGAGCCATGGAAGCACCTGACATGTTTGAAAAAATCACTGCTGCACCCGCCGACCCAATCCTGGGTCTGACCGACATTTTCCGCGCGGACGCCCGCCCTAATAAGATCAACTTAGGGATTGGTGTTTACAAAGATGAAACCGGCAAAACCCCGGTACTGACCAGCGTGAAAAAAGCTGAGCAATATCTGCTGGAAAATGAAACCACCAAAAACTATCTCGGCATTGAAGGCATCCCGGCATTCGCCACCTGCACGCAAGAGCTGCTGTTTGGCAAACAAAGCCCAATCATCGCCGACAAGCGTGCACGCACTGCGCAAACGCCCGGTGGTACCGGCGGCCTGCGTGTGGCAGCAGACTTTATCGCCAACCAGACCACCGCAAAACGCATCTGGATCAGCAACCCAAGCTGGCCGAACCACAAAAACGTGTTCAGCGCCGTTGGTCTGGAAGTCCTGGAATACGCCTACTACGATGCCGCCAACCATTCGCTGGATTTCGATGGCCTGCTGAACAGCCTGAAACAGGCTCAGGCCGGCGATGTGGTGCTGTTCCACGGCTGCTGCCATAACCCGACCGGCATCGACCCTACCGCCGAGCAGTGGGCCCAATTGGCTGAGCTGTCCGTCGCCAACGGCTGGTTGCCATTGTTCGACTTCGCCTACCAGGGCTTTGCGAAGGGATTGGAAGAAGATGCACAGGGCCTGCGTATTTTCGCCGCCAAGCATCAGGAACTGATCGTCGCCAGTTCGTACTCGAAGAACTTCGGCCTGTACAATGAACGCGTCGGTGCCTGCACGATCGTAGCCGCCGATGCGGAAACCGCAGATCGCGCGTTCAGCCAGGTGAAAGCCGCTATTCGTGCCAACTACTCCAACCCACCGTCGCACGGCGCCGCCGTCGTGGCGACCATCCTGGGCGACGATGCACTGCGTGCCTTGTGGGAACAGGAACTGACCGATATGCGTCAGCGTATCCATCGCATGCGTCAGTTGTTCGTCAATACGCTGCAAGAGAAAGGCGCAGAACAGGACTTCAGCTTTATCATCAACCAGAACGGTATGTTCTCGTTCAGCGGGTTGAGTAAAGAGCAGGTGCTGCGCCTGCGCGAAGAGTTTGGCGTTTATGCCGTCAACTCCGGTCGCGTTAACGTTGCGGGCATGACGCCGGACAATATGGCGCCGCTGTGCGAGGCCATCGTCGCCGTGCTGTAACCCATTGCAATGCAAATAGCAAAAGGGGCGCTCAAAGCGCCCCTTAGTTATTTCTGCCGGGAAATAACCTTACCAGATAGCCGGCTCTTCACGCAGGAACGGGTTAGTTTCACGCTCTTGGCCAAAAGTGGACATTGGCCCATGACCTGGGATAAACGCCATGTCATCGCCCTGCGGCAACAGCTTGGTACGAATAGAGTTAATCAGCGCCTGATGATCGCCACGCGGGAAATCGCTGCGCCCGACACCGCCGTTAAACAGCACGTCGCCCACCAACGCCAGCCGCGCCTTTTCATTAATAAAGACGATATGGCCAGGGGTATGGCCAGGGCAATGCAACACGTTGAACGTCATCTCGCCCACCTGCACCTTGTCGCCTTCTTGCAGCCATTGGGTCGGCATCAGCGGCGCACACTCTTCCAGCCCAAACATCCGGCTCTGTGCCGGCAGACCGTCCAGCCAGAAAGCGTCTTCCTTATCCGGGCCGTAAATCGGCACCTGATAATGCTCAGCCAGTTCCGCCGCGGCACCTACGTGATCGAGATGGCCGTGCGTCAGCAGGATCTGCGTGATCGTCACGCCCTGCTTCGCCACTTCGGCCTTCAATTTTTCTGCCTCGCCGCCGGGATCGACCAATGCCGCCTGCTGCGTGCTCTCACACCAGATCAGGCTACAATTTTGACTGAAGGCGGTAACGGGAATAATTTGGTATTTCATAAGGCTCCAACGACAACAGCGCCACACCCTCGCGGGCTGGCGCTATTCACTATGGTGCACAGCGACTACCAGGTCCGCACCGGGCCGGTATCGATGTGTACAAAGTTGCTACGTGGGTAATATCCTACACCACCACCGCGCATTTTTAACGCCGCTTTACGGATATTACTCAATTGGATGCCTTCGATATGGAAGTCCATCGCCTGACCTTTGGTGTGATAGCTGTGCTTGGCCACACCGCGGCTGCGCTCACGCAGCTCATTGTTGGTATCCAGGGAGCGGTAACCTGAAACCAACTGCACCGGCTTGTTGGTACCCAACAGACCTTGCAGACGGTAGAGCTGATCAAACAGGCGGGGATCGATCGGCTTAATCTTGTTGGCGCGATAATCACGGAAAAGATGATTAAGACGAACCAGCTCGTCTTTATTATACCCCTTCCCGTCAAAGAATTCGGCCTTCAACGTTTCGCCCGTATGCATGTTATTTACGACCAGAATGCGTGGGCGTGAAGTAGAAAGACTGGCAAAAGCCTGCCCTGGAAGCAGGGCTATACCCATGGCGGCGCTACCTAACGCCAGCCATTTGCGGCGATGATGATCAATTTTGTCCATGTTTCTGTTAAACCCGGCAAGAATATCAAAATATATGCACAAAACAGCGCACTGCCCGAACCATAACCGCCCACACAGCCTGAGTCAACCCGTGATGTCCCGCGGTTTGCAGGCCCCCACTGAATGAGTGCCTGCATCATGATCCGATATTCAGACCGTTATTTATTTATAATTACTGCATTTATTGCATTAATTTTTCGGCCTGAGCCAAAATTTGTGCACCCGATCTCACCGTATCATCGTAATTGTAAATATCTGTACGAAATTGTGGCTTTCCATCATCAGAAACCCAGGCGGTTAAATAATACAATTTAACCGGAATATGCTGACGTATATTTACGTAGGTGGTATTTCCCCCTTTAAGGGTGGAGGAAACGCGGGTATTGTTCCAGCCGGCATCTTGCAGCAGCATATTAGCCAAATCAGATGCCTTGTTAACGCGCACGCAGCCGGAACTCAGGGCACGAATATCTTTCTGGAACAGATTGTGGTTCGGCGTATCGTGCAGATAGATAGCATCCGAGCTCGGCATGTTGAATTTGAAACGCCCCAGCGAGTTGGTGGCGCCCGGTGCCTGACGAATGCGGTATGGGAAATTACGCGCAGACACCATGTTCCAGTCAATCATCGCCGGGTTGATGACTTCAGCGTCATTGCTCCAGCCGGAAAGCACGGTATAGCCGTGTTTCTGGAAATAGCTGCCGTCACGCATTGCCTTTGGCACAATATCTTCGCGTACCAGCGTAGTCGGCACATTCCACGGCGGGTTGACCACGACGTTGTTCAGCGCACTGTTCATCAGCGGCGTCTTGCGGCTAGGCCGACCGACGATAACCCGTGAGGAAAGCACTTCATTGCCGTTCTGGTAGTAAGTCAGCGAGTAATTGGGAATGTTAACCATGATCCCGGTGTCGACGTAGCCAGGGAGGATGCGCAAACGCTGGATATTCAATGCCAACAGCGAAGCGCGCGTTTGCGGCGACACGTTGAGCCATTCGCGGGTACGGGCGCCAATCACGCCGTCAGCGGTCAAACCTTGCCATTTCTGGAAGCGTTTAACGCCTTCGACCAGATCGGGGGTATAAGCGTTATCAGTGACGGTCACCGGGCCGGCTGGCTGCTGGGCGAATGGCGATTCCGGCGATGCGGCAAGATCTTTTACCGGTGCGGCAGACGGGCTGATAACCACACTTTTGCTTTCGCGGCTTTTCTCTTCATCGACTGACAAGCCGCCATCGTCCGGTTCATTGCGCGAACCGGTCAGTACCGCAGGCGGCTCCTGCGTTTGCACCGACGCGGCGGTCAGCATGCCATTGCGCGCCAGGATCTCACGCAGGGCGGCAATGTCGCTGCTCAGTTGATCCGGGCGCAAGCTCGGACCGTTAGCCATCTGCGGCCATGGACGGTTATCGGCCAGCATGTCGCGCAGCGCCTGATGCATCTTGGCGTATTGCGGGTGCTGCGGCGCCAGCTTGGTGACATAAGCCAACGTCTTGCCCTGACGCACCGCCAGTTGCCATTGATTAATCACCGCATTAGGCGGCAGGCCGAGCTTGTAGGGAATATTGCTATACAACCAGCTGTTACCGTTGGCGCCGATGGCTGAAACGAACTGCAAATACCCCAGCATAGCATCAGACAGGACAACGTCGCGCGCCACGCCGGTAATCGCCGGATCGGTCAGCAGCTTCACCCATTGGGTAAACTGCGGCTGCACGCCGGACATGGCCAGTTCGGCCAACTGCTGCTGGAACTGCTGAACCGCCTCGCGATCCTGCCACATCAGTTGCATCCGGTTAGCGGCGTACAAAGGAGCCAGCGTTGAAAGATAGTGCGGTGTCATTCCTTTCGGCAATGCCGCCAATAATTCCGAACGGCTTTGCGCAACTGACATGCCGGATGACGCTACCGGAAACGCAGGCACGGTTGCCCATGCGGGTAACGACGACGCAAGTCCAGATGCGATTGCGCAGCTCAGCGCCAGACGCCGTAAAGTGTTTCCATTTTTAAGCAACATCCATTGCCCCCTGTATGCTCACAAAAAATACATCAAAAACCGCTTGTTAATTTCAGTATACGAACAGAAAGGCCATTTTGCCCTTGGACGCCGCTAATAACTGTTATTTCATTAAGCTACCCGGTTTTTAGCGGATAAAAAAGCAGGACTATCATCCATGCACACAAAAAAATAGCCACCCCAGGGCGGCTATTTTCAGATTATTAGCGGACTTTTTTGCGTTTTACGGCGTTTCTACCGCAGCAGTGCCCGGTGCAGGCAGCTCATTGGCGAAACCGCGCAGCCCCACTACGTGCACGTGCTCATGGTTCTGGAACACCTTACGCACCAGCTTATAAGTGGTGCCTTTTTCCGGGCTGATGTTTTCCGGCGCAGCGATAATCAGCTGCATTTCCAGACGATCGCACAGCTCGAACAGCGTTGCGATGGACTTGGCGTCCAGTCGCGCCGCTTCATCGAGGAACAGCAAGCGGCAAGGTGAGATATCCTTGCCACGCAGACGGCGTGATTCCTCTTCCCAGCTCTGCACCACCATCACCAGAATCGACATCCCGGTCCCTATCGCTTCCCCGGTAGACAACGCGCCGCTCTCGGCACGCAGCCAACCGTCAGAGCCGCGGAACACTTCCACTTCCAGCTCCAGATAGTTACGGTAATCCAGCAGCTCTTCACCGATAGTCTGCGGCGTGCGTTGCCCCATATCAATCTGCGGGTTCAGGCGCTGATACAGCTTGGCCAAGGCTTCAGAGAAGGTCAGACGGTTGCTGTTGAACAGATCCTGATGCTGCTCCCTCTGTTCGGCCAGCACGTCCAGCAGCGTCGCATGCGCTTCGCGCACGTTGACGTTCAGCCGCACGCTTTTCACCTGGCCGAAAGACACCGCCTGCAGACCCTGGTTGAGCATGCGGATGCGGTTCTGTTCACGCTGGATGGTTTTGCGGATGATATTCGCCACACTCTTGGAACTGATCGCCAGCTTCTGCTCACGCGCGGTCAGTTCTTCGGTCAGGCGACCCAGCTCGATTTCCATCTGTTCGATGGCCTCAACCGGGTCATCGGTACGAATGATATCCTGGCGGATACGCTCGCGCAGATGCTGATACACCGCGATATAGAACTGAATCTTGCGTTCCGGGCGTTTTGGATCTTCCGACAAGCGCAGAACGTCGCGCAGATGTTCGTTATCCGACACCGCCAGACGCAACGCACCAAGCGCCTTATCCGACATCGAGCGCAGCTCGTCACCGTCCATATAAGCCAGTTCGCGACGGTGCAGACGGCGTTCAACGCCGTTGTCTTTCACCATGCGCATAACCGCACACCAACCCGCCTTGGCGGTCACCACCTGCTCACGCAGTTGGTAATAGTCGCGCTCCAGCTTGCGCAGTTTCTTCTGCAGGCTGTCCATTTCCGCTTCGCAGAAGGTCAGCTGTTTTTCCAACTGATTACGGCGCGCACGGTTGGTACTCAGCGCCGCATGCAACTCGTCACGACGCGCTCGTGCACGCGCTTCGGCGTTGGCATCCGCCTGCACGCCAATGTCCACCAGTTCCTGGCTCAGTTCTTTCAGCATGTCGCGCTTCGCGTCATACGAACTTTTCAGCGATGCCAGTACCTGGCTGTACTGGGTAAATTGGGTTTGATACTGACGCAGTTGCTCACGGGCGCGGGTACGTTCCGCTTCCGCATGCTCCAGACGCTGGCGCAGCTTGTCGTTAAGATCGTTGTTGGCGTTCTGCATGCCGGCGGAGTCGGTATAACCAAAGTGCGCACGACGCTGCACCACTTCGATCAGAGCAAACGCCTGCTGCTTGGCCTGGCGCTGTACGCCCTGCGCCTGGGTGTAATCCTGCTGCAGCTGTTCATGCTGCTGCGGATCGCTTTGCAACACCGACAGCAAGGGTTCCAGCTTGGTCAGGGAAACGCCGTGTTGCTGAATATGGCGCGCGGCATCCTGCGCCTCTTCCAGCTCTTCGCGGATCTCTTCCACCCGGTCCTGCAAGGTTTCGTCATTCAGCAGTGACACCAATGGCATCAGCCGGTTGAGCGCCGAAATGCCCTCTTTCGCCTGATCGTACTGCTGCCGCTGCTGCTGGTTTTGCGCTTCATGGTTGTTCAGCGCACGCTCGATTTCACCGCGACGGGAATTGAGGCCACGGATTTCCGCTTCCGGGTCGGCGTCAAACGCCACCGCCAGATGGGAGCCGATAAAGCGACTGAAAGCCTGATGCGAACGCTGGGTCTTTTGCACGTCGAATGACAGCGTCGCGTAGCGCTCAGCCAGCGTTTCGCGCTCGGCATGCAGCACTTCCAGACGGTTTTCACGCGCGGCGCGGCCAAACAGCGGCACTTCCGGGTAACGCGAATAACGCCACTGACGATCGGCAGTTTTCACCAACACCGCCCTGTCCTGCTCTTCGACGGCGAACACGCTGTCATCGAAAGACTGCGGATCCCCTTCGATCAGATAGAGATCTTCCGGGCAATCTTCGAGACCTTCCAGCATCTCGCGCACCAGCGACAGATCCGGCACCACGATCGCGTGGCGCGATGGGCCGTACAGCGCCGAGAAGTAAGGCGCATCGTCGATGGTGACATCGTCGTAGATTTCAGAGAGCAGCACGCCGCCAAAACGTTCGGCCAGGGTCACCAAACGTTGATCTTCGGCACCGCCAGGCTGGCTAAGGCGTTCGATTTGCGCTTCAACTTCACGCTTGCGGGCAGCCACTTCGTCGCGCTCAACGGTGGTTTCACGTTCACGCTCCAGCAGTTGCTGCATGAACTCGGTCACCTGCTGGCTGCTTTCCAGTTCTTCACCGCTCTGCTCGCTAAGCTGACTCAGGGAATCCTGAGCCGCCAACCAGACAGGCGCACGTGCGGTCAGCTCGCGAATGCGCTGCTGGATCTGCTCCAGTTCCTGACGCATTTCCATTCGGCGCTCGCCAGCGTCGCTGACGCTCTGCGACAGCGATTCCAGACGCTCTTCCAACTCTTGCAGCAACGCATCGAGATCGTCCGGCTGGTACTCCTGACCGTGGCGCTTGCAGAACTCCTGCAGCAGACGCTCGGCATCTTGTTGGGAGCGCAAACGCTGTTCCAGTTCACTCAGGCGCATGCGCAGCGGCTGCACGCGTTCGGCAAGGTGCTGCTGCGAAGGCCAATCGCGCAACAATTCGCGCGCGCATTGCCAGGCTTCACTGCGGCTGACCTGGCCGGCGATTTTGCCCACCAGCTGATAAGCTTGTTCAAACTGACCGTGCGCGGCGTCGGCCACGCTCAGTTTCTGCTCGAGCATCAACAACGCTTCCGTCGCTTCCTGCTCACGCGCCTGGAAAGTATCCAGCCACTGTTCGGCATTTTCAGCGGTCAGTTCTGGCAGTTGGCACAGCGAGCGAGCCCGTTCCAAGGCCTGCAACGCCTGCTGATACTGAATGGCGCGGGTCTGCTGCACGTCGAGCGCCTGCTGGTAATCGGCGAGCTGGCTTTTCAGTTCATCCACTTCCAGTTCGGCCGCCTCGGCGCGCGCTTCGTTTTCGGCCTGCTGCTCACTGGCCTCGGCAACCACTTCGTTCTGTTCTTCCAGGCGGTAGGTCAGCTCTTCCAGATCGCCTTCATAACGCTCGATCTTTTCCTGCTGACGCATCGCCGTTTGCACCAGATTCAGGTGATCGCTGGCGGCCTGGTAGTCGGTTTCCAAATCGGATTCCGCACCGCTCTGCTCTGCCAATTCACGCGCCATTTCCACGTGGCGATACTGCTCGGCGGCCAGTTGTTTACGGCTGCCCAGCAGATCGCTGCGCAGCGCCAGCGCGCCGTCCAGATGAATGCGCCGTTCGTTGGCATGGCGCATGTAGTCTGCCGCCACGTAGGACGTGGCTTCGGAAATCAGGTGCTTGAACAGGTCACGGTCCGACTGAGTGACGCGGATCGCTTCCAGCGTCATGCGGTTTTCACGCAGTGCCGCTTCCATATCCTGGAACGCCTTGCGCACGCCGCTGTTTTCCGGCAACAGATAATCGCGCAGCGATCGGGTGATGGCGCTGGAAATCCCACCGTACAGCGAGGCTTCGATCAGGCGGTAAAACTTGCTGCGATCGGCGGACGAACGCAGGCGTTTCGGCAGCACGCCCAGATCGAACATTAAAGCGTGGTAATCGGTGATGGAGTTGAACTGCTTGAACTGCACGCCTTCCATCTCTTCGACGCGCTCTTTCAGTTCCTGCAGCGTCAGTACGCGCGCCTGGCGCTCGCCTACCGTTTGGGTCAGCAGTTCAGTAGGCTGCACCGCTGTCGGTAGCCCCTGAATGGTGAACGGCTTGATGTCCACCTTACGGTCGCGACCGGCTACCTGCTGCAAACGCACGCCAACCACCACGCGCTGATGGCGCGAGTTGATCACGTCGAGAGTCGAGTAGCAGACCCCGGCGCGCAGCTTGCCGTGCAAGCCTTTGTCGCGTGAACCGCTGGTGGCGCCGGCTTCGGTGGTATTACGAAAGTGCAGCAGCGTCAAATCGGGGATTAGCGCGGTGACGAAAGCCGCCATAGTGGTGGATTTCCCGGCCCCGTTACCGCCGGACAGCGTGGTCACCAGCTCATCCAGATCAAAGGTACGAGCAAAGAAGCCGTTCCAGTTAACCAGCGTCAGCGAGCGAAATTTACCGCGTTCAATCATTCCTGTTCATCCTCTGCACTGTCCGGAGTGTTATCAACCTGCTGGTCTTCAGTTTCGCTCTCGTCGTTCAGCGACAGACTGTTTTCGACCGGCATCGCCTCACCGTCACGAATCATGCGCAGTTGCGCTTCACGCGGATCGTCACCGCTGCGCACGTCGGCGCCAAAGCGGAACACGGCTTCGGTGATGCGGAACTTGCTGCTGTCATTGCCCATGAAATAGACCATGCCCAGACGACGCAGACGGTTCAGCGAGGTACGCACTTTTTCGTGCAGTTTCTGACGATCGAGATCCGAGCCAGTGGAGCGCTGGTTAACGAACTTCAGCAATTTGGTCTCATCCGCCAGGCTCAGCAGCTCGTCGTACAGCTCCTGATGGCTGAAAATCCCCTCATGCGCCAGACGCTCTGGGCTGAGATAGAGATAGCACAGGATTTTCCCTACCATCATGTCCAGCTCGGACAACACCGAACGCGGGATCAGGGTAGTGGAACGCGGGCGCAGGTAGAAAAAGCCTTCCGGCGCGCGGATCAGTTCCACGTTGTAGCGGGTGTAAAACTCTTCCAGTTCGTCCTGAAAATCCATTAAGAAGGCATGGTTATCCAGCTCATCGATACCGATGTGACGACCTGCACGCAGTTGGCTGTCGAGCGCCGGGAACAGCGCGTTAGACAATGCCTTGGCCAGCTTGACTGGCATTACTTGTTCAATATTTGTCGATGACATGGGCCTGGACCTTGGCTCCGTAATCATTGATTGCCTGCCATTGCGCCGGCAACCCTGAAAAATCTGCTTCAGCCACACCAAGGCGCACAGCCTGGTCGACCACTAAACGTGCTACGTCGAAATGACGAGCACGCGGATATTGCGCCAGATAATCGCGCATTACCGCCCCTAAATTGAGCGGTATCTGTTGTTCCTGATAAATCTTCAGCGCCTGTTCGATCATTGCCGCCAGTTGTTCGCGGATCTCGCTGAACTCTTCGAACTCCAGATCCGGCGGCAGTTCCCCGGTCACTTCCTCGCTGCGCAGCGCCAGTTCTTCGTCACGCATATCCAGCAGACGATCGGCGTTGGCATGGGTCAGCGTCCATGGGTTGTCAAAATAGTTTTGCACCGACTGGCGCAAACGCTGAGCGAACACACGGTTCTTATCCATGTCGATCGCGGTACGGATAAATTTATGCACATGGCGGTCGTAACCGATCCACAGGTCAATCGCCTGTTGGCCCCAGCTGATAATGCGGTCGAGCTTGCTTTGCAGATCGAACACCAGTTTGTCGACGAAACCCAGTTCCATCCCGCCCAGCGTCGCATCCTGAATGCGCAACAGGTTGGCCTGTAGCTTGTCGCCCGCCGCCTCCAGCGTATCTTGCAGCTCGCGCAGCGTGCCGGAAGTTTCGGACAACAGCATCTCACAGCTGGAGATCGCCGCGCGCCAATCCTGATTCAGCAGTGCGGCGATATCTTCCTTCACGCCCTGCTGTTGCTCATCCATCAGCCGTTGGGTCATGTCGATACTGTCGAAGATTTCCGCCACCGAATATTTCAGCGGTGCAAACACGTTGCGGTGCCAATGGAAATCATCTCCGCCCTCTTCGGCGGCGTCGGCGGCGCGCTTTAGCTCTTCCGCCACGATCGACAGCTGCATCGACAGGCGCAGCGTAGAGAATTCGCGCTGACGGATATAGTAATCGGTGATACCGATGCCCAACGGGGTCAGACGGTAAATCGCATTGCCGTCTGCCAGTTCGCTGGTAAAGCGGTTTAACAGGCGCTGGCGCACCATGTCGTTAATCGCATTGTTGGCGCGGACCGCCACCGTTTCATGCGTCTGTTCGAAACCCTTGCTGACATGGCGAAATGCATCAACCAGCTCACCTTCGCTCATCTCGCCGTCCAGTCGCTCGCCGTTAAGGGTGGCGATAGCAAGCAAAAACGCGAGACGCTCCGTAGGGAGCGAAATAGAGAAATCATTTTTCCGTGCCCAGGCGACCAGTTCGGGTACTGTCTGGGAAAATTCACTCATAGTTCGTCCTTCAGGTTTGGTTTATGCGCCATGACGTGAATATAGCGCCCCAAACTCACGTACGGCTCCTGCCGGCAATAGTGCTGTTCAAGCGCCAGTAACTCTTCAAATTTTTGCGTCTGTAGCTGCCTGCTCTGCAGATAATCGTGGAACACCCGCACGCCGGTTTTCCCGCTGATGCGCATGCCCATTTGCTCCAGCCAGCCATAAACCTGCGGCGGGTTGTGCGGATATTGCGGCGACAAAGAGCGCTTTCTGCGCCTTCTGACCTCTGGATTCACCAGTTGGAAATTACCCAACACCACGTTGCGCATCAAGAGGCCGTTGGCATTAAAGAACATCAATGACAGTGCGCCGCCGGGTAGCAGGCAGTTGAACAATGCCTGCAACGCCGCCTCAGGTTCAGCAATCCATTCAAGCACCGCATGGAACAATATCAGATCAACCGGCTGTTCCAAGTGCTGACCAATATCCTGCGCTGAACTTTGTATGAATTGCATGTTCTGGCTCACACCTTTCTGTTCGGCCAGTTGTGCAGCGCGTTGGATCATCTCACCAGAAAGATCGCACAACAACACCTGATGTCCTAATTCTGCCAGTTGGCAGGCCATGTGGCCTTCGCCGCCGCCGGCATCCAGAATGCGCAGCGGCCGCTGCGGCAACTGGGCCAGCAGCGTGGTCAGGTCCTGCCAGACTACCGCCTGACGGATCTTCCCTTTGGTGGTGCCGTAAATATTACGCGCAAACTTTTCAGCAATATCGTCAAAATTGCGATCCTGCATGGACAACGGCTCCGCTGATCTTATCCTGATGGGGGCAAAGCGCCAGCCCATTCAAACCTGCTATTTTGGCACAGACTGGCTTAGAATGAATCTTCTTGCGGCCTGATTGTGCCCGGATGTCGTTTTTTCGCCCAAAAGGACCTGATTTTTGATGCTGTTCAACCTGAAAAAGTTCATTGGCGCCATTTTAATGCCATTACCTGCGCTGCTGCTGTTGATGGGGCTGGCGCTGTTGCTGCTATGGTTCACCCGCTGGCAAAAAAGCGGCAAAGTAATTTTATCACTGAGCTGGCTGTTTTTACTGCTTTTCAGCCTGCAGCCGGTGGCCGACCGGCTGTTGCGACCGATAGAATCTGAATATGTAACCTATCGTGGCAATGACCAGGTGAATTATATCGTGGTGCTGGGTGGCGGCTATACCTTTAACCCGGATTGGGCTCCCAGCTCCAACCTGATAGGTAACAGCCTGCCACGAGTGACGGAGGGCGTGCGCTTATATCTCGCGCATCCGGGCAGCAAGATGGTGTTCACCGGTGCCGGCGGCGCCAATACCTTGAGCAACGCGGCAACTGCGGCGCGGGTAGCGGAAAGCCTGGGAGTGCCGCGTAGCGATATGGTGTTGTTGGATCGCCCGATGGATACCGAGCAAGAGGCGTTACAGGTGTCGAAGCTGGTCGGCCAGCAACCGTTTATACTGGTGACCTCAGCCAACCATTTGCCGCGGGCGATGCGCTTTTTTGAAGCCAAGGGGCTGCACCCTATTCCGGCGCCGGCCAATCAGTTGGCCATCAGCTCCAGGTTAAATATTTGGGATCGCGTAGTCCCCTCAGCCATGTTCCTTGGCCACAGCGAACGTGCCTGGTATGAAACCTTGGGCAGCCTGTGGCAATCGCTCAAAGGGGCCGATGAGGCCTCTACCGACTAGCCGGCAAGCCAGGGCAGCAGCTGTTTCGACGCATGGTCAAACAGCTGCCTATCCAGCTTGCCGGTGTGAATTAACCGCCCTGCCGCTTCCCATACGCCATACAGCCAACGTCGCACCAGGAACGACTCCGATACCGGTGCCCGCTGCAAATAATAAAACATCAGTTGGCTGGGCATCCCGGCCTCGCACAGCCTGAACAGCTCATATTCACGCGGTGCCCACAGCATCATCCCAGGGTTGAGCATCGCCAGCAGTTGGTCGCTTTTGGCATCTTTCAGCATGCTGCGCAATGACAGGTTGCCGTGCACCAGCACACAAGGATCGTCGAAACCGACAAAAAAATGGGTCAGCGCCTCCCGCGTGCGATACAACAAGCGGCGATCGGCCATCGTCAACTGCGGCGAGTTGAGATTCCCGAGCGTCGACCACAACACCTCGACCCGCTGCTGATACCAACAAAACCAGTCGTTTTCCTGCGTGCTGTCAACCGTGCCGACGCAGCCGTGGCTGTCGATACGGTGCCAGGCCAATACGCCATCGACGATCTGTTCCATCAGCATATTCCAGCGGTCCGGCGTTCGCGTCGGCGCCTCCACCGACACGCCCCGCAAACGCTCGATCAACAGGATCTCTTTATAGGGAGCCTGATGGGTATAGACCACGCCATACACCGTCGGCAGGCGGATATCCCCTTCACGCGCCAGCATCGACAGCTTATAGGCTTCCTGCTGGGCGATCCCCTGGCAGACAAAGCTTTTTGCCATCAGCGGGATAGCGTGGCCCTGTTGATCGTACAGTGAATACATGTGTGCATAAGGCTGTTCGCTAACGCGTTCCAGCCGGCTGATAGATTCGCCCAGCACAATGCTCAGTTCGGCGCGTAACTGCTCCATAAGGAAATAACCTCAAGAGATAAGGAGGAGACGCTGACATCATCGAACGGTAAGCAAAAAAAAGCTTCAACGCAGATCAACAAAATGGGGATAAAAGGTGGGAAATTGTACTGCCGGCACGCCAGTTGACATGCCGGCGTTTAATGCTCAGCCTTTGATGCTGTCGCGCACACGCTGCAGATCTTCCGGCGTATCGACACCCACGGTCGGAATGGCTTTAGCGACTGCCACGTGGATTTTTTCACCGTACCACAGCACCCGCAGTTGCTCCAGCAGCTCAATTTGCTCCAGTTGGCTTGGCGCCCAACTGACATAACGGCGTACAAAACCGGCACGATAGGCGTAAATGCCGATGTGGCGCAGCAGGCTGTCACCGATACTTTCTTTGGATTGAGCAAAACGTTCCCGATCCCAGGGAATAGTCGCGCGTGAAAAATAGAGCGCATAACCCTGTGCATCCATCACTACTTTGACGGCATTGGGGTTAAAGGCTTCTTCCGCGCTGTCGATCGGTACCGCAAGAGTGGCCATACCGGCCTGGCTGGCTGCCAGATTTTCTGCCACCTGGCGTACGATCACCGGCGGGATCATCGGTTCGTCACCCTGCACGTTAACGATGATTTCGTCATCGGCAAAACCATAATGCTCGATCACTTCCGCCAGGCGTTCGGTGCCGGAATGGTGATGCGGGCTGGTCATGCACACTTCACCACCGGCGGCTTTGACCGCTTTGGCCACTTCGGGGTGATCGGTCGCTACGATAACGCGGCTGGCGCCGGACTCACGTGCACGTTCCATTACGTGCACCACCATTGGCTTACCGTGAATATCGGCCAACGGCTTGCCCGGCAAACGGGTTGATGCGTAACGGGCTGGAATAATAGCGATAAAACTCATGCGTGTTTCTCATCCAATGACAGCGAACGCGCTTCGTTTTCCAGCAGTACGGGAATGCCATCACGCAGCGGATAGGCAAGGCCGTCCACTTTGCAGACCAGTTCCTGGTTTTCTTTATTGAAATAGAGCTTACCGTTGCAAACCGGGCAGGCAACGATTTCGAGTAAACGGTGGTCCATGCTTCCTCCTGAGTGGAGATCTAAAGTGCGTGAGAATAGCATAACGCTATGTGCCAGGTTAATCACCGCTGTTTTACCGCTGCCTTTTAATCTGACGCGGGGGATTGAATTGACTGCGATGCAGGCGTAAAATTTTGTGATGCAAGTCACAAAAAAAGACATTTTCCATGATCAAACGTATTCACAAAATCATCGCCCTGTTTGCCAATTTCAGCAACTAAGGCATAGATCTGATTGTAACGGGCGGCGCTGAAAATTCGTTTTACCCACGCTAACAACGCCGCTCGTTATTCCACTTCCCACCCTTCACCCCATTCGACGGCCAACTGTGCCGGAATATCCCCCAGCGTCACCTGTTTGGCCCCGTGCCATTTTGCACTGCGCGTAATTGCCTGCCGAAGATCCTGTGCACGTTGTTTGCCAAACCGAACTTTGGCCTGCGGGTGGAAACTGATAATTTCGAAAATGCCCTGTCGCCGATGCATTTTGGCATCAATGCGGCCAATCAACTCGCCCCGTTGCAACACCGGCAGGGTAAAGTAACCGTACTGTCGCTTTTCCTTCGGCGTATAACACTCCAGCCGGTAATCAAAATCGAACAGCTCCAGCGCACGTCGGCGATCCCAAACCACAGGGTCAAACGGAGAAAGCAAGGTGGTCACACTGGATTTTAGCGCCCCCTGCTCTGCCAACTGCAGTTCTTGCACCAGTGAATGATGCACGTAAAAATCGCCGTCCAGCCCATCAACGACCACCGGCATTATTTCGCCCCGTTGCTGTAGCGATGCCAGCAGTACTTTCGGCGTAACCCGCTTCAGACGGTAGTAATCCGCCAACCATTCAGCCCTGAAAATCCCCAGGTAACGGCAAGCCCTGCCAAGCATTTCCTGCTGCGCATGGTCCGCAGGTAACGCATGACGCTCATCATCCCAGTGCGGCAGTAACCTTTCTGTCAGATCGTAAACACGATGAAAATTACGCCGTTCGGCCACCATCAATTTACCGGCAGTGAACAAGATTTCGAGGTGGCGCTTTTCTGGCTTCCAGTCCCACCAACCGCTATTCCCTCTTTTTTCGGCATTAAAATCTGCCGAACGCACCGGCCCGCTGGCTTCGATATGCAACAGCAGATCGTCCATTGCCCCCTGATGCTTTTTCACCCACTCTTCAGAATATTTCCAGCCCATACCCTGCGGTTGCAGCATGCGATGGCGCAACAGACCAAAATCTTCAATGGGTAAAAAACAGGCTTCGTGCGCCCAATATTCGAACAGCTGGCGACTGGCCAGCGCCTGTTCCAGCCATTCCGGCTGATAATCGCCCAGGCGGCTGAACAACACCAGATAGGGGCTGCGTGCGACAACGCTGATGGTATCTATTTGCAGTAATCCCATACGTTGAATGGCGGTAACCACATCGTCGGGTTTGGCTTTGCGTTTAATCGGGGATAATAGCCCTTGTGCGGCAAGATGAAGCGCGCGGGCGGCGGCAAGAGAAATAACCGGGGTAAGCATCCTGACATCCAAAGTCGTTAAGCGATTGCTCGATAATAGTGGATATCAGAAGATTTTTCTTCGCCAGTGCTTGGGGTGGCGGCACCGGCACTGGCGAGGAAGGGGTGGGTCAGAACGCGATGACGTCTGCCGCTGACAGCCCGTGGGAGCTGCGATAGATCGAGAACTCAACGTTCTGACCTTCGTTTAACGATTTATTTTTAGTATTGGCGATAGAACGACGGCTAACATAGATTTCGTCGCTACCATCTACCGGTGAAATAAAACCATAGCCTGCAGCTTGATCAAACCATTTCACACGGCCCATTTGTAACACAGTATTTTTAAACATAACTTATATCCTTTTACTTGAGCATCCTTAACAACGTTATTTTTATTATTGTTGGACGCTACCAGCCCATCCTAAAGTTTTTCGTAACAAACCTCTCGTGAGCAAAAAATTAAAAACCCGCATTACGCGGGCTTGTTGAACTTAATATCTTCCGCAATGAATCGGCATTAACGCCTCATCATGGTTGTATTAAGATCTCTTTACGTCATTGCCTGTTTAGTTACAGAGCAACAACGTTGGCGGCAGCCGGCCCGCGCGGGCTGTCCTGGATGCTGTACTCAACACGCTGGCCTTCAGCCAGAGTTTTGAAACCGTCGGTCGCGATTGCAGAGAAATGTACGAATACATCTTTACCACCGTCGTTTTGCTCAATGAAACCAAAACCTTTGCTTTCGTTGAACCATTTAACCTGACCCGTTTTCTTAGACATTACACATTTACCTTTTAAATATATATACAAAACCTGCCATAAGGCAATTTAGGCCGTTTTTAGGAACATTACTTATGGGAGGTACTTAGAAGGTTCGTCTTTGAAGCGGAATCAGATGATAACGTTTTTGGAGGAACTGCTTAAATCTAAACTCGAACATAAATAGGTCTGTATCACAGGCCGACAAGCATTTACTCATAAATCTAGATTTTACACAAGCAATTTATTGGCATATTTTTATAATTCCGCCAAATTTGTTTTTATGTCCATGATTATGCATAGATTAATTAATTTATTTTTGCCGTTCCCACTCAGAAACATTGCCTTCCGGACGGCCGTCATTTCCGCCAGGACCATTGCAAATGAGAGCTAACGCATAAAAATCCAATATGCTTGTCCAAGCTATAACAAAACCCAACCGAGATAGCTAAACTTGGGGTGAAAACAAGGCGGATGGCCTTTCAGCCAGCACTTTTACCGCAAAAAATACTATTTTTCAGATTATCCCGAATAAAGGAGCTATGCGCATGACCGCCCAGCAGTTCGTCTCACCGAATGAAATCCGCTCCAGGTTCTCCCACGCCATGTCAGATATGTACCAAAAAGAGGTACCTCTCTATGGCGATTTGCTCGAACTGGTTGCGGAAACCAACCGACAGGTCCTGCGCGAAGATGCCGCATTGGCGCATCAATTACAAATTACCGGTGAAATCGAAAGACTGGCCATGGAACGCCACGGGGCAATCCGGGTAGGTACGGCGGATGAGCTGGCTACTCTGCGACGGCTGTTTAACGTCATGGGCATGTCACCGGTCGGGTATTACGACCTGGCCGTGGCAGGAGTTCCGGTTCATTCCACCGCGTTTCGCGCAGTACATGAAGATGCGCTGCAGATCAGCCCATTCCGGGTTTTCACCTCATTATTACGGTTAGAGCTGATTGAAAGCCCGGCGTTACGTCAGTTGGCCCAGCAACTGCTGGCCCGCCGCCGCATATTTACTGAACGTGTGCTGGAGTTGATCGTCTTGCAGGAAGCTCAGGGCGGGTTGGATGACAGCCAGGCCAGTGAATTTATCGAACAGGCGCTGGAAACTTTTCGTTGGCACAACCGGGCGACCGTCAGTGCAGCCGAATATCAACAATTGCACGATCAGCACCGTCTGATTGCAGACGTAGTGGCGTTCAAGGGCCCGCACATCAACCATTTGACGCCACGCACGCTGAATATCGACCTCGTCCAGCAAGCGATGCCCGGTCGGGGAATCACGCCTAAAGCCGTTATCGAAGGCCCGCCGCCTCGCCGTCGGCCAATTTTGCTACGCCAAACCAGCTTTAAAGCGCTGGAAGAAAGCGTAGCCTTTGTCGAACATGACGGCAGCACCGCGGGCGGACATCATACCGCGCGTTTTGGCGAAATCGAGCAACGTGGCGTAGCGCTGACCCCGAAAGGCCGCGCTCTGTATGACCGCCTGTTGCAAGCTACCAACGATGCCTTGCAGGCACCGCCAAGTGAAAAGAACGCCGAGCGGTACAATCAGTTACTGGCAGAAAACTTCCAGGCGTTTCCAGATGATTATGCAACCTTGCGTAAGCAGCAACTGGCATGGTTCCGCTATTTCCCTACCGAGTGCGGCCTGGCGGCCAAAGACTCGCTGGATAAAAACAGCACGCTGGAACAACTGATAGCTCAGGAGCACGTTCGCTTTCAACCTTTGGTGTATGAAGACTTCTTACCGGTTAGCGCTGCAGGCATTTTCCAGTCTAATCTGGGTGACAACCGGCATGCTCAGTACAATGCAGCATCGAGCCGTGCCGCTTTCGAGCAGGCACTGGGGGCAGAGGTGATTGATGAATTGGCGCTGTATCAACAAACGCAACAGCGTTCGATAAACGCCTGCGCGCAAGCTCTGGGGCTTAACGCGCTGGCCGTTTGAGTTATTTCGTCAGCAGCGCTTCGATACTTTGCAGCAACGACTCAGCCTGATCGGGGGGAAGAACCGCATCTACCGGTAAATACCACCAGTTGGGCTGGGCAAAAATACGGCATTTGACCGCATCTTTTTCAGTCATCAGCAGCGTTTGCTCAGATGACGCCAACGCCGCCAGTTGAGCCTGTTGGTACTCCTGATGATCGGCGAACGCGACTTCTTTCTCGACATCCACGCCAAGCTTTTCCAGCGTGGCGAAAAAGCGTGGCGGATGGCCAATCCCGGCCATTGCCACCACGTGCGGCAACTCAGCCGCCGGCCGACGCGCGCCGCTGGCGATATTGACCGCCTCACGCGCTTGCAACCGCATGGCGATTTCACCCGCCTGAGCCACGCCGCCGTTGGCAATCCGCGCATTCACGCAGTTCAGGCGCGACGCGCGTTCACGCATCGGGCCCGCCGGTAACCACCAGCCATTACCAAAACGGCGCACGCCGTCGATCACCACCAGTTCAAAATCACGTTGCAACGCGTAATGCTGCAAACCGTCATCTGTGATGACAACATCGAGTTTCTGCTGGTGCAGCAGTGCCTGCACCGCTTCCGCACGCTTTGGCGAAATGGCTACAGGCGCACCGGTGCGTTGATAAATCAATACCGGCTCATCGCCCGCCTGCTGGGTCGTAGTGTGTTCATCCAATACCAACGGATAAGATGCCGCTTTGCCACCATAACCGCGTGATACCACACCCACCCGGTATCCGCGCTGTTGCAATTGCTCCACCAGCCAGATCACCGTTGGCGTTTTACCGTTGCCGCCGGCGGTAAGGTTTCCCACCACCACCACCGGCACAGGTGCACGCCAGCTTTTACGCAGGCCACAGCGATAACTCAGCCGAATCAAACCGCTGACCAGACCGTACAGCCAGGACAACGGCAACAACAGCAGGTATAGCAATGAGCTACCCGACCAAATGCGCTCGATCATTATTGGCCGAACTGCATGCGGTGAAGCTGTGCGTAGACCCCGCGCCGTTCGATTAGCGCCGCATGCTCACCGCGTTCAACGATGCGTCCATCTTCCACCACCAGGATTTCATCAGCCTTTTCAATGGTCGACAAACGGTGCGCGATCACCAGCGAGGTACGGTTTTTCTGCAGTTCGTCCAGCGCGGCCTGAATGGCGCGTTCTGATTCCGTATCCAGCGCTGAAGTTGCTTCATCAAGGATCAGAATCGGGCAATCGCGCAACAGTGCGCGCGCGATAGCGATACGCTGACGCTGGCCACCGGACAACATCACGCCGTTCTCGCCAATCACCGTATCCAGACCATTCTCCATTTTATCAATGAAATCCATGGCATAAGCCATGCGCGCAGCCTTCTCGATTTCTTCCCGGCTATAACGATCTTCACGAGCGTAAGCGATATTGTTAGCGATGGTGTCGTTAAACAAATGCACGTTTTGCGATACCAGAGCGACCTGATCGCGCAATGACGCCAAGGTATACTCGCGCAAGTCATGCCCGTCCATCAGGATTTCGCCTTCCTGGACGTCATAGAAACGGGTCAGCAGGTTGGCAATAGTCGATTTGCCCGATCCCGAGCGGCCCACCAATGCTACGGTTCTGCCCTCTGAAATGCTCAGATTGATATCACGCAGTGCCGGCGTTTCTTTCCCTGGATAATAGAAAGTCACGTTACGGAATTCGATATCGCCTTTAGCACGCGCCACTTCACGGGTGCCGGTATCTTTTTCCTGCTCCATATCCAAAATCGAGAACAACGTTTGGCAAGCAGCCATCCCGCGCTGGAACTGGGCATTGACGTTGGTCAGCGATTTCAGTGGACGCATTAAGGCGATCATCGACGAGAACACCACAGTAATGGTACCGGCGGTCAGGGTTGCCATCACACTAGGGAAACTCGCAGCGTACAGTACAAACGCCAGCGCTAACGAAGCAATCAACTGAATAATCGGGTCAGAGATTGAAGATGCTGAAACCAGCTTCATGCCCTGCTGGCGCATGCGGTTGCTGACCGAGTTGAAGCGCTCGGTTTCCACCTGTTGGCCGCCAAAAATAAGCACTTCCTTGTGACCTTTCAGCATCTGCTCGGCACTGGTGGTGACCTGCCCCATGGTGTTCTGCATGCTTTTACTGATACTACGGAAGCGTTTGGAAACAATGCGAATTGCGATAGACACGATCGGTGCCAGCACAATCAGAATCACCGATAACTGCCAGCTGTAGTAGAACATCATGCTGAACAACGCAATTATCGACGCGCCTTCACGCACCACGGTGACCAATGCGCTGGAAGAGGATGAGGCCACTTGCTCAGAGTCATAGGTGATACGCGACAACAGCGTGCCGGTTGACTGCTGATCGAAGAAGGATACCGGCATTCTCATCATATGGCCAAATAGCCGGCGGCGCATATGCATCACCACCATACCGGACACCCATGAGATACAATAGCTGGAAACGAAGCCCGTCAGGCCACGTACCACCATCAAGCCAATGACGGCCAACGGCATCCAAAGCAAAATGCTGCTCTCGGTTTTCCCAAAACCGTCATCCAATAAAGGTTTAAGCAAGGACAACATAAAGGCATCGCTGGCCGCGTTAAGCACTAACGCAATGGCGGCCACAATCAACCCGGTCTTAAAAGGAGTGATCATCGGCCAGAGGCGACGGAAAGTCTGCCAAGTGGAGAGATCTTTATCATTCATCATGCAAATACCAGCATCGGAAGAAATAGCGGCCTATTTTACTCATTATCACCCTCTACGCCAAACCGCTGATGGTACCAACGGGGCATTAATTGTTCACGAAAGCCTTTAATTTGCCAATCGTTGTCGAAAAAAAGCACGGATATCTGACCTGACCGCGAAGTATCGCGCCATATAATGCCATTTGCCAGATATCTGGCGATAACTTTAACGGCAGGTAATCGCCATTTGTTGTAACGAGATGCGGACGCCAAAGCCACCTCCGGCGCTACCGCACGCAGAAACGGCGGCGTCGAGGACGTCCTGCTACCGTGATGTGGAACTTGAAGCACTGTGGATGCCAGCCGATCGCGTTGTAATCTGAGCAACTGCGCTTCCGCTTGCTTTTCCACGTCGCCGGTCAGCAACAGGCTATATTGGCCATCATCAACGCGGATCACGCAAGAATCGTCATTGACCGGTCGCTTTAGCGCTTTCGGCGGCCATAACACCTGAAATTGCAGCGATTGCCACCGCCAGCTTTCGCCGGCCACGCAGGGTAAATGAAACGGGTCAAGTATCGGGCTGCGTACCGTGGCCTGAGGAAATGCTTGCCTTACCTCTTCCAGGCCCCCGGTATGATCAAGGTGATCGTGGCTGATGATAATTTGCTCCAGATCGATACCCCGCCAGTTTAGCATTGGCAAAATATGACGTTCCGCAGCACTGCCCGTCGCCCAGCGATCA
This sequence comes from Serratia sp. TSA_198.1, assembly GCF_052686505.1. Taxonomy (NCBI): domain Bacteria; kingdom Pseudomonadati; phylum Pseudomonadota; class Gammaproteobacteria; order Enterobacterales; family Yersiniaceae; genus Serratia; species Serratia sp. TSA_198.1. The sequence continues at coordinate 1,531,330 of NZ_JBQZFP010000001.1, forward strand.
CCGGTATCGAACAGTATCCCCTTTCCGTTTCTTTCGATCACTACCGCCAGGCCATGCCCGACGTCCAGCATGTCGACCCGCCAACGATATGAGGGTTCTTTTTCCCGCCACAGCACGCAACATATCGCCACAGCGGCCAAGCCTGCCGTATAGCATAACCACCAGTGAAAACGCCAGTAGATAACCAGCAGCCAACCCGCTGCGCTGACCAACAGCGAGGCGGCGCCCAGATCGATCCATCCACGCTGCAAATAATGCAGCGGCGTAAACACCCATAGCAGTGTCAAATCGGCCAGCCACCAGAATCCGCCGCTCAATAGCGGTAAAGCGCCACAAATTACCGCGATCAAAATCAAAGGAACCGTCACCAGAGAAACCACAGGTACCGCCCACAGATTCGCCGGCATAGAGGTCAACGTCAGGCCGAGAAACAAAGCGGCCTGCATCGGCACCAGCAGCAACGTGATACCAAACTGAATGTGCAGCCAACGCACCGGTGCCCAGTACCAGGCAGAGCGGAAACGTGCACTTAACGGCATCCATTCGAACCAAAAGATCAGGCAGGCCACCGCCAGTACCGATAACCAGAAACTGTCTGACAGTACCGCCAGCGGATCGCAGATCAGAATTAACCCCACGCACCACAGCCATACCTGCCAGGAAGTGCAGTGAATACCGCGTAGGCGCAGCAACATCCACAGCGTCAACGCCAAGGCAGTACGCACCGCCGGGGGCTGTGCGCCAGCCAACCAGACATACGCCAAGGTACCAAACCAACTGGCTAACAATGGGAAGCGGTAGCCGATCAGGTGTGCAGGCAACAAGAACTGAACCGCCCGTAGCGCCAGCCAAATCAATATGGCCGCCATAGCCACGTGCAGGCCTGAAATCGCCATCAGATGCGCAATGCCGGTTTTCAGCATCAGAGTGCGTAACTCAGGGTCCAGCGAGGTTCTTTCGCCAAACGCTAAAGCCAGCAGTACCGATTTATATTTCAGGTCACCCATGTTGCTCTCGGCATGGCTGATAATACGCTGCCGCCAGTTGCAACTCCCCTCCAACAGCCTGGCGCGCTTCACCTGTGCAGTCAGTGGCTGACGTTGCGCCATCGCCCAACGCTGGCTATCGAAGCCCCCCTCGTTCAGTTTTCCGTGCACCGCTCTCAGACGCAGCCGGAGTTCCCAACGCTGCCCAGCACAGAGTTGCGGCTCTTCCGGCTGCCAAACGGTGGTAAAGGCAATTGATGGCGTTAGCCAGCGCCCGTCAACCTGTTCGATACGCATCAGCGTTTGTTTGCTCGCAGCGGGCACCAAAGTAACACCGGCAACTTGTACCACGGCGGTCACCTCCGGCCCGCGGCTCAGTTGTTCGACTTGCGCCACCAGATTACCGGCATTGAAGGTCGCCCACAGAAATCCCAATGCTCCCCAACCAATAAATTGACAGCCCGCCCAACGGAAACGCAGCATCAAGCTAGCGGGTAAAACAACCAACAAAGTTGTTAACGCATCGGGTAATTGCGGTAGCACCAGTAACGGCAGAATGCCGCAGACAACGGCGATAACCGCCAGATCCAGCGAAGTTTTGATCGACCTTTCTCCCGTCCGACAGAAGGACGTGCAACTATTGCACATCGCACCCCATGGACAGGATTGTTCCCCCATACTCAGGCAGCCGCCAGTTGCAATGCGACGGCTCGCGGCACAGGCTGCAGGTTAACGATAATGGTTTCATTTATTGATGCTAAGCTGCGGCGTAGCACGCAAAAAAAGTCAGAACGGAAGGCTAAGAAATCAGAAAACAGCTGAGCGGCAGGCAAAAAAAAAACGGCGCCCTGAGGCACCGTTTTATATTCTTTACAAGCAACAACTCTATGGATAATCAGTGATTAACCATAGATATTGGCGCGGTCACGCAGCTCTTTACCTGGCTTGAAGTGAGGAACGTACTTGCCGTCCAACTCAACTTTATCACCAGTTTTCGGGTTGCGACCAACGCGCGGAGCACGGTAGTGAAGAGAAAAACTGCCGAATCCGCGGATCTCGATGCGTTCACCATCGGCTAACGTTGCAGCCATGTGTTCTAACATCTCTTTCACTGCATCCTCAACGGCTTTCGCCGGTACATGAGATTGCTGGCCAGCAAGTCTTTCAATAAGTTCAGACTTGGTCATGAGTCCTCCAAGCTTTGCAGCTAAACTACCGTATCGGGGCGGTCAGAAACCGCCCCCCGTCATTACTCGCCTTTAGCCGCTTTGAAAGCTTCAGCCATTGCGTTAGAGAAGTTGCTTTCTTCCTGTTTGTTGTTAACAGTAGCGATAGCATCTTTCTCGTCAGCTTCGTCCTTAGCACGTACGGACAGGCTTACTACACGGTTCTTACGGTCAACGCCGGTGAATTTAGCTTCAACGTCGTCGCCTACATTCAGAACCAGAGTTGCATCTTCAATGCGGTCGCGAGAGGCTTCAGATGCACGCAGGTAACCTTCTACGCCGCCTGCTAATTCAACTGTAGCACCTTTGGCGTCAACTGCAGTGACTTTACCAGTAACAATAGTACCTTTCTTGTTCATAGACAGGTAGTTATTGAACGGGTCTTCAGCCAGTTGCTTCACGCCCAGAGAGATACGCTCGCGCTCTGCGTCAACTTGCAGAACAACCGCTGCGATTTCGTCGCCTTTCTTGTATTCACGTACTGCTTCTTCGCCTGCAACGTTCCAGGAGATGTCAGACAGGTGAACCAGGCCGTCGATGCCGCCGTCCAGGCCGATGAAGATACCGAAGTCAGTGATAGACTTGATTTTACCTTCAACGCGGTCGCCCTTGTTGTGGGTTTCTGCGAACAGCTGCCATGGGTTAGATTTGCACTGCTTCAGGCCCAGAGAAATACGACGACGTTCTTCATCGATGTCCAGAACCATAACTTCCACTACATCGCCCACGTTAACAACTTTGGACGGATGGATGTTTTTGTTGGTCCAATCCATTTCAGAAACGTGTACCAGACCTTCAACGCCTTCTTCGATTTCTACGAAGCAGCCGTAATCAGTCAGGTTGGTTACACGACCAGTCAGCTTGGTGCCTTCTGGGTAACGTTTCGCGATAGCAACCCATGGATCTTCGCCCAGTTGTTTCAGGCCCAGGGAAACACGAGTACGCTCGCGGTCGAACTTCAGCACTTTAACAGTGATTTCGTCGCCAACGTTGACGATTTCGCTTGGATGCTTAACGCGTTTCCAAGCCATATCAGTGATGTGCAGCAGGCCGTCTACGCCGCCCAGATCAACGAATGCACCGTAGTCAGTGAGGTTCTTAACGATACCTTTAACTTCCATGCCTTCCTGCAGGTTTTCCAGCAGTTGATCGCGTTCTGCGCTGTTTTCGGATTCGATAACCGCACGGCGAGAAACTACAACGTTGTTGCGTTTCTGGTCCAGCTTGATGACTTTGAACTCAAGCTCTTTGCCTTCCAGGTGCAGAGTGTCGCGTACTGGACGCACGTCAACCAGGGAACCTGGCAGGAACGCACGAATACCATTCAGCTCTACAGTGAAGCCACCCTTAACTTTGCCGTTGATAACACCGACGACAGTTTCAGCTTCTTCGTAAGCTTTTTCCAGCGTGATCCAAGCTTCGTGACGCTTAGCTTTCTCACGGGACAGCAGAGTTTCACCGAAGCCATCTTCAACAGCGTCCAGCGCAACGTCAACTTCGTCGCCTACCTGGATTTCCAGCTCGCCCTGCGCATTTTTGAATTGCTCAGCCGGGATGGCAGACTCAGATTTCAGACCGGCGTCAACCAGTACTACGTCTTTGTCGATAGCAACTACAACGCCACGAACGATGGAACCCGGACGGGTTTCGATTGTTTTCAGGGATTCTTCAAAGAGTTGAGCGAAAGATTCAGTCATGTTTAATCTTCAGGGTTCTATAGTTTAACGTCCATTTAGCATCCCGCCGAATGGGGTTGTTTCACATACCCCGCCATTGGCTCCATGCCGACAGGGTTTAGGTTACAGGGGTAAAATTTTACCCGATATAGTTCGATACCGCTATGACAAATATGACAAAAAGCAATAACGTCGCTGCAGTTTATTGCTGCGGCAACGCTAACACTTCATGTGCATAAGTCAGCGCACGCTGGATGACTTCGTCGATCGACATGCTGGTAGAATCCAGCACGAGGGCGTCGGAAGCCGGCACCAGTGGCGCGATAGGCCGATTGCGGTCACGGTCATCCCGTTCCTTTATCTCGGCTAAAAGACGTTCAAAGTTAACATTAAAGCCCTTTTCCTGCAACTGTAGCATGCGGCGGTGCGCACGCTCCTCCGAACTGGCATCCAGGAAAATCTTTACCGGTGCATCGGGGAACACCACCGTACCCATATCGCGGCCATCAGCAATCAAACCGGGAGCTTCGCGGAACGCGCGCTGGCGGCGCAGCAAAGCTTCGCGCACACGCGGAAAAGCCGCTGCCTGCGAGGCGGTATTACCGACGGTTTCAGTGCGGATCTCATTACTGACATCCTCACCTTCCAAAATGACCTGCAGTTTGCCTTCCTGGGCAACAAAGCGGACGTCGAGATGTGCGGCCAGCGGAACCAGCGCCTCCTCAGAGGTGATATCGACCTGATGATGCAGTGCCGCCAACGCCAGCACGCGGTAAATCGCGCCGGAATCCAGCAAACGCCAACCAAGGGATTCGGCCAACGCTTGACACAGAGTGCCTTTGCCTGCGCCGCTTGGTCCATCAACGGTTATCACCGGGGCTGTAGCCGTCATTTCTCTCTCCTTCAGGTAGAAAACCTCACAGGGACGCAACCTGCCGTCAGCACAACGCGAAAGCATAATTACGAACGCCCCTGCCGCCTGCCCAATCGAGGCAGATACGGTGGCGTATTATACGCTGCCCAGAGACGAACTGTTACCCTGGAACTGTCTGGTTGTTGAAAATAAGCGCATAACCGCAGAAAAGTATAGAAGAAGCCTCGGCGACCAGGCATTAAAAACGACAAAGGCCCGGTTAAGGGCCTTAAAAGAAATCATCTGACTACCGGTTACGCCAATTGGCTGATGCGCGCCAACTGCTCAAAATAGTCCGGGAAAGTTTTGGCGGTGCATTTCGGATCGAGGATGGTCACCGGGGTATCCGACAGCGCCACCAGCGAGAAGCACATCGCCATACGGTGATCGTTGTAGGTGCCGATATCGGCAAACTTCAGCTTCGCCGGCGGCACCACGTGAATATAGTCCTCACCTTCATCCACTTCAGCGCCTACTTTACGCAATTCAGTCGCCATGGCGGCCAGGCGATCGGTCTCTTTCACCCGCCAATTATAGATATTGCGGATGGTGGTCGGCCCTTCGGCAAACAGGGCTGCGGTGGCAATGGTCATCGCCGCGTCCGGAATATGGTTCATATCCATATCGATGCCGCGCAACTCACCGCGGCTGCATTCGATAAAGTCATCGCCCCAGGTAATGCGAGCGCCCATTTTCTCCAACACGTCGGCAAATTTGGTGTCGCCCTGAACGCTTTTCTTGCCGATGCCAGTCACGCGTACGGTGCCGCCTTTAATCGCCGCCGCCGCCAGAAAATAAGAAGCGGAGGATGCATCGCCTTCTACCAGGTAATCCCCTGGTGAGCGGTAGGTTTGGCGGCCTTGAATATTGAACACGCGGTAGTTGTCGTGGCTGACTTCAACGCCGAAGGTACGCATCAGATGCAACGTGATATCAATGTACGGTTTAGAAACCAGTTCGCCCTTGATATGGATATTCGTGTCCTGCTCAGCCAGTGGCGCAGTCATCAGCAACGCGGTCAAGAACTGACTGGAAACGCTGCCGTCGACGGTCACGTCACCACCGTGAAAGCCGCCGCGCAGGCGCAATGGCGGATAGTCGGTCTGTTCCAGGTAATCAATTTGCGCGCCGCCCTGGCGCAGAGCATCCACCAAATGGCCGATAGGCCGCTCTTTCATGCGCGGTTCACCGGTCAACACCACATCACCGCTACCCAGACACAACGCCGCCGCCAATGGGCGCATCGCGGTACCGGCATTGCCGAGGAACAGTTCAAGCGGCTCGCTGGCCACCAGCGGGCCGGCAACGCCCTCAACGATACAAGTGGTGCGATCGTCGGACAGCTGATAACTCACGCCCAACGCCTGCAGCGCATTCAGCATATGGCGCACGTCGTCGCTGTCCAGCAGGTTAGTCAACGTGGTCGTTCCCTCCGCCAGCGCAGCCAGCAGCAGAGCACGGTTGGACACGCTCTTGGAGCCGGGTAAGTTGACGGTGCCATTGACCAGGGCGACCGGTTGTAACGTCAGGGAATCCACCATGTGAACAAAACTCTCCAAAATCTGATAAACGAAACGGCCCCGGGAAAATGCCGGAGCCGCTTTAATGCAAAAGGACAACAGCGAAAGCTGCCCGCGCAAAGCAGGCAGCGAGGCTTAACCGTGACGACGTTCGAAGTCGATCATAAAGTCGGTTAATGTCCGCACGCCGGCCAGCGGCATGGCATTGTAAATAGAAGCACGCATGCCGCCAACCACCCGGTGACCTTTCAGCGCCTGCAGACCGATAGCTTCCGCTTCGCTGAGGAACACTTTGTCCAGCGCCGAGTCAGCCAACTGGAACGGCACGTTCATCCAGGACCGATTAGCCTGTGCTACGCGGCTGCGGTAGAAATCAGAATTATCGATGGTTGCGTACAGCAACTCGGCCTTGGCCTGATTGCGCTTGTGCATCTCCACCAGACCACCCTGTTCTTTCAGCCACTTGAACACCAAGCCGGACAGATACCAGGCGAAGGTCGGCGGCGTATTGAACATGGAATCGTTCTCGGCCAGCACGGTATAATCGAGAATCGACGGCACTTCGCGGCGAGCTTTACCCAGCAGATCGTCACGTACGATCACCAACGTCAGGCCTGCCGGCCCAATGTTTTTCTGCGCGCCGGCGTAAATCACGCCAAAGCGGCTGACATCCAGCGGGCCGGACAAAATGGTGGAGGAGTAATCGCCGATCACCACTTTGTCGCCAAAGTCCGGCGTCTCATCGATAGCGATGCCGTCGATGGTTTCATTCGGGCAGTAGTGCACATAAGCCGCATCGTCGTTCAACTGCCACTCTTTCATCGGTTTGATACCGAGCAGACCGTCAACGGTGGTTTTCACATCAATGGTATTAGGCGTGCAGTATTTCTCGGCTTCCTTGATGGCGCTGTGCGCCCAGTAACCGCCATCGATATAGTCCGCAGTGGTTTTATCACCCAGCAGGTTCAGCGGCAATGCGGCAAACTGTGCACGGGCGCCACCATGGCAGAACAGCACTTTGTAGTTGGAGGGGATCTTCAGCAGATCGCGCAAATCCTGTTCGGATTGCTGGGCAACTTCGATAAACTCTTTACTGCGATGGCTGATTTCCATCACCGAGGTGCCGAGACCGTGCCAGTTGCACAGTTCCTGTTCCGCACGACGCAACACTTCAACCGGCAGCATTGCCGGGCCAGAGCTAAAATTATAAACCTGAGTCATTTCCCCTCACCACATTCACTATTCGCCAATGAGACTGGCCAACCGAAATACGCCCAAAGTTAACTGTCGAGTTAACCAACGCATCGGTTTTATCACTCACGTAACGCTGCTGCAATGCTTATTCACCCGCAAGCAGCAAACTACCGCAGCACGGAATAACAGGCTCTGTCGCCACTGCGTTTTTTTGTGCGATAAAACGCTGCGCCATCGGGGAATTCAGTGGGTTAACGCGGTATTTTATGCTGTATTCAGCTAACCCGGCTCTTCGACCAGGCTGCAATCCACCGGCCATTGCCGCAACGCGGGCAAAAACGCGGGCAAATATGTTGCTGTGAATCCGCCAGAGGCACAATCAGGCTACAGGCGCTGCTGGCATAATCCCCGCCGCTTCGGCCTGCGATTGCCTACAGCATCGCCCGGCTACAAAAAACGGGGAGCGATGCCCCCGTCGTTCACTACTCAATACTGATTAAACATCTGTTGGATTTGTTTGGTGTCTTTGGTCTGAGTCAGCGCCAACTGCAGCAGGATCCGCGCTTTTTGCGGGTTCAGCGTACCGGCGGCGACAAAGCCGAATTTGGTGTCATCCACTTCCGCATCTTCCGTGGTGGAACCGGTCGGCACTCTGGAAGAGCGCACTACCGCCACACCGTTATGTGCGGCGGTCGCCAGCGTATCAAACACCGTTTTATACAGGTTACCGTTACCGACCCCGGCGCTGACAATGCCCTGATAGCCTTCAGCGATCAGCGCCTTGGCCGGCGCATCGGAAGCGTTGGCATAGTTATAGACAATGCCGACTTTGGGCAGCTCGGTCAGGCTGGATACGTCAAAGGGGGTATCGGTAGTATGCTTGCGCTGCGGTGAGCGCTGATAGTCTACCTTGCCGTTATGGATATAACCGAGCGGACCGAAATTGGGCGACTGGAAGGTCTGCACCGAGGTGGTATTGGTTTTGGTCACGTCGCGCGCATCCAGCACGCTGTCGTTCATCGCCACCAGCACCCCGCGTTTGGCCGATTGCGGATCCGCCGCCGTCACCACGGCGTGATACAGATTGAACGGGCCGTCGGCGCTCATCGCCGTCGCCGGGCGCATCGCTCCAACGATCACTACCGGCTTGTCGCATTTGACGGTCAAATCGAGAAAATAAGCGGTTTCTTCCAGCGTGTCGGTGCCGTGGGTGATCACAAAACCGTCCGTTTTGCCGCAGTCAGCGTTGATTTTCTTCACCAGTTTCAGCCACACCTCATCGTTCATGTCTTGCGAACCGATGTTCACTACCTGCTCACCCTGCACATTGGCGACGTTTTTCAGCTCCGGCACCGCATTCACCAACGCATCGACGCCCAGTTTGCCCGCCGTATAGTTGGATTTTGTCGCCGATTCGCCGCCGCCGGCAATGGTGCCGCCGGTCGCCAACAAAGTGATGGAAGGCAATGCCAGCGCAGAACCGCTTACGCCCGCCAGGAATAGTGCCACAACGCTGAGTTTCACTGATTTCATTAGGTTTCTCCTTGATAGATAACCCGCTGAATTATGGCCCTTATCCTTAAAAAAACTGTGACTTTACCGTCGCTTTAGGAATACATGGAGCTTGGGCGTAAAACCCCGTATCATTGCGCGTTTTTAGTACGCTCAAAAAGTGAAGACAATGACGCAAACTTTTATCCCTGGCAAAGACGCCGCGTTGGAAGACTCCATCGCCCGTTTCCAACAGAAATTAAGCGATCTGGGTTTTAATATCGAAGAAGCCTCCTGGCTGAACCCGGTGCCGCACGTATGGTCGGTTCACATCCGCGATCGCGATTGCCCGCTGTGCTTCACCAATGGTAAAGGCGCCAGCCAAAAAGCCGCGCTGGCTTCCGCTTTGGGCGAATACTTCGAGCGCCTTTCCACCAACTATTTCTTTGCCGATTTCTATCTGGGTAAGCACATTGCCGAAGGCGATTTCGTGCATTATCCGAATGAGAAATGGTTCCCGATCCCGGCCGACGATTCGCTGCCGGAAGGCATCCTCGACGAACGCCTGCATGCGTTCTACGATCCAGAGCAGGAACTGACCGCCGGCGATCTGATCGATCTGCAATCCGGCAACGGCGATCGCGGCATCTGCGCCCTGCCGTTCTCCCGTCAGTCAGACCAGCAGACGGTCTATATTCCGATGAACATCATCGGCAACCTGTACGTCTCCAACGGCATGTCCGCCGGTAACACCGCGAACGAAGCTCGCGTGCAGGGCCTTTCCGAAGTCTTCGAGCGTTATGTTAAAAACCGCATTATCGCCGAATCCATCAGCCTGCCGGAGATCCCGAGCGAAGTGCTGAACCGTTATCCAGGCGTGGTGGAAGCCATTGCCCGCCTGGAACAGGAAGGCTTCCCGATCCTGTCCTATGACGCCTCATTGGGCGGTAACTACCCGGTAATCTGCGTAGTGCTGTTCAACCCGGCCAACGGCACCTGTTTCGCCTCGTTCGGCGCTCATCCCGACTTCGGCGTGGCGCTTGAGCGTACCGTGACTGAACTGCTGCAGGGCCGTAGTCTGAAGGATCTGGACGTGTTCACCGCGCCAACCTTCGATGACGAAGAAGTGGCCGAACACACCAATCTGGAAACCCACTTTATCGATTCCAGCGGTTTGATCTCCTGGGACATGTTCAAGCAGGATGCGGATTACCCGTTTGTCGACTGGAGTTTCAGCGGCAGCACGCAGGAAGAATTCGCCACGCTGATGAGCATTTTCGACAAAGAAGGCGCCGAAGTGTACATCGCCGACTACGAGCACCTGGACGTTTACGCCTGCCGTATCATCGTACCTGGCATGTCCGACATCTACCCGGCGGAAGATCTGTTGCTGGCCAATAACAGCATGGGCGCGCACCTGCGTGATACCCTGCTGGCACTGCCGGGCAGCGAATGGGAGCCACAAGAATATCTGGCGCTGATTGAGCGCCTGGACGACGAAGGCCTGGACGATTTCACCCGCGTGCGCGAGTTGCTGGGCATTGCCTCCGGTAAAGACAACGCCTGGCACACCCTGCGCGTGGGCGAGCTGAAATCCATGCTGGCACTCGCGGGCGGCGATATGGAACAGGCACTGATCTGGACGGAATGGACCCAGGACTTTAACGGATCGGTGTTAAGCCCGGCGCGCAGCAATTACTACCGTTGCCTGCAAACCCTGCTGCTGCTGACGCAGGAGCCGGACCGCGATCCGGCGCAGTACTACGGCGCCTTCGTGAAAATGTACGGTCAGGAAGCGGTCGACGCAGCCTCTGCGGCCATCAGCGGCGAAGAGCGCTTTAACGGCTTGTTCGCTGTCGACAGCGATCTGAAAGCGTTACCGGCGCATCAGGCGCTGCTGGCGGCCTACGAAAAACTGCAAAACGCCAAGCGCCGCCACTGGGTACAGGCATAACCGCAGTCTTAATGCGTCGGCAGCTTGCCTGCCGGCGCCACTCCTAAAGAGATAGTTTGCTGTACATCGCATTCGTAAACGCAGCAAAGAAAATAGCCAGATCTTATTTTGACGGTTAAATCACCGTTTTCTTCTTTTATTTTTTCCGGCTAATTACGCACTTATCAACAAACAAGATGAACAAAACGTTAATTGTTGCAAAACGGTGAAGTAATAATTAACCGACAGGTAAATTTTAACTGCCAAAAAGAGACAATACGCATAAATATTTAACCTTTCAAAGGGAGGTTTATCCTGCCAATTCAAAATTATTTGTAAAGATTAAAAAATATTTTTTCATTAAAAATCAAATCACTACACCATTAAACCCTGCTGTTTTTATGGTTTTTCACCGTTCTAGTTCCCCGCCTTATGATCCAAATCAATTTTTACCCTATACTGCTTTGCTAGTATCTCATTGCGTTGTTTTAACCCTTAAGAGAGAGAGTTAGTGTGAAAGCTGACAACCCCTTCGATCTGATATTACCTGCGGCAACGGCGAAAATCGCTGAAGATGCAGGCGTGTATAAAGCCACCAAGCACCCGCTGAAAACTTTTTATTTGGCGATCACTGCCGGCGTCTTTATTTCCATCGCGTTCGTGTTTTATATCACTGCGACTACCGGCACTGCCGGTGTGCCTTTCGGCCTGGCAAAACTGGTCGGCGGCATCTGTTTCTCTCTGGGGTTAATGCTGGTTGTGGTCTCAGGTGCAGACCTGTTCACCTCAACCGTGCTGATTGTGATTGCCAAGGCCAGCGGCCGCATCAGTTGGTGCCAATTGGCAGCCAATTGGTTGAACGTCTATATCGGTAACCTGATTGGCGCGTTGTTCTTTGTGGCACTCATCTGGTTTTCCGGTGAACACATGGTCGCCAACGGCCAGTGGGGCCTGAACGTCCTGCAAACCGCTGACCACAAGCTGCACCACACTTTTATCGAGGCTGTCTGCCTCGGCATTCTGGCTAACCTGATGGTCTGCCTGGCCGTGTGGATGAGCTATTCCGGCCGCAGCCTGATGGACAAAATGTTCGCCATGATCCTGCCGGTCGGCATGTTTGTCGCCAGCGGTTTCGAACACAGCATCGCCAACATGTTTATGATCCCTATGGGTATCGTGGTTAAACACTTCGCCACGCCGGAGTTCTGGCAAGCCGTAGGGGCAGCACCCGAGCAATTTGCTCATCTGACCGTAAGCAACTTCATCATCGACAACCTGATCCCAGTCACCATTGGCAATATCATTGGCGGCGGCCTGCTGGTTGGGTTGACTTACTGGGTAATTTATCTGCGTGGTGGCGAACAGCAGCATTAAGCTGCCAGTTACCGTGCGCCGAGTTAGAAATCCACAATTAAAGGTAGGTGTATAATGACCGAACTTAACGAGAAGTTAGCCAAAGCTTGGGAAGGTTTCAGCAAAGGTGACTGGCAGAATGAAGTCAACGTTCGTGACTTCATCCAGAAAAACTACACTCCTTACGAGGGTGATGAATCCTTCCTGGCCGGCGCAACTCAGGCCACCTCCACCCTGTGGGACAAGGTTATGGAAGGGATCAAACTGGAGAACCGCACCCATGCGCCGGTTGATTTCGACACCAACGTTGTCGCGACCATCACTTCCCATGACGCAGGCTACATTGCCAAAGAGCTGGAAACCATCGTTGGCTTGCAGACCGACGAACCACTGAAACGCGCCCTGATCCCGTTCGGCGGCATCAAAATGGTTGAAGGTTCTTGCAAGGTTTATGGCCGCGAACTGGATCCACAGCTGAAAAAAGTCTTCACCGACTACCGTAAGACCCACAATCAGGGCGTATTCGACGTTTACACCAAAGACATCCTGAACTGCCGCAAATCCGGCGTGCTGACCGGTCTGCCGGATGCTTACGGTCGTGGCCGTATTATCGGCGACTACCGCCGCGTTGCGCTGTACGGTATCGACTTCCTGATGGCCGACAAGCTGAACCAGTTCAAATCTTTGCAGAACAAGCTCGAAAACGGCGAAGATCTGGAAATGACCATTCAGCTGCGTGAAGAAATCGCTGAACAACACCGCGCTCTGGCCCAGATTAAAGAAATGGCCGCCAAATACGGCTGTGACATCTCCAGCCCGGCGACTACCGCGCAAGAAGCCGTGCAGTGGACCTACTTCGGCTACCTGGCCGCGGTGAAATCCCAGAACGGCGCAGCAATGTCCTTCGGCCGCGTGTCCACCTTCCTTGACGTGTTCATCGAACGCGATATCAAAGCGGGCAAGTTGAACGAAGAGCAAGCGCAGGAACTGATTGACCACCTGGTAATGAAACTGCGTATGGTGCGCTTCCTGCGTACCCCTGAGTATGATGAACTGTTCTCCGGCGACCCAATCTGGGCAACTGAATCCCTGGCGGGTATGGGCGTTGACGGCCGTACGCTGGTCACCAAAAACAGCTTCCGTTTCCTGAACACCCTGTACACCATGGGGCCGTCTCCGGAGCCGAACATGACCATCCTGTGGTCTGAAAAGCTGCCGTTGAACTTCAAAAAATACGCGGCGAAAGTGTCTATCGACACCTCATCCGTACAGTACGAAAACGACGACCTGATGCGCCCTGACTTCAACAACGATGACTATGCCATCGCCTGTTGCGTCAGCCCGATGATCGTCGGCAAACAAATGCAGTTCTTCGGCGCCCGCGCCAACCTGGCGAAAACCATGTTGTACGCCATCAACGGCGGCGTTGATGAAAAACTGAAAATCCAGGTAGGCCCGAAAGAAGCGCCAATGATGGACGACGTGCTGGACTATGACAAAGTCATGGAACGCATGGACCACTTTATGGACTGGCTGGCCAAACAGTACGTGACCGCGCTGAACATCATTCACTACATGCACGACAAGTACAGCTATGAAGCTGCGCTGATGGCCCTGCATGACCGTGACGTTTACCGCACCATGGCCTGCGGCATCGCCGGTCTGTCGGTAGCGGCCGACTCCCTGTCTGCCATCAAGTATGCCAAAGTCTCCACCATCCGTGACGAAGACGGCCTGGCGACAGACTTCAAAATCGAAGGTGAATACCCGCAGTTCGGTAACAACGATGCCCGCGTTGATGACATCGCCTGTGACCTGGTAGAACGTTTCATGAAGAAAATTCAGAAACTGCGTACCTACCGTAATGCGGTACCGACCCAGTCCGTACTGACCATCACATCTAACGTGGTCTACGGCAAGAAAACCGGTAACACTCCAGATGGTCGCCGCGCAGGCGCTCCATTCGGTCCTGGTGCCAACCCAATGCACGGCCGCGACCAGAAAGGCGCTGTAGCCTCCCTGACCTCCGTAGCCAAACTGCCGTTTGCTTACGCGAAGGACGGGATCTCCTACACCTTCTCCATCGTGCCAAACGCTCTGGGTAAAGATGACGACGTGCGTAAAGCCAACCTGGCGGGCCTGATGGACGGTTACTTCCATCACGAAGCCTCCATCGAAGGCGGCCAGCACCTGAACGTCAACGTGATGAACCGTGAAATGCTGCTGGAAGCGATGGAAAACCCTGAGAAATACCCTCAGCTGACTATCCGCGTATCCGGTTATGCCGTACGTTTCAACTCGCTGACCAAAGAACAACAGCAAGACGTGATTACCCGTACTTTCACCCAGTCGATGTAATTGCCCCATCCGGGCGGGGTTTCCCGCCCGGTGGTTAAGCTGAATACCGGGGCCGGATCTTTCCGGCCCTTTTAACAAACGCAGTTTCCCTGACTCATCACGAGTCTGTTTTGCCAGATAGCTATACTGAATGAAATTGATGGATATCCGGCAAAACAGTTATCCGGCGCAATAACCGGCCAGCAGGAATCGTTCCACCCCAGCCACCGGGCCTATCCGGTAGCTGCATCGCTGATCCCTGGCCGGCGGTTATGAGCCTACTTTTAGACTGCGTTTGACAGTCAATATTGGAGAACCCCCTGCAATGTCAGTGAAAGGTCGCATTCACTCCTTCGAATCCTGTGGCACCGTTGACGGTCCCGGGATCCGCTTTATCGTTTTCTTCCAGGGTTGCCTGATGCGCTGCCTGTATTGCCATAACCGCGACACCTGGGACACCCATGGCGGCAAAGAAGTGACCGTAGAAGAGCTGATGAAAGACACCGTCGCTTATCGGCACTTCATGAACGCTTCCGGCGGCGGCGTGACGGCCTCCGGCGGCGAAGCCATCTTGCAGGCCGAATTTGTCCGTGACTGGTTCCGTGCATGCCAGCAGGAAGGTATCAATACCTGCCTGGATACCAACGGTTTTGTGCGTCGTTACGATCCGGTGATCGACGAATTGCTGGATGCCACCGATCTGGTGATGCTGGATCTGAAACAGATGAACGACGACATTCATCAGAACCTGGTCGGCGTCTCCAACCACCGCACGCTGGACTTCGCCCGCTATCTGGCGAAACGCAACCAGCGCACCTGGATCCGTTATGTGGTGGTGCCCGGCTGGTCCGACGATGACAAGTCAACGCACATGCTGGGTGAGTTCACCAAGGACATGACCAACATCGAGAAAATCGAGCTGCTGCCCTATCACGAACTCGGCAAGCACAAATGGGTGGCGATGGGGGAAGAGTACAAGCTGGACGGCGTCCACCCACCAAAAGCGGACACGATGGATCGCGTCAAAGGCATTCTGGAAAGCTACGGCCATAAAGTGATTTATTGATCTTTTTGTCGAGATAAAAAAACCGGCGCAATGGCCGGTTTTTTTATCTCAGGCAGCAGCCAGCGGAGTTTGGTGATGGTTTGGCTTTTTCAGCAACATCATCAGGTACACCAGCGCAACGGCAGCAATCATCACAAACAGCAGGCGGTCGGAATAATTCTGCATCAACAACGCCGTCATTGACGGGCCAAGCAGGCTGCCGATTGTGTAGCTCATCAGCAACGCCTGATTCATCGCCACCAACTCATGCGGCAGCGCTTTCTCGCAGGCCCAGGACATCGCCACCGGGTACAGCGTGAAACCGGCGCAGCCGAGAATAAACAGCGCCGGCGCCATGGCATAGTTGCCGAGCATCGCCACACTGGCGAGGATCACCACAAACACCTGAATGCGCAGCACCAACAGGCGGCCATAGCGATCGGCCAGGCGCCCTACCGGCCATTGCCCGACAATACCGGAGCTGACCAGCAGCGCCATCCAGTAACCGACGTTGGCGTCGCTCATACCCTGATGGGATAAATACAGCGGCATCAAGCCATACAGTGAACCGAGTACAATACCGGAGATAATGCAACCATTGATGCCCAGCCGCGCGCTGCGGCGTTTCAGCATTGGCCATACCGCCGCCTGCTGCGGTTCGTCATGCTGGCTGTTAACCCGCGCAAACAGCATGGGCAGCATGGCGCAGATGATGATGGTGGCCACCCACGGCACCACGTTCAGCAATTCGGTCGATACCAGGCTCAACAGCAGTTGACCAATCACGGTGCCAAGATAGTAAACCATCATATAGGCCGCCAACAGTTGCCCGCGGTTGGACAGGTTACCGCTGCGCAGTAAGGCGCTTTCAACGATCACCCAAATCCAGGCGCAGCCAATGCCGGCAAAGAAACGCCAGCCCATCCAGCTCCAAAAATCGAGCGACAGCGCCATACCGGCCGTCGCAACGGCAAACACCACGCAGGCAAGATGATAGCTGCGGGTAAAGCCGATGCGTTTGATCAGTTTGCCCGCTATCAGCGTGCCTACCAGGTTGCCGGTAAAGTAAGAAGAGCTCACCATACCCACCTGGCCGGTTGACAACTGAGCGTGAGTCAACCAAAGAGGGACTAACGTATTCAATACGGCAATAGAAACCGTGAGCAATAACAAGCCACAGAGCAGCAGGAGCACTGGGCGGGAATATGCGGACATAGTGAAATTGAAACCGAACGCGCGATGAGAGTGCGCGCATCATGCCACTGGCGATAAAAAAGTCAATCCGCTCTTATCTATGCACCGCACAATTTGTTTCACTCCCGGCAGCAGGGGCAACGCGCAGCAAAAAGGGCTATGCTGACGGCAGAAGAAATTCGCTCCCGCAGAGGCATAATGAAACAAACTATCGATAATGCCGTCGGCACTTTGCTGGCGGATATAGGCAGCACTCATGGTGAACTTCTGGACGTCGTGCAACGTGTTCGCCAAGTGGTCACGGCAACCGGTGGCGGCGTCAATGAATCGGTAAAATATGGCGGCATCATGTTTGCCCATACGGCGTTTTTCTGCGGCGTGTTCGCCTACAGCGGCCATGTGACGGTTGAGTTTGGCCGGGGCTATCTGCTCGAAGACCGCCACCGGATACTGGAAGGCGGGGGTAAGTATCGCCGGCATATCAAGCTTTATTCGATTGCCGATGTAGAGGCAAAACATCTGGCAGATTACGCAAGGCTGGCCTATGAGCTTGAACCTCCACGCTAAAACCGGCGTACATCTGCAGCGCACCCTAAGGATAATATGATGAAAAAGCGTGCCATTCAGATCGTCCCCAGCCGCCTCCATGGTATGGAAATGGTAACGGCGGACACGGATTTTTCCTTTGGCCGCCATACTCACGACCAGTTTGGCATTGGCCTGATGGATCGCGGCGCCCAGAAATCGCTAAGCGGCAGAGGCCGCGTTGAATCATCCGCAGGAGACATCATCACCGTGAACCCCGGAGAAGTGCATGACGGCTCTCCCCTCGCCGGTGCCAGAGCCTGGCGCATGATCTACTGCCACCCGGAACGGCTCAATCAATGCTTCGCGGATATCAGCGAGGGGAGATTTACCTCCGGGGAATTCAGCCACCCGGTTTTCAGCAATCATCATCTGGCCGCCTGCTTTAACCGGCTGTTCTGCGCCGTAACGCAAAGCGATGCGCTGGCCGCCGAAGAGGCTTTGCTGGTTATCGCCGCAGCCCTGGCTGAGATCCCGCATCCCCCTTTAGCCTACCCTCAAGATGGCATTGTCCGCGCACGGGAAATGATTGACGACGAGCCAGGCAGCCCGCTGACGTTGGCCGAGTTGGCCACCGAAGCCGGCCTGAGCCAATACCAACTCTTACGCGGGTTCAAACGCCGCACCGGTCTGACGCCACATGCTTACCTGCTGCAACGCCGCCTGTTGCTCGCGCGCCGGCTTATTCTCGCCGGTGACGGGCTGGCTGAGGTAGCCGATGCCTGCGGCTTCGCCGATCAAAGCCACATGACACGCCTGTTCGTCAGGAGCTTTGGGTACACTCCCGGCTCTTTCTCCCGGCAATCCGCCTGAACGTTGCCGCTGCGAAGGCGGGCTGCAATTTCGTTCAAGACTGTATGGCTCCTTCACCTGAAACTGGGTGCCAATTATCGCCAAAAGGAGCTTTACCCGTGAATGCAGATTTCCTGTTCACCTCATTACTGATCGTTATCTCGCCGGGGACCGGCGCGCTGATTACCTTGTCCACCGGGCTGCAGCAGGGTACGCGCAGCGCTCTGGTGGCGGCTGCGGGCTGCACCCTGGGCGTATTGCCCCATATGCTGGCTGCGGTGACCGGATTGGCCGCACTGTTGCAAACCAGCGCCCTGGCCTTTGACCTGGTGAAGTACCTTGGCGTGGTTTATTTGTTGTTTATGGGATGGGAAACGCTGCGCGAAAAAGGGCCGCTGGCCCTGTCTCAGGCCAATTCGCCTTCCACAGACGGCGCTCTGGTGCGGTATGCCGTCGTAGCCAACGCGCTCAACCCCAAACTGTCCATTTTCTTTCTGGCGTTTCTCCCACAGTTTATCACCGTGGGAGATGCGCACCCTGCCCGTACCATGCTGATACTTTCTGCGGTATTCGCCGTAATGACGTTCGTGATTTTCTCTCTTTATGGCGCCTTTGCCGCACGCGTCCGGCATCGCATTCTGGGGAATGCTCGCGTGATGCACTGGATACGCTGGTCGGTTTCCCTGGCATTTATCGGTCTCGCCATCAAATTGGCGTTGACCAGCCACTGACCCTCTGATTTTCAGACATAAAAAAAGCGCCCGCAGGCGCTTTCTTGCTGACTAGCTTTTCTAGCCGATATATTCCAGACCATTCATGTAAGGGCGCAGAACTTCCGGCACCTGAATGCGGCCATCGGCCTGCTGGTAGTTTTCCAGAACGGCCACCAGCGTACGCCCCACAGCCAGACCAGAACCGTTCAGCGTGTGCACCAAACGCGGCTTCTTCTCGGTTTTGCTACGGCAGCGTGCCTGCATGCGGCGCGCCTGGAAATCCCACATGTTTGAACAGGAAGAGATTTCACGGTAGGTGTCTTGCGCCGGCAACCACACTTCCAGATCGTAGGTTTTGCAAGCGCCGAAGCCCATGTCACCGGTACACAGCAAGACTTTACGGTATGGCAGATTCAGCAGTTGCAATACTTTCTCCGCATGGCCGGTCAGTTCTTCAAGCGCCGCCATAGAATCTTCCGGGCGAACAATCTGTACCATCTCGACCTTGTCGAACTGGTGCATGCGGATCAAACCACGGGTGTCACGCCCATACGAACCGGCTTCTGCACGGAAACATGGCGTGTGCGCGGTCATCTTCAGCGGCAGGGATTCCTCTTCCAGGATCTCGTCGCGCACCAGGTTGGTCAAGGGCACTTCCGCCGTTGGGATCAGCGCATAGTTGCTGCTGTCTGACTCTTCTTCCAAGGGTTTGGTATGGAACAGATCATCGCCAAACTTCGGCAACTGACCGGTGCCATACAACGTGGCATGGTTGACCAGGTACGGCACGTAGGCTTCCAGATAGCCGTGTTGTTCCGTATGCAGATCCAGCATGAACTGCGACAGCGCACGGTGCATACGGGCGATCTGCCCTTTCATCACCACAAAGCGCGAACCCGTCAATTTTACCGCTGCGGCGAAATCCAGCCCACCGGCCATTTCGCCCAGATCAACGTGATCGCGTACCTGGAAATCGTACTGGCGCGGTTCGCCCCAGCGGCACACTTCCTGGTTCTCGCTGTCATCTTTGCCGTTCGGCACGGCATCGTCAGGCAGGTTCGGCAACGTCAGGGCGTAATCGCGGATTTCGGTCTGCAAGGTATCCAATGCGGCCTTGGCAACATCCAGCTTATCACCCAGTTCGTTCACTTCACGACGCAGCGGCTCAATGTCTTCCCCGCGTGCTTTAGCCGCGCCGATGGATTTCGATCGGGAGTTACGTTCTGCCTGCAGCGTTTCGGATTCTACCTGCAGAACTTTGCGGCGCTCTTCTTGCGAACGCAGCAGATCCAGATCGAGTTTAAAGCCTCGGCGAGCCAGTTTGACGGCGACTGCGTCTAGCTCATTACGCAGCAGATTGGGATCGAGCATGCTAATCCTGTGCTTATTGTTATTGAAAGAAAATTTGTCGTTTTATACGACTGAATATAAGCCGCATAAAGAAAGAGTGATACCCGGTAACCTTACCGCAACGGCAACGCTAGCGGTAGCGTTTTGTCGGGCTATTTTGATCCTGCTCAGCCAGCCATGCCAGCTTTTCACCGATTTTGCCTTCCAGTCCGCGAGCGGTCGGATGGTAGTAACGGGTCTTGGCCATTTCAGGTGGGAAATAGTCCTCACCGGCGGCATAAGCATTGGGCTCGTCGTGCGCGTAGCGATACTCCGCGCCCAAGCCCATTTCCTTCATCAGCTTGGTCGGCGCATTGCGCAGGTGCTCCGGTACATCGTAATCAGCCATCTCTCGGGCGTCGCGCATCGCCGCTTTGAAAGCGGTGTACACGGCGTTGCTTTTCGGCGCGCAGGCCAGATAGACGATGGCCTGGGCAATTGCCCGTTCGCCCTCCGCCGGGCCGACGCGGGTAAAGCAATCCCAGGCCGCAATCGCCACCTGCATGCCGCGCGGATCGGCATTGCCGACATCCTCGGACGCAATCGCCAACAGGCGACGCGCCACATACAGCGGATCGCCACCGGCGGTAATAATGCGCGCATACCAGTACAGCGCGGCATCCGGTGCCGAACCGCGCACCGATTTATGCAGCGCCGAGATCAAATCGTAATAACGATCGCCTTTATTGTCGAAGCGCGCACTGCGTTCACCGGAGACCTCTTTTAACAATGACGGCGTCAAAACGCGGATGCCTTTGGCGTCGATTTCCGCCATATCAGCCATCATCTCCAGGCTGTTCAGCGCCCGGCGCGCATCGCCGCCCACCAGCTCCGACAGCATGCGGCGCGTCTCTTCGGGCAACTCGATATTCTGGCCGCCGAACCCCCGGCTAGTGTCTTTCATCGCCTGATCCAGCACCTGGCTGATATCTTCGGCGGTCAGCGCTTTCAACAAATACACCCGGGCGCGCGAAAGCAGCGCCGAATTAAGCTCAAAAGACGGGTTTTCGGTCGTCGCGCCGATAAAGGTGATGGTGCCATCTTCAATATGCGGCAGGAAAGCATCCTGCTGGCTTTTATTGAAGCGGTGCACCTCATCGACAAACAAAATAGTGCGGCGACCGGCGTCACGGTTCTGACGTGCGCGCTCGATCGCCTCGCGGATCTCTTTGATGCCGGACGTGACGGCGGAAATCCGTTCGACGTCCGCCTGGCCGTAACGGCCGATCAGCTCTGCCAGCGTCGTTTTCCCGGTGCCCGGCGGCCCCCACAGAATCATCGAATGCAGTTGCCCTGCCTCGATGGCACGCGGCAAAGGCTTGCCGGCAGCCAGCAGGTGTTGCTGGCCGATATACTGCGCCAGCGTAGTTGGCCGCATCCGCGCGGCCAACGGCTGGAACTCATTCTGGGAAAAATCGAGCGACATATTACTCACGCGGACCTCACTGGCGCTGGTCGTCCAGCGTCACCCCCTTCGGCGGGGTAAATTTGAATTTGGCAGCGTCAACCGTGGTGTTCTGCTGGCTTTTCAGTGCGTAAGAGCTGCGCTGGCCGTCCTGCTCAACTGCGGCAAAACTGCGGATAGTACCGCTGTTGGTCACAGTAATGGCGAACTGTTTCAGGTTACCGCTGCTGGATTTTGGCGTCAGCTCAAAATCGTCGCCTTTCTGCTTCACATTATACTGTTTCCAGTCATTGGCATCGTTGCGGGTGATCAGCATAAACGGCGTGTTGCCGGTGGCATTTTTCAGCCAGGTGGCAGTGACCTGCTCGACAAACGGGTTATAAAACCACAGGGTTTGGCCATCCGATACCAGCACGCTCTCGTCAGGTGAGGTCATGTGCCAGTTAAACAGATTCGGGCGTTTCACCCACAATTCGCCTTCGCCCTGCTGTACCGCAGCGCCGTCGCTGCTGGTCACGGTCTGGGAGAAACTGGCGTGGAAACTGTTCACTTTCGCCAGACGACTTTGCAGATCCTGTGCGGCATCGGCCAGCACAGAGGCGGAAGCGAATCCCGAAAGCAGACAGCAGGCAACCAACAGTTTTTTCATTATTCCAGATACCTTATGAAATGCGTTAACCGCAAGGCGGTGCCGTGCGGGTCAAATTAACCCTTAACCAACGTTACTTTACCCGAAGCCACAAGCCGGCAGATAGGCCAATGTTCCGAGAAGCAGACGGGTTTACGCTTCTTTGCACAAGGGCCGCTAAGCGGCCCTTTATTATTGAATAACAACGATTAAAGCTTCATCAGTCATGCCGTGGCGGTGCCAGCACCTCGCGGTTGCCGTTATGCCCCTGCTCGCTGACGATGCCCTGCGCTTCCATCTGTTCGATGATGCGCGCAGCGCGGTTATAACCGATGCGGAACTGACGCTGCACGCCGGAGATAGAAGCGCGGCGTTTATCCACCACAAACTCCACCGCCTGGTCAAACAACGGATCCAGCTCTTCGTCACCTTCCAGGCCGCCGCCAGCGCCACCCTCACCGTCGTCACCGGCGCTGAGGATACCCTCTTTATATTGAGGCCGCTCACGCGCTTTCCAATCCTTGACCACCGCATGCACTTCCTGATCGCGCACAAATGCACCATGCACACGTACAGGAATGGAGGAGTTAGGCGCCAGATACAGCATGTCACCCATCCCCAGCAGAGATTCTGCACCGCCCTGATCGAGGATAGTACGCGAGTCAATCTTGCTGGATACGGTAAAGGCGATACGGGTTGGGATGTTGGCCTTGATCAGGCCGGTGATCACATCCACCGACGGACGCTGGGTCGCCAGCACCAGGTGGATCCCCGCAGCACGCGCTTTCTGTGCCAAACGAGCGATCAGTTCCTCAACCTTCTTGCCCACCGTCATGATCAGGTCGGCGAATTCGTCCACCATCACCACGATGTAAGGCTCTTTCTCCAACACCGGCGGCGTAATGTCCATGCTATCGCTTGGCTTCCAGAAAGGATCCGGGATCGGGCGCCCCATCGCTTCAGCCTGATCAACGCGTTCGTTATAACCGGCCAGGTTACGCACGCCGAGTGCAGACATCAGCTTGTAGCGACGCTCCATCTCCGCAACACACCAACGCAGGGCGTTAGCGGCGTCTTTCATATCGGTCACAACGTCCGTCAACAGGTGCGGAATGCCTTCATAAACCGACAGCTCCAGCATTTTCGGGTCAATCATGATAAAGCGCACTTCCTTCGGCGTGGCCTTATACAAGATGCTCAGGATCATGGCATTGACCCCAACCGACTTACCAGAGCCCGTAGTACCCGCCACCAGCAGATGTGGCATTTTAGCCAAATCGGCCACCACCGGCTCACCGGAAATGTCTTTCCCCAGGACGATCGCCAGCGGCGACGGATTGTCGCGGAACGCTGGGCAATCCAGCACTTCGCGCAGATAAACCGTCTGACGTTTAACGTTAGGCAGCTCCAATCCGACATAAGGCTTGCCGGGAATGACCTCTACCACACGCACGGCGGAAGTTGACAGGGAACGCGCCAGATCGCGTGACAGGTTGGAAATACGCGCAGCCTTGACCCCCGGCGCCAAATCCAGCTCAAAGCGGGTAATAACCGGGCCAGGTAAAATATCCACTACGTCGGCTTTCACCCGGTAGTCGGCCAAACTCGCTTCCACCAAACGCGCCTTCTGCTCCAACGCGAAAGAGTCCACCGGCTCCACCTCTTTCGGGGCTTCGGTCAGCAGATCCAGCGTCGGCAACGGCGTGGTCGGTTTTTGCAGCGGCATATCGTTGCGCATCAGGAACGGGTGAATCAGGCTGTCCATCGCCGGCTGCTGCGGTGCAGCCGGAGCCGGTTGCGCCACAGGTTGCTGATAAGCTGGCGGTTGCTGCTGTACCGGTTGCTGCTGTGGCGCCTGCTGGTAAGCAGGTTGAGCAGGCTGGTATGGCTGCGGCGCCGGAGTCTGAGACGAATAAGCCGGTGCAGCAGGCTCAAACTGGCCAAAGGGGACATCGTCTTCACGTTCGCTTTGCTGCTCGATACGTTCTTCAAGCTGCGGCGACAGAGTGAACAGGGGTTCACTCGGGCTATCGTCGACCAAATCATCCATCGGCGAGAAGCTGAACGCGTTGCGGGTATCTATCGGATTGGCAATCGGCGCCGATGGCACAGGTTCCTGCTGGCCATAGCGTGCCTGCTGTTGCTCGGCAAACGCCTGACGCAATGCCGCTTCCTGCAGAGCTTGCTCATCATCTTGATTATATTGCGGATATTCCTCACCGTAACGCTGGCTTTGCTGTTCGGCAAACGCCTGGCGCAGCGCCGCTTCCTGCAAGGCTTCTTCATCTTGCTGATGGCTTTCCGCAGCTTGCAGCGGTTGATCATCGCGGGGACGCTGTTCCTGCTCGGCTACACGCTGCGAAGGCAGCTTGATACCGTAAGACGCCAGCTCGCGCCGGGTAGGAATACGCACCGGATTCGGCCGCGGCAACTCAGGGCCAATGCCCTGTTTCACCTGCGAGTTACCGTCGCTGGTGGCCGTAAAGGCCGGCATAAAGGTATTGGCGACAACGGCCGCCGCTGCGGCTTCTGCCTGCGGTTTCATACTGCCAAATGGCGTAACCTCAGGCTCGCCGGCACTGAAGCCGGTAGAGCTGCCAACGTCAACGCTGTCGCGCTGAGCCGCAGAGAAATCAAACGGGGAGCGATCGTGTGGCTGAGATACGGCCGGTGCGTCCCAATTGCCCAAACGCGGTTCATCATCGTCCCGGTAAGGATCGGCCGGGCGCGTCATTTTCGGCGCTGGCGTCTCTTCAGGGATTTCGAACGAATACAGCGGTGGCGCGGCGTTCTCCACTGCAGCACTCATCGGATGCTGGTTCACCGAGGCCGGAGCCGTTGGCGCTGCCGTTACCGCAGGCGCCGTCACCGGGGCCGCTATCGGCGCGGGATCAGGCGTTACCGGCGTGCTGACAGCCGCCGGCGCGACAGGTGCCACATCGGCATCGTCGTTAGCCCGCAAGCCGTTGAGCAGCGGATCTTCAGCCTCTTCTGCCGCGGCGTTGGCGACATCCGTTACCGAAGGTGCAGAGAACAGTACGTCATCTTCTGCTTCTGCCGCATTGGCCGCAGCCGCAGAGGCGGCTACAGCAACGGCTGCTCCTTTACCTGCCTGCTCCGGCTCGTCGTCGACATAGCGATCGTCATCGTCGTGATAACGCTCTTCACGGCGTGAACGGTTGGTCATGAAAGTGGCCGTACCCAGCACCACACCGCCGATTCTCTCGGCGATCACCAACCAGGACCAGCCGGTAAACAGCGTGAGCCCTGCGGCCCATACGCACAATAATGCCAGCGTTGCGCCAATGCCGTTGAACCACGGCAGCATGGCGTTGCTCAGCAAGCTGCCGATAACGCCGCCGGAAGCGAAGTAATAGAGATCGTCGACATTCAGTGCCGCCAGGCCACACGAGGTGAGCACCAGCGCCAGCGTGCCGATAAGGCGCAGTGAGAGCGCAAAATAGTCGATGTAATCGCCGCTGTCGCGCTGACGATAAGCCGCCCAGCACAAAACCAGCATGATCGGCGGTATTGCGTAAGCAAGTACCCCGAAGGTGAAGAACAGCGTGTCGGCCATCCAGGCTCCGACGCCACCGCCCAGGTTATGAATCGGCTCATGCCACGCGGTCTGCGACCAACTTGGGTCAGACGGATTGAAACTGACCAAGGCAGCCATGAGGTAAACGGCAAAAATGGCTACCACAATCAACACAGCTTCAAGCAAACGGCGGCCACTGCTGAGTTTTTTCAGGGTAACTTCTTTATCTTCTGTATATTCCTGGCTCAAGAAAGGCTCTCCAGGTTCCTGTTAGCTGACATAGCAACAGCGCCGAGAAGCTTCCCCGGCGCCGAAACTGTATGAATAAACAGGAGTGTAACCAATTTAATCAGGTTTTGCACCTGCACCTTACCGTGTTTTGATAACCAGACGGTTACTCTGTTTGACTTCTTCCATGACCACGTACGTACGGGTATCGTTAACCCCCGGCAGACGCAGCAAGGTTTCACCGAGCAACTTACGGTAAGCCGACATATCCGGCACGCGGGTTTTCAACAGATAGTCGAAATCACCGGACACCAGATGACACTCCTGAATTTCTTCAAGCTTTTGAACTGCTGAGTTAAATTGCTCAAACACATCCGGCGCGCCGCGGTTCAGCGTGATTTCCACGAAAACCAGCAGAGATGCATCCAGATAATGCGGGTTGAGCAAAGCGGTATAGCCATGAATAAAACCCTGGCGCTCGAGGCGGCGCACGCGTTCTAAACATGGGGTTGGGGATAACCCCACGCGCTTCGAAAGCTCAACGTTCGAGATACGCCCATCCTTCTGCAGCTCATTCAGGATATTGCGGTCGATACGGTCGAGATCTTTACCCGGGCGTTTCTTATTGTCTGCCATTATTATTGTCTCTCTTATTTTCTTCCCTGCACTTGCCACACCCTAGCCAACGTCAATGTGTAAGGGCTTGTTCCAAGCGAAGACCCGATGCCTGTCATATACTTCACTACCATCATTCATCGTTGTGCAACCTGTCTGTCAACCCTGCACAACGGATTCAAATGACGTTCATCTCAAGAAGGAAATTGCCATTCGCTGACGCGATGTTCCCCTCACCTGCCGCTCTCCGCTTCGACAATGGCGCAAAATCCTGCACCGCCGCCGCAAATACGTACGATTTACTGTAGGTAGGGGGATAATTTCTTCTTCCTATGATGTTTTCGCAAATGCGCAGCGGATTGTCAAAGTAAAAGAAGCAAAATCAGAAGAACCTGTCGTCATGAAAAGTCAGCACCCCATTTTTAGTTATGAATCGCTGGCTTAAGCCCCGCAGAGCAAAACGGCTTAAACCCGGTAAACGTGGTGTCTCAGGCAGAACGAACGCATAACGTGGGCAAGTGGCTTCCATAAGTTAAATTGCTGCGTTTTACGCTCGTTTTGGTGGCAAAACAATAATTAATAGGTCACGGCTATCAAACAAATCGTTAACAACATCTGCTGACGCTTTTTTTAATGCTGCATTTTCCCTACAATCGGTTTCATTGTCCGCATTGTGGGAAAAGAGGGTATTCATGGGCACGGCTAAACATAGCAAATTACTGATCCTGGGTTCCGGCCCGGCCGGCTACACCGCCGCGGTTTACGCAGCGCGCGCAAACCTGAGCCCGGTACTGATTACCGGTATGGAACAAGGTGGCCAGTTGACTACCACCACCGAAGTGGAAAACTGGCCTGGCGATGCCGAAGGCTTGACCGGCCCGGCGCTGATGGAGCGCATGCGCGAGCACGCAGAAAAATTCCAGACCGAGATCGTGTTCGATCACATCAACAGCGTCGATCTGCAGAACCGTCCGTTCCGCCTGTTCGGCGACAGTGGCGAATACACTTGCGATGCTTTGATCATCGCCACCGGCGCATCAGCCCGTTATCTGGGCATGCCTTCCGAAGACGCCTTCAAGGGCAAAGGCGTTTCCGCCTGCGCGACCTGTGACGGTTTCTTCTACCGCAATCAGAAAGTCGCGGTAGTCGGCGGTGGCAATACCGCCGTGGAAGAAGCGTTGTATTTGTCCAACATCGCCGCTGAAGTTCATCTGATCCACCGCCGCGACAGCTTCCGCTCAGAGAAGATCCTGATCGACCGGCTGATGGATAAAGTGAAAAACGGCAATATCGTGCTGCATACCGACCATACGCTGGATGAAGTGCTGGGTGATCAGATGGGCGTTACCGGCGTGCGCATTCGCAGTACCAAAGCGGATAATGCAACGCAGGAACTGGCGCTGGCCGGCGTATTTATCGCCATCGGACACAGCCCGAACACCAGCATCTTCGGTGGCCAACTGGAGTTGGAAAACGGCTATATCAAGGTTCAGTCCGGTATTCACGGCAACGCCACCCAGACCACCATTCCTGGCGTATTCGCCGCCGGTGACGTGATGGACCATATCTACCGTCAGGCGATCACTTCCGCCGGCACCGGCTGTATGGCGGCGCTGGACGCTGAGCGTTACCTGGACGGCATCGCTGGCGCAGAAGTGCTGTAACGGCACGTTCTGTTATCCTGAAAAGCGGCTGCTTCAGCCGCTTTTTTTGTACCTCAACAATGAGCGGACGGGCATAGGATGCAGAACCTTCTCCACTGGCGCTTGCTGGTCGCCGTGGCCGACAGCGGCAAAATTACGCTGGCGGCAAACCAGTGCGGCATGACCCAGTCCGGCGCCAGTCAGGCTATCGCTCAATTGGAAAGCGCCCTAAGCACGCAGTTGTTTGTCCGCCTGCCACATTCAGTGACGCTGACACAAAGCGGGGAACGAATTGTCATCCACGCCCGCGCCATGCTCGCCGAACTCGATGCGATCCAAAACTACGCGCTGCAGGCGAAAAGTGCGCACTCGGGCAAAATTCGGCTGGCCAGCTTTCCCTCGGCATTTGCCCTCTTGCTTCCGCCGCTATTGCGTAAATTCCGCCGCCTCTACCCCGCCATTGAGCTGATTCAGTTGGAAGGCACCGATCAAGAAGTGGAGAACTGGCTGGCGCTGGAAACCGTCGACGTCGGCGTGGTGCTGAACCCAAAGGAAGAAAGACAAAGCTATCCCCTGGGACAAGATCTGTGGCTTGCGGTTACCGCCAGCGGCCACCCGCTGGCCAGGGGCCGGCAACCGGTGGATTTTAAAGCGCTGGCCGGGTTGCCCTTTGTGCTGGCTACCGGCGGCTGCAGCCTCAACGCGCAACGGTTGGCACAGCAGGCCGGTATTGCGCTGGCTGACATACGTGTGACCGTCAGCGACTGGAGCACCGCACTGACGCTGGTACGTGAAGGCGTCGGCGTTTCGTTGATGCCTGCGTCGATGATACCGACCGATGCCGCCGGCATTTGCGCTCTGCCGTTGAGCGTCCTGCTCTACCGTTATTTTGGCCTGGTCTGTTCGTTCACTGGCGCAAGCTCTGCACCGGTACAAACCCTGCTGGATTACCTGCGAGATCATCTGCCGCAGCCCGTCAGTAGCTGAACTGATGACGGGTTTCTGACATTCTAATTTTTCTGCAGGCCCCACCGGCGCCATGCTGTCGGTCACGCGATATCGCTTTTTGCCTCAGGAACTCTCATGAAACTCTATTTTGCGCCCGACACCTGTTCGCTATCCCCGCATATTGTCCTGCGAGAGCTGGAATTGCCGTTTGAACTTATCCGAGTGAATAACCGCAGCAAACGCACCGCCGACGGCGGTGATTTTTACCAGGTCAATCCCAAGGGTTATGTCGCGGCGCTGATGCTGGAAGACGACCGGGTGATTACCGAAGGCGCCGCCATCGTGCAATATCTGGCGGATCTGCGCCCTGACGCCGCACTGGCCCCTCCCAGCCATACTTTCGAGCGGGTGCGCTTGCAGGAATGGCTGAATTTCATCACCGCCGAGATCCACGCCGGAGCCAGCCCGCTATTCAATGCAACCCTGCAGGAAGAGGTCAAAACACTGTTCCGCGACAAGCTGCGCCGCCGTCTCGATTATGTCGCTCAGGCGCTGGATGGGCAGGATTTCCTGTTGGTGGATCGCTTTAGCGTGGCGGATGCCTATCTGTTTACCGTACTGCGTTGGATGGCCCAATTTTCCATCGAGTTAAAATGCTGGCCTACGTTAACCCGGTATATGGCGCAGATCGGTCAGCGTAAATCGGTGCAAGCCGCCCTGGCGGCGGAAGCGGCCAGCCGGGAGGTGGAATAACCCTCGCAACCAGAGTCTGTTATAGGGATATTTGACCGCTTTATTATTTTCAGTCTGCCGGGTGAAGAGGTAACATTAGCCTTCGCTTGTTCGCTTCAGGTTGAGGCAAACACTTTTTTTAACAGTACGTTAACCTTGCTTGTAACAACAGGCACCGGCGACGCAGACTCATATCTGATGAAAAAAACCAGACAGCAACAGTTAACCCGTTGGCTCAAAACTCAGAGCACGTTGGCGCAGCGTTGGCTGCGCCTTTCCATGCTGTTGGGGCTGATAAGCGGCATTCTGATTGTCGTGCAGGCATGGCTGTTGGCCGCCCTGCTCCACGCCCTGATTATCGAACACGCCCCGCGCGAACAGTTGATCTCCTCGTTTATCTGGTTGGCCGCCACTTTCGCGCTGCGCGCGTTGTTGAGCTGGCTGCGTGAACGCGTTGGTTTTATCTGCGGCCAGGTGATCCGCCAGCGTATGCGTCGGCAGGTGCTGGACAAACTTCAGCAGCTCGGCCCCGCCTGGATCCAGGGGAAACCGGCGGGCAGTTGGGCCAGCATCATCGTTGAGCAGATCGAAGATATGCAGGATTATTACTCCCGCTATCTGCCGCAGATGTATCTGGCGGTGTTTATCCCGTTGCTGATCCTGATAACCGTATTTCCGATCAACTGGGCCGCCGGTCTGATTCTGTTGACGACCGCCCCGTTGATCCCGTTGTTTATGGCGCTGGTCGGCATGGGCGCCGCCGACGCCAATAGGCGCAACTTTGTGGCGCTGGCGCGGCTGAGCGGCAATTTCCTCGATCGCCTGCGCGGGTTGGATACGCTGCGTCTGTTTAACCGGGCTGAGGCGGAAACCGCGCAGATCGCCAGGTCGTCCGAGGATTTCCGCAGCCGCACCATGGAAGTGCTGCGGCTGGCGTTCCTGTCATCGGCGGTGCTGGAGTTCTTTGCCTCTATCTCCATCGCCGTGGTGGCGGTCTATTTTGGCTTCTCCTTCCTTGGCGAGCTGAATTTCGGCAGCTACGGCACCGGCGTTACGCTGTTTGCCGGCTTCCTGGTGCTGATTCTGGCTCCGGAGTTCTTCCAGCCGCTGCGCGATCTGGGCGCTTTCTATCATGCCAAAGCGCAGGCCGTGGGCGCCGCAGAAGCGTTGGAAACTTTCCTCGGCGCCGAAGGCGAGCAAAGGGGCACTGGCACGCAGGAGCTGAATACCGACGCACCGCTGGAGCTAAAAGCGCAGGATCTGGAAATTCTGTCGCCAAACGGCGTGCTGCTGGCCGGCCCTCTGAGTTTCACCCTGTCCACACACCAGCGCATTGCTCTGGTCGGGCTGAGCGGCGCCGGCAAAAGCTCCCTGCTGAATCTACTGCTCGGCTTCCTGCCCTATCGCGGTTCACTGACGGTCAACGGCACCGAGCTGCGTGAGCTGGCGGCAGAAGGCTGGCGTCGGCAGCTCGGCTGGGTGGGACAAAACCCGCACCTGCCGGCACAAACGCTACGGGCAAATATTCTGCTGGGTCACCCGCAGGCGAGTGAAGCCCAATTGCAACAGGCGGTGGAGCAGGCTTACGTCAGCGAGATTTTGCCGCATTTGCCGCTGGGTCTGGACACTGAGGTCGGCGATAGCGCCGCACGTCTGTCCGTCGGCCAGGCGCAACGCGTGGCGGTCGCCCGGGCGCTCATCAGCCCACGCCGTTTGCTGTTGCTGGATGAGCCGGCAGCCAGCCTGGACGCGCACAGCGAACGTCGAGTCATGCAGGCGCTCAACGCAGCCTCGCATCAGCAAACCACCCTGCTGGTCACACACCAGTTGGAAGACACCGAAGATTACGACCAGATCTGGGTTATGGAAGGCGGGCGGATCGTGCAGCAAGGCGATTACGCCACGCTGAGCGCCCAACCTGGGTTGTTCGCCAATCTGATCGCACACCGCAGCGGGGAGCTATAATCATGCGCGTTTTGCTGCCGTTCCTGGCGCTAT
The DNA here is from genome assembly GCF_052686505.1 of Serratia sp. TSA_198.1. Classification (NCBI taxonomy): domain Bacteria; kingdom Pseudomonadati; phylum Pseudomonadota; class Gammaproteobacteria; order Enterobacterales; family Yersiniaceae; genus Serratia; species Serratia sp. TSA_198.1. The sequence continues at coordinate 1,563,412 of NZ_JBQZFP010000001.1, forward strand.
ACCGTCGTCACAGCCTGCTGATCTGCCTAGGCATCCTGCTGGCCATCGTCACGCTGCTGGCCAGTATCGGCCTGTTGGCGCTTTCCGGCTGGTTCCTCGCCGCATCGGCGCTCGCCGGGCTGGCAGGCCTGTTTACCTTCAACTACATGTTGCCGGCTGCCGGCGTGCGTGGCGCGGCAATCTTCCGCACCGCCGGGCGCTACGCAGAGCGCGTGGTCAGTCACGACGCCACCTTCCGCGTTCTTTCTCATCTGCGGGTATTTACCTTTAAAAAGATCCTGCCGCTGTCACCGGGCGGCATCGCCCGTTTCCGGCAGGCCGACCTGCTTAACCGGCTGGTGGCGGACGTCGATACGCTGGACCATCTGTATCTGCGGGTGATCTCGCCGTTAGTCAGCGCCGCGGTGGTGATCATCGTGGTCACCTACGGCCTCAGTTGGCTGGACAGCTCGCTGGCCCTGACGCTGGGCGGTATTTTGTTGCTGCTGCTGTTGCTGGTGCCGCCGGTATTCTACCGCGCCGGCAAGCCGATTGGCGGCCAGTTGACCGCCCTGCGCGGCCAGTACCGCACCGATCTGACCGCCTGGCTGCAGGGCCAGGCCGAACTGGTGGTGTTCGGCGCAGTCAATGATTTCCGCGCCAGTCTGGATGCCACCGAACGGCACTGGCAGCACCGCCAATGGCAACAGGCTTCGCTGGGGGGGATCGCGCAGGGGGTGATGATCCTGGCCAGCGGCCTGACGGTAACGCTGTTGCTGTGGCTCACCGCCGGCGGCATAGGTGGCGATACTCAACCTGGCGCGCTGATTGCGCTGTTTGTGTTTGCCGCGCTGGCCTCGTTTGAAGCGCTGATGCCGGTCGCCGGAGCCTTCCAGCATCTCGGCCAGGTCATCGCTTCCGCCACACGGGTAAAACAGGTTATCGATCGGCAGCCGGAAGTCACTTTCCCGGCCAGCGGCCCGGCGGCCGGGAGCGGCGCTGCGTTAAGCCTGCAACAGCTCACCTTTAGCTATCCCGACCAACCTCTGCCGGTGTTGCAAGACGTCACGCTGGAGATTGCCACCGGGGAACACATTGCGCTGCTAGGGCGAACCGGTTGCGGCAAATCTACCCTGTTGCAGTTGTTAACCCGCGCCTGGAACGCCGATAGCGGCAGCATACTGCTCAACGGCCAGCCGCTCAGCGCCTATGATGAAACTACGCTGCGCCAGATGACCACCGTCGTCAGCCAGCGGGTGCATATTTTCAGCAACACGCTGCGGGAAAACCTGCGCATCGCCGCCCCGACGGCGGCCGACGAACAGTTACGCGACGTGTTGTGCCAGGTCGGGCTGGAAAAGTTGTTGGAAAACGAAGGGCTAAACGCCTGGCTGGGGGATGGCGGCCGCCAGCTTTCCGGCGGTGAACAACGTCGCCTGGGTATTGCCCGCGCGTTGTTGCATCAGGCGCCTCTGCTGTTGCTCGACGAACCGACCGAGGGCCTGGACGCCGAAACCGAACAGCAGATCCTGGCGCTGTTGCGCCGGCACTGCCAGGGTAAAACGCTGATCCTGGTGACTCACCGCCTGTATGGGCTCGAACATCTTGACCGCATCTGCGTGATGGACGGCGGCCGGATTGTCGAACAGGGCGACCACCTTACCCTGATGCGCCGGCAAGGGCGTTATGCCCGTTTCCGCCAGCGCATCAGTGGGATACCGCTTGAAAATGGCCTGTAGAGGACGCTGAGACCTTTTATGCGTATTGTTAAGCTGTCACCGCAGTCACTCGCGTTTCCCTCGCCAGAGGGCGCACTGCGCGATCCTAACGGCCTGCTGGCCATTGGCGGCGACCTGACGGCGCCGCGTTTGCTGGCCGCCTATGAGCGCGGTATCTTCCCCTGGTTTTCGCCGGGGGAGCCCATTCTGTGGTGGTCGCCTGACCCGCGTGCCGTGTTGTTCCCGGCGCAATACCATATCAGTCGCAGCCTGAAACGCTTTCTGAGCGGCAATCCCTTTCGCATTACGCTGAACCACGACTTTGCAGCGGTGATAGCCGCTTGCGCCGTTCGGCCGCATGAGGGCACCTGGATCGGCCCGGAGGTGCAGCGCGCCTATCTGCATCTGCACCGCCTCGGTTTCGCCCATTCAGTCGAGGTATGGCAGGATAAAGAGCTGGTAGGCGGCATGTACGGCGTGGCGCAGGGCGCGCTGTTCTGCGGCGAATCGATGTTTAGTCGCACCACCAACGCCTCCAAGTGCGCGCTATTGGCTTTTTGTCGGCATTTTGCCGCTTATGGCGGAGAATTGATTGACTGTCAGGTGCTTAACGCTCACACTGCCACGCTGGGAGCGAGAGAAATCCCCCGCCGCCAATTTTTACAACAGCTCAGTAACCTCCAACGCAAGCCGTTAGCACCGGAATGCTGGGCAGCGCAAGTGTTACCCCCACAGCAGGCTGAACCACCCTCCCCAACAAACTAATTTTGCGGAAACGGTGCAATGTTCACCGACACGTCTTTACATAATGTGGGTTTTTCGGCATTATCTTGCCGGTTAAAAACTAAGGTAGTTAGACCTAGAGGATTCGATGGCCAAAGAAGACAATATTGAAATGCAGGGCACCGTTCTTGATACGCTGCCGAACACTATGTTCCGCGTTGAATTGGAAAACGGGCACGTAGTAACCGCACATATCTCCGGTAAAATGCGTAAGAACTACATCCGCATCCTGACGGGCGACAAAGTCACTGTAGAGCTGACCCCGTACGACCTGAGCAAAGGCCGCATTGTCTTCCGTAGCCGTTAATCGGCTCACTCGTCGCCAGCCGATGGCGGCACCGAGGATGTAACCCCTCCGGAGCCCTTTCCGTTTACCCCCGTAGCAACGTTCAACATCGAGTTGCAAGAGCGCAGGTAAACCGAGAGGGCTCGCTCATTTTTGTAGTGGTGATGAAATACTTTCACCCATAAAAAAGCGATGCCGAAGCATCGCTTTTTCATTATCTGGACTGGCCGGCCTTTAGTGCACCGCACCTTCATCCGCTTTGCGTTTCTGCGCACTGAGGAAGTGGTAAGTCAGTTTCTGGTTGTCTTTGTCCAGTTCGACCTTCACCGAGCCGCCGTCCACCAGTGAACCGAATAGCAGTTCGTTGGCCAACGGTTTCTTCAGGTTTTCCTGCATCACACGCGCCATCGGACGAGCGCCCATCGCACGGTCGTAGCCTTTCACCGACAGCCAGTCACGCGCTTCGTCGCTCACTTCCAGCGACACGCCCTTCGCATCCAACTGTGCCTGCAGTTCGACAATAAACTTATCGACAACCTGCTGGATCACCGTGGTCGACAGATGGTTGAACCAAAGAATGTTGTCCAGACGGTTACGGAACTCCGGCGTGAACACTTTTTTGATCTCTTCCATCGCATCGGTGCTGTTGTCCTGCTGCACCAGGCCGATCGATTTGCGTTCGGTTTCACGAACCCCGGCGTTGGTGGTCATCACCAGGATCACGTTGCGGAAGTCCGCCTTGCGACCGTTGTTATCGGTCAGGGTGCCGTTGTCCATAACCTGCAACAGCAGGTTGAACACATCCGGATGCGCCTTCTCGATTTCATCCAGCAACACCACCGAGTGCGGATGTTTGAGCACCGCATCGGTCAGCAGCCCGCCCTGATCGTAACCGACGTAGCCCGGAGGCGCACCAATCAAGCGGCTGACGGTATGGCGTTCCATATATTCGGACATGTCAAAACGCAGCAGCTTGATATCCATCGCCTTCGCCAACTGCACCGTCACCTCAGTTTTCCCGACGCCGGTTGGCCCGGCAAACAGGAAGGAACCGACAGGTTTGCGATCGTGGCCCAGACCCGCACGGCTCATTTTGATCGCTTCGGTCAGCGCTTCGATCGCCTGATCCTGACCGAACACCAGCATTTTCAGACGGTCGCCCAGGCTTCTCAGCACATCACGATCGCTTGCCGATACGGTTTTTTCCGGGATACGCGCAATGCGCGCAACCACGGACTCAATGTCCGCAACGTTGACGGTTTTCTTGCGTTTGCTGATCGGCATCAGCCGGCTGCGAGCGCCCGCCTCGTCGATCACGTCGATAGCCTTGTCCGGCAGATGACGGTCGTTGATGTACTTCACCGACAGCTCAACAGCCGCACGCACCGCCTTGGCCGTATAACGCACGTCATGGTGCGCTTCGTACTTGGTTTTCAGACCGTTGATGATCTGGATGGTCTCTTCCGGCGTCGGCTCGGTAATGTCGATTTTCTGGAAGCGACGGGCCAGCGCACGGTCTTTTTCGAAAATGTTGCTGAATTCCTGATAGGTGGTGGAGCCAATCACCCGGATCTTGCCGCTGGAGAGCAGCGGTTTGATCAGGTTGGCCGCATCCACCTGCCCACCGGAAGCCGCACCGGCACCGATGATGGTGTGGATCTCATCGATAAACAGGATGCTGCTCTTGTCCTGCTCCAGCTGTTTCAGCAACGCCTTGAAGCGTTTCTCGAAGTCGCCGCGGTATTTGGTACCGGCCAGCAGCGAACCGATGTCCAGGGAATACAGCGTGCAATCCGCCATCACTTCCGGGACGTCGCCCTGCACGATACGCCATGCCAGCCCTTCGGCAATGGCGGTTTTACCCACGCCGGACTCGCCGACCAACAGCGGGTTGTTTTTACGGCGGCGGCACAACACCTGAATAGCGCGCTCCAGCTCTGGGTCGCGGCCAATCAGGGGATCGATACCGCCCACACGGGCCAACTGGTTGAGGTTGGTGGTGAAGTTTTCCATACGGTCTTCCCCTCCGGACTGCTCTTCGTTCACCGGGTTTTCCGCATTTGGCGCTTGGCCCGGCTCGTCTTTACGTGTGCCATGTGAAATGAAATTCACTACGTCAAGACGGCTGACGTCGTGTTTGCGCAGCAGATAAGCCGCCTGCGACTCCTGCTCGCTGAAAATCGCCACCAGCACGTTGGCACCGCTGACTTCGCTGCGGCCGGAAGATTGAACATGGAATACGGCACGCTGCAGCACGCGCTGGAAGCTTAGCGTCGGCTGAGTGTCGCGCTCTTCTTCGCTGGCAGGCAACGTCGGCGTGGTTTGTTCGATAAAGGCTTCCAGTTCCTGGCGCAGTGCGGCCAGGTCTACCGTACATGCCTCAAGCGCCTCTCGCGCGGCAGGGTTGCTGAGTAACGCCAGCAACAGGTGCTCCACGGTCATAAACTCGTGTCTGTGCTCACGCGCTCTGGCGAAAGCCATGTTGAGACTGAGTTCCAGTTCTTGATTGAGCATAAGCACCTCCCCAATAATTGCCAAAATCTAGGCTTTTTCCAGCGTACAGAGCAACGGATGCTCGTTCTCCCTTGCATAACGGTTCACGTGTACGACCTTGGTTTCCGCCACCTCGGCGGTAAAAACACCGCAGATCGCCTTGCCTTGATAGTGGACCGTGAGCATCAGTTGCGTTGCACGTTCAATATCATAAGAAAAGAACTTTTGCAGAACGTCAATCACAAATTCCATCGGTGTGTAATCGTCGTTGTTAAGTATAACTTTATACATAGACGGCGGTTTTACCGCATCGATTTGTTTTTCTTCGGCCAAGTGTTCAAAATTCAGCCAATCGTTGTTATTGCCCATTGCTGCTCATCTTCTCTGCTCTGTCCTCTGATATGGGGACAGGTTCCGGTTATTCAAAGTGGGGTATCACTACTATTTTATCATCTTCGTCATCATCTCGCCGTACTGGAACGTGCGCAAAAATCTCTGACAAATTGTTACCAAACAATGTCAATAGCGTTAACTGCTTCAAACTTTGATGAACTGCTTCCTGCGGACAAAAGCCGATCCCTTGACGTGATGATCATTTGCTCTAGAGTGTAAATTCGTGAGCTGGTGGTCTTTTAACCGCCCCGTGCTCATCTGCTACCTGCCTTTGGCGGGTGCGAATTCAGTTATTCATCTCACCTAAAATAGCGTTGCGAGGGATGTAAAAGCATGGAGACGGGTACTGTTAAATGGTTCAACAACGCCAAAGGGTTTGGGTTTATCTGTCCTGAAGGCGGCGGCGAAGACATATTCGCCCATTATTCAACGATTAAAATGGATGGGTACAGGACACTAAAAGCCGGCCAACAGGTCAGTTTTGACGTGCACCAAGGGCCGAAAGGGAACCATGCGAGTCTTATTGTGCCGCTGGAAAGCGAGGCACTGGCCTAAACGCCGATGCAGAGCCAGCCTAAAGCAACCCGCTAAAAATGCCAGCCGCCGTGTGACTGGCATTTTTTATTATACGCTATAATGTCGAGTTGCCGCTAATCACGCCGCAGCGTCAAATACCACGGAGATAGGCTATTACTCGCGCGCCAGTGCATCGATCGGGTTAAGCCGGGCAGCACTGCGTGCAGGCAGATAACCGAACACCACGCCGATACCGGTAGAGCACAAAAACGCGCTCAACAACGCCGCCGGCGGGAAGTTAATCTGCCAACCTGGCAGCACCAGTTGCACCAGCAACCCGATGGCGAAGGACAGTGTAATCCCCAGGGCACCGCCAACCAGGCACACCAACACCGCTTCAATCAGGAACTGCTGCAATACGTCGCCGGAACGGGCGCCCACCGCCATACGGATGCCAATCTCGCGCGTACGCTCCGTCACCGACACCAGCATGATATTCATCACGCCGATCCCGCCGACCACCAATGAAATCACCGCCACCAGCGTCAGGAACAGTTGCAGCGTGCGCGTGGTTTTCTCCGCGGTCTGCACCAGGCTGTCCATGTTATAAGTGAAGAAGTCTTTCTTGCCATGACGCAGCGTCAGCAAACGCGTCAACTGCTGCTCCGCTTCCTGGCTATTGTAATCGTCACGGATACGCACGGTGATCGAATCAAAATAGGCGTTGCCCATCAGCCGGTTGGCCATGGTGCTGTAGGGAACCCAAACGTTCAGCGTCTTGCTGCTGCCGAACATCGACTGTTTCTCCTTCGCCACCCCGACCACCGTTGCCGGCATGTTACCCACCAAAATCACCTCACCCACCACGTTCTTCTGGTGCGGGAACAGCCGGCGCTGGGTATTGGCGTCGATAACCACCGTTTGCGCCTGCGACTGCACCTGGAACGGATCAATACCGGCCCCTTGGGTGAAGGTCATGCCGTAGACGCGGAAAAACTGCTCGCTGACCCCGGTCACATTGGCCGCCACATCGACGTTGCCCAACCGCAATCGCATGCTGCTGGCGATGGTCGGTGACAGTGCGCTGATATAAGGCTGCTCGCGCAACGCATCAAGATCATCATATTTCAACGACTGACGAAAAGTGGGATCGTCGTCGCCAAAGTCCTTGCCGGGGTAAATATCCACCGTATTGGTGCCGATGGATTTGATATCCGCCAACACCATCTGCTTGGCGGCGTCGCCGATCACCAGGATCGAGACCACCGAAGCGATGCCGATAATAATGCCCAACATGGTGAGCGCAGTGCGCATTTTATTCGCCGCCATCGCCCGCCACGCCATCACCAGCGCCTCGCGCAAGCGGCCGGCCATCTGCTGCCACGACGGTGCCGGCGCGGCCAGTTCCAGCGGTTTGGCATTCGGATTGCCCTGCTGCGCCGGGCGTGAATCGGCAATGATCTCGCCGTCGCGGATTTCAATGATCCGCTCAGCCTGCCGAGCGACAGCCGGATCGTGAGTCACGATGATCACCGTATGCCCCTGCTCACACAGTTGCTTGAGGATTGTCATCACCTCTTCACCGGAATGGCTGTCGAGGGCACCGGTCGGCTCATCCGCCAGGATCACCTGGCCGCCGTTCATCAGCGCGCGGGCGATACTGACGCGCTGCTGCTGACCGCCGGAAAGCTGGCTCGGCCGGTAGCTGACACGTTCACTTAGCCCAAGGCGCTGCAGCAGCGCTACCGCCCGTTCACGCCGCGCTGCCTTGCCCAGCCCGGCGTAGACCGCCGGCACCTCGACGTTATGCGCCGCGCTCAGATGAGGCAGCAAATGGTAGCGCTGGAAGATAAAACCAAAATGCTCGCGCCGTAGCCGGGCCAAGGCATCGCCATCCAGCGTCGCCACATCCTGGCCTGCCACCCGGTATACGCCGGCGCTGGGCTTGTCCAGACAGCCGAGAATGTTCATCAGCGTAGACTTGCCAGAACCGGAGGCACCCATGATTGCCACCATTTCACCGGCGTCGATGCTCAGGCTCACGCCTTTCAACACGTCCACCGTCTGATCGCCCGACTGATAGCTGCGGCGGATGCCGCTCAGTTGTAACAGCGCCGCCATCAGTTGGCCTCCGAGCCGCCACGGCTGACAATAACTTCATCCCCGATGCTCAAGCCGCTCGTAATTTGTACGTCAATATTATTACGCAGACCTATGGTCACCTCGCGTTTCTCTTCCTTGCCCTGTTTCAATACCGCGACGTGGTAACGGTTATCGGCGATTTGGTCGCCCAGCGCCGCCAGAGGAATGACCTGCGCCTGGCTGACGCCCGCCAGTTGAATATGCACCTGCGCCGTCATCTGCAGACGCAGCAGACCTTCGGGGTTCGGCACTTCGAAACGCGCATAGTAAAAGATGGCGTTGTTAACCTTTTCCGGCGTCGGCTGAATGTCTTTCAGCACGCCGTCAAAACGCCGGTTAGGATCGCCCAACACGGTAAACCAGGCCTTCTGACCCGGTTTGAGGCTGATAACGTCCGCTTCCGAGACCTGCGCTTTCACCAGCATGGTGCTGAGATCCGCCAACGTCAGAATGTTCGGTGCCTGCTGCGCGGCGATTACCGTCTGGCCTTGCAGCGTGGTTATCTGCACCACATCGCCGTCCATCGGCGCTTCAATACGGGTAAATGCCAGATTGATTTTAGCGGTGTCCAGGCTGGCCTGATTGCGGGCAATCTGCGCATTGATGGTGCCGACCTGCGCCTTCTTCACCGCCAGTTGCGTCGCCGCCTGATCCAGATCCTGGCGCGATACCGCTTGCAACTTCGCCAGTGCCTGATTGCGCTGCAGCGTCACCGCCGCCAGTTGTTGTTCGGCCTGGGCCTGTTGCAGTTGAGCGTGCAGTTCACGCAGCGTCGCCTCACCCTCGCGGATACTGTTTTGTGCCTGCTGCGGATCGATCACGCCAAGCAACTGGCCTTTTTTCACCTTATCGCCGATCTCAACATACAGACTTTCCAACTGACCGCTGACCTGCGCACCAACGTCAACCTTGCGCACCGCGTCAAGCTGGCCAGTCGCCAGCACATTTTGCTGCAGGTCGCGCTTGGCCACCTTCACCGTTTTAAACGGGGTTGGCGCCGGGCGGCTGAAATGCCAGATCGCCAGCGCGGCGATCGCCGCCACGACGATCAGTGCGATGCCCCAGCGTCGCTTATGTCCTTTAAACATCATTGATGCCATCATCCTTTTGTTTTTTTATCACTTACTTCAAATAACCCAGACGATTTACCCGGCATCTCATCCGGTGTAAATCCGTTATTCATCATGCTCATAATAAGTTGAACGGGATTATAACCTTCACGGACTATGTGCGCATTAAGTCAGAATTAAGAGCAAACCATGAGGGAAACTGGCAGCAATAGATGAAATTATCCCCGGCACCTCCCGCGACTTAACGTCCGATAAACGTTGCAGCAGAGAATGGTTTGGGAAAAGCAACCTGGCCGCTCGTTTTGGCGCGAGGCTGCTTTTCCCAAGCAAGAAGGTAATTTCAGGCGGAAACGGAGCAAAAATGCCGTGTACAGCAATAGGCTGTAACTAAACCTTAGCTCAACACAATGTGGAGACACCCTTGGTTACAGTTAAGCATTGAACTCCCGTTTAGCGAAAGCTTGCTGAAATAGCGCTATTCGACACTGCCAAGGATTTCATCATGTCTCAGCTCAGCTATCCACTCGTATCTGCACGCCCGCTTAACGGTTGGCAACTGATGACGGCACTGATTAATGGCGATATGGCGCCGAGTAATGCCTGGAAAAAAACCTCATTCCGCCTGAAGTTTCTCAGCCGCTCGCTGTTTTGCTGGCGCACTACCAGCGCCCTGCTGAACACGCTGGCGTCCAATCCTCTGCGGGATGAGATTCTGAGCGCGCAGCCCAATCTGCCCTGCAAGCTGCATCGCCCCTATCTGGCGGCGAACATGAACAAGATCGAGTGTCTGTTCGCCCTGCGCGATCATTACGCTCTCAGCGCGCAGCGCATGCCGCTGAAAATGCGTATCGGTCATCTGAAGAAACCCTTTGTGCTGGCCACCGCCAGCGGCAAAAGCGGCGAATCGGTTTCGCTGGAGCTGTCGGCCATCGATCATTTGAACAAAGAAGGGGAAGCCACCCTGCTGCTGCGTAACGCCAACGGCATTATGCTGGCGGAAATCACCTTTGCGCTGATGCACTATCAGCAACAGCCGACGCTGTTCATCGGCGGCTTGCAGGGGGCCAACAACCAGGTGCCGCACGCGGAAATTCAGCACGCCACCAAGGAATGCCACGGGTTGTTTCCGAAACGGCTGGTGCTGGAAGGCATCTGCACGCTGGGTCATCACCTGGGCATCCGGCAAATAGTGGCAGTTGGCAATACCACCCATATTTATCAGAATTGGCGTTATCACAGTAAAAAGAAAGCCCAACTGCACGCCGATTACGATCAGTTCTGGAGCTCAATGGGCGGCAAGATGCTCGACAGCGGCTACTTCCTGCTGCCGGAGCGCATCACGCGTAAACCGATCGATGAGGTGGTCAGCAAGAAACGGGCAGAATACCGCCGTCGTTATCAATTGCTGGATGAACTGGAACAGGGAATGGCCGAACATTTCAGTACCCGATAAGACTGCCGGGTGCCTAATCCGCCCGGCCCCGCGCCAGCCAGATCACACGCGAGAACATTTTCTTCAGCAATGGCGGCACGGAATCGGTGCCCCACTCGCCGGCCTGCATCGCCACTTCGATAGCCAAATCGGGTTTCGAAGAGTGATGCACCGCCTTCAGGATCACCTTGCGTATCGGCATCTGAGCATTGATCGGCACAGAAGCTACGCGGTGATACACCGGGCTGAACCCCTCGCGGAACATAAAGTGCTCCATATCCGGCGCCGGCAGCGCGGTCAGGCGGTCACGCTCGCTGTCGCCGTGGTTATCCAGCAAACTACGCACGGTGTTGGCGTATTTCTTCCCGGCCTCGTCGCCGTCCACCAGCGCATGCCATTCAATGCCCATACGGCGAGCAAACCTCAGCAACGGCTTCAGGCCGCACTGGGCAAATTCAATCACCCGCACCCCTTCCGCCTCAAAGTGATAGCCGCACTGGCGCGCCAGTTCACTCAGCAGCCAAACCTCTGTCTCTCCTTCCACTAGCAGCCAACAGCGGGCAAACAGCGATGACGGCCGGTTAAAGCGAATATGAAAAGCAATCCGCCGCCCGTCCTCCGGCCCCAGCCCGCGTGGCCCAAGGCGATAGGTGGCAACCCGTCCCGACTCGCGTACCAGCCGGCAAACGTGTTCCACCGGAACCAGCGACACCAGCTCACTGGAATTGGTGGTGGTGATGCGCTGCAGCGGCAACTGGTTGAGCAGCCCCCAGGCCACCGACAGCATGATCGGGTGCAGCCGGGTTTCCGGGTCCTCCACCAACAGCAACGGCCGGGCGTGCGGATCCAACTTGACGTTGCCCTTGGCCTGCAGCAGCGTAGAAAACATGCCCAGCAAAATCAGCCGCATGCTGCGGCTGTTCGGCTCAGCGACCATACGGTTGATGCTGTCCAGCGAGCGCCACGCCTGCTGGTCCTGATCTTGATCCAACCGGTGCCTGCGCGGGCGCGCCACCTGCGATCCCTGCTCAGCGAAGTAGTGTTCCAGCAGTTGCTGCATCGCCGCCAGCCCCTGACGCAGCTCGCCATTAGTCAGCTTTTGCGGATTGCGCACCAGTTCGCGCGTCAATTGATCCAACTGCTGAGCCAGCGCCTGATTATCCGCAGGGTGCTCGTCATTGAGCGTGCTGGGCCGCAAGCGGCGAATAAAACGCGCATCGCGCAAACGCAATACCGGGTGAATACGGATAATGGCGTGCGCCAGCTGTTCAATATGATGCAGTTGCATCGCATTGCCCTCGGCGTCCAAAAAACTGCGCCAGGTGCACACCGTATCGTCATCAGCCAGTTCGCCTTCGCAACGGTAATAAATACGGTTCAGATTATCATCGCCCTTGACCCACAGCGGCGACAGGTGGCGATAACGGGGGAGATGAGCGTGCCCGAGGTCTTTCTCGCAAAAGGTAAACACCACCTGCAAGTGCCGGTCTTTCGCCGCCTCTTCGCCGGGAGGAAAATGGAAGTCGTGCACTTCAAAACGGTATAGCTGTTGCTCCGGCGCCAGCAGCAGGGTCAGCGCGTCAAGCAGGCTGGATTTACCCCAGGCGTTTTCGCCGAGCAGCAGCGTGTTGTCGTCCAGCATCAGGGACAACCGATTAATGCCGCGGAAACCTACAATCTCGATACGCTCTAAGAACATCTGCCGCCTCCCGTGCGTGCCGTCACCGTCCTCAATGAAGGTGACCTTTCCAGAGCATGGTCAAAAAACCCCTTGCAGGTCAAGCAGACTGCATCAAATCTGCCGCTTTACTCCGGCCACCGTTTTGGTTAGCGTGTGGGCCTCGCCGGTCATCCGCGCACAGCCCCCAGAACAAAGGACGCAAGCTTCACCATGTATTCAGGACTGTTGATTATTCTGTTACCGCTGATTGCCGGTTATCTCATCCCCTTACGCAGCCGGACGTTACTCCAGGCCATCAACCGTCTGCTGAGCTGGATGGTTTACGTGATCCTGTTTTTTATGGGCATCAGTCTGGCATTTCTGGAAGATTTGAGCAGCAACCTGTTGCTGATATTCCAGTACGCCGCGGTGTTTTTCCTGTGCATCTTGGCCGCCAGCTTGCTGATGCTGACGCTGCTGGAACGCAAAATGCCCTGGCGCAACAGCCATAAACAGGAACGGCTGCCCTCGCGCCTGCATATGGCGCTGGAATCACTCAAACTGTGCGGCGTGGTGCTAGGCGGTTTCATGCTCGGTCTGACACAGTGGCAGTGGCTGCAGTTTGCCGGAAAGGGCAGTGAATACGCGTTGATTTTCCTGTTGCTGCTGGTGGGTATCCAACTGCGCAACAGCGGCATGACGCTGCGTCAAATCGTGATTAACCGGCGCGGCATGATGGTGGCGGTGGTGGTGACGATCAGCGCACTGGCCGGCGGCGCGCTGGCGGCACAATTGCTGGGGCTGCCGATCAAAGCCGGGCTGGCGATGGCTTCCGGTTTCGGCTGGTATTCGCTTTCCGGTATTCTGATCACCGACGCTTATGGCCCGGTACTGGGCAGCGCGGCCTTCTTTAACGATCTGGCGCGCGAGTTGGTGGCAATTATGCTGATCCCGACCCTGGTACGCCGCAGCCGCTCCTCGGCGCTGGGCCTGTGCGGGGCCACCTCGATGGACTTTACCCTGCCGGTATTACAGCGCAGCGGCGGGTTGGAAATGGTACCGCCCGCCATCGTGCACGGGTTCCTGCTGAGCCTGCTGGCGCCGGTACTGATCGCCCTGTTCTCGTGATTTCTTCCGGGGGCTATGCCCCCGTAAAGCGTAATAATTCCCATCCGCAGGGTAAAATTGCGCTAAATCAAACTTGCCCACAGTAGTATCACAAAAGCCTTTTTAAGCCCCGGTTGCCGATCTATGCTCATAAACAAGCATTATAAATGCAACTTTAAAAAAGGAAGCGATTATGTTCTGTGTGCAATGTGAACAAACCATCCGTACCCCGGCAGGCAACGGCTGCTCGTATGCTCAGGGCATGTGCGGCAAAACGGCGGAAACCTCCGATCTGCAAGATCTGCTGGTAGCGGCGTTGCAAGGGCTGTCCGCCTGGGCTCTGTTGGCTCGCTCGCTCGGGATTATCGATCACGAAATCGACAGCTTTGCCCCACGCGCCTTCTTCTCCACTCTGACCAACGTTAACTTCGACTCTGATCGCATTGTCGGCTACGCGCGGGAAACTCTGCTCCTGCGTGACTCGCTGGCCACACGCTGCCGGCTGCTGGATGCCGGCGCACACGTCGATCATCCACTGGCGAGTCTGCAACTTGACGGCGACGACATGCCGGCGCTGTTGCAGCAGGCGGCACAGTTCGCCCTCAACACCGACAAAACCGAAGTGGGCGACGACGTTCACGGCCTGCGCATGCTGTGCCTGTACGGCCTGAAAGGGGCGGCGGCCTATATGGAGCACGCCCACGTGTTGGGCCAGTTCAACGACCAAATCTATGCCGATTACCACGCCTTTATGGCCTGGCTCGGCACCCAGCCGCGCGACGTGGATACCCTGCTGAACAACGCCATGGGTATCGGCAAAATGAACTTCAACGTGATGGCGATCCTCGATCACGGTGAAACCCAGGCCTATGGCGATCCGATCCCCAGTGCGGTGAATGTACGCCCGGTAGCGGGCAAGGCGATTCTGATCTCCGGCCACGATCTGAAAGATCTGCGCATGCTGCTGGAGCAAACCGAGGGCCAGGGCGTTAACGTCTATACCCACGGTGAAATGCTGCCGGCGCACGGCTACCCGGAACTGAAAAAATTCAAACATCTGGTCGGCAATTACGGCAGCGGCTGGCAGAACCAGCAAATAGAGTTCGCCAAATTCCCCGGCCCCATCCTGATGACCTCCAACTGCATTATCGATCCTAACGTCGGCAACTACGGCGATCGCATCTGGACACGCAGCATCGTCGGCTGGCCGGGCGTTAACCATCTGGAAGGGGAAGATTTCACCCGCGTGATCGCCCAGGCGCAGGGCATGAGCGGTTTCCCTTATACCGAGATCGAACATATGATCACCGTCGGCTTTGGCCGCCAGACACTGCTCAACGCCGCCGATACGGTGATCGATCTGGTGGCTCAGAAGAAACTGCGCCACGTGTTCCTGGTCGGCGGTTGTGACGGCAGCCGCGATGAGCGCAGTTATTTCACCGACTTCGCCCGCAGCGTGCCGCAAGATTGCCTGATCATGACGCTGGCCTGCGGCAAATACCGCTTCAACAAGCTGGACTTCGGCACGCTGGAAGGCCTGCCACGCCTGCTGGATGTCGGCCAGTGCAACGACGCCTATTCCGCCATCATGCTGGCGGTCAAACTTTCCGAAACGCTTGGCTGCACAGTCAACGAACTGCCTCTCAGCCTGGTGCTGTCGTGGTTTGAGCAAAAGGCGATCGTCATCCTGTTGACGCTGCTGTCGCTGGGGGTAAAAAACATCGTCACCGGCCCGACCGCACCGGGCTTCCTGACCGACAACCTGATGGCGATCCTCTACGACAAGTTCGGCATGCGCCCGATCACCACCGTTGAGCAGGACCTGCAAGCCTTGCTCGGTTGATGCCGTTGTTTTTCGGGGCCGCGCCTATGCCGGCCTCTTTGCCTTTGAGGTGCTCTATGACCCAACCCACTCCCCTTTGCCCCAATCGCATGCAGGTACACTCGATCCGGCAAGAAACTGCCGACGTTTGGACGCTGAACCTGATCTGCGACGTTTTTTACCCTTATCAGGCCGGCCAGTTTGCGCTGGTCAGCATCCGCAATACCGAAGAAACGCTGCGCGCCTATACGCTGTCTTCCTCACCCGGCCAAAGCCGTTTTCTCAGCATCAGCGTGCGCTGCCTGCCGGACGGCGCGGGCTCGCGCTGGCTGACGCAGGAGGTCAAACCCGGTAACACCCTGTGGCTGTCCGATGCGCAGGGAGAGTTCAGTTGCGAACGGCACCCGGCCGATCGTTACCTGATGCTGGCGGCCGGCTGTGGCGTTACGCCGATTATCTCCATGTGTCGCTGGTTGGTAGCCAATCGTCCGGCCTGCGATATTGCCGTGATCTTTAACGTACGTACCCCTGCCGATACGATTTTTGCCGAACAATGGCGCGAGTTGTGCGCCGCGCATCCTCAACTGCAACTGACGCTGATGGCCGAACAGAATGCGCAACCGGGTTATCTCAGCGGACGGATAACGTTAGAAACCTTGCGACAGGCCGCGCCGGATATTGTCGAACGTACGGTGATGACCTGCGGCCCCGCGCCTTACATGACGCAGGCGGAGCAACTTTGCCGCCAGCTTGGCGTGCCGGCAGCCCGCTTCCACAAAGAACAGTTCCATACGCCGGCGGAAACGGACTCCGGGCAAGGCGAAGGACTAACGCTGCGCGCCGCCCGGCCGCTGCGCGAGTTCCGCGTACCGGTCGGTAGCTCGCTGCTGGCGGCAATGGAGGCCCACGCGCTGCCGGTTAACGCCGCCTGCCGCGCCGGGGTGTGCGGCTCGTGCAAAACCCGCATTCTCGACGGTGACTACACCACCACCAGCAGCATGACGCTCACCCCGGCCGAGATCGCCCAAGGGTATGTGCTGGCGTGCAGTTGCCAGTTGCAGGGCGACGTCACCCTCGCCTGATGCTTGCTGCCCCATCTCACCGATGGGGCATTTATCGGCAAGCACGTCCCGTATACCCCTTCTACACTTTCCCCTGTTCCGTGCGTTTTATTACGTCCATCTGAAAAAGACTTAACGATTCATACCCACTGGATTTCAAGTCGCAGCCCACAACGCTGTGGCATGAAAGATGACGGGTATCTTTATAATGTTTGGGGGAACTATGAAGCAAACCGTAGCCACACTGGTCGCCAAAACGCTGGAGCAGGCTGGCGTGAAACGCATTTGGGGCGTCACCGGCGATTCGCTCAACGGCCTTAGCGACAGCCTGCACCGCATGGGCACCATCGAATGGCTGGGCACACGCCACGAAGAGGTGGCCGCGTTTGCCGCCGGCGCAGAAGCCCAGCTCACCGGCCAGTTGGCGGTTTGCGCCGGCTCCTGCGGCCCGGGTAACCTGCACCTGATCAACGGCCTGTTCGACTGCCACCGCAACCACGTGCCGGTATTGGCGATTGCCGCGCATATTCCCTCCAGCGAAATCGGCAGCGGTTATTTCCAGGAAACCCACCCGCAAGAACTGTTTCGTGAATGCAGCCACTACTGTGAACTGGTCTCCAATCCGGAACAACTGCCGCGGGTGCTGGAAATCGCCATGCGTAAGGCGATCCTCAATCGTGGCGTGTCGGTGATCGTGCTGCCGGGCGACGTGGCGCTGCGCATGGCGCCGGAAGACGCCAGTATGGTCTGGCATACCCCGGCGCTGCCGCTGGTTCAACCGCCGATGAGCGAGCTGAACAAGCTGGCGGCCATACTGAATCAGGCGAAGAACATCACGCTGATGTGCGGCAGCGGCTGCGCCGGTTCGCATGACGAAGTGGTCAAGCTGGCCGAGCTGCTGCAAGCGCCGGTGGTCCACGCACTGCGCGGCAAAGAGCATATCGAATGGGACAACCCGTACAGCGTCGGCATGACCGGGTTGATCGGCTTTTCGTCCGGCTACCACGCGATGATGAACGCCGATACCCTGGTGCTGCTCGGCACCCAGTTCCCGTACCGCGCGTTCTACCCGACCAACGCCAACATCATTCAGATCGACATCAACCCCGGCAGCATCGGCGCGCATTGCCCGGTCAACATGGCGCTGGTGGGCGATATCCACACCACCCTCACCGCCCTGCTGCCGCAACTGGAACCGAAGAGCGACCGCGCGTTTCTTGACAAGGCGCTGGAGCACTACCGCACTGCGCGCAAGGATCTCGATGGGCTGGCGAGCGCCAATGACGATCAGCCTATCCACCCGCAGTATCTGGCGCAGCAGATCAGCCAATACGCCAACGACGACGCCATCTTCACTTGCGACGTCGGCACACCGACAGTGTGGGCGGCACGCTACCTGAAAATGAACGGCAAACGCCGCCTGCTGGGTTCGTTCAACCACGGTTCGATGGCCAACGCCATGCCGCAGGCCATCGGCGCACAAGCCACCGAGCCGGGCAAGCAGGTGATCGCCCTGTGCGGCGACGGCGGTTTTACCATGCTGATGGGGGATTTCCTGTCGCTGACCCAGTTGAAATTGCCGGTCAAGATTGTGATCTTCAACAACAGCGTGCTGGGTTTTGTGGCCATGGAAATGAAGGCCGGTGGCTACCTGACCGACGGTACCGATCTGCACAACCCGGATTTTGCGGCGATTGCCAACGCCGCCGGCATCAAGGGCATTCGCGTCGAGAAGGCTTCGGATCTGGACGCTGCGCTGCAAGAAATGCTGGCGCACCCCGGCCCGGCCCTGTTGGATGTGGTGACCGCCAAACAGGAGCTGGCGATGCCGCCGCAGATCAAATTCGAACAGGCCAAAGGCTTCAGCCTGTATATGCTGCGCGCCATTATCAACGGCCGTGGCGACGAAGTGGTCGAACTGGCGAAAACCAACTGGTTACGTTAATAATCGTATCCTCTTTCCCATCACTATAACTATCCCCAATAGATTTCAAGTTGCAGCTAGGCGGCAAACATGTGAATCCCCAGGAGCTGACTCAAGTCAGTGACTGGGGTAAGCATGTGCAGCTAACAACGCTGCGGCTTGAAAGATGAAGGGGATAAAGGAGTTGTATGCTTATCGATTTACGCAGTGACACCGTGACCCGCCCCTGCGCCGCCATGCGCCAAGCCATGGCGCAGGCCGAAGTGGGCGATGACGTTTATGGCGATGATCCCACGGTAAACGCGCTGGAGGCGGAAGCGGTTCGTCTGTCCGGCAAGGAAGCGGCGCTGTTTCTGCCGAGCGGCACCCAGGCCAACCTGGTGGCGCTGTTGAGCCATTGTCAGCGCGGCGATGAGTATATTGTCGGCCAGCAGGCGCATAACTATAAATACGAGGCTGGCGGCGCGGCGGTGCTCGGCAGCATCCAGCCGCAGCCGATTGAGGCGAACCCGGACGGCACCCTGCCGCTGGACAAGGTAGCGGCGGCAATCAAACCCGATGACATTCACTTCGCCAGAACCCGTCTGCTGAGCCTGGAAAACACCATCAGCGGCCGCGTGCTGCCGCAGGAGTACCTGCAACAGGCCTGGCGGTTCACCCGCGAGCATCAATTGGCGCTGCACATCGACGGCGCGCGCATTTTCAATGCCGCCGTCGCGCTGAACCTGCCGCTGAAAGAGATTGTGCAATACTGCGACACCTTCACCATCTGCCTGTCGAAAGGGCTGGGCGCGCCGGTAGGTTCGCTGCTGTGCGGCAGTGAAGCCTTTATTCAGCGCGCCGTGCGCTGGCGCAAAATGACCGGCGGCGGCCTGCGCCAGGCCGGTATTCTGGCGGCAGCGGGTTTGTATGCGCTGGAGCATAACGTCGAACGGCTGCGCGATGACCACGACAACGCCAAATGGCTGGAACAGCAATTGCAGGGGATGGGCGTGGAGGTTGCTGAGCCGGGCGCACAAACCAACGTGCTGTACCTGCGCCAATCGCCAGAGCTGGCGGCAAAGCTGGGGCCGTGGATGCGAGAGCGTGGCGTGCTGATCAGCAGCGGGCCGCTGACGCGCATTCTGACCCATCTCGACGTCAGCCGTCAGGATCTGCAGCAAGTCGTCGATTTATGGCGGGAGTTCCTCCGCCAGCATGCCTGAACCCTGACCCGAACGGGGCGCTACTGCGCCCCGCCTTCAGATAATCCAGCGGCCGTAAACCCAGTACCAGATCCCCAGCGTCGCCACCAGGTTCAGCACCACGCTGAGGATAAACCAGGTTTTGAACGGCTGTTTCTGAGTTTTATGGCGAAACAGCTGCTGTGCGACTATCGCGCCAATCCATCCCCCCACCAGCCCAAACACCAACAAGGTGCTTTCCGGCACCCGTTGCCAGCCCTTGCGCGCAGCAAACTTATCCGCGCCGTACACCAGCAACGTCAGCAGGTTGGCCAACAGCCACCACATCCCAATCGGATGCAGGAAAAACAGGCTGGCGACTAAAGCCAGGCCCAACAGGGCATAACAAACAGCATTCAGTTTCATATCATCCGGCTTATCACAGGCAAACGGCCCGTAGTGTGACCCCGCCTCATGGCAGATGCAACTCCCTCATAACCACACAAAAAGTGCATTTAAACGCCAGGTTTGGCATTCTGTCACCGACTTTCACTGCATAAGGCAGCGCTGATGACACCCCAACGCGTATTGGTTCTCGGAGCCAGCGGCTACATTGGCCAGAACCTGATCCCTCACCTGATCGAGCAGGGACATACCATTACCGCCGCCGCGCGCCGTCTGGAATGGTTGCAGGACCAGAACTGGCCGCAGGTTAACTGCCACTATGTCGACGTTTATCGCCCGGAAACCCTGGGCGCCGCGCTATGGGATATAGATACCCTTTATTATCTTATCCACGGTATGGGCGACGGTGATGACTTTATAGAAAAGGAACGCCAGGCGGCGGAAAACCTGCGCGATGCGCTGCGCAGCTCCGGCGTCAAACAGGTCATTTTTCTCGGTGCCCTGCAGCCGACCGGCGACAGTTCGCCGCACCTGGTGGCACGCAAGCTAACCGGCGAGATACTGCGCCAAAGCGGCATCCCGGTCACCGAATTGCGCGCCAGTATTATCGTCGGCCCAGGTTCGGCGGCGTTCGAAGTGATGCGCGATATGGTCTACAACCTGCCGGTGCTGACGCCGCCGCGCTGGGTGCGCTCTAAATCTTCGCCGGTGGCGCTGGAAAACCTGCTGGTGTATCTGGCCGACCTGCTGGCGCATCCGGCGGAAGAAAATCGCATTTTTGACGTCGCCGGGCCGGAATATATCAGCTACCAGACGATGTTTGAGCGTTTCATCAGGATCAGCGGCAAGAAGCGCTGGCTGATCCCCATTCCCCTGCCCACGCGCTTTATTTCCGTCTGGTTTATCAGCCTGATCACCTCCGTGCCCACGTCCATCGCCAGCGCGCTGATTCAAGGCCTGAACCACGATCTGCCCGCCGACGGGAAACCGTTGCAAGCACTGATCCCGCAAACGCTGCAAACCTTCGATGAGGCGGTACGCGAAACCCTGCGCCGCGAGAAGGAGGTGGTCGACTCCGCCGACTGGGGCTACGATCCGGAGGCGCGGGCGCGCTGGCGGCCGGGCTATGGTTTCTATCCCAAGCAGGCGGGTTGCACGCTGGAAACCCACGCGTCCAGCCAGGCCTTGTGGCACGTGGTGCAGCAATTGGGCGGCAAAGAGGGGTATTTCTATGCCAACCTCCTGTGGCAGATCCGCGCCCGCATGGACGATATGATCGGCAATCGGGTGGTGTATGGCCGCCCGCCACGCGATACGCTGGCAGTGGGCGATCTGGTCGACGGTTGGAAAGTGATCACTCTCAAGCCGCTACGTCAACTGGCGCTCTTGTTCGGCATGAAAGCGCCCGGCCTGGGGCGTTTAACCTTCACTATCAAAGATCACGGCGATCGCCGCAGCCTTGATGTCCGCGCTTGGTGGCATCCCGCCGGTTTCAGCGGGTTGCTGTACTGGTTCGCCATGATGCCCGCCCACCTGTTCATTTTTCGCGGCATGGCACGGCGTATTGCGAAGCTGGCCGAAGAGAACGAATACAATCTGCCGTGACCCGCTGCACGGCCTGATGTTCATTTGTCGATCAACCGCACAGTTTGCTGCTGCGGTTAGGTCCTTTCCGATTGCATAGCGCACGAAATCACGGAAGAATGGCATCTTATTTGCTGGGGTGCCGCTGACGGCCTTCAGCATTCTGATTTTTGGCGAGAATAGAGTTCGTTATGAAGGTATTGGTCACCGGTGCAACCAGTGGGTTAGGCCGTAACGCCGTTGAATATCTCCGCCGCCAGGGCATAAAAGTACGCGCCACCGGCCGTAACCAGGCCATGGGCAGTTTGCTGGAAAAAATGGGCGCGGAATTCATTCATGCCGATCTCACCAACCTGATCTCGTCGCAGGCCAAAGCGATGCTGGCCGAGGTGGACGTGCTGTGGCATTGCTCCAGTTTTACCTCCCCCTGGGGCACCGAAGAGGCGTTTGAGCTGGCCAACGTGCGCGCCACCCGTCGCCTGGGCGAGTGGGCGGCGGCCTACGGCGTTTCGCAGTTTATCCATATCTCTTCGCCGGCGATTTATTTCGATTATCATCACCATCGCAACATTACCGAAGACTTCCGGCCGGCGCGCTACGCCAACGAGTTTGCACGCAGCAAGGCCGCCGGCGAACAGGTGATCCAGCAGCTGGCGCTGTCCAACCCGCAGACCCACTTCACCATCCTGCGCCCTCAGGGGCTGTTTGGCCCTCACGACAAAGTGATGTTGCCGCGCCTGCTGCAGATGATTAAGCATTACGGCAACCTGCTGCTGCCGCGCGGCGGTGAAGCGCTGGTGGACATGACTTATCTGGAGAACGCGGTACACGCCATGTGGCTGGCGACCCAAAAAGAGGATACGCCGTCCGGGCGCGCCTACAACATCACCAACCAGCAGGCACGCCCGCTGCGCAGCGTGGTACAGCAGTTGATCGACGAACTGGGCATGAAATGCCGGATCCGCTCGGTGCCCTACCCGATGCTGGATATGATGGCCCGCGGCATGGAGAAGCTCGGCAGTAAAAGCGAGAAAGAACCGGTGCTCACCCATTATGGCGTCGCCAAGCTCAATTTTGATCTGACGCTGGATACCACCCGCGCGCAGCAGGAACTGAGTTATCAGCCGATTGTTTCGCTGGATGAAGGCATTACCCGCACCGCCCGCTGGCTGAAAGAACACGGCAAGCTGTACGGCCTGTAATCAACGCGCCGCACCGTACTTCTGCAGCAACGCATCGACAATCGCCTCGCTTTCAGCATCCGGCTCACCGCGAAAATCGCTGGGCCGGAAATGCATCTGGAACGCCGCCAACAGGTTTCGTTGTTGCCGTGCATCCCACAGCGCATCGACGCCATACCCGTAGCGCGCCAGCTTTTCCAGCAGCGGCGCCAACGGCACCGCCGCATGGCGATCACGCCCCGCCAATCGCCTTTGCACCTCTGCCGCGTCCGGCCAGGCGCCGATCCCCGCTTCTGCCAGTTGCTGCCAGGGAAAGAGCGGGCCGGGATCCTGCTTGCGTTGCGGCGCTATATCGCTGTGCCCCACCACGTCGGTCGGCTGAATGCCGTAGCGCTGAATGATATCCCGGCTTAGCGGGATCAACAGCGCGATTTGCTCCGACGTATACGGCTGCCAGTGGGTAAACAGCATGCGGCGGCTGAACCCGCGATTGACGATTTCAATGCCTATAGAGGTGTCATTCAGGCTGGTACGACCGCGCCAATAGCTGGCCCCGGCGTGCCATGCGCGCAACGCTTCCGGCACCAGTTGAAAGGCAACCGGTTTGCCCTGTTCGCGCAGCGGATGCGCCGGCAGCAGGTAATGTGCGCTGACGTGTTCATCCGTCAGGGTTTTCAACGAAGAATGAAAATCTTCCGCCGTGTAGTGCATCACCAGAAAACGGATGCGCTGGTCGGCGCCTTGCGCCTGATGCAGAGTTTCAAGCTGGTAGCCGCCGCGATCGACGGTGGTACCCTGCGGTGCAGTTTGGCAGCCGGCAAGCAGCGTGGCGGCAATGATCCCTGGCCAAATTTTCACGTATCCCTCCCCCTGGGTCAGATCCCCACATTTGTAACTCAGGTTGATTAACTTGTATCCAATAATCCAGTTAATCAATAAATGATGACAGACCCGCCAGATGTGCAAGCGAGTATTGCTCAGCACTGGCAGCCCGCCCCACAGGTGATAGCCTCATCATATTACCTGTGCCGAAATAAGCGAATAAACCATGCGCAAATCGAAGTGTTTAACCGGGTTGATCTGTATCGCTCTGCTGCCGCTCAGCGGTTGCGATCAGAAAAGTGTCGCCGGCGTAATGGGTGTAACCCAGCCCGCCGCTGCACCTGCCTATACGCCGCTAAGCGCCGATCAACTCTATCAGTTGGTGAGCCCGGTAGCGCTGTTCCCCGACAAGCTACTGGCCCAGGTGTTGGCCGGTGCGGGTTATCCCGATCAAATCAGCGCCGCAGATAATTGGCTGGCGCAGAACCGCAGCCTGCAACCGGCGGCGCTCGCCACGGCCGCAGACGCCCAACCCTGGGATCCCAGCGTTCGCAGCCTGGTACAATTCCCTGACGTGCTGGACCAAATGGCGAAAAACCTTCCCTGGACCAGTGCGCTGGGCAATGCTTACGTCAACGATCCCACCGACGTAATGAACGCTATCCAGGTAATGCGCCAACGCGCGGCGAACAAAGGCACGCTGAAAAACTCCCCTCAACAACGGGTGGTGCTTGCACCGGCTACGCACGCTCTCCAGCAGCAACCCTATCAACAAACCGTGGTCACCGCGCCCGATCGGGTGATTGTGATTGAACCCAGCCAGCCGGATGTGGTTTATGTGCCGCGTTACGATCCCTGGGTGGCCTACGGCGAAACGGTGCCGAGCTACCCCGGCTATCGCTATCAACCGGCCTCTGGCTACAGCGGTGGGGATATGCTGGCGGCCGGCGTTATCAGCTTTGGTGTCGGCATCGCGGTCGGCGCCTTGATCAATCAGCACGACAACAGCTGGCATAACTGGGATGTGCACTGGGGCGATCGGCGTCAACCGGTGATTTACAACAATGCGCCTTATATATCGCGCTCCACCACTGTGATTAATCACGTTACCAATATCAATCAGTACAATAATGTGAACCGCACCAATACCCTGAATAACTACAATACGCGGGTGAATCAGGCGCCGCATTTCGTTCCGACCACGCCAACGGCAGAGCACCCGGCGCCGAATTTTGCCACCATAGCAAAACCGCACTTTGCCCCCCAGCAGGCAGGCAACGCTCATCCACCGGCAGGAATGCCGGCCTTCACCCCTTCAGCGCCTCCGGCACCCCGCCCGGTAACGCAGCCCTCCGTCGTCCATCAGCCGATGAGCATGCCAAACTTTAACCATTCTGCCCCTGCGGCAATGCCACAACATCCGCGGACGGAAACGCCACCACCGCGTCAGGCGGATAACCGGGCAACGCATCAGCCTGCGCCATTGGCAGCGGCTCCTCATCCGGCCTACGCGCCTTCACCGACGGTCAGGCCGGTGAGTCATGCTATTGCGCCACCGGTAATGAATCGACCTACGCCGATGCAACAGCATCAACCCCCGTTGCGTCAACCGCAGGAGCAACACCCAATACCCGTGGCAAAACCACAGGAACAGCATCTGATACCCGCGGCAAAACCACAGGAACAGCATCTGATACCCGCGGCAAAACCGCAGGAACATCGCCCGCTGAAGCCTGAAGAACACAAGGTGGGATAAATAGACTGCGCCCCGACAATTTGCCGGGGCGTTTCATAAAATGCGGGTTAGCGGCTGACTTTCACTGCGGTGCCGCTGACGGTCACCATCAGCATGCTGCTGTCTTTGCCCACGGTTTCGTAGTCGATATCAATGCCGACCACCGCGTTGGCACCCAGCTCTTTCGCCTGTTCTTCCAGCTCCTGGAAAGCGATCAAGCGAGCTTTACGCAGTTCTTTCTCGTAAGCGCCGGAGCGGCCGCCGACGATATCGCGCACGCCGGCGAAGAAATCTCGAAAAATATTGGCGCCGAGAATCGCCTCGCCGGTGACGACACCGCAGTATTCGGTAATGGTAAACCCTTCCAGGGTCGGGGTGGTTGAAAGCTGCATCAGAACTCCTTGTTTGATTCGCTGATTACGCTTCTAAGACCACAAGTTTACTCATATGTTCTTAATATAATATGCAATAAACACATTACTCATGCGCATACCCAAGCGCTTCTATTTAAACAAGGGCAAATTGCCGGTCAGCCTGGTGATTTTTTTCTTCGGCCCGACCAGCCCAATCGCCACCAGCTCAATATGTTCGCTGTTAACGGCTGAGATCCGTTCGCCATATTCGTCATAGGTCCGACACGATTGAGCCAAGGCGCTGAATGGCATGCTGTAAATGTCTTCATCGTCGCCCGCGCTGTTCAACAATGCCTGAATCGTGGCGTTAGGCGCTCGCAAGACCGGCAGCGGCGCATAAATGACACCGGGATAGCGCACGCCATCGCCGCTGGATAAATCCGGCCCGACCAAATTCTCGAACGTCTTGCCAAAACTGATACCGATCACGCTGGCGGCGTTCATCGCCAACCCTACCGCCAACGCTTCATCGATCACGATGGTGCATTTATGTCTGGACGCGTCAAACTGCATACTCTCCCCCATAAAATCAACTCGCCTGAATGGCCGCCCTGTCTGGAATAGCTCACTTCTCGGCAAATATTATGCCACTTCAGGGGAGGAAATAATGACCTGCTTGCGTTGAAGAAAGGCATGATTAAGGTAAAACTTACCTATTCAGCATCGTTTAAAGAAATAAAATGAACAAAAACCCGTTATCTCAGACAGACATTAAAATTCTCGCGGCCCTGCAACAGGACGCACGCATCACTAACCAAACCCTGGCCGATGAACTGGGCATGTCCGCGTCGCCCTGCTGGCGAAAAGTACGGAAACTGGAAGAGGACGACGTTATCCAGGGGTATCGGGCCGTGCTGGACCGACGCAAAATCGGGCTGGGGGTGATGGTGTTTATCCGCGTAAGCATCGACAGCCACAGCGAGGCGGAAGCGAGAAAATTTGAACGAGAAGTCATCGAATTAGAAGACGTGGTGGCCTGCTACAGTATTGGGGGAGATGCCGACTTTCTCCTGCAGGTTGTCGCCGGCGATTTGGATACCTATGCCGACTTTTCCATGTCGGTGATCCGTCGTCTGCCTGGCATCAAAGAGATGCAGAGCATGTTTGTGCTCAAGGAAATCAAACCCTTTGTGGCGTTCCCGATCAAGAAATAAAGCGGCGCGACGGCAGGAAAGTGCAGCATCTGATAAACCGCCAACCTATTTTGGTGATAAAGTTTTCTGCGTATAAACTGTAAGTTATCGTTCTTCATGGTAGAGACTTTCACATAAGGTAATGAGATGAAAACAAAAACGATTGCGGCTGTTTTTCCCTTAGCGCTGTTATTGAGTGCCTGTACCACCGTCGATCCGGCATTCAAGGATATCGGCACCCGTACCGGCGGTTGTGTGGAAGGCGGCCCGGATACGGTCGCACAGAAATTTTACGATCTGCGCCTGCAACAAGGCCCTGCGGCTTCCCTGCCGGACAGCAACCGTCTGGCACAGTTGCAGCCTTATCTGAGTAAGGTGCTGTACCAGGATCTGGTCGCCGCCAATCAAAACCCGGGCAAGCATCAGGTAACCGGCGATCTGTTCTCCGGCAATGCCCAGGGGGCGGCCAGCGCCACCGTCGCCAGCGCGTCTACCATTCCTAATACCGATGCGAAAAATATCCCGCTGCGGGTTCAATTGAGCCACCAGAAAGACGGCGGCAGTGCGGTCAACTGGCAAGATGAGGTGCTGATGGTGCGTGAAGGCACCTGTTGGGTCGTGGATGATATCCGCTACCTGAACGTACCTCCGCACGCCGCCAGCGGCACATTGCGCCAGGTGCTGGAAAACCAGTAAGCCCCCCGCCACCGGCGCTCTTCGGCGTCGGTGGACAAATGCCTTGATTGCGCTCAAAGTTCGCTCAACTTAAGAAATTTCGCTACATACCTCACAGCATGCACGACAAATCCCCCCTTCGAACCTGAGTCGCGGTATCTTGTGCTATTCTTTTACTATTCTGCCGCGCAGTAATAAATTTTAACGCACAAAGATTGCATAAGTATTCTGTGGAAGTTAACATTCGCGGCATCAATATCTATTCAATTCTGGCGCATGAGCATTCAACTTAACGGTATCAACTGCTATTACGGCGCACATCAGGCGCTGTTTGACATCACGCTGGATTGCCCAGCAGGGGAAACTTTGGTGCTGCTTGGTCCAAGCGGCGCCGGGAAAAGCTCATTGCTGCGGGTGTTGAACCTGCTGGAAATGCCGCGTTCGGGCCAATTGCAGATCGCCGGCAACCAATTCGATTTCAAACAGGCGCCGGGCGAAAAAGCCATTCGCGAGCTGCGTCAGAACGTTGGCATGGTGTTCCAGCAATACAACCTCTGGCCACACCTCACCGTGGTGCAGAACCTGATCGAGGCGCCATGTCGCGTGTTGTGCCTGTCCAAGGCGCAGGCGATGGAGCGCGCGGACAAACTGCTGAAGCGTTTGCGCCTGACCGACTTTGCCGATCGTTTCCCGTTGCACCTTTCCGGCGGCCAGCAACAGCGTGTGGCGATTGCCCGAGCGTTGATGATGGAGCCACAGGTACTGCTGTTCGATGAACCGACCGCCGCGCTGGATCCTGAAATTACCGCCCAGATCGTCAGCATCATTCGCGAATTGGCCGGCACCGGGATCACCCAGGTGATTGTGACCCACGAAGTGGAAGTGGCGCGCAAGACCGCCAGCCGCGTGGTGTACATGGAAAACGGTCGCGTGGTGGAACAGGGCGACGCCAGTCATTTTGCACAGCCGCAGACCACCGAGTTTGCCAATTACTTATCACACTAATAATTTTACTTGCTGTAATTTGGGGAGTTTGCGATGAAAAAACTAATAATCGCCGCCGTTCTGGCCGGCATCAGCGTTTCCGCCTCTGCAGCCGAAACGATCCGTTTCGCTACCGAAGCGTCATATCCTCCATTTGAATTTATTGACGCCGGCAACAAGATCCAGGGCTTTGACGTCGATCTGGCCAATGCGCTGTGTAAAGAGATCCAGGCCGACTGTACCTTCACCAATCAGGCCTTCGACAGCCTGATCCCAAGCCTGAAGTTCAAGCGCTTCGACGCGGTCATGGCCGGTATGGACATCACGCCTGAGCGTGAAAAACAGGTGCTGTTCACCAAGCCGTATTACGACAACTCCGCCCTGTTTGTCGCGCAGAAAGGCAAAGTGGCTGACGTTGCTGTGCTGAAAGGCAAAAAAGTGGGCGTGCAAAATGGCACCACCCATCAAAAATACCTGACCGACAAACACCCGGAAATCACGACCGTGCCTTATGACAGCTATCAGAATGCCATTCTGGATCTGAAAAATGGCCGCGTTGACGCGGTATTCGGTGACACTGCGGTGGTCAACGAATGGCTGAAACAAAACGCTGCGC
The DNA here is from genome assembly GCF_052686505.1 of Serratia sp. TSA_198.1. Lineage (NCBI taxonomy): Bacteria > Pseudomonadati > Pseudomonadota > Gammaproteobacteria > Enterobacterales > Yersiniaceae > Serratia > Serratia sp. TSA_198.1. Next base: position 1,592,509 of record NZ_JBQZFP010000001.1, read on the forward strand.
TGGTGGCGGTAGGCGATAAAGTGACGGACAAAGATTACTTCGGCACCGGTCTGGGCATTGCCGTGCGTCAGAAAAATACCGAGTTGCAGGGCAAGTTCAATGCGGCTCTGGACAAAATCAAGCAGGATGGGACTTACGAAACCATCTACAAAAAATGGTTCCAGCAGTAATCAACCCCGATGAATGAAATTCAACCTCTAGCAAGCGCCGCCGGGATGACCGTCGGCCTTGCCGTTTGCGCCCTTATCCTCGGGCTGATCCTGGCGATGCTGTTTGCCGTCTGGGAATCGTCACGCTGGAAAGTGGTCAGTTGGCTCGGCACTGCCTGGGTCACGCTGCTGCGCGGCCTGCCGGAAATTCTGGTGGTGCTGTTTATCTATTTCGGTTCGTCGCAGCTGCTGTTGATGCTGTCCGACGGCTTCACCCTGAATTTCGGCCTGTTCCAACTGCCCATTCAACTGGCGATCGATAACTTTGAAGTCAGCCCATTCCTGTGCGGCGTGATCGCGCTCGCCCTGCTCTATTCGGCTTATGCGTCGCAGACGCTGCGCGGGGCATTGAAGGCCGTGCCGCAGGGCCAATGGGAATCCGGACAGGCGCTCGGGATGAGTACGGCGGCCATTTTCTTTCGCCTGATCATGCCGCAGATGTGGCGCCATGCGCTGCCCGGCCTCGGCAACCAATGGCTGGTATTGCTGAAAGATACCGCGCTGGTGTCATTGATCAGCGTTAACGATCTGATGTTGCAAACCAAGAGCATCGCCACCCGCACCCAGGAGCCTTTTACCTGGTACGTCATTGCGGCGGCTATCTATCTGGTCGTCACCCTGTTCAGCCAATACGCCCTCAAACGCATCGAACTGCGTACCACGCGTTTTGAGCGGGGGCCTGTCTGATGCTTGAGTTCTTGCCGGAAATTATCAAAGGGCTGCACACCAGCCTGACGCTGACCATCACCGCGCTGATTGTGGCATTGGTGTTGTCGCTGCTGCTGACGGTGATCCTGACGCTGAAAACGCCGATCCTGACGCCGCTCGTGAAGATCTATATCACGCTGTTCACCGGCACCCCGCTGCTGGTGCAGATATTCCTGATCTACTATGGCCCCGGCCAGTTCCCGGCGATCCGTGAGTATCCGTGGTTATGGAACCTGCTGTCGCAGCCGTGGCTGTGCGCGATGATCGCGCTGGCGCTGAACAGCGCGGCCTACACCACCCAGCTGTTTTACGGTGCGGTGCGGGCGATCCCGGCCGGTCAATGGCAATCCTGCGAAGCGCTGGGCATGTCACGCTCACAGTCGCTGCGCATTCTGCTGCCTTTCGCCTTCAAGCGCGCGCTGTCGTCCTACTCCAACGAAGTGGTTCTGGTGTTCAAAAGCACCTCGCTGGCTTATACCATTACCTTGATGGAAGTGATGGGCTACAGCCAACTGATGTATGGCCGCACCTATGACGTGATGGTATTTGGCGCCGCCGGTCTGGTGTATTTGTGCGTCAATGGCCTGCTGACGTTGTTGATGCGTATCGTCGAGCGGCGTGCGCTGGCGTTCGAACGCCGCAACTGAGTGATCGGCCAGTCAGTCTAAAAGCCCTGCCTTCGCGCAGGGCTTTTTATTTCCGCTGTACTTTTTTAATCATTTATATTGCATACCAATTCATTAAGTGGCAGGGTAAACGCCAGCGACCACCGCGAGAACCTTTGGGTTATTGTCAGTAAAATCAAGCGGTGGCGCGATAAAAACACGCAGACTTGCAGACAGGAGCTTTACGCATGAAAAAACTATTACTTGCCGCGACGGTACTGGCCGGGATCGCCTTCAACGCCGGCGCTGCCGACACCATTCGCTTCGCCGCTTCCGCCACCTATCCGCCGTTCGAATCACTGGATGCCAGCAATAAAATCGTCGGTTTTGATATCGATCTGGCTAACGCGCTGTGCAAACAAATGAAAGCGGAATGCACCTTCACCAACCAGGCGTTCGACAGCCTGATCGCCGCGCTGAAATTCAAAAAATACGATGCGGTGATCTCAGGTATGGATATCACGCCGGAGCGCAGCAAACAGGTCGCCTTCACCCAGCCGTACTACGCCAACTCGGCGATTGTGATCGCCGAGAAAGGAAAATTCAGCTCGCTGGCCGATCTGAAAGGCAAAAAGGTGGGTATGGAGAACGGCACCACTCACCAGAAATACATGCAAGACAAGCACCCGGAGATTAACACCGTCTCTTACGACAGCTACCAAAATGCCATTCTCGAGCTGAAAAATGGCCGTATCGACGGCGTATTCGGCGATACCGCCGTGGTGAACGAATGGCTGAAGAACAACCCTCAACTGGCGCCGGTAGGCGAGCACGTCACCGACGCGCAGTACTTCGGCACCGGTCTGGGCATTGCGGTGCGTCCAGACAACAAGGCGCTGCTGGCCAAGCTGAACGCCGCGCTGGACGCCATCAAAGCCGACGGGACTTACAAGGCCATCAACGACAAGTGGTTCCCGCAGTAAGACGAAGACGACCAGGGCATGGAATACCCTGCCCTGCTTTGTTGCTTTTCAATAATTGCCTTTGGTATTAAATTTGATACCAAAGGCAATGCCATGATCGTTCAACCTATCCTCGCGAATTCAGCCGTCAGCATCAGTGATTTTAAAAAATCGCCTAACACTGCGCTCAAAGAAGCCAACGGGCAACCTGTGGCAGTACTTACCAATGGAAAGATCTCCGGCTATTACGTCTCCGGAAACGTGGGAAGCAATCTCTGAATATCTGGAAGATATTGAACTCGTAAAAACAGCCCGTTCACGGATGAGCGGCAAACGTATTAAGGTCAATCTGGATGACTTATAGCCTTGAATTCGAAGAACATACACTAAAGGAATTTAAGAAACTGGCCCCGGTACTTCGGGATCAATTCAAGAAAAAACTGGCCTACCGGATTGTTATAAAATAGAGCTTAAGGCTTCCGGCTACCGTCTGGTCTATCGCGTCATCGACGAGGAGATCGTGGTGCTGGTACTTTCGATAGGTAAGCGTGAACGCTCAGAGGCCTATACGGCTGCCAAAAAACGCCTTTAATGACGCACCAGCAGCGTCAATACTTCGTAATGGGCGGTATGCGGGAACATATCGAACAGCTGCACACGCTCGATGCGATAATCCGGCAGCCCTTCAATGTCTTTCGCCATGCTCTCGGCATTACAGCTTGAATACAGAATGTAGCCTGGCGCCATCTGGTTCAGGTAGTCGCACAGCGCCTGGCCGATACCGCGCCGTGGCGGATTGACCAGCACCAGCTGCGGCACGCTGCCTTCAGCGGTGGCAAAACGCGTGGAGTCCAACGCCTGGAAACTGACGTGCTGCAACCCCAACGTTTCCGCCGACTGGCGTGCGCAAGCGATGGCTTCGGCGCTGATTTCAATGCCGGTGAGCCGGGTTTCCGGCTGCGCGCAGTGCAGGCCAAACCCACCCACGCCGCAGAACAGATCCCACATGCTGTCGATACCCAGCGCCCTAACCCAGTCGCGCGCGGTAGCGTACAATTTGGCCGCCACCTGGGGATTGGTCTGGAAGAAGCTTTGCGGGCGGATATACAGCGGCACCTGATTAAACTGCTCCTCCAGCGCCTGCTGCTCAGTCAGCGGGATCTCGCGATCCCCTTCCATAATCGCCATATGTACCGGCTGAATATTGGCGGAAATCACCCTGAGCTGCGGTAATTGTTGCTGTAGCCACGGCAATGCGGCGCGAAGTTGCGCCAGTTTGCTATCCGAACGCAGTACAAAGCGCAGCATTACGCCGCCGCTGTGGGTGCTTTCGGTCAACAACAGGTACTTCAATTCGCCACGTTTGCGCGCCACGTTATACGGCGTCAGGCCGGCGCGGGCAATAAAGCTTTTCAACACCACGAACATGGGTTCAAAGCTGGCGGGATACAACGGGCAAGCACTCAGATCGACCGGCGTGCCGTCGCGATGCAGCATGCCGAGCAGCGGGCGCTCTACGCTGCCGCTGACCACCATTTTGGCTTTATTGCGAAAAGCGCTCTGCTCGCCGGCAAGCGGTTCCAGCCATTGGGCGACATCACGCCCGGCCAGCAGCGATTGCAGGTGATGCTGTTTGTCCGTCAGTTGCTGCGGATAAGGTTTTTCCAGCCACTGACAGGAACGGCAGGTTACTGCCGTATACAAAGCGCAATGCATAAAGATGACCCTGTAAGTTCGGGGTGAATAATTAAGGGCGCAGAGTTTAGCACTCTGCGCCCTTAAAGTCTTAATCGCGGGCGGCAAAATACCGGCGGCTGGTGACGGGAACAAACAGTAACGCCAGGATAACCGCGTCGGGAATTTTTTGCAGGATCAGGACATGCAGGATCTGGCTGCTGGTTTCCCCTTCAACGGTAAAAACCTCCGGCAAAAAGCTGCCAATGGTCGCCAACAGCAAATAGCCAACCACCAGACACTGGCAAATCACGTAGCCCCAGCGCCCCCAATTGCGGCCGCGCATCACCGCAAAACCGCAGCTGATTTGCAGGCACAGCAACAGCAGGCCGGCCAGAAAGATAAACGTGGAATCCCAGGCCTGAGCGCTGGTACTGACAAACTCCTGAGTGCCGTCGACACCCAGTTCCCCCAACAGCAACAGCACGCTGATGCATTTGATAGCCACCATTGCCGTCCCGGCCACCATCACCGGTACTGGCGCATCTGAAGTCGATCTCATTCCCTGCCTGCTGTTCAGCATGTCTGACATATCCGTGTATACAACCAAACGCCGCCTATTCAGGCGGCATATATAAAGTCAGGTAATCAATTGCAATACCAATAATTGCAAAAATAGCAGGTTTGAACCGAATCAGCTACGGGCGGCCTTTTGTAATTCGCGCGATCGCTGTTTTTCCGAGCGCGCCATAAACCACCAGGCAATCAAACCGATAATCCCCACCACCAGCAGAATCAAACTCGCCAGGGCGTTGATTTCCGGATTTACCCCCATGCGCACGCTGGAGAACACCAGCATCGGCAAGGTAGTCGCGCCCGGCCCGGCAACGAAGCTGGCGATAACCAGATCATCCAACGACAGAGTGAACGCCAGCATCCAGCCGGCAACCAGCGCCGGGGCAATCATCGGCAGCGTGATCACGAAGAACACTTTTAGCGGCGTCGCGCCCAGATCCATCGCCGCCTCTTCGATCGAGCGGTCCAGCTCACGCAGGCGCGAACTGATCACCACCGAAACATAGGCGGTACAGAAGGTGACGTGCGCCAACCAGATGGTGAACATCCCGCGCTCCGACGGCCAGCCAAACGCGTGCCCCATCGCCACAAACAGCAGCAGCAGCGACAGGCCGGTGATCACGTCCGGCATGACCAGCGGCGCGGTCAGCATAAAGGCAAACCCCGTTGACCCGCGGAAACGGCCGAAACGCACCATCACCACGGCGGCAATCGCCCCCAGCACCACTGCGGCGGTCGCCGAAGCGGCCGCTATCGTCAGGCTTAGCCCAACGGCGCTGATCATCGCCGAATCATGGAACAGCTCTGAATACCAGCGCGTCGACCAACCGGCCCATACCGTCACCAGCTTGGAGCTGTTGAACGAGTAAATGACCAGCATCAGCATCGGCGCATACAGGAAGGTGAAACCTATCACCAGAATGGCGATACGCCACGGTGAACGCACTACCGGCAAGTTGTTCATCCCTGCCCCCCCATTTCCTTGTTCTGGTGCTTGTGGAACCAGAGAATAGGTACGATCAACAACAGCAGCATGACGGTGGCAACCGCCGAGGCCACCGGCCAGTCGCGGTTATTGAAGAACTCCTGCCACAGCACGCGGCCGATCATGATACTGTCCGGCCCGCCCAGCAGTTCCGGGATCACAAACTCGCCCACCGCCGGGATAAATACCAGCATCGAACCGGCGATGATACCGCCGCGCGTCAGCGGCACTATCACGCTAAAGAAGGTTTTCAACGGTTTGGCGCCCAGATCCAGCGAAGCCTCAACCAGCGAGTAATCCAGCCGGGTCAGTGCGGTATAAATGGGCAATACCATAAACGGCAGGTAGGAATACACCACGCCGATATACACCGCCAGATTGGTATGCAGGATCACCAACGGATGATCGATAACCCCCAACCACAGCAGAAAGTTGTTGAGGATACCGTTGTTTTTCAGGATCCCCATCCAGGCGTAAACGCGGATCAGGAACGAGGTCCACGACGGCAGGATCACCAGCAGCAGCAAAATGTTGCGGGTTGAAGATTTGCTGTGCGCCACCGCCCAGGCCAACGGGTAACCGATGATCAGGCAGCAAATCGTCGATACCGCCGCCACCTGCAACGATTGCAGATAGGCATCCAGATACAGCGGATCGTCGGTCAATTGCAGGTAGTTGGCAAAGTTGAGCGCGATATCCAGCTTGCCTTCCGCCCAGCTCATCAGATCGGTGTATGGCGGAACGGCCAACGCCAGCTCCGACAGGCTGATCTTGAACACAATCAAGAACGGCAGCAGGAACAGCAACATCAGCCACAGCAGCGGCACCGCAATCACCAGCTTGCGGCCATGGGCCATTTGCAGGCGCTGGAAAAACGCTTTGAGCGGGCCGGGGCCGTTAGCCGGCGGTTCCGACGGCGTGCGTTCAGAAAGCATTGTCATAACAAGTACTCCTCACCTTCTCAACTACACCGTCAACACTACGCAGCTGTCGGCTTCCCAACACAGGCGCACTTCATCGCCCCAGGTCGGCATCCCTTTGCGGAAACGGTGGCCGTTCTGCAACTGGGCGCTGAGCATCTGGCCGCTGAGCAGCTTCACGTGGTAGATCGACAAATCGCCGAGGTAAGCGATATGCACCACTTCCCCCACCGCAAAGTTGCAGCCGTCTTGCGGCACCTCTTCGCACAGCATGATTTTTTCCGGCCGTAGCGCAACCTGGATCGGCACGCCGTCCACCACCGACGAATCCGGATCCACTTTTAGCGCATGACGCAGGCCCGGGCTTTGCAGGATCAGCGCATCGTCATGACGTTCCTGCAGCACGCAGTCAAAGACGTTGACCGAGCCGATAAATTCGGCGCTGAAGCGGCTATTCGGATGCTCGTAGATCTCTTCCGGCTCACCGATTTGCACAAACTTGCCGCGGTTCATGATGGCGATGCGCCCCGCCATGGTCATCGCTTCTTCCTGATCGTGGGTGACCATGACGCAGGTCACACCTACGCGCTCAAGAATATCCGTGACCTCAAGCTGCATGCGGTCACGCAGTTTTTTATCCAGCGCGCCCATAGGTTCGTCCAGCAGCAGCAGCTTCGGCCGCTTGGCCAGGCTGCGCGCCAGCGCCACACGCTGACGCTGGCCGCCGGAGAGCTGGTGCGGCTTGCGTTTGGCGAACTCTTGCATATGCACCAGCGACAGCATTTCCGCCACCCGTTCGGCGATTTCAGCACGCGGCATCTTGTCCTGTTTCAGGCCGAAAGCGATATTCTGCTCAACCGTCATGTGCGGGAACAACGCGTAAGACTGGAACATCATATTGATTGGCCGCTGGTAAGGCGGCACATGCGACATGTCCTGCCCGTCGAGCATTATCTGCCCTTCCGTTGGCTGTTCAAAGCCGGCCAGCATGCGCAATAACGTAGACTTGCCGCAGCCGGACGGCCCCAGCAGCGCAAAGATTTCGCCCTTGTAGATAGTCAGACTGACGTCTTCGACCGCGTTTTGGCCGTCAAAGGTTTTAGTGAGGTTACGGATTTCCAGCAGAGGGGTGAAAACCTTCTGCGACTTGGCTTGAGGACGAGGAATGACGTCGTTCAATCGGGGTGCTCTCCGGTGTAAAGCAGTGCAAAAAACCACGGCGATTGCCATGGCCCAAAATGGCAACGCAGGCGGGGATCACCCGCCTGCCGGTCAGAACACGACTGAAAACCGGGCTCAGGAAGCTGAGCCCTTCCGTATTACTTCCCGCTTTTAACTTTAGTCCAGGCACGGGTAATGACACGGTCCAGCTTCGGCGATTGCACGTTCAGCGTAAACAGCTTGGCGCGCAGATCGGCCGGTGGATACACGTTCGGGTTGTTGCGAATGTCAGCGTTCACCAGCGGCGTGGAATCCTTCACCGCGTTGGCGTAATACACGAAGTTGCTGATGCCCGCCATCACGTCCGGCTTGAGCAGGAAGTTCAGGAACTGGTAGGCAGCGTCCTTGTTTTTGGCATCCGCCGGCATGGCGAACATGTCAAAATAGGTCAGCGCCCCTTCTTTCGGAATGGTGTAAGCCACGTTCACGCCATTCTTCGCTTCTTTGGCGCGGTTAGCTGCCTGCATCACGTCGCCGGACCAGCCGATCGCCACGCAGATGTCACCGTTCGCCAGATCGTTGATGTACTGGGAAGAGTGGAAGTAACGGATGTTCGGCCGCAGTTTGAGCAGCAGATCGTTCGCTGCGCCGGTGTAATCCGCCGCGTTGGTGCTGTTGGGATCTTTGCCCAGGTAATGCAACACGGTCGCATAGACTTCGCTAGGTGCATCCAGGAAGGAAACGCCACAGCTCTTCAGCTTTTCAAGGTTTTCCGGTTTGAGGATCAGATCCCAACTGTCGACCGGCGCGTCTTTGCCCAGAACCGCTTTCACCTTGTCGACGTTGTAGCCGATGCCGGTGGTCACCATCAGGTAAGGAATGCCGTACTTGTTGTCCTTGTCGTTATGCGCCACCAGTTTCAGCATATCGGGATCAAGGTTTTTGTAATTCGGCATTTTGCTCTTGTCGAGCGGCTCAAAGATACCGGCCTTCGACTGGCGCTCAAGGAAGTTGGACGAAGGTACCACCAGGTCATAACCGGTGCTGCCCGCCATCAATTTGCCTTCCAGCACTTCGTTGGAGTCAAAGACGTCGTACACCACTTTGATGCCGGTTTCTTTCTGGAATTTAGCTAAGGTGTCCGGCGCAATATAGTCGGACCAGTTATAGACGTGCAGCGTTTTTTCATCGGCTGACGCGGTGACGGACGCGGCCATCAGCAAGCCGGCAACAACACCCGATAACCACTTTTTACGTTGGGTGACCATCCGTAACTTCCTCCAAAACAGGGGTGAATCATAGAATTGAACTTGTATCCCGAAATGATACAAAACCTTTCCTGATCGAGCGCAATCGTTGCAACCGCGAATTGAATGGCTATGCATTTGATTGCATACGCCTTTTTCAGCTGTCCAGCTCGCGTGGTTACAAGGGGAATCGCAAGCCCTTAGCAGAATCAGCAGCATAACCGGTGTTGCCGGAACGCACCAGCCTTCAGGGCCAAAAACGCCTTTTATCGATTTTTTATGCAGTTTCTCTCTATGTGATACGCCATTAATGGCATAAACGGCGAGAAATATCTGGCAACAGAGGGTAAAACGCAGAATATATTATTGCGGAAGGAAATAAGGGCAGCATGCCGCCGGAGGTGCGGCATGCATCATCTACAGCGGCGATCAATGCAGCATTGGCTGGCGGTCAGCGGCAGCCGGGTTCTCTTCTTCGTCACCCATAAACAGCAGATCGTTCGCCCGCGCCTCGAGGATCACCATCGAGATCTGTTCTTCGCCCTGCTGCATAAAGTGGGTGAACTGCTCCAGCGTCACGCCCACGGCGATGCTCAGCGACTGACAGACGATCAGTTTCGGCAGGTTGTCGTCCTGGATATCGACAAACGCCTTGATGGTCAGCGAACTGGCGTTGATCTGGCTGAGATCGGCCACCAGCGGGATCAGCGCGGTCGGCTTCACCTCGGCTAATGCGGAGAACAAGATCACGTTGTCTACCAGATCGATTTTTGCGTCGAACACGCCGTCGAAGTTTTGCATGTGCGGCAGGTGCAGCGCCTGGCAGGAATCGCACTCAAAGAATGAAATGCCCGATTGATCCAGCCAACGTCGCAACAACGCCAAATCAGGGACTATGAGTGAATCCATATTACCAGCCTCACAATATTCAAAACGCGAAAAAGGCGCATAGCTTACGGAATATTGCCCCAATACGCCACGATCAAAGCCGCTTAATTCGCTGATAGGATAAATATGGGCGAGAAAAGGTCGCAGTACCAGCCGCAAAGCCGGAATCTTTGCCGCCGGGCATTCAGCCGCCCGATTTCAGGCGAAACCCCGGCCGGGCGCGCTGTTCGATGTATTCGATCATCATGCCGGCGATATCCAGCCCGGTGGTTTTCTCCACCCCTTCCAGCCCCGGAGAGGCGTTGACCTCCATCACCAGCGGGCCACGGGCCGCACGCAGGATATCCACCCCGGCGACGTCCAACCCCAGCGTAGTCGCGGCCTTCACCGCAATCGCCCGCTCTTTGGCGGTAATGCTCACTTTGCGGGCGGTGCCGCCGCGGTGCAGATTGGAACGGAACTCCCCGGCCTTGGCCTGCCGCTCGATAGCGGCCACCACCTTGCCACCCACCACCAGACAGCGCACGTCCCTGCCCTGCGCCTCGCGAATGAACTCCTGCACCAGAATGTGGGCATTGAGACCGCGGAAGGCGTCAATCACGCTCTCCGCCGCCTGGCGCGTTTCCGCCAATACCACGCCGATGCCCTGAGTGCCTTCGACCAGTTTGACCACCAGCGGCGCACCGCCGACCAGCTCGATCAGATCGCCGGTATCGTCAGGCGAATGGGCGAAACCGGTGATCGGCAGGTCTATTCCCTGCCTCGCCAGCAATTGCAGCGAGCGCAGCTTGTCGCGCGCCCGGGTGATCGCCACCGATTCATTCAGCGGATAGCTGCCCAGCAGCTCAAACTGCCGCAGCACTGCAGTGCCGTAAAAAGTGATGGCGGAGCCGATACGCGGGATCACCGCATCATAACGGTCCAACTGACGGCCGCGATAATGGATAGTCGGCGCGGCGGGGTTGATGTTCATATAACAGGACAGCGGATCGATAATATCAATACTGTGCCCGCGCTGCTCCGCCGCTTCCAGCAGACGTTTGCACGAATACAGCGTTCCATCGCGCGAAAGAATGGCAATTTTCACTCGTCACCCCAAAAAGCAATTACCTGCCAGGCAGGCATATTATCGGCGGCCGGCGCTCAAGCGCGCGGCTCACGGTCATTTTTATCGTCCGACGCGTTTTTCTGATCGGGCTTGTGCCGATCGTTTTCCGGCGGCAGACCGCCACGCATCAACGGGCCAAAGCCCTGTGCCACGCGCCAGACCAAAAACGCCGCCGCCGGCACCATCAACGCCACCCCGAGAAAGATCATCGCCACCGCCGCCTGCTGTGAAGCCAGCCAACCCGGCAGGTGGACATGATCGTGAATACTCAGATAGGCCAGCACCAGCAGCACCATACCCAGGCCTTCCAATACCAGCACCGGGCGCGGTAAGTCACCGAACGAACGCATATTTTTCTTCTCCAGAGGCACTGCCTCCAGTGTAGTGAATTCCCCACGACGGCGACAGCCCCGGCGGCTTAATCGGTTACATGAATCAGATTAACAGGTAATTCCTGCTTTTTTTTCGCCAAGCCAACGGGCATAGTAACCGGTATCAACGCAGGTAATGCGCAGACTGAGGCTTTTTTGGCTGACAGAATGTCGTTGCAGTAGCGATTAAATAATTGAATATCAACTAAGGAGTGATGCATGTTTGCAGTTATCTTCGGGCGCCCAGGCTGTCCTTATTGTGTCCGTGCGAAAGAGTTGGCGGAAAAACTGACTGAAGACCGTGACGATTTCAACTTCCGTTACATTGATATCCACGCTGAAGGCATCACCAAGGCCGACCTGGAAAAAACCGTCGGCAAGCCGGTAGAAACCGTACCGCAGATCTTCCTTGATGAAAAACACGTTGGCGGCTTCACCGATTTCGAAGCTTACGCCAAAGAAAACCTGAATCTGTTCCAATAAACCCTCAGGTTTAACGACGAAAAGGCGCTTAAAGCGCCTTTTTTTATTGCCGTTCGCGGCGGTGGTCTGGCTGAAACGCCTGTAGCAGGCTGCGCGCAAACAATGCCAGCATGGCACCGAATACGCACCAAAACACCGCACTGGTGGCATAAGCCAGTTCCTGCCAGAACGAATAAAACGGCGTCAGCCAAAAATGGCGGATCGTCAGGCATAGCGGCAGTGCATACAGCGCGCCCAACAACGGACAGAGGATCCGTTTTTTGCTCGACAAATAGCTGGCGATCATGCCGGGTATCACAAACAACAGCAGGCCGGTTTCACCGTGATGCTCGTGATCCGTGCTGCCGAACGCCCCACTCTGTTGGCCGAGAAACACCAGGCTGAACAGCAGAGAACAGCTTAAAATGCCCACCCAATACCGATAATTCGCCATGCGGAGACTCCCCTTTAGCGTCGTCACTACCCCGTAGAAATCAGCCGTGTCACGAAACAGGTGACGCCTTGCCGTAAACGACAACGCTGAGCTGAACTTTTTCCTTGGTCTAAAGAGAGTTAAATGCGTTCGGCAGCGCAGGAACACAGCTTAATGCTGGCTGTCACGCGCCATAGCGACTAGAATATACGCCGCCGATCGATGGTTCGGATCGCCTTCCGCTGGTTAGTTATTTATGACGTCATTTTCCGACTGAATTTATATCTTATAGTCATCTACATCAAGCACTTACTGGTAAACAATAAGTTATCCTCCGTGAACATAAACGTCGCTAGTTTGTTAAACGGTAACTACATCCTGTTACTGTTTGTGGTACTCGCACTGGGGCTGTGCCTCGGTAAAGTTCGTCTGGGCTCCGTTCAACTCGGTAATTCCATTGGCGTTTTGGTGGTTTCGCTGCTGCTGGGCCAACAACATTTCGCCATTAACACCGAAGCGCTGAATCTCGGCTTTATGCTGTTTATTTTCTGCGTCGGCGTGGAAGCCGGGCCAAACTTTTTCTCAATTTTTTTCCGCGACGGCAAAAATTACCTGATGCTGGCGTTGGTGATGGTCGGCTCCGCGATGGTGATCGCTATCGGTCTTGGCAAGTTGTTCCATTGGGACATCGGGCTAACCGCCGGCATGCTGGCCGGATCGATGACCTCGACTCCGGTGTTGGTGGGCGCAGGCGATACGCTGCGTAACACCATCGTCAACGGCCCGGCTCTGCTGGCGGCGCAGGACCATCTGAGCCTCGGCTATGCCCTGACCTACTTGATTGGCCTGGTAAGCCTGATCTTCGGCGCGCGCTACCTGCCCAAGCTGCAACATCAGGATCTCTCCACCTCCGCCCAGCAGATTGCCCGCGAGCGCGGTCTGGACACCGACAGCCAGCGCAAGGTTTACCTGCCGGTCATTCGCGCCTATCGCGTTGGCCAGGAGCTGGTGGCCTGGGCCGATGGCAAAAACCTGCGTGAGCTGGGCATTTATCGCCAGACCGGTTGCTATATAGAACGCATCCGCCGCAACGGCATTCTGGCGAACCCGGACGGCGATGCGGTGCTGCAGGTGGGCGACGAGATTTCTCTGGTCGGCTACCCGGACGCCCACGCGCGGCTGGACCCCAGCTTCCGCAACGGTAAAGAAGTGTTCGACCGGGATTTGCTGGACATGCGCATCGTCACCGAAGAGATCGTGGTCAAGAACAGCAATGCGGTAAACAAGCGCCTGAGCCAGTTAAAGCTGACCGATCACGGCTGCTTCCTCAACCGGGTGATCCGCAGCCAGATTGAAATGCCCATTGACGACAGCATAGTGCTCAACAAAGGCGACGTGCTGCAGGTCAGCGGCGACGCGCGCCGGGTGAAAAGCGTGGCGGAGAAGATCGGCTTTATCTCTATCCACAGCCAGGTGACCGATCTGTTGGCCTTCTGCTCCTTCTTCATCATCGGGTTGATGATTGGCCAGATCACCATCCAGTTCAGCAATTTCTCGTTCGGCATCGGCAACGCCGCCGGCTTGCTGATGTCCGGCATCATGCTGGGCTTCCTGCGCGCCAACCACCCGACCTTCGGCTACATTCCGCAGGGCGCGTTAAACATGGTGAAAGAGTTTGGCCTGATGGTGTTTATGGCCGGCGTTGGCCTGAGCGCCGGTGCGGGCATCGGCCACAGCCTCGGCGCCGTCGGTGGCCAGATGCTGGTCGCCGGGTTGATCGTCAGCCTGGTGCCGGTGGTGATCTGCTTCCTGTTTGGCGCCTATGTGCTGCGCATGAACCGCGCCTTGCTGTTCGGCGCGATTATGGGAGCCCGTACCTGCGCGCCGGCAATGGAAATCATCAGCGATACTGCACGCAGTAACATCCCTGCGCTGGGCTACGCCGGAACCTACGCCATAGCTAACGTATTGTTAACCCTGGCAGGTTCGTTGATTGTGGTGTTATGGCCGGGGATACTCGGCTAACCGATAAGCAGCAAAGATGAACCAGTGGCAAATATATTTTGAAATTTTTATCGCCGGCGAGAACTTTCCTTTCCGGGGGTAGTCTGAATTAGTGCCACTGCTTTTCTTTGATGTCCCCATTTTGTGGAGCCCGTTAGTCCCGCCTTTTTAGGTTCAAGACTATCGGGTTTTTTGTTGCCTAAAACCTTCCACCCTTGCAAAACGGGCCCCTCGGACGGCCCTGTTTCGCTGATGGCGATAAAGTGCCGGCAACCATTTGGCAGGCACAAAAAAACCTGCTTTCGCAGGCTTCTTGTTAAATCCAAAGTGATCCCTGATTGCTCCTTGTTGGATGCGGTATTGAGCGAGGCGAGCCGGGTAATAAACGCCACATCGGTTTCCTGCGTCTGGTCAATATGGCTCACCTTAATGGTGCCTAAACCTGCGGCCTGCGTGGCGTTGAGCTTATTACGCGCCGCCACCTTCTGCACAATATCGCTCAGGGAGGTGTCATGATAAGACTCATCCCGGCGGGTATTCAGTGAGCCGCGAAAATCCGCACTCCGGGCACAAAGGGTCAGCAATGAATAGCTTGCTCCGTGGTGAGTTGCTGCAGGCATGATGCCGCTCGGCACGACAGGTAATACGCGTTGGGTGATGGAAGACAAGCCAGACAACAGGTGATACCTGCCGGGGCGGTTTTGAGGACATGACGATCGTTTTTACCGATTAATAATGGCTCATTGATCTACGCAATCAATGGGACGGAATTGAGTCGGGCGGGGGTGGGTCAATAAAAAAAATGCGGCAACATCAGGGAAAGCCGCAAACACAAAACCCGCATTGCTGCGGGCTTTTTCTTATTAACTTTCTACACTTTCAGTCTCATGCGTTGTGCATGTGCCCGTACGGTTCAAATGCAACCAGAGACACGCCGTCATTCATGGAGCAGTTTCTCTTTACCTAACGTAAAGGTTCTTCATCTCAAAATAGAAAGTCTCACACTGAATCTTCGTGAAAAAACTCATCTTGACAGTAAATTAATATGTCACCGGGCTGACATTCAAGATAGTGGCAAATTGCATTTAACGTGGAGAAACGCAATCCCTTTATTTTTCCCTGTTTAAATAATGAAAGATTTTGCTCGGTAATACCAATGGCCGAAGCCAAATCTTTTGATTTAATTTTACGACTAGCTAAAACCACATCTAGCTTTACGATAATCGACATATCGAAATGACCTTAAACAAACTGCTGATTTTCTTCATGTAGATCGCTGGCCTGCTTCAGTATGTGTGCAATTACCATTACACAAGCTGCGATAAATAAAGACATAACATCTTGCGGTGTGAAACTGAAAGTGACCATTCTATGTTCATAAGGCTCTCGCATCGTTCCCCAAATACTGAGTAATGGACCACATATCAGATTTAGCAAAGTCCAAATGGCAATTGAGCGGCCAGTTTTCCCGAGATGTATACTGGCCGTGGCAGAGAAGTAAGCTCGTTTCGCATAGGTTTGAAAGAGCAAACGTAAATGGTAAAGGCCAAAAGCGAGAGCCAGGAGCGGGATACTGGTCAGAATAATCGCGCCAGCAATTTGCCACCAAGGAAATAAACTCAAGTCAGCTGCACTTTCTTTAACAAATTGTGCAGTAAGCGAGAAGCTGAAACCATACCCCCCTTCGCGTGAAATCATAACGGGGAAAAGCCACCCAGCAACATTCAGTAATATGATTATGATTAGAAACATAAGTGTGATTGTGGCCATGCGCTGGCTCAGGATTGAAATCCGTTCGGTAGACATAGTGACCTCGATTTTTAAGAGTAGAAAACGGAGGAATCCTACCGCGCAAAACATCACTAAACAACAATTTTTTATCGTTTTACGATAATTTATTGCCAAATAACGATGATTATTGACTCGACAGAGATTGAGTTTCGAGCCGTAAGGATAGTGACTTATTGGTGCTGCCTTTCATGGTATTCACCTTTTTAGCTACTGGGTGCTGGCAGCCAGCCAATGCCAGGCGCGTCTGAAATATCCAGGCGATATAGCATCACAGGGTATCTTTTCCATTCGTCCAACCTAACTTGCCCCGTCTTGCTCGCTATATCCAAATCCACTGCATCCTGTAGCGGCGCAATCATCCTGGCGGCTGATGCAATGCGGATTCACTGCTCAGAACGCCGCCGAAGATAAAATAGAGGGGGCGAAGCCGCACGGCCCGCCAATGAAGACGGCCGTAAGGCCCCGAATGCCGATGATGACAACGGGAAGGCTGCGGATTTTATCAGGCACCGTTACCGTACCCGCAGGCCTGAATCACTGCTCTTGCGAGTAAGCGACCCATTTGGCCATGTCGTGATGCGAGATATTCCCGCCGCACACCACTATCCCGATGACGGCATCAGAGGGCAACCTGGGTGCGGTGGCAATGACT
Organism: Serratia sp. TSA_198.1; assembly: GCF_052686505.1. Classification (NCBI taxonomy): domain Bacteria; kingdom Pseudomonadati; phylum Pseudomonadota; class Gammaproteobacteria; order Enterobacterales; family Yersiniaceae; genus Serratia; species Serratia sp. TSA_198.1. Next base: position 1,609,265 of record NZ_JBQZFP010000001.1, read on the forward strand.
GCAGGTATAAGCGCCCCGGAGGCGAGTTCAACCCATAATTTTGCCTGTTCGCCAAAGGCGAGCATGCCGTCAATCGCCTCCTTATCCGAGACAACAACTATGTCCTCGGCATAGGCTTGAGCATGGGCCAGCATCATTTCATCAATAAGCGGCACCCCAAGGGTAGAGATGATCGAGGTGACATCAATGTTTACCGGCTTTCCGGCACGCAACGCCTGATGCATTGAACTGGCGCCTGCGGTCTCAACGCCCCAGATTCGGATATCCGGCTTGATGGTCTTTAGCGCCGTAGCCGCACCTGCCAACATTCCACCGCCACCCACGGCAATGAAAACGTCGGTTAACTCCGGGCAATCGGCAATAAACTCAAGCGCCAGGGTTCCATGCCCTTCAGCTATCAGCGAATCGTTGCAGTCGTCGATGACGACATATCCCTCGTCAGCCATAACTTTGGCGCGCTCAAATGCCGCGTGGACATCAGATTCGATGATGACGGAACTGCCCAGGTCACGGACCCGGTCGACAGAGGTCGCCGGCGCGTTGGGGGGCATGATAATAGTGACGTTGGCGCCAAAGATCTTCGCAGCCTCGGCAATGGCGATACCAAAATTACCGCCACTCACCGCGACAAATCGGGTCTCGTTGAAATCGCCTTTCAGGCTCAGAAACTTGTTAAGTACCCCACGTGCTTTAAAGGAACCGCCAAGCTGAGTATTTTCAAGCTTCAGGAAAACCGGTCTCTGAATCTTTTCGGCCAATCTCGAGCCGGCAATGGTTGGCGTACGTATGACCTTCCCTGCTAACCGCTCCGCCGCCGCGACGACCGCGTTAAATTCAATTAATGTTGTCATTTTTGCCCAGTCAGGTAGAGGTTGTTGAATCACGTGTTTGGCAAACTATCCCGACTGAGAATAGAGTTCTGCGGGCAGGGTTGCAACAGGCGTCCATATTGGTTTTTGCCACAAAAAAACCCGCCTGCGGGCGATTGCCAACTGCGCAATCCACCCTCCAGACGGGTTCGTTTTCCTGTAATGACCTAACCGTGCGGCATTACTTTTGTTCGGCGCTGCTCAGGCTGTCTTCGGCTTTCCATACACGGTATTTCACTTCCACGTCTTTCGGCACGTAAACCACGATCGGCAGGCGGCTGTTGTAGCGCTGCATGGCGGCATCGCCCAGGTTGGCGGCGATGAACTTCTGCTGTTTGGTGCCGTCCGGGCAGGCCATCATGGTGGAGGCCGGTGCAGACAGTTTATCCAGCACCAGGTAGTCGTAGCCCCAGCCGGAAAGGGTTTTGCTCTCCAGCGTGCCGCCCATCATGTGGCGGTTACAGTCCACTTCCAGCGTTTTCCCGATCAGCAGCTCAACCTTGAAGTTTTCTTCCTGCTCCTGTTTCGGCAGGTAAATCACCTGGCGGCTCATGCCCTTTTCCGCTTTCGGGTACGGCGCGACCTTTTCCAGCGGCTGTTTGCTGATATCGGCGTCAAGGGCCGGGGTGGCAGCAATAGCGCTGGCGGATGCGGCCATCAGCAGGCCGGAAAATACAACGGATGCCTTGTTCATGTTTTATCCCTACAATTTATAAGATGCTCCGGCCATAAACTAATACACTGTCGCCAGCCTGGCTATAGGTTTAATCTTCTTTACAATAGCCAGTATTCAGGCACAAAAACCTATCGTCAGCCATTGGTCGGGATAAAACCTCAGTGAATTGCGGTTTTGGCGATATAGGCCTTCACCACCTGATAAACATAATCCTGGCATGCCAGCCCGGTTTGCGGGTCGTATTTGCCCTGATTGGTAATATTGTTGGACAGCACCCGGATGCCGATAAACGGAATAGCGAAAGAAGCGGCGATCTGCGCCGCAGAAGCCGTTTCCATCTCTTCAACCGAGGTGTGATAACTTGCCCGGAAATGGCTAATACGGTCCAGTTCACTGTTCCACACGTCGGCGGAGCCAATCACGCCCTCAACCACCTTGCCCCGGGTGTAGCTTGCTTTAACGCCCTCCGCTATCGCCAGCAGTTTGGCGTCTGCCGGGAACTGGCGAATGCTGTGGACATTTTTATCCTCACCCGCACTGCCCTTCGAAGCCAATAGGTCCATGGGTTGCCATTGCCGCGAGTCGCTGCCTTCTCCTGCCGCCTTCTTCGGTGTTTTAAACGCGCCCAGGCTGACCGAATATTTGCCCAGCACGATATCGTAGACCTTGAGCGCCGGATCGTGGCCGCCTGCGGTTCCCTGGTTGATAATCGCTACCGGCTGGAAGCGGGTGGCGGCAATCGCCGTGGCCGCCGCTGCATTGGACATGCCTTTCAGGGTTTCAGATACCACCACCGGATAGCCGTCCACGGTGCCATGCCAGAAACGCCAGCCACCAATCTGTTCCTCACGCGGGTTATCCAGGCGTTGGGCGAAGCGTTCCGCCTCCACCGGCATTGCGCCTTGCACCACAATCGGCCCGGTTGCATGGCCTTGCTGCGCCAGTGCTAACGGGGAAAATGCCACGCCACAGGCGGCCAACAGCATAAAGCTCAGTTTTTTCGTCATCACTACAGCGTCCCGATAAAAAGCAAAGGTTTACCTTAGCCGAAAGGCGAAATCCCGCCTATCGCTTTCTCGCAGGTCTGCCGAGAGTTAAGGTTTTCTTAAGACAGAATTATTACAGTGGCATAATTCCTCACTGCCACCGAGCCTGCGCGTGAACCCAAAACCTTCATTAAATCAATCCTCAACGACACCACAAATTCAGACTAACGCCCTTTACTCCCTACCGGCATCCTTTTACCTTTGGCAGGTTTTTGGGTTAATAGTCAGTGGGTTGTTGTTCCTTTGGCTGTCGCGCAACGAACAGCTGGATTGGGCAATCAGCAATTACTGGTTCGACGCCGCCAGCGGCCATTTCCCCTGGCAAAACGATCGCTGGCTGGATCTGATCAACCATCGCTTGCTGAAAATCAGCGTGATTAGCGGTGCGGTGCTGGCGCTGTTTTATGGCATTTACCGCCGTAACCCGCGCATGATCGTCGCCATGCTGCTGATCGGCATCGGGCCGTTGGTGGTCGGGATCCTCAAAGCCACCAGCGCGCATTCGTGCCCGTGGGATCTGATCGAATACGGCGGTAAAGCGATGTCCTACCCGCTGTTCGGCGCGGTGCCGGCCGAACCCGGGCCGGGCCGTTGCTTCCCCGGCGGCCATGCTTCCAGCGGTTTTTCGGTGATGGCGCTGTTTTTCCTGTTTTATCCGCAACGCCCGCGCCTGGCTTACTGGTGCTGGTTCGGCGGCATTATGCTCGGCATGCTGATGGGGTTTGGTCAGGTCATGCGCGGCGCACATTTTCTTACCCATAACCTGTGGGCAGGTTGGTGGGTTTGGCTCAGCCAACTGGCTGTTTATTGGATGGTGAGCGGGTATTTCCGCCGCAAGACAAGGTAAATATTATGGAGCAGTTGAATTATCTTCTTTTCGCCTGGATCAACGCGACCCCGGCGTCCCCCGAGTGGTTAATCGATGTCGCGACCTTCCTGGCGCGCGATCTGATCGCCATCGTGCCTGTGCTGATCGTCGGGCTATGGCTGTGGGGGCCGCAGAGCCAACTGATATCGCAACGTGAAGTGGTGACCAAGACGACGATTGCTCTGCTATTCGCCATGCTTTCTGCCGCCACCATCGGCATGTTGTTGCCGCACGAGCGGCCGTTTGTCGCCGGCATCGGCTTCACCTTCCTGGCCCATGCGCCGGACAGCTCATTCCCCAGCGATCACGGCACCGCCATCTTTACCTTTGCCCTGTCCTTCCTGTTCTGGCATCGGGTTTGGTCCGGCATTTTATTGCTGATCGTCGCGGCCGGCATCGCCTGGTCACGCGTGTACCTTGGCGTGCACTGGCCGCTGGATATGGTCGGCGGTTTCCTGCTCGGCCTGGTCGGCTGCTTGTTCGCACAACTGGTGTGGAACCTGTTTGGCGATGCTATCGCCGCTAAACTGACGCGCCTGTACCATTTCCTGTTCGCCTTCGCGATCCGCAGGGGCTGGGTAAAAGAATAATCGCGCATAACGGCAGAGGCGGCACCGTCTCTGCCATTACACCACCCCGGTGGTGACACGAAACTCCCGCATTTTTCCTCCCCCCAACATCTTCACCGCCGCCCCGCCGGGCGTATATGGGCTGCAGGTAGCCGGCTGAACAAACCTGACCAAGCGTTGGCTGCCTTGTTGCGTAATGGGGCGCAGGCCGTAATTGAACTGGGCGGTAGAAAACCGTGTTACGTACCGCCTGCCCTTTGACGCCAGCATAAAGAACTCGGCCTGATCGACATACAGTGACAGATCGTCCGAGCACAGCATCTCTTGTTCGGCCACGTTCCCGTGCGGTGCCAACGCCGGAGCCGGCAGATTCTGACGGAAGACCGCATCCGGAATGCAACCATAGTTGAGGTGACAAACGTAGTTCAACGGCAACGGCTCATCAGCAAGGTTGGTGATTTGCATCTCGATGGCAAATTGTGCGCTGTCCGCCGTTAAACGTAATGCCGGGCGTACCCGGCAACGCGGGTGAGAAAGTTCTCCGCTACCGTAAAGCGCCAATGTATCGCCTTCCACCTGCAACCCTATCCGTTGTATGCCTGCCAACAAACTGTCTTGCTGCGGCCAGGGTGAATGAAACGCAACGCCGCCAGCCGGTTTGCCCTTGCCCGCTCGGGTGCTGCGACGCCCCGATTTCAGCGAGTAGCCGTCAAACTCGGCATCCCAAATCGTCAGGCCGCGGTAAGGCAATACCGTCAGAGTGCCACGGCGGTTCGCCAGCGTCAGCACCTGGCCGGCCTCTTCACAGGTAAAAGCCGTGACCACAAAATCCGCATTGCGGAAAACTTCATCCGGTTGCATCCCAAACTGCTCAGGCGCCAGATTTATCATCATGTTCCTCCTTTTTCCCCTGAGTGTTTCGCTCGTAAACGCGCAGCCTGCACTCTAAATGTTATTTAAATAACATAACACCCTTCCTTATGTTATACACCTAACAGCCCAAAAAACGATGATCTCTGCGTCATTTTTAGAATCGCTCTATGTTTGCCGTCAGATAAATGTTATTATTCTAACATTGTTCACATTCTGCTTTGTTTAAACCTCAATAAGGAATAGAGATGACTACCGAAAACATTGATTACGCCCGTTATGTCGATCACACCCTGCTGGCCATGGACGCGACCGAAGAGCAAATCGCCAAGCTCTGTGAAGAAGCGCAGCAGCACAATTTTTATGCCGTGTGCGTAAACTCCGGGTACGTACCGCTGGCGGCGCACCTGCTGCAAGAAAGCGAAGTAAAAATTTGTTCCGTGATCGGTTTCCCTCTGGGTGCCGGCCTGACCGTAACGAAAGCCTTCGAAGCTAAAGCGGCGATTGCGGCCGGCGCGCAGGAAATTGATATGGTGATCAACGTAGGTTGGCTGAAAAGCGGCCTGCTGGATGAAGTCAAAGCCGACATCGCCGCAGTGCGCGAGGTTTGCGCGGCGATCCCGTTGAAGGTAATATTGGAAACCTGCCTGCTCAGCGATGCGCAGATCGTTCAGGTTTGTGAAATGTGTCGCGAACTCGATGTGGCCTTCGTCAAAACCTCAACCGGCTTCAGCACCGGCGGCGCTCGTGAAGAGCACGTTAAACTGATGCGAGCCACTGTGGGCAGTGAAATGGGTGTGAAAGCATCCGGCGCCGTGCGCGATCGCGCAACCGCCGAGAAGATGATCAAAGCAGGTGCCACTCGTATCGGTACCAGCTCTGGCGTAGCAATCGTTTCCGGTGATCAGGCTGCCGCCGGCAGTTACTGATAACCTGAGGCGCCCCGGTACCGGGCGCACGCCGTGATAATCTGATGCGGGGCAATACGTCCAGCCAATAGGCTGAGTGCGTATTGCCCCGCATTTGTGTGTTCGGCCCTGGAGATTGGCTATTAACCCTGTGGGAAGACAGACTGATGGAAACGCGGCGCGAAGAACGTATCAACCGGTTAGTGCAGGCGTTAAAGCGCTCTGACAAGATCCACTTAAAAGAAGCCGCCGTGTTGTTAGGCGTTTCAGAAATGACCATTCGCCGCGATCTCAGCGCGGAGCCGGCCGCCGTGGTGTTGCTCGGCGGCTATGTGGTGGCCGATCCACGCAGTAACGGCGTGACTCACTATTTTGTTTCCGATCAAAAAGCCAAGCAAGTAACGGAGAAGCGCCGTATCGGCCTGCTCGCCGCTGCGCTGATCGGCGAAAACGACACGGTGTTTTTCGATTGCGGCACCACCACCCCGGCGATTATCGACGCTATTTCCGATGAATTGCCCTTCACCGCGGTGTGCCACTCGCTGAATACCTTCCTGGCGTTGCAGGACAAACCGAACTGCAAAGTGATCCTGTGCGGCGGCGAATTCAAACCGAACAACTATATTTTCACCGCCGTCGGCCGGCACAACGAACTGGATCATATCTGCCCGAATATCGCCTTTATCTCCGCAGCCGGCCTGAGCCTCCAACATGGCGCCACCTGTTTTAACTTCGACGAACTGGAGATGAAGCACCGGGCGATGGCGATGGCGCAGCAAAAGATCCTGGTCGCCGACCACAGCAAGTTCGGTAAAACCAAGCCTTCGTGCATCGGCCCGTTGACCCAGTTCGATCGGGTGATTACCGACCGTCAGCCCGACCCGCTATTTGTCGATTTTTTCAACGAAAACGCCATCGCCATTCGTTTTTAAACCGCCTCTTACCGTCGGCCGCGACCGGCGGTGCTCTTCATCGCTCGGTTCAGCCCCGCCGCAAACAGGACAAATAATGCGCAGTTGATGCATTTATTTTTTTAACCGCACGCCAGATTCAGGTTAATAAAGCGCAACAACCTATCAGGCATATTCCCCCACTTCAGCAAAATCCGACGAAATATCGACGACTCATCCGGCTTGACGGCACTTTTATATGATAAATAGCGGCAACGTCGATGCGATAAATATCAACAAACATGCAACCATAACGCGCTAAATATGCCCAAATTAGTTTATTTATATGATGAATGGTTAAGCATTTTTATTCGCTATCCGGTTAACTAGTTTACCTGCGTTATTAGCAGGATATTTTCAATAAAACAAATAAAAATCATGTAGTTAATAGATATTTCACTTAAAAATACAATGTGATCTGCGTCACTAAAACTGCTTAATCCGGGTTTTTAGCTAGATCCAAACCTGCGCTTAAAATATATTGCTCGGCTTGCTGACAACAACAGCGTTTTATCTGGTTAAATATTGTTCGCACCGAATAAACATTGAAAGACTCTTGAGAGCGTTCTCAGTGCGAAATCTTACACAACTGCGCAACACATGCGTGAAAAACCAATAAAAAAGCAGTTACACGCACACATTACGCATTTGAGAGCATGATCACGGTTGTTTCCACTGTAAATCGTTATCTTGCCGCCAACAAAATCGGCAGGCACGGACCTTCCGGCAGCAGTACCGATGTAATGCCCTGATTCGGCGGAACGTCATTTGGTTAGTTATCCGACGCCTGCGCAAAAAGATAATTAGCATAATAAACAACCAGGGGGACGCCAGTTATCCCCGCAAGCAACACCTGATTCTTACCGATGTCGTATCTGAATTACGCCATTCGGTTTTAACCTTAAGTTTTGCCTTTAATTTTAAATTATCGTGTTCACTTCGGAGATATTTATGGACACTACACAGACCGGCACTATTGCCTCTGCGGCTTCTGGCTCCACCAGTACCTGGCGTAAAACGGACACCATGTGGATGTTGGGCCTGTATGGCACCGCCATCGGCGCGGGCGTTTTGTTCCTGCCAATTAACGCCGGCATCGGCGGTTTGATTCCTTTGATCATCATGGCCATCATTGCTTTCCCGATGACCTTCTTCGCCCACCGTGGCCTGTGCCGTTTCGTCCTCTCCGGCAAAAATGCCGGTGAAGACATCACCGAAGTCGTTGAAGAACACTTCGGCATCAGCGCCGGTAAGCTGATCACCCTGCTCTACTTCTTCGCTATCTACCCAATCTTGCTAGTTTACAGCGTGGCGATCACCAATACCGTCGACAGCTTCATTACCCACCAATTGGGCATGACCTCGCCACCGCGCGCCATTCTGTCGCTGATTCTGATCGTCGGCTTGATGACCATCGTGCGTTTCGGTGAGCAAGCCATCGTGAAAACCATGAGCATCCTGGTGTTCCCGTTTGTCGCCGTGCTGATGCTGCTGGCCGTGTATTTGATCCCGAACTGGACCGGCGCCATCTTCGAGAACGTCTCTCTTTCCGGTGCAGGCACCGGCATGGGCCACGGTCTGGTGATTACCCTGTGGCTGGCGATCCCGGTCATGGTGTTCTCCTTTAACCATTCGCCGATCATCTCCGCCTTTGCCGTAGCCAAGCGTGAAGAGTATGGCCAGGAAGTTGCCGAGAAAAAGTGTTCTCGCATTCTGGGTTACGCTCACATCATGATGGTGCTGACCGTCATGTTCTTCGTGTTCAGCTGCGTACTGAGCCTGTCTCCAGAGAATCTGGCGGAAGCCAAGGCGCAGAACATCTCGATTCTGTCTTACCTGGCCAACCACTTTAATAACCCGATGATCGCTTACATCGCGCCGGTTATCGCCTTTATCGCCATCACCAAGTCGTTCCTCGGCCACTACCTGGGCGCACGTGAAGGTTTTAACGGCCTGATTGCCAAATCGATGAAGAGCCGTGGCAAAACCATCAGCACCAACAAGCTGAACCGCATCACTGCCATCTTCATGCTGATCACCACCTGGATTGTCGCGACCCTGAACCCAAGCATCCTGGGTATGATCGAAAACATGGGTGGCCCAATCATCGCCATGCTGCTGTTCCTGATGCCGATGTACGCTATCCGCAAAGTGCCTGCAATGCGCAAATACAGCGGCCACATCAGCAACGTATTCGTCGTCGTGATGGGCCTGATTGCCATCTCCGCTATCTTGTACAGCCTCTAATCAAGCTCCGCCGGCGCCCCGTGCGCCGGCGTCTCTCAGCACGGCCCCCCTTTACTGCACTAACGCCTAACACCTGAAGAAGGAGGCGAGACCATGGTCAGCGTTTTCGATATTTTCAAAATTGGTATCGGTCCATCGAGCTCCCACACCGTCGGCCCGATGAAAGCCGGCAAGCTGTTCACCGATGATTTGATTGCCCATCAACAGTTGATGGATACCACCCGCGTGGTAGTGGATGTGTACGGTTCGCTGTCGCTGACCGGCAAGGGTCACCACACCGACATCGCGATTATCATGGGGCTGGCGGGCAACCTGCCGCATGACGTGGACATTGACGGCATCGCCGGTTTTATTCGCGACGTTGAACAACGTGGTCGCCTGCTGCTGGCTAACGGCCGCCATGAGGTGGATTTCCCGTTGCAAGGCGGCATGAACTTCCACAGCGATAATCTGCCGCTGCACGAAAATGGCATGCGCATTCGCGCCTTTGGCGGCGAGCAACTGCTGCACAGTAAAACCTATTACTCGACCGGCGGCGGCTTTATCGTCGATGAAGAACATTTCGGCCAACCCGCGACAAATCAGGTTCAGGTGCCCTACCCGTTCCGGTCGGCGCGTGACCTGCAGCAACACTGCAAAGATTCAGGCCTGTCGCTATCCGGCATGGTGATGCAAAACGAGCTGGCGCTGCACAGCAAGGCCGAGATCGACGCCCACTTCGCCGACGTCTGGCAGGTGATGCGCGCCGGCATCGAACGCGGCATGAACAGCGAAGGCCTGTTGCCCGGCCCGATGAAAGTCCAGCGCCGCGCCGCCGCCCTGCGCCGCATGTTGGTCACCGGCGACAAGAACAATATCGACCCGATGAACGTGGTTGACTGGATCAACATGTTCGCCTTCGCCGTGAACGAAGAGAACGCCGCCGGCGGCCGCGTGGTGACTGCGCCGACCAACGGTGCCTGCGGCATTATTCCGGCGGTGCTGGCCTATTACGACCAGTTTATTCGCCCGGTGAATCCGAATTCCTATACCCGTTATTTCCTGGCTTCCGGCGTGATTGGCGCGCTGTACAAGATGAACGCGTCGATTTCCGGTGCAGAAGTGGGTTGCCAGGGGGAAGTGGGCGTCGCCTGCTCAATGGCGGCGGCGGGATTGGCGGAGCTGATGGGCGGTAGCCCGGCGCAGGTTTGCATCGCGGCGGAGATCGCCATGGAACACCATCTGGGGTTGACCTGCGATCCGCTGGCCGGCCAGGTTCAGGTGCCTTGTATCGAACGTAACGCGATTTCTGCGGTGAAGGCGGTCAACGCCGCACGCATGGCGCTGCGCCGCACCAGCGAGCCGCGCGTGTGCCTGGATAAGGTGATTGAAACCATGTATGAGACGGGCAAAGACATGAACGCCAAATACCGCGAAACCTCGCAAGGCGGCCTGGCGATCAAGGTTGTGGCCTGTAACTGATAAAAGCGAGGGCGCAATGTTATCCATTGCGCCCTCTTTCATAATTGCCGTTAACCGAAAACGCTGCCGAACCACTGGCTCAGCTTCATCATCACCATGTCCCAAATGCGGCTGAAGAAGTTGCCTTCTTTCACTTCCTGCATCACCACCAGCGGGTATTGTTCAATGGTTTTACCGTCAAGCTGGAAATCAATGGTGCCCACCACCTGGTTTTTCGCCAACGGCGCTTCCAGCGTAGGCTGATTCAGTTTGTAACTGGCTTTCAGATTTTTCATCTGCCCTTTCGGGATAGTGACCGCCGCATCTTTGGCGACGCCCAGCGGCACGTCGTTGATTTCACCGAACCACACGCGCTGGGTAACAAACGGCTTGTCGGTTTTGATCGGCGTGGCGGTTTCGTAGAAGCGGAAACCCCAGGTCAGCAATTTTTCACTTTCGCTGAAACGAATACGGTCGCTCGGCGCGCCCAGCACCACCGAGATCAGGCGCATCGGGCCGTCGGTCGCGGATGCCACCAGGTTATGGCCGGCGCCGCCGGTGTAGCCGGTTTTGATGCCGTCGACATTCAGGTTGGAACTCCACAGCAGGCGGTTGCGGTTAACCTGACGGATCTTGTTGAAGGTGAACTCTTTTTCTTTATGCAGCGCGTACTCATCCGGCACGTCGCGGATCAGCGCCTGGCTCAGCAGCGCCATATCGCGCGCGGTGCTGTACTGCCCTTCCGCATCCAGGCCATGCACCGTCAGGAAATGGGTATTCTGCAAGCCCAGCGATTTGGCGTAGTTGTTCATCAGGCCGACGAACGAATCCTGGCTGCCTGCGACATAATCGGCCAGCGCGATGCTGGCATCATTGCCCGACTGAATGACGATGCCTTTGTTCAGTTCCATTACCGGCACCTGATCGCCCGGTTTGATAAACATCAGCGAAGAGCCGCGCAGCGCCGGGTTGCCGGTTGCCCAGGCGTCCTTACCGACGGTCACCATATCCTCCGGTTTGATCTTGCCGGCCTTGATGGCCTGGCCGATCACATAGCTGGACATGATCTTGGTCAGGCTGGCGGGATCGAGACGCGTATCGGCATTGCCCTCCGTCAGGATTTTGCCGCTGTTGTAATCCATCAGCACAAACGCCTTGGCGTCAACCTGCGGGGCCGCCGGCGCTTCGGCTGCCTGGATCGCAGGCGTAGCCAGCAACAGAATGCTGACGCTAAAGGTCAATTTCTTCAGGGAGGTGGATAAGTTTTTTTTCATCATGACGTCGCCAGAGTGTCCATTCAAATCATTGAAATAGCGTTAACTTTCAAACATGTTCACGTTTTCAGCCAACCAGCGAGAGTGGCTCGGCGCGCGTTTGCCAACCGCAGACTCCTTGCGGCCCCCCAACGGGGTGAGCGGCGCACCAAAAATGCCCTTGCTGTGAGTTTATTAGATTTATCTTATTTTTGCAGGGTTTAGCATGAATTTTCATCATTTTTACATAACTGTACGCTCTGTCGCGCAATTTGGATGAAAAGCCAGCCATACGATGTTTTCTTATACCACTAACGGCTATACGGCTGCACATCTGAACCGCTGAACATCTGCGCATCCATACGTCCAAATCAGACTAATATATTCCAAAAATGCATATTGAACGGTTATTTGTTCTTTTTAATGCGCTTATTCACAGCGCTATCATCCAGATAACGGTTTTTAAACCGAATTATCCTGGAGATTACCCATGGCAATACCGCACTCCGTCATCGATATGATCGGCAATACCCCGATGCTGGAACTGACCCAGTTCGATACCGGCCCCTGCCGGCTGTTCGTCAAACTGGAAAACCAAAACCCCGGTGGCTCGATCAAGGATCGCGTGGCGCTGTCGATGATCGAGCAGGCCGAGCGCGACGGCAGCCTGCAACCCGGTGGCACCATCATTGAAGCCACCGCCGGCAATACCGGCCTGGGGCTGGCGCTGGTGGCGGCCCTGAAGGGCTATAAACTGCTGCTGGTGGTGCCGGACAAGATGAGCCGCGAGAAGATTTTCCATCTGCGTGCGCTGGGGGTTGAGGTGGTGCTGACGCGTTCGGACGTGGGCAAAGGCCATCCGGCTTACTATCAGGATTACGCCAAACGGCTGGCGGATGAGATCCCCGGCGCTTTCTATATCGATCAGTTCAACAATCCGGCTAACCCTGCGGCCCATACCCGCACCACTGCGCCTGAACTGTGGCAGCAGATGGATAATCGGGTGGATGCCATCGTGGTCGGCGTCGGTTCAGGCGGTACCCTTGGTGGCCTGAGCCAGTATTTTGCCGACGTATCGCCGCAAACCGAGTTTGTATTGGCCGACCCTGCCGGCTCGATCCTGGCGGACTATCTCGATAACGGCCAGATCGGCGAAGCCGGCAGTTGGCTGGTGGAAGGCATCGGCGAAGATTTCATTCCGCCGCTGAGCAACTTCAATCAGGTGCGTAACGCTTACCGCATCGGTGATGCCGAAGCCTTCACCACCGCGCGCGACCTGCTGCGTAAAGAAGGCGTGTTGGCCGGTTCATCCACCGGCACCCTTTTAGCCGCCGCGCTGCGCTATTGCCGGGCGCAGACCGAACCAAAACGCGTGGTCACTTTCGTTTGCGACAGCGGCAACAAATACCTGTCCAAAATGTATAACGATCACTGGATGCTGGAACAGGGGCTATTGAGCAAACCGCAGCACGACGACCTGCGCGATCTGATCGCCTACCGTCACGACGAGGGCGCAGCGGTGTCGGTCGCGCCGGAAGATACTCTGGCGATCGTTCATGCCCGCATGCGGCTGTATGACATTTCGCAACTGCCGGTATTGGAGGGCGATCGCGTGGTCGGCCTGATCGATGAGTGGGATCTGCTCAATGCGGTTCAGGCGGACGCCAGCCACTTTAGTCTGCCGGCCACCCGCGCCATGACCCAGTCGGTCAACACCTTGCAAAAAGAGGCCAGCTATCAGGATTTGCTCGCCACCTTCAATCACGGCCACGTTGCGGTGGTGCTCGACGGCGAGCGCTTCCTCGGCCTGATTACCCGGACAGACGTGCTTAACGCCTGGCGCCAAAAATTACGTTAATAAGGATTATTGTATGGCCAAGTTCGATACGTTGACCGTTCATGCCGGATACACCCCGGACGCCACCGGCGCAGTGATGCCGGCTATCTACGCCACTTCGACCTACGCCCAACCGGCGCCGGGCGAGCACACCGGCTACGAATATTCACGCAGCGCCAACCCGACGCGCACCGCGCTCGAAAGCGCCATCGCCGAGCTGGAAGGCGGCAGCCGCGGCTACGCCTTTGCCTCCGGCCTGGCGGCCTGCTCAACGGTACTGGAGCTGCTCGATCAGGGCAGCCATCTGGTGGCGGTCGACGATCTGTACGGCGGCACCTACCGCCTGCTGGAAAAGGTGCGCAGCCGTACCGCCGGTTTACGCGTCACCTATGTTTCCCCGGCGGATATTGCCGCGCTGGAACAGGCGATCGAACCGGAAACCAAAATGATCTGGGTAGAAACGCCCACCAACCCGCTGTTGAAGCTGGCCGATCTGAGCGCCATTGCCGCTATCGCCAAAAAACACGGGTTGATCAGCGTGGCGGACAACACTTTCGCCTCACCGTATATTCAGCGGCCGCTGGAGCTGGGGTTCGATGTGGTGGTGCATTCCGCCACCAAATACCTTAATGGGCATTCCGACGTGGTGGCCGGAGTCGCTGCCGTGGGTGATAACGCGGCGCTGGCGGAACAACTGGGTTTCCTGCAAAACGCGGTGGGCGGCATCCTCGATCCGTTCAGCAGCTTCCTGACGCTGCGCGGCATCCGCACGCTGGCGTTGCGCATGGAGCGCCACAGCAACAGCGCCTTGCGTATCGCCCAGTGGCTGGAAACCCAGCCGCAGGTGGAGGATGTTTATTACCCAGGCCTGCCGAGCCACCCGCAGCACGCACTGGCGGCGAAGCAAATGAGCAGCTTCGGGGGCATGATTTCGGTCCGGCTGAAAGGTGATGACGCCTTTGCGCGCCGGGTCATCAAGCGTTCGCAACTGTTCACCCTGGCGGAAAGCCTGGGCGGCGTTGAAAGCCTGATCAGCCAGCCATTCAGCATGACCCATGCGTCGATCCCGCTGGAGCAGCGGCTGAAAACCGGCATCACGCCGCAATTGCTGCGCCTGTCGGTGGGGATTGAGGATGTGGAAGATTTGATCGCCGATCTGCAACAGGCGCTGGCAGAATAATCCCCCGTCATGAACAAAAAAGCCTGGCTTACCGCCAGGCCTTTTTGTTATCCGCAGTCAAACGCCGACGACATCCTGATAGTGGCGCTGCGCCACATCGGGGTGGGAGCGGATCCGCCCCTTCAGGTAGTTAAAGCCCACGTCGCGGAACAGCGGATTATGCGGATCGCTGGCCGGGCCGCGCGCCTCTGCCGCCAGTTGCGCAGGCAGTTGATACAACGGCACCACGGCGTCTAACCGCGCCCCCAGGAAGAAAGCGATCGACAGCCTGTCGCTTCCCGCCGGCGGCGTCTCCACACGATGCACCGTAGCGCGCAAATAACCGTTGGTCGCCAGTTCCAGCAGCTCGCCGATGTTGACCACGAAGGTTTCCTCGCGCGGCTCGGCGTCGACCCAGTTCCCTTCGCTGACTTCGACCTGCAAACCTTTTTGCCGGTCTTGCAGCAGGAAGCTGAGGAAACCGGAATCCTTATGGGCACCCACCCCCTGCCCGCTGGCGGTCGCTTCGCGCCCCGGGTAACGGATCAGCTTGATGTGTTCATTCGGCTTCTCGCCGTAGAGCGGATCAAACGCCTGCTCCGGCAACGAAAGCGCCAGCGCAAAAGCGCGCAGTAACCGCAACGACATGCCGGTCATCGCTTGCTGCCATTGCAACAGCAGCGGTTTCAGCTCGGGCAGCGCCTCTGGCCATTGATTCGGCCCCTGCAATCGTGCCCAGCGCGGCGTTTCTTCGGCCAGTTGCAACGCCGGACGTTCCGCGCCGATATCAAACTGCTCGCGCCAGTCCGGCTGGCCACGCGTCAACTCCGCTGCCGCACGGTTATAGCCGCGAAAGTGCGGCGAATGAACCATCTGCACAGCCAGCTTGTCCGCTTCCGGTAACGCGAAAAATTGCCTTGCCCGCTGCTGTAATTGCGCATTCAGCCGGGTATCGACGCCGTGTCCGCGCAGATAAAAGAAACCTACGTCACGCGCCGCCGCACGCAAGCCGTCGAGAAACGCCTGCCGCTGCTGCGCATCACCGTCAAGCTGAGAAAGATCCAACAGCGGCAGCGTCTTCAGCGTCAGTGGTGGTGTCATTGTCCTGTTCCTCGTCATCCCCAACAAAAACCGGGCCGGTATAAAGGCGAATTATCAACATTTTCAGCTCCTGAATGGCCTGCGTATGCCCCTATAGTTACCACCCAGTCTAACGGGCGAGCCAATATTGTTGCGTTCTAAGATATGCAAAGGTTCAACAAAATGACGTAAAACCGTCATCAATGTTTCTTATGCTCTGCGCAATTTCGTCGCCGCCACTGGCTGGCGGCATAGGGTATCCGCTATTGTTGTATTCAACCCCCCGTTTCCCTCCCTGCCTGCCGGAGAAATACTGATGGATTTAGCCTTGTTCGACCTGGATGAGACCCTGATTGATGATGACAGCGCCAGCCTGTGGATCCGATGGCTGGTGGCGGAAGGGTTCGCGCCGGCGGAACTGGAACAGCAGGAACAACAACTGATGCAGCTCTATTACCAGGGCAAGCTGTCAATGGAGGACTACATGCAGGCCACCCTGACGCCTCTGACCGGCTTAAGCACCCAGACGGTGGCCGGTTGGGTACAGCGCTATATCCGACGCGATATCCTGCCGCGGGTTTATCCCGCTGCACGTGAGCGATTGCTGTGGCACCGCGAGCGCGGCGACTGCATTCTGGTCATTTCCGCCACCGGCGAACATCTGGTTGCGCCGATAGCCGAACAGCTCGGTGCCGACGGTGCGCTGGCGATTGGCGTCTCCATTGAAGACGGACGCTTTACCGGTGACACCTACGGCACCATGACCTACCAAAAAGGCAAGGTGATCCGCCTGAAGCAGTGGCTGGCGGAACACCCGGAGCTGAGCTTCGAACACAGCCACGGTTACAGCGACTCGCTGAACGACAAGGCGATGCTGGAATATGTCGACAGCGCTACGGTGATTAACCCAGACAGCGATCTGCATGCGTTGGCGGTCGAACACGGCTGGGAAGTGTGCCGCTGGGAACGCTGAAAGCGGGCAAAAAATGCCATCCGGATGTGACAAAACCCAAATTGTGGCGTAAGAATAATCACTTAGGTTTGTTAATCCGCTGAAGCTTAAAGAGGGGCTCTATGCTGACCATCTGGGGTCGTGAGAATTCAAATAATGTCAGGAAAGTGCTGTGGTGCGCCGCAGAGCTGGAGTTGAGCTACACCCATATCAATGCCGGCGGCGCATTCGGTAAGGTGAACGAAGAGCTCTATCGTTCGTTAAACCCGAATGGCCTGGTGCCGCTGCTGCAAGACGATGACTTCGTGCTGTGGGAATCGAATACCATCGTGCGTTATCTGGCGGCGAAGTTTGGCAGCGAGCCGTTCTACCCGCAGGATCTGCAGGCGCGAGCCAGCGCAGAGAAGTGGATGGACTGGACAACCTCCACTATCGTCGCGTCCTTTTCCATCGTGTTCTGGGGACTGGTGCGCACCAAACCAGAACTGCGCGACATGGCGAAAATCGAAGCGGCGATCGCCACGCTGGAAAAACACTTCGACGTGGTGGAAGCCACTCTGGGCAGCCAGCCTTATCTGTCCGGCGAAGCCTTCGGTTTCGGCGACATTACGCTCGGCAGCTTTGCTTACGCCTGGTTCTCCATGCCGATTGAGCGCCGTCCGCGCCCGAACATGGAGCGCTGGTACCAGCGGTTGACCGAACGCCCGGCCTATCAACGCGCCGTGATGAGCGAGTTAACCTGAGTGTTGCGCCCCCCTTTGGGGCGCTATGATTTCTCCGTCAGCCCGACACGCAACAGCTTGCCGTTATCCGCATCGGTTAACAGATAAATATAGCCATCCGGCCCTGTCCGTACTTCGCGGATCCTTTCCCCTCGCTCCTCCAGCAACCGCTGTTCGGCGATCACCTTGTCGCCCTGCAACGTCAAACGGATCAATGCCTCCTGCGCCAGCGCACCGATAAACAGCGAGCCCTGCCATTCCGGGAAACGGCTGCCGTTGTAAAACGCCATGCCGCTGATGCCCGGCGACACTTGCCAATAATGCAACGGCTGTTCGGTGCCGGCCACTTTCTGCCCTTTCGCCTCCGGGATCGCCAGACCGGAGTAATTGATGCCGTAGGTGGCGATAGGCCAGCCGTAGTTTTTGCCCGCCTGAGGAAGATTGATCTCATCGCCGCCGCGCGGGCCGTGCTCGTGCTCCCAGAGCGCTCCGCTCCACGGATTCAGCGCCAGTCCTTGCGGGTTACGGTGACCATAAGACCAGATTTCCGGCCGCTTGCCGGCCTGCCCGACGAACGGATTATCCGGCGGCACCTCGCCGTCGGCAGTTAAGCGCACCACCTTACCTTGCAGCTTGTCCAAATCCTGCGCCGTCGGTCGTTGGTTATTTTCACCCAACGCGATAAACAGATAGCCCTGACGATCGAACGCCAACTTGCCGCCAAAATGGTTGCCGACCGACAGCTTCGGCTGCTGGCGGAAAATCACCTTGAAACCATCCAGCCGCCGGTTGTCTGCGCTCAGCCGCCCATAGCCCACTGCGGTGCCCGCCTTACCGTCATCACCCGCTTCGGCAAAGCTGAGATAAACCCGACGGCTGTCGGCAAAATCTGGCGCCAACAGCACTTCCAACAGGCCACCCTGCCCTTCGGCATACACCTGCGGCACGCCGGTAATCGGCGCTGATAGCCCTTTGCCCTGCTGCCATACCCGCAAACGCCCCGGCCGTTCGGTAATTAACATCCCTTGTTCACCGGGCAAAAACGCCAGCGACCACGGGTGTTCCAGCTTGTCTTGCAACTGCGTTACCGCAGGGGCGGCCTGCAGCAGACCACTGAATAACAGCAAACCGGCCATCATGGTCAATCGGGGCATGGCATCCTCCTGGACAAAAACCGACCCATTCAGTGTAGCCCAGCAGGTCGATTCCGACGTTTGTTTTAAATTTCAATATGTTGAATTTTAGCCAAACTGAGCTTAAGTTAACGAATTACTCAGGAGGAAACATGGATATCACCGTAACCGATACACTCAGTGAAGACACCCTTGACGCCATCCGACAAGGCCTGAGGGCCCATAACAGCCCGTACATTGATGCCAGCCAGCGCAAACCGCTTGGCGTCTATACCCGGGATGCTTCCGGTCAGGTTGTCGCCGGGCTGACCGCAGAGACCTGGGGCTACTGGCTCAGCGTCGACTGGCTATGGGTGGCGGATTCGCAGCGTGGCACCGGGCTGGGCCGTAAAGTGCTGCTGGCCGCCGAACAGGAAGCTATCGCCCGTGGCTGTCGTTACGTTCGTTTAGATACCTTCAGTTTCCAGGCGCGGCCGTTCTACGAGAAACTTGGCTACCAACTCCAAATGACGCTACTGAATTACCCGGTGGAGCATGAATGTTACTTGCTCACTAAAACCCTAATTGAATAAAACAGGTGGCCTGATGGAAACCGCAACCATGGTTGTGAACAGCGTGGCGTACAAAGCCGGTAAACGGCTGGGTGAAGTGACCATTGATGACATCAGCGACGTGGTCAAACAGCCGGATACCTTCGTCTGGCTCGGGCTTTGGCAGCCGGAGGACGCCTTTATGCGCAAGGTGCAGGAAGAGTTTGGTCTGCACGATCTGGCGATTGAGGATGCGCTGTGCGCCCACCAACGGCCCAAGCTCGAAGCCTACGGCGATTCGCTGTTTATCGTGGTCAAAACCGCGCAGTGGGGCGAGAACGAAGTCGAGTACGGTGAAACCCACTTCTTCGTGGGTAAAAACTTTTTGGTCACGGTGCGCCACGGGGCGTCACCCAGCTATGCGCCGATCAGAGCCAAAGCGGAGGAAAACCAGAAGCAGCTGTGCCACGGGCCCGGCTTTGCACTGTATTCGGTGCTGGACTTTGTGGTGGATAACTACCGCACCGTAGTGGCCAAATTCGAGGCGAGCATCGAAGGCATCGAAGCCAACATGTTCAAATCGGAGTTTGATCAAGCCGCCATTGAGAACGTCTATACCCTGCGGCGGCACCTGCTGGCGCTGCGCAATGCCGCGTGGCCGATGGACGAAATCTGTAATCAACTCATTCGCCTGCATGAAGAGGTGATCCCGAAGGAACTGCGTGCCTACGTGCGGGACGTTCAGGATCATGCACGTCAGGTGGTCAGCAACATCGACGACATGCGCGAAATGCTGACCAATGCGATGCACGTGAACCTGGCGCTGGTCACCGTTAAACAGAACGAAGTGGTGAAACGGCTGGCGGGCTGGGGGGCGATCCTGGCGATCCCTACCGTGGTTTTCAGCCTGTACGGCATGAACTTTGCCGACATGCCCGAGCTGAAATTCCCTTGGGCCTACCACGCCACCCTCGCGGTGACCGTCGCCGGCTGTTTCTTCTTGTATCAGAAACTGAAGAAATCCGGCTGGTTGTAAACGGCAACCCCGTTTTTCCAAATTACTCAGACTGTACCTGCGGTTGCGGGTTTTGCCGGGTCAACAGGCTACCAAGCACAAAGGCTACACCGCCCGCCAGCAGCCCGCCGTAAATCGGGCTGTTGGCCTCGATGCCGTGATAATACATCAGCCCCAACACGCACAGGCTACCGGCCAACATGCTCGCGATAGCGCCGGTACTGGTGGCTCGCTGCCAGAAAATCGCCCCGACCAGCGGGATCAGCATGCCGCCCACCAGCAGATTATAGGCCAGCGTCAGTGCCGCCATGACATCCCGTACCAGAAACGCCAGCCCCAGCATAATCACGCCCATGATCAGGGTGGTCAATCGTCCGGCCGCCAGCCCGCCCGAAGGCTGCTTGCGGATCGCCGGCAACACGTCTTCCAGCGCGATGGTGGAAGAAGCCAGCAGGCATGCGCTGGCGGTTGACATCAGCGCAGCCAGGGCGGCGGCGGCCACCAACCCGCTAACGCCTGCCGGTAATACCGCCTGAGCGATGGCGGCAAAGGCGCCGTCGGTGTTGGCCAACTGCGGCAGGACAATCTTGCCCGCCATGCCGATCAACGCACCTGTGACGCCATACAGCACACAGTAGACCCCGGCCCCCAGGCCGGCATAGCGCGCGACATTGGCGCTGCGGGCGGTAAATACCCGCTGCCAGATATCCTGACCAATCAGGATGCCAAAGAAGTAGATCAGGAAAAACACCAGTATGGTGTCCAGGCCGATGGACGACAGCTGATAATAACCGGCCGGCAACAGGTTGCCGAAGGCTTCCCAGCCGCCGGCCTTGACGATACTCATCGGCATCAGCACCAGCATCATGCCGACGGTCATGATGATAAACTGGATGATATCGGTGAGCGTCAGTGACCACATGCCGCCCAGCGTAGAATAGAGCACCACCAAACCGCCCCCCAACAGAATTGACGTGGCAAAAGGCAGATCAAACATCACCTGCATCACGCTGCCGATGGCGATAATCGAGGTCACCGCCACCATCAGGTCATACGCCAACATGATGGCGCCGCTGGTGACCCTGGCGGCCGGGTGATAGCGGCGCGCCAACACCTGGCTGACGGTATACAACTTTAGCTGGAGCAACGGCTTGGCCAGCACCGTGCTCAGGACCACAATTCCTGCTCCCAGCGCGCCGCACAGCCACACGCCGGATATGCCATAGGTGTAACCCAGTTTGACGCTGCCGATGGTTGACGCGCCGCCGAGCACCACGGCGGACAACGTACCAAGATACAGCCCCGGCCCCAGATTGCGGCCGGCAACCAGATAATCGTCCTTGGTGGTGGCGCGGCGAACGCCAAGCCAGCCCACCGCCCCTATCACCAAAAAATAAAACACCACTACCAGCAGATCGAGATTCATCGGCAACTCCGTAGGCTTGTTGTTATGTGAACTCAGGCGCAACGGCTCCGCCGGTCCAGGTTCGCAGCGTCTTATCTGTCAGGCAGAACGCACAGCATTTCAAACAGCAGGTTTGCCGCCAGCAGCGCGGTGTTACCGGAACGATCGTAGGGAGGCGACACCTCCACCACATCGGCGCCAACCAGATTCACCCCGCTGCACCCTCTGACGATCTCCAGCCCCTGCCAAACCGACAGCCCACCGACCTCCGGCGTACCTGTGCCTGGTGCAAACGCCGGATCCAGTCCATCGATGTCGAAGCTGAGATAGACCGGGGCATCGCCCATTTGCTCGCGCACCTCCGCCATCAACGGCGCCAGCGAGCGATACCAGCAGGCTTCCGCAGGCACCACACGGAACCCCTGCCGCCGCGACCAATCAAAATCGTCCGCCGCATAACCGCTGCCGCGCAGACCAATTTGCACCACCCGCTGCGGCGCCAGCAGCCCCTCTTCATAGGCGCGGCGAAAAGTGGTGCCATGAGCCAGTTTTTCGCCAAACATCTCCTCGTTGGTATCGGAGTGGGCATCAACGTGGATTAACCCAACCGGACCATAACGACGGGCCACGGCGCGCAGGATCGGCAGCGTCAGCGTGTGATCGCCCCCCAGCGTCAGCGGAACGCAACCGTGGGACAAAATGCCGTTATAGGCCAGCTCAATGCGACGAACGCTGTCCTCCAGGCTGTAAGGATTAATGGCGATATCACCTAAATCGGCGACTTGCAGCCGCTCAAAAGGCGCGGCGCCGGTGCCCATGTTGTAGGGACGGAGCATCACCGACTCCTGGCGAATTTGCCGTGGCCCGTAGCGCGTTCCACTGCGATTCGAGGTGCCTATATCGAGAGGAATGCCGACAAAGGCCGCAGCCAGCCCCTGGGCATCATCGGCTACGGGCAGGCGCATCATGGTGGGGATGCCCGCAAAACGCGGCATCTCATTACCGCTCTGGGGTTGATTCAACATGTTTTTTCCTTTTCTCAGACGTCGAAAATGCCAACATTCAGATAACAAACACAGGCTACCCGCCGCCAGAAAGGGCTACCATTCCATCTTTGGAATGTAAGCATCGAAAACGCCGATGCCAGTAACACATTGAACTATTGATTTTTATTTCAAATCCATGACATATGAACGCAGGCTTCCAACCTTGGATGCCCATTGCGATGATGTTATCAGAGGGTTAACGGCCGGCTATTCTTGCGGAGGGAAAGGTGCTCACCAACCTAAGCGATATCGATCTCAGACTGCTGCGGGTTTTTGTCGCCGTAGCCGAAGCCCAGGGCGTCAGCGCCGCCCAGGAGACGCTGTTGATGAATCAGTCGACCATCAGCACCCACCTCGCCACGTTGGAGGCCCGGCTGGGTTTTCGCCTGTGCCAACGTGGCCGCTCCGGTTTTATGCTGACCCCGAAAGGGGAACGCATACTGATCGCCTGCCGCAGTCTGTTCAACGCGGCACGCGACTTTACCCGGGTCAGCCAGTCGCTAAATGGGTTGCTGACCGGCGATCTGCAGATCGGCCTGGTGGATAACCTGGTGTCGCTGCCGGGCAATCCGTTCAGTAGCGCCATCAAACATTTTCAGCACCGGCATCAGGATGTTCAGTTGCAGTGCCGGATTTGCGCCCCCGCCGAACTCGAACAGGGGCTGCTGAATCAACAGCTCGATCTGGGGATCGGGTACTTTGGCCAGCAGTTGAATGAATTGCAGTATCAGCCGTGGCTCCAGGAAACGCAGGCGATTTATTGCAGCAGCGATCATCCGCTGTTTACCGTCGAGCAACCGAACCGCGAACAGATCGAAAATGCACGCTGGGTTAAACGTGGCTATCTGCTGGCGCAACGGCTGTGCCCTATCGCACCTTTAAACCTCGGCGCGGTTGCCCACCATATGGAAAGCGTTGCCCATTTAGTGCTTAGCGGGGAATATCTCGGCTACCTGCCGACCCATTACGCTGCGCGCTGGGTGGAACAAGGGGTATTGAAACAATTGGGTGGGCAAGCGCTCTCATATCAGGCGGCGTTAAACCTGGTGACACGGCCCGGCCAGCCGAAGGAGGCGTTGACCGCGTTACTGGAGGATTTAAATCAATTGGCGCGGGAAGCGCAAAAAACAAACCCCGCGACAGCGGGGCTTGAGAGGCGAATTAGTTGACCGGCATACGTGCCGGATCCGGGTACTGGTACTCAAACCCCAGTTCGTTGCAGATGCGGCTGCCGTCCACCAGCCGACCGCCCTGCTCGCTCTCGGCGGCAAACTGTGGCGGGGCCAGATGCAACTGCTCCGCCAGCGCCGGGTAGAATTCGCGCTTGGTCGGATGGGCCGGCGCGCACAGATTATAAACGTGGCCGCCTTTCGGCAGCTTCAGCAGCAGTTGAATGGCCGCAATCACATCATCCTGATGTACCAAATTAACCCCTTGCGAGCCGCCCTTGACGTCTACTTTACCGGCCAGGAAACGGCCAGGGTGACGATCCGCGCCAACCAGCCCCGCCAGACGCAAAATATCCACCGAGGTGTTGGGCAGTTCATGCAGCCAGCGCTCAAGCTCCGCCAACACACGCCCAGAGGGCGTCACCGGCCTCAGCGGAGAATCTTCGCGCACCGTGCCGGCAGTTTCGCCATACACCGAGGTTGAACTGGTAAAAATGATGCGCGACACGCCAAAGGCCATCGCGCTGTCCACCAGCATGCAAACCGCATTGAAGTAGTTTTCGCTGCCTTCTACGGTACGGCGAGCGGGCAGCGTCACCACCAGCGCATCGACACTCAGCAACGGCTCCAGATCGTCCGGATCGCAAATCAGATCAGGCGTCATTTCCAGCCGATAACATTCAATCCCGCTCATGCGCGCGGCCTCGACACCATCCGGCGTAGTTTTACTGCCGACCACGTCAAACCCACGGCTCATCAGCGACAGGGCCAGCGGCATCCCCAGCCAGCCCAGACCAATAATGGCTACCTTTTTCATTATCTTCCTCTCTTGAAGATCGCAGCGCTCTGCCCATTAAGGCTACGCCACTCCGTGAGGTGATACAATCCACCCTGCTTAAGCTTAGGTAAAACCGTGTCTAGCTAATAACCCACCCTGTTTCAATAAATTAAATTTATGACTGTAAAAAAGGGTTGCGCGACAGACAGCGGATAGTTTAGGTTAATTAGCAATTCGGTTTGTACCGACATTTTACAGAGAAAACACCATGACACGCATTCAGTTCAACCACCATCATCACCATCATCCTGACTAGTCTTTCAGGCGATGTGTGCTGGGAGACGGTTTTTTAATCTTCCAGTGGCGCGCAGAATGCAAGAGAGAGCCCTCGGAAGATTTCTTCCGAGGGTTTTTTTTTGGCTCCGGACAGACAGAAAAATAATTTTTACAATAAATTCATAAAATTACAGATTAAAACAGAGGTTACCATGCTGGACAAAACACGTTTACGGATAGCAATGCAGAAATCAGGCCGCCTGAGTGATGAATCCCAGGAACTGCTGGCGCGTTGCGGGATCAAAATCAACCTGCAACAACAACGCCTGATTGCCTTCGCCGAGAATATGCCGATTGATATCCTGCGCGTGCGTGATGACGATATCCCAGGGCTGGTCATGGATGGCGTGGTTGATCTGGGCATCATCGGTGAGAACGTGCTGGAAGAAGAGCTGCTCACCCGTCGCGCCCAGGGCGAAGACCCACGTTACTTCACCCTGCGCCGCCTGGACTTCGGCGGCTGTCGCCTGTCGCTGGCCGCACCGCTCGACAGTGAATACAACGGCCCGCAAAGCCTGCAAGACTCCCGCATCGCCACCTCTTACCCGCACCTGCTGAAGCAATACCTCGACAAACAGGGCGTACGTTTCAAATCTTGCCTGCTGAACGGTTCCGTCGAAGTGGCACCGCGCGCCGGTCTGGCCGACGCTATCTGTGATCTGGTCTCTACCGGCGCAACGCTGGAAGCCAACGGCCTGCGTGAAGTCGAAGTGATTTACCGCTCCAAAGCCTGCCTGATCCAGCGCGACGGCGAAATGCCGGAGGCGAAACAACAGCTGATCGATCGCCTGATGACCCGTATTCAGGGCGTGATCCAGGCACGTGAATCCAAATACATCATGCTGCACGCGCCGAGCGAGCGCCTGGACGAAATCGTCGCGCTGCTGCCGGGTGCCGAGCGCCCTACCATTCTGCCGCTGGCCGGCGCGCAAAACCGCGTGGCAATGCACATGGTCAGCAGTGAAACCCTGTTCTGGGAAACCATGGAGAAACTGAAAGCGCTCGGTGCCAGCTCCATTCTGGTGCTGCCAATTGAGAAGATGATGGAGTAACGCCATGTCGACCTTCAATACCCTCGTCAATTGGGCGGACTGCAGCGAGCAACAACGGGCAGAACTGCTGATGCGCCCGGCGATCGCAGCCGAAGACAGCATCACCCGCACGGTGCGCGAAATCCTCGACAACGTGAAGGCCAAGGGTGACCAGGCACTGCGTGACTACAGCGCCAAATTTGATAAAACCGACGTTGGCGCGCTACGCGTCACCGCAGAACAAATCGCCGCAGCCGGCCCTCGCCTGAGTGACGAGGTCAAGCAGGCGATGGCGGTGGCGGTGGCCAATGTGGAAACCTTCCACAATGCGCAACAACTGCCGCCGGTCGATGTGGAAACCCAACCTGGCGTACGCTGCCAGCAGGTAACCCGCCCGATCGACTCCGTCGGCCTGTATATTCCTGGCGGTTCCGCACCGCTGTTTTCTACCGTGCTGATGCTGGCAACCCCGGCGCGCATCGCCGGCTGCCGCCGCGTGGTGCTCTGTTCGCCGCCGCCGATTGCCGACGAAATTCTCTATGCCGCGCAGTTGTGCGGTGTGCGGGAAGTCTTTCAGGTGGGTGGGGCGCAGGCAATTGCCGCCATGGCGTTCGGCACCGATTCCGTGCCACGGGTGGCGAAAATCTTCGGACCGGGCAATGCCTTTGTCACCGAAGCCAAACGCCAGATCAGTCAACGGCTGGACGGTGCAGCTATCGATATGCCAGCCGGCCCTTCCGAAGTGCTGGTGATCGCCGACAGCGGCGCCACTCCGGCGTTTGTCGCCTCTGACCTGCTGTCGCAGGCGGAACACGGCCCAGACTCCCAGGTGATCCTGCTGACCCCGGACGCGGCCATGGCGCAGGCGGTGGCCGTTGCGGTGGAGCAACAGTTAGCTCAGTTGCCGCGCGCCGAAACCGCCCGTCAGGCGCTGGCCAGCAGCCGACTGATCGTCGCCAAAGATTTGGCCGAGTGCATTGCCATCAGCAACCAATATGGCCCGGAACACCTGATCATTCAGACCCGTAACGCCCGCGAGCTGGTCGACAGCATCACCAGCGCCGGTTCGGTGTTCCTTGGCGACTGGTCGCCGGAGTCCGCCGGTGACTACGCTTCCGGTACCAACCACGTGTTGCCGACTTATGGCTATACCGCCACCTGTTCCAGCCTGGGCCTGGCGGATTTCCAGAAACGCATGACGGTGCAGGAACTGACGCCGCAGGGCTTTATGAATCTGGCGGCCACCATTGAAACGCTGGCCACCGCCGAGCAATTGATTGCCCACAAAAACGCCGTCACCCTGCGCGTTGCCGCCCTGAAGGAGCAAGCATGAGCATAGAAAATCTGGCACGCGCCAACGTTCGCGAGCTGACCCCTTATCAATCGGCACGCCGCCTGGGCGGCAACGGCGACGTGTGGCTGAATGCCAACGAATACCCGACCGCGCCGGAATTCCAACTGACCGCTCAAACCTTTAACCGTTACCCGGAGTGCCAGCCCGCGCTGGTGATCGAGCGCTACGCCGATTACGCCGGGGTTAACAAGGATCAGGTGCTGGTCAGCCGTGGGGCAGATGAAGGCATCGAACTGCTGATTCGCGCGTTCTGCGAGCCGGGCAAAGACGCTATTTTGTTCTGTCCGCCGACCTACGGCATGTACGCCGTCAGCGCCGAAACCTTCGGCGTGGAGCGCCGCACCGTAGCGGCCAAACAGGACTGGCAGTTGGATTTGCCGGCTATCGCCGACAGCCTGGACAACGTGAAACTGATTTATGTCTGCAGCCCGAACAACCCGACCGGCAATCTGATCGATCCCGACGACCTGCGCACGCTGTTGGAGATGGCCAAAGGCAAGGCGATCGTCGCGATTGACGAGGCCTATATCGAATTCTGCCCCCAGGCAAGCTGCGCCGGTTGGTTAAAAGACTACCCGCACCTGGCGATCCTGCGCACTCTGTCGAAGGCCTTCGCGCTGGCCGGCCTGCGCTGTGGTTTTACGTTGGCTAATGAAGATCTCATTACCCTGCTGCTTAAGGTGATTGCACCCTACCCGCTGTCGACGCCAGTGGCCGACATCGCCGCTCAGGCGCTCAGCACCGAAGGGATCCGCACCATGCGTCAGCGCGTTACCGAGATCTCGGCCAACCGCAGTTGGCTGCAACGCGAACTGGAAAACTGCGCCTGCGTTGAACAGGTTTTCACCAGCGACAGCAATTACCTGCTGGCACGATTCACTGCATCAAGTAATGTGTTTAAAACCTTATGGGATCAGGGCATTATCTTAAGAGACCAAAATAAACAGCCTGGGTTGTCCGGTTGCCTGCGCATCACCATAGGCACCCGCGACGAATGCCGGCGTGTCGTTGATGCGCTGTCAGCCCTGCCCGGAGCAACCAAGACTCGCCAGGAGCCAATGTGAGCCAGAAATTCCTCTTTATTGATCGTGACGGTACGCTGATTGCTGAACCGCCGGAAGACTTCCAGGTCGATCGCCTGGACAAGCTGGCGCTGGAGCCGGACGTGATCCCTTCGCTGTTGAGTTTGCAGCAGGCCGGTTACCAACTGGTGATGATCACCAATCAGGATGGCCTCGGCACCGCCAGTTTCCCGCAGGAAACCTTCGATGCGCCACATGGCCTGATGATGCAGATCCTCAGCTCACAGGGCGTTCACTTTGAAGATATCCTGATCTGTCCGCATCTGCCGGCGGACAACTGCGACTGCCGCAAGCCGAAGACCGCGCTGGTGAAAGGCTATCTGGAGCCGGGCGTGATGGATACCGCCCACAGCTATGTGATCGGCGATCGCCCGACCGACGTTCAGTTGGCGGAAAACATGGGTATTCAGGGGCTGCGCTATCAGCGCGACACGTTGGGCTGGAAAGAGATCACTCGCCAATTGACCCAACGTGACCGCCACGCGCGGGTTAATCGCGTCACCAAAGAAACGCAGATCGACGTCAACGTTTGGCTGGATCGCGAAGGCGGCAGCAAGATCAAGACCGGCGTCGGCTTCTTCGACCACATGCTGGATCAGATCGCCACCCACGGCGGCTTCCGCATGGACATCGACGTGAAAGGCGACCTGTATATCGACGATCACCACACGGTAGAAGACACCGGCCTGGCGCTCGGCGAAGCCTTGAACAAAGCGCTGGGCGACAAGCGCGGCATCGCCCGTTTCGGCTTCGTGCTGCCAATGGACGAGTGCCTGGCGCGCTGCGCGCTGGATATCTCCGGCCGCCCGCACCTGGAATATAAAGCCGAGTTCAACTACCAGCGCGTCGGCGATCTCAGCACCGAAATGGTCGAACACTTCTTCCGTTCGCTGTCATACACCATGGGCTGCACACTGCACCTGAAAACCAAAGGCAAAAACGACCACCACCGGGTCGAAAGCCTGTTCAAAGTGTTTGGCCGCACGCTGCGCCAGGCGATCCGCGTTGAGGGCAACACCCTCCCGAGTTCGAAAGGAGTGCTGTGATGAACGTGGTGATTCTGGACACCGGCTGCGCCAACCTTTCGTCTGTCACCTATGCGGTGCAGCGGTTGGGTTACCAGCCGGAGGTGAGCCGTGATCCGGAGATCGTGCTGCGCGCCGACAAGCTGTTCCTGCCGGGCGTCGGCACCGCGCAGGCGGCGATGGATCAATTGAAAGAGCGCGAGCTGATTGATCTGATCAAAGCCTGCACCCAGCCGGTGCTGGGTATTTGCCTCGGCATGCAGTTGCTGGCGAAAAGCAGCGAAGAAAGCGGCGGCATCAACACGCTGGGCATTATCGACACGCCGGTGGTGCAGATGACCGACTTCGGTCTGCCGTTGCCGCACATGGGCTGGAATCAGGTTTCCGCGCAGGCGGGTCACCATCTGTTCCGCGGTATCGAAGACGGTGCCTACTTTTACTTCGTTCACAGCTATGCGATGCCGATATGCTCAAGCACCATCGCCCAGGCGAACTACGGCGAGCCCTTCACCGCCGCCGTGCAAAAAGACAATTTCTTCGGCGTGCAGTTTCATCCAGAGCGATCTGGAGCGGCCGGCGCGCAGCTGTTGAAAAACTTTCTGGAGATGTAGGCAGCATGATTATTCCGGCTTTGGATTTGATCGACGGTAACGTGGTGCGTTTGCATCAGGGCGATTATGGTCAGCAGCGCGACTACGGCAACGATCCGCGCTCACGTCTGCAGGACTATCAACAACAGGGCGCGCAAGTCTTGCATCTGGTCGACTTGACTGGCGCCAAGGATCCGGCGGCGCGCCAGATCCCGCTGCTGCGCAAACTGCTGGCAGGGGTTGACGTACCGGTACAGGTCGGCGGCGGTATTCGCACCGAGCAGGACGTCTCGGCCCTGCTCGAGGCGGGCGCGACTCGGGTCGTCATCGGTTCCACGGCGGTCAAACAGCCGCAACTGGTGCAGGGTTGGTTCGAACGCTACGGCGCGGAAGCCCTGGTGCTGGCGCTGGATGTACGCATCGACGCCGAAGGTACCAAGCACGTGGCGATCAGCGGCTGGCAGGAGAACTCCGACGCCACGCTGGAACAGGTGGTCGAGCAGTTCCTGCCCTACGGCCTGAAGCATGTGCTGTGCACCGACATTTCGCGTGACGGCACGTTGGCCGGCTCTAACGTGGCGCTGTATCAGGAAATCAGCCGTCGCTATCCGCAGATCGCCTTCCAGGCATCGGGCGGTATCGGCAACCTGGATGATATCGCCCAGTTACGCGGCAGCGGCGTTGAGGGCGTCATCGTAGGCCGCGCCCTGCTGGAAGGTAAATTTAGCGTTGAGGAGGCTATCGCATGCTGGCAAAACGGATAATTCCCTGTCTGGATGTGAAAGACGGGCAGGTAGTGAAAGGCGTGCAGTTCCGCAACCATGAGATCATCGGCGATATCGTGCCGTTGGCGCAACGCTATGCGCAAGAAGGCGCGGACGAGTTGGTGTTCTACGATATTACCGCCTCCAGCGATGGCCGGGTGGTAGACAAGAGCTGGGTGTCGCGCGTGGCGGAGGTGATCGATATTCCCTTCTGCGTCGCCGGCGGGATTAAAAGCCTGGAAGATGCCAGCCAGATCCTCTCTTTCGGCGCCGACAAGATTTCCATTAACTCACCGGCGCTGGCCGACCCGACGTTGATTAGCCGCCTGGCGGATCGCTTTGGCGTGCAGTGCATCGTGGTAGGGATTGATACCTGGTTCGAAGCCGACACCGGCAAGTATCACGTTAATCAATACACCGGCGACGAAAGCCGCACCCGCGTCACAGAGTGGGAAACCCTGGACTGGGTTAAGGAAGTGCAAAAACGTGGCGCCGGCGAGATTGTGCTGAACATGATGAATCAGGACGGCGTGCGCAACGGTTACGATCTGGAACAGCTCCGGCGGGTGAGAGACGTGTGCAAAGTGCCGCTGATTGCCTCCGGCGGTGCGGGCACCATGGAACACTTTCTGGAAGCGTTTCGCGATGCGGACGTCGACGGCGCACTGGCCGCTTCGGTGTTCCACAAGCAAATCATTAATATCGGCGAACTGAAAAAGTTCCTGGCAGACCTTGGCGTGGAGATTCGCGTGTGTTAACAGAACAACAAAGAAACCAGCTGGACTGGGAAAAAACCGGGAGCCTGCTGCCGGTTATCGTTCAGCACGCCGTGTCCGGCGAAGTGCTGATGCTCGGTTATATGAACCAGGAAGCGCTGGCCACCACCGAACAGAGCGGCAAGGTCACCTTTTTCTCTCGCACCAAACAGCGACTGTGGACCAAGGGCGAAAGCTCCGGCCATTTCCTGAATGTGGTCAGCATCACCCCCGATTGCGACAACGATACGCTGTTGATTTTGGCCAACCCGATTGGCCCAACCTGCCACCTGGGCAACAGCAGCTGCTTCCACCCGGCCACCAGCGATTGGGGTTTTCTGTATCAGTTGGAGCAACTGTTGGCGGAACGCAAGACCGCCAGCCCGGACAGCTCTTACACCGCCAGCCTGTACGCCAGCGGCACCAAGCGCATTGCGCAGAAAGTTGGCGAAGAAGGTGTGGAGACCGCGCTGGCCGCAACGGTGAACGATCGTGAAGAGTTGACCAACGAGGCTTCAGATCTGATTTATCACCTGCTGGTGCTGCTGCAGGATCAGGATCTGGATTTGAGCAAGGTGATTGGCCGGCTGCGCGAGCGGCACCAGAAATAATCCTGACTCACAGGGGGTAAAGATATTTGCCCCTGATTTATGCGCGTGCAGCGGGAAATAAAAAAGCCGCCGGGTTTAATGCCGGCGGCTTTTTTTATGCTTCAAACGTCGGGATTATTCCATCCATTCGGTATGGAATACGCCTTCTTTGTCGATACGTTTGTAAGTGTGGGCACCGAAGTAGTCGCGCTGCGCCTGGATCAGGTTGGCTGGCAGAACGGCTGAACGGTAGCTGTCGTAGTACGCGATGGCGGCAGAGAAGGTCGGCGTTGGGATGCCGTTCTGCACCGCGTAGGACACCACATCACGCAGCGCTTGCTGATATTCGTCAGCGATCTGCTTGAAGTATGGCGCCAGCAGCAGGTTGGCGATGTCGGCATTGTCTGCGTAAGCGTCGGTGATTTTCTGCAGGAACTGAGCGCGGATGATGCAACCGGCGCGGAAGATCTTGGCGATATCGCCGTAGTGCAGATCCCAGTTATTTTCCTGAGAAGCCGCTTTCAACTGAGAGAAGCCCTGCGCATAAGAAACGATTTTGCCCAGGTACAGCGCACGGCGCACTTTCTCGATGAATTCAGCTTTGTCGCCGCTGACTGGCGCAGCTTTAGGACCGGTCAGCACTTTAGACGCGGCAACGCGTTGGTCTTTCAGTGAGGACAGGTAACGTGCGAAAACGGATTCGGTGATCAGAGACAGCGGTTCGCCCAGATCCAGAGAGCTCTGGCTGGTCCATTTGCCGGTGCCTTTGTTGGCCGCTTCATCCAGGATCACATCAACCAGGTATTTACCTTCTTCGTCTTTCTTGGTGAAGATGTCTTTGGTGATGTCGATCAGGTAGCTGTTCAGTTCGCCTTTGTTCCACTCGGCGAAGGTCTCAGCCAACTCTTCGTTGTTCAGGTTCAGCGCCTGTTTCAACAGGGAATAGGCTTCTGCGATCAGCTGCATGTCGCCGTATTCGATGCCGTTGTGCACCATCTTCACGTAGTGGCCGGCACCGTCAGCGCCGATGTAGGTCACGCAAGGCTCGCCTTCGGCAACCGCAGCGATCTTCTTCAGGATTGGCGCCACCAGCTCATAAGCTTCTTTCTGGCCGCCAGGCATGATTGAAGGCCCTTTCAACGCGCCCTCTTCGCCACCGGAAACGCCGGTACCGATGAAGTTGAAGCCTTGATCAGACAGTTCGCGGTTACGACGGATGGTGTCCTGATAGTAGGTGTTGCCACCGTCGATCAGAATGTCACCTTTATCCAGGTGCGGAGTCAGGGAAGCAATGGTTTTGTCTGTCGCTTCACCCGCCTTCACCATCAGCAAAATGCGGCGTGGTTTTTCCAGCGATTCGACAAACTCTTCGACGGTGTAGAACGGCGCCAGGTTTTTGCCCGGATTCTCAGCAATAACTTCGTCAGTCTTGTCGCCTGAGCGGTTAAAGATGGAAACGGTATAACCACGGCTTTCGATGTTCAGTGCCAGATTGCGGCCCATCACCGCCATGCCGACAACGCCGATTTGTTGCTTGGACATTTAGGAACTCCTGTCTGAGGATGACACCTGTTAACGGCCCATGGCCAACAGGTTTTTGATGTGGCAAACATGTTAACTCAGGATGGCTCCACGTGGGTAGTGATTGGTGCGATAGGTCACATATCTCGTTTAAATTTTCAGTAACTGCCTGACATAGTTCACAAAACAAGCAACCGTCTAAGACCAACAGGACGCCATCCAACCTGTTTCAGTCGAGCTCGCTTTGGCGTCCCAGCAGGGATCTGTAGATTTTCGTATACTCCTCAACCATTTGCTTGGAAGTAAACATTTCCTCGTAGCGCTCATACGCCTTATTGCCGAACAGTTCTGCCAACTCTGGATTGGCCCACAACTTATCCATGGCTTTTCGCAAGGCCGAGGGATCCGATGGGGGAATCACCACCCCGGTCTGGTTATCGATATTAATGAAGGTGGTGCCAGTGCCGATTTCACTGGAAATCATAGGTTTTCGGTACATGGCGCCTTCCAGCAGCGATATGCCAAATGCCTCTGAACGCAAATGTGAAGGAAACACAATGCCATAACACAGCATCAACAGTGCCGTTTTATCCTCATCCGGCAACGCCCCAAGAAAATGGACGTTTTTCAGCCCCAAATTTTGGGCCTGTTCGCGCAATTCACTTTCTATCGGCCCTGCCCCTACAATCACGATCGGATAGGCTGCGCCAATGGCAGCCTCAAGCAGGATATGTAAACCTTTGTAATAACGCAGCGTACCGATAAACAGGAAGAAAGGCTCGCCGATCTGCCGTTGCCATTTATCAAGCCGACTCTGTTCCGGTAAGGGATACGTCGCTTTGTCCAGGCCAATCGGGATTACGGTGACTTTGTCTTTGAAGGTTTCCAATACGTCACTGGTGGCAACATAGTTCGGCGACGTCGCAACAATACAATCTATCTTACGCAAAAAAAGGTACATCAGCGGTTTATAGAGCCACAGAAGGTTTTTTTGTCTAATTATATCAGAATGATAGCTGACTACCGTCGGTTTCTTAACCCCAGACAGGAAGTGCACCAGGTCCATGTAAGGCCAAGGGAAATGGTAGTGAATAAGATCCGCTTGTTCGCTGAGCTCTTTAAACTTCTTTATGACGCGAAGCGAGAAAGGGTTAGACGCGATGCTAAAATCTTGTCTGACTTTATGGGCGGTATGCTGTGAAATAACTTCGCAACTATCCTTATCCGCAGGCGTCACAGACAGAACCTCTGTCGATATGCCTTTCTCGACACCACCTTCAGCAAGCTGATATATCACTTGCTCGATGCCGCCGAAAGAATCTGGATAATAAGTTTTATAAAAATGAAGTACTTTAATCATTATTGGCCAGTTTTTGATAAACATCTAAAGTTTTACGAGTGCAACTTTGCCAGGAAAACGTTGCTGCATTTGACAACCCTAGCTCGACAGCTTCTTTACGCCACTGTTCATCAGTCAGGCCCCTGATGATGAGCTGTGTCAATGAACTGATATCATCTGGAGCATGGGTCAAAGCCGCGTTGCCCACCACCTCCGGCAAAGAGGAACTGTTGGAACAGACGACCGGGGTTCCTGAACTCATTGCTTCCAATACAGGGAGCCCGAAACCTTCATAATGCGAAGGAAAAACGAAGAGGTTGGCGGCAGAGTACAATAACGGTAATTCTTCTGCGGCAACAAAACCCAGATGTTTAAGCCAGCCCTCACGCTGTCCTTTTTCGATTTCCTGCATGATGTCATCATTACGCCATCCCTTATAACCGGAGAGAACTAACGGATAGCGAGTGCGTAGCTCGCTAGGTAAGTTTCTATAGGCATTAATTAAGGAAAGGATATTCTTTCTCGGCTCAATGGTACCAACAAATAAGGTGAAGGCTTTATAGCCTAAACCAAATTTTTTTAAAACGCTGGACACCTGCTCTGCCTTGCGCGGGTAAAAATCAGGAGAGCTTGCCAGATGGACCGTATGAATTTTTTCAAGCGGGTAGTCAAAATATTCATGAATCTCATTACGAATATAGTTCGATACCGTTATGAGACCATTGGCGCGGGACAACGCGCTTAATATTTCTTTCTTGGTAAAACGGTTCCTTTTGGGATCAAAGCAGTGCTCCCATTTAAAGGGAGAAAGATCATGAAACGTTGCAACGGAGGGGCCTTCAAAAGGAGGGAGAAAAAAGTTAGGGCCATGGTAAAGGCAGCGCTCATAGCCACGCAACGCCTTTTTTTTGAGCTGCGGCATCAGCAATCTATAGGCTTCAATAGCCAGCGAGTTGCTTTGCACAATTCTTTTTAACCGGTGCCCCCCATCAGATGTATTTTTTGCTGTAGGAATATCTGATAAAAAGCGAGTACTGGAAAAAAAATGAAGCTCTTCAATTTCGTTGCTACTTTGCAAGCCCTTTGCCAACTCATAGGTATAACGCCCTATGCCCGTCAGCGGAAACTTGATTGGCTCAACAGAAAGAATTATTTTCATCTAGAGTCATATTCCATGGAATATTATGCTTTCAACATAATAGGTTCAATGCAGCAGGGTAAAACTACTCCTACTGCATTGAAGGGGCTAAAACCAAGAGGCTACTTGAAGTACTTTGCTCTTAACAAACCCGTACACATATTTTCAAGCCTTCTGGCAACGGCATGATAATCATGCTGTTCGCACCACGCATCCGCACGTCGTTGCGTTTCAACTGCATACTCCGAGTTTTTAGCGATATCAGAAATAATTTCGGAAATACCTTCAGCAACATCCGTTACCGAGGTCCCCTTAAACTTGAAGACAGCATCGCCAAGATCGTCAAAGATGGCTAGCGGCGTAACTGCCACTGGCTTATGTGTCGCCATGCCATACCGTACCGCGCCACTGGCTGACTCACCCGTATTTTGATAAGCGAAAACCAACACATCAGCATCAGAGAGCAGACGCAAACTTTCTTTGTCATCAAGAAAATCGTTATGCATCTCTACCAGATCTTCAACTTTCAGGTTGGCCGCAGTCGCTTTAAGTTCGCGCACTAGGGCAGCAGATTCACTGACGGGATATTCTGCATTAACCAGCCTTAACCGGATAGGTTTCCCCACCTTTTTAAGGTGTGCCACCGCCTCGATAAGCTCTTTCAATCCCTTATGAGGCAAGCAAAAACCGTAGCTAGCCACCAGCGGTAGTGCATTACGTTTGGCGGCCACCGGCGCCTGTGTGAGATAATTAATCACCCCGTGCGGGAATAGGGTCACATTATTGACCAGACCCAGTTGTTTCAGGCGGTTAATGTCGGTAATAGAATGCACCAACAAACGATCGCACATTTTCAGCGCGTCAGTCATTTCTGACAACCGGAAGTTCCAATGCGGCTCTTTTTCCAGTGGATCGACTGTCGAATGCATGGCCATAATGATAACCCGACCCGCCAGGTGGTGCCTTTCGATAAAGGCCGATAGCTCGCGATGGTTAAAGAACCCGTAGTTAAACTGGATAACGAGAGTATTCAAACGCAGAGTTTCGATCTGAGCATCCAAGGCATCAAGATAGTTATTTTCTTTGCCAACCACCCAGTTCCTCAAAACATTACTTTCATCCGCATGAACCAGATCATTTGCTGTAGGTGCAAAAATCACGATCTGATCGCTGGGCATGTCGGCAACCAGATGTTGTGAGTAGGTAGCAATGCCGCATTTTGTATTCCATGTCGAGAGCCAACCAATACGAGCTTCCTCTTGCGCGACATCAAAATGCTTACGCAACGCGCCAACTGCCGCAGTCGATCGCTGTGCGACATCGTCCCAGGTAAACTCACGAAGAATAAGCTCGCGACCTTTTGACGCCATAGCTGATAACTGCGTTTTTTCGGTAGCGGCGGCCTGCTTCATTGCCTCTGCCAAATTTTCGACATCGACACTGACCCATGACGAAGAGAACAGACCAAAATGAGTCTTCGCTCGCTCAAAACGGTAATCAACCAGCCATGAGTTTTCCTGCGTACAAAAATCAAGCTGCCCGCTCCAGTCGGTGGTGATCGCCGGCAAACCACTCAGCATGGCCTCCGCAATCGGCAAACCAAACCCTTCGGCACAACTTGGCGCCACCAACACATCGCAATACTCGTAGAGCGCCTTCAGTTCCTGCTCCGGCATATCCTGTTCGATAATAATGACGTTAGGAAAGTCGACATGCTGCTTCTGGGCTTGCTTCAGCCAAGCCTGCACTTCATTGTGCGGATTAGCGAAGGTTTTAATAATCAGGGAAACATCATCCTTGGCGGTGAAAGCAGCCCCATAGGCCGCCAGCATCGCCTGAACGCCTTTGCGCGGGAAACACGAAGAGACATGCAGGAACCTGAATGTCTTGGCGTTAAGCTGCGGTTGCTTAGCGGACTGGATACGCTCCCAATGCTCACAACCGTTCCCTACATTAAACACGGGAACCTTGGTACCATTATCAATTAATACTTTACGCACATGCTCTGAGGTACAAAGGATCGCATCCAGCTCACGATTGAAGTTATTGATCCAACCTTGCGGAAAACCGCTTTCTTCCCAGGCATAGCAATGCAGGAGCTTCACATCAGCCATCATGTCACTGACACGTGGCGGATAAAGGTTGCGGCTCAATATGTTAACCGGTTGATCACCCCGTTTCCGAACCCGGTGATGATATTCCTTCAGATCCGCATTACTCTCATCATTCAGGAAAGTTTCACTGGGGGCAAAGTCCCCCGGCCCTTCCGTCGAATGCAGCAGAACCTCAACATTATCCCGATTGAGCGCACGAGAGAATTCTCGATTCACCAGAGCCAAACTATAGGAGCTGTCATAAGGCCCTTCTACACGCCAAGATAACGCAGCTAAATCAATATGCTGCAGCTCCAGCCGTTTGACATTTCGATCCACCGCCTCGGCGGTTGAGCGCAAATCGTTATCTGTAGGCTCTTCGCGACATTTGATCGCGGAGATGGCAGCGATCAATTGTGATGATGTTACAGTCTCAGCCATCACATCCCCGGCATCGGAAACCAACTGTTCAAAGCGGGACAAGGCGGTAATTCCCGCCTTGTCCCACGAGAACTTGCTGGCCTGTTCCATCGCGTGCTGCTTCAGCTTGTCGAAGAAAATTTCATCACTCAAAGCCTGATGAAGCTTCTCTTTAATTGACTCCACCGAATAAGGATCAAATAGCGCATCGGCGTAACCGATCACTTCCGGGATACTGGTTACGTTAGAGCCGATAGTCGCCGCGCCACACGTCATGGCTTCCAAAATCGGCAGGCCAAACCCTTCATGCAGCGAAGCAAAAACAAACAGCTTGGCCAACTGATAAAAAACGACCAAATCTTGTTCCGAAACATATCCGGTCAAGATCATCTCGTTATCACGCAGCTGTACGTTATCAGCAATTGATCTCAGGTAGCTGCGATCGCTGTCCGATAGTTTGCTGACGATGACCAACTGATTTTTTTCACGCAATTCCGGCGATAATTTGCTGTAGGCTTCAATCAAGCGTTTGAAGTTTTTACGGGAATCGAAACCGCCCGGAGCATACAGCACGACATCACGGATAATGCCGTATCGCTGTTTTAAAGCGGAAAATTCATTATCAGATGCCTTACTGATAACAAAATGCTCCTCTGTCGCAGCAGAAATCGTACACACCTTGTCAACGGGGATATCCAACCACTCCATCACCTCGGCAGAGGTGTAGTCCGAGTTGGTAAGCAACAGATCAGCTTTCTTCAACCAATTGATTTTCTTTAGATAGTATTCTTTATAAACTTCATCCTGAAGGTAGACGTCCGATTGTACCAATGGAATCAGATCATGATGCAACACCGCTACTTTTGTTTTAGGTGTGAGTTTGGCAATCGAACTCACCGCATTATCCACATGCCCTTCAAACAAACTGGTAATGAAAACGACATCAGGTTCAAGATTGTGTAAAAAAGCTTCGCGAACATATTCCGCGCATTCGCTCCGCCAAGCATTGTGCCTATCCATCGCTCGGACCGGACCAGGCGCATACCAAACCACGATATTTTCGACCGGAACCAGGCGACTAAATTGCGCCTTCAGGTCAGCAATGGTTTCCGGGAATAGTGAAGACAACGCAATAAAAATTTCGTGTTGGCTGTTGTTGCGGATAATCGCTTTGGCGATCGAAATAGTATAACGGCCAATCCCACGAAAGCGGCTTTCTGTTTGTGCCCCTTGCAGGTCAATAACAATACGCATTATGAATCTCCGTGCTTCTTATTATTTGCGTTCTTTAACTGTTCATACAAATCGATGGCCCTGCTCGTCATATTCTCCTGATAAACAACATGACGTTCATTCGCCATAAGATCGGCGTGATAGTTAGGCGCGGAATTCAAAACACGTCGGAAAACAGATTGCAGTAACCGGTAAACGCCCAGTCTTCTAGCGCTGGAAAGTACGAAGCCTTTGAACTTTGGATGCTCATGGAACAGCCCGAGAGCCGTGTTGATCGTTTTCCTCAAAACCTTTTTGACCGCCTTGCGGCCCCGGGATTTAATTCCTTCATCTCGAATAGCCTGCAACTGGTAAGAAACCCATCGCAATGGATAGGTCACACGCCAAGAATTACTGGCATGCACATCAATGAGTTGTTGTTGCATACTATGATTGTGAGCATGCACATCAATGAGTTGTTGCTGCAGGCTTTGATTGTGAGCATGCACCGCCATCAGTTCCTGATGCGATTTATCCAAGTGGTGCTGGAAACGCTCCAATTGATTACCCACGTCGTTAAGTTTCGCTGCCTGAGCACTCTGTGCCTTGTCCACTCGCTTAAATTGGCTATTCAACCGTTGATCATAGCGATGGCTCAGACCATCGAGGGTAATCCCATATTCTTTATCAAAATAAGGATCTAACTCGCGGACAACCGACTCCTCGGCCTCTTTTTGAGCAATCAAACTATAATCTGGACTAACGCCTTTCAGCACGTCGACCAAATAAATCGACGAGTCGGAGTCTCTCAACGCGGCTTTTTCCTGCAGGCGCAGTATTTTAGTTCTCAGAAAACCGTAATAGTTTGGAATGAACTCAAGCAGTGCAGGGGGTAACGGATGGTTGTGGGTGGGATCCATATAAAAAGAACAGGTTCCAACGCTCACATTTTCAGGATTTGGCGTCTCCAGGATTAGCAGGCCACCAGGTTTAAGCACCCGCAGTGCCTCTTTTACCAGTGACTGTAAAACCTCAAAGGGCAAATGTTCGGCAATATGAAAACCAGTGATGGCCAGCAGGCTAGCGTCTGCCTGCTGTTGGAGAAAATCCAGGCAATCCATCTTCTTCACGTTCAGGCCGATCTGCAAGGCGCGTTCGAGCATGCCATCATCAAGATCGACACCCATGGCCGGAATAGCATTATCCCTTAAGGTTTCGAGCCACTCTCCACGCCCACAGCCAACATCGACAACTTCAGCCGAAGGGTAAATTTTTGCCAACTCTGTGATGAAAGGAAGGTACACGGATAAGCGTTGTTTAATGTCCTGTACGCTACCCCGATGTTTTTCCTCAAAAACGCGATAGAAATCATCACTCATTCAAAAATCTCCAACTTTGGAGGCAACCAGGCTACCCCAACAAAATCTTTCTCGTCTGAATTCACAACGTTGAAAACGACCGCTAAGTCACGCCATTCATAATTCTTACCAACGTGAGTTCCTGACGTGTGTAGAGCTACCGCAACCGAATAGGATCCGACACCCAAATTGGCTGAGAATGAAAATAAAAATGTTCTAAAATCATTCTCTTGCAGATCAAACAACGGCTGCCGCAGGTGATGGGTATTAGTACCAAAAACCGGTTGCCCTAATCGGTCTTTAATCATATACCCCACGACCAGCTCAGGGATCGCCTTATTAATGTGCACTTTCACCTGCAGACTAACAGGCTGTCCCACCGTAGCCACTTCGATACTTTTACCTTCATCGTTCAGCAGACAAATATCAGTGATACTCGCTTCACCAGAACCGGAAAGGGTCTGTAACTTTCCGTTATTTTCAACCTGACGAATGGACAGATTCTGTTTGTCAGCGAGCAATGCATTATAATAATCCATTACAGATTCAGGCTCGCCCTCCATCTCTATCCTGCCCTTATTGAGCAAAATAGCCCTGTCGCATATGCTTTGGATCGCCTGTTTATCATGCGAAACTAGTAAAAGCGTAGTGCCTAATTTGCGAAACTCGCGTATCCGTTCGAAACTTTTGTGCTGGAAGTAGGCATCACCGACGGACAATGCCTCATCGACAATTAGAATATCTGGCCGAATTGCTGTTGCTACACTGAATGCCAGTCGCACCTGCATGCCGCTTGAATAAACTCGGACTGGTTGATCGATATAATCACCGATTTCGGCAAACGCCTCGATTTCCGGCATCAGTTCCGAAATTTTTTCGACGGAAATACCCAGCAATTGTCCGGACATATAAACGTTCTGACGACCGGTAAAGTCAGAGTGGAAGCCCATACCGAGCTCCAGCAATGCGGCCACACGGCC
This sequence comes from Serratia sp. TSA_198.1, assembly GCF_052686505.1. Classification (NCBI taxonomy): domain Bacteria; kingdom Pseudomonadati; phylum Pseudomonadota; class Gammaproteobacteria; order Enterobacterales; family Yersiniaceae; genus Serratia; species Serratia sp. TSA_198.1. The sequence continues at coordinate 1,651,375 of NZ_JBQZFP010000001.1, forward strand.
AGACAGTGCAATATCGCCGCAGGTAGGTTTGGCCGTCCCGGTAATCAATTTCAATAATGTACTTTTTCCCGCGCCGTTGATACCAATAATCCCCAGCGCTTCGCCGGGCTCAACGTTAAAACTGATGTCCTGCAGGATCCATTTCAGTTTATGTTTGACGGGATGAAATGGCGAAATCCATTCAAGCAGGCGCCCAGTTTTAGATGCGTACTGTTTGTATGCCTTGCCAACATTATGTACTTTGATATAACTCATTATAACTCGTCCACCATATCTGCTGCATGCTTCCTGAACAGTCTCATACCAAACGCGCAGAATATTATGGCCAGTACGAATACCGGCCATAATGAGTACCAATTAGGTTGCTGATGGTAGGCAAATATCGACTGGTATGACTGCATTACTCTAGCCATTGGGTTATACATCAGTGATTTTCTTGCCCATTCTGGCAACGAGTTCAATACGTAAACGATAGGTGTAAACCAGAACCAGAATTGCAGTAATACACCAACAAACTGTCCGACATCGCGGAAGAAGACGTTCATCACCCCCAAAGTCATTCCTAGTCCAACGGTGAACAGGACTTGCAATGCCAAAACCGGTAACACGGAAAAGAATAAGACACCTGGGAAATTACCAGTAAATATAAGGAAGACCAAAAACAAGCTGAATATGATGGCGAAGTTTAAAATTGCGGAAGCAGTAACGATCACCGGCAAACATATTTTAGGGAAACTGAGTTTTTTTATTAAATTGGCATTGGTAATAAATACACTTTGACTCTTATCAAGAATCTCAGTAAATAGTCCCCATGTCAGAACCCCAGAGCAAAGATAAATACTGTAAGCAAAAGGTCCCGAATTATCAGGCATCCTGGCTTTCATTACCTCAGAGAACACCAGCGTATAAACCAAAATCATGGCTAACGGCTGTAATACCAACCATAACGCACCCAGCATACTGGTCTGGTAACGGGACTGAAAGTCCCGTTTAATACTGCTCCAAATGAAACCCCGATAACCATAGATGGCTAATAACATCTCTTTCATTGTTATTCTCCGCCTAAGATTGCCAAAATTTCTTTAGTTTTCTTCTGCATCAGTTCAACGTTCCCCTTTGATTCAACGTTCAAACGCACGACAGGCTCGGTATTTGAGGTTCGCAAATTAAAACGCCATTCATCAAATTCAAGACTAATGCCATCAGTCATATCAAAAACAAGAGCATCATTTTTATAGACGTTCAAAACGCGCTCAATGGCAGTTTTGGCGTCAATCAGCTTGCGGTTAATCTCGCCAGATGCCGGATAGGCATGCATGCGATCCTTCACCAATTGACTCAGCGCTTTGCCTTTGACAGAGAGCAAGCTGGCTACCAGAAGCCAAGGGATCATACCGCTATCGCAATAAGCGAAATCTCGGAAGTAATGATGTGCGCTCATCTCGCCACCGTAGATGGCGTCTTCTTTGCGCATGCGTTCTTTGATAAAAGCATGCCCGGTTTTAGACATCACCGGTACACCGCCAGCCTGATTGACAATATCAATCGTGTTCCAGGAAAGGCGCGGATCATGAATAATTTTGGAACCTGGATTGGTTTGCAAGAAAGCTTCAGCCAGAAGACCAACGATATAGTAACCTTCGATAAAGGTGGCTTTCTCATCAAACAGGAAGCAACGGTCGAAATCGCCGTCGAAAGCTATCCCCATATCAGCCTGGTGCTCAAGTACTGCTTTAGCGGTGTCGGCACGGCATTCAGGTAATAACGGGTTAGGAATACCATTCGGGAAATTTCCATCCGGGTGATGGTGTACTTTCACAAAGGTTACGGGAACATTGTTGCATTTAAAGCGGCGTTCAATTTCATCGATAACATGACCTGCAGCGCCATTACCGGAATTAATTACCAGCTTCATCGGCTTCAGTGTCGCTGTGTCAATATATCCCAACAGATGATCAACATACTCGGTCAGAATCGATATTCTCTGATAATTGCCACGTCTGTTTTCTGCAACAGCAGGGAAAACATTCGCCTCTGCCAGCTGTTTAATTTCCAGCAGGCCGGTATCACCGCTAATTGGTTGTGCGTTGGCTCGCACCAGTTTCATGCCATTGTAATTCATTGGATTATGGCTGGCCGTTACCTCAATCCCCCCGTCCATACCGAGATGGAAAGTCGCGAAATAGACTTCTTCGGTGCCACTCATGCCAATGTCATACACATCAGCGCCGGCATCCTGCAACCCGTTAGCAAGGGCCAGTTTAAGGGCCTCACTGGTCAGCCGCACATCACCACCGACGATAACACGCTGCGGTTTGAGATACTCGCCATAAGCTCGGCCGATACGGTAGGCAATATCCTCGTTCAGTTCATCACCCAACTGCCCACGAATATCATATGCTTTAAAACAAGTTAAGGTACTCATTAAAACCTCAAAATTTAGCAACGACCATAATGATCTTTAATACGAATAATATCATCATCCCCTAAATAAGACCCCGCCTGCACTTCTATCAATTCCAACGGAATATTCCCTGGGTTTTCTAAGCGGTGAACAACACCAATAGGAATAAATGTGGACTGATTTTCTGTCAGTAAAAAAGTTTTATCTCCGGTTGTTACTCTTGCCGTGCCCGCAAGTACAACCCAATGCTCAGTGCGATGGTGGTGCATCTGCAAAGAGAAGGCTTCACCCGGGTTCACGGTGATGCGATTCACATTAAAACGTTTTTCATCGACCAAAAGGTCGCAAATGCCCCATGGGCGATAAACCTCGCGGTGTCTTCTGTATTCGCTGCGTTTATGCTTTTTCAGATGTTCGACGACTTTTTTAACGTCCTGAACCTTGGATTTGTCAACAACCAATACAGCGTCTTTAGTATTAACGATCACCAGGTTATCTACGCCCACAGCAGCAACCAACTTTTCGTCAGTATTGATATAGCAGTCATGGGTATTATGCAGGAAGGTGTCGCCAGTCAACGCGTTGCCTGCCTCATCTTTCTGACTGACTTCCCACAAGGCCGACCAAGAACCAACATCACTCCAACCGGCATCCAGCGGGATCATAACGGCATCGTGAGTTTTCTCCATCACCGCATAATCCACCGATTCGTCTGGGCAGTTGGAGAAGGCATCAAAATTAACGTTGATAAAGTTTTTATCGCACTCGGTGTCAGCCAGGGAACGGCGGCATGCATCCAGAATGTCCGGACGGAACGCTTCCAACTCTTCCAGATACCGCTTGGCGCGGAACATGAACATGCCGCTATTCCAGAAATATTCCCCAGAGTCCACGTAAGCCTGCGCTGTAGCAAGATCAGGTTTTTCAACAAAACGCTTTACACTGCATGCCGCTGCATTTTCACCCGTGTTTTCGCCACGTTGGATATAACCATAGCCCGTTTCCGGCCCGCTTGGCACAATGCCAAAGGTAACAAGGCTCTGGCCGGAGGCATAAGGTATTGCTGCCTCAATGGCATTATGGAAGGTTGCAACGTCTTTTATGATATGGTCTGCGGCTAACACCAGCATGATAGGGTCATGTCCCTGAACGATGGCATTCAAAGCTGCCAAGGCAATAGCCGGCGCCGTATTGCGGCCAATAGGTTCAAGAATGATGTTATGGGACAGCATGTCAATTTGACGCAATTGCTCAGCTACCATAAAGCGGTGATCTTCGTTACAGATTACGACAGGCTCGCTAACCTCCACCCCATCAAGACGTTTCAACGTTTCCTGCAGCATCGAGTGCAGGCTATGCAAACGCAAAAACTGTTTAGGATGAAGTTCACGGGACATAGGCCAGAGACGGCTGCCTGTACCGCCTGCCATAATTACTGGAAGTAACATTTTTTATCCTTATAACGCTCAGCTATATAGAACTATAGTTTCAACAACTTAAGCAAATACACCAGGTTAATTTGCTGCACTTGCTACATCTTTCATGTTACTGGTGGAAGGGCAAGGATGTGCCACTCATCACAAACGCGACAGTTTCATAACCTGTAGATGGACCGAGTTCGCACGGCCCATTCGAAAGCGCCATCATCGATACCAACAAAAAAACACGCTACCGCCCTTGGCTCTACAGCTACCAATAGACTGATATTTATATAAATTTTAGCGCCCTATCTTGCGCCATCACGCTGGGCATCCCCCGTATGGCACAATAAGTCATGTCCTCGTCATCCTGATAGGATACATAGGAAAGCAGGGCAATATTTTTGTTGCGTATGCTATCACCTTACCTATCAAAACACCTGTACATTATCCGTTCTTTCAGGGTTATCTGAAAATGAACGTTCATTAAATGCACAGATCAAAATACTTGTTGTACAAATACAATACCCATCAAATAGTTAGCAATGATATAGTTCTTTATGTTATTAAAAATCAGGATATATCTTAGACAGATGATCGCAGCCTGTAGGCTACAAGCTGCAATCATGACTTGAGGAGGGTGTAAGAATACTTTCAGTGCGAAAAGTTAATTACGGTAACCTTGAGGATTATTCTTTTGCCAGTTCCAGGTATCGCGCATCATATCATCAATGCCACGACTTACTTCCCAGCCCAGCTCCTGGCGTGCCAGGTTTGCATCAGCCCAGAACGCAGGCAGGTCTCCGTCACGACGAGGTAAAATTTGGTATGGGATTTTTACCCCTGACGCTTTCTCAAAAGCCTTCACCATGGCCAATACCGAGTGTCCTACCCCAGCGCCCAGATTATACGCTTTGAAACCATCAACTTTCTTCAGATGATCCATCGCCATCAGGTGCCCTTCGGCTAAATCCATCACATGGATGTAATCGCGTTCCCCGGTGCCATCTTTCGTTGGGTAATCACCGCCAAATATCCCCAATTTCTCCAGTTTACCTATCGCCACCTGCGCAATATAAGGCAACAGGTTATTCGGGATGCCATTTGGATCTTCACCAATCATCCCCGACTCATGGGCTCCAACCGGGTTGAAATAGCGTAATGCGATAATAGAGAACTGCGATTCTGCCTTGGCAAAATCCTGCAGAACTTGCTCCACCATCAGCTTTGATGTGCCGTAAGGGCTGGTCGTGCCGCCGATCGGAGTCGTTTCAACATAAGGGACCGGAGAATTGGCACCGTAGACAGTAGCGGAAGAACTAAAAATGAACTGATGCACCCCCGCACGACGCATTTCTTCCAGCAATACCAGAGTCCCGGAAACATTATTTTGATAATATTCGAGTGGCTTGCGGGTCGACTCCCCCACCGCTTTCAGGCCGGCAAAATGGATCACCGATGAAATATCATGCTCATCAAAGATGCGACGCAGACACTCACCGTTCAGGATGTCCCCTTGGTAGAAAACAGCCGCTTTACCCGCCAACTGTTCGACGCGCTGCAACGACTCCTCTGACGAATTCGACAGATTATCCAATACAACAACATCTTCGCCGCGCCCCAACAAGGCCAGCACAGTATGAGAACCAATATAACCGGCACCACCAGTGACTAAAACCGCCATAACAACTCCCTATGCGCGCCCGTGGCGCTAAAGATATAAGTTTTTACCGCCCATGACGTTCATTCAAGCGATTAGGGCTGAAAAAACAGCCCTAATCTGATGCAATATCATGGCAAAACTATTAACGAGACAGCATCGCCAAAATTTCGTTTGTTTTTTCTTGCATCAGCGCCACATCCGCACGTGACTCAACGTTGAGACGAACTACCGGCTCGGTGTTGGATGAGCGTAAGTTAAAGCGCCAATCAGCAAATTCCATGCTGATTCCATCGGTGTAATCTACTTCAGCGGCCTGGGCCAGATAATGTTGCTTCACGCTTTCGATGGAAGCTGCCGGTTGCGACAGTTTGATATTGATTTCTCCCGAGGACGGGTAAGCCGCGATTCGGTCCTGCACCAGTTGCCCCAAAGTCTGGCCCTTGACGCAGACCAGTTCAGCTACCAGCAACCACGGAATCATGCCGCTGTCGCAATAGGCGAAATCGCGGAAATAGTGGTGAGCGCTCATTTCACCACCATAAATGGCATCTTCTGAACGCATACGTTCTTTAATGAAAGCATGGCCCGTTTTTGACATCACCGGCACGCCGCCAGCTTTGTTCACAACATCGATAGTGTTCCAGCTCAGGCGCGGATCATGAATGATTTTTGCCCCTGGTTGTTTTTGCAGGAAAGCTTCCGCCAGCAGGCCAACTATATAGTAACCCTCAATGAAATCGCCTTTTTCATCAAACAGGAAGCAACGATCGAAGTCGCCATCAAACGCGATCCCCATATCTGCCCCCTGTTCACGCACGGCATTAGCAGTATCTGCACGACACTCGGGCAATAACGGGTTAGGAATACCATTTGGGAATGTGCCGTCGGGCTGATGATGGACCTTAATAAACTCCAATGGGACGTTCAGGGCCTTAAGAGATGCCTCAATCGCATCGATTGCATGCCCAGCCGCACCGTTACCTGAGTTGATAACCAGCTTCAAGGGTTTAAAGTTTTCGGTATTCACATAAGACAACACATGCTGAACATAATCGGCCAGCACATCCTGACGAACATAGCTGCCGCGTGTGGAGGCCGGAGCAGGGAACTGATTGGTTTCCGCCAGCTCCTGGATTGCCCGTAATCCGGTATCCCCGCTGATCGGACGTGAACCTTCGCGAACCAACTTCATTCCGTTATAGTCGATCGGATTATGACTGGCCGTCACTTCCACGCCGCCGTCAGCTTTCAGATGAGAGGTGGCAAAATAAACCTCTTCAGTCCCGGTCATGCCGATGTCGATAACGTCGGTGCCGGCATCCTGTAAACCTTTTGCCAGAGACAGCTTCAAACTTTCGCTGGTCAGACGCACATCACTGCCCAAAACAATGGTCTTCGGCTTCAAAAACTCGCCATAAGCGCGCCCTATGCGGTAGGCAATATCATCATTCAGTTCTTCACCTAATTTACCGCGCACATCATAAGCTTTAAAACACGTTAACTTTTCCATCGCCAAACCCTTTAATTAAACTCTGCCATACCGATCGTGTAACCGTTCAATATCATCTTCTTCAAGGTAAAATCCTGATCGAACCTCAATAATTTCAAGATCGATTTTCCCAGGATTCTCCAGCGTGTGAACACTGCCGGCAGGTATGAATGTGGATTGGTTTTCCGATAAGAAGAATTCTTTGTCTTCAACATTCACTTTGGCCGTACCACTGACGACCACCCAGTGTTCTGCACGGTGAAGATGACGCTGTACTGACAACCCTTCGCCAGGACGGACAATGATTTTTTTGACCTGGAAATGTTCGCCGCTGTCGATATCGCAGATCTTGCCCCATGGACGATAAGAAGAGGAGTGTTGGCGGAAGTGATGAAGATTGCGTTTCTTCAATTCATCAACCACCTTTTTGACATCCTGAACGCGATCTTTAGTCGAGATCAACAACGCATCATTGGTATTGATTACGATCAAATCATCCAAACCGATGGTCGCCACCAGAGCAGAGTCCGAAGAGATGTAGTTATTGTTGGAGTCGATAGAGATAACCTCACCAACGTTGACATTTCCTAAGCCATCTTTTTCGGAAACCTCCCATAAGGACGACCAAGAGCCCACGTCGCTCCAGCCGGCATCAATAGGAATGACTACCGCATCATGCGTTTTCTCCATGACTGCGTAGTCAATGGAGTCACTTGGGCAGTGCTTGAATATTTCCTGATCAACACGGATAAAATTCATATCACGTTGGCTATCAGCCACAGACTGCCGGGTTGTGTTGAAAATTTCCGGGCTATGTTGCTGCAACTCCTGCAAGAACTTGGCTGTTTTAAACATAAACATGCCACTATTCCAGCTGTACTCACCGCTGGCGAGGTATTCTACGGCTTTATCCAGACAAGGCTTCTCGACAAAAGAGTCAACTTTAAAGCATTTGTTGGAAAGTGCTTTACCGCGTTTGATATAGCCGTAACCGGTTTCGGGATGTCCAGGAATAATACCGAACGTCACTAAATTATCTTCGGCGGCATATTGAACTGCCGTTTTTATCGCCGAGTGAAAATTTTCTACCTTTTTAATCAAATGATCGGCAGCCAGCACCAAGAGCATGCTGTCTTCATCTTCTTCTGCGGCCAAGTGCGCAGCCAACGCCACTGCCGGTGCCGTGTTACGCCCAACAGGCTCTAGAATAATATTGGTCGCAAGTTGATCGATTTCACGCAGTTGTTCTGCAACCAAAAACCGATGACTTTCATTGCAAATCACTAAAGGCGCGGCGATTTCCACGCCATCAAGCCCAGATAAACGCTGCAGGGTCTGCTGTAACAGGCTAAATCCACTGTCATCAATAGATAAAAATTGCTTGGGGAACGATTCGCGCGACAGAGGCCACAGCCGGCTGCCAGTACCGCCAGCCATAACCACAGGAATTATTTTTGACATTATTAATCCTTTACTCAATCGTCTGGCTTATAAACGAGAATGCGGCTTAAAACCAACCTACCCACCATTCTAAAGTCATACAATTACACATAAACAGTTGTATATATGTTAAAAAAACAGTCACTCCAAAGCCAATCACCGCTTATGAAATAACATACGGGAAAGATGAATTACTTTTGGGTAAGGGCAGGAGCACCACTTGCAGCTAACATAACGTATTGTGACAAAAAAGAGCAGCTCAAGGCTGCTCTTTCAGACTAATACTCATAACCAAAGTTAAGCTCTATCTCAACGGCTTAGAGCAAAGTACTGCGCCACACGCTTGACATCATGCTCATCCAAGGTACCTGAATCACTTAGCAAGGTGATCCAAGCCTTGATATAGGTATATTTCGCCGACGCCAAATCCTTTTGCGCACTGTATAACTGTTGCTCCGCGTTAAGCACATCCACGTTGACGCGTTGCCCCGCCAACACGCTTTGCCGGGTAGCCGTAACCTGAGTGGTCGCCGACTTGACCGCCAACTCGTAGGCAGCCAGCTTGGCCCTGCTGCTGATACACAGGTTAAATTGCTTGCGTAAATCATTCAGCGTGGTGCCCGTCTGGGCATCCATTTCAAACATCGCCTGCCCGTAGCGTGCGGCAGCCTGACGGGTCGACGCCGAAACGCCGCCACCGGCGTAGATCGGCACGCTGACCTGTACGCCAATGCTGTCGGTGCGATACTTTTGATTAACCGTATTATCGCTGCTGGAGTCATTTTCTGAATGTGAGGCGTAAAGCTGCACCTGAGGCATAAAACCTGCGCGATTTCTCTCCACTTCATATTTAGCAGCATCAACACCGTGGCGTGACGCCGCCAGCATAGGGTTATTCTCCAGTGCAATTTTTTGCCACTCTTCAAACCGGGAAGGGATTAACGGTGCCACCTGGAATTTCCCTGGGCGCAACGTTTGCAGCTCATCCAGTTGGTTGAGCGGGACGCCAATAATCACCTCCAGCTCGCGCTGAGCGGCGTCCAACGCATCACGCGCTTCAATCTCCTGCGCCTCGGCCAGGCTGTATCGGGCCTGGGTCTCCGAAACGTCGGTAATGGTGCCTTCACCGGCCCCCATTAAGCGATCGTTCAGCGCCAACTGCTCTTTATAAGCCGCCTTTTGCGCAGAGGCCAACGCGATCTGGTCTTTCGAGTAAGCCACCTCCACGTAAGCGGAAATCACCCGCACCGCCAAATCCAGAAACTTGCTGCGATAACGTTCGTCGGACATCAATGTCTGAGCAACACCGGCCTTGTAACGCGCATAAGCCTCATAGTCGAACAACGGCTGCGTCAGCGTAATCGAGCTGGAATAACTGCGATACTGCTGGCGTCGGGTTACTTCGGTAACGTCGCCAAAAATGTCACTCGATGGATATTTTTGCGTCTGCCAGTTTCTCGGCGAGTTCTGGTAATTGCCCGATACCTTCGGCAGCAGCCCCGCCCTGCCGATATTTTCGTTTTCGTCTCCTGCTTCTTTCTCTTTTATTGCCGCCCGGAAGGTCGGATCTTTTTCAAGTGCCAGCGAATATGCGTCTAGAATCCCTATCGAATGAACCGGCGCAGATATCGCAAACAAGAGGGTACTGATAGCAAGGCCAGCAACCTGTCGTTTAAATTGAATCAAAATTATTCCTCGGTTAAAGAAGTATGAGCGCGATCCAAAATGGGTTTAAACAGATAACTCAACAGCGAACGCGACCCCGTCTTCACGAACACCTCAACAGGCATACCCGGTTTGATATCTTCCCCACTCAGCATCTTCATGCCTTCTGGCGTTACCGTAACCTGCATCTGGTAGTAGGGTTCACCGTTGGCCTTGTCCACCAGCCGATCGGCGGAAACCAACGTCACCGTACCCGGAATTTTCGGGGTCTTGTTTTGGTTGAAGGCGGTAAACATCAAATCCACCGGCAACCCGTTGTACACTTTATCGACCAGTTCTACCTTGAGGCGAGAGTCCACCACCAGCGTAGCCTGACTGGGTACAACGTCCATCAGGTGGTCACCCGCTCCCACGACGCCCCCCTGAGTAAAGATACTTAATCCGACCACGGTGCCATCCACCGACGAAGTGATGGCCGTGTTGCCGAGCTCAAAATTCGCCATTTCAAGTTTATTTCTGAATTCGCTGGCATCCATTTGGGTCTGCGCCAACTGGGTTCTGACCTCACGCTGATAATCGGCAAAACGTTGGTCGATCCGCTGCTGAGACTCCTGCAATTGCTTTTGCACTTGGCCAATCCGCCCAACGGTTTCATCGATACTGCTGTTCACCTCGGCAAACTGGCGCTGAACTTCCAGATAGCGGTTACGCGGCAAATAGCCATCCGCAGCCAGCTGTTTCATGCTGTTCATTTGCTCGCGCAGACTGGAAAGCTGAATCTGCTTGTTAACCCGTGAGTCCTGCAGGCCTTTCAATTGGAAACGCATGCCATCCATTGACTGCTTATAGCCATCGATTTCGCTTTGCAGCCCCAGGCGCCGGGAAGAAAACAACTGTGTTTGCAATGCAATAATTTCGGCCACACGTGGCTGATCTTTGATTTGCTCAAAAACGGGGGAGAAAGTGACTTTGGTTAACCCATCTCGCTCGGCGAGCAACCGCCCTTCCGAAGCCAGCGTGGTGTAGTACTGGTCCCGCAGCGAAGCGACCTGAGCCAGTGCCTGCACCTGGCTCAATTGCACCAGCACCTCGCCAGCTTTCACCTTGTCACCTTCTTTAACGGCGATATTTGTGATGATGCCACTGGCTGGCGCCTGCACCGTTTTACGGTTGCCGGAGACGGTAACGGACCCCGGCGTCGCAACCCCTTTGTCCAAAGGCGCAAATGCTGCCCAGGCGAGAAAGCCAAACAGGCCAACCCCAACCACTAACCATCCCATGCGGGTGAAACGCCGCTCATCCTGGGGGATCTGCTCTGAATACGAGTCTTGTGGCTCACCAATGTGCGTAGACATACCAACTCCTTTGACTGCAGACGACGCATTTCAGCGCCGCCCGGCAAGTTCACAGCTTAATTAATTTGAGTTTTTGGGATATTGCCTTCGTCCGGCTCGGAATTGACTGCGCGAACCGCCTGCTGTGGAGTCTGCGCTTTCTGAGCATTCGCCAGCGCCTGCAACACCTGCTGAGTTGGGCCAAATGCATTGACGGTACCGTTCACCAGCAACAACAATTTGCTGGTCATCGACAGCAGATTGGTTCGATGGGTAATCAGAATCACCGTTTTATTGCGTTGCTTAAGGAACAGAATCGCCTGATTCAGCGCCTTTTCACCGGCATCATCCAGGTTGGAGTTAGGTTCATCCAACACGATCAGGGAAGGATCGCCATACAACGCACGCGCCAGCCCAATACGCTGCTTCTGCCCACCAGAGAGCCCTGCGCCACCGTTGCCTATGACAGAATCATAACCATTAGGGAAACGAAGAATCAGTTCATGCACACCAGCCAGTTTGGCGGCCTCAATCACTTTCTCTGAATCGATAGCGTTAAAACGCGCGATATTCTCGGCAATGGTGCCGGCGAACAGTTCAATGTCCTGCGGCAGGTAACCGATATAAGGCCCCAACTCGTCTTTGTTCCATTGATAAATATCGGCGTTATCAAGCCGTACAATGCCTTCACTTACCGGCCAAATACCGACCAGCAAGCGCGCCAACGTGGATTTACCGGAAGCGCTTGGCCCAATAATCCCCAGCACGTCGCCCGGTTGAATGGCAAAGCTGACGTTATGCAATACCGCGTCGGCTTTGGAACCCGGTGGCGTGGCGGTTACGCCTTCTACCGAGATGACACCTACAGGTCGAGGCAACGACATGCCCAACCCGCGCGGCGGGTGCTTATCAAGCAATTTTACCAGGCGTTGATAGGAGAGCTTGGCTGAACTCCAGCTTTTCCAGACGTTGATCACCTGTTCGATAGGTGCCAGCGTGCGCCCCATGAGAATCGAACCGGCAATCATCATCCCAGGCGTGATATGGCCGTCAATCGCCAGCCAGCCGCCCAATCCCAGCACCAATGATTGCAGCGAGAGACGAACAAACTTGGTGATTGAGGTAACGGTGGTGGCGCGTTCGCTGGCCACTCGTTGGCTATTGAGGAAGCGCTGGTGCAATGTAAACCAGCGTTGTTTCAGATTAGGCAACATGCCCAATGCCTCGATCACCTCGGCATTGCGCAAATTGGTGCTCGCCAAGCTGCTGGACATGATCGACAGCTTGCTCGCCTCGCCCAAAGGTTTCTTGGAAACCATTTCATTGATAACCGCCAGGGCGATCAGCAACAACGATCCCACCAGCGCAAACAAACCAAGCCAAGGATTGAACAGGAAAATCACCAACAGATAGATCGGGAACCAGGGCGCATCGAAGAAAGCGAATAAAGCGCTGCCGGTAAGGAATTGGCGAACGGTAGTTAAATCACCCAGCATCTGCCCTGCATCGGAAGAGCCATTTTTAAGATTTGCCTCATACGCCGCAGTATAAATGCGGGTATTCAAGCGCATATCCAACTGGCTACCGATACGGATAACCACCATGCTGCGGACATACTCTAATAACGCCATCATGCCGAACATGCCCAGCATAATCAGCGTTAACATCAGCAACGTGATCTCGTTGCCCGACGGAAGCACACGATCGTACACCTGGAGCATATAGATCGAGGGAACGAGCATTAACAAATTAATAAATGCGGTAAATATGCCAACGGTCCAGAAAATTTTGCTGCGAGTCCGTATAACATCCGCAATTTCATTACGCGGTATAAATTGGTTCACTTTCTGCCCTTACATCATGTGCACTGTCAGTCCAATCCGCATTGATTTCTTCTAAGGAAATTCCTAAAAAGGAAAAAATAAAAAAAATCCTAAAGAAGGCTCACCCCAAACATGCTCGAGACTGCAGATACTTTTTTTTAACTATAGGTAGAGAAAGTGGATATCGGCAAGGTGGAGCACGAAAAAAACCTCTCGCAACCGGCCGCGCTAAAACCAGTGAAAACAAGAAGATGAAAGGCATGATGAATAAAGTGGGATTATTTAGAAGAGAAATAAGACGGAGGTGATGACGCAGCTCACAAATTAAAAAACGGGGAGATTTACCCTCCCCGTATTATTTAATAACTAACAGTTTCCATAGCAACTATTACTCTGCGGAATTTACACTCACGCGTAATGCAGAGTATCAATCAGTTGTTGGTGGTTTTGACCCGTCAGGTAAACAACGCTGTCGTTGGTATCCAGAGTGTGGTTATCGTTATTATCGATAATCACATAGGAGCTGGCGTTATCGCCTGTTCCGCCGAACACCACCGATGCCACGCCGACTTTAGCGGTCAGCGAGTTACTGCTGTCCAGACCGAGGATACCGCCCAACAGCCCGATAACACCGTTGGTGAGACCGCCAACCAGAGTACCCAGCAGAGCATCCAGAGTATCGGAAGCACGAGTGCCGTAATCCGCCACCGCAGTGCCGCTGGTATCGCCGGAAATGGTCAAGGCAGAAGCAACGTCGACAATTTTGTCTTTGGTGCTGTCAAAATCGGTGATTGTGATACCAGCCTGAGTATTACTGGCCTTCGCTTCGAAGGTATTTGCACCACTCCCACCGGTCAACGTGGTATTGCCGATCGCCGCCAGGTTGTCGGCAGCTGTAGAGCCTTCCACAGTCAGTTGGTAACCATTCAGACCCAGAGCCGTCAGAACCGGCGCCAGCAGTGCGGTAGTGACACCACTCAGCGGCAGAATGTTCAGCAGCTGAACGATAATACCGTCGCCGGTACCACCGTGGCTTGAATCAAGATTCAGGCCGCCAGTGTTGGCCGATGCATCGATATCACGCACGTTGCTGTACCCGCTACCCAGCGTCAGGTCAAGCAAGTGATCGCCGGTAACTGTGATGTTTTGTACCTGAGCATTGGTCCCGGTCAGCGACAAAATATTGTCAAAGTTACCAGTACCACCGGAAGCGATGTTCACGTCGGTCAATGCCGTTGGGAACAACAGGCTACTGCTGCTGTTCAGCGCCAGAGAGCCGGCATTGACGTCCACTGAACTAACCGCGTCGAAAGTCACGTTAAAGTGGTCCGTGGCATTCTGCAGGAAAGTAATTTCCACGCTGCTTGCCGCAGTCGCATTACCCGTAACTTCCAACTGTGCCGAGCTACCGCCGGCGGCATTAATCACTTTCACCGCTTCCGCCAGGCCAGAGAGCACAAAGCCTTGCGAACCGATATTAGAGGTAGCAGCCTGATTGATCGTGGTGCTAAGAGTCCCTGTCAGGCTTGATTCTGAGATGGCATTACCGGTTAATACGCCGAAATCAAAGGTATGGTTTGCTGCAGTAGAACCGCTGCTTACCGTTGCTTTACCAATGTAACCGGCCAAATCCAGCTTCTCAAAGTTGCTGAACTGCGCAGAGTTACTGCTAATAGTCGCAGTACGAGCAAGAGCATTGCCTGACATCACGACGTTTTTGGTAATGAAGTTGGCGGAGATAGTATCAACACCATCGCCGCCATTGCCGGAAACGCCAGCACCTACGGTATTAGCACCGCCAACCGCAGCATTGCCCAACCATTTCAGCGAGTCATTCCCTGCGCCCAGATTAAAATCACCGGTAGCGGTAGCGACAGCCGCCGTAGCGGTAACCAGCACATCATCCGCGCCGGAGCTGGCGTTAAGGATTACGTTGCCGTTATTCACGGTGATATCAACACCCGGGTTAACCCCGTTGTCTGACAGGTTAACCGTTGCTGCGCTGGTGCCGTTAATGGTGAGATTCGCCAGATGATCGGCGAACTTCAGATTAACGACGCTGGCGGCATTGGCGGCAAGCAGGACATCGGTCAATACCGCAGTTTCTGCATTACTGATCTGATGTGAAGCCCCGGTGTTAACCGTGCCGGTAGCGTTGCCACCAGCCGCTGTTGTGCTCAGGGAGGCTGCAGTTTTGTACAACAAGCTGGTGCCGATATCAAATTCAAACCCGTGTTGCTGGGTTACCGTAGTCGCATCGGTCGCCGTCGAAGTGCGCAAATCGTTGATAATCGCCTGAGTAATGGCCGATTTATCAGAACCTAACGCGCTGTAGACTGCTAATTGACCTGCATTGGCAGCAACGCCATGCACCGCAGTATAAACATGTTGAATAAAATCATCGCCTGTCAGCTGCGCGCCTTTGCGTTGGAATTCCGCAGAACCCAGGACAGAACTGATAAAGTTTTTATATGTGGTAGTACTTAACGATAGGTATTTGCTCCAGTTATCTAGTGCACCAGCATCAATACCACGTTCCGGAACCGCCAGGTACACGGCCGCAGCTTGTTCTTGAGCAGCCAAGCCAGCAATTTGCCCTTGGGCGTAAGTCACCGTTGCATCGTTAAAATGCTGCTGCGCTGCAGTATCGGTAGGAGCAACTGTCCCACGCAGAGAAGTAATGATTTCCGCAACGATCTGTCCACGGGTACTTCCTCCTGTCAGCTCGCTAAGGAAATGCGAAAGCTCAGTGGAGGATGGGGCTCGTTCGAAGCTGGCAGTGAAAACGCGTGAAATGAAATCATTATTACTCAAAGCCTTCAGATACGAGCGATCTGCAACAAACTTGTCTGCAATCTGAGCAACCGATTTAGTGCCGGCATTTAGAATCGAACCAAATAAATTTACGTTAGTTGATTGAGAAACTAATCCCAGGACATGGTATATAGCCTGAACATCCGACGCACCTTGACCAGCAGCAGCTGGGCTGGTAGCCGGGAATAACACCTTATTAATCTGGGTATCGAAACTGCTTTGCGATGCCGTGGTTGCGGAATCAAATCCATGATAATTAATAAGATCTGAAAGCACCTTAGAAATTGATACCGCCAACGAAGAGGATGCCAGCAGGTCCTGAAGAGTGGTATTCAGCGCCGCGCTGCCATATGCCTTTGTATAAACAGCCTGGAGAATATCTAAATCACTTTTACCGGCATATAATGTGCTGCCGTCCGCCGAAGAAAGAAGGCTTGTCACATAACTGCTATCCGACAAAGCTCCTGTTTCTAACTGCGCACCAACACTGTCATACTCAGTACTTGACGCACTTTTACCTAAAACGGCATACAAAATTGCAGCCGCTTCTTTTTGAAACGCCAGAGAAGCCATAACAACCCCCTTCGAGGTGGATTTCCGATTAAGCTAAAACCTGTCTCTTTGCAAAAAAGAATAACAAAACAAGAGAATCAGGAAGTTATAAAAAAACTTGTATCTTACATAACAGGAAAACAAATTTAATGAGCGCTCTACCCCCTAACTATAACGACTTATAACTTTCTTAGATCAAAGAAAGGCTATAAACGAATTATTGTCAAGGTATCGTAAGCAACGTTCGATCAAGAAATAAGATTGCACACCACATTGATTTATATGACTTTATTTTCAACTCGTGACTTACATCTCAAAAATAAATGACATTCCGTTGTAGACCCTCGAAGAGTGATCTTCTTTTAACTAGAACTCTCTAAAAATTTAAACACATATAAAACATATAGTTATGAAAAAAACCAATCAGATCGACCTGAGGATTTTCTTAATAGAATTTATATAGCATACCTATGCTGAAAATTTATTTTTGCTTTATATGAGAATATTTTTATAGCCAGTTAACACACTAGATCACATGAAGAATGTAACCAAAACAGCCTTCCTTAGGAACAATAAACCACATAAAAAAAGTGGTTTATTGTTCCTCTGGGATGAAACAAAGATTAAGCACAAAGTATAGGGATATTGAAATTTGCAGTGGTAGTGATTATCCATGAGGGGAATATTAAGAGGCTAAAGCATTCATTGCTTATGATTAACAGAGGGAGGTATAAGAATGGAGGGAGAGGCCAAGATTGAAGTTCAGTATTTAAAAAAAAAGAATAAAACAGATGCTAATTCAATAACATCTGTTTTTTCCACAATAGAATATTGTTGTGTGAGGCTCAATATCCCCGATTAACCAAAATTGAGAAGATGACACCCTCTGCAGCTAATGGTTTATCTCCTTGATTCTTAATCGTAATATTAACAACATCATCTTCCAGGGCAAAAGCGCTGAGAGCAGATTGTCCAAGAGGGCGAGAAGATGCAATTGAGATTACGACCCATCCAGCTTTAACGCCAGGAACCGAACATTTAACATCAGTGCTTGCTCCCGCTGCCAAGCTTATCTTTTGCGCATTACTGCGTTTGCTGATATTGGCAAATTTTTCAATACTCCAGGTACCTGGTGAACCACTTTCAACACATACCCATTCAGAAGGCATGCCAGCAGCAGGACTACGTTCTATAGCTCTGTCTCCGGCCTTAAATTCGCCTTGAGTTGGCAAACCAAAGAAACATACTTTATTGCCAAACGTTGAAGAGTCAGTATCAATCAGATGGCTCGCAGTCATCATACCGGTGAAAACGTTAGCTGCTGGAGACTGAATTTGGTTATCTTTAATGAGCACGTTACCTGATGGATTAGAGCCCAAGTGAAAAACGGAAAACGTAGAACCTAAGCTAACTTGATTTCCAATAAAAATAAGATTGGATATATTATTAAGGCGGATATGCCCCATACCCGTATTGGCAATTATGTTTCCAACAAAACTTACGGCCCCACTGAGCTTAAAATCAGCAGAACCTTCACCAGCCGACTTCTTTAGACTACTTCCGAAATAGTTAGCATTTACAATACTGTCCGTCGCACTAAGTAAAGTACTACTATCACTAATACGATTAGATGAAATAGTTGCATTAGTAGCTGAAATAGCCGGGTAATCTGCGTTTTTTTGCAACCCGCACTTTTCAACAATGTTTTCAGTAATAATAGTATTCTCTACGCTTATACCATTAGCACTATAGAAAGCGATCCCGGCTTGCCCGGTATTTTTTACCGTGTTGCCAGAAACGATGGTTTTTTTGATCGGATATTTTTGAGGGTTATTATAAACCGCATTATCAACAATAATGCCAAATCGCCTTACTGTATCAACATCATTAGCGAAAACCTTCAGGTTTTGAATATTTGTGAAGGCAATGCCATATGATGTATCACTGATAGAGTTCCCACTGACTAAAAGATTGCTGAAGGTTGTACTTGAACCCGTTTTCTCATCATTCAGTGTAATCCCTCCTCCTAAAGTTCCTTTCAAACCAAAAATGTCGGTTGCTGAAAAAATTCGGTTGCAAATTATCTTCCCGTCGTACGATGGAGAACCGCTGGTTTTCAATAAAATCCCATCGCCGTTGTGTTCATAAATATCATTATTGAAGATAATCCACGAAAAACTGGCTCGGACGGCAATGCCCTCTTCCCCAAGTTTATGTACCAGGCAATTTTCTATCCTAAAATGTGATGAGTCTGATATTGATATTGCATCTGTACGATAACTAATATTTAAATCTGAAAGCACAAAGTTAGAACAACCTTTAATCACTACACCACTGCAAGACTTCCCCCAAAGCCCTGTCGTTTTAGATGAGGTCAGTGTTACATTTGTGAGACTAAAGTCTTGCTGGTTCTCAATTTTAAAAATAACTTGTTCATCATTGTTATTATCAAGAAAAATTGTGCCTCCACCGACTATGTGACAGTTGGAAGGCAACTCAAAATTCCCTTGACTAACTTTATAATAACCACCTAGATTAATTTCTATAATATTATTTGATGAAAGTGACTTGGCCTGCTGAAACATCTGGTTAAAAGCAGGATAGCTATCCTCTTGGTCCAAGTTTTTAGCGGCACTTCTAGCCTGACCCCCATCGCTACTTTCACCTTTATTAACGAACATTTCAGGATTTAACTTTACCGTTTTAGCCCCGTTCCTTTGGGGCATACCTGGGCTTTTTTTATTGAAACTAATAGGGTTAGAAGCAATTGCGCCACTTACATCAGCAGCTGAAGAGGTTCTGACTGCAGCGGCACCTGCTGCCGCAATCAACATGCTTTTGACAAGTTTTCTTCTTTCCATCGTTCTACCACCTATTGTATAGCGATCAGGAATAATTTCAGTAACGAAAAATCAATAAGCGCCATCGCGTTTTAGAACAACAGCGATAGTTTTAAATAGAATGGCAATGTCATTCCAGAGCGCCCAGTTTTTTACATACCATGCATCAAAGTAAACACGTGTGTCATAATCAATATCATTACGACCACTAACTTGCCATAGACCCGTCATGCCAGGTTTTGCCATCAGATAATAATCTACATCTCCAGCATAACGTTCAAGTTCAGCTTCAACCACCGGCCGGGGACCAACCAAACTCATTTCACCAATAAATACGTTCCATAGCTGTGGTAATTCGTCGAGACTGGTTTTACGGATGAAAGCACCAATTTTAGTAATACGAGGATCATTTTTAAGCTTGAAGTCTTTGTCCCACTCTTTTCTTGCTTCAGGATCTCGCTCAAGTAGCTCTCTAAGAACTTCCTGGGAGTTCGTCACCATTGAACGAAACTTAAGACACTTGAATTTTTTCCCGTTATGACCAATTCGCTCATGACCATAGATAGACTTCCCACCATCTCTTGAAACTTTGTACGCGAGAAACAACAAAACAGGCATTAACGCAAGCATTATCAAGAATGAGCCGACAATATCAAACGCTCTCTTGAGTATACGAGATGAGCGTTTAGCAAGATTATTGCTAACACGCAATATCATTACTTCATGGCTAAAAATAAATGACATATCTGTGCCATAAAGCGGCACCCCACGCAGTGTTGGAATGACAGAGACAGACCGGCAATTATGTTTTGCCAGATTTTTTAGCCACCAATCACGCAACGCGTGTTGTTCAAACTCAAGAGCAATAATGAACTGTGTGTTTTCAATATCAGCACATTGCCATAATTCCTTTTCATTATTAATGACAGGAATATTGAAGCTATTTTCATCACAAGGAGCATCGGTGCATACAAATGCTGCAACTTCGAACCCGAGCACTTCTTCACTTTGAAGAGCGGCATAAGCCTCAAAAGCGTTCTTTCCGGATCCAATAATTATTGTATGTTTTTTCCAAAGATTCAGTTTATTAAGTAATTTCTTAGTTAATGTTCGACCAATAGGGACCAAAGCGATAATCAGCACCCAGGAGAACATCCAGACATAACGCGAAAAATTCCATTTTGAGAACGCGACCAATGCCAAATCGAGAATGGCAAAAATAATAAGCGTTCTGATAATCTCCTTCAACTCGAACCAAAATGGCTTTCTATATGTATAGTGACGTAATCTCGTCCAAAACCAGAAAACACAAAGTAGAGAAAGAATAAACTGTGCTAATGCTCTTACTGCAAACTCATCTTTAGGCACAAAATCTTCTAACCCACCAAAAACTTTATAGATAATAAGGTAAGAGAGATAGATAGAGATGTTAAAGAAAAAAACATCGGAAAGAGCCAGAGAGAATTTAGTGACATAATTTGCCATAAACCCATTTACTTTATTCATGATATTCGCCCAAGTCAGACACCAGTGACAAATGAAATACGGAAATATACATTTATTTTTCGATTGCGATTAAAATCACTGAAATGCAAGCTTAATAGCAACAACCTACTAATTAGCAAGTTACATTTCAGTGCATTATTAAAAAATTACAAGCACAAAAAATGTACGTAACACCCATTTTTACAATTATATTTTGGCGGAATTTTTATTTTACATCTCATTAATTACTACCGCTTAACAAGGATGTATATATTCTTTGCGTCTTATCGATCATTTGCTTTGCTGTATACTTTTCCAAAAAGACTTCTCTGGCATTTTTACCCAACTCTTGCCACTTTTCTTTCGAAGTATGCTCGAGGTAACTTGCCAAATCTTTTGAATTTTCAGGTTCAAAAAGTAATCCTGTATAACCGTGCTCAATCATTTCAGGAAACGAGCTGCAATTACTCGCCAATACAGGCAAACCATAACTCATAGCCTCTAAGGCTACCATGGCAAACCCCTCCCATCGACTTGGCATTACCAGAACGTCCGCATAAGTAAAATACGGTGCCAATTCATCACTACGAAGCCAACCGGTATAAATTGTTTGAGGAATTTCCTTCGGGGGAGATTCGCCATGAACAGCGCCGCCAATTGCAGTCAAAACAATAGGCTTACCTTCAAACTTCGTCATTGCATCCAGCAAAATATCGAACCCTTTTTGATAGTCAAATCGACCAACAAAAAGTATGTTTATTACATTTGTCTGAAATGGATTTGGCAAACCAGGTAAAAATGATCTGTCAGGAACGCCATTATGAACCACCCGAAGTTTCTTTGCAGGCAAACCATGCGATACAGCGCTATCTTTCTCATGTTGACTAACGCAGATGATTGCATCTGTGATAGGGGTAAATAGTCGCTCTAACAATGCGTATAGTCTAATTTTATTATTGCTCCCCTGCATCATAAAAGAAAATGCATGCGGACAATAAACAACTTTAGGCCGATAGAATGGCCATAAAATGACTAATGCCAATCGCCCCAAGACACCAGAAAAAGTACTATGAAGGTGAACAAGATCAGGCTTGAATAAAATAACAGTCTTTATAAAAGTAACAAAGAAATTAAAAAATGAAATAATATTTCGCCCAGAACGCAAAAACGTAACGATACATTTATCATTGACAGTTGATAACTCAGCTGATTGGTCAGAGGGAATTATACATTTAACTTTGTTCACATCCTCAGCAATCTGCCCTTCTATAATCTGACGTATTACTGTTGCTACGCCACCTTTAATTGTTTCTGCCGCATGTAAAATTTTCATTTAATCTACTACCTGATCATTTGAAAATGAATCGACTATATCACTGACTTTCTGAGCAGATGCATGCCAAGAAAAACGCTTCAAGTTTAAATTTCCCTTACGGGTCAATTCAGTTCTTAACTCTGAATCAGAAATAATTTCCTTCATCGCATCTGAAATCATAGCAATATTATTTGGATCAAAATAAATGACACTATCCTGTAGCACTTCAGGCATAGAAGCCGCATTCGATGAAATAACAGGGCAACCACACGACTGCGCTTCAAGAGGTGGGATACCAAATCCTTCATAAAATGATGGGAAAACGAATGCTAATGCATTTTGATAGAGGTTTATAAGTTCCTGATCATCAACTCGCCCCATAAACTCTACTTTATCGGAGTGCGAAAGCAGCGCTGAAAAATCTTGTTGAGAAAAACTGACCGCAGTCTTTCCAATGATTTTTAATGAAACATCAAATTCTTTGGAGACCGTTTCGAACGCAGATAACATACCATGGAAGTTTTTATGATAATTCGGTGACGAAACTGCTAGCAAGTAAGCATTTTGGCGATCCGTAGATTTGTGTTCTGCTTTGGCAAAAGCATCATTTACAGCGTTATATATAATAGATATCTTTTCCTTAGGGTACCCAAATACATTATGGATCTCCTCTTTTGAAAATTCACTTACAGTGAGTAAATGCCGGCTACTTTTTAGCATCCGTGGTATCAGTACCCCGTAAACAAACCTAAACTTCCTGGAGAAACTACTAGGGTAACGTTTGTATGTCACATCATGGTGAGTAACGATTTGATTTTGATAAAATGCAGGCGCCGTACTACATAAATTTAATAATAAAGGTGAGCCTTTTTTCTTTAAGGCGTACGGTAATTCAACCTGCTCCCAGTAATGTCCGCTTTTACGGCCAACAACCTCAACATTAAACTCTTTTAAAATAGCCTTATTTAGTATTCCTTCAGGAGCCAAGATAACCACATCATTTCTTATTTTATTTAACTGCCGTGATATTTCTTCAGCAAATCGTTGTACACCTGTCATTTCCTGAGTTAAAAATCGGCCATTTATGTACAGCATAGTTCCCCACTTATAAAGTCAACAAAAATCAAAAAACTAAGCGTTAGCTAAAGAATCCCTTTTAAGCTTCTCTCGCATTAAATAGAAAAGCAGCAGCAGTTTAATAAATGTGACTATTATCATTGGTGTTGGTTGCAGAACCACACTGGTGCTGCTCATAATCCACATAATATTAAAACATATGGCATTATAGAGGATATTTACGGGCAACGAGATATTAATCCGCGCCATATACAACCCTGCAAAAACGGCGAATATCAACGTTATACCAAACCCAACTAACCCACTGTTTTTTATTTGTGTCAAGAAAGGTGTTTGCACGCTTTTACGATAATTTGCAGTACCATTTTCAACATCAATTTCTTTTATTTCCCCTTGATCATCAGTATCAGAAGGAGAGTAATATTTACCACCATAACCAATCCCCAAGACTATTGCCGGGAATTTGCTGCCGGTGTATTCCCAGTAATCACCAAACTGACTTGAACGGGTGTTCATAGCTTTGCTGTTCGAGAGCATCATAACTGCAGATACTGCTGCCACTAAACCAAGCGTTAGCAATGACATTTTCACCACTGCAATTTTTCCGCGAAACGCATTGATGAAAAACTCATATATTACATATATAAAAGCCAACAAAAATATAAATTTATACATATTTGAAAACATGACCAACCCAATCAGGCCGGAGCAAAAATATATCATTTTATGTTTTAAAGGCTTTGTAAACAATAAAGATGTAAGTAACAAGGTATAAATAATGAAATAGGTTGTTGCTTTATCTTGATCAATAATTGTTATTTTCATGCCATATCGCTCCCATACATAATCATGGAAGATAAGGCTGGATATAAATCCGGAGAAAAGATTAAGAACGTCGATTACGCAAAATATCGTAAACAACTTATAAAAATCGAAATCCTTTAGGTTTTCACATGCTTTCTGAAAAAGGAACATCGATACAAAAAAATAAATAACACCTCGACAATAAATAACTTGATCGTTTACCTCTCCTTGCCCTCCACTCTGAATATAGGAGATAAATCCCATTGTAGAGATAAAACCTAATAGCACGCCTTGGAGTGTTATATATTTAGTTATTACCGACGTGCTCTTCATGACTTGGTAATTAAACAAACTTTTGGTCATGACTTTTTTAAGGCAGACGAACGCAAAAATAAAAAGAAAAATGACATCTATGGGAGCAAATGGCCCCGCCACTTTAAAGTGGTAGATTGCGGTCCTTGGAATGGCAATATTGAAATCATGGATTGGTTTTACCATGATATTATAAGATGAATACGAGCAAATTATATAAATAGAAAAAATCAATATAGTATATATATTGAATTTATTTTTCTTTGCCACTCTCAAAATATAAATAAAAGCGGCAATTAAAAAAGCAAAGAAGACTATTGAATCTTCTAATATTAGAACACCCATTTAATACCCCAACTCATATGGATAAGATTGGTTACAGATTTCATAGGGAGTTTTCCATTACTCACAAATTAATTATCAGTCACAGTAGAACTGAGATACGCGGAAAGATATTCCGTTGTTATTCTACGTTGACTAAACATAGCGATATGCTCATCGGTAATTTCATTCGGAATATCAGTCATCACATCTTCCGTTGTTTCTTCTATAAAATAGACATTAGGAAGAAGCTTTCCCAATTCAGTAATCCCACCAACAGCATTGGTCATGACAATTTTCTTTGCGAGAACACACTCCACAATCACCCGTCCAAACGGTTCTCGCCACTTCACCGGTAAAAATGCCACATCAATCTGAGAAAGAAAACTTTCGACGCTCACAAACCCTAACAATTTTACACTACTCTTTTCAGCTAACTCTTTTAACTCAACACCCTCATGGTCATTTGCAAAGCGTCCGGCCGCATAATAAAGTGCATCAGGATTTTTTCTCGCGAAAGCGCAATAGTCATCAAACCCTTTATCTTTTGTTAATCGCCCAATAAAGCCAAAATGAGTAGCATTGAATTTATTAGCTTCATATATAGGTTTATTTACAGCGTTATAAATATAACGCGACTGACTTTTTGAAAAGAAACCATTGTCAACGTGAAACGTTTTAATAAAATCACTGATCCCAACGTAGACATCAACATGTTTACTTGCATGACGTTTCAGGAATGACCAAATTCTAACCGATAGCGCATTTGTGTTTATATTTTCATTTTTGGCATATAGTGTAGAACTTGGATGCAGCAAATAATAATCTCGGGAAGTGTGAATAAGCTTAATACTTCTTTTGCTTACTTCCTTCCATATTGCGACAGAAAACCCACAAACATTATTAGTGTGTACCACATCCGGCTTAAAATCATCGAGCTCTTTAGCAAATAATTTGGCCATCACTGGGTTATAGTTATCAATTATATGCCAAAGTAATTTTTTCAGCGAACTTTGTCTGTTTGCATTAGAATCAAAAGGCCAATACAGATTTTTTAGTGGCAAATAGCAAACATCCACCCCATTGATAGTTGCACTTTTTCTGTTTTTTTCATCATGCAGGGTCACCACCCGAACTGAATGACCTATTTTTACCAACTCTTCCGCCAAAAGCTGAACTGAAACTTCTGCACCGCCAACTTTAAATGGTGAGTATATCGTATTGACTATCAATATTTTCATATTTTTTACTTTAACCAAGCAGTGAAATCATGCCATTGTAAATGACCCGTCCCAACTCAAAATAATCTATTGCAACAATAACTACCAAACAAAACACAGCGGTGTATATCCAAGAACAGAAATACTCCTTGAAGCTAATACCAACCACAGGTTTTATAAAGAGCGGGTAAACAGCAATACTCATGATAACTTGAGCAACAGACAGTGACATCGCAACAAGTGCAATATTCCCCCCCACAAGGAAGAGAGTAACAACAATAACTACAATTATACTTGCCCAAATATTCCACACGAACTCTTTCTTCGTACTCCCATTCGCCTGAGATATCGCGCCAGTGAGACCGCCCATAGGTCTCAACACACCAAGAAGCAGCATATAGGGGATTAGGGTTGCTACTTCCTCATGTCCTGGCCCATACAGTAGTCGAACACCGAGGTAAGCGCCTAAACCTATAGATAAATAAACAGCAGCACTTACATTTACGATCAAAGAGACAGAGCGAAGGAACAGCGCTCTTAACTCTCCGGTAGAATGTTGTTTCTCAGCAAATCGTGGTAGCGTTAATCGGTTTATCACCGGAGTCAGTAGCTTCAGAGGTTGTAGAATTAACTCTTTTGCCAAAGAATAAATTCCTAAAAATTCTGGCCCTAAATATTTCCCGATGATAAAAGCATCAGCTTGAGTTCGTAATTGATTAATTGTTTGTGAACCCAGTTGGTAACTACCATAACCTACAGCAGCCTTAAATGTTTTCTTGCAGAACTGTAATGTCGGATGCCAACTCTTTTCACTAAATAACAACATAAAAATCAAGCGGAACGATGCGTTCAGAAACTGGCCAATAATTACTGCTGCGATGGAGAAGTGCATGACTATTATAAGGAAAATCGTAGCAAGGAATGAAAGGACTTTAGCCAACATTTCCACTTGAGCTAATAAAACTAATTTTTTAGTTTTTACAAAATGTGCTTGATATTGCGACATCGCTCCTAATATAAAAAAATTAACACTCACCAGACACAGCAAGTATCCTAACTCATGAATCTTGTAGAACAATGATAATGGATAGGCCAGGATAATAATTAACCCACCCGTAGCAAGGCCAAAAAATACATTGACCCAAAATATTGTGCTTTGTTCCCTTTTATCTAGTACTTGTCGATGGATAAGGTAGCTGCTCATTCCCATATCCTGCAGCACCATTGCCACCATCAGTACGGCATTGACAATAGCCAATACCCCAAGTTGTTTAGCGTCAAAAGCACGAGCTACGATACCCAATTGAGCCAGTTGTAAAACAGCAGCCAATACGGTGCCAGCCAACAGCCAAACCGCCTGTTTTTTAATTACATTGCTGTTACCCATGCTTAATTAACTCAACTAATTTATCATTCAACACATCTTGATTAAACTTAACCTCAATTACCTCTCTTGCCTGCCTCGTTACTTGTTCAATTGAGTAATTCTCTTGTGAAATATCTTGCAAAATATCAGCTAACTGAGTGTAATTCCTTTCTTCTGCTAACCACCCAGATATTTTGTCTTCAATTAACTCTGGAATCCCACTATGCTTTGTCGATACAACAGGCAATCCATTTGACATTGCCTCCATCAAGGCCACAGGGATACCTTCCATATCTCCATTAGCAGCAGTAACTGAAGGTAGTAAAAAAACATCTGACCGCTCGAGTATTTCCTTTACTTTCTCTTGCGGTTGAAATCCTTCCAACGTGACATAATCATTCAACTCTAACTGTTCAACCAGTAAAGTTAGTTTATCCTCTAATGGCCCGGTGCCAACTATCGAATAATGGTAATTAATACCGCGCAACTTAAGCTCAGCGCATGCCTGTAAAGCATATTCCAAACCTTTTTTCTCGATAAATCGGCATACACTAGTTATTTTAAGAGGGGATCCAACTTTATCTCGCAACTTAAAGGTAAATTGACTAACATTAATCCCCATGCGACTGACGTGAATCTTTTTGTTATCACATCCCATCTCGGCTAATTTCTTACCCCATAGATCACTAATAGGTAATATAAAATCGCCCTTTGCAAAAAGCTCTATATAGTCGTTTTTGTAATCAGATATCGTTTTAGTATGAGAAACGTCTGACCCATGAAAGATAGTAGCCAGTTTACCTTTCAACAAACCAAGATCTCTCAATTTACTTGCAAGCACACCAACAGTTCCGAAATGAGCAATAAACACGTCGGATTCTATTTTATCGGTATTTTTTGAGAGAATATAAGGCAATATCAAATTTAAAGAATGACGGCCAAATTTGAAATAATTCAAACCTTTTATAACCGACATACTCTTTGGGCCAGATAAAATACTCAAGAAACGATTTTTTATTTTTTTAGAACCGCTATTACCCTCAGGCTCCAATAAATACCTAGTCCTTTGAAGCAAATTATACTCTTCAACGACAGCATGTTTTTTACTGAAATCACCTGGCCAAACTGAAACTATTTCTACCTCTATTCCTCTATCTATAAACCCTACAATTTGATGAATAACAAACGTCTCTGAATAATTAGGAAAACGGTCCAAGAAAAATGTTACGGTCACTTTACCCACCTATTCTTTTTATCAATTCCTTCGTGATTTCAATCCCTTTCTCTCGTTCATTCTCAATCGCTGCTGATACATTCCCTTTTAAAACGTCGATGTTTTGCAGCATCGAAATGACATTCTTGGCTAAACTACCATCGATCAAAGACTCAACATTTGCAGATAACTCTGGTAACTTTAATTGTTGCATAATACCCGCAGATTTGTGTTCATAATTAATAGCAACTGCAGGTGTGCCAAAGTTCATAGAAATAATAGCAGAGTGAAGACGAGTACCTATAGTCAACTGGCAATATGAAAGTACCTGGCCCAATTCAACATCATTAAACTCATCCATAACCACATGAAAATATTCAGGATTGTTAACCTTATTGGCAACTTGCTGGGCTACCATACGATCATCTTTGTGATAGCTATCAATGCCTGTACATGTAGATAAACCCAAGACCTGGTAGCCATTTGAAATTAGTTGATTTATCAAATCTGCAAACGCAACTTCATACTGTTCCTGGGTTACACCTAGCCGTTTATCAAACGGTGCCAGCTCACGCATTGTAATCGCCACAGTTGGACGCTGCGAAATAGTTTCTCGCCAATGCTTGATACTATAATTGCTCTCGTCGATCGGCGAATTACTGTCAACCAACCATGCCGTATCAACCCCCTCAATGACTTTTTCAACGGGGATATTGCCTTTTTTCATCAAATCGTAGCTAATAGCTTCCCGGAGCACCAACATCTCCACCTGCGAGAATACCATTCTTGCTATATCGTTAAATACTTCTTGTTCAAAGGGCCCCACACTGTGACCAATCATATAAATCGGTTTTTTTGCCAAGAGTGCGCACAGTGCATGTTCAAATTGATTTATGCCATACAAATCAACAAAGAATGATCCCCCTACCTGAATAATCGCGTCGTACTCTGCAATTTTACTGATATGTTCTTGAAATTCTGCAGGAATTGGAAGATATTTCAGTATTCCTTGTCCTTTGACTTTGGCTGCTAAAACCCGTGGCAGCGTTCTATGAATTAACGCTTTTCTAATCTTACCAATCAATCCTCCCTTACTCTTGAAGTGATAACGATACAGAACGTCATCTTTGACATCGCGACCGAGTAAATAGCTTGAACTCACCGGGTAGCGGCTAATAATATCAATATTTGCCCCAGGCGTATTATGTTCAATAGCTTGAACCAGGCCTCTTAAAATAGCGCCGTCGCCGCGATTACCGCACGTGTGGTTACCCACAAGAAGTAGCTTCATGAGTGGTTCCTGACTAAGAATCTTTAAAGGAAATTAAAAAAGAATTCCAGCCAACACATTAATGCTGACTGGAAAATATGAATCGTAATCTGATTAGGCTTTGTCGGATGAGCGGTACTCATATTGATAGTAGCCATAGCCACCATAATAACTGCTAGCCCTTTTCTCAACGGCGTTCAATATGACACCCTTGATATCGACGCCATTCTGCTCAAAGCGACGTATGCTGACTTCGATTTCTTTTACAGTATTCATACTGAAACGAGCAATCATAAGTGCAGTGCCAACATGATGACCAATAATTGCCGCATCAGTTACCGCAAGGATAGGCGGCGTATCGACCAATACAAGATCGTAGTTTTTACTTGCCCAATCAATCAATTCCTTAAGGCGTGTTCTCATCAATAATTCAGATGGATTAGGTGGAACCTGCCCACGAGGTATAAAATCCATACCTTCAATTTCTGTTTTTCTTATCGAGCCTTCAAACGTAGTTTGTTGCGACAAAATATCGGACAACCCATTTTGCCACCCTAAACCCAGCAACGTATGCGAATAGCCTTTACGCATATCTGCATCAATCACCAGGACGCGTTGGCCAGCCTGGGCTATCACTGCTGCCAAGTTTATACTGACAAAAGTCTTACCGATATTTGGGCTGGCCCCAGAGATCATCAGCACGTTGTTTTTCGATTCAAGCATGGCAAAGTGCAAACTGGTTCGTAAGCTACGAATGGCCTCGATTGCCAAGTCAGCAGGGTTACCAACGGCCAAAAGGCTATTGGAGCGAGTATTTGACTTACGTTTAGTAGTTAGGAGCGTCTCTCTGTCTTTTTTCTGCTGCCATTCGGAAAGCGGAATACTGGCGTATACGTTAATGCCATCCTGTTCCAACTGCTCAGGGGTTTCAATTCCCTTATGCAACATCGTTTTCAGTAACACGATTGCTACCGAAAGCATTCCTCCCAAGAAGGTTGCTAATAAAACGATGAGTGTTTTTCTAGGCTTAACTGGGTTTGGCTGAGTAACTGCCGGATCAATAATTCGCACATTACCTACGGTACTGGCCTTGGTAATGCTCAACTCCTGTTGTTTATTCAACAGTTGCATGTAAATTTCTTTACCAGCATCTACATCACGAGTCAGACGAATAATTTCTTGCTGTGTTTTTGGCATCCCACTAACGCGTTTATTCAGCTTGCCTTTTTCTTGCTCAAGAGTAGCTCGTTTTTCCATTAAGGCACGATAAGCCGGGTGTTCACGAGTATAGAGTTTTGAAATTTCAGCTTCGCGGAAAGTCAATTCGTTCAACTGCGATTCGACGGAAACGATAGTATCCAGCACAGATTTAGCTTCAAGCGATAAATCTACTGAATCGTTTTGTTGCCTAAAACGATTGAGCTTATCTTCAGCGACGTCAAGTGCCCCTCGAACCTCTGGGAGTTGTTCTTTTAAAAAACTCAGGCTCTTGGCTGCTTCTTCAGATTTACGCTCGACGTTTTGCAACAAATAGTTACGAGTGATGCTGTCCAGCGTCTTACGCACCATTGTTGGATTTTCACCAATAAGGCTCAAGGCCAAGACACCGGTATCTTTACCTTTGTCTTGAACCGACAAAGCTTCTAACAGATTATTAATTGTTATTAACTTTGGCTGTTTTACGATTAAAAATTCTGTTCCAGGCTTGGCAACAAGATCACTTATCAACAGTGAAATCCCATTACCACTTGCCAACTCCCCAACTTTCCCTTTCAGAATGTCGGTGCCATCGTTGCTCAAACGATAAGTCTTATCGTCGATAACGGTAAGATCTAAGGGAATGTTCTGCCATGACTCTGGCATATTGAGGCGAGATAAAGCAATTTCACCAGGTACCTCGCCCTTCAAGCGAGCCCAGCCGCGACCGAATACGGGAAAATACTTTTGCTCAACGACCACATCTAAATTTAGATCATCAATCGTTTTACCCGTAACCATTCTTGACTGAATCAGCTCAATCTCTGTCGAAGAACCAGGTTGACTGGAAGGCATCATATCTGACAGGTTGTTCAGTAGAGAATTGCCAACATTCTGCTCTACCTGAACCAATGCGTCTGATTGATATACCGGGGTGGCAAAAAGAGAGTATACAATTCCCACCACGGCAAACAGTGCCGTTACGCCAATAATTAGCCAGCGATGGTCAAGCAGCGTTCCCAACAACCGCCCTAAATCGATCTCGTCATTACTACTGCCTGAGGCAGTATTCATCTTTGTAGTTTCAGTCATTGTAATCTCTGGTTAACGATTTAACGCCTGCGCCCACTTTTCGGCGCCATCAGCAAGTAAGCGGTATACGAATTCAAAAGCCTCATGACTTTTACCATAGGGATCTGGAATTTCCCGCTGCCCAAGCCAATGGGCAAAAAGCATCGTTTTACCTCTGACTTCAGGGGCTAGACGGCATACAGCATCGATATGGCTTTTTTCCATGACCAAGATGAGCGAATACTCTCTGCACATCTCTCTGGTCAATTGCTTCGCAATGTGGCCATCAAGAGATAATTGATGTTCCTTTGCTACCTCTAATGCCGCTGTATCCGCAGGCTTACCCACAACTGCACCAACTCCTGCAGAAGTTATTTTCTTTCCGGGAACCAGTCGCTGTAATAGCCGCTCTCCTGTAGGAGAGCGGCAAATATTCCCTACGCAAACAACCAATATTGAATCAAACATCGTTCATTCCTATGGCCAGTTACGAATACGCA
This sequence comes from Serratia sp. TSA_198.1, assembly GCF_052686505.1. NCBI lineage: Bacteria > Pseudomonadati > Pseudomonadota > Gammaproteobacteria > Enterobacterales > Yersiniaceae > Serratia > Serratia sp. TSA_198.1. The sequence continues at coordinate 1,683,968 of NZ_JBQZFP010000001.1, forward strand.
GTGTGCCTTCGGTAAGGTCATTGAAGCTGGAAATTGTCGGCGCCAACTGGCTGATCAAACGGTTCCAACGCACGATAGGCGCCGCTGTTACGTAAACAACGTCATAGGGTTGCAGTTGGAATTCTGCTCCCATAACCATCGCAGTAGCATCTGCCATATTAAGTTGGTATATGTCAGCTAACTTATTCCCCTGCGTGCCGTGGAGAGGGCGAATAACGAATACCCCTGTAGCATCTGCCGCAGTTTGGCTAATCCCTTCAGTATTTCCCAGCGCTTCGGTCAGCGTCATGCCGCTTCTGTCCATCTTCAGCGTGGCCGGCGCTTTTACTTCACCCATAACGAAAACTTTCAGATCGTCGTTACGCGGTACATAAAGAATGTCACCAGGATATAACAGCTGGTTTTGTGTAAGATCGCCATTTTGCATCAGCTTTTGCAACGATAAACGCTGCTCTTTGCCATTATGCGTTAAGACGATATTTCGCCAGTCTGCATTATCACTCAGACCACCAGCTGCGTTGATCGCGTCAAGCACTGTGAGAGGAACGTTAGTGATAGCTTGCTGACCTGACGTTTTAACTTCGCCGGTAATGTATGTTTTTTGAGAGCGGAAAGCGGCAATATTGACGTCAACTTGTGGGCTTTCAATATACTGTGCCAATCGATTCGATATTTCGGTACGAACCTGACTTGCCGTCTTCCCGGTAACCTTTACCTTGCCAATGTAAGGATAGAAAATCGTGCCATCCGATTGCACCCAGTTGCCCGTGTCGCTGGCGCTACGGTATTGCCCGGCAGGTGTGGTCAACTCAGGGTGATCCCAGACAGTAACGTTTAAGACATCACCTACGCCAATCCGATACTCATAACTACGCAGAGAAGCTTCCAACAGAGTATTGGGCTGTGCAACTACCTTGGCAGGGCGCAGTTTTTGGATTAATTTTGGGGTAACAGGATAGACGTTAACAAGATCGTCAATGTCGAAATTGCTATCTTCCTGTTTTACTGTATTTTTTCCCGAGGTACTTAAATGTTGACCTGGGAGAACCGTACAGCCACTGATTATACTGATTGATACCAATACCGATATCATTTTCAATTGTCGTTTTGCCATCGAGTTATCATCACTTTCAAAGTAAATGTATCCGCAAAGCTACCAAGCCAGCCCACCTTGGCTGCGTATTTGTAACCTTACCAAACTGCATTGTTACTTACCTGGAGTTAGGTATCTTCACCAAGACGGGCACCCTTCACAGATAGCTGAAATGTCGAACTGTTAAGCCACTGTTGAAGTTAAAAGAGTTAGTATGGCTTATTGTAAAAGTATGACTCTGTTGTCGATAAAGCCACATTATAAATGACTATTATAATCAATTGAGTCACAGTGGTGGATGTTCACAGAAATGTTGCCCTCTTGTGCAGTTACTACAACCAGTAACCTGATTGCCGCATTATTCCACAAGCCACCCGATACTAATATAAAAACATTTTTCCAGAATGGAGGCTGCCAGCGTAATGAAATATAGCCTTTTTACGCCTGCAGCCCAAGAGAATTGAGATCGTTCAAAACGCCAGCTTTTCTGCCCATTCGCGGAAAGCCTTGCCTTGAGTTGGGTGACGCAGGCCGTAGGTCACAAATGCCCGCAGATAACCCATTTTTTCTCCGCAGTTGAAGGATTCGCCTACCAGTTCCATCGCTTCTACAGGTTTGCTTTTCAGTAACTCTGCAATGGCATCTGTCAATTGAATGCGGCCCCAGGCACCGGGTTCGGTCTTTTCCAACAACGGCCAGATATCGGCAGACAAGACATAGCGCCCTACCGCCGAATAATTGGATTTAAACTGAACGTCACGACCCGGTTTTTCTATAATCGAGGTCATGCGGGAACTTTCACCGGGTTGCAAACTGTTGGTCTCGCATTCAACGACCGAGTAATCGTGCAGCACATGCTCATCAGCCGCCTGCACCAACACCTGGCTCAGCCCAGACTGTTCGAAGCGAGCAATCATGTGCGGCAGGTTATCTTTCTTAAGATCGGCCTTTGCGTCGTCAAGCAGCACATCCGGCAACAGCACGACAAACGGTGAGTCACCAACCAAAGGTTTGGCGCACAGCACCGCATGGCCCAGGCCCTTAGGTTGGCCCTGACGGATGTGCATCAACGTCACGCCTTTAGGCGTAATCGACTGTACCTCATCCAGCAGTTGGCGTTTTACACGAGCCTCAAGCATCGCTTCCAACTCAAAAGAGGTATCAAAATGGTTTTCGATCGCATTCTTGGAGGAATGAGTCACCAGAATGATTTCTTTAATCCCGGCAGCCACGCACTCATTGACAATGTATTGAATCAACGGCTTATCAACGATCGGCAACATCTCTTTGGGAATAGCCTTGGTTGCAGGCAACATGCGCATACCCAGGCCGGCAACAGGAATGACAGCTTTCAACTTGGTCATGGTAATCCTCTTTCTTGTGATCGCGTTTAAGCCGCAAAACTTATTTACTGTTCAATGTCTGCTTCAGCCATTGGGTAAAATCTTCACCTTCCGAAGCATGACGCAGGCCATATTGTACGAACGCTTTCATATAGCCCAACTTATCGCCGCAGTCGTGCGATTTGCCGCTCATATGGAAAGCTTCTACGGTTTCCTGCTCCATCAGGGCGGCAATCGCATCAGTAAGCTGAATTTCATCACCGGCACCCGGTAAGGTTTTCTCCAGCAAAGGCCAGATATCCGCAGACAACACATAACGACCAACTACCGCCAGATTGGAAGGGGCTTCCTCTCTTGTCGGCTTTTCGACCACAGCAGTCATTGGTGTACTTTCACCTGCAGCCAGCGCAGCACCGCCGCAATCTACAACACCGTATTTCGACACGTCTTGTTCCGGTACCGGTTCCACCATGATCTGGCTGAAGCCGGTATCAGCAAAACGCTGAATCATTTTGGCCAGGTTCTCTTTACGCAGATCGGCGGTAGAGTCATCCAGCAATACGTCCGGCAATAACACGATAAAAGGCTCATCGCCAACCATTGGCTTGGCGCAAAGTACCGCATGCCCCAGCCCTTTCGCCTGGCCCTGACGGACTTGCATTACTGTCACATCTGCCGGGCAGATAGTCTGTATTTCTTCCAGCAGTTGGCGTTTGACACGCGATTCCAATACAGCCTCAAGTTCAAAAGAGGTGTCGAAGTGGTTTTCAATTGCATTTTTGGACGAATGAGTGACCAGCACGATATCTTTGATCCCGGCAGCTACGCATTCATTCACAATGTACTGAATCAGTGGTTTATCGACCACAGGCAGCATTTCTTTAGGAATTGCTTTTGTTGCCGGCAACATACGGGTTCCCAGGCCTGCCACGGGAATCACAGCCTTCAATCTCTTTTGCATGTTTTTTATCCACAATCAAATAACTATAACGTAAACGTAGCCGAACCACCTTGCCTAAGAGAGTTACGAAGCACGGAGCGGAGATGGTTTAGACACGCTACCGCCCTTGGCTTTCAGCTACCAATACACTGTTATTAATTTTCCTGTCTGCCAGTCACTGTTTGCAGCAAGACCAACATCTGTACCCATCATTAAGTGATAATCAGGTCACATAAGAACAAAAAAATTACACCCTTATAACTAAACAATGATACTTGTAAACGTTTATGCGCCTAAGATTCTTATACTATTACTTTGTTGATACAAGCCTAAGATGCCTGTTGGCTATCCTTTTCAGAATAAGACTACTAAGGGCACATAATTGAACTGAGTGTAGCAGCCAAAAACTAATGCAACGATTTGATTTTAAAAAAATTATAATTATGATGTTTTTATGTCTACAACTTAGTCACAAGAATCTCTCCAACGTTTTGGCCCCCTTCTTCCTAATCACCACTATCCACCTCCTCCCTGGCTATCCGACCGATGATTTTTTATGCATTGTTCCGGCTTAAACTCGGCATGCAACAATTCCATCGCAGAACCAGCACAGTTTTAAAGTTGAATTTTCCCCGCCCAACACCCATCATTCCCTTACGGCATAAGCCGTCGAACTTACAGGTGAAATTGGGCGTATGGAATGGATCGCAGATCCAACAATTTGGGCCGGCCTGGCCACTTTGGTCGTGCTGGAAATCGTTCTGGGTATAGACAACCTTATCTTTATCGCCATTCTGGCGGAAAAACTACCAAAACAACAAAGAGATAAAGCTCGCGTCGTGGGTCTGTTGCTGGCCTTGCTGATGCGTCTGGCACTGCTCGCCTCTATTTCCTGGCTGGCGACGCTGACCAAACCGCTGTTTGTGGTCGCGGAGCACCCCTTCAGCGGCCGCGATCTCATTATGCTGGTCGGTGGTATATTCTTGCTGTTCAAAGCCACCATGGAGTTGAACGAGCGGCTGGAAGGCAAGGATGATGAGCAGCAAGGGCCGCGCAAAGGCGCCCGCTTCTGGCCCGTGGTGGCGCAAATCGTGGTATTGGACGCCGTCTTCTCTCTCGATTCGGTGATCACCGCCGTCGGCATGGTTGATCATCTGGCAGTAATGATGATTGCGGTCTGTATCGCTATCGGGCTGATGCTGCTGGCCAGCAAGCCGCTGACGCGATTCGTCAACGCCCACCCGACTATCGTCATTCTGTGTCTGAGTTTCCTGCTGATGATCGGCTTCAGCCTGGTTGCGGAAGGGTTCGGCTACCATATTCCCAAGGGCTATCTGTACGCAGCGATAGGCTTCTCCGTAATGATTGAAGCCTTAAACCAGCTGTCTCAGTTTAACCGTCGCCGTTTTCTGTCAAAGGTACGGCCACTGCGTGAACGAACCGCAGAAGCGGTGCTCCGTATGCTGAACGGCAAACATGAAGAAGCGGAGGTGGACAGCCACTCCGCCAACCTGCTGGCCGACAGTGCGAGCGAAAGCGGAGAGATATTCAACCAGCAGGAACGGCACATGATAGAACGCGTGTTGGGCATGGCGCAGCGTACCGTAAGCAGCATCATGACCTCTCGCCATGACGTGGAATACCTCGAGCTGAATGATCCGCAGGAAAAGCTGACCCAGTTGCTGGAAAAAAACCAGCATACGCGCATTGTGGTGGTCGAAAACAGCGCCAGCGATGAACCGCTTGGCGTCATCCATACCATTGATGTCCTGAAACAGCAGTTGACTCAGGTGCCGCTCGATTTACGTGCGTTGGTGCGTCAACCGTTGATTTTCCCGGAGCAATTAACGCTGCTCAGCGCACTGGAACAGTTCAGACAGGCGCAGACGCATTTCGCTTTTGTCGTCGATGAATTCGGTTCGGTCGAGGGGGTCGTTACCCTGACAGACGTGATGGAAACCATCGCCGGCAACCTGCCGGAGGCTGGCGAGGACGTTGATGCGCGGCACGACATTCAGCAAAACGAAGATGGCAGTTGGACCGCCAACGGCCATATGCCACTGGAAGACCTGGTGCTTTATCTGCCTTTGCAGCTGGAGGATAAGCGCGAATACCACACGATAGCCGGCTTGCTGATGGAACACAGCCAGCGCATTCCCCAGGAAGGTGAGCAATTGCAGATCGGTGACTACCTGTTTGAACCGCTGGAAGTCAGTAGCCACCGTATTTTGAAAGTGAGGATCACCCCGCTGTCGGTACCGGAGCCAGACTACGAGGTATAAATCGGTGCCGGGCGATGCCCGGCTACCTTTATAGATGCTGAGGCACCAGCAGTTCGGTTGCCACAATCACCACGATCAACCCGACAATCACCGGCACCGAAGTCCGTTTCACCACGTCGAACGGCGAGATTTTCGCCATGCCTGATACCGCCACCACCACACCGGAAACCGGCGACAAAGTGCGCCCCAGGTTTGAAGCCTGCAACATCGGGATCACCAGATAGGCCGGATTGACGCCCATCTGTGCAGCCAATTTGGGGATCAGCTCCACAAAAGCATAGAACGGCGCATTCCCCGAGCCGGTGGTCATTGCCGCCAGCATGGTAATCACCACCAGTACCAACATCATGATAATGCCGCCGGTACCGAAAGACTGCGCCAGACTGATTAACCCACTGATAAAGCCGAGGGTGCTCAATCCCTGAGCGAATACGCCGGCGGCCACCAACAGCATCACCACGCTGGCAAAAGCGTCTGCCATACCGCGATACGCGACTTCCAGACCGGTAAACACCTGTTTGGCGCTGAAACTACGCAGGAATTCAATCACCGCCGCCAGCAACATGCAGCCAACCAGCACCGTGATGATATGCAACTCCGGCCCCCATTTACCGTCAAAAACCAGCACGCCCAGGATCGGCGTGAACGGCAAAACCGCGTAGAAACCCGGAGCATGCGTGGTAATTTCACTCACATCCATAATGTGGTGCTGTTCGTTATTTTTCTTGTCGAGATAGCGTTGCCAAAAGAAATGCGCAATCGCCATACAAACAATTGCCGCAATCGAAATAGGTAAGGTGGTTTTAAAAGCGAAGTCCACCAAAGGCATTTCCGCCGCCTTGGCGGCCAGCACCACGTCACCGGACGTCGGCGCCAGAATAATCGCCGCGGGCGACGCGCAAATCGCTGCCGCAGCACCACGACTAATGCCGACGTTAACCATCAATGGGAACAGCGTAGCCATCAGCAATACGCCCAGGCCGGTGGCGGAAGAGACCGCCAGAGACATCAGGCAAGCGACGAAATAGGCCGCGACCATCAAAAGATACGGGGAATTGATCATCTGCAGCGGACGGGAAGCCAGCTTTACCACCACATCGTTGGCGCCAATGTGCGTCATATAAGCCGCAAATCCGCACAACATCATGATCATCATGCCAAGATCGCCACCGCGGCTCATCAGCAGAATTTTAACGTATTCGATGATGTCGGTGGTGCGCCATCCCGTAGACGCAGCGCCGGCAGGCAGCAGGTTTTTCCCCATTACGGCGCTTATAGCCAGCAACAGCAGGCCACCAACCATCAACACCCCGGTGGCGGAGTAGCCCTTGATAATATAGCGACCAACGGCAGCCGCAACGGCTGCACCAATAAGAAGTTCTATCATATTCCCTCAACTTGTTGTTTTTAACCGTGCTGAAGCCCAGAAGTCGCATAACTGCCCAATACTCTGCACAAACACAGCAGAAGTTGTCATGATTTCTATCAAAGTTACGGGAGGAAATGATTGGGAACGGCAAATGCTCTGCGGGGATCAAAGAAGGCGCGGGCCGCTGACCGACCCGCCTCTTACCTGGGGCTAAAGCTTATCGAGCAGCTTTTTAAGATCCTGACCTTCGCGCGAATCTTTGTTTTTATCGGCCCATTTGTTCAGCGCGTCCTTGGCCCGGTTTTGCAGCGTTTTACGTAATACCTGATCAACCTGCAATTGGTAGTTAAGCTGTTGCCAAGGGCCATAAACCCGCAGTGGAATTGGCGTTTTCTGCAGTTGCTCGATCAGTTCGCCACGCCCTTGCCAGCCGCCAGTCACCCGCACGTTAAGCACCATATCGCACTGTTTACCCGGCATATTCACCGTACCGCCACCGCTCAGATTCAACAGCGGGGAGTCCGCACTCAGTTCACTGATGTTTACCGTACCGCCGCTCAGGTTGGCTTTCGCCGAAAGCTGTTTCACTTCGGTAAAGCGCTGGTAATTATCCTGCCCGCGCACGCTGCTGTCGTTACGCGCCACCGCCTGCTGGATCAACTGCTGAATATTCAGTCCATGCAGTTGCGCGTCCTGCATCGCTAACTGCGCGGTTCCCTTCCACCGGTGTTCAAACGACTGCGAAGTCAGGCGATCACCCGTTAAATCCCCTTGCATGCTGAATTTGCCGGTCAACACCTGCGGCATTTCGAACGCCTTCAGAACGGCACCCAGCTCAACCTGCTTCAACACCGGTTGCACGGCGATCACCGGTCTGCCGCCACGCGCATCCAACGAACCCGGTAACGCAAAGTCCCCCCCAGCCAATTGGCCGGAGAGCGTATGCACCGTCAGCAAGCCCTGTTGGTTATCCGCTTGCAGCGCCAAATGGGCAATGTTCATGCCACGATAGGTCAGTTGATCAACGTTCAAATTAAGCTGCGCAGTAAAGTCTCGCAACACTTCCAGATTTTGTTGCGGATCTTCCGCTTGGTTAGCTATCACCGGCGCCGCAGTCACACTCACGGCTTGTTGCGTGCCCGAGCTGGATTGCCAGCCGGAAAGCGCATCCAAATTCAGTGCTGTCGATGTCAGATTCATTGCATAAACCGGCACCTCGCCGAATCTCACGCTGCCACTGCCAGAGAACTGACTGTCATTGGCGCTCAGAATCAATTGGCTTAGGGCAATTTGCTGCGGTGTTTGTTGATACGCCACCTGGGCGCTGCCATCACCTTTAATGCCGCCACCCAGAATATCAGCACCTTCCAGTTGATAATTGAACTGAGTGACCGTGGCCGCGATGCGCCGCGGGTATTGCTGCAGATCGATATCTGCCGCCATGCTGAAAGTCAGATCGCGCTGGTCGCGGTTAACCCGGCTGGAAAGCTCCATTTGCGCATGACGATTGGCATTTTGCTGCAAGACGAGGTTAATATCGCGAACGTTAATCTGCTCGTTATTGGCGCGCTGCCAAATCAGCAGGCTGTCCACAATCCGCAGATTATCGATATCAAATTTCCACGGGGTATCCAGGGTCTCTTCGGTCTCGCCCGCAGGTGCGATAGGTGCGTTCGGTTGATTTTGCTCTTCACTCTCGGGTGTCAGGCGAATGACGGCATTTTTCAGCATCACCTGTTTCACAAACAGCTGATGCGACAACAACGGCAAGAGTTTGACATCAAGGCGCATGTTATCCGCGCTCACCACCGGCGCTTTGGCTCCGGGTGCAGTCAAGGTCATGCGCCCGGCCAGAATGCTGAGCTGCGGCCAGATATGCCAGCGCAGCTCGCCGTCCAGCGTCAGATGATAACCGCTCTTTTGTTCGACCTTCGTGACCATATAGGCGCGAAAATCATTCGGATTAACCAACAGCACCAGCGCGGACATTCCCGCCACCAGCACAACCAGTAAAATCACCAAAGTCGTCAGTAATCTTCTCATGCCATCCTCTTGTCAACGCCACACCGACAGTGCTTCAAGCGCTGTTAGTCCTTGTCGATTCGACTGGCCACTGCACCCTGCTGATCGCGGTATTTTGCATCCTGCCGGCTGTTGTAAGGACGCGCCGCCGGCCCGGAAAGCGGTTCAAAGCTTAGAGCGCCAATCAACATGCCCGGGCGCAACGCCAGCGGCAACTTACCTGAATTATAGAACTCCAGAACAATCCGCCCCTGCCAGCCGGGATCGATACGGTGCGCGGTCACGTGAACCATCAGCCCCAGACGCGCCAATGAGGAACGGCCATCAAGCCAGCCTACAAGATCGCTGGGCAACGTGACCGACTCAAGCGTGACCGCCAGCGCCAGTTCGCCCGGGTGCAGGAAGAAGGCTTCGCCTTCCGGCAGCACTATCTCGTCACTCATCACGCGGTCCAGCGCCGCGCTGACTTCGTCTTTTGGTCCGCTGAGATCGATAAACGCGGCAGTATGGCCGCGAAACACGCGAAACTGATTGCCTAAACGGACATCCACTGTAGCCCCGTTAATACGCTCAATCGGCGGACGCGGTGAAATCACCAGTTTTTCACTATCCAGCCAGGCTTCTATATCACGGTCGCACAGTCTCATTTCTTTATCTCCATCAAGGCATGTCACTAAAACAAAAATTGCCACACAACGGACAAAAGGTCTACGCCACGGCGTAAATACTTGCCCGACGGCCGGAAACACAGGTTTCCCGGCCATTGAACGGCATTATTCAAAGAATTGGCTGATTTTAGCTTTTAGAATGTCGATCGCAATGCGGTTTTTGCCGCCACGCGGAACGATAATGTCGGCATATTGCTTGGAAGGTTCAATAAACTGCAGGAACATCGGACGAACGGTTTTCTGATATTGCGCCATGACCGAATCCATAGAACGTCCACGCTCATTGACGTCACGCTTCATGCGGCGCATCAGGCAAATATCCAGCGGCGTATCGACAAAGATCGAAAAGTTCATTTCCTGGCGCAGGCGGATATCCGTCAGCAACAGGATCCCCTCCAGAATAATCACCTTTTTCGGCTCGAGGTGGATAGTCTCTTTCTTGCGCGTATGTTCGGTGTAACTGTACAGCGGCAACTCTATCGCCTTGCCTGATTTCAGCATTTGCAGATGCTGGAACAGCAGGTTGTGATCCATGGCGCTCGGGTGATCGTAGTTAGTCTTGACCCGTTCTTCCATGGTCAGGTGCGTCTGGTCTTTGTAGTAACTGTCTTCAGGAATAACGCCGATATGTTCATCGCCAACCTGATCGCGAAGTTCACGATATAACGTGCTGGCAATAAGGCTTTTTCCGGAGGCAGATGCGCCAGCTATACCAATAATGACGCACTGATGCGGCTTGTCAGTCATAAAATTTAAAGACCTGATTTCGAAGTGTGAGGGAGGGAACTAAAACGCGACAATTATAGGGAGTTAGCCGGCATTGCGCCACCCTATATTGTCGCGGCAGGGCCGCTATCTCGGGTTATTTCGCCAAAATCGGCCTTAAGGTTTTAAGATTATTGCGTCTAGGGTAATCCGATGTGGCAGGGTAAACTCCGTAGCTTGTTCATTATCCTGCTGATGGGATGATGTATTTCACCGGAGACTGACGTGCTGGACTGGTATTTTCTGACCTTTTTTGGCGACAGCATGCTGCTGCTGCCCTGCTCGGTGATTCTTTTTATCATTCTGATTACGCCGCGAGCCACCCGAACAGCAGGCTGGCAATGGGCACTGATCTTCGGCTGTGCCGGCGGCTTGGTATGCGCATCCAAACTGGCCTTTATGGGCTGGGGTATCGGTATAGAACGTTATGATTTTACAGGATTTAGCGGCCACTCGGCGCTGGCAGCCAGTATCTGGCCGGTATTTCTCTGGACGCTGAGCGGTCGTTTCTCGCATGCGGTGCGCAGTCTGGCATTGGTCGTTGGCTACGTATTGCCTCTGACGATTGGCTTGTCGCGGTTAGCCATTCAGGTACATTCGCCTTCGGAAGTCATCAGCGGCCTGGCGTTAGGCTATCTGGCCAGCAGCCTGTTTCTGTGGTTACAGAGCCGCAAGGCACGCCCGCAGCTTTCCTGGTGGCAAATCGCCGGCGCGCTGGCTTTACCGATCGTTCTGATGGGACATCGACAACCGGCGCCCACCCAGGGTCTGCTGGAACACATAGCCACTGCCTTGGCGCATATCGATCACCCTTATACCCGCGCCGATTTACACCGGCTGCGAGTCACGCCATAAACAAAAACCCCGGACCTGCGCCGGGGTTTTGCTTTTTAATCTGCGAGGATTACAACGCGCGGAAAGAGATTTCCGTCGGAATGGCCTCGCCCTGCCAATACATCTGCGCCGCGACACGGCCGGCAAGCTGGCGATACAGTTCCGCAAATTCGCTGTCCGGACGGCTTATTACCGTCGGCGCGCCGCGATCCAAATCCTCGCGCAGCGAGATGTGCAACGGCAGTTGCCCCAGCAAGCGGCTGTTGTACTTTTTCACCAACTTTTCTGCCCCGCCAGTGCCGAAAATCGGCTCATGATGACCGCAGTTGCTGCAGATATGCACGCTCATGTTTTCCACAATACCGAGCACAGGCACATGGACTTTTTCGAACATCACAATGCCTTTGGCCGCGTCCAGCAGGGCGATATCCTGCGGTGTGGTCACCACCAGCGCGCCGGTAACCGGAATGTTCTGCGACAGCGTCAGTTGGATATCCCCGGTGCCCGGCGGCATATCCAGCACCAGATAATCCAGATCCGGCCACAGCGTGTCCTGCAGCAGTTGCATCAGCGCCTTGCTGGCCATCGGGCCGCGCCACACCATGGCGTTGTCCTCGGTCACCAGGTAACCAATGGAATTGGTCGCCAGACCGTGCGCCAGGATCGGCGCCATATGCTGGCCGTCCGGCGAGGTTGGCCGTTCATGCTCGGTGCCCAACATATTGGGGATCGACGGGCCATAGATGTCGGCGTCCAGAATGCCGACCTTCGCGCCTTCGGCAGCCAGCGCCAGTGCCAGGTTGACGGCGGTAGTGGATTTCCCCACCCCGCCCTTGCCGGAACTGATGGCGATGATATTGCGCACGCCCTTGATGCCGGCCTGATCGTTGGCGCGTTTCAGCGTGGCGATGTCATGCTTCAACTTCCAGTCGATCGCCTCTGCGCCGGTGACGCGCAGCAGTTCTGCACTCACGCCGTCTTTCAGCGTTTCAAAGGCACTCTGCCAGGCGAACGGCATGATCAATTCAATATGCAGTACGTGATCCAACAGCGTGCAGTGGTGAATAGCCTTCAACGCGGTCAGGTTGTTTTTTAACGTCGGGTGTTCAAAGGCGGCCAGTACACCGGTCACCAGGGCACGCAGAACTTCGGGGTTGGTCTGCTCGGGGGATTTTGCGCTCATCCCGGCTCCTTGATTTTGAATGGATAGCTTCCCGCTAAGCATATCAGAACTGCAGGTCCGCTGGCGTGTGTCTGTAGAAAGAAACCGCCCTAGCCGTAGAGGGCGCGATCGGGTAACATCGAAGACCCTTTTTATTCATTACAGAAAGCAAGTTCTCACTATGGCTCAAGTCGCGAAAAAATTATTGGTGACGTGCGCGCTACCGTACGCAAATGGTTCCATCCATCTCGGCCACATGCTCGAGCACATCCAGGCGGATATCTGGGTTCGTTACCAACGAATGCGCGGCCACGAGGTTCATTTCATCTGTGCGGACGACGCGCACGGCACGCCGATCATGCTGAAAGCTCAGCAGTTGGGCATCAAGCCGGAAGAAATGATTGCGGAAATGAGCCAGGAGCACCAACAGGATTTCGCCGGTTTTGGCATCAGCTATGATAACTATCACTCCACCCATAGCGATGAAAACCGTGAACTCTCGAGCCTGATATACGGCCGTCTGAAAGAGAACGGTTTTATCAAGAACCGGACTATTTCCCAGTTGTACGATCCGGAAAAAGGCATGTTCCTGCCTGACCGATTCGTAAAAGGCACCTGTCCGAAATGCAAATCGCCGGACCAATACGGCGACAACTGCGAAGTGTGCGGCGCGACCTACAGCCCGACCGAGCTTATCGATCCGAAATCCGTTGTTTCCGGCGCCACGCCGATCTTGCGTGATTCGGAGCACTTCTTCTTTGATCTGCCTTCGTTCAGCGAAATGCTGCAGGCCTGGACCCGTTCCGGCGCGCTGCAAGAGCAGGTAGCGAACAAGATGCAAGAGTGGTTTGAGTCGGGTCTGCAACAGTGGGATATTTCCCGCGACGCGCCCTATTTCGGCTTTGAGATCCCGGACGCACCAGGCAAATACTTCTACGTCTGGCTGGATGCGCCAATCGGCTATATGGGCTCATTCAAGAACCTGTGCGACAAACGCGGCGATCTGGACTTCGACGAGTTCTGGCGCAAAGACTCCAGCACCGAGCTGTATCACTTCATCGGCAAAGACATCGTTTATTTCCACAGCCTGTTCTGGCCGGCGATGCTGGAAGGCAGTAACTTCCGCAAACCGACCAACCTGTTCGTACACGGCTATGTGACGGTTAACGGCGCCAAGATGTCCAAATCCCGCGGCACCTTTATCAAGGCCGGCACCTACCTGCAACATCTGGATGCCGACTGCCTGCGTTACTACTACGCCGCCAAGCTGTCCTCGCGTATCGACGACATCGACCTGAATCTGGAAGATTTCGTGCAACGTGTGAACGCCGATATCGTGAACAAGGTAGTTAACCTGGCTTCGCGCAACGCCGGCTTTATCAGCAAGCGTTTTGGCGGCCAACTGGCCGATAACCTGGCCGATCCTGCGCTGTACCAAACCTTCGTTGACGCGGCAGGAAGCATCGCCGAGGCCTACGCCAGCCGTGAGTCCGGCCGAGCAATCCGCGAAATCATGGCGCTGGCCGATCTGGCCAACCGTTATGTGGATGAGCAGGCACCTTGGGTCGTCGCGAAGCAAGAAGGCCGCGATGCCGATTTGCAAGCCATCTGCTCGATGGGCATCAACCTGTTCCGCGTACTGATGACCTACCTCAAGCCGGTGCTGCCATCGCTGACGGAACGTACCGAAGCCTTCCTCAACTGCGAACTGACCTGGGATGCGATCCAGCAGCCGCTGCTGGGCCACCAGGTCAATGCGTTCAAAGCCCTGTTCAACCGTATCGACCTGGACAAGGTGAATGAAATGGTCAGCGCTTCAAAAGAAGACATGGCAGCGGCTAAAGTGGTCAGCGGCCCGCTGGCTGAAGATCCGATTCAGGAAACCATCACCTTTGACGATTTCGCCAAAGTTGATATGCGCATCGCCTTGATCAAGAGCGCCGACTTTGTCGAAGGCTCTGACAAACTGCTGAAACTGCAGTTGGATCTGGGCGGCGAGTCTCGTCAGATCTTCTCCGGCATCCGTTCCGCCTACCCTGATCCGAAAGCGCTCGAAGGCCGCCTGACCATCATGGTCGCCAACCTTGCGCCGCGCAAAATGCGTTTCGGCATCTCTGAAGGCATGGTGATGGCTGCCGGCCCAGGCGGCAAAGAGATCTTCCTGCTCAGCCCGGACAGCGGTGCTCAGCCAGGAATGCAGGTGAAGTAACCGTCGTTTCCGTTGCCTTAAGGGTCGAGCTGCCGCTCGGCCCTTTTTATTTGTGCCCCGCTCAAAAGACGCCATCGCAGGCAAATTTTATATGCCGCCCACAAGCGATATATTTCAGCATTATATATAGACGTCCAGATGTAAAGATTGCTATAAATAATCCCTTACCGGGATAGCTATCACCTGCTTTTGGAGCCAATAATAATGAAAACGATAAAAACACCGCTACTGGCCATTGGCCTGCTGGCCGCCCTGCCACTGTTCGCCGCAGAATCGTCCACGCCGGCTCCGGTGCCAACCGCCATCGCCCAGCATCAGGGGCCGATCCGCATTGCAGTGATCCGCAATCTGGGTTCCGACGACAACACCACTCAGTTTCTGGCCGGCGCCATTCAGGAAGGGCGTAAGCTGGGTTTCAAAGTGGATACCTTCCTCAGCAACGGTGACGACGCGCGTTTTCAAGATTTCGTGAACCAGGCTGTCAGCCAAAAATATGACGGCATTATTCTCTCGCAGGGCCGTGCGCCCTATTCCACCGATTTGGTCAAACGCATTGCGGCGGCGGGCATTGCCGTCTCCGTATTTGATACCGACGTCAGCGGCAGCATTCCCGGCGTAACGGTTTCGCAACAGGATGACGCGTCGCTGGCAAATGAGTCGTTCGGCCAACTGATTAAAGACTTTAACGGGAAAGCCAATATCATCAAGCTTTGGGTCGCCGGTTTCCCGCCGATGGAGCGCCGTCAGGCTGCCTACCAGCAGTTGCTGAAGCAAAATCCGGGCATTCATGAGTTGGAATCGATCGGCGCAGTGTCATCGGACGTGCAGGGCGATACCGCCAACAAGGTTGGCGCGGTGCTGGCCAAATATCCGAAAGGCAAGATTGACGCGATCTGGGGCACCTGGGACGCCTTTAGCCAGGGTGCCTACAAGGCACTGAAAGAAAATGGCCGTACCGAAATCAAACTGTACAGCATCGATATCTCCAATCAGGATCTGCAACTGATGCGCGAAGCCAATAGCCCGTGGAAAGTCAGCGTAGCGGTGGATACCAAGCTGATTGGTGCGGTAAACCTGCGTCTGGTGGCGAACAAAATTGCCGGTGAACCTACGCCTGCAACCTATGAGTTCAAGGCTGCGTCTATTCCGCAGGCGTTGCTGGCCAGCCAGCCGGGGCCGGTCAACGTGGCCGGGCTGGCAAAAATCATCCCGGGCTGGGGCAGCAGCAACGACTTTATCCAGCCCTGGTTCGCCACGTTGCAGTCCAAATCGGGCAAATAATCTCTTCCGCTTATCCCCAGATAAAGTAGGGGCGCTGCATGCGGCGCCCCCTATTGTTCGGGGCAACAGCAGCGTGAAAAGCGTCGGCGTAACCTCTTTTTTTCACACAGCATCTTCCCAGTCGGCCAAAATGAGCTATGTTATCAACATCGCTCAATGGCTGTATGCATAAACAGGTCCGACATGAAGGGATTCCCACCGCTGATCATCGCACTGCTGGCCAGTTCGCTGGTGTTGACCATTGGCCGCGGCGTCACGCTGCCGTTCATTACTATTTACCTCACCGGGCATTTCCACCTGTTGCCGAAAAGCGTCGGCATTATTCTGGGCATCAGCCTGGCGATCGGCATTTTCGCCAGCCTGTATGGCGGCTATCTGGTGGACAAGTTCAACAAAAACACATTGATCCTGCTTTCCATTTTACTGTTCGCCCTGAGCTTTTTCGCCATCCCGTGGATCCCGCGCCCGGGAGGCATCGTTCTGGTACTGGCGATCCTGCATACGGCCTATTCGGTGCTGGGCATCACCATTAAAGCGTGCTTTGCCGACTGGCTGCCGGTCACGCAGCGTATAAAAGCCTTTTCGCTCAATTACACGCTGGTGAATGTCGGCTGGGCTGTGGGGTCATCGCTGGGCGTTATGGTGGCCGGGCTGAACCCGCTGCTGCCGTTCTACCTCTCCGGTGGGCTGGCCTTATTGACGGTGGCGACACTGAGTGTTCGTCTGCGTGGGCAGTTGCACCCAAGGCAACCTGCGTCCGCCGAATCCGCGCCGACCACATTGCCTGATTTTCGTCAGACGCTGTCCATCCTGCGCAGCGATCGTCGGCTGATTTACTTTACGCTCGGCAGTACGCTGGGGGCTGTCGTTTTCGGCCAGTTCACCGGCTATCTGTCGCAATACCTGATTATCGTATCGAACGCCGAATTCGCGTACAAAATCATTGGCATGGTGATGATCGTCAATGCCTGTATCGTCATCGCGTTGCAGTATTTGCTGAGCCGGGGCATGCGTCAGGAAAACATGCTGCGCTGGCTGGCGCTGGGCACACTCTTTTTCATTGTCGGGCTGATCGGTTTCATGCTGGCAGGGCAATCCGTCTGGCTGTGGGCCGTGGCCATGGCGATATTCACGCTGGGGGAGATTATCGTTATCCCGGTGGAATATATGTTTATCGACTTTATCGCACCTGCGCATCTGAAGGGCAGCTACTACGGCGTGCAAAATCTCAGTGCGTTGGGGGGCGCCATCAACCCGGTGCTTTGCGGTTTTATCCTCAGCTACGCCGCACCGCCATTGATGTTCCTGATGTTGATTGCCGCCGCGTTATTGAGCCTGCTATTCTTTTTCCTCGGCCACCGGCTGGCGCAGAAACAGCAACCGAACTCTATTGCCACCTACGTGGAATAAGACTGCGCGCGACCTTTAGCCGGTGCTGCCAACCTGCCCAACGGGCATGAATGTCATAGAGAGAATTCATGGTGTGATTTGTGGCGCAGATCACAGTTTAATTGTATGATGAATACATCAGTTAAACGGGAAAAGGTGATGGCCAACGTGCTTACACTGTGCTGGAAATACCTGAGGGCAATCGTCCTTATCTACCTCTGCTTGTTTGCCGGCAATGCCATCGCGGCGCTACTGCCGATCGCCATTCCCGGTAGCATTATCGGCATGCTAATCCTGTTTGCCCTGCTCTCCAGCCAAATTTTGCCGGCGAAGTGGGTCAAGCCCGGCTGTCATCTGCTGATCCGTTATATGGTGCTGCTGTTCGTGCCGATTGGCGTCGGCGTGATGAACTATTACGACCAAATCATCGAACATCTCAGCCCGCTGGTGGTTTCCTGCGTTATCAGCACCCTGATGGTGCTGATCGTCGTCGCCTGCACCTCTCATTATTTTCACCGTGAACGTAAAATCATCGGCAGTGACGATCCTGCGGAGGGTAAAAAATGATCCATGAAATCTGGTGGTCATTGCCGTTGACACTGTTGGTCTACTTCGCGGCTCGCTGGCTGGCTCAGCGGCTGAAGATGCCGCTGCTGAACCCGCTGCTGGTTTCCATGGCGGTGATCATTCCCCTGCTACTGCTGACCGGCGTTCCCTATGAACGCTATTTTCAGGGCAGCAAAATTCTCAACGACTTGCTGCAACCGGCGGTGGTGGCGCTGGCCTTCCCGCTGTATGAGCAGTTGCATCAGATCCGCGCTCGCTGGAAGTCGATTATCGCAGTGTGCTTTATCGGCAGCATGACGGCGATGATCAGCGGCGGCGCCATCGCGTTGTGGATGGGCGCAACGCCGGAAATTGCCGCATCAATCATGCCGAAATCCGTCACTACGCCGATCGCCATGGCGGTAGCGGGATCCCTTGGCGGCATCCCCGCAATCAGCGCCGTCTGCGTTATTTTCGCCGGCATCTTCGGTTCGGTATTTGGCCATTCGCTGTTCAGAATGCTGAAAATCACCACCCGTTCGGCACGCGGCCTGGCGATGGGCACCGCTTCGCATGCCATAGGCACGGCACGTTGTGCGGAAATGGACTATCAGGAAGGCGCTTTCAGCTCGCTGGCGCTGGTGATCTGCGGGATTATTACTTCTCTGCTGGCGCCCTTTGTCTTCCCGGTGCTGCTGCATCTGTTCGGTTAAAGGGTTGGAAACTTGCGATACATCTCGCATTTATCGTTTTCATTGCAGTGATTTCATCAATAAAGAGATATAAGTCACACTTTATTACTTCAAGGCTGCCTAAAATGTTATCCCGTTAACCTGTAGAGAGATTTTCTATGCACCCGCGTTTTCACACCGCTTTCGGCGAACTGTCCGCGACATTGCAATCCGTCCTGCTGCCTTATTTTGATGCGCCTGATTTCCCGGCCATGTTCAGCGCGGAGCAGGTAGACGCGATCAAGCAGCGCTGCGGGCTGGATGATGATGCTCTGGCATTTGCCCTGCTGCCTTTGGCGGCGGCCTGCTCGTTAACGCCGATCTCCCATTTCCACGTCGGTGCCATTGCCCGCGGCCAGAGCGGCAATCTCTATTTTGGCGCCAATATGGAATTCAGCGGTGCGCCGATGCAACAAACCATTCATGCAGAACAGTGTGCCGTGACCCACGCCTGGCTGCGCGGTGAATCTGGCCTGGTCTCCATCACCGTTAACTACACGCCTTGCGGCCACTGCCGCCAGTTTATGAACGAACTGAACAGCGGCAGCGGCCTGCAAATTCGCCTGCCCGGCCGTGAGCCTGCCACGCTTGGCGACTATCTGCCGGATTCATTCGGCCCGAAAGATCTGGATATCGCCACGCTGCTGATGGACCGGGTCGATCAGGGCTACCAGTTGACGCTGTCTGACGAACTGGAGAAAGCCGCGCTGGCCGCCGCTAACCAAAGCCATGCCCCCTACAGCAACGCCCACAGCGGTGTCGCACTGGAGGCCGAAGACGGCACGATTTACGCCGGGCGCTATGCGGAGAACGCCGCCTTTAACCCGAGCCTGCCGCCGCTGCAGGCCGCGTTGATTCTGCTGAACGTCTCCGGAAGCGACTGCCAGAAAATCCGCCGCGCGGTACTGGCCGAGCCGCAAACCGCTATCCTCACCCAGTGGGATGCAACCCGCGCCACGCTGGAAGCGCTGGGTTGCCAAGACGTCAGTCGCATCACTTTCTAATCCCGATCACGGCGGTGCCGCCCGGCGCCGCTGTTAACAGCCCCGTAAGCCGATTACAATGGCATTCACGTCTTAAAACACTTTCTTTAGTTAAATTAGGACGTGATCGTCGATAATTACGCCAATTTACCTCATGATCCGATAACAATTGCTGTACATATTTTCCCGATCTTTTAGGATCGGCATCATAAAAGCTATCCGATACGTTGAAGAGCAAAACAATGGAACTTGAATACGAAAGCAAACGCCCCCTCTACATCCCTTACGCCGGCCCGATTCTGCTGGAATTTCCGCTGCTGAACAAAGGCAGCGCCTTCACTGAAGATGAACGCAGCCATTTCAACCTGCATGGTTTACTGCCTGAAGCGGTGGAAACCATCGAAGAGCAGGTTGAGCGCGCCTATCGTCAGTATCAGGATTTCAAGAACGATAACGACAAACACATCTATCTGCGCAACATCCAGGATACCAACGAAACCCTGTTTTACCGCCTGCTGGACGCGCATCTGAGCGAGATGATGCCTATCATCTACACCCCGACGGTCGGTGAAGCCTGTGAGCATTTCTCCGACATCTACCGCCGCGCGCGCGGGTTGTTTATCTCCTACCCAAACCGCGATCGCATCGACGATATGCTGCAAAACGCCACCAAGCAAAACGTCAAAGTGATCGTAGTCACCGACGGTGAGCGTATTCTCGGCTTGGGCGATCAGGGCATCGGCGGCATGGGCATTCCTATCGGCAAGCTGTCGCTGTATACCGCCTGTGGCGGCATCAGCCCGGCCTACACTCTGCCGGTAGTGCTGGACGTTGGCACCAACAACCCGCAGCGCCTTAACGATCCGCTGTACATGGGCTGGCGCCACCCGCGCATCTCCGGCGATGAATACCACGCCTTTGTCGAAGAGTTCATTCAGGCCGTAAAACGCCGCTGGCCAAATGTGCTGCTGCAGTTCGAAGACTTCGCGCAGAACAACGCCACTCCGCTGCTGAACCGCTATCGCGATGAGATTTGCTGCTTCAACGACGATATTCAGGGCACCGCAGCGGTCACCCTTGGCAGCCTGATCGCCGCCAGCCGCGCCGCCGGCAGCCAGTTGCGCGACCAAACCGTGACCTTCCTTGGCGCCGGTTCAGCCGGTTGCGGCATCGCCGAGCAGATTATCGCGCAGATGAAATCTGAAGGATTGAGCGAAGCCGAAGCGCGCGCCCGGGTCTTCATGGTGGACCGTTTCGGCCTGCTGACCGACAAACTGCCCAACCTGCTCGATTTCCAGAGCAAACTGGTGCAAAAGAGCGAGAACCTGGCTTCATGGCAGACCTCCAGCGACGCTATCTCGCTGCTGGACGTAGTGCGTAACGCCAAACCGAGCATTTTGATCGGCGTTTCCGGCCAGCCGGGCCTGTTTACCGAAGAGCTGATCCGCGAAATGCACAAGCATTGTCCGCGTCCGATCGTCATGCCGCTGTCCAACCCGACCTCGCGCGTGGAAGCCCGCCCGGAAGACATCATCAACTGGACCGACGGTGCCGCACTGGTCGCGACCGGCAGCCCGTTCGCGCCGGTGAGCTATAAAGACCAGCTGTTCCCTATCGCCCAATGCAACAACTCCTATATCTTCCCGGGGATTGGTTTGGGCGTGTTGGCTTCCGGCGCCACTCGCGTAACCGACGCCATGCTGATGGCGGCCAGCCGTGCGCTGGCAGATTGTTCGCCGCTGGCGACCGACGGGCATGGCGCACTGTTGCCGAATATCGACGATATTCAGGGCGTCTCCAAGTGCATCGCGATGGAAGTGGGTAAAGCGGCGCAGTTGCAGGGAATGGCGGTGGTCACCTCTGAAGAAGCGCTGTCGAAAGCCATTGAACACAACTTCTGGCGACCGCAGTACCGCAGCTACAAACGCACCTCGTTCTGATTTACGCAGGTGAAGCGCAAGGTCCGGCACGCCGGACCTTTTTTATTGTCAAAACCGCCTAAAAATGCGGCGCAATACGTGCTTCAGGCGGTGGACAGCTTGCGTCAGCCAGTCAGGTAAAGTAGCCTTGAGCCATCTTTTTTGGCCCCTGTGCGCGTAAGGCAATAACATGTGGAAACGCCTGATAATCAGCCTGTTCATCATCATTGCGGTGTTGATGCTCTCGGCGCTCGCGCTCGATCGCTGGATCAGTTGGAAAACCGCACCTTACGTCTACGACGAACTCCAGGGTCTGCCCCATCGCCAGGTTGGCGTGGTGCTCGGCACCGCCAAATATTACCGTACCGGCGTCATCAACCAGTATTACCGTTACCGTATTCAGGGCGCGATTAACGCCTATAACAGCGGTAAGGTGAAATACCTGCTGCTGAGCGGAGACAATGCCCAGCAAAGCTATAACGAGCCCATGACCATGCGCCGCGATCTGATCGCCGCAGGCGTCGCGCCCAGCGATATCGTGCTGGATTACGCCGGGTTCCGCACCCTGGACTCCATAGTGCGCACCCGCAAGGTGTTCGACACCAATGACTTCATCATTATCACCCAGCGTTTCCACTGCGAGCGCGCGCTGTTTATTGCCCTGCATATGGGGATCCAGGCTCAATGCTACGCAGTGCCGTCGCCGAAAGACATGATGACGGTACGCGCTCGCGAGATCTTCGCCCGCCTTGGCGCGCTGACCGACCTGTACATTCTCAAACGCGAACCGCGCTTCCTCGGCCCGCTGATCCCCATCTCCTCCATGCACGCGGTGCCGGAAGACGCCCAGGGTTATCCGGCGGTGTCGCCGGAGCAATTGGTTGAGCTGGAACACAAGCTGGCAGCGGAAAAACAAAAGGCCAAATAGCCTTACTTGCAACGGTGAAAATAAAAACGGTCGGCATTTGCCGACCGTTTTTATTGCAGCGGAATGCTTATTTCTTCTTGGCGTATTTCAGCGAATCCAGCGCCACCGCGAAGATAATGATGCCGCCCTTGATGATGTACTGCCAATAAGGGTTAACGCCAATATAGGTCAACCCGTAGTTGATGACGGTAAAGATGATCACCCCGGTCACTACGCCCAACACCGTCCCCACCCCACCGGCAAAGGACACGCCGCCCACCACGCAGGCGGCGATGGCATCCAACTCATACATAAAGCCGAGGTTGTTGGTGGCGCTGCCGATACGGCCGGCTTCCAACAGGCCACCGAAGGCGTAGAACACGCCGGACAGCGCATAGATCATGATCAGGTTCAACGGCACATTCACGCCGGAAACCTTTGCCGCTTCCGGGTTGCCGCCGATGGCGAAGATGTTTTTGCCGAAGCGGGTTTTATTCCACAGGATCCAGACAAAAATAATCGCGATAATGGCGTAGAAGGTAATGTACGACAGCTTAAAGTCGCCAAAGCGCAGGAATCCCTGGGCAAAGGTCGAGAACTTAGGATCGAACCCCGCTACCGGCGAAGCGCCGACAGAATCGTAATACAGCGAGTTGATGCCGTAGACGATGATCATGGTACCCAGGGTGGTAATAAACGGCGTCACATTCAGGTAAGCGATGATCAGACCGTTCACCAGGCCGATCACCGCACCCACGGCGCACACCAGCAGGATCACCAGCGGAATAGACCAGGTTTCCATATGCGGAAACACTTTATTGACGTTGTCCATCGACTGCAGCAGCGTTGCCGCAACCACCGCCGCCAGCCCAACCTGGCGCCCGGCGGACAGGTCTGTGCCCTGAGTCACGATCAGCCCGGCCACGCCCAGTGCAATAATGATACGCACCGATGACTGAGTCAGGATGTTGCTCAGGTTCATTAAACTGAGGAAAGTCGGGTCCTGGATAATAATAATTGCCAGCAGCACCAGCAATACCACGTAAATGCCACCTTCTTTAAAATAGGTGAACAAAGTTTTTTTATTCAGCGCGTTCATAATTCTGATCCTTAAAGGTGCAGGGATGCGAGACGTAAAATTTCATTTTGCGAGGTCTGTTTGGTGTTAACGATGCCCGCAACCTGACCATTACTCATCACCAGTATTCTGTCGGTAATTCCCAAAAGCTCCGGCATTTCGGACGAGACAATAATGATCCCCTTGCCCTTCTTCGCCAATTCGGTCATCAGCTGATAAATTTCGAATTTGGCGCCGACGTCAATGCCGCGCGTCGGTTCATCCAGCATTAATATTTCCGGTTGGGTTAACAGCCAGCGGCCGATAATCACCTTCTGCTGGTTACCGCCGGACAGCGAACCGATATGGGTGTGGTGGCCCGGCGTTTTGACCCGCATGGCGTCGATCACCCATTGGGTGTCGCTTTTCATCCGGGCGTTGTCCAGCAGACCGATTTTATTTTTATAGTTGCGGATATTGGATATCAGCGAGTTGAAGCCCACGTCCAGATAGGCGTAAATCCCGGTAGAGCGTCGCTCTTCCGTTACCAGTGCAAAACCGTGGTTAATCGCTTCATTGGCGCTGTGATTGTTGATGGCCTTGCCGTGCAGCTTGATGGTGCCGGCCACTTTTTCACGGATACCGAACAGGGTTTCCACAATGTCCGTGCGCTTGGCGCCCACCAACCCGGCAATGCCAAGAATTTCACCTTTGTGAAGATCGAAAGAAACATCGCGAATCGAAGGCTGGCGCAATGACGTCAGGTTCTTCACCTCCAGAATCACCTCTCCCGGCGTATTCTGCCTGTCGGGGAAACGCTGACTGAGCGAACGGCCCACCATCATCGAGATGATCTTGTCCATGTCCAGCCCTTCCAGCGGCTGAGTGGCGATCCACTGGCCGTCGCGCAGGATGGTGATTTCATCGCAAAGTTGGAAGATCTCTTCCATTTTGTGCGAGATATAAACAATGCCGCAGCCGCGCTCTTTCAGCTTACGAATAATGGTGAACAAATGGTTCACCTCTTTTTCCGTCAGCGACGAGGTCGGCTCATCCATAATGACAATCTTGGCGTCATAGGAAAACGCCTTGGCGATTTCGATCATCTGCATTTGCGATACCGATAGCGTGCCCACTTTATCCCGTGGGTTGATATCGATATCCAGCTCGTCGAATATCGCCTGGGTATCCTTCAACATCTTTTCCTGATCGACAAACATGCCTTTGGTCGGGTAACGCCCCAACCACATGTTGTCCATCACGGTGCGCTGCAGGACCAGGTTTAACTCCTGATGCACCATTGAAACGCCGTGTTCCAGCGCCTCTTTTGAGCTTTTGAAATCAATTTCCCGGCCCTGAAAAACAATACTGCCGGCATCTTTTTTATAAATGCCAAACAGGCATTTTAATAATGTCGATTTCCCGGCGCCGTTCTCTCCCATTAACGCATGAATGGAGTGCGGACGAACGCGCAGGTTAACATTATCCAATGCCTTGACGCCGGGGAATGACTTACTGATATCGGTCATTTCCAGGAGGAATTCGCGTGGGCTGTCGGCCATAAATACACCTGGCTATTATTGTACCCCCGTCTTTCAAACCGCAGCGTTGTCCGCTGCACCGTGAAATCCGTCGGGTATAGGCTGTCATTTTAATAAAAAATTCCCCCGCCTGCGGCTTTCCTGGTGTTGACGCTGAGCGCACCCCAGGCGGGGTCATTACGGCTTATCTCAGAACTTACTTAACAAATTGAGACAGATTGTCTTTATCTACGCCAACGTAAGGAATGCGCACCACTTTATTTTCGATTTTATATTGGGTGCCGTCGGCGGCCGGTTTGCCCGCAGCCAGGTTTTTCGCCAATTCGAAGGTGGCTTTAGCCTGGTTGTCGGCATCGTTCAGCACCGTCCCCGCCATCGCGCCGGATTTGACCATCGCCAGAGCTTCCGGCAACGCATCCACGCCGAATACCGGAATGCTGGATTTGTTGTGCGCCTTCAGCGCTTCTACCGCGCCCATTGCCATGGCATCGTTGTTGGCGATAACCACTTCAATTTTGTTGGCGTTCGGGCCGGACAACCAGGCGTCCATTTTGTCTTTCGCCTGAGCGGTGTCCCACATGGCGGTGTCCATCTGCAGTTGCTGAGTTTTAAGACCGCCTTCGTTCAACGTCTTCACCACATAGGTGGTGCGCGCTTCGGCATCCGGGTGGCCCGGTTCGCCTTTCAGCAACACATACTGAATCTGACCGTCTTTGTTCAGATCCCAGTTCGGGTTGGCTTTCCAGTGCTTGGCGATCAGCTGGCCCTGGATCACGCCGGACTCCTTGGAGTCGGTCCCGACATAAAACGCTTTGTCGTAGCTGTCCAGCGCTTTGCGGGAAGGCTCTTTGTTGTAAAACACGACAGGGATATCGTTTGCGCGTGCCTTATCGATAACCACCGGAGCGGCGGCAGGGTCAACCAGGTTAATCGCCAGCGCTTTCACGCCTTTGGCGATCAGCACATCGATCTGGTCGTTTTGCTTGGACTGATCGTTCTGCGAGTCATTCATCAGCAGAGTGATATCCGGAGAGGCCTTGGCGTCTTTCTCGATCGCCTTGCGCACTACCGACATAAAGTTGTCGTCGTATTTATAAATGGTGACGCCAATACGGGTATCTGCATGAGCTGCAGCACCAAACATCATGGCTGCGGCCGTCGCGGCCAGGGTGAAAACCTTCTTATTCATTGTCTGTCTCCGGTTTATGTAGGTCGTACTCGGTATTGAGCCAAAGGTAACCGGCGGTGGGTGCACGACCGGGTCTGGCAGGTTCCCTGTCATCCGTGAATCATGTTATTCCTGAAAAGTGCTGTGTCAGCGCGAGATAAAAACGGCAGCGGCAAGTGCCTTTGCGCCGGAAAACGCCTAGAGCATAGACGGGGTGATGTTAATAATCTGTGAATTTTCTCACAGATTGAAAACGGTTACACAAGATTAAATCTTCAGAGAGTGACCGCCGCCTCACTTTGCCAGGGGGCATCGGAATGGCGACGTACCAGAGTGGGCATAAACAGGTGGCGCGCCTGTGGCTCCAGCCCGCCAGCCGCGCCCCGCAGGGCCAATTCGGTGGCAAGAGTCGCCATGGTAACAATGGGATAGCGTACTGTAGTCAGTTTAGGGCTGGTATAGCGTGCAATGGGGATATCATCGAACCCCACTATCGAGAAATTTTGCGGCACAATGATACCGTTTTCTTTCAGCACCGCCATGGCACCGGCGGCCATAGCATCGTTGTAAGCGAACACGGCGCTCAGATGCAGATTACGGCCAAGCAGCTCGACCATCGCGGCCTCCCCGCCCTGCAGATCCGGCGAACCGTAAGCGCGCCAACTGTCCGGCGTCGCCAGCCCCGCCGCGCTCATCGCCTGCTCATAGCCCTGCTGACGCAGCGGCCCGTCTTCGATCGGGTGATTGGAGCCCAGATAGCCAATACGCTGATGGCCCTGCGACAGCAGCAGGCGCATCGCCATCTCCGCGCCGCTGACGTTATCCAGGCCAACGCAGCGGTGTTCGTAGCCGGCGATGATTCGGTTAATCAGCACCATGCCCGGCACCTGTTCGAGAAAGGCGATCAATTCGGCATCACACAAGGCTTTTGCATGAACAATCAAGGCATTGCAGCGCTGACGAATCAATACTTCGATGGCATGACGCTCTTTTTCCGCCTGGTGGTAACTGTTGCCAATCAGCAGGTATTTGTGGTTTTTCTGCGCCACAGTGTCTACCGCTTTCACCAAAGCGCCAAAGAAGGGATCGGAAACGTCCATCACCACCACGCCGAGGGTATCGCTGCTTTGGGTGGCCAACGCCTGCGCATTGGCATTGGGCCGATAGCCCAGCTCCGCTACCGCCTGCAGCACCCCTTCACGCGTCTGTTTGCTGGTCAGGGCGCTGTTGTTCAGCACGCGGGAGACGGTCGCCACGGACACGCCCGCGCGTTTCGCCACGTCGCGAATGGTGATTGGGTGAACAGAGGCCATGAAAGATCCTGAGGTCGGGGTAGTTGACAGTGGCGCTATCCTACCCCGTTTGTCATCCTCCTCTGCGTGAATTACGTCACAGGAAAGAAAACGTTTACATACATTTTTTTAACCTGCCTGCGCCAGATCTCAGTTCAGCGCCTTGGGTTCCGCTTGGCCGGCGGCCAGATGAGTCAATTTGCGCCACAGCCACTCTACCGGCCCCTGCGGGAAGTACCTCAGCCACAGATTGGAAAACAACAGGTTGGCCAGCCAGACCAGCGGCACAAACGCCAACAGTTGCAGACGGTCAAACTGCTGATACAGGCCAAACCGATAAAACAACGTGGTGCAAATCAGCGTTTGCAGCAGATAGTTGCTCAGCGCCATACGCCCGACCTGCGTCAGCCAATGGCCGATGCGCAGGCGCGACAGCGTAGGCCAGAAACCGTAACACAGCGCCAGATAGCCCATCGCCTGTAGCGGTGAGCCCAACTCACGCGGCACCTGCAGTAAAAACCCGCTCCAGCGGTAGTCCCAGTGCAGATGCCATTGCAACGCCACCGCCGGCACTTGGATCAGCAATGAAAGCGGTATCAGCCAGGCCGCCTGACGGCGATAGTAGCCCGGCGAATAGGTACCGCGTAGCCAACCGCTGCGCATCAGCCCCGCACCGAACAGCATCAGGCCAGCCAGTTCCCAGCCGTATTGAGCGCCAATCGCCAGCAGGCTGGAAGACAGCAGGTCAACACGGCTGCGCCATGCCTCCATGCCCCCCTGCAATTTCCAGAACTTCTCATACTGCAGCTCAGCTACGCCGGGTTGCCAGAAACCGCCCGGCTCACCGTGCGAAACGAACCCCAGCAGCAGCAACACCCCAACGCCAATCAGGTACAGCACCACGCCGGTTTTCAGCAGTTGATAAGTGTCCTTCGCGTCGCGGATCATCCGCCAGCACACCAGGCCGATTAAGCCGTAAGCCAGCAAAATATCACCGTCCCAGAGGAAAATGGCATGCCCCAGACCAAACAGCACCAACCACGACAGCCGGGCGCGTATCCAACCTTTGCCGCGGCGTAGCAGCATCTGCAGGCCTGCGCCGAATAACAGGGCGAACATCGCCAGGAACTTGGCCTGCGCGAAAATATCCAGCAGCGCCCAGGTCCAGGCATCGCGAGCAGTCGGCAGCCCCAAATAGGCAGGGTTAAGGTAGGCCGCCTTTGGCAGACCAAAGGCGCTGATATTCAGCAGAAGAATGCCGAGAATGGCGATACCTCGCACACAGTCCAGCGTGGCGATGCGTGGCAAGGGGGCCGTGGAGCTAGTGTTCATTATTTTACCGCTGTATGCCGGTCATTAAAAAGGCGCCCGCAGGCGCCTGTTATACCCGTCATACTTGAAGCTGCGTCTGTGTTGACTGCGTGCACTTACCCGAATCACTTACCTGAGTAAGCTCATTGGGATAAGCGCCCTTGCCGCCTTGATGCAACTCCAATTATCTAGGGTAGAAATAGCCCGTCATCACCCTTGGTGATGACGCACCGCACGCAAAAACTCCTGGCGCGTGTTCTGGCTGGACTTGAACAGCCCGCCCAGAGAGGTGGTGGTGGTGGCGCTGGTCGCGTCACGGATGCCACGTGCCTTAACACAATAATGGACCGCATCAATCGATACCGCCACATTATTGGTGCCGAGCAAGGTTTGCAATGCCACCAGGATCTGCTGAGTCAAACGCTCCTGCACCTGGGGGCGCTGGGAGAAGAACTGCACGATACGGTTGATTTTCGACAGACCAATGACCGCATCTTTCGGAATGTAGGCCACGGTCGCTTTGCCGTCGATGGTCACGAAGTGATGCTCGCAGGTGCTGGTCAGTGTGATATCGCGCACCGTCACCATTTCATCTACCTTCATCTTGTTTTCGATGACGGTGATTTTTGGGAAGTTGGCGTAGTCCAGACCGGAGAAAATCTCATCGACATACATTTTGGCAATGCGGTGCGGGGTTTCCGCCAGGCTGTCGTCGGACAAGTCGAGATTAAGCAGCTGCATGATTTCCGTCATGTGCTCTTTAATACGACGTTTGCGCGTTTCGCGATCCAGCACTTCACCGCGCAACGGGGTTTCCAGACCACGCTCTTCGAGCGCTGCGTGAACCAGGGCAGCTTCTTTACTTAATGATGTCATTTATTCTCTCCAACGGACTTGAACTCACCCATCCGGCGGCTTTACCGGGCAGACAGGTGAATTGCATACTCTCCTGACGGCAGAAGTTTCCGTAGTTGATAACGTGAACTCGGTCAAGATTTTGCCTCCACTCTAGAGGAGAGTGAAGGGATTATCCAGTGATTGTACTTCAACCGCAGGTGAAATATTCGCATTTAGCACAATCAGGCCTGCTGCGGGTATCCCGCGTTTTTTGTACGGAATTTAATCACGGCGGCGTCGATTTTCGCGCCAATTCGCGCGCCGGCGTATTCACCACCAGCAGACCGGCCACGATAAGACCCACAACCGCCACATACAGCGCCGGTTCCAGCCTGTGGGTCAATGCCGTCGACAGCGCCGACAACGTAGGGCCAACCAGTTGCCCCAGCGCATAACCGGTGGTCAACAATCCCGCCATATAACGTGCATGGTTGGGCGCCAACTCCCGGCCATGCTGGATGGAAAGCTGCACCACGCTGAGGAAACCGCCGCCGGTAAGCAGCGCTCCCAGCGCCAACCCGGCCACACCCGGCACCACTTCCGCGCACAATACCCCCAGTGCCTGCACCCACAGGGTTATAGCCAGACGTGACTGAGTGGTCAGTCGATGGCGGGTCAGAATGCCGAGGACAATCCCCAACACCGCCGCACCGCCGAAGATCGGCCAAACGAACTGAGCGAACACGCTGTCGGGGAAACGCGCCGCCGCCATCTGCGACAGAAAGGTCGCCGGCAGAATATAGCCAAACCCCGCCAGACTGTAGCTCCATACCAGGCGTTTCAACGCCGGGGTCAGTTGCAGCGGCTCCGCTGCCACGTTGGGGCGATGCAACTCGCCGGCACGCGGCAGGTTGATGCTGATGGCGCCAATCAGTACCAGCGCCAATACGCCGTACACCATCCAGGCTTGCGACGCCGTCAGCGCCAGACTATGAATGCCCACCGCCATCATGCCGCTGATAAAAATGCCGGCACCCGGGCCGGCGAACACCGCAGCGCTCAGCGCTGGCCGGCCATAATGCGCCAACCGCTCGTTGGTCCAGGCCGCCACCAACACCATCGACCAGCCGCTGGCCCAGCCGATGATAAATCGCACCGCGCCATGCCACCATTCGCCCTGCACCACGGCGGATAGCAGCGTCAAGGCCACCGCGCCCCACACGCCCAGCCACAGCCGGCGTTCAACGTGGCGGCTTGCGCGCATGGCGTCGTAAGCGCCACACAGATACCCCAGATAGTTGATCGCCGCCACCAGCCCGGCCCCGGTCAGAGTAAACTGGTGCTCGGCAATCATCAGCGGCACCTGCGGGGTAAAGGCGAAGCGCCCAATCCCCATCGCGACGATCAATGCAATAAAACCGCTCAGGGCAATTCTTAAAGCCATGTAGAGTTATCCAGACTGTTAAAAGAAAGTTGCCAGCATCATGCCGCAGTATTAAACTCACAAAAAC
This sequence comes from Serratia sp. TSA_198.1, assembly GCF_052686505.1. Taxonomy (NCBI): domain Bacteria; kingdom Pseudomonadati; phylum Pseudomonadota; class Gammaproteobacteria; order Enterobacterales; family Yersiniaceae; genus Serratia; species Serratia sp. TSA_198.1. Next base: position 1,715,128 of record NZ_JBQZFP010000001.1, read on the forward strand.
TGAATAATACTCATCAAGTTCATCACGAAAAGAGAAGATAATGGATCTGACCCAGCTTCGCATGTTCTGCAGCGTCGCCGAAACCGGCTCCGTCGCCCGTGCCGCCGAGCAACTGCACCGCGTGCCGTCGAACCTGACTACGCGCCTGCGTCAGCTTGAACAGGAACTGGGCACCGATCTTTTCATCCGCGAAAAGCAGCGTCTGCGCCTTTCGCCGATGGGCCACAACTTCCTCTGCTACGCCAACCGCATTCTGGCGCTCAGCGAAGAGGCCATGAGCATCACCCATGCCGGTGAGCCGGCGGGTAACTTCGCTATCGGCTCGATGGAAAGCACGGCAGCCACCCGCCTGCCCAGTCTGTTGGCGGCCTACCACCAGCGCTTTTCGCAGGTCTCGCTGTCGTTGACCACCGGCACCTCGGGCGAAATCACCGAACGGGTGCGCGCCGGTACGTTGGCGGCGGCGCTGGTCGATGGGCCGGTTCAGTATGACGAACTCAATGGCTGTATCGCCTTCCCCGAACACATGGTGGTGATCTCCTGCCTTGACCACCTGCCGATTCATAACGCTAAAGACGCCAAAGGCGAAACGCTGTTCGCCTTCCGGGCAAGCTGTTCTTACCGCCTGCGGCTGGAGTCCTGGTTCAAGCGCGAAGGCGCCTTGCCGGGCCAGATTATGGAAATCCAGTCCTACCACGCGATGCTGGCCTGCGTTGCCAGCGGCGCCGGGCTGGCGATGATCCCGCATTCGGTGCTCAGCCTGTTGCCAGGCCATGAACGGGTGAAAGTGCATGCCCTGCCGGATGACATCGCCCAAACCGCCACCTGGTTGCTGTGGCGGCGCGATGCGTTCGGCCCGAACGTGCGCGCGCTGAAAGAACTGATTATTGAACAGGCGGAAACCGCCGCTGTTGACAACACAAACCTCGTTTCATCAGACGCTATCGACATAGCCTGATTTAAAAAATAGACCACTGGAGACCATGATGAAAATGATCAAAACCCGTGCCGCCGTTGCCTGGGGCCCGAACCAGCCGCTGAAAATCGAAGAAGTCGACCTGATGCCACCGCAAAAAGGCGAAGTGCTGGTGCGGATCGTCGCTACCGGCGTGTGCCACACCGACGCTTACACCCTGTCAGGGGCCGATCCGGAAGGCGTGTTCCCGGCGATCCTCGGCCATGAAGGCGGCGGCGTGGTAGAAGCTGTGGGCGAAGGCGTCACCAGCGTGGCGGTCGGCGATCACGTGATCCCGCTGTACACCCCGGAATGCGGCGAGTGCAAATTCTGTAAATCCGGCAAAACCAACCTGTGTCAGGCGATCCGCGCCACCCAGGGTAAAGGCCTGATGCCGGACGGCACGACCCGCTTCTATAAAGACGGCCAGCCAATCTTCCACTACATGGGCACCTCGACTTTCTCCGAATACACCGTAGTACCGGAAATTTCTCTGGCGAAAATCAGCAAAGAAGCACCGCTGGAAGAAGTCTGCCTGCTGGGTTGCGGCGTCACCACCGGCATGGGTGCGGTGATCAACACCGCCAAAGTGCAAAAAGGCGACACCGTGGCCATCTTCGGCCTCGGCGGCATTGGCCTGTCGGCGATTATCGGCGCGCAGATGGCCGGCGCAGGCCGCATCATCGGCATCGATATCAACACCAGCAAGTTCGATCTGGCGCGTAAACTGGGTGCTACCGATCTGATCAACCCGAAAGACTACGATAAACCCATTCAGGACGTGATCGTTGAGCTGACCGACGGCGGCGTCGATTTCTCCTTCGAGTGCATTGGCAACGTCAACGTGATGCGCTCCGCACTGGAATGTTGTCATAAAGGCTGGGGCGAATCGGTGATTATCGGCGTAGCCGGTGCCGGCCAAGAGATCTCTACCCGCCCGTTCCAGTTGGTCACCGGCCGCGTCTGGCGCGGTTCCGCCTTCGGTGGCGTCAAGGGCCGTTCGCAGTTGCCGGGCATCGTCCAGCGTTATCTGGACGGCGAGTTCGCGCTGAATGACTTTATCACCCACACCATGGGGCTCGATCAGATTAACGAAGCGTTCGATTTGATGCACGAAGGCAAATCAATCCGCTCGGTTATTCACTTCGACAAAAAATAAGCCAGGAGGCAGAGATGAACTCGTCATTAGAACTTCTCGAAGAGCACCGCATGTTCGGTGGCTGGCAACAGCGTTACCGCCATGCAGCGCAGAGCCTGAATTGCAACATGACTTTCAGCATCTATCTGCCGCCGCCGCGTGATGATAACCCGCCGCCGGTGCTGTATTGGCTGTCGGGGCTGACCTGCAATGATGAAAACTTCACGTTGAAGGCCGGTGCGCAACGCATCGCCGCCGAACTGGGCCTGGTACTGGTGATGGCCGATACCAGCCCGCGCGGCGACGATGTGCCGAACGATGAAGGGTACGATCTGGGCCAGGGCGCCGGGTTCTATTTGAACGCCACGCAGGCGCCGTGGGACAAGCATTTTCGCATGTACGATTACCTCAGCGATGAGCTGCCGGCGCTGATCAATCAGCATTTCAGCGTCAGCGATCGCCAGTCGATCTTTGGCCACTCCATGGGCGGCCATGGCGCGCTGATGCTGGCGTTTCGTAATCCGCAGCGTTTTCGTTCGGTATCGGCGTTCGCGCCGATCGTCAACCCTTGCCAGGTGCCCTGGGGGCGAAAAGCCTTCACCGCCTATCTGGGGAACGACGAAAGCCAGTGGCTGCAATACGACAGTTGCCATCTGCTGGCTAACGGGGCGGAAAAAATGCCGGTGCTGGTGGATCAGGGCGACGGCGATCAGTTCCTGGCGGATCAGCTGCAACCGGCGAAACTGGCCGAGCTGGCACGCCAGCGCGACTGGCCGCTGACGCTGCGGATCCAGCCAGGCTACGATCACAGCTACTTCACCATCGCCACCTTTATCGAAGACCACCTGCGCTTCCACGCCGAACACCTGTTCCGCTGATAAAAAAATCCGGGCGGTTTAGCCGCCCGGATTTCATCAGATACCGTCGAAAAGAAAATCTATTGCGGCTTTGACCTTGGTTCGGTATTGGGATGCATCGCAAAATTCAGCGCCCAGTGCGCGAACGGGAATACTTGCCATCTCATGAGTCATAACGGCGTACTCGTTGTCATCCACCAGCCTGACCAAAGGATTCAAGCGTTCCGGGCGACTACTGGCCGGATACCTTTCAAATGTGCGCCACGCATCATGGCGAAACCGGCCCGAACGCGCAAAGGCAACAAGCCCAAAGTTACCCCTTCAGTTTCGGATCCAGCGCATCGCGCAGCCCATCGCCCAACAGGTTAAACGCCAGCACGGTGAGGAAAATCGCCAAACTGGGGAAAATCGCCACGTGCGGCGCAATCACCATATCGGCACGCGCCTCGTTGAGCATCGCGCCCCACTCCGGCGTCGGCGGCTGTGCGCCCAGGCCGAGGAACGACAGGCTGGCGGCGGTAATGATGGAAGTGCCGATACGCATGGTGAAATACACCACAATCGACGAAAGAGTGCCCGGCAAAATATGCCGCATGATGATGGTCCAGTCCGAAGCGCCAATGCTGCGTGCCGACTCGATATAGGTCAGGTGCTTCAGCACCAGGGTGTTGCCCCGCACCAACCGGGCAAACGCCGGAATACTGAAAATGGCCACCGCGATAATCACATTGGCCATGCCGCTGCCCATGATCGCCACCACGCCAATCGCCAGCAGGATGCCGGGAAACGCGAACAACACGTCGCAAATGCGCATGGTGATACGATCCCACCAGCCCTCATAATAGCCCGCCAACAGGCCCAGCAAGGTGCCAATCAATCCGCCGGCCAGTACCGAGAACACCCCGGCGGCCAGCGAAATGCGCGTGCCCATCAAAATACGGCTAAAAATATCCCGCCCCAACGAATCCACGCCCAGCCAATGCACCAGCGAAGGGCCTTCGTTCAGGCGGTCATAATCAAAATAGTTTTCCGCATCAAACGGGGCCAGGTACGGCGCAAACAGCGCTGCCGCTACCAACAGCAACACAAACAGTCCCGCGACCAACGCCACATGCTGCCGGCGGAAACGCCGCCAAAACTCATGCCACGGCGTGCGCACCGCGTTAGGGTTGATCGTCGGCATCGCCTTCAATGCAGCGTTACGTCGCCAATGCTTAATCATGCAGCGCCCTCATTTGTAGCGTATCGCCGGGTTAATTGCCGCATACAGCATGTCCACCAACAGGTTAATCAGAATGAACTCCAGAGAAAACAACAGCACCTCGGCCTGGATCACCGGGTAATCGCGCATCTCGACGGAATCGACCAGCAGCCTGCCCAGCCCCGGCCAGTTAAAGACTTTCTCCACCACGATAGAGCCGCCAAGCAGAAAGCCGAACTGCAATCCCATCATGGTCACCACCGGGATCATCGCGTTACGCAGCCCGTGTTTCACCACCACCAGGGTTTCGCGCACGCCCTTGGCGCGCGCGGTGCGCATATAGTCCTCTTGCATCACCTCAACGAATGAAGCGCGGGTAAAACGCGCCATCACCGCCGCCACCGCCGCGCCCAACGTAATCGAGGGTAAAATATAGTGCCGCCAGCTGTCGGCGCCCACCGTCGGCAACCAGCCGAGGTTGACGGAAAATACCTGCATCAGCAGCATGCCCAGCGCAAAGGCGGGGAATGAAATGCCCGAGACCGCCAGCGTCATGCCCAGGCGATCCGGCCAGCGGTTTCGCCACACGGCGGACACCATGCCAATGGCCATGCCGAAGATCACTGCCCACAGCATGCTGGTGAGGGTCAGCCACAGCGTTGGCAAAAAGCGCGAGCCGATCTCCTCGCTCACCGGGCGCTTGGACACCATCGAGGTGCCGAAATCGCCCTGTAGCGCATTGACAAAAAAATGGACGAACTGCTGAGGCAACGGCTTATCCAGCCCCAGATCCTTACGCACCAGTTGCACCACCGCTTCGTCGGCATCCGGCCCCGCCGCCAACCGCGCCGGATCGCCGGGCAGCAGATGAACGAACAGAAACACCAGCACCGCGACAATCAGCAGCGTCGGGATCAGACCCAGCAGTCGTTTCAGAAAATAATTAAGCATGTCGGGTTAATCCCCTCACCCCGCCCCCGAATAGAGGGCGGGGATTGGCGCCTTATTTGAGATCGGCATTATCAAAGTTGAACGAGGTATCCGGCATCACATAGAAACCGCTCAGCTGTTTGTTGTTGGCCGACAGCAGGCGCTCGGTCGCCAGGAAGATCCACGGCGCATCGGCCCAGATCCGGTCCTGCGCATCCTTGTAGAGTTTTTGCTTCTCGGCGCGATCGGTGGTCGCCAGCGCACCGGTCAGATCCTTGTCCACCTGCGGGTTGCTGTAAAACGCGGTGTTGAACTGTTTGGGCGGCGCAGCCTGGGTGGAGAACAGCGGCGACAGCGCCCAATCCGCCTCGCCGGTCGACGCCGACCAGCCGGTATAGAACATGCGCACGCCGGTGTCTTTCACCCCGACGCTTTCCACCTGCGCGGCACGCTGGCCGGCGTCCATCGCGGTCACCGTCACTTTCACCCCAACCTGCGCCAGCTGCTGCTGGGCAAACTGCAGCACTTTCTGCGCGGTGCTGTGGTTATGCGAAGACCACAACGTGGTGGTGAAACCGTTCGGGTAACCGGCCTCTTTCAGCAGTTCGCGCGCCTTGGCCGGATCGTACGGCCACGGTTTGTAGCGGGTAGCGAAGTCGATCGCCGGCGGTACCGGGCCTTCCGCCGGTACCGCGTAGCCGGAGAACGCCACTTTGATCAGCGCATCCTTGTTGATGGCGTAGTTCAACGCCTGGCGCACTTTCGGATTATCAAACGGCTTCTGGGTGACGTTCAGACTGATATAACGTTGCAGGATCGACGGAGCCGCCACCACGTCGAGCTTGGCATTGCCTTCCAGCACCTTGGCCTGCTCGTAAGGGATCGGGAAGGCAAAGGTCGCTTCGCCGGTTTGCAGCATCGCCGCACGGGTGTTGTTGTCCACCACCGGGCGCCAGGTGATGCTGTCGAGCTTCGGCAATCCTGGCTTCCAATAGCCGTCGAACTTCTTCACCTTGACGAAATCGGTCTGGTTCCAGGTCACGAACTGATACGGCCCGGTGCCCACCGGATGGAAGCCAATGTCTTTGCCATACTGCTTCAGCGCCGCCGGGGAAATGATCGCCGCCGCCGGGTGCGCCAAATTGTTGATAAAGGCCGAGAACGGTGCCTTCAACACGATTTTCACCGTGTTGACGTCCACCACTTCGGTTTTGTCGATCATCTTGAACAGGTTGTAGCGCTTGAGATGGCTGTCCGGGTTGCTGGCGCGATCCAGGTTCACCTTCACCGCTTCGGCGTTGAACTCGGTGCCGTCGTGGAATTTCACCCCCGGATGCAGCTTGAGGGTATAAGTCAGGCCGTCTTTACTCACCTCGTAGCCGTCCGCCAGCACGTTAACCAGCTTCATGTCCTTATCGAAGCCGAACAGCCCCTGATAGAAAGACTTGGCCACCGCCTGAGACAGCGTGTCGTTGGCGTCGTACGGATCCAACGTGGTGAAGTTGGAAGCCACGGCAATCACCGCATCCTTCGCCGCCCAGGCCGGGCCTGCGCCCACTGCCGCCAGCAGCACGGCGGCCACCAACGCATTACGTTTGAATGTGTGCTTCATGTCGCTTGTCTCTCCTGAGGTCTTTAATAAGCACCGGCGATCGGGTGGCGGGCAACAAAGTGCCCCGGCCCAACCTGTACCAGCGGTGCGGTAACGGGTTCATCGCCCAACGCGCGGATCGGGCTGGGAATTTCATCCACCAACAACGGTTGGCGTTTATGGACATGTGCCGGATCGGCCACCGGCACCGCCGCCATCAGTTTGCGGGTATAAGCGTGCTGCGGGTTGTCGAACACCGCCCGACGCGGGCCAATTTCGACGATCTGGCCGAGGTACATGACCGCCACGCGATGGCTAATGCGTTCCACCACCGCCATATCGTGCGAGATAAACAAGAATGCGATGCCGAGCTCACGCTGCAGATCGAGCAGCAGATTGACGATTTGCGCCTGAATCGACACGTCAAGCGCCGACACCGACTCGTCGGCAATCACCACCTTCGGGTTCAATGCCAGCGCACGCGCAATGCAGATACGCTGCCGCTGACCACCGGAAAATTCATGCGGGTAACGCCGCGCATACTCAGGTTTCAGCCCTACGCGCTCCAGCAACCAGGCCACACGCTCCTCCGCCGCCTTGCCACGCGCCACGTTATGCACCAACAGCGGCTCCATAATCGAAAATCCGACGGTCAGCCGCGGGTCCAGAGAAGCGTAAGGATCCTGGAAGATAAACTGGATATCGCGCCGCAGGTGCTGCAACGCCGAGCCTTTCAGTTGGTTTATCTGACGGCCGTCAAAGGTGATGGTGCCATGTTGGCTGTCCACCAGCTTTAGCAGCGAACGGCCGGTAGTGGATTTACCGCAGCCGGACTCCCCCACCAGCCCCAGCGTTTCGCCGGGATAGAGATCAAAACTGACGTTTTCCACCGCGTGTACCCGACGGGTGACTCGGTTGAAAATACCGCTGCGCAGGTCAAAGCGCGTGACCAGGTTTTCCACGCGCAGGATCGGTGCTGCGCCAGGCGGCACGGTATTCTGCGGCAATTCATCGTCTTCGCCGTTGGGCTGCGGGAATTTGGCCGGGAAGTCTCTATCTGCCATCGAGCCCAGCCTGGGTACCGCCGCCAGCAATGCCTGGGTGTAAGGCTGCTGCGGAGCGGCGAACAACTCGCGCACCGGCCCTTGCTCCACTTGTTCGCCCTGATGCATCACCAGCACCCGATCGGCAATTTCCGCCACTACGCCCATATCGTGGGTGATGAAAATCACCCCCATCTGCATTTCCTGCTGCAGCACGCGAATCAGCTGCAGGATCTGCGCCTGAATGGTGACGTCCAGCGCGGTGGTCGGCTCGTCGGCAATCAGCAGCGCGGGTTTGCAAGATAACGCCATGGCGATCATCACCCGCTGGCGCATGCCGCCGGAAAGCTGGTGCGGATAACGGTTAAGCACCTCTTTGGCTTCGGGAATGCGCACCCGATCGAGCATGCGCAAGGCTTCTTGTTTCGCGGCGCGACCGCCCATCGCCTGATGCAGCCGCAAAGACTCGGCGATCTGCTCGCCTACCGGAAACACCGGATTCAGCGACGTCATCGGCTCCTGAAAAATCATCGCCATATCGGCGCCGCGCAGGGTTCGCAAGGTGCTCTGACGCGCTCGCGCCAGATCCAGCACCTCGCCGTTGCGCCGGCGAAACGGCATAGCGCCGCTGACGATAGCGCCGCCGCCCTGCTCAACCAACCGCATCAACGCCAGAGAGGTCACCGATTTGCCCGAGCCGGACTCGCCGACGATCGCCAGTGTTTCACCGCGATCGATGTCAAATGACAGGTGGCGCACCGCCTCGACGGTGTCGCCCTGTTGGTTAAAACGGATGCCAAGATCGCGTACCGACAGTACGCGCTGCGGCGGCAGAAATAACCCGGAGTCCGCCGCAAGCGGCATTGAAGTATCGGTCATGCACCCTCCTGGTGATCGGTTAGCGATAAATCCCTATGGACGGCGCATCGCCGACATAACCGAAGCCGCGGTACATCCCTTCGCTGTTGAAAGGCAGGGCCACGTTGCCGTGGCGGTCGATGGCGATCAGCCCGCCGCTGCCGCCCATTGCCGGCAGTTTTTCCATCACCACCCGATCGCTGGCCTGCTGCAGGCTCAGACCGGCGTACTCGATCAAGGCAGAAACGTCGTAAGCCGCGACGCCGCGCATGAAGATTTCGCCGGTGCCGGTACTGGAGACCGCCACCGTGGCGTTGTTGGCATAGCAGCCTGCGCCGATGATCGGCGTGTCGCCAATCCGGCCTGCCTGTTTATTGGTCATACCGCCGGTTGAGGTGGCGGCCGCCAGATTGCCTAATGCGTCCAGCGCTACCGCACCGACGGTGCCGAATTTGCGATCGGGGTCTATCGGATCGCCGGCCTGCGCCGCGCCGTCGTGATCGAGCAGCACCCGGCCCTGCTCCGCCTGAGCGCGGTGCAGTTGATCAAAACGTTCCTGAGTAAAGAAGAAATCGGGGGCGACCATTTCCAGGCCGTGGGCCGCGGCGAATTTTTCTGCGCCTTCACAGGCGAACAGCACATGTTGGCTGTTTTCCAGCACCGCACGCGCGGCCAGCACCGGATTGCGTATTCGGTTAACGCCCGTCACGGCGCCGGCATCGCAGGTGCGGCCGTCCATCACGCAGGCATCCAGTTCGTGGGTGCCCTGATGAGTGAACACCGAGCCCAAGCCCGCGTTGAACAGCGGGCACTCTTCCAGCAACCTCACCGCCTCGGTGACCGCATCCAGCGCACTACCGCCCTGGGCCAAAATATTCTGGCCTGCGGCGACAATGCCGGACAGCACCTGAATATATTCCTGTTCCTTTTCTGCACTCAACGCCGCACGGGTAATTGCGCCCGCACCGCCATGAATGGCAATCACTGGTTTGCTCATTTGCCTGACACCCTGTGTTAATTCCAGCTCTTTTCCAAGACGCCTATCCCCTATGGATTTCAAGTTGCAACCAGGCGACCATCTCGGGAGCCGCCAGGTATGCTTGAAATACGACGGGTGTAATTATTATTCAGACTTTTTTCGACTATATTTAGCCCGGCAATCGAAGTAAAGCATAAAGTCGCCGTTCAGCATTTAGCGTAGCCCTCTTAGACCATTTTGCACCTTGAAATAACTTAGTGGAATAAAAACAGAGTGTTAGATCAAAGCATTCCCGCAAGAAGTCATGTCTGATATTTTTGGCAAGCGCCCTACTTGACGGACAGTCATTTTCCGAAAAAATAACCGATAGCTCTGGATAAATAGCCATGAAGCGTTCAACCTGCGGTTTTTTCGCAGGTTGAAAGCAGATAATCAATATTCAGAAACCCGACCCTGGCAACAGCAGAAATGCCTCTTCTTCCGGCGTGCTGATCCGGCCTAATATCGCATTACGGTGCGGGTAACGGCCAAAACGATCAATGATCGCCTTATGCCGTAATTCAAATTCCAACTGATCGCCATTATTCAGTTCGGTATACAGCGCCAGTGCCTGCTGATGAATCACCGCCGATTCCGAATGCATAAAGGGTAAATAGAGAAAACCGCGCTGTTCGCGGCTGAGCTGTTCGCATTGCCCGGAGCGGATCGCCTCTTGCGCCAGCACCAGCGCCATGCAGTCGCTGGAAAATGCACGGGGCGTGCCGCGGAACAAATTACGGCTGAACTGATCGAGCACGATCACCTCCGCCAGCCGCCCTTCGATAGTTTCGCGCCAGTGCGCCAATTCACCCGCCGCCGCCGCGTGCCACAACTCGCCAAAACGCACCTGCAACCGGCTGTCGAAATCCTCGTCTTTCTTGAACCACATCACCGGATCGATCTCCTCGAACCAGAAGTCTATGACCTGTTTATGCATAACCTTTCTCCCTTGTTTTACTCAGTGTAACCCGTTCTCCCCTTCGGCGTTATCTGCCATAATACTCCCACTTTGCCGCTGTTTTTCGCGCACCCTGATTACGGAGTTCCCTTTATGGATCATTGCCATACTTCCGATCTCATTTCCCTTGAGCAGGCGCTGGAGAAGATGCTCAGCCAACTCTCTCCCCTGCAGCAGACCGAATCCATCCCCCTGAACGCCGCCGCCGGCCGCATTACCGCCGCGCCGGTGATTTCACCGATCGACGTGCCGCCGTTCGCCAATTCGGCCATGGACGGTTATGCGGTGCGTATCGCGGACCTGCATGCCAACGCCCCGCTACCGGTCGCGGGCAAAGCCTTTGCCGGTGCGCCGTTCGACGGTGACTGGCCGGCCGGCACCTGCGTGCGCATCATGACCGGCGCGCCGATCCCAACCGGCGCCGAAGCGGTGATCATGCAAGAGCAGGCCGAGGTGAGCGATGCCGGCGTTCGCTTCAATGCCGCCGTGCGCGCCGGACAAAACATCCGTTTGGCGGGAGAAGATATCCAACAGGGCGCCGGCGTATTGCCAGCCGGCGTCAAACTGGGCGCTGCGCAGTTGCCGTTGCTGGCCTCGCTCGGCGTCGCCGAGGTGCTGGTTGTCCGCAAGTTGAAGGTCGCGGTATTCTCCACCGGCGACGAGTTGCAGCCGGTAGGCCAGCCGCTAGAGGCCGGGCAGATTTATGACACCAACCGCTTTGCGGTACGCCTGATGCTCGAGCAATTGGGCTGCGAGACGCTCGATCTGGGCATTATCCGTGATGACCAGAACGCGCTGCGCGCCGCCTTCGAGCAGGCGGACAGCCAGGCTGACGTAGTGATCAGCAGCGGCGGCGTGTCGGTGGGTGAAGCCGACTACACCAAACAGATGCTCGACGAGTTGGGCAAGGTCAGTTTTTGGAAACTGGCGATCAAACCCGGCAAACCCTTTGCGTTTGGCAAGCTGAAGCACGCCTGGTTCTGCGGCCTGCCGGGCAACCCGGTTTCCGCCGCCCTGACCTTCTACCAGTTAGTGCAGCCGTTGCTGGCAAAACTGGCCGGCCACAGCGAATGGCATCTGCCACCGCGCCTGCGCGCACGCGCATTGACGCCGCTGAAGAAGGCGCCGGGTCGTCTTGATTTCCAGCGCGGCGTGTTTGCCAGCAATGCCCAGGGCGAGTTGGAAGTGAGCACCACCGGCCATCAGGGCTCGCACGTATTCAGTTCATTCAGCCAGGGTAACTGTTTCATCGTGCTGGAGCGCGAACGCGGTTCCGTGGCGGTTGGCGAAATGGTGGAAATCGAGCCATTCAACACCTTGTTGAGGAGCTGAACATGCTGCCGGAATTAACCGACGCCGAAACGCTGCGCTATAACCGTCAGATTATCCTGCGCGGCTTTGACTTCGACGGCCAGGAAAAACTGAAGGCCGCTCGAGTGCTGATTATCGGCCTGGGCGGGCTAGGTTGCGCTGCTGCGCCATACCTGGCCGCGGCGGGCGTCGGCCACTTGACGCTGGTTGATTTCGACACCGTCGCCCTCTCCAACCTGCAACGCCAGATCCTGCATCGCGATGCACGCCTTGGCATGACGAAGGTCGAATCGGCTCGCCTCGAGTTGAGCGCCATCAATCCGCATATCCGTATTGATGCCGTGGACGGGCAGTTGAACGACGAACAGATGGCGGCGCACATTGCCGCCTGCGATCTGGTGCTGGACTGCACCGACAACGTAGCGACACGCGATCTGCTCAACCGCCAGTGCCATGCGCAACGCAAACCGCTGGTTTCCGGCGCGGCGATCCGCATGGAGGGGCAGCTCAGCGTATTCACCTACCAGCCGGACGAGCCCTGCTACCGCTGCCTGAGCCGGTTATTCGGCGAAAACGCCCTGACCTGCGTCGAGGCTGGGGTTATGGCGCCGCTGGTGGGCACAATCGGTACACTACAAGCGATAGAAGCGATTAAGCTATTGGCACAATACGGCCAGCCCCTTACCGGAAAACTGCTGATGTTCGACGCCATGACGATGCAGTTCCGCGAGATGAAATTGCCGAAGAGCCCGCAATGCGAGGTGTGCGGTGGGGAATAGCAAGCATTGGCCAAATGGGTAACCATGCCGGACTGCAGAGCCCCCACGTCACTGATGAATAACATATAGGGTGAACCCTCATAACTTTGGTGGGTCGCCCTATATTATGCCTGACCCAATCATCTTCTGAATCTGATCGATACTATCCGCCCCAAACATCTTTTTGAAACCTTGCCCAGCCAATTGCCTGAATTTCCGCGAGAGAAAAGCTATTCCCAGAAGGTTGCCATGGTCCGATCAAGCCAGGATTATAATTAGGGTTATATGATCCTAATCCTTGTCCAATGCCGGGGGCGATTTGGTGACCATTTTGTATCCCAGTGTATAACTCGCCAGCGACATAGCCCCCCAATGCTCCAGCGTAAGGATTACCACCAGAGGCCCAGGTCCCTACTAAAGTACCGCCCAATTGAGCCAGTTGTTCACCACCAGCACCCGATATCTGAGCAATTTCACGCAAACCAAGCTCTTTCATTCTTCGTCATCCTTTACATTGATAATGTTGAAAAAAACAAAGACAAAGCCGCCCACAAGGCATAAAAAAACAATCAAGAAAAAGAAATAAAAATTCCCACCATGAATACTGTCACCAATATAATTCACAGCAGTAAATATCATAAATATGTATGTAGAGCAGCGCATCCATTTCCGAAAAAATATGCCACTAGTTTTAATAGACTGCATTAATCACCCCTAAAATACTGAAAAAACCTCTCATCATGTTTGATAACGATTATTAATAACGTTTGCACGAGGAAATATCAAGATATTTTCAGCCTTATTAAAAACAAGGTAAACAGACTAAAACCAGCAACTACTTAAATATATAATTCATTCGCGTAACCGATTTTTAGCGAATTTTATGGCGAGGTTAATTAATGGCATTAACGAATCAGGTAAATATACGGGCAGTTTAAAATAATAAAACCAAGCTTCTATACTCACTTTACGATAAATAAAAGACATGCATTCCAGATTTTATACTTACAGGGGGAAATGCAGATAGTTAACGATATTTGAGGAGTTTATGTCAGAGTTTCAAAAGAGCATTTTACTCTGCCCTATAACGGAGACAAAAAAGGCGGGAATGCTCCCGCCTTTTGACTGCCTAAGCAGAGTTAAACGATACCCTGGCTACGCAGATAGTCTTCGTAGTTGCCGGTAAAGTCGATAACCTTGGTCGGCGTCATTTCCAGCACACGCGTCGCCAGCGAGCTGACGAACTCACGGTCGTGGGAAACGAAGATCAACGTACCTTCGTACATTTCCAGCGCCATGTTCAGCGATTCGATGGATTCCATATCCAGGTGGTTGGTTGGTTCATCCATAACCAGGATATTAGGGCGCTGCATCATCAGCTTGCCGAACAGCATACGGCCCTTTTCACCACCGGACAGCACCTTAACTTTCTTCTTGATGTCATCCTGGCTGAACAGCAAACGGCCCAGCACGCTGCGCACCGCTTGCTCGTCGTCTTTTTCCTGCTTCCACTGGCTCATCCAGTCGAATACCGTCAGGGTGTCATCGAACTCGTATTCGTGATCCTGAGCGTAGTAGCCGATCTTAGCGTTTTCGGACCACTTCACGCTGCCGCTGTCCGGCAGAGCGTCGCCCACCAGCGTTTTCAGCAGGGTGGATTTACCGATACCGTTTGGGCCCAGCACCGCCACTTTCTCGCCTACTTCAACCATCAGGTTGAACTTGCTGAACAGCGGGCCGTTATCGAAGCCTTTGGTCAGCGCTTCCACTTCCAGCGCGTTACGGAACAGTTTCTTGTCCTGATCAAAACGGATGAACGGGTTCTGACGGCTTGAGGCCTTCACTTCTTCCAACTGGATCTTGTCGATCTGGCGGGCGCGAGAGGTCGCCTGCTTGGATTTGGAGGCGTTGGCGCTGAAGCGGCTCACGAACGATTGCAGTTCGTTAATCTGTGCCTTCTTCTTGGCGTTGTCCGCAACCAGACGCTCGCGCGCCTGAGTGGCCGCGGTCATGTATTCGTCGTAGTTACCCGGATAAACGCGCAGCTCGCCGTAGTCCAGATCCGCCATATGAGTACAGACCATGTTCAGGAAGTGACGGTCGTGCGAAATGATGACCATGGTGCTGTTACGATCGTTCAGCACCTGCTCCAGCCAGCGAATGGTATCGATGTCCAGGTTGTTCGTCGGTTCGTCGAGCAGCAGGATTTCCGGATCGGAGAACAGCGCCTGCGCCAGCAATACTCGCAGTTTGAAGCCCGGCGCGATCTCGCTCATCGGGCCGTAATGCTGTTCAACCGGGATGCCTACGCCAAGCAGCAGTTCGCCGGCGCGCGCTTCGGCGGTGTAACCGTCCATCTCACCGTAAGCCACTTCCAGATCGGCCACTTTATAGCCGTCTTCTTCGCTCATTTCGGCCAGACCGTAAATGCGGTCACGCTCTTCCTTCACTGCCCACAGCTCGTGGTGGCCCATGATGACGGTGTCCAGCACGCTGTATTGTTCGAAAGCGAACTGATCCTGACGCAGTTTGCCCAGGCGTTCGTTCGGATCGAGGAACACGTTGCCGCCGCTCGGCACCAGATCGCCACCCAGGATTTTCATAAAGGTGGATTTGCCGCAGCCGTTGGCCCCGATCAAACCATAGCGGTTACCGCCGCCAAACTTAACGGAGATGTTTTCAAACAACGGCTTACTGCCAAACTGCATAGTGATGTTGTTAGTGCTTAACACAGCGCTCGCTCTTCATATCATTGGGAATGTGATTTGGCGCGCATTATGCCATAACGAGGATAAGAGATCGCGGGAAGTTTCGGTGACAATTTGAACAAAGGTGCGGCGGCAGAGGATCATGAGGTTAACCCGGCATGCCGGCCCCGTGGCTCGGCGTAATGCAAGCCCGCACGTTGACGGAGGGATACCGGTGAAGCTATTACCGCTTGAAGGTTGTCATGAACCATTTCCCCAAGAAATAAAATAATTCAGTAAATTTACTCACATGCATCCATGATTTAAAATGCCAAAATATAAATTTTTAAATTTTTCTTTTCTTAAAATGTCTGCTTTCAATATCGAAACATCATCATTCCACGCTTTTTCAAAAATTGATTTGACGTCGTTATTATTTAGCTTACCTAGTTGCTTCAATCCACAAGCGGCATAAAGTTTACTTTCTGGCGTTGCCTTGGGATTATTGGCTATTCTCAGGAAAATATCAGTTGCACTCTTGCTTTTAAGAATATCTATTACAGCAACTTCTCCCTCACTAATCCTGCCAACAAAGCCATTCATACCTAAGGAAAAATAACCAACCTGGGATAAGTTACTTTCTATGGTTTCATAATGATTTTCATTTGCGTAGCCATAGAGAGAACATAACGAAGTAAAAGACAAAGTAGCAACTATAAAAATCCTTTTCATAAACTCACCTACATTAAAAAATCATTTTCCTTATACAAACCTAACCACATAAATAAAACCATTGCAAATATAAAACTTATAGCCGTATTAATAACATGCCTCATTAAAATCTATAAAATAGCTTGATTCATATACTCTTATTATACGGGCATCAACCGTAACCTTACTTTTCTTCAACCATTTTTTGAAACCGCTCCATTCCCCGAACATGCCGAATGCGATAATCCCCCATCCGGCATCCTGACTCGTTAATCGGGAAAACAGCCGTTGATGTGCGAGTAAGGCGCTGCATCACCGAACAGCGGTTCGGAACTGCCATCGGCCAGAAAACCTGCCGCCAATCTGGCGGTGTGCGTCCACAGGCTTTGCGGGATCCATGAACCGACGCTCACCCGGCGAACGCCAAGCGCGGCGAGTTGCTCCGCCGGCAAAAGACCAGGCCAGGCGATCACATTAAGCAGCAGATCGGTTTGGCCGGCAATTTCACGGATCTCTTCCGGGTCCGTCACGCCCAAAACAAACAACCCATCAGCCCCCGCCTCATGGTAACTCTTGGCTCGACTCAGCGTTTCACTGACTCGCATGGCGGCAGGGACCAGGCTGCGCGCATAAACGTCCGTGCGCACATTGATATAAAGTTTAACCCCCATGCGCTCCGCGACATTACGCACCTGGGTGATTTTCTCGCACAAGATCTGTGGCGAATCCGCCCCATCCTGAATATTGATGCCCACCGCACCGGCGTCAATAAAGCGCGCCACCCGGCTTTCCAGGCTGCCTTCCTCATCCGGGTAGCCACTTTCGATATCCACGCTGAGCGGCACTTTAATGACGCGCGCGATCGCCGCAATGCTCGCCAGATGCGGGGCTAACGGCAACCTGTCGCCATCGCGATAGCCCAGCGACCATGCGACACCGGCGCTGGTCGTGGCGATCGCTGCGGCGCCGAGGCTTTCAATCAACAATGCGCTGCCGGCGTCCCAGGCATTGGGCAGGCGTAATGGGTGTGGCTGACGGTGCAGATTGGCAAAAACGGCGGCGTTATTGTGAGTGTCCATAAGGTTCTCCCGATAAAAAACGCATTCTAACCATCATCAATCTGGATGATAATAGCCGCATATTTCAGATATTCATTCCCTGGGAGAACGAATGGAAGAACCTTCCCTGCAACTGGTAAAAGCCTTTGTCGCCGTGGCGGAACATCAGAGCTTCGCCAGAGCGGCGCAAGCGCTGAATATGACGCCTTCTGCCGTCAGTCGCCTGGTCAAAAAGCTTGAGCAACAGGTTGATATGTTGCTTATCAACCGCACCACCCGGGCGATGTCGCTGACCGACGCCGGGCAGCGCTACTTCACAGACTGCAGCGCCGGCCTGGAACAATTGAGAATGGCCTATGAGCGAATGCGCGATGAGCAAAGCCAGCCGCAGGGAACGTTGCGTGTCAGCACCTCGCTGTCGTTTGGCCGTCTGCACGTCGCGCCGCATCTGGCGGCGTTTATGGCGCAGTATCCCCAACTGCGAGTAGACCTGCTGATGACCGATCGTTATGTCGACATTGTCGCGGAGCGCGTGGCGGTCGCTATCCGCATTGGCCGACTACCGGATTCAAGCCTGGTGGCGCGCAAACTGCTCAACAACCGGCGGATCCTGGTCGCCTCACCGCATTATCTGCAACGGCACGGCACACCGACAACGCTCGAGGAACTGCGGCAGCACCAGTGCCTGGTTTCGACGGCGAGTCACGACGGCGAGAACTGGCGCCTGTTCGGGCCTCAGGGAGAAATAATGTTTCAGCCCAAGGGCCGAATGCGAGCGGATAATGGCGATGCGGTCAAACAATTTTGTATAGACGGCCAAGGCATCGCGTTTCATTCCGCCGTGACGATGGCCGAATCGATACGTTTGGGGGAATTGGTGCAACTGCTGCCGCAATGGACAGGGAGAGAAACCGGGGTTTATTCCGTTTACCCGCCGGGGCCGGTGGGCCCGGCAGCGCGGGCGTTAGTCGATTTCCTGACACTGAGATGGCAACAGGAACCTTGCCTGCAAATGCAAAAAACAGAAGTTTAAGAAAAAATCAGCGGGGCTTGGTCACGACATTCAATAGTCCCGCATTTGCACTACTGGCGCATCAGAGCATAGGGAGCCTTGTTCGAGACGTCTCAATATCCTGGATTACTCGTATTCCTGTCTGCGTTCGAGAAAACATATTTGTATTCACCACAACAATTATTTAAATAAATTAAATTCACGCAAAATATTAATTACTCACAGGCAGGCCTAAAAAACCATCAGGCGTATCATCGGAGTGATAGATAGAGCCAATATTTACGTTAAACATCTCAACAAAAAAATAACGTTAACCTATGGGTAATAAACCATTACTCCCCTGGATTAAGTAAATGCGTTGCCTTTACCCTCTCCTTCAGGCCGAATAGCAATTTTTATTGCTACGGCAGAACCTCACCACCACAGATTCCTCTCTACGATTAAAATTGTGATTCACCTCTTAAAACCCATAGGGAATCGGATCCTTTGTGTGTGGCAGGTCACTAAATCGTCAGCCCGGCAGGGTTGACACTCTTATCACAACCCGAATAAATTACCAAATAAACAATAAGTTAAACCAATTAATCTCCATTTTTACACCGAAAACAACCTGTATTGCATATAGTTGTACAT
The DNA here is from genome assembly GCF_052686505.1 of Serratia sp. TSA_198.1. Lineage (NCBI taxonomy): Bacteria > Pseudomonadati > Pseudomonadota > Gammaproteobacteria > Enterobacterales > Yersiniaceae > Serratia > Serratia sp. TSA_198.1. The sequence goes on from NZ_JBQZFP010000001.1 coordinate 1,733,847, forward strand.
ACAAGTATATGTAAATAAGAGGTTGCAATAGTGTGATCGCAACAAACAGCATCCCTCAGGTATCACTGGTGAAACATTAACAATAAAAACATGCCACCCATCGCGAGAGATAGAAATAATGACAAACACTGTTGAAAACGAGTTATCCGAGAATCGGACGATCGAAAAGAAAAAGATAAATCATAAGGTCATTTTTGGCGCCAGCCTCGGTAACGGACTGGAGATCTTCGATTTCACCGTTTACAGCTTCTTTGCAGCCATTATCGGTAAACTGTATTTCCCCAGCGACACGGCCTACGGTTCTTTATTAATGTCGGTGGCCGTTTTTGGCGTCGGCTTTATTATGCGACCGCTGGGCAGCATGGTGTTGGGGGCCTACGCCGATCGGGTCGGGCGTAAGGCCGCCATGTTAATGACTATTGTTCTGATGGGCGTCGGCACGGCGCTGATCGCCTTCGCCCCCACTCATGCGCAGATTGGCATCTTCGCACCGATGCTGATCGTGGTCGGGCGATTAATTCAGGGCTTTGCCGCCGGCGGTGAAGTGGGGTCTGCGACCACCCTGCTGCTGGAGTCGGCCGGGGCCAACCAGCGGGGATTCTTTGTCAGTTGGCAGGCGATCAGCCAAGGCATCAGCGCCTTGCTCGGCGCCTCTTTCGGGCTGCTGTTGACCTATTTTCTGCCGGAAGACGCCCTCTATTCCTGGGGCTGGCGCGTGCCTTTCATCATCGGCCTGCTGATTATTCCCGTCGGCGTGTATATCCGTAAACACCTGGAAGAAACCTATAGCGGCGAGGTTGCGGATCAAGAACGCCCACCGGTTAACCCGGTCTGGGATGTGCTGCGCAATCACTTTAAAGATCTGCTGCTGGGGATGCTGATCATTATGTCCGGCACCGTGATGGTTTATATTGTGCTGCTGTATATGCCGACCTATATGATGCAGACCTATCATATTGCCGCGCCAACCGCCTATCTCTTCAGCTGCATTGCCTCCGTGGTGCAAATCGTCGCCGTTTATTTCGCCGGCCGTTATGTCGATCGGGTACAAAACTACAAAAGGCCGCTGCTTTTCTCTATCTTTGCCGCTCTGATACTGATTTATCCCACATTCTGGTTCCTGGGCTCCACACACTATCTGTGGCTGGCAATCCTCTTTCGCATCTTGCTGATTGGCGCTTTAGGGATCAATATGTTGTCGAGCACCATGCTGATCGTCTCTGCGCTACCGCGCCATGTCCGCGCTACCGGCACCTCAATGATTTATGCTTTCGGCGTTACGCTGTTTGGTGGGTCGGCGCAGCTCGTCGTCACCTGGCTGCTGGGTGTCAGCGGCAATCCTATGGCGCCGGCCTGGTATGTCACCGGCATGCTGACTATCAGCCTGATTGCCACTACGGTGTTCAAGGAGCGTCACAAAAACTGACGCAATAGTCCTATCCCAGGAGCGAAGAGAAGTATGGATACCCCTTATAATTTGGCATTACTGACGGGCGCAGGACTGAGCGCCATTGCGGCCCTGGTGCATGTTTGGGTGATCAAGGCGGGGCCGCGCGGATATCGCCTGTGCGGCGCCGGCGATCGCTTTATCCGCGCTGCCGAAGCCGGCAAGAAATTTCCGGCCATCGCGACCGCGGGTATCGCCCTGGTGCTGTTTATCTGGGCGCTGTACGCTTTGGCCGGCGCCGGCATTATTGCGCCGCTGCCATTGCTGCGCCCCGCGCTGTGCTTCATCACGTTTATCTATTTGTTGCGTGGTATCGCAGGCCCCGTTGCGCTGCGCAATACCGGCCGCAGCCACAGATTCATCGTCATAAGTTCGTTGATATGTCTCTGCATAGGTCTGGTTCATCTGCTGGGGCTTATACAGCGTTGGAACGCGCTGGCATAACTTTCCGTTAACGCAAGAGATAACACCCGCTCTGCACCGCAGAGCGAGGTCGCTGTCGATACCGCGTTTGAAACCACATCCCTCAAACGGGCTGACTCAGGCCTGATCGCCATATCTGACCACAGTCAGCCGCTCTTCCTCTGAAGGGGAAACAAAGTAGTGGGTAAGCAGATCGAAGGTTTCTTCGCTTAGCACGAAAGGATGATCGCCCTGCTCATTTCTCAGTTTTATCCGGCTCTTGCATTGCACATCGCTGACGTCCAGAAAATGCAGACAATGACCAACACCGGCGGCGTCTGCCAATTGCCTGGCCCAAAGACGACGATCCGGCGTGTTCATCGGAAAATCGAGCACCACCGACAGCCCATTACGCAGCAGTTGTACAATATGTTCGCTCAATGCCTGCCGTAGCCGGGCCGAATAACGGACGTAGTCCTGCAATCCGGCCATCTGTTGTTCATACAACGTCGCCAGCCAGCTGTCCTCAACAATCAACAGTGTTTGCGGCTGCTGCGACAAGCGGTTTGCCAACGTCGACTTGCCTGAACCGGCTTTGCCGCACATCAGATGTAAAACAGCCTGGGGGTGATTTTCCATGACGTCCTCCTGGGTGATGGCCAGCAGGAGGAGAGATGCCCCGCCTTACTGGCGGGTTTTGGCTTGAAAGAGACGCGCTATCCCACCACTCTGAGAATGGTGATAATAATCTGCGCGAATACAAGTCGGTTTTTGTTCATCCACTATCAATAGAATAAAACCGGAAGGGCTGTCAACAGCGAAACCAGCCTTGCACTAATCTGCGTGATAGCCGCAACTGTCCTGCGGCGCTTGATCCCGCTGCTCCAAACCATAGTCGCGCACCACCTCAGCCACCCGCAGGCGGTAGTGCGCCAGCACATCATGGCGGCCACGCGCCTGCGCAGCCCGGTGCTGCTCGAGATTGCGCCACTGTTTTACCGCCTCTTCGTCCCGCCAAAAGGACAGCGACAGCAACCGTTGCGGATCGGCCAGGCTTTGAAAGCGCTCGATGGAGATAAATCCGTCAATCTCCGCCAGCAGCGGCTTTAGCTCTGCCGCCAGTTTAAGGTAGGTTTCACGCTGCCCGTCGGCGGCCTGCAATTCAAAAATAACGGCAATCATAGAGAGTTCCTGTCAGAGGTAAAATTCAGGTACGCGCGCGTTTTGCGAAACTCGCCAGTGGAAACTGTTCAACGCCTGCGGATCAACGCCCAATACGGATAAATGTTGAATGCCGTACCGCGCAATGATTTTCGCCCAGTTCGCACCCGGACAACGATGCACGCCATCACCAAAAGCAAAGCTTTCGTCACCTGCACACAGCAATATCAGGACGCATTGCCCAGCCAGCACCGTGCAGCCTGCTACCTGCGTATCCCGCAACGCGAAACGACGAGTATTTTGAATCGGAGGCGTATCAGAAAGGACTTTTTCAATCAGCGCCCGCGCATCCCCATCGTGATTGCGCATCATTAACAGCGCCTGTCCGATCAAGCCGGCAGTACCTTCGCAAGCCTGAAACATCAGCCCAATGGCATTGGACAACGCGGTCTGATTCCCCATGCCGCGCATAGCGCATGCCCGCTGCAGGCTAAGCCATAAAGGGCCACGACGGTTTTCAAGCCGCGCCGAAAGGGGCCCCGCAGCAAGTATGCCCAACGCTCTCTGGCGTTCGCTCCCGCCAGGCGCAATGCAACGTGAAAAATCCAATACTTCATCCACCAGTTCAGTCCACTCATCGGCACCGACGCCCAGCAGTGAAGCGATAACACACACCGGCAAGGCATAGTTAAAACGGGTGATCTGGTTAGCATCCGGCAAACAAGGTGCTATTTCTCGCGCCACAGTCAATGCAGTTTGTTGGAGCTGGGTTTCGTCGATGTCCGCTAATGCCTGCCGTATAGCCGCGTTAAGTTGAGGATGCGCTTCACCATCTTGCATTCGCACCAGTGCACCGAAAATGGATTCTGCGGGCGTGTTCAACAAAAAAGTGGGGATCGGCTCACCTGTCGGACGTACACCCAGATCGGGGTTGTTCAAGGCTTCTCTCACAGCCAAAGGTGAAGCGGCAACCCAACTCTGCAATTGCGTTTGAAACTGCATGGGCTCCATCTGCAGATAGTCGGCGCGCGGGTTGTCAGAAGTGACGGCAGTCACTGCACGGGTATACGGACAAAGGGTCATGATGAACTCCGTCGAACTGAACCGGGGGAAGAACAGATCATAGCGATGGACGCACAGCCATACTTCGCCTAATCTCGAAGTATGAATGACATCGATATCGAAGATCGCCTGGCGGCACTGACTGCCGCTATCGCCGACCGTACCCGTGCGCGCATGTTGTGCCTGCTGATGGACGGGCGCGCCTATACCGCCACCGAACTCAGCGCCGCGGTGGACGTCGCCGCCTCTACCGCCAGCGGGCATTTGGCGCGCTTGCAGGAACAACGGTTGATCGCCTGCGTCAAACAGGGGCGCTATCGCTATTTCCGCCTGGCGGGGCAGCCGGTGGCCGATGTGCTGGAAACGCTGATGGCGCTGGCCGGCGTCGAACGGCCGACGGTGAAAAGCACAACCCCCACCTCGCTGCAATTCGCCCGCACCTGCTACGATCATATGGCCGGTGAAGTGGCGGTAAAACTGCATGACCGTCTGCATCAGTTAGCCTGGCTGGTGGGCGAGGAAGACTACCGGTTGAGCGATGCGGGGCAGACCGCCCTGGCGCGATTGGGCGTCGACTGCGCGCCTGCGCCCTCACGGCGGCGCTTCGCCTGCGGCTGCCTGGACTGGAGCGAACGCAAGGCTCACCTTGGCGGCGCACTTGGCGCAGCGCTACTTAACGCCTTTATCGAGCGCGGCTGGATAAAGCGCCGGCTCGATAGCCGCGAGCTGCAACTCACCGCCACCGGCAAGAATGCTCTGAAAGCACATTTTGACCTCACGGTTTAACCCCGCAACGCGTTAGCTTTGGTGCAATACTCAATAGGCAAACCGTCAACCCGAGGACTCCTCATGCTCGATCAAACCCAATTCCCCATCACCAAACTGTGGCCGGCGCAACATCCGGAACGGCTGCAGCTTTACTCGCTGCCAACGCCTAACGGCGTAAAAGTGTCCATTATGCTCGAAGAGATCGGCCTGCCTTATGAAGCGCACCTGATCGATATCGGCAAGAATGAAACCTGGACACCGGAGTTTTTGTCGCTGAACCCTAACGGTAAAATCCCTTCGATTATCGATCCCGATGGCCCAGGCGGTAAGCCGCTGGCGCTGTTTGAATCCGGTGCCATCCTGCTGTATCTGGCAGAGAAAAGCGGTCAATTCCTGCCACAGGATCCCGCGCAGCGCTATGAAACCATCCAATGGGTATTTTTCCAGATGGCGGCGGTCGGCCCGATGTTCGGCCAACTCGGCTTCTTCCACCGCTTCGCCGGGCGTGAATACGAAGATAAACGCCCGCTGGAGCGTTATAAAAATGAATCCAAACGCCTGCTCGGCGTGCTGGAAAGCCGCCTCGAAGGCCGCGAGTGGATCATGGGCCAGGATTACACCATCGCCGACATTTCACTGCTGGGCTGGGTGCGTAACCTGATCGGTTTCTACGAAGCGCGCGAACTGGTGGAGTTCGACAGTTTCCCACGGGTGGGGCAATGGCTGGAGCGCGGTTTGGCGCGCCCGGCAGTACAACGCGGCCTGAATATTCCCGCCCGCAACGACTAATTTATTGCCTGGGATAGCCGCCGGCTATCCCATTTTCGCCCCCCGCATCGTCATAAAAGTGTCACACCTCTGCACTACTCTCCCTGCGTAACAAACTGATGCTATTTGTGTTTTATTATTACGACAAGGAGTTTTCCCATGCTGCAGCCCGTTTCTTTGATCGCCGGCGCCGTGTTATCCGCCCTGCTTTGTTCCACCGCCTTCGCCGATGAAACACCGGCCAATACCGCGGGTCTTTCCGAGCGCGCGGCGCGCGGTAACATCGTGGAGCCGGGCGGCGCACGCCGTCTGAGCGGCGATCAAACCGCCGCGCTGAAAGCCTCGCTGTCTGACAAAACGGTTAAGAACGTGATTTTATTGATCGGCGACGGTATGGGCGATTCTGAAATCACCTCGGCGCGCAACTACGCAGAAGGCGCGGGCGGCTATTTTAAAGGCATTGATGCCCTGCCGCTGACCGGCCAGTACACCCATTACTCGCTGGATAAGAAAACCCACAAACCGGATTACGTGACGGATTCCGCCGCCTCGGCGACCGCATGGTCAACCGGCGTAAAAACCTATAACGGCGCGCTGGGAGTTGACGTCAACGGCAAGGACCAGCCGACGCTGCTGGAAATCGCCAAGGCGGCGGGCAAAGCCACCGGTAACGTCTCCACCGCCGAGCTGCAGGACGCCACACCGGCAGCGCAGGTCTCGCATGTTACCTCGCGCAAATGTTACGGCCCGGAAGAAACCAGCGAAAAATGCGCCACCAACGCGCTGGAGAATGGCGGCCGCGGCTCGATCACCGAGCAATTGCTCAAAACCCGTGCCGACGTCTCGCTGGGCGGTGGGGCGAAATCCTTTAATCAGCTGGCGAAAAGCGGCGAATGGCAGGGAAAATCATTGAAAGACCAGGCAACCGCGCTGGGTTATCAGTGGGTGGAAAACCTCGACGGCCTGAATGCCATCAGCGTAGCCAATCAGCAAAAACCGCTGCTGGGGTTGTTTGCCGCCGGCAATATGCCGGTGCGCTGGCAGGGCCCGAAAGCTTCGCATCACGGTAATATCGACCAACCGGCGGTCACCTGCGAGAACAACCCGGCACGTACTGCCGACATCCCAACGCTGGCGGCGATGACCGAAAAAGCGATAGATCTGCTGAAAAACCAGCAGAACGGTTTCTTCTTGCAGGTGGAAGGGGCATCGATCGACAAGCAGGACCATGAAGCCAACCCTTGCGGCCAGTTCGGCGAGACGGTCGATCTGGATGAAGCGGTACAGAAAGCGCTGGCCTTCGCCCGCGCCGACGGCAACACGCTGGTGATTGTCACCGCCGACCACGCCCATTCCAGCCAGATTATTGCCGTCGATGCCAAAGCGCCAGGCCTGACGCAAACGCTGACCACCAAAGATGGCGCGCCAATGACCATCAGCTACGGTAACTCGGAGGAAGGCTCTCAGGGACACACCGGCACCCAGTTGCGCGTTGCCGCCTACGGCCCGCGTGCCGCTAACATCGTGGGCCTGACCGATCAGACCGACCTGTTCTACACCATGCGTGACGCCATGGCGATTAAGTAAGTTGGTTGCCGGGTAGCTTGCTCTATCCCTTCTCCTCCTGAATATCAGGGGGAGAAGCGGCTTTAACAGGTTAAAAATGATCGATTAACGGCTATATTCACCCTTGCGTCTTCACTTCGCGCCAAAGCGCCCAGATGAAAAGGATGAACCCTTGCAGTTGATTAGCCTGCCATTGACCACCGAACGCCTGCGGCTCCGCCGCTTTACCCCTGCCGATCTCAACGCCTACGCCGCTTATCACCGCCTGCCGGAGGTTTATCGTTATTTGTACGCCCCCACGCCGAACGACACGCAGTTGGAAGAACAGCTTTCCCAGGCGGTGGCTTCGCGTTTCAGTGAGGATGGCGATATCTTTTATTGTGCGGTCACTCTGCAAGACAGCGGGGAATTGATCGGTGAAGTGCTGCTGAAACTGGCCAACCGCGCGGCATTGCAAGCAGAGATCGGTTATATCTTCAACCCGGTCTACGCCGGTAAAGGCTATGCCGCAGAAGCTGTGCGTGCGGTGCTCGATCGCGGGTTCGGCGAGGTGGGCTGCCACCGCATCTTTGCCCGGCTCGATGCCGCCAATCAGGGCTCAGTCGGCGTGGTCGAGCGACTGGGCATGCGCAAAGAGGCGCACCTGCAGCAAAACGATCGTTTCAACGGCGAGTGGGGCGACGAGTTTATTTACGCCTTGTTGAACGAAGAATGGCAGCGCAGGCTGCCGTAGCACGTTCTAGGCATCTGCCAGCACCTTCGCCGCCATTTGCTTATAGCTCTCCACCAGTTCGCGGCCCTCATCGGGGCCGGTACTGACCGCCAGGCGCATCGTCGCCTCTCCCAGATGCATCAGCAGAAAAGCGGCATTTTCAACTGCAACGGGATCCGCCTGTGGCCGCAAACGCCGTATCGCCGCCGCCAGCAACGCACCGTTCAATCGGCTTTCCGCCACCTCTTCTTCGCGCAGCGTTTTGTTGGCCTGCGTCGCCGCCCAGATATCCCGCATGACGGGTTCAGCCATAAACAAGGCATAATATTCGTCAATCAGGCAGCTAAAAGCCTCGATCAATTGCGGAAAATCCTGCACCTGAGTTAAACACTGCTCAATGCATTCGCGCGCTTCCTCGTTATAACGCTGTGCCAACACGCGCACGATAGCGGTCTTATCCGGGAAGTACTGGTATAGCGCCCCTATGGAAATACCGGCATTGAGCGCCACTTCGCTCATTCGCATCGCATCGCTGCCCTGCTGGGCTATCAGCGCGGTGGCGCAATCGAGGATCAGCTCCACCTTCTCGCGGCTCCGCGTCTGGCTGGGTTTACGCCGCAACGCGGGCGGATTTTTTTGCTTGTCATTCATCAGCATCGTCCTTTGAACCAAAAACTGCCTTGACAATAATACGAGGGTTTATCATATTTACAAAACATGAGTAATACTCACATTTTGGAGATGAACGATGGATAACAGCGATAAGACCTCACCGATACTGGTTTTAGGCGCCACCGGTAAAACCGGCAGCCGTGTAGCAGCGCGTTTGCAACAACATGGCGTGGCCGTACGCCCCGGCCACCGTGGCGCCGCCATTCCTTTTGACTGGGAGGACTGCGACAGTTGGCAACCGGCCTTACAAGATGTGAAAAAGGTGTATCTCAGCTTTCAGCCCGATCTGGCGGTGCCGGGCGCCATCGACACCATTGAACGTTTTTGCCGACAGGCGGTAACGGGGGGTGTGCAAAAGATCGTGTTGCTCAGCGGGCGCGGAGAAGACGAAGCTCGCCAGGCAGAAGAAATGGTAGAGCGCAGCGGCGCGGACTGGACGATATTGCGCGCCAGCTGGTTTATGCAGAACTTCAGCGAAAGCTTTATTCTCGATGAGCTGCTGAACGGCACGGTTTATTTGCCGCCGGGCGAAATTCCAGAACCTTTTATTGATGCCGATGATATCGCCGACGCCGCGGTCGCCGCTCTCACTCAGCCCGGCCACAGCAATAGGGTATATGAGCTAACCGGCCCGCGACTGATGACGTTTGAACAAGCCATTAACGAAATTGCCGCCGCCAGCGGACGTGAGATTCTCTATCGGCAGGTGCCGATAGCCGATTATGTCGGTTATCTGCGCGAAGCGCAGTTGCCGGAGGAGATGGTCAGCTTGCTGGAGTATCTATTCAGTACGGTACTGGATGGACGCAACGCGTCACTGACCAACGACGTTCAACGCAGCCTTGGGCGCCCGGCGCGTGATTTCAGCACCTATGCCGCCGAAACCGCAACCCGCGGTATTTGGCAACCGCGCTAATCGGATGCCGGCCGCCCTACGGCGGCCATTTTCTTTTTGTTACCGGCTAGCCTTTGCAATTCATCGCTAAATATTGTGTGATAATGAAATATCGTTTAAATCAACGGCAATTAAACCCTGCTAATTTAACGGTTATATTTAGCCCGCAATAATAAATGAATTATTCCTGCCTATATTTCTCTTTTTTTAGTTACAAAAGTAGTTTTTAACATTCTTGCAAACAATAATATCCCCTCAGTAACCTGAGTTGAACACTCCGCCTCCAGGTAACCTGTAATAATCCACTTTTCGTTAAAGAAAACTATTAACAAAAAGACATTATCACTGCAATTCGGCTCATGCCGGGCGGTCTGTTTTGGCTTATTTCCAGGGTAACTCCCGATAAATTCTTTCACCTGCAATGAGTAGAATTTACACATAAGAGATTTGATTTAATGAGAAAATTACTCGTCCTGATCTTCTGTCTGAATCTGTTCGGCGTCACGCAACAGGCTGCAGCAGAAGAGAACAAGACCGTCGATGTGGTACTGATTGGCGGCGGCATCATGAGCGCCACCCTGGGGACTTACCTGCATGAGTTGGAGCCGAACTGGTCCATCGACATGTATGAGCGCATGAACGGCGTTGCGGAAGAAAGCTCCAACGGCTGGAATAATGCCGGTACCGGCCACTCCGCTTTCGCCGAAATGAACTACACCCCGGAGAAAGAAGACGGCACCATTGATATCAGCAAAGCCGTGGTGGTTAACGAGTCTTTTGAAATTTCTCGTCAGTTCTGGTCTTATCAGGTAAAAAATAACGTCCTGAAAGATCCAAAATCCTTTATTAACAGCGTACCGCACATGAGCTTTGTCTGGGGTGACGATAACGTCAACTTCCTGCGCAAACGCTATGAGGCGCTGCAGCACAGCACCCTGTTCCGTGGGATGGAATACTCCGAAGACGCCAACCAGATTAAACAGTGGGCGCCGCTGGTAATGAACGGCCGCGATCCGGCGCAGAAAATTGCCGCGACCCGCATGCCGCTGGGTACCGACGTCAACTTTGGCGTGATCACCCATCAACTGGTGGATACGCTGACCAAAAATCCTAACTTCAAGCTGAACCTGAGCCATGAAGTGCGCGATATCAAACGCAACGCCGACAACACCTGGCGCGTCACCGTGGCCGATCTGAACCGTGACGGTAAAGAAACCACCGTTAACGCCAAATTCGTGTTTATCGGGGCAGGCGGCGCCTCTCTGACACTGTTGCAGAAATCCGGCATTCCTGAAGCTGACGGCTACGGCGGTTTCCCGGTCGGTGGCCAGTTCCTGGTGACCACCAATCCGGAAGTGGCGAATCAGCATCTGGCCAAGGTTTACGGTCTGGCCAGCGTAGGTTCGCCGCCAATGTCGGTTCCGCACCTGGACACCCGCATGCTGGATGGCAAGCGCGTCGTCCTGTTCGGGCCATTCGCCACCTTCTCCAGCAAGTTCCTGAAAAACGGTTCGCTGTTCGATCTGCTGCACTCTCTGAGCACGTCTAACCTGATGCCGATGACCCACGTCGGGCTGGATAACTTCGACCTGGTGAAATACCTGGTTGGCCAGTTGATGATGAACGACGATGACCGTTTCGCTGCGCTGAAAGAGTACTTCCCTGAAGCCAAACAGGCCGACTGGAAGCTGTGGACCGCCGGCCAACGCGTGCAGATCATCAAGAAAGACGATGAGAAAGGCGGCGTGTTGCAGTTCGGCACCGAAGTGGTCAGCTCCGAGGACGGCAGCATCGCCGCCCTGCTAGGCGCATCACCGGGCGCTTCTACCGCTGCGCCAATCATGCTGCACCTGATGGAAAAAGTGTTCAAAGATAAAGTGGCGAGGCCGGAATGGCAGAGCAAGCTGAAAGAGATCATTCCATCCTATGGTCACAAGCTGAACGGCGACATTGAAATGACCAACAAGATCCGCGGCTACACCAGCAGCGTCTTGCAGTTGGACTATATCGAAGTGAAGCCGGAAACTCACTGATTCGACGTTTGTTCCCCCTTCCCTCAAGGCCGCCTCGTGCGGCCTTTTCTGTTTCTCCGCAGCTCGAAGAGCACGTTTAGCCACCTTTAGCCCTCCAGTTAACACTTGCGTAACCCGGTTCAGCGGCCTATTATCAAAGAACTAGCTTGGATAATTACTCTTACCCACTATGACCTGAATGCCGTACCGCGGGAGAACTTAAACAATGGATCGCGTCAATATCATTCACGATTTGCTGAACTGGATTGAAACTCATCTGGATCAACCGCTGCTTTTAGATAACGTGGCGGCGAAATCGGGCTACTCCAAGTGGCACCTGCAAAGGATGTTCCGCAGCACCACCGGCCATGCGCTGGGCAGCTATATCCGCGAGCGCCGCCTGTCACAGGCCGCGCAGGCGCTGCGTTCGACCCCACGCCCTATTCTCGACATCGCCTTGCAGTTCCATTTTGATTCCCAGCCGTCATTTTCACGCGCATTTAAAAAACAGTTCGGCAAAACGCCGGCGGTGTATCGCCGCACCACGCGCTGGGACGTGGTAGAGATGCGTCCGCAACCGATCGCGCCGCAGAACGGGCATCGGCACGAGCCGTCGGGCGCGCACTTGTGGTATGCGGGGAAATGCGTCGAGGGCGCCTGCACTCATTGGATGGGCCAGCGCTAAGGCGGATAAAAAGCAAAAAGCCAATGGGCAATCCCATTGGCTTTTTTAATGCCCGCAATACTCAGTTGTATTCGATGGTAAAGGTTGCGGTCGACTGGATATTACCGCCTTTGATCGTAGTGCCGGTACGGTAGTAACGGGCTTTCAGCGGCAAGGTCAGGGTGTTGGCCTGGTTCGGCACGGTGCGGCCTGCATTGACCGCGTCACCGTTCTTGATAGGCTGCGTGGTGCTGCCCGTCAACAACTGCACGGCAACGCCGGAGGCCGTATTGGCGCCAGATTGCGATTTGATCACGCCAGGCGCATTAGAACTGTCTGGAGTGTAGTCAAAACGCACATTCACAATCCCCTGCCCGGCATTGCCTGGCAGCAGATTTTCACCGACGCCGCCAACGCAGTTAATGTTGAGATCAAACGCCTTCTCACCCTGGGTTGAGCCGACGGCGCCAAAAGAGGCTGCCGTGACGGTATCCAGATTAACCACCTTGTTTTTGGAACCGCTGTCCACATTGCAGGTGGAAGTGACGATCGTCAGGCTGTTGGCATCGACAATCGATTGCAGCAGCGGCAACCCAGGACCGGTACCGTCCATGTAATAGTTGGTATAGAGCCCGGTAGTCAGCTGGCCGGTGCCTGTTTGAGCCGCGGTTTTAACGACGTCGATCTTGAAGTAACCGCCGTTAAGGGTCACGTTGGAATTACCAGAGAACCTCAAGGTATGAGGGTAGAAGTTACTCACCGAGCCGGCCTCACGGTACAAACGAATGCCGATACCCGGAATATTGGTGCTCCACACATTGGCGAAGCTGGTAGAGCTGCCCTGCATGATCGAACCAATCGCACTGCCGCCTCTTGAGCAACTGCCGATATTACTGACTTCATTGATTGGAAACTGGCCGGTAACCAAAGTGTCGCCCACCTGGCTGCCTGGGGTCACCAGCACACGCCCAAGCTTCATATTGATCACCTGCGCCTTGTAACCACTTCTGACAGAACAGGCGGCATAAGCACTTTGACCGCCCACCATCATCAAACCGAGCAGCATCAAGCATTTCGCTGACGTTTTATTCAGTGACAGAACACGCGTTAATTTTATCATTTGCAACTCGCTTCAATAATTTCGTAGTCAGTATTGCCCTGCGCTTTTGCCTTGTAGCTATAGCTGACAGAACACTGCTGCGTAGGCTGCGTGCCCCATTTCACCTGTAACAGCCCTTTTTGCGTTTCCGTACGCAAGTAGATACGGCTGCCCTGGCCGACGATGCCCACCACCTGATTACGGGTATCCAGCACTTCAGAACCAAATGGCAATGCGTTGCCGTCCGGGCCGAGGGCATGAATGATCAACGCCTGGCCTTTGGTGGTTTTGAACTCCAGCCGTGCGATGGCACCGGCGTAAGGCGCAATCTGCTGACTGCTGCTTTCCAGCTCCACATCGCGCGACATGCCGCTCGGATCGAGCGTTACGTTGGTCATGCGGTATGGTGCCACATAAGGCACTACCGCATAGCCGTTATCATCGATACGCACGCCCGGCGAGTTGGTCACGATAGCCCCGGCGGCGTCCGGCGCCTCTACCAGCACCATGGTCTGGCCGCGCTGCGGCGTCATGGTCACCCCACCGCTGTGAGCCACTACGCTGCCCGATGCCCCGATCGACGACTGACGATAATCTTTGCCGTAGCTGTAAGAACCGTTCAGCGTCGAGAACCGGCTACGGTATTCGCCGCTTACGCTGCTGTTGGTGCCGCCGGATTGATCGTTAGCCAGCGCCGCGCTGTAGCTGATGTTGTTGTCTTCACCGGTAGAACCGTTAATGCCCACGCGGCTGCTGTCGTAGCCGTTATCGGTATAGCCCAATGAACTGTTCAGGCTCAGCGTCTGCGAACCGACGCTGAACGGAACCGACAGCGTCAGGTAATAACGGGTTTCATCACGGTTATACATGTCCGAGGTGCGCATGGCGGACAGGCCGTAGGTGACGCGACCATAATAGTTGTTATAACCCACCTGATACTGCTTGGTGCTGCCGCCCCGGTTCCAGTAATCGCGAACCGAACCGGTGATATACAACGCGCCAAAGTCATCGCCCAGCCCCTGGTTGAGGGTCAGTTGGTATTCGCTGCGCTGGCGGTTAACGGCGTCGGCACTCAGGTTCTTGCGTTCGTTGTCTCGCGAGTAAACGGCGTCGCGCAACGAAAGGTAACCGGAGGTGGAGTAGCGATAAGCGGCGATGGTGAAGTTGGTGTTGGTTTCAGTCATCAACTTGCTGTAGCTGAGCTTATAGCTCTGACCGGATTGGTCGCCCTGCTTCAGGCGGGTATTGGCCTGAGTCACGTCCAGAGCAAAGGCACCGATCGGCGTCGCCACCGCACTGCCCAACAACACGGCACCATAGCCGTCACTGGCGATAGCGCCGGTGTAGCCGGTGATGATATTGGTAAACCCGCGCTGATAAGTCGCCTGGAACATATCGGGTTCCTTGCTCAAATTATCATCGCGCACTCGGCCTGCGGTCAGGGCATAACGCTGGATCCCCGGACGCAACATCTGCGCTACCGAAGCGTAAGGCACGCTGAACTGGCGCTTGCTGCCGTCGGCCTCGTTGATGGTGACGTTCAAGTCGCCGCCGTAACCGGTTGGGTAAAGATCGTTAATCACGAATTCGCCGGGAGCAACGGTAGTCTGGTAGATCAACTGGTTATTCTGACGAATCTCCACCAGCGCGTTACTTTGCGCCACGCCACGCACCACAGGCGCATAACCGTTGAGAGAGTCGGGCAACATGCGGTCATCGGTCGCGACCTGTACGCCGCGAAAACCGATAGAATCAAAGAAGTCGCCGCTGGTATAGGTATCACCCAACGTCAGCATGCCGCGCACAGCCGGGATGGCACGCTGCGCGTAAGTGGCGGTGTTTTGCCAATGGGTGCTTTCGTTGGAGCGCCAGTTGACGTTAGAGTCATGGCGCAACTGCCAACCGGCCACGTTTAACCCGGCGTTCAGGGTCAAATAAGCGTTGGTTGAATCCGCGTTGCTGCCGTTGGCGGAACTGTGGGTATTAAAGGCATTGAAATTATACGAAAGGCTGCCGGCGGTAATGCCGCGATCCCAGAATTTCGGATCGACATAACCGCGCGCACTACGGCGCAGCGACGACTGCGGGATACTGATATCCATTCGCAGCGAACTGGTATCAAGGCGATAATAGGCTTCCGGCACCCACTGCGGCAGGCTTTTACAGGTATCGGTAGTGACCGAAGGATCGCTGCTCAATGCCGCAGTATCCACACCGAATTCATCCAACGACAGCAGAGAAAAACAGGTATCGGCACTGTTTTTACCCGGTACGTTTTTGAAATCGATACTCTTCTTGCCTTTCCACTCGCCGTTAACATAAACGTCGAGTGAGTATTTGCCGGCAAGAATAGGGTTGCCATCGCGGAAACGCGAAAGATCGACGCCTTGCGCCTCTCCAACCAGGAAACTGCTGTTGAAGGAAGCTTCAACCGGGGCGGTGGGCTTTTTGCTGTCGGTAACGATTTCCGCCAGGGCAAATCCAGGCGCCGCCAGGCAAAACGCACCGCCGGTCAACAACAGAATCGATTTATAGTTAAATAGCGCCAGTTTAATGGCCGCAGAGATAGGCAACTCTTTCATATAAAAGCATTCCTTTACCAAATTAAGCTCACCCCACCGACAGCTTGCGCTCTGGGGTATGAGTCTCTCTTCCAAGAGTTACTTTTGCTTATTCTTAGTGCGGGACACGCGTCCGCCAAAATCGTTAATGGTGGTAAATGCAACGTCGGCGATGCGCGAGCTGTCACCGGAAAACGACAGCGTTTTTTCCTGGCCTGGAGCCAGCATGTCGCCGTGTGGCGCCAACGGCACTTTCTTCTGGTTGACGACGGCATTGATTTCGGTAAACGACACGTAATACGGCGTTGGGTTTTTCACGCTGACGCCGGCGCCGCTAAAGCGCCACTGCAGTTTTTCAGGTGCATCGTTCGCTTCGCCAGTCAGGCCGGCCGGACGATACAGCAGTTTGACGCGGGTGCGGAAAGCCACCTGTAAAAAGTTTTCAGGCGTACTGCTGCTTGCCCCGGTCGGCGCAGGAGGGATCTCCAGTACGTTCAACCAGAACAGGGATTCTTTGTCTTGTGCCAATGCTGACGTGGTCAGTGAAACACGCAGCGCCTGGCCGGTAGCCGGTTCAACACGGCTGATTGGCGGGGAAACGATAAACGGCGCCTTGCTGTTTTCAGGCGTGGTTTTCGCATCGCCTTCGTCAATCCAGGATTGGATCAATGCCGGTGAAGTTCCATTATTTGATAATTGGACAGTAACTTCCCGTTGTTTTCCCGGATAAATAATACGCGTACCGTTAATGATGACACTGGAAAAAACGCTGCTGCTGAATAGCGCGGCAATCAGCAATACACTGTATTTTTTAAATGAATTTTTCATTATTTTATCACTACGGTAGGGAAAAACGGCGGGGGTAACTCCCCCGCCCGAATAAGAATATTACTTATTGATAAATGATGGTGTACTGAACGCTTGAAGTCACATCACCAGCGCCGGCAGCGTTGGTCGCGTAATATTCAGCGTAGTAGTTCAGGTCAGCAGAATCGCCTTCGTTAGCAACGGTAACCCACTGAGAGTTATTCTGTGCGCCGTTGGTGCCGGCGGCCAGAATTGGCAGGAACTGGTTGTTGCTGCCCAGCAGCTGAATTTGCACGTTGGTCGCTGCATCAGTCTGTGCCTGGTTGTTCAGACGGCCAGTATTGAAATCAACAGTTGCGCCTGGTTCGAAATAAGTGGCTACCTGGCCTTTAGAACATTTGGTCAGGTTGATTGCGAATGGAGTACGGCCGGCAGTCGCGCTCTGAGTTGCCAGAGTTGAAGCAGAAACAGTTGGCAGAGTAACGGTGAAATCTTTACCGCCCGGGGTGCTGATAGTACAAGTCTGGTCAGTCACTTTACCGTTGAAAGTAATAGTACCGTCAGTCGCTTGTGCAGAAAAAGAAGAAATAGTAGCGGCGCTTACAGCCAATGCCAATACGGCAGACAGTTTAGAAATTTTCATATTTAGACTCTCGATGAATTAATACAACTATTAAGTACATTCAGCGATGCTACTCCTTGTCAGGAATGAAGCCCCGATGAATCCATTGCCCGGCGAAATATAGACTAGGCGTATTCTTATTGTTAAATCGTTTATAACATTCATATCACCCCTCTTGATAGGAAAAAACTATCAACAAATACCTATCGATCGATGTTGACGATTCAACTGAATAGGAATAATCTGTGTTTTGAAAAGCCAGGCAGTGCAACATATTGCTTTAAGTCATAATTATCAGGATATTATCCTGTAATTTTACATTTTGTTACCTTTTAAATCATTTGGACTTCACGACAAATTGCGCGTTTAATGGTCTGGAGGCGGCATGGCACGTCCTGGTTAAATTAAATAAGATAATTACCAATAAAAAGCATTTATTTACTTTTATTACCGTTAAAAAACAAGAAGTTACATATCAGTCAAGGGATTGAGAAATGAGCGGTTCTTTTAGAGCGAAAAATAACGGGATTAATTATGTTTTCCAGCCTATGTTCGGAAAATCCGGACAATTGCTGGCCGTTGAATGCTTGTCCCGATTCACTTTCAATAGCGAACATGCTCATTTCTCCCCTGAACAGTTTTTTCGTTCTGCCGATAGCGCAACCCGGATTGAGATTCTGTTAGAACAAGTCAGCCTGATAGAAAAATATAATCACTGGTTTCGTGATAATCAGGTTATAGCCACATTGAATGTGGACGACCATTCGTTACGATCGCTGGCCAGCGACCATTTTGCAGAAAGAATTCGCGCCACTCGTTGTATTCACTTTGAAATCAGCGAAAACTCAACCCGACTGGTAAAAGATCGCGTTCATGGCGATCCCTTACTGAAAAGTTATTCATTTTGGCTCGATGATTTTGGTTCTGGCTACGCCGGTTTTTCCGCGTTGTACAACAGCCAGTTCCGCTTCGTTAAGCTCGACCGATTTTTGTTATGGAATTTTATGGAAAAATCTGGCGGTGACGGCTTAATGCGCGCTTTATTGCGATTTTTTTACCTTAACCATTACAAGGTAATTATCGAAGGGGTTGAAACTCCCGACCATAAAAAATGGCTGGACGAAATGCCATATTACGCACTGCAGGGAAAGCTGTGGAAGGAATCCGACATCAAGGATTTGAACTCGCTTCTTACAGCTGAATACTTTTAACTCATTATTGGTGTCTGCCATTATGTCTAAAAACAATGTCCTTGTTATTAGTGAGTGTAAGTACAGCTATGTCGGTCTTTCGGTATTAGTGAAAAAACATTACGGCAAGTACGATATCAGACTGTTTTCGGATTTTATGCAGGGGGGTTCCAAGGCGGAAAAGATAATTAAGCACGATATCGCGCTGATCTTTACCTCGCAAAATCTGGAGCAAAGTGTCAACGTCATTGAAAGCCTGGTGTCAATGCATCAGCAATACAACACCAAAACCCGGATCCTGGTGTTTTATGATGACGAACGCGTAGTGAAACTGCTGTCGATACTGGGTATTTCCGTTGAATTGGTCTCTACCCGCATCCCACTTTATTCGCTGCAGGAAAAAATACAAAATCTGTTGGAAAGCAAAGAATCAGGCGGGATAAAAATGCAGAAAACCCGCGAACTCAGCCCGGCGGAAAGCGATGTCATCTTCAACCTGCTGCGTGGCGATAGCCTGCTGCATATTGCCCAGAAGCGCGGCACGCACCCCAAAACCATCTTCTCGCAAAAATACAGCGCGATGAAAAAGCTGCGTTTGCGCAGCATGAGCACCATCTTCGTCGCCAGTAAATGACCCTTCAGGCTGCTACCCGGCGGCCTGCTTTTGTCGCGCCAGGTTAAATTAATGTAACAATGAGCGACAAAGCAGCAACAGTCACATAACACTCCTGTCTATTGGTTACGATTTGCCCGCGGGAAAGTCCCGCGAGCCCTGTCGTCTGGATTAAATAAAAAACATCAGGAGATGTTATGAAATCATCCTTATTCAGCCGTTATACCTGCTTTGTTTTGAGCATCTTGCTTGCGTTGGCGTCATTGACGCTGTTGCCGCAGCGGCCCTGGTTTTGGCTGCCGACCCTCCTTTTCGGGTGTCTGAGCGCACTGGGCATTTACGATCTGACTCAGCAACGCCACGCCATCTGCCGCAACTATCCGATCATCGGCCGCCTGCGCTTTTTCTTCGAATTTATCCGCCCGGAAATACGCCAATATTTACTGGAAGAAGATAACGCCCAGATCCCGTTCTCACGTACTCAACGCACGCTGGTCTATCGCCGCGCCAAAAATGAGATGGGCGACAAGCCATTCGGTACCCAACTGGACGTTTATCAAACGGGTTATGAATGCATCGGCCATTCCATGCGCCCGGTAGCGGCATCCGATCCCACCAGTTTTCGCGTAGCGATCGGCGGCCCGGACTGTAGCCAACCCTATTCCGCCTCAATCTTTAATATCTCCGCCATGAGCTTCGGCGCGTTGTCGGCCAACGCCATCCGCGCCCTCAATCTTGGCGCAGCGAAAGGCAATTTCTACCATGACACCGGCGAGGGCAGCATCAGCCGCTATCACCGCGAGCACGGCGGCGATCTGGTGTGGGAACTGGGCAGCGGCTATTTCGGCTGCCGCACCGCCGACGGCCATTTCGATCCGCAGCGTTTTGCCGAGCAGGCAAAAAGCCCGCAGGTAAAAATGATTGAAATCAAACTCAGCCAGGGCGCCAAACCGGGCCATGGCGGCATTTTGCCGGCAAAAAAAGTGGATGCGGAAATTGCCGCCACGCGCGGCGTGCCCGAGGGGGAAGACTGCATTTCTCCGGCTTCGCACAGCGCCTTCACTACCCCGGTGGAAATGATGCATTTTATCCAGCAACTGCGCGAACTGTCCGGCGGTAAACCTGTGGGTTTTAAGCTGTGCATCGGCCACCCGTGGGAGTTTGTCGCTATCGCCAAGGCGATGCTGCATACCCATATTTTGCCGGACTTTATCGTAGTAGACGGTAAGGAAGGCGGCACTGGCGCCGCACCGCTTGAGTTATCCAACTATATGGGTATGCCGTTGCGCGAAGGGCTATTGTTCGTCCACAACACTCTGGTGGGCTGCGGGCTGCGCGACAAGATCAAAGTCGGTGCCAGCGGCAAAATCATCAGCGCCTTCGACATCGCCAGCGTGCTGGTGCTGGGGGCCGACTGGGTGAACTCGGCGCGCGGCTTTATGTTTGCCGTCGGCTGCATCCAGTCGCAAAGCTGCCACACCAACCACTGCCCGACCGGCGTCGCCACGCAGGACCCGCTGCGCCAGAAGGCATTAGTGGTACCGAACAAGGCGGAACGCGTTTACCACTTCCACCAAAATACGGTCAAAGCGCTGGCGGAAATGCTGGCAGCGGCCGGCGTCAGCCGCCCGGAGCAACTGACGTCTCACCATATGCTACGCCGCATCACCTCAACCGAAATCAAGGTCTACGCGGACATCTATTACTACCTGGAGCCAGGCGCTTTGCTGGAAAAAGAGATCCAAAGTGATTTTTATGCGCGTATGTGGCGCATGGCGACACCCAACAGTTTCGATCAGGCGATCTCGCTGTAGCTTGAAAGATGACGGGTATGAATTGCCCCCTCGCCTCGGGGAAGAGCATTGGAGAGGGGGTTGCTTGCTACAGCAGCCCTCCCCCTCAGCGGCGAGAGAGCATGTAGGTTACGGCTTGCGCGCCGGGGCGTCGCCGGCCACGTAATACTCTGCGGTACTGCGTGGCAACGGCGCACGCTGGCGAATGTTGTCGGCAATCTTCTCGGCAATCATGATCGTGGTGGCGTTCAGGTTACCGGTAATGATCAGCGGCATGATGGATGCATCCACCACCCGCAGCCCTTCCATGCCGTGCACCCGCCCCTGGCCGTCGACCACGGCCATCTCGTCTTCGCCCATTTTGCATGAGCAGGAAGGGTGAAAGGCGGTTTCAGCATGTTCACGCACAAAGGCGTCCAGTTGCTCGTCGGTCTGCACCTCCGGCCCCGGGCTGATTTCGCGACCGCGGTACTCGTCCAGCGCCGGTTGCGCCATGATTTCACGCGTAATACGGATCGCGTCGCGGAACTCCTGCCAGTCTTGCTCTGTCGCCATATAGTTGAACAGGATGCTCGGATGCTGACGCGGATCTTTCGATTTCACCTGCACCCGGCCACGGCTCGGGGAACGCATCGACCCGACATGAGCCTGGAACCCGTGCTCTTTGACCGCGTTGCTGCCGTTGTAATTAATCGCCACCGGCAGGAAGTGATATTGGATATTCGGCCAGGCGAACTCCTCGCGGCTACGGATAAAACCGCCGGCTTCAAACTGGTTACTGGCACCAATGCCGGTGCCGTTGAACAGCCACTCTGCGCCAATCTTCGGCTGGTTGAACCATTGCAATGCCGGATACAACGACACCGGTTTTTTACAGGCGTACTGCAGATACATTTCCAGGTGATCCTGCAGGTTCTCACCGACGCCCGGCAGATCGTGCACCACCTTGATATCCAGACTTTTCAGCAGCGACGCAGGGCCGACGCCGCTGCGTTGCAGGATCTGCGGCGAGGCAATCGCCCCGGCGCACAGCAGCACTTCGCGCCGCGCGCTTGCGCTGGCGATCTGATTGCCGTCGCCCTGCAAGTAATCAACGCCCACCGCACGTTTGCCATCGAAGCGAATACGATCGGTCAGTGCATGAGTGACAATCTTCA
This sequence comes from Serratia sp. TSA_198.1, assembly GCF_052686505.1. Lineage (NCBI taxonomy): Bacteria > Pseudomonadati > Pseudomonadota > Gammaproteobacteria > Enterobacterales > Yersiniaceae > Serratia > Serratia sp. TSA_198.1. The sequence continues at coordinate 1,755,818 of NZ_JBQZFP010000001.1, forward strand.
GATTAGGGCGTGAACGCGCCTGATCCAGATAACCGCGAGCGGTGCTGGCGCGGCGGCCTTTCGGCGTCACGGTACGATCCATCGGGCCGAACCCTTCCTGCTGATAGCCGTTCAGATCTTCGGTACGCGGATAGCCCGCCTGCACGCCGGCTTCCACCATCGCGTGGAACAGTTCGTTGTTGCCGGCTTTCGGGGTAGTGACGCTGACCGGGCCGTCGCCGCCGTGATAATCGTTCGGGCCGATATCGCGGGTTTCCGCCTTGCGGAAATACGGCAGGCAGTCCAGATAACTCCAGTTTTCCAGACCCGGCGCTTTTGCCCAGTTGTCGAAATCCATCGCGTTGCCGCGGATGTAGCACATGCCGTTGATCAGCGAAGAACCGCCCAGACCTTTGCCACGGCCGCATTCCATACGGCGGTTGTTCATGTGCGGCTCAGGATCGGTTTCGTAGGCCCAGTTGTAGCGGCGCCCCTGCAACGGGAAGGCCAGCGCGGCCGGCATCTGCGTACGGAAATCCATCCGGTAATCCGGGCCGCCGGCTTCCAGCAGCAACACGCTGACATCGGCGTCTTCGGTTAAACGGGTGGCTAATACGTTACCGGCAGAGCCGGCACCGATAATGATGTAATCGTATTCCACTCATTATCTCCTTAATCTGTTTGCCTGAATGAGGCGAATGGCCTGAAGGGCTCTATACGCAATAGGCAGGCAATATTGGATTCAAAATCAGGGGCATTCCCTATGGATTTCGAGTTACAGCCAGGCGGCAAGGGCGTGGAGCCCCAGGAGCTTACTCAAGTAAGTGACTGGGGTCCGCGTTCGCGGCCAACGATGCTGTAGCTCGAAAGGCGACGGGAATATCAGAACACCGAGGTGTATTCGCCCAGCTCGACTTGCACCGATTTGATCTGCGTGTAGTGCTCCAGCGTGCTCAGGCCATTCTCGCGGCCGACGCCGGATTGCTTGTAGCCGCCAACCGGCATTTCCGCCGCCGACTCGCCCCAGGTGTTGATCCAGCAAATGCCGGCTTCAAGCTGGTGAATCACACGGTGAGCTCGGGTTAAATCCTTGGTCACCAGTCCGGCGGCCAGGCCGAAAGTGGTGTCGTTGGCACGGCGTACCACTTCTTCTTCGCTGTGATAACTGAGAATGCTCATTACCGGCCCGAAGATTTCTTCACGCACAATTTCCATGTCGTCACGGCAATCGGTAAACACCGTCGGCGCCACATAAGCCCCTTTGGCGTATTCACCTTCGGTCACGCGCTCACCGCCGCACAGCAAACGTGCGCCGCTGTTCTTGCCGCTCTCGATAAAGCGCAGCACGGACTCCATATGCGCAAAGCTGACCAGCGGCCCAAAGTTGGTTTGCGGATCGGCAGGATCACCCAGACGAATACGCTTCACGCGTTCGAGGATTTTCGCTTCAAACTCTGCCTGCAACGCCGCCGGGACAAACACGCGCGTACCGTTGGTACACACCTGGCCGGAGCTGTAGAAATTGGCCATCATGGCGATGTCGGCAGCGCGATCCAGATCGGCGTCGTCAAAGATAATCAGCGGCGACTTGCCGCCCAGTTCCATAGTGACTTCTTTCAGCGTTGAACCCGAGGCATTGGCCATCACTTTCTTGCCGGTTTTTACCCCGCCGGTGAAGGACACCTTGGCAATGCCTGGGTGATCGGTCAGATACTGGCCGACTTCTGCGCCGCTGCCGGTGAGCACGTTGAACACGCCGTCCGGCACGCCGGCTTCGGTGTAGATCTCGGCCAGTTTCAGTGCAGTCAGGGAGGTCACTTCGCTCGGTTTGAAGATCATTGCGTTGCCCGCCGCCAGAGCCGGCGCGGATTTCCATAGTGCGATCTGAATCGGGTAATTCCAGGCGCCGATACCGGCCACCACGCCCAGCGGCTCGCGGCGGGTATAAACGAAAGAGGTGTCGCGCAGCGGGATCTGCTGGCCTTCGATAGCCGGGATCAGCCCTGCGTAGTATTCCAGTACGTCGGCGCCGGTGACGATATCGACCGCGGTGGTTTCCGACATTGCCTTGCCGGTATCCAGCGTTTCCAGCGCCGCCAGTTCGTCATTGCGCTCGCGCAGAATATCCACCGCACGGCGCAGAATGCGCGAACGCGCCATCGCCGTCATCGCCGCCCACACCTTCTGCCCGCTGGCTGCGCTGGCAACCGCACGGTTGACGTCTTCAGCGCTGGCGGACTGGATCTCGGCAAGCACTTCGCCATTCGCCGGGTTCACTGCGTTGAAGGTTTTCCCCTCGGTACTGTCTACATAGGCACCATGAATATAGAGCTTCTGCAAGCCAAAACGGGACATAGGTTCTCCTTGGATTGTCCTCAGGGTGGCGTTTGCCCCCGGAGTTGAAACGTAATGTAATCGGTAGTGAGCGCGATCGCCTGCGCCTGATTAAACGCCGCGCCGCGCAGTGCGCTGCGCAACCACAAACCGTCGATCAACGCCGCCAGCCCTTTGGCCGCCAAACGCGCCTGCGTCTGCGGCAATGCGCGGCTGAACTCGGCGCACAGGTTGGAATACAGACGGCGGCCGTTCACCTGTTGCAGCCGGTTAAGCTGCGGCTGATGCAGACTGCTGGCCCAAAAGGCCAACCAGGTTTTCATCGCTGCGCTGTTGATCTGGCTGTCGTCGAAGTTGCCGGCAACGATCGCCTGCAGCCTTGCGGCCGGGCTCTGGTCGTTCAGCGCCTGTAGCCGCAGCTTCACCGCTTCCCCCAAATGGCTGATCAAATAGCGCATCGTGGCTTCCAGCAACCCGTTCTTATCCTTGAAATAGTGGCTGATGATGCCGTTGGAAACGCCCGCCCTGCGCGCTATCTGCGCAATGGTGGCGTCATGCATTCCGACTTCGTTTACCGCGGCCAGCGTGGCATCAATCAACTGCTGCCTTCTAATTGGCTGCATTCCTACCTTTGGCATAATTCGACTCTCACAAAACCGACTTCGGCCTCATCTCAGCGGCGAATTTCATCGACTTTCCGCCTGCTGAACTTGGTCTTCATGCAGACTATTAAACTTTTTTTTGATTGAACGTTCAATAAAAATTGCATATATTTTATTGCCGCTTGGTTACAAAAATGTACTTTTCGGTTGTGGAACTGGCTGATTTTTGTGAGGTATTTAACGAATCTGACCAAAATCAGTGTCTGTAAGCGGTTCCCACCACGAAACGATTTTCCGTTTCGTTAACAGGCTAAACGGCAAGCAGTGCCGCTTTTTATCCGCACTTTTCCGGACGACGCCTGCGCGTCGTTCAGAGCAGAAATGTGGGCACGATTTTACTCAGTTGTTAAAAACAGAGGACGACGATGACAACCAGCGAAACCTCCTCAAAACCGCAAAAGGATCGCCTTAATCCTGTGGTTTTCTTTACCTCGGCAGGGCTGATTCTGGCCTTCTCGCTGATGACCATTTTTTTTACCGATTTCTCCGGGCGATGGATCACCCGCACCCTGAATTGGGTTTCAACCACCTTCGGCTGGTATTACCTGCTGGCCGCCACCCTGTACATCGTATTCGTGGTGTTTATCGCTGCCTCGCGCTTCGGTTCGATCAAGCTCGGGCCGGAACAGTCGAAACCCGAGTTCAGCCTGATGAGCTGGGCGGCGATGCTGTTCGCCGCCGGCATCGGTATCGATTTGATGTTCTTCTCGGTCGCCGAACCCGTGACGCAATATATGATGCCGCCGGAAGGCGATGCCCAAACGCTGGAAGCCGCACGTCAGGCCATGGTGTGGACGCTGTTCCACTATGGGTTAACCGGCTGGTCAATGTATGCGCTGATGGGCATTGCTCTCGGTTATTTCAGCTACCGCTATAACCTGCCGCTGACCATCCGTTCGGCGCTGTACCCGATCTTCGGTAAACGCATCAACGGCCCGATCGGCCACAGCGTGGATATCGCAGCGGTGCTGGGCACCATTTTCGGCATCGCCACCACGCTCGGCATTGGCGTGGTGCAGCTCAACTACGGATTGAAGGTGCTGTTCCAGGTACCGGAAAACCTGACGGTTCAAAGCGCACTGATCCTGCTTTCGGTGATTATGGCCACCATTTCGGTGACCTCCGGCGTCAACAAGGGCATTCGTATTTTGTCGGAGCTCAACGTGTTGCTGGCGCTGGGGCTGATCCTGTTCGTGCTGTTCTGCGGCGATACCGAGTTCCTGCTCAATGCGCTGGTGCTCAACGTCGGCGATTACGTCAATCGCTTTATGGGCATGACGCTCAACAGCTTCGCCTTCGATCGTCCGGTGGAATGGATGAACAACTGGACCCTGTTCTTCTGGGCCTGGTGGGTGGCGTGGTCGCCGTTTGTCGGCCTGTTCCTGGCGCGTATTTCGCGCGGGCGTACCATCCGTCAGTTTGTGGTCGGCACGCTGATCATTCCTTTCGTGTTCACCCTGCTGTGGCTGTCGATCTTCGGTAATAGCGCGCTATACCAGATTATCCACGGCAATGCCGCCTTTGCGCAGGAAGTGATGCAATACCCGGAACGCGGCTTCTACAGCCTGCTGGCGCAATACCCGGGCTTCACCTTCAGCGCCTCGGTGGCCACCATCACCGGCCTGCTGTTCTACGTGACCTCGGCGGATTCAGGCTCACTGGTGCTGGGCAACTTTACCTCGCGCCTGGCCGACATCAATAACGATGCGCCCAACTGGCTGCGGATTTTCTGGTCGGTGGCCATCGGCCTGCTGACCATCGGCATGCTGATGACCGACGGCGTGCCTGCGTTGCAGAAAACGACGGTGATCATGGGCCTGCCGTTCAGCTTCGTGATCTTCTTCGTAATGGCCGGGTTGTATAAATCGCTGCGGGTGGAGGACTATCGCAAGGCCAGCGCCCTGAATACCAACGCCCCCATGCCGATTTCGAGCAATGACGTGCTGAACTGGAAGCAGCGCCTGTCGCGGGTGATGAACTACCCTGGCACCCAGTACACACAAAAAATGCTGGATACCCGTTGCAGACCGGCCATGCAGGAAGTGGCGCGCGAGCTGGAACTGCGCGGCGCCAAAGTGGAGTTTACCGAGGTGCCACCGGCAGAAGATGAGCGTTTGAACCACCTGGAACTGCTGGTGCATTTGGGTGAAGAGCAGAACTTTATCTATCAGATTTGGCCACAGCGTTATTCGGTGCCGGGCTTCACCTACCGCGCCCGCTCAGGCAAGTCGCACTATTACCGGCTGGAAACCTTCCTGATGGAAGGCACCCAGGGCAATGATCTGATGGATTACAGCAAGGAGCAGGTGATCGGCGACATCCTCGATCAGTACGAGAAGCATCTGAACTTCCTGCACATTCACCGCGAAGCGCCGGGCAATACCCTGACCTTCCCGGATTGAAAACAATAATAATATCCCCACTGTGTTAAAAACAGTGGGGCATTTACAAACTCAAGTTAGCCACCCCACATTAAAATACAAAACAAACCATTAACAATCAAAAAGTTACAAATCAATATTTGAGCCCATATTTCTTTCAAACCTCTCATAATAACCACCGCCCCTCTCAAGCTCAAAATAATGCCATGAGGAAATTCCTATTTTTCATGAGATAAACCATAACTACCAGCCAACACCCAGCGCATTGAGCGGCCAATGCTACAATGAAGCTTTCGCACGACAAAAAACATCGCCCTTTTAACAAAGAAATTTATATAGTTCACCGGAGGGAATATTTATGGCCTCATTGATGTATGAGAAACAAATCGCAAGCATCTACTACACTTTACTTCGCAAAAGCCCAACCGAAAGAGAACTCAAAGCCCTCAGTGATAGTTTAGAAAAGAAAGGGCCTGCAGTATTGCAAAATATCATCTCGGAACTCATGGAAACCCCTGAAGCAAAATTTCTTTATGGTAACTACCAAAATAACTTTGAAATTATGAGGGCTTTTTTTAAAATCGTACATGGTCGCGAAATGGGACAAGCCGAATTTAAACTTTGGTACAACGACTCCACTCTCGATCTCAACCATAATCTTTTCCGCATAGTCAATGAGCTTGTTACTAACACGGCCCCCTGGCCAAAGCTCAACGACGACATGTCAAATACAGACTATGAATTTAATTATCCAGAGCAGCGACTTATAGATAAAGAGCATTTTCTTGATAATGGTAATTTGACCCTTTATCCAGGAACTTCAAATATAGTCCCTTCTGGTGATGGTGCAACTGATATTCTTGGAATCTTTCATGTCCTCGGTGCAGGTATAACTCGCGACGTATCTGAATTTTGGGTTCCACTAATTAATAAAGGTGATAAAACACTGCTCCAGGCCACAGAAGTATTTATAAAAGACAGACCCTACTTAAACAATGTCACCAATAAAACCTTTGTCAAAAAAATATTTGAAAATACTTTTGAAAGACCGGCCACAAATACAGAGTTAAATATTTACTTGGAATTATTGGCTACCGGATCATCCAGAGCTGAAATCTCTATTAATATAATGAAATTACTGAGAGAAAGCACCAACGAAAGTGATGCAACTGCTAAGTCACATTTAGCCGCAGCATCTCACGTCTATGAACGAGGGGAACTTCCACCGCTGGAATACCAAGAGAAAATCGCCGCTCTTTATTTAATTGGAGCTGAGAGAAATATAAATTCGGAAGCATTATTTGGATGGAGCCAAAAATTAGCCTCAGGAATATCTCATGATAAAATAGTGAGCATCCTAACTAACACTTCAGAATTCAATCGCATTTCAACGCATCTTGACATCAATTCATATGCCAAAAGAATATACCTAACAGCATATGGTCATAATGCAGATAACAGTACATTGGAAAAACTAATTTCTCTTGGGGATAAAAACAAAATAATATCAGCCGTAATCAGCAGCCTTATAGATTCAAACACGAAATCAAAGAGTGAGTATTATGAAAAATTTCAGTTCGCACTGAGGATAGCAGGAAGTTTGAATTATAAAAAAGATGCTACATTAACAAACGAAACAGGAAACTCACCAGAGAGCACTATTAACTCCGGTATAACGCACATACTCAGCCAAGCAGAAAAAGCACAGTTAGAACGAGTAATACTAAACTTGACCACAGATAACAGCGTTGATCTCACTATGGCAGCAAACCTTAGAGAGCTCGTTATTAACGGGAAACAAGAGGCTGAAATAACCCTTGCCAATTATAAAAATTATAACTCAACTATAATTAACATTAACGGACATATTCAGGGATTAAAAACGGGGAATGCTGATACGCTTGTTATGCTTAATGATAGCCATGACACTCTCGATACCTATTTCTATTTTGGTTCTGGAAATGACTTTTTAGGATGGAGAGCTGATGAATATGGCGAAAATAAAATAAGCCCATCACTCTATGCTGATGGAGGCCTGGGAATAAATTCAATTTCAGCCAATTTCATTAGTTTATTCAAAGATGTGTTCATAAGAAAAGGAACCCATGGAATCCCTGACATTGAAACAACAACACACATCAGCAACATTATTAGATTCAGCAACTTCGACCTAATTGATTTATATAAATATACTGGTAAAGTATCCACAAAGACATATATTATACAAGCTGACGGAACCATCGTCAGGTCATCTACCGTATCAGACTTTACTTTTGATTATGATTTTGTTTCTAACAAATACGGTGCAGGTGGTAACCCCAACGATGTTGGAAGGAAAGGTTTTTCTATTATCAATGTTACTAACGAACAACAGTCAACCACTTCAGATGTAATATCAGTCATAAATGTTACTCAAGGAGCCTCAAAAATTTACGTAGGAAATCACAGCAACAATCCCGTTACGGGAGATGGTGGCAATTACCTATTCAAATTCAAGAATGATGTCAGTGTGCTAGAGTTTTTTACAAACCAGAAAAATGGTGAGGATATATTGAAACCATTGAGGTCATCACCCCCTGAAAAATTTGTTAATGCTGGTGAGTTTGCACTAATTGGTGAAACACTAAAAACCGTCAAGATAAACACTAGCGGCGAGTCAAATAATAATAATTTAATAGCATTAGACTTTACATCATCAAATATTGATAAAGTTATTGTTAGTGGCGTTCATAATCTAGGCTTGGTAGCAACTCATGGTTCATTCGGTGCTAGAGAATTTACCTATGATGCAACAGAATCTGCGGGAATAGATATTACAATAACGCCTGAGTTATATACGAGCATGAGCAAGAAAATAACAGTTCTAGGCAGCAATCAGGGAAATGAATTCCACCTATTTAGAGAAACAAAATATTACCCACAAGATAAAATCATATTTATTGGTGGGGCGGGCGACGACTATTTTGACATAAATAACATCGTAACAGCTATGGGTGGTGACGGGACTGACTTTTTCAACATTATGAGCTCATCCAATAAAACCAGCACACTTTATGATTTCAATCCCCACAAGGACATTATCGGATTGAAATCAAGTGGGATATATATATCCGGAAGAGAATCAGGAGAAAAAATACCATTTACAGATACTGTTAGCGGTGGGAATAAAGTACAAGATTATGGTTACATAGAAAACTTATTTAACCCTAACACCCCACTTAACTTTCATGGAAAAGTAGGTGCCGTATCTACTATGGATGTCACTATGACTAAAGAAACCTATATCGTAGTTGATCTCAACGATAATAAAATATTTGATACTAATGACGCACTCATAAAAATTTCAGGACAACCGGATACTGCCGAACTTGCATCACAATTGTACTATTGACCGAACTGTATCAATCTCACCTCAGTCCTGAAGCGCAAGAAATAGGATAAATGCCAGTTAAACTGCTGGCATTTTAGTTTACTTATTCATATCAAAACACTGCCTTAATACATTTTTTAAAATCAATTGGAAAGGCAATAGTGATGCTGGATTCCTGACAGCACAAGTGCACATTGTAAACAAGGGTACAAAGGATACAAAGTGAGCTAGTTGCAACACCCCCCCCCCCTTTTTGCCTTGCGGTGGCCATGTCTGTACGTACAACAGCAACACGCCAACCCAATCCGATACTTGTCCGCGGTAACCCTCGTACGGTCCACCTACAACCTTTTACTGGGAAGAAGTCCTAAACTCTCTCAAAACCATGCTTTTTAATGCTCAAAAACGGATGCTTCATCTAATATTAATTTCAGATTTGGTGCCTTACCAATTAGTTCAACATAAAATAATATTCATTTAAATAGTTACCTTCACTTCATTAAACCAATAAAATCTAAGGAAATCAAAATAATGGCAACCTTAATCTCTGAACAACAAATTGGTGCCGTCTTTTACGCCATCATCCGAAAAAGTCCAACCGAAAAACAACTAAAGATGTACGCAGATGCTTTTGAAAGCCGCGGTATCATAGCGATTAAAGAGTTAGTCTCGACACTGATCCGTTCTGACGAAGCAATAGCTCTATACGGTAACAAGAAAAAGTTCGATATAATGTCCGAAGTATTCGTTACAGCACATGGGAGGAATTTTGGCGAGGTTGAATTCAAACTGTGGCTTAACGAAGCGGCTAAGCCGATTGAAGTAAACCTATTCCGAATTATAGACGAACTCATCAGCAATAAAGCACCTTGGCCACAACTGAATGATGACTGGACGCAGAGTGGCGAGCTAAATTACCCAGTACAACGCGTCACCGATAGGGAACATTTAATCGATAAGGGCCATGATAATCTGTTCCCAGGGTCATCCACAAGCGGCACTCCAGGCAGTGGCGTGACAGACATTCAAGGAATATTCCATATATTAGGTGCAGGACTCACCCAGGATGTTACCGATTTTTGGGTGGTGCATCTCAATAATGGAACCAAAACGTTGTTGCAAGCGACGGAGAAATTCATCGCCGATCGTGCTTATCTTAGTAACGTTATGGATAATACTTTTATTAATCGCTTGTTTGATAAAGGATTTGAACGTGCTCCGTCCCAAGATGAATTGAATAAATACCTGGGTTTACTTTCTTCGGGCTCATCACGGGCTGAGGTTGCAATAAAAATCCTGCAATCACTGCGTGATAGTACCAATGAACAAGACCAGCTTGCACAACAACATTTGTTGGCCGCCAGTCACGATTATGCCCCTGGCGAGTTACCTGCCCTGGCCTATCAAGAACAGATCGCCGCACTTTATCTTGCCGCTGCGGGGCGCGGTATAAATGCGCAAGCGTTATTCGGCTATAGTCGTGAGTTAGCCGCAGGTAAAAGTTATGAAGAAATGGTAAAACTATTACTCAATTCTTCTGAATTTACTCGCTACTCAAGCCATCTTAATGGCGAGCCTTTCGTGCAAAAAATATACAAATCAGTCTATGGTGTCGAGGCTGATAACGATACGGTACAGCGACTTTTAGCTTACGGCAGTAAAGAGAGCATTACCTCACACATTATTAATGACCTGCTAAAAACAGATCCCACTTCAAATGATGAATTCCAAGATCAGTTTCAGTTTTTATTTAAAATTGCATATAGCTTAGGATTTAAAAATAATGCTGTCCTCACCAACACGGATGAGGGAACGCCAAGAGGAAATATTAACTCCGGTGTTGATCATATTCTCAGTAACACTGAACTGGCTATTCTTGAGAAAATAACTATCAATCTTATTTCTTCACATAATATTGACCTTACCTACGCTGCTAATGTTAAAGATATCACTATCACTGGCAATAGTGAAGGCATGATAAAAATTTCTGACCATCTACAAAATGAATTCACAAAAATAACTATCAATGGTCATATACTTGATCTGCATACCGGGGGTGCAGGAGAAATCATTTACATCAACAAAACCGTAGATATTGCTTCTTCCCCATCGAAATACACCCTGGGAGGAGGAGATGACTTCCTCGCATGGGAAGGTAATAACGCTTCAGCAGCAGGAAATAAAATAAGTAAAAACATTACTGCAGATGGTGGTGATGGTAATAACAAGTTATCAGCTAATTTTATCACTTTCTGGACTGAAACAACCATTCGTAAAGGCCTTAATGGCAACCCAGATACTAAAGAAGTGAAATACTCAAGTAATTTAGACCAATTTAAAAACTTTTCACTCATTGATTTAGCAGGTTACATTGGGCAAGTTTCAGGAATTACCTATACGGTGAATACAGATGGTAGCATTACGCGGACCATTGACAATGTAAAAAATAATACTTTCGACTACGGTTTATTCTTGGATAATGCTTCTATAATATCAGGAGGGAACGTCAACGACATCGGAAAGTCTGGTTTCTCCATTACAAATGCAAATGATTTCAAAGCAACTGCAGGCTGGATTAATGTAATTAACATCAATCAGGCCGCAGCCAACATATATATCAACAACCGAAGTCAAATTAATCATAACAACCAAGAATATCGATTTAATGTTAAGGACGATGTTACTCATTTTAACTTATTCACCAATCAAAAAGTAGCTAATGACCAACAAAAAGAATACGCCGAACTTCATGAGGGAGAAGTAATATCAAACTACGCGGGCACTTTTTTATTTACGGGAAATAACCTAACAGAAATAAATGTAGACACAACAGGCTCTTCAGAAGACAAAACTGCAGTGTCGTTAAAATTGCAAAGCACCAAGATTGATACTATAAATATTTCTGGGGATAATCTCATCGCACTTAGCGTTGACTTCTCGTCATCTTTAAGTAATAACGACTTCGTTGTTAATGCTTCAGATGCTGCGGGAATAAACTTCTTTCTAGCTGATTCGGTAACTAAAAAAATTACTGTTATTGGTGGACATAGTGAAAACTCGTTTAAAATACTCGACTCCAACAACGCACCTGTCAACAATAATGGAAGTATCAAATTTATCGGAGGGAATGGCTCAGACTTTATAGATATTGATACTGGTATAACAGCTACGGGAGGAGGAGGCATTGATTTATTTAACATTGTTCGGCCTGGTAAAGGAGAACATACGCTTTATGATTTTAACAAGGATGAAGATGTAATAGGTTTAAAAAACATGGATATCTATATCTCTAATAAAAAGGCGGGTGAAAAAGTTCCGCTCACAGAACATATCAGCGGTGGAAACTCACTGGCCGATTATGGTTACATTGAGAATTTATACAACCCTAATACGCCATTGGCACTAACCAAAAAGATTGGTGTTGTTTCAACCCTTGACGACCATCTTGAAAAAAACACTTTCTTCGTTGTCGATCTTAATAACAATGGTGTGTATGACACGACTGATTCATTGATAAAAGTCACTGGACAACCGGATACCCAACAGTTAGCTGAAACACTGTTCTATTAATTACAATACATTGCTTAGGGCTATTTTATGTAGCCCTAAGTAATAAATTTATTTTATAATATGCCTGAAGTATTTATGGGGGAGTTATTTAAGGAATTTATTATGTAATAATTAAGGCTCCGCCAACGAATAAGAAACTTAAAAACCGGAAAGGTCCTGCAACGTATTTTACTGCTGCACAACGGCAATGTTCAGTCGTTTGATCGACCGTAGAGCGGTGCCTGCCTCCGCGCCTCACCCCCACTGCGCTAGCTTTGCAAATCCTCTTGAAGGAGAAATATCAGGCTAAAGGTGATGCGCGCCGAGGGTTCACCGGCGATGCACTCGGCACGAACCTCGCCGCCGTGCAGCGTCATGATGGCGCGCACGATCGATAACCCCAGACCGCTGGCATGGCTGCTGGCGCTGCGGGCAGCATCGGCACGGTAAAAACGGTCGAACAGCTTGTCCAGGTGCGCCGGTGAAATGGGCCGCCCTTGATTGACCACCTGGATCACTACCCTTCCCTTCGGCTGACTGAGCGCCTGCAACCTTATCTGGCTGTTTTCGTCGGCATAACGCACCGCATTGGCGACCAGATTGCTCAACGCACGCTGAAACAGCATCGCATCCGCCATCAGTTGCCCCTCGCCCCGGCAAACTAAAGTGATGCCCCGCTCTTCCGCCAGGCCTTCGAAATAGTCCGCCACCCGCTGAAGCTCCTGCGCTATATCCATTCGGCTACAGTTCAGCACCGCCTGCGCTTCCCCGGCGCGCGCCAGGAACAGAATATTTTCCACCATGCGCGAAATGCGCTCCAGCTCGTCCATATTGTTCGACAACAGGGTTTCATACTCTTCCACGCTGCGCGGCTGATACAGCGCCACCTGGCAATGGCCCATCAACGCGCCCACCGGGGTGCGGATTTCATGCGCCAGATCGGCGGAGAACTGTGTCAGACGTTGATAGCCGTCATTCAGCCGATCGAGCATGGCGTTAAACGAACGGGTCAGTTGTCGCAGCTCCTTCGGTGCCCCCTGCTCACTCAGCCGAGTCGACAGCGTATTCGGCGTGATCACCGCCGCCTGCGCCGCCATGCGCCACAGCGGCTGTAACCCACGACGCATCACCCAATAGCCCAGCAGCGCGATCAGTAAAAACGCCACAGCCACCGCAGCGACGATCCGCCACAGATAGCGCGCCAGCATCTTCTGTTCATTGACCATCACGTGAGCCGCCGAGATCTGCAGAAGGTTGCCGTCATCCAGTTTCACCAGCGCCGATGCGACACGCAGCGGCACGCCCTGAGCCGTTTCCCCACTGCTCACCGCACTCAGAAGCTGAGGCGTGTCAACCGGCGTTGGCGTTATGGGCGGCAGCGTCAACCTGGCCGGATTAACGTTGATTAAGGGTTTTTGACCCGGTTGCTGAAAAATCAAAACGTCCTGTTCATTGCCCAGCATGTTTTCAAACAGGCCGGTGTTGGCCACCAACCGGTCGAGCGGAAAGCGCTGGCTAAGCAAATGGCGAAAATACTCCACCCGGCCGGTAACCTGAAAATCGCTGCGGGTGGTCATCTCCTGACGCATCGCGCCATACAGATACCAGCCTGCGCCGCTGACCACCAGCGCCGCCACCAGCGCAAACAGCATGGCGCTGCGTAACGTCAGCGACAGGGTGTGCCAGCGTTGGGCCAGCACGTTCATGAGCGCGGCTCGCAGACATAACCGATGCCGCGCACGGTATGAATCAGCTTGATAGCGAACGGTCGGTCAATCTTGGCACGCAGGCGTTTGATCGCCACATCCACCACGTTGGTATCGCTGTCAAAATTCATGTCCCAAACCTGCGAGGCGATCAGGGTGCGCGACAGCACCTCTCCTTCGCGCCGCACCAACAGGTGCAACAGCATAAACTCCTTATTGGTCAGCGGGATCACCACATCCTGCCGCACCGCCTTGCGGCGCAATACGTCGAGTTGCAGATCGGCAAGGCTGTAGTGATCGGCTTCACGCACCGTACCGCGCCGCAGCAGCGTGCGGATACGCAACACCAGTTCAGTGAAGGAAAAGGGTTTGATCAAATAATCCTCGGCCCCCAGTTCCAGGCCATGAATGCGATCCTGCACCCCGTCACGCGCAGTCAGAAACAGGATCGGCACGTCGCTTTTCTTGCGCAGCACTTCCACTATCTGCCAGCCGTCCAGCCCCGGCAGCATCACGTCGAGCACGATGGCGTCATAACCGTGCTCCAGCGCCCGGAACAGCCCGTCAGTGCCGTTACGCGTCAGATCGACGCTGTACCCCGCCTCTCCCAACCCTTTTTTCAGGTAATCACCCGTGCTGATGTCGTCTTCAATCACCAATATCCGCATTGTCGCCACCTCGTTGCATCTGTGGAAATACTAGCAGTTTCGGCTGACATTCTTGATGACATTAATGTCATCAAACGGACATGGTGCTGTCCCTGTTGTTCGACCATGCTTAACCGGCAACCCATACAAAGGAGAAGATTATGATTACCCGTCATCGTTTTGCCGGTTTACTGCTGTCCACCCTGATGCTGTGCAGCGGCATTGCCGCCGCCGCCCCGGCACCGGGAAAAGTCATTGCTCCACTGCGTGGCACTATCGCTCAAGTCAGCGACAGCAGCCTGCAGCTCACCGACCGTAAAGGGGAAAAGGTCAGCGTAAAAATCAACGATCAAACCAAGGTACTGAGCGTATCCAAGGGCACGCTGGACGATATCAAGCCGGACAGCTTTATCGGCACCGCCGCCGTACCGCAAGCGGATGGCACCTTGAAAGCGCTGGAAGTGCACGTGTTCGCCGCCAGCCTGCGCGGCACCGGCGAGGGCCACTCGGCCTGGGAATCTGCCGACGGTAAGGTAGACACCATGACCAACGGCACCGTCGGCAAGCTGGTGAAATCCAACGGCCGCACTCTGACCGTGACCTACGGTAACCAGCAGAAAACCGTCACCGTGCCGGAAGACGTGCCGATCGTCACCCTGGATCCCGGCGATCGCAGCCTGTTGAAACCGGGCGCGCACATTGTGCTGTTCTCCGCCACTGACGAGAAAGGCGAACGCGTCGCCACCCGCATCTCCGCTGGCAAAGACGGCACCGTTCCGCCAATGTGACCCAGGAAAAAACGATGAAAACCAACGCGCCGCGGCCGGTGCATCGCTGGCCGGTCCGGATCACCCATTGGGTTAACCTGTTCGCCATGGTTTGCATGTTCATGAGCGGCTGGGAAATCTACAACGCCTCACCGCTGTTCGGCTTCCGCTTTCCGCCACAGATGACGCTCGGCGGCTGGCTGGGCGGCGCGATTGGCTGGCATCTGGCGGTCATGTGGCTGCTGGCGTTTAACGCGCTGTGCTACCTGTTGTGGAGCCTGTTCAGCGGCCATTTCCGGCGCGATCTGCTGCCGCTCAGCGCCAAGGTGCTGCGGCGCGAAATCGGGCAGGCGCTAACGCTGCGGCTGCAGCATCACCATGGCCGCTATAACGCCATTCAAAAGCTGATGTACCTGGGCGTGCTGGCGCTGGGGCTGCTGCTGGTGCTCTCCGGACTGGCCATCTGGAAACCCGTGCAGTTGCAAGGCTTGGTAGGCCTGTTTGGCGGGTTTGACACCGCGCGCTACGTGCATTTTTTCGCCATGTCCGCCATTGGGTTATTTGTGGTGATTCACTTGCTAATGGTGATTATCGTGCCGCGCACGCTATGGGCAATGATTACGGGTGGCAAACATGAATGATAAACAACGGCGCCCTTCGACACCGGCGTTGGAACCGGACCAGAAAAAACAGCTGGTCAATCTGCAACGTCGCCTGATGCTGCGCTCCGGCCTGACGCTGGGCGGCATCGCCATGCTGACCGGCTGCAACATGCAAGACGGCGATCAAGTGGATAAAGTGCTGTGGGCCATGTCGCGCTGGAACGATCGGGTACAGGCCTGGCTGTTCAGCGGCCAGCGGCTGGCGCAAACCTATCGGCCGGATCAGATTACCCACCCCTTCCCGTTCAACGCGTTTTACCCCGAGTACAACGTACCGGAGGTGGATCTCGCCAGCTATCGGCTGGAAATTTCCGGCAAGGTGGAGAAAACCGCCCCCTGGACGCTGGAACAGCTGCAACGCCTGCCGCAACAGAGCCAGATAACCCGGCTGATCTGCATCGAGGGCTGGAGCGCCATCGGGCAATGGGGCGGCGTACCGCTGCGCAGCTTCCTGCAGCATGTCGGGGCGGATCTGAATGCCCGTTACGTCGGTTTTAAATGCGCGGATCGTTATTACTCCAGCATAGATATGGCCACCGCACTGCACCCGCAGACCCTCCTGGCGCTGGATTTCGGCGGTAAGGCGTTGCCGGTGGACTACGGCTATCCGCTGCGGTTGCGGGTGCCCACCAAGCTGGGCTTCAAGAACGCCAAGCATATCGCCGCCATTTTTGTCAGCGATACCAATCCCGGCGGCTACTGGGAAGATCAAGGCTATAACTGGTTTAGCGGGATCTAGTTTTCTGCGCAGTACTGCGCAGAACCCACGCTGCCGGCTGGAAAAGAGCGTTAACCCTCGCCAGGTTTTTTTCTATTTAAACCTCATTTTCTGATATCCACCTGCAAAATCATTTCTGCACCCCGATGCTGCCCTGTACCATGAAGAAATTGCCGGATTACGGAGCTGGAACATGCCTAAATTTGCTGCCAATTTATCGATGATGTTTAACGATCTGCCGTTTCTGGAGCGGTTCGAAGCCGCCGCAGGCGCAGGGTTCAAGGCGGTGGAGTTTCTGTTCCCCTATGAATATCCAGCCGAACTGCTGGCGGAACAGCTGCGGCGTCATGATCTGCAACAGGTGCTGTTCAATACCCCTCCGGGCAATGTTGTAGCCGGTGAATGGGGTTTGGCCGCCGTCCCCGGCCGCGAACAGGATGCGCGCGCCGATATCGAATGCGCGTTGGCCTACGCCATCGCCCTGAATTGCCCCTGCGTGCACGTGATGGCCGGATTGGTCCCGCCGGGAGCCGACTGGCAGCGCTATCGCGAGACCTTTATCGGCAATATCCGCTATGCCGCAGAGACCTTCGCCGCACACGGCATCAAGGTTTTGATCGAAGCCCTCAGCCCACAGGTGAAACCCCACTATCTGTTCTCCAGCCAACACCAGGCCGCGCAATTGGTCGAGGCTATCGATCGCCCGAACGTTTTCATGCAGTTTGATTTTTTCCATGCTCAGTTGGTTGATGGCAATATCAGCGGCCTGATGACCTCGCTGGCCGGGCGCTACGCCCATATTCAGATCGCATCAGTGCCAGATCGTCATGAGCCGAACGACGGCGAACTTAATTATCCGTGGCTGTTCGCACAGTTGGACAACATAGGTTATCAGGGTTGGATCGGCTGTGAATACAAACCTCGCGGCGAAACCGCAGCCGGGCTTGGCTGGATAAAGCCTTACCTCTAATGGCTGGCGACGTCACTTCTCTGGCATACTCGCTACACCGTTTTTCGCTCTGTGCAGGAAAAAATAATGCCGCTTATCACCACCGCACCGCCGTTGCTGACCGATCGTTTACGCCTGGATGCGCATAGGCTTGACGATTTTGAATCGCTGGCCGCCATGTGGGCCGATCCTGAAATTGTCCGCTATATCGGCGGTACTCCGAGGGATCGTGAAGATTCCTGGGGCCGACTGATGCGGTACGTTGGTCACTGGACGCTATTAGGGTACGGCTACTGGGCGGTACGCGATAAAATCAGCGGCGCTTACCTCGGCGGCATCGGTTTTTCCGATTTCCAGCGCGCTATTATCCCGGCACTCGACGCCCCCGAGATGGGCTGGACATTGATAACGGCGGCGCAGGGCAAAGGGTATGCCACCGAAGCCTTGCAGGCAGCGCTGGCCTGGGGGAAGGAACACTTACCCAGCGATAAGGCGGTGTGTATTATCTCGCCGGAGAACCAGCCTTCGCTGGCATTGGCGAAAAAAGTCGGCTTTAGCGAAAGCCACCGAAGCGAATACCACCAGAATCCGATTGTGGTGATGCGCTGCCCCTTATGAACGCAGGCTTTAAGGCGCCTGCACCGTCGCCAGCGCAACCTGAATAAAATTATCCCGCAACGCGTCGGGCTGCTGCGGATTCCAGGCAATTCCGACCTGCCATTCGGTCGCGTCACCGCTTAACGGCAAGATATCGATGCCCGTAGGCACAATATGGGTGACGCTGTGCGGCAACAGAGCCACGCCAATGCCTGCGGCGACCAGCGCCAGCAGCGTCTGGATGTCGCCGGCCTGCTGCACGACATTCGGCGTCAATTGATGCGCGGCAATAAAGCGCAGCGATTGATCGCTCAGACCGCGCCCGCGTTTGGGCGTCAGTTGCAACAGCGGCAAGGTGTTAAATCGCGCCATCAGGGTTTCCGCCCGCAGCGCCAGCGCCGATGGCGCCGCCAACACCAGCCGATCGCTCAGCAACGCTGTGGCCCGCAGCGGCGCACTGACCGGCAACCGCACAAATCCCACCTGCAATTCTCCCTGCAATAACAACTGATATTGCCGCTCCGAAGGCAGATCCTCCAACCCCACGGCCACCGCCGGAAAACGTTGGCGGAAGGCGGCGACCAACTGCGGCGCCAAATGGAAACTGGACAGGCCAAACCCGAGCGCCAGCCGCCCCTCAGCCCCTTGCACCACCCGCAGAGCATGCTGCTGAAACTGCAAATGTCGGTCGACCAACGTCTGGGCTTCGGGATACAACCGCTGCCCGCTGGCGGTAAGCTGAGCGCCCTGACGGCCACGGTTAAACAGCCGGGTCCCCAGCAGTGTTTCCAGCGCCTGTATCTGTTTGCTCAACGCCGGCTGAGTAATGCACAACCGCTCCGCGGCCAGACGATAATTGCCCTGCTCGGCCAGCACCACGAAAGCGCGCAGTTGTTTTATATCCATTCCACCAAGTTATCGATATAGGAATTTAATTGATTATACAGTAATCAATACGCCTGCTGTAATCAACGCCAGATAACAGCCAAAGGTAACCTTATGACAACGTCTCTGCGCGCCGCGACGGTGCAATTTCAGCATCGCGCCAATGATAAAAACTACAACCTGTCGGTAATGGAGGGCTTTATCGCCCGCGCCGCCGCCGAACAGATCCAGGTATTAACCTTTCCGGAAATGTGCATTACCGGCTACTGGCACGTGCGGCACCTCAGCGCCGGCGAGATTGGCGCCCTGGCGGAACCTATCGCCGACAGCCCTTCTCTGGCGCGCATTCGTCCACTGGCGGAACGCTATAACATGGCAATCGGTGTCGGGTTGATTGAGCTGGGCGAGGATGGCAACTATTACAACGCCTACGCCGTATGCCTGCCCGACGGTAACCTTCACGTTCACCGTAAACTGCACGCCTTTGAACATGAGGCGATAGCCAGCGGCGACAGCTTTACCGTGTTCGATACTCCCTGGGGAGTGCGGATGGGCGTTCTGATTTGCTGGGACAATAATCTGGTGGAAAACGTGCGCGCAACCACACTGCTGGGAGCGGACGTGCTGTTGGCACCGCACCAGACAGGTGGCACCCACTCGCGCAGCCCCCACGGCATGAAACCAATCCCGCTGGCGCTGTGGCAGCAGCGTGCGGAAAATCCGCAGGCGATAGAGGCGGCATTCCGCGGCGAACACGGGCGCGGCTGGCTGATGCGCTGGCTACCGGCACGTGCCCATGACAATGGCCTGTTTATTCTGTTCAGCAACGGCGTGGGGCGCGATGACGACGAAGTGCGTACCGGCAACGCGATGATCCTCGATCCCTATGGTCGTATCCTGGCGGAAACCTGGGCTGCGGAAGATCAAATGGTCATCGCCGACCTCGATCTGTCGCTGATCCCGCTCAGCACCGGGCGTCGCTGGATCCACGGTCGTCGGCCGGCGTTATATGGCATCCTCACGGAACCTCAGGGTTACGAGCGCGATGCCCGCAGCGCCCGCTTCTCATCGCAACCGGCGCAAAAACTGGGTAAATAACGCTGAATTTCAGGCAAAAAAAATCCGCCCGAAGGCGGATTTTTATCCGGTACGGCCAACTGCGCCGTACGCTCACGCCCGCAGGCATGGAGAAATCTTAGAAACGGTAGCCTACGCCAACCATCCAGGTGCCAACGTCAACACTGCGGATGCGGCTCTGCTCGTAACCTACGTCCAGAGCAACTTCCTGGATTGGGTTGAATTGCAGACCAGCGCCGTAAGTGAAGCCGTAGTCGCTGCTGCCGTTACGATCGGTGCCGTTCTGTGCATTATCAATGTTTTTGCCGTAGCCAACACCGATCACACCGTAGATGCTTGCCCAGTCATTGAAGCGGTAAGCTGGACCGGCAGTGATAGAGTTGTACTGCGCTTTGTTGTAGTAACCGCCCTGAGAGCCGTCCTTTTCCAGATGGGTAAAGGAACCGATCACGCCCAGTGGGTTGTTGTCGAACTCGTAACGGTACTTCAGGTTGAAACCGTCGGCTTTGTTGGCAACGCCTTGGAAGTCACCCTGCGCATAGCCAGCGGATACGGTGCTCTGACCAGCGAATGCGGTACCTGCGGTTACTGCTAATACACAGGCTGCTACTGCGGAAAGACATGCAATTTTTTTCATAACCACCTCAAACGCGTTATATTTTTAAGTAAATCCATTTGTTCATGCATTGAAAATATAGCAAAAATTAGCGTGAAACTCTGCCTTAAAATGAGTGTCTAACGCTTTATATCGTGTAACATAAGATTTCAAGAACAGTATATCTACTTCTTTTCGCTCTATTTTCGAGCCGCATTCTACTCGTTTGTGTGACAAGAATCACCTATTTAATATCCAGACAATTCCGAAATAAATGCGCACTTTTTGACCATTTGCACTTGTTTTGCGTCTGAAGCCGGTGGCTTTTACCGTTTCGTACGCTTTTCGCAGACACATTTACCCCATTTCATTTACACTGCCCTCATCCAAATTTCGACTGTCTTCCCAAGGCTGTGGAAGGCGAACAAAAGGCTCATAAGGATGTCTGCGTCTACACCCGCTAAAGCGCCTTCCGCGCTGCTGCCCATCTGTTTGTTAATCATCGCCATGGTATCGATCCAGGGCGGCGCCTCGCTGGCCAAAAGCCTGTTTCCGCTGGTCGGCGCGGAAGGGATCACCACGCTGCGTCTGAGCATCGGCACGCTGATTCTGTTTATTATCTTCCGCCCGTGGCGCATGCGCTTCGCCGCCGGCAGCCGCTTGCCGCTGTTGGTCTACGGCCTGGCGTTGGGCGCCATGAATTACCTGTTCTACCTTTCGCTGCGCACCCTGCCGCTCGGCATCGCCGTGGCGCTGGAATTCACCGGCCCGCTGGCGGTCGCCATGTTTTCCTCACGCCGTGCGATAGACTTTTTATGGGTGGTGCTGGCACTGGTCGGATTGTGGTTCCTGTTGCCACTGGGTCATGACATGGGCAGTATCGATCCTTTCGGTGCAGCCTGTGCGCTGGGCGCCGGCGCCTGCTGGGCGGTCTATATTATTTTTGGCCAGAAGGCCGGCGGCGATCACGGGCCGGGAACGGTGGCAGTCGGTTCCCTGATAGCCGCTTTGGTGTTCTGCCCGATTGGCGCCTGGCAAGCCGGCAGCGTATTGCTTAATGTCGATATTCTGCCCACCGCGCTGGCGGTAGCGATCCTGTCGACCGCGCTCCCATATTCGCTGGAGATCATCGCGCTGCCGAAAATCCCGGCGCGCACCTTCGGCACTCTGATGAGCCTGGAGCCGGCAATGGCGGCGCTTTCGGGCATGCTGTTCCTTAATGAGCACCTGACCCTGGTGCAATGGCTGGCTCTGGCAGCGATTATCGCGGCATCGATGGGCTCGACTCTGACCATCAAATCCAAACCGCAAATCGAAAAACTGTCTTGATAATCTGATACGCCCGCATGGCTAAAGCGGAATGCTGGCGGGTTAACTGTTTTCGTACCGACAAACGGGCATACTTTTTCCCGAAACAACCAACGTTTTTATGGAACCCAACCCGGCAGGGTTGATCACATGGAGAACCAAAGTGATTTATAACACTCTGTTTAACCCACGCTACGGCCGTGGAATGTCGTCAGTACTGATTAAGGCCCTTACTGCTCTGCGTCAATACGATCTGCCCGAGCTGGCGCTGGGGCGGCATGAAATCGACGGCGAGAAGCTCTTTATGGAGGTAATGACGCTGACAACCGGGCCAGCGCAGGCCAATCGCGCCGAACTGCATCAGGAATATGCCGCTATTCATCTGTTAATTAGCGGCGAGGAACGCATTGATTACGGGTTGCCGGGCGATTGGCAAAGCGAACAGCCCTACGACGAAACGCGGGATCTGCAACTGTTGGATATCATCCGCCATCGCCAGACGCTGCAAATGTTTCCCGGCATGTACGCTATCTTCTTGCCCTATGAACCGCATCAACCCGGATGTCAGTTGAATGCCCCAACGGTTATCAAGAAAGCCGTGGTGAAGGTGCATTACAGCCTGCTGTTGCCGCCGATTACTCCTGAGGTAAAGAACGAATAAACGTCAGGGTCTGCCCGGGTGAACGCAGCCGAATAAAGCGGATATGTGCATACCGGGCGTTATTCATATCATCAAGGTAGTTGGCCCGGTTTTTACGGTAGGTTTTGAGGGTCCACAGAATTATCGAATCGCGGCTGAAAAAAGAACGGCGAAAGCTCTCGCGGTTGCCGGTGCCGGGCCACAATTCAGTGCGGGCCCAGGCTCGCGTAGCCGCACGGCGCACAGCCTGAAACAGCGTGCGGCAGAACCCGTAGTCCACCCACACGACCCAATCGACCTCACGCCACTTGATCGATTTGGTTCGTGTGTAATTGCCGTCCAGCACCCAGCCGCCGTCCGCATCGCCCAGCACCTGTGCGAGACGGGCCAAAAACTCATCATCCGGCGTGCCTTGCCAATCCTGCCGCCAAAATAGCTTATCCAGCTCGATATAAGGCACTGAAAATCTTTCCGCCAACTGGCGCGCCACCGTGCTTTTGCCACTGCCGCTGGTTCCAACTACGTTAATTTTCATAGGTTCGCAGGCGATAAAAATGAGGGGTAGATATCCTAACGCTCCATTATCGGGCTATCAACCTGAATTAACAGCCAATTAACATAACGACACAGTAAGGGCCGCCCTAAAAATATATCACTCTGGACAATAAATTTATTACGAGAAGTATCTCCGCGTTTTTATTATTATCTTTAATCGTTAAAAACTTATGAATGAAGATTTTAAAATCATTAAAATTCATTACCTTAAAAAACAATAAAGCAAAGTTATCGCACTGCAATTTTCAAGGGAAAATTCCCATTCGTTATTGCCTATTTATCCAATAGCCATTTTCACGCTGCAGGAATGAATATGGCTGCTATAATTATCCCCGTGACAAAAATAGGACAACGACCCACAAAGAGGATATCTGATATGAGTACCGCTAAACTGGTGAAAACGAAATCTTCTGATCTGCTTTACACCCGTAATGACATGGACGAAAAAACGAAGCTGGCCGCGATCAAAGCCCTGAACCATCAGGTGGTGCAGTTTATTGACCTGTCGTTGATCACCAAACAGGCGCACTGGAACATGCGTGGCGCCAATTTTATTGCCGTTCATGAAATGCTGGACGGGTTCCGCACCGCGATCACCGATCATCAGGATACTTTTGCCGAGCGCGTAGTGCAGTTGGGCGGCGTGGCGCTGGGTACCGTGCAGGTGGTTAACGATAAAACCCCGCTGAAAAGCTATCCAACCAACATCCACAGCGTGCAGGAACATCTGAAAGCGCTGGCGGATCGTTATGGCGCAGTAGCGAACGACATTCGCAAGGCCATCTCCGAAGTGGAAGATGAAGACACTGCCGACATGTTCACTGCAGCATCACGCGATCTGGACAAATTCCTGTGGTTTATCGAATCCAATATTGAATAAACCCGGGTAAGGGCTATCCCCCCACCCCGCATCGCGGGGTTTAAACAGGCTGCGGACTTTATCCCGGCCTGTTTTTCTTTTTACGCCGCTTGAATTGCTCAAAAAAACGCCCATAGTGGACTTAATCAGGCAGCGATTGGCCGCGTTACGTACAGAGGAATACGGCGAAGACACCAAAGTGAGGTCACCATGGCAAACGGCTGGGCGGCGGATGGCGCCGTACAGGATCAGATCGACTCCACCGTTGATGACGCTGTACAGCGTGCACGGCATGCGTTGGGTCAAGGTGAGAGCGAGCATTATTGCCAGGAGTGCGGCGAAGAAATTCCGCTGGCGCGTCGGCAAGCGTTAAAAGGCGTGCGTTATTGCCTGGTCTGCCAAACCGAACTGGACAAAAAACAAACTGACAGCGGCTTATATAACCGACGCGGAAGTAAAGACAGCCAGTTGCGTTAAGAGGGTGACTGGTTAAGGGCGCCAGGTTCCGCGACCATTTCCCGTACTTATCGAACATTCCTGCACCATATGCAACAACGATGCATCATGAAAGTTAGAGTTAGTTATCAATATTGAAGCGAAACTGTTAACTATCGGTTGTTTCACCCCCATTATTTGGTTAATGATAGGCCAGTGCACCAATGCGGGACCAAAAGCACCATTTTGGGGCCTCAATTTGGTGCACAACAATAATAATACGCCTTCAAAGCACAACATTGCATCACAACTCTTTGTTTTTATAGTAGTTGCAAACATGGCACGATTTTTTCATGGCACCAACTGCAATATAAAAAATGGGTAATCCGCAACCTGTACAGGAAATTCCTCACATGAAGTCAATTTTCAAAGTCTCCCTGGCCGCACTTTCGCTGGCTTTTGCCGTAAGCTCCCACGCAGCAGACAAACTGGTCGTCGCAACCGATACCGCATTCGTTCCCTTTGAATTCAAGCAAGGCGACAAATACGTTGGCTTCGATATCGACCTGTGGGCCGCGATCGCTAAAGAACTGAAACTGGATTACACCCTGAAACCTATGGATTTCAGCGGCATCATCCCGGCGTTGCAAACTAAAAACATCGATTTGGCGCTGGCGGGTATCACCATCACCGAAGAACGTAAAAAAGCCATCGAGTTTTCCGACGGTTACTACAAAAGCGGTCTGTTGGTAATGGTGAATGCCAACGACGATAGCGTAAAAAGCGTGAAGGATCTGGACGGTAAAGTGGTGGCGGTGAAGAGCGGCACCGGCTCGGTGGATTACGCCAAGCAAAACATCAAAACCAAAGATCTGCGTCAGTTCCCGAACATCGATAACGCCTATATGGAACTGGGCACCAAGCGCGCTGACGCGGTACTGCACGACACGCCAAATATCCTGTACTTCATTAAAACTGCAGGCGCAGGCAAGTTCAAAACTGTCGGTGAATCACTGGAAGCCCAGCAATACGGCATCGCCTTCCCGAAAGGCAGTGACGAGCTGCGCGTGAAGGTGAACGGCGCGCTGAAAACGCTGCGCGACAACGGCACCTACAACGAAATCTACAAAAAATGGTTCGGTACTGAGCCTAAATAACGGGTGAAGTCAGCCACTGTTTAACTTGAGCACGGGGGTTGTGCCTTAGCCCCTGCGCTTTGTTGTATCTGATTCCCAGCATTGGGATCATCGGGAGAAAATACCATGCAGTTCGACTGGAGCGCCATCTGGCCCGCCATCCCCATTCTGTTAGAGGGCGCCAAAATGACCCTGTGGATTTCGGTCCTCGGTCTGATTGGCGGCCTGATCATCGGCCTTGTCGCCGGCTTTGCCCGTACCTACGGCGGTTGGCTTGCCAACCATGCCGCTCTGGTATTCATTGAAGTTATCCGCGGTACGCCGATCGTGGTCCAGGTGATGTTTATCTACTTCGCCCTGCCAATGGCGTTCAGCGATTTACGCATAGACCCGTTCAGCGCGGCGGTGGTCACCATCATGATCAACTCCGGCGCCTACATTGCGGAAATTACCCGTGGTGCGGTGTTGTCGATCCACAACGGATTCCGCGAGGCGGGGCTGGCGTTGGGTCTGTCACGCCGTGAAACCATCCGCTACGTCATTATGCCGCTGGCGCTGCGCCGCATGCTGCCACCGCTGGGTAACCAGTGGATCATCAGCATTAAAGACACTTCGCTGTTCATCGTGATCGGCGTGGCGGAACTGACCCGTCAGGGCCAGGAAATTATTGCCGGTAACTTCCGTGCGCTGGAAATCTGGAGCGCCGTAGCGGTTATCTATCTGATCATCACCCTAGTGCTGAGCTTCGTTCTGCGTCGTCTGGAAAGAAGGATGAAAATCCTGTGATTGAATTTAAAAACGTCTCCAAGCATTTTGGCCAAACCCAAGTGCTGCACAATATCGACCTGCAAATTAACCAGGGTGAAGTGGTGGTGATTATCGGGCCTTCCGGCTCCGGCAAGTCCACGCTGCTGCGCTGCATCAACAAACTGGAAGAGATCACCAGCGGCGATCTGTTCGTCGATGGTCTGAAAGCCAACGATCCCAAGGTCGACGATCGCCTGATCCGTCAGGAAGCCGGCATGGTGTTCCAACAGTTTTACCTGTTCCCGCACCTGACGGCGCTGGAAAACGTCGCCTTTGGCCCGATCCGTGTACGCGGTCTGAAAAAGTCGGAAGCGGAAAAGCTGGCACGTGAGCTGTTGGCCAAAGTGGGCCTGGCGGAACGCGCGCATCACTACCCTTCCGAACTGTCCGGTGGCCAGCAGCAGCGCGTGGCCATCGCCCGTGCGCTGGCGGTAAAACCGAAAATGATGCTGTTCGACGAACCTACGTCGGCGCTTGACCCGGAACTTCGTCACGAAGTGCTGAAGGTTATGCAAGATCTGGCTGAAGAAGGCATGACCATGGTGATCGTGACCCACGAAGTCGGCTTTGCCGAAAAAGTGGCGTCGCGTCTGATCTTCATCGACAAGGGCCGTATAGCCGAAGACGGCAACCCGCACGATCTGATCAACTCGCCGCCAAGCCCGCGTCTGCAAGAGTTCTTGCAGCACGTCTCCTGATTTACCCAGCTCAACGGCGGGCGCGTTCTGCGTCCGCCGTTTCCAACGATTCTTTCTTGGAAAGTGATCAATGCCTCGCCGCTTGGCGTCATTGATCCCTCGTGGGCACACGAGCTGCGGCAGTAGAATTGAAAGGAAAATGCGAAGTTTTATTGGCGCCGGTTAGCTGGCCAGCGCCTGAGGAATTAACGCCAGCGTTCTGCCGCCCAGGCAGCCTGCTGCTCGGCGTCATGGAAGGTCCAGGCCACGAAACGGCTGATCTTTTGCCCCTGCGCCATCTCGATGGTGCGTACTTCCACCGCCCCCGCCAACTTCAGCGCATGGTAAATACTTGGCAGAGTAGTATTTTTGGATATAAGCGAGGTAAACCACAGGCAGTTCTGCGCCTTGCCGACGCTCTCCTCCACCATCTTGCGCACGAAGGCTTCTTCACCGCCTTCACACCACAGTTCGTTATTCTTGCCGCCGAAGTTCTGTATCGGCTTGTCGGCCACTTCGCCTTTGCCCAGCTTGTGCAGTTTAAGGCGGGTACTGGCGCGCGCTTCCTGTTCTGAACCGTGGAACGGCGGGTTGCACAGCGTGGCGTCAAACTTCTCCGCCACGCCGATAATGCCGTTAAGGATAAGCTCCGGCTGTTTTTGCAAACGCAGACGCACGCTGTTTCTCAGCGTCGGGTTCATCTCTACGATCATCTTGGCCGAATTGAGCGATACCGGGTCGATCTCCGAACCGGTAAACCGCCAACCGTACTCACGCAGGCCGACGATCGGATAAATGCAGTTGGCGCCAATACCCACATCGAGGATAGCCACGCCTTTACCGCGCGGGATCTCGCCACCGTTGCTGGTGGCCAGCAGATCCGCCAGATGGTGCAGGTAATCGGCTCGCCCAGGGATCGGCGGGCAAAGGTAGTCGGCGGGAATATCCCAGTGTTCGATACCATAAAAATGTTGCAGCAAGGCACGGTTGAGCATTTTAACCGCCGCCGGATCGGCGAAATCTACCGAGATATCGCCCCAGGCATTCGGTTTGACGAACGGCTCCAACGCCGGGCAACTGGCGATCAGCGCCGGAAAATCATAGCGTGAGCGATGACGGTTGCGCGGGTGCAGGCCGCTTTTCTGCTGCGGGAAGGTTTTCTTTTTTTCCACCGTGACGGGCTCTCTTTAAAGGCATTTCTGGCGCGTAAGATACCATAAAGCGACGCCAAACTTGCAGCCGACGAGAAACCCGTCAAAATAAAAGCTCGGTTTATCCACACCAGGTCGTTTATGAGCAGTGAGTCCCGTTATTACTATGAGCCCGCCGCAGGCCACGGTCTGCCGCACGATCCGCTGAACGCCATCGTCGGTCCACGCCCCATCGGTTGGATCTCCTCGGTCGGCGCCAACGGCCAACGCAATTTGGCGCCTTACAGTTTCTTTAACTGTTTCAATTACCGCCCGCCCATCATCGGCTTTGCCAGCACCGGCTGGAAAGACAGCGTGGCGAACATCGTGGAAACCGGAGAGTTTGTCTGGAACCTGGCGACACGCCCGCTCGCCGAGGCCATGAACAACAGTTCCGCCAGCCTGGCGCGTGGCGAAGATGAATTTGCCTTTGCCGGCGTAACGCCGCTGCCTGGTCGGCGCGTGAAGGCCGAGCGCGTAGCGGAAAGCCCGGTCAACTTTGAATGCCGCCTGACGCAGTGCATTCAGTTGCAAAGCGCCGCCGGCGAGAAGGTGGAAACCTGGCTGGTGCTGGGTGAAGTGGTCGCGGTGCATATCGACCCCGCGTTGCTGGACGAGCATGGCGTTTATCAAACCGCCGCAGCCGAACCTATCCTGCGCGCCGGCGGGCCGAGCGCCTACTATGGCATTTCGGAACAACACCGTTTCGATCTGCTGCGCCCGGATGCCCTGAAGCGCTGAACAAGCCCCCTCGTTCTCCCTCGGGAGAACGAGGGGGAAATTAATGATCAAAAAATCTGAAAAAGATTATCAATACTCTCCGATTTCATCCTGCCTGTCACTGCGTAATAATCACTCCATCGAAAGGCAACTCCCTTTCTCCCTTACAAAATTGACAGGAATGACTCTCATGAAAAACATCAAAACTTTTGCTGCTGCTATCGCTCTGGCTACCGTATCTTTCACTTCTTTTGCCGCTGAACACGTCAGCGCACAAGACGCCGCCCAGTTCGAAAAAGCCGGTGTGATCACCGCCAGCGGCGCTACCGACCTGAGCAGCCTGAAAGCTCAGTTGGCGGCCAAAGCCGATGCGGCCGGCGCCAAAGCCTTTACCATTACTTCTACCAGCGGTAATAACCTGATGCATGCCACTGCGGTCATCTACAACTAATCATTTGTTTCAGATAAAAAAAGCCCGCCGATACGCGCTATCGGCGGGCTTTTTTCAATGGGTTGTCAGCCCAGGCGAGCGTTAATCGCCGCAGCGAAATCACGGCACATCTGCTCGTCGCCCCCGGCGTTATCCGCCAGCACCTTATCGCCATCCACCACCCGGATATGCGCCGCCAGGTCGAAATCCGCCGCCGGCTGCGGCCGGGCGGCAGCATCGGCAATGGTCTGCCGCGCCTCCTGCCATGCCTGCACTACCGTCTGGTTACAGGCCTGCGCCAGGTAATCCGGGTTAAAACCTTCGCCGGTCAGGCTGCGCAGCGTATCGTCGTGGCTGACGCCGTTGCCCGGTAACCAGTAGTGGCGAGCCAGATCCGGGCCAATCGCCGGGTTGTCTGTCAGATAACCGTCGCGTTGCAGGAAAAATTGTCGCGTCTGCTCGACCGCCATCAACGCCAGCAGATAGCCCTGATAGGAACAAGCCGACTCCAATGACAACAGATGCGGGATCGCCAGCGTCGGGCGCGGGCTGCCGCTGATACCCAATATTTTGCTTTCTACCTCGCGCGCCAACGCGGTAATCGCCTCAGGCGTGCGTTGTTCATCCTCCCACTGGTACAGCGCCCATTCAAAGTAAGGCACCAGCAAGATATGACGCTCGTTGAAGGCCCGCATCGGTTGGCGCGCAGCGATACTGGCCTCAATCAGCGCATCCGGCACCGGTTCGCCGGCGGCGTTCTTCGCATAACGTTTCAGCCAATCGGCATCGTCCAGCAGGCTGTCGCAAAACATCGACTGGGTTTCGGCATAGGCCATTGACGTCGGCGGAAACTCCTGCGAGAAACAGGGTGCATTCTGACAAATATTGGCGAAGTGCGCGGCGTGGCCGCCCTCGTGGAACAGGGTGTTCAGGCCATGAGCGCCGCTGCCTACCTGATCCGGCTGCGCCAGGCTGGTAAAGTTAATCCGCGCCGGCAGCCATTTGCCCTGCTGGATAAACGGCGGCACCGGCCCGTGCATAAAACCGTTTTCATACTTGCCTGGGCGCACCAGCAGATCGAGATCCATCTGCGCGCCGCGAAAACCGATGTGCAGCCGTTTGAAACTGTTGATCCAACGTTCCAGCGACTGAGCAAACGGGAAATAGGGATCCAGTTGGCGGGTCACGTCACCGGCGCTGGCAAAACGCAGGTTCCAGGGTTCCAGCGCCTGCGCGCCCTTCTCCGCCGCCAGTTGTTGCAAGCTGCGTGCATTGGCCTCCCGGGTCTGCTGCTCGAAACGATCGAGGATGGCGAACAGCTGTTCCGGCGTCATGCGCTCGGTTTTGTTCACCTTATAGTCGAAATAGTTGCGAAACCCCATCTGGCGCGCAAAGCGGTTGCGCAGGCTAATCAGCTCCGGCAGGCCGTTGTGCAACAGCCACTGTTCCAGCTCGCGCAGCGCGTCTTGCGAGCTGCGGCGGCAGTCTTCGTTTTCATTGGTGGCCTGATTGGTCAACAACTCGCCGAGCGAAGCATTGACCCGTTGCCCTGCGGCATTCAGGTGGCTGACCGGGTTGGCCTTGCGCCGGGTATAAAGGTCCGCTTCGGCGCTGATGATCTGATCCAGCAACGTTTGCGCCTGCGCATCTTCAATCGCGTTGCAGTCAAAGAAACGCAGCCAACCGTTCAGCCCGTGTTGCAGCGCATCACGCTGCGCATCCTGCGGCAGGATCTCCAGCCCGGCCAGCAGCCGGCGAATTTCAGCCAGCCGACGCGGTTCACCGATAAAACGCTTGTAGGCGCTTTCCGCCGCCGAGAAGCGCGCCGAAACCTCATCACCGCCCGTGCCCATATAGTTCTGCCAGAACAGATCTTCTTTGGCGCGGTGAACGTCGAGGTAGTCCTGATTCAATTGATTGAAGTAATCGAGAGCCTGTTGCATAACCATCCTTTCGGCCAATATGCGTGATGTTCCAGTATAGCCAAGGGATTTACGCGCTGCGTAAACGCGCCAACCCTTGCTCCAGGCTGTCAACTTCACCGGCAGCCAGCAGACAGCAGGCAATCTGGCGCTGGATCGCCAGCGGAATAGCCACCTCCCCCGCCAGGCAACGTTCGGTCCAGCGCGCGGTGGTTTCGGCATCCTTCGCCGCCGGCAGCTCTGGCGTCTCGTCCTGTGCCGGCCGCTCCAACAGCACCTGCTGCTCACCGTCGACGATGTAATGGATCTGCGGGCAGCGCTGCGGGTTGGCGTAGGCTTCCCCTTCGGTACCGTGCATCAGCAGCCCGCGGGCGCCAATCTGGCGAAAGAAGGATGCCACGCGGCCGACATATTCCGGGTGCGACACGCTGGCGATGCGCAGCACATCCTGCTCGGCGAAGGGCGTCGCCAGTTTGGCCAGCGTATGGGCGCTGTTACGCACCCCCATGCGCCAGCGCAGGCCAAGCTGCCTGTCCAGCGGGGCGGAT
This sequence comes from Serratia sp. TSA_198.1, assembly GCF_052686505.1. Taxonomy (NCBI): domain Bacteria; kingdom Pseudomonadati; phylum Pseudomonadota; class Gammaproteobacteria; order Enterobacterales; family Yersiniaceae; genus Serratia; species Serratia sp. TSA_198.1. The sequence goes on from NZ_JBQZFP010000001.1 coordinate 1,787,923, forward strand.
AAAGCATTGACCGGGATAAATACCGTTTCGCCGTTGTCCAGACGTTGCTGGGCATGGGCGGCATCTTGCGACCAGGGCAGGCCCAGCGCACGGAAGGTTTCCGCGCTGGTGACGCGGGTGCTGTCATCCAGCACGCCGTGTACCACCACCGGCAGGCCGACGCGCGCCAGCAACAACGCCAGCAGCGGCGTCAGATTAGCCTGTTTGCGCGCGCCGTTGTAACTGGGCAACACCACCGGCATCGGTCGCCCCTGCGGCGCCTGCAGGCGCATCACCTGCTGTTGCATCGCCTGGTAAAAGCCCAGCATTTCCTCTTCGGCTTCCCCTTTAATGCGCATGGCGATCAGAATGCCGCCCAACTCCAGTTCACCCACCTCGTCGGCCAGCATCTTCTGATAAAGCTGGAAGGCGGTTTCCCGGTCCAGATCGCGTGCGTGGTTCTTCCCACGGCCTATTTCTTTGATAATTTTGGTGTAATCCATCGCCTGTACGTCCCCTGATTCAGTCTGGGATTAGCATACCCTATCCACGCCGCCGCTCAACCTCATCCGCCAACCGCTGCTGGTCGGCATTACCCGCGCGCAGTCCGGCGATCACGCCGTCGACGTCATCAGGGCTACGGTTCTGGCTCATCTTCCATTTGCCCTCGCGCCGGGTCACGGCGATTTCGATACCGACAATGCCCTTGATCTGCGCGGCGATATAATTCGCCGGGGCATCGTCAATCCCCCAGGGTTCAGGCTGCCGCCCTTCCTGCAACGCCGTTAACCCTGCCAGTTGCCGGCGCAACCAGCCCGCATCTTCGGTTACCGTCGGTACGCCGTATAGCTGCACCAGACTGTAATTCCAGGTCGGTACCGCCTTGCCGGTCTGGCGTTTGATTTCGTACCAGCCCGGCGAGATATAGCCATCAACGCCCTGAAACACCACCAGACATTCCTGCACCGCCAGTAACCCTTGCCAGTGGTGATTGGCGCGTGACAGGTGCGCCCGCAAGCAGATGTTTCCCTGCTCGTCGGCATCAATCAAAAACGGCAACGGATCCGCCACCAGCCCTTGCTCACCCTGGCTGATCAACATGCCCAGCGGGTTGGCGCGCACCAGCGCAATTTGGGCTTCCAGGTCATCTTCACGGAATGAGGCAGGTTGATACATGCGTTTGGCTCCTTTGACATCAAGTAGAAGCCACCAGCAATAACACCCGCCGGCGGTTTGCTAAAGAGCCAGTTTAGGCTGTTGTTGGATGATCCACCTCAGCAACACAAAGGCCACCCCCATCGCCGACAGGTTGTAGATCATGGCGCCGGCAAATGCCTGCCCATAGCGATCCGCTCCGCCGCCCGCAGCCAACAGCGGGACAAAAAACGCGCCGCTGGCGGCGATGCCCAGTGCGCCGCCTACCTGCTGCACGGTGGAAATCACCCCGGCGGCCATGCCCGCCTGCTGTTCCTTTACCAGCCCAAGCACCAGATTAAGCAGCGGCGTCATGCTCAATGCCTGTCCAAACCCCAGGATCACCAACCCCGGCAGCAGCCAGAGTGGCGCCGCCAACGCCGTTCCCCACAGCACCTGTGCCATCAGCCACGCCATCCCGGCGGCGTAGACTGCCACACCACCGGCCAAAACGCCGTTGCCCCAGCGCTGCACCAGCGTTGGCGCCAGAAACGAGGCCAGCATAAAGGCCACGCTGGCGGGCGCGAACAGGCTGCCCGCCTGAAACGGCGTCAGGCCAATCCCCGCCTGCAGCAACAGCGCAAAACACAGGAAGAACGAGGAAGCGGTAGAGTAAATGGCCAATACCACCGCGACCCCAAGGCCAAAGCTTCCCTGCCGGAACAGTGCAGGATCGAGTACCGCATCTCCGGTATGCAGCGCCAATCGGCGCTCCCAGCGCACAAAAACCCAGAGTACCAGCACCGCCATTGCCAGCGCGGGCCACACCCACCAGGGCCAGCCGCGCGACGGCCCTTCCAGCAAGGGCACTAACAGCAACAACAAGCCCGCTGCGGCCAGCAGCAGGCCGACGCCATCCAGCCGCTGCGCCTGCTCGAGGCGCGATTCGGGAATGCGCCGCGCCGCCAGCAAAGCCAGCGCGCCAATCGGCAGGTTGATCAGGAAAATCATGCGCCAGCCACTGCCGAAAATATCAGCCTCAATAATGAACCCACCGAGGATCTGACCGAAAATCGCCGCCAGCCCCAGCGTCATGCCCAGCCAGGCAAAGGCGCGCCGCCGCTGTTGCGGGCCATACAACACGCGCAGCAGCGCATAAATCTGCGGGAACAGCAGCGCCGCCGCCGCCCCTTGCAGAAAACGCGCCGCGATCAGCATGCCGAGCGACGTAGCCATGCCGCACAGCGCCGAAGTCAGGGTAAAGCCCAGCATGCCCAGGCTGAACATCCGGCGACGGCCAAAACGATCGCCCAAACGCCCGCCGGCTATCAACAACACGCCGAAAGCCAGCTCATAGCCGGCGATAATCAGCCCCACGCCGGCAAAATCGGCGGCGAACTGCTGCTGGACAACCGGCGCCGCCACGTTCACGACAAACAGGTCAAACACCGTCACGAATCCGCCCAACAACAACACCGGCAACCCAGGCAAGCCCCGATCGCCGCAAGATAATGACTGTTCCATAACACCTCCGAGATTAGGATGGCGGCAGTATGGAACATGTCTTAAACTGTTACTATATAGCCATTTATACTATTACTGAAAACAACAGGACAGCCGTATGCCGCCACGTACCCTCAATCGAACCCGTCAGGATCTGGCGGACTTTCTGCGTCAGAAGCGCGAGAAACTGTCGCCGCAGGCTGTCGGCTTGCCGAGCGGTAACCGACGCCGTACGCCGGGGCTGCGGCGCGAAGAGGTTGCGGCGTTAGCGGGCGTGGGCCTCACCTGGTACACCTGGCTGGAACAAGGGCGGGAAATCAACGCTTCGGTGGATTTTCTGGAAAATCTGGCGCGGGTGCTAAAGCTGGATGCGACCGCGCGATACCATCTGTTTTTGCTGGCGCATCAGCGCCCGCCGGTACCGGTCGGCCATCAGTGGTGCCAGGTTTCACCGCTGGTGCGCCGCCTACTGGACGACCTGCAGTTGCGCCCGGCTTACGTGATGAACCTGAGTTGGGACATCATCGCCTGGAATCCGGCGGCGGAAAGGCTGTTCGCCATCGGCGAGCGTCCGGCGGAGCAGCGCAACATGCTGTGGATGCTGTTCGCCGATCCGCAGCTCAACCAACGGCTGGTGGAGTGGCAGGCGCAGGCGCCGCAAATCCTCGCCAGCTTTCGCCGCGACTATGCCCGCGCGCCCGATGACGCCACCATGCAGCAACGGATACAGGCGCTGGAGCAGGTATCGCCGCAGTTCCGCCAGCTGTGGCAGCAGCATGACATTCACGGCCGTTGCCAGGGGCAACGCACCTTTAACGTGCCGGGGGCCGGTCAGGTGACCTTTGAACACGCGTCGTTTATCGTCGATGAGGAAAATCATTTGCGGCTGGTGATGTACAGCGCGCTGGCGCAATGCCCGGCCAGCGCGGCGTTTGAGGCGTTGTTGCAGGCGTGAAGCTATTTGCGGCTGTCAAAAATCAGCTTGCAAGCCAACCCGGCGAACACGCCGCTGAGCAGATAGTTCGGCCAACGCGCGCTGAAGCGGCGGCCGACAAAACGGCTTTTCATACTGCTGACCACCAGGATCACTCCGCCGTTTATCAGCAGGCCCACCAGATTCAGTACCGTCGCCAACAGCAGCATCTGCACCACCACTGAACCGGCATGCGGATCGAGAAACTGCGGGAACAGCGCCAGAACGAACAGCGCCATTTTCGGATTGAGCAGGTTGGTGAACAGCCCCTGGCGGAAAATTCGCGCTGTCGGCACAGCCGCCAATCCGGCAGATGCCTGTAAACTGCTGCCCGATCGCAGCGTTTTCCACGCCAGATACAGCAAATAAGCCGCACCCAATATTCTCACCGCATCATAGGCCAGCGGCACCGCGACAAACAGCTGCGACAGGCCCAACGCCGCCGCCAACGCGTGGCAGTATGTGCCGAGCTGGATCCCCGCCAGTGACGCGAAACCGGCGCGGCGCCCCTGGCTGACGCTGCGCGAAGCGATTAGCAGCATATCCGGGCCTGGAGTTAGCGTTAACGCCAGACAGGCGCCGGAAAACAATAAAAGCGTGGAAGCATCAACCATAAATCACCTGAGCGGGAACGTGACGGGAGCGAAGCTTTATCATAGCTACGCCATCGGCTTTTACCAGCGCCAAATCACTGCCACGGAGCCTTGGGCAGGAAGGCCGCCAACAGAGCGTCGATCGCCACCCTCACCCGTAGCGGCATCGCGGTCCCCTTCAGCCAGACGACGTTAATCGCCAGCCCCGGCCCACAGCTGCCTGGCAGGATTTCCCGCAGCGTTCCCGCCGTCAGCGCGTCGTGCGCCAGCCAGCGCGGCAACATGGCAATGCCGTGCCCGGCGCAGGCGGCACTCAGCACCGCCTCCATATTCCCCAATCGCAGGCGGGCCGGCGGTTGCAGCCGCTGTGTTTTCCCCTGCGGGTCCAGCAATTGCCAGGGCTGGCTACGTCCGTCACGCAGCATGCCGATCGCCTGATGCTGCAACAGCTCAGCCACCGCGCCAGGCTCCTCCTGCCGCGCCAGATAGGCCGGTGCGGCGCAAAGTATCTGCTTCTGCTCCCCCAACTGGCGCGCAGTGATGGCCGCCGCATCGCCGGGCGAACCGATGCGCACGGCCAGATCGATGCCCTCTTCCGCCAGATCTGACGCCCGATTGGAAAACAATGCTTCGAGATGCAACTGCGGGTAGCGGTCCGTCAGCGCCAACAGCGGCGGCAACACCCATTTTTGGCCAAACAGCACCGGCAGCGATACCCGCAACCGTCCTTCCGGCGTGCGGGCTCGGGCTGCCAGTTGGCTTTCCGCCGCTTCCAGCGCCGCCAGCGCTTTAAGGCAATCGTCATAAAACAGCTGCCCTTCGTCAGTCAGCGACAAACTGCGCGTGGTGCGTTGAAACAATCGCACCTGCAACCGCTGCTCCAACCGCGCCACCGCTTTACCCACGGTTGAACGGGAAAGCCCGAGCTGTTCCGCCGCGCGGCTAAAACCGCCGGCCTGCACCGCCTGCACAAAAGCGCGGATCGCATGTAATCGTTCGCTGGAGATCATGAGCGCTGCCCTATTGGCGATATTAATTCGCTTATTAAACGATGAAACGCCGCCACTGGCTACTCTCTGCGCTGAGTAAACTGAACACATTATTTTCAGCCGAGGAAAACCCATGAGCGAACGCAGCGAAGTCCTGACCGAAGCCGGCACACCCCGTCTGTGGCGATTGCTGATCGGCATCAGCATCGCCAGCTTTTTGGGCTGTATCGATTTCACTATCGTCAATACCACAATCCCGGCCATTCAGCGCGAGCTGGCGGCCAGCCTGAGCCGCGTGCAGTGGGTAATGGCGCTGTTCGTGATGGCGCTGTGCGCCTTTATGGTCAGCGCAGGGCGGCTGGCAGATTTGTACGGGCGCCGTCGGGTGCTGTACAGCGGGATGTTGGTGTTCGCCGGCGCATCGCTGGGCGCCGGGCTGGCGGGCAGCATTGAGCTGCTCAATGTCTGGCGCTTCGTGCAGGGTGCGGCCTGCGCCGTGTTGTACACCGCTACCACCTCGATCGTCGCCGATGCCTGGCCGCCGCAGCAGCGCGGTCGTGCCATCGGTATTTTACTGGCGGTGAACGGACTGGGCCTGGCGATCGGCCCGGTTGCCGGTGGCCTGTTGGTCGGCTCGCTGGGCTGGCGCTGGGTGTTTCTGTTGAACGTGCCGTTGATCGCGCTGAGTTTCGCGTTCTGTCTGGGAACGGTGCGGGAGTCACGTGCACAGCAAGGCGCACGGCTGGATATTCCCGGTCTGTTGCTGTTGATCGTCGGCGTCGCCGGGTTGTTGCTGGCCATCAGCCAGGGCGGCCAGTGGGGTTGGCTGAATGCCAAGACCCTGCTGACAACCGCGTTGGCGATGGCCGCGCTGGGCCTGTTGTTGCCGGTCGAGCGCCGGGCGCATTCACCGTTGGTGCCGCTGGAATTGCTGCGAAGCCCAGCCTTACTGCGCGTCTGCCTGCTGAGCGCGCTGCTGGCCTTCTTCTACTGCGCCGCTTTTTTCCTGATGCCGATCTATCTGGAAAGCACCCGCCACTACGGGGGCGTAATGCTGGGTTTATTGCTGTTGCCCACCACGGCCGTGATGGCGTTCATCTCGCCCTGGGTAGGTCGATGGGTGGATAAATCCGGCCCACGACCGGCGTTGATCCTCGGCTTTACGGCGCTGGCCGCCTCCGCCGCGCTGCAAAGTCTGTTTACCGCCGCCAGCCCGTTGCCGCTGCTCCTCAGCGCCTTCGCTCTGATGGGACTGGGTTGGGGTTGCATTCTCGGCCCGCTGGTGATGGCGACGCTCGGCAGCGTCAACGAAGCGCAAAGCGGCGGCGCGCTGGGCATCACCTGGACGCTGCACAACCTGGGCGGCGCGGTAGGTCTGGCACTGGCTGCGTTGATTTACCCGGCCTACGGCTACCGGGCGGTAATGCTGTTACTACTGACGTTGTCACTGTTCGGATGCCTGCTTGCCGCCTGGCGTAGCCGTTAATTTCACCTTGCGTTCTCCCAGCAGGTTCATGCCCGCAGCCGCCAACAGGATAATGGCGGCACCGGCAAACTGCAGCGCGACCAGCCGATGACCGAACGCCAGCCGGTCCACCAGCATGGCGGCGATCGGATAAATAAACGACAGCGATCCGATCAGGTTGGTCGGCAGTTTTTGGATCGCGCCGTACAGCAGCACATACATCAACCCGGTATGCAGCACGCCAAGCGTAGCCAGCATGCCCCATTGCCCGGCCGTCGCCGGCGCGTGGAAATCCACCAGCGGCAACAGCATCACCACGCCGACCGTCACCTGAATCAGTGCAATCAGATGCGGCGGCGTGCCTTTCAGCCGTTTGGCCGCTAACGCCATCAGCGCATAGAAAAATGCCGCTCCGAGCGACAAAAAAATACCCATCAGGTAGTTGCTCTGCTCACCGGCCTGTTTGGGCTGAGCCAGCACCACCAGCATCATGCCGACAAACGCCAAGACCAGCCACAGCAGCTTGCGGGCGGTGAGTTTCTCGCCGAGAAACAGCGCTCCCAACGCGACCAACATAAACGGCTGGGTGTTGTACACCGCGGTGGCAATGGAAATAGACGCATAAGAGTAGGCGGCAAACAGCAGCAACCAGTTGATCACCAGCGCCACGCCGCCGGCTACCGCCAACAACAAAGTCACGCGCGTGAGGCAATCGCGCCGCAATTGGCCCAGCACTCCGCAAATAGCCAGCAACACCAGCGCACCCACCGCACAGCGCCAGAACACCACATTGATCACCGGCTGGCCGGACATCAGTACGAACCAGCCAATGGTGCCGGAAATCAGCATTGCGGCGATCATCTCCAGCGAACCGCGCTTTATCTCTGCATTCATGGTTATTTCCTCAAGGTTAAGCCTATGCCCTTAGCTTGAGGTTTTTCCACACAGGTTTCCATCGCATAAAAAAGGCCAATATGCTTAACTGCCTTTTTATCGCAGGCATAATAAACAAAATACCTAATGGAGAGCTTATGGATGATATCGATCGCCAGATCCTGACCATTCTGGCGGAGGACGCGCGAGCGTCGCTGAAAACCCTGAGCGCCAGGGCTGGGCTGTCGTCGCCCAGCACCTCAGAGCGGCTGCGGCGGCTGGAGGAAAGCGGAGTGATCCAGGGCTACACCCTGAACGTCAATCTACAGGCGTTGGGTTACGCTTTTCAGTCGCTGGTGCGCATCAAGCCGCTGCCGGGCATGCTGAAGAAGGTCGAGCAGATGATTCAGGATATCCCCGAAGTGATCGAGTGCGACAAGGTGACCGGCGAGGACTGTTTTATCGTGCGCCTGGTGGCGCATTCGATGGAGCAGCTCGACCAGATCCTCGACCGGCTGGCCGAGCGGGCGCAAAGCAACACCTCGATCGTCAAAACCACACCGGTGAAACGCCGCTTGCCGCCGCTGTTGTGACTAACGCGTGCGTCGGCGGGTAAAGGGGTTCTTGCGCTTTTTGTCTTTTTTCTCCGCTTCAGCGGCAGACTTGAGCGCAGCCTTGTGGGCCTTGTCCGCTTCCGGCACCTCGCGCTGCTCAATCGGAAACACCGGCAACGCCGCCAGCAGCCGCGACCCGTAGCTTTTGGTCAGCAGACGGCGATCGTAAATCACGATCTCGCCGTGGCACTCATTGCTGCGAATCAACCGGCCAACCTGTTGGATCAGGTTGAACGACGCGCTGGGCAGGCTCTGCACTTCAAACGGATAACGTTTGAGCGATTTTAGCCACTCGCCCTCGGTGAGGATCACCGGGCTGTCGATCGGCGGGAACGCGATTTTGTGAATATGCACCTGGGTCAGCATTTCACCTTTCAGATCCAGCCCTTCGGCAAACGACTGCAGGCCAATCAACACGCTGGCCGTGCCCTTTTCAACTCGTTTGCGGTGTTCTTCAACCAGCCGGTAGCGCGGCTGATCCCCCTGCACCAGCAGCATCAGGCGCAGATCGGTAACGTAGCTGAGGAAGGTTTGCATAGCCCGGTGGCTGCTGAACAGGATCAGCATGCCCTTGTGTTTACCGCTGGCCTGCTCGGCACGGAAGAAACGCGCCATTTCTTCCAGGTGCTCCGCTTCGTTGGCCATCGCCGGTTCAAAGCGCATGTTCGGAATGACAATTTTGCCCTGTTCAACGTGATTGAACGGCGAGGACAGGGTTTCGAAGCGGTCACCGGCCTTTTCGCTCAGCCCGCTCATTTCCTGCAGGCGCGCAAAGCTGTTTAGCGAACGCAGCGTCGCCGAGGTGATCACCACGTGCGGCACTTTGCGCCACAGCAACTTTTCCAGCTGATCGCTGACGCGAATGCCGACGCAGTGCAGATACAGGTGCGTCACGTTATCGCGCAGGTCGCGCGTGACCCATTTGGAGATCGGCGCGTTGGAGGATTTGTCCAGCGCCGCCAGCCGCCACAGTTTGCTCATCGCCTCCAGATAGCCGAGCGTGCGGCTCATCTGAATGATCGAACGGTGCAGGCGCACGATATCGTGCTTGCCGGTCTGTTCGGTGAGATCGTTCAAGATGAACTCCGCCACCCCGCGCAAGGCGTCGGTCAGCTTAAACAACCCTGCACTGGTCTCCACCATCTCCGCCGGCAGCTCGCCCATTTCAAACCGGTGTTCGGCGATGACGCTGTCGGTAGGCAGATAGGCGCTGACCTGATGTTCGAAGATCTGGATCAGCTCACGCAACTCTTCGCAGTGATTTTTCAGCCGCTCGTCATTTGCCAGCCCCGGCGGGTTTTTCGGCCGGTATTGCGTCATGCACTGTTCGACGTGGCGCACGATCATATCCAATTGCAGGTTGGTCGACAGCGCGGTGATTTCGCCGTCAATCTCCAGCGCGTCGCGCGCCACCTCCGGTAAATGATGGCCTTCGTCCAGCACCAGCAACAGCTCTTTCGGGTTCGGCAGCACCGATTCGGTTTCCAGTGCCGCCATCACCAACGCATGGTTGGCCACCACCACGTCGGCGGTTTCAATCTCTTTGCGGGCGATATAAAACGGGCATTCGCGGATGTAATGGCAGTTGCGCCCCAGGCAGTTGGCTTTGTCGGTGCTCAGTTTGCCCCACAGCGGATCGTCGATCGACAGCTGATAATGGTCGCGCAGCCCATCCCACTCATGGCGGTTGAGCGCCTTGGTCAACTTTTGGCACAGCGCCTGCTCTTCGCCGCTGGACGGCGCCAGTTCGTCATCGAGAAACAGCGTAAGGTCACCCTGCTCGCTGACGTCGGTGCTCAGCGCCGCCAGATTGCGCGGGCACACGTAGCGCCCACGGCCAAAGGCACCGGTGAATTTCAGATCGGGGATGATCTTTTTCAGCAGCGGCAAGTCTTTGCTGTAGATCTGATCCTGCAACGCCACGTTGGCGGTGCTGACCACCAGCGGTTTACTCTCCGCACGGCCGACGGCGATCCCCGGGATCAAATACGACAGCGTTTTACCGACGCCGGTCGGCGCCTCAATCGCCAGGTGGCGCGGGTAATCGCCGGCCAGCGTCTTGGCGACTTCGGCGATCATCTGCCGTTGCGGCGCACGGGAAATAAAATCCGGTATTTGTTGCTGCAGGGCTTTGTACCACTGGCCAATCTGATCTTTTACTGCGGGGGAGAGCGCCATTCAACTCTATATCTAAACGAAATGATGGCGCTATTGTCCCACAGACCGCCGGCCGAGTCAGCCCGAGTTATGGCTGGGTTTCAATCATTGAGGCACGGCCCGCACTGAACGACCACTCATCCAGTTGAGTCGTGGTGATGACGATCATCACATCTTCCGGACGCAGTTGCAGGTTCTCCTCCAGCAGCGCCGCCAGCCGTTGATAAAAACGCTGTTTGGTGGCGGTATCGCGCGGGCGGCCGATGGTGATGTAAAACAGCACATAATCCGCCGAACGCGGCCCGCCAAGGTAATCGCGGTCGTATATCAACTCGCCGGGGCGGTATTGATCGATGGCCTGAAATTTGTCGGCCGGCGGCACGTTGAAGGTGTCGACCAGCGCCTGATGCAGGCTGTCGGACAGGGTTTGCAGATATTCCGCTGATTTTCCCTGATGCAAGGCAATACGGCTGAAAGGCATAACGTTACTCCTGTTCCAATTCACGCAGGCGCGCCACGGCGCTAGCCGCCGCCGGCCAGCCGGCATAGAACGCCAGATGGGTGATCAATTCGGCAAGTTGCTCGCGGCTCACGCCGTTGCGTTGCGCCAGTTGCAAGTGAAACGGCAGTTGCTCTACGCGGTTCAGCGCCACCAACGCGGCGACGGTAATCAGGCTGCGTTCACGCGGGCCAAGCTCCGGCCGCTGCCACACGTCGTCGAATAATACGCTGTCGCTGAGCTGCGCCAGCTTGGGGGCTATATCGCCGAACGCCTGTTGGCCGGCCTGTTGGGAAGGTTGCATCATTTTCTCCTGCTGTTTAACGGATAGCCTTAAGCTACTCGCCGTCATGGCAGGTGAAAATCGGGATTTTTGACAGTCTTAATCCACAAAATCAGAACAGTTAGATCATGGAACGGCGCTCGGAACTGCGCGGTGCATAAATCTCGCGCATGATTCTTCCGGAAACCTGGAGAGAGATTGTTAGCGGTAAATTGGCCGCAGACACCTGTCCGTTGAAGAAATTCACTCTTTATGCAACTTTTTCAATCGTTCGATATGGAAATGAATATTTTGTCATAAATAGATCACATAACTGAGGTAAAAAATCCTCGCCGCAAACAAAGAGGCGGCACAGTGAAACAGCAGTACAACTGATGATAAGCGTCTTTCAATCGAATAAAGCAGGGTAAATCATGAAACGTAATCTTCTGGCCGTTATTATTCCGGCACTTTTAATTGCGCAGACAGCACAGGCAGCAGAAATCTACAATAAAGACGGCAACAAGCTCGATTTTTACGGCCGCGTAAAAGCACTGCACTATTTCTCTGACGATACCGGCAATGATGGCGATAAAACCTACGTGCGTATCGGTTTTAAAGGCGCGACTCAAATTAACGATATGCTGACCGGCTACGGCCAGTGGGAATATCAGATTTCGGCTAACCATGCCGAATCCGACAGTGCGAAAGACACCAAGACCCGTCTGGGCTTCGCCGGTCTGAAATACAAAGATCTCGGCTCATTCGACTACGGCCGCAACTACGGCGTTATTTATGACGTGGGCGCCTGGACCGATATGCTGCCTGAGTTCGGCGATGACGCTTACGTCAAAACCGACAACTTCATGAACGGCCGCGCCAACGGCGTGGCAACCTACCGTAACAACGATTTCTTCGGTCTGGTCGACGGCCTGAAATTCGCGGTACAGTACCAGGGCAAAAACGAAAACGATGGCCGCGCCGGCAGCAAGGCGAACGGCGACGGTTGGGGCCTGTCTTCCAGCTACGAAATCATCGACGGTCTGAGCTTGGGCGGTGCCTATGCCTCTTCCAACCGTACTGCAGACCAAAAAGCAGGCACCTTCGGTAAAGGCGATAAAGCCGATATCTGGGCCGGCGGTCTGAAATACGACAACAACAGTGTTTACCTGGCCGCGACCTATTCGCAGAGCCATAACATCGTGCCTATTTCCGGCACCGCAACCATCAATAACAACTCCACCTCCGTTAGCGGCTTCGCCAACAAGGCGGAAGGCGTGGAATTGGTTGCGCAATATCTGTTCGACTTCGGCCTGCGCCCATCGCTGGGTTATGTTCAGTCTAAAGGGAAAAATATCGAAGGCGTCGGCGATGCCGACCTGGTGAAATATTTTGACGTTGGCGCTTACTACTATTTCAACAAGAACATGTCGACCTATATCGATTATAAAATCAACCAACTCGACGACAACAATAAGCTGGGCCTGAAAACCGACGACGTTGTCGCCGTCGCCCTGACTTACCAGTTCTGATGTGACGAATAACCACCACTGCAATCTTTAGCTTCGGCTACTTGAAAAGATTTATTTCGCCGGGCGGCTGCGCCCGGTTTTTTTCATTTGCGCTTTCTGCCCCCAGGCCCCTGCCCGATTCCCGCTCTGCATCCCGTAACCGCACGCATAAACTTGCCTTGTAAAACAATCGGGTCTAGATGTAATACCCTACGACTTTCACGTTGCAGACCACAAGGTTGCAGCCTGAAAGATGACGGGTATCGCCTCTCTTTCCCACAGGAATAAGCCATGCACAACGATGGACGGTTCGAGTATCAAAGTGCCTTGCGCTACAGCAGCGACCAATTGGCGCAGATCCTCTGCCACTGTTTTGAAAACTACATTGTGCGTTTTGTCATTGATGGCGCCACCTTCGCCAGCCGCTTTGGCGCCGAAGACCTCAGCCTGAACGACAGCCTTATCGTCACCCACCAACAACAGCCGGTGGCGCTGGCGCTGATAAGCCGCCGTGGCCTGCACAGCCGGGTAGCGGCGCTGTCCATCCGCCCGGAAATGCGCGGCAAAGGGCTGGGGAAAGCGCTGATGCGGCGTATCGTCGCCGACGCGCATAAGCGTGGCGATCGTCGGCTGTCGCTGGAGGTGATCGAAGGCAATGACGCCGCACTGGCGCTCTACCACCAGGCTGGCCTGCGTATCGTCCGCACCCTGACTGGCCACCAGGCCGATGAGCCGACAACCGCCGACGTAGCGATGCTGCAAGAGATTGATCCATTGACCGTCTCGCACCGCCTGACGGCCGAAGGCGCCACCGACCAACCCTGGCTGATCGCACCGGAATCGCTCTACAAACTGCCCGGCAAACCGCACGCCTTCACCCTTGACCGCGAGGCCTATGCGGTGGTGCAGGCCGGGGCCGAGAAGTGTTTCCTGCGCATGATCTACGTGCCGCCGCAGCACCGCGGCAAAGGGCATGCCCGGGCGCTGCTGGCTGCGTTGCAGGCACACTTTTCGCCGCTGCCGCTGGCGGCCAACGTTTACGTTCCCGAGGTAGCAGCGCCCTTCTTTGACCGGCTCGGCTGGCGACAAGACGCGTTACGCCAGTTCGAGATGGCGATGACGTTGAATACCGCACAATAACAACCCGACAGTTATCCCTCTATGTAGGGCAGGAGAAAACATGCAGAAAATGACCCTTGGCGCGGCGATCGGCATTGCTCTATTGACGCTGACCGGCTGCGCGCAGCCACCGAAAACCGATCTGCAGGCCCAGCAGCGGCTGGCGGACCAGTCGGTGCTGGCGCTGAACTGGTTCCAACAGTCCGGTGAATATCAGGCGTTGGCGCACCAGGCGTTCAACAGCGGAAAACGCGCCTTCGATCAGGCCAAGACCACGCCGGGCAAGAAGAAGGCCGTGGTGGTCGATCTGGACGAAACCCTGCTGGACAATAGCCCGTATTCCGGCTGGCAGGCGCAGCAAGGCAAGCCGTTCGCCGCCGCCACCTGGGCGAAATGGTCACAGGCCGAACAGGCGGGGGCCGTGCCGGGCGCGGTGCAGTTTGCCCGTTACGTCAACAGCCACCAGGGCACGATGTTCTACGTCTCCAACCGCAAAGTGTCCGAATACGCCGCTACGGTCGCCAATATGCAGAAACTGGGCTTTACCGGCATGTCGGAAAAAACCGTGCTGCTCAGCAGCGACACGTCCAACAAGCAGGCGCGCTTTGACGCCATCAAACAGGCAGGCTATGACATCGTGGTGTACGCCGGCGACAACCTGAACGACTTCGGCGCGGCGACCTATCACAAGGATAACGCGCAACGTCGGGCCTTCGTCAGCGATAATCAAAGCAAGTTCGGCACCGAGTTTATCGTGCTGCCTAACCCGCTGTACGGCGACTGGGAAAGTGGTATGGCCCGCGATTACAACAAGCTGACGCCGGAGCAGAAGTTGCAAATCCGCCAACGGGCCATCAAGGCCTGGAACGGGCAGTAATCGCGTTTGTGGCATTGCCGCAGGGATGTTGCGCCTGCGGCATAGTCACAATGTTTTTTCGAAACACACTGCCAGCGGATTGCCGCGATAACGGCCATAATTTTCACGCAGCTGATAACCCTGTGCCAGATAAAACCTCACGGCACGCTGGTTAACCCGACGAGTCTCCAGCCACAATTGCCGATAACCCCGTTGCCGAGCCTGCCGTTCAAGCTCTCGAAGCAAACGGCCGCCCGTGCCAGCACCGGCCTCACGCATGTACATGCGCTTCACCTCGGCAATCCCCGGCGCCAACCAACGGAAGGCGCCGCAGCCCACGGCCACACCGGCCGCATTGCGCGCCAGTAAAAAACAGGCGTTAGCCGCCCGCATTTCGTTCACGTCGAACGACGCCGAACCGCTGTCACCTGTAATTTCCGCCAGCCGTGCCGACAACTCGGCCATCAGCGCCAGCGCCTCCGGGCTGTCGGCCTCGGCGGGTACAATTCTGAGCGTCACAATAATTTGTACATATAACTGGTGGCATCCAGCGTGCCGCCGTTGCTGGCTCGGGCGTACTGCGGAATGCTTCCCGCCAGTTGAAACCCCAGTTGACGATACATGCCCTCGGCCGTGTCGCCGGTCAGGGTATCCAGCACCAATAAATGCCGCTGATGCTGAATCGCCCTTTGCTGAATTTGCAGCATCAGCTCACGAGCGATGCCCTGGCGGCGAGCCTGCGGATGCACCATCAATTTCACTACCTCGGCGCGGTGGCGGCCGTTGTCAGGCATGTCCAGCAGCAGTTGCACCGTGCCGACCACTCGCCCCGCTTGCCGGGCGACCAGCAGGATCCTGTCTTCACGCTCAATCGCCGGCAGCAGACGGTGCCAGAACGCCTGCGCCTGTTCCAGGGTGAAAGGCATGACAAAACCAATGCTCGCGCCTTGCGATACGCTGGCTTGCAGCATCTCGGCCAGCTCGGGAAGAGCGTTTTGTACCTCGTCGGCGTTCAGTTGCTGTATCTCAATCATGATTAGGGCCTGCAGATAACAAGGGTATAATGGGCCGGCACGGTGCCGGGCACAGCAAACTTAGAAGCGCCGAACAGCCGGTAACGCAGGCAGTCGCCCGGCTCAAGCTGGAAGGTGCGGTCCTCAAGCGTCAGCTCAAGCCGGCCTTCCAACAGCCAAAGATGGTGCTCGAGCGCATGTACCGAAGGCGCGTCATAGGCAATTTCAGCCCCGGCTTCAAGCCGGCCTTCGATAAACTCCGCCTTGAACAGCGCGGCGGGCGGCGATACCGAACGGCGGTGAAAGCCGCTGGCGCGGTCGACCCACACCGGTTGCTGCTCACGACGCAACAGTTCCGGCGGTTCATCCTCGACCTCGCTCAGCAGGCGTGACATGGTCAGCCCATACGCCGAGCACAGCTTGTTCAACAGCGAAGCGGTCGGGCTGGTTTCCGCGCGTTCCACCCGCGACAACGTCGCCCGGCTGATGCCGGTTTGCTGCGCCAACTCCTCCAGCGACCAACTCTGCCGCTGACGCAGGTCAGACAGCCGCTGCGCCAAACGGAGATCGGCGCTTTCCATTCCGTTATCCATTCTCGTGCTCCTGATGATAAATCCCATATAAGAGAAATAATCTCAAATAAGGGATTCGTCAATCGGATTTTAAAACAGGCCGCACAGGGCGATAAAAATCAGCATGCTCAGCAGCACCACCGCCAACATATTGCGCAAGAAAAATGCCAGTATCACCGCAAACAGCGCGCCCCACAGGTAAGGATTATCCGGCATCGCGCGCAGGGTCTCGCCGCTGAAAGCCAGGATCGGCCCGCAGATCGCCGTCAGCACCGCCGGCACGGAAAAACTGAGCAGGCGCCTGAAGCGTGGCGACAGCCGCACCGGCAGGCCCGGTGCCAGAAAACAGTAACGGTTGAAAAACACCACCAGGCCCATCAGTACTATCGTCAGCCAAATCATGGGCGCCCCTTGCTGCACAGCATGCCGGCGCCCATCGCCGCGACGGTGGTGATAATCAACGCGCCCGGCACCTGAAAATAATGCAGCGCTACCGACAGCGGCAACGCAGTCAATACGCACGCCAGCACCGGCAGGCTGCGGATCATCGGTACCACGATGGCGATAAACGTGGCGGCAATGGAGAAATCCAGGCCATAACGGTCCAGATCCTCGGCGCTGCCGGCGGCCAGCACGCCCAACAGCGTGAAAAAAATCCAGCTCAGGTAAAAGGTCAGCCCGGCACCCAGCGCGTACCAGCGGTTAAAGCGCGCCGGCGCCTGGTTGCCGGTGAGGGCAAACAGCTCATCGGTCAACAGGAACCCCAACAGCAAACGCCAGCGCAAGGGGAGCGGCGCTACGCTTTCCCGCAGCCGCAGGCCATACAAAAAATGTTGGGCGGTGACAAAAAAGGTCGAGACCAAAATGGCCAGCAACCCCGCTCCGCCTTTGATCATGCCCATCGCCACCAGTTGCGAGGCGCCGGCAAAGACAATGGCCGACATGCCCAGCCCCTGCGCCGCCGTCAGGCCACTCTGGATGGCCATCGACCCCGCCAGGATGCCCCAGGGCAATACCGCCAGACACAGCGGCAGAATCGCCGCCGCCCCTTGCAGCGCCGGGCGCAGCCGGGACACCGGCGGCTCGGTGAGGATTGATAAGTGCGTCATGCTGTTCTCCTTCGTTTGAAGGCACAGCCTACGGCAGGATGCTTCCGGGGTATTGCACAGGATTGCGCGGCTATTTCAGCGATTTAACATAGTCGCCGGGCGTGATGCCCATCGATTTGCGGAAATGGCGGTGGAAATGGCTTTGATCGTGAAAACCGCTGCTCAGCGCACTGTCCAGCACGCCATGGCCGGCCTTCAGCATTTGGCGCGCCTTGCGCAGCCGGGCCTGGATTTGGTAAGCATGCGGCGGCAAACCGGTGGCCAATTGAAACTGACGCAGCAGATAGTAAGGGCTGAGCGCCACCCGTTCCGCCAGCTCCAGCAACGAAATGTCCGCCTCGGGGAAATCATCCAGAAAAGCCTTTACCTGCGTGACCTGGCGCTGCGCTTTACTCTGCGGCGCGGGTTCGATGCGGCTTTTACCGTGCCGCAGCATCAGCCAGGTGAGCGCAGAAAACACCATGGTTTCTTTCAGCAGACGGTTTTCATCGCTGCGCAGCAGGCTGAACGCCAGCCGCAGTTGGCCGGCAAGGCCAACATCGTGAATCACCGGACGAGGGAAATAAGGCGTTGCCCCGGCGCCGGTTTTCAAATCTCGCGAGAGAAACGCCAGCAACTCCGGGGTGGGATACATCGCCTGATAGGACCAGCCGTCTTCACTGGCGGCGCTGCCGGTATGGATATCGTCGGCGTTGACCAGAATGATGCTGCCCAGCGGCGCCACGTGCTCACCGCCGGTCCGGTAAAAACGCTGGGCGCCGTCGTCGATCACCCCTACGCAGAAGCCTTCGTGGCTGTGGCGCGAGAAAGTCTGTCGGCGATAGGTAGCCTGCAGCACCCCCAACCCGCCGAGTTCGTCGACGTGCATGAAGCTCGCCTGCTCCCGACGAGCGTTACGCCCTGCGCTGTCCACCATAATATCCGCCTCCGCTGAATGAAGTTTATTCTATCATTCAGTGGACGGATGGTTTTGTACAAAATTGCCCGTCTCGTCGGCCGGCGGCGCGATTGCCGCACAGCGCCAGGCGCTGAACATCGCCAGCAATGGCGCCAGGGCAAACAACAGGAACAGCCAGCGTGCGGCATTGGCCGCCCCCACTGCCCCGCCCGGCTCATTGAGCCCGGCCAGATTCGCGATCATCCCGGCCAGCGCCGCGCCAAAGGCGGTGGCAAACAGTTGCACCGTGGTGATGGATGCGCCGGCGATATCCTTATCCGCTTCAGGGGCGACCTGCAGGATACGCGTCAACAGATGCGGCCAGCCGAAACCGATGCCGAATCCCACCAGCGTCAGCGCGATAACGATCGGCGTCAGCGCCAGCCAGTGGCCGCCGGAAGGGGTCGGCATCAAAATACCCAGCGCCAACAACCCCACCAGCACGAACAGCGGCCCGCTGACGATCGCCCGGCGGATGCCCGCACTGCGCCAGCCGGAACTGAGGATCTCCGACAGCGTCCACCCCGCCGCCATGGTGGCCGCAATGTAGCCGGAGATCAGCGGCGATTGACCATGCAGGGTTTGCAGGAAGTAAGGCACGAAGATTTCGCTGGTCATGCCTACCACCAGCAGGGAGACGGTGATATACAGCGAGGCCAGTTGGGAGCCGCGACGCAGAGCGCCATGCGGCAACAGCCGTGCGCGAGAGTGCGCTTCGCGCTGTATCAGCCAGGCCATCAACAGCAGCGCCAGAGCAATGCCGCCTAGATTGATCCACGCGCTGTCCGCCAGGCTACCGGCAGATACCACCAGCACCGCCGTCGCCAACAGCAGCAACTGAGCCACCGGCAACGGCGCCGCCCGTTGCTGCGGTTTACCCTTGGGCAGGATCAGGAAAGTGAAACCGGCGTACAGCACCATGATCGGCAACAGAATGCCGAATGCCCAGCGCCAGGCGTTCAGTTCGGCAAAAATCCCGCCCACCGCCGGCCCCACCAGCGTCGCAATGCCCCACATCGCCGACACCAATGCCATCGCGCGCGGCCACAGCTTTTGCTCGAATACCAGATTGATCATGGCGTAGGACAGCGCAAAGATCAGACCGCCGCCAAACCCCTGCACCGTTCGGCCGATCAGCATCACCGGCATCGACGGCGCCAGCGCGCACAGCATGGCTCCGGCGATAAAGAACAGCGACGCCACCAGATAGGCGCTGCGTGCGCCATAGCCGCTGAGCAACCGCGCAGATAACGCAGAACCGAGAATGGACGCCACCACAAACAGCGTGGTGTTCCAGGCATAGAGATTCAGGCCGCCGATATCCTGCACCACTGAGGGCAAAATGGTGGTGGCGACCAGAATATTGATGGCGTGCAGCGCTACGCCGAGTGAGAGCGCAATCGCGCTGGCGCCATTTTTACCGGAGAAAAGATCGCTCCAGCGACTATCATCGTTAGTTATCACGGTTGTCGTCCTGTTTTCAGAGTAATGGCATTGAGTTGCGGATGATATTGCGTTAAATTTAACAAGTATTAACTTGGAATAATGGTAGGGCGAGGCGGAGAAATATGTCAAGAATAAACTTGGAAAATAGCGGTAACACCGCACAGTCGGTCAGTGACCGTTTGCTGACGCTATTGAAAACCCGCGGCCCACAACAGGCGTCTGATGCAGGGAAAGTCCTTGGCACCACCGGTGAAGCCGCACGCCAGCAGTTCGTCAAGCTGGCGAAAGAGGGCTTGGTTGAAGCGGTGGCGGAAACGCGCGGCGTCGGCCGCCCGGTGCAGCTGTGGCACCTGACCGTCGCCGGCAATGCGCGTTTTCCGGATACCCATTCCGAATTGACGGTGCAACTGCTGCGCACCGTGCGCGACAAACTGGGCGAACAGGCGATTGACTTGCTGATCGACACCCGTGAACAGGAAACGCGCATTAACTACAAACAGGCGATGATCGGCGCGACCGATTTGCAAGAGCGCGTCGCGCGCCTGACGGCCATCCGTACCCGCGAAGGCTACATGGCCGAATGGCGCACCCAGGAAGACGGCACATTTCTGTTGGTGGAAAATCACTGCCCGATCTGCGCTGCCGCCACCGTCTGTCAGGGATTCTGCCGCGCTGAACTGAGCATTTTCACCGAGGTGTTGCAGGCGCAGGTTGAGCGATCCGAGCATATCCTGGCCGGCGCGCGCCGTTGCGCTTATCGCATCTCGCTGCTGTAAGCTGGCCCTCCCCCATGTACTGGGCAAACCTGCAATGAAACCGCACGCCGGATTCTGGCTGGCGACGCTGGGGATCAACGCCGCTTGGCTGCTGGCGGTCCTGGGCCGCGATAGGGTCAATGCCGTACTGCTGGCCGGCGCGGTGCTGGCGCTCATCTTTACCCCGGCGCACCGGCGGCGATGGGCGCTGTTGACCGCCCTGACAGGTATCCTGATGGACAGCCTGTGGAACTACGCCGGCGTGCTGCATTTCAGCGGCCACAGCCTGTTGCCGTTATGGATGGTTGCCCTGTGGCTGGCCTTTGGCTGCTGGTGGTTTTGGTTGCTGGATCTGATCAAAGCCGCCCCTTTGCCGCTGGCGGTCCTGGGTTCCATCGCCGGGCCGCTGGCAGGCATTATCGGCTGGAAGTTGGGTGCAATACAGCCGGGCACCGCGCCGGAAATCATGCTGTTGCTGCTTTCTGTCGGTTGGTCCGTCTTTCTGCCCGCCGTAAGTTGGCCGCGTCTGAACAAGCCAGCCCCGTAACCGCGCGGGTTGCCTGCCATTCGGTGGAATATCGCTTTTTCACTGGCCCTTTCTCCATTAAAAAACTACTGAAAAGCGTTGCTTATCCTCCACCCGATCGGGTTTACTGAGTCCTCTAATAATAACCTTCCCTGCAGAATAAAAACCCATGCTTAGCCAAAATAGCCGTAACGTCCTGCCGTTAATCGGGGCGCTGTTCACGTTATATATTGTTTGGGGGTCGACCTACTTCGTGATTCGTCTGGGCGTAGAGAGCTGGCCGCCGTTGATGATGGCCGGTATCCGCTTTCTGGTCGCCGGGATCGTGCTGTTCAGTTTTCTGGCGCTGCGCGGCCATGCCCTGCCAACGCCAAAGCAGTGGCTGGCCGCCGGCACCATCGGCATTTTGCTGTTGGCGGTGGGCAACGGCCTGGTAACCGTGGCGGAGCATCAGAACGTGCCTTCCGGCATTGCCGCGGTGATGGTGGCGACGGTACCGCTGTTTACCCTGTGTTTCAGCCTGCTGTGGGGCATGCGCAATACCAAACTGGAATGGGCGGGCATTGCGCTGGGCCTGGTGGGGATCGTGCTGCTGAATACCGGCAATAACCTGGTCGGCAACCCGACCGGCGCGCTGCTCATCCTGCTGGCCTCCGCCAGTTGGGCGTTTGGATCGGTGCTGGGGTCACGCATCTCACTCCCCGCCGGGCCGATGGCCGGCGCGGCGGAAATGCTGGTCGCCGGCGTGGTGTTGCTGGCGGTCAGCCAATTGAGCGGCGAACGCCTCACGCAGATGCCCAGCGCCAAAGGCTTCTTCGCGCTGGGTTACCTGATCGTCTTCGGTTCCATGCTGGCGATCAGCGCCTACATGTTTTTGCTGAAAAACGTGCGCCCGGCGGTGGCGACCAGCTATGCCTACGTTAACCCGGTGGTGGCCGTGTTGCTCGGCATCGGTTTCGCCGGCGAGACGCTGGCACCGCGTGAATGGGCCGCGCTGGTGATTATCGTCGCGGCGGTGGTGCTGGTGACGCTGGGAAAATACCTGTTCACCCGCCCGGCAAGCCGTATAAACAGAAAATAGCCTGACTCGGGGCGAAGATATTCGCCCTTATGCCGCCGTCAACAAAGCGGCGGCAGGAAAGCCCACGGGTATAAAAATGCGTCTTGTTTCACCCGACAAAGGGTCTATAATTCCCGCTGTTCCAAACAACCTGCGAAATTATTCCTATGCTGAAAAAAGCCTTTATCATCGTTATCGCCCTGGCCGCCTTTGGTTCGTTGGGTGGCGTATTCCTGGCGGGGCTGAATATGTACACCCGTTCCACCACGCCGCTCGAAGAGAGCACTACCACCAGCGATGCCGCCGTCAGCACGGCTCCGGCGGACAGCATTCAGGCCAAGTGATGTTCCATCCAGCCCTGGCAACGTTGCTGTAAAAAGCGTTGCAACAGCCTGACGCGCTCCGACACCTGCGAACGGTGCGGACACACCAGGCTGATGGGCACCGCGTCGCTTTGCCATTCCGGCAATAGCTGCACCAAACGCCCCGCGTGAATATCCGCCACCACATCGATAGCCGATTTACGGACAATACCGTGCCCGGCCAGCGCCCAACGCCGCGCCACCTCGCCGTCGTCGGTAAAATAATGGCCGTTCACCGGCACTTCAATGCACTCATCCCCACGCCACAAGCGCCATTCGGCCTGCCTGCGCCCGCTGGGCTGATAAATCAGAATACCGTGTTGCGCCAGTTCTGCCGGCGTCTGCGGCGCGCCATACCGTTGCAGATAAGCCGGGCTGGCGCAGATTAAGCGCCGGTGCTGCGGCAAAATGGGCAGCGCCACCAGCGAAGAATCCGCCAGTTGGCCAAAGCGCAGCGCAATGTCTACCGGCTCGCGAAACAGATCGGCCTGGCGATCGTTAATCAGCAATTGCAGCTGAATATGCGGGTGCTGTAGCTTGAATTCGTCCAGCCACCCCAACAACAGGTTGCGGCCAAAATCCGACGGCGCAGAAATTTGCAGCACGCCGGAAAGCCCCTGGTGTTTCTCGCGTATCGCCTGCTCCCCTTCCGCCAACGCGCCTAACGCCAGCCGGGCGCTATCAAGATAACGCCGCCCTTCCTCCGTCAACCGCAGGCTGCGGGTGGAACGCACCAACAGCCGTACCCCCAGCCGCTGCTCCAGCCTTTTAACCGCGATGCTGGCCGCCGCCGGGGTGATATCCAGCGCGCGTGCCGCCTCTGAAAAACTGCCGCCGTCAACCGTACGAACGAACACGTCGAGATCGATAAAGGATGTCATGGAGATCCTGGCGTCATGCCTATTATTAAAAATAATTTATAAGTGTTTGCCATTTAGGCTGATTGTTCACGGATTTTCAATGCCTGATGATAGATAACATCGACATTCATGGCAATCGAGGCGCTATCATGACCATCTCTTCTTCTTCCCTGAACCGGCAAAAGCTGGTGATCCTTGGCGGTAACAGCGGTATCGGCGCGGCGGTCGCTTACGCCGCCGTGGCAAACGGTGCCAGCGTAGTGCTGGCCTCACGCCGTTCCGGGTGCATGCAACACTACCAGCCCGCCGACGGCGGCAACCTGCGGGTAATGCTGGCGGACGTCACCGACGAAAGTTCGTTGCGTGCGCTGTTCGCCGAGGTCGGCGAGTTCGATCATCTGGTGTTCACCGCCGGGCCGGTCGTCCAGGCCAAACTGCTGGCGGATACGGATTTTGACGAGGCACAGGCCAATTTTGACGTCAAACTGTGGGGTGCATTACGCGCCATTCAGGCTGCGCTGCCCACCTTGTCACCGCAAGGCTCTATCACCCTGACCTCCGGCCAGCTGTCGCGCAAATACCTCAGCGGGCAGTTGATTAAAACCGGCATCAATGCGGCGCTGGAGGCGATGGGCAAACAGTTGGCGAAAGAGCTGGCGCCGCGACGGGTCAACGTGGTCAGCCCCGGCGTTACCGTCACCGAAGCCTACGATGCCCTAGGTGCCGAACAGCGTCAGGCGATGTTCGCCAAAATCGGCGCCGGGCTGCCGGTCGGGCGCGTCGGCCAGGCGGCGGACGTGGCGGCAGGGTATCTGCTGGCAATGGAAAACGGCTTTATCACCGGCAGCGTGATTGATATCGACGGCGGTGGCCTGCTGTAAGTTTGGCAAGCGCCGCCTGGGGGAAAGCCTACAACGCCGTCACCCCCAGCGCGGCGGCCTGTCGTTCCAGTGCGGTGATTTTTTGGTACGCCGAACGGGGGACCAGCGTGAAATCGCCGATCAGCAGGCTGTCGCTCACCGCTTCCCCCACCATCGCCTTCGCTCCGGCGCGCAATATTTCCAGTTGTTCCGGCGGCGTATGCGCTGAGGTAATCAGCGGCAACCCTGGAACGACGGCCGTCCGGCCAATAATTTTCACCCCCGCCAGCGCCTGCGGTTGCGCCCGTTTGAGCAATTCCAGGCTGACGCAGTCAATGGCCG
This sequence comes from Serratia sp. TSA_198.1, assembly GCF_052686505.1. Classification (NCBI taxonomy): domain Bacteria; kingdom Pseudomonadati; phylum Pseudomonadota; class Gammaproteobacteria; order Enterobacterales; family Yersiniaceae; genus Serratia; species Serratia sp. TSA_198.1. The sequence goes on from NZ_JBQZFP010000001.1 coordinate 1,812,292, forward strand.
CAATGTCCGCTTCGCGGTTTTGGATCAGTTTGAGCGATTGATAATGCGCGCCGGAGGCAATGGCGGCGCGGAAGAATTTTCCGTCTTGCGCCAAAGGCGCGATCAGGGCGCGCAGGCTGTTATGGCCAGACTGCGAATCGGTGCTGTTATAGGCCGCTACCCGGCCGCGAAAATCCGCCAGACTTTCGCCCGGCTCATCATCGCGGACCACCAACCAGCTACTGTACTCCGGCCCCTCACAACCCTCGACGCGATAGTGATAAGTGCCGACCAGTTGTACCTGCGGCAGGCTGCTGACCAGCGGATAACCGCAGGTCTGGCTGAGCAAGACATCGTCCTGCTGCCAGTGCCGCGCCAAATCCTGCGGCCAACTCAGTTGCGGCGGCAGATCCGCCAGCCCCAAATCTTGAAGTTTTTCGCGCAGCACCTGCCAAAAGGCCTCGGCCGGTTGATGCGTAACGCCGTACATCGGCAAAGATACCTGCTTCATGTCCCTTACCCCACAGAAGGATCCGCCGGCGTCTGCTGACGCCAGGCGGTGAGATAGCGCACCCAGCGCTCAAACAGCATATCGGTGATGATCGCCAGCAAGGCCACCACCGCTGCGCCCTGGATCACATAGGCGGTATTGAAACCGCTCAGGCCGATGATGATCGGCGAACCCAGCGTTTTGGTGCCGACGGTGGAGGCGATCGCCGCCGTGCCGATGTTAATGATGACCGACGTGCGGATACCGGCGACAATCACCGGCGCCGCCAGCGGCAGCTCGACGCGCCACAGGATCTGCCTGGCGTTCATCCCCACCCCCTGCGCAATCTCGCGCGTGGCGCTGGGCACCGATTCGATCCCCGCCAGCGTCCCCTGCAAGATGGGCAGCAGGCCGTACAGCACCAGGGCAATAATCGCCGGCTGCTCGCTAAAGCCCATCACCGGCACGGCAACCGCCAGCACCGCCACCGGCGGGAAGGTCTGACCGACCGCCACCAGGGTTTCCACCAGCGAGCGGAACTCCTTGCCGGCCCGGCGGGTCACGCCGATCCCGGCCGCCACGCCAATCGCCACGGCGATCAGGCTGGAAACCGCCACCAGCAACAGATGCGCCCACACCAGCGAGATAAAGCTGTCTTGCTGATAGACCGGCCGGTCCAGATCGGGGAACCAGGCGGCGAACAGCCCGTGCAAATGATTCATGCCAAACACCAGCGCCAGCAGCAAAGCAAAGGTCCAGGGCAGCGGATCGCGCAGCCAGCGCGTGAAACGCTGCGCACTCATGACAGCGCCTTTTGGCTAATCAGATCGTTGAAATGCAGCACGCCGAGCGCTTCGCCCTGTTCACCCACCACCGGTAAACGTTCGCTGCCGCGCGCCACAAACACCGACAGGGCTTCCCGCAGGCTCATGGCGGCAGCGATCGGCTCACCGTCGGCACTGCCGGGACGCACGCGCTCCGCTACCGTTCCCAGCGACAGCAGCTTGATGCCGCGATCGCTGCGGCCGAAGAAATCGCGGACAAAATCGTTGGCCGGCGCGGTCAGCAGTTCCAGCGGCGTACCCTGCTGCACAATACGCCCCTGATCGAGCAATACGATGCGGTCCGCCAGCGCCAGCGCTTCGTCGATGTCGTGCGTCACCAGCACTATGGTGCGCCCGGAAAGATGATGAATGCGCGCAATCTCCGTTTGCAGCGCCGCCCGCGTCACCGGATCCAGCGCACCGAAAGGCTCATCCATCAGCAGCACCTCGGGGTCGGCGGCCAGCGCCCGCGCTACTCCAACCCGCTGCTGCTGCCCGCCGGAAAGCTGGTGCGGGTAGCGGCGGCGGAACAGATCCGGCTCCAGGTGCAACAGCTCCAGCAGTTCGGTCACCCGGTCACGGATGCGCGCCCGCGGCCATTTCAGCAGTTGCGGCACGGTGGCGATGTTCTCCTCCACCGTCCAGTGCGGGAACAGGCCAATCGACTGGATGGCATAGCCCATCCGACGGCGCAGATCCTGCGGTTTGAATTTCTGGATCTCCTCGCCGGCAAAATAAATCTTGCCCTGATCGTGCTCGATCAGCCGGTTGATCATTTTTAACGTCGTGGATTTACCGGAACCCGAGGTGCCGATCAGTACGGCAAACTCGCCCTCGGCAATCTGCAGCGTAAGGTCGTCCACCGCCGGCTTACCCTGAAAAATCTTGCTGACCTGGTTAAAGTGAATCATCGGCGTGACACTTCCAATAATGAAACCATAAATTTAAACAGCGAATCGACGATTACCGCCATCACGATCACCGGGATCACCCCCAGCAGCACCAAATCCAGCGCGCTGCTGAGCAGACCCTGGAAGACGATGGCACCAAACCCCCCGGCACCGATCAGCGCCGCCACCACCGCCATGCCGACGGTTTGCACCGCCAGAATGCGCACGCCGGTCAGAAACAGCGGTAACGCCAGCGGCAACTGCACGCGCAAGAAAATCTGCCCGCGCGTCAGGCCCATGCCGCGGGCAGACTCGATCACGCTGGCCGGCACGCTTTGCAGCCCGGCTACCACGCTGCGCACCAGCGGCAACAGGGCGTACAGCACCAGCGCAACGATCGCCGGCGCCATGCCGATACCGCTCACGCCGTGCTCCGCCAGCCAGGGTACCGCCGTCGCCAATCCGGCCAATGGCGCTATCAGCAGACCAAACAGCGCAATCGAGGGCACGGTCTGGATAATGTTCAGGGTCGAGAAGATCGGCGTTTGCCAGCGACGGGAACGAAAACACAGCACCCCGAGCGGCACGCCAATCAGCAGCGCCGGCACCAGCGTCGCCAGCAGAATGGTCAGGTGCTGCAACAGCGCGGCGTCGAATACGTCCTGCCGGTTGTAGTACTCCTTCAGCAACGAAAGCTGATCCAACTGATGCCCAAACAGCAACGCTAACGCAGGCAGCACCACCAGCAGATTGCCGAGGATACGCCACAGGTGCGAGGCAGCAAGACGGGTCATGGCGTCCGCGGCCATCAGCAGGCTCAGCGCCAACATCAACCAGCAACCGCTGCCCCAGGAGGTACGCGCCAGTTTGGAGCCTTCCTGCGCCAGTTGTTGCGCGGCATGGCCGCTCAGCCAGAAGGCCAGCGTCAGCAACGCCGAAGCGGCCAGTGCGGTGAGCAATGCGTTGCGCCTGCTCGGCGCCAACAGGCTGAGCGCCGCCAGCACCAGCATCGGTGCCAACAGCCACAACGCCGGGCCATGCAGCAGGGAGATCAGGGAAATGGGCTTGCCCGACAGCAGGCGATTGGGGGCATAACTGAGAAACGGCAGGCCAAATGCGGCCAGCAGCAACAGGATAAGCAATGTCAGTAAAACGCGGTTTTTTACGGCAATAATCAAAGAAACTCTCCGGCTCCATGTCTGGTGGGCCGTATCCCGCCCCTCTCCCAAGGGGAGAGGGGGAATATCGGCATTATCCCTTAACAAATCCTTTCTCTTTCAGATAAGCGGCCGCAACCTGTTTGGCATCCTGGCCTTCTACCGCGATCTGCGCGTTGAGTTTCTGCAGCGTCGGGCCATCCAGAGAGGCAAATACCGGCTGCAGCAGTTCGGCGATATTGGCGTGCTGTTTCAGCGCCGCCTCGCGAATAATCGGCGCCGGCGCGTAAATCGGCTGCACCCCTTTTGGATCTTCCAGCGTTTGCAGCCCCAGCGCCGCCACCGGGCCGTCGGTGCCGTAGGCCATCGCCGCATTCACGCCGGAGGTTTGCTCCGCCGCCGCCTTGATGGTCACGGCGGTATCGCCGCCGGCCAACGACAGCAGTTGATCCTGATTCAGTTTAAAGCCGTAGGCATTTTGGAACGCCGGCAAAGCATCCGGGCGCTCGATAAACTCCGCCGAAGCCGCCAGCTTGAACTTGCCGCCGCCGTTGATCCACTTGCTCAGGTCGGCCAGGGTTTTCAGGTGGTTGGCGTCCGCCACGTCCTGACGGATGGCGATGGTCCAGGTGTTGTTGGCCGGCGATGCCGCCAGCCAGACGATTTTGTTCTTGTCATAATCGAGCTTCTTCACCTTCTCGAAACCGGCCTGAGCGTTTTTCCACGCCGGATCTTTTTCATCGGAGAAGAAAAATGCGCCGTTGCCGGTGTATTCCGGGTAGACGTCAATCTCGCCGGAGGTGATCGCCCCGCGCAGCACCTTGGTGGTGCCGAGCTGCAATTTGTTGGTGGTTTTGATGCCGTTGGATTCCAGCACCTGCACGATGATGTTGCCGAGCAGCGAACCTTCGGTGTCGATTTTAGACCCGACGCGCACCGTATCGGCCGCCTGCGCCACGCCGACGCTCGCGGCGAGCAAGGTCAACGCCAGAGCAAAGAAACGTCCACGTGATGGAGTGATAGCCATACTTTTTCCTCTTGTAATGTGTTTTCCGGCTATTTGGCCAGATCGATTGGAAAATCCTGAGAAACGCGCTTCCATCGCGCAATCAATGTCTCTGCCGGCCAGGCGTCATATTCGCGCTGGTGCACCGCCGGCGTTTCACCGCCGCTGAAAGGGTGAACCTCAACGGCAACCGGGGTAAACGCGTAGTCACTCATCCATTGGCCATAGCCCTGCACCACAAATCCCTGGCTGCGCTGCCGGTACGCGCCGCGCTCCGCCAGATACACTTCCCGTAAACCGTACCACGGCAAGCCGGGCAGATCATGGTGAACTAAATGATAGTTCAGATTGAGAAACAGCAGCCGCCACGGCCACGCCGCCTCATTAATAATAGAACGTGCCTGCGGAGCTTCAACGGCGCGATGCTCAAAAAACGATCTCACCTTGGTCAGCGCCAGCGCCGGGTAACTGACGGCCAACAGGTAGAACGCCGCGCCAATGCCCTGCCGTTGCAGCCAACCCAGCACCGCCACCAACAGCAGCAGGTGCACCAGCCACATCGCCAGCGTGCGCAGTTCGCCGGCGACGATAGCCTTCAGTGCGTTGACCAACGTAGCGGCAATATCCAGCGCCGGGCCAAGCGCAATGCGCCCGACCAGCGTATTGCGTACCTTCGCCAACAGCGGAAACAGCCGTGGGAAACGCCGCCATTGGGCCTGGCTGAAATAATAGCTTTCGGGATCTTCATGCGGATCGGTCAGGTGTTCGTTGCGGTGGTGCTGAATATGCGAATCGCGATACAGACCGTAGGGATACCAGACCGCCAGCGGCAACAGGCCAAACAGCTGATTGACTCGCGGCCAGCGCGTTGGGTGGCCGTGGATAAGTTCATGTTGCAGCGACATATACCAGGTGGTCAGCAGGATCAGCAGCGGTGTGCCAAGCCACGGCCCCAGCGTCTGCCAGTACTGCACCACGCCAAACCAACCGCCGTAGACCGCAGCCATAATGCCCCAGGTCGGCAGCTCCAGCCGCCAGTACCAGCGCCGGTTAAGCTGCCGGATCCAGTTGCGCTGGGCAGAATGCAGATAGTGGCTGTGGCGTTGGGTTGAGGACATGCTGCGGCTCGCTGTAGGAAATTTTCCTCAGTATCTGCGAGCCGCTGTGGCGCTCAAAATAACGAAAGCGGTAAAGCAAAGTTAAAAATCAGCTATTTGCGTAAACGGCCTGCGGCTGACATTCAATAGGGAAATTGACCGAGTTGGCGATAAAGCACAGGTGGTGCGCTTTTTCATGCAGTTGTTGCGCCAGTTGCAGATCGTCGCCGTCCCGCACCGTTACCCGCGGGCGTAGCGTAACCGAAGTAAAAAACCCGCCGCGCTGGGCGTCTTCTCGCATGATGCCGACGGCGTTGTCCTGATAGGCCAGCACCGAAATCCCCGACGTGGCGCACAGGTGCAGATACCAAAGTTTGTGGCAGGCGCTGACTGACGCCACCAGCAGATCCTCCGGGTTCCAGCGGGCGGCGTCGCCGCGAAAGGCCGGGTCGGCGGAACCGGCAATATCCGCCTTGCCCGCGGCGCTGATGCGATGATCGCGGCCGTAAGATTTGTAATCCGGCGTACCGGCGCCCAGATTGCCTTCCCAGTTCACTTCCACGTCGTACTGATGTTCACCTTTCATTACCCGATTTTCCTTTTGCCATGCATCAAAAAACGCTAATCAAAGAAAGACCCGCGACAACTATTGGTGGAAAAAGGCCAAGGGGCAAGCGACGTTTTTATCCGGCAGCACGATAGCGACGCTTTCTCACGATCGCCGCATTTTTTATGCACGTACCATCCCTTATCATCTCTGATGATGAGCGTAAAATTACAATATAATGACCCAAAAAACATAATGAGAGGATGACCGATGCTCCACAAAATGTACCAGGTTGACGCCTTTTCTGAACGGGTGTTCGGCGGCAATCCTGCTGCGGTGCTGGTTCTTGATGATTGGTTGTCGGATAGCCTCATGCAGGCCATCGCCGCAGAAAACAATCTTGCGGAAACGGCTTTTGTTAAACCCGGCAAGGAAGGTTGGGATCTCCGATGGTTTACGCCGACCCTGGAAGTCGATTTCTGCGGCCATGCTACGCTGGCCGCTGCGCATATACTGGTAACGGAATACGGTATCGCAGGGACATTGTCGTTTTCAGCCCGCGTCGGCCAGTTGAAAGTGAACGTAATGGAAAACGGCTATCTGCTGGATTTACCCTGTATTCCCCCGGAACCTCTCTCCCAGCTTCCGGCCGCTATCGCCCCGCTGTTCAGTGAGTTGGCCGTCAGCCACTTCCGCAGTTTCGAGAATATTTTCGTGGTATTGGCAGACGAAGAGGCGGTCAGAGGTTACCAACCCGACCTCAATAAGCTGGCGGAACTCGGGCCGGTCGGCGTGGTGATCACGGCAGAAGGCAAAGACTATGATTTCGTGTCGCGCTATTTTGTCCCCGGTGCCGGTATTCCTGAAGATCCGGTCACGGGGTCGATACATGCCACCTTGGTTCCCTTCTGGGCCGCCCGCCTCGGCAAGACCCAACTTTCTGCCTATCAGGCCTCCGTACGGGGAGGCCATTTGGTGTGCGAATTAAAGGAACCCAGAGTCACGATCGAGGGCCAGGCCGTCACCTTTATGAAAGCGGAAATCAACCTGCCTGACTAACGCCGGTGCAAACCTCACCCTCGGCAAAGCCGAGTATCTGCGGGCAATAAGGCGTACTCGATTTCACTCTGCGGGGTACGCATCCCCGGCATCGGCATACTGCTGCAACCGTTCGCGCCACCATTTCGCCGCCAGGCCGGTGGCGCTTTCACGCCAGCCAAAATAGGCGACATCGCTGCAACGTTCCGCTTCGACGGTCTTTGCCACCAATTCGCCGCTTTTAAGGTAAGGCTCGGCCAGGTAGCGCGGTAGATAACCGCAGCCAAGGCCGCTAAGCTGCGCCCGCAGTTTGGCGTCGAAGCCAAAGACCGTCAGTTGGTCTTGCTCCTCGAGGATATTGAGGTTCTGCGGTGCGTTCACCCGCGAGGTATCCCGTACCACCACGGCCCGGTGCTGCCGGATATCGGCCTTCTGCAAGGGCTCTGCCAGCGCCGCCAGCGGGTGCTGCGGTGCCACGGCAAACACGTAATCCAGCCGGCCCAATTGACTGAAAGCATAGCCAACGCGCGACGGCGGTTCACAAATAGCGCCGATGATAATGTCCGCGCAGCCATAAACCAGCGATTCCCAGGAACCGGCCAGCACCTCATGACTAAAGGTCAGGCGGGTATGATGATGGCGCTGATAAAACTCTTCAATCAGCGGCAACAGCCGTTCGAACGGGAAGGATGCGTCAATGCCCAGCGTGATCTCGCTTTCCCAACCGTTTTCCACATAGCGCGCCTGCTGTTCCAGATCCTGCGCCGCCCGCAGCAGCACCCGGCCCTTTTCCAGCATCAGTTTGCCGGTATCGGTGAATTTCGCCCGGTGGCCGGAACGGTCGAGCAGGGTAACCTCGAGGTCACTCTCCAGTTTTTGCACCATATAGCTCAGCGCCGAGGGCGTTTTGAACAGCGCCGAAGCCGCCGCGGCGAAAGAGCCGTGTCGATCCAACGCATCCAAAATCAGTAACGCTTCCAGGTTTAGTCTCACCGCATTCCCCCCGTGTATAAAAAAACTCAACAAGATGGCAAAAATTCTGCGCTATCTTTGAAATTGGCCCCTGTCTACCCTGCATTTTATCGGCTTTGCATTACAGCGGTTAATTCGCAGTAGGATTGGGAAAGTAAATCATGTCTGAATTTCAATTACTTGATAAAGATAACTCCGCGCTGATTTTTATCGACCACCAGCCGCAGATGACCTTTGGCGAGGCTAATATTGATCGTCGGCTACTGAAAAACAACGTTGTCGGTTTAGCCAAAGCCGGCAAGATCTTTAACGTTCCGACGCTGTTCAGCGCGGTCGAAACCGAGCGTTTCAGCGGCGCTATTTGGCCGGAACTGCTGGCGGTTCGCCCTGAGATCGCCCCCGTTAAGCGCACCACGATGAATGTCTGGGAAGATGCCGCTTTTGTCAGGGCCGTCGAGGCCATCGGCCGCAAGAAGCTGGTGATTTCCGCGCTGTGGAACGAGGTCTCTCTGACCTGTCCGGCATTGATGGCACTGGAAGCCGGTTACGAAGTTTATGTGGTGACCGACACTTCCGGCGGCAGTGTGGTCAATGTGCATGATCGCGCTATCGACCCCATGGTCCAGGCCGGTGCCACCCCGGTGACCTGGCAGCAGGTACTGTTGGAATATCAACGTAACTGGGCGCACAAAGAAACATACGACGCGGTGATGACGCTGGTGCGTGAGCACGGCGGCACTTACGGCATGGGCGTTGACGACGCTGCCCCTCTGACGCCCCTTACACCGCTGCGAGTGATGAAATAATTGCCCGCCCCGGCCGCGCCGGGGTCTTTTTTGGAGTCGACTTAATGGTTCATCAGCAGCACGTCACGTTAGTGATCACTCATCGTCTGGCACCGGGTCAAGAGCAGGCCTACGAGGCTTGGCTGAAACGCATTATGCCGGAAGCCGCCGGCTTCGCCGGCCACCTGGGCGTTAACGTGATCCGCCCGACCGGCAGCGAGCAGGTCTATACGATATTGGTGCGTTTCGACAACATCGACAATTTGAACCAGTGGAACAACTCGCCGCTGCGCAAGAAATACATCGAAGAAGTGACGCCGCTGTTGCTGGAAGACGACCACGTAGATATTCGCCCCGGCGCGGAATTCTGGTTCACACCGCCGAGCGCCACGACACGGCCACCCGCCAAGTGGAAACAGTTTTTGATCACCCTGCTGGTGATCTTCCCCTCCACCAATCTGGTGCCCTGGTTCTGGGGCAAGCTGCTGCCGCAATTGGGGGGAACGTTGCCCGGCCATTTTCTCAATGACGCTACCGTGGTCGCCCTGGTGGTTTTCCTCTGGATGCCGATCGCGACCCGCGTCTTTCATCAATGGCTCATCCGCCATTAGGCCGTCCGGCAAGAGAGCAGCGAATAGGCATTAGCCCGGATTGACATTGAGGGGGGGATTACGCCGCCGGCGGCTTGGGGCGCGTTCGGTTGTTCATACCTGGCGTTTTAATCATATCAAGCCACCAACTTAACAGCTTATTAAGCTGGCAGCTTATGAAGTTGGTAGCTGATTAACATCCTAAACTATGGCGCTTTCAGCCTGAGTGCGCCATAACCCGCCGCCTAGTCGCGATTGATATCGAGCCAGCGGCGCTGCTCGGCGGAGGCGGCTATCGCATCCAGCACGCAGGACACTTTCCAGCCTTCCTCGAAATCCGGCCACATGCGGTCACCGGCGGCAATGCCGTTGACCAGATCGCGGATCTCCACCGTTTTCTGATCGTTAAAACCGATGCCGTGCCCGGCGCTGATGCAAAATGCCGCGTAGTCCGGGTGCTTCGGCCCCACCAGCAGCGTTTTGAAGCCCTGCCGCTCTGCCGGTTCGTCATGACGATACAGCTTCAGTTCCGCCATCCGCTCCTGGGTGTAGCTGAGCGTGCCTTTGGTGCCGGTCACCACATAGGTCAGCCCCATCTTGCGCCCGCAGGCAATGCGCGAGGTTTCGATAGTGCCCATGGCGCCGCCGGCAAAACGCACCAGCGCACTGGCCTGATCTTCGTTTTCCACGTCGTGCATCACCGCCGGGTCTTTGGCATCCGGCCGCCGTTTGATGATGGTCTGCATGTCGCCGGAGACCGCCACGATATCGCCCACCAGGTAATGCGCCATGTTGACGATGTGCGCCGCCAGATCCCCCAGCGCGCCCAATCCGGCGCTGGCCTTGCGGCAGTGCCAGTCTATCGGGGTGCGCGGATCGGCGAGATAGTCCTCATTGTGGGTGCCGTAGAAATGCACCACCTCGCCAATCTCGCCGTTGGCGATAATTTCGCGCGCCAGTTGGCTGGTCGGATTCTTCATGTAGTTGAAACCCACCAGCGTTTTAACCCCTTTGGCGCGGGCGGCCTGCACCATTTCGGCGGCATCGTTGGCGTCCAGCGCCAGCGGTTTTTCGGAATAAACATGCTTGCCGTGGCGGATCGCCTCCAGCGCCATCTCCTTGTGCAGGAAGTTTGGCGCGCAGATATCCACCACATCAATAGCCGGATCCGTCACCAACTGCCGCCAGTCGCCAGTAGAGCGTGAGAAACCAAATTCGGCGGCGCGCTGTTGCGCCAACTCCGGCGTCACTTCCGCCAGCATTTCCAGCACCAGTTCGCCTTTCAGTGGAAATACCGTGGCCGCCTGCGCATAAGCAATAGCGTGGCACCGCCCAATGTAGCCGGTGCCGATTAACCCAACGCGTACCTGTTTCATCACCTTCTCCCCTGCCGATATCCATAATATGACCGGCGCGCCGCTTAATGAAACGCGCCATCTGATACAAAGTTATATGGAATATAAATTTCAATAACAAGTCAGGAGAAAAATAAAACTCATATCCGTGATGCCGTTCATGAAACCCTGCAGGCCATGATGCAACGGCGCGATGATCGCGTTACGCTGCACCCGGCAGTGAAGAACGCACGAATAAAATGGATATTTTATTTCATATCACGGCAAACCGTTGGCGCCATACAGCAAGAACCCCGGCCGTTGCTTAAGCCGTTGCAGATACGCATTCAGCCCCGGGTAATCCGGGCGCGAGAACGGCGTCATCAACCAGCGGTTCAACGACAGCCCTATCACCACATCCGCCAGGCTAAAAGCCGCACCGGCCATATAAGCCTGGCCCTGCGCCAGGTGCTGCTCCAGTATGCCCATCAGCCGGTTCCACTCCCTTTCGGCGTCCGCCAATCGGGCCTGATCCTGATAAGCGGCATCCTGGCGCACCCGCGACATGAACACATAACGCCAGGCGTTGTTCAGATCGGTAGCCTGCCAGTCCATCCACATCTCGACCCCGGCCCGCGCCCCCGGCTCCAGCGGCAACAGGTCGTCGCGCCCTTCGCGGCCCACCAGGTAGCGGCAAATCGTATTGGATTCCCACAGCACCCGCTCGCCGTCGATCAGTACCGGCACCAGCCCGTTGGGATTCAGCGCCAAAAACGCCGCTTCCTGGGTGGAGCGAAAACCGCTGCCCCAATCCTCCCGCTGCAATGCCACATCCAGTTCATGGCAGGTCCACAGCACCTTGCGCACGTTAATCGATGACGCCTTACCCAATAACTTCAGCATGCCGTTCCCTTATTATTCCAGCCAAAAAGGTTTGCGCCCTTCCCGCCGCGCATCGGCGCGCGTCAGACCGACATCCGCCAACTGCGCATCGTCCAGCAGCAACAGCGATTTACGCGTACGGTGGCGTTGCAGGTACAAACGCCAACGGAAAAAGAGTAACCGGCTCCGCGCCGGCGTGCCATCTGCAAACAGGGTCATCATTACGTTCTCCTTCGGTTTAGCCTCGACGTTCATGATGCGGCGCGGGGGTAAAGCGGTACAGATTCAAGACGGCGGTATTTTTTCCATACAAAAGCTGTCTCTGCGTATCTGAATGGTCTAATTTAATCCCATCTGTGCCGGTATTTTTCTCATTCACTCTCATTTTGGGTATCTGTATGACACGCTATGCCACGCTGGCCGCCATCCTCAGCCAACGCATCGAACAGGGACTTTATCCCGCCGGCGATCGCCTGCCATCGGTACGCATGCTGAGCCAGGAACACGGCGTCAGCATCAGCACGGTGCAGCAGGCTTATCGCCTGTTGGAAGAGAGCCAACTGGTGGAAGCGCGGCCGAAATCGGGCTACTTCGTGCGGGGCTTGCGCACCTTAGCCGAACTGCCTGCCGTCACCCGCCCGGTGCAGCGGCCGGTGGACATTTCGCAGTGGGAACAGGTGCTGGAACTGATCCGCACCAAACCGCGTGAAGACTTGGTACAGCTGGGGCGGGGCATGCCGGATATCAGCGAACCGACGCTGAAACCGCTGGTGAAGGCGCTGGGGCATATGGGCCGCCACGGCGATCTGCGCAGCCTGTATTACGACAATATTCAGGGCGTGATGGGATTGCGTGAGCAAATCGCCCGCCTGCTGCTGGATTCCGGCTGCCAGATAAGCGCCGATCAGTTGGTGATCACCACTGGTTGCCATGAGGCGTTGTCCGCCGGGCTGCGCGCCGTGTGCCAGCCGGGGGACATTGTGGCGGTGGACTCCCCCTGTTTTCACGGCACCATGCAAACGCTGAAAGGGCTGGGCATGAAAGCGCTGGAAGTCCCTACCGATCCGCTGACCGGCATCAGCCTGGAAGCGTTGGAAATGGCGCTGGACCAGTGGCCGATCAAGGCAATTCTGCTGACGCCCAACTGCAACAACCCGCTGGGCTACATCATGCCCGAGGCGCGCAAGCAGCGGTTGCTGACGCTGGCGCAGCGCCATGATGTGGCGATCATCGAAGATGACGTCTACGGTGACATCGCTTACCAGTATCCTCGGCCGCGCACCATCAAGTCCTTCGACGACGATGGCCGCGTGCTGTTGTGCAGTTCCTTTTCCAAAACGCTGGCGCCCGGCCTGCGTATCGGCTGGATTGCCCCCGGCCGCTATCTGGAGCGCGTGCTGCACATGAAATATATCGGCACCGGATCCACCGCCACCCAACCGCAGTTGGCGATTGCCGACTTTATCCGCCACGGCCATTACCTGCAGCATCTGCGGCGCATGCGTACCCGCTATCAGCAAAACCGCGATCGGATGACCGGTTGGATCATGAAATATTTCCCGCCCGGCACCCGCGTCAGCCAGCCGCGCGGCGGTTTTATGCTGTGGATTGAGCTGGACGACGAATTTGATACCCTGCGGCTGAACCGCTATCTGGAGCAACAGGGCGTGCAGATCGCCGTCGGCAGCATTTTTTCCGCCTCCGGTAAATACCGTAACTGCCTGCGCATCAACTACGCCCCGAAACTGACGCCAGAGATTGAACAGGCGGTTAGCCGGGTCGGCAAGACCATCCAGAGGCTACTGTTGGCGCCGGTAGCCGACATCGAAAGCGCCCTGGCGCAGCGGGGTTAAAGCTTGTCGCAATCGGATTATCCGTGCCTGCCCTAACCTTTTACACTGGAATCTTTCTCAACAGGCAGCCAAAGGAATCATCATGAGCAGCGATCAAATTCCGGTTTCCGGCGCGCTGGCGGTTCGCTTCGCGGCGCTGGGGGTGGATATTGAACAGGTTAGCCAACTGGCCGGCCTTCCCGGCGGGTTGCTCAGCGACGGACGCGAAAAAGCCAGGCTTTCCACCCACCAGTATTTTGAAATCTGGCGTGCGCTCGCCAGACTGACCAATGATGCCGCATTCGGTTTACGCCTCGGCGGCGACGTGGCCCCGGAGCACTACGATATCGCCTCGGTCGCGGCGCTGCATTCCGCCACCTTGGGGGAAGCCTTGCAGAAGGTGGCCCGCTATAAGCGGCTGGTGTGCCCGGAGGAGCTGGTGCTGACGGAACACGGCCACGGCGTGCGGCTGCATACCCGCTGGCTTATGGCCGAAGGTCACGCCCCCGACCTGCTGATTGACACCATGTTTGCCTACATCACTACCCTGTGCCGCCGTGGTACCGGCATGGCGATCCAACCCCGGGCGATCGAGCTGACGCGCCGCCAGGATCCCGCTTCCCCGCTGTTGCGCTATTTTTCCTGCCCGATCCATTTCAACGCGCCGCTGGACGTGCTGGTGTTCGACCGCGCGCTGATGAAGCAGCCGTTTATTACCTATAACCAGGACAGTCTGGCCGTTTTGCTGCCCGGTCTGGAAGCCGAGCTTGCCAGGGCGCGGCAGGATGACAGCCTGCCTGCACAGGTGATGGCGATCCTCGCCCGCAGCATGCGCGGGCAACGGCCCAGCGTGAACAGCGTGGCCGCCGAACTGTACGTCAGCCCGCGTACCCTGCAACGGCGCCTGCAGCAACAGGGCTACAGCTATCAGCAATTGCTGGATAAAACCCGCCACCGCACCGCCTGCCACCTGCTGTCAGACACCGATCTGGAGCCGGGCGAGATTGCCTTCGTGCTGGGATTTGAAGAGTTGAATTCGTTCAGCCGCGCCTTTATGCAGTGGGAATCGCAAACGCCTAACCGTTGGCGCAGCCGGCGCGTGACCGCCCGTCAGGAGAACAGATAATGAGAGTGATAATTTTCGGTGCCAGCGGTATGGTCGGCCAGGGTGCGTTGCGCGAATGCCTGCTCGACCCGCAGGTCACAGAAGTGCTCAGCGTCGGCCGCAGCCCGCTGGCGCAAAGCCACGCCAAACTCAGGCAGTTGACGACGCCCGCCCTCAACGACCTGTCGGCGCTGGAACCGCAGTTCGCCGGCTATGACGCCTGTTTGTTTTGCCTCGGTATTTCGTCCTTCGGCATGAGCGAAGCCGACTATCGTGCGGTGACCTACGATCTGACGCTGGCCGCCGCCCGTCCACTGGCGCGGCTGAACCCGGCCATGACTTTTATCTACGTTTCCGGCGCCGGAACCGACAGCAGCGAACAGGGCCGCAGCATGTGGGCCAGGGTCAAGGGGGCGACCGAAAACGCCCTGCTGGCGCTGCCGTTCCATGCGGTGATGTTCCGCCCTGGCGCTATCATTCCGCTACACGGCATCCGTTCCAAAACCCGTGCTTATCATTTGCTGTATACGCTATTTAAACCGCTGTGGCTGGGTGCCTTGCGGCTGTTCCCCAAGCAGGTCACCACGACCGAAAGGATCGGGCTGGCGATGCTGGCGGTTGCGAGGCATACGACGCCGCTGCTAATCATCGAACCGGCAGAGATTAACCGGTTGGCGCTGCCATCGGCGGTATGATTCTGCTATGTTAAAGCCGCGCGTGCGGGCTGTTTGCCCGCGCTTTCGCCCCTGTGACAGAAGACAGAGATCATGCCGTCAAAGATTTTGTTCAGCGCCTGCCTGGCCGGTTTTAAAGTTCGCTATAACGGCTCCGACAAACCGCTGGTCAACGCGACCCTGCAACGCTGGCAGCGCGAAGGCCGCCTGGTGGTTTGCTGCCCGGAGTTGGCCGCCGGTTTTTCCACCCCGCGCCCCAACGCAGAAATTACCCCGGCCGCCAATGGCGCCACCGTGCTCGCCCAGCAGGCGCGAGTGATGGAGGCCGGCGGCGGCGACGTCACCGACAGCTATCTGCTTGGCGCCCATCTGGCGCTGGAAACCGCACGGCGGCACGGCTGTCGCTTTGCGCTGCTCACCGACGGCAGCCCGTCCTGCGGCAGCCAGTTCATCTACGACGGTTCTTTCAGCGGCCAGACCAAACCCGGCAGCGGCGTTACCGCCGAGTTGCTGCGCCGGCATGGCATTGAAGTGTTTTCCGATCGCCAGCTCGCGGCGCTGATCGCCCGGGTTGAGACGGTGGAGCAGACCTAGCGGCGCAGATACGCCGCCAACCGCAGCTGCAGGTGCGAAATGCCCTGCGGATGGGCGATAAAGCGGTCGATGGCCATCATCTGCCAGCATTGCCCCTCATCGCCAAAGCGGATGGCGGCAATTTGCGCCTGCGTGATTTCGCCCACCATAAACCAGGTGGGCGGATAGCCGGCCAGAATGCCGTCATAGCGCTGTTGCCAGTTCACCTGCCGGGCGTCAATGCGCAGGCCAAATTCCTCGAAGGTTTCACGTTGCACGCATTGCAGCGGCGTTTCATCGCCCTCACGCCCGCCGCCGGGCAGATCCCAGCAGCCGGGCCAGGGGATATCGGTTTTGTCGTCACGCCGATAGGTCAGCAGGCTATCGCCGCACAGCAGCGCGATTTTGGCGCCGCCGAAGCTGTCGTTGTCCATTAGGCCTCATGATTATCCGCCCCGTTTGCCAATCATCTTACCTCATCCTTCTGCCCGCTGGTGTATAGTGAAAATCCGTTTTCACAACAGGCGAACAATAGCGATGAACTCTCCGTTTCTGGTTACTCCACAATGGCTTGCGCAGCATATCAACGATGAAGATCTGGTGGTGGTTGATGTCAGGATGTCCCCGGTCGGCCTGGTGCCGAAAAAGGATATGATCGCCGAGTTCGAACGCGGCCATATCCCGGGGGCGGTGTATTTTGATATCGACGACGTAGCCGACAAAAACACCGCCCTGCCGCACATGTTGCCGACGGCGGAAGCATTCAGCGCGGCGGCAGGCAAGCTGGGCATCAACGATAAGCACACCATCGTGTTTTATGACGAGGGCAATCAGTTTTCCGCACCGCGCGGCTGGTGGACCTTCCGCAACTTTGGCGCGCAGCGGGTTTACGTGCTGGACGAAGGCCTGAACGGCTGGAGCGCATTGGGCCAGGCACTGGAAACCGGCCCGGCACAGCCTGAACCTCAAACCTTTAACGCCCGCTTCAACGCCGACGCAGTCGTGAATATGCAACAGGTGGAGCAGGCGCTGAACACGGAAGTACAGATTTTGGACGCCCGCGCCGCGCCGCGTTTTTACGCCCAAGCGCCAGAACCGCGCCCAGGACTGCACCGCGGCCATATCCCCGGCAGCATCAATATTCCTTATGGCGAGCTGCTGGAAAACGGCCGCTTCAAATCGCTGGAAGCGCTGAAGAAAACCTTCAGCGATAAAGGGGTGGACATCAACGGGCCGATCGTCACCAGCTGCGGCTCCGGCGTCACCGCCGCGGTGCTGGCGTTTGGCCTGCTGTCGCTCGATGCCCCGCAGGTGAAGCTGTATGACGGCGCCTGGACCGAATGGGGTGCGCTGAGCGGCAACCAACCGATCGAACAGGACTAGCCGTCGATCCGTTCGGCCACGATCTGCGCCAGCCGTCCAATAGCCGCAGAGGGGTTTTCTTCGGCGCGGTGCAATACCACGCCGATGTGACTGAGCGCCGGCAAAGCGCCGGGGGCGAGGCAGAGTAATCCCGAAGGCAGCCCGGCGTCGGTACGCACCGTGACCCCCAGCCCGGCGCTGACCGCCGCCCAGACGCCGTTCAGGCTGCGGCTGGTGAAGGCGATACGCCACGCGATACCGGCGCGATCCAGCGCGTTGGTGGCCGCACTGCGCATCAGGCAGGGGGCGTCGAACATCACCAGCGGCAAGGGTTCATCGCCACCCTGCCACTGGCTCAGATCAAAGTTCGGCGAGGCGATCCAGTGCATCTTGCGCTGGCCTAAATCCTGCTGAAACGGCGTGCTGATGCCGCCGTCCCACGCCAGTGACAAATCCAGTTGCCCTTTTAGCACCCAGTCAATCAATTCGGCGTTGCGGGCAATACGCGCCTCTATGCGCACCTTCGGATGGGCACGGGTAAAACTGCCCAGCACCTGGGGCAAAAAGGTTTCACCGAAGTCTTCCTGCAACCCAAGCCGCACGGTTCCTTGCAAATCCAGCCCGCGCACCGCAGCGGCAGCCTCGTCGTTCAGTTCCAGCAGCCGACGGGCGTAGCCCAGCAGCGTTTCACCGGCCTCGGTCATCACCATACCCCGCCCGGATTTTCGCAAGATCGGCGCGCCGATCTGCTGCTCCAGTTTTTTCAGGTGTGCGCTAACCGCCGAGGTCGATCGCCCCAACCGTTCCGCCGCCCTGGCGAAGCTGCCCAACTCAATGCCGGTAACGTAACTGCGCAGATCGTCGAGATCGAAGGTGACTCGCCCCATGCTGACCATCCCGTTTTCAAGAACCATTAATCAAAATAATGCCGATTTTACTGATAAAGATGGCGTGTCATGCTCGCCGGGTCAATGCCTTTCAGGAGAATCATCATGCTTGCCATGCAATACAACTTCGCTCTGCCCGCCGATTACGATATGGCGATTATCCGCGAGCGCATCGGCCGTTTTGGCCACCTGCTGGATAACTGCCCGCAGTTATTGATTAAAGCCTATCTCTATGCGCAGAAAGGTGAGCACAGCGGCGAAAATCTCTATGCACCGTTTTATCTGTGGAACAGCAGCGCCGGCATGAGCGATTTTCTGACCGGCGACGGCTTCAGGGGCGTAAGCCAGGCCTTTGGCTGGCCGCAGGTGACCCATTGGTTACCGTGGCTGGCACATTTTGACCGCCAAAGGCTCGCCGAAGCCACCTGCGCCACGCGTCAAACGCTGCCGATTGCGCCTTACAGCGATCTGGCTGCGTTGCGCCGCCAGCAGCAGGCCGATCCCGCCGCCCTGGCCAGTATAGTGGCGTTTGATCCCGCTGCCTGGCAGCTGGTGCGGCTGCATCTGTGGCGGGAACTGCCGCCGGCGCAGGAACCCGGCACCCAATGCTACCGGGTTGGCCACCTTTCCGCCCCCTTTGACCACACAGCACCGCGGGTTGACATCCAGACTTGATATTGATAATCATTATCAAATAAAGTCATTCAATCAGGATCCGCAGGATGCGGATCGCCAGGGCCAACCGCTATGTCACAGTCGCCTATCACACCTTACGCCACCTCTTGCTGCATTGTCGGTGGTGGCCCCGCCGGGCTGATGCTCGGCTACCTGCTGGCGCGGGCGGGGATTAACGTAACGGTGCTGGAAAAACACGCCGATTTCCTGCGAGATTTTCGCGGCGATACCCTTCACCCTTCCACGCTGGAAATCATGCATCAGCTTGGCCTGCTCGATGAGCTGCTGGCGTTGCCGCACCAACGCGCGGAGACGCTGCAGGCCGAGATCGCCGGGCGCGATATCACGCTGGCAAACTTCACCCGGCTGCCGACGCGCTGCAAATTTATCGCGTTCATGCCGCAGTGGGAGTTTCTCAATTTTCTGGCGGAAAAGGCGGCGGCCTTTCCTGAATTCACGCTGATCAAATCGGCGCAGGCGCACCGGTTGCTGTACGATCGCGGTCAGGTATGCGGCGTGCTGGCGGATACGCCCGAAGGCCCGATCCGCGTGCGCAGCCAGTTGGTGGTCGGTACCGACGGGCGCAACTCGGTGGTGCGCGAACAGGCGGCGCTCGACAGCCGCGCGTTTGGCACGCCGCGCGATGTGCTGTGGCTGAAGATCGATAAAAAACCCGGCGATCCAGCCTGGTCCATGGGCCACACCGGCCCGAAGCAGAACTTCATCATGATCGACCGGGGCGAATATTGGCAGTGCGGATATTCCATCGATAAAGGCAGTTTCGAGGCGATTCAGCAAGACGGCCTGGAGAGGTTTTTGCTGCACATCGCCGAAGTGGCGCCGTTTCAGGACGATCGCCTGCAGGACATCCAAAGCTGGCAACAGGTGAAGCTGTTGAGCATTCGCATCGACAGGCTCGACAGCTGGGCCAAACCCGGCGTGCTGTGCATCGGTGACGCCGCACACGCCATGTCGCCGATTGGCGGTGTCGGGGTGAATCTGGCGATTCAGGATGCGGTCGCCACCGCCAACAGCATCATTCCTCCGCTGCGCAGCCACAGCCTGCAACTGAAACACCTGCAGCAGGTACAGCGCCGGCGCAATTTCCCCACCAAAGCCACCCAATTCCTACAGATCAAGATGAGCCAACGCAGGCCGAAAAAACGCCGCACCGGCGGCAGTTCCAGCCTGATGACCCGCGTCGGCAACAGCCGCTGGCTGCCGCACCTGTTCGGCCGTATTATCGGGCTGGGGTTTCGTCGGGAAACACCGAAGCATCTTGACGGGTGAATCACTACTGCGGTCTGGAAAACGTGACGAAAATGGACGACAGAAGGCATTACTCTACAGATCCGGTAGGCTGTGCAAAGTCTGCGTTAAATCACTCCTCTTCCAGGAGGGTAATCCCCATTTGATCCGCCAGTTGCAGGAGATGTCTTACCACTTTTCTATCCGTTACAGGCAGGGTTTCCCCCACAATAGATAATGCATTTTCGCTCAAGCGATCGCCAAAAAACACGTATGCATTGCCAGGATGCTGTTTTGATGGCCAGACCAGCCCCTGAACTTCTTTATACTGTTTGTGAATAGCCTCAGCCCATTGGCGGGTAACACCATACTGTGCAGCATCGCAATGGGTTACCTTTTTTGATGCCCGCATCTTGGCTAAACCGGGTTGATCCAGTTCGGCCAATTCCAATGCCTTATTGACCACCAGTTCGGTGTGAACCAGCCCTGCAAGCCGTGCAGTAGCGAACTCAACTTTTACTTGAGAAAAATCAACATCGTGTAACGGGACTTCACAAAAGGCTACCTTGGTGCTGTCACCGGCATAAGCCGTGGCAATGACTCGGCTGTCCTCATTAACTATCGGGCTGAATCACGCGTCTCCTTGTCTGCTGGCATTAAAGGCGTCACCGGCATATTTTTCCCTATGAATACGATAAAGCGGCGTCCCTGCCTCTAAAATACGCTTATTGATATTGATCTTTGCAGCCGGTGGCACCAAATCATCAGCCATGCTGTGCCCCCTCTTTCTCTTTACGAGCAGCATGCAAAACGGCAGCGGGATCTTTCTGCAAGAGTTCTCTAGGTTTTTTCCCGTCAAGCCAGCCGTTTGCCGTCCCCATCCAACTTGCCATTGACCATGGGCTTTTTGTTCCCTCAAAAACGCTCAATATCTCTTTAAGGACTTTTAGTGGCTGATAAGCCTCATCAAGAGCGTAAGCAGGATAACGATCATGGCCCTCAACGTTGATCGCGAAAATTTTTCCGCGCTGCTTCCACCCGTTCGGGCCGGCACTGCGATTACGGTTGCTGAACCCAGCCTTATCGGAAAGATCGGATGAGGTCAGCCAGGTGGAATCTGCCAGTATGTACTGACGAAGATCCTGTTTTCTGACTTCATTTCTGCCACGGAATGCTTCAAAACCATCAAAAATACTGGCTTTTGATCCCCCACCAATAGGAGACGTCTCAGCAGGCTCTTCTGCTACTGGCCGTTTCATCCCCACCTCCCTAGCAATCTCCAACATTTGCATTGCCGCACGGGGATCCAGGGTAGGGTCGTTTACAATGGCTACTAATTTTTCCCGCAACGCCGCATTCCTGGCAGTATCCTTATCACCGCGTTTTGCTTTATTGTTCCCGGCATCGACTTCAATAACCAAATACCGAGTCGTGTGCTTACCCGGTTTAAGATGCTGTAACTGATCGGCAGTCAGCATTTGCATTGAAATGCCATGGCCTGAACGGCGATGAGTCTGTTCTTTAGTCGTCATACTGCCTCCATATACAGATATTGAGTATATTGAGTATATTGAGTATGGAATTGAGTGTCTAAATTTTCACCACCAACCTATCGCCAGTATTCTGGCCATAACCCACAATGAGGCCCCTATGTTCACTATCCGCCAGGCTTTGATCGGTGATTTGTTGCTGGTTCGCGATGTCGGCATTCGTACCTATCAGGCGCATTTCGGCGAACTTTGGCACTATAAAGAAGAAATGGACGCTTTCTTGGCGCAGGATTTTGCGGTCGAGGCGTTAGAAAAAACGCTGCAGGATCCGGAAGTTTGCTGGCTGCTGGGTTATGAAGGCGAGGATCTGGTGGGCTATGCGCGGCTGAATTTCAACAGCCTGCTGGCGCCGACGCAAACCACCGGTGCAGAGCTGCAGAAAATCTATTTTCTGCCGGAATACGCCGGCCGGGGTTACGGCCAACTTTTCTTTGAGCAGGTACAGCTACGGGCTGTTGAACGGCAACAACCCATGCTGTGGCTGGAGGTGTTGCAACGCAATACCAGCGCCCAGCGTTTTTATCAGCGCCAGGGGCTGAGCCTGTGCGGCGAGACCTGCTACACCAGCGCGCAAGGTTCCATCGGCATCTGGTATATGAACAAAGCGCTGTAAACACAGCGCTTGCCCCGCCCTATCAGGTCGGAAACTCCAGCGCGTCGGTCAAATCCCCCAGCGGTTTTTGGCCGCGTGCCACCATCGCTTTATCGCGTTCAACCAATCCTTCCAGCGTCGGCAGATCGAATACCCGGCTGATCAAGCGCAGGATCGAGCCGGTATCGTATACCTTGTGATCGACATAGCCTTTACGGGCGAACGGCGAGATGATCAACGCCGGAATGCGCGATCCCGGCCCCCAACGATCGCCCTGCGGCGGCGCAACGTGATCCCACCAGCCACCGTTTTCGTCGAAGGTGATCACCACCACGCTGTTGTTCCACTGCGGGCCGTTACGCAGGCTGTTGATGATGTGGGCGATATGACGATCGCCGGCTTCCACATCGGAATAGCCGGCATGCATATTGAGGTTGCCTTGCGGCTTGTAGAAAGTCACCGGCGGCAGCGTACCTGCCTCTACCGCCGCCAAAAAGGCGTTGGTGGCAGGTGAGTCGCCAATGCCGCCGTCGCGCAAATGGGCTTCTCGTGCCTGTGGGTTGCCCGGCCCCAGATTTTCGAAGTAATTTAACGGCTGATGGTGATACTGGAAGTCCGGCGCGCCGGGGAAATCGCCCTGATCCTTGCGGTTGTCCAGCGCATACTGCCAACCGCCGGCGTACCACGCCCAGTCGACGCCCTTCTGATTGAGCAAGTCGCCGATGTGCAGGTGCTTTTGCGGCGGCAACACATTGGGCTGGGCGGCATCCGCCAGCGTAGGGTCTTTTTCATCCCGGGTCCACGACGGCCAATACGGCGGCGCCATGGTGTTTACCGCATAGCCGTCCGGCGTCAGCAGGCTCTTGCCAAACAGCGGGATGCCGAACGACGCACTGACCGGCGAATCGCCCAGCGGCTTCAGGCGCGGGTCGGCCGCGTCATCGCTTTCAAGCTGGGCAATGCCCTCTTTGGCGATAGAGTTTTGTACGTCGGGGTAAAACGGCGGGCGGGCGCAGACCAGATACTGATGATTGAGAAAGGAGCCACCAAAGGCGCCCTGGAAAAAGTTGTCGCACAGGGTAAATTCCTGCGCCAGCGTCCACAGCCGCAGGTTATAGGCGCCGTCACCGTAGTAGCCCATGGTCAGCGCGCCGGAATCCGCCCAGGCGACAAACTTGTCGTTTTTACCGCCGTTGATCTGCATCTGGTTTTGATAGAACACGTGCCACAAGTCACGCGTCACCACGCCGTGCGGCAGGTTCTCCCCTTGCGGCCCGGTCAAGACAAACGGCTGATTCGGCAACTGATTGGTGAATACCGCCTCCTCGCCAATGCTGTAATTAACGTGCCCGACTTCCTGCGCCTTCGGCACCAACCCTTTCCAGATTGGCGGCAGCGTATCCAGCAGCCGATCGTCGCGGTCACGCTGCTGGTACTCTTCGGGCTTGAGCGCCGACAGCGGTTTTTCCACGCCGGGGAAATTGGCGAACAGGTTATTGAAGCTGCGATTCTCGGCATAGATCACCACCACGTTTTTCACATGGCGGCGCAGCAGCGGGTTTTGCGCACCTTCCGGCAGGCCGCTCAACAGCAGTTTCTTATTGCCTTCACCGGCAGCATTGGCCAGCGGCGCAAGGGTGGCGCCGACGCTCAACGCCGTCGCCCCCGCCAGAAAACGGCGGCGCGCCGGGTTAGCAGGTTGTTGCTCGTTGTCGCCCGCAGCCGGCGGCAGATCGTTATGCGGTTTATCGCTCATGTGCCTTCCCTATAAAATTTTAACTTGTTGATTTGTTATAAATTTATTTAAGAGACATTATGCTAGGACACAGTTATGAACGAAATGTGACAGTGGGCGGCAGGTTAGCATTTGGCAACACTTTCGCGAGGATTGCCGCAGTTTAATCACTCGCCCGCCTGGCTGCCGGCTCAGCGCGCGTCCCGTTGCACCATCAACAACATCAACGTCAGCGCGTTGGGCAGCATATACAGCAGCGCGCCCAGCTGCACCGCCAGCGGGTTGTCCCTGGCCTGCCAGGCCATGAACCAGTCGCCGGCCACCACCATAAAACCGAGGCCCCACACCGCGATCGCGCAAAGCGCGCCCAGCATCGCCCAGGCCTTGCCTTTGGCAAACGCCGCATAAGGGTGGCCCAGGTGTTTCACCATCAATACCATGCCAAAAGCTGCCGTTATGCCGGCCAGGGATTCCAGCAGGGTAATCAGCGCCAACCCGACCATCCCGGCCCAGGGCGCGGTAACGGCGCGCCACATCAACCCAGGCACCTGATAGGTATCCTGCATACTGAGCAGCGGCGCTACGGCATGGCGGGCGGTTCCGGCAAAATCCGCCGTATTGTTCAACAGGCTGAAGATGCCCCACAGGGCCGGGAACAGCGACAGGACGATGCAAGACAGGCGTGATACCGTGACTTCGTTCATAATTATCCTTAATTATTTTATGTGTATACCCGATTCCCCGAGATGACTGCGGTTTACAGTCGGTAACTTGCTGGAGTATCTTAACGAACATATTGTAAGAATTAATCTTACAACAGTAGACACCTTTGACGGAGGCTCACAATGGGCAGAACACTAACGGTAGATCTGGGTGAAGAGCTGCGTAGTTTTGTCGAAGGCCTGGTAGCCAGCGGCGACTACCGCACCCCCAGCGAAGTCATCCGCGAATCGGTACGTACCCTGCGTGAACGTACGGCAGCATCGAAGCTGGAAGAGCTACGCCGCTTGATCGCCGAAGGTGAAAATAGCGGTGATGCCGTAGAATGGGATCGTGATGTGTTCATGGATAAATTGAAAGGTTACTCTCAACGTCCAGCCTCAAAATAAACCCCCAACCCGTTAACAAAACTCAGATCGCCACCAGCCCGCGCACCCCGTCCTGCTCCATTGCGCTGCCGGCGCCGCGCTGCACGATGCTGCCGCGCGACATCACCAGATAGCTGTCCGCCAGCTCGGCGGCGAAGTCATAGAATTGCTCCACCAGCAGGATCGCCATATCGCCACGCGCCGCCAGCTGTTTGATCACCGAGCCAATCTCTTTGATCACCGAAGGTTGGATCCCCTCCGTCGGCTCATCGAGGATCAACAACTGCGGCCGGCAGGCCAATGCGCGGCCAATCGCCAATTGCTGTTGCTGCCCGCCGGAGAGATCGCCGCCGCGCCGATCCTTCATCTGCCGCAGTACCGGGAACAGCTCATAGATGTTCTCCGGCACGCTGCGTGCTTCGGTGCCGGAAAAGCGCGCCAATCCCATCAGCAGATTCTCCTCCACCGTCAGGCGTGGAAAGATCTCCCGCCCCTGCGGCACATAGGCCATGCCCGCCTGCACCCGCTGATGCGGTTTTCTGCCGTTGATCACGCTGCCCTGCCAATGGATGGTGCCGCTCTTGGCCGGGATCAGCCCCATCAGGCATTTCAGCAGCGTAGTCTTGCCCACGCCGTTGCGCCCCAGCAGGCAGGTCACTTCGCCGATATTGGCCTCAAACGACAGGCCGCGCAGAATGTGGCTGCCACCGTAGTATTGATTCAGTTCGTTTACTTGCAACATAGCGACTCCTCAGCGTCCCAGATACACGTCGATCACCTGCTCATTGGCCTGCACCTGCGCCAGTGAACCTTCCGCCAGCACCTGGCCCTGATGCAGCACGGTGACGTGGTCGGCGATGGTTTCGACAAACCCCATATCGTGCTCCACCACCATCAGCGAATGCTTGCCCGCCAGCGAGCGAAACAGCTCGGCGGTGTACTCGGTTTCCGCATCGGTCATGCCCGCCGCCGGCTCGTCGAGCAGCAGCAAATGCGGCTCCTGCACCAGCAGCATGCCGATCTCGAGAAACTGCTTCTGCCCGTGGGACAGCAGCCCGGCAGGCCGGTGCCGTTCGTGGCTCAGCCGCAGGGTTTGCAACATTTCATCGATACGATCGCGCTGTTCGCTGCTCAGCCTGGCGCGCAGGCAGGCCCACACCGACTTCTGGGTTTTCTGCGCGATCTCCAGATTCTCGAACACCGTCAGCGCTTCGAACACCGTCGGTTTCTGGAACTTGCGGCCAATGCCGGCCTGGGCTATCTGCATCGGGTCCAGCGCGGTCAGATCGACGGTTTGATCGTAAAACACGCTGCCGCTGTCCGGCCGGGTTTTGCCGGTGATCACATCCATCAAGGTGGTTTTGCCCGCGCCATTGGGCCCGATCACGCAGCGCAGCTCACCCACGCCGATCTGCAGTGAAAGATCGCTCAGCGCGCGAAAGCCGTCGAAGCTGACGTTGATGTTATCGAGCACCAGCACCGGGTCGGTTTGTTGGCGGTGCTTGTCGGCAGGCAGCGGCTGGGTAAACAGATCGTCGGTCATTTGCAGCGAATTCATTGCGGTTTCCCCTTGCGCAACAGGCCGATAACCCCTTTCGGCAGGAACAGCGTGACGATGATAAACATCAGGCCAAGGAAGAATTGCCAGTATTCCGGGATCGCCACGGTGAACCAGCTCTTGGCGCCGTTAACGATACCGGCGCCGAGCAGCGGGCCCACCAGCGTGCCGCGGCCGCCCAGCGCCACCCAGATAGCGGCCTCGATCGAGTTGGTCGGCGACATCTCGCCCGGGTTGATAATGCCCACCTGCGGCACATACAGCGCCCCGGCCAGCCCGCACAGCACCGCCGACAGCGTCCAGACAAACAGCTTGAAGCCTTTGGGATCGTAACCGCAGAACGTCAGGCGGTTTTCCGCATCTCGCACGGCGGTCAGCACCCGGCCGAACTTGCTGCGCGCCAGGGCGAAGCCGATAGCCAGGCTGGCGGCCAGCAGCAATACCGTCGCCAGAAACAGCGCCACCCGCGTGCCGGTGGCGGTAATCGGGAACCCCAGGAGCGTGGTGAAACCGGTGAAGCCGTTATTGCCGCCAAAGCCGGTTTCGTTACGGAAGAACAGCAGCATGCCGGCGTAGGTCAGCGCCTGGGTCATGATCGAGAAATAGACGCCCTTGATTTTTGAACGGAAGGCGAAGTAGCCAAAGACAAAGGCCAACACGCCGGGCACCAATATCATCAGGCACAGCGCCCAGGCAAAATACTGGGTGCCGCTCCAGAACCAGGGCAGCTCGCTCCACGACAGAAATGACATGAACGCCGGCAGGCCGTCTCCCGCCGCCTGGCGCATCAGATACATGCCCATCGCATAGCCGCCGAGAGCGAAAAACAGCCCGTGCCCCAGCGACAGCAGCCCGGCATAGCCCCACACCAAATCGAGCGCCACCGCCACCACGGCGTAGCACAGGATTTTGCCCGCCAGCGTCAGGGTATAGGTAGAGATCGCCAACGGATGGTCCGCCGGCAACAGTGCGAGAAACGGCATGATTAACAGCGCCAGCAACGCCAGCCCGCCGATGCCCAGCGCCAGTCGGGGTGCCTTCTGCACGCCGGTGAGAGTTAATGGTTGGCTCATCAGTCGATCACCCTGCCCTTGAAGGCGAACAGCCCCTGAGGACGTTTTTGAATAAACAGAACAATCAGCGCCAGGATCAGGATTTTACCCAGTACGGCGCCAATCTGCGGTTCAAGAATTTTGTTGACGATGCCGAGGCCAAAGGCCGCCACCACGGTGCCGGCCAGTTGCCCCACGCCGCCGAGCACCACCACCAGGAACGAGTCGATGATATAGCCCTGGCCCAGCTCCGGCCCCACATTGCCCAGTTGCGACAACGCCACCCCGCCCAACCCGGCGATGCCGGATCCCAGACCGAACGCCAGCATGTCGACACGCCCGGTGGGCACGCCGCAGCAGGCGGCCATCGCACGGTTCTGCGTCACGGCGCGCACGTTCATGCCAAGCCGGGTTTTGTTCAGCAGCAACCAGGTGAGCGCCAGCACCAGCACCACAAGCACAATCACCGCGATGCGGTTCCACGGCAGCACCAGGTTAGGCAGCAGTTGAATGCCGCCCGACAGCCAGGCCGGGTTGGCAACCTCCAGGTTTTGCGCGCCGAACAGCACCCGCACCCCCTGGATCAGCACCAGGCTGATGCCCCAGGTCGCCAGCAGGGTTTCCAGCGGCCGACCGTACAGGTGACGGATCACCATGCGCTCCAGCGCCATGCCGATGCAGGCGGTAATGGCGAACGCCACCGGCAGCGCCACCAACGGATACAGCGCCAGCCACTGCGGCGCAAACTGTTGAAACAGCCCCTGAACCAGGTAGGCCGAGTAGGCGCCCAGCATCAGCATTTCGCCGTGCGCCATGTTAATCACCCCCAGCAACCCATAGGTAATCGCCAACCCGAGCGCCGCCAGCAGCAGGATCGAACCGAGCGAAAGGCCGGTAAACGCCTGGCCAATCAGATCGCCAATCATCAGCCGGTGTTTCACGCTGGTCAGGCTTTTCAAGGCTTCGGCACGCACTGCGGCGTCCGGTTCGTGGGCGGCGTCGGTCAATGCCTGTAACCTTGGCTGCGTCTCTGGCGAGCCCGAGCTGCCCAGCAGCCGCACGGCGTTGAGGCGCACCTGCGGGTTGGCGTCGGCCAATTGCAGATTCGCCAGCGCAATGCTCAACGCATCATGCACCTGGGTGTTTTTTTCCTGCGCCAGCCGCTGGGCCAGCAGCGGCAGTTGATCGCTTTGCGCCTCGCGTTGCAGGGCCTGCGCCGCCTGTAAACGCACCGCAGGATCGTCGCTAACCAGCCGATGCGCCGACAGTGCGTTGGCGATCAGAATGCGCAGCCGGTTGTTCAACCACACTTTTTTCGGTGTACCGACCGGCGGGGCAACGCCATCCAGCGGGCGATAAGCTTCGCCCTGCTGGATAAAGGCATGTTTGGCCTCGTCGATCACCACGTTTTCCTGCTTCAGCCCCTGCAATAACGGCAGGCGCGCAGCGTCCGGCGCGGTCGCCCACGCCTGCAACAACCTGGCCTGCTGCGTGCGGTTGGCCGCGGCAAAGTCATCGGCCGGCCCCGCCTGCGCGAACATCGGCAGGCAGCACAGCAACCAAAACCAGGAGCGGAAATGGAACAAGAATGGGGATTGCATCAGCGGCCTCCTCTGTAGGGGCCGGGTATGCCCGGCCCCTACCGTTACGACGGGCGCAGCCTGCGGCGCCCCTACGGGAATGCGACGGTTACTTGCCGCCTTTTACCGGGTGATCCGGCTTTTTGTCGTTGCCGGCGATGAACGGGCTCCACGGCTGCGCGCGCACCGGGGCGTCGGTCTGCCACACCACGTTGAACTGGCCGTTGCCTTCAATCTCACCGATCATCACCGGTTTGTGCAGGTGGTGGTTGGTGGCGTCCATAGTCAGGGTGAAGCCCGACGGTGCGGCAAAGGTCTGCCCTGCCATCGCCGCGCGTACCTTGTCGACGTCGGTGGTGCCGGCTTTCTCGACCGCCTGCGCCCACATGTGGATGCCGACATAGGTGGCTTCCATCGGGTCGTTGGTTACGGCAGTGGCGTAGTTCGGCAGGTTGTGCGCCTTGGCGTAGGCTTTCCATTCGCTGACGAACTGCTTGTTGGTTGGGTTATCCACCGACTCGAAGTAGTTCCAGGCCGCCAGGTTGCCCACCAGCGGTTTGGTGTCGATGCCGCGCAGTTCTTCTTCACCCACCGAGAAGGCGATCACCGGCACGTCGGTCGCCTTGATGCCCTGATTGGCCAGCTCTTTGTAGAACGGCACGTTGGAGTCGCCGTTGATGGTGGAGATCACTGCGGTTTTGCCGCCGGCGGAGAATTTCTTGATGTTGGCGACGATAGTCTGATAATCGCTGTAGCCGAACGGCGTATAGACCTCTTCGATGTCCTTGTCCTGGATCCCTTTGGTGTGCAGGAAGGCGCGCAGGATCTTGTTGGTGGTGCGCGGATACACATAGTCGGTACCCAGCAGGAAGAAGCGCTTGGCCGAGCCGCCGTCTTCGCTCAACAGGTATTCCACCGCCGGGATAGCCTGCTGGTTAGGGGCGGCGCCGGTGTAGAACACGTTTGGCGACATCTCTTCCCCTTCGTATTGCACCGGGTAGAACAGCAACCCGTTCAGTTCTTCAAACACCGGCAACACCGATTTGCGCGAGACCGACGTCCAGCAACCGAACACCGCCGCCACTTTGTCCTGGGTCAGCAACTGGCGCGCCTTTTCGGCGAACAGCGGCCAGTTGGAAGCGGGGTCCACCACCACCGGCTCGAGTTTTTTGCCCAGCACGCCGCCCTTGGCGTTGATGTCATCAATGGTCATCAGCGCCACGTCTTTCAGCGGCGTTTCAGAGATGGCCATGGTGCCCGACAGCGAGCTCAGAATGCCGACTTTAATGGTATCGGCCGCCTGTGCGCTCCAGGCCATGCCCATGCCGATCACGGTGGCGGACAACGCAAAAGCTTTTATAAAGTGACGACGTTGCATAATTAAAACTCCCGGTGAATGTTAGGAAACCAACCTTCTTTAAGAAAAACTAACCCTATGGATTTCGAGTTGCAGCTAGGCGGCAAGGGCGGGAGTCCCCGGGAGCTTACTCACGTAAGTGACCGGGGTGAGCGCCCGCAGCCAACAACGCTGCAGCTCGAAAGACGACGGTTATTGCTAAAGCCTTGCCTGGTGCAGCATATGCAAGGTTATTTTCCGTACTTCCGCCTTACTGACGGCAATGTGGTTGCTGAGCAGCGTTTGCGCCTCCTCGGTCTGGTGTTGCAAGATCGCCCGCAGAATGGCGGCGTGTTCGTTGTAGGTGGCCTCGACCCGGGTTCCCTGGGTGAAGTCCAGCCGGCGGATGATGCGGATCTTCTCGGTCAGGTCGCGATGAATGCGCGCCATTTCCCCATTGCCCGCCGCCTCCACCAGCGTCATATGGAACTGCTCGTCGTGCAGCGAGACGGTTTTGCCGTCCTCCAGCCGCGGCTCGTCGATCCAGAAGCCGTTGAGCGCCGCCAGTGGCAGCGGCACGTCTCCCGCCGGGCGCGCGCACAGCCGTTTAACCGCTTCGCACTCCAGCACGATGCGCAGATCGTAGAGTTGCTCGAAGTAGTCGAAATCGAAGGGGCGCACCTGCCAGCCGCTGCGAAAATGCACTTCGACGTAGCCCTCGCGCTCGAGCCAGAACAGCGCCTGACGTACCGGCGTACGGCTGACGTCCATGCGCAACGCCACTTCGTTTTCACTGAAGCGATCGCCCGGCAGCAGATGAAAATCAAAGATGTCATCCTTGAGCTGGAGGTAGATACGCTCCGCCAGCCCCTCCGGCCGCGCCTTGCTGCGGTTATTGGTGATTTGCATAGTTTTCCTCTTGCCGGGCGCAGCATGCGGCGCCCCTGCGTTAAATCCTGAAACAGGCTGAAGCCACGATGCTCAGCTGGCGTGTTCCAGCCACAGCAAAGCATCGCCTGGCCCCACCGGCCGCCCTTGCTGGCAACTGATGCGTTTGATGATCCCGGCGCGCGGCGCGGTGACCGCCAGTTCCATTTTCATCGCCTCAACCACAATCAGCGGCTGGCCGGCTTCTACCGTCTGCCCCGGCTCCACCAGGATCTTCCACACGTTGCCGTTCAGATCGGCGCTGACCAGATAGCCGTCGACCTCTTCCTCATCGCTCTGCGGCGGCAGCAATTGCGCCTCGGCCTCGCTCTCTTGCGCCTGCCAGAGCGTCACTTCATGGCTGAATGCCTGCTGCTGGCGCTGCTGGAATGCGGCGATGTCTTCGGCGTTGTCCGCCAGAAAACGGGTGTACTCGGCAAAGTCGAATTCGCTGTTTTCGATGCGGACCTGCGCACGCCCTTCACGGAATGCCTCGCGCTGCTCATCCAGCTCCTGCTCGCTGACCGGGTAGAAACGCACTTGATCGAAGAAGTGCAGCAACCAGGGCTCACCGGCGTTGAACTGCGGGTTTTTGAGGAATTTGTTCCAGATCGGCAGCGTACGCCCGACCAGCTGATAGCCGCCCGGCGAGTCCATGCCATAAATGCACATGTACATGCCGCCGATACCGACCGTGCCTTCGGCGGTGTGGGTGCGCGCCGGGTTGTATTTGGAGCTGAGCAGCCGGTGGCGCGGATCAATCGGCACCGCGCAGGGCGCACCGAGATAGACATCGCCCAACCCGAGGATCAAATAGCTGGCGTCGAAGATAATGTCGCGTACCTGTTCGCGGTGGCTGAGGCCATTGATGCGCTGAATAAAATCGACGTTGTTCGGCAGCCAGGGCGCAGAGCTGCGTACCGTTTGGCTATAGCGTTCCACCGCGCCCAGGGTGGCGGAGTCTTCAAACGCCATCGGCAGATAAACCGTGCGCGTCGGCACCTTCAGGCGGCTGACGTCGCCCAGCGCCTGTTCACGCGCCAGCAGGCGCTGGAGCAAATCGGCCTGGCCGATAGTGCGGCTGTCGTAACGGATCTGCAGCGAACGCACACCAGGTGCCAGTTCCTCAACGCCGGGGATCGCGTCCTGTTTGAGCGATTGCATCAGCAGATGAATACGCAGCCGCAACGCCAGATCGAGCAGGTTGTCGCCGTACTCCATCAAAATGTAGCCGTCCCCGGCCTGGCGATAGACGACCGAGGGGCGGCCCTCCCCGGCCGGCAACGCGGCGACGATAGCCGCAGAAGCCGTGGCGCCCGGCGTCAGATCCGGCGTCGGCAGGGTTATCGCCTTCACCGCCGCCAGCGCTTCGATACTGCCAAGCTGCGCCTGCTCCAGCGATTGAGCCTGTTTGAAACCGATAGGATGGAAGCGGATGCGGTCGCCCGGCTTCACCTGGCCCACCTTCCACAGCTCGGCTTTGGCGATGGTCACCGGGCAGACAAAACCGCCGAGGCTCGGCCCGTCACGGGTGAGGATCACCGGGAAATCGCCGGTGAAATTAATCGAGCCGATGGCGTACTCGCAATCATGTACGTTAGAAGGGTGCAGCCCGGCCTCCCCACCGTCCTGCCGCGCCCAGCCGGGTTTCGGCCCCGACAAGCGCACGCCCAGCCGGTTGGAGTTGTAGTGCACCTGCCATTCGGCGGCAAAAAAGGTGTCGATCGACTCCGGGGTAAAGAAGTCCGGCGCGCCGTGCGGGCCATAGAGCACGCCGATGTTCCACAGGCTGCCGTATTGCGGGATCAGGCTGTCGTCCATCGCCTGCGGCGCCGCGATGGGGGCCGGGGTGGTGCTGGCCGCCAGCGCAGGCTGGGATACCGCCAGCATATCGGCGACCCGCAGGGTGCGCCCGGCGTGGCCGCCAAACTGCCCGAGGGCGAAGGTCGAACGACTGCCCAGATACACCGGCACGTCGAACCCATTACGCACCGCCAAATAGGTGCGGCAACCGTGCGCGGCGCGGCCCAAGCTCAGGACCTGCCCGGCGCGAACCGCCACCGGCTGCCAATAGGCTACCGCTTCCCCATCCAGGTTCGCCGGGCAGTCGGCGCCGGTCAGGGCGATGATCGCGTCGCAGTGGAAGCGCAAGGTCGGCCCCTGCAAAGTAAACTCCAGCCCGGCGGCGCTCGGGTGGTTGCCGACAATGCGGTTGGCCAGCCGGAAAGCGAAATCGTCCATCGGCCCGGAAGGCGGCACGCCGATATCCCAATAGCCAAGACGACCTGGGTAATCCTGCACGCTGCTGTAGGTGCCCGGTTGCAGCACTTCAATGCTGCTGGGCTGGAAACGGAAGCTGTCCAGCATGCGGGTCCAGACTTTACCGCTCTGGAATTGCGTCGTGGCGATCACCTGACGCAGGTAATCGAGGTTGGTGGCGATGCCGTGCAAACGGGTAGCACCGAGCACCGCGCGCATTTTCTCCAGCGCCTGTTGGCGATCTTCGCCGTGGACGATCAGTTTGGCGATCATCGGGTCGTAAAATGCCGACACTTCACTGCCGGTCGCCACCCAGCCGTCGACGCGCACGTTTTCCGGGAAATGCACCTCGGTCAGCACGCCGGGGCTGGGCTGGAAATTCTTCAGCGGATCTTCGGCATAGATGCGCACCTCGATCGAGGCCCCTTGCGGTGCACGTTGCAGCGCCGCCCAGTCCAGCGCATCGCCCGCCGCCACCTGCAACATGCATTCGATCAGATCCAGCCCGGTCACCATTTCGGTCACCGGATGTTCCACCTGCAAGCGGGTGTTTACCTCGAGGAAATAGAACTCGTCGCGCGCGCCGTCGTAAATAAATTCCACGGTACCGGCGCTGCGGTAATTCACCGATTCACCCAGCGCTACCGCCGCCTGATGCAGCGCCTGACGGGTCGCCGCCGGCAGGTTCGGCGCCGGGGTTTCTTCCACCACCTTCTGGTTACGGCGCTGCAACGAGCAATCGCGTTCGCCGAGCGCCACCACCCGGCCCTGGCCGTCGCCAAAGATTTGCACTTCCACATGGCGCGCCTGATCGACAAAGCGCTCGATAAAAGCCCCGGAGTCGCGGAAGAACTGCTCACCCAGCCGCTTTACGCTGTCGTAAGCTTCGCGCAGCGCCGCTTCGTCGTCGCAGCGCGTCAGACCAATGCCGCCACCGCCGGCGGTGCTTTTCAACATGACCGGGTAGCCAATCCGCGCGGCGGCAGTGACCGCTTCCTCAATGCTGTCCAGCAGGCCGGTGCCCGGCGTCATCGGCACCTGCGCCACCGCCGCCAACTCACGCGCCCGGTGCTTCAGGCCGAATTCACGGATCTGCGCCGCCGTCGGCCCGATAAAGGCGATGCCCGCCGCTTCGCAGGCATCGGCGAATTCGGCGCTCTCGGAGAGAAAACCATAGCCGGGATAGATCGCCTGCGCGCCGGTTTCCACTGCGGCGGCGAGGATTTTATCAATGCACAGGTAGCTGTCGGCGGCCTTTTCGCCGCCGAGCACCACCGCCAGATCGGCCTCGGTGACATGTGGCGCATTGCGGTCGGCATCGGAATAGACCGCCACGCTGGTCACGCCCAGGCGTTTCAGGGTACGGATCGCGCGACAGGCAATTTCGCCGCGGTTAGCGATTAATACAGTGGTAAACATATGCAATCCTCATAGAACGATACCCAATAGCTTTCAGGCTGTGGCCAGGCGGCAAGCAGGCACATCACTCAGGTCAGTGACTGGGGTGAGTCAACGCTGCCAACAACGCCAGGGTCGGAAAGATGACGGGTATAGTTGCGCCAGCCGCCAAATTCAGTGATATCCAATGCGCCTTCCAGCGCCCAGGGTTCGCAGATAAAACCTTTTACCCGGCGGCCATCCGCCAGCAGCAGCGTGCCGATGCCCAGCGGCGCCGGGATCTCCGCGACAAATTCGCCGAAACGCGCCAACGGGATGTCCCACAGCTCAACGCTGATGGCGGCCCCCTGCCCGGTTTTGACCAGCCCCGGTTTGGGCGGCTGAGTATTGGCCAGGGCGTAGAGCCGGTAGCACGGCGCGGTGGCGGTTTGCTCCACCCATACCGCGTCGCGCTGGGTAAGCTGGGTATTCAGCGGCATACCGCTGAGGTGAGCGCCCACCACCGCCACCCGCACATGTTCCACCGATGGCGTCAGTGGCAATGGCGGCGGCAGCGCGCGGCCGGTGGCGCCGAGCGGCAGGTTCTGAGCCTGTTGCCAGCGCAGGCCGAAGGCCGCCAACGCACGATCGTGCCAGGCCGGCGCAATCAGCGTGATGCCGGCAGGCAGGCCGTCGTCGCGCATCGGTCCAGGCAAGGCCAGCGCACTCAGATCGGCCAGGTTGGTAAAGTTGGTGTAGGTACCGAATTGCGAATTGAACAACACCGGCTCCTGCTCCATTTCCGCCAAGGTGCGCAGCGTCGGTGAAGTCGGCACCACCAGCGCGTCGTACTGCGCCAGTTGTTGGCCAATTTCCCGCGCCAGCTCGGCACGCAGGTATTCCGCCTTGTAGGCGTCGCAGGCGCTGTACTTAAGGCCGTTATTGAGGATGCCGCGCACCACCGGGTTGATGGCCTGAGGATTGCTGTTCAGCATCGCCTCGACCGCCACGGTACGCTCCGCGACCCAGGGGCCGTAATAGAGCTGCTCGGCCAGTTGGTGAAAGGAGGTGAAATCTATGGGTTCAAGCGCTACGCCACAGCGTTGCAACTGCGCCAGCGCCCGTTGAAACGCCTGCTCGGCCTGCGTGTCGCCGAAAAACTCGGGCTGCGCGGGGACCGCAAAACGCGGCGTGGCGGGCAAATCCGCCGGGGCGGTGCGGGGATTAATGCGCGAATAGGCGTCGGCTGCGTCATAACCGCCGGCCATCTCGGCCACCAGAGCGGCATCCGCCACCGTCAGGGCAAATACCGAGACAGTGTCATTCAGGCGACACGCGGGCACCACGCCACGGTTCGACAGCCAGCCTTTGGTCGGTTTCAGACCGACGATATTATTGAACCCCGCCGGAACGCGCCCTGAACCTGCGGTATCGGTCCCCAGCGAGAACGGCGTCAGGCCGCGCGCCACCACCGAGGCCGAACCGGAACTGGAGCCACCGCTGACGTAGCGGCTGTCAAAGCTGTTGACCACCGCACCGTGCGGTGAGCGGGTGCCGACCAGGCCGGTGGCGAACTGATCGAGGTTGGTTTTACCGATAACGATGGCACCGGCGGCGCGCAGATTGGCGACGACCCTGGCATCCTCTGCGGCCTGGTAGGTGAATTCCGGGCAGGCGGCGCTGGTCGGCCAGCCGCCGACGTCGATATTGTCTTTCACCGCAAAGGGCACGCCGAACAGCGGCAGACGGCTGATATCCCCGGCGACCGCGTCCAGTTGCTGCGCCAGCTGCTGGTACTGCGCTTCCCGCTGCGCGGCGGTGGCAAGGTAAAGCCAGGCGTTGTCGTCCAGGCTCAGGTCCGACGTCAGCGCCTCCAGCGTGGCGCGCACGCAGGCCATGCGCTCGCCGGCCGGCCTGGTGTGATAATGGTGCTGCCATTCACTGAGGGTGAAACCGCGTTGTTTAACTGGCTGGGTCATCGTCTGAATTCCATCTAGTACACAAGATGGGATTCAATAGAGCAACCGGCGTGCCAATTTTTAATCCACTGATTTCAATAAATTATAATTAAAACTTATGACGGGAGAGTAAAAAACCTGCACCAGTGGCGCGCAATCATCGGACAAAAAAGGTGCAAAAAACGGGAGAAAGCAGCGATCGCCGCTTGTAAACGCAGAATAATATTGTCACATCATGCTCGCTCAAATTTACCGCTGGCGCAGAGAGCTTTACGCCAGCGGCCCGCCTCTGCTGCGCCAATCACTATCAATTCCTGTTCTTTGGTTGAGATCACGCTACCTATAAAATAGAGCATTACACGAAAAAATAATTCTCATCCTCGTGAATGCACAATACCCAGTGAATTGATGTTGTGCCATACACAATACAAAATGAGAATAATTATCATCTATTGACGCCAACATGTTTGCTCGATAGAGTGAAAGAACTGTATATAAATACAGTCATCTGTAATATTTCTTATCAAGGAGAGAGAATATGAGTGGTGGAGATGGGAAAGACGCTCGTGGCCCAACCGGTGGCGTGAATGGGGGACCAACTGGTCTTGGTGGCGGGCCTAATGTCGGCCACGGTGGTACGCTAACAGACACAATCAACGGTGTGACGATGACCTTTGAGGGGGTTCATGCTCTTGATTCTGGTAGCGGCATTCAATGGGGCGGTGGTGACTCAGGCAAGGGCAACAATGGCGGGTCGAAGAGTGGTGCCTCTGGCAGGAAAGCCCTTAGGTCCATACCTGGACACCCTAACGTTGTCGATGGCGGACAACTCACGGGTGATAACAGGGATAAACACCTGTACTATTCTCGCACAGAAGATTTTGTTTATTCCGTGAGTATTGACCGAAACGGTAATGAAAAGGGAACGTTTCAAGTCTCAAGACCAAAGACGAATGAGAGTGATACCCGCACATCATGGGCAAAAGGTGAGGAATACCGAAAAAGTGTGGCTCGGGAGCAGGTAAGGAATTATCTGAATGATGAGAAAAATGCGCTCATGGAAGCCAGCGGTATTATCGCTGATGCGGGTGAGAAAATCAGTAATCATATCAGTGGTCAGTATAAGCGTTATGCTGGCGAAATTGCGAATAACCTTCGTAATTTCCAGGGGAAGACGATCAGAAATTATAAAGATGCCTTAGCCTCATTGAATAATATCATGTCAAACCCCTCGATGAAGGTAAAGCAAGGTGACAAACAAGCACTTATTAGCGCGATGAAAAGCGTTAAGGCTAGTGATTTGGCAAATCGGTTTGGTCACTTTGGAAAATTCTTCAAGGCAGCAGACCTCGCCATCAAGGCTGACAAGATCCGTGATAAGGCTATTGAGGGGTATAATACAGGTAACTGGGCACCCTTGGCATATGAGGTTGAGGCGATGGTACTTAGCGGTATCGTAGGCGCTGTAGCATTAGGGTTGGTCACTGGGATTTTGTCTCTGCTTACATTGTCGGCGCTCTTCACAGCAGCAATAACGATTGCTGCTGCCGCCTTGATTGCCTATGCGACCTCTTATATTGATGCGGCTCTTGCCGAACGGTTTAATAACGAGGTTGTTCGCCCAGCCAATTAATCCCATCATTTTATCCTGGTCGTATTAGGATGGGATAGATTTTAAGAGCCTCTTTTTTAGGCTCTGTTTATGTTATTTTTCTTTAATAAGCAATGAATAGATAACTTTAACCAACATGGCGAGCAAAAAGGTCAATGCGTACAATCCAGAGAACACTACAAAATAATAGAATAAGATATAAAAATCATTGGAGGCAGTCGTCTTCAACAATCTACCTCCGTTATTTATGTCGAATGCACTTATCACAAATATATAAAAAATCACTGCATAAACCGCCAGAAACCCGAGTAAGTAAAATATCAATGATGCCTTGTCTTCGGTTTTAGGGTTTGATTTTACATATTTTAAGTACTTTACTGCAAAATAGATCGAGAACAAGGGTGCCAGTTTGCAATACATACCCAATGGTTTTGTAAGTGCCAGATTGGTTGATGAGATATTGGTACTGATATTTTTAGTCAGCTCCAGGAAATAATATAAAGTAGAACTCTCTGGCACAGCCTTGAAAAAAACAAATATTAGTATTAATGGTAATATGCCGATTAAGCCAATCTTGATGAATTTCTTCCATGCATACAAGTCGTTACTCATGATAAGTCCCTGATTGTTTCCTATGAATTCATTATTGGCTATCTGTGAATCAGTGTCCAGTCATGGTGCGAGGGTTATTATCGTTTATCGCACATCACATTCTCTGTGCTTCACTCCACTTCATCCTGTTGCCTGATTGGGCTTTTATCACGTTATGCAACAGTATAGACCGGGAAACCACGCGCCGGTTTGGGCAAAAGTGGTGGGACAATCCGGTCTTACACTGCCGGAACCGTAAACAAGGCACAAATTTCCACAACAAAATAACACAGGACATTGACAAGCTGAACTCGGACTGGCAACAGGAGCAGCGTCTGAAGGGCATCCGAAATCCTGGCCCCCTGCCTGGTCGCATGATCAGATCATTGCCGCCACCGATTTCATCGCTTGGCATTTCATTCTGAAGGATAAATTTACCGCACTACCACGGCGAAACATGGGTAATCACCAGGATTACTTATGACCCGTATCGTTCAGTCTGTGTTTCAAGAACTATGCTACGTTTTCACGAAGCGGTGACGATGCTCGTCAGATACTACAGAACCGACTCGTCGACCTGAGAAACTACCGTAATCGGCTGATGGCTGAATCCCCCTGAAATCTCAAAATGTGTGTGTGGAACTAAAACGGGTGTACTGACACAACTACATCTGATGCGGATGGCTGGCGGCCCATACAACAGAATACTGCGGGGACAGAAAGAAAAAAGGCGCAATCTTTCGATTACGCCTCTAGTTACGTGAACAGCACAATTACTCGCCGCGAATGCGTTGCGCCAACCCTTTGAGGAAATAACGCAGCATCTGATCGCCGCACGGGCGGAAGTTTTTGGTGCCTTCTTTGCGGAACAGCGCGCTCAGCTCCGGCTTGGAGATGCGGAACTCCACGGCGGTGAAGATCTGGTGCATGTCGGTGTCTTTCAGTTCGAACGCCACGCGCAGCTTTTTCAACACCAGATTGTTGGTGATCGGCAACTCCACTTCCGGTGCCGGGAACTTGTCGTCCTTACCGCGCTTGAGGAACACCAGGCCGTTCAGGAAGTGCGCCATCACTTCGTCCGGGCAGTTTTCGAAACCCGGCTCGCCTTCTTTGATGACGTAAGCGCGCATCGCAGAGACCTCAACGTCGAAATTATCCAGCTTGATAATCTCGGTCATTTTAGCGTCGTTAATACTCAGCATGTAGCGCACGCTGCGCAGCACATCGTTGTTGATCATGGAGTTAAATTGCCTTTAGCTTGTAAACCGGGGAGGTGCGCATTTGATATATCCCCCATGGCTTTCAAGTTGCAGCTAGGCGCCCAGCTCGCTCATCCCAGACGCTTACTCAGGTAAGTCACTGGGGTGAGCGAGTGCAGGTAACAACGCTGCGGCTTGAAAGACGACGGGTATGGCCGCACACCTTGAATATGTGCGGCAGTATAGGGATCGGTGAAGGGTTTCTCAATCGATTTGGCTTTTTTGCCGATACAGCGGGATGTCTTCGCCAATAATGTATTTGTTGCGCAGGAGCGACGACACCTTATCCATCGCCATCACTACCACCACCAGGATCAGGGTGATGAACATCACCACGTCCCAGTTCCACAACCGCATGTTCTCCGCATACACCAGGCCGATACCGCCGGCGCCGACGAAGCCCAGCACCGCCGCAGAGCGGGTGTTGGATTCAATCTGGTACAGGCTTAGCGCCAGGAAGGTGGGAAACGATTGGGTGAAAATACCGTAACGGTGCTTCTGCAAACCGTTGGCACCCACCGCCGTCAAGCCGCGGCTGGGGGATTTATCCACCGCTTCGTGCCCTTCGGCATACAGCTTGCCGAGCAGCCCGACGTCTTGCATCACAATCGCCAGTACCCCGGCCAACGGCCCCATGCCGACGGCGCGCACGAAGATCAGCCCCCAGATCGCCATATCGATGCCGCGTAAAATATCCAGCAACCGCCGCACCACCACCGAGATCGGCCGCAGCAGCGGCGTCGACATCACGTTGCGCGCCGCGAAGAACGACAGCGGCAAGGCGATAAGCGAAGCGGTGATGGTGCCGGCAAACACTATGCCGATGGTGATGAAGATCTGCTGGAAGTAATACATAAACGGCCAGTTGACGAAATCGTGCCAGACGAACATGCGCACAAAGTAACGGCCCAGTTGTTGGCAGCCGTTAACGAACTGCGGCCAGGAGATGCCGAAGAACTGGAAGAAGAACAGATAATACAGCGCGATCGCCACGGCGATAATACCGAGGGTGCGCAGATAGCGGCGCTGCTGCGAGAATATTTCCGGGTGCTGCTGTTTGAGCGTTTGCAGCTCTTGTGCCGAGAGCGTTGGTGCGGTGATCATTTTTTCCCCTCCACGACCCGTTTGCGCAGCTCGCCGGAGGTGTAATCCAGCAGCGAGACCACCAGGATAATCAGTAACAGCGTCATGCTGACCTGATCGTAGCGATCGAGCTTGATATTGGTCATCAGCTCCTGGCCGATGCCGCCCGCCCCCACCAGCCCCAGAATGGTCGACTGACGGAAGTTGATTTCCAGCCGCATAAAGCTGTACGACAGAAACACCGGCTTCACCTGGGGCCACAGACCGAAACGCATGCGTTGCAACGGCGTCGCGCCGCAGGCCGCCAGCCCGCGCACCGGCTTGTTGGACGCGGTTTCGATCGACTCATAAAACAGTTTTGTCAGGCTGCCGATAGTGTGCAGCGCCAGCGCCAAAAAGCCGGGGATGGCGCCAATGCCGAATGCCATCACGAACATCACCGCCCACGCCAGCTCGGGCATGGTGCGCAAAAATGCCACTAACGTGCGGATCGCCAGGCGCAGCGACGCCGGGCTGTGGGTATTGTTAGCCGCCAGAAACGCCAGCCCCCCCGCCACCAGCACCGAAAGAAGGGTCGCCGCCAGCGCCAGTTGCAGCGTTTCCCAGATCAGCGGCAGCTGAATGTTGAGCCGATAACCCCAGTAGGCCAATGAGCCTTCGGTATGGCCATCGGCGAACAGCAGCTTCCAGTGCAGCGTCGGGACGGTTTCCGCCAGGTAATCGAAGAAGTGGGGAATGGACACCCACACAGTATGCAGGTTGAACTCGGCGATGTTGCCGGCGCCCAGGTAGAGCGCCACCAGACCGAGCGACCAGAACAGCGTCTCGCGCTTTTGTTTGCTGCGGATCTGTTGGTAGTAGTGCGCAAAATCTGTATTCAAAATATACCCTTCATCTTTCAAACCGCAGGGGTGTTGACTGCCTTCACTCACCCCAGTCACTTGGTGAAGCCAAGCTCCTGAGGGCTCACTCAGTTGCCGCCTACCTGCGATGTGAAATCTATTGGGTATAGGCTTCCGACGTGAGGAAATCAGCGGGGCTCAGCCTGGCCAAGCCCCGGCAGCATTAACGGTCGCCTTTGGTCAGCTCACGCTTCATATCGATGATGTTCTGGTATTCCGCCAGAGTGGTGTCGCCGATGTGCTGTTTGCCGCCCATCGCCTTGATAAAGCACTGGTGATCGTCCTTGTCCAGCTTTTTGATGGCGGTCACGACTTTGGCTTTGAAATCGGCCGGCAGCGAGTTGCTCACCAGGATTGGGCCATTCGGGATCAGCGGCGACTGCCAGATAATGCGGATCTGTTTCATCAGGTCCGGGTGATCCATGCGGATCATGCGGGTGAACGCGCCGCTGGTGTAGCCGGTGTTGTAGTCGCCGATCATCGAAGCCCAGGTCACCGCGCCTTCGAATTGGCCGTTCAGCACGCCGAGAATGTCCTGCTCATGGCCACCGGAGAAGGTGACGCTGGAGAAGGCGTTGTTGTATTTATTGTCCACCGTGCCGCCGAACAGTTTCTTGAACGCCTGATTCGGGATCAGGAAGCCGGAGGTGGAATCAGGATCGGCGAAACCGATAGCTTTGCCCTTAAGATCTTCCAGCTTTTTATACGGGCTACCGGCTTTGACCACCACCACAGAGTGGTAGCCGCGAGATTGGTCAACGTCATCGACGGCGATACCGACGATGTCCACCGCTTTCGGATCCTTGATGTACACCGAGGCGAACGACGATGGCGACATGCTCAGCACCAGATCGATTTTGCCGCCCAGCAGGCCCTGGATCACCCCGGAATAGTCGGAAGAGTTGCGCAGCTTGGTGTCCACGTTCAGTTCTTTGTCCAGGAACTGCTTCACGCACTGGTTATCGCCGATCTGCTGGGTGGCGTTTTGGCCGCCGAGAATGCCCAGGTTCAGTTCTTTAGGTGCGTCCGCTGCGGCAGCATTAAATACCATCATCGCGCCGGCCATCAGGGTGGTCAGACTCAATACTTTTTTCATTACGGGTGCCTTGTGTGTGTAAAGGTAAAAGTGAATCAATGGATTTGATTGGCTTCTTCGCCATACAGCTGGTGCAGTATCCGTTCGTTCAGTTGCGACGGGTGCCCGTCAAACACGATTTTGCCCTGGGCGATGCCGATGACCCGGGTGCAATATTCTTTCACCAGTTCAACCGAGTGCAGGTTCACCATCACCGCGATGTCGTTTTCGCTGACTTTTTGCAGCGCATCCATAATGCGGCGGGTGTTTTTCGGATCGAGGGACGCTACCGGCTCGTCGGCCAGCAGAATTTTAGGGTTTTGCATCAGCGCACGGCAGATCGCCACCCGCTGCATTTGGCCACCCGACAGGTTTTCGGCGCGCTGCAGGGCGTGCGGCAGCATATTGAGCCATTGCAGCAGCTCGATGGCGCGCCCGCGGTCGGCGTCGTCAAACAGTTTGAAGAAGGACTTCAGGGTAGAGGTGTGGCTCAGGCGGCCCAACAGTACGTTGGTCATGACGTCCAGGCGCGGCACCAGGCAGAAGTCCTGGAAGATCATGCCGCAGCGGGAACGCCACTGGCGCATCTGACGGGCGGAAAGTTGGGCGATGTCCTGCGCCACGCCGTCATCTTCAAAATGCAGCATCTCGCCGCAGCTCGAAGGAATGGTGCCGTTCAGGGTATGCAGCAAGGTGGATTTGCCTGCGCCCGAGCGCCCAATCACCGCCACGAACTCGCCTGCGTGCAGATCGAAGTTGATGTCGTCCAGCACGCGCTGCTGGGATTTATAGGCTTTGCCCAAGCCTTTCACCGACAGCACCTTACGTGAGGAGATCGGTTGCTGCCCTGGAAAATCGGTTGGTGCAAGTTTTAACAGTGCCTGAGCCATATGATTTCTCTGGTTTCAGTGGCTAATCATTATGGGCACCTATTAACGAATAAATTTATGACAGCGGGATGATGGTTTTATGGCTGGGAAGTGACGTATGCCGCCCGCTCAACATAACGCATTGAGGAGCGGCGTCGGGCTAATTGAAATGGATTACGCCTTTGATCAGCTGCTTATTGTTAATCACCTGCTGTTCGTAATGTTCTGCCAGGGTGTCGAAATCAAAATGGTGCGAGAGCATCATCTGCGCGGTAATTTTCCCTGCCGCCATCAAACGGCCCACCTTGGCGAAATCCTCCTGAGTCGCATTGCGGCTGCCCATCAGGGTGGTTTCTTTTTTATGGAACTCCGGATCGGAGAACTGAATATCGCCCTTGAACAACCCGACGAAGACGATGCTGCCGCCATGGCGGATCAGGTTCAGACTATTATTCATCGCGTGCGGGTTGCCGGTGGCGTCAATCACCTTGGCCGCCAGCATGCCGCTGAACCGATCGCGCAGCGCCGCGTCAAATTGCTCATCCGCCGGGTTGAGCGTCGGCAGCCCCAAGGCTTTTTCAACATGCGCCCGCCGCTCGGCGCTGGTATCGGCGACCACCACCTGCGC
Organism: Serratia sp. TSA_198.1; assembly: GCF_052686505.1. Lineage (NCBI taxonomy): Bacteria > Pseudomonadati > Pseudomonadota > Gammaproteobacteria > Enterobacterales > Yersiniaceae > Serratia > Serratia sp. TSA_198.1. The sequence goes on from NZ_JBQZFP010000001.1 coordinate 1,857,270, forward strand.
GCCGTCGGCGCAGGCTATCGCCGCCACGCCCAGCCCGATCGGCCCGGCCCCCACTACCAGCAGGTGATCGTCCGGTGCTATTGCCGCCCGGCGCACCGCGTGGGCGCTGATGGCGAAGGGTTCAATCAGCGCCGCCGTTTCCGGCGGCAGGTCGTCCACCGCCAGCAGGTTGCTGGCCGGCACGCTCAGGAACTCGCAGAAACCGCCATCCTGATGAACGCCAATCACCGAAATATTCTCGCAGCAGTTGGTTTTTCCGCTCTGGCAGGCACCGCAGCGCCGGCAAGAAAGATACGGCATTACCGTCACGCGCTGGCCCACCCGCCAGCCGCTGACATTATTGCCGATGCTGACAATCTCGCCGCATATTTCATGGCCCAATACGCGGGGATAACTAAAGAAAGGCTGATGACCGGACCAGGCGTGAATATCCGTTCCGCAAATGCCGACGGTGATTATTTTGATCACCGCCTCCTGGTCTGCGGGCAAAGGCACCGGGCGCTGTTGATAAACCAATTTCGTCGGCTGCTCGCACACTAATGTTTTCATTGTCGTCATCGTCTTTCCTCCAGTCAGGTGAGAAGGTTATTCAATAAAAACGCGGCGACCGGTTATGCCATTGAGCAGATCTGTGAGGCAGCACTAAATAAACCGATTTAAATTGGTTTTAAATGCATAAAAAACACCAGAGACAGCCCATGAGCAGAACCCAGAACCTGCGGCACAACGTGGTTAACCAGATGATTGAGGGTATTCACGGCGGCCATCTTCGTTCGCCGCTGCCGTCTCAGGCGGCGCTGGCCGAAATGTATAACATCAGCCGCACCACGGTGCGCCACACGCTGGCCCACCTCGACCAGCGCGGGGTATTGGAAAAGGTCGGCGACGACTATGTGATTGTTCGGCCGCCGCAGGCGGAGGACGGCTTCGAGTGCGTGAACCCTTCGCTGGAAGATCAGGACAAGCAGTTCAAGAAAAGCTTCTATCAGATGATTAACCAGAAGCAGCTGCGCGCCGGCGATAGCTTCAGCGAGCTGCAACTGTCGCGCATCGCCAACGTCAGCCCGCTGGTGGTGCGGGAATTCCTGTTGCACTTTAGCCGTTATAACCTGATCGAAACCGTCAAGCGCGGCCAATGGCGCATGAAAAAGTTTGATCAAAACTATGCCGAGCAGCTGTTTGAACTGCGCCAGATGCTGGAAACTCACGCCCTGTCGCGCTTTATCAACTTGCCCGCCGACGACGAACGCTGGTTGCAGGCCAGGGAGCTGTTGAGCCGCCACCGCCAGCTGCGGGAAAGCATCAGCGACAGCTACCGCCTGTTCTCCCAGTTGGATCGCGACTTCCACGGGCTTATCCTCTCCGCCGCCAACAACCCGTTTTTCAATCAGTCGCTGGAGATCATTTCGGTGATTTTCCACTTCCACTACCAGTGGGATGAAACCGACCTGAAACAGCGCAATATCATTGCCATCGAAGAACATATGATCATCCTCAGCGCGTTGATCTGCCGCAATGACCAGGAAGCGATCAACGCGCTGCATCGCCACTTGGACACGGCCAAGCAATCGATGATCCGCTCCATCAATCAGGACGTCGCCTGATCGCTTTTTATCGATAAAAAACACCGAAGGCGGCATTTAAAACCGATAAAGAGCAGCAAAATAGTAACTGCCGCACGGAACCGCGACAAAAACGCATCGCTAAAATATCCCCCCATCTAGGCTTACTGCCGATCGCCTGCTCATGCACCACCCAGGGGAATACCCGGAATAATAAATATTATTAATGCGAAATTCTGGAGGCAAAGATGGAAAGAACCACCACCGTTGACAGCGGAAAAGAACAGATTGACCCTTATTCAGATCACATCATTCCGATGCCGCCAAACGGCCTGCTGGTACGTTCGGCGAGAATTAAAAAAATCCAGACCACCGCCATGTTGCTGTTGTTTTTCGCCGCCATCATCAACTTCCTTGACCGCAGTTCGCTGTCGGTCGCGAACTCCACCATCCGGGAGGAAATGGGCCTGAGCGGTACCGAAATCGGCCTGCTGCTTTCGGCGTTCTCATTGGCTTACGGCATCGCCCAACTGCCCTGCGGCTTGCTGCTGGATCGCAAGGGCCCGCGCATTATGCTGGGGGTGGGAATGTTTGTCTGGTCGGTGTTCCAGACGCTGTCCGGCATGATCCACAATTTCACCCAGTTTATCTGGGTACGCATCGGGCTGGGGATCGGCGAAGCGCCGATGAACCCGTGCGGCGTGAAGGTGATCAACGACTGGTTTAACATCAAACATCGCGGTATGCCGATGGGGGTTTTCAACTCGGCGTCCACCATTGGCCTGGCGATCAGCCCGCCGATCCTCACCGCCATGATGCTGGCCTTCGGCTGGCGCGGGATGTTCATCACCATCGGCGTGCTGGGGATCGCGCTGTCGATCGGGTGGTATATGCTGTATCGCAACCGCCAGGACATCGACCTGAGCGCCCAGGAACAGGCCTATCTGAATGCCGGCAGCGTCAGCGCGCGGCGCGAACCGATGAACTTCCGCGAGTGGCGCTCGTTATTCAGGAACCGCACCATGTGGGGCATGATGATCGGCTTTAGCGGCATCAACTACACCGCGTGGCTGTATCTGGCCTGGCTGCCGGGCTACCTGCAAACCACCTACCATCTGGATCTGAAAAGCACCGGGCTGATGAGCGCCATTCCGTTCCTGTTCGGCGCTGCCGGCATGCTGTCGAACGGCTTTGTCACCGACTTCCTGGTTCGTCGTGGCATGGCGCCGCTGAAAAGCCGCAAAATCTGCATCGTGGCCGGCATGTTGCTGTCCGCGTCCTTCACCGCCATTGTGCCGCAGGCCACCACCACCTACAGCGCCGTAGTCCTGATCGGCATGGCGCTGTTTTGCATCCACTTTGCCGGCACCTCCTGCTGGGGCTTGATCCACGTGGCGGTGACCTCGCGCATGACCGCCTCGGTCGGCAGCATTCAGAACTTCGCCAGTTTTATTTTCGCCTCGTTCGCCCCGGTGATCACCGGCTTTATTCTGGATACCACCCACTCCTTTAAACTGGCGCTTATCCTTTGCGCCTGCTTCACCGTCATCGGCGCGCTATCGTATCTCTTCGTGGTCAAACACCCGATTGTCGACAACGCGGCCTGACCTGCGTCCTGAAAATGCCGCCGGTACCGGCGGCATTGCAAGCAGCCTTCGGACAGGTTTTTTCTTCCGCCTAAAGCGTTTTGAGATAATCTTCAAACAGCTTTCCATTCTCGGGCCTGAAACTTAGGCCCGTCCCCACGACAGACGTTATGTTATCTACCCGCAGATTACGAAAATCGGAGCGTTTTTCGCACCAGACCGTCAATAACCACACAGAGTCGAATACCGTCAAACCCAGCGGACGGACTATCCGGTCACTCTCTCTTCCTTGCAGATCGACATAATTGATGTTCAGTTGAAGTTTCTTACGAATCGCCTGGCGGAGAAACGCGAGGTGTTTCATCGCTTTCTCACTTTCCTCCGTAGGCCGAGAGACGGCTCTGAGAGGGAGTCGCTTATAAATGTCTATTTTTTTGACATCGATGACTGAACCGATCTTTGCTGAAACCCGGGCTGCCGCCGCGGAAAGTACGTCATCGCCCCTCGCCCCTATCAGCCGCATTCCGAGCATAATCGCGTCCAATTCGTCGGGATCAAAATTAAGCGGCGGGAGAAAGTAATCTTTTTCAAGCAAATAGCCCAAACCCGATTCGCCACGCACGGGAGCCCCGATCGCCTGCAGCGTTGCCATGTCCCTGTAGACAGTTCTTACAGACACATCTAAAGCCTGAGCCAATACTTCAGCCGATACCGGGTGTACGCGACAGCGAAGATGCTCAAGTAAAGTGAAGAGCCGAATAGTTTTCATCGCAAGAGCTTACATCACCCTGACAAGAACTGTCAGGGGGGTGTCATAGGATCAAGACTTCATATCACCCTGATAACGGAGTTCATCATGACGACCCCTTGTTACGAAATAGTCACCTATAAGGTGAAAAACCCACAGGCTGCGGATTCGGCCAGAGCGCTTGCACAGAGCCTGCTGAAACATTTTCCTGGATTTGTCGACTGGATTGCATTTTCAGGGAGGGATATGGCTGACGAACGCGTTGACCTCGTCGTTTGGGATAGCCCAGAAGACGCGCTGGCGGCAGCAAAAGCCGTTGGCAATCAACCTGAATTCTCCAGTTTCAGATCTTCTGTCAGCGATTTGCACAGCATGGGGCACTATGCCGCTGACACCGAACAAACCCCGTCGATGAAAACAGGACATGGCATCGAAATAGGGAGATTTCGCTTGAAACCGGGTATTCGCGAGAGTGACATGCGTAACGTTTATCATCGAATGGTAGAAAATCATCTTGCGCTTCAGCCTGGATGGAAAAGCCAGCATCTGGTCAGTCTGGGCGATGGGGTATTTGTCGATCTCGCCTTTGCCGACGACCGGCAGCATGCAGAAGCGATTTGCGCATCCTGGCAGGGACAGGCTGTCTGTGACGCCTTTTTGGACATGATTGAACCACAGAGCATGGAATTTGGTTCGTTATGCTAAATCTTGAAGAGAGGCAAACCGGTCGATCAAGATAAAGCGCCGCATGCCTAAATCCTATGCGGCGAACCCGCTGAAGCGGAAAAAACGTACGGCCCGGAACGCAGATTCCGGGCCTGTTTTTATCTGGCGATCAGAAGAGGATCTCTTCCGCCGGCAGCGCGTCGATAAGTACGCCAAAGCTCTCGATATTCGACAGCGTGGCGTTGTGGTGGGCACGGATTTGCAGACCCGTCGCGTGCGGTTTGTCGTGGCTGGTGTGGGCATCCGCCGCCAGCGTGACCGGGTAGCCAAGCCCGGCGGCGCGACGGGTGGTGGTGTCCACGCAGAACTCGGTGGAATAGCCGCAAATCACCAGGTGCGTTACGCCGTTGGCGATCAGCAGCGGCCCCAGCCCGGTGCGCAGGAACGAATCCGGCGTGGTTTTTTCTACCCGGTGATCGCCGGCTTTCACCTGCAATGCGGGGTCAATCTGCCAGGCATCGCTGCCGTGCGCCAGCTCTTCGTCAGCCGTGCGATGCTGGATAAAAATCACCGGCACGCCGGCCAGGCGGGCGCGATCGCTCAGTGCATTAATCCGGCCAAGCGTCGCTTCGGCATCCGCCGGCGGTGGCGTAAACAACCCTTTCTGCACATCGATAATCAACAACGCTGACTTCATGATGGATCCCCTGAGAAAAATTCCCTCTCAGCATACCGGTTGGCGTGGGCGGAAGATATGATCAACGCCCAGCTCGCGCAGCTTGTTCACCAGGTCATGGCCGCCGTTCGGCGTGGCGTGCGCCAGCAGACGCTCGGCTTCAAATACCGGGCTGGCCCAGAAAATGTTCACCGGATCGCCATACTGCTCCGGCAGCCTCAGATGGTCGTTGTAGGGATAAAACGCCGAGGACAGTACGTAGCCCTCATAACCCAGCGGCGCCACCTCCGACTCCAGCGTATGACCTTCGCCAAACCAGGTGATTTTCGCCCAAGGGACGTGCGCGAACCCGGCCAGCGCGCTGGCCATCTGCACCGCGTTCTCTTCGGTCATGTACTGGCCGTCGATGGCGATGCCCATTTCCATGCGGCGATAACGGCTGGCATCGTCGTTAAACAGAATGTCTACCCACGGCATCGGCCGAATGCTGACGCCCATGGTGAGAAAATAATAAATGCCGTCGCGTTCGTGCTGAGTAATCGCCATCGGCGGCCATTTGCCTTGATCGATGGCGTAGTATTTTACCGAAGGGCCAAAATGCTGCTCATAACGCGCCTGATAATCGCTCTGCATTTTGGGCCACGGGTTGCCCTCCTCGCGCTGCCAAGTGCGCCAGAACTGGCGGGTGTTTTCCGCCAGCGCATACTGGGTGTTGGTGGAGGCCGAACCGAGCGGATAAACCAGCGGGCTCTCTTTGATGCAACTGGCGGAATAACACACCGAATGGTCGATATACAGGCTCCAGCCGGGAATCACCGCCAGCAGTTGGCCGTAATACCACAGCGCCGCGCCGTCGTCGCTTTCGCTCCAGACCACCGTCAGCCCTTCCGGGTTCAGCGGCGCTTCCCCTTCCAGATTGCGACAAAACTCAGCCGCCAGCATGGGCGGTTGGCCCCGTTCAAGCGCGGCGCGATCTTCCTGCAAGGGCGCAGCCGCCAGATTACGCAACCAGCAGGCGCGTACCTGAAAACGCTCGCCGTTTTCTTCCGCAGGGTAAATGTAAAAATAGGCTGCCCGGTGATCTTGCTGAACCACCGCCACCAGCGTCTGATTCTCATTACTGACTTCAGCAAGTACGTATGACTCGTTCATATCACCTCAACAATGGGGTCACGGCGCAGAATAATGCTGCGCACTAATAAATTGGAATTCGGCTTTTCCCAAGTGTAAAGCGCATCCGTGGCCGAATCACCCGTAAAAGTCTCAAAAATGACCATAAACGGGGATAAAACATTGGGTTATTGGTAATAACTATAGACCCGCCATACTTGAAGCTGCATCTGTGTTGGCTGCACCCGCGCCCCCCAGTCACTTAGTTTACTAAGCTCCCGGGGATGAACGGCCTTGCCGCCGAGATGCAACTCCAATTATTTTGGGTATAGCGCTTATGGCGGCGGGGCTTACGCCGGTTTGTTAATGCGCCGTACGGCGCGCTGATAGGACCCGTTGCGCATCGAGGCGCGCAGCACCTTACCGACGCCGCCTACGCCCACTCTCACCAGGCGCCGCCGCAGCGTGCCGGGATAAAAATCAAACTGCTGCTGCGCCCAATCGGGCAGCAGTTCGATGCCCGCCTGCATCACCAGCCAACCCAAGGGCCGTGCCAATGCGCTCGGCGCCGGGGCGGCCAGCAGAATGCGCGCCACTTCACGCGTGCGTTCATCGCACACCAGTTGCGACCGCATCCGTTGCAGATAGTCGGCCACCGCCGCGCGGGAAGTGGGAATATCGCGTGCACCCAGAGCGGCGGCAACGCGCGCCGTCTCCAGGTAATAGCGATCTTGCAATTCGTGAGAAAGATGCGGGTTGCGGTAACGCAGGTGGCTCGCCAGGAAGCAGCTGCTTTCCACCACGTGTACCCAGGTCAGCAAATCGGGGTCACTGGCGGCATAGGGCCTGCCGTCGTTGCTGACGCCGGTCACTTGCAGATGAATGGCCCGCACCTTGGCGATCAGCCGTTCGGCTTCTGCGGTGGGGCCAAAGGTGGTGACGGAGACAAACTGGCTGGTTCGGCGCAGGCGGCCAAGCATGTCTTCGCGAAAATTGGAGTGATCCCACACCCCGGCCAACGCCAACGGGTGCAGCATTTGCAGCAACAAGGCACTGACGCCGCCGCACAGCATTGAGGTGAAATCGCAGTGAACCCGCCAGATGACCGACTGCGGGCCAAACAGGCCGGGGTCACCCGCCGGGTTTTCGAAATCTATACCGCCGAGCGCCAGCCCGGTCAGGCCGATCACCTGTTTTTCTATCGCTGCGCGTAGTGCTTCCATCCTGCCTGGCCCCTTTATTATCCGGTGGCCAGTGTATCACGCGGCGGTTTTAGTCCTGCTCGTTGAGCAAAACAATCTTGCCGGCAAAGCTGCGATCCTCCAGCCGGCGGTGGGCAGCCGCGCCTTCGCTCAGCGGGAAAGTCTCGATATGCGGCAGAGCAAATTCGCCATTCTGCCAACTGGCGAACAGCCGTTCTGCCCGCGCGCGGCGCGCGGCGCCGCTATTGAGGTAGGTCCAGAGATCGCCGCCCACCACGCCTTTGGAATCCATCATCAGGTGATAAGCCGAGATCGCCGGTGCCTCGCCCCCCGCCATGCCGAAAGTCACTACCCGGCCGCCGGGGCGCAGCGCGTCAATGCTTTGCTGTAGCGTGATGCCGACCGAATCAAAACCGTACTCGACACCGCCGTCGGTCAACGCGGCGATTTGCGCCACCCAGTCCTGCTGGTAGGTAAAGGCCGCCGTCGCGCCATTCTTCAGTGCAATCTGCTGTTTGTGCGCCGAAGACACCAGCGCATAAACCTGCGCGCCGCGCGCCACCAGCATCCGGGTCAATATTTGCCCGACACCGCCGGCTGCCGCATGCACCAGCGCACGATCGCCCGCCCGCACCTGCACGCTGTCATTAATCAGGTACTGCGCCGTCAACCCCTGCAACAAAATCGAGGCGGCCTCGACGTCACTCAGCGCCTGCGGCAGCCGCAGCGCATGATCCACCGGCACGTTGATGCGCGTGGCATGGCAGAAAGGCACGTCGGCAAAGCCAACCCGCTCTCCCACCTGCCAACCCTCAACGCCCTCGCCCACGGCGATAATGGTGCCGACGCCTTCGTAACCGCCGATATGCGGCGGCTTGCCGTGCAGCACATAATTGCCTTTGCGGCGGTAGATATCGGCGAAGTTAAGCCCGGCGGCCCCCATCCGTACCTGCACCGCGCCTGCCGGTAGCGGTGGCGTCGGCAGCTCAAGGTATTCGAGCACATCTGGCCCGCCAAATCGTTCAAAGGTTAATGCCTGCATGGTGTTACTCCGGGAATTTTTCGTCAATAACGCACTGACGGTCGTTACCCTCCAGTATCCCAGAGCGCTATACTGCCGAAAAGTGGCCCACGGGGCATTCAGAAAACACCAGAGGTTTATAATGGATCGTTTAACCAGCATGGCGGTGTTTGTGCGGGTGGTGGAAAAAGGCAGCTTTGTCGCCGCCGCCGACGAGATGGCGATTTCCCCCACGATGGTCGGCAAGCATATTCGCTATCTGGAACAGCGGCTGAACGCGCCGTTGCTGAACCGCACCACCCGCAGGCAAGGGTTGACCGAGGCCGGTCGGGTCTTCTATGAACGCTGCCGCCGCCTGCTGGCCGATGCCGACGCCGCCGAAGCCAGCGCAAGGGCGCTGTTAAGCTCGCCCAGCGGGCTGTTGCGCATCAGCGCGCCGGTCACCTTCGGTAACCGCGTTTTGACGCCGATCCTCACCGAGTTCCTGCAACAACACCCGGACGTAGAAGCGGAGGTGGTACTATCGGACCGCAAGGTGGATTTGATTGAGGAAAGATACGAAGCCGCGTTTCGTATCGGGCCAGTCGCGGATGACGGCCTGGTAGCACGCGCCCTGCCCGATTACCGCATGACGCTGGCGGCCTCTCCCGGCTATCTGGCGCAGCATGGCGTCCCAACACGGCCGGAGCAGCTCAGCGAACACAGTTGCTTTGGCTTTAGTCAGTGGGACGGCAATCATTTTTGGCGGCTGCAAGGCGCGCAGGGGGAAATCAGCGTGCCGGTCAGGCCAAGACTGCGCATGGACTCAGGCGAAGGGGTACGCCGTGCGGCGCTGGCCGGTTTCGGCATCGCGCTGCATGCCGCCATGCTGCTGGATGAAGATATCGCCGCCGGCCGACTGGTGCGCGTGCTGCCGGACTATTCGCCGCTGCCGCGGCCGATGCATCTGGTCTATCTGCCCGAACGGCGGCAATCGCCCAAGCTGGAAGCCTTTATCGCCCTGACCGTCGCCAGACTGTGGGGGCGCGCATAAATGCGCAATGCGGCGGTTGAAACGGACACCGCACTGAATTACATTTTCTGTCCGACTCACTGCAGAGGCGTTTTTGCAGGGCGTTAACCCACGTTAATTCGGCATTAACCCCACAAAACCTCTATCTAATTTTTGTTTTTCTTCAACTTAGATAGCAGAGACTTCGATGATTACCCTCAGAGCACGCGCGGCGGAAGACAACGCGCAACTGGCAGATATTTGGCAGCGTTCGGTGCGCGCCACCCACCACTTTCTGACCGAAGATAACATTGCCCAACTGTTCCCGCTGGTGTTGCACGATTACCTTCCGGCGGTCAACGTTTGGGTGGCGGAAGATCGCCCCGGCCACCCTTGCGGTTTTATCGGGCTGAGCGGCAACAAGGTGGAAATGCTGTTTATCGATGCGGAACAGCGCGGCAAAGGGGTCGGCAAAGCGCTGCTGGCGCATGCTGAAACGCTGCACGATGAGCTGTTGCTGGACGTTAATGAGCAAAACCCGCAGGCCAGCGGATTTTACCGTCACTACGGTTTTGAGATCACCGGCCGTTCCGCGCTCGACGGCCAGGGCAATCCCTTCCCGCTGCTTCATATGAAGCTCGACAAGCGTTAAATAAAACAAATCGGCCAAGGTTTACCTTGGTCGATTTTTTGCCATCACTTCCTCTCATGATTTGATATACCAAATCAGAATAACTAATAGATTTTACATTCTTCCTGTCACTATAAACCCCCGGTAGGATTGGCCCGTATTCACCAGAAACAGGGGTTCCGCCTGCCTTTTGCCCCCAGAAGCCGCCCCCTGTCCGGCGTGACTCGCTCCGGGCGGAATACTGTGATGTATTAATAAGGATTGGCTGCTCTATGATCGTTCTTTCGAACGTTTGCAAAACTTTTGACAGCGCGCAGGGCCGCGTCGTCGCGGTTGATGATGTCAACCTGGCCGTGGCGGCTGGGCAAATCTACGGCATCATCGGCTACAGCGGTGCCGGTAAAAGCACCCTGATCCGCCTGCTTAACGGGTTGGAAACCCCTACCAGCGGCAGTATTGAAGTCGATGGTTTCGATATCGCCCGCGCCAAAGGCCAGCAACTGCGCCAGGCGCGGTTGAAAATCAGTATGGTGTTTCAACACTTCAACCTGCTGTGGTCACGCACCGTCAGCCAAAATATTGCCTTCTCCATGCAAATCGCCGGTGTGCCCAAAGCGCAAATCAAGCAGCGGGTGGCGGAGCTGGTCGCGCTGGTTGGCCTGCAGGGCCGCGAGGATGCCTATCCTTCGCAGCTCAGCGGCGGGCAGAAACAACGCGTCGGCATTGCCCGCGCTTTGGCCAACAACCCTGGCGTGCTGTTGTGCGATGAAGCCACCTCGGCGCTCGATCCCCAGACCACCGATTCGATTCTCGAGCTGCTGCTGGATATCAACCGTAAGCTGAACCTGACGATTGTGCTGATCACCCATGAAATGCACGTGGTGCGCAAAATCTGCCACCGCGTGGCGGTGATGGAAAACGGCCGTATCGTCGAGGAAGGCCCGGTGATTGACGTCTTTACCCAGCCGCAGCAGCCGATTACCCGGCAGTTCGTTAAACAGGTTTCGCAGTATCAGGAAACCGAAGAGAACTTCAATCCGTTGCTGGCTCAACATCTGCCTGGGGCCATTTTCAAGCTGACCTTTGTCGGCATGCAAACCCATCAGGCGGTGATTTCCGATGTGATCCAGCGCTACCGGGTGACCATCAACATCCTGCACGGCAAAATCAGCCACACCCTTAACGGGTCGTTCGGCGAGCTGTATATCCACGCGGAAGGCAACGACCTGCAAATCGACAACATGCTGAAATTATTGAAAGAACGAGATATCGCCGTTGAGGTCATCAAACATGATTGAGTCACTGTTCCCTCACCTGCGTATTGATCAGTTGCTGAACGCCACCTGGGAAACCCTGTATATGACCGGCATCGCCGGGCTGGCAACGCTGGTGCTCGGCATGTTGTTGGGAGTGATCCTGTTTCTGACCTCCCGCGGCCAACTGTTGCAGAACCGCGCGGTCTATTCGCTGATTTCGGTACTGGTCAACGTGTTCCGCTCCATCCCCTTCATCATTCTGATTGTGCTGCTGATTCCGTTCACCAAGGCGCTGATCGGCACTATTTTGGGGGCCGACGCCGCCCTGCCGGCGCTGATTGTCGGCGCTGCGCCTTTCTATGCCCGGTTGGTGGAGATTGGCTTGCGCGAGGTGGACAAAGGCGTGATTGAAGCGGCGCGCTCCATGGGCGCCAAAACCGGCACCATCATCTTCCGCGTGCTGCTGCCGGAGTCTTCTCCGGCGCTGGTTTCCGGCATTACCGTCACCCTGATCGCACTGGTGAGCTACACCGCGATGGCCGGGGTGATAGGTGCTGGCGGGCTGGGTAACCTGGCCTATCTGGAAGGGTTTCAACGCAACCACGGTGACGTGACGCTGGTAGCGACGCTGACGATTTTATTGATCGTTTTCGTTATCCAGTTCATTGGCGACACCATTACAACAACGCTCGATAAACGATAAATAACTCAGGAATAATGATGATGAAAAAGCAAATAATGATGCTGGCCTTCGCCTCTCTGACCGCGTTGGCGTCCTTTGGTGCGGCGGCGGAAACCAAGCTGGTGGTCGGCGCGTCCAACGTACCCCATGCCGAGATCCTCGAGCAGGCCAAACCGATTCTGGCAAAGGAAGGCATCGATCTGGTGATCAAGCCTTTCCAGGATTACATTCTGCCGAACACTGCGCTGGCCAGCCACGATATTGACGCCAACTATTTCCAGCACGTGCCCTACCTGAATTCGGTATTGAAGGATCATGCCGGCGATAAGACCTATGACTTCGTCAGCGCCGGCGCCATCCATATCGAACCGATCGGTATTTATTCCAAGAAGTATAAAAGCCTGAAAGATCTGCCGGACAACGGCAAAATCATCATGCGTGACGCGGTGGCGGAAGAAGGCCGCATTCTGTCCATCTTTGAGAAAGAAGGCGTGATTAAGCTGAAGCCGGGCGTGAGCAAGGTGGATGCGCGCATCACCGACGTGGTGGAAAACCCGAAACACCTGAAATTCCTGGCTAACGTTGAAGGCGCGCTGCTGCCGCAAATGTACAACAATGACGAGGGCGACGCGGTAGTGATTAACGCCAACTACGCCATTGACGCCGGGCTGAACCCGACGAAGGATCCGATCGCTATCGAAAGCGGTGAAAATAACCCGTATGCCAACATCATCACCGTGCATAAGGCAGACGTGAACAAGCCGGAGATTGTGGCCTTGGTAAAAGTGCTGCACTCCAAGGAAATTCAGGACTTTATCCGCGAAAAATACAAAGGCGCGGTGATCCCGGTTAACCAGTAATTCAGATCAAGGCCGCAACGATGCGGCCTTATCCTGACGCCTTCCCTAGACCTTATTCCCCACCTGGCTGAGACGCGGCCAAACCAGCATCAGCGCATCAAGCAGACGGAACAAATCCTCGCGGCTTGCCCCTTCGCGCGCCTGCACCGACATGCCTTCAATGGTGCAAATAATGTACTTCGCCAGTAACCCGGTGTCGGTTTTTGCCAGCAACTCGCCCTGCTGCACTTTACGGTCGAAACAGGCCTTCAGGCTGGTTTCCTGCGAGTGGTGTTTTTTACGCAGCATCATGGCGACTTCGTCAGAAGAAGATGACAGCGCGGCGGACGCACACACCATAAAGCAACCGGACGGCGTGTCCGGATCGGTAAACACCTGCGCTGAAGAGCGGACGTAAGCTTCTACGATTTCCGCAATCGGCAGGTCCTGCTCCAACAGTTGATTGGTGCAGGTGGTGTATTTTTGCAGGTAACGTTCCACCGCAGCGCGGAACAGCCCTTCCTTGTTGCCGAACTCGGCGTACAGCGTTGGCGCCTTGGCACCGGTCACCTCGACCAGATCGGCCAGCGACGTTGACTCATAACCGTGCCGCCAGAACAGATCGAGTGCGCTTTCCAACGCACGGTCGCGATCAAACTGCTTCGGTCTGCCACGCGTTTTTTTGGCGCAGACTTCTTCATTGATACTCATAGACCCTCTCTTATCCCGCCCCGCAGCAGGGCTTCACAATTAAATTAACGATCATTATAAAAAAATATTGCGCTCTCGTCGAGAAGGGATTAGCATTTAGTTATCGATCGTTAAGTAATCTTGACGACAGACATTGAAAACCCAATTCATGCTTCTCGGATAGGAACTAATATTATGAAAAACTTAAAAATTACTCTTGCTGCTCTCACTCTGGCCTCTGCTTCCTTCGGGAGCTTCGCTGCCGATCTGGTTAACAGCCAGCCGACAGACCAGCAAAAATCCGGTGTGATCACCGTCAGCGGCGCTTCCGATATTACCTCACTGGAAGCCAGTTTGGCGGAAAAAGCGGACGCAGCCGGTGCGAAATCATTCCGCATCATCGGCGCCGGTGGCGAAAATCAACTGCACGGCACCGCAGTAATCTATAAGTAACAATAAGTTAATCGTTATCCACAGGGCCGATGACAGCAGTTTACGCCCCCGGAGGCGACGATGAAAATAAAATTAATTAACGAACATTAAAAAAATAGTTGCAATACGCCGAACCGGCGTCTAACATTAAATTATCGATCGTTAATCAATTTAACGACCTTACCAAACAAACATCGTACAGAATAGAGATAGGAAATAAGACCATGAAAAACCTGAAAATGACCCTCGCCGCTATCGCACTGGCTTCTGTTTCTTTCGGTAGCTTCGCCGCCGAACTGGTTAATACTCAACCGGCAGACCTGCAAAAAACCGGCGTGATCACCGTCAGCGGGGCTTCCGACCTGACCAGCCTGGAAAACAAACTGGCTGCCAAAGCGGATGAAGCCGGCGCCAAATCCTTCCAGATCATCTCAACCGCCGGCGACAACAAGCTGCACGGTACTGCGATCATCTACAATTAATTGCTGAATCGGCAGTTGAGCAAAGAGGCGGCTTGTGCCGCCTTTTGTTTTATTCCCCCGCCAAAAATCTGTTGTAAGCTGTGGTTTCCTCTTACAGCGAACCTGACAAACGCCATGACACCTCTGCTGTTTCATAAATATCACGGGCTGGGTAATGATTACCTGGTGTGCCACCATTCGGTCGCTGCGCGGCTGAGCAACGAGCAAATCCGCATACTGTGTCATCCCCATTACGGCATAGGTTCAGACGGGTTGCTGATCGACAGCGGCGACAATATCAATCCCACGCTGCGCATCATTAACCCCGACGGTTCGGAGGCCGAGAAAAGCGGTAACGGCCTGCGCATTTATGCCCGTTACCTGTTTGATATCGGCCGCGTCGGCCACCTGCCGTTTCTGGTACACACCGCTGGTGACGACGTGCAGTGCCAGGTCGATGAAGATAAACACCAGGTCCGCGTGGATATGGGGCGTGCCAATTTCAATCCGGCAGCGCTGCCGGCGCTTATCGACTTGCCCGAGGCGCTCAACTATCCGCTGGCGCTGGCGGAGGAAACCCTCAGCGTATCGCTGGTATCGATGGGTAACCCGCACTGCGTGGTGCCGGTGACTCGGCTTGATCTGGCGCAGGTCCACCGGTTGGGGTCACAGATAGAAAATCACCCGCTGTTTCCCAAACGAACCAACGTGCAGCTGGTGGAAGTGATAGATCGCCAGACGCTACGCATCGGCATTTGGGAACGTGGCGCCGGTTTTACCCTGGCTTCCGGCAGCAGCAGCTGCGCGGCCGCCAGCGTCATGCGCAAGCTGAATCGGGTCGATGACAACGTCAGCGTTCAGATGCCGGGCGGCCAGTTGCAGATTAGCTTCAGCGGGGATTTTCACGTCCGCATGCGCGGACCGGTGCATAAAATCGCCAGCCTGACGCTGGACGAAGACTGCTTTATTGGCGGTGAAGAAGCCCTGCGTCAGGGTGGAAAACACTGATATTCAAATAGGGCGGCCAGCGAATAAAAATAATGAATCCTTGCCGGTGCTGCCGCCGGTGAATCTTTAACAGTATGTCAAGGCCAGGAATACCCTGCTTGCCACCGCCACGCGGCTGCCTGCATTGAATTTTCCCTTTTGCCAAAAATAGCCCATGCTAAAAGAGGATATGGCGGGAACAAGGCCAATCCCTCACCTCTTTCTGGCTAACCGGGATGCTGGTTCATGACGAAAAAAACCACGTTGCTGCAATTTTTCCATTGGTATTACCCCGATGGGGGTAAGCTATGGCAGGAAGCCGCGGAACGCGCACCGCACATTGCCGGACTGGGCATCACCGATCTGTGGCTGCCTCCCGCCTATAAGGGCGCTTCCGGCGGTTATTCGGTGGGTTACGACAGTTATGATCTGTTCGATCTGGGCGAGTTCGATCAAAAAGGCAGCCGCGCCACCAAATACGGTGATAAAGAGGCGCTGACCCATGCCTCCGCCACGCTGCGCGACAACGGCGTGCGGGTGATTTACGACGTGGTGTTCAACCATAAGCTCGGCGCCGACGAGAAAGAACAGGTCCACGTGTACCGAGCGGACGTCAACAACCGCAACAATATCAACGATCAGGGTTTCGACGCGCTGGCTTATACGCGTTTTACTTTCCCCGGCCGCCAGGGTACCCACTCCCAATTTATTTGGGATTATAAATGTTTTGGCGGGGTCGATTACATTGAACAGCCGGATGAAAAAGGCGTGTTCAAAATCGACAATGACTACGGCGACGACGGCTGGAACGATCAGGTCGGCGGCGAGAAAGGCAATTACGATTACCTGATGGGCGCCGACGTGGAGTTTCGCAACACGGCGGTGGCGGAAGAGCTGAAGTTCTGGGCGCGCTGGCTGATGGACACCCTGCCGTGCGACGGGTTCCGGCTCGATGCCGCCAAACACATTCCAGCCTGGTTCTTTAAGGAATGGGCGGACCATGTGCGCGACGCCGCACAGCGCGATCTGTTTATCGTCGCGGAATACTGGTCACACGATCTGGCGGCGTTACGGCAGTATATTGACCTGGTGGACGGCAAAGTGATGCTGTTCGACGTGGCGTTGCACCTGAAGTTTCATCAGGCCTCGAAGCAGGGCGACGGATTCGACATGGCGCAGATTTTTACCGATACCCTGACTGCCGCCGATCCGGCACACTCGGTCACGCTGGTCGCCAACCACGATACGCAGCCGCTGCAGTCGCTGGAAGCCCCGGTCGAGCCTTGGTTTAAACCTCTGGCTTACGCCCTGATCCTGCTGCGCGAACAGGGTGTGCCCTGCGTGTTTTATCCTGACCTGTACGGTGCCAGTTATAAAGACAAAGGCGGCGACGGCAATGAATACCAGATCGATATGCCGGTGATCCCCGAGCTGGAAAAATTGATCCAGGCGCGTCAACGCTTTGCCAACGGCGTGCAAACCGATTATTTTAACGATAGAAACTGTGTGGCCTTCAGCCGCAGCGGCACCGCTGATACCCCCGGCTGCGTAGTGGTGCTCACCAATGGCGCCGAAAACGGCAAAGCGGTTTCTCTGGGCGCGGAGTTGGCGCATAAAACCTGGCGCGACCTGCTCGGCAACCGTCAGGATGAAGTCACCACCGACGATCAGGGGAACGCCACTTTCCCGGTAAACGGCGGCAGCGTCAGCGTCTGGGTGCTGGCCGAAAACCTGTAGCAAGACCGCCGTCGCGGCGATGAGTCACCCCGGCGGCAAAACTAATTTTTGCCTTTCAGGTCTAAATTGCGGTATCACCTAAGCAAACCATTCACACAGGAGCCTAAATAGGGTACAAGGCTGCATGAAAATTCCAAAACGACTCCAGCCATTGGTAGATGATGGTTTAATCGACGACGTCATCCGCCGTTTAAAGAGTGGCAAAGAAGCCGACGTCTTTATCGTGCGTTGCGGCGAAGAGATCCGCTGCGCCAAAGTCTACAAAGAAGCAGACAAACGTAACTTCAAGCAGGCCGTCAATTATCAGGAAGGCCGTAAAGTGCGCAACAGCCGCGACGCCCGCGCCATGAGCAAAGGCTCCAAATTCGGTCGCCAGCAACAGGAAGAAGCCTGGCAAAACACCGAGGTCGATGCGCTGTACCTGCTCGCCAAAGCGGGCGTGCGCGTGCCTCAGCCGGATATTTGCCTGGATGGCGTGCTGTTGATGGAGCTGATTACCGACGAAGAAGGCCTGGTTGCGCCGCGCCTGAGCGATGTGAGCCTGACGCAGGAACAGGCGTTGGCCGATCACGCGGTGATGATGAACTACGCGGTGCGTATGCTGTGCGCCGGGCTGGTGCATGGCGATCTGTCGGAGTTCAACGTGCTGATGGACAAAAATGGGCCGGTGATTATCGATCTGCCGCAGGTGGTGGACGCCGCCGCCAATAATCACGCCAAAAGCATGTTCGAGCGCGATATCAACAATATGTCGAATTTTTACGGTCAATACGCGCCGGAACTGCTCAACAGTAAATATGCCAAAGAGATCTGGGCGCTGTATCAGGAAGGCAATCTGACGCCGGAAAGCGTGCTGACCGGGAAGTTCGTGGAAAGCAGCAAGCGCGCCGATGTCGGTTCAGTACTGGAAGAAATCCAGGCGGCCAGCGAAGAACACCAGCGCCAGCTGATGGCCCGCAACGAAGAAGATTAATCTGCGCCCCGGTCATTCTGCCGGGGCCTTATTCTATTTTGAAAACGTCGGGGTCCCTTTCGGTCGCCGCTTCATGATAAATATCCCCCAGATAGCCGGCAATATCGGCCTCGGTCAACTCCTCCGGCAGCACGATATCGTAACTGCGCACATATTTGCGCTCCGGCAGCGTCACGCGGAACAGTAGCCACTCTTCCCCCACCCTTTTAACGCCCATCAGGCGGCCGAACACATTAAAAATCATCATCCGCATTCCCTCCTTCACGCGTTTTACGCTATAACAAGCTAGCCTCCTCGCACCCAAAAGGAAAACCAATGACCGCTAATGCACCGCAGTTCTGGCGCGACCCGCAGTTACCCTTTGTGGAGGCCCGCGCCATCGCGGATGGCCGCAAGGTCTGTTATGCCCTGCACAGCCATGAAATCTTTTCCATCGGCGCCATCACCGACGGCACCAGCATTTATATTAACGGCCGCCGGCAGTGGCAGGTCAGCGCCGGCGACGTGGTGATTATCAACCCGCAGCAGGCCCACGCCTGCAACCCGATCGGCGACCAGAGTTGGTCATACATCATGTTTTATATCGATACCGCCTGGCTGGGTGAGCTGCAACGGGAGATAGCCGGCGGCGACGGCGATTTTATCCCATTCAAAGAAGTGCTCAGCCGCGATCCGCAGCTGTTCAGCGGCCTGAACCGGCTTTATGGACTCTTGACTGACCCGCAATGCGGCAATCTGGAAAAACACATTGCCCTGGTGGAATATTTTACCGATCTGCAAATCCGGTTGGGCGAAGCGCACCCCTCCGCCATTGTCGCCCACCCCAGACTGGAAGCCGCGGCCGCCTTTATCAGCCAACATTGTACACAACCGCTGACGCTGGAGGCGATCTGCCAGGCGGCGGCGCTGTCGCCCTCCTACCTGATCCGCGCCTTCAAGCAGCATTACGGCATGACGCCGCACGCCTATCTGGTGAATCGCCGTATCCAGTTCGGCCACCGATTGCTAAAACGCGGCTACCCTATCGCCGCAGTCGCCAGCGAAAGTGGCTTTGCCGATCAGGCGCACTTCCAGCGCACGTTCAAACAGTTGCTGGCCGCTACCCCCGGCCAGTATCAAAACCCGCGTTAAGCACCGTCGGCCAACAGATAACAGGCACTGGCCGCCAGCAGCAGCGCCATCAGCCGATTAAAACGCTGCACGTTGCGGGCTCGCTGCAACAAACCGGTCAGCATCGCGCCGGCGTAGGCCCAGCAGGCCACCGAGGCGTAACAGATAACGCCATAAATCACCGCGAACTGCCATAGCAGCAGCCGATCACCGTCGGCGACAAACGCCCCCAGGCTAGCCACCGACGCCAGCCAGGCTTTGGGATTCAACCACTGCATTAGCGCGCCGTACCAGAATGACGGCGCCTGACGCTGCTGGTCGTTGCCCAGCCGCCCGTCATCAAAGGCCAGTTGATAAGCCATAAACAGCAAGAATGCGACGCCCCCCCACTGGATGATCTTCGTCAGCACCGGCCACTGGGTCAGCAGTTGGTGCAATCCCAGACCAATCAGGATCAGTAACAGGGTAAACCCCAACGTGGCGCCAAGCACATGCCGCAGGGTAGCGTTAAAACCGAATTGCGCCCCGGCGCTCAGGGCAAGGATATTGACCGGGCCAGGGGTGATGGAAGCGGCCAATGCAAACGCGGCCATGGAAAAGTAAATATTCATGATTACTAGCACCTGAGAAAAATTTCACAGATGCCAGATTGCCGCCCAGGGGCGGCAAAGTATTGAACAAAATTACCCTGATGCCGCTCACTAAGCCGGCATCAGGCCGATAAAGGTGGTTTTCTTGCGCGGGCCGGTCATCAGCGCCTCCAGTTTTTCCACGCATTGCAGATAGTGCGGGGTCTTTTTATGGGCGGCAACCGCCTGCTCATCCTTATAGGCTTCATAGATATAAAACCGCGTCGGGATGTTTTCATCCTGCAGCACGTCAAAGCGCAGGTTACCCGGCTCTTCGATCGCCCCCAGATGGTTGGCGCGGAACACCTCAATAAACTCGTCGATTTTGTCCTGCTTAACGTTAATTTCGACCAAAGTGACGTGCATGGCGGCTCCTTGTTTAACCTTGAAATCACTGTTCTTTCAAACCATAGGTTTATTCCCTCTGATTTACCCTGCGCGGCGGCAATTTTGCAGCACAGCTCACAAATCCCACCGCCCCCAGGTTTTGCTCACGCGAAGGCACGAACCCGGCATCTATAGTTAAGATCCCAACCCCAGAGAGTGTGAGCTATGGATAACTATTTGATGGCGCTGGATGCAGGCACCGGCAGCGTTCGCGCGGTAATCTTCGATCTGGCGGGCAATCAGATCGCGCAGGGCCAGGCTGAGTGGCGGCATCTGGCGGTGTCTGGGGTGCCCGGCTCAATGGAATTTGATTTAACCCACAACTGGCAATTGACCTGCCAGTGCATCCGGCAGGCGTTGCAAAACGCAGGACTGACTGGCCAGGCTATCCGCTCGGTAGCCTGCTGCTCAATGCGCGAAGGCATAGTGCTGTACGATCGTAACGGCGTACCGATTTGGGCCTGCGCCAATGTGGATGCGCGTGCCAGCCATGAAGTCAGCGAGCTCAAAGAGCTGCATAACCATCATTTCGAAAGCGAGGTGTACCAATATTCCGGCCAAACGCTGGCGTTGAGCGCCATGCCGCGCCTGCTGTGGCTGGCCCACCACCGGCCGGACATCTATCGGCAGGCGGCGACGCTGACCATGATCAGCGACTGGCTGGCGAATATGCTGAGCGGCGAACTGGCGGTGGATCCTTCCAATGCAGGCACTACCGGCATGCTGGATTTGGTCAGCCGCGACTGGCGACCGGCGCTGCTCGATATGGCCGGGCTACGCGCCGATATTCTGTCGCCGGTGAAAGAGACCGGCAGCCTGCTGGGGCAGGTTACCGCAGCGGCGGCAGAGCAAAGCGGCCTGCTGCGTGGCACGCCGGTGGTGATGGGCGGCGGCGACGTTCAACTGGGTAGCCTGGGGCTGGGGGTGGTGCATGCCGGGCAAACGGCGGTATTGGGCGGCACCTTCTGGCAGCAAATCGTCAACCTGCCGGAACCGGCCACCGATCCGGACATGAACATCCGCATTAACCCGCACGTGATCCCCGGTATGGCACAGGCGGAATCCATCAGCTTCTTCACTGGGTTGACCATGCGCTGGTTCCGCGACGCCTTCTGCGCCGAGGAAAAGCTGATGGCGGAACGGCTGGGTGTAGATGCTTACAGCCTGTTGGAAGAGATGGCGGCGCGGGTGCCGCCGGGTGCCTACGGGGTGATGCCGATATTTTCCGACGCCATGCACTTCAAAACCTGGTATCACGCCGCGCCGTCGTTTATCAATATGTCGCTCGACCCGGAACGCTGCAATAAGCAAACCCTGTTCCGCGCGCTGGAAGAGAACGCCGCCATTGTCTCCGCCTGCAATCTGGAGCAGATCGCCAGCTTCTCGGGCGTGCAGGCGCACTCGCTGGTGTTCGCCGGCGGCGGTTCTAAGGGCAAATTGTGGAGCCAGATCCTGAGCGATGTCACCGGCCTGACCGTTCGCGTGCCGGTGGTGAAAGAAGCCACCGCGCTGGGCTGCGCGATTGCCGCCGGCGTCGGCGCCGGGTTGTATGAGTCGCTGGCGGCCACCGGTGAAAAACTGGTGCGCTGGGAGCGTGAATATCAGCCGGATAGCGCCAATCATGAACTCTATCGACAGCAAAAACACACCTGGCAGCAGATCTATGCCGATCAGCTCACGCTGGTGGACCACGGCCTGACCACCTCAATGTGGAAAGCGCCGGGGTTGTGATGCCTCTGGGCGCAGTCTGCTGCGCCCGCCGCATAAGCTTATGCCCATTGAGCCTTTAACCTGCCGTTCTGCCGCAACCCGCCGCTTTGCTTGCTCCGCGTGATTATTCCCCCTCAGAAACAGTGTAACTACGGTAAACGGATTTATCCGTCGCCAAGGCCTGCGTAAATTGTGATCTCTGTCACTCCGCGCCTTACCGCGCGGCGTACGCACTCACCTGAGACGAGCGGTACTATGCTGAATAATAAAGATAAACCTGCATCATCACCCTGGCTGGCGATCTTCTCGCTGACGGTTGCCTGCTTTGTGATGGTCACCACCGAGTTTCTGCCGATCGGCCTGCTGACCAATATCGCGCCGTCGCTGGACGTCAGCACCGGCAAGGCCGGCCTGATGGTTACCGTGCCCGGCATCGTGGCAGCGATAGCCGCACCCGCGCTGAGCCTGGCGGCCGGCCGGCTCGATCGTCGCCTGCTGATGCTGGCGTTGAGTTTGTTGCTGGTGGTGTCCAATCTGGTTTCGGCGCTGGCGGTTAACTTCCCGATGATGCTGCTGGGCCGCGTGCTGCTGGGTGTCTGCGTCGGCGGTTTCTGGGCCTTCGCCGCCAACTACGGCCGCCATCTGGTGCCGGAAGCCAGTCAGGGCCGCGCCACCGCGCTGATCCTGAGCGGCATTTCGGTCGGTGCGGTATGTGGTGTGCCCGCGGGCGCGCTGATTGGCGACCTGTTCGGCTGGCGCGCCGCTTTCTTTGGCAGCGCAGTGCTGGCGGTGGGTGTGCTGTTGGCGCAGCTGCGCTTGCTGACGTCGGTGCCGCCCACCCGGCCGGTTACACCGCGCGATCTGCTGCTGCCGCTGCGTTTACCGATGGCGCGTACCGGGTTGATTGCCATCGTTTTGCTGTTTATCGGCCATTTTGCCGCCTACACCTACCTGAAACCGCTGCTGCAACAGGTGTTTGTCCTCAGCCCATCGGCGATTTCATTGCAACTTCTGGCCTACGGCGCCATCGGCCTGCTCGGCACCTTCCTTGGTGAACGGCTGGCGGAGCGCAGTCTGCGCGCCACCTTTATTCTGATCGCCGCCATGCTGGCCGCCATCCTGATCGTTTCGCCGTTCCTCAGCGGCATTGCCGGTGCCACGCTGATGGTGATGGTTTGGGGGTTGGCGTTCGGCGCCGTGCCGGTTTGCGCCACCAACTGGATGTTTGCCGCGGTGCCACAGGCGCCGGAGGCCGGCCAGGCGCTGCTGGTCTGCGTGATCCAGATTGCGCTGGCCTCAGGCGCGCTGCTGGGCGGGGAAGTGGTCGACTGGCAGGGCGTCAGCAGCGCCATGCTGTTCGGCGGCGCCCTCACCCTTTCCGCTGCGCTGGTGTTCGGCTTGACCTTGCGTTCCGGCATGATTGGCGCTAAACAGTCATAATCATTGTCTATCCACAGAAACACCCCGGTCCTCCGACCGGGGTTTTGCACTGAGAGCGTTATGGATCATCATTTACTCGCCATCCGGGTGTTTAACCGCGTGGTGGAAACCGGCGGATTCACCCGCGCGGCAGACTCGCTGCGGATGCCCAAGGCCACCGTCACCAAGCTGATCCAGAATCTGGAAGATCACCTGCAGACCAAGCTGTTCCAGCGCACCACCCGTAGCGTGTCTGTTACCCCTGAGGGCGAGTGTTATTACCAGCGCACGGTTAAGTGGCTGGCGGAACTGGAGCA
Organism: Serratia sp. TSA_198.1; assembly: GCF_052686505.1. Classification (NCBI taxonomy): domain Bacteria; kingdom Pseudomonadati; phylum Pseudomonadota; class Gammaproteobacteria; order Enterobacterales; family Yersiniaceae; genus Serratia; species Serratia sp. TSA_198.1. The sequence goes on from NZ_JBQZFP010000001.1 coordinate 1,881,092, forward strand.
GATGGAAGGCTGCATGACCGAATCCCAGAGCGCGCCGCAGGGCGTGCTGCGCATTGATGCCGGTGGTTCGACAGCGCGCCAGCTGCTGGTACCGGCGCTGCCGGACTTTATCGAGCGTTATCCGCAGATTCAGATTGATTTGGGCGTCGGCGACCGCTTGATCGATCTGATCAACGACAGCGCCGACTGCGTGATCCGCAGCGGCCCGCTGGCCGATTCCAGCCTGATTGCCCGCCGCCTGTTCGAGCTGGAATGGGTCACCTGCGCCACGCCAGCCTATCTGGCGCGCTACGGCACGCCGAAACACCCCTGCGATCTGGAGCTGGGCTACCCGTTGGCGCACTACCGCCATGCGCTGAACGATCGCATCCAGCCGCTGCACTTCGTTGATCGGGGCAAAGAGATCGACATCCAGCACCGCTATCATGTCAGCGTCAACGAAGGCAATGCGCTGCTGGCCGCCGCACTGGCCGGCCTGGGCATCATCCAGACCTTCCGCTTTATGGCGCAACCGCATCTGGACAACGGCGAACTGGTCAGCCTGCTGCACGACTGGCAACCGCCATCGGAGCAAATGTACGTGGTGTATCCCTCTAACCGCCATCTCAGCGCCAAGCTGCGGGTGTTCATCGACTGGGCGGTGGAGGCCTTTAAATAGCCGACAACTGCGGCTATAGTTGTGCATTCTCTGGGCGACAAGAACTTAAATCATGCGTATCGAACGACTTTCCGCACACCGCCAGCGCATTGGCGAACTGGCTGCTTTGCTGCATCAGGAGTGGTGTGATTTCTCACCCTGGAGCAGCCACGAGAAAATCAGCCAACGCTTTGAACAACGCTGTGAACCGCAGCATTCCGGCATGACGCTGCTGGCGTTGTCACCGCAACAACACATCCTCGGCACGGCCAGCCTGGTCATTTACGATCTGGCGGATAAGCCAGAGCGCAAATTCTGGCTGGGCGAAGTTTTCACCCATCCGCAATATCGCGGTCTGGGCATCGCACGCCGCCTGATCGACCAGTGCATTACCCACTGCAAACAGAAAAATATCGCCGAACTGTATCTCTACACGCCGGACCAACAGCCGCTGTATCAAAAGCTGGGCTGGCAACCGGTAGAGCAACGCCAGGTTTCCGGCGAAGAAGTGACGGTGATGTGTCGCACGCTGTAACCCGGCGCTTTGTGATAGTATTGAACGTAATATTGTTATCATTCTACAGGCACTGACCATGGCATATATTCCCAAAAACTACGCAAGGCTGGAGACCGGCTACCGCGAAAAAGCGCTGAAAATTTTCCCGTGGGTCTGTGGGCGCTGCTCACGCGAATTCGTTTACTCCAACCTGCGCGAGCTGACGGTTCACCATATCGATCACGACCACAGCAACAACCCGGAAGATGGCAGCAACTGGGAAATGTTGTGCCTGTACTGCCACGACCACGAACACTCCAAGTACACCGAAGCAGACCAATATGGCTCAACGGTGATCGCCGGTGAAGACGCGCAAAAAGACGTCGGCGTAGCGACCCATAATCCGTTCGCCAACCTGAAATCGATGTTGAAAAAGTAATGCCGCCGCTGCGGATGCGCACTGTCGCATCCGCAAAAAGCCATCAAGCTAGCAACTTATTAAGCTAATAAAAAAACGAAAAACCGTCCCTTCCTCCATTTCCCAGAGCATTCCTACTTACCCACTTGATAAGTTACCAGCAAAATAAGCTGCAAAGTTAACAGCATACTGGCTTGGCAAGCGGCCACCGTTGGTGCATATTGTCCACAAGTCGTTCTTGTTAACCTGTTTAATTATCAACCTAATAAGCTACTAACCTAATAAGCAATTAGCTTAATAAGTTAGTAGCTTGATAACTTGAGAGATGGCAGCATGATTGTTTTGATTGGCTCGCAAAAAGGTGGCGTAGGAAAATCGACCAAGGCGGTCAATATCGCCGGATATCTGATCCTCAAACAGGGGAAAACTGCCATCATCGTCGATGCTGACGATCAGAAATCAATCATGACCTGGTATAACGATCGCCAGAATGTGGAGGGCCTGCCGCATATCCCGGTGGTCGCCGCCTCGGGTAAAATCAAAGAGACCCTGCTGGAATTGGATCGTCATTACGATTACGTGATTGTCGATACCGCCGGCCGCGACAGCGCCGAACTGCGCTCCGGCCTGCTGGCGGCCGATCTGTTCCTCTCTCCGCTGCGCCCGTCGCAAATGGATCTCGACACCATAGGTTATCTGTCGGAAATGTTTTCTACCGCGCAGGAATATAACGAGAAGGTGAAAGGCTACATCGTGCTGAACATGTGCCCGACCAATATCTTTATTAACGAAGCCAACGAAGCAGCGCAGGTGCTGAGCGAATACCCGGAATTTACGCTGGTCAGCAACCGCCTGTGCGATCGCAAGATTTATCGCGATGCCTGGGGTGAGGCGATCACCGTGCACGAGGCGCACAACGCCAAGGCGCAGGCGGAAATCGAAAACCTGGTGAAAGAGGTGATCCTGTGAAAAAGCGCACCCCTACCCACCGCATGTCGGAAGACGAGTTTATCAATAGCGCCACCTCCCACACCCTGATTGCCCCCGTTGCCGAAGCCAAACCCCAGGGCCGTAAACGCACCTACAAGGCGATTTCGGTCAGTCTGACCGACAACCACGTCGACGCCATCGATGAAATCATTGTGCAGGCGGCACGTAATGGCGTGGTACGCATTACCCGTTCCGACATCATCAAGCTGGCCATTGACGGGCTGGCCGAAAAGAGCGAAGAACATCTGCTGCAGTTGCTGAAAAAGCTGTAATTAGCCTCATAGCCTGCCAGCTTAATAAGCTGGCAGGCTAACAATGGGGAGTTACAACCCATTACCGGCAACCGCACACTGATGCAAACTCCTGCTGCGCCTCAACCTTGTCGCACGGAAAGAAACCCCTGCTCCCGCAGTATCGCCTGCCCCTGCTCCGCCAGAATAAACTCGGCCAAGGGTTGCGCCTGCGGAGCCAACAGGCACAGGCCGTAATCGGCTTCAATTACCAGAGGCGGCGGCAACTGCCGCACCGCTAACTCGGGATAGCGCGCCAATGCGGTGCCATAGCTGGCGTAACCGAGAAAGATATCCGCCTGCCCGCTGTTAATCAGATACTCCGCCGCTAACCGATCCTGTGGAATAGGCACCGAATCTGCACCGCCCACCAGCGCCAACGCTCTGCTTCGCAGGGCTTCTCCTTGTCCCGGCATTGCCCCTTCAAGGCGATCAAACAGCTGCTGCGCATAGTCGCCGGAAGGATCGGCCCCCGGCGTCGAAGTGGCGACTCGCCAACGCGAGTCCAGCAGTACCTCGAGTAACGGCGGTTCGGTTAGCCCGGCTACGTTGCGCACCGTGGCACACAACCGATTACCGGCGAAAGGCTCTACCCGTTGCGCCAGCCGCAAGTCCACCAGGCGCTGCGGATGCGCCAGATTGGCGGAGGCAAAAATATGCGGCGATTCTCCCTTCTCGATACGCTGGCGTAGCAGCCCCGCCGGGCCGAATACCGTTTCCACCCTGCAATCGCTCTGCGCCTGAAACGCCGTCAGCAAAGGGCCAAATGCCCCCTTCAGACTGCCGGCGGCAAACAGCAAAATGTTATTCATTTCGATGTTCCCCTTGGCTGCGAAAGAGCGGTACCAGCGTTTCAAACCGTCGGCCGTTGACCTGCAACGCCACCCGCTCAATGGCGACATCAAACAGGGGCGACAGGCTCTCTGCCGTCAATACCCCGGCACAGGTGCCGATTCGCTGCTGCCCCGCAATCCCCAACAGCAAGGCGCGATCGGCCACCGCATGAGCATGGTTGGGTTGATGGGTAGAAAACATCACCGCCATCTGTCTCTCGCGCGCCAGGTGCGAGATCAGGCTCAGCACCCGATCCTGATGGTGGAGATCCAACGCGGACGTCGGTTCATCCAGCATCAGCACCTCGCAGCACATCGCCAATGCGCGGGCAATCAGCACCAATTGCCGCTGACCACCGGACAAGCTGCCGAATTCACGATCGGCAAAGCTCAGCATATCCAGCGACTGCAATGCCTCTTTTGCCAGCCGGTGATCCTGCGCCGAAGGTGAGCGGAACAGGCCCACGTAGTGTGCTCGCCCCATCAACACGATATCCAGTACCCGGTAAGCAAAGGGAGCCGTGAAATGCTGCGGCACAAAACCGATGCCGCCACGGCATTCAACGGTGCCCTGCTGCAACGGCAAGCTACCGAGCAGCAATTGCATCAAGGTACTTTTTCCGCATCCGTTAGGGCCCAATACCGCCAGCACTTCGCCGCGCTGCAACCGTAAATTCAGTTGGTCAAACAAAGGCGCTTGGCCGGGCCAGCCAAAGCTCAGGTCATTAACCCTCAGTAAGGACTCAGCCATGCCAGCCCCTCAATTGCGAACGACGCAGCATCAAAGCAAACAGCGGCGCGCCGATCAGCGCGGTCAGTATGCCCAACGGAATTTCGCTGCTGCTCAGGGTGCGTGCCAGATCGTCGATCAACACCATATACAGAGCGCCCAGGCACATTGAGGCGGGCAGTAAGCGACGATGATCCGGGCCGACCAGCAGCCGGGCAACATGCGGGATCACCAATCCCACCCAACCGATGCTGCCGCTGACGGCGACCTGCGCGGCGACAATCGCGGCGCATAAGGTCAGAATCAGCCAGCGGGTGCGCTCGACGTTGATGCCCAGCGCGGCGGCGTCTTCATCTCCCAGCGATAACAGATTGATACGCCAGCGCAATGCCAACAACAAACCACCGGCCAGCAGCAGCGGCAGGAACAACATCCGCAGTTTCTGAGCGTCGGCGGTGGCGAAGCTGCCCAGCAGCCAGAACACGATGCTCGGCAGTTTCTCTTCGGTATCGGCCAAATATTGCAGCAGGCTGACGCAGGCGGAGAAAAAACCGCTGAGGATCACCCCAGCCAGCACCAGGGACAAAATATTTCGCCGGGCGATGGCGCTGGTAATGGCGAAAATCAGCAGCAACGCCGCCATGCCGAACACAAAGGCGGATAACAGCAGCGCCGCCAGCGGCAGGCTGAGCAAAATAGCCAAGGTACCGCCAAATGCCGCACCGGAAGAGACGCCAATGATATGCGGGTCCACCAGCGGGTTGCGGAATACCCCCTGCAACGCGGCACCGCACAGGGCTAACGACGCCCCGGCGCCCATCGCCAGCAGCACCCTGGGCAAGCGCACCCCAAGAATGACCTGCCGCTGCACCGCATCCGTTCCCACGTGCGAACCGGTGAATGGCTCAAACAGGATCATCAGGCTGTGAGCCGCCGGCACCTGATAGCGGCCGATGCCCAGCGACAGCAGTGCGCAAAGCAGTGTCAGCAAGATCAGCCAGCCCAGCCTCATTGCCCACTCTGGCAGCAGCTGCTGCGGTAATACTGTCGGTAGTAGGCATCTACCCGCTGTTGCAAATTAACGTCGCTGAAACGCTGCGGATAAAGCTTTTTCGCCATCCATAATTCGCCCAACGCCAGGGCTTCCGGCATCGGATACCCCCAGGCTTTGGCGTATTCAGGCATCAGGTAGACACGCTGATGCTTCACCGCGTCGATCGCCTGCCACTGCGGCGAGCGGAGGATCTGTTGCACCACCTCAGGGTAACGTTCCTGAACGAAAATCACCGCAGGGTTCCACCTCAGTACATCCTCGATCGACACCTGTTTGAACCCCTGAATATCCTTCGCCGCGACGTTCAGCGCGCCGGCATGCTGCATCATCAGCCCGGTATATTTCCCCGAACCGTAGGTGGTCAAGTCCGGGTTGGCCATATAAACCCGCATCCGTTGGTCTTCCGGCAGATCGCGCAACCGATCGGCCACCAGCGCCCGCTGTTGAAACACGTCCTGAATCAGCGCCTCGGCCTGCGGCTGGCGGCCCATCACCGTGCCAATCAGGCGAATGCCGTCCTGCAGGCCAAGGGTATAAGCCTGGTCTTCATCATTCAGCACCGGGTTCATTTTGCCGGCCTGGCTGGCTGCTTCACGGCGCAGAGATACCGCCACTACCGGAATGCCGACCCGTTCGATTTGCGCGATCATCTCCGGTGGGGCGTAATTGGCGACAAACACCACCTGCGGATGCAGGCCGAGCAGGCTTTCAATATTTACCGAGGTGAGATCGCCCGGCATCGGCATTTTCACCAAGGTGGGCGCCAGCCGCTGATAGTTGGGCCCCAGCTGTTTTTTCCAACTGCCGAGTACCCCCACCACCTGCGGCATGGCGTCGAGCTGTACCAGCAGATTCAGCGTTTGGTGTTGCAGCACCACCGCACGGGTGATGGTATCGGGCAAAGTCACCTTTCTGTTGAGCTGGTCGGTAACCTGGCGATCCGCCTGCGCGACGGACGAGAACAGGATGAAAAAAAGCAGCACGCGCGGGAAACGTTTGAGCATGAGGGGTTCCGGTTAACTATCGTTATATACAAAATGATATAGCGATAGTCGTAGCGAAACAATCGGCGGGTTCAAACACAGCGCGTAATCCTGTCCCGCCACTGAAGTGGAATATTTCTGCCCTTGGTCCGCCAGGGACCTCACCCACGGCTTTCCACGCACTGTCATCCGGATGAAACATTGTACCGTTAGATTTACCATGGCCGCTGAAAACCGCCGAGAGGCCTTTACCCCCACTCCACAGTCAGGCCGTTAAGACCCGCTAGACCACCAGACCCCGGATTAACACATGCGAAAATGCATCCATGTAATGAAATTCTGCAATAAATACTTAAGCAATCGTTTGCTTTGCAAATAATTAGGCATAACATATTGTAAAATCTAGAAAACATAAATAATGCCATTCTCCGCGCCGATCTTTTTACTGATTATTCTCATTCTCGCTAAAATTGTAAAAAAAAATATCATTGACTATCTAAACACCATTTCTAAAATGAACAAAAAATACAATGTTAAATAATCCCAGCCTGGTTGTTTTGGCCGGATTTTTACATTCAATAAAATAAAACACAACATATCTAAAGGAATTAACGTGCCTATAACAAACCCCATCTGGAGTCAGGAAGAACTGGCCGGTGAGATAGCCTACAACCACGATCTTGCCACGATAATTAAGAACAATGCATGGCACGGTTTATTTGAATCGCCAAAATGGATTTTAATGAACCCCGCCGACGAAGTGATAGACTTCTACCATAAATATATTGTTAACCCTTCTCTGGCATTACGCCAACGCTTCTCTCTTCCTGGAAATAAACTCCACGATCTAGGCTGTGGCGGGGGGCGCCATTTATTTTACTTCAATGAGCGCGGTTTTGACGTCACCGGCAGTGACCTGTCTGAAAATGCCATTGCTTTCACTCAAGCCGAGCTGGTAAGACGGCATCAAAAAGCAGAGTTGGTTCTCTGTCCAATGACTGAATTGCCGTTCGAAAATGACACCTTCGATATTACTATTTCGCGCGCAGTGATCAATCATGCTTCATTGCAGGACGTGAAGAAAACCATCTTTGAAGTCGCTCGCACCACCAAAAAAGGCGGTTTGTTCTTTGTCACCTTCTCTTCAGAGCGGGCGTCAGACTGGAAAAAGGGCACGGAAGTGGAAGAGGATGTTTCTTACATTCCTGAATCCGGTCCCGAAAAGGGGCTCATCCACACCTTCCTCAATGCCGCCAATACTGCAGCGCTGCTGGAACCCTTCTTCCGCATAGAAGAGATTTACCTTTATGAGCATCCATCATGGGTAACGGATGCCCCAGGGGCCTCGGATCCAAACGAATACTTTGGTTCTGAATACGTCGCTATCTGCGTGCGCCGCTGAAAATACTGCGTATCCAGGCAGTTTGTCTCCAAGGGCAAACTGCCTTGTCCCTAGGGTGCTCGGGGTATTAAAAAATGATTTTGACCGGAAAATCCATTGAAGCCTGCGTCAAAACGGGGGATATCGTTATTTCTCCGTTTACTGAAGGAAGCATTACAACCAACTCTTATGATTTAACGCTGGGTAATACATTCATTCGCTATAACGAAGAGATTATTGATCCAAAAAAGAATAATCGTCATGAGGTCATTGATTGCGGCCCGGAAGGAATAACACTGGGTAAAGGCGATTTTTTATTGGCCCACAGCGTTGAGAAAATTGGCAGCAACAAATATGTTCCTATCATTCATGCCAAATCAAGCATCGCGCGACTGGGGTTATTCGTTCATGTAACAGCCGACCTGATTGATATTGGTTCATTTGGTTGCGTCACTTTTCAATTGCACAGCACACTGCCTATCAGGCTGTTTCCGGGAATGAAAATCGGGCAGGTCACCTTCTGGAAACCGCTAGGCGATATCGTTCCTTATGATGGCAAATATCAGGGTTCCGATGGGCCACGGGTTTCGATGGCTTATGTGGATTTTAAATAGTCACGCTCAAGATAGAAAATATAACGGAAAATGTCATGATTCTTACCGGCAGCGAAATAAAAAAGAGAACGGCCTGTAACGATATTACCATCATTCCTTTTAACGAGTCACAACTCAACCCCAACAGTTACAATTATCGCTTGGGGCCCAGACTGGGGATCCCAAACGTCGAAGGCGAGAAAGTCACCTTTGATTTTATCGATCTCCCCGCTGAAGGTTTTGTCATGGAGGCGGGAACGACCTACCTGGGCCATACCATGGAAATCCTGGGCAGCAGCGTTTTTGCCATGTCATTGATAGGCCGAAGTTCCCTGGGGCGCCTGGGCCTTTATTTGCAGGTGTCGGCCAATTTAGGTCATACCGGCGCATGCCATCAATGGACATTGGAATTGGTGGCGGCAAAACCTTTTCGCCTCTACCCCGGTATGCGCGTAGGGCAAATATCTTTCTGGGTTAACCAGGGTAGCGTTGGCCTCTATCACGGCGGCTACTCCGCTTACAACAACCCGCAGGTGTCAAAAATAACTTCACTGGCAGAAACCCTATGATGAACACCGCTGCCCAGCCAGTGAGCAAAGCCACACTGCGCCTCATTTTGGCGGAGAAACAACGAGCTAAAGACGCGTTTTCTCAGGCATTCGAAGCCAGCGGATTTAGCTTTCACCAGCCTGAAACGCTGCTCCCGGCTTATGACAAGTCTACGCTGTTTACCGGCTCCACCATCAGTACCTTTAAGCCTTATCTGATCGAGGCGGAGAAAAAATTACAGGCTTTTTTCACCGTGCAAGACTGCCTGCGCACTCAAAATAATCACGCCATGCAGCAAGAAAACAGCTACCCAAAATGGTCGTCTTTTTTTTGCAGCGTGGGAGCAATCAGCCCCTATGAGGAACGCCGGCGTATCACCCAGGCCACTTGCCGGTTCATTGAACTGCTGGGGCTAAAATCACCGGACGTCTTCCGGATTAATATTTCAAGCCAAGACCATGATCTCGTAGAAATACTCCAACAGCAGGGCATGACGCAATTTCTTCGGTTTGATACTCAAGCGCCCTCTTATTACCGCCATAAATTTGGCATCGAGGACGTCAGCGGCCGTAACTGCAATCTGTCGGTGAGCTGCGATGGAGTGACATTTATGGATATTGGCAATCTGATCGTGATTGAAAACCGGGATGCGCCGCTGGCGATCGAAGCGGCTTTCGGTCTCGAAACCATAGTGACGCGCATTCACGGGTTGGACAGTTCAATCTTTGCCCTGGAGGCTGCCGGCCATTTTGCCGACTTCACCTCAGACATCCTGTACATCATCGACGCCGTGGTGGCCAGCGTGGCCATCATGTCGCTCGACATCAAACCGATCGCCGATAACCGTGGGCGGGTGCTGCGCCGTTATCTTCAGGGGCTAAACCGCCTGCGGCTCAATAATGGGATTTCCATCGATGTTATTGCCGAGGTGGCAAGGGCCTTCGAACTCAGTCACTACGGCAGCCGCCACATCCATTTACGCATCGAACAGTACCTGCATGAGCATGAACAACATCTGCTGCAGGACAAGCCGGCCGCATTGATTAATAAAAAAATAACCCATCGTTTATACGAATAAGACAAATATAAAGGCGTGCAAAGGTTATGAAAATTGGCGTTATCTCAGACATCCACGAAGACGTCGTCAGACTGGAAGAATCCTTGAATTTACTGGAAAGTTTGGGGGCTGACGAAGTCATTTGCCTCGGCGACATCGTCGGTTACTCGGTTCCTTTTTATGGTTATCTGGCAACCCGCGATGCCAACCGCTGCCTGGATCTGGTGCAGCGCCATTGCAGCGAGGTGGTTATCGGCAATCACGATCTGTTCGCCATTCGCAAACTCCCGTCTCATGCGGCAGGATTTTCCTATCCTGAAGATTGGTACCGCCGCAGTTTTGCAGAACGTAAACGTCTGGCTGACGGCAAGGTCTTTCTTTATGAGGATCATGAGCTGCCTTCCCTGCTGAACGATAACAGTCTCTGCTATCTCCACTCATTGCCGGAAATCATCGTTAAGCCTTTTGCCACCCATAATGTCCTGTTGTCCCACTATGCCGATCCGGACATTACGGGTTCATGTACCTTCGAAGTCAGCCATCACCATCATCTTGCCGACCATTTTGCCACTATGGGCCGCCATCAATGTCTGCATGGCCTTTCCGGCAACGACCATATTCCCGGCATGAAAATTTTCACGCCCGGGCAGGTTTGGCAAACCGGCTTTGAACGCCATGAATTGGGCCAATCGCCGACGTGGATAACCGGGCCGACAGTCTCTCGGGGAACCATGGCCAACGGCGTAATGATCTATGACAGCGCGGCAATGACCCTTTCTGCCGTCGCCCTGGGTACGCCTTTGCATCACCTTCCAGCCAGCATATGACCATAACGGAATGGACGAGACTCTAACACTATGAATAACTGTATTTTGTACATCAACGGCAGACAAAACCCGCACGAAAGACTGGCCGAAATGCGCGCGGCCCTTTCTCTGGGCCTGGACATTGTGCTTATCGCCAAGCAGATCCCTTCCTATGCCGCCGAGCTGGCGATCGAAACCGTTATTGTCGATCTGGATAATTTTGCGGCCTGCCTGGCGGTGGCGGCCAAACTGCACCAGAAATATACCTTTGACGGCATTGTCTGTTGGTCAGAAACCGATGTGCCGCTCAAGAACTTTCTCGCACGCGAACTGGGGTTTGCCGGGATGAGCGAACAGGCCGTCCGCCATAGTCGCGATAAAATCACCATGAAACACCGGCTTAAACATTTAGGCCCGATGATCCCCGCATTCCACGAAGTCAGCTCAATGGCCGATGCCCGAATGGCGGCAGCCCGAATTGGCTACCCGGTGATAGTCAAACCCGCATCCGGATCGGGTTCCAAGGGAATTTTCAAGGTAGAAGACGACAGCGCGCTAGAGCAAGCCCTCTCGCTGCTCGCCGAGATCGCCACAGACAAATTCGACTCGGTATTTACCGCATTTGGCGGAAAAATCATTCTGGAGGAATTTGTCGAAGGACCGGAATTCAGCGTCGACGGTTATGCCGCCGATAACCAGATTAGGGTGATTGGCATCACTGATTATCAATCCGATGCAAACACCTTCGTCGAAAACCGGCATATATTCCCCTCCCATTTCAGCAATGACATTCAACAAGAAATCACCCGCTGCGCCAAAACCATTGTCAGGGAGTTGGGCATCGATAACACCGTCTTCCATCTGGAGGGAAAATATACCCGCGACGGCTTCAAGTTTATCGAATGCGCGGCCAGACCTGCGGGGGGGTATATTTCTACTCACCTGTTACAGCACGCCAGCCGTCAGCAACATTTGCAGAATTACGTCCAGATATGCCGGGGAATCCCCCCATCGTCACTGAGGCTCACGCAAGATTATATTGGCGTCCGTTATTTGTTCGCAGAAAGGCCCGGCACGCTGATCGGCGTGGATAATGTCGCCAAGGTGCTGGCTCACCCTTGCATACAGCACCTCTATCTACACTTTTCTCCGGGGCATAGCGTGGCGCTTCCCCCTGAAGATTACAGCGCCTACCGGCTTGGCGTGCTTATCGGCACGGCTGAAAACTATCAACAGCTTGCCGATACCCTTGAATGGGCCGCCCGACAAATAAGGTTTACCGTGGAATGAAAAACGTCCTTATTCTTTTCGGTTGCGCTTCGCACCGCCAAGGGCCACGCGCCATTGCTCAGGCTCATGAACTCGGGCTGGAAACCATTCTGATTGATACCCCGGAGAATTTGCATCATCTGGCAATCAAAGCCCCGCAACAAATACCGGTTTACCCGATTGCATCGAAGCAATATGAAGATTGCCTGCCGCTGCTCGAGGAGATTTGCGCCAGGTTTCCAGTGATAGGTATTTATACCTTCGAGGAATATTCGGTGGAGACCTGCGCCCGCCTTTGCGAAAAATTTGGCTTTGCCAACAATACTACGGCGGCAGTGCAGCAGATTCGCAATAAATATCTGTGCCGACAGATGCTCGCCAGGCAAGGCTTGCCGCAACCCTTGTCATGCCTTTTCAGCAACCTGGCGCAGGCAGAACACTTTCTGCATGCGCACCCAGCCGAAGACTGGATACTCAAGCCGGTCGACGCTTCAGGCAGCCAGGGCGTCAGCCGCATCAGGAACAGCGCTCGGCAAGATCTGCATACCGCCTATGCGTGCCTTACCGAACCGCAGCAACAGAGCTTTATCATTGAGCAGTTTATCGAGGGTACAGAATTCAGCCTGGAAGGCTTTTTCCATTACGGCGAAGCCATTTTCCAGGGCGTGACCGAGAAATCGCTAAAGCCCGGTGGGGCTTTTGTTGAAGATATGCATGTATTCCCTGCCGCCTTGCCGCCAGACACGCAAAATAGAGTGTATGAGTGTGCGGAAAAAGCCCTGCGCTGTGTGGGGTTCACCTTTGGGCACTTCCACCTGGAGTTTTGGCTGGCAGACGAGCACATCATTATTGGAGAAATGCATTGCCGGCCAGGTGGAGATTACATTCATCTGTTAACGGAAACAGCAACCCGCATTCCCACCTATGCGGCGGTATTCCAGCAATATCTGTCAACGCAAACGCCGCCCAAATCCCCGCCGGAGATCGCCTATTTCTGCACTGCTGTGGTGAAGTATTTCGACGCGCCGGAAGGTCGGTTAGTCGCGATTGGCGGGTTGGAGGATGTGCGGCAAAGCGACGATATTTTATTGGCGGAGATAACCGTCAAACCCGGCGACATCATCCCGCCGTGCACGGATTCAGGTAAACGTGTCGGCTGTGTGGTGGTGTCGCAGGAAAAGGGGAATCACGCCAGACAAACCGCAATGGAGATGGCTGCACATGTCCAGTTTGACGTCATTTAAGCACGGCATGACAACGATTTCAGCCGATTCATTTTTGTTTTCTTTCACTTATTTTATGACGCTGTCGATACTTGCGTTCTATATGGACAAGTTCCTCGGGCTTTCGTCCCTGGAAACGGCAAGTATCATCATGGTGTCCTCTATCGGCTCCAAAGTGACCCGCTTGTTAATCTCACCCTTTCTGGATTTGATTGCCCCGGCGTATGTCGTGTCGCTGTCCGCTCTGGTGATGAGCATCAGTTGCATGATGATCGCCCTGTCACAACACTATCTCGTTTTACTGTGTTCTATCGGGGCTTTCGGCATTGCATACGGAACAAACAGCATCCTGATCCGTGCGGTAGCCGGCGCAACGGAAGACGCCCATCAACGAGCGTCGGTGTTTGTCAGGTTATCGGTCATCACCAACCTCGCCTCAATGCTGGCCCCGTTAATTGCCATTTATCTGTACAATCACCTGTCCCCGAAGTTGCCTTTCATTATCGCTTCTTTGACGATGCTGTGCTTCTCGCTGTGGGTTCTGTGGGCGCGCGATATTTGGCCAACGCTGGAAGCGCAGAAAAAATGGACACAGGCCTTACGCGATCAAATCCACGATAAAACCCTGCGCCACTATTTTTTGCTGACGGCCCTGTGCTGGATGATTTATTCGCAACTGTTCACCTCCTTACCTTTACACGTAAATAGCCTTTTAGGGTCCACCAGCCCGTTCGGTTATTTGCTGACCTTTAACGCGGTGCTGTCTATCGTTCTCGCACCGAGATTGCAGGCCCTGTTCACTCGCTATAACGTCAGCGCCTTTCAAACCCTGTGTTTTTCCCTTGTCGCGCATGCAGCAGGTTCATTGTGGCTGAACTACGCCGCTAGCCAAACCGACTTGTACCTCGCACTTTTTATTTGGACGCTGGGGGAATTGCTGCTGATCCCAACCCTGCAAAGCTGCATTTCAGGCTATGTGGCCAAAAATATTCTGGTCAGCGTATTGGCGATAAACTCTGTAGCCATGGGCATAGGCGAAGGCATGGGAGGCTTTCTTGGCATCTATCTGGTCAAAAACTCGCCTTATTGCTTCCTGATTTTCAGCGTCCTGACGCTGCTGACGCTGGTCTATATCATCGTGCACAAGCAGCGATTTTCCCCGCAAAGCAAACTGTCCGTTGCCGATGAAAAGTCGGCAACGTAGTTAGTGATTAACTTCGTAAGCTGATAAGCGAAACGCGGCTCTGCGCAGAGCCGACGCGTTTTACCGGCTAACGGTTAACTGAGCGAGCCATGCGGGTATAGGTGTGGCGCACGCCGCGAATCGCCACGCTGTAGGCGAAGATGTTTTCCGGCAGCGCCAGCCCCAGATAACCGGTATCGCCAATGTGGTGCAGATCGGCCCCGGCCATTTTGCTCATCAGGGCAATCTGGCGGAGGGTTTGTACGTCGGCGCCTTCCTGAGACGTCCCGATAGCCGTCATGGCCAACGCGCCCTGCTGTTGGGTAAACGCAATCAACGCCGCCACCTTTTCCTGCGACATGCCGGGAATGGTGCCCGGCGCCGGCAGCAGGACGATGTCCGCGCCGTTTTCGACAAACAGAGCGATGTCCCGCTCATTGATCAACTGGCTACCGCTTTCACGCACAATGCCGGCGCCGTGCATTTTACCGGTCACCAGCACCAGCTTGTCCCCCACGTCATCGCGAATCTGCTTCAACGCCGCGGCGATAGCCTGGTTGCTGACGCCATTATTGGGATTGCCGGTCAACACCACCATGCGAGCGCCGAGCTCATAAAGCTTGCGCGCGTTCTCTGCGGTCGCGGCGCGGCCCGCCGTCATCTGCCAAAACTCATTGTGCGTAAAGGTGAACGCCGGATCCACCGCTTCCAGATTGACCCCGATAACCCGCCCGGTCAGCCGCTGCAGCTCGCGCAATACCTCTTGCGGCGGCACTCCGTCGGGCAAGCCTTCGATGCGTGGCTGGTTTACGTCAAACAGGTTCAGCAACAGCATATCGGCGCCCTGGCTGGCCGCCAGCTCCGCATTGGTGACGTTATTGAGCAGCGGCTGCGTCACGGCAATGCTTTCACTGACCAGGATCCGCCCTTCACTGGCGCGAATGGCGTAAAGCAAATTGTCTTTGGTGATGTTGGCAAGATCGGTGGCGGTACAGTCGAGGTATCTTTTCATCGTGCAAGCTTCCGGTTATGATCACTAAACCAATTATGTACCACTTAGTTTTCATTGGCACAAGTGGTACACTTAATGGTCATTTCGTGGGGAAGATACGTATGGATGAGAAACTGGCCTTGCTTCAACCGGACTCGGCAGACAGCACGCCGATTTATCTGCAACTGGCAAAAAAAATAAGGGCCGCCGTGGAGTCCGGGCAGTGGCGTTCGGGCGATGCGTTACCTTCGGAAAGAGCGCTGATGGAAGCCTTCGGCATTGCGCGGGGGACGGCTCGCCGTGCGTTTCAACACCTAGAACAGGATGGCACCATCAACCGCAATCGGGGTTCCGGCACCTTTATCGCGCCGCGCTTCGCACCCGCTTTACCGCTGTTGGAAAGTTTTACCGAGATGGTAGAGCCGCAAGGTTTCAGGGCGCAAAGCGAACTGATTGGTTTTCTGCGGCGCGGACCAACGGCAGAAGAAATGCAGGCGTTACAGTTGAGTGATGAACAGGATGTGGTCGAACTGGTGCGCTTACGTAAAGCCGGCGAAATCGCCATTGCCTTACAGTATTCGGTGCTTCCCGCCACTATTTTGCCGGCGAGCGGCCTGCCTGAAGAGTCGTTGTACCACTATCTGCACTCCATCGGTCAACCCATTGTGCGGGCGACTCAGCGTTTTCGCGGCGAGATAGCCGATAAATCCGTCGCCCGCTATCTGGCGATGGAGGTGGGGGAACCGCTGCTGCTGGTGACCCGTACCGGGTTCACCCGCGAGGAAAGGCCCATCGAGTACACCCGCAGTTGGTGTTTGAATGAGTACTATGATTTTGCGCTGGAATTGAAACATTGAAAAACCCTCTCTCACCGCAGCAAGAGAGGGCGATTCTGCGATTTACTGCAGCGTAAAGCTCTGTGCCTGTACGTTGTCGGAATCCAGGCCGACAAACACGTTGAACTTGCCCGGTTCCGCGCCCCATTTCAGGCTGGCGTTGTAAAACTTGAGATCCTCTTCGGTGATCGGCAGCTCCACTTGTTGTGATTGACCGGCTCGCAGCATCACCTTTTTGAAGTTGCGCAGTTCTTTCACCGGGCGGCTGACCGACGCCGTCACGTCCTGCACGTACAGCTGCACCACAGTGGCACCGTCATATTTGCCGGTATTCTTCAGCGTGACGCTGGCGGTCAGTTTGCCGTTGCGCGCCATCGTCGGGCTGGAAAGTTTGAGATCCGACAGGCTGAAGGTGGTGTAACTCAGGCCGTAACCAAAGGGATACAACGGACCGTTAGGCGAGTCGAAGTAACGTGACGTGTACTTGCCCGGGTTTTCCTTGCCGAACGGCCGGCCGGTATTCAAATGGTTGTAGTACATCGGGATCTGGCCGACAGAACGCGGGAAGGTCATCGGCAGCTTGCCCGACGGGTTGTAATCGCCGAACAGCACGTCTGCCACCGCATTGCCGCCCTCGGTGCCGCTGTACCAGGTTTCCAGCATCGCATCCGCCTGCTGGCTTTCCCAGCTCAGCGCCAGCGGCCGGCCATTCATCAGCACCAGCACCAGCGGTTTGCCGGTCGCCTTCAGCGCGGTGATCAGATCCCGCTGGCTTTGCGGAATGGTGATATCAGCACGGCTGGAAGCTTCGTGCGCCATGCCCTGCGCCTCACCCACGACCGCTACCACGACATCGGCCTGCCTGGCCGCCTGTACCGCTTCATCAATCATCTGCTGCGGCGGACGGGTATCAAACACCACCGCCGGCTCATACTCGTTCAGATAGTCGATAATGCTTTTGTCCTGGGTAATGTTGGCGCCCTTGGCGTAGAGGATCTTCGCCTTATCGCCCACCGCATGCTCCAGCCCCTGGCGCAGGGTCACCGACTGCTTGACCACACCGGCCGCCGACCAACTACCCATCACGTCACGCTGGCTGTCGGCCATCGGCCCAACCAGCGCAATGGTGCCTTGCTTGCTCAACGGCAGCGTCTGCTTGTCATTCTTCAGCAGCACCAGAGTTTTGCGCGCCACTACGCGCGCTTCGGCGCGGTGCAGACGGCTTTCGGCATTGGTATCCTGCGGATCGGAACCTACCGGGCCAAGGTGGTTATACGGATCTTTGAACAGGCCCATATCATATTTGGTGTTCAACACGTCGCGGCAGGCGCGATCGATATCGCTTTCCGAAACCAGCCCGTCCTTCACCAGCCCCGGCAGGTATTGGTCGTAGTATTCGTCGCTCATGCTCATGTCGACGCCGGAAGTGATCGCCAGCCGCACCGCATCGCGCGCATCTTCGGCCACACCGTGCTTGATCAGCTCTTTAATCGCACCGTGATCGCTGATGGTAATGCCGCCAAAGCCCCACTGGCTGCGCAACAGATCTTTCAGCAGCCACGGGTTGGCAGTGGCCGGAATACCGTTGATCGCGTTGAGCGATACCATCACCCCACCGCTGCCGGCGTCTACCGCTGCCTTATACGGCGGCAAATAGTCCTGATACATTTTCAGCGGGCTCATATCGACGGTGTTGTAATCGCGGCCGCCTTCAGTGGCGCCATACAACGCGAAGTGCTTAACGCTGGCCATCACTGAACCGGGTTGAGACGGATCGCCGTTCTGGTAAGCATCGACCATCACTTTGGCAATTTTGGACACCAGCCAGGTGTCTTCGCCGAAGCCTTCCGATACCCGACCCCAGCGCGGATCGCGGGTAATGTCGACCATCGGCGAGAAGGTCATGTTCAGGCCGTCATCGCTGGCTTCCTGCGCCGATACCCGGCCGCTGAGCGCGATGGCTTCGAGATCAAAACTGGCCGCCAGCCCCAGGCTGATCGGGAAGACGGTGCGTTGACCGTGTACCACGTCGTAGGCGAAGAACAACGGGATTTTCAGGCGGCTGAGCTGCATGGCCTGATCTTGCATCGCGCGGATATCCGGCCGGGTGACGGTGTTGAAGATAGCGCCAATCTGGCCCTTGCTGATGCCGTCGCGGATCGCTTCTTTCGGGTTATCCGGCCCGACGCTGATTAAACGCAGCTGGCCGATTTTTTCTTCCAGCGTCATCTGTTTCATCAGGTTGGAAACGAAAGCATCACGCTGCTGGGCATTAACTCCTTGCGCCGCCCCGCTCTCCTGCGCAAAAACCGGGCTGATCGCCAGGCCGGACAGCAAACTCACCACACAAAGCCATTTCATATTGTTTTGTCTCAGGCATGTTCCCGCCGCAGCCTGCGACGGAGAGGATTAATCAAAGTGGAAAAACAGTGTGACATACTCTTTTTCACCGCAGAAATAATTTGTAATGTTAAAGGTTACAAGCTGTTAGCGGCGGCGGATAAGCCGTTCTTCAGCCGTGCGCGGCTTTGCGCCGCCTCTTCCCCCAGAAAATTGACCAGCGTGGCTAATGTCGCGGGCACCAGTGCCCGTTCAGGGTAGACCAAATAGTAGGCCGCGCCGCTGACCACGCTGAGCGGGAACGGCGTAACGACGCGCTGCGCCTGGATATCCTCCTCCAGCAGGCACAGATCGCCGATGGCGATGCCAAAACCTTGCAGTGCGGCGCTCATCGCCAAATCCAGAGTATCAAAATGCTGCGCCTTGCCGGAAGGCAGCGTCTCCAGCCCTGCCGCCTTCAACCACAGCAGCCAGTCGCGGCGATCGCGCGTGGGGTGCAGCAGGGTTTTCTCCGCCAGATCGGCCGGGGTTGGCGGGCGGGCCAAATCGGGAAGATAAGACGGCGTGCAGACCGGCGTGAGGATTTCATCGAACAGGTGATGCACCGCCAGCTTTTTACCCTGCGGCTGGCCGAACACCACCGCAGCATCGAAGTGCTCTGCGCTGAAATCCAACCCGTGCGATACCGAGGCGGTCAGTTCGATATGCATTTCCGGGCGCTCGTTTTGCAACCGGATAATGCGCGGCAACACCCAGCGCATGGCGCAGGTCGGACACTTGATGCGTAACGTGCCCGGCTGCGCCCCAACGCGCGCCAGCGCCTCGCCCAGTTGCCCCAGAGCCTGCTGCACCGGCGCCAGCAACATGGCACCCTGCGGGGTCAACGTCAGCCCGCGCGCCCGGCGGCTGAACAACGGATAGCCCAAATGCTGCTCCAGCCCGAGGATCTGACGGCTGACCGCGCCTTGCGTCAGGTGCAGTGTCTGGGCGGCATGAGTGAAATTAAGGCGCTGAGCCACCACCACAAAAGTTTTCAAAACGTCGAGCGACGGCAGAGATGTCTGCATAGCGGGTTCCTCGATATCCCCGAAATTACAAGGATTCCCCCAAATAATTGGAACGACATCAAGGCGGCCAACGCCAAGATCGTTTCAAGAATGAAGGGGGAATTAGCCATGATTTTAACTCATGGCTAGTATGACAAACATTCCCTTGTTCGCCTACCGTCACTGATGCTTAATCAAGCAATACTTCCCCCTCTCCAGGAGCCAATCATGCAGAGCGCCTGCTCACAACGCTCGAAGTTGCCGGATGTCGGCACCACTATTTTCACCGTAATCGGCCAGCTCAGCGCTGAACATCAGGCACTGAATCTGTCGCAGGGCGCACCGAACTTCGCCTGTCAGCCGCAACTGGTCGACGCGGTGGCGCAAGCCATGCGCGCAGGTCATAACCAGTACGCGCCGATGAGTGGCGTGGCCGCATTACGCGCTGCGCTGGCAGATAAAGTTGAACGATTGTATGGCACACGTTATGACGCCGACGAAGAAATCACGGTCATCGCCAGTGCCAGCGAAGGATTGTATTCCGCCATCAGCGCGCTGGTGCACCCGGGCGACGAGGTGATTTATTTCGAACCGGCATTCGACAGCTACGCGCCGATTGTCCGCCTGCAAGGTGCCACGCCGGTAGCCATCAAACTGTCGCTGCAGGACTTGCACATTGACTGGGACGAGGTCGCCGCCGCCATCACCGGCAAAACGCGGATGATCATCGTCAACAGCCCGCACAACCCAACCGGCAGCGTGTTCGGCGAGCATGACATTGAGCGCCTGACCGCCCTGACGCGCAATACCGATATCGTTATCCTGTCCGACGAGGTTTACGAGCACGTGGTATTCGACGGCGATATTCACCACAGCATGGCGCGCCACCCGCAATTGGCCGAACGCAGCGTGATTGTGTCGTCGTTTGGCAAAACCTATCACGTCACCGGCTGGCGCGTCGGTTACTGCATGGCACCGGCGGCGTTGATGGATGAGATCCGCAAGGTGCACCAGTTTATGGTGTTCTCCGCCGATACGCCGATGCAATATGCCTTCGCCGAAGCGCTGGGCAATCCGCAAAGCTATCTGGGGCTGGCGGATTTCTATCAGCAAAAACGCGATTTGCTGGCCGGCGCTTTGCAAGATTCGCGCTTTGAATTATTACCCAGCCGTGGCAGTTTCTTTATGCTGGCCCGCTTTAGCGGTTTCAGCAGCGAAAGCGACAACGATTTTGCGGTGCGTTTAATCCGTGAAGCGAAAGTCGCGACTATCCCGCTGTCGGCGTTTTACAGCGACGGCACCAACACCGGCATCATCCGGCTGAGTTTTTCAAAAGATAACGAAACCCTGCTGGAAGGCGCACGCCGTCTGTGTCAGGTGTAATGCATTCACTTTTGGTTTGACCATGGGAAAAAGGCACTGACTATGAAATCACTGAAAACGCTGATCGCTGTGGGCTGCCTGCTGGCCGCCGGTTCCTCTCTGGCGGCGGAAAACACGCTGCGCTTCGGTCTGGAAGCGCTGTATCCGCCGTTCGAATCCAAATCCGCCAGCGGTAAGCTGGAAGGCTTCGATATCGATCTGGGCAACGCGGTCTGCGCCGCCGCCCAGTTGAAATGCAGCTGGGTCGAGACCTCGTTCGACAGCCTGATCCCGGCGCTGAAGGCGCGCAAGTTTGACGCCATCAACTCGGCGATGAACGTCACCGACCAGCGCCGCCAGGCGATTGACTTCACCGACTCCATCTATCAGGTGCCCAACCGCCTGATCGCCAAAGCCGACAGCGGCCTGCTGCCGGACGCCAAGTCGCTGGCAGGCAAACACGTCGGCGTACTGCAGGGGTCGATTCAGGAAACCTACGCCAAGGCCCACTGGGCGCCGCAGGGCGTAGACGTCGTCTCCTATCAGGATCAGAACCAGGCGTACCTTGACCTGACCGCCGGCCGCCTCGACGCCACGCTGGTGATGGCGCCGTCAGGGCAAAGCGGCTTCCTGGCACATCCGGACGGCAAAGGCTTCGCCTTCGTCGGCGATGCGGTCAGCGACGACAAGATCCTCGGTGAAGGCATCGCCTTCGGCCTGCGCAAAGGGGATGACGCATTGAAGAAAAAGCTGAACGACGCGATCGTGAAAGTGAAGCAGCAAGGCACCGTGACCGCGCTGGCGAAGAAGTATTTTGGCGATATCGACGTGACGGTGAAATAACCTGCCCGCCCCCGGCCATTGACAATAATGACCGGATGCCGGGGATTGCACTGCCGGCTATGAAATGGCTCCTTCGCAAGCGGGAGCCATTTTTAGTTTGCAAAGCCGATGCTTTCAGCCTACCACACGGCTTGCTCATTCAAGTCCACGGAGCTGATTTATTATTAGCTACGCTGAAGTTGACTTAAAAATTTTTATTGCAGACGATAGTGCCAATGAAGTTATCGCCCCAATATATCCCCCACCCAAGTAATAGAGTTATTTATAAGAAAGGAATTTCAAGAGCGTCTATGTGTTTTTAATCTGCGAAAGATTTCGCCCTTCTTTCATTGAAGGACTGAAATTAACCATCTGTAAAATCAATAATTGACAATCAAATGATTATTTTAGGAAATGATAATAATTGATTATCACGAGAGTATAAGGACTTTGATACTGACAGATGACGTAGAACTGCATCAGCATCATGCCAGACCGGTCGGTTAACGACAGCAAGTAACCTGATGGAGACGTTCAAACAGTGGAGTGAATGGCACAGGTTCAGGGTACTGCGTTATCGTTCGCTACAGCTACGCCTGTGGTATCGAAGCAGCAATGGGTTAAATGATGAAAAAGCACATTGAAATATAGAGGAAAATCCAGACACTCAGTAACAGGTTATTTAATACGGAACTATAAGTCTTACCTGTAATAGATCACCGCCCCTCTGGTTTTAATTGTTTTATTTGGAATGGTTATTTATATTTATTTTTGTGACTATTATCGCATTTCAATTAAATTCACAGCTGCCTGAATCCTGTACACGGGTAGTATTGGATCTGAACGATTGCAATCATGCATAATATTATAAGTTCAATGGTACTGGGCCGAGAGGATCTGGTACCAAACGTTAATTAACTGATAAAATCACAGATGTAAAACACAGTGATTTTATGGGAAAGACCATGCGTAAATATGTTGTCTTTATAAAAAGTGATGAGTCAAAGGTAATCCCAAAAGAATCGGTAACACATTCACTCATTAAGGATATGAAAAAAAAAGGTTTCAGGAAGCATCATGTCGAAGTAAATGCTGAAAATGAAAGAGAAGCCATTGATAAATTAAATAAAAACAGCGAAGATTATTTAAATTCATTACGTGAATTTTCTGGGGATATATTTATCTGCTCAGCCTGCGTTATTATTATATCTTTAGTCTACATCTTTAGCCAATAACAAGTGACTGACATTAATTAAATAATATTAATCTACAATATTTTATTTACAATTATTTTGTAATTTTTATCATATTGTTTTGATGAAATATAAAAACATCACATCTTAAAATGGGCAGAAACTTTTCGTCTGCACAATAGAACGTATTCTTCTCTCCTCAGTTAATTAATCATTCAGAGAGGTTACTAGTGTTTCGCCAGGAAGCGATCGATAACCATAAAATGAAATGGCACAGCCGAGCGCACCTCCCGCCCCGGAATTCCCTTTTGAATTTTGGCGGGATTATGTCTCTTTTTATTACAGCCTTCCTGACCTTTGTCATTTCCGCCACTCTATACTAGCGGGCTGGAACTCCCTGGAACCAGCCCTATCTTCTGCCTGATGCAGTAACCCTACTCGATATTACCGATCAAACACCGAGCTGTTCAGCGCGCGATCTTGCTGATGGCGCTCCAGCGCCAGCTCGATCAACCGGGTAATCAACTCGCTGTAGCTGACGCCGCTGGCGGCCCACAGTTTGGGGTACATGCTGATATTGGTGAACCCCGGCAGCGTGTTGATTTCGTTAATCACCACGTTGTTGTCCGGCGTCAGGAACACGTCAACGCGCGCCAGGCCAAAGCATTCCAGCGCCCGGAACGCTTTTAGCGCCACATCACGGATCTTGTCGCTGACTTCCGGCGCGATCTCCGCCGGCACCACTACCTTCGCGCCCTGCTCATTGATGTATTTGGTGTCGTAGGAATAGAAAGCATCGCTCAGCACGATTTCACCGCACAGGCTGGCCTGCGGCTCGTCATTGCCCAACACCGCGCACTCAATCTCACGACCGACAATCGCCGATTCCACCAGCACCTTGTGATCGAAGCTGAACGCCAGCGCCAGAGCGGCGTCAAAGCCGGCCCGATCCTGCACCTTGCTGACGCCCACCGAAGAGCCCTGGTTAGCCGGTTTGATAAACAACGGCAGGCCCAAACGCTCGCTAAGCTGATCGAAACCGTATTTGCCGCGGTTGGTGCGCGTCAGGGTGACAAAGGGGGCCACCGCCAGCCCGGCATCGCGCAGCAGGCGTTTGGTGACGTCTTTGTCCATGCTCACCGCCGAGCCCAACACACCGGCGCCGACGAACGGCATATTGGCCATCCGCAACAACCCTTGCAGTGAACCGTCCTCGCCCAGCGTGCCATGCACGATCGGGAATACCACGTCGAGCTGGCCCAGTGCGCCGGCGCTGCTCGCTTCAATCAGTTGCTGTTTCTCCTGACCGGGGATCAGCGCCACATTTTTATTTGAGCGGTTCAGCGCGATCAGCGCCGGGTTTTCCGCATTCAGCAGGTAATTGGAGGCATCGTTAATGTGCCATTGCCCCTGCTTGTCGATCCCCAGCAACGTGACGTCAAACTTCTCTTTGTCGATAGCGTCCACAATGTTTTTTGCCGACTGCAGCGACACTTCATGCTCAGCCGATTTACCGCCAAAGATCACCCCAACCCGTAATTTAGTCACGCCCTGAATCCTTCTGAAAAATCATGCAAAAAAAGTCGTTTATCACAATAAACGCATTGTCCGACGGCGGCAATCGTTGTCGCCAGGAAACTTCTTATGCCACGGAATGTACAATCCCCACCATCCAAACCATATACACTTCGTATATTATTCCTTTAAGGAGCAGTCTATGGGCATTGTGAAAATTTCAGACGCGCTGCATGACGATCTGCGCCTCGCCAGCCTGACGATGACGCGTTCGATCAACGCGCAGGCGGAATACTGGATCAAGATCGGCATGCTGGCGGAGTTCCATCCAGAACTGACCTACCCTCAACTGGTAAAAAAAATGATGAAAGATAACGCGCTGACGCTGAAGGAGATTGTCGGGTGAAACAGATTGTGATCAAAACGCCGGAAGAAATCGCCAAAATGCGTCACTCTGGCGCATTGCTGGCCAAGGTGTTTGCTATGCTCGATGGGGTGATTGGCGAAGGCATGTCGACCATGGAAATTAACGACCGCGCCGAAGCCTTTATCGTCGATGAGCTGAAATCGCGCCCGGCCAGTAAAGGCCAGTACGATTTCCCTTACGTGCTCAATACCTCGATCGACGACGTGATCTGCCACGGCATTCCTTCGGCCAGCAAAATCCTGCGTTCCGGCATGATCGTTAACGTCGACATTACGCTGGAAAACGGCGGTTACATTGCCGACTCCAGCAAAATGTACTGCATCGGCCAGACAACGCCATTGGCCAAACGGCTGGTGAACAACGTATATGAGTCCTTGTGGAAAGGCATCCGCGCGGTGAAGCCGGGCGCGACGCTGGGGGATATCGGCCATGCCATTCAACAGCATGCGGAACAAGCCGGTTACAGCATAGTGCGTGAATACTGCGGCCACGGCATCGGCCGCGACATGCATGAGGAACCGGCGGTGATGCACTTCGGCCTGCCGGGCACCGGCATGGCGTTGCAGGAAGGCATGGTATTTACCATCGAACCCATGATTAACCAGGGCGACCACCGCATTAAGCAGAAGAAAGACGGCTGGACAGTGGTAACCCGCGATAAAAAGCTGTCCGCTCAATGGGAGCACACCGTGGCGGTCACCGCCGACGGCGTGGAAATTCTGACGCTGCGTGACGAAGAGCGTCAGGCCGGGTACGCAGATCGTTACTAAGCTACCAAGCCAGTAAGTTACCAAGGTATTAAGCCAGCAGGCTACTCAATTAATTTACCCTCTGGATTTCAAACGGCGATAACGGCAAGAACCGCAGGTCATGTTGGGGCGCCGCATGCAGCGCCCACGTGAATCGGGACAACTCTCTTCGTCCCCCAGGGTAACCGCGCCGCCGTTTGAAAGACGACAGGTATGACAGGGAGATCGGCATGACGCAGTCAGGTAATCAGGCATTTCTCGCTCAGCTCAAAGACATCGTCGGCGGCCCGCAGCTGTTGACCGGCGAACGCAGCACCGAACGTTATCGCAAGGGATTCCGCTCCGGCGAAGGCAAAGCGCTGGCGGTGGTGTTCCCTACCCGCCTGTTGCAGCTGTGGCGGATACTGGAGGCCTGCGTGGCCGCCGACAAAATCGTCATCATGCAGGCGGCGAACACCGGGCTGACCGAAGGTTCGACGCCCAGCGGCAACGATTATGACCGCGATATCGTCATCGTCAGCACCCTGCGGATCGATCACGTGCAAGTGCTGGACAACGGCAAACAAGTGGTTGGCTTCCCCGGCAGCACCCTCAATCAGCTGGAAAAATTGCTGAAACCCTACGGCCGCGAACCGCATTCGGTGATCGGCTCCTCCTGCATCGGCGCTTCGGTGATTGGCGGCGTGTGCAATAACTCCGGCGGTTCGCTGGTGAAACGCGGCCCGGCCTATACCGAAATGGCGCTGTACGCCCAGTTGGGTGAAGACGGCCAACTGCGGCTGGTGAACCATTTGGGGATTAAACTCGGCGACACGCCGGAAGAGATCCTCACCCGGCTGGAGAAAGGCGACTACCGGCCGGAGGACGTCGAGCACGGCGAACTGCGTGCCTCCGACAACGAATACGCCAGCCGGGTGCGCGACGTCGATGCCGATACCCCATCCCGCTTCAATGCGGATAAACGCCGCCTGTTCGAGGCCTCCGGCTGCGCCGGCAAACTGGCGGTGTTTGCGGTGCGCCTGGACACCTTTGAGAAAGAAGGCAAAGAGCAGGTATTTTATATCGGCACCAACGACACCGCCGTATTGACCGAGCTGCGTCGCCATATGCTCGGCAAATTCGACAATCTGCCGGTGGCCGGCGAATACATGCACCGAGATATTTTCGATATCGCCGAAGTGTACGGCAAAGACACCTTTATGATGATCGACAAGCTCGGCACCGATCAAATGCCGCGTTTCTTCACCCTGAAAGGCCGCGTGGACGCCAGCTTCAACAAACTGCCGCTGCTGCCGCACAACCTGACCGACCGGCTGATGCAGGGCCTGAGCCACCTGGCCCCCAGCCATTTGCCGAAGCGGATGAAAGAATACCGCGAACGCTTTGAACATCACCTGCTGCTGAAAATGGCCGGCCCCGGCGTCGACGAAGCGCAGCGGTATCTGAGCCAGTATTTTGCCCAGGCCAACGGCGCATTTTTCGCCTGCACCGCAGACGAAGGCAAAAAGGCCTTCCTGCACCGTTTCGCCGCCGCCGGCGCGGCGGTGCGCTACCATGCGGTGCATGCCGACAAGGTAGAGGATATTCTGGCGCTGGATATTGCGCTGCGCCGCAACGATACCGAGTGGTTTGAAACCCTGCCGCCAGAAATCGACAGCCAACTGGTGCACAAACTCTATTACGGCCACTTTATGTGCCACGTATTCCACCAGGATTACGTGGTGAAAAAAGGCGTCGACAGCCATGCGCTGAAAGAGCAAATGCTGGCGATCCTCGACCGGCGCGGCGCGGAGTACCCGGCCGAGCATAACGTCGGCCATCTGTACCACGCCAAGCCCGATCTGCAGGCCTTCTACCAATCCGCCGATCCGACCAACAGTTTTAACCCCGGTCTCGGCAAGACCAGCAAGCGGAAACACTGGGCCGGCAATACCCGGTAACATTTCCGCTTTCAGCCCGCGCCCCCGGCATACGGGGGCATAGCCGATGCTCCCTTCCGCATCTTCGGCCCGCCTCTCCCCTATCGTCTAGACTTAAAGACCGGTGCAGCCGTTTTCGCTGCGCCGTTCAAGGCGTATGTCATGCGTCACCATCCGCGACGAGAGGAACTCTTCATGCCATACCAAACGGTAAACCCTTTTAACAACCAACTGATCAACGAGTACACACCCCATACCGACCAGCAGGTCGAACAAGCGCTGGCAAAGGCTGACGCGCTGTATCACTCCGGATGGGCCAAGGGCGATATCGACCAGCGGCTGCCGGTACTGCACAAGCTGGCGGACCTGATGGAGCGCCGGGTTGAGGAACTGGCGAAAATCGCCAGCCAGGAGATGGGCAAGCTGATCGCGCAAAGCCGCGGCGAAGTGAAGCTCTGTGCCCAGATCGCCCGCTACTATGCCGACAACGCCAAAAAATTTCTCGCCCCGGTGCGCTATGAGTCCAGCCTCGGCGAAGCCTGGGTAGAGCATCATCCGATCGGCGTGCTGATGGCGGTGGAGCCGTGGAACTTCCCGTTCTACCAGTTGATGCGCGTGCTGGCGCCCAATCTGGCCGCCGGCAATCCGGTGCTGGTGAAGCATGCCGGCATCGTGCCGCACTGCGCACAGGCCTTTGAACAATTGGTCGCCGAGGCCGGTGCGCCGCAAGGTGCCTATACCAACCTGTTTATTTCGCAACAGCAGGTGGCGAACATCATCGCCGACGACCGGGTACAGGGCGTGGCGCTGACCGGCTCGGAAAAGGCCGGTAGCATAGTCGCCTCGCAAGCCGCGAAGGCACTGAAAAAATCGACGCTGGAGCTGGGCGGCAACGACGTATTCGTGGTGCTGGACGACAGCGATATCGCCAGAGCCGCCAAGATCGGCGCGCAGGCGCGGCTGAGCAATGCCGGCCAGGTGTGCACCGCAGCCAAACGTTTTATCGTGCAAGAAAAAGTGGCGGAGCCCTTCCTGCAAGCCTTTACCGAGCATTTCCGCGCGGTGAAAACCGGCGATCCGCTGGATGAAACCACCACGCTGGGGCCGCTGTCTTCCCGCGAGGCGCTGGAGGGGCTGGCCAAACAGGTCGACGCCGCGGTGCAAAACGGCGCCAAACTGCACTACGGCGGCAAGCCGATACCGCATGACGGCAATTTCTTCGAGCCGACGATCCTGACCCACATCAGCCGTGACAACCCGGCGTATTTCGAAGAGTTCTTCGGCCCGGTGGCGCAGATCTACGTGGTGAAGGATGACGACGAGATCGTCAAACTGGCCAATGACTCTCACTACGGCCTCGGTGGCGCTATTTTCAGCACGGATATCGAACGCGCCAAAAAGCTGGCCTCACGCATCGAGACCGGCATGGTGTATATCAACTCGTTGACCGATACCGCACCCGAGCTGCCTTTTGGCGGCGTGAAACGCTCCGGCTTCGGCCGTGAACTCTCGGATCTGGGGATCAAAGAGTTTGTGAATCAGAAACTGGTGGTGGTCAGCAAAAGCTAAACCTCACCCTCGGCGGGAGACGTTAATTTTATGTTGCGCCTCCCGCCAAACTTCACTATCTTTGATGCCGTAATCACTCCCTGCTTTCAGGAATATCAATGGCTCAGTTTGCGCACATCACAGACCCAACGAACACGCCGCTTCCGGCCGTCGTTCAACTGTGCGCATCTTCCGCCCCTCCAGCCGTTTTCTCTGTCGTCACTGCGGTTGCCGCTTACCCGCCACGCTCTGTGGTTGTGCGCTAAGCCAAACCGAATTTTACCTCCAGCTTTCTTTATTTGCGCTCAGGCGTAGACCGCCGCGCGCGCTGGAACTTGCCATTTTCACGACAGGTGAAACCGAATGCGATTTATCACTCAATGGGCCAATGCCGGCCTGGCTACGCTGTTCGTCCTGCTTTGGAGCAGCGGCGCAATTTTCTCCCGCTTGGGGCTGGAGCATGCCTCCGCCTTCGCCTTCCTTTTCTTCCGCTGCGCCATCGCTCTGGCGCTGCTGCTGGCAATCGGCCTGTGGCAGCGGCAATGCCTCCCCGCCCGCGGCACCCGGTGGCGCGTGGCATTGATCGGGCTGCTGATGATCGGCAGTTACCAGATTAGCTATCTGCTGGCGTTGGAACAGGGTATCACTCCCGGTGTGCTGGCGACGCTGCTCGGCGTACAGCCGATACTGACCCAGTTCATTACCGAACGCCGCAGTTCCGGGCTGCGCAGCCTCGGCCTGTTGCTGGCGATGTCCGGGCTGACGCTGGTGGTGTATCAAAGCCTGGCGATCGCCCACTTCTCCCTGCCCGGCATGCTGTTCGCCTTTATCGCGCTGGGCTGCATGACCGCCGGCACGCTGCTGCAAAAAGGCATGAGTCAGCCACCGCTGGCGGTGTTGCCGTTGCAGTACGCCGTCGGGTTGCTGATGTGCTCACTGGTGTTACCGTTCGAGCCGCTGCGGGTCGAGTGGAGCATGGCGCTTGTCGTGCCGTTGCTGTGGATGGCGGTGGTGATTTCAGTGCTGGCCACCTTCTTGCTGTACCGGCTGATCCAACGCGGCAATCTGGTGCAGGTCACCAGCCTGTTTTACCTGATCCCGGCGGTCACGGCCCTGTTGGACTACCTGCTGCTCGGCCATGCGCTGGCGGCAATGAGCATGCTGGGCATGGCGGCCATCGTACTTGGCGTAATGCTGGTGTTCCGTAAGCCGTAAAAAGCAAAAGCCCCTCATGCCGGGTGGCATGAGGGGCAATATCAAAACATCGTTTTCAGAATAACCAGGAACCATACCCCCACAGCAACACCGTTACCCCGAGCAGAAACTCGAGCAGCAAGATGCCGATGGCAAAGGTAGAGCTGGAGAAGATAAAACCTTCTTTACTGTCGATATTCAGGAAGTGGGGAATACCCAGATTCAGCAGATAGCCCGAATAGCACAGGCCAATCACGCCGACAAACAGACAGAGCCACACGACGGGATAGAGCGCGACTATACCGCTCAGAAACATCGGGGTGGCGACATAGCCGGCAAACACCATACAACGGTGCAAACTCGGGCGTGCTTCATAACGCCGCGCCATCCAGTGGATCACTTTACCCATGATAGCCACACCCGCCAGCATCAGCAGATAGAACGCCACTGCGGTATAAAGTGCGGTAAACATATCGAGCCGGATCGCATGGCCTTCGCCGGAGAGCCAGCCCAACTGGGTGGTGCCGATAAAGGCGCAGACCACAGGGATCGCCGCCAGCAGCAGCACGTGGTGGGTGTAAAGGTGCGAGACGCTTTCGTTCTCGCTTTTAATGTGTTCGAACTCGGTGCTTGGATGCGCCAGAAGTCCCCAAACATGATTAACCATGAGACACCTCCTCCATCGCCGTAGGTCGCGATCGGCGAACGAATTTACCCCTCTGACGGATTGTTGACCGTGCGAGGATTGCGGCCACGGGGCTCTCTCCCCTGTACTTATTATAGTCTTTCGCTGAAAAAACGTTCGGAAAACGCAGACGCAGCGGCAGTTTGTTTTATAATCCTCCGATTGAGCAACGCCGTGAGGACTGCCATGTCATCCGCCATCACTCTTCGCCAGGTCGGCATTGTCGAGGTCGACGCCGGGCAAAATGTCACAGTGGTACAACCCAGCAACCTGTACGGTTGCCGACTCGGCGACGACGTG
This sequence comes from Serratia sp. TSA_198.1, assembly GCF_052686505.1. Taxonomy (NCBI): domain Bacteria; kingdom Pseudomonadati; phylum Pseudomonadota; class Gammaproteobacteria; order Enterobacterales; family Yersiniaceae; genus Serratia; species Serratia sp. TSA_198.1. The sequence continues at coordinate 1,912,511 of NZ_JBQZFP010000001.1, forward strand.
TTTGTCGGGCCCTTTGTCGAGATCCAAAAAAACGTCAGCATCGGCGCTCGCAGCAAAATCCAGTCGCACAGTTTTATCTGCGAATATGTCACCCTCGGCGAAGACTGCTTTATCGGCCATAACGTGACCTTCGCCAACGATCTGTTTAAAAATGGCGCCCCGAACGCCGATGCCGCCAGTTGGGGCCGTACGCAGATTGGCGATCGGGTTGCCATCGGCTCCGGCGCCACCGTGCTGGCGGTGAACATCTGCAGCGGCGCGGTGATCGGCGCCGGATCCGTGGTCACCAAAGACATCACCCGTAAAGGGATCTACGCAGGCAATCCGGCACGCCTGCTGAGAGAGCTGGACCCATGAGCCAGGCTATCCATATCGCCCCCGTCGCTCAGTTGCCCGACGGCTATCTGGAAAGCTGCGATTTCAGTTTCCTGGTCGCTCACTATGCCCAACCGGTTTTCGATGCCCCGATAGACAGTTGGCCACTGCGGCCGGTCACGCCGTTTCGCAAGCACTATCCGCTGGCCCCCTTCCTCAATGAAGAAAGCGAAACCTTTCTGGCACGTCATCGGGGGGAAGCCGTCGGTCACGTTACGCTGAGCAAAAACTGGAACGGTTATGCGCTGATTGAAGAAATTGTCGTCAGCGCCCACGTGCGCCGTTTGGGCGTCGCCACCGCCCTGCTGGATGCCGCACGCCACTGGGCGCAGCAGCAGGAAACCCCGGGGTTGATGCTGGAAACGCAAAACAATAATCTGATCGCCTGCCGCTGTTATCAGCGCTTCGGTTTTATTCTCGGCGGTATCGATCACCTGTTGTATCGCGCTCAGCCGGATATTGCCGACCATGAAATCGCGTTATTTTGGTATCTGCCGTTTAATAACGAGATCGGTTACTGATTATTGGCCAGCGTTTAGGCTATGTTTATTTATTAACCACCCGCCTCATGGTGAGAACTGTTATCATTTATATGGTCACGGACTGAAACCATTGGAGGGTAAAATGTACAAGGTTGTTCCATTGATGTTAGTTATAGCGATGAGTGGATGCGCAGATAAAAGTCCTCAGCGGCCAATTGATGAACCCGGTGCCGCAGTCACGCCCCCTGCGGTAGCGCCCATAAACCTGGACAGCGAGACGTTAAGCAAGCTCAACGACATTCTCGCCAAGCACGCTACCTGGCCGGCCGGGCAGGCCAACGGCCAAACTATCAATCTGATCTCTCAGCAATTTCTGGGTACGCCTTACGTTGCCAACATGCTGATAGGCTCTCAGGACACGCCGGAAAAGCTGGTGATCGACTTCCGCGGCCTGGATTGCTTTACCTATATCGACTACGTCGATGCACTGAGCAAATCGCACAATCAGGCTGAATTCGTTCAACGCCTGATCCAGACCCGCTACGCCCATAGCGAAATCAGCTTCTCGCAGCGCAAACATTTCTTCACCGACTGGGCGCATGTCGCCAAAACAAACGTGACCGACATTACCGCTCAACTCAGCCCGCACGCGGTGACGCAGGTGAAAAATCTGAACCAAAAGGCTGACGGCGGCACCTATCTGCCCGGCCTGAAAAATGTGCGGCGCAGCATCACTTATCTGCCCAGCGATTTTATTGACGATAAGGTGCTGGCCCAGTTGCACACCGGCGATTACATCGGTATCTACACCAATCTTGCCGGGCTGGACGTCACTCACACCGGCATCTTTATCATGACCGAAAACGGCCCGATGTTGCGCAATGCCTCTTCGCGCAAGGAAAACATGAAGGTAGTGGACTCGCCCTTTATGGACTATGTGATCAACACGCCAGGCATCGTCGTGCTGCGCGCCAAATAACCGCCCTTCCAGACCCGATGGCTTTCAGGGTGCAATCTGAAAGCCAGGGTCTCTATACAACTCCCTGTTATTACCTATAACCCTTTGTGCTGAGCAAGCGTTTGACTTCCCCGCAGGTTCAGGCTTAGCTAACAGCACAAAACCAACTGATTTTACTGTTTTTTTCAGGGAGAACACGATGTTAAAGACCTGGCGTTTTACCGCCGTGATGGCGGCGTTTGCCGCCACGCTGGCACTGCAAGGTTGCGATAAGCCGGTAGACCAGAACCTTATCAAGGTCGGGGTTATCAACGGCGCGGAGCAGGACGTGGCGGAAGTCGCCAAACAGGTAGCGAAAGAGAAATACGGCCTTGAGGTTGAACTGGTCGGTTTCAGCGGCTCTCTGCTGCCGAACGACGCCACCGATAAAGGTGAGCTGGATGCCAACGTGTTCCAGCACCGGCCGTTCCTCGAACAGCAAAATAAAGATCACGGCTACAAGCTGGTGGCGGTGGGCAATACCTTCGTGTTCCCGATGGCCGGCTATTCGAAAAAAATCAAATCGCTGAAAGAGCTGCAGGACGGCGCCGTTATCGCCATTCCGTTGGATCCGACCAACCTCGGCCGCGCGTTGCTGCTGCTGGAGAAAACCGGCCTGATTACCCTGAAACCGGGCAAAGGGCTACTGCCAACCTCGCTGGATATCAGCGCCAACCCGCATAACTACAAGATTATGGAGCTGGAGGGCGCTCAATTGCCGCAAGTGCTGGATGACCCTAAAGTCACAGTAGCTATCATCAGCACCACCTACATCAACCAGACCGGGCTGACGCCAACCAAAGACGGCATCTTTATCGAAGACAAAGATTCGCCGTACACCAACATCATAGTGACGCGCGAAGACAACAAAGACGCGCTGAACGTGCAAAACTTCATCAAGGCCTACGAGTCGGATGAAGTGGCCAAAGCCGCCGAGAAAATTTTTAACGGCGGTGCGGTAAAAGGCTGGTAAGCAAGCGGCTCCCCTCCTTGCGGGTGCTATTTTCGGCGCCCGCCACTTTCCTGAAAATATCCCCTTCCGCGCTATTGACCCTCACGTCGCGTCAGGCTTTAGTATCCCTGCACGCACTGGGGAGGAGCACGTCATGTTATTAAAAGTGGGCGAACTGGCCCGCCGTTCCGGCATTACCGTCAGGACACTGCATTATTACGACAGCATTGGTTTGCTGATCCCTTCTGCGCGTTCCGACGCCGGCTACCGTTTATACAACCGGGCTGACATCACCCGCTTGCACCATATTCAGGCGTTGCGCCGAATGGGGGTCCAGCTTGCGGAGGTCGGGGCACTTCTGACACGTTCCGGGGTAACGTTAACCCTGGTGATTGAACAGCAGATATCCATGCTGGACCGGCAGTTGGCGCAGACCCTAGCGCTACGCGATCATTTGCAGCATATGCATGCCCAGCTCACCGCCGGGGACGAACCGGAACTGAACGACTGGCTGACTACGTTGGAGTTAATGACCATGTACGACAAATATTTTACCGCCGACGAACTGGCGCAGCTGCCCTTCTATCAGGCCGATCAGGCGCGCAATCAGGAATGGGGCGAGCTGGTGAGCAGCATGCGCCAGTTGATCGACAGTGGCGTCGAAGCGCAAGCGCCGCAGGCGCAGGCCCTGGCGCGGCGTTGGATGCAGATGCTGGAACGCGATACCGCGCTTAATCCGGCGTTTCTTACCCGGCTTAACGCCATGCATGCCGATGAGCCCTCAATGCGCGAACAGACCGGCATCACCCCGGCTGTGACCGATTATGTCACCCGGGCCTTTGCCGAAACCAAGCTGTCGATCTACCAAAAATACCTGTCGGCGGAAGAATACGCCTACGTGCGCCAACATTACTTTACCCGCCTGCACGAATGGCCGGCGCTGATCGCCCAGTTCCATCAGGCGCTAAGAGACGGCGTACCGCCGGAGTCCGTTCAGGCGAAGCAACTGGCGGCCAAATGGCTAGAGCTGTTCCAGTCCTATGCCGGCACTGACCCGGCCACCCAGATGAAAATTCGCCAGGCGATGGAACAAGAGCCGACGCTGACCGAAGGCACCTGGTTGACCCCGGCGCTGCTGAGCTATCTGCAACAGGCAGTGGCGAACCTGATGCGCGGCTAGGCAAGGTTATCCACCAGCCGGGTGATCCCCGCAACGCCCGCGTAACACTCCAGTAAAAACGCCGTCACGGCGGCGATACCCGGTGCATGACGAATGTCGTCATGCACCGTTAGCCAGACTTCGCGCCGCAGCCCAAGCGGCGGTGCCAGGCGTTCAAGCCCCAGTTCCTGCGCGACAAAATGCGGCAGCAACGCAATGCCCGCGCCGGCCGCAGCGGCGGCAGCCTGAATCATCAGGTCGTTGCTGCGCATCACCAGCGGCCGGGGCCCGGCCTGCTCCAGCAACCATTTTTGCTGCGCCGAAGCGGCCCGTTCATCGTGATAGCCGATAAACCCCCGCTCCGCCTCCGGCGTGTCCCGCAGATAACCGGCGTTGGCGTACAGCCCGAACTCGACGGTGCCGATTTTTCTCGCCACCAGATCGCTTTCAGTGACGCGGCTGAGCCTGATGGCAATATCCGCCTCGCCACGCAGCAGCGATACGTTGGCGGTATCGACCAGCAAAACCAGTCGCAAATCCGGATAACGGCGCTGCAACTCGGCAATACGCGGAGCGATCAGTTTCAGCCCCATCACCGGCGGCACGCTCAGCGTCACCTCACCCGCGATGCCCTGTCGCCCACTGAGGGCGGCGCGGCTGACGGCGAAGGCGTTGAGCGTCATGCTGTCCCCTTGCGCCGCGATGCGTTGCCCGTCGGCGGTGAGCAGGTAGCTGCGCGGGCGGCGATCCACCAGTTTTAACGCCAGCGATGCTTCCAGGCTGGCAATGCGGCGGGCAACGGTGGCGTGATCGACCTGCAAACTGCGGGCGGCGCCTGACAGCGACTTCTCGCGCGCAAACACCATGAAGTAGTGCAAATCTTCCCAATTGAACATGGGTGTTTTCTCACATCATAAGTGAATAGATAGGGGATTTTACCGCAACAATCTGTGGCGCAAACTGTTTTTGTTTATTCCACACCACAGGAAATCACCATGAAAACTTCGCTGCCGCTGGCCTATCTGGGGGTGATTATCGCCACCTTTTTCTGGGGCACCAACTTCAATGCCGGTGCCTATATCATCGCCCATCAGCCGCCGATCACCGCGTCGATTGAGCGTTTCAGCCTGGCGACGCTGGCGCTGTTGCTATTCTTCGGTCTGCGCGGGCAGTTACGCTTCATTACGCTGAGGAACAACTGGCCGGCCTACCTTGGGCTGGGCGTGCTCGGCTTTACGTTGTTTAACCTGTGCACCTTTTTCGGCCTGCAATCCACCACGCCGATCAACGGTGCGCTGATCCTCGCCACCACGCCGCTGTGGACAATGCTGTTCGGGGTATTTTGGGAGCATGAAAAACTGAGTGGGTCACGCGCCGCCGGCCTGCTGGCGGGTTTTATCGGCGTAACGCTGGTGCTCACCAAAGGCAGCCTGCAAACGCTGTTGCGGTTGGAAATCAACCCCGGCGACGGCATTATCCTGCTCGGCAGCCTGGCCTGGGCGCTGAATATGGTCGGTACCCGGCGGCTGGTGCATAACGCCACCGCCATCGAAACCACCAGCTATTCGATGCTGTTCGGCACGCTGGCACTGCTGCCGCTGGGGTTTATCTTCGAAAACCCGCTGCAAAGTCTGGCGTCAGCCAGCCTCAGCGTGCATGCGGCGGTGGTTTATCTGGCGCTGTGCGGATCGCTGCTGGCCTATCTGCTGTGGTTCAACGGGCTGGAAAAAATCGGCTCGATGCGCACCGCCATTTTCTTCAATCTGGCGCCGGTGTTTACCCTGCTGGTGGCCACCCTCACCGGCACTGCACCCAACGTCTGGCAATTGGCCGGGGCGGTCTGGGTTATCCTCGGCGTGCTGCTGGCCTCCGGCGCAGTAAACCGCCTGGTGCCACGGCACCGGGCCAGCAGACAACTATAGTTTTTTTTATCACCGGCATAAAAAAGCCCAATTTACCTTGCCGTCGGATGGGGAGCATAATGCGTTTATCTTCTGATTTTTCAAGGTAAACAAAGAACGCTTATGCCCCTTTCCGCCCCGTTGATCATCACCGACGCCACGCCGGATGACCTGGCCGCCGTACAACAGATCTACGCCTACCACGTGCTTTACGGCGCGGCATCCTTTGAAGAAACGCCGCCCACCTGTGAAGAAATGCAGCAGCGGTGCAGCAAGGTACAGGAAGCCGGGCTGCCCTGGCTGGTCGCCAAACGGGAAGATCGCGTGGTGGGCTACTGTTACGCCACGCCCTATCGGCCACGCCCGGCCTACCGGTTTACCGTAGAAGACTCGGTGTATATCGCCGAAGGCCTGCAGGGTAACGGCATCGGTAAAGCACTGCTGGCCGAGCTGATCGCTCGTTGCGAACGCGGCCCCTGGCGGCAGATGCTGGCGATCGTCGGCAATGCCGAAGACAATCAAGGCTCGCTGGCCCTGCATCGGAAATTGGGCTTTACCAGCGTGGGTACGCTGAAGGCGGTGGGTTTTAAATTTGGTGACTGGCGCGACACGCATATCATGCAACGCGCACTGGGCGAAGGCGATGCCACGCCGCCTTAATCGTCAATGCGGCGGGCAATTTGCAAAATATCAGCTACAGTAAATAATGATTTCATTAGGTTAGCGAGAGCTCACGTCCCCTTATAACCCCTTGGGAGAGATAAATGAAAATTATTCTGTGGATTATCGCCATTATCTTTATCGTTGGCCTGCTCACCATTACCGGCGTCTTCAAGCTGATCTTCTAAAACTTGCCCGCGCCATCCGGCGCGGGATCGCATCAGGCTTTGAAGCGGCCGCGAATGGCACCCAGAGCCGAAACCACCAGCAGCACCACGCCACCGGCAACCAGGCCGAACACCACGTTGAGCAAAGCGGGGATCGCACCCTGCAGAATATGGCCGAAGGTCGGTACGACGGTAGCGTACGACGCCCAGTCTTCGAACAAATGATGCACCGGAGGCAGACCGTGGGTCAGAATGCCGCCGCCGACCATAAACATGGCGACAGTACCGACGATCGACAGGGTTTTCATCAGGTAAGGCGCGGCACTGACAATGCCATTGCCAATCGAGCGCACCAGCGCGCTGGTTTTTCGGCTCAGGTACAACCCCAGATCGTCAAGCTTGACGATGCCGGCCACGATACCGTAAACACCGATCGTCATCACAATAGCGATGCCGCTCAACACAATCATTTGCTGGCTAAAGCTCGCGCCGGCCACGGTGCCCAAAGTGATGGCGATAATCTCGGCGGACAGCACGAAATCGGTGCGGATCGCCCCTTTCACCTTGCGCTGCTCATAGGCCGCCACGTCTTCATTGGCGTCCAGTTCTTCTTTTTTCTCCTCCCCTTGCTTGCCGTGAGTCAGGCTGTGGAACACTTTTTCAAAGCCTTCGTAACACAGGTAAGCGCCGCCCACCATCAGCAGCGGCGTGATCGCCCAAGGGGCGAATGCGCTGATCAGCAACGCCAGCGGCACCAGAATCAGTTTGTTGATAAACGAACCTTTGGCAACGCTCCACACCACCGGCAGTTCGCGATCGGCCGTGACCCCGCTAACCTGTTGCGCATTCAGCGCCAGATCGTCCCCCAGCACCCCAGCGGTCTTTTTCGCCGCCATTTTTGTCATCAGCGAGACGTCGTCCAGCAGCGAAGCGATGTCGTCGAGTAAAGTCAGTAAGCTACTTCCGGCCAAAATGGTCATCCTTATCAAATTTCATTAAACCCTTGCCCGTTTAGCATAGCGGTAAACGCCCCTGAATGTGTATAAGAGGATGGCGCAGTTAGCCTGCCGGTACGTTCAACTGCCAGGAGAGGCCAAAGCGATCGTTCAGCCAGCCGAAACGCGCGCTGAAGCCGTAATCATCCAGCGGCATCAGCACTTCACCGCCCTCCGCCAGCCGGGCGAATACCCGTTCCAATTCGGCTTCGGTCGCCAAATTAACGTGGAGAGACACCGCCGGGGTAAAGCTGAAATCATGGCTGACCGGGCTGTCGCTAAACACCAGATGCTGTCGGTCAAAGTCTATCGAAGCCTGTTTGATTCGCCGCTGCCCGTCGGGCGTCTCGTCGTAATGCAGCAACTGCTGAACCTTAAAACTGCCGAACAGCCCGCTGTAAAGATCGATAGCCTGCTGGGCGTTGCCCTGAAACAGGATAAAGGTTGCAACCTGGCTCATAGGAATCCTCTCTCGCATACGATAGGGTATTTAGTGATCATAGCGGATGGAGCAACCACCGCAGCCAAAAGGAGGAAAGATGGCAATCACCTATCGCCTGGCACAGACAAAGGATCTGGCCGGCCTTCAGGCGCTGTATCAGGAATTGCGCCCACAGGATCCCCCGCTGCGCCCGGATGCCGCCCAGCGCACTTTACAGCGTTTGCTGGACAACCCGGCAATTCGCCTGGTGGTTACCGCCGACGGTGAACAGCCGATCGCGACCTGCATGCTGGCGATGGTGCCGGGGTTGGTTCATCAGGCTCAGCCGTTCGGTATCATTGAACACGTGGTCACGGCACCGCCGTACCGCGGGCAAGGCATTGCCCTGGCGATGCTGGAATACACCTTGCAACTGGCGTGGCGTAAAGGGTGCTACAAAGTGATGCTGCTTTCCGGCCAGCAGCGCACCGGGGCGCACCAGTTGTATCTGCGCGCCGGATTCGACGGCGATCGGGAAAGGGGTTTTGTCATCAGGCGCCCTGAGGGCCGATAGCGGCCTGCGGTGGAAACCGCAGGCCAGACCGGGATTATTCGGTTTCGTTCTTCGCCAGACGGGCGTCTTTTTGGCGGCGATAGTCGCGGGCAGCGGCCGGGATCGGCGTTACCTTGCCGGTTTCGATCCAGGTGCGCAGGCGGTTGGCGTCAGCAAAATGCGTGTACTTGCCGAACGCGTCGAGCACCACCAGCGATACCGAGCGGCTGCCTATCATGGTGCGCATCGCCAGGCAATGCCCCGCTTCGTTAGTGAAGCCGGTTTTGGTCAGCTGAATGTTCCATTTCGGGTTGTACACCAAATGGTTGGTGTTGCGGAACGGCAGCGTGTAGTTAGGATCCTTGAAGCTCGCCATGCGCTCGGTGGTGGTGCTGAGCTGGCCAATCAACGGATATTGCTTGGTGGCGATCAGCAGCTTGGTCAGGTCACGCGCGGTCGAAACGTTATGAATCGACAACCCGGTCGGCTCCACATAACGGGTATTAGTCATGCCCAGCGATCTCGCCTTGGCGTTCATCGCTTTGATAAAGGCACCGTAACCGCCCGGATAGTGATGCGCCAGGCTGGCGGCGGCGCGGTTTTCCGACGACATCAGCGCCAGCAGCAGCATGTCTTTGCGCGTAATTTCGCTGTTCAGACGTACGCGGGAATAAACGCCTTTCATTTCTGGCGTCTGGTGAATGTCCACCGACAGCATTTCATCCAGCGGCAGATGGGCGTCCAGCGTCACCATGGCGGTCATCAGCTTGGTGATGGAGGCGATCGGCACCACTTCATCCGGATTGCGCGCATACATCACTTTGTGGGTCTGCATATCCACCACCATCGCACTGCCGGAAGCCAGCTCAGGCTGGGCGGCATGGGCGGCGGCGTTATTTTCGCTGGCCAGCGCGCGCGGCGCGATGCCTGCTCCCGCCTGCAAAGCGAGCAGGGTTAGTACCAAAACACGTATTTTCACATGCATTACTCTGTCACTGGAGAAGAGGAAGGTCTTATTTGGCAGAATTATATGTGACGGATCTCAAGTTGGCACTGTGATTATGCGCCCCCATTTGTGACAAATTCTGTCGGACAGAATATTGCGCAAACCGCGAGCGCTCTGGGGTGAGCGCCCGCGAGGGAAAAGTTACAGTGCCGGTTGCCACGCAGACTGCGGCAACAGATACAAACCGGAAGCCTGGCGGGCACCGTCGCCGACGATATGACCAATGCCCGCCGCCATCACCGCCAGCGTCACATCGAAGGCGTTCAGGCTGTCGCCGTAGCCCGCCGTCAGGTTAAACATCGACCCGTTGGCCAGTAAATAGACCTTTTTCTCGCCCAGTTGGTAGGCGTTCACAAACGGCATAGGCTCGCTGTGCGGCAGGTTCTTCAGGAAGCCGACGTCAATTTCGGCCGCCACGTGGCCGACGTTGAGAATAAACACCCCGTCTTTCACCTGTTGCAAATGCTGCGCCGACAGCACATTTTTCGCCCCGGTCGCCGTGGCGATCACGTCCGCCTGGGTAACCGCCGTGGCCAGATCGACCACCGCCCAGCCGTCGTAACGCGCTTGCAATGCCCGCGCCGGATCGATTTCCGCCACGATAACCTGCCCGCCGTAGGCTTTCGCCGCCGCCGCAACGCCCTGCCCAACCAGGCCATAACCAATCACCAGCACGCATTTTTCATGCAGCGTCAGATGCGTGGTCTGGAAGAAGGTGTGCCAGGCGGTGAGGCCGACCATATGACGGTTGTGCAGCCCTTCTTTCACCGGCAGATCGTCCCAATTGAAGATCGGGTAGCGCGGCGCCATGCCGTTCAGCCGGCTGATGCCGGAACCGGTCGCTTCCAGGCCGGCGATAATCTGCGGGCCTTCGGCCGACTGGTGCAGACGGGTCGTCAGATCCGCGCCCATTTCGCACAGGTGGGTCGGTTCCCAGGCCAACGCGCGATCGAAGGATGCCGACCAGTCCGCATCGCTCATGTCACGCCAGGCGTGAGCCTGCGCGCCACGCCGCTCCAGCCAGGCGACCACGTCATCCTGCACCGTGGTCGGGTTGCAGGTGGTCAGATAAATCGCCGCGCCCTTGCCCAGCAGGCCCGCCACCAACGGCGCCATTTTCAGATCCAGGTGCATGTTGCACGCCAACCGCACGCCGTTCAAATCCGGCAACGCCGCAACCGCCGCGCAGGTGCGCGGCATATGGCGCATCGCCCAATCCAGTTCGCTCTCAAAGTCCTGATACATCTGTTGCTCCTTTTACTGCGCCACGCCACGGGGGCATAGCTGAATGAATTAACCGGCGCGGCTCAGGCGCCGCATCGCCTGCGGAGACAGACCGAAGACGCGAATGAATGCCCGCCGCATACGCTCCGGATCGCTAAAACCGACGGCACGGGCGATAACCTCCAGCGCTTCGCCGCTCTCTTCAATCCGCACCCGCGCCGCTTCCACCCGCAGTTGCTCAATCACCTTGGCCGGCGTCTGACCGGTTTCTGCGCGAAACAACCTGCCGAACTGGCGTTCGCTCAGGCAAGCGGCATCGGCCAGATCCGTCACCCTGAGCGGCTGATGCAGATGCTCACGGGCGTAAGAAAGTGCGCTGCGGATCCGGTCTGAAGAAGGATTAAGCGCCAGCAGCAGTGAATACTGCGACTGCCCGCCAGGACGGCGGTGATACACCACCAGTTGCCGCGCCACGTTGGCCGCCACCTCTGCGCCGAGGTCCTCTTCAATCATCGCCAGCGCCAGATCGATGCCTGCGCTGATGCCGGCAGAGGTCCAGAGGGCACCGTCGCGAATAAAAATGCGGTTGCTGTCGACGCGAATACGCGGATAGCGCTGCTGCAACCGTGCGGCGTGGAACCAATGGGTGGTGGCGCGCTTGCCTTCCAGCAACCCGGCGGCCGCCAGAATAAATGCCCCGGTACACACGCTGGCCATGCGCCGCACCTGCCGGCTCTGCTGCTGCAACATCGCGATCAACGCCGGGGACTCCGCCGCCGCCACGTTGCCGCGGCCACCGGCAATCAGCAGCGTATCAAAACGGCCCCCCTCCAATGGCTGGGTCATCACAGCCACGCCGGACGAACCGATCACCATTCCGCCTGCCTGCGAAACCGGCAAACAACGGTATGCCGGGGCATCGGCGAACCGATCGGCCTGCTCGAAAGCCGCCAGCGGCCCCGCAAAATCCAGCAGGTTAAAATCGGGAAAGATCACAAAACCGATGTTTTTCATTATGGCGTTTTTTGAGGGTTATATGGCATACCAGCCAAAAACAGGGCAGCTATTATTACCCAGTTCAAAGGACAAAACTGAGGCGAATATCATGTCTGCACCATTAGTGATAGTTTTTCCGATCTATCAGGGCGTTACCCAGTTGGATTTCACCGGCCCGCTGCAATTTCTGCGGCGTATGCCTGATGCTGAAATTATCGTCGCCTCGGTCGGCGGTGCGGACGTCAGTTCTGAGGGGCTGCATTTCTCTCGGCTGCAAAGGCTGGAGGACGTCACGCACTGCGATGTCCTGTGCGTGCCGGGCGGCAGTGGCTGCACCCAGGCGCTACTGGATGAAAACTTCATGCGGCAGATCCACCGGTTGGGAACCCACGCTCGCTATCTGACCTCGGTGTGCACCGGTTCGCTGATCCTGGCCGCCGCCGGACTGTTGCAAGGCAAGCGCGCTGCCTGCCATTGGTCGATGCGTGAAAGCCTGACGCTGTTCGGCGCTATCCCCAGCAGTGCGCGGGTGGAGCGCGACGGCAACGTGATCACCGGTGGTGGCGTAACCGCCGGCATCGACTTCGCCCTGACACTGATAGCCGAGCTGCACGGTGAAGAAACCGCGCAAATGATCCAGTTGTATCTGGAGTATGCCCCGGCACCGCCGTTCCTGGGAGGAACGCCAGAGCTGGCGCCTGCGGGGATCCTGGCGCGAGTAGAGGAAACAATGGCGGACAACCTGCAACAACGCCGGGCGCTGGTCGCGCAGATAGCCGCCCGCCGCTGACGAGCTGGGCGTATACTTAACCTTATGTGTTAAAGACATAGGGGATCAGAATGGCGGATTTAGCCCACTACATTACGGATTACGGCTACTGGGCGCTGTTTATCGGCTGCCTGGCCGAGGGGGAAACCATCACGTTGCTGGGCGGCATTGCCGCGCATCAGGGGCTGTTGCATCTGCCTTGGGTGATTGCGGTGGTGGCGCTGGGTGGCACGCTGGGGGATCAATTGCTGTTCTTTCTGGGCCGCCGCTTCGGCGGGAAGGTGATTTCACGGATGAAAAGCCAGGAAAAGCGCATCGAGCGCGCCAACAAGCTGATTGCCCGCCACCCGATGCTGTTCGTGATCGGCGTGCGCTTTATGTACGGCTTTCGCATTATCGGCCCGGTGCTGATCGGCGCCAGCAAGTTGCCGCCCTCACGCTTTGTGCCGCTGAACATTCTGGGTGCCATTCTGTGGGCGACAATTTTCGTGCTGCTGGGTTATTTCGGCGGTGAAGCCATCGCCCGCTTTATTTCCGGCTTCGACAAAAGGCTGACCAGCCTGCTGTTCTGCGCGCTGGTGATCGCCGCCATCCTGCTGTTGCGCTTCTGGTGGCGGCGTCGCCACGCCGATTAAGGCTATTTATTGAGCATCAGCTTCAGGCCGAGCAAGGCCAGCACGCCGCCGCCCAAGCGATCGAACCAGGCTTTAAAACGCAGGTAAGTGCGGCGCGGGCGCGGCGATGACAGCACAAACGCCACAAAGGCGTACCACAGGACGTCGACCGTCAAGGCAATCACCGGCAACACCACGTACATCAGCGGCGAAATTTTATGGCTGAGCAGCGCGGCGAACACGCTACCGAACACGATAGCAGTGTTCGGGTTGCCGAGTTGGGTCAGCAACCCCGTGGTAAACGCCTTGCGAAACCCCAGATGCCGCTCGCCGACCGCCTCCACGTTCAGCGGCCGACTGGCCCCGCGCAGCATTTTAAACGCCAAATAGACAAGATACGCGCCGCCCAGCACTTTCAGCGTGGTGTACAACCACGGCAGCGCCAGCAGCAGCGACTGCAATCCCAGCAGTGCGATCAAGGCAAAGATAAAACAACCGACGCCCATGCCTAACGCCACCGCCATGCCGTCGCGGCGCGAAGAAGCAACCGCGGTGCGCGCCACCAAAATAAAACTTTGCCCCGGGCTCATCGCCCCGAGCGTTATCGCCCCGGTAATGCTCAATACCGATAATGCCGTTTCACTCATCATGCTTGCGGTACTCCCTTAACTATCCCCTGCTCAAAGTAGCGCAGCGACGAAAATAAAAGCAATGAATACGGGGATCATTCAACCTGAGTCGCATCGCGCATCAGCGCGACCAGCTCGCGCGCGGCCTTGTCCAGCGGCGCATTCTTCAGCCAAACCAGGTGTATCGGCAACCGCAGCTCGTTTTTGGTATTTTTGAATTTCAGCCGGATTAACCTCCCCTGAGCCAACAGCGGCGCAGTCAGCGACAGCGGGAAATTGCCCCAGCCCAATCCGGCCTCAACCATGTTCAGCGCCATCGGCAGGCTGTCGGTGCGCCAGTAAGATTCCGCTACCCGCGGCCGCAGATCGACGATGGGCAGATCGCGGCTGGCCACCATAATCTGCCGCACGTTGACCAGGTCCTCGAAAAACAGCTCGTCCGCCGCTCCTTTTAGCGCCGGGTGGCATGGCGATAGCGTGGCGACCAGCGATTCCGCCCCCACAAAATGGAACTGCTCCTGGCTGTTGACGTTAAGCCCGCCAAACGCCAGGCAAACGCCAACCCTGCCCTGATGCAGCATATGCAACACGTCATCTTGCGGGGCGGTCAGCACTTCGATGTTCAGCAACGGATAACGCTCCGCCAGCGTTTTGATCGCCGCCAGCAGGCCGCTGCCGTTGATGTCCGAAGCGACGCCTATCGACAGCGTACTCTCCAGCCCCTGCGACAGCTCGATGGCGTGGTTTTGCAATTGTTTAAGTTGGTCGGCAATCAGCCGCGCATGCGGCGCCAGCGCCAGTGCCAGCGCGGTCGGCACAGGTTCGCGGTGCGACCGGTCAAACAGCGGGAAGCCCAGTTCCGCCTCCATGTTGGCGATCCCCATACTGACCGCCGAAGGCACGCGCCGCAGCGAACGGGCGGCGGCGGAGAACGAACCCCGATCCAATACCGCCAAAAACAGCTCAATGTTATCGCTGGAAAAGTTCATTGCGTTACCTGTCAGTAAAACTGACAGCTCCTGACTTTTTCTATCAATGTGATTGACGTTATCTTAGCCGCTACGACCTGAGAAACCACCAAAAATAACGCAGGAGAACATGATGCAAGGCGTTAAACGCAAACTGGTGTATGTCACCGCTTATGAAATTATCGGCATGGCGATCTCCGCTTTGGGGCTGGCGCTGCTTTCCGGCAGCGCACCCAGCAGCACCGGGCCGCTGGCGGTGATCATCACCACCATCGCCGTAAGCTGGAATTTCATCTACAACTCGCTGTTTGAGCGGTGGGAAAGCCGCCAGACGTCACGCACCCGCACGCTAAAGCGCCGTATTGCGCACGCCGTGGGGTTTCAACTGACGCTGGTGGTGTACCTGATCCCGCTGATCGCCTGGTGGATGGGGATTTCACTGCTGGAAGCGCTGCTGCTGGATATGGCGCTGATCGTCATTATCCCCTGCTATACCTTCGTGTTTAACTGGGCGTTCGACCTGCTTTTCGGTCTGCCTGCCTCGGCTCTGCCGGCCGGGGAATCTGCCTAAAAAATCGCCGTTAATCCCCTCGCCTGCGGGCTATAATCGCCGCAGGCCACAAAAATCTTATTTCTCCCCTTCTTTCACGCCTCGAAAAATAAGCAAAACCCCCTGCAATTTGCACGGTAATTAATATTTTGTGATTTTCGTCACTTTTTATTCCTCGATATTTCCGTGTTGATAAAACCACACATCTTATTGAATAATATATTCTTTTGTATATGGAATAAAAAATAAACACAATTGATCACGATTTATACGCAGGATTTTTTGCCACATTTACGGAGAAAAGGTAGCATGCCTCGCCGTTATTTAATGATGGCTGTACATATAATATACCCTATGGGTTTCAAGTTGCAGCCAGGCGGCCAGCTCGCTTATCCCCAGGCGCTTACTCCGGTAAGTAACTGGGGTAAGCCAGTGCAGCCAACAACGCTGCAGCTTGAAAGACGACGGGTATAAAACAACAGAATGATGCCACGACTTCATTCTCATAACGATTGGCAAAAGCAATCGTTTGCTCTCGTCCGAGAGCTGGGTAACCCTATAGACAGGTAAACAGGACGGATGATGCAATCACATAAAAAAACCGATCATGACAAACACGCCGCCAGAAGACGTTGGTTAGACTCACATGAATCCGGTTATCACAAAAGCATGGGCAACCGCCAGATACAGATGATCGCCATCGGCGGTTCCATTGGCACCGGCTTGTTCCTCGGCACCGGCGGCCGGCTGGAAATGGCCGGCCCGGCGCTGGCGCTGGTCTATCTGGTGTGCGGGATCTTCTCTTTCTTCATTCTCCGCGCACTGGGCGAGTTGGTGCTGCACCGCCCTTCCAGCGGCAGCTTTGTTTCTTATGCCCGCGAATTTCTCGGCGAAAAAGCCTCTTATGTCGCCGGCTGGATGTATTTCCTCAACTGGGCGATGACCGGTATCGTCGACATCACTGCGGTCGCGCTGTACATGCACTACTGGGGCACTTTCGCCGACGTGCCGCAATGGCTGTTCGCGCTCTGCGCCCTTGGGGTGGTCGCCACCATGAACATGATCGGCGTGAAGTGGTTCGCCGAAATGGAGTTTTGGTTTGCGCTGATTAAAGTGGCCGCCATTGCCATTTTCCTGGTGGTCGGCGTGGTGTTCCTGGGTACGGGCACGCCGGTGGCGGGTAACACTACCGGCCTGCACCTGATCACCGAAAACGGCGGCATGTTCCCGCACGGCTTGCTGCCCGCGCTGGTGCTGGTGCAAGGGGTGATCTTCGCCTTCGCCGGCATTGAGCTGATCGGCACCGCCGCCGGCGAATGCAAAGATCCGGCAAAAATGCTGCCGAAGGCGATTAACAGCGTGATCTGGCGTATCGGCCTGTTCTACGTCGGTTCCGTGGTGCTGCTGGTGCTGCTGCTGCCGTGGAATGCCTATCAGGCCGGTCAAAGCCCGTTCGTCACCTTCTTCAGTAAATTGGGCGTGCCCTATATCGGCACCATCATGAACATCGTGGTGCTGACCGCCGCGCTCTCCAGCCTGAACTCCGGCCTGTACTCCACCGGCCGTATTCTGCGTTCGCTGTCGATGGGCGGCTCCGCGCCGAAATTCATGTCCAAGATGAGCAGCCAGCAAGTGCCTTACGCCGGTATTCTGGTGACCTGTGGCATCTATGTGCTCGGCGTAGTGCTGAACTATCTGGTGCCTTCTCAGGTGTTTGAAATCGTGCTGAACATCGCCTCACTGGGCATTATCAGCTCCTGGGCATTTATCATCGTCTGCCAAATGCGCTTGCGCAAAGCCGTGCGGGAAGGCCGCGCCAAACCGGTCACCTTCAAAATGCCCGGTGCGCCGGTCACTTCCTGGTTGACGTTGGCGTTCCTGCTGGCGGTCGTGGTGATGATGGCGTTCGATTACCCGAACGGCACCTGGACCATCGCCACCATTCCGGTGCTGGTCGTGCTGCTGGTGCTGGGCTGGTTCGGCCTGCGCAAGCGCGCGCAGGAAGTGAAGCTGGAACAACAGGCGCACGAAGAAGCCCACCACTGAGTCTCTCAACTGCCCCCACCGGGGCAGTTTTTTTATCCGTTACAGCCGGCCGTAAAATGTCATGCGGGCGCTCTCCGACAGCGCGATATCCGGCTGGGCGTTATAGGCCAGCACCACCAGCATGCGGGTGGTATCGCCTTCGGTCGGCGTAACCCGGTGCATGGCATTGCGCCCGCGAAACAGCACCAAATCCCCCTCCTCCATCGCCAGCGTCTTCACCGCACGCTCGCCGTCCAACACCTGGGTTACTCCCGCGTAATTCATCTCGCCGCGATCGGCATCGCGCAGGTTTTCCACATACTCAAACCGGCCGCCGGCCTGCGGTTTTTGGATCAGGAGCGTGATGGCGAATGAGGAGTTATCAAAATGCCAGCCCAGTTCCTGCCCGCGATGCGCGTAGTGCAGGTTGATCGACGACAGCCGATCGGCGTAGGGATAAAGCTGTTGCTCTTCCAGCACCGCACAGAGGAAATCGCGGAAAGGCTGGGCATCATACAGCGTGCGCAGCGGCGACTGTGCCGGGATATCCTCGTCGGTAATGCAGCCCTTGGACGACACCACCTGCCGGTTGCGCGCATGGTCGGCAGGCAGGCTTTCATCCTGCGGTTTCAGGTATACGTTATGCTTGCTGGCGGCATAAAACGCCGCTGGGCTGTGCTCCGCACCTTCGAGACGGACGGTCGCCAGCGCAGCGGCGGTCAGAAAGCCCCGCAGCACCAGCGCACCCGCCGTGTCCAGCGTCGCTTTGCAGCGGGCCTGAAAGCCAGCGTCGCCAATCGGGTTGGCGGATAAATCAACGATATTAGCGAGTTGCTGCATGAGAAGCTCCTGAAGGCTTAGCGGCCGGATACCCCACTGTAGCGAATGTCGCATTGCCGTAATAACAAAAATGCGTTAAGGATGAGGTAACCCATTCTTAACGATAGCCGCCATGAACGCACCTTCCCGCAGCCGCCTGCCCAAACTGAGCGCCATTTTGGCGTTTGAAACCGCCGCCCGTACCGGCAGCCTGGCCAGAGCGGCAGACAGCCTGGCGCTGACCGCCGCCGCCGTCAGCCAGCAAATCCGCCAGCTTGAACAGCATCTGGGCATTCAACTGTTTACCCGCGCCAAAAGCGGCGTGACGCTAACCGAACAGGGCGCGGATTATCTGGCCTATGTGCAGGAAGCGTTCGAGACGCTGCGCGTGGCGCAGCAGCATGTCGATCGCCAACGGGGCCAGGAAACCCTGACGATCTTTGCGCTACCGGCGCTGGCGTCAAAATGGCTGAACCCGGCGATTGGCGATTGGCTGGCACGCCAGCCGCAGCTGGATATCCGCCTGCACGCCACCCATGCCACGGTGGATTTCGCCGCCTCGGCGGCGGACTTTGCATTGTGCTTTGGCGATCAGGACTATCCGCTGCTGGAAAAAGTGCAGTTGTTTCAGGATGGCGTGCAGCCGGTGTGCAGCCCGCAACGGCAGGCCGCAGGCGACTGGGCCCGGCAACCGCTGATTCATGTCGATTGGGGCAAAGAGAGCCAGTTCCTGCCGGGTTGGCATGAGTGGTTCACCGCCGCCGGGCTACCGCCGCCGCAGCGACGGGGCCTGACCTATAACCTGACCTCGCTGGCGATTGATGCGGCGGTAGCAGGCCACGGCATTTTGCTCGGCCAACAAAGCTTGATCCAACGCGAACTGGCTAACGGCACGCTGGTGCCGCTGGCAGAAACGGTGCTGCCTCTCAGCAAGCCTTACTACGTGGTCTATCCGCAGCGCACGCTGGACAAGCCCAAAGCGGCGGAGTTTTTGGCCTGGCTGCAAAACCTCGCACCGCCGAATCCCGGCGGACTATCGTTCTAACCGCCGCAGCGGCTACCGGCCCTGGACATCATCTCGCCCAGCAGCAGGTTGGTCGCACGCGGCAGAAAAACCTCATTGCCGGCACCGGGGGTCAGCGTCAGTTCGCCAATGTAGAGCCGCTCGGGGGTGAGATAAAAATCGACGCGGCAATAGTCGAGATCCGCCGCTACGGCTTTGGCTACCTGGATCATCTCATCCCAGAATGCAGGTTTCGCCCGCAACGTATTGATCTGCGGAATATCATTCTGAATAAAAAAGCAGGGATGAGCGTGCTCGTCCAAAAATTCCAGCGAAGTGGGCTCAGGCCCGCCGCGCAGCAATTCAACAAAAAGATAAGATTGATTGCCGTTAAAAACATGTACCTTGTAGTCAATCAACTCCCCGCTGCACTCGATATCCAGCAACGCCTCGACGATAATTTTTTGCGGAATAGTGGCGTAATGTTTTTCACGAAACCGTTTCCAATAGGTTATTTCAGACCATCCATTAAGAATATTCATAATATCCAGATAGCTAATCTGACTTTTATCTTTGACTATTTTCACCTGCTGAGAGGCATTATTGGTTTTGATGACAAACGATTGTGGCAGGGAAAGGTAGTCCTGTTCGGTAAAGTCATCGGTGGTCATAATGATGGGCGTTAGGTAATTTTCCGATACCCGCTGTGAAATATACGCTCTTACCGCCACCTTATCCGCCAACAGGCTGAAATCACGCTGCGGATAACGCATACGTTGATAAATTTTCTCGGAAAATGTCTTGGGGTTTTTGAAGTTCACCCAAGAGCCATGAGCAAGATAATGGCTAATTTGATAATAAATAGCATCGGGTGCGACCCGATAGAGCCGTTTTGCGAGTTTTCTCATTTTTCTGTTTCTTCCATGAAGATAGCATACGGAGAAATGCTTTTAACATTCCGATTATTGCCGCTCAATTATAAAACCTTGCGCCCCCACCGTTACAAGGGCTACGGGAATAATCGGATGATTCTTATTACAGAATGCGACAGGGAAAAGCGCTAATGCAATTGAAATTCATAGATATCAACATAGTGAAAAACGCATTCTGGATGATATCTGAAAAAATGGTCTCTATTCTGGGCGTCATTTTTATCACAGCCTATATGGCGAAATATATTGGCCCGGAAAGTTTCGGCAAGATCACCTTCGCTACCGCCATTTTCGCCATTACCCAAACGCTGGCGTTGCTGGGCTCCGACACCGTGCTATTCAAACGCATTAGCCGCAACCCGCGCTCCGGCACCGCATTGATGTTTTCCACCAACCGCCTGCGCCAGGGCTGCTTTATCCTGTTTTCCGCCGCCATCCTGCTTTACACCGGTTTACGGGACGACTTCATTACCTTCTACTTTTGCGCCGCCACCTTTATCGCCGGCTTTTTCTCGCTCAGGGACGTGTTCACCATTTACCACGACGCCCGGCTGGAGTCGCGCTTCAACACGCTGGCTAACGTTGCCGGCTTGGGCAGCGCCCTGCTGGCGCGTTACCTGATCGTTTATTTTGATCTGCATCTGTATTTCCTGGCGATCCCCATTGTGATGGTTTATCTGATCCCTTATCTGATCCGCCACCACCTTTATCATCGCCGCCACCCGCGCTTTACCGCCCCCGCCCGCGTTCGACGCAAATATGTGCGCTATCTGCTCGCCAGCGGGCTGCCGCTGGCGGTCTCCAACGTTTCCATCGCCATTTACACCCGGCTGGCGCAGCTGTTCCTGATGTGGTTCGTTTCCGCCGAAGCGCTGGGCATTTATTCCGTCGCCATCACGCTGGCCACCGCCTGGATGTTCGTCACCAATGCAGTGATCTCCTCATTTTTCGCCAAGATATTCGCTTACCGCCGTGACGACGCGGTGCGCGCCGCCGCCAAACTGAATGGGCTGGTGCTGGCGATCGCTGCCGCGATCGTGGCAGGCATCGTTTTGCTCGGCAAACCGGTGATCGTGCTGCTGTACGGGGAGCAATATCTGGCAGCCTATCCGGCCATGGGCGTGCTGGCGGTAGCCACGCTGCTTTCGGCACTCGGCACCCTGGCCTATAAATACATTGTGATGTTCTCGGGCTACGGCTTCCTGTCGAAGAAGATGTTCCTGGTGTTTATCATCAATATCCCGCTTTCTTATTGCCTGATCCGCCAGTACGGCATCATGGGCGCCGCCTACAGCACCCTGCTGACCGAACTGCTGTCGCTGACCCTGCTCAACTACATCTTCCGCCGCGGCGTGGTCTTGCAAATGCACCTGCGCTCGCTGAACCCGCTCACTTATCTTCGCCGTACCCCGCGGGCCGGCTAACCATCACCACCCGTAACAGATTGCCGTTAGCCCGCTGGCAGCGGGCACAACGTTCACGGCTTAACCTGCCTTGCCCCTCTTGCTAAGTTTCTCCCACAGGCCGGGAGATTTAAAAGTGCATCGTCCTCGGCCTGCACACTTTTATTTTCAATACACCACTGTGCTACTGCAATTATGACCTTGCAGTAACCTGCATCATCGAAATAGTGAGGTTTACACCATGATTACATTAAATGATTACGCCAACCTGCGCGCCTATACCGGCAGTGAGTCAACCGTAATGATTGAAGATCGCTATCACCACGGCGTATTCCTCCGTGACAGCGCAGACACCACCAGCCTGGACAACGGCGCGACTATTCTGATCGATACGCAAAACCGCCGCTGGAAACGTATTATCAATGACGGTGATTACTGCATTGACTGGTGGTATCAGGCTGGCGATGAGCTGGATTATTCCCTGACCATTACCCGCGCCAGTAATTTTTTACAGGTTAAAGGTGATGAATGGTGGAAAGCGCAGATCCCCACCACGCCTGCAGGCATTACCCTGGTCGGCCCCGGCGGCGTGCGCCCATGTAAAACCACCGCAAAATTAAGATTATGGAAAAACTCCGTTGATTTTAAAGGCACCATTTTGGATTTTTCCGGCGCAGCCAATATTGAATGCGTGCGGGTGCTGTATAGCCAGGGTGCGCCGGCGATCTATAACCTGCGCATCGTCGGCACGCCAGGAGAAACAGCCAATCTGCGCGGCCTGTGCGTTTACAGCGATGCACCCACTATGGATGGCATGCCAGCCAGCCAGTTGCTGGTGCAAAACGTCTGGCTGACCAACCTCTACAAAGGCATCGTTTTTGGCAACAACGCCTATATCCAGAGCTGGCACAGCATTATGGTTCGCGGCTGTTGGTGGCCGATTTGGTCCGAAAGCGCATCAAATGCCGGTGAAAAAATTGTGTTCTACAAATGCCTGTTCGGCGACAGCAACAACTATTATCAGGGCGTTCATTCGTTGGCCTTCCGCGATTGCTCGTTTGACTACAGCGGTTTTAAAAATGTCGCCGATCAACAAGCGAATACTGACTATGGGTTATTCGACCTCAAAGCCGGCACGCTGGATTTTAAAAACTGTCACTTCGAATGGGGCAATAAAAACTCCCGCAACTCCCGGCCGGTATTTACCAGTGACAACAGCGGCACGGTAAAAATCAAGGACAGCCAGTGGCACAGCGTGCAAACCAACGTTACCGATCCCGACAGCACGGTTCCCTACCAATACGTTGAGTATTTTTACTTCGACAAATCCAGCGATTTGAGCGGTAAATGCTACATAGACGGTTTCGATCTGGTGAACTCTGACATCAAGAAAGGGTGGTCAAACAACCATATTGAAATGAAGAAGATCGTCGCTCCTGGCTATATCAACATGTGGCGTCAACTCTATCTCGGCGATGGCGTTAATCACCTGCCAGAGCCGACATGGAAGGAAAGCGGCGCGCTGCAGTTGAACAATGTTTACGCCGCCAGCGGCACCCGCATCTCGCAAACCGAAACCTCCGATTTGACGGTGACGCTGCAAAACGGCGTGCTTACCGCCACCACCAAAACGGCAGCGGCGGACAAGAAAATCGAAGTTTATTTCCCGATTGAAAAAAACGATCTGGTGTTGTGGCGCGCCACGTTGGAGAACCTGCAGGGCCTGAGCAGCATGGATGTCGCCGTTAACACCTATCAGGGTAAATACGAACTTAAGGGTAACGCCGGGACCACCACCGTGCTGGAAAAAACCTGCCAGTGGGGACGAAGCGGCACCGTAACGCCAACGTCACCGGCCACCATGACTTCGGATCGTATCACTGCGCTGGATTCTGCGGAGTATCTGCCGCTGCCGGAAGGCTATGTCAATTACGCTCGAATTGTCATCGTCCTGAAAAACTTCGGCGGTAGCGCCAGCAACCCGGCTTCGGTGGACATCACCAAACTGCTGTGTCAGAAGATTGATATTGTTTCCCGCAACCCACGTAAATCCTGGTAACGCTCAAGAGTCGCCTCATTAGAGGCGGCTCGTTCCCTCAGATTTAATAAGCTTCATTTTCATAAACTCGCCCGCAAAAGCATAATCCGTTTTAACTTCAATCCTCACCTACACAGCCAACCTGAAATGCTCCTCGTATTGCTGCCACAACGTGTTGAACCAACTGTCGTCGCCGCTGCGCCGGTTAATCAGCGCGACGGCGGCATCACATTGACTGCGGGCGGTAGCCAACAACCCGGCGTCGCCTTGCTGCAGCACGCACAGCAAGCGCGACATCTCCACCAGGTACTGGCGCGCAAAGGCCGGCTCGTAGTCGGTGATGTTTTTGCTGTTGTCGATCAGATCGCACAGCTTGATGGTTTGCGCTTCCGGGCAGGCCAACGCACTGTGTTGCAGATTGGCATTCTTGCGGTGCAACCGCTCACCGCCGTAACGGCGAGTTTGCACGTCGGTCAGCATCTCCACGTATTCTTCGACCCTGGGGCCGAACTCGCGGCGGATATCCGCCAGGGTCACCGGGGTGTCTTCCACCGTATCATGCAGCCAGGCGGCGGCGATCATTTCCGGCGTAGGGTTTGCCTGCTGCAACAGCGCCACCACCGCGGTGGGGTGAACGATGTAAGGCTCGCCGGTAAACTTGCGCTTCTGCTTGCAGCTCTCGTGTGCCGCCGTAGCGAACAGCCGGGCTTTTTGCGTTAAATCCATACTGACTCCTTATCTGAATATCCCCATGTTAACGGCGATCGTCCGGGGTGAGAGAGTCTGTTTGGTTATGAGTTATGCCGGTTGCAAATGCAGCACCACGGCGCCCGCCAATACCGTTAATACCCCCAGCCACTGCGGGCCGGAAAGCCGCTCGCGCAACAAAATCGCGCCCAACAGCGCGGCGATGCCGCCGGACAAGGTGCTTAGCACGGTGACGACAGCCACCGAGCCCGCCCCGGCGCCCACGGCAAAGGCGGTAAAACCGCCCAAACTCAGCAGGCTGGCGGCCAGCAACAGCCCGCCTTGCCGCCAGGTGGGCCGTGCAACCAGCGCTCGTCGGTCAGTGTTCAGGATCAACACCGCCGCCAACCCGACCGTGTAACCGAGCCACAGGCTGACGCGTGGCCCCAGCACCGGCAGCGTGTATTTTCCCTGCAACCAAAAACCGGTGCCGTAACAGAGCGCCGCCACCAACGAGAAGGCGACGGAGGGCCATGCCGAACCGGATGTTTCAGGCTGGCGGCCCGGCTCCAGCGCGCTGAGTATCACCCCAAACAGACATACCGCCAGCCCGGCCAGCGTCAGTGCGCCAAGCCGTTCGCCGCCAAGCCAGGATAACAGCGTGGTCACCGCACCATAGCTGGTGACCAAGGGTGCCACCAGCGCCGCCTTGCCGATGGCGAAAGCCTGGGACAGCGCCAACGTTGCGCCCACCGTCAGGCCGGCGGCCAGCAGCGCCAGCCCCCAAACCCTGGCCGACGCCGCAAAGGCGGGAATGGCGGTGGTCAGCAACAACGCGGTCAGAATGACAAAACCGATCGCCTGGGAGAAGAATACCGCCCTGCGCACCCCCACCGCCCGCGCGTTGATGCCGATCAAAAAATCCGTGCTGCCCCAGCAGAGCGCGGCGGCTAACCCCATGAATATATCCACCCAATTCTCCCGTCCGATTCGTTGACAAAAAGTAAGAGAAAAATCGCTTGTGGAACATCGATAGATTGGCAATATGGTTGAATGAAACTCAAGCTGAATGCCCAACCACGCCTGCCGTCGCTGAAAGCCTTGCATACCTTCGAGGTGGCGGCGCGCTGCGCCAGTTTTACCGAGGCGGCGGAGCAGTTGAACGTCACGCTGGGGGCGGTCAGCCGCCAGATACGCCAGTTGGAGAATGAACTGGGCGTTGAACTGTTTCACCGCAAGGGCAATGCGGTGGCACTCAACGACACCGGCAAACGGCTGGCTACCGACGTCACCCGTGCGCTGACGCTGCTGCAAAAAGCCAGCGATCGCGCCCGGCCGGTGCAGCAGCAAACGCTGAAACTGACCTGCACGCTGGGCATTGCCAGCCACTGGCTGGCGGCGCGTTTACCGGCGCTGCGCCACGCCGATCCTGATGTCTCGCTGGTGCTGGACGCCAACGAAAGCCTGCGCGATTTAGCCAGCGGCGAAGCGGACATCGCCATCCGTTACAGCCCCACCGCCAACCCGCCGCCGCATTCCCGCGAGCTGTTGGCCGATGCCTTTGCGCCGCTGGCGAGCCCCGCCTTTCTTGCCGCGCACCCTGCGTTCACCCTCGCCGATCTCCCGCT
Source organism: Serratia sp. TSA_198.1 (assembly GCF_052686505.1). Lineage (NCBI taxonomy): Bacteria > Pseudomonadati > Pseudomonadota > Gammaproteobacteria > Enterobacterales > Yersiniaceae > Serratia > Serratia sp. TSA_198.1. The sequence goes on from NZ_JBQZFP010000001.1 coordinate 1,938,464, forward strand.
GGCCCCCTTGATTCACTCACCGTGGAAGGACGCGCAAGGGCTGGGCGCCGCCGGCTGGCAAGACTGGTTCGCCGCCTTTGGCGCAGGCGCGGCGGCACCGCGCGGCATCCTCACCGTTAACAGCGTCGGCCATGCGTTGCAGGAAGCGATGGAAGGTAACGGTATCGTGCTCGGCAGCCTGGCGGTGGCGCAGGATGCGTTAGCCGCAGGCAAGCTGGTGCCGGTGTTTGGCGATCACGGGCAGCTGCCCTGCGCCTATCAATATCGCCTGTGCTGGGCGGACAGCGCGTTCGTTAGCACCACCACCCGCCGCTGGGTGAATCTGCTGCTGCAAGCGGCAGGCAAATCCCCGGCGTTTTGACGCAGCACGTATTGCGCCCACAGCAGTGAAAAATCCAACTATTTTATAATCAATTTTTTTGCTGCGAGACACACCGTGGACAGACAACGCTACCTGCAACATATTGGATTCGCAGGCATCCCCCAGGCTGACCTCCTGACGCTGCAACAATTGCACCGCTGCCATATGCTGAGCGTGCCCTTTGAAAACCTGAGCATTATTTATCGCCAGGGCATTCATCTGGAAGAACCTGCGCTGTTCAATAAAATTGTCGAGCGCAACCGCGGCGGCTTTTGCTATGAGCTGAACCGGCTGTTTGCCGCGCTGTTGAAGGACATCGGCTTTAACGTGCAGTTTATTTCCGGCGAGATCCGCGCCCGCGACGGCAGCTTCGGTGCGCCCTTCGACCATATGGCGCTGAAGGTGGAGCTGGATCAGCCGTATCTGGTGGACGTGGGGTTTGGCGACTCGTTCCTGACGCCGCTGAAAATCACCACCACCGAGCAGCAACCGCAGACCAGCGGCACCTTCCATTTGGAACAGGAAGGCGAGGTCTATTATCTGGAACGCAGAAACGGCGACAATCGCTCGCACGCCAAAACCCTGTACCGCTTTACCCTGCAAGCCCGTGAGCCGAGTGAGTTCGACGGCATGTGCCACTACCACAGCACCTCGCAGCAGTCGCATTTTACCCAGCGGCTGGTGTGCTCGCGGCCAACGGAAAATGGCCGGGTGACCCTCAGCGAGAACAAACTGATCATCACCGAAGATCACCAGCGTCATGAATCGACGCTGCATTCCGAAGATGAACGGCGTGCAGCGCTGATGCGCTATTTTGGGATTGATTTGGAAAGCTGATGACAGAGCGCTGTCGGCAGGGGAAATATTCGCTCTCTCGACAGGCGAATATTCCCCTATTTACTTTTATAGGGAACACACCGCCATTTTAAATATTCCTGAACTTACCTTTTGACATATAAGACAAACACTATTGACAACTTAAAATCATTAATTTAATCAAAAAAACTCTGGCAAACAAAATTATTTATATAATTTTACAATTACCATATCTTTTTGTTTGTAAATAACTTATTTATTATAAAAATCATTGAAACCGGCTAAAACAGTAAGCGTCGCTGATATTTTTATTTAGATAGGGTAGGCTTTACCTGGCAGTCACGATTATTTCAATGATGTACCTCAAGGAGAAATGCATGAGTGACAATGAAAACAGCAAGACGCAGATTGATAATTTACGTGATGTGGTTTCTCAGCTAAAAGAAATGCGGCACTACGCACAATCCAATACCGAAACGCTGTCTGCGCAATGGTTGGCCTTCGATCAGGGCGAATATAAACATGCAGAATTTGCCGAAGCGATCGCCGATCTCTTGAATAAACAGGGTGCCTGCCTGGAAGGGCTGGAAAAGAACATTCAGGATATCGAGATTGAAATAAACCGTCTCGACAGCGAAGCCTGAACAACCACATTTAATCAAACCCGCTCCCTGCGGGTTTATTATTATTCAGAACAACAAATCACCCGCGCAATGTCCTTCGAATTGGTCAAAGCACGCACTTCGCCGAACAGGTCGGTAGCCTCGGCATACTCTTTGCGTAAATACCCCAGCCACTGCTTGATGCGCGCCACGTGATACAGGCCGGTGTCGCCCTGCTTTTCCAGCTGAACGTATTTTTGCAGCAGCTGCACCACCTGCGGCCAGGGCATGCGCGGTTCGTTGTATTTCACCACCCGGCTCAGGTTCGGCACGTTTAATGCGCCGCGCCCCAGCATCACCGCGTCGCAGCCGGTGGTTTGCAGGCAATCTTGTGCGCTTTGGTAATCCCAGATTTCGCCGTTGGCGATCACCGGAATGGTCAACCGCTTGCGGATCTCGCCAATCGCCGCCCAGTTAATGCGCTCGGCCTTGTAGCCGTCCTCTTTGGTGCGACCATGCACCGCCAGCTCGGTAGCGCCCGCCTGTTGCACCGCGTCGGCGATTTCAAAACTGCGGCTGTCGCTGTCCCAACCCAGGCGTACCTTTACCGTCACCGGCAGATGATCCGGCACCGCCGCACGCATCGCTTTCGCGCCCTGGTAAATCAGCTCCGGGTCTTTCAGCAAGGTCGCCCCGCCGCCGCTGCCGTTGACCAGCTTGGACGGGCAGCCGCAGTTGAGATCGACACCATAAGAACCCAGCTCGACCGCACGGGCGGCGTTTTCCCCCAGCCACTGCGGGTGCTGGCCCAACAGCTGGATGCGCACCAGCGTGCCGGACGACGTGCGGCTGGCATGGTGCAGTTCGGGGCACAGGCGATAGAAAGATTTGGCCGGCAGCAGTTGGTCAACCACGCGCAGGAATTCGGTGATGCACAGGTCGTAGTCGTTCACTTCGGTGAGCAGCTCGCGCACCAAAGAATCGAGAACGCCCTCCATCGGAGCCAATAATACGCGCATGATTACCCCAGCTAAAAAAGACGCGCAATGATACGGGGGAATGCCGGTATCAGACAAGCGCACGGGGGAATAAACCCTGCATATTTGAAGCTGCATCTTTGTTGGCTTCCTGCACTTACCCCGGTCACGTACTACCTGTACGCTCCCAGGGATGCGCTTAGTTGCCGCCGCGATGCAACTCCAATTATTTTGGGATTCAAACCGCGCTAGCCCAACCTGCGCAGGGGCTGCCCGGCGAGAAACGCCTCGATGTCCTCAATCGCCTCGCGGAAGTAGATACGGTAGTTGTCATCGGCCACGTAACCCAGGTGCGGCGTCGCCAGCACGTTGGGCAGGCGGCGGAAGATATCGTCCACCGGCAGCGGTTCAACCTCGAACACGTCCAGCCCGGCACCGGCGATCCGTTGTTGTTGCAGAGCTTCTATCAATGCCGCCTGATCGACAATCGCCGCGCGTGAGGTGTTGATCAGATACGCGGAAGGCTTCATCGCGGCCAGTTCATCGCGCCCCACCAGCCCGCGGCTGCGTTCGCTCAGCACCAAATGGACGGAGACAAAATCGCTCTGCTCAAACAGCGCCCGTTTCGACTCGGCCAGCGCAACGCCCTGTTGCCCGGCTCTTTCCGCCGTCAGGTTCTGGCTCCAGGCCAGCACCCGCATGCCGAACGCCTGCGCCACCTTGGCCATCTGGCTGCCAATCTTGCCCAGCCCCAGCAGGCCCAGCGTTTTGCCTTGCAGGGTGACACCAAGCGCCTGTTGCCAGGGGCCGTTATTACGCAACCCGGTGTTTTCCGCCACCGTGTGCTTTGCCAACCCCAGCAGCAGCGCCCAGGTCAGCTCCATCGGCGCGGCCGAACCGCTGACGGTGCCGCAAACCACAATGCCGCGCTGTTCGGCGGCGGCCAGATCGATAGACGCGTTACGCATACCGGAAGTGATCAGCAGTTTTAACTTCGGCAAACGGGCCAACAGCGTGGCGGTGATCGGCGTGCGCTCACGCATGATCACCAGCATGTCGCAGTCTTGCAGGTGCACCGCCAGCTCCGCTTCATCGGTAAAATGCTGGCTCATGGCGAACACCTCGACCCGCTCGGCTAGCGTCGACCAATTCGCCATGGTGAGTGCCACCTGCTGATAATCATCAAGAATTGCGCACTTCAGTTTCATCACCGGCTCCAGATAAATTGAGTTACCCCGTCGATCCTAGTACGAAAATTCACTTCCGCCAGACATAAAAAAAGCCACCTATAAAGGTGGCCTGATAGCGTCTTGCAACAGCGCGATATTATTCGCCTGGTTTGCGGCTGCGCGGACGGCGTGCCGGCGCGCCTGAACGCGGCTTGCCGTCACCCTGAGGGCGAGCACTGCCGCCGCCACGGTTTTCACGTTGGCCGCTATGGCCGCCGCCGTTACCGCTGCGTTGACCACCACCGTTACCGGAGCGTTGACCGCCGCCGTTGCCGCGCCCGCCACCCTGACGGCCGTTGATGATCGGCTCCGCCTTGATGCTTGGGTCCGGCTCGTAGCCTGGCAGGGCAATACGCGGGATTTCACGCTTCAGCAGGCGCTCGATGTCGCGCAGCAGTTTGTGTTCATCCACACAGACCAACGAGATAGCCTCACCGGTACGCTCTGCACGGCCGGTACGGCCGATGCGGTGCACGTAATCTTCCGGCACGTTAGGCAGCTCGTAGTTCACCACGTGCGGCAGTTGGTCGATGTCCAGACCGCGCGCCGCGATGTCGGTTGCCACCAGCACGCGAATTTTGCCGTCTTTAAAATCGGCCAATGCACGGGTACGTGCGCCCTGGCTTTTATTGCCGTGGATCGCTGCAGCAGTGATGCCGTCTTTGTTCAACTGCTCGGCCAGGTGGTTGGCGCCGTGCTTGGTGCGGTTGAACACCAATACTTGCTTCCAATCACCTTCGCCGATCATCTGCGACAGCAGTTCCCGCTTACGCTTCTTGTCGACGAAGTGCACGCTTTGTTCGATCTGCTCGGACGCGGTGTTGCGGCGCGCCACTTCCACCGATGCCGGGTTGTGCAGCAGCTTGTTCGCCAACGCTTTGATGTCGTCGGAGAAGGTCGCTGAGAACAGCAGGTTCTGACGCTTGGCAGGCAGCTTGGCCAGCACGCGGCGGATATCATGGATAAAGCCCATATCCAGCATGCGGTCAGCTTCGTCCAGCACCAGAATTTCAATTTTGGACAGATCAACCGCGTTCTGGTGTTCCAGATCCAGCAGGCGACCCGGTGTTGCCACCAGAATGTCGACGCCGCCGCGCAGTTTCATCATCTGCGGGTTGATGCTCACGCCGCCAAACACCACCAGCGAACGCAGGCGCAGGTGTTTGCTGTAAGCTTCGACGTTTTCGCCGATCTGCGCCGCCAGTTCACGGGTTGGCGTCAGGATCAGCGCACGTACCGGGCGACGGCCTTTGATCGGATGATCATGCTTACTCAGCAGCTGCAATAGCGGCAGGGTAAAGCCAGCGGTTTTACCGGTACCGGTCTGTGCGCTGGCCATCAGGTCACGACCTTCCAACACTACAGGGATAGCCTGGCGCTGAATTGGCGTAGGTTCGCGATAGCCCTGTTCTTCAACAGCGCGCAGAATTTCAGCACTTAAGCCGAGAGTTTCAAATGACATAGTAGAGAAAAGCTCCAGATCCCCCCTAACCTAAACTAATGTTCGGTGCAGTTTCCTGGGAGGATGATCAGACGGGGCATTAAGCATGACCACGAGGGATTTGGCACAAACTGCAGTGCACCAGCGCGGGAGTGTAGCAGAAGTCGCACAAGAAAACGCAATTTTACTGACTGAGAGCACAATATGCCGGAAATTCAGTACATCCTGAAAATAACCTGAATTAAAAAAGGGTTTCTGGTTGCATTTCACTCAATCCGGCATAAAGTTAATCATATGATTGATTAACTTCTGCGAGCACCGTCTATGCCAGGTAATCAAACTACCGGCCGGGCGCGCGGCGAACAGGCGCGCCAGCAGTTGATCGCCGCCGCCATCGAGATGTTCGGCGAATACGGCATTCAGGGCGCGACCACCCGCGATATCGCCCAACGAGCCGGGCAGAATATCGCCGCCATTACCTATTACTTCAATTCCAAAGAAGGCCTCTATCTGGCCGTTGCGCAGTGGATTGCCGATTTTATCCAGCAGGCGTTCCGCCCGCTGGCCGAGGAGATTGACCGTTTCTGGCAACGACCAGCCGCCGAGCGCCGGCCGGAACAGTATCTCGCCTACCTGAAAAGCGGGCTGCTGGCGTTCAGCGAACTGATGACCCAACCGCATACGCTGAACCTGAGCAAAATCATGTCGCGCGAGCAACTCTCGCCTACCGATGCTTATCCGCTGATCCACCAGCAGGTGATAGCGCCGCTGCATACCAAACTGTGCCGCCTGCTGGCGGCCTATACCGGCATCGACGAGCGCTCGACCAAAATCGTGCTGCACACCCACGCACTGCTCGGCGAGGTGCTGTCGTTTCGCATCGCGCGGGAAACCGTGCGCCGGCAGGCTGGCTGGCAGCAGATCGGTGCGGCCGAAGCGGCGCAAATCAGCGAGGTGCTGGCGGAACACATAGATCTTCTGGTTAATGGGCTGCGCCAGCGTTATGGCGCGTAAACCCTGCGTATTTCAAGCTACGGCGTTGTTGACTGCGTGCACTCCCCCCAGCCACTTACTTGAGTAAGCTCCTGGGGTCTCACGCACTTGTCGCCTGGCCGTAACGTGAAATTCATTGGGTTTAATCTTTATAGGCAGGGAGTGTTATGAACAAGAAACGCAGTGCCCTCATTGTGGCGGCTATCGTGCTGATCGCCGCCGCCGGTTACGGCTTTTGGTATTACCAACAGCAGCAAGACCAGCCGCTGACGCTGTACGGCAACGTCGATATCCGCACGGTGAATCTCGGCTTCCGCGTCGACGGACGGCTGGCGTCGCTGACCGTGGACGAAGGCGATCCGATCCAACCGGGGCAACTGCTCGGCAAGCTGGACGACGCACCGTACATTAATGCACTGCAACAGGCGCAGGCTAATGTCGCCAGCGCCAAGGCTAAGCTGGCGCTGTTGTTGGCCGGTTACCGTGCCGAAGAGATTGCCCAGGTGCGTTCGGAAGTGGCGCAACGCCTTTCCGCCTTTAACTATGCCGACAGCTTCTTCAAACGCCAGCAGGGATTATGGGCGAAAAACGCCACCTCCGCCGACGCGCTGGAAGATGCCCGCACCTCGCGCAATCAGGCGCAGGCCAACCTGCAGGCCTCGAAAGACAAGCTGTCGCAATACCTCAGCGGCAACCGCCCGCAGGAGATAGAAGAAGCCAAAGCCAATCTGGCGCAAAATGAAGCCGCGCTGGCGCAGGCGCAGCTGAATTTGCATGACACCACCCTGGTTTCCCCCTCGGCCGGCACGGTACTGACGCGCGCAATCGAGCCCGGCACCATGCTCAGCGCCGGCGGCACGGTGTTTACGCTTTCGCTGACCCGCCCGGTGTGGGTGCGCGCCTATGTGAACGAATCCAGCCTGGGTAAAGCGGTGCCGGGCGCCGAACTGGAAATTTATACCGATGGCCGGCCGAACAAGCCTTATCACGGCAAAATCGGCTTTGTGTCGCCGACCGCCGAATTTACGCCGAAAAGCGTCGAAACCCCGGACCTGCGCACCGATTTGGTGTACCGCCTGCGGGTGATCGTCACCGACGCCGATGACGCGTTGCGCCAGGGCATGCCGGTCACCGTTCGTTTTGCCAAACCTTGAGGGGCCGGTGATGGAACAGGTCATTGAACTGGAGGCGTTGGAAAAACGTTTCCCGTCGTTGGCAAAACCCGCGGTCGCCAGCCTGACCACCCGCCTGACCAGTGGCGCGGTTACCGGGCTGGTTGGCCCAGACGGCGCCGGCAAAACCACGCTGCTGCGCATGCTGGCCGGGTTGTTGAAACCCAGTAGCGGCATGCTGCGCGTCGCCGGGTTGGATCCGATCGCGCAAGATCGTCAACTGCACGCCATCCTCGGCTACATGCCGCAAAAGTTCGGGCTGTATGAAGATCTGACGGTCATGGAAAACCTGACGCTGTATGCCGATCTGCGCGGCGTCACCGGCGATCTGCGCAAACAAACCTTCGAGCGGCTGCTGACCTTCACCGATCTCACTCGCTTCACCACCCGCCTTGCGGGCAAGCTTTCCGGCGGCATGAAGCAAAAGCTCGGGCTGGCCTGCACGCTGGTAGGCCAACCGCAGGTGCTGCTGCTGGATGAGCCTGGGGTCGGCGTCGATCCGATCTCGCGCCGCGAGCTGTGGCGCATGGTGCATGAGCTGGCCAACGACGGCATGCTGATCCTGTGGAGCACCTCCTATCTTGACGAGGCCGAGCAGTGTCGCGAAGTGCTGCTGCTCAATGAAGGCGAATTGCTGTTCAGCGGCGCGCCTAAAGATCTGACTCAGCGCATGGCCGGGCGCACGGTGCTGATTGCGCCCCCCGCCGGCAGCCACCGCGCCCTGCTGCAACGGGCGATCTGCCTGCCTTCGGTCACCGACGGGGTGATCCAGGGTAAATACCTGCGGCTGATCCTCAAGCAAGGCGAAGATCACCGTCAGATACTGCAAGCGCTGGATCTGCCGGACGCGGAAATGACGGAAGCGGATCCGCGCTTCGAGGATGCGTTTATCGATCTGCTCGGCGGCGGGCCAAACAGTAAATCGGCGCTGGCGGAGATCATGCCGACCGTCGAGGGTGAAAGCTCGCAAACGGTGATTGAAGCGCAGGGGCTGACCAAGAAATTCGGCGATTTCGCCGCCACCGACCACGTGGACTTCAAGGTGCAGCGCGGTGAGATTTTCGGCCTGCTCGGCCCGAACGGCGCCGGCAAATCCACCACCTTCAAAATGATGTGCGGGCTGCTGGTGCCGACCGAAGGCAAGGCGCTGGTGCTGGATATGGATCTGAAAACCAGCTCCGGCAAGGCGCGCCAGCGTCTGGGCTATATGGCGCAGAAATTCTCGCTGTACGGCAACCTGACGGTGGCGCAGAACCTGAAATTTTTCTCCGGTGTTTACGGCCTGAGCGGCAAAGCGCAGCGCGACAAAATCAACGAGATGTCGACCGCCTTCAACTTTGGGCCAATCCTCAGCCAAACGCCGGATTCGCTGCCGCTCGGCTTCAAGCAACGGCTGGCCCTGGCCTGCGCGCTGATGCACGAACCGGACATTCTGTTTCTCGACGAACCGACCTCGGGCGTCGATCCCCTGACCCGCCGCGAGTTCTGGTTGCACATCAACGGCATGGTGGATAAAGGCGTGACGGTGATGGTCACGACCCACTTTATGGACGAGGCGGAGTACTGCGATCGCATCGGGCTGGTGTATCGCGGCAAGATCATCGCCGCCGGCACGCCGGACGATCTCAAACAGCAAGTCGCCAGCGACGACAACCCCAATCCTTCAATGGAGCAGGCGTTTATCGAACTGGTGCAGGGCTACGATCGGGAGGAACAGCCGTGAGCGAGAAAGCAGCCTTGAGCGAAAAAATAGCCGTGAACGAGAAAACCACCTCCGCCGACGCCAGCGGTTTCTCCTGGCGGCGGCTGCGTGCACTGTGTCTGAAAGAGACGCGGCAGATCCTGCGCGATCCCAGCAGCGGGCTGATCGCCTTTGTGATCCCTTTGATGCTGCTGTTTATCTTCGGCTACGGCATCAACCTGGACTCCAGCAAGCTGCGGCTGGGCATTTTAATGGAGCAACAGAGCGAGGACGCCCGCGATCTGGCCCACACTTTCGCCGGTTCGCCCTACATTGAACCGACCATCAGCGATAACCGCCAACAGTTGATCCAACTGATGCAGGCCGGGCAAATCCGCGGGCTGGTGGTGATCCCCAACGACTTTGACAAACAGCTGGCGCGGCCGCAGGGCAGCGCGCCAATCCAGGTTATTACCGACGGCAGCGAGCCGAACACCGCCAACTTTGTCCAGGGCTATACCCAGGGCGTGTGGCAAATCTGGCAGCAGCAGCGCGCCACCGATCGCGGGCGCGAGGACAAACCACTGATTGACGTGCAGATGCGTTACTGGTTTAACCCGGCGGCCATCAGCCGGCACTACATCATTCCCGGCGCCATCACCATTATCATGACGGTGATTGGCGCGATCCTTACCTCGCTGGTGATCGCCCGCGAGTGGGAACGCGGCACCATGGAGGCACTGCTCTCCACCCAGGTGACGCGCAGCGAGCTGTTGCTTTCCAAGCTGGTGCCTTACTACTTCCTCGGTATGATCGCCATGGTGCTGTGCATGGTGGTCTCGGTATTCGTGCTCGGCGTGCCCTATCGCGGTTCGCTGCTGATTTTGTTCGTGATCAGCAGCCTGTTCCTCGCCAGCACGCTCGGCATGGGGCTGTTGATTTCCACCATCACCCGCAACCAGTTCAACGCGGCGATGGTGGCGCTGAATGCCGCTTTTCTGCCTTCGATCATGCTGTCCGGCTTTATCTTCCAAATCGACAGCATGCCGGCGATCGTGCGCGCCGTGACTTATATCATCCCGGCGCGCTACTTCGTCAGCACGTTGCAGACACTGTTTCTTGCAGGCAACGTCAGCACGGTACTGATGATTAACCTGCTGTTCCTGATCGCCTCGGCGGTGGTGTTTATCGGCCTGACGGCCTGGAAAACCCAGCGGCGGCTGGATTAAGGAGAAAGACAATGTTTTACCGTCTCTGGACGTTAATCATTAAGGAAATGCAATCGCTGCTGCGCGATCCGCAGACCCGCGCCATCCTGATTTTACCGGTTATTCTGCAGGTGCTGCTGTTCCCTTTCGCCGCCACGCTGGAGGTGACCAACGCCACCATCGCGGTGTACAGCGAAGACAGCGGTCATGCTTCGGTGGAGCTGACTCAGCGCTTCGCCAAGGCGAAAGCCTTTTCGCACGTCTTGCTGCTGCGCAGCCCGCAAGAGATACAAAGCACCCTCGACAATCAGCGGGCGCTGCTGCTGATCCGCTTCCCGGCGCAGTTCTCGCGCGATATCGCCAGCGGCACTACCGCCCCGCTGCAATTGTTGCTCGACGGGCGCAATTCCAACAGCGCGCAGATTGCCGCCAACTATGTGCAGCAGATTGTGCAGGATTACCAAAACGAGCTGATCGGCAACCGCGTCAAGCCCAACAACAGCGAGTTGGTGGTGCGTAACTGGTATAACCCGAATCTGGATTACAAATGGTTCGTGGTGCCTTCGCTGATCGCCATGATCACCACCATCGGCGTGCTGATTGTCACCTCGCTGTCGGTGGCGCGCGAGCGTGAACAGGGCACGCTGGAGCAGTTGCTGGTATCGCCGCTGACCACCTGGCAGATTTTTATCGGCAAAGCGGTACCGGCGCTGATTGTCGCCACCTTCCAGGCCAGCATCGTGCTGATGATTGGCATCTTTATGTACCAGATCCCGTTCGCCGGCTCGCTGCTGCTGTTCTACGGCACCATGCTGGTTTACGGGCTGTCGTTGGTCGGATTCGGCCTGCTGATTTCGTCGCTGTGCGCCACGCAACAGCAGGCGTTTATCGGCGTGTTCGTGTTTATGATGCCGGCGATCCTGCTTTCCGGTTATGTCTCACCGGTAGAGAACATGCCGGTGTGGCTGCAGGATCTCACCTGGGTTAACCCGATTCGCCACTTTACCGACATCACCAAACAGATCTATTTGAAGGACGCCAGCTTCGGCATTATCTGGCACAGCCTGTGGCCGCTGCTGGTGATCACCGCCACCACCGGCAGCGCCGCCTACGCCATGTTCCGCCGCAAAATGGCATAAAAAAAGACTCTGCGTGTTGAATCGCAGAGCCTTTTCGATCACCAGATACCCTATGGATTTCAAGCTGCAGCCTGGCGCGTAGCAACAACGCCGCGGCTTGAAAGACGACGGATTTAGCGGCGGTTGCCGAAAATGCGCAGTAACATCAGGAACAGGTTGATGAAATCAAGATACAGCGTCAGCGCGCCGACGATGGCGTATTTGCGGAAGCTGTCTTTGTCATCAGCGTTCAGTTGTTCGCCCATGGCTTTCAGTTTCTGGGTGTCGTACGCCGTCAGGCCAACGAACACCAGCACCCCGATATAGGTAATCGCCCACATCAGCGCGGTGCTTTTCAGCCAGATATTCACCAGCGAAGCCAGCACGATACCGATCAGCGCCATAAACAACATGCTGCCGAAACCGCTCAAGTCACGCTTGGTGGTGTAGCCGTACAGGCTCATCGCGCCGAACATCCCGGCGGTCACCACAAAGGTGCTGGCGATCGAGCTGTAGGTGTAAGCGATGAAAATGCTGGAAAGCGTCAACCCGGTCAGCGCCGAATAAAGCATAAACAGTGACGTAGCCACAGTACCGCTCAGGCGGTTGACCATGCCGGAAATCACGAACACCAGCGCCAACTGAGCGATAATCAGCCCGAAGAAGGTGATCTGGCTGGAGAAAATAAAGTTGAGGATCGCGGGCGTGTTGGCCGCGTACCAGGAAACGAATGCCGTCAACAGCAGGCCACAGGTCATCCAGCCATAAACCTGCGCCATATAAGCCTGAATGCCGCTGTTGGCACGTTCAACGATTGAACCATTAGAGCGTGGATATCGGTCCATGACGGTTACCTTTTGCGTATTGAACAAGATTTCGAAACCCTGTTATGTCAGGTTTCACCTGCTATAAGCGTACCACAGAAAGCCTAAGCTGAAAGTTGCAAAGGTGTTGATTTGTTTCCGCTGTTGAAGCGTTATTTACTCGCATTATGCCAACGTTCCGCCGCCTGACGATCGCTGTCACGCGCGTCGACCCAGCGGTCGCCCTGCCCGGTCGCTTCGCGCTTCCAGAACGGCGCACGGGTTTTCAGGTAGTCCATGATGAATTCGGTGGCGGCAAACGCCATGCTGCGGTGCGCGCTGGTCACGCCGACGAACACAATCTCCTCGCCGGGAAACAGCTCGCCCACGCGGTGGATCACCGTCGCCCGCTGCAACGGCCAGCGGTTGCGCGCTTCCACCACGATCTCCGCCAGCGCTTTTTCGGTCATGCCGGGGTAGTGCTCCAGCGTCAACGCGCTGACGTCATCGCCCAGATTATGGTTGCGCACCTTGCCGGTGAAGGTCACGACGGCGCCGTCGTCATCGCACTGCGCCAGCCACTGATACTCATCGCCGACGCTGAATGGCGCTGCGCCGACGCGGATACGGGTGTTTTCCACTGTTAACCTCCGGTTACCGGCGGAAAGAAAGCGACTTCATCGCCGGCGCGCAGCGGGTGCTCGGCCGCCACCAGCGACTGATTGACTGCCGTCAGCAGCTTGCCGGATTCCAGCGCCAGCGCCCAGCGTTCGCCGCGTGCGCACAACGCCCTGCGCAGCGCCTCTACCGTGGGATAGTCCGCCGGCATCGACAACTCGCCGGTGCCCACCAGTTCGCGCACTTGGGCAAAAAACAGAATGCTAATCATAGGTCCACCTTAAAATCACCGGACTTGCCGCCGCTTTTCGCCAGCAGCCGTACCGGGCCGATCACCATGTCTTTTTGCACCGCTTTGCACATGTCGTAAATGGTCAACGCGGCGACCGAGGCGGCGGTCAGCGCTTCCATTTCGACGCCGGTCTTGCCGGTCAGCCGGCAGCAGGTTTCAATGCGCACCCGGCTGTGTTCCGGTTGCGCCTCCAACTGCACTTCAACCTTGCTCAGCATCAGCGGATGGCACAGTGGGATCAGCTCCCAGGTGCGTTTCGCCGCCTGAATGCCGGCGATGCGCGCCGTGGCGAAGACGTCGCCCTTGTGGTGGCTGCCGCCGAGGATCATCGCCAGCGTGGCGGGCAGCATCTCGACAAAGGCCTCGGCGCGGGCTTCGCGCACCGTCTCCGCCTTGGCGGACACGTCGACCATATGGGCTTCGCCCGCGGCGTTAATATGGGTTAACTGCGTCATGGATCTTATCTCTTCAAATGGGGCTGGAAGTTGCACGGGCGGTGGCGCGCGTCCAACTGCTCTTCAATAATGCGCTCCCAGGCGGTGCGGCAGGCGCGGGTCGAACCCGGCATGGCGAAAATCACCGTCCGGTTGGCGATGCCGGCCAGCGCGCGCGACTGGATAGTGGCGGTGCCGATTTCTTCGTAGGACACCATGCGGAACAGTTCGCCGAATCCTTCGACCTCGCGGTCGAACAGCGGCAGCAGCGCTTCCGGGGTGTTGTCGCGGGCGGTAAAACCGGTGCCGCCGGTGATCAACACCGCCTGCACGCCTTCATCGGCAATCCACGCGGAAACCCGCGCGCGGATCAGGTATTTATCGTCTTTGACGATGGCGCGATCCACCACCTGATGGCCCGCCTCCTGCGCCGCTTCCTGCAGATAGTGGCCGGAGGTGTCTTCCGCTTCGCCCCGGCTGTCCGAGACGGTCAGAATGGCGATATGCGCCGGAATGAATTCACTGCTGCCATGACTCATTGTTAACGATGCTCCTCTTCGTTGGATGCCCAATAGATTTCAAGTTACAGCCAACAACGCTGCGGCTTGAGATATGCAGAGCATTATCCGCCGATAAACGACAGGTTCTGGGTAATGCCGGTGTTGTTCTGATGCAGGAAATGGGTCTGTTTTTTGCTCAGCAACCCGCCCTGGATACGTTGCTTCAATGCCTCGAGCTGGCCGTCGTCCGCCAGCAGATCGCGCAGCGTGATGCCTTGCTCGCCGAACAGGCACAGATGCAGGTTGCCGATGGCGGAGACCCGCAGCCGGTTGCAGCTGGCGCAGAAATCTTTCTCGTACGGCATGATCAACCCCACTTCCCCCTGATAATCCGGGTGGCTGAATACCTGCGCCGGGCCGTCGCTGCGGCCGCGGGGTTGCCGTTGCCAGCCCTGCTGCTCCAGTTGCAAGCGAATCACTTCGCCGGACACGTGATGCCGGCGAAACAGCTCGCCACCCTCGCCGGTTTCCATCAGTTCGATAAAACGCAGTTGGATCGGGCGGTCCTTGATCCAGTGCAGAAATGCGCCCAGTTGCTGATGATTGACGTCACGCATCAGTACCGCATTGACCTTGACCTTGCTGAACCCGGCGGCAAACGCGGCATCGATGCCGTCCATCACCTGGCGGAACTTGTCCTGGCCGGTAATGGCATGAAACTGGCGGGCATCCAGGCTGTCGACGCTGACGTTAATCGCCGTCAGGCCGGCGTCGCGCCACTGGGCGACGTCGCGCGCCAGACGGTAACCGTTGGTGGTGACCGCCAGCGTTCGGATGGCCGGGTTTTCACGCACGGCGGCAATGATCTCGGTAAAATCGCGGCGCAGCGAAGGTTCACCGCCGGTCAGGCGGACCTTTTCAGTGCCCAGTTCGGCGAATGCGCGGCTGACGCGCCGGATCTCATCCAGCGACAGGAAGGTTTTCGGGCTGCCGTTAGGTCGGTAACCGTCAGGCAAGCAGTAGGTGCAACGAAAGTTACACACGTCGGTGATCGACAGGCGCAAGTAATAGAACTTACGCTCATAAGCATCAATGAGTTGCGGCACCATAACACCTTTCCAAAGTCGGGAGATGCGAGCGTTTCCACTCTGCACCCTGGTGGCTGACTTCGCCACGGCCCAAGCGCCATATTGTTCGCAAGAACAACGTAGGCCCAGAGGCTAGGAGTTTTGGTCTCAGTTCCCGCTGCTTAAATAGCCGGAACGAAACCGTGGTTTTCACCAGAATACTAGCGCTAAATAAACGCGATAGCCAACTCGCAATTTCGCTATATAATTGTGTATACAGCGTTTTTAGGTGGCCGCGAGTCTGGTTAACCATGATAAACGCCCCTTACGCAGGTGAATTGACCAGAATCACGCAAATGACACTCTTTTACCCTAAATAATTGGAGTTGCCTCCCGACGGCAAGAGCGGGAGCCCCCAGGAGCTTACTCAAGTAAGTGACTGGGGTAAGCGCTTGCAGCCAACACAGAGGCAACTTCAAGTATGACGGGTATATCGCGTTTTTACGCCAGATCCGCTATTTTATGCGGGCAGTTTCAGCCCCCTTTGTAAGGAAATTTATGCGTAATCGTACCCTGGCCGATCTCGATCGGGTGGTGGCATTAGGTGGCGGCCACGGTCTTGGTCGCGTGATGTCTTCCCTGTCGTCTTTAGGCTCCCGTTTAACCGGCATTGTGACCACCACCGATAATGGCGGTTCCACCGGTCGCATCCGCCGCTCGGAAGGCGGCATTGCCTGGGGCGATACCCGCAACTGTCTCAATCAACTGATCACCGAACCGAGCGTCGCCTCCGCGATGTTCGAATACCGCTTCAGCGGCAACGGCGAGCTGTCGGGGCATAATCTCGGCAATCTGATGCTGAAAGCGCTGGATCATCTTAGCGTGCGCCCGTTGGAAGCGATCAATCTGGTACGCAGCCTGCTGAAAGTGGACGCGGCGCTGATCCCGATGTCCGAGCAGCCGGTGGATCTGATGGCGCACGATCACGAAGGCCACCAGGTTTACGGTGAGGTGAATATCGACCAGCTCACCCATATGCCGCAGGAGCTGATGCTGTCGCCGCACGTCCATGCCACGCGTGAAGCGCTGGACGCCATCGCGCAGGCCGACGTTATCCTGATTGGGCCGGGCAGTTTTCTCACCAGCCTGATGCCGTTGTTACTGTTGGACGATCTCACCCAGGCTCTGCGTCGCAGCAGCGCCAATATGATTTACATCGGCAATCTGGGGCGCGAACTGAGCGTCGCGGCGGCGGCATTGTCACTGAAAGACAAGCTGGAACTGATGGAAGAGCGGATTGGCCGCAAGATGATTGATGCGCTGATTGTCGGCCCGGCGGCGGATACCGGGGCAGTGCAGGATCGGGTAGTGATTCAGCAACCGCTGGAAGCCGCCGATATTCCTTACCGCCACGATCGCCAACTGTTGCGCCAGGCGCTGGATCAGGCGTTGATAGAACTGGGCACCCGCGCCTGAGTTAATCGCGGTCGGTTAATCGCGCCCACGCAGCCACGGGTTGTCGCTGACGGCGCTGTTGACCATATCGATATAGAGATCTTCCACCTGCTTGCGCGCCCAGGGCGTGCGGCGCAAAAACTTCAGGCTGGATTTGATGCTGGGATCGCTGCTGAAGCAGTTGATGCGAATGCGTTCGGCCAACCCTGACCAGCCATAGCTCTCCACCAGCTTAGTTAAAAGTTGTTCCAGAGTGACGCCGTGCAACGGGTCTTTGGACTGGTGTTCGGTCATGGTCTTTGGCTCGCGTTAGTCAATTGGCCGCACACCATAATCAGCTTTGGCGCAGGCGACAAGAAATTTATACCCTTCGTCTTTCAAACCGCAGCGTTCACATCACCGTAGGGGGCGAAGAAATTCGCCCCGATGGATGCGGGCACCGAATACGGTGCCCCAACGGCTCACGAGATGGCGATAAACTGCTCGCGCAACTGGTGGATTTCGTCACGCAAACCGGCGGCCAGCTCGAACTCCAGGTTCTGCGCGTGGGTATACATCTGCGCTTCCAGCTCGCGGATTTTCTGATCCAGCGCTTTTGGCGTCAGGTGCTGATACTGAGCGGCGCTTTCCGCGGCCTTGCCCTTCCCTCGGCCCTTGCTGCGGTTGCCCGGCTGGCCCAACTGCAGGATATCGGACACTTTCTTGTTCAGGCCTTTAGGCACGATGCCGTTTTCTTCGTTGAACGCCTGCTGCTTGACGCGGCGGCGCTCGGTCTCGCCAATCGCCCTGGCCATCGAGTCGGTAATTCTGTCGCCGTAGAGGATTGCCTTGCCGTTGAGATTACGCGCCGCACGCCCGATGGTCTGGATCAGGGAGCGTTCGGAACGCAGGAAACCTTCCTTGTCTGCGTCCAGAATCGCCACCAGCGACACCTCAGGCATGTCCAGCCCTTCACGCAACAGGTTGATGCCCACCAGCACGTCAAACTCGCCCAGACGCAGGTCACGAATGATTTCGACGCGTTCCACGGTATCGATGTCCGAGTGCAGATAGCGCACGCGCTCACCGTGCTCTTCCAGGTATTCGGTCAGATCTTCCGCCATGCGCTTGGTCAGGGTGGTAACCAACACGCGTTCCTTGACCGCCACCCGCTTGCGGATCTCGGAAAGCAGGTCGTCCACCTGGGTGGTGACCGGCCGCACTTCCACTATCGGATCCAGCAACCCGGTAGGCCGCACGACCTGATCAATAATGTCGTCGCCGGATTTCTCCAGCTCATATTTGCCCGGCGTGGCGGACACGTAAATAGTCTGCGGCGCCAGCGCTTCGAATTCTTCAAAGCGCATCGGGCGGTTATCCAGCGCCGACGGCAGGCGGAAGCCGTATTCCACCAGCGTTTCCTTGCGCGAGCGGTCACCTTTGTACATACCGCCGATTTGCGGAATGGTGACGTGCGATTCATCGACCACCAGCAGGCCATCCGCCGGCAAGTAGTCAAACAACGTCGGTGGCGGCTCGCCCTCGCTGCGCCCGGACAAATAGCGCGAATAGTTTTCAATGCCGGAGCAGTAGCCCAGTTCGTTCATCATCTCCAGATCAAACTGGGTGCGCTGCGTCAGGCGCTGTTCTTCCAGCAGCTTGTTGTTGGCCAGCAGCACCTTGCGCCGCTCGGCCAGATCCACCTTGATCTCTTCCATCGCCTGCAGGATCCGCTCGCGCGGCGTCACGTAGTGCGACTTCGGGTAAATGGTGAAGCGCTGTACCACCTGCTCGATCTGGCCGGTCAGCGGATCGAACAGCGAAAGCCGCTCGACTTCTTCATCAAACAGCTCGATGCGTAGCGCCAGCTCGTCCGACTCTGCCGGGAAGATGTCGATCACCTCGCCGCGCACGCGGAAGGTGGCGCGCTGGAAAGCCTGATCGTTGCGGGAATATTGCAGCTCCGTCAAACGCCGCAAGATCGAACGTTGATCGATGATCATGCCCTTGGTCAGGTGCAGCATCATCTTCAGATACAGCTCCGGATCGCCCAGACCGTAGATTGCCGACACCGATGCCACCACCACCACGTCGCGGCGTTCCAGCAGCGCTTTGGTGGCTGAAAGGCGCATTTGTTCGATGTGCTCGTTCACCGCGGAGTCTTTTTCAATAAAGGTGTCGGAGCTGGGAACATAGGCTTCCGGCTGGTAGTAGTCGTAGTACGAGACAAAATACTCAACCGCATTCTCGGGGAAGAACTCTTTCATCTCGCCATACAGCTGCGCCGCCAGCGTCTTGTTTGGCGCCAGTACCATGGTCGGCCGGTTTAGATCGGCGATGACGTTGGCGATGGTAAATGTCTTGCCCGAACCGGTAACGCCCAACAGCGTTTGATGCGCCAGGCCGTCTTCCAGGCCCTCTTCCAGCTTGCGAATGGCTTCCGGCTGATCGCCGGCCGGTTTGAAATCGGAATGCAGTTTGAAAATTTTACTCATTGACTCGGCTACCCTGTGGAGATGCGCGCGCTCAGGCGGCCATGGAGCGGATGCTCGACGAATGGCCCCTAATTATGGAAAGCCCCGGCGATTTTCGCCAGTGCCTATGATACTGGATATAAAACCAGCTTCAAGCGATTCGTTGCTCAAGATGGCGTAGCCCGCCATTGACCCCGGCACCGACGCGCAATGGCAAAGCGCCGCCTGATGCGCGTCGGCGGGGCGTGGATGCACCGACAGGGTTACAGTCGCGTGACATTTTTATTGTCAATAACTGATTTATCCCCAAAATCCGTCAAAAATTAACTTATTGATAGCACTGCGGCGAAAAATCATACATAGCCACATCATCAATACATTCGTGTCTTGATTTTAGTTAATTTATTGATATTAAACACATTTAATAAAAAGATGAGAATGCGGCCAACGCGAACAGAACCCGCGCCCGCTCTCGCTTTAAACCGCTTTTCTAAATCTAATGCACAAGGTTATCCACAGGAATAGTGGATAACTCCCACCGCCCCGCCCGTGACGGGAGTTGCAGAAAGAACGCTTTTTACCGTTTCTCCTCGCCGAAACGGCTTTTTTAGTTATTTTTTCACAAAAAATTCGCTTTGTTTATACCGATTAATGCTAAACAGCCCCATTGCCAAAAACACATTTATCCCATTTTTGCGCTCATGTGCCGCATCTTGCCGCAACCGGCGAAATAGTTTGCACCATCACTTTTCCTCACAGCACTGCAACAGTGCAAAAATCGTCCGCGTTAACTTTCCACCGCATTTTTGGCCGGGCCGCTGGGCCAGTCTACACCCGACAAACGGTTAACAAGACAATAACATTCCCCCTTTTTTCCCCGATTGTAAAAGTTGGCCTGAGAGTTGCAATATCGTTTAACGGCAAAAGTGAGACCAGGTGAAATATCCGCGTCGGTACGGCAGGATTAGCTGCTCTACGTTCAGCGTCAGCCTGGGGCTAAATAACTGGCAATGACACAACAAAGGCGAAAACACGCTGATAAAACGCCATTAACAACCATTTTTGCCTGTAAATCGTTTATTTTTCCTTAACCGTAACTACCTCGTTAAAGGTAGGCATGCAGCATTTTATTCTGGACATTAAGACACTCGGGAAAGAAACCGCCAGGGCGGTTCAAGCAGTAAGGAGTGGATAACGCAGGGAAGTAGACGTTTGATGGCCGTTCCTGCTCTGATGCCGGCCGGTGAAATCGGTGTGGTTTTTAGCAGGAACGCGTTACGCCTGTGCCCATTTGGGCACACATCCACGAGTGGAATACGGGTCTTTGAGGAGAGTGCCGGATGTTGAGTTTAAGGTCAGTGAACCAGTTCTACGGGCAAAATCATACACTGTGGGATATTAACCTGGAGTTGCCGCGCGGCCAGTGCACGGTGCTTATCGGTCGTAACGGCGTGGGCAAAACCACGTTGGTCAACTGCATTATGGGGCATTTGCCGGTCGTCAGCGGCAGCATGACCTGGCAGTTGGCGGACGAACCCCCGCAAAATCTGTTGCAGCAGCCGATGGAAAACCGGGCGGCGCTGGGCATCAGCTACGTGCCGCAAGGGCGACAAATCTTCTCGCAGCTCAGCGTGGAGGAGAACCTGCAGGTGGCGCTGATGGCCGGCCGGGACAAAACCCGGCGCATTCCGCCGCTCATTTACAGCCTGTTCCCCAACCTGCGGGAAATGCGCAGCCGCCGGGCCGGGGATTTGTGCGATGGCGAGCAACAGCAACTGGCGATTGGCCGTGCGCTGGTGCTGGAACCGGAGCTGCTGATCCTCGACGAACCGACCAGCGGAGTACAGCCTTCGATCGCCGCCGATATCGGCAATGCAATCCGCAAACTGAACCGCGAACTGGGCATGACGATCCTGCTGGTGGAGCACAAATTGCCGTTTGTGCGCCGCGTAGCGGATCGCTTTTGCCTGATGGATCAGGGCCGCAGTGTGGCGAACGGCACGCTGGAGCAGTTGGACGAGGACTTGATCAATGCCTATCTGGCAGTGTAACTGGCGGGGCGCGGAGTACTGCGCCCCGGCTCTCTTTCGAGCCGGTTGATCCCCTTTCTCTGCTCCTGTGTTGTACCAGCCAGGACAGAGCCCGCATTGCTGTGAATGAGTCAACACGCCTTCCATACTCAACGGGCTTTCATACCTGATTGACCTTACTGAGGAGTGGACAATGGCCGATAACGACGCAGCATTTATTCAATATAGCGATCTGAACACGAAGATCTGGACCCTAAAAGAACGTCTCGATATCGGGGGGATTTACGTCAAGTCACGCGATGAGCTGATCAAAGCGCAAACCTTCATTAAAGACACATTAAAAAGACCGGCAATCGTCAAATTCACTGCGCCCTTTGAGGAATGGGTAGCGCCCAAGACCGATATCGACGTGGGCTTCGTTTATATCGACGGCAACGGCGTAAATATAACCACTAAGATTCCGAGTGGCACTGAAAGCGATCACAACTACTTTATGCGTTGCTACACAACCGCCCTCGCATTGGATAATGGTGTCCCAATTCGACCAGCGCCAATCTTAAAAAACTTTACCGTCAAAGGGATCGGTGCAAAGAAAAAATCCACACCGCCTACTGTGGCCGATGAAGAAAAAGTCGAATACAACTTTATTGACGGGATCCTGTTTGACTCGCCAGAAAGCCTGCTGGGGAATTTTTCCGTTAATAACCTGTATATCTCCGGTTTTTATTACGGCATGTATTTTGGTACTAACGCTTATATTGCACATTACTACGCCTGTCATGTTATCCGCTGCTTTGAATGCGTGCATATGCCGCCTGCCAACAGCGGTGCCAAGAACTTTGGTGAAGGAATTAACTTCTTTGGTGGCACTCTCGGTAACTCGCAAGGGCTGGCCATCGGCAACCAGAACCCGAACGGCGCTTTTCGTTTCTTCGGTACATCAATAGATTACGCTGGTGCTATTGTGAATGTGCAAGCAGGGAGCGTCGAACTGCACGGTTGCCATATCGAGTTCAATAATGAAAATAGCCCGATTACAGATATTCCTTTCCGCTGCAGCGCCCACCAGAATGCTTCATTACTTATTCAGGGCGGAGAAATCATTACGCTTAAAGGCGTTCTGCCGCAAGACTATTGCTTCTACACCGAAGCGGGCAGTAGCGGGATTATCGTCGAAAACGTTAAGTTTTACGGTGTCAGAACCGCGACAGGGCGTTATTTCGGCGGCACTGGCGACTTTGTGATTAGCCACAGTCGGCTTGATGGCGGTGGTGCGGGTGCCGGTATTCAAACGCTGACCACCGCGAATAATAATAAAATCAAGGACGGCAGTTTCGCATTCAGCACCAAACCCTTCGGTTGGGAGGTTTCCGGCGGTAACGTCAGCGATCCTTTTACCTCGGATGCCATTACCCTCGCCATTGAAGCCGGTGCGGGCGTTAACGGCAGCAATGCGTTAAAGGTGACCAAGCTGGGTAATACCAATTCAAACGCCGGTCTGAGGGTGGTTGTTCCGGTATCGCAATATGAACAGTTGGGCGCCTGCTTTACTCTGAAAGCGCTGAATGGCGGGTCCGGCAATTTATTTGCCACGCTTCGCTATGCCTGCATTCAGGAAACGGAAAGCAATGGCGTGTCGATCATCGCCAAATCTGATGCCGCCGCCTGGGATGGCACCCTAAACGCCAATGATTATGCTCAGTTCAAAGAGTACCGTTTTAACAGCAACAGACGCAAAGTGCCGGTTTGGGCAACCCACGTCATCCTGTCTTTCAATTTGTACGCTTTGGCGAAAAATGGCGTTCTGTACTTCGATAATGCCTGCGTTACTGCCATGTGAAAACGACAAGTCACATTATCTCCGTCCACGGTAAATGCCGTGGACGGACGACTCGACGATCAGTGGGATAAAACGCTCAAATCCAGATATGCCCCCAGCGCCTGCCGTTCAGGTTGCGGCAGATGCGGGATCTCCCCCAGCAATGGCGCAGGCAGCATACGGCGCAGCGTAGCCAAATATTCCTGATGACGGCGGCCCGGTGCGGTGACGTCGTTGGCAATCCACCCGACAAGCTGCAACCCCGCCTGCTGGATCGCCTGCGCGGTCAGCACGGCATGGTTAATGCAACCCAGTTTGATCCCTACCACCAGGATCACCGGCAGTTGCTCCTGCTGTACCCAGTCGGCGAAGGTATGCTGCTCGGAAAGCGGCGTAAACCAACCGCCTGCCCCTTCGACCAACAGCCAGTCGGCCCTTTGCTCCAGGTGGCGCAGGCCGGCGGAAAGCTGGGCCAGTTCGATTGGCCGCCCTTCGTCGGCACTGACAATGTGCGGCGACGTCGGTTCGGCAAACACATAAGGATTCACCTCCGCGTAGCTCAGCGCCACGGCGCTGTTGGCCTGTAATGCCAGCGCGTCGCCATTGCGCAGCCCCTCGGCCGTCATGTCGCTGCCGGAGGCAACCGGCTTGTAACCGGCCGTGCGATACCCCGCCAAATTGGCCGCCTGCAACAAGGCGCTGCTGGCCACGGTTTTGCCCACCTCGGTATCGGTGCCGGTGACGAACCAACGCTTAATCACGATAAATCACTCCATAAACCAGATGATAGCTGAGCGGGAATTGCCCACCCCGGCGTGGATAGGCAGCCTGTAAAGCGGCAAGCCGCCGACGGGACAGCAAACCGGCTTCGCGCCCCTGATGCAAATGGGTGGCACCAATCCCCTTGAGCGATCGCATCAGCGCCATCACGTCCGGGTAGTTCAAGGTTTGTCGCTCCGTCTCCAGAAGGTAGCGATAGCCGGCACAGGCCGCGTCGATCTGCGCCAACGGCAGAAAGTCGTTCACGTGACGCTCGCCGTCTACCTGCTGCCAGGCGTCGCCCAATTCCACCAGCGAGCCTTCCGCCAGCGTAGAAAACAAAATCACGCCACCCGGCCGGGTTACCCGGTACAGCTCCGCCAAAGCGCGCGGCAAATCGCTGCACCATTGCACCACCAGGCTGCTGAAACAGATATCTACCGCAGCCGCGGGCAGCGGCACATTTTCGATATCCCCCAGCAAATAGTGATCCGCTGCCTGTTGCTGGCGGGCGAATGCCAGCATGCCCGGCGCCAGATCGAGCGCGGTAACCTGCTTCCCCAATTCGCGCCAGCGGCGGCTGAAGTGCCCGGTGCCGCAGCCTGCGTCGAGCAACTGTTCGCCCCGATGCTTCGCCCCCATCCCCAGCAAGCGCTCACCAACATCACGTTGCAGTACCGCCGCCGAATCATAACTGCCCGCCGCACGGCTGAAGGCCGAGGCTACCGCCTGCTTGTTGACCGGCTCAAAGGCTGACGTCATGCAATACCTCCAGCAGGCGATCGATATCCTGCGGCTGATGCGCCGCCGTCAGGGTAATGCGCAGGCGCGCGCCGCCCGGCGGCACCGTTGGCGGACGAATGGCGCTCACCCACAACCCCTGGCCACGCAGCTGCTGCGCCAGATCGAGCGCACGCTGGTTGTCGCCCACCAGCAACGGCTGAATGGCGGTCACCGACGCCGTCAGGGCTAACGGTAACTGGGCCGCACCTTGGCGGAAGCGCTGAATATTGTCCTGCAGCCGGGCGCGTAATTCGTCCCCCTGCTGGATACGCTGCAACGCCGTCTGCAGGGCGCAAGCCTGCGCCGGTGGCATGGCGGTGCTGTAAATCAAATGGCGGGCAAACTGCAGCAGATATTCCGCCGTGGCCTCGTCGCACAGTACCGCCGCGCCGCTGACGCCAAAGGCTTTGCCAAAGGTGACCACCAACAGTTCGGGCCGCACGCCCTGCTGCCAGCAACTGCCGCGCCCCTGTTCACCGTGAACGCCGATGCCGTGCGCGTCATCGACCATCAGCCAGGCCCCCGCCGCTTGGGTCAGGCGATGCAGCTCCGCCAGCGGTGCGCTGTCGCCGTCCATGCTGAACACCCCTTCGGTCACCGCCAGCATCTGGCCACCGCAAGGTTTTGCCAGCAGGCCGGCCAGCGCCTGCGGCTGATTGTGGCGAAAACGCCGCAGCTGGGCAGGTGAATGGGCGGCCGCCTCCAGCAGCGACGCGTGGCTGAGCCGGTCCGCCAATATGCGATCGTCCGCCTGCATCAGTGCCGCCAGCAATGCCTGATTGGCGGCATAGCCGGAGATAAACAGCAGCGCACGCGGGTAGCCGAGCCACTCCGCCAGTTGCTGTTCCAGCGCCTGATGCGCCGCACAGAACCCGGTGACGTGCCCGGAGCCGCCGCTGCCAACGCCATACTGCTGGGCGCCCTGCTGCCAGGCGGCGATCACCTGCGGATCCTGGCTCAGGCCAAGATAGTCGTTGCCGGAAAAGTTCAGGTAGCGCTCGCCGTTGAGCTGAATATGGCGGCCATTGCCGCCCTGGTTCACCTGGCGATGACGGTAAGCGGCATTCTGCTGCCGCTCCTCCAGCGCCTGTTCAATACGTTGTTGCCAGCTCATTACAGCGCCGCGTTGTAAAACTCAGCGGTATCGGCATGCAGCAGTTGCTCCGCCAGTACCTGTTGCTGCTGGTTGTCGCCGTGCTCGGTTTCGGTCTGCTGCGGGTTGAGGCCCAGCTTGCGGAACAGTTGCAGATCTTTGTCTTCTTCCGGGTTTGGCGTGGTCAGCAGTTTGCAGCCGTAGAAGATGGAGTTGGCGCCGGCCATAAAGCACATCGCCTGAGTTTGCTCGTTCATTTGTTCGCGACCGGCGGAAAGGCGGACGTAAGAGGCCGGCATCATGATGCGCGCCACCGCGATGGTGCGGATGAAATCGAACGGATCGACGTCATCGTTATCCGCCAGCGGCGTGCCTTTTACCTTCACCAGCATGTTGATCGGCACGCTCTCCGGCGGTGTCGGCAGGTTAGCCAGCTGCACCAGCAGCCCGGCGCGGTCACGCACCGTCTCGCCCAGCCCGACGATGCCGCCGGAACAGACTTTAATGCCCGCCCCGCGCACCTTGTCCAGCGTGTCCAGACGTTCCTGATAGCTGCGGGTGGTGATGATGTTGCCGTAAAACTCCGGCGAGGTGTCCAGGTTGTGGTTGTAATAATCCAGCCCGGCATCCGCCAGCCGTTCTGCCTGGGTGTGGTCAAGCGTGCCCAGCGTCATGCAGGTTTCCATGCCCATCGCCTTCACCCCCTGCACCATCTGTTGCAGATAGGGCATATCGCGCTCGTGCGGGTTCTTCCAAGCCGCCCCCATGCAGAAGCGGGTCGATCCATTCGCTTTGGCCTTGCGTGCCGATTCCAGCACCTGTTCCACCTGCATCAGCCGCTCCGACTCAAGGCCGGTTTTGTAGCGCGAACTTTGCGGGCAGTATTTGCAGTCTTCCGGACAGGCGCCGGTTTTGATTGATAACAGCGTGCTCACCTGCACCTGACGCGGGTCAAAATGCCGGCGGTGAACGGTCTGGGCTTCAAACAACAGCTCAAGTAACGGTTTATCAAACAAGGTCTGGGCGAGACCTACTGTCCAGTGAATGCGATCGGCCATCACGGCGTCTCCAAAAATGAAAAAAGTGTCGTCAGTGTAGATATTGTGGATATACTGTCAACCATTACGAATATGATTTGGTTTACAAGCATGTCTATCAGCGCCTCCGACCTTGAATTCGACCAGCGCCATATCTGGCACCCGTACACCTCCATGAGCCATCCATTGCCCTGCTATCCGGTAGAGGCCGCCAGCGGCGTCGAACTGCAATTGGCCGACGGCCGGCGCCTGGTAGACGGCATGTCTTCCTGGTGGGCGGCGATCCACGGCTATAACCACCCGCAGTTGAACCTGGCCGCCACCCGGCAACTGGAAAAAATGTCGCACGTGATGTTCGGCGGCATCACCCATCCTGCCGCTATCGCGCTGTGCCGCAGGCTGGTGGAGATGACGCCGGAGGCGCTGCAATGCGTTTTTCTGGCGGATTCCGGCTCGGTGGCCGTCGAAGTGGCGCTGAAGATGGCGCTGCAATACTGGCAGGCGCGTGGGGAACGGCGGCAGCGCATTCTGACCCTGCGTCACGGCTATCACGGCGATACCTTCGGTGCGATGTCGGTGTGCGATCCGGACAACTCGATGCACAGTCTGTATCAGGGCTATCTCGCGCCGCACCTGTTCGCCACCGCGCCGCAGGGCCGTTTTGATGAACCCTGGAATGAAAACGACATTGCGCCGTTCGCCGCGCTGCTGGAACAGCACGCCGGGGAGATCGCCGCAGTGATTCTGGAGCCGGTGGTGCAAGGCGCAGGAGGGATGCGCATTTACCACCCCACCTACCTCAAGCGGGTGCGCGAGCTGTGCGACCAGCATCAGATACTGCTGATTGCCGATGAAATCGCCACCGGATTTGGCCGCACCGGCAAGCTGTTTGCTTGTGAGCACGCGGAGGTGGTACCGGATATTCTCTGCCTGGGCAAGGCGCTGACCGGCGGCTATATGACGCTGTCGGCCACTCTGACCACCCGCCACGTAGCGGAAACCATCAGCAATGGTGCGGCGGGCTGCTTTATGCACGGGCCGACCTTTATGGGCAACCCGCTGGCCTGCGCGGTGGCCGAAGCCAGCCTGTCGCTGTTGGCGGAAAACCATTGGCAACAGCAGGTCGCCGCCATCGAAACGCAGCTAAAACAGCAGCTATTGCCGCTCCTGTCGCGGCCAAAAGTGGCGGATGTGCGAGTGCTGGGGGCGATTGGCGTGGTGGAAATGCGCGAACCGGTGGACGTGGCACAGTTGCAGCGCGGTTTTGTCGAGCGCGGAGTGTGGATCCGGCCATTCGGCAAGCTGATTTATCTGATGCCGCCTTACATCATTCAGCCCGATCAGCTCAGCCGATTGACGGCCGCAGTAGCGGCAGCGGCGAACTAGGCGCTTACCAGTGCTGGTCCAGATAGCGGGCCAGCAACACCAGACACAGCACCCACAATAAAATGATCATCACCGCCGCCATGCGGCCGGTGGGATTATCGATACGCCGTTGCGCCTTCTCCCGCAGTTCCGCCATCAGCGGCTGGGGGATCAGGCGTACCGCCAGCATGATGCCCAACGGCACGATGATCACGTCGTCCAGATAGCCCAGCACCGGGATAAAGTCCGGGATCAAATCGATAGGCGACACCGCATAACCCGCCACCAGCAGGGCGATCAATTTGGCATACCAGGGAGTGCGCCGATCGCGGGCCGCCAGCCACAGTGCATAGATGTCGCGCTTGATGCCCTTGGCCCAGCGGCGCAGCCAACCAAACCACGGCGTGCGTTTTTTGAATGAAATCATGATTACTTTTATCGATCTGTGAATTATTGATGTCACGTATGTAGCTTCAGCGTTAACGAGGATAACTCATAGATGAGGTGGCTGGCGAGATGCAATGACGCTTGTGTTATCGCGCCAAAAAGATCTAGCTTAGGCATTCAGCTTTTACCGACCCATGGAGTCATTATGAGCTTTCGTTTGTACAGCAACGATCTGCAAGACGGCGCGAAAATGCCGGAGCGCCAGGTGTTTAACGGCATGGGCTATCAGGGCGATAACCTGTCGCCGCATCTGGCCTGGGATGGCGTGCCGGAAGGCACCAAGAGCTTCGTGATGTCGGTGTACGATCCCGATGCCCCGACCGGCTCAGGTTGGTGGCACTGGGTGGTGGCCAATATCCCGGCGCAGACGCGCGAACTGCCGCAGGGCGCAGGCTCCGGCAAAGGCGGTCTGCCGGCCGGCGCTATCCAGACCCGCACCGATTTTGGTTCAGCCGGCTACGGCGGCGCAGCCCCTCCGCAGGGTGAAAGCCATCGCTATCACTTCACGATTCATGCATTGGACGTTGAGAGCATTGAGGTGGATGAAGGTTCCAGCGGCGCGCTGGTCGGCTTTAACGTGCACTTCCACAGCCTTGGCAACGCCACGCTGACGGTAAAGTACAGCTGAGAACGCTCGGAGCAGGTGTATCCGCCCCGACGGAAAAGTTGATTCGGCGTAGATAATATGAGGCGGCGAAAGTCTATTTACACCACCGCATACCACGCATTGAGTAATACCCTCTTTCTATACCCTAAATAATTGGAGTTGCATCACAACAGAACCAACGGTTTTGTTGAACAGCGCTTGCGCTGGCCCCTACGGGGCGAGGCTTTGCCGAGTAACGCGGCAAGTTTGTGAATCCCCAGGAGCTTACTCAAGTAAGTGACTGGGGTGACAAATCTGCCGGGAGCAGATTTGAACGCTGCTTGCAGCGGCCCTGAAGGGGTGTGGCCCATGGACGGGCCACGTAACTAAATGCAGCCAACACAGAGGCAGCTTCAAGTATGACGGGTATCTAACACGCTCACCCACATCGGGCCCTTGCCCACCGGATAACGCGCCAGCGTGGTCAGTTTGCCGTTGGTCTGATCGATTTCATAGACGCCGATATGATCGGATTTCTGACCTGCGGCAATCACGAAACGGCCGCTGTGGTCGATGTTGAAACCGCGTGGCTGTTCTTCGGTCGGATGATGGCCGACCGGCGACAGGGTGCTGCCGTCTTCGGACACTCTGAAAATCGTCAGGATGCTGGCGGTGCGGTCGCTGGTGTACAGGAAGCGGCCATTCGGCGTGATGTGGATATCCGCCGCCCAGCGAGTGCCGTCGAAATCGTCCGGCATGATATTCACCGTCTGCGTCAGGGTGTATTTGCTGCCGTTTTCAGTGATGACGAACACATCTACCGTGCCGTCCAGTTCGTTCACACAGTAGGCATAGTTGTCATTGTGGTGGAACGCCATATGACGCGGGCCAGCACCTGTTGCGGTAGCCACCGCGTCCTGTGCGTGCGGCGTCAGTTTGCCTTCCTGACTCAGGTTGAACAGGCGGATGCGATCTTCTTTCAGGCAAGGCACCAGCAGCAACTGATTGGTCGGGTCGATGTTGGCCGAGTGCGGCGCGGCCAAACCGTCGACCTGCTGAAGGGGGGCCACTACCACGCCGTCATGGCCGATCGGGCTGACGCTGGCGCAGTTGCCGCTGTAGGACGCAGAGAACAGATAGCGGCCCTGCAAATCGGTGGAAATATGGGTTGGGCTGCCCGGCAGCGGCGCCATGCCGGCCTGTTGCAGTTTACCGTCCGCCTCAATGCGGTAGCTGACGATCCCGAAGGCCGGGCGCACGCCGACGTACAGGTGCGTTTTATCCGGGTGGATCGCCATCGGCTGTACCTGGCCCGGTACATCGACGGTCTGCAGCAGCTCCAGTGCGCCGGTGTCATTTAACTGCCACACGTGGATTTGCTGGCTTTCCGGGCTGGCGACATAAACGATTTGCTTCATGTGTTCTCCTTGAAGAGAGTAAAAGAGAAACCGGTTTCAGGTTTTTCGGTTTCCTCTAGCTTACCTCACATCGGTGACATAACAACCCCGGGTTGCAGATGAAATCTGTGCAGTTTTATCCATCGCTTATCCGGTGTACCATCAGGTTAGTTTTGTTGCTAACGATAATGAGATCCCTATGAGCTACCGCGTCATTGCCCTCGATCTGGACGGCACCCTGCTGGACAACCAAAAACGCATTTTGCCGCAGTCGCTGGCGGCCCTGGCTGAAGCACGCGCCGCCGGTATCAAAGTGGTGGTGGCCACCGGTCGCCATCACGTGGCGATCCACCCGTTCTATCAGGCGCTGGAAATAGACACGCCGGCTATCTGCTGCAACGGCACCTATCTGTATGACTTCCAGCAGAAAAAGGTGTTGGCTGCCGATCCGCTGCCAAAAGAGCAGGCCAGGTTGGTGCTGCAAATGCTGAAACAAAGCGGCATTCACGGCCTGATGTATGTGGACGACGCCATGCTGTATCAGGATACCAGCGGCCACATCACCCGCTCGCTGGCCTGGGCGGAAACCCTGCCCCCGGCGCAACGCCCGACGCTGCTTCACGTCAACAGCCTGGTTCAGGCGGTGGACGAGGTGCAATCGATCTGGAAGTTCGCGACCTCGCACGACGATATTCCCGCGCTGCGCAGCTTCGCCGAAACGGTGGAAAAAGAGCTGGGGCTGGCGTGCGAATGGTCATGGCACGATCAGGTAGATATCGCCAAAGGCGGCAACAGCAAGGGCAAACGCCTGCAACAGTGGGTCGAGTCTCAGGGGCTGAGCATGGATCAGGTAGTGGCCTTCGGGGATAACTACAACGATCTCAGCATGCTGGAAGCCGCCGGTCTGGGCGTAGCCATGGGCAACGCCGATGACGCTGTCAAACAGCGCGCCGATCTGGTGATCGCCGATCATCTGCAGCCAGGCATCGCCGACGTGATCCGCACGCGGGTGCTGGGCCAGTAACCCCTTCGCCCTCCCCCTGCGGGAGGGCCGTATTCAGCGCGCCTCGCGGCTGATCGACACGCTTTTCACCTGCGCATAAAGCCACTGCCCCGGCCGGATCGCCAGCTCGTCACGCGCCCACGGCGTAATGCGCGCCCACAGCACGCTTTCCCCCACCGCCAGCTTCACTTCCACCTGCCCGTCGACTTCCAGACACTCGGTCACCTTGGCCGGCAAGACGTTGCGAATGCTGCTGTTAACCGGCGGCTGCAAGATCAGTGAAACGTCGGCGGCATTGATGCGGATACGCAGTTGCGCCCCCAATGGGGCATCGACACCGCTGACCCACAGGCGTTGATCGCCCAGCGCCAGGGCGGTCATGGCATAGCGGGAGTGATGTTCGATCACGCTGACGCGCAACACGCTGCTTTGATCTTCCCGCTGTAACCAGGGCCGCAGCGCACTGCTGGCCCAAACCTCTTCCAGCCCGCCGAATGCCCGCACCTGGCCGTTATCCAGCACCATCACCTGTTCCGCCAGACGCAGGATTTCGTCCATGCTGTGGCTGACGTAGAGGATCGGGATATTGACGTCCTGCGCCAGCCGCTCCAGGTACGGCAGCAGTTCGCGCTTGCGCGGCAGATCCAGCGACGCCAGCGGTTCGTCCATCAACAGCAGTTCCGGGGCGGTCAGCAAGGCGCGACCAATCGCCACTCGTTGTTTTTCACCGCCGGACAAGGTCAACGGCAGGCGGTTAAGCAAGGGGCCGATGCCCAACAGTTCAACGATGCCGTCGAACTGCGAGCGCATGCCGGCCGCCATGCCGTATTGCAGGTTGCCGCGCACCCGGTAATGCGGGAACAGGCGCGCGTCCTGAAACACGTAGCCGATGCGGCGTTTTTCCGGCGGCAGGCACAAGCCGCTGGCGGTATCCGCCAGCGTGCGTCCATTGAGCACTATGCGCCCCTGTTGCAAACGCGTCAGGCCGCCAATGGCGTTGATTAAGGAGGTTTTACCGGCGCCGGACAGGCCAAAAATGGCGGTAATGCCCTGAGCGGGCAGATCCGCGCGCACGTTGAGGTTGAGATCGCCGAGGCGTTGGGAAAAATCCAGCTCCAGCATTTAGATACCCATCCGTTTGCGGCCCCAGCGGGCCAGCCACTCGGAAACCATCAGTGAAACCAGCGACAACGCTATGGCAATGACGCACAGACGCGCGGCGGCGGCTTCCGCCCCCGGCGTTTCAATCAGGGTATACATCGCCAACGGAATGGTGCGCGTTTCGCCAGGAATATTGGATACAAAGGTAATGGTGGCGCCGAACTCCCCCAGCGAGCGAGCGAACCCCAGCACCACACCGACGATGACCCCAGGCAGCGACAACGGCAGCGTAATGGTGAAAAACACCCGCCACGGGTTGGCACCCAGAGTGCGGGCAGCCTGTTCGAGGCGGGTATCCACCGCCTCCAGCGCCAGCCGGATGGCGCGCACCATCAGCGGAAACGCCACCACGGCGGACGCCAACGCCGCACCGCGCCAGCTAAAGCTGAAACTGAAACCGAACCAGTCATACAGCCATTCGCCAATCACCCCGCGCCGCCCCATGGCGATCAGCAGTATATAGCCGACCACCACCGGCGGCAGCACCAGCGGCAGGTGGATAATACTGTCCAGCAGCGATTTGCCGGGGAAACGGCAACGCACCAGGATCCAGGCCATCAGAATGCCGAAAGGCAAGCTGCAAACTACCGCCACGGCGGACACTTTCAGGCTCAGTTCAACGGCCTGCCACTCGTACTCACTCAGAATCATTTACGCGGGGAGAATCCATAATGGTGAAAAATAGCCGCCGCTTCCGGGCTTTTCAGATAGTTATAAAAAGCGCTGACGGCCGGTGTTTGATGGCCTTTAACCAACGCCATCGGGTATTCAACCGGTTTGTGGCTGTCTTCCGGGAAGACGCCCACCACGCTGACTTTATCACTGGCTACCGCATCTGAGCCATAAACAATGCCCAAAGGCGCTTCGCCGCGCTCCACCAGCGCCATTGCGCTGCGTACGTTGTTGGCCCGCGCCAGTTTAGGCTCCAGCGCGGTCCAAACGCCGAGATTCTGCAAGGCTTCTTTGGCGTAGATCCCCGCAGGTACGTGGTCCGGATCGCCCACCGCCAGGCGGCCGCCGTTCAACAGTTTCGCCCAGTCGGTCTGTTTGTTAAGCGTAATTTTATCCTGTTTGCCGTCTTTGGCGGCGATCAGCACCAGTTCGTTGCCCAACAGCGTATACCGCGTCTCTTTGACCATCTGCTGTTTATCGATGGCGTAGTCCATCCACTGCTGATCGGCGGAAATAAACAGATCGGCCGGAGCGCCCTGTTCAATCTGGCGTGCCAGCGTTGAAGAAGAGGCAAATGAAGAAATCACCTGCACATCCTTGCCTTTCTGATACTGGGTTGCGATATCCTGCAGCGCGTTAGTCAGCGATGCCGCCGCAAAAACGGTAATTTTCTCTGCCGCAGACGCCTGCATGACCATACCGGATGCCAATACAATACCGCCGACCCATTTAGTCCATTGCTGTTTCATGGTGTTCTCCGCAAGTTAATGTGCAATATCACTCTTCGTTATATAAAAAATAATATAACGTTGTGCGGAAGCTTGTCATGCGGTTTATCGGCAGGGGAAGACATAACTTGAGACACCCGCCGAACGGCGCCGGCGGGCGTTGAGATGGGGATGGCTGACGATCAGTGCTGAGTGCGGTTTTCTTTCGAGCGGCCCACTTTGGAGAAAATGTTGAACACTTCCGCCAAACCGTAGATCAGGCCGAGAATGATCGCCATGACCACCGGCACCATTACCACAGCGAACAGCAAACTTTTCAATAATTCCAACATGGTAGCCTCACTTAACTGCCCATTGAGCGGCAATGAACACCGCTACGTAGCGCCATTTTAAACCAAAATAGCGGCTAAAACGGAGTTATTTTAAACATCAGGTGAAATTTGTAACCGGCCAAACGTGCCATTTTGGCGCTTTGCCGGTAAATCGGCGACAATAAGGCTTTTGCAGCCGACAGGACGCGTTATGCAGGCCGAAATCCTCCTTACCCTAAAACTCCAGCAAAAACTGTTCGCCGATCCACGCCGCATCGCGCTGCTCAAGCAGGTCCGGCATACCGGCTCCATCAGCCAGGGCGCCAAACTGGCGGGCATCAGCTATAAAAGCGCCTGGGACGCCATTAACGAAATGAACCAGCTGGCGGAGCAAACGGTGGTGGAACGCGCCACCGGCGGCAAGGGCGGCGGCGGCGCTCAGGTCACCCATTACGGTGAACGGCTGATCCAATTATACGATCTGCTGGGCCAAATCCAGCAAAAAGCCTTCGACGTATTGCAGCAAGACAACCTGCCGCTCGACAGCCTGCTGGCGGCAATTTCCCGCTTTTCACTGCAAACCAGCGCGCGCAATCAGTTCTTCGGCACCGTCATCGAACGCGACCACCGGCAGGTGCAGCAGCATCTGGAGATTTTACTGAGCGATGGAAAAACCCGTCTCAGCGCGGCTCTCACCCAACAAAGCGCCGACCGGCTGCAGCTCGCCCCCGGCAAGGAAGTGTTGGCGCTGATTAAAGCGCCATGGGTGAAGCTGAATACCGATCCGGCCCTCGTCGGGGCAGCGGACAATGCGCTGGCGGGCGTGGTGGCCAGCATCCAGCCGGGCGCCGATCACAGCGAAGTGCTGGTGACGTTGGCGGGCGGCGAAACCCTGTGCGCCACGGTAGCCAATCAGGAACTGCAACAGCTTAAATTGCAACCCGGCAGCGCGGTGCACGCCCTGTTCAACGCCGACCGGGTGATTGTCGCCACGTTGTGCTAAACGCAACGTAACGTTGCGTTTTTGCCGATTGACTTCACCCGCCAATACGCCTATTTCTAAATCAAATAATTGCACAATAAGGAATAGGTAATGTCATCGTTGCACATTTCGCAAGGTTCATTTCGCTTAAGCGATACCCGAACCCTGACGCTGGATGCGCTGGAGATTCGGTCTGGCGACAGTTGGGCCTTTGTCGGCGCCAACGGCAGCGGAAAATCCGCCCTGGCGCGCGCGCTGGCCGATGAGCTGGTGCTGCTGAGCGGCGAACGCCGCAGCGATTTCAGCCGCCAGGTGCGCATCTCCTTCGAACAGTTGCAAAAACTGGTCAGCGACGAATGGCAACGCAACAATACCGACCTGCTCAGCCCCGGCGAAGAAGACACCGGCCGCACCGCGGCGGAAATCATTCAAGAAGAAGTGAAAGACCCGGAACGCTGCTCGCAACTGGCCGCACAGTTTGGCATCACTGCGCTGCTGACGCGCCGTTTTAAGTACCTTTCCACGGGCGAAACGCGCAAAACCCTGCTGTGCCGGGCGTTAATGCCGCAGCCCGACTTGCTGATCCTGGATGAACCCTTCGACGGGCTCGACGTGAATTCCCGCGCCCAATTGGCCGCGCTGCTGAACGATCTCTCCGGGCACGGCTATACCCTGGTACTGGTGCTCAACCGTTTTGACGAGGTGCCGGACTTTATCCGGCAGGTGGGGGTGCTGGCAGATTGCACTCTCGCAAGCCAGGGCACGCGCCAACAGGTGATGGCGGACGCGCTGGTGGCGCAATTGGCGCACAGCGAGAACCTGGATGGCCTGGCGCTGCCGGAAACCGAGGATCCTGCCCAGAAAGCCACCTTGCCGACGGATCAACCGTTAATCGTGCTGCATGACGGGGTAGTCAGTTACAACGATCGCCCCATCCTTAATCATCTCGACTGGCAGGTTAACCCCGGTGAGCACTGGCAGATCGTCGGTCCTAACGGCGCCGGTAAATCCACCCTGCTCAGCCTGATCACCGGCGATCATCCACAAGGTTACAGCAACGATCTTACCCTGTTCGGCCGCCGCCGCGGCAGCGGAGAAACCATCTGGGATATCAAACGCCACATCGGCTACGTCAGCAGCAGCCTGCATCTGGACTACCGCGTCAGCTCAAGCGTACGCAACGTGATCCTGTCCGGATTTTTCGACTCCATCGGCATCTATCAGGCCGTGTCTGACCGGCAGCAGCAATTGGCCGACCAATGGCTGGCGCTGTTGGGGTTGGGCGGTTCCCGCGGCGATACGCCGTTTCACAGCTTGTCCTGGGGCCAGCAGCGGCTGGCGTTGATCGCCCGTGCGCTGGTCAAGCATCCGGCGTTGCTGATCCTCGACGAACCTTTGCAGGGGCTGGATCCGATCAATCGCCAACTGGTGCGCCGCTTTGTCGACGTGCTGATCGGCCAGGGCGCCACCCAACTGCTGTTTGTTTCCCACCATGCGGAAGACGCGCCGCAGTGTATTACCCACCGCCTGAGCTTCTTGCCCGACGGTGACGGTTACCGCTATCAGCAGGATCAGCTTGCCTGACATTCTGGATAATCCTGCGGAGGGGTGGCCCTGCCACTCATCCGATGACATATCCGGCAACACTTCCTGCGTAACACATCTCAGTGGGCCTTTTATCATAAAGGGATGAAGGATTCATTTTTGGAGAGGCTATGTCCGCCGCACTGATTATTATCGATCTGATCGAGGATCTGATTGGCCCCAAGGGGCGCGCGAATCACTGTCATGAACAGGTGGTGGCGCATAACCTGATTGCCAACACCAATGTCGCTGCGGCCTATGCGCGGGTACGCAAAATTCCGGTGATTTGGGTGCGCGTGGGTTTTGCCGACGATTATCACGATATCCCGCCCCATTCTCCGCTGTTCAACCACCTTAAGCAGATCGGCGCTCTGCGTTTGAGCAGCCCCGGTTGCCAATGGGACAAGGCTTTACAGGTGTTGCCGGTGGATTTTCAGTTCGAAAAGAACGCCGTTTCCGCTTTTGCCGGTAACAATTTGTTAGCCTGGTTGCAGCAGCATCGTTGCCATCACCTGTTGCTGGGAGGCGTCAGCACCCCGCTGGCGATTGAAAGCACCGCGCGGCAGGCTCACGATGCAGGTTTTCAGGTTACCGTATTGCAGGATTTGTGCGCGGCGCCGAGCGAGGAGATACACCAGCAAAGCCTGGATATTTTGCAAAACCTGGCGGAAATCACCCGTTCGCAGGCCTGGATGAAAGGGTAAATCCGACAGTTGCCGAATAAACTCACTTCAGATCACTGTCCGGACCTTTGCTGTAACCTCTCTATGTTACTATTCTTCATAGCGCTCAACTTCGCCATACTCACACGCCGCACAGGCACTGAGCGCCGTGTGCATATTTTAAAGGGATAGAGTTATGTGGGGCGTACTTTCGATTTCGTTATTCTTTTTGCCATTTAACCGGCTGATTGCCTGGTTATTTCTGGCCGCATCGGCGGGCATGGGGATGTACCACGGGGTATTGACCCCGCTCAGCCTGGGCTGCGTGTTGGTCATTGCTGCACTGGCCGGCCTGCGACACCATTACAGCGCCCAACGTAATCTGGCAATACCGCTGGAAGTGCTGGTGGTGGCAAGCTGCGTGGCGCTATTCCTGCATCTGGTGCCGGGGTTCCATAACCAGTTGATGATCGACGGTGAAAAACCCGGCCCGCTCAGCGCGCCGTTCACCATGTATTACAATTTCGACAAAGCGTTGGTGCCATTCCTGCTGTTCGCCTGCCTGTCGACGTTGTTTGCCGCTGAAACCGGTAAAAGCGCCGGTAAAACCGGTTGGATCGCGCTGATACTGGCAGTGCCTGCCCTACTGCTGGTGGCCGTAGCCCTCGGTGGCCTGAAGATTGAGCCGCACGCACCGGACTGGATCCTGGCGTTTGTGATGGCCAATCTGTTCTTTGTCTGTATGGCGGAAGAAGCACTGTTTCGCGGTTATCTGCAGCAACGCCTCAGCCAATGGCTGGGCGCTTGGCCCGCATTGATTATCGCAGCACTGGTGTTTGGTGCCGCGCACCTGGCCGGCGGCATGCTGATGGTGGCATTCGCCACGCTCGCCGGGTTGATTTACGGCTTGGCGTGGATGTGGAGCGGCCGCCTGTGGGTGCCGATCCTGTTCCATTTTGGGCTTAATCTGACGCACCTGCTGTTATTCACTTATCCAGTGTATCAACATCCCTGACCTTCTCAGCCGGCAGGAGTCCTTCTGCCGGCGCTATGGATGAAAACGCTATCATCCAACTTATTGCCCTGCTTTCTCTGTCCTAAACCCTCTGCCGTACTGCCTGTGTTCCTTATTGCCGCCTCAAGTGTAAACGATTCCATTTTTCGCTCTGGATCACCTTTTTACTCCGTCGGGCATGCTATCTTTTTGCGCATCGTTATCCATTTTAATCTGTAAAGGGTGCGCCTGGAGTTGATGAAAGCGATTACACTCGCCGCGCCGGACAAGAAAAAGGAACCGCAATGACGGATTTTAATCCCATCGATCATCCCCATCGCCGCTATAACCCGCTGACCGGTCAATGGGTATTGGTATCGCCGCACCGCGCCAAGCGCCCATGGCAGGGCCAACAGGAATCCACGCAGCCGGAAACGCTGCCGCAGCACGATCCGGACTGCTTCCTCTGCCCAGGCAATACCCGCGTTACCGGCGATAAAAACCCGGATTATCAGGACACCTATGTGTTCACCAATGACTTCGCCGCGCTGATGACGGATACGCCGCAGGCACCGGAAAGCCAGGATCCGCTCATGCGCTGCCAGAGCGCGCGCGGCACCAGCCGGGTAATCTGCTTCTCCCCCGATCACAGTAAAACCCTGCCGGAACTGACGCTTGCGGCTCTGGAGCGGGTGATTGCCACCTGGCAAGAACAAACTGCCGATCTCGGCCGCAGCTATCCGTGGGTCCAGGTATTTGAAAACAAAGGTGCGGCCATGGGCTGCTCAAACCCGCACCCGCATGGGCAGGTATGGGCCAACAGCTTCCTGCCGAACGAAGTCGAGCATGAAGACCGCCTGCAGCGCGAGTATTTCCAACAGCACCAATCCCCTCTGTTACTGGATTACGTGCAGCGTGAACGGGCTGACGGCAGCCGTACGATCGTTGAAACCGAACACTGGCTGGCCGTAGTGCCCTACTGGGCCGCCTGGCCGTTTGAAGCGCTGCTGCTGCCGAAGGCCGCAGTGCAACGCATTACCGATCTGAGCGTCGCGCAGAGCAGTGACCTGGCCGTAGCGCTGAAAAAGCTGACCAGCCGTTACGACAATCTGTTCCAGTGCTCTTTCCCCTATTCCATGGGCTGGCACGGCGCACCTTTCAACGATGCGGATAACCGTCACTGGCAGTTGCACGCCCATTTCTATCCGCCACTGCTGCGCTCCGCCACGGTGCGTAAATTTATGGTGGGTTACGAGATGCTGGCGGAAACCCAGCGCGATCTGACTGCAGAACAGGCCGCAGAGCGTCTGCGCGCCGTTGACGACATTCATTACCGTGAAGCCGGAGCCAAACAATGAGTTTGAAAAATCATACCCACACCATTTTCACCCAACGCTTTGGCTACGCGCCCGCGCTGACCATTCAAGCGCCAGGACGAGTGAATTTGATCGGCGAACATACCGACTATAACGACGGTTTCGTATTGCCGTGCGCCATTGATTACCAAACGGTGATCGCCGGAGCCAGACGTGACGATCGCCAGATCCGGGTGATCGCGGCCGATTACGACGGGCAGCTGGATCAATTCTCGCTCGACGATCCGATCGTCAGTCACCCGGACCAGCTTTGGTCCGATTACGTGCGCGGCGTGATCAAACACCTGCAACTGCGCAACGCCAATTTTGGCGGCGCGGATCTGGTGATCGCCGGCAACGTGCCGCAAGGCGCCGGCCTCAGCTCTTCCGCCTCACTGGAAGTGGCCGTTGGCCAGGTGATGCAGGCGCTGTATGAACTGCCGCTGGATGGCGTAGCCTTGGCTTTGAATGGCCAGGAGGCGGAGAATCAGTTTGTCGGCTGCAATTGCGGGATCATGGATCAGCTGATTTCCGCCCTCGGTGAACAGGATCATGCCTTGCTGATCGATTGCCGTTCACTGGAGACCCGTGCGGTGTCGGTCCCGGAAAATATTGCCGTGGTGATCATCAACTCCAACGTGAAGCGCGGGCTGGTGGACAGCGAATACAACACCCGTCGCGAACAATGCGAAGCCGCCGCGCGCTTCTTCGGCGTCAAGGCACTGCGCGACGTCAGCCCGGAGCTGTTCTTCCCGATCCAGCATGAATTGGATCCGATCGTCGCCAAGCGAGCGCGCCACGTAATCACCGAAAACGATCGCACCCTGGCCGCCGCAGATGCATTGGCGGCGGGCGATATGAAACTGATGGGCAGGCTGATGGCGGAATCTCACGCTTCAATGCGGGATGATTTTGCCATTACCGTGCCGCCGATCGACCAGTTGGTGGAGATCGTCAAAAAGGTTATCGGCGATCGCGGCGGCGTGCGCATGACCGGCGGCGGTTTTGGCGGCTGCATAGTGGCGCTGATGCCGCAAGAATTGGTGGAGCCGGTGCGCGAGACGGTAGCGCGCGAATATCCGTTGCAAACCAACGGACTGCGGGAAACCTTTTACGTTTGCAAGGCATCAGCGGGGGCCGGAATATGCTGACAGACAGCCTGCAACTGGCCCCTGATGGCCAGCCCTACCAGCTAACCCGGCTGCAAAACGCCGGCGGGATGACGGTCACGCTGATGGATTGGGGCGCTACCTGGCTTTCCGCCGTGCTGCCGCTGAAATCGGGCAAAACGCGTGAACTGCTGCTGGGCTGCCGGACACCGGCGGATTACCAGCGGCAAGCGGCCTATCTTGGCGCCACCGTCGGACGCTATGCCAACCGTATCGCCTACGCCAGTCTGCTGGTCGGCAACAAGCCGCATCCGCTGCTCGCCAATCAAGGGGAACACCAATTGCACGGCGGGCCGGAAGGCTTCAATGCCCGTCGCTGGCGGATTGTTCAACAAGATACGCAGCAGGTGAGTTACGCGCTGCATTCACCCGACGGCGACCAGGGATTTCCCGGCAATCTTGAGGTTCAGGTCAATTACCGGCTCACTGCCGATAACCGGCTGGAAATCAGTTACCAGGCCCGGACCGATCGCGCCTGCCCGGTCAATCTGACCAACCACGCCTATTTCAATCTGGACGGCGCCGACACCGACGCCCGTCGGCAACGGTTGCAGCTGTTTGCCGACCGTTATCTGCCGGTCGACAGCGAGGGCATACCCAACGCCGAACTCACGCCGGTGGACGGCAGCGGCATGGATTTTCGCCACCCGAAAACGCTGCTGCAGGATTTCCTGCGCGACCGCGATCAGCAGCGGGTAAAAGGCTACGATCATGCCTATCTGCTGCACCGTACCTGCGGCGCATTGGACTGCCCGGCGGCACACCTGTGGTCGGCGGACGGTCAGGTGCAGATGAGCGTCTTCACCAGCGCGCCGGCGCTGCAACTGTACAGCGGCAATTATCTGGACGGCACACCGGCACGTGATGGCGGCAGCTACGCCAGTTACGCCGGCATAGCGCTGGAAAGCGAGTTTTTGCCGGACAGCCCGCACCACCCGGAATGGCCGCAGCCGGACTGTTGGCTCAAGCCGGGGCAGCAATATCAAAGTGCCACCCATTATCAGTTTTATCCTATCTGAACCACCACGCCCCTTGCCATGCGGCCGGGGGCCGTTTGTTATAAATGCTTACCTTTTTACACGCCGGCCCCACCGGCACCTGCCTTTCCTTATTCCAAAGCGCACACTAGAATCAGGCTACGGTGATAAGCACAACGCCTTGTGCTGCGTCACAATTTTCGGCCATCTCTGGCCGGTCAATAGCTGAAGGAACACCTATGCGTCTGATTACTGCACTCCCATTACTGGCGGGTTTACTGCTGAGCACCAACCTGATGGCTGCCGATACCGCAACCGCAACAAAAACGCCTTCACCGGCGCAGGCTGCTCAACAGAAGCGCATGACTGATTGTAATCAACAAGCCTCCACCAAAACGCTGAAAGGCGCGGACCGCACGACCTTCATGAGCACCTGCCTGAAGGCAGAAGGTTCCACTGCAGCGAAAACCCTGACGCCGCAACAGCAGAAAATGAAAACCTGTAACGCCGATGCCAAAACCAAAAGCCTGAAAGGCGACGAGCGTAAAACCTTTATGAGCAACTGTCTGAAAAAATCTGCCTGATTGCCCTTCGCCAGCGGCACGGCCGGATCTCATTCCGCCGTGCCGGTTTCCCCCGTGACGCCCGCCTGATCGATTCAGCTTTTCCTCAGAACAGCACTTACTTTGCGGCAAGAAATTGGCTATGGTTAGACACTATCGATTGCCGAGCCACCGGCCGCGGCAATATAATGATTTTCGTTATCATTGAAATGTCAGATTATTAAGGAGTTAAGCTATGGCTGTAACTAAGCTGGTTCTGGTGCGTCACGGCGAAAGCCAGTGGAACAACGAAAACCGCTTTACCGGTTGGTATGATGTTGATTTGTCCGACAAAGGTCGCACCGAAGCGAAAGCAGCAGGCAAGCTGTTGAAAGATGAAGGTTTCTCTTTTGACTTTGCTTACACCTCCGTCCTGAAGCGCGCGATCCATACCCTGTGGAACATCCTGGACGAACTGGA
Source organism: Serratia sp. TSA_198.1 (assembly GCF_052686505.1). NCBI lineage: Bacteria > Pseudomonadati > Pseudomonadota > Gammaproteobacteria > Enterobacterales > Yersiniaceae > Serratia > Serratia sp. TSA_198.1. The sequence continues at coordinate 1,981,620 of NZ_JBQZFP010000001.1, forward strand.
TCAGGCTTGGCTGCCGACTGAAAAATCCTGGAAGCTGAACGAACGCCACTACGGTGCGCTGCAGGGTCTGAACAAGGCTGAAACCGCTGAGAAATACGGTGACGAGCAGGTTAAGCAATGGCGTCGCGGCTTCGCCGTTACCCCACCAGAGTTGACCAAAGATGATGAGCGTTACCCGGGCCACGACCCACGTTATTCGGCGCTGACCGAAAAAGAGCTGCCGCTGACCGAGAGCCTGGCGCTGACCATCGATCGCGTGATCCCTTACTGGGACGAAGAAATTCTGCCACGCATCAAAAGCGGCGAGCGCGTTATCGTTGCCGCGCACGGCAACTCGCTGCGTGCGCTGGTGAAATACCTGGATAACCTGAGCGAAGATGAGATCCTCGAACTGAACATCCCAACCGGCGTGCCGTTGGTGTATGAATTCGACGAAAACTTCAAGCCAATCAAACGTTACTACCTGGGCAATGCCGACGAGATCGCTGCTAAAGCGGCCGCCGTGGCAAACCAGGGTAAAGCGAAGTAATTTTCGCCCGTTGATCTAAAAAGCCCCCGGTTTTTGGCCGGGGGCTTTTTTATGCCGATTTAACGGGGCGAGCTCACGTATCAGGCGCGACGAGCCTTAACCGCCGCCGCCAACTCGCGCAGCACGGTTTCCGTGTCTTCCCAGCCGATGCAAGCGTCGGTCACGCTCTTGCCATAGACCAGCGGCTCGCCGCTTTCCAGATTCTGGTTGCCTTCCACCAGATGGCTTTCGATCATCACGCCGATAATCGCTTTTTCACCGCCGGCTACCTGTTTGCACACGTCCGCATTCACTTCCAGCTGCTTTTTGAACTGCTTGCTGCTGTTGGCGTGGCTGAAGTCGATCATCACCTGCGCCGGCAAACCCGCCTTGACCAGGCCGTCTTTGACTTCCTTGACGTGCGCCGCGCTGTAGTTCGGCTCTTTGCCGCCGCGCAGGATAATGTGGCAATCGCCGTTACCGCTGGTGTTAACGATCGCCGAGTGACCCCACTTGGTCACCGACAGGAAACAGTGCGGCGCGCTGGCAGCGTTGATGGCGTCAATCGCCACTTTGATGGTGCCGTCGGTGCCGTTCTTGAAGCCAACCGGGCAAGACAGGCCGGAAGACAGCTCGCGGTGTACCTGGGATTCCGTGGTACGTGCGCCGATCGCGCCCCAGCTCATCAGATCAGCCAGGTACTGCGGGGTGATCATGTCGAGGAATTCCCCCGCAGCCGGCAAGCCGCTATCATTGATATCCAACAGCAACTTACGGGCCAGGCGCAAACCGTCGTTGATCTGGAAGCTGTTATCCATCTGCGGATCGTTGATCAGCCCTTTCCAGCCCACGGTGGTACGCGGTTTTTCAAAGTAAACGCGCATCACCACTTCCAGCTCGCCACTCAGTTCCTGACGCAGCGTCAGCAGGCGCTCGGCATACTCTTTTGCCGCTTTGGTGTCGTGGATCGAGCATGGGCCGATGACCACCAGCAGGCGATCGTCGTTACCGCGAAGGATCTTGTGAATTGCACTGCGCGCCAGGGACACCGTCTCAGCTGCACGTTCAGTGGCCGGAAACTTCTCTAACAGGGCCACCGGTGGCAGGAGTTCCTTAATTTCTTTAATGCGTAAATCGTCATTTTGGTAATTCATAACTTTTCCATTCGGTATCGAGGGGCGGTATTTCACAGAGCGTAGATCCAACCAATTTAGCCTGTGAGGGTAGCGCTGTAAATCACCTTTGCCGCCTCCCGGCGGAACGGCCAAATTATCAGTAGATTGTGCTGTTTCATCGGGAGAGCGCAGTGGCTCCTTTTTCGCTATGCTAGCGATCAGGATACCGTTACTTGAGCCAAACCATGCCTTCTCTGTTATTAGTTGATGACCACCCTGTGGTTCATGTCGCACTGGAAGCGGCGCTAATGAAGTCTTCCCGCCCTTATAGCCTGCAGGCGGTTCAGGATGATGTTCAGGCGTTGGCCCAATTGGCCGCAGCCAATTTTTCGCTGGTCATTCTGGATATCGGCCTGCCGCAGGTAGACGGCTTGCAACTGCTGAAAAAAATCCGCCGCCACTACCCGCAGCAACCGATCCTGATCTACACCGCGCAGGAAGAAGAGATCTACGCGCGTATGGCCTGGGCGGCCGGTGCCAACGGGTTTGTGCATAAAGGCAGCCGGCTTGAACAATTGGTGCAGGCAATTGAAACCGTGCTGGCCGGGGAGCCGAGTTTTCCCGCCGCTGCGATGACGGAAGAAACGCAACCGGCAGAGGGCGTGCTGCTGACGCCCAAAGAGCTGCAGATCCTCGGCCTGCTCAGCAAGGGGCTGTCCAATCTGCAAATTGCCGAGATGCTGAACATCAGCAACAAAACCGTCAGCACCCACAAGAAGAATATTCTGCGCAAAACCGGCGCCAGCAATCTGTTGGAACTGGTGGCGGTATTTAGAGAATTGGCGCCATGATGCGCGGCATTCTGCTGCTGTTGGCGATATTGCTCAACCTCGGCAACGTCGCGTACGCGGCGCAACCGGTGTCTTATCAGTTAGTCAGTAACCTGAATATTCCGGCGGACATGCTGATCGCCAGCGAGAAAAATCCCTGGCGCGACGCGACGCTGCGCGTGGGCATCATCAGCGAGAATGCCAGTCCCTATAACATTATTGTGGATGAGGATCTGTACGGGTTGAACGCCGACTACCTCGGTTATGTCCAGCAGGTCACCGGCATCCGCTTTCAGATTTACGGTTTCGCCGATCTGGCGCAGCTCGAGCAAGCGCTGCACAGCGGCGCTATCGATCTGCTGTACGGCATTCCGCAGAACGAGGCGCTGGAGGATCTGAAAATCTCCCAGCCTTATTACGTCAGTAACCTGCGCGTGCTGCGCGATCGGAGCAATGACCGCCGGGTGATGCTTAACTCCGCCGATGCGCGGGTGGCAATCAGTACCCTGACCGATATGCAGGCCGGCAACGCGCTGAAGGCGGTGTCTTCCCACGTTCAGCGTTATGACAACAACCTGCAGGCGGTGTATGCCTTGCTGAACGGCAGCAGCGATTACTTTATTGCCGACGAAGCCAGCGCCAGCTTTATTATTGACCAGTTGCAGCTCGGCCAGCTTTATCAGATCGAAAGCACGGTCAATCTCGGTAACCTGTCTTTCGTCTTCGCCGCCGACAACCCGGCACTGATCGACACCCTCAACGTCGCTATCGCCGATGCGCCGATGGAGTTGATGAACGCCATTCAAAGCCGCTGGAGCAAAAAGATCCCCAGCTATCTCGATACCGGCAACGCCGATCTGACGCAGATGGAAAAAAGCTGGGTAGAAAAGCACCGCACCGTTTATTACGCCGCCATAGAGAATAACTTCCCGTTCGCCTATCGCGGTTCCGACGGCCAGCCGCGCGGCTACGCGATCGACATACTCAAGATCATTGCGCAAAACACCGGGCTGCGTTTTGCTCCGCTATGGGCGCGCAACGCCGAACAGGCAGACCAACTGGTGCTATCCGGCCAGGCCAGTTTCCGCACCGCTCTGCCGCTGGCGCGCGGCGTTAAGGCGCGTTACAGCGCCAGCATGCCGATTCACCGTTCGCTGTGGGGGGTTTACGTCGGTCAGTACGCCAACGGGATTTCTACCTGGAGCGATCTGGCCGGCAAACGCATCGGCGTTTTGCAGGGCGATCTGGCGCAGGGGCTGGTGCCGCCGAACGAAGAGCTCATTCATTTTGCCGACAGCAAGGCGATGTATGACGCTCTGGCCAACGGCCAATTGGATGCGCTGGTGGATAACGTGATCTCGGCGAACTTTATCGCTCTGTCACGTTATGCCGGGGCAATAAAACTGGCGTTCGCCGCCAATAATATCGCCTATCCGGTGGCGTTCGGCGTGCGTCAGGATCAGCCCCTGCTGCTGGCTATCCTCGATAAAAACCTGATGCAGATCCCCTCGGAAACGCTGCAATCGCTGCGCGATGAGTGGATTGTCGATCGCAGCAACCTGATTGATGCGGTGAACGACAACCGCATGCAACCGCAAACTACTTGGCTGCTGGCGCTACTGGCGGCAGCGATCCTGCTGTTGCTGGCGCTGACCCTGCGCCGCTTTGTTTTGCAGCGGCGGGAAAAACGTGAGCGTGAAGTGATCGAACAGGCACGCCGTCATGCCGAAGCCGAGAACCGGATGAAAAGCAAGTTTCTGGCCACCATCAGCCATGAACTGCGCACGCCGATGCACGCCATCCTCGGCCTGCTGGAACTGGAGCTGAAACGCCAGCCGATGCCGGAGGGGCTGCCGGTCATTTACAGCTCGGCGTCATCCTTGCTCAATCTGCTCAATGACTTACAAGATTACGCCCGGCTGGAAACCGGATCGCTGACGCTAGTGCCAAAAGCCATGGCGCTGCAACCCTGGATAGCTCACATCAGCGCGCTGTATCAGCCGCTGATCGGCGAACGCCCGCTAACCTTGAGCGTTACCGCCAGCCACCAGCTTCCCGCCGCCGTTGTTATTGATGGTGAGCGTTTACTTCAGGTGGCTAACAACCTGATAAATAATGCCATTAAATTCACTCCCCGCGGCAGCATTCAGGTCAATATCGGCTGGCGCGAACAGGATAAACAACAGGGCGAACTGCTGCTGACGGTGACCGATAGCGGCTGTGGCATCGCCGCCGATGAGATAGGTAAGCTGTTCCAACCTTTCTACCGCGCACGCGGTGCACAACGCGTCTCGGTTCAGGGAACCGGGCTGGGGCTGTCTATCTGCAAGGAAATTATCGAGCAAATGGGCGGCCAGATTGAGCTGCATTCACAGCCTGGCATAGGTACGCAAGTCAAGGTGTCAGTACCGGTAACCCAAGCCGCCCCAGATGCCGCCCCCCCACGCCAGAACGACCAACCGCTCAGCTTGCCGCCTCCCACGCTGCGCGTGGCGCTGATTGACGATCACCCCACCAACCTGCTGCTCATGGAGCGGCAACTGCGTCACTTCGGCCTGCAACCCGCGCTGTTCGAGCACGGTTACGCATTGCTGAAAGCGCACCGCAGGCAGCCATTCGACCTGTTGTTTATCGATTACAACATGCCGCGCCCAGACGGCCTGACATTGGCGAGACTAATACGACGCGATGAACAGCGAGATCAGCGGCCGGCCTGCCAGATTATTCTCTGTTCGGCAGACGTGCAGGAATTTACCCGCATTCCACAGGGACAGGTGGCTATCGATCGCTTTTTGACCAAGCCGATTTCACTGGCCGCCATTGCTCAGGCGTTACCGCAGCAACCGCAGGCGCTGGAAGGACAGTTAGCCCTTACTGACCTGCAACGGATGCTGGCCGATATGGCCGGTAACGATCGGCAGATGGCGCAACGCCTGGCGACCACGCTGCTCTCCACGCTGCGACAAGACCGGCAACGGCTTGACAAAGCGGCGGAGGGCGAAGACTGGCCTAGCCTTGGGCAAGCCGCACACCGCATCAAGGGCAGTCTGCTGATGTTGCAACAGCCTGAGGCCGCAAGCCTGTGCCAATTGCTGGTGGAAAGCGGCCGTGATGGGATGTTGGCTCAGGCCGCCTATACTGAATTGAGTGCGTTAGTAGAACAGATACTGATAGAACTGGACGGTCTGGTCAGCACTGACGCGCTGAATTTCGCTCTACATAAGGATAAATAATGACGGACTCCCCACAGACACACCTGCCAAAAGACAGTAATAGTAAACGCCTACTGACCGCTTTTTTAGTCACTGCGGTATTTATGATCGCCGAAGTGGCCGGCGGGTTGATTTCCGGTTCGCTGGCGCTGCTGGCCGACGCCGGCCATATGCTCACCGACGCTGCGGCGCTGCTGGTGGCGCTGATGGCCGTACACTTTTCGCAGCGGAAACCCAACGCGCGCCATACCTTCGGCTATTTGCGCCTGACCACGCTGGCCGCGTTCCTCAATGCCGCCGCCCTGTTGGTGATCGTGGTATTCATCCTGTGGGAGGCGATACGGCGTTTCTTCGAGCCACAGCCGGTGATGGGTACGCCGATGCTGATCATCGCCATAGCGGGGCTTCTGGCTAACCTGTTCGCCTTCTGGCTGCTGCACCGCGGTACGGAAGAGAAGAATATCAACGTGCGGGCCGCTGCGTTGCACGTATTGGGGGATTTGCTGGGCTCGGTGGGGGCGATCGTAGCCGCCATTGTGATCCTGAGCACCGGCTGGACACCGATTGACCCGATATTGTCGGTACTGGTGTCCTGTCTGGTGCTACGCAGCGCCTGGCGGTTGCTGAAAGAGAGCTTCCACGAATTGCTGGAAGGCACGCCGCAGGAAGTGGATATCAACAAACTGCAAAAAGACTTGTGCCTGAATATTCCCGAGGTACGCAATATTCATCACGTTCACGTCTGGCAGATTGGCGAACAGAAACTGATGACGCTGCATGCGCAAGTGATACCGCCAAACGACCACGATGGCCTGCTGCGCCGCATTCAGGCTTATCTGCTGGAACACTACCGTATCGGCCATGTCACCATTCAGATGGAATATCAGCACTGTGATACGCCGGACTGCGGGATTAACCGGGCACCCGAGCCGAGTGACCACTCACATTCCGGCTCGCATTCACATCTGGGTCATCACCACTAAAATCAAGAGGGCGCCAGTTTGGCGCCCTCTGCGTTTGTTATTGCGAGGAAGATAACGGCAGGGAATGGTTGCGACCTGCACTTTTGATCCACAACCAGGAACCGTTCAGCGCAATCAGCGTCAGGATCACGTATTCCAGCGCCATGGCGTACACGCCCTGGTAGGTGAAAATCGCCACGCTGATCACGTCAATCACCACCCACAACAGCCAGTTTTCCACGTATTTGCGCGTCATCAGGATCATCGCCACGATCGACAGCACCATCATCGCCGAATCCCAGAACGGGAAAGCATCCGGCTGCAGCTGCGGCATTTGCACGCTGAAGCCCATTCCCTGCATTACTGTCACAGCAAGCTGCGTCAGCCAGGCAAAGACGCTGTCGATATTGAAAGTCATCAGGGCAATGCCGATAACGCACACCGCCGCCCAGGCCAGCGCTTTCGGCAACGGCAGCCATCGGATTTTCAGCTCGGCCTGATTGTCCTGGGTTTGGCGGCTCCAGGCATACCAGCCGTAGATATTGGCGGCAAAAAAGAACAGTTGCAGCAACAGGCTGGCGTAAAGCTGGATCTGAAAGAAAATCACCGCAAACAGCGTGACGTTAATCAGACCGAACAGATAGTTGATGATTTTCTCTTTGCTGGCGTACCAGATACACAGCAGGCCGAACAAGGTACCTATGGCTTCAATCCATGACAGATCGTAACCGCCCGCCCCCAGCGGAATGTGCACCAATATATTGCTGGTACTGAAAAAGCTCATCTGTTCTTCCTTATCAAATGGTTAACTTAAGCGTTCCCTTTGACCTGCATTTTCAACTGCGCGGCAAAGTCCAGCATCCGGTTAAGCGGGATCAACGCCTTTTCGCGCAACGCGGCATCCACGTGGATTTCATGCAGGGCGCCGCCCTGCTCTAACCCGTCGGCAATCGCCTTAAGACCGTTCATCGCCATCCACGGACAGTGCGCGCAGCTGCGGCAGGTGGCACCTTCACCGGCGGTTGGCGCCTCGAACAGTTCTTTGTCCGGGCAGGCCTGCTGCATCTTGTAAAAAATGCCGCGATCGGTGGCAACAATCAGCTGCGGGTTGGGCAGCGTTCTGGCCGCCTGAATCAGTTGGCTGGTTGAGCCGACCGCATCGGCCAGATCGACCACCGCCTGTGGAGACTCTGGATGCACCAGTATCGCCGCTTGCGGGTACAAGGCCTTCATGCGCATCAGCGCCTGGGTTTTAAACTCGTCATGGACGATACAGGCCCCTTGCCAGCACAACACATCGGCGCCCGTCTGCTTTTGCACATAGTTGCCCAGATGGCGGTCCGGCGCCCAGATGATTTTTTCGCCCAGGCTGTCGAGGTGTTCTATCAACTCTACGGCGATGCTGGATGTTACCACCCAATCCGCACGCGCCTTTACCGCCGCCGAGGTATTAGCGTAGACCACCACGGTGCGATCCGGGTGGCTGTCGCAAAATGCGTGAAACTCTTCTTCCGGGCAGCCGAGATCCAGCGAACACTCGGCGTTCAGCGTCGGCATAAGCACCTGTTTTTCCGGGCTGAGGATCTTGGCTGTTTCCCCCATAAAGCGCACGCCGGCGACCAGCAGAGTCGAGGCCGGGTGATTGCTGCCAAAGCGCGCCATCTCCAGCGAATCCGCCACGCAGCCGCCGGTTTCTTCCGCCAGCGCCTGAATTTCCGGATCGGTGTAGTAATGAGCCACCATCACCGCATTGCGCTGCTTGAGCAGGGTTTTAATCTTCTCGCGATAAAACGCCTTTTCCGCTACGTCCAGCGGCACCGGTTTGGGCGGGAACGGGTACACCACCGCATTGACATCAAACATTTCACTCATCGCTGCAATCGTCTCTGTGCTAGGCTGGGTGTCTGCTGCCCGGGTATGCCCCTTCGCAATCACCACTCGTTTTATATCCTAAACAAAATACCTAAAAATACGCCAAAAGTCCGCTGATATTTTCATTTTTGCGATGATAAAGTTTAATGGATTGAATTCCGACAAAAGAAAGACGATTGCAGTAGGTGCGGTTTATCAGGAAGTGAAAAGTGCGTGTTTATAGAAATGATGCACGGACTGAAAAGAATGGTGGGTCGTGCGGGATTGATTCGGCCTTTGGCCTCGCCCTTCGGGCCAGCGCAAGCGCTGTCCAAAATTGACGGGGCAATTTTGTCGAACCTGAACGCAGCTTCTCACCCACAGGATTCGTGCGCTATGCAATGTTATGGTTTGGGGAAAGTGCTGAGGTATCGGAAAGAATGGTGGGTCGTGCGGGATTCGAACCTGCGACCAATTGATTAAAAGTCAACTGCTCTACCAACTGAGCTAACGACCCACTGATGTGGTTTACTGCTGAAACGCGTAAGCAGGAGAGAGACTCGCTGCAATAATAATGGTGGGTCGTGCGGGATTGTTCGGCTTTCAGCCTCACCCTTCGGGACATCACTTCGTGATGTTGTCTCGCTTTGCGAGACTCGAACCTTTACGGTTCTCACCCTTACGATTCCACATCGTAATCACATCTAAAAATGGTGGGTCGTGCGGGATTCGAACCTGCGACCAATTGATTAAAAGTCAACTGCTCTACCAACTGAGCTAACGACCCACAGCAGTGGTGGGTGATGACGGGCTCGAACCGCCGACCCCCTCCGTGTAAAGGAGATGCTCTACCAACTGAGCTAATCACCCACTAGTGTGGTTACTGCTACTACTTCAGAAATTGGTGGGTCGTGCGGGATTCGAACCTGCGACCAATTGATTAAAAGTCAACTGCTCTACCAACTGAGCTAACGACCCAATTTCCTAGCTGCTTTAACATCTTGCAAGTTGTCTTGGCAACGGCGGCATATATTACTAATTTATCTTGGCAGCGCAACTTAAATTTTAAAACAAGTGGTTCAACTGCTTGTTCTTCACACGAATGAGCCCAGAAAGCGGTCAGATAGACTAATTTCTGGGCTCATTTTTTTGCTTATTAACCGGCAACGCGACTTTTCGCCTGTTTGGCCGCAGCACTGGTTGGGTATTGTTTAATCACCTGCTGGAACACGGCTTTGGCTTTATCGGCCTGCCCTTTTTCCTGCATGATGATACCCACCTTGTACATTGCGTCCGGCGCCTTAGGTGATTTTGCGTAATTCTTCACCACGACGGCAAAATAGTAGGCCGCATCGTCTTTCTTACCCTTGTTGTAGAACAACTGCCCCAGCCAATAATTGGCGTTGGGCTGGTAAGTAGACTTTGGGTACTGTTTTACGAAGGTCTGAAAAGCGGAGATCGCCTGATCATACTGTTTTTTTTCCAGCGCCAATGAAACAGCGGCGTTGTAGTCGCTGTTTTCATCGCCCGTACTGGCCGGTGCTGCTGCTGAGGCGCCCGCAGGCGCGCTGTCAGCGCCGTCGGTGGAGGCAGCCGCTGCTGCCCCACCTGCGGCACCCGCAGCGGCTGCGGAGCTCTGAGCGCCGCCCTGGCTGATGCTATCCATCTGTTGATAGATCTGCTTTTGGCGTTCAACAACCTGATTCAGTTGATATTGGCTTTCCTGGATTTGCCCGCGGAGAGAGTCAATATCGCGCTGGTTGTCAGAGAGTTGTTGCTGGAGTTGGTTTAAAAGCTGGCCCTGAGCATTGGAGATACGCTCAAGTGAAGTGACACGGTCTTCGACCGAGCCGGAGCCGACATTACTGATTGGCGCTTGGGCAGTAGCGGCCCATGGGACCGCTACGCCAACCAGTAACGACAGACTCAACAAGTGACGTCTGAAGTTACTGTTCATGCGATTCTCTTAGTAAACCAGAACGGCACGACGGTTTTTAGCATAAGCCGCTTCGTCGTGGCCCAGTACTGCTGGTTTTTCTTTACCGTAAGAAACGATAGAGATCTGGTCAGCTGAAACGCCTTTGCCTTGCAGGTACATTTTAACTGCGTTAGCACGACGCTCGCCCAGAGCGATGTTGTATTCCGGCGTGCCGCGTTCGTCCGCGTGGCCTTCAACGGTCACTTTGTAAGACGGGTTGTTACGCAGGAATGCAGAGTGTGCGTCCAGCATCTGAGCGAACTCGGAGCTCACGTCATACTTGTCCAGGCCGAAGTAAACAATGTTGTTCTTCTGCAGTTCTTGCATCTGCAGACGAGCTTGTTCTTCAGAAGACAGGTTGCTGCTGCCGTTTTCTGTACCAGTGCCAGCGCCAGCGCCCAGACCAGATTGGTCGTTGTTTGCGCTTTTGTTAGAACTACAAGCCGCTACAGCCAGAACTGGCAGTGCCAGCAGAAGCCCTTTCAGCACTTTGTTCAGTTGCATTTCTTTGATCCTTTTATAGTTTGCCATACATATTTACACATGCATCACAGATACGGCGACCAGGCAGGGAATTTGACCTGTCCATCAGTTGCCGGAAGACGCGCTTTGAAACGCCCATCAGTCGATACCAGTTGCAGCACGGAGCCCATACCTTGCGTGGAGCTATAGATCACCATGGTGCCATTTGGCGCAATACTAGGCGTTTCGTCCAGGAACGTGCCGGTTAAAACTTGAACGGCTCCCGATCCAAGATCTTGTTTGGCGATATGCTGAGCGCCGCTATTGGAACTCACCATCACCAGGAATTTACCATCAGAGCTGACTTCAGAATCCTGATTCTGAGAGCCTTCCCATGTCAGACGCTGTGACGCACCGCCACTGGCACTGACTTTATAAATCTGCGGTCGGCCGCCCTGATCGGAGGTATATGCCAGAGACTGGCCATCCGGGAACCAGGTCGGTTCGGTATTGTTGCTGCGCCCGTCGGTGATTTGCGTGATCTGGCCAGAGCCGAGATTCATCACGTACAGGTTCAGGCTGCCGCTTTTAGACAGCGCAAAGGCCAGACGGCTGCCGTCCGGTGAGAACGCCGGTGCACCGTTGTGACGCGGGAACGAAGCGATCTGACGGATAGCGCCATTAGCCAGGGTCTGTACGACCAGCGCAGAACGGCCGCTTTCAAAGGTCACGTACGCCAGTTTACTGCCATCCGGCGACCAGGCCGGGGACATCAACGGCTCCGGTGAACGGTGTACCACAAACTGGTTGTAACCGTCGTAATCCGCTACGCGCAGCTCGTACGGGAATTTCCCGCCGTTGGTCTGCACTACGTAAGCGATACGAGTACGGAACGCGCCCTTGATACCGGTCAGCTTCTCGAACACTTCGTCACTGGCGGTGTGTGCAGAATAACGTAACCATTGTTTGGTCACTTTATACTGGTTTTGCGCCAATACGGTGCCCGGTGAACCTGAAGTGTCCACCAGCTGATAGGAAATCAGGTAGCCACCGTCTGCACCAGGTTGCACCTGGCCGACCACGACCGCGTCAATGCCCAATGCAGTCCAGGCCGCCGGCGTCACTTCAGACGCGGAGGTCGGTTGCTGCGGCATGCGCGCCACATCAATAGGGTTGAATTTGCCGCTATTGCGCAAATCTGCGCCGACAATCTTGCCAATGTCTTCCGGAGGCGTGCCTGGGCCAGCCCATTTAAACGGTACCACACCAATCGGACGAGCAGAGTCGACCCCTTGGGTGATTTCGATGCGAACTTCCGCGTGAAGAACGGACGCCCACAGTATTAAAAAACCTAACGCTACTCGAAATGCCTGCTTCATCTCATCTCCCTTATCCAGGCGGGATGCCTGCGATAAATTAGCAGAATTTTAACAAACCAACGCAAACAAAACTACATAATCCCTGTTGGTTACCTTAGTACATCCCTGCGATATGACTCAGCTCAAACAACCATTACTGTGGTTTAAATTCAAGGATAGAACTCTTAAATTGCTGATAAACGGCATCGCTCGGCGGTTTAGGAATATTTGCCAATTTTGCTGCTGTTACCGCTGCCTGACACAATGCAGGATCGCCACCTGCGGGCTGGACATTAATTAAAAAACCATCAGGCCCTAACCGTATACGCAGATCGCAGGTTTTCCCACTGAAATCCGAAGCACCGTAGAACTTACTCTGGATAGCCGCCTGAATTTGGCTCTTATAACCATTAATATCCGCCCCACTGGCCCCCGCAGTCTTGGCATTGCCCTGACCGGCAGGTTTACCGTCGCCCTTCGACTTAGCGCCGCCAGACTTGGCGCCGCCGCCTTTCGGCGCGTTTTTACCGTCTGCCAAACCGCCAAAGAGATCGTCAACCTCTGAGGACTGAGCTGCAGCTTCGGCAGCAGCTTTCTTCTTGGCATCCGCTGCGGCTTTCTTGGCTGCAGCCTTCTCGGCAGCAGCCGCTTTTTTCTCAGCCTCTGCGGCCGCTTTCTTCTCGGCGTCAGCAGCTGCCTTTTTCTCGGCTTTCTCGGCTTCTGCTGCAGCTTTCTTCTCAGCTTCCGCTGCGGCTTTCTTCTCGGCGTCGGCAGCCGCTTTTTTCTCTGCGGCTTCAGTCGCTTTTTGCTCAGCGGCAGCCGCTTTCTTCGCTTCTTCCGCCTGTTTCTTGGCGGCAGCAGCGGCGGCGGCTTCTTTCTTGGCTTCAGCTTCCGCTTTCTTCTGTGCGTCCGCTTGCGCCTTGGCAACTTTATCCGCTTCGGCCTTAGCCTTGGCGGCGGCCGCTTCCGCTACTTTCTGTTGTTCTTTGGCTTTCTCCGCAGCCTTCTCAGCCACTTTTTGCTGTTCAGCGGCCTGCTTTTGTTGCTCAGCGGCCTGTTTCTGCTGTTCTGCCGCTTGCTTTTGCTGCTCTGCGGCCTGCTTTTGCTGTTCAGCCTGTTCTTTCGCGTCCTGCGCCGCTTTTTCCTGCGCGGTCAAACGCTCTTTCTCCAGTTCTTTCAGGCGCTGTTGTTCCGCCGCCTGCTTCTGCTGAAGTTCTTCGGCCTGTTGCTCCGCTTTTTTCTGGCGCTGCTTTTCAGCACGCTGCGCGTCGTTACTCTGCTGTTGCTGGCGGTTGTACTGCTCCACCACTGCCCCAGGATCGACCATCACTGCACCGACAACCGAACCCTCGCCGCCACCGCCGGCGCTGTCCATGTTGACGTTTTCTTGCAGCGATCCCCAAATCAGCAGGGCAATCAATATGAAGTGCAGAACGACCGAAACAATAACGGCGCGGTTCAGCTTATCGTTTTGCTCAGTTGCCTTTACCAAAATAGATTCCCAAAAACTGGTGTTGCTTATACGGGGTTCCTGCGCCTGAGCACAGGAACCGGGTTGCCTCTAACCTTGCAGTCAGATTGGCTGGGTCATCAGCCCCACGGAAGCGACGCCCGCCTGATGGAGAATATTCAATGCCTTGATAATCTCATCGTAGGGTACTTCCTTCGCCCCGCCGATCAAAAAGACCGTCTTCGGGTTAGCCGCTAAACGCGACTTGGCTTCGGCTGCAACCTGCTCCGGCGGCAACAACTCCATGCGGTTGTGATCCACCACCAGCGTATATTGACCGACACCGGAAACCTCGAGGATCACCGGCGGGTTATCGTCACTGGACACCGCCTTGGAGTCGGTGGCATCAGGCAGATCAACCTCAACGCTCTGGGTGATGATCGGCGCGGTTGCCATAAAGATCAGCAACAGCACCAGCAACACGTCGAGCAACGGAACTATGTTAATTTCGGACTTCAGCTCGCGCCGATTGCGTCCACGAACTCTCGCCATGCTACCTCCTACTTATTTGCTGTCGCTGGAGAAGGCCTGACGATGCAGAATAGCGGTGAACTCTTCCATAAAGTTGTCGTAATTCTGCTCAAGCTTGTTGACGCGCTGGTTGAGGCGGTTATAGGCCATAACGGCCGGGATAGCGGCGAACAAACCGATGGCGGTTGCGATCAGTGCTTCGGCGATACCCGGTGCTACCATTTGCAGCGTGGCCTGTTTCACCGCACCCAGTGCGATAAAGGCGTGCATAATCCCCCACACGGTGCCGAACAAACCGATATACGGACTGATCGACCCCACGGTGCCGAGGAAAGGAATGTGGTTTTCCAGCGTTTCCAGCTCGCGGTTCATCGAGATGCGCATAGCGCGTGACGCGCCTTCGATCACGGATTCCGGCGCATGGTTGTTAGCGCGGTGCAAGCGAGCGAACTCTTTGAAACCAGAATGGAAAATTTGTTCGGAGCCGGTCAGGCTATCGCGACGTGCCTGGCTTTCCTGATACAAACGGGAAAGTTCAATACCGGACCAGAATTTGTCTTCAAAGGCCTCGGCGTCACGCGTAGCCGCATTAAGGATGCGGGTGCGCTGAATGATGATCGCCCAGGAGGCCACCGAGAAGCATATCAAAATCAACATGATAAGCTTAACCAGCAGGCTTGCCTTCAAGAATAAATCTAGGATGTTCATCTCATTCACTGCTTAAACTCCGCGACAATAGACTTAGGAAGCGCTATCGGCTTCATTTGGTGTGGATCAATGCATGCAATCAACACATCGGCCTGACTCAAAAGAGTTCCGTCAGAATTGACAATACGTTGAGCAAACGTGAGAGAAGCCCCGCGCATTGAGGTGATTTCACTCTGCACTTCCAGCTGTTCGTCGAGACGAGCCGGAGCCAGATAATCCACCGTCATGCGCCGGACTACGAAAGCGATATGTTCACTGAGCAGCTGCTGTTGATGAAAGTTGTGGTGACGCAGCATCTCGGTGCGCGCTCTTTCAAAAAAGGCGACATAGCGGGCGTGATAGACCACACCACTGGCATCGGTATCCTCGTAGTAAACGCGAACCGGCCATCGAAACAACGTATTACTCACTCTACTTCCCAGCAATGCAATTTAACGGTGCTACTATACGCAAGACGGATCGGGTTGGGAATGGGTTACAAGAAGGGAACGAAAATAATTATGGGCCGGAACGGCCCATAACACGGGGATATAACGGAGATTATAAAGAAACGTAAAATAATCCTGCGGCCAGGATCACAATTGCCGGAAGTGGTGCAAAAAAAGCACGCCATAACGAACGTTGCGGTCGGAACCCGACGCCGTGAATCACGCCCGTGCACACCGCCCAAATAAGCAGCAGGCCTTCCCAAATCTCCAGCGAGCTGGTCTTCGCCGCAAAGCGGGTCGGATCCCAGAAAATACAGCCCGCCAAAATCAACGCCAGCACCAATGAAAGGGCCCGAACCGGGCCCTTGTCAGTCATGGCGTACAGCTTGTCAGCCAATGACGAACTCATCACTTGCCGTCTTGCTGCGCTTTTGAATCTTCGTGATGCTCAAGCGCCAGCGCCGTGATGATGCCGAAGGCGCAGGCAAGAAGCGTTCCGAGAATCCAGGCAAAATACCACATGGTTTAGCTCCTTATCCTTAATACAGCGAATGCTTGTTGTTCTCGATGAAATTCTTGTCGAGACGGCCAAACATTTTGTAGTACGACCAACTGGTGTACGCCAGAACGATAGGCACGAAGATCGCCGCAACAACGGTCATCACTTCCAGCGTAAACAGGCTGGACGTCGCGTCCCACATGGTCAGGCTAACGTTAGGCACAGTGCTTGACGGCATCACGAACGGGAACATGGTTACCCCGGCGGTCAGGATCACACAGGCAATGGTCAGTGACGAAGACACGAAGGCCAACGCGTCTTTCTGCAAACGCGAGAACAGTGCGGTGAACAACGGCAGCACGACGCCCAACGCAGGCAGCGCCCACAGCGCCGGGTACTTGTTGAAGTTAATCAACCAGGCACCCGCCTGATGCGCCACTTCTTTACGCATCGGGTTAGACTCCGCCATAGTATTCAGCGCCGAGGTAATCACATACCCATCGATGCCTTTCACCAGCCATACGCCGCCCAGCAGGAAGCATACCGCCATCACCAGCGTGGAGATCTGTGCCGCAGCGCGTGCGCGCAGGTGGATCTCGCCGGAGGTACGCATCTGCAGATACGTTGCCCCTTGCGTCACCAGCATGGTCAGGCTGACCACACCCGCCAACAGGCCGAACGGGTTCAGCAGTTGGAAGAAGTTGCCGGTGTAGAACAGACGCATGTATTCGTCCATGTGGAACGGCACGCCCTGCAACAGGTTGCCGAACGCCACGCCGAACACCACGGCCGGCACAAAGCTGCCGATGAAAATGCCCCAGTCCCACATGTTGCGCCAGCGGCTGTTTTCCAGCTTCGAACGGTAGTCAAAACCGACCGGGCGGAAGAACAAGGCTGACAGCACCAGGATCATCGCGACATAGAAACCGGAGAACGCCGCCGCGTAGACCATTGGCCAGGCGGCGAACAGCGCGCCACCTGCGGTGATCAGCCACACCTGGTTACCGTCCCAGTGCGGAGCGATAGAGTTGATCATCACCCGACGCTCAGTATCGGTTCTGCCGATAATGCGCAGCAGGATGCCGACGCCCATGTCGAAACCGTCGGTGACGGCGAAACCGATCAGCAGTACGCCAATCAGAGCCCACCAGATAAATCGCAGTACTTCATAGTCAAACATACGTGGACTCCTGTTTAGCGCGCTTCCTGCACGGCGGCAGTCGGTTGTTCAAAGTGGTAGCGGCCAGTTTTCAGGCTGCTTGGACCCAGACGCGCAAATTTGAACATCAGGTACATCTCAGCCACCAGGAACAGGGTGTACAAGCCGCAAATCAGCCCCATCGAGAACAGAATGTCGCCCGCAGTCAGTGAAGAGTTGGCGACAGCCGTCGGCAGCACCTCACCGATCGCCCAAGGTTGACGACCGTATTCAGCCACAAACCAGCCGGCTTCGATCGCAATCCAGGGCAGCGGCAAGCCATACAGCGCCGCGCGATGCAGCCATTTTCTCTGACCGATGCGCCCGCGAATCACGCTCCAGAACGACAGACCGATGATAAACAGCATCAGCACACCACAGGCCACCATGATGCGGAAGGCGAAGTACAGCGGCGCCACGCGTGGGATGGAGTCTTTGGTCGCTTGCTGGATTTGCGCTTCCGTCGCGTCGGTGACGTTCGGGGTATAACGCTTCAGCAACAGACCGTAGCCCAGATCCTGCTTGGCTTTGTTGAACTCGGCGCGCACGGCCGGATCGGTATTGCCGCCACGCAGCTCTTCGAGCAGTTGGTAGGCTTTCATGCCGTTGCGGATACGCACTTCATGCTGCGCCATCAGATCTTTCAGGCCGGTGACCTGGGTGTCCGTTGAGCGAGTCGCAATCAGCCCGAGCGCGTAAGGGATTTGAATCGCGTAGGAGTTTTCCATTTTATCCTGATTCGGGATCCCGAACAGGGTAAAGGCGGCCGGAGCCGGTTGGGTTTCCCACTCGGCTTCGATAGCGGCCAGCTTGGTTTTCTGCACGTCGCCCATTTCGTAACCGGATTCATCACCCAGCACGATAACGGACAGTACGGCAGCCATACCGAAACTGGCGGCAATGGCGAAGGAGCGCTTGGCGAAGGCGACATCGCGGCCTTTCAACAGGTAGTAAGAGCTGATACCCAGAACGAACATCGCACCACAGGTGTAGCCGGCAGCCACGGTGTGCACAAACTTCACCTGCGCAACCGGGTTGAGCACCAATTCGGAGAAGCTGAGCATCTCCATGCGCATGGTTTCGAAGTTGAAGTCAGAGGCGATCGGGTTCTGCATCCAGCCGTTGGCAACCAGGATCCACAGTGCGGAGAAGTTCGAGCCCAGCGCCACAAGCCAGGTTACCGCCATGTGCTGCACTTTGCTCAGACGATCCCAGCCGAAGAAGAACAGCCCGACCAGCGTCGATTCAAGGAAGAACGCCATCAGACCTTCGATGGCCAGCGGAGCCCCGAAAATATCACCGACGTAATGGGAGAAATATGACCAGTTGGTCCCGAACTGGAACTCCATGGTCAAACCGGTGGCCACACCCAGAGCAAAGTTAATCGCAAATAACTTGCCCCAGAATTTGGTCATATCTTTATAGATTTGTTTGCCAGACAGCACATATACCGTTTCCATAATTGCCAGCAAAAACGCCATGCCTAGCGTTAATGGGACAAATAAGAAATGGTACATCGCCGTTAAAGCAAACTGTAAGCGCGACAGTTCGACAATATCAAACATCTTGACTCCTTGCTCCTCGCAGGAAGACTCCGACATGCGGTTATCGGTAATACTTCTTTCGAAGACACCGGTAACGCCCCGCAGTGAATGCCCTTAAAAACAACAAATTTGATCCAGCTTCTCCGCTTTCAACCGCGCACTCACCGCAAGGCCACGCGGGCCAACGTCAAGCACACCACTGAAAACCGACAACGGGTAACAAATGCAACAAGATCAACCATCCATAATCACAACATGGATGATACTCGCCCAATCCCACACAATAAATAGGTTTTTGCGTGATGTGGGTTAGACTTTTGGTTACAGGTCAAATCCTGGCCAAAAGAGGGACTCTGGGCTAATTTGATCTGAAACAATTTAAGCCTATCTTAGTATTATTTCCATATTCATCAGCACATTTCTCATAATTTTCTTAGGGTCATGTTGCGTAATGGTTTAATTGTTTTTTAATGATATTTTTGTGTTAAATAAATGTAATTTAAAAGCGGTGTCATTGTATTATTACGCGCTTATTATGCGACATAATTAACTTTTTATTTCCAATAATCGAACACAGTGATTTCAGTCACAAAAGCAAAAAACTCTCTCCAATATTAGTCTATTTTTAGCTATTTGATCGTAAAGGTTGCATTTTTGTAGCAAAATAGAATCTTGTATAAAAAATCTTTGGCCTACAATAACTTATGAAAAAAATTCTTTTTGCCTCTGTTCTTGGACTCTCAGGGAGCGCCATCGCCGCGGAAACGGTGAATATTACGTTGCTGGGCACCTCTGACCTGCACGGCACCTTCGTGCCCTGGGACTACGCCAGCGATACCGAAAACCTGGCAGGCAGCCTGAGCCAGATCGCCACTCAGATTAAAAAACTGCGTGCCGAACAACCCAACCTGATCCTGGTTGACGCCGGCGACACCATTCAGGGCAATTTTGTCGAAACCTTCAAACATGAGGCCATCAGCCCGATGATGCTGGGCTTCAACGCGCTCAAGTACGACGTCTGGGTGATGGGCAACCACGAGTTCGATTTCGGCCTGCCGGTGCTGGCGACGCCACTCAAGCAGTTTGAAGGCACCGCGCTGGCGGGCAATATTTTCTGGGATAACGGCAAGCCGTTCCTGCCGGCGTACAAAATTATCGAACGCCAGGGCGTTAAAATCGGCATTATCGGCATGGATACGCCAATGACCGCCGAGTTTGCCAAAGGCACCGATCGCACCAAAGGGCTGAACTTTACCGACCCTGTGCAAGCGGTGAAGAACGTAATCAGCGAGATTGACGGCCAGGTCGACGCCATCGTTCTGGTGGCGCATATGGGTATCGATAACGAAAACCAGCGGCCAGGCACCGGCGTGGCCGACATTGCCAACGCCAACCCGCAACTGGCCGCGATCGTTGCCGGACATATGCATGTAAAAATCGACAAGGCAGTGGTCAACGGCGTCATTATTACCGAGCCGGATAAATATGGCCGTGCGCTATCGCGCATCGATCTGCAGTTTGAACGGCGCGACGGCAAGTTCGCCCTGATCAACAAAGACAGTTTTACCTACCCGATTAAGGGCATCACGCCCGACAGCGGCATGCTGGCCCTCTACCAGCCGTATCACGATATTCTGCGCGCCAATGCCAATCGGGTGGTAGCGACGCTGACCGGCAGCGATCTGGTGCCGGCCGACGAGATCAAGGGTATTCCGCAAGTGCATATTCAGGATACCGGCATCAGCGCCCTGTTCCAGCAAGCCGCCCATTATTACGCGCCGCAGGCGCAGGTGATCGCCCTGCAAATCGATAATGACTCCGCCAAACTCGATGTCGGTGAAATCAAGGCCAAGGATATCGCGTTTAACTATCAATACGCCGGCGGTGAAATCACCGTTTATCAGCTCAACGGCAAAGCGTTAAAACAGTATATGGAATGGTCCGCCGGTTACTTTAACCAGCTTAAGCCGGGTGATGTTACCTACAGCTTTAACCCGGCGCGTCGCTCCTCCAAATACTCCACCAACGACTTTTTCGACGGCGTCACCTACAGCATCGATCTGCGCCAACCCGCCGGTTCGCGCATTACCGATTTACGCCTGGCCGATGGCACCCCGGTTACCGACGAGATGCCGATTCGCCTGGGCATGAACAGCTATCGCATGGGGCATCTGACGCAAAAAGGCGGTGCGCTGGAGGGGCAATCCTTCCCGGTGCTGTCCGACAGCAAGGCGCAATACGGCGAGGAGGAAGGCACCATCCGCAATCTCACCCTGCGTTATCTGACGGAAGTGAAAAAAGGACAATATCAAGGGCTGCCGCAGCAGCGCTGGAAACTGGTGGGCATGGAAGGCTATGACCCCCAGCGGGCGATCGTCAAAAGTCTGTTAAATCAAGGCATCATCCGCGTCCCCACCACCGATGACGGCCGTTATACCAACGTGGCATCAATCAACGTTAAGGATGCATTATTCAGTGACGCCGCCGGTTATAACGCCGCCCTCTCCTCGCTCGAAAAGCAACGGGGAAACAGCAACGACGCAATGCAAAAACAACGTCTGCAGGATCGCATCACGCTGATCAAGGCGCTCAACAGCTTCTGACCCCTTCCATAAAAAAGGCCACCCAAAAGGGTGGCCAATCATGTCGAGAGACTATTGCCGTATCAGCGGTTCAATACCGCTTTTACCGCTTCACCGATGTCAGCCAGGCTGCGTACGGTTTTAACCCCGGCCGCTTCCAGCGCTGCGAATTTTTCGTCCGCAGTGCCTTTACCGCCGGCGATGATGGCGCCTGCGTGGCCCATACGTTTGCCTTTCGGCGCAGTAACGCCGGCAATGTAGCCAACAACCGGCTTGGTGACGTGTTCTTTGATGTAAGCTGCCGCTTCTTCTTCCGCGCTACCGCCGATCTCGCCGATCATCACAATCGCTTCAGTCTGCGGATCTTCCTGGAACATTTTCAGGATATCGATGAAGTTGGAGCCCGGGATCGGGTCGCCGCCGATGCCCACACAGGTAGACTGGCCCAGACCGGTATCGGTGGTTTGCTTAACCGCTTCATAGGTCAGGGTGCCAGAGCGGGAAACGATGCCCACTTTGCCCGGCAGGTGGATGTGGCCTGGCATGATGCCGATTTTGCACTCGCCCGGAGTGATAACGCCTGGGCAGTTCGGGCCAATCATGCGCACGCCGGCTTCATCCAGCTTCACTTTCACGGTCAGCATATCCAGCGTAGGGATGCCTTCGGTGATGGTGATGATCAGTTTGATGCCTGCATCGATAGCTTCCAGAATGGAATCTTTGCAGAACGGCGCCGGGACGTAGATCACGGACGCAGTGGCGCCGGTAGCTTCGACCGCTTCACGCACGGTGTTGAACACCGGCAGACCCAGGTGTTGAGTGCCGCCTTTGCCCGGCGTAACGCCACCGACCATTTTAGTGCCGTAAGCGATAGCCTGCTCGGAGTGGAAGGTCCCCTGGCTACCGGTGAAGCCCTGGCAAATTACTTTGGTGTTCTTATCGATTAAAATGGACATTATTTACCCTCCACTGCCGCAACAACTTGCTGAGCCGCATCAGTCAGGCTGGTCGCAGCAATGATATTCAGACCGCTGTCCGCCAGTTTCTTGGCGCCCAGTTCGGCATTGTTCCCTTCCAGACGCACGACCACAGGGACGTTAACGCCCACTTCGGCGACTGCGCCAATGATGCCGTCGGCGATCAGATCGCAGCGCACGATACCACCGAAAATGTTAACCAGAACCGCTTTCACCTTGTCGTCAGACAGGATGATTTTGAACGCTTCGGTCACGCGCTCTTTGGTCGCGCCGCCGCCTACGTCGAGGAAGTTGGCCGGTTCGCCGCCGTGCAGTTTAACGATGTCCATGGTGCCCATCGCCAGACCCGCGCCGTTAACCATGCAACCGATGTTGCCGTCGAGGGCAACGTAGTTCAGCTCCCACTGTGCAGCACGGGATTCACGCTCGTCTTCCTGAGAAGGGTCACGCATTTCACGCAGTTCAGACTGGCGGAACAGTGCGTTGCCGTCGGCACCCAATTTGCCGTCCAGGCAGATCAGATCGCCCTGCTTGGTGACTACCAGCGGGTTGATCTCAACCATCGCCAGGTCGCGCTCCAGGAACAGCGTCGCCAAGCCCATGAAGATCTTGGCGAACTGGCCGACTTGCTTGCCGGTCAGGCCCAGTTTGAAGGCCAGCTCACGGCCCTGGTAAGGCTGTGGGCCTGCCAGTGGGTCGATGGTCATTTTGTGGATCAGTTCCGGGGTTTCTTCCGCAACTTTTTCAATCTCAACGCCACCTTCGGTGGATGCCATAAACACCACACGACGGCTTGCACGGTCAACTACCGCGCCCAGATACAGTTCTTTATCGATGTCGGTCGCCGCTTCTACCAGGATCTGGTGAACCGGTTGGCCCAGCGCGTCAGTCTGGTAGGTCACCAGACGCTTGCCCAGCCAGGCTTCAGCGAAAGCACGGATGTCTTCTTTGCTGTTAACCACTTTAACGCCGCCAGCTTTACCGCGACCGCCAGCATGAACCTGACATTTTACCACCCACGGGCCGGAGCCGATTTTGGATGCGGCTTCTTCTGCTTCACGCGGTGTGGTACAGGCGTAACCGGTTGGTGCCGGCATGCCATACCGAGCAAACAGCTGTTTTGCCTGATATTCGTGTAAATTCATGATGTTCTATCCATTCAGTTCTGAAGGTTTTAGCCGAGCCATTTTGGCGGAAAACCGCATGACTTTTGTCGGCCACATAGCACAGAGTGTGGGCGCGGCGTACCGCGCCCATCAGGGTTATACGTCCAGCAGCAAACGAGCCGGATCTTCCAGCATCTCTTTCACCGTCACCAGGTAACCAACGGACTCTTTGCCGTCGATCAGGCGGTGATCGTAAGAAAGTGCCAGATACATCATTGGCTGGATCACAACCTGGCCATTCACCGCCATTGGGCGATCTTTAATGGCGTGCATGCCCAGGATGGCGCTCTGCGGTGGGTTGATGATCGGGGTAGACATCAGTGAACCGAATACGCCACCGTTGGTAATGGTGAAGTTACCGCCGGTCAGTTCTTCCACGGTCAATTTGCCGTCACGGCCTTTGACCGCCAGCTCTTTGATTTTCTTCTCGATGTCCGCCATGCTCATGCTGTCTACATCGCGCAGTACCGGGGTCACCAGGCCGCGTGGGGTAGATACCGCAATGCTGATATCGAAATAGTTGTGGTAGACCACATCAGTACCGTCAATGGAAGCGTTCACTTCCGGGAAGCGTTTCAGCGCTTCAACCACCGCCTTGATGTAGAAGGACATGAAGCCCAGACGTACACCGTGGCGTTTTTCGAAGGCTTCACCGTACTGCTTGCGCAGATCCATGATCGGCTGCATGTTGATTTCATTGAAGGTAGTCAACATCGCAGTGCTGTTCTTCGCTTCCAACAGACGCTCGGCCACGCGCTTGCGCAGACGGGTCATCGGCACGCGTTTTTCGCTGCGGTTGCTCAGGGCAGGCTGCGGTGCGGCTTCAACTGCGGCTGCGGCTGCGGCCGGCTTGTCGGCTTTCTTGCCGTTAGCCAGATGCGCTTCCACGTCTTCGCGAGTGATGCGGCCACCCACGCCGCTGCCTTTGATGGCTGCAGCGTCGAGATCGTGTTCAGCAATCAGACGGCGGATCGCCGGGCTGAGTGCATCGTTGCTCTCTTCTTCCAGGCTGGCGGTTGCGCGCTGGGCCGGAGTGGCTTCTTTAGCCTGGCTCTTCTCTTCGGTCGGCTTGCCAGAGCTGTTGCCCGGGCGAATACGGCCGAGGATCTGGCGAGAAAGCACGGTTGCGCCCTCTTCTTCCACGATCGCATCAAGAATACCTGCTTCGCTGGCCGGCACTTCCAACACAACTTTGTCAGTTTCGATTTCAACCAGAACTTCGTCACGCTGGACGCTGTCGCCTGGTTTCTTGTGCCAGGTGGCTACGGTCGCATCGGCAACCGATTCAGGAAGGTCAGGAACCAGAATATCTACGCTACTCATTTAGCTTTCCCTTAATCTTTATTCAATATTCAGCGCGTCATTAACCAGAGCCTGTTGCTGCTTCTGGTGTACGGACATATAACCGACCGCCGGAGAGGCGGAGGCTGGACGTCCGGCGTAACGTAAAGAAGCCCCGAACGGCACGACTTCACGGAAATTGTGTTGGCTGCAGTACCAGGCGCCCTGGTTCAGCGGCTCTTCCTGGCACCAGACGAAATCATGCACGTGAGCATACTTCTCCAGCACGGCCTGAACGGCCTGGTGCGGGAACGGATACAACTGCTCGATACGTACGATGGCCACGTCTTTCTGGTCGTTCTTGCGGCGCTGTTCCAGCAGATCGTAATAGACCTTACCGGAGCACATCACCACGCGTTTGACCTCTTTCGGATCCAGCTCGTCGATCTCGCCGATAGCCGGCAGGAAGGTGCCGTTAGCCAGTTCTTCCAGAGAAGAAATCGCCAGCGGGTGACGCAGCAGGGATTTCGGTGACATCACCACCAACGGACGGCGCATACCGCGCAGCGCCTGACGACGCAGCATATGGTAAACCTGCGCCGGGGTGGACGGGATGCACACCTGCATATTTTGTTCCGCACACAGCTGCAGGTAACGTTCCAGACGCGCGGAGGAGTGCTCCGGACCCTGGCCTTCGTAACCGTGCGGCAGCAGCATCACCAGGCCACACATACGGCCCCATTTCTGCTCGCCGGAGCTGATGAACTGGTCGATCACGACCTGAGCGCCGTTGGCGAAGTCACCGAACTGCGCTTCCCAGATGGTCAGGGTGCGCGGTTCCGCAGTGGCGTAGCCGTATTCGAACGCCAACACCGCCTCTTCAGACAGCACGGAATCCCAGACTTTAAACTCGCCCTGCCCACTGTGCACATTTGCCAGCGGAACGTAGACCGAACCGTTTTTCTGGTTATGCACCACCGCATGACGGTGGAAGAAGGTCCCGCGCCCGGCATCTTCACCGGAGATACGAATCGGAATGCCTTCATCGACCATAGTGGCGTAGGCCAGCGTTTCAGCCGCACCCCAGTCGAACGCTTTGTTGCCTGCGGCCATCTCTGCACGGTCACCGTAGATTTTCGCTACGCGGGACTGCATTTCGATCGCTTCCGGTACGGTGCTGATGCGACGAGCCAGTTCCTGCAAGCGTTTCATCTCAACCTTGCTTGGGTACTCTTCGTCCCACTCGTGGTTCAGGTACGGCGACCAGGTAAAGGAATGCAGATTCATCGGACGCCATTCTTCAACCACGCAATCGCCGCGATCGAGCGCATCGCGATACAGGTTGACCATTTCCGTGGCATCTTCCAGGCTCGCGACTTTCTGTTCGGTAAGAACGTCAGCATAAAGCTTGCGCGGCGTCGGGTGTTTTTTGATCTTCTGGTACATCACCGGCTGGGTTGCACTTGGCTCGTCGGCCTCGTTATGCCCATGACGACGGTAGCAGACCAGATCGATCATCACATCGCGTTTGAAGGTGTTACGGAAATCCAACGCCAGACGGGTAACAAACGCCACCGCTTCCGGATCGTCAGCATTGACGTGGAAGATCGGCGACTGAACCATTTTGGCGATATCGGTACAGTATTGGGTCGAGCGCGCATCCAGCGGGTTGGAGGTGGTGAAACCAACCTGGTTGTTGATGACGATACGCACCGTGCCGCCCACTTCGTAACCGCGAGCCTGCGACATGTTCAGGGTTTCCTGAACCACGCCCTGGCCGGTAATGGCGGCATCACCGTGGATGGTGATTGGCAGCACCATGTTGCTGCGCGCTTCGTCCAGACGATCGCGGCGGGCACGTACGGAGCCCATAACCACCGGGCTGACGATCTCCAGGTGCGACGGGTTGAACGCCAGCGCCAGGTGAACCATGCCGCCTTCGGTTTCGACGTCGGAGGAGAAGCCCTGGTGATATTTTACGTCACCGGTACCGAGGTGTTCTTTATGCTTGCCGGCAAACTCGTCGAACAGGTCGGCGGGCTTTTTACCCAGCACGTTGATCAACACGTTCAGACGGCCGCGGTGAGCCATACCCAGCACCACTTCGCGCGTGCCGTTTTTGCCGGCATGGCGAACCATCTCTTTCAGCATGGGCACCAGCGCATCGCCGCCTTCCAGAGAGAAGCGTTTCGCTCCCGGGAATTTAGCGCCGAGATAGCGTTCCAGGCCTTCCGCTGCGGTCAGCTCATTCAGGAAACGGCGTTTCTCTTCGTTAGTAAAGCTGGCGCGCCCCGCTACCGATTCGATGCGCTGTTGGATCCAGCGTTTCTCTTCGGTATTGGTGATATGCATGTATTCCGCACCGATCGAACCGCAGTAAGTCTGCTTCAGCGCAGCATACAGGTCGCCCAACTTCATGGTTTCTTTGCCGATGGCAAAAGAACCCACGTTGAAGGTTTCCTGGAAGTCGGCGTCGGTCAGATTGTGGTAAGCGGGATCGAGGTCAGCAACGGTCTCTTGCTGCCACAGGCCGAGCGGATCGAGATTGGCATGCTGATGTCCGCGGAAACGGAAGGCGTTGATCAGCTGCAGTACCTTGACCTGTTTGGCGTCGGTGTCTGGATCGTTGATGGTGGTATTGTAACGCGCAGAGTCTTTCGCCAGGCGGCGGAAGTAGTCACGCGTTTGAGAGTGAAGCTGATCGGGTTTAACACCCGCGGTTGGTAGCTGTTGAAAAATGGAACGCCAGCTATCTTCAACGGAACCCGGATCGGTTAAGAAGTCTTCATAGAGCTGTTCTATGTAAGACTGGTTCGCGCCCGCCAGATAGGAGGAATCCAGCCAGGCCTTCATTGCGCCGTTCTGCATCATGATCCCTTAAGCTTTGAAGCTTTAGTTTTCGCCGTGGTTAACATAATTACCGTGATGGATACGGTTTGCCGTAGAAACGGTTCACTCGACATATCTTATGACCCTAATAAGGCCTGATACGTTTTGTTATGGACCTTGCGGTCCCTTACAAGGAACCTCTAAAAACCGGCGGACGAACCAGGCTGCATAGCGCCGCAGCCGCGGGTCAGTTTTTAGAGGCTCCCTCCTTTGCGATGTGCGCCGGAACCAGCCCGGCGCAGCATCTCATTGCGCTTATGCGCCGCGTTGCAGCAGCATGGACTTGATATGACCGATCGCACGCGTCGGGTTCAAGCCTTTAGGGCATACACTGACACAATTCATAATGCTATGGCAGCGGAAAACACTGAAAGCGTCGTCCAGATCGTCTAAACGTTCTTGTGTTTCCGTGTCACGGCTGTCGATCAGGAAGCGGTACGCCGCCAACAGGCCAGCAGGCCCTACGAACTTGTCAGGATTCCACCAGAACGATGGGCAAGACGTCGAACAACAGGCGCACAGGATGCATTCATACAGACCATCCAGTTTAGCCCGTTGTTCCGGCGATTGCAGGTGTTCGCGCGCCGGAGGATTCTTGCCGTCGTTCTGCAGGTAAGGCTTGATCTTTTCATACTGGGTATAGAACTGGCCCATATCAACCACCAGATCCCGCACCACCGGCAAACCCGGCAGAGGACGGATCACAATCTTGTTGTTGCCTTTGCGCAACGCCGAGATGGGGGTGATGCATGCCAGGCCGTTCTTGCCGTTCATGTTCAGGCCATCGGAACCGCACACGCCTTCACGGCACGAACGGCGGAACGACAGGGTCGGATCTTTCTCTTTCAACTGGATTAACGCATCCAGCAGCATCATGTCCCGGCCGTCTTCCGCTTCCAGGGTGTAATCCTGCATATGCGGAGCATCATCAACATCCGGGTTATAGCGATATATTGAGAATTCGAGTTTCATCAATCGATCTCCGCGATCAGTAGGAACGCACTTTCGGTGGGAATGCCGGGCGCAGCTTCGGTTGCATGTTCACTTCACGACGCGTCATGCTTTCCGATTGCGGCTGATACAGCGAATGGCACAGCCAGTTGGCGTCATCGCGATCCGGGAAGTCGAAGCGGCTGTGCGCCCCGCGGCTCTCGGTACGGAAGTTGGCCGACACGGCGGTGGAAAACGCAGTCTCCATCAGGTTATCCAACTCCAGGCATTCGATGCGCTGGGTGTTGAATTCGCTGGAGGTATCGTCCAGGCGTGCGTTCTTCAGACGTTCACGGATCTCTTTCAACTCTTCCAGCCCTTTCGCCATGGCATCACCTTCACGGAATACCGAGAAGTTGTGCTGCATACAGGCTTGCAGCGCCTTGCGAATTTCAACCGGATCTTCACCCGAACGGGTGTTGTTCCAGCGGTTCAGGCGCTCCAGCGACGCATCCACATCCGATTCGCTGGCGTCACGGCTCTCGCCCTGCTCCGCCAGAGATTCCTGTAAATGCATACCGGCAGCACGACCGAATACCACCAGATCCAGCAGCGAGTTACCACCCAGGCGGTTGGCGCCGTGTACCGATACGCAGGCGATTTCGCCCACGGCAAACAGACCCGGGATCACCACATCTTCGCCTTTCTCGTTCACGGTCAGTGCCTGGCCGGTCACCTTGGTCGGTATGCCGCCCATCATGTAGTGACAGGTCGGGATCACCGGGATCGGCTCTTTTACCGGATCGACGTGTGCGAAAGTGCGCGACAGTTCCAGAATGCCCGGCAGACGGGATTCCAGTACCTCTTTACCCAGGTGATCCAGCTTCAGCTTGACGTGTGGCCCCCACGGACCGTCACAGCCGCGGCCTTCGCGGATTTCAATCATGATCGAACGGGCAACGACATCACGGCCCGCCAGGTCTTTGGCGTTCGGCGCATAGCGCTCCATGAAACGCTCGCCGTGTTTGTTCAGCAGGTAACCGCCTTCACCACGGCAACCTTCGGTCACCAATACCCCAGCACCGGCGATGCCGGTCGGGTGGAACTGCCACATTTCCATGTCCTGCACCGGCACGCCGGCGCGCAACGCCATGCCGACACCGTCACCGGTGTTGATATGCGCATTGGTGGTGGACTGGTAAATACGGCCTGCACCGCCGGTCGCCAGTACGGTAGCTTTGGCTTTGAAGTACACCACTTCACCGGTTTCGATACAGATAGCCGTGGTGCCGACCACCGCGCCATCCTGGTTTTTCACCAGATCCAGCGCATACCACTCGGAGAAAATGGTGGTGTGGTTTTTCAGATTCTGTTGATACAGGGTGTGCAACAGGGCGTGACCGGTACGGTCCGCCGCCGCCGCGGTGCGTGCCGCCTGCTCGCCACCAAAGTTCAGTGACTGGCCGCCGAACGGACGCTGATAGATGCGGCCTTCATCGGTACGGGAGAACGGCAGCCCCATGTGTTCCAGCTCCAGAACCGCTTCCGGGCCGGTTTTACACATATATTCGATGGCGTCCTGGTCACCGATGTAATCGGAACCTTTCACCGTGTCATACATATGCCATTCCCAGTTATCTGCGTGGTTATTGCCCAGGGCTACGGTAATGCCGCCCTGTGCAGACACGGTATGGGAACGGGTCGGGAATACTTTGGATATCAGGGCGCACGTGGAGCCCGCTTGAGAAATCTGCAGTGCCGCGCGCATACCTGCGCCACCAGCACCGATAACTACAGCATCAAACTCTCTGACCGGCAGTTTCATTTACACACCCCACACTACGATTGTTCCGTACAGCAAATAGACCAGCAACACGACAACGATTGCCAGTTGCAACACCAGACGCACTGCCAGCGGTTTGACGTAGTCCGTCAACACCTGCCACAAACCGACCCAGGCGTGAACCAAAATCGACAGCAGCGTCAGCAGCGTGAACACTTTCGTAATAGAGGTGGCGAAGAAGCCGCGCCAGATTTCATAGGTGAGATCCGGAGCCGTGACGAAGAAGCCCAGGATATACAGCACGTACAGGGTGATGACGATAGCGGAAGCACGCAGTAACAACCAGTCGTGTACGCCGTTGCGCCCTAATGCAGAAACATTGTTTACCATACGAGGACTCCAGCCAGAACTGACAGCACGACGGTCAGACCGATCGCCACCTGGGCGGAACGGGTACCGGCGGCTAAACTCTCTTCGATATAGCCAAAATCCATTAACAAGTGACGGATGCCACCGCAAATGTGATAGGCCAGCGCCGTGAGGATGCCCCAGAATATGAATTTGACAACGAAGCTATTCATGATGGCAGCAGCCTGCATGAAACCCTCTTGGGAAGAGAGAGACAGGCCCAGCAGCCAGAGGAGGATACCCACGGCAACGAAGGTAATTACGCCAGAGACTCGGTGTAAGATGGACGCTATCGCAGTTACGGGAAACTGAATCGTTTGCAGATCCAGGTTGACAGGTCTTTGTTTTTTCACGTTTTTGCCCACACAGCTCTTATTATTTTCCTTCCTCCGGACCTGGGCGGGGATCAGACAGCGTTAAGAGCCAAAACCCTTACACGTCACACGCTTAAACCTCAACATCCTCTGAGCTTAAACGGTGCGCATTTATAACGCTGGGTGCTCCTACTTCAGGGTAATCCGGAGACCTGGCGGCAGTATAGGAGGATCACATTCTGATTACAATTCCCATACAATCTGTTTGGTAACATTTCCCCCGAACAGTGATTTACATCACGAATTTCACAATTGGCACAAAATTAATTATCTGATTTGACAAGAGATCAACATTTCCATTACATATAGGGGCACAAACGGTCCTATGATGCGCTATAGGTCAGCGGATACACTTCCCCCAGTGTTCAAGATATGCAACAGTGTATTTGGCAGAACCTATCCCAATAGCCGTTTTTGCCGGTCATGTTTGCAACAAATCACCGCAGGTAAAAGCAAATAAGGCAGATAAAACAGCTTATTGGGATAGGTTCATAAAACCCCCGAACACGTCGTAGGTACGATTAACAGAATATAACGAATTCCGATGAATCGTTAACAACTGGTCACCCGCCTCGTTCGCCTGGTTAGCACTCTGTACCCTACCCGCGCAATTGCGCAGTCGCTCACAGAGTTAGCGTCCGCTCCATTTTTTGCGGGCAACCTGCGGAGAATTAAGGTATTTCAGTTGTTAGAGGTTTTTAAAATAAGGCGCTAAGGAGACAGTAAATGACTGATAAGAAAGCGACGCTAACCATTAACAATGGTGAAGCTCCGATCGAACTGGGCGTATTATCCCCGACACTGGGCCCCGATGTCCTCGATGTCCGCGCTCTGGGCTCCAAAGGTTATTTCACATTTGATCCCGGCTTTACTTCTACCGCTTCCTGCGAATCCAAAATCACCTTTATCGACGGTGACAAAGGCGTGCTGCTGCACCGCGGTTTCCCGATCGAACAGCTGGCGAAAGAGTCTTCCTACCTGGAAGTGTGCTACATCTTGCTGTACGGCGAGACCCCGACCGCAGAAGAATTCGAGACCTTCAAAACCACCGTAACCCGCCACACCATGATCCACGACCAGATTACCCATCTGTTCCGTGGCTTCCGTCGCGACTCGCACCCTATGGCGGTGCTGTGCGGCGTGACCGGGGCGCTGGCGGCGTTCTACCACGACGCGCTGGATGTGAACAACGAGCGCCACCGCGAGATCACCGCGTTCCGCCTGCTGTCCAAAATGCCTACCGTGGCGGCGATGTGTTACAAATATTCCCTGGGCCAGCCGTTCGTTTATCCACGTAACGATCTGTCCTACGCTGGCAACTTCCTGCACATGATGTTCGCTACCCCGTGTGAAGAGTACGTGGTGAACCCAGTGCTGGAACGCGCAATGGATCGCATCCTGATCCTGCACGCCGACCACGAGCAAAACGCCTCCACGTCTACCGTACGTACCGCAGGTTCTTCGGGCGCTAACCCGTTTGCCTGTATTGCGGCCGGTATCGCCTCCCTGTGGGGGCCGGCGCACGGCGGTGCCAACGAAGCCGCACTGAAGATGCTCGAAGAGATCAAAACCGTTGAGCACATCCCAGAGTTCATCAAGCGCGCGAAAGACAAGAACGATTCGTTCCGTCTGATGGGCTTCGGCCACCGCGTGTACAAGAACTACGATCCGCGCGCCACAGTGATGCGTGAAACCTGTCACGAAGTGCTGAAAGAACTGAACAAGAAGGACGACAACCTGTTGGAAGTGGCGATGGAGCTGGAACACATCGCGCTGAACGACCCGTACTTCATCGAGAAGAAACTGTACCCGAACGTCGACTTCTACTCAGGCATCATCCTGAAAGCGATGGGTATCCCTTCTTCCATGTTCACCGTTATTTTTGCCATCGCCCGTACCATCGGCTGGATTGCACACTGGAACGAAATGCATGACGAAGGCATCAAAATTGCCCGTCCGCGTCAGCTGTATACCGGCTATGCCGAACGTGATTTCAAATCCCAGCTGAAAAACAAATAACGCCGCTTTACCCTACATAAAGCAGCACAGCGCCGCCCGATCGGGCGGCGTTTTTTTTGCTACTTTTGGCAACCGGGGCACCAATAAAACGGCCGTGACGACAGTTGGGTTCTGACAATCATCGCGCCGCAGCGCTCACAAGGCTCACCGCTGCGATGGAAAACCTTAAAGCTGAACAGTGCGCCATGATGACGGTTCTCATCCACCCGTCCGCGCGTCTGGTAAGACAGGCGAGGCACAGCCAGCAGAACCTCCGCCAATCGCTGTAAAACGTCAGGCTCCAGATCCTGTGGCTTATGTTGAGGTGCCAGCTCTGCCTGCCAGAGAATTTCGGCACGCAGATAGTTGCCCAAACCCGCGAGAAAAGCCTGGTCGAGCAACATGCCCCCCAGTTGTCTGCGACGAAACGCCGGCGACAGCAGCCGTTGTTCTACAGCCGCCACTGTCAGCGTCATGTCCAACACGTCGGGGCCAATTCGCTGTAAAAATGGGTGCTGCTCTATCTCTTCACGCGGCCCAAGGGTAATCTCCGAAGCGCTGTACAACAGAATTGCCCGCTGCGCCGTTTCCAGCCGCACACGCAAGTCACGCCTGGTATCCGGCGCTTCTCCCGCTTTTGCCACTTTCCACACGCCATACAACTGGTTGTGGCTGTACATCGTCAGCCCGTTAGAAAAGTGGGTCAGCAGTGCCTTGCCGCGTGGCTCGATAGCAATGATACGTTCACCGATTAACCGATCGCGGTAATGTTTAAGCTGGGGAAAAGCGAAACCCACTTCCGTCAGCGGCTGGTCGATCACCGCCGCAGCCAGCGCATCCGCCGCCCGGCGAATTTCCGGTCCTTCCGGCATATTGCAACTCCTGAATTAGCCGGACCTCCGCAGCGAGAGGCCCATAGAAAACACGATTAATGCGTCGCGCCGCCCACCACTTTCAGATCGTGCTCCACCTGCAACGCGATGGAGATAGCCAACTCCAGAGCGAACAGCACCGTCTGCGACGCCATGCTGGGTGCGCCAGGGTGGGCGGCAGCCTGCTCCGGCAGATAAGGAATATGAATAAACCCACCCTTAATCTCTTGCTGGCCGTTTAACCGGTGCAACAGGCCGTACATCACGTGGTTGCAGACGTAGGTCCCGGCGGTTTGCGATACCGAAGCGGGTATGCCGGCTTCACGCATCGAGTTGACCATCGCCTTTATCGGCAAGGTGCTGAAATAGGCCGCCGGCCCGGCTTCAAGGATAGGTTCGTCGATCGGCTGCCGGCCCTGATTATCAGGAATGCGCGCATCATCGACGTTGATCGCTACCCGCTCTATAGTGATATCGGTGCGTCCTCCGGCCTGGCCGATGGCCAGTACCATCACCGGCTTTACCTCATCAATCGCCGCGTTCAGCACCTCGAGCGCTACGCCAAACACGCAGGGCAGCTGGCGCGCAATGATGCGCGTGCCAACAAACTCCCTGTCGTTCAGTTGCTTTACCACTTCCCACGAAGGATTAACGCGTTCTCCGCCAAAGGGCTCAAAGCCCGTAATTAATACCTTTTGCATGAGTTCTCCTACGGGAACATCAGGAAATAAAGCAGGAACACGTTCACCAACAGCAACAGCGCCCCGGTAGGCACCTGCGCTTTGATCACCGCATTCTTGTCCGGCAATTCCAGCAACGCCGCCGGCACAATATTAAAGTTAGCAGCCATTGGCGTCATCAGCGTGCCGCAATAACCGGAAAACATGCCGATTGCCGCCATGACTGCCGGATTACCGCCGTGCTGCAGCACCAGGATCGGGATGCCGATGCCGGCAGTGACGATCGGGAAGGCGGCGAAGGCGTTACCCATCACCATGGTCAGCATCGCCATGCCGATGGCGTAAACCGCCACGGCGATAAAGCGATTGTCGACCGCCAGGTATTCCTGGGTCAGATGGGAAATCGCGGTGCCGACGCCGGCGGCAGTGAACAGCAACCCCAGCGTGGCCAGAATCTGCGGCAAAATAAACGCCCAGCCGACCGAATCCAACAGACGACGCGCTTCCTGTATCGGCTGCGAAAGGGTTTCGCGAGTCATTCGCACCGCAATAATGCCGCCCAGTACCACACCCAGCGCCATCGAGAACAGCGTAATCAACGTGGCGTGATTGCCGCTGCCGAACACCGCCTTCTGCAGAGCCGGAATATTGTTGAACAGCAACACGCCTGTCACCGTCACCACCGGGATCGCCAATGCAGGAATAAACAGTCGATTGCCCAACCGCTTGGCACTTTCCTCACGCTGTTGCGGAGTACGCTGATGGTAGCGGCCAAGCCGCATGCCGCCGAAACCGGCGATCAATGCCATCACTATTACCACTACGCCGACGATGATATGCAACATGCGTTTCTCATTGCTGCCCTCGCCCAATACATCGCCCAGCAGACTGTAGGTCCAGTCGCCCACCAGGAACACCAGGCCGTACAGCGCCCAGAACAGGCCGGTGGTGATGCGGCGCGGGTTGGCACGATCGCGGAACGACATCACCGCCACGATCAACAGCACCGCACCGGCCAGCCAGTAGAGATATTGTTGTTGGAAACTCATTGAGCATCTCCTTTGGCCCGCAACGCCGCCTGGTTAAGCTGCGCCAGCTCGGCGCTGAGCTGTTTGTCCATCCGGTAAAGCCGGAAGGCATGGATCAGGAAAGCGAAAATGGCGGTCGGAATGCCCCATAAAGCGATATGCAACGGCTCGGTCTGGATACCGCCTGACTCCAGCATAAAATTATGCATGAAGATGATCGCACCAAAGGCCACGAAGATGTCCTCGCCAAAGAACAGCCCGACGTTATCGGTGGCGGCAGACATGGCACGCAGGCGATGCCGCGTGCGTTCCGGCAACTCGCCGTAGCGATTTTCGGTTGCCCCTTCCGCCATCGGCGCCAGCAGCGGACGCACCATTTGCGGGTGGCCCCCCAGGCTGGTCAGCCCCATGGCGGCGGTGATTTCACGCACAAACAGATAGACGATCAACAACCGCCCTGCAGTGGCGCTCTTGATCTTGGCGATCCACGCCTGCGCGCGCTCTTTCAGCCCGTGACGTTCCAGCAGACCTATTACCGCCAGCGGCAACAGCAGGATCAGCGGCAGATTCCGGGTACTGAGGAAGCCTTCACCCAGTTTTTCCAGAATGACGTCCAGCGGCATCAACGCCGCCAACCCGGTAATGATGCCGGCGGCAATCACCACCAGCACTGGGTTGAAACGCAAAACAAATCCAACCACGATGGCGACAATGCCAATCAATGGCCAGAGATTAATGGCCTGTTCCATGATCGTCCCTCGGTAGTTTCCAATCGTTTTTTAGAAGTGATGTTGTGTACTGCTCTTAATCTGCGCTGACGCTAATGCCCTCTACGGCGAAACGTTCGCGCAGCGTGCGGGCGAAACTCAACGCATGTTCACCGTCGCCGTGCAAACAGACGGTTTCCGCCTGCACCGCCGCCCAGGTGCCGTCCTGCGTGCGCACCCGATGATGGCGCACCATTTCCAGCGTTTGCTCCAGCGCCAGTTCGTCGCTGGTGATCAGCGCACCCGGCTGACCGCGCGGCACCAGCGTGCCATCGGCCTGATAACCGCGATCGGCGAACACTTCCTGCCGCGTCGCCAACCCCAGTTTCTCTCCGGCGCGAATAAGCTCGCTGCCCGCCAACCCCACCAGCCGCAGAGCGGGATCGACCGCCTTCACCGCCCGGGCGATGGCCTCAGCCAAAGCCGGCTCAACCGCTGCCTGGTTGTACAACATGCCGTGCGGCTTCACATGCACCATCACCCCGCCTTCGGCACGGGCCATCGCCGCCACCGCGCCCAGTTGATACACCACCTGTGCATACACCGTTTCCGGCGGCAGTTGCATGCGGGTACGGCCAAAATTCTCGCGATCGGGGAAACTGGGGTGCGCGCCTATAGCCACACCATATTGCAGCGCCCAACGGACCGACTGACGCAGGGTTTGTGCATCGCCGGCGTGAAAACCGCAGGCAATATTGGCCGAACTGACCAGTTGCAACAGCGCCTCGTCGTTGGCACAACCTTCGCCGAGATCGGCGTTCAGATCAACGAGCATCTAACCCCCAGGCAATTTGTTGGATAAAGCGATCCTGCTCGGCCTTGGCGCGTTGCGCCTCCACCAGAGTACAGGGAACAAAGTGGATAGCCTCGCCCAGACGGATCTGCGCCAAATGGTAGAGATCGGCCTCGATCACGCAGGCAATGCGCGGGTAACCGCCGGTAGTTTGCGCATCGGCCATCAGCACGATCGGCTGGCCGTTATGCGGCACCTGCACCACGCCCGGCAGCAGGCCGTGCGACAGCATTTCGCGGTCGGTGGTGCGGCCCAGCGCATTGCTGCCGTGCAGGCGATATCCCATGCGGTTACTCTGCGGGCTGAGCTGCCAGGCGGTACGCCAGAAAGCCTCCTGCGCCTCGGGGCTGAACTCGGCATACTCCGGTCCCGGCAAGGCGCGGATGCGATTATTGAACAACAGTTGCTTAACGCCACAGCTGTTTTGCGGCACGGAAACCGGCTTGCCCAACGGCAGGCTGTCGCCGTCTTTCAGGTTGCGCCCTTCCAGCCCGCCAAAGGCAGCTTTGATATCCGTGCTACGCGAGCCGAGCATTTCGGGCACGGTGATGCCGCCGGAAATCGCCAAATAGCTGCGCATGCCGCGTTTAGGCATGTTCATGACCAGCTGCTGGCCCGCTTTAACCAGGTAACGCCAGCCGGTCCACAGCGGTTTTTCGTCCAGTTTTGCATCGCAACCTGCCCCGGTCAGCGCGATCCACCCTGACTGGGTGAATTCGGCGCTGAATTGGCCAAGGGTGATTTCCAGCCCGGCATCACCTGGTGAATTCCCCACCAACAGGTTGGCGATTTTCAACGCCGGCAGGTCAAGCGCACCGCCCTGGCTAACGCCCAGATGGCGGAAACCGTGACGGCCCGCATCCTGTACCGTGGTGTAAATGCCCGCACGCAGGATCTTCAACATACGCCCTCCTTCTGCGGCACGAAGCGCACGTTATCGCCGGGGCGCAGCAGCGTCGGCGGCATGTCATAAGGGTTGAATAACGACAGCGGCGTGCGGCCAATCAACTGCCAGCCCCCAGGGGTGACCAGCGGATAAATGCCGGTCTGGCTGCCGCCGATGCCAATGGAGCCTGCTGCCACCGCCAGACGCGGTTCGGCGCGGCGCGGCGTCGCCAATTTTTCCGGCATGCCGCCCATATAAGAAAAACCCGGCTGAAAGCCAAGGAAATAAACCACATAGGCCGCCGAAGAATGGCATTCCACCACCTGCTGCGGCGTCATGCCGGTGTGGTGCGCCACCGCGTCCAGATCAGGCCCATATTCGCCGCCGTAGATCACCGGAATGTCCACCTGGCGCGATGGCGGCATCAGACTTTCCTCGCTGTCCCAGCCCTGCTGCAGCTGCGCCAACATCGCTTCGGCGTCTGCCTGTGGCGTATTGAGCAACAGCGTAAGATTGTTCATTCCCGGCACCACTTCAAGCACATCAGGATGATGATTAAATATTTCGGCCAGCGCCCAGATCCGCTGCTGGCTCGGCAGCGTCATCGGCGGCGACAGTTCAAGCACTACGGCTCTTTCCCCCAACAGGTAATAACGCGCTCGTTGTCGTTGCACCTGATTCTCCTTAATTACCGCGATGAAAAACACACCAGTTATGCGTGACGCAGCTCCGGCTGTCAATAGAACGCAACCATTGAAAAAATAAGGAATTAAGGCGCAAAAAGGATCCGGCCGGCGCGCAGGCCGGGCCAGATCCTGAGGAAAAATCAGGCGGGGTTCGGGATATCGATAAAGGTCACGTTAAAACCATGATGCTGCGCCAGCCATTCCCCCAGCGCCTTCACACCGCCACGCTCAGTGGCGTGATGACCGGCAGCGAAGAAGTGAATGCCCATTTCCCGTGCAGTGTGGATGGTTTGTTCCGATACCTCGCCGCTGATAAAGGCGTCCACACCGAAACGCGCCGCGCTATCGATGAAACCCTGGCCGCCGCCGGTACACCAGGCCACGCGACGAATGTGCGCCGGCGCGTTATCGCCACAGTGCAGCACTGCACGGCCCAGTCGGCTCTCAATGCGCTGCTGCAACTCAGCGCCGGTCAGCGGTTGTTCAAACTCGCCGTGCGGCACCAGCGGTTCCACTTCACCGATAACGCGAATGCCAAGCAGGTGCGCCAGTTGCGCGTTGTTGCCCAGCACCGGGTGGGCATCCAGCGGCAGATGATAACCGTACAGGTTGATGTCATTGGTCAGCAGCGTTTTCAGCCGATTGCGTTTCATGCCGCGCACCGCCGGCGCTTCGTTTTTCCAGAAATACCCGTGATGCACCAGGATGGCGTCCGCCTGCTGCTCCACCGCCGCATCCAGCAGCGCCTGACAGGCGGTCACGCCGGTGACGATGCGTTTCACATGCGGCCGCCCTTCTACCTGCAGGCCATTCGGCGCATAGTCCTGAAACGCGGCGCTGTTCAGTTCGCTGTTGATCAAATTTTCCAGATCGAGGTTACGCATAATCTTCTCTCTTCAATTCAAAATGTTTGCCGATCGCCCTGTGCCATCAGGATAAACTTCACGCCCAGATCGTTGCCCTGATCCAACTGCTGTTTAATGGTAGCGCGCACGTCTTCGCCCTGCTTCAGGCTGGGTTTGATATGGCTGATCACGACCGGAAAACCCTTCAGCGAGCCTTCGCCGCCGCTGTACTGAGCCAGACTTTTCAGCTCTTTCAACAGCCACGCCGGCGTCAGGTGGCCGTACAGGTTTTTATCTTCAACGCCATTGGGGTAAGAGGTTTCAATAATCATCCCCTTCAGCTTTTTCTGTTCAATTAACGGCCCCAGCGCGCGCCAGGCGGTATCCAGATTGCGCGACTGCTCGAGCGCATCCGGCCCGGTGTCGCCGAAATAGGCGAAGGAGCCGCTGCGATCGGACACCAGCAGCATCGAGGAGGAATAACGATCGTGGCTGAGCGGATACATCACGCCGCTCAGGCCGGTGACGCCCAGGGTAAAGCGCTGCTGCGGCCGCACCGTTTGCAACCGATAGGTGCCCAGCCGCGATCCGTTACCGGCGTCGGTGAAGTTCGGCCAAGCCTTCCAGTTAAAGTAATGATTGCGCAAGGTCAGGATGGTATCGGCCTGGGCATAAATATTTTTCTTGCCGTCCTCCGGCGAACCGATAATCAGCCCGGCCACGTGGT
The DNA here is from genome assembly GCF_052686505.1 of Serratia sp. TSA_198.1. Lineage (NCBI taxonomy): Bacteria > Pseudomonadati > Pseudomonadota > Gammaproteobacteria > Enterobacterales > Yersiniaceae > Serratia > Serratia sp. TSA_198.1. Next base: position 2,021,926 of record NZ_JBQZFP010000001.1, read on the forward strand.
CCAGATGACCGTGACTGATAAAGTAACCACCGATCAGTTGCCGGAACACGTAACCCTGAGGGGTATAAGGCGCCGCCAGTTCGGGGGTCACCTGCGGGAAACTGCCTTTTTCCAGCCCTTTGGCAATGCCCGGCAACAGTGAACCGGCATCGAGCGCCAGGTACTGCGGCTGGTTGTCGCTGCGGATCAGATAGGATGTCAGATTGCCGTCGCTGACGCCGCCGTCAACGCCAAGTGCTACCACGTCAAAGCCGGCCAGCGCCAGGGCTGAATAGCCGCTCAGGCACAGGGCCAGCACCTTGTTCATCATTCTTTCGCTCCTTGCTGTTGCCTTAATATTCCCCCCGCTTGGCCGCTTCAAAGGCCGCCAGCGTCTCCAGCCGGGCCTGCTTGTGATCGACAATCGGCAAAGGATAATCCAGCATGCGTTGCTGTTTTTCCGCCCAGAGATGGGGCTGATGAAGAGCATTGTCCGGTACATCCGCCAGCTCGGGCAACCATTTACGGATAAAAGTGCCTTGCGGATCAAAACGTTCGCCCTGGGTGGTCGGGTTAAAGATGCGGAAATACGGCGCGGCGTCGGTGCCGGTTGAGGCCGCCCACTGCCAGCCGCCGTTATTCGCCGCCAGATCGCCGTCCAACAGCTGCGACATGAAATAGCGTTCGCCGGCGCGCCAGTCGATCAGCAGATCTTTCACCAAAAAACTGGCGCTGATCATGCGTAACCTGTTATGCATCCAGCCGGTTTTATTCAGCTGACGCATGGCGGCATCGACGATCGGGTAGCCGGTCGCACCTTGCTGCCAGGCCAGCAACAGTGCGTCGTTATTCCTCCAGCGTACCCTATCCGTCCACTCGATAAAGGGACGGTGCCTGCATAACGCAGGATAGGCCACCATCAGATGCCGATAAAATTCGCGCCAGATCAATTCGTTCAGCCAGCCAAAAGCGCCGCTGTCGCTGTTTTCCAGCACCTGCGGGCATTCGGCGCGCAGGCGGTTAAAGCATTGGCGCGGCGACAGTACGCCAATCGCCAGATACGGCGACAGGCTGCTGGTACCGGTAATAGCGGGAAAGTCGCGTTGTTGCAGGTAATCCTGCACTTGCTCGCGGCAGAAAGCGCGCAGCCGCTGCAGCGCCGCCTCTTCCCCGGCGGGAAAATCTGCACCCGCCTCAACCTGCGGATAATCGAACGCCGCCGGCGCAGCTGACACCGGCAACGCGCCGCCTTCACGACGTTTGGGCGCCGGCAAGGAACGGACGTCGGATTCGGTCAGCCGTTGGATAAAAGCCTTACGGAACGGCGTATAAATTTTGTACATCTCTCCGCCGCCGGTTTGTACGCTGCCCGGCGGTAACAGCAGGCTGTCATCGAAGCTTTGGCAAATCACCTGCCCGGATAAACGCCGTTGCGCCTGTTGATCACGCTTTAGTTCATTAATCTCGTACTGGCGGTTATAAAACAGCGCATTCACCCGCTCTTGCGCGCAATACGCCACCAGCCAGTCAACAGCGGCGGAAAAATCATCGCACTGATGGCAGACCAGCGGGATACCGCGATCCGCCAGCGCCTGCTGAACCTGCTGCAGGTTGGCATGAATAAATGCCGCCTGACGCGGTGCCATCTCATGCTGCCGCCACTGTCCAGGGGTAGCGATAAACACCGCCAGCACGCGGGCGGCGGGATCGCAACAGGCGGCGTGCAGCGCTTTGTTGTCGGTTATACGCAGATCGTTACGTAGCCAGACCAGATGCGTGGCCATAAAACTCCTTGTCGGTTAGTGGCCGTAACGCAAACGCAACGCTTCGGGATAGGGTTCGAAATAACGTTGATCGGCCAGATAGCGATCCGGGTATTCGGCCATGTAATGTTTAAGCAGGGTGATCGGCGCCAACAGCGGCTGCATTCCCTGGCGATAGCGGTCGATCAGTTGCGCCAACTCCTGCCGCTGAGCCGAGCTGAGCTGGCGGCGGAAATACCCCTGCACGTGCATCAACACATTGGTGTGATTGCGGCGCGTCGCCTTGTGCGCCAACAGCCTCATCAGGCGGCTGCGGTATTCAATGGCGAATGCCTCGAGCGACTCCCACTTTTCGATATCGGCGACAAAACGGCCCAGTTCGCGGTATTCCGGCTGCGAATGCGCCAGCAGCGAAAGCTTATAACGGCTGTGGAAAGCGATCAGTCCGCCACGGGTCAGCCCCTTGCGCCACAACATATTCAGTTCATACAGCGCGTAAACCCGCTCGACAAAATTTTCCCGCAGGGTGGCATCATTCAGCCGCCCGTCTTCTTCTACCGGCAGCCAGGGCATCTGGCACAGCAGTTCGGCCGTGAATAGCCCGACGCCGTTTTTGCGCGACTCTTTTCCGTTTTCGCTGTAAACCCGCACTCGCTCCATACCGCAGCTCGGGGACTTGGCGCAGACGATATAGCCGCACAAATGCCCCAGTTCCGCGACGCGTTGCTCGGAAAACCGCTGCATTTTGTCGGTCACGTCGACGCTGTCGTCGTTGCTGTAGCGCATCACCGGCGACGGATGTTGTTGTTTGCTCAACCGTAGTGCCGGGCGTGGGGTGGGCAAACCGATCGCCATTTCCGGGCACACCGACTCAAAGCGCACATAGGGCGCCAGTTGCTCCACCGCAAAGGCCAGGCGTTTATGGCCGCCATCAAAACGCACCGCGTCGCCCAACAGGCAGGCGCTGATCCCGATCGGAATTTTGTCACTCATGATGTGCTCCCACAGTCCTGGACGATGCTAAAAGTGTAGAGGAATTCACGCGGGGAAACGACAGTTAGCTGCGTAATGAGCAGGCTGCGCACATAAAAAAACCCCCGCCGCAAGGCGAGGGTTTCAGGGGACTCTGGCGGCGATCAGTAGAAATCGCAGGACGCCAGCTCCGCCTGTTGCAGCCAGACCGGCTTATCGCTGGTTTTAGACCAGACGCGGTGCAGATAGCTGTAAAAACGTGCCCGGTCGCTGCGGAACAGCATAACCGGTAAAGCCAAAGTCCCTGCCAGGATCACTGCGCTGCGGCGCAGGAGAATCCGATGCAATGAATAAGCGTGATAAGTAGACATGCGAACCTCCTCGAAAACGCCCGGCCGTTGATTTTCTGAAAACAGCGCTGGCGTAGACAATGTAAATGCGACAATTTGGTAACTGAACAAAATTTTAGCGCAACTGATGAAAGTTTACTACTCATCCGACCACTAAATTGTACAAAAAATCGCAAAAAAATCCGCCATTCCGTAATTTTGTTACACCCAGGTTAATAACTAACTAACCATTGGTTATATTATGGTTATTTACAGCCTGTTTACGCGTACCGCTTCCCCAGGCAGCGCAGAACACAGGCTGAAACGCGCCACCCGCTCACAAAGCCGCCGTTAAAAAGCCATTTTTCGCTGTAATTTCAGCCATTTTTATACTTTTTTTACACTGCCCAGCGCTATTTTTTCATCTTCTTTTTACCGCCCTCCCTACACTCGCAGTATCAAAAACTACACCTCTGGAGGTGTCCTGTGAGTATCAGCGTTATTGGTGGTGCGCTGTTGGTTCTGCTGCTGTTGGGCTATCTGGTTTATGCCCTGTTCAACGCGGAGGATTTCTGATGGCAGCTTCAGCCTTTTTACTGATTGCCAGCTTCTTGCTGGTGCTTGTGCTGCTGGCCCGGCCTTTGGGCAGCTTTTTGGCACGCCTGATCGAAGGCGAACCGCTGCCCGCCCTGCGCCAGGTGGAAGCCACCGTCTGGCGCTGCTGCGGCAATGACACCGCCGAGATGAACTGGTGGCAATACGCGCTGGCGATCCTGTGGTTCAACCTGCTTGGCCTGGTACTGCTGTTCGCACTTCTGATGGGCCAGGGCTCGCTGCCGCTTAACCCGCAGGGTTTCCCTGGGTTGTCGTGGGATCTGGCGTTCAATACCGCCGTCAGCTTTGTCACCAATACCAACTGGCAGGCTTACAGCGGCGAAAGCGCCCTCAGTTACCTCAGCCAGATGGCCGGGCTGGCAGTGCAAAACTTCTTGTCCGCCGCCACCGGCATCGCAGTGGCCTTTGCGCTGATCCGTGCCTTCACTCGCCGTTCCAGCGCCACCATAGGTAACGCCTGGATCGACATTTTCCGCGTGACGCTGTACGTATTGCTGCCGATTTCGCTGCTGATCGCGCTGTTCTTCGTCAGCCAGGGCACGCTGCAAAACTTCCTGCCTTATCTGCACACCACTACGCTGGAAGGCGCGCAGCAGACGCTGCCGATGGGGCCGGTAGCCTCGCAGGAAGCGATCAAGATGCTCGGCACCAACGGCGGCGGCTTCTTTGGCGCCAACTCGGCGCATCCGTTCGAGAACCCGACCGTCCTGACCAACTTTGTACAGATGCTGGCGATCTTCCTGATCCCGTGCGCGCTGTGCTTTGCCTTCGGTCAGGTTGCCGGTGAGAACCGTCAGGGACACGCGCTGATCTGGGCGATGGCGCTGATCTTCGTGGTGGCGGTGATCGTGGTGATGTTCGCCGAATTGGCCGGTAACCCGCATCTGAGCGCGCTGGGCGCCGACAGCAACATCAATATGGAAGGCAAGGAATCACGCTTTGGCATTCTCGCCACCAGCCTATTCTCGGTGGTGACCACCGCAGCCTCCTGCGGTGCGGTCAATGCGATGCACGACTCCTTCACCGCGTTGGGCGGCATGGTGCCGATGTGGCTGATGCAGATTGGCGAGGTGGTATTCGGCGGCGTGGGCTCCGGCCTGTACGGCATGCTGCTGTTCGTGCTGCTGACGGTGTTTATCGCCGGGCTGATGATCGGCCGCACGCCGGAGTACCTGGGCAAAAAGATCGACGTCTATGACATGAAAATGACCGCGCTGGCGATCCTGGTCACGCCGACCCTGGTGTTGCTGGGCACGGCGCTGGCCATCGCCACCGACGCAGGCCGTGCAGGCATCCTTAACCCAGGCGCGCATGGCTTCAGCGAAGTGCTGTATGCCCTGTCTTCCGCCGCCAACAACAACGGCAGCGCCTTTGCCGGCTTGAGCGTCAACACGCCGTTCTACAACCTGCTGCTGGCATGCGCCATGTTCGTCGGCCGCTTCGGGGTCATCCTGCCGGTGCTGGCCATTGCCGGTTCGCTGTGCGCGAAAAAACGTCAGCCTGCGGGCAACGGCACCCTGCCGACCTACGGACCGCTGTTTATCGGCTTGCTGATCGGCACCGTGCTGCTGGTAGGCGCATTAACCTTCGTACCGGCGTTGGCGCTGGGACCGGTGGCCGAGCACCTGCAGCTCTGGTTGGCAAACTAACAGACGTCATAGAGAGAGAATAAAGAAATGACTCGCAAACAACGCGCACTGTTTGAACCGGCATTGGTCCGTACCGCGCTGATCGATGCGGTGAAAAAATTGGATCCGCGCACCCAATGGCGTAACCCGGTGATGTTCGTGGTGTATATCGGCAGCATTTTGACTACCGTCATCTGGCTGGCGATCCTGGCCAAACAGACCGACGGCAGCGCCGCCTTTACCGGCAGTATCGCCCTGTGGCTGTGGTTCACCGTACTGTTCGCCAACTTTGCCGAAGCGTTGGCCGAGGGGCGCAGCAAAGCGCAGGCAGAAAGCCTGAGGGGCACCAAGAAAACCAGTTGGGCGAAGAAACTGGCCGCGCCGCGCCGTGACGGCGCCACCGAGAAAGTGTCCGCCGAGAGCCTGCGCAAGGGTGACGTGGTGCTGGTGGAAGCCGGCGATACCATCCCTTGTGACGGTGAGGTGCTGGAAGGCGGCGCGTCAGTAGATGAAAGCGCCATTACCGGTGAGTCTGCGCCGGTGATCCGCGAATCCGGCGGCGACTTCTCGTCAGTGACCGGCGGCACCCGCGTGCTGTCCGACTGGCTGGTGGTGCAGTGCAGCGTCAACCCGGGCGAAACCTTCCTCGATCGGATGATCGCCATGGTGGAAGGCGCCAAGCGGCGTAAAACCCCGAATGAGGTGGCACTGACCATTCTGCTGGTGGCGCTGACCATCGTGTTCGTGCTGGCGACCGCTACGCTGTTCCCGTTCTCGCAATACAGCGTGGATGCCGCCAAGGGCGGGTCAGTCGTCAGCATCACCGTACTGGTGGCGCTGCTGGTCTGCCTGATCCCAACGACTATCGGTGGCCTGCTGTCTGCCATCGGCGTGGCGGGGATGAGCCGGATGCTGGGCGCAAACGTGATCGCCACCAGCGGCCGTGCGGTGGAAGCGGCCGGCGACGTCGACGTGCTGCTGCTGGACAAAACCGGCACCATCACGCTAGGCAACCGTCAGGCCTCCGAGTTTCTGCCTGCACCTGGCGTGAAGGAACAGGATCTGGCCGATGCGGCGCAGTTGTCCTCACTGGCCGATGAAACGCCGGAAGGCCGCAGCATTGTGGTGCTGGCCAAACAGCGCTTTAACCTGCGCGAGCGCGACCTGCAGGCACTGAACGCCACTTTCGTGCCCTTCTCCGCTCAGACGCGCATGAGCGGCGTCAACGTGCAGGACCGCATGATCCGTAAAGGGGCGGTGGATGCCATTCGCCGCCATGTGGAATCCAATCAGGGCCACTTCCCGCAGGCGGTGGACGATCTGGTGGCTAGTGTAGCGCGCACCGGCGGTACGCCGCTGGTGGTGGCCGAAGGGCCACGGGTGTTGGGCGTGGTGGCGCTGAAAGATATCGTCAAGGGCGGTATTAAAGAGCGCTTCGCCGAGCTGCGTAAAATGGGCATCAAAACGGTGATGATCACCGGCGATAACCCCTTGACCGCTGCGGCGATCGCTGCCGAAGCCGGTGTGGATGACTTCCTGTCGGAAGCCACGCCGGAAGCCAAACTGGCGCTGATCCGCCAGTACCAGGCGGAAGGCCGGCTGGTGGCGATGACCGGCGACGGCACCAACGATGCCCCGGCGCTGGCGCAGGCCGACGTGGCGGTGGCGATGAACTCGGGCACCCAGGCCGCCAAAGAGGCGGGCAACATGGTCGATCTGGACTCCAACCCGACCAAACTGATTGAAGTGGTGCATATCGGTAAACAGATGCTGATGACGCGCGGCTCGCTGACCACCTTCAGTATCGCCAACGACGTGGCGAAGTATTTCGCCATTATCCCGGCGGCGTTCGCGGCAACCTATCCGCAGTTGAACGCGCTGAATGTGATGCACCTGCACTCCCCCGCTTCCGCCATTATGTCGGCGGTCATTTTCAACGCCCTGGTGATCGTGTTCCTGATCCCGCTGGCGCTGAAAGGGGTGAGCTATAAGCCAATGAGCGCCGCAGCGCTGCTGCGCCGTAACCTGTGGATGTACGGTGTGGGTGGCCTACTGGTGCCCTTTGTCGGCATCAAACTGATCGATCTGGTTCTGGTCGCCTTGCATATCGCCGGTTAAGAATTAAGAGGAAATGAACATGTCATATTTACGTCCTTCGCTGGTGATGCTGATTCTGCTGACGTTGATTACCGGCATTGCCTATCCGCTGTTGACCACCGGGCTGTCGCAGTTGCTGTTTTCCGGCGCGGCAAACGGCTCGCTGTTGTATCAGGGCGACAAGGTGGTGGGGTCGGCACTGATCGGCCAAAACTTTACCAAACCGGAGTATTTCTGGGGTCGCCCTTCAGCCACCGGTGATTCAGCCTATAATGCCATGGCGTCCGCCGGCAGCAATCTGGCCGCCACCAACCCGGCGCTGGATAAAGCCATCGCCGAACGTGCGGCACAGTTGCGTCAAGCCAACCCGGCGGCGAAAGGCCCGATCCCGGTCGATCTGCTGACCGCCTCCGGCAGCGGGCTGGATCCGCAGATTTCCATCGCTGCGGCGCAATATCAACTGGCCAGGGTTGCCGCAGCGCGCCAATTGCCGCAGGAGCAGATCGCCAAGCTGATTGACGAAAGCACCGATCAGGCAACCCCCAACTTTATGGGCGAATCGGTGGTTAACGTGCTGAAATTGAACCTGGCGCTCGACGCATTGCGGTAATACGCCGCATTCAGCATAGTGAGAGGGTTCGGCTTGCCGAACCCATTTTTGCTTTGTTACGCAAGGAATTGTAATGGTCGAAGAAGAACAGCAGCGCCCCGATCCTGACAGCCTGCTCGCGGTAGCCAATGAAAAACCGCGCGGCCGGCTGAAGGTGTTCTTCGGTGCCTGCGCCGGGGTGGGTAAAACTTACGCCATGCTGCAAGAAGCGCAGCGCCTGCGCGGCCAGGGGCTGGACGTGCTGGTTGGCGTAGTCGAAACCCACGGGCGCAGCGAAACCGCCGCGCTGTTGACCGGGCTGGACGTGCTGGCGAAAAAGCGTATCCAGTATCGCGGCAGGCTGGTGCAGGAGTTTGATCTCGATGCCGCGCTGGCGCGCCATCCTGCGCTGGTGCTGATGGACGAACTGGCGCACAGCAACGCCCAGGGTTCGCGTCACCCGAAACGCTGGCAGGATGTAGAAGAGTTGCTGGACGCCGGTATCGACGTGCTCACCACCGTGAACGTGCAGCATCTGGAGAGCCTGAACGACGTGGTCGGCGGCGTAACCGGGGTGCGGGTACGCGAGACCGTGCCCGATCACGTATTCGACGAAGCGACCGAAGTGGTGCTGGTCGATCTGCCGCCGGACGATCTGCGCCAGCGGCTCAATGAAGGCAAGGTGTATATCCCCGGCCAGGCCGAACGCGCCATCGAGCACTTCTTCCGCAAGGGCAACCTGATCGCCCTGCGCGAGCTGGCGCTACGCCGCACCGCCGATCGGGTCGATGACCAAATGCGCGCCTTTCGCGATACCCAGGGCCGAGAAAAAGTGTGGCACACCCGCGACAGCATTTTGCTGTGCGTCGGCCACAACAGCGGCAACGAAAAGCTGGTGCGCATCGCCGCCCGGCTGGCGGCGCGTCTGGGCTGCCACTGGCATGCGGTGTATGTGGAAACGCCGAAGCTGCACCGGCTGCCGGAAAACCGACGCAGGGCGATCCTGCGGGCATTGCGACTGGCGCAGGAGCTGGGTGCAGAAACCGCCACCCTGTCCGATCCTTCCGAAGAACGTGCGGTGCTGCGCTACGCCCGCGAGCATAACTTGGGCAAAATCATTATCGGCCGGCGTGGCGAACAGCGCTGGAAACTGCGCGGCAGCTTCGCCGATCGTCTTGGCCGCCTGGGGCCGGATCTCGATTTGGTGATTGTCGCACTGGAAAACGACAGCTTCCCGCCGCCCGGCAAAGAGCACGACAACCGTAACTTCACCGAAAAGTGGCGTATGCAATTGCGCGGCTGTGCCGTCGCCGTAGCTTTGTGCGCCCTGATTACCCTGCTCTCCCAGTGGCTGCTGCCGGGCTTTGACCAGGCTAACCTGGTGATGGTGTATCTGCTCGGCGTGGCGATCGTCGCGTTGTTCTTCGGCCGCTGGCCGTCTGTGCTGGCCGCAGTGATCAACGTCGCCAGTTTCGATCTGTTTTTCGTTCAACCTCAATGGTCGTTTGCCGTCAGCGATATGCAGTATCTGCTGACCTTCGGCGTTATGTTGATCGTCGGCATTACCATAGGTAACCTGACCGCCGGGGTGCGTTACCAGGCTCGCGTCGCCCGCTACCGCGAACAGCGGGCCCGCCACCTGTATGAGATTTCACGCGGTCTGAGCCAGGCGCTGACCCCCGAAGATATCGCCAAAACCAGCCGCCATTTCCTCTCCAGCAGTTTCCAGGCCAAAACCGTGCTGCTGCTGCCACAAGAGGACGGCAAGCTGCAACAGATGGTCGGCGAGGCCGGAGGCTTGTTGTCGGTGGATGAAGCCATTGCCCGCTGGAGCTTTGACAAGGGGATGCCGGCCGGCGCAGGCACCGACACCCTGCCCGGTGTGCCTTATCAACTGCTGCCGTTAACCGCCTCGAAGCAGACCTTCGGCCTGTTGGCTATCGAACCCGGCAACCTGCGCCAGTTAATGGTGCCGGAGCAGCAGCGGCTGCTGCAGACCTTTGCGGTGCTGATCGCCAGCGCGCTGGAGCGGCTGCACCTGGCGCGCAGCGCCGAAGAGGCCAAGCTGGACGCCGAGCGCGAACAATTGCGCAACTCCCTGCTGGCGGCGCTGTCCCACGATTTACGCACCCCGCTGACGGTGCTGTTCGGTCAGGCGGAGATTTTGACGCTCGATCTGGCGGCCGAAGGCTCCAGTCATGCGCCGCAGGCCAGCCAGATCCGCCAGCAGGTGCTGAGCACCACCCGGCTGGTGAATAACCTGCTGGATATGGCGCGCATTCAGTCCGGCGGCTTTAACCTGCGAAAAGAGTGGCAATCGCTGGAAGAGATCGTCGGCGCATCGCTGCATATGCTGGAGCCGCTGCTGACCCAACACCAGATCAAGGTCGAGCTGCCGCCTGAGCTGGTGCTGGTCAATTGCGACGGCAGCCTGCTGGAACGCGTCTTCACTAACCTGTTGGAAAACGCCAATAAATACGCCGGCATCGATGCTATTATCGGCATTCGCGCCCATGCTCTGCCGGAGTGGCTGGAAGTCGAAGTCTGGGACAATGGCCCCGGCATTCCCGAAGGGAAAAAACAGCTGATTTTCGATAAATTCGCCCGCGGCAATAAAGAGTCGGCAATCCCCGGCGTGGGGTTGGGGTTAGCGATTTGCCGTGCCATTATTGAAGTGCACGGCGGCCGCATCTGGGCGGAAAACGGCGCCAACGGCGGCGCCAGTTTCCGTTTTGTTCTTCCGCTGGAGAAACCGCCCGAAATTGATGGCGAATCCTTTGATCTGTAATCACCCCCTGGGAGCACTGTGAGCAGCACGCCAACCAACATTCTGATTGTCGAAGATGAAAAAGAGATCCGGCGTTTCGTGCGCATCGCATTGGAAAGCGAAGGTCTGCGGGTGTTTGAAAGCGAGACGCTACAGCGTGGGCTGATTGAAGCCGGCACGCGTAAACCGGATCTGATTATTCTCGATTTAGGGTTGCCGGACGGCGACGGGTTGAGCTATATCCGCGATCTGCGGCAGTGGAGCGCCATTCCGGTGATCGTTCTCTCGGCGCGCAATGCCGAAGAGGACAAAATCGCCGCACTGGACGCCGGGGCGGACGACTATCTCAGCAAGCCCTTCGGCATCGGCGAATTGCTGGCGCGGGTGCGGGTTGCCTTGCGCCGCCACTCCGGCAGCCAACAAGAAAGCCCGCTGGTCAGTTTTTCCGAAATCACCGTCGATCTGATCAACCGCCGGGTGCTGCGCAATGGCGAAGATCTGCACCTGACGCCAATAGAGTTTCGCCTGCTGGCCGAATTGCTGGCCAACTCCGGCAAAGTGATCACCCAACGTCAGTTGCTGAGCCACGTCTGGGGGCCGAACTACGTCGAACACAGCCACTATCTGCGCATTTATATGGGGCACCTGCGGCAAAAGCTGGAAGCCGACCCGGCCCGGCCGAAACATCTGCTGACCGAAACCGGCGTCGGGTACCGGTTTATGCCTTGAGGTTGACGGGGGCCGCATGCGGCTCCCCTACTGTTGTGGGCCCTTCTTCAACCCCACCATGAACTCCTTGAACGCCTCGCGCAGCGGTGCGAACACCGGATACTTGCGGTTCTCGATCATCACCTCCGAAAACAGCTTCAGGCCGACGGCGAAGGCCGCACTTTTATCTTCGCCAAAATTCAGATCTTCACGCAATTTGATTCGCTCGACGATGCCGAGAATATCGTCGTGATTTTCCACTTCAAAACTCAACGGCGCTTTATCGACCGGATCGCCTTTGCGATCGTTCAGGGCTTCAACGGTGATACGGAAACGGTGGCCTGGCATCAGTCGTTCTCCTGCGTTGTCGTGTTAATGTTCATTTCGCTTTCGATCGCCGTTACTGCAGTGAGCAACGCCTGATTGATACGTTCAACCTGCTGCGGCGAGAGATCGGCGCGCATTACGTTGCCGCGCAGCAAACTGCGCAGACGGTTCATGGCTTCTGAGATACCTTCCGCCAGGTTACCGTGATGATGATGACTGCGGCCGGCCCCGGCCAAACGGGCAAGGATCAGATCGACGGCAGCCTGGTGCTTTTGCAGTTCGCTCTGGCCCAACGCGGTGATTTGGTAGCTTTTGCGGCCGTTACCGGTGGTTATCGGCTCGAGGAAGTCCTGCTCTTCCAACAGCGTCAGGGTCGGATAAATAACGCCTGGACTTGGCACGTACAAACCGGAGGAAGCCTCGTCGATCGCCTTGATCAGCTCATAGCCGTGGCTCGGTTTGCGCGCCACCAGCGCCAGCAACACCAACCGCAAATCGCCATGTTCAAACATGCGGTGACGCCCACCACGGCCGCCACGCCCACCACGTCCGTGTTCTTCGCCGTGCTCGCCGCCAAAGTGATGGCGCCCGCCGCGACGACGATGTTCGTGCCCTTCTTCGCCGTCATGGTGGCAACCGTGCCGGCGGTGTAAACCTAATCGATGGAACATAGGGTTTTACCTCTCAATGAATAGTCAGTTGACGAGGTGATTTAGATATATCTAACTCACTTCGATATATCTAATCTAGATCGATATATCGAAATGTGCAACGGCTCTTTGTAAATAGATATATCTAAATTGCAGGCATAAAAAAAGCGCTGTAAAAACAGCGCTTTTCATCAGGAAAAAGAAGAGATTATTTGGCGGAGGCCAGCACTTCGCTGACGATCTCTACCGCTTCATGCTCGATCTTTTCGCGGTGCTCGGCACCCAGGAAGCTTTCGCAATAGATTTTGTAGGCTTCTTCGGTACCTGAAGGACGCGCGGCAAACCAGCCGTTGTCGGTCATCACTTTCAGGCCGCCGATGGAGGCGCCGTTGCCTGGAGCCGCCGTCAGACGAGCGGTGATCGGGTCACCCGCTAACGTGTTGGCCTTGACCATTTCCGGCGACAGCTTGGCCAATGCGGCTTTCTGCGCATGGGTAGCCGGTGCCTGAATACGGTTATAGCTCGGTGCGCCGAAACGCTTGGCCAGATCTTCGTAATGATTCTGTGGGTTTTCGCCAGTCACTGCGGTGATTTCCGCCGCCAGCAGGCACATGATGATGCCGTCTTTGTCGGTCGACCACGGGGTGCCATTGAAACGCAGGAACGAAGCCCCGGCGCTCTCTTCGCCGCCAAAACCGAAGCTGCCGTCGAACAGACCGTCAACAAACCATTTGAAACCGACCGGCACTTCCACCAGTTTGCGGCCCAGATCGGCCACTACACGGTCAATCATCGCGCTGGAAACCAGCGTTTTACCCACGGCCACATCCGCGCCCCACTGCGGGCGATGCTGGAACAGGTAGTTGATGGCAACGGCCAGATAGTGGTTCGGGTTCATCAGGCCTTTAGGCGTGACGATGCCGTGGCGATCGTAGTCCGGGTCATTGGCGAACGCCAGATCGAACTTGTCGCGCAACGCCAGCAGGCCGGCCATCGCAGATTCCGACGAGCAGTCCATGCGGATAATGCCGTCGTGGTCCAGGTGCATAAAGCGGAAGGTCTGATCGATAGAGTCGTTGACCAACGTCAGATCCAGCTTGTAGTGCTCGGCAATGCGCTGCCAGTAGGCAATGCCGGAGCCGCCCAGCGGATCAACCCCCAGCTTAAGGCCGGCACGCTGAATGGCGGGCATGTCAACCACGTCCACCAGCCCTTCCACATAAGGTTGTACCAAATCCTGCGCGTGCAGATGACCGCTGTTCCAGGCTTTGTCCAGCGACTGGCGCTGAACGCCTTTCAGCTGTTGCGCCAGCAGCTCGTTGGCGCGCTTTTCAATCACCGAGGTCAGGTTGGTGTCGGCCGGGCCGCCGTTGGTCGGGTTATACTTGATGCCGCCGTCTTCAGGTGGGTTGTGCGAAGGGGTAATGACGATGCCGTCGGCCAGCGCCCCGCCGTTGCGGTTGTGGCACAAAATGGCATGAGATATCGCAGGGGTTGGCGTAAAGCCGTTATTTTCCTGCACGATCACGTCTACGCCATTGGCGGTCAGGACTTCCAGCACAGAAATGAAAGCCGGTTCCGACAGCGCGTGGGTGTCTTTACCGACGTAGCAAGGGCCGGTAACCCCTTGCTGGCGACGCACTTCGGCAATCGCCTGAGCGATAGCGAGGATATGGGCTTCATTGAAGCTGTGGCGCAGGGCGCTGCCGCGATGCCCTGAAGTACCGAACTTCACCGCGTGTGCGGCGTTGCCCGCTTCCGGCTGCAGTACATAGTACTGCGACGTCAGCTGGGCCACGTTGATCAAATCGCTTTGCTGAGCCGGCTGCCCGGCACGTGGGTTATTCGCCATCGACATATCTCCCTATTCCCTGTCCGGCAACCGGGCAATATGTCGCTCACGGCCACCATGACGGGCTGTTCGCTAAATTAGATAGTGCCGCAAACTTTATCTGTCAGTTCCGCAGGGAACTGCATAGCCTGCATGATGTGTTCAACCATGCTGCGTTTACGACCGGTGTTGGTATTGGTGATCACCCAGTAAGGCGTCCCCGGAACGTGCTTTGGCTTGGTATGCGTTCCGTTCGCCAGCAGGGTTTGTTGATCGCCGGCAAAATAGGTGCGGGTACGACCATGCAATGCATCGGTAGCTGCGGCAAAGCCCGCCGCATCGAGGGTATACAGGGTCGAAAGAACCAGCATGAAACGATTCACAGCTCTGCTCTGCTCGGCATATTCGTCCGACAGCAGCAGCTCGCGTACCGCGCGCACACGATCGCGAGGACGCTGCGCGGCGACGACTTTTTCCTGCTCGGCGCTCTGAGCACTGGCGGCAGGCACGGCGCGCAATGGCTGGCCTGCGGTAAACTTCAACATACGGCGCAAAATATCGGACGCGCTCTCACCAATATGTTGCGTGTGGCTGGCAATATAACGGTAAAGCTCTTCGTCGACTTCAATAGTTTTCATCTTTATCCAGTACTGTTTTTTTCTACTTAGAACCTGAAGCCAGATCCTGCATTCAAGCCATGGGATTATAAGGTTAAAAGCGCAAGGGCGAACACAACTATGTGCCTGCGGGCGGAAAAAGCAGACTAATACCTATAGCCGGCGCTGCCAAGCCCGAAACGAGAAAAATCCGTGTTATCCCCTATGGATTTCAAGTTTCCGCTAACCACGCTGCTGCCTGAAAGGCGACGGGTATATTCGTCGTGTGTTTTAATCATGATACCCTAATCTGAATCTCTCTCAGTATGAACTTCGCCATGAAATTACATTATCAACTACTGGCCACCGACTCCGCCGCCCTGCCGGTCGTGCTGATCCACGGGCTGTTCGGCAATCTGGACAACCTGGGCGTGCTGGCGCGCGATCTGAATCAACAGCACAGCGTGATTAAAGTCGATCTGCGTAACCACGGCCTTTCGCCGCGTTCTGCGGTAATGACCTATCCGGAAATGGCGCAGGACCTGCTGGCGCTGCTCGATGAGTTGCAGTTGGAGAAGGCGATTGTGATCGGCCACTCTATGGGCGGCAAAGCGGCAATGGCGCTGACGGCGATCGCCCCAGAACGGGTTGAAAAGCTCATTGTTATCGACGTGGCGCCAGTGGATTACCGCACTCGTCGCCACGACGAGATTTTCGCCGCCTTAAAAGCGGTGAGTGCGACCGGCATCACCCAACGCCAGCAGGCCGCGGAGTTGATGCGCAGCTACCTGCAAGAAGAAGGCGTGATCCAGTTCCTGTTGAAATCCTTTCATCAGGGCGAGTGGCGCTTTAACCTGCCGGTACTGATAGACCAATACGAAAACGTCACCGGCTGGCAGGACGTCCCCGCATGGCCGCACCCGACGCTGTTTATCCGCGGCGGCCTGTCGCCCTATGTGCAGGACAGCTACCGTGAAGATATCGCGCGTCAGTTCCCGCAGGCGCGAGCGCACGTGGTTGCCGGCACAGGCCACTGGGTTCACGCGGAAAAACCGGAGGCGGTACTGCGCGCCATCCACCGTTTTCTCGACGAAGCCTGAATAAAAACTGCCCTCTGGCGAAAAAACGCGCTAAAGATAACGGCTTAGCGCGTTTTCGGCTCAGTTAAACATTGTCGTTGCTCTATCTGCTGGGGTAATATGGCGCGCTATAATTTTGCCGCCCTGCTCAGCGTGTTCAGTAACGCCAGGCTGGGGGTAAATTTGGGTTAGGGTTTATTGGCCCGAAGTGTGTTAACCGAACCGTCCGGAAGCGTATACGCTTTTTGATGCAAACTCCCTTGCAGTACCGCTACCTATGGCAAAAGAACAAACGGATCGCACGACGCTGGATCTGTTCGCAGATGAACGCCGTCCGGGGCGCCCGAAAACCAACCCGCTATCCCGAGATGAACAGCTTAGAATCAATAAGCGTAATCAGCTTCGACGCGATAAAGTCCGTGGCTTACGGCGTGTGGAACTGAAAATCAACGCGGATGCGGTGGACGCCCTGAACAAACTGGCGGAACAGCGCAATATCAGCCGCAGCGAGCTTATTGAGCAAATGCTGCTGGCACAACTGGCGGATGAACAGCCGGAACATTGATCTTTGCAGCCGCACATGCGGCGCGGTGTTATGGATGACACCGATCAACACCGTTTTATTCCTCCCGGCATCGCATAAACGCGATAAAACCCCGGGGTAAATCTCTGGCATGATACGCACTTACCGGTAAGAGGCAGCTTCTTGCCATGTCATCATTTTAATCGGTGTTATCGCGTTCAACGCTAACATCGTGCAATGCAATTAATTGAATTTAAAGGTTATACGCGATATGGCTAATGTAGGCATTTTCTTTGGCAGCGACACTGGCAATACCGAAAACATTGCCAAGATGATCCAGAAAATTCTTCAGCAGCAGTTTGGCAAAGAGGTATCGGAAATCCGCGACATCGCCAAAAGCAGCAAAGAGGATCTGGAAGCTTTCGACATTCTGCTGTTGGGTATTCCTACCTGGTACTACGGCGAAGCCCAGTGCGATTGGGATGACTTCTTCCCAACGCTGGAAGAAATCGATTTCAACGGCAAGCTGGTTGCGCTGTTCGGTTGTGGCGATCAGGAAGACTATGCGGAATATTTCTGTGATGCGATGGGCACCATCCGCGACATCATCGAGCCACGCGGCGCCGCGATTGTAGGCCACTGGCCGACCAAGGGTTACCACTTCGAAGCATCGAAAGGTTTGGCGGATGACAATTTCTTCATCGGCCTGGCGATTGACGAAGATCGTCAACCGGAATTGACCAACGAACGCGTCGCAGCCTGGGTGAAGCAGATCAGCGAAGAACTGAGCCTGGCCGATATCGTCGGCTAACCCTCAAAGGTTGAACAAAAGCCCTGCAAAGTGCATAGTGTTGCCAGCAGGGCCGTTCATCGGCAGCACGGATTTCTGCAATAGAAGCTACATGTTTGTAACTTCCCACATCGTCAAGGTAGACTGAGATATCGGTTTATCCCATCCATCAAGACGTTGCGTGTGTAACATGCAATTGTGCCATGATATCTTTGTTAACAACCGGCGGTTTCCATTTAGGGCAACCGGTTCTATAATGACACGCAATTAACTCTTTGTGCCGACCGATGCCACAGGCAAGAATGCCTCAACTTGATTAGCATAGTAACAGGACTGAATCCGCATGACTGACAACAACACCGCATTGAAGAAGGCCGGCCTAAAAGTCACGCTTCCGCGACTCAAAATCCTGGAAGTACTGCAAAATCCGGAATGCCATCACGTCAGTGCGGAAGATTTGTACAAAAAACTGATCGACATGGGCGAAGAAATTGGCCTGGCGACGGTTTACCGCGTACTGAACCAGTTTGATGATGCCGGGATTGTGACCCGTCACAACTTCGAAGGCGGCAAGTCCGTGTTCGAATTGACCCAACAGCATCACCACGATCACCTGATTTGCCTGGATTGCGGCAAAGTGATCGAATTCAGCGATGAGTCTATCGAAGTGCGTCAGCGTGATATCGCCAAGCAGCACGGCATCAAGCTCACCAACCATAGCCTCTACCTGTATGGTCACTGTGAAATCGGTGATTGCCGTGAAGACGACACCTTGCACGACAAAAAATAATGCCCTGACCGGCATTGAGAACCGCCTTAACGGCGGTTTTTTTATGCCTCCAGATCAGGGCAAAAAAATCCCCGGACAGGCCCGGGGAAAATCACATCAGAAAGACAACAATTGCAGCGGCACTTCTCCACGGTACTTCTCTCACTTCCCACTGACGCTCACGTCACCGTCAACTCACCCGCCGACACGCGGATGGGCAAACTCGTCACAATGCATATTCAAGAAACAGCAGCCGATCGAAGAAAATTGGCCAGGCATAGTCGAAAACGCCGCGAACGCGGAACCCTTTATTCAGGTAGATTTGGCAGGCATCGCTGCTTTGCCATACGCACAGCACAATATGTTTCGCCCGGCGCTGCTGCGCCTGCTGCTTAATCAGGGCAAACAGGGGGTTAAAATGACCCTGTCCGCGGAATCGGCTCTCAATGGCCAGACTGCAGACAAAGTAATCGTCCGCACCGCACTGGCTGTGCACAAAATCGTCGTAGGCCTCATCAAGCGGCTTTATTTCATCGCGATATAGATAGCTCGCCTCAACGCCATACAACTCGTCGAGACTCGCCGCAGTGAAAAATCCGATAAACGCCCCGCACCGATCGTAAGCCAGGGTAATCAGGTCCAGATAGGGGTCGATATTTTGCGCCTGCTGCAGCGATACCAGATCCATCCCGGCCGGGTTGCCGGCAGAGCAGTATTCCAGGTAGCTGGTGGCAAAAAGCAGCTTCGCCATGCGGATCCTGTCCGCTTCGCCAGCTTGCCGCCCCGGCAGAAAATGCAGCCCGCCCTGCGCTAGCGGCAATGCCGCATCGCCCGCTCCGACGGTTAACCGCCAGTAATTGCCCTCGTCGATCTGCCGCCGGTTATCGGCTATCAAATACTCGCCAAAAAGCTGGTTCACCCGATCCAGCGCGCGGTCATGGGACAGCACCGAATAGTAATGGTAGTGATCGATATCGGACCTTATCTGCGCCGGGTAGGCCATGCGCGGCACTTCATCGACGGTAAATATTTCCGCATGGCGCGCCAGATCCGTCGGTTGCTCAAGCTGCCAATCCACCTGCTCCAGCCGGCTTATACACTGTCGATAGCTGCGCAGTTCCTCCTCCCCGAGCGGCAACGTCTCATTGGTTAGCACATCCTCCAACAGGCGCATGCCGCGGATACCACAGGTCACCGCCTGCGGAACAGCGTCATAATGAACCCCATGATCCTTGCAGAAACGATCGTGGCTAAGGACAGTCCTGCCGATGTGGCGGCACCACAACAGATAAAACGCGTCGAACAGCCTTCTTTCATAAAGAGGGTTTTTATCCGGCACGTCACCGCTTTGCGCCGCATAGATCTGATCCAGACCCGCCAATATTTTGCACAGCGACCTATCGCCGCTGCGGCCAATGATCATCCCGGTTTCATCCAGAAACAAATTCAACCCGCTGACGTGGCTGACCTCGCCATTGGGCAGAAACTGAAGGTAATCCGGCACTTCGGGTTTCAGCAGGAAAAACGTCGCCGAACGGTGCGGAAGAGTGTCGATATCCATATACATTCCGCCCATTTCAATCAGGATCAAAAAGCGAAAGTAGTCAGAAAGCGTGGCGTAATAGCGCTTATCATGGAGCGCGTGGATAAAATCCAGGTTGCCGCCGAGCCTTTTTTGCGCCAGTTCGCTCAGCGAATGCACCTGCAACCGGTGGTTGCCGGCATCGAACTCCCCCAGCAGACCGCCTTTCACTTCCGAAGCTGGGGAAAAGTACGCCTCATTTTTGAGTTGCCGCGCATCCCATACCCACAACATCCCGACCCATTCGTCGGCGATTGTGTTGCGAACAGCCTGCTGCGCATCTCCCCATTGGGAAATAACCTCTCTGGCATCGTCGGGAATCGCCCCGCCCAGCCAAATGCGGTGCAGCAATTTTTCCTGCGCGGCCAGCGGACGAGTAGGAACGCAGAACAACGAGGAACACTGCGCGGCATCGAATAAACGCCCTTGCTCAACCAGCCACGCCCGCAGCTGGCTGACCCCACGCCGGTACTGTTCCAGCAACGCCGGGGAACGCTGGCGCTGAGATTTCACGAACGCTAACTTCAGGTTATTAATCCAGGCCTCATAGTCGGCACGAAACAGCTCATGCTGCATCAATCCCAAATGCTCGTCATCAAGCTTCATCGTCAGCCTCCCAGCAGCGGTGTGCAATGGCCGTATCCCTGTGGATTCTTGCTCTGCCAATGCCAGGCGTCGCGAACCATTTTTTCCAGGCTTCTTTTGGCTTTCCAGCCTAATTTTTCCGCCGCCAGCGTCGGATCAGACCAACACTCGGCAATATCTCCTGCACGGCGCGGGTTAATTTGATAGGCGATTTTAAATCCGCAGGCGCGCTCAAATGCCTGGATAATCTCCAGCACCGAATAGCCTTTGCCGGTGCCCAGGTTATACACGTTAAAACCCGGTCGCAGATTATCCAGCGCTTTCAAATGCCCTTCGGCCAGATCCATAACGTGAATATAATCACGTACCCCGGTGCCATCGCTGGTGGGATAGTCGTTGCCATACACCGGCAACACCGCAAGTTTGCCAATAGCCACCTGTGCCAGATAAGCCAGAAGATTATTGGGAATGCCTGCGGGATCTTCACCGATCAAACCAGACTCGTGCGCCCCGGCCGGGTTAAAATAACGTAGCGCGGTGATCGCCATCTGCGGTGCGGTTCTGGCAAACTCCGCCAAAATCTGTTCCACAATAAACTTGGAGGTGCCATAAGGATTCGTCGTCTGCCCGACGCGGCAACTCTCCGTGAGCGGGGTATATTCCGCCGGCCCGTAAACGGTGGCGGAAGAGCTGAAAATAAATTTCCGAACACCGGCATGGCGCATTCTGTCCAGCACGATCAGCGAGCCGGAAATGTTATTTTGATAATATTTCAGCGGCTCCTCGGTAGATTCTCGAACCGACTTCAACCCGGCGAGATGAATAACCGCCTGAATATCATGCTGGCGAAAGAGGTGATCCAGTAAATGGTGTTCTTGAATATCCCCTTGATAGAAAATCACTTTTTTACCGGTCAGCCTCTCTACCCGAAACAGCGACTCCGGCGAACTGTTGGACAAATTGTCCAACACGACAACCTCCTCTCCCCTTTCCAGCAATGCCAATACCGTATGCGAACCGATATAACCGGCACCACCCGTCACTAATATAGCCATCATGTATCCTTGTTTGTGTTTAAAAATAAACGACTCACTCAGAAACTACTAAACTTCCCGGACTTTCCCCCCCACGGGCAAAGCAATTAAAAGCAGTACTACGGCTAACAAATAAACGGAGAAGTGCGGCCCATATTCGGTCAGAAAACCTTGTAATATTCCGGCCAGGATCACGCCGGTTGAAATACTGTTGGTAAACAACGTGGTGGCCATTCCTGCACGATCCGGCATCAGATCCTGAAAATACAACATGCCGACGGTGGCGATAATGCCGATAAATATCGCGTTAAACACCTGTAAAACCAGTAATCCGCCGGCCGAGGTACACCACAACATGCCGGCGTAAAACACAATGCCGGCCACCATGGCACCCGCCATCATCGGGCGTTTGCCTATTGTGTTCACATAACGCCCGGCCAGAATCATGATCGGGATCTCGACTCCGGCGGCAAGCCCCATGATCCAACCGGTCAGGCTATGCGGCAAGCCCAGCCCGGCTGTGATATACAGCGGCACGTCGATCAAATACATGGCGCTGCAGGTCCACATCAATACCGAGGCGCAAAACAACAGGCCAACGTCTTTATCGAAGGCCCCTTTTTGCCGCAGCGGCGGAGCAATACCGACGCAGCCCTCTTCGGCTAGCACCACCCCGGGCAATATCCGCCAGGCCAGCAGCGTGACCAACAGGAATATCCCAGCGGCAAACATAAACATGGCCGTAAAGCCGTAATTCACCACCAGCATAAAAGCCAATGGCGGACCAAAGACCCAGGCAAGCGAAAGCTGGGCGCGCATCATTGCGCTGAACATCGCCACGTTATGCGACGTTTTCTCTCCATATTCACGCGCCAGGGCAAATAATTGCGGTATCGCCGTATTGGCGATAGCGGTTAACAACACACCTGCCGTAATTAACGTCAAATAATTGCGGTTAAACGCAAACAGCAGGCAGTTGCCCGCAGCCAATAAATAACAGATTAAAATCAGATTGCGCCGATCACGCAGGCGATCAGATTTTTTTGCCAGCAAGAAACTGACCACAATGCCCGTGCCGGCGTTAACCGCGTAAAAAAGCCCGACCCATAACGACGTGACCTGCACTTCAGTAGTAAGAAACAGGCTCAGCGTCGGTATTTGCAGTGCGCCGGCAATACCGGAGCAAAAAGCGACTACCAGAAACGTCAGCCGTATCGAATTCATGATTGATTACCGCCGAACGCTACCGTTGAAAAAAATGGCCCGCCTGCAATCAGACGGGCCACGGTTAAGGCTTACACTTTCTCTGCACGGCTATAACGCTTGCCATCCGGGCTTACCGCCCGAATCTGCACTTCGCCGGCTACCGCAGGTTTGGCTTTGGCGTCATAACGCTGCCACTGTTTGCCGCCATCGATGGAATACTCAATGCCCAAGCCCGGCAGCGAGATATTGGCTTCCAGCTTGCCGCCCACCACACGGGCGCCCGGCACCGGCAAGCGATAGCTCACCCCACCCTTGTCCAACTTCGCCAACTCGCGCTGCCCCAGGATATTGGCAAAACGCAGCCAGTCCCGATCCAATTGCTTGCCGTCGACAAAATGAGTTTCCCCGCCTTTATACTCACGCCCCGCCCGGTAATCCTGTTCCCAACCGGCACGGTGCCATGCGCGTTCGGCCACCGACAATGAGCGAGGGAAAATCATATATTCCATTTGCGGATCGGTGCGTTGGGTTTCACTCCACATCTGTGCGGAGATGCCGTAAGCGCCCGGCCACGGCTTGTCGCTCTTGGCGGTAAAGTGATTGCCGTCGCGGTCAACCGAGGTTTCGGCGTTCTGCGGCAGGTTGTTCGGCGCGAAGCTGAACATTTTCCGTTCGTCGCTGAAGCGAGTCCCCCAGTAGTAGCCGCGTTCGTCCGGGTTCACCTCATACGGGAAGTCCATGTAGACGTAATCCGGGTTGGAAAGGATAACTTCGTAACCTTTGTTCGCCCAATCGTTCGCGCTATCGAAACCGCCCCAATACAAGGTATCCCAGAAATTCACCCCAACGCGTTGGGTAGCGAATGCCTTGGCGTCTTTCGCATCTTTCAGGCCATCCTGCCAAGCCTGCATTCTGTCAATGCCGTGCGCCTTCACCTGTTGGCTGACTTCCAGCCCGAAGTAGCTTGGCAGGTGCTCCATATCGGCCACTTTGCCTTCTTTAATCATCGCTTGGCACACCTGAGATTTCGCCCAAGGTTTGTCTTCCTTGCTCTGATCGATGATGCCTTTGCCCGCCTCCGGCTTGGTCAGATTGGTATAGCCCGCGCCCAAGCGAATGTTTTTCGCCTCATCGCCGCCAAAGTGCCAGGTGTGCAGCGGCTGCCCGGCCTCTTTGTGCATCTGGGCAATCTCGCCGATCACCTTGTCGACAAAGCGCTTGGATGAGTCCAGGCACGGATTCAGGTAGCTCTGTCGGTTAAAGTACTGCACCGAAGTGGTGTTCGAGGTATCGGTCGGGTCCACCAGACGGAACTCGTCGGCCTCTTTCTCTTTCCCGGCGGCATGCAGTTTTTTGTAGCGCGCCTCCATCGAAACCACCGCCGCACGGGCATGCGCCGGCATATCGATTTCCGGGATCACCTCAATCTGGCGCGCCTGGGCGTATTTGATAATGTCGATGTAATCCTGGCGCGAGAAGAACCCACCATACACGTCGGGCCCCTGACCGTATTGCGGCAGCAGACAGGTGGTTTCGCTCAGGTCGTGACAACGTTGTCCCCCTACTTCGGTCAACTCAGGCAGGCCCGGGATCTCGATGCGCCAGCCTTCGTCATCGCTCAGGTGGAAGTGGAATTTATTGAGTTTGTAAGCCGCCATCTGATCGAGCAAACGCAGCACCGCATCCTTCTGGTGGAAGTTGCGCGCGACGTCGAGGAAAATGCCGCGATACTGGAAGCGCGGCGCATCTTTAGCGTCCAGCGTGGCAATATTGGCGCTGCCGTCTGTCGGGACAAGCGACAAAATAGACTGCAGGCCATAGAACACCCCGGCCTGATCGAAGCCGATGACCCGCGCTTCCTTGTTGCCAATCTTCAGCTCATAAGCGCCCGGCACCGCCAGCTCACCTTTAAATTTACCTGGCTGGATATCGGTTTTTATTGGGTAGCCGCCCGCGTTATCGGTCACCCCCAGCAGCGCAAAGCGTTCAGCCGCCGCGTCGGCAGCGGGCTTGCTCAACGCGCTCAGTTCAAGCGCCACGCCTTTGCTCAGATCCACATCCTGCGGGTGCACTTTCACTTCCAGCGGCGTCGGCACGATTTGGCCACGCAGCGACGCTGCCGGTAAGGTTTTCAATTCGGCGTTTTTAGTGAAGCGAGAGGCCGGCGTCATCAGGATATTGTTGTCATCCTTGGTGCGCTTCCACTGGTCGCCACTAAAGGGCGCAACGAACTGATTCAGATCTTCGGTATCGGTATTAACCAGAACTTTTGGCTTGGCATCGCCGGAGGTCGCGTACCAGCGCGGCACGAAGTCGGTTTTAAACAGCTGCCAGTATTCCGCAATAATCGGAATTTCCACCGCTTTACCGGCCGGGAACCCGGTAAATTTATCGGTCGGTTCCAGTTTGTACAGATCCCCGGTCAAATGAGAGACCCTAAACTGGTCGTTATCCACTCTCATGGTCTGGCGGGCACTGTGAAAATAAATCGCCCAGTCTTGGCCTTTAATGTCCTGATTATCGTTGGTCAGGCTGATCACGACTTTATTGCAGGCCGCCCAGTCGGCACCCAACTTGCCACAATCCAGGCCGCTGTCGGCCGCGCGGTTGTCCACCATCTTTAAATTCAGTTTTAACTGGCTCAGTTGATCCACCAGTTGTTGATCGGCCATTGCGTTCCCCACGCCGCCAAACAATCCAACGGTCGCCGTCAGGGCAGCAAGCGCGTTCAATTTAAATTTGTTCATCGTTAACATCATCCTTAATTAATTGTTATTTTCGCGGATCTCTTTCCAAATCTTGCCGCATTTGGCGTCGTAAGCCTGGCCGTTACCGCTGTGGGCTGCCTGAATGCAGCTTTGATAATCCATCACGCGCACCGTTTCCTGCGCGGCAAACTGTTGGTGCTGCTTTTCTTGCCGCAGCACGTTCAGCACCGCCTGGCACGACTGCAGTTTTTCCGGCGAACCTTCCGCAGTGTTAATGCAGGCGCTGTACGCCTGTTTCAATTTGGTATCTTCCGGCGGTGCGGCGGGCTGCACACAGGCATTCAACGTGACCACAGCGGCCAACGTCAGCATCATTTTTTTCATCGTTATATTCCCTTTTAAGCATCCCCGGCGTCACCGCCGGGGAAGGCATCAGAAGATGGTGAATGGCGCGATAACCATGAATTTGACGTCTTTCTCATCCTGGAAGATGTTGCCGTAACCGCCGCTCCAGCTTGGGATATTGGTGTGATTGTCGTACTGGGTGTAATGCAGTTTCAGCAAGGTGCCTTTGGCACGGCCTTCCTGAACGGTGTACATGGCGTCCAGACTCCAGGCGCTCTCTTTCAGGCGCTGACTCTGATCGTAGATCGGGTTAGTGCTTGGTTTGGCATCCCAGGCATACACGTAAGAACCGCCCACTGCCATGCCCGGAAGATTCCAGTTGCTCAGGTCGTACATCACGCCGGCATAAACGGCTTTCTCGCCGTTGGCGTTGAAGTCGGAGCGGTTATCCCACCACACGTCGAGGCGGCCGTTGGAGGAGGCGTAGGTTGGCGTCATACGCTGCAGGAAGAAGCCCTGATTGCCTTCGGCTTTCACCATGGTGCCTTCCAGCCGCCAGTTGAACTGACCGGTGGTGTAGCCGAAGGTCAACGCCTGCAGCCAGGCCAGGCCGTCGTAAATGCTGTTAGCATCGTTTTTGTCACTGATGCGGTCTTCCGCACCGTAGAACTGGTAGCTGGTGGTTAACGGGTTGCCCAACAGATCGAACTTATAAGACGCCTTGGTGAAGTATTGGTTTACATAGCCCTGGGCCTGACCGAACGCCGCTTCCAGCACCAAATCATTTTTGAAGTCGTACTTGGCGCCTAATGAGTGCAGGTAAGACACGCCGGTTTTTTTATCGTTTTGGCGGAAGTCGTCCATCTCGATATGCCATGGCGCCTTGTATTTGTTGGTCCACATGTAGGAGAAGCTCAACGCGCCGGCATCGCCGTAGTCAAACTTGGCGCCGGCCTCGGCCCCCTGATAGGTGCCAGGCATAAAACTCCAGTGCGGCGCCAGCAGCGTCTGACCGCTTGGCTGGATATAACCGGCACGCGCCCAAAGCGGGCCGTATTTGAACTTACCGGCCGCTTTATACAGGCTGATGCCGCCTTTGTCGCCGCTGTAGTCTTCATCATAGGTACGGTTTTTCGAGGAGAATGCGATTTCGTTCGGGTGGCCACTGGCACTGGACTCGGCCAGCTCAATGGCGGTGAACGCGCCCACGTCCAGACCGAACATATCCCAGGCATAGCCCGAAGCGAAATCCAGGCTCAGGTTAGCCGTCGAGTGCGACAGGTTGGTGGTGTATTTATTGTAATCGTCACTGGTCGGATTGAGATCTTTACGGTCGCGCTCACGTTGCCAGTAATAAATACCGCCGGTCAGCGTGGAATCATCGACAAACCCTGCGGCTTTCGCCTCAGGGGCCATGGCAAACCCTGTTCCCAACAGCGCACCCGCTATAGCGAGCGCCAGCGTTTTACGCTGAGCACCGTGCGTACCCATAATGAAATTCCTCTTTGACTTAACTTTAAAAGTTGCAGCCGCCCGTGTTCACCACTGCCCTGCACGACTGCCAATAAAAAACCCAATCGGGTAAAAAAATATTGCGGCGGGGTGAAATCCCCACAGCACTTATTGCTACAGACAGACTATTTTTCGCGACGCGAATTATCAAATGAAAAATGAGAGAGATTTGTCAAAGTATGACAAAGAGCACATATCGATGAGATACCGTTACGCCGCTATGCAATGAGGGTGTCGAATAAAAAATTCAATAAAATCAGAATAAATACTGATACAAGGTCAACCAGAGACGATTAATGGTTTCAGCTCAATGAAAATCGTCAGCCAGAAAGGAAACCATGAGAGCGCTCTCCAAATGACATTAATTCGCATCACGAATATATAAGATAATATTAACTGAAGGATGCTTTATATCAAGGAATTGATGATTAACCGCTGTGATGAAAGTTTTAATTCAGATTGATGAAATGAGGCATGATCGGAGGGGAAAAGAGGCAAACACCATAAAAAAAGCGCAACCGAAGTTGCGCTTTCATCCATCAGCGGTGTATCAGGCTCAGGCGTCGATTTTCGCCCAAGTGTCACGCAGGCCAACGGTGCGGTTAAACACCAGATGCTCAGCCGAAGAGTCGCGGCTGTCGGCGCAGAAATAGCCTTCACGTTCGAACTGGTGGGCTTTTTCCGGCTGTGCGGCAGCCAGGCTTGGCTCCACGAAGCCATGCTTGACGACCAGCGACTCCGGGTTGATGGTGGCGAGGAAATCCTCTGCCGCCGCCGGGTTCGGCACGTTGAACAGGCGATCGTACAGGCGGATTTCCGCCGGCAGCGCATGTGCAGCGGAGACCCAGTGGATCACGCCTTTCACCTTGCGGCCATCGGCAGGATCCTTGCTCAGCGTGTCCGCATCGTAGCTGCAGAAGATGGTGGTGATCTCACCCTCGGCATCCTTCTCAACGCGTTCAGCCTTGATCACATACGCATTGCGCAGACGCACTTCTTTGCCCAGCACCAGACGCTTGTATTGCTTGTTGGCTTCTTCGCGGAAGTCGGCGCGATCGATATAAATCTCACTGCTGAACGGCACTTCGCGGCTGCCCATTTCCGGCTTGTTCGGGTGGTTTGGCATGGTGACCATTTCCACACCTTCCGCCCGGTTCTCGATGATCACTTTCACCGGATCCAGCACGGCCATCGCACGCGGCGCGTTCTCGTTCAGATCCTCACGAATGCATGCTTCCAGCGCCACCATTTCGACGTTGTTATCCTGCTTGGTCACGCCGATGCGCTGGCAGAACTCACGGATCGACGCTGCGGTATAACCACGGCGGCGCAGACCGGAAACGGTCGGCATACGCGGGTCATCCCAGCCTTCAACGATGTTCTCGGTCACCAACTGGTTCAGCTTGCGCTTCGACATGATGGCGTACTCAAGATTGAGGCGCGAGAACTCGTACTGACGCGGATGGCAAGGGATGGTGATGTTATCCAGCACCCAGTCATACAGACGGCGGTTGTCCTGGAACTCCAGCGTACACAGCGAATGGGTGATCCCTTCCAGCGCATCGGAAATGCAGTGGGTGAAATCGTACATCGGGTAGATGCACCACTTGTTGCCGGTCTGATGGTGTTCCGCAAATTTAATGCGGTACAGCACAGGATCGCGCATCACGATGAACGGTGAAGCCATGTCGATTTTGGCTCGCAGGCAGGCAGCGCCTTCGGCAAACTCGCCCTTGCGCATTTTCTCAAACAGCGCCAGATTCTCTTCCACGCTGCGGCCGCGATACGGGCTGTCTTTGCCAGGCGCCGTCAGGCTGCCGCGATATTCGCGGATCTGCTCAGGCGACAGTTCGTCGACATAGGCCAGACCTTTGTTGATCAGCTCAACCGCATAGTGGTGCAATTGATCGAAGTAATCCGAGGAGTAACGGACGTTGCCGCTCCACTCAAAGCCCAGCCACTCTACGTCGTGCTTGATTGACTCAACGAATTCGATGTCTTCTTTTACCGGGTTGGTGTCATCGAAACGCAGGTTGCACTGCCCCTGATAATCCTGGGCGATGCCGAAGTTCAGGCAGATGGATTTGGCATGGCCAATATGCAGATAGCCATTTGGCTCCGGCGGGAAACGGGTATGTACCGACGCGTGTTTCCCTGACGCCAGATCTTCATCGACGATCTGACGGATAAAATTGGTTGGGCGGGCTTCAGCCTCACTCATTTGACTATTCCTCAATGCAAAGCGCTACACATAACCGCCTATGATCCAACAAGCCACGCCCGGAAACAACCGTTTGTTTCACGAAAAATGCGCCGCGCTGCACCGCAATAGACCACAGCACCACAACGGGGCAAATTGCGCCCATAAAAAAGCGGGAAGAGATCGCTCTCTTCCCGCCAAAGGTAGGGTGTGTTCCGTCATGACTCGTTAAACACCCTGGGTACTACTCAGGTAAAACACTTTACTTCTGGATGTCGAACAGCTTGGTCTGGCCGGCCACCACGGAACCGGTCGCCAGCGCCGCCAGACCGGCGTAGTCGTCAGAGTTGCTGACCACCACCGGGCTTATCATCGAGCGGGCATTGGCGTTCAGGAAGTCCAGATCCAGCTCAAGAATCGGCTGGCCGGCTTTCACCTCAGCGCCCTCTTCTACCAGACGTTTGAAGCCCTGACCGTTCAGCGCCACGGTGTCGATACCCATGTGCACCACGATCTCCGCGCCCTTGTCGGTTTCCAGACAGAAAGCATGGTTGGTGTTGAAGATTTTCACGATAGTGCCGTCCGCCGGCGCCACCACGGTTTTGTCGGTCGGGCGGATAGCCACGCCGTCACCCACCGCTTTGCTGGCAAAGGCTTCATCAGGAACCTGATCCAACAACACCACTTCACCGCTTACCGGTGCCACCAGCGTCTCAAAAGCCACCTTAGGCACATTAGGCACTGCTTGCGGCTTGGCTTCGGCAACAGGCGCGGCAGCCGGCACTACAGTGGCCGCTATCGGACCTGCGGCGACCACGTTGCGCATGGCACTGGCAATCAGCTCCGCACGGGTGCCGACAATCACTTGCACGCTTTGTTTGTTCAGGCGGATCACGCCGGAAGCGCCCAGACGTTTCGCCACCGCGTCGTTCACCAGCGCAGAGTCTTTCACGTTCAGACGCAGACGGGTGATACAGGCGTCGATGCCGGTCAGGTTGTCAGAACCGCCGATGGCGCCCACGTAACGGCGTGCCAGGGTAGTGGTTTCGTTTTCGTCTTTACCGCCGTCGGTACCAACGTTGACGTCATAACCGTCGGTTTCGTCACCGGCAACCGCCAGTTCGCGCCCTGGGGTCATCAGGTTGAACTTGTTGATGGTGAAGCGGAACACCACGTAGTAAATGGCGAAGAACACCAGGCCCTGCGGGATCAGCATAAACCAGTGGGTCGCCAATGGGTTACGTGACGACAGCACCATATCCACCAGACCGGCGCTGAAGCCGAAACCGGCAATCCAGTGCATGCTGGCGGCGATGTATACCGAAATACCGGTCAGTATCGCGTGGATCACATACAACACGGGAGCCACGAACATGAAGGAGAATTCCAGCGGTTCGGTGATCCCGGTAAAGAAGGCGGCAAAGGCGCCCGCCATCATGATACCCAGCACTTTGGCTTTGTTTTCCGGACGCGCGCAGTGGTAGATCGCCAGCGCCGCACCCGGCAGACCGAACATCATGATTGGGAAGAAGCCCGCCTGGTAACGGCCGGTGATGCCGACAACCGCTTTACCGGATTCGATAGACTGCTGGCCGCCGAGGAAGTTAGGGATGTCGTTAATGCCGGCCACGTCGAACCAGAATACCGAGTTCAGCGCATGATGCAGACCGACCGGGATCAGCAGACGGTTGAAGAATGCATAGATACCGGCGCCGGCAGAGCCCAGCTTCTGAATGTGTTCACCGAAGTTAACCAGGCCACCGAAGATCATCGGCCAGAGATACATCAGGATGAAGGCCACCAGGATCATCAGGAAGGAGATCAGGATAGGCACCAGACGGCGGCCGCTGAAGAACGACAACGCCTTTGGCAACTCAACGCTGCTAAAGCGGTTGTAGACTTCGGCGGAGATGATACCCACCAGAATACCGACGAACTGGTTCTCAATCTTGCCAAACGCGGCAGGCACCTGGTCGAGAGGGATCTTCTGAATCATCGACACGGCGGCCGGTGAACACAGGGTGGTTAATACCAGGAAGCCGACAAAGCCGGTCAGCGCAGCGGCGCCGTCCTTGTCTTTGGACATGCCGTAAGCCACACCGACGGCGAACAGCACCGACATGTGTTCGATAATGGCAGAGCCGGATTTAATAAAGAAAGCAGCGAGAGCGTTGGAGGCGCCCCAACCAGTAGGGTCAATCCAATACCCGACGCCCATCAAGATCGCGGCGGCGGGCAGCGTGGCAACCGGCACCATCAAGGCGCGGCCCACTTTTTGCAAATAACTAAGAATGTTCACCTTTTCCCCCTATGTTGTCCGCGGACGGACCCTATTAGTAGTTTATTTAACTCTCTCACTACCTTTTAGAAATAACGCATGGCACGTATCACTCATGCGGAGTGTAAAAAAATTATTTCGTATCGCAAATTAAAAGCTCCTTTTTTGTGATTTATATCACCAAAAAGTAGTCTTAAGCTGCCACATTGCTAGCCATCACACAAAACTTATTTTATCATTCGAAAAATCATCGGGACTGACGCTTCACGTGAGAATCATAAAGTTGGATTACGCTTAGACTCTTATACAGGCCCGTACAGTATAGCTTTAGTTTACTTACCCAAAGAGGTGTTAGATGAGACTTATCCCACTGAAAGATACTGCACAAGTCGGCAAATGGGCCGCTCGCCATATCGTCCAGCGCATCAACGCATTCAAACCCACTGCGGAGCGTCCGTTTGTGCTCGGCCTGCCAACCGGCGGTACTCCGCTCGAAGCCTACAAACATCTGATTGCGATGCACAAAGCAGGTGAAGTAAGCTTTAAGCATGTTGTGACTTTCAACATGGATGAATACGTTGGCCTGCCGCAGGAGCACCCGGAAAGCTATCATACCTTCATGTACCGTAATTTCTTTGATCACGTTGATATTCCAAGTGAAAACATCAACCTGCTGAATGGCAATGCGCCGGACGTTGACGCCGAATGCCGTAAGTACGAAGAAAAAATCAAATCTTACGGTAAAATCCATCTGTTCATGGGCGGCGTCGGCGTTGACGGTCATATCGCGTTTAACGAGCCGGCTTCATCATTGGCGTCGCGTACCCGCATCAAAACGCTGACTGAAGATACCCGTATCGCCAACTCCCGCTTCTTCGGCGGGGATGTCAGCCTGGTGCCGAAATACGCGCTGACCGTAGGTGTAGGTACGCTGCTCGACGCAGAAGAAGTGATGATCCTGGTGACCGGCCATGCCAAGGCACAGGCGTTGGAAGCCGCAGTGGAAGGCAATATCAACCATATGTGGACCATCAGTTGCCTGCAGCTGCACGCCAAGGCGGTTGTGGTGTGCGATGAGCCTTCCACCATGGAACTGAAAGTCAAAACCGTTAAATACTTCCGCGAATTAGAAGCGGAAAGCGTTAAGAGTCTTTAATTTTTGCAGGGGGCTACGATGTTCGCTTTAACCCAATGCCGGATTTTCACCGGCCACGACGTGCTTGACGACCATGCGGTAATCATCGCTGATGGACTGATTGAACGAGTCTGTCCGCTGGCTGAACTGCCGGCCGGCATGGAAACGCGCGATCTGGGTGGCGCTATCCTGGCCCCCGGTTTGATCGACGTGCAGCTTAACGGCTGTGGCGGCGTACAATTTAACGATTCGCTGGAAGCCATTTCGGAAGAGACGCTGGAAATCATGCAGCGCGCCAACGAAAAATCCGGTTGCACCAGCTATCTGCCGACGCTGATCACCAGCAGCGACGAGTTTATGAAGCACAGCATCGATGTGATGCGCACTTATCTGAAAAAACACCCGAATCAGGCGCTTGGCCTGCATCTGGAAGGGCCGTATCTTAGCCCGCTGAAAAAAGGCACCCACAACCCGGCGTTTATCCGCAAACCGACCCGCGAGATGATCGACTATCTGTGCGCCAACGCCGATGTGATCACCAAAGTCACGCTGGCACCGGAGATGGTGGAGCCGCACTTTATCAAACAGCTGACCGCGGCGGGCATCGTGGTCTCCGCCGGCCACTCGAACGCCACCTACGATCAGGCCCGCACCGGCTTTGCCGCCGGCGTCACCTTCGCGACCCATCTGTATAACGCCATGCCGTATATCACCGGGCGCGAACCTGGGTTGATGGGGGCGATTTTCGATACGCCTGAAGTGTATACCGGCATCATTGCCGACGGCCATCACGTGGCCTGGGCGAGTATCCGTAACGCCAAGCGCATGAAAGGTGATAAATTGGTGCTGGTCACCGATGCCACCGCCCCGGCGGGCGCAGAGATTGACCAATTTATTTTTGCCGGTAAAACAATATACTATCGCGACGGGCTGTGCGTGGATGAGAACGGCACCCTGAGCGGCTCTGCGCTGACCATGATCGACGCGGTGAAAAATAGCGTAGAGCACGTCGGCATTGCGCTGGACGAAGCGCTGCGGATGGCGACCTTGTATCCGGCGCGCGCCATCGGCGTAGACCACCTGTTAGGCACAATCGAAGCCGGCAAGGTGGCAAACCTGACCGCATTTACCCGTGATTTTAATATCACCAAAACGCTCGTTAACGGTAACGAGGTTTAACTTAATGAACAGCGAGTAAAATTATTGATGAGTACTGGCGGACAGGCACAAATAGGGAACGTTGACTTAGTCAAGCAACTCAACGGCGCAGCAGTGTACCGCCTGATCGACCAGCAGGGTCCGATCTCGCGCATTCAGATAGCCGAACTCAGCCAGCTAGCGCCCGCCAGTGTCACAAAAATTACTCGCCAGCTGTTGGAGCGCGGGCTGATCAAAGAAGTCGATCAGCAAGCCTCCACCGGCGGCCGTCGCGCCATTTCCATTGTCTCCGAAACCCGGTACTTCCACACCGTAGCGGTGCGTCTTGGGCGTCACGACGCCACCATCACCCTGTACGACATGAGCGGAAAATCGCTCGGTGAAGAACACTACCCGCTGCCGGAACGTACGCAAGAGACGCTGGAAAATGCGCTGTTCAACGCCATTGCGCAGTTTATCGAAAGCTACCAGCGCAAGCTGCGCGAACTGATCGCCATCGCGGTGATCCTGCCGGGTCTGGTTGATCCGGCGCTGGGCGTGGTGCGCTACATGCCGCACATCAGCGTCAACCACTGGCCGTTGGTAGATAACCTGCAGCAACGTTTCAACGTCACCAGCTTTGTCGGCCACGATATCCGCAGCCTGGCGCTGGCGGAGCATTACTTTGGCGCCACCCGTGACTGCGAAGACTCTATTCTGGTCCGTCTGCACCGGGGTACCGGTGCCGGCATTATCGTCAATGGCCAGATTTTCCTGGGCAATAACGGCAACGTCGGCGAAATCGGCCACATTCAGATCGATCCCTTGGGCGAACGCTGCCACTGCGGCAACTTCGGCTGTCTGGAAACCGTGGCCGCCAACGCCGCGATTGAACACCGCGTGCGCCATTTGCTGACTCAGGGTTATCCAAGCAAGCTGACGCTCGACGATTGCAGCATCGCCGCCATCTGCAAAGCCGCCAACCGTGGCGATCTGCTGGCCAGCGAAGTGATCGAGCACGTTGGCCGTTACCTCGGCAAAGCGGTGGCTATCGCCATTAACCTGTTTAATCCGCAAAAAGTGGTGATCGCCGGGGAAATTACCGAAGCCGAAAAAGTGTTGCTGCCGGCGATCCAAAGCTGCATCAATACTCAGGTACTGAAGGACTTCCGCAGAAATCTGCCGGTGGTCACTTCCGAACTCAATCATCGCTCGGCGATCGGCGCTTTCGCCCTGGCCAAGCGGGCAATGCTCAACGGCGTGCTATTGCAGCGATTGCTGGAAAGTTGAGCCGCCGCTTCAGGCAGGTGTGCATCTTCGCGTTTTTGCCTGCCGTAAATCATGAGAAACAGCAACGATGACAATCAAGAACGTTATATGTGATATCGATGGCGTGCTGCTGCATGACAACACGCCGGTTCCCGGCGCCGATCTTTTCCTGGCGCGCATTCAGGAACAGGGCATGCCGCTGGTGGTGCTGACCAACTACCCGTCGCAGACCGCGCAGGATCTGGCAAACCGCTTTGCCGCCGCCGGGCTGGAAGTGCCTGAGAGCGCGTTTTATACCTCCGCGATGGCCACCGCCGATTTTCTGCGCCGCCAGGAAGGCAAAAAAGCCTACGTGGTCGGTGAAGGCGCGTTGATTCACGAACTGTATAAGGCCGGTTTTACCATTACCGACATCAACCCGGACTTCGTGATTGTCGGCGAAACCCGTTCCTACAACTGGGATATGATGCACAAGGCCGCCTACTTCGTTAATAACGGCGCGCGCTTTATCGCCACCAACCCGGATAGCCATGGTCATGGCTTCACGCCGGCCTGTGGTGCGCTGTGCGCACCTATCGAAAAGATCACCGGCCGTAAGCCGTTTTACGTCGGCAAGCCAAGCCCGTGGATCATTCGCGCTGCGCTGAACAAGATGCAGGCGCATTCGGAAGAAACGGTGATCGTGGGCGACAACCTGCGCACCGACATTCTGGCGGGCTTCCAGGCGGGTCTGGAAACCGTGCTGGTGCTGTCCGGCGTCTCGACGCTTAACGATGTCGAAACCATGCCGTTCCGTCCGAGCTATATTTTCCCCTCCGTAGCCGACATCACCATTTTTTAATTCCTGCGGCGGCCTCAATGGCCGCCTCTGCCCCATTATCTCAATAATAAAACCTTCGCCAGCGTGAATTTAATTTATTCATGGGCGCAAAAGGTTTCAGCCTGCCCTCGTTAAAAATCCGCACTATGTATTTACACCCCGCCAATCACTGAATTGCCGGCGAGTGAAAATACCCTTACTCAAAAAGATAACGAGGCCATCATGAGCACGAATAATATTATCAACGTACAAGCCGCAGACGCTGCTGCCGCGATGCCAGACCTGACCGGTAAAAAAATCCTGATGGGTTTTTGGCATAACTGGCTCGCCGGCGCCAGCGATGGTTACAAGCAAGGCAAATTCGTCAATATGGATCTGACCGATATTCCGCCTGAATATAATGTGGTGGCGGTCGCCTTTATGAAAGGCGAAGGCATTCCTACCTTCAAACCTTACAACCTGTCCGACGCCGAGTTCCGCCGCCAGGTTGGCGTGCTGAACAGTCAGGGCCGGGCGGTGCTGATTTCACTGGGCGGCGCAGACGCGCACATCGAGTTGAAAACCGGCGATGAAGATAAGCTGAAAGATGAAATTATTCGTCTGGTAGAAACCTATGGCTTTGATGGCCTGGATATTGACCTGGAACAAGCGGCGATTGGCGCAGCCAATAATAAAACCGTATTGCCCGCCGCGCTGAAAAAAGTTAAGGATTATTATGCCGCGCAAGGCAAAAAATTCATTATCAGCATGGCGCCTGAATTCCCTTATTTGCGTACCAACGGCAGCTATCTGGATTATATTACCTCACTCGAAGGCTATTATGATTTTATCGCGCCGCAGTTCTATAACCAGGGCGGTGATGGCATTTGGGTTGACGAACTCAATGCCTGGATCACCCAGGTCGACGATGCCAAAAAAGAAGAGTTTCTTTATTACCTGACCGAAAGCCTGGTTACCGGCACCCGCGGTTACACCAAGATCCCGGCGGCCAAGTTTGTGATCGGCCTGCCAAGCAACGTGGACGCAGCAGGAAGCGGCTATGTGATCAATCCGCAGGCGGTGTTCAACGCTTTCAAACGTCTGGATGCCAAAGGACTGTCGATCAAGGGGCTGATGACCTGGTCGATCAACTGGGACAACGGCAAAAGCAGCGCCGGCGTTGCCTATAACTGGGAGTTCAAAACGCGCTATGCGCCGTTGATCCAGGGTGGCGTCACCCCGCCGCAGCCGGGAAAGCCTGATGCGCCCACGGCGCTGACAGCCTCAGAACTGGCTGCTACCTCGCTGACACTGAGCTGGCGCGCCGCAACCGGCCCTGCGCCGATCGCCAGTTACAGCGTTTACCGCAACGGCAACGCCATCGGCCAGACCGGCGGCCTTTCGCTGCAGGACAGCGGTCTGACCCCGTCCACTCAATACAGCTATTTTGTCACCGCAACCGACAACCAGGGAAATACCTCGCTGCCAAGCAGTGCGCTGGCGGTGAAAACCGCAGACGGCGGTACTCCGCCTGAACCGGGCGTGACCGAGTGGCAGATCAATCACAACTACAAGGCGGGCGATGTCGTGACCTATAAAGGCAAAAAATACACCTGCCTCCAGGCACACACCTCGAATCCCGGTTGGACACCGGATGCCGCCTTCACCCTGTGGCAGTTGACCGCCTGATAGTCGGCAACAAGTCGCCGGTAAAATTGGCCGGCGACTCACTCATCCACCTAAAAATTGAATATCCTCTAATTAAAAACGATAAAAACTAAATATCCGCTAAAAATCGACAGACCCCAAACAACTATTTTTCTGCGTAACGCTAAAACACTTGCATCCCCTGCCGGTTTTGACGCATTTTCATAAACACAACGCAGCAAAACCGCGTCATCGCTGATGAACCGGCCGCGCCGCCCATAACAGCAAATCAACATCACAGTCTAAAAAAGTCGTTAGGAGAGTCGTTATATGTGTTCTATTTTCGGTGTGCTCGATCTGAAGTCCGATCCCGTTGAACTGCGTAAGAAAGCGCTGGAGCTGTCTCGTCTGATGCGCCACCGCGGCCCGGACTGGTCCGGCGTTTACGCCAGCGATAAAGCCATTCTGGTGCATGAGCGCCTGTCGATTGTCGACGTCAACAATGGCGCCCAACCGCTGTACAACGCTGCGCACACCCACGTTTTGGCCGTAAACGGTGAGATCTATAACCACCAGGCACTGCGTTATGAACTGGGCGAGCGCTACGAGTTCCAGACCGCATCCGACTGTGAAGTGATCCTGGCGCTGTATCAGGAAAAAGGCATCGACTTCCTCGACGACTTGCAGGGCATGTTCGCCTTCGCCCTTTATGATTCAGAGAAAGACGCTTACCTGATTGGCCGCGATCACCTGGGCATTATCCCGCTCTACATGGGCCATGACGAATTCGGCAACCTGTATGTCGCCTCCGAAATGAAAGCGCTGGTGCCGGTCTGCCGCACCATCAAAGAATTCCCGGCGGGCAGCTATCTGTGGAGCCAGGACGGTGAGATCCGCGAATATTACCAGCGCGACTGGTTCGATTACGACAATGTCAAAGACAACGTGACCGATGCCAACGCACTGCGCAACGCGCTGGAAGATTCGGTGAAAAGCCACCTGATGTCCGACGTGCCGTACGGCGTACTGCTGTCTGGCGGCCTGGATTCTTCCGTAATCTCCGCCATTACCAAAAAATACGCCGCACGCCGTGTGGAAGATCAAGAGCGCAGCGAAGCCTGGTGGCCACAGCTGCACTCCTTTGCCGTCGGCCTGGAAGGTTCACCGGATCTGCGCGCCGCGCAGGAAGTGGCCAACCATTTGGGCACCGTGCACCATGAAATTCATTTCACCGTGCAGGAAGGCCTGGACGCCATCCGCGACGTGATTTATCACATCGAAACCTACGACGTCACCACCATTCGCGCCTCCACGCCAATGTACCTGATGTCGCGTAAAATCAAAGCGATGGGCATCAAGATGGTGCTGTCCGGCGAGGGTGCGGACGAAGTGTTCGGCGGTTATCTGTACTTCCATAAGGCACCGGATGCGCGTGAGTTCCACGACGAGACCGTGCGTAAGCTGCTGGCGCTGCATATGTTTGACTGCGCACGCGCCAACAAGGCGATGTCCGCCTGGGGCGTGGAAGCTCGCGTCCCCTTCCTGGATAAAAAATTCCTCGACGTGGCGATGCGCATCAATCCGAAAGATAAAATGTGCGGCAACGGCAAAATGGAAAAACACATCCTGCGCGAGTGTTTTGAATCCTATCTGCCGGCCAGCGTGGCCTGGCGCCAGAAAGAGCAGTTCTCCGACGGCGTGGGCTACAGCTGGATCGACACGCTGAAAGAAGTCGCTGCGAAGCAAATCAGCGATCAACAGCTCGAAACCGCACGTTTCCGTTTCCCGTACAACACGCCGAGCTCAAAAGAAGGCTACCTGTATCGCGAAATCTTCGAAGAGCTGTTCCCACTGCCAAGCGCGGCCGAATGCGTACCTGGCGGCCCGTCAGTGGCTTGTTCTTCAGCGAAAGCCATCGAATGGGATGAATCCTTCAAAAAGATGGACGATCCTTCTGGCCGTGCCGTTGGCGTCCACCAATCCGCCTACAAGTAATCACGCGGGTTTTATATCCAGGGCGGGCCTCATGGCCCGCTTTTTTATTGATGTTTTCAACCATTAATCACCTGAATTGATGATTTTATCACCATACTGTTCACAACCCAAACAAACAACACATCCAGCCGCTTTTTCGGGAAAAAACTTGTTGACGCAAAACGGCCATATACGCATAATGCGCCCCGCAACGCCGATGAAGGTTGCGCGAAAAAGATGGCTACGTAGCTCAGCTGGTTAGAGCACATCACTCATAATGATGGGGTCACAGGTTCAAATCCCGTCGTAGCCACCATCTTTTTGCGGGAGTGGCGAAATTGGTAGACGCACTAGATTTAGGTTCTAGCGCCGCAAGGTGTGCGAGTTCAAGTCTCGCCTCCCGCACCATTTCTTTTCATCGTCGAGCAGGCAGCAGGTGGGGTATCGCCAAGCGGTAAGGCACCGGTTTTTGATACCGGCATTCCCTGGTTCGAATCCAGGTACCCCAGCCATCTTTTTTAGGATGGGGATGCTGCAAAAAAGGTTTACGTGTTGATGGGGTATCGCCAAGCGGTAAGGCACTGGTTTTTGATACCAGCATTCCCTGGTTCGAATCCAGGTACCCCAGCCATACCAACACTGTTGACTTTTAAGGTAAAATATCGAAAAATGGCTACGTAGCTCAGCTGGTTAGAGCACATCACTCATAATGATGGGGTCACAGGTTCAAATCCCGTCGTAGCCACCATATTTTACTGTTATACAATTGGGGTGTCGCCAAGCGGTAAGGCTCTGGTTTCTGATACCAGCATACCCAGGTTCGAATCCTGGCACCCCAGCCACATTTAGAAAAGCCCGCTTCGGCGGGCTTTTTGCTATTCTGCGTTCGTGAAGTCTCGTTAAAGCGGGCGCAACCTGCTGCGCCCGTACCAGGAAAACACCACCTCGACTACAGCCCCAGTGCGTATTTCAGCGCATGTTCCTTCAGCTTGCCCGCCCGCTGGGCCGCCATCAGCGCAATATTGCGCGCTACGTTCAGTGGCGCCAAATTATTGCTGAACGCGGTATAAAACAGATCCATGCCGCTTTGCATCAACAGGTTATCGGTGCGACGACGGCGCTGGTAGCGCATCAACACCGCTTCACTGCTCCAGTCCTCGCCCTGCTCCCGGGCGTCACTCAGTACCGCCAGCAACGCTTCCACATCGCGATAGCCCAGGTTCACCCCCTGCCCCGCTAACGGGTTGATGGTGTGCGCTG
Source organism: Serratia sp. TSA_198.1 (assembly GCF_052686505.1). Classification (NCBI taxonomy): domain Bacteria; kingdom Pseudomonadati; phylum Pseudomonadota; class Gammaproteobacteria; order Enterobacterales; family Yersiniaceae; genus Serratia; species Serratia sp. TSA_198.1. The sequence goes on from NZ_JBQZFP010000001.1 coordinate 2,062,609, forward strand.
CATCACCGAGCAACGCCAGCCCCGGCAGAACATAGCGTTGTGCATGGCGGCGCGCCAGCGGGAAAGCCCCGGCGGCATGCACTTTTACCGCCCCCAGGCGCGCCGGAAATGCTTCAGCAATTTCCCTCTCAAGCTGCGCCGGCGGCATCGCTTGCAGCTGGCGGATGCGTTGCGGACTGTCATACCACACCAGTGAAGCCCATTGGTCATACAGGGGCAGGAAAGCGCGCGGCCCGGAAGGGAAAAACTGCTGCCAGGTCACATCCTGTTGCGGCTCGCCGGTATCGACGGTGATCAACATGCAGGACTGGCGATATTGCCAACCGCTGGTGCCGATGGCCGCCAGATTACGTACCTGCGAATTCGCACCGTCTGCACCCACCACCAGCCGCGCCTGCAGCTTCTCAGAAGAGTCCAGCTCCAATTGCCAGTGGTCATCTTCCCGTTGCAGCGAACGCAGCCTGGCGGGGCAACAGAGCGTCAAATTGTCGCACTGCTCCATTTGCTGCCACAGCGCCAATTGCAAAATCCGATTCTCCACCATAAAGCCCAGTTCAGGCAGCCCCAGCGAAGCCGCGTCAAACGCTACGCGTGAAGACGCCCATTCCCAGGTTTCCAACCGGCGATACGGCGCCACGCGCATGCCCACCACCGCTTTCCAGACGTCAAGCTGCTTGAGCAACCCGACCGAAGTGCAGCCGATGGCTGAAATACGCAGATCCGGCGGGCTTTGGGCATCGAACGCCTGCGGCGGCTGATGTTCCAGCAATGCCACCGACCAACCGGCCTGCGCCAACCCCAGCGCCGCCGCCGCGCCGACCATCCCGCCGCCTACCACTACGGCGTCATACCTTTTTTGAGATGTGTTCATTTTGGCCATGTTTTCTTAGTGAATTATCGCCATCCCAACGGGCACGGCGTTTGGCATCAGTGTACCGGATTTTTAATTGCGCATCAGGTCGCATACCGTTTTCCCCGCGCTGGTCACAACGGCGCCAAATGATTACAATACGCCCCCTGCATGTCGCGTATCGCAACTTTCGCTCCGCACTGAGTAATGGCAAGTCAATGACCAAAAAACTGCATATCAAAACCTGGGGCTGCCAGATGAATGAATATGATTCATCAAAAATGGCGGACTTACTGGGAAGCACACACGGGTTCGAATGGACCGACAACGCTGAAGAAGCGGATGTACTGCTGCTGAATACCTGTTCAATCCGTGAAAAAGCGCAGGAAAAAGTTTTCGCCATGTTAGGGCGCTGGAAACTGCTGAAAGAAAAGAACCCGGCGTTGATCATCGGCGTTGGCGGCTGCGTGGCTTCTCAGGAAGGCGAACACATTCGCAGCCGCGCACCTTGCGTCGACGTTGTGTTTGGCCCGCAGACCTTGCACCGCCTGCCGGAAATGATCAACCACGTGCGCGGCACCCGCAGCCCAATCGTCGACATCAGCTTCCCGGAGATCGAGAAGTTCGACCGCCTGCCGGAACCGCGCGCCGAAGGCCCAACCGCCTTTGTCTCCATAATGGAAGGCTGCAACAAATACTGTACTTTCTGCGTGGTGCCTTACACCCGCGGTGAAGAAGTGAGTCGCCCAAGCGATGACGTGCTGTTCGAGATCGCCCAACTGGCGGCGCAGGGCGTGCGTGAAGTGAATCTGCTCGGTCAGAACGTCAACGCCTACCGCGGCGCCACCTACGACGGCGGCATCTGTTCGTTTGCCGAACTGCTGCGTTTGGTGGCAGCGATTGACGGCATCGACCGCATCCGTTTCACCACCAGCCATCCGATTGAATTCACCGACGACATCATCGCGGTGTATCAAGACACGCCTGAACTGGTCAGCTTCCTGCATCTCCCGGTACAGAGCGGCTCCGATCGCATTCTGACCATGATGAAACGCGCGCACACCGCATTGGAATACAAAGCGATCATTCGCAAGCTGCGCAAGGCGCGGCCGAACATACAGCTCAGCTCTGATTTTATCATCGGCTTCCCGGGGGAAACCCAGGCCGACTTCGAACAGACCATGAACCTTGTCGCCGAGATTAACTTCGACGCCAGCTTCAGTTTTATCTATTCGTCACGCCCGGGCACCCCGGCGGCCGATATGGTGGACGACGTCAGCGAAGATGAAAAGAAACAGCGCCTGTACATCCTGCAGGATCGCATCAACCAGCAGGTGTTGCAGTTCAGCCGCCGCATGCTCGGAACCGTGCAGCGTATTCTGGTTGAGGGCACCTCGCGCAAAAGCGTGATGGAGCTGGCTGGTCGTACCGAATGCAACCGTATGGTGAACTTTGAAGGCACACCGGATATGATCGGCCAATTCGTTGATGTGGAAATCACCGAGGTAATGACCAACACACTGCGTGGTGCAGTGGTGCGTACCGAGCAGCAGATGGATCTGCGCGTACATGAATCCCCGCAATCGGTGATCGCCCGTACCCGCAAAGAAAATGCGCTGGGTGTCGGCACTTACCAGCCCTGACGCCGTTTCCGCATTGCCGTAAGCCGTGGCGCCCGTCGCCACGTTAACGTTTATCCTTATTATTTCTCCGCCGGGCGCTTGCGTCCGGTGATGTTCTTTTTTGTTTTTTATTATAAAGAGGCGACATAGCATGCAACTCCCACACTGCCCGAAGTGCAACTCCGAATACACCTATCAGGACAATGCGATGTTTATCTGCCCTGAATGCGCCCATGAGTGGAGCGACAGCGCGCCTGCGGCGGACAGCGATACCTTGATTGTCAAAGACGCCAACGGCAACCTGCTGGCCGACGGCGATGCCGTGACCGTAGTGAAAGATCTGAAGGTCAAAGGCAGCTCCTCGATGCTGAAGATTGGCACCAAGGTGAAGAACATTCGTCTGGTGGAAGGCGACCACAACATTGACTGTAAAATCGATGGTTTTGGCCCGATGAAGCTGAAATCCGAATTCGTGAAAAAGAACTGATCCTCACACAATTACGCGGCTGTTTTTGCCGCGTTTTTTCCTCTCCCGGTCCTTGAATTACACCGTCGGCGCACAGATAGATCATGGGTAAACTTGCGCCGGTGCGGCGCACCATGAATAATTCAAGGTAGAAACGTCAGGGTTTGCCCTGAATGCGCGTACCGAAAATCAACCAGGCCCGATGTGAGCCTTGAGGAATAGTTTGAACGTCGCAACACAAGAAATTTTGTTAGAGCCGGCAGACAATAAGCGATTGCTCAGCCTGTGCGGCCCATTTGATGACAATATCAAACAGATCGAACGCCGGTTGGGGATCGAGATCAACCGCCGAGACAACCGTTTTAAGCTGGTTGGCAAAAACCCGTGCGTGGTTGCCGCCGCCGATATCTTGCGCCACCTGTACGTGGACACCGCGCCCATTCGCGGCGTGATCCCGGATATCGACCCGGAACAGATCCATCTGGCGATCAAAGAAAGCCGGGTGCTTGAGCAGGTAGCCGACAGCGTGCCGGATTACGGTAAAGCGGTGACCATCAAAACCAAGCGCGGCATGGTGAAACCGCGCACGCCGAATCAGGCGCAGTACATCGCCAATATTCTCGATCACGACATCACCTTCGGGATTGGGCCGGCGGGTACCGGGAAAACCTATCTGGCCGTCGCCGCTGCGGTAGACGCCCTGGAGCGCCAGGAGATTCGCCGCATTCTGCTGACGCGCCCGGCGGTTGAAGCCGGTGAAAAACTGGGCTTCCTGCCGGGGGATCTGAGCCAGAAGGTCGATCCTTACCTGCGCCCGCTGTACGACGCCCTGTTCGAAATGCTGGGCTTCGAGCGCGTGGAGAAGCTGATCGAACGCAACGTGATTGAGGTCGCGCCGCTGGCCTATATGCGCGGCCGCACCCTGAACGACGCATTTATCATTCTCGATGAGAGCCAGAACACCACCATCGAACAGATGAAGATGTTCCTGACGCGCATCGGCTTCAACTCGAAGGCGGTGATTACCGGTGACGTGACGCAGATTGACCTGCCGCGCAACCAGAAATCCGGCCTTCGCCATGCGATAGAAGTCCTGTCGGATGTCGAAGAACTGAGCTTCAACTTCTTCCACAGCGAAGACGTGGTGCGCCACCCGGTGGTAGCCCGCGTGGTTATCGCCTATGAAGCCTGGGAAGCCGCCGAACAAAAACGCAAAGACGCGATTGCCGAACAACGTAAGCACGAGGCCATCATCGCCTCCGGGCAGGAGACACTATGAGCCAGGTGATTTTGGATCTGCAGATTGCCTGTGCAGACAGCAACGGCCTGCCGGACGAAGCCACCTTCCAGCGTTGGCTGGAAGGCGTGCTGCCGCAGTTTCAGGAAGAAGCCGAGGTCACCATTCGCCTGGTGGACGAAGCCGAAAGCAACGAACTGAACCTGACCTACCGCGGGAAGGATAAACCGACCAACGTGCTGTCCTTCCCGTTCGAAGCCCCACCGGGCATAGAGCTGCCGCTGCTCGGCGATCTGATCATCTGCCGTCAGGTCGTTGAACAGGAAGCGGTTGAGCAAGACAAGGCGCTGGAGGCCCACTGGGCGCATATGGTTGTCCATGGCAGCCTTCATCTGCTAGGGTATGACCACATCGAAGACGATGAAGCCGAAGAAATGGAGTCTTTGGAAACCGAAATCATGCACGGCCTGGGCTATCCGGACCCGTACCTGGCGGAAAAAGACCCCCTCTGACGTCAGCTGATTCCCCGCAGCCCCTGTAAGGGGCTGTCGCTGACGCCCCTAACTCTTACATGAGTGATATTAACTAAAACGCCATGAGCGACGACCATTCACAAAGCAATGACAGCCCCAGTCCCAAGAAGGGGTTCTTTACTCTCATCCTTAACCAGCTGTTCCACGGCGAACCGAAAAACCGTGGCGATCTGGTAGAGCTGATCCGTGATTCCGAGCAAAACGACCTGATCGATCCCGATACCCGAGACATGCTGGAAGGCGTGATGGATATCGCCGAGCAGCGCGTGCGCGACATCATGATCCCGCGTTCCCAGATGGTCACGCTCAAGCGTAACCAGACGCTGGAAGAGTGCCTGGACGTGATTATCGAATCCGCCCACTCGCGCTTCCCGGTGATCAGCGAAGATAAAGATCACATCGAAGGCATTCTGATGGCCAAGGATCTGCTGCCGTTTATGCGTGCAGAGTCTGAGCCGTTCAGCATAGATAAGGTGCTGCGCGCCGCGGTGGTGGTGCCCGAAAGCAAGCGTGTTGATCGGATGCTGAAGGAGTTCCGCTCCCAGCGCTATCACATGGCGATTGTCATTGACGAATTCGGCGGCGTTTCCGGCCTGGTCACCATCGAAGACATTCTGGAACTGATTGTCGGCGAAATCGAAGACGAATATGACGACGAGGAAGATCTGGATATCCGCCAGCTTAGCCGCCATATGTATACCGTGCGGGCATTGGCGCCGATTGAAGACTTCAACGAAGCCTTTAATACGCACTTCAGCGACGACGAGGTCGACACCATCGGCGGCCTGGTGATGCAGGCCTTCGGGCACTTGCCGGCGCGCGGGGAAACCATTGAAATCGAAGGTTACCTGTTTAAGGTTGCGATGGCCGACAGTCGACGTATCATCCAGGTTCATGTAAAAATTCCGGACGATTCTCCGCAACCGAAACTGGAAGACTAAATCAAACATGGCTAAAGCCTCTTTCCTTGAACGCCAGCGGGTTCGTGCCCTGCTGGCGCTGTTGTCTGGTGCCGGCGGCGCGCTGGCGTTTTCTCCTTACGATATTTGGCCTGCGGCCATTGTTTCCCTGTTCGGCCTGTTGGCCGTTACCCTGAACCGCACCACCAGACAATCCGCCCTACTCGGCTTCTGCTGGGGGTTCGGCCTGTTTGGCGCCGGCGTCAACTGGGTTTACGTCAGCATTGCCGACTTCGGCGGCATGCCGTTTGCCGTCAATATTTTCCTGGTCGCCCTGCTGGCCGCCTACCTGGCGTTGTATACCGGGCTGTTCGCCGGCTTGCTGGCGCGCCTGTGGCCAACCACCAGTTGGTACCGCCTGGCGATTGCCGCGCCGGTGCTGTGGCAAGTGACCGAGTTTCTGCGCGGCTGGGTGCTGACCGGTTTCCCCTGGTTGCAATTCGGCTACAGCCAGCTCAACGGCCCGCTGAAAGGCGTCGCGCCGCTGCTGGGGGTTGATGCCATCACCTTCATCCTGATGGCGATCGCCGGATTGCTGGTGTATGCCATCAATCAACGCCGCGTTGCCGCAGCGGCCGTTGCCGTCGCGTTGCTGCTGTTGCCCTGGCCGCTGCGTCAGTTGCAGTGGTTCACCCCGCAACCGGAGAAAGCGGTGAATGTCGCCATGGTGCAAGGCAATATCGCCCAATCGATGAAGTGGGATCCGAAAGCGCTGGTCAGCACGCTGCAAACCTATCTGGATGAAACCCGCCCTTACATGGGCAAGGCGCCGATCATCATCTGGCCGGAATCCGCCATCCCGGATTACGAAGCCAGCCAGAACGGTTTCCTGACCATGATGGACGACCTGATGCGCGCCAAAAACAGCAGCCTGATCACCGGCATTGTCGACGTGCGCGCCACCCCGCAGGGCCAGCAAATCTATAACAGCGCCATTGTATTGGGTGAACAGACTCCGTACGTCTACCCGGCTAAAGACCGCTATAACAAGCATCATCTGGTGCCGTTCGGTGAGTTTGTGCCGCTGGAGACGCTGCTGCGGCCACTGGCGCCGTTCTTCGATCTGCCGATGTCGTCCTTCAGCCGCGGCGATTACGTCCAACCACAACTGAGCGTGAAGGGCTATAACCTGACGGCAGCGATCTGTTATGAGATTGTTCTCGGCCAACAGGTGCGCGATAACTTCCGCCCGGACACCAATTTCCTGCTGACCCTCTCCAATGACGCCTGGTTCGGCCATTCCATCGGCCCGTGGCAGCACTTCCAGATGGCGCGCATGCGTGCGCTGGAACTGGGACGCCCGCTGTTGCGCAGCACCAACAATGGCGTAACCGCCGCCGTTGACGCCAACGGCGAGGTGATTGCCGAGATCCCGCAGTTCACCCGCAGCGTGCTCGAGGTGAAAGTCACCCCGACCACCGGCATTACGCCATACGCCCGTTTTGGCGCCACACCGCTGTGGATCATTACCCTGCTGCTTGGCGGCATGGCGTTGATGCTCGGCCTGCGTCGCAGGTAATCTCAACCGGTGCGCAGTTCACTGAACTGCGCACCGCGTCTCCGTCCCCGTCAAATACCCGTTAAATAAACCTTTCTGGCACACTCCTTGCTTTAATCACTCTGTGATTTAAGACCGATTTACTTTTACTGACGTTTTGTCGCACTTATGCACAACTTGAGAGCATCACTGGCACCAGAAGGGTGCATCAGGGTTTTGTTGCATTAATTTGGTGCGCGTGGCGTCTCAAAAAATGAAACATTTTAGTTTCATTGTGTTCACAATCGGCTATTTTCTAACGGTTATCTGTGCCAAGACTATCTTTATATCTTGAGTAAGAGATCCCCCGTTTTAAACCTGACACTCTTGAGTCAGAACCACGACAACAGCAAAGGAGCTGGACCATGCAAATGCGTAAATTGGCGTTATCGTTACTGCTGATCGGTATGGCGGGTAACGTAGCCCATGCGGAAGAACTGACCGGTACGCTGAAGAAAATCAAAGACAACGGCGTGATCGTTGTCGGCCACCGCGAATCGTCAGTGCCGTTCTCCTACTACGACAACCAGCAGAAAGTTGTGGGCTACTCCCAGGACTACTCCAACCAAATCGTTGATGCTGTTAAGAAAAAACTGAACATGCCCGATCTGCAGGTAAAAATGCTGCCGATCACCTCGCAGAACCGTATCCCACTGCTGCAGAACGGCACCTTTGATTTTGAATGCGGTTCAACCACCAACAACGTTGAGCGTCAAAAACAGGCGGCCTTCTCCGACACCATCTTCGTGGTCGGTACCCGCTTGCTGGTGAAAAAAGGCTCTGACGTCAAAGACTTCAAAGACCTGGCCGGCAAACCGGTAGTGGTCACCTCCGGCACAACGTCAGAAGTGCTGCTGAACAAACTGAACGACAGCGGCAAGATGAACATGCGCATCATCAGCGCCAAAGACCACGGTGACTCGTTCCGTACCCTGGAAAGCGGCCGCGCCGTAGCCTTTATGATGGATGACGCGCTGCTGGCGGGCGAACGTGCCAAAGCGAAGAAGCCGGATCAATGGGAAATTCTCGGCACGCCGCAGTCGAAAGAAGCTTACGGCTGTATGCTGCGTAAAGACGACGCCGAGTTCAAAAAACTGGTCGATGACACCATCGCTCAGGCCCAAACCTCCGGTGAAGCGGCAAAATGGTTTGATAAATGGTTCAACCAGCCAATTCCACCAAAGAACCTCAACATGAACTTCGCCCTGTCAGACGACATGAAGCAACTGTTCAAAGAGCCTAACGATAAAGCACTGAACTAATAGAAAGAGAGCTGGTGCGGCCGCCAGGCCAAACCAGCCCTGTTGATGGCTGGGACAGACAGGAATGAGGGGGGCCGTTCCCCTCCCTCATTTTCCCCCTAACTCACAACCGATATCCGCGCACATAAGCCAGCCTGACTGGCCGCGATGCGATCGGCGCTGAATAGTCATCAATCTTTAGGCGCTCTGCGCCCGCTTAACGGAGTTTGTTATGTCAATAGATTGGAACTGGGGTATCTTCCTGCAGCAGGCCCCGTTTGGGAATACCACTTACCTCGGCTGGATTTGGTCCGGCTTCCAGGTCACGGTAGCCCTCTCCGTCTGTGCATGGATTATCGCTTTCTTTGTCGGTTCGCTGTTCGGTATTTTACGTACCGTGCCAAACCGTTTTCTTTCCGCTCTCGGCACCTGCTACGTCGAACTGTTCCGTAACGTGCCGCTGATTGTGCAATTCTTTACCTGGTATCTGGTGATGCCGGAGCTGCTGCCTGCCAATCTGGGCATGTGGTTCAAAACCGAACTCGATCCTAACGTCCAGTTCTTTATCTCCTCCATGCTGTGCCTCGGGCTGTTTACCGCCGCCCGCGTGTGCGAGCAGGTGCGCGCCGCGATTCAGTCCCTGCCGCGTGGCCAACGCGCCGCCGGGCTGGCCATGGGCCTGACGCTGCCGCAAACCTATCGCTATGTGCTGTTACCGAACGCCTACCGGGTGATTGTGCCGCCGATGACCTCGGAAATGCTCAACCTGGTCAAAAACTCCGCCATCGCTTCAACCATTGGCCTGGTGGATATGGCGGCTCAGGCCGGTAAGCTGCTGGATTACTCCGCGCATGCCTATGAATCCTTTACCGCCATTACGCTGGCCTATATCGGCATCAACGCCGTGATCATGCTGTTTATGCGTCTGGTAGAGAAGAAAGTGCAGTTGCCTGGCAATATGGGGAGTAAATAATGTACGAATTTGACTGGGCATCCATTGTCCCAAGCTTCCCTTACCTGCTGCAAGGGTTGGTCATCACGCTGAAGATCACCGTGACCGCCATCGTTTTTGGCATCCTCTGGGGCACCATTCTGGCGGTCATGCGTCTGTCGCCCATCAAGCCTATCAGCTGGTTTGCCACACTCTACGTCAACCTGTTCCGTTCCGTTCCGCTGGTGATGGTGCTGCTGTGGTTCTACCTGGTGGTTCCAAGCTTATTACAACAAGTTCTGGGGCTATCGCCGAAAACCGATATTCGCCTGATCTCGGCTATGGTAGCCTTTTCCCTGTTTGAAGCGGCCTATTACTCGGAAATTATCCGTGCAGGCATTATCAGTATTTCCCGTGGCCAATCTTCCGCTGCGCTGGCGCTGGGCATGACCCACTGGCAGTCGATGAAACTGGTGATCCTGCCGCAGGCGTTCCGCGCCATGGTTCCGCTGCTGCTGACTCAGGGCATCGTACTGTTCCAGGATACATCGCTGGTCTACGTGCTGAGCCTGGCCGACTTCTTCCGTACCGCCTCAACCATCGGCGAGCGCGACGGCACACAGGTTGAAATGATCCTGTTCGCCGGTTTTGTCTATTTTGTTATCAGTCTCGCCGCCTCGGCGCTGGTAAGCTATTTGAAGAAAAGGACTGTTTGATGATATCCCTGAAAAATGTTTCTAAGTGGTACGGTCACTTTCAGGTTCTGACCGATTGCACCACCGAAGTGAAAAAAGGCGAGGTGGTGGTAGTCTGCGGTCCTTCAGGCTCGGGCAAATCCACCCTGATCAAAACCGTCAACGGTCTGGAGCCGATTCAGCAAGGCGATATCCTGGTGAATGGCACGGCCGTCAACAACAAGAACACCAACCTGGCGCAGTTGCGTTCCAAAGTGGGCATGGTATTCCAGCACTTTGAGCTGTTCCCGCATCTGTCGATCATCGACAATCTGACGCTGGCGCAGGTAAAAGTCCTCAAGCGCGACAAGGACGCCTCACGCGAGAAGGGCCTTAAGCTGCTGGAGCGCGTGGGGCTTTCCGCCCATGCCAACAAGTTCCCTGGGCAACTTTCCGGCGGCCAGCAGCAGCGTGTGGCTATCGCCCGAGCGCTGTGCATGGACCCGATCGCCATGCTGTTCGATGAACCGACCTCCGCGCTTGATCCGGAAATGATCAACGAAGTGCTGGACGTCATGGTCGAGCTGGCGCAAGAAGGCATGACCATGATGGTGGTGACCCACGAAATGGGCTTTGCCCGTAAGGTGGCCCACCGGGTGATCTTTATGGACGAAGGCAAAATTGTCGAAGACCGCAACAAAGACGACTTCTTCAACAACCCGGAATCCGAACGCGCAAAAGACTTCCTGGCCAAGATCCTGCATTGATTCATTGACACTATGCGCCCCGCCCGGGGCGCATTCTCCGCCCCTATCCCGGCACTAAAAGCGCTTGTTTCTCCCCTGTTTTGATCCGATGCTCACTGGATAACAACAAAGGAGATAAACATGCCCCGCCCTATCATTATCGATTGCGACCCCGGCCTGGACGACGCCATTGCCCTTGCCATGGCGCTGCGCTCGCCGGAACTGGACATCAAGGCCATCACCACATCCGCCGGCAACCAGACGCCGGAGAAAACCCTGCATAACGCGCTCGGTCTACTGACGCTGATGAAACGCGAAGATATTCCCGTCGCTGCCGGTGCCGCGGCACCGCTGATGCGCCCGCTGGTGATTGCCGATCATGTCCACGGCAAAACCGGTATGGGCAATACCCATCTGCCAACGCCAACGATAAAACCGGTCACGCAAACCGCCGTGGAACTGATCGCCGGCCTGCTGCGCACCAGCCCGCAACCGCTCACCCTGGTGGTCACCGGCCCGATGACCAATATCGCCCTGTTACTGGCCCAGCATGCCGAGCTGAAAAGCAACATCGAGCGCATTGTATTTATGGGCGGCGGAATGAATGCCGGCAACGCCACGCCGGTGGCGGAATTCAATATCTTTGTCGATCCCGAAGCCGCAGAAATAGTGCTGAAGTCCGGCGTGCCGCTGACCATGGCCGGGTTGAACGTTACCCATCAGGCGCTGGTGCTGCCGCAGGATATCGAACGTATCCGCCAGATTAACAATCCGGTGGCACAGGCGGTTGCAGAGATGCTCGATTTCTATCTGCCGCTGTACCTCAGCCACCCACGCGGGTTGCCGGGCGCCGCGATGCACGATCCCTGCACCATCGCCTGGCTGCTGGCACCGCAGCTGTTTACCGGCATCGAACGTTGGGTCGGCGTGGAAACCCAAGGGGAATATACCGTCGGCATGACGGTAGTGGATGACTTCCAGCAGAGCGGTAAACCGGCCAACGTTGAAGTGCTGACCGGTATTGATCGCGAAGGATTTATCGAACTGCTGATTGAACGCGTGGCGCGTTACTGATTGGCCGGGGCGTTTACTGCGCCCCGGCACATTCAATTTTTTTGATTTAACCCAGCGAATTTTTACGCTATCACTGGCTACGGCTTACCTCTAAGATGCCTTATACACCGCATCACTAACACCTTAGAGCAAGTCTGGAGATAGCCCAATGAGTCGTATACTGGTCCTGAAATCAAGTATTCTGGGCGATTATTCCCAGTCTGGAAAATTAGTCGATTTTTTTGTTGAACAGTGGCGTGAAGCACACCCGAATGACACATTTACCGTTCGCGATCTGGCCAACCCAACCCTGCCCGAGCTGGATGGTGAAGTGGTTGGCGGTTTTAACGCCGGTGATAAACCCTTGACGCAGCACCAAAAAGAGACGCTGGCGCTTTCCGATGAGCTGATTGCTGAATTGAAATCGCACGACACTGTCATCATCGGTGCCCCAATGTACAATTTCAATATTCCTACCCAGCTGAAAATTTATTTCGACCTGGTGGCACGCGCCGGCCAAACCTTCCGTTACACCTCTGAAGGCGCGGAAGGCCTGGTGACCGGGAAAAAAGCGATAGTGATCTCCAGCCGCGGCGGTATCCACGCCGATACGCCAACCGATCTGATCACCCCTTATCTGAAGCTGTTCCTCGGGTTTATCGGCATCACCGACGTAGAATTCGTGCTGGCGGAGGGTTTTGCCTATGGGCCGGAAGTCGCTGAAAAAGCCGCGCAAGACAGCCGCATTGCCGTGACGCAAAAGGTGCCGCCCAGGGCGCAATTGGCCCCGGCAACCCAGCCTGCGGCGGTACAAGCCCCGGCGAGCGGCGGCTTTCTGAGTAATCTGATGAAAAAGCTCTTCGGCTGATCGTCTCCCCTCATCCTGATTTGCCAAGCAAGAAGGATGAGGGGGCAACACTCAAGGTTCGAAGGGCCGACGCTGGAACTGGTCATGACCGCACTTAGGGCACAGCGGCAGCACTTCCGGCGTGTAAAACGCCAAATGATGGTGGCACTGCTCGCACACCAGATTGCCCAACCCTACCACCTCACCGCTGTGGTAAACGCCGTGATGGCTGACGTCTTTAAACACTTCCCGCCATTCCAACTGGGTTTTGTCCGTAATATCCGCCAGCTCTTGCCACAGGCTCTCCTTGATGACCCGCATAAAAACGCTGTCGGTAAACTCGCCCTTGCTTTCCTGGTAACTGCGGGCGAACTCTTCCAGGTCGCGCCGTACCGCCTGGATCACCTGCTCTACTTCGCCGCGCGTCAATTCACCCGCTTCGTTCAGCCGTTTTTCGGCACCGGCGACCAATTCGTCAATATCACGCTCTCCATTTTTCAGGCGTTCGGTCAGAGATGCCACCAATTCGCGGTAATACTGAGCAACCTTGTTCATATTCTCTCCTCGATGAACTTACGTGACAGGGCTTATCTCCCAAAACTATCTCTTATCATTTTAGTCGTAAATTGCTGATGTCACTTGGCAAGGCACCGGCTCCTCAAGATGTGAGTCATATCATGGCGGGGATTTTTTAAATGCGCCGAGTCGGGCGCTTGGTGTTGTTGCCGGGAGGTCTTATCAGCTATGCTATGCGGATCTATAAGTACTCAACAGAATGCTACGGATGTAGCTGTTTTACACCTACAGGACCACCAGCCGCCATGCAAGAGCAATACCGTCCAGAAGACATAGAATCGAACGTACAGCTTCACTGGCAAGAGAAGCAAACTTTCAAGGTTACCGAAGACGCGAGCAAGGAAAAGTACTACTGCCTATCCATGCTGCCCTACCCATCAGGCCGTCTGCACATGGGACACGTTCGTAACTACACTATCGGCGACGTGATCTCGCGCTATCAGCGCATGCTGGGCAAAAACGTGCTGCAGCCGATCGGCTGGGATGCGTTCGGCCTGCCGGCGGAAGGCGCTGCGGTTAAAAACAACACTGCACCGGCTCCGTGGACCTACGACAACATCGAATACATGAAGAACCAGTTGAAACTGCTGGGCTTTGGCTATGACTGGGATCGCGAGATCGCCACCTGCGATCCGGATTACTACCGTTGGGAACAGTGGTTCTTCACCAAGCTGTACGAAAAAGGCCTGGTCTACAAGAAAACCTCCGCCGTCAACTGGTGCCCGCACGATCTGACCGTGCTGGCCAACGAACAGGTTATCGACGGCTGCTGCTGGCGCTGCGACACCAAGGTCGAGCGTAAAGAGATCCCGCAGTGGTTTATCAAAATCACCGACTACGCCGATCAGTTGCTCAACGATCTGGATACGCTGGAAAGCTGGCCAGAACAGGTGAAAACCATGCAGCGCAACTGGATTGGCCGTTCCGAAGGAGTGGACATCACCTTTGACGTGGCGGGCAGCGACGAGAAGCTGACCGTTTACACCACCCGTCCGGATACCTTCATGGGCGCCACCTATGTGGCCGTCGCGGCGGGCCATCCGCTGGCGCAACAGGGTGCGGTGAATAACCCGGCGCTGGCTGAATTTATCGAAGAGTGCCGCAATACCAAGGTGGCCGAAGCCGACATGGCGACGATGGAGAAGAAAGGCATGCCGACCGGCCTGTTCGCCCTTCATCCGCTGTCCGGCGAGAAGGTGCCGGTTTGGGTTGCCAACTTCGTCTTGATGGAATACGGCACCGGCGCAGTGATGGCGGTTCCGGCTCACGACCAGCGCGACTGGGAGTTCGCCACCAAATATGGCCTGCCGATCAAACCGGTGGTGCTGGCGCTCGACGGCAGCCAGCCGGACGTACACGCCGAAGCGATGACCGAAAAAGGCACGCTGTTCAACTCCGGCGAGTTCGATGGCCTGGATCACGAAGCCGGTTTCAACGCCATTGCCGACAAACTGGTCGCCATGGGCGTGGGCCAACGCAAGGTCAACTACCGTCTGCGCGACTGGGGTGTGTCCCGTCAACGTTACTGGGGCGCACCGATCCCGATGGTGACGCTGGAAGACGGTACCGTAATGCCAACCCCGGAAGACCAACTGCCGGTGATCCTGCCGGAAGACGTAGTGATGGACGGCATTACCAGCCCGATCAAGGCCGATCCCGAGTGGGCGAAAACCACCGTTAACGGCCAACCGGCGCTGCGTGAAACCGACACCTTTGACACCTTTATGGAGTCTTCCTGGTACTACGCACGTTACACCTGCCCGCAGTACGACCAGGGCATGCTGGATCCGGCCGCCGCCAACTACTGGCTGCCGGTCGATCAGTATGTCGGCGGTATCGAACATGCCATCATGCACCTGATGTATTTCCGCTTCTTCCACAAACTGCTGCGTGACGCAGGCCTGGTGGATTCGGACGAGCCGGCAAAACGCCTGCTGTGTCAGGGTATGGTGCTGGCGGATGCCTTCTATTACACCGGTAACAGCGGCGAGCGCGTCTGGGTTTCCCCGGTCGACGCCACCGTTGAACGCGACGATAAAGGCCGCATTGTTAAAGCCACCGATCCACAAGGCCGCGAACTGGTCTATGCTGGCATGAGCAAAATGTCGAAGTCGAAGAACAACGGCATCGACCCGCAAGTGATGGTCGAGAAATACGGCGCGGATACCGTGCGTCTGTTCATGATGTTCGCCTCGCCGGCAGAAATGACGCTGGAATGGCAGGAATCCGGTGTGGAAGGGGCAAACCGCTTCCTGAAACGCGTTTGGAAACTGGCCTACGAACACCTTGAGAAAGGCGCTGTCCAGCCGCTGAACGTCGCGGCGCTGAACGAAGATCAGAAAGCGCTGCGCCGTGATCTGCACAAAACCATCGCCAAAGTGACCGATGATATTGGCCGTCGTCAGACCTTCAACACCGCCATTGCGGCCGTGATGGAGCTGATGAACAAACTGGCCCGCGCACCGCAGGACAGCGAGCAGGATCGCGCTCTGCTGCAAGAAGCGTTGCTGTCCGTCGTTCGTATGCTGTATCCGTTTACCCCGCACGTTTGCTTCTCGCTGTGGCAGGCGTTGGGCGGCGAAGGCGATGTGGATACCGCAGCCTGGCCACAGGCTGACGAGCAGGCGATGGTCGAAGACTCCAAGCTGGTCGTGGTACAGGTAAACGGCAAAGTTCGCGCTAAAATCACTGTGGCAGCAGATGCAACCGAAGAGCAGGTACGTGCGCGTGCCGCCGAGGAACATCTGGTCGCTAAATATCTGGACGGGGTTACGGTTCGTAAAGTGATCTATGTTCCGGGCAAATTGCTTAACCTGGTTGTGGGTTAACACAAGGAGGAGTTGTGCGACATCGTATTCTGACGCTGTTGCTGGGGTTGGCGGTGCTGGTCACCGCCGGCTGCGGTTTTCACCTGCGTGGCACCACGCAGGTCCCCTCGGAAATGAAAACGCTGATACTGGACAGTGGGGATCCTTACGGTCCGCTGGCCCGCGCAGTGCGTGAGCAATTGCGTCTGAACGACGTGACTATCGTCAAAGATCCGAAACGTAAGGATATTCCTTCCCTGCGTCTCGTCGGTTCCAGCGAAAGCCAGGACACCGCCTCGATCTTCCGGGACGGCAAAACCGCTGAGTATCAGATGGTGCTGACCGTTCAAGCGCAGGTCCTGATCCCCGGTCATGATCTGTATCCGCTGAACGTGAAAGTCTTCCGTTCGTTCTTCGACAACCCGCTGACCGCGCTGGCAAAAGACTCCGAACAGGACATTATTCGCCAGGAAATGCGTGAGCAGGCCGCCCAGCAACTGGTCCGCAAACTGTTGACGGTGCATGCGGCGGAAGAACAAACCCAGCAAAAAGCTGCCGCCGCCGGTGAAAAAGCGGAAAGTCTCTCAGCGCAATGATCCGTATTTATCCTGAACAACTTGCCGCGCAGCTCCGAGAGGGGCTGCGCGCTTGTTATTTATTGAGTGGCAATGAGCCGTTATTGCTGCAGGAAAGCCAGGATCTGATCCGGCAAGCCGCGCAACAACAGCAGTTCACCGAGCACTACAGCATTTCTCTCGACGCCCATACCGACTGGGACGCCATTTTCAGCATCTGCCAGGCCATGAGCCTGTTCGCCAGCCGCCAGACCCTGCTGCTTATCTTCCCGGAT
Source organism: Serratia sp. TSA_198.1 (assembly GCF_052686505.1). Classification (NCBI taxonomy): domain Bacteria; kingdom Pseudomonadati; phylum Pseudomonadota; class Gammaproteobacteria; order Enterobacterales; family Yersiniaceae; genus Serratia; species Serratia sp. TSA_198.1. The sequence goes on from NZ_JBQZFP010000001.1 coordinate 2,079,538, forward strand.
AACGGCCCGACGGCCCCGCTCGGCGAGCAACTGATCAAGCTGGCGGCGCTGCTGCATGACGACATTTTGCTGATGCTGCGCGGCCCTCGCCTGACCAAAGCGCAGGAAAACAGCGCCTGGTTCAAAGCGCTTAGCCCAAATGGCGCTTACGTCAGTTGCCAGACGCCGGAACAAGCACAGTTACCCCGCTGGGTGGCACAGCGCGCCAAAACCATGAAGCTCGAGCTGGACGATGCGGCCAACCAGTTGCTGTGCTATTGCTACGAAGGCAACCTGCTGGCGCTGTCGCAGGCGCTGGAAAGGCTGTCGCTGTTGCATCCGGACGGTAAGCTCACGCTGCCACGCGTTGAACTGGCGGTGAACGACGCCGCTCACTTTACGCCATTTCATTGGCTGGACGCCCTGCTGGCGGGCAAAAGCAAACGCGCCTGGCACATTCTGCAGCAAATGCAGCAGGAAGATGTCGAACCGGTGATCCTGTTGCGCACCCTGCAACGCGAGCTGCTGCAACTGCTCAACCTGCAACGCCGCATGGCATCCGTACCGCTGCGCACGCTGTTCGATCAATACAAGGTCTGGCAAAACCGCCGTAACCTGGTGACGCAGGCCCTGCAGCGGCTGTCCGGCGCTCAATTGCAGCAGGCGGTTCATCTGCTGACGCAAATTGAGATCACCCTGAAGCAGGATTACGGTCAGTCGGTATGGCCGGAACTGGAAACCCTGTCTATGCTGCTGTGCGGCAAACCCCTGGCCACGAGTTTTTCAGATGCCCACTAATCCGCAAAGCGCGACAATCCTGCATGCCCTGTTCGGCGGCACCTTTGATCCTATCCATTACGGCCATTTGCGGCCGGTGGAAGCGCTGGCCGCAGAAGTCGGCCTGAACCAGGTCACGCTGCTGCCAAACCACGTCCCCCCGCACCGCCCGCAGCCTGAGGCCAATGCCCAACAGCGGCTGAAGATGGTTGAACTGGCGATCGCCAATAACCCGCTGTTCGCCGTTGACGATCGTGAACTGCACCGCACCACGCCGTCCTATACCATTGAAACGCTGGAAACCCTTCGTAAAGAACGTGGCCCCGCGTTGCCATTGGCCTTTATTATTGGCCAGGATTCTCTGCTGACGCTGCACAAGTGGCACCGCTGGCAGGCATTGCTGGATGTCTGCCATCTGTTGGTGCTGGCCCGCCCTGGCTACAATGACCAAATGGATACGCCGGAACTGCAACAGTGGCTGGAGCGTCATCGGGTCACCGACGCCGCGCTGCTCAGCCAATGGCCGCAGGGACATATTTACCTGGCCGACACGCCGCAGTTGGAAATTTCCGCCACGGAAATCCGCCAGCGCCGCCATCAGGGCCTCAGCTGTGACGACCTGTTGCCGCGTTCGGTACAGCGCTATATCGAGTTACAGGGTTTATATCGCTAGCCGGAGTCGCGTGATATACTGCGCCGCTATTTTTCAGGTATTCGCTGAAAACCCCGGAAACCTTAGCTGCCGGGCAATTATCAGCTGGCTTTCAGCGGCATCCTGCCGACATTATCATTGATTCAGGCCGCATGCGGGCATTTGCCTGCCGCAGTCGAACAAACAGAACACACCCGAGGGGGAACCTTTGCAAGGTAAAGCGCTCCAAGATTTCGTCATCGATAAAATCGATGACCTGAAAGGCCAAGACATTATCGCTCTGGATGTACAGGGCAAATCCAGCATCACCGACTGCATGATCATCTGCACCGGGACCTCTACCCGCCACGTGATGTCGATCGCCAACCACGTAGTGCAGGAAGCCCGCTCCGCAGGGATGGAACTGTATGGCATGAAAGGTCAGGAAGCCTCCGACTGGGTCGTGGTCGATTTGGGCGATGTGATCGTACATATCATGCAGGAAGAAAGCCGTCAGCTGTATGAGCTGGAAAAACTCTGGAGCTAAGCGGTGAAACTGCAACTGGTAGCGGTCGGCACTAAGATGCCAGACTGGGTGCAGACCGGTTTTATGGATTATCTGCATCGTTTTCCGAAAGACATGCCGTTTGAGCTGACCGAAATCCCGGCAGGCAAGCGCGGCAAGAATGCCGACATCAAACGCATTCTGGAAAAGGAAGGCGAGCAGATGCTGGCTGCGGTGGGCAAAGGCAACCGCATTGTCACGCTGGATATCCCCGGTACGCCGTGGGAAACGCCGCAGTTGGCGCAACAGCTCGAACGCTGGAAGCAGGATGGCCGCAACGTCAGCCTGCTGATTGGCGGCCCTGAAGGGCTGGCACCGGCCTGCAAAGCCGCTGCCGAACAAAGCTGGTCGCTCTCGCCATTGACATTGCCGCATCCTTTAGTGCGCGTATTGGTGGCTGAAAGCCTCTATCGCGCCTGGAGTATTACAACAAATCATCCTTACCACCGGGAATAACCGGTGGTGACAGTGACAGAGTGAAATAAAGCAGCGGGATGAAAATAGAACGTAACCCTTTTCGCGACTATACGGCTGAATCTGCCCTGTTTGTACGCCGCGCCCTGGTGGCGTTTTTGGTCATTCTGGTGCTGAGCGGCACCCTGATCGCCAATCTGTATAATCTGCAAATTGTCCGCGTTGAGGATTACCGCACCCGTTCCAACGAAAACCGCATCAAGCTGGTGCCCATCGCCCCCAGCCGCGGCATTATTTACGATCGTAACGGCACCCCGCTGGCGCTCAACCGCACTATCTATCAGTTGGAGCTGATGCCGGAAAAGATCGACGATCTGAAAGCGACGCTGCAGGCGCTGCGTCCGGTGGTCGATCTGACCGACGACGACATCACCAACTTCGAGAAAGAGCGCAAGCGCTCACGCCGTTTCGTCTCCATCCCGGTGAAAACCGCACTGAACGAAGTGCAGGTCGCCCGCTTTGCGGTCAATCAGTTCCGCTTCCCCGGCGTGGAAGTGAAAGGCTACCAGCGCCGCTATTATCCTTATGGTTCCGCCCTCACTCACGTCACCGGTTACGTCTCGAAGATCAACGATCGCGACGTCGAGCGGTTGGACAAAGACGGCAAGCTGGCGAACTACGCCGCCACCCACGATATCGGCAAGCTGGGTATCGAGCGCTATTACGAAGACACCCTGCATGGCAAAACCGGCTACGAAGAGGTCGAGGTCAACAACCGCGGTCGGGTAATCCGTCAGTTGCACGAGCAGCCGCCTTCCGCCGGCCAGGACGTTTACCTGACGCTGGATCTCAACCTGCAACGCTATATCGAGCAATTGCTGGTGGGCAGTCGGGCGGCAGTGGTGGTGAGCGATCCGCGCACCGGCGGCATTCTGGCGATGGTCTCCAACCCCAGTTATGACCCGAACCTGTTCGTGGACGGCATCTCCAGCAAGGATTACCAGGGGCTGTTGAACGATCCTAACCGGCCACTGATCAACCGTGCCACGCAAGGGGTTTACCCGCCTGCGTCAACGGTGAAACCCTATATTTCCGTCTCGGCGCTCAGCGCCGGGGTGATCACCAAAAACACCATAGTGTTCGATCCCGGCTGGTGGCAGTTGCCCGGTTCGGAAAAACGCTTTCGCGACTGGAAAAAATGGGGCCACGGCCGCCTGAACGTCACCAAAGCGCTGGAGGAATCGGCAGATACCTTCTTCTATCAGGTGGCATACGACATGGGCATCGATCGCCTGTCGACCTGGTTGACCAAGTTTGGCTACGGCCAGTACACCGGCATCGATCTTTCCGAAGAACGTTCCGGCCTGATGCCGACCCGCGACTGGAAATTCAAACGCTATAAAAAACCCTGGTATCAGGGCGACACCATTCCGGTGGGCATCGGCCAGGGCTACTGGACGGCAACGCCGATCCAGATGTCCAAGGCGCTGAATACCCTGATTAACGACGGCAACGTCAAAACGCCGCATCTGATGCAGAGCACCCGAATCAACGGTGCGCTGGTGCCGTTCCGTCAGGAAGAGAACACGCAGATCGGCGATATTCATTCCGGCTTCTGGGAAATTGCCAAAGACGGCATGTATGGTGTCGCCAACCGCCCTAACGGGACGGCGCGTAAGTACTTCGCGGATGCACCCTACAAAGCCGCGGCAAAATCGGGTACCGCACAGGTATTCGGCTACGAAACCTATAACGCCCACAAACTCGCAGAGCATCTGCGTGACCACAAACTGATGACCGCCTTTGCGCCGTACAACAATCCAACGGTGTCGGTCGCCATCATTTTGGAAAACGGCGGTTCCGGTCCGGCGGTCGGGACGATTACCCGTCAGATCCTCGACCATATCCTGCTGGGCGACAACAATACGCAATTACCCTCCGAGGCTCCACTGCCGCCTGGTGTAGAAGGTGATTAAGGTAGAACATGACTGAAAGCCAACAAAAAGGCTCGATCTGGACCAAAATCCATATCGACCCCACTTTCCTGTTATTCATTCTGGCTCTGCTGGTCTACAGCGCATTCGTGATGTGGAGTGCCAGCGGCCAGGATATCGGCATGATGGAACGCAAAATCGGCCAGATCGTCATGGGCCTGATCGTGATGGGCGTAATGGCTCAGATCCCGCCGCGGGTCTATGAAAGCTGGGCGCCCTATCTGTACATTTTCTGTGTGATTCTGCTGATCATGGTGGACGCGTTCGGGCAGATCAGTAAAGGTGCTCAGCGTTGGCTGGATCTCGGCTTTGTGCGCTTCCAGCCGTCAGAAATCGCTAAAATCGCCGTTCCGCTGATGGTTGCGCGCTTTATGAACCGCGACGTCTGCCCGCCTTCGCTGAAGAATACCGCCATTGCGCTGGTGCTGATTTTCCTGCCGACCCTGCTGGTTGCTGCGCAGCCGGACCTGGGCACGTCGATTCTTATCGCCGCCTCCGGTCTGTTCGTGCTGTTCCTGTCCGGCATGAGTTGGAAGCTGATCGCCGTTGCCGCCGTGATGCTGGCGGCCTTTATTCCCGTGCTGTGGTTCTTCCTGATGCACGGCTATCAACGCGACCGCGTCATGATGCTGCTCGATCCGGAAAGTGATCCGCTCGGTGCCGGCTACCATATTATTCAGTCGAAAATCGCCATAGGTTCCGGCGGCCTGTCCGGCAAGGGCTGGCTGCACGGCACCCAGTCGCAGCTGGAGTTCTTGCCGGAGCGCCATACCGACTTCATCTTCGCGGTATTGGCCGAAGAACTTGGGCTGATTGGGGTGCTGGTGCTGTTGGCGCTGTACCTGCTGGTGATTATCCGCGGGCTGATGATCGCCGCCAAGGCGCAGACAACCTTCGGCCGCGTCATGGTCGGCGGCCTGATGCTGATTCTGTTCGTTTATGTGTTTGTTAACATTGGTATGGTCAGTGGCATTTTACCGGTAGTTGGCGTACCTTTGCCTCTGGTCAGTTACGGGGGTTCGGCGCTGATCGTACTTATGGCTGGGTTCGGCATTATCATGTCGATCCACACGCATCGGAAAATGCTGTCTAAAAGTTTATAAGAGGTGAGTAATGCGTAAGGAATGGCTTTGGGTCGGCGTAGTGGCTGTGTTGCTTTCCGCCTGTACCTCCCCGACCACGGAACAGCAGGCGCCGCCGCAGCAGCCGTATAACGGGCCGGTGGTGGAAATCGGCGGCGTTGAGCCTCAATATGAACCCTATAACCCTGGCACCCTGCAGGATTATAAGGTTAATGGCGATACTTACCGCATCGTGAAGGACCCGCAGAATTTCTCGCAGACCGGTCTGGCCAGCTCCTATGGCGAAGAAGCCCGGGGCAACACCACCGCGCTGGGCGAGCAGTTCGATCCTAACGGCCTCACCGCCGCGCACCCCACGCTGCCGATCCCAAGCTACGTGCGCGTGACCAACCTCGCCAACGGCCGTCAACTGGTAGTACGCGTGAACGATCGCGGGCCTTACACCAATGGCCGCATTATCGATCTGTCGAAAGCCGTTGCCGACCGTCTGAACCTGTCCAACAACACCAAGGTTAAAGTTGATTTCATCAATGTGGCACCGGATGGCACCCTGAGCGGCCCCGGCACCATAGGGACAATCGTCGCCAAACAAAGCTACGCCCTGCCGTCGCGCCCCGATCTTGGCTCGAGCAGCATGGGAACTCCCGTACGGCAGGAAGCCCCCATCGCCAGCGGCGCCGCAGTACGTCCAATAGATAACAGCAGCCTGGACACCGGTGACAACGCCCCAGCCGCCGCTGCCGGCAGCAGCCGCACCGGCTTCCTCGGCGCACCAAGCCAGGTTCCCGCCGGCGTGTTGGAAGGTTCAGAACCTGAACCGGCCGTCACCGCCGCCGCCATTGCAGCCCCCGTCGCCGCCACCGCAGCCGTTGCTGCCGGAGCCTCTTCCGCCGGGAGCTATGTCGTCCAGGTTGGTGCACTCAGCAGCGCTGAACGCGCACAAACCTGGCAACAGAGCCTGAGCCGGCAATTTGGCGTGCCTGGCAAGGTTGCGGCCAGCGGCGGTGTCTATCGCGTGCAGTTAGGCCCGTTCAGCGATCGCCAGCAGGCGGCACAGTTGCAACAGCGCCTGGCTGCGGAAGCGCAACAACAATCTTTTGTCACTGCCGCACCCTAAACAAAGATACCCGATCAATTTCAAGCTGCAGCCGACACTGCTGCAGCTTGAAAGGTCAAAAGCATGAAGCCCCGGCGGGCGATCGCGACTGATAAGCGTTTCTCTAGCTGAAACATTTTCTTTCAGCAAAATGCCGGTAAAGCGCTATTAGTCAGATGAATGGATAATGCCTGCCGGAATCTCATCTGTTATAGTGTGGCTCGTTTTTAACTTTACCCTCATGGATGTTGTCCTCTCGATCATGAAACAAGTAACTTCTTTTCGCTTAATCAAGAGCATAGCGCTCGGCTCCGTTATCGCGATGAGTGCAGCTTCCGTTGCGCAAGCCGATGACGTTAATATCAAAACCATGATCCCAGGAGTGCCGCAAATCGATGCGGAAGCCTACGTCCTGATTGATTACAACTCCGGTAAAGTTTTGGCGGAAATGAATGCCGACGCGCGCCGCGATCCGGCCAGCCTGACAAAAATGATGACCAGCTACGTCATCGGTCAGGCGCTGAAAGCGGGTAAAATCGGCCCGGAAGACATGGTTACCGTGGGACAAGATGCCTGGGCGACCGGCAACCCGGTATTCAAAGGTTCTTCGCTGATGTTCCTGAAGCCAGGCGATCGCGTGCCGGTATCCAAACTGACCCGCGGCATCAACCTGCAATCCGGTAACGACGCCTGCGTGGCGATGGCCGATTACGTGGCCGGCAGCCAGGACGCGTTCGTTAACCTGATGAACACCTACGTCAGCAAGCTGGGCCTGCAAAACACCCACTTCCAGACGGTACACGGCCTCGACGCACAGGGCCAGTACAGCTCGGCGCGCGATATGGCGTTGATCGGCCAGGCGCTGATCCGCGACGTGCCGGACGAATACGCGATTTATAAAGAAAAAGAGTTCACCTTCAACAATATCCGTCAGATGAACCGTAACGGTCTGTTGTGGGACACCAGCCTGAACGTGGACGGCATCAAAACCGGCCATACCGATGCGGCAGGCTACAACCTGGTGGCTTCCGCCACCGAAGGCCAGATGCGCCTGATCTCTGCGGTACTGGGCGGTCGGACTTATAAAGGCCGTGAAACCGAAAGCAAGAAACTGCTGACCTGGGGCTTCCGCTTCTTCGAAACCGTTGCACCGCTGAAAGTGGGCAAAGAGTTTGCGTCTGAACCGGTCTGGTTCGGCGATTCGGATCGCGTTGAGCTGGGCGTGGACAAAGACGTCTACCTGACCATCCCACGCGGCCGAATGAAAGATCTCAAAGCCAGCTACGTGCTGAACACACCGGAGATTCATGCGCCACTGGCCAAAAACCAGGTTGTCGGCAGCATCAACTTCCAGCTGGATGGCAAAACCATCGATCAGCGCCCTCTGGTGGTAATGAACGAAGTGAAAGAAGGCGGTTTCTTCAGCCGCATCGTGGATTATATCAAACTGATGTTCCACCACTGGTTCGGTTAACAGTTGAAACGGGCAAAATTGCCCTCATATACTGATTAACATTAACTCCCGCTCCGGCGGGAGTTATAATTTATAGATTCGCTATGTTGATAGCAGCACTCTGGAGCGCACATGAAAACTAAACTGAACGAACTGCTCGAATTCCCTTGCTCGTTTACCTACAAGGTAATGGGCCTGGCACAACCTGAGCTGGTGGACCAGGTGGTTGAAGTGGTGCAGCGCCATGCTCCCGGGGATTACAACCCTGAAGTCAAACCGAGCAGCAAAGGCAATTACCACTCCGTTTCCATCACCATCAACGCCACCCATATCGACCAGGTTGAGACGTTATATGATGAATTGGGCAACATTGAAATTGTCCGCATGGTGCTGTAATTCCAGCACAAAACCCTGCTAACCAACCCGGGCCAGAGGATCGTCTGCCCGGGTTGCGCATTTTTGGTCAGCTAAATGCTGGTCGCCGGCCAGAGCGCCCGGTATAATGGCATTACCACTTCTGTAACCTGACGATGACTCTTTTGCAACCAGACAAGATCATTTTGCGTCAGCTGGGGTTGCAGCCCTATGAGCCTGTATCCCAAGCCATGCACAACTTCACCGATCGCAGAACCGATACCACGCCCGATGAGCTGTGGTTGGTTCAGCATCAGCCCGTGTTTACCCAGGGCCAGGCCGGTAAAGCGGAGCATCTGTTAATGCCGGGTGATATTCCGGTGGTCCAGAGCGATCGCGGCGGCCAAGTGACCTACCACGGTCCAGGGCAGCAGGTGATGTACGTGATGATCGATCTGAAACGCAACAAGGTTGGCGTTCGCCAACTGGTCACGGCTATCGAAGATACCGTTATTAATACCCTCGCCCACTTTCATATCGAATCGCGCGCCCGCCCGGATGCGCCCGGTGTTTACGTGGGGGAGCAAAAAATCTGTTCGTTGGGTTTGCGGATCCGCAAAGGCAGTTCATTTCACGGCCTGGCGCTGAATGTGGCCATGGATCTCAACCCCTTCCAACGTATCAACCCTTGCGGTTACGCCGGTATGCAAATGGCGCAGGTCAGCGCGCTGGTGCCCGGCGTAGGCATAGAAGACGTACACCCAATCCTGGTACAGGAATTTGTTCATTTACTCGGCTACCCGAAGGTCGAGCTTCGTAACTGGAACCTGCACGATTATGAGTAAACCAATTCAGATGGAACGCGGCGTTAAATACCGCGATGCAGACAAAATGGCGTTGATCCCGGTTAAAACGGTGGTCACCGAACGGCAGGAGCTGTTACGTAAACCCGAGTGGATGAAGATCAAACTCCCTGCCGACTCTACGCGCATTCAGGGCATTAAAGCCGCCATGCGTAAAAACGGTCTGCATTCGGTGTGCGAAGAAGCTTCCTGCCCGAACCTGTCTGAATGCTTTAACCACGGCACCGCCACCTTTATGATCCTGGGCGCTATCTGTACCCGCCGTTGCCCGTTCTGCGACGTGGCCCACGGCCGTCCGGTGGCCCCGGATGCCAACGAACCGGAGAAACTGGCTCAGACCATCGCCGACATGGGCCTGCGCTATGTGGTGATCACTTCGGTTGACCGCGACGACTTGCGTGACGGCGGTGCTCAGCACTTTGCCGACTGTATCGCCGCCATTCGCGTGAAAAACCCGACCATCAAAATTGAAACGCTGGTGCCGGATTTCCGTGGCCGTATGGATCGCGCGCTGGAAATTCTGACAGAGACGCCGCCGGACGTGTTCAACCACAATCTGGAAAACGTGCCGCGCGTCTACCGCCAGGTTCGTCCGGGCGCCAACTACGAATGGTCGCTAAAACTGCTCGAACGGTTTAAAGAAGCGCACCCGCACATCCCAACCAAATCCGGTCTGATGGTCGGCCTGGGGGAAACCAATGCGGAAATCGTTGAAGTCATGCGCGACCTGCGTCGCCACGGCGTCACCATGTTGACCCTGGGCCAATACCTGCAGCCAAGCCGTCATCACCTGCCGGTACAGCGCTATGTTAGCCCGGCCGAATTCGATGAAATGAAAGAAGAAGCGATGGCGATGGGCTTTACCCATGCGGCCTGTGGCCCGTTTGTTCGTTCCTCCTACCATGCCGATTTGCAGGCGAAAGGGATGGAAGTGAAGTAAATGCGGTAACAATTTGTTACGCTTGAGCTTGCGGAAAAGCCAAAAAACGGATGTCCTTGCGGCATCCGTTTTTTATTGCCAAACAGAAAACGTGATTACACGTCTTTCTTTTCGACGCTCTGCGGGTTGGATTGGCTTTCTGCCGTGTTTGCCGGCGGCGGAGTCGTGTCGTCGCTCACGGCCTTTTTAAAGCCCTTCAGCGCAGCGCCCAGATCGGCACCCAAGGTGCGCAGTTTGCTGGTACCGAACAGCAAGATAACCAACACCGCAATCACCAGAAGTTTGGTAATACTGATACCTTCCATACTCACCTTCTTATTCATATAGCGCTGCAGAGGCAGCGAAAAACAAACCTTGCCTAGGGTTATTTACCTACTTTCGCCAAGCCAAGACAACAGCAACATGTAACAGAGTGAGATCCCTGCGGCGAGACCTCTTTTAAATGCATTGCGCATTAATCAGACTATTCTGAGTTATCACGCTGCATGGTACGCTGTCGTTACACCTATCAGGGAGCCGCAGGATGTATGCACCATCAGTTATCGATACCAGACGATCCGGCCTCAGCTTCGCCAGACGTACCTATCTGCCACGCATCGTCGGCCTGGGGATTGGTTTTCTGTGCGTGTTTTCGGTGCTCCATTCCCAGCCTTCGGCCCCCTGGGTGTGGGGCCTGCTGATTTTTCACGGTTTTATTTGGCCGCATGTCGCCTACCAATGGGCGCGTCGCTCTGCCACGCCCTTCAAGGCGGAAACCCGCAACCTGCTGATCGATTCGTTTTTTGGCGGTCTGTGGGCAGCGATGATGGCCTTCAATGCATTGCCGTCGGTGGTCATTCTGTCGATGATGGGCATGAACAATATTGCCGCCGCCGGCAAGACACTGTTCTTTAAAGGGCTGGTGGCACAGCTGGCCGGCGCCCTGACGGTCAGCGCCCTGTTGGGTTTTCCCTTCCAGCCACAGAGCACGCCGCTACAGATCTACCTCTGCCTGCCGATGATCTACCTCTACCCGGCACTGTTGGGGTTAGTCACCTACCGCACCGCCAAACGATTAGCGCAGAAAAAACAGGAGCTGCTGCGCATCAGCATGCGTGACGGCCTGACCGGGTTGTACAATCGCCGCCATTGGGAACATTTGCTGCATCACCAATTCGACAGTTGCCGCCGTTACCAACACACTGCGACCCTGATCCTGATGGATGTCGATCGTTTTAAAACCATCAATGACACCTTCGGCCATGCGCTGGGTGACGAGGCGCTGGCGGTGCTGGCGGAAGAGCTGTTAATCGGCCTGCGTGCCGTGGATATTGTCGGGCGTTATGGCGGGGACGAATTTGGCGCAGTACTGCCGAACACCAGTGCCGAACAGGCCAGCATTGCGCTGCAGCGCATCCAGGAACGATTGAACGACATTATTTTTCGTGAAGCGCCGCAGTTGCGGCTGAACATCAGCGCCGGCATAGCCGATTACCACAGTGAAATGGGCGGCTATCTGGACTGGCTGAAAGCCGCCGACAATGCGCTGTACCGGGCAAAAAACAATGGTCGCAACCGTCTGGAACTGGCGGTGCCCGGCAACTAACTTAACAGCTTGGCAAAGTATTTAGGAGCTTCAAAAAAACCCTCCCGCTGATAGAACGCGTGGGCCCGTTCACGGCGGCTGTGGCAATGCACTTCAAGGCGATCGCAGCCGCGCCGGCGGGCCAATGCTTCGCCTTCAGCCAGCAATAACTGACCGACGCCCAGGCCACGCGCGTGGCTATCAACGCAAAAATAGCTGATACGGCAAATATCCCCGGCCAACGCCAACTGCGGCAAGAAATGCAGCGACAAAATCCCCAGCACCTCATTATCGTCGTCGTCGGTCGCGACCAGCAACGCTTCATCGGGGTGCGCCAATAGTTGCGCCAGACGCGCGTCAATAAATGCCTCGGTTCCGGCGTAATCCAGCGCAGCCATTAACGCCACAATAGCTTCTTTATCAGCCTGTACCGCCGTCCTCACTTTCATTTCGGTTGTTTCCTCCGTCACAGATACTACAAAATAGGTGACGCCAGGTGTAAGATCCAGCCTGCGCGGCAAAAAGCGGCGCCGAACAACGGAGATGACATTCCTCCATAACCGCCTTCACAGGCTGATGATGTCTACGTAACCTCTCGAAGGGGTGCGTAGCGTTGCGCCAGCCCCTTTCTGAGCCTTGGTTTCCCCTTTTAGTGAAAGGTATTTCAACCATGTTGAGTTCTTTACTGGCAGTCTTTATTGGCGGTGGTGTCGGCAGCGTGCTGCGTTGGGTTATCAGCATGAAGATGAATCCGCTTAACGCGCATATCCCTTTGGGCACATTGGCGGTGAACCTGGTGGGCGGTTTTATCATCGGGTTGGCCATCGCCACCTTTACCCGCATGACGCACCTGGATCCCACCTGGAAATTGCTGATTACCACCGGCTTCTGCGGCGGTTTAACCACCTTCTCCACGTTTTCGCTGGAGGTGGTGTACTTGCTGCAGGATGGCCGTTTTGCCTGGGCGCTGGCCAATATGCTGCTCAATCTGGCCGGCTCCCTGGCGATGACCTTGCTGGCGTTTATGCTGGTCATCTGGGTTAACGGGCAGTAGCTGATTTCGTTCTCTTAATGTTTCCTTAATCAGCCATGCGCATAATCTCATCCACTGTCCCAAACTGGATGAGAATTCTGATGTTTCGCTTGCCCAAAACCGCCGCTGAAGTGATCGCTACCCTGCTGTGCCTGCTGATTGTCGCCGCTTTCATCAAGGTCTATCTGTTCGCCTGAGGCTTCGCCCCCGCAGGATCCTCCCTTTATAGTTCCCCTGCTGCCGTTCTTGCATTACAATTGAGAATGAACGTTCGCACCCAGAATGCGAACCCCTCTCTTGGCAAAGGATCGGGAAATGATATCCACCAGCGACAGCAGGCAAGCCAAAGCGCAAGCCCGCCGCGATCAAATCGTCGAGGCGGCGAAAGTCTGTTTTCGTCGGCATGGTTTTCACGCCGCCAGCATGGCGGAAATCGCTCAGGCTTCACAGCTCAGCGTCGGTCAAATCTACCGTTATTTCGCCAATAAAGACGCGATCATCGAAGAAATCGTCAACCGTATTATCGCCAGTAAAATGCAGCGTCTGGAGGATCTTGGCGATCACATTAACCTGATCGCCAGTACCCTGTCGGCGCGTGCGCTGTTCCAACAACCCGGTGAAAACGAAACTGACCATATGCTGATGCTGGAAGTCACCGCCGAAGCCACGCGCAACCCGGTGGTGGCGAAAATGCTCAGCGACGCGGAAACGCGGTTGTTCCATCACGTCTGCCAAAACCTGCAGCGGATGTACCCGTATTTCACCGAACAGGAAATCGCCGCACGGGTGGAGTTTGTCGCCGTCTTAAGCGAAGGCACAGGTTATCGCATCCTTACCACGCAAAAAGCCGATGTCAGCTTGCTGAACGGCCTGTATCAACAAGCTATCTCTCACCTATTCAGGAAACCCTAATTTCCCATGACCAGACACTTATCCAGACAACGTCTGGTGTACGCGGTGGTGCTTGGCCTGCTGGCCGCACTGGGGCCGCTGTGCACCGATCTCTACCTGCCCGCCCTGCCGGAAATGGCCGGCGAGTTGAATACGTCCACCGCCACGGCGCAGCTCAGCCTGACTGCCGGCCTGCTTGGGCTGGGCGTCGGCCAACTGATATTTGGCCCCTTCAGCGACAAGCTCGGCCGTATGCGGCCGCTGCTGCTGTCGCTGGTGCTGTTGCTGGCCGCCTCTCTGTGGTGCGCGCTGGCGCCAAATATCGACCAGTTGCTGATCGCCCGCCTGTTGCAGGGGCTGGCCGGTGCCGGCGGTGCGGTGATCTCTCGTGCCATCGCGCGCGATCTCTATGCCGGACATGAACTGACGCGCTTCTTCGCTCTGCTGATGCTGGTTAACGGCCTGGCGCCGATTATTGCGCCGGTGCTGGGCGGCGCCATGCTGCAATTGATGGACTGGCGCGGGATTTTCGGCGTACTGGCGGCCATTGCCGTGCTGCTGTTTAGCCTTTCAAGCCTTAAGCTGCGTGAATCGCTGCCCGTGGAACGCCGCAGCCAGGGTGGCATTTTGGCCATGCTGATGTCGCTGGGCGGGTTACTGACCCAGCGCCAGTTTATGGGCCTGTGCCTGACGCAGGGGTTCGTCATGGCCGGGATGTTCGCCTACATCGGCGCATCTCCCTTCGTATTGCAGCAGATTTATGGTCTCAGTCCGCAGATGTTCAGCCTGTGCTTTGCCGTTAACGGCGTCGGTTTGATTATTTCTGCGCAGCTTGCCAGCCGTCTGAGCGCGCGCTGGGGGGAAAGGCTAGTGCTGAAAGGCGGCTTGACATTAGCGGCTGTCGCCTCGCTGCTGTTGCTGCTGGCAGGTAGCCTCCACGCACCGCTGGCGCTGCTGATGGTACCGCTGTTCTTCTCAGTGGCCGTGATCGGCATTGTCGGCCCTACGGCGTCATCATTGGCGATGCAAAGCCAGGGCGACAAAGCCGGCAGCGCCTCGGCGTTGATCGGCGTGTGCATGTTCGCGCTCGGCGCGTGCAGCGTGCCTATCACCGGGCTGGGCGGCACTTCCAGCGTGTCGATGGCGCTGACCATTGTCGGCTGTTACGCCATTGCCATCGTGCTGTTCACCCTGCTGGTGCGCAAACCTCAGGCGTAAGGCACCGTAAAAAGGGCAATAAAAAACCCGCTCAGGGAGCGGGTTTTAAGAATTTCGGCTACTGTAGCTTAGATAGCGATAACGTTAGCAGCAGATGGCCCTTTGGCACCGTTCGTGATTTCAAATTCTACACGCTGGCCTTCAGCAAGAGTTTTGAAACCATTGCTAGCGATGGCAGAGAAGTGAACGAAAACGTCCTTGCTACCATCTTCCGGGGTAATGAAGCCGAAGCCTTTGGATTCATTAAACCACTTAACGCTACCTTTAATCTTAGACATCAAACTTACCTTTAACGTGAATGTAAGACACTAAACCTGTGTCCAGTACAGTACAGCAATTAGACCGGATTTTGTCCACAACCTGGATCACATAAAACCGATAAAGAGTGAAAAAATCGGTATCGCCCACTGTAAATCTCTTGCACCGCTTGTTGTAACCAGTCTTGACAGCTCAATGCTCTTTAATCTCCATCGAACAACGGCCGAACGCCTGTTTCAGCCCCGGCAGCGTTCGTTGCCAGCGTGATGCAGACATAATCGCTATGAAATATAACCAGATAGTCTTTTTGCTTCCGGCCGAGCTGCACTAGGGTTAGAGCTTATCAACCACTGTGAGCCAAGACTATGACCAGCCAACTGGCCGAGAAGATCGTCGCCTACCGCCGTGAACTGCATCAGAACCCTGAGCTGTCCAACCACGAGTTTGCCACTACCGCCCGCCTCACCCGTTGGCTGGAAGAGGCGGGTATCCGTATTCTGCCGCTGGGGCTGAAGACCGGCGTGGTCGCCGAAATCGGCAGCGGCAAAGGCCCGATCATTGCGCTGCGCGGCGATATTGACGCCCTGCCGATAGAAGAAATCTCCGGCGTTCCCTTCAGTTCGCAAAATAGCGGCGTCATGCACGCCTGCGGGCATGATTTTCATACCTCGGTGATGCTCGGCGCAGCGCATTTGCTGAAAGCGCGCGAGGCCACCCTGCCCGGCACGGTACGTATTTTCTTCCAACCGGCAGAGGAAACCTTTAACGGTGCCCAGCATCTGATCGACGCCGGTGCGCTGGATAACGTGGCTGCGGTATTCGGCCTGCATAATGCGCCGGAGCTGCCGACCGGCACCTTCGCCACCCGCGCCGGGGCATTTTACGCCAATGTCGATCGCTTCCAGATCCTGATCACCGGCAAAGGCGCACATGCCGCCAAACCGGAGCAAGGCGTAGACACCATCGTCACCGCCAGCCAAATTGTCAACGCGTTGCAAACCCTGCCCAGCCGCAGCTTTAGCTCGCTGGAGTCGCTGGTGGTGAGCGTGACGCGCATCGAGGGTGGCAACACCTGGAACGTGTTGCCGCAGACCGTGGAACTGGAAGGCACGGTGCGTACCCACAACGAGAAAGTCCGCCATCAGGTCCCGGACAAAATCCGCCAGGTGATTAACGGCGTAGCCGCATCGCTTGGCGCGCAGGCGGAACTGCGCTGGCAGCCAGGCCCACCGGCGGTGGTCAACGACGCGCGCTGGGCGGCCTTCAGCAAAACCGTCGCCGCCGAAGCCGGTTATCGGGTAGAAGAAGCGGATCTGCAAATGGGCGGCGAGGATTTCGCGCTTTATCTGCACCACGTGCCGGGCGCTTTTGTCAGTATCGGTTCAGCCAGTGAGTTCGGCTTGCACCATCCGCGCTTTAACCCGGATGAACAGGCGATCTTCCCGGCCTCGCAATATTTCGAGCTACTCGCTGAGCGCACGTTGCAACAATTAGCCACCGCGCCGGAAAAAATCACCAGCAAGGCGTAAAAACTCCCCTCATTATTATTTCGCGGCACAGACTCTTCTGCGCTGCGATTTATTATTTTCCCGTTATCCATACGCGCCACGATATTTGCTATTTCAACATTTGAATATGCTGTTTTGTTGTTTTACATCCTGAGGACGCTCATCAATAGTGGGAACTCGACAGATAGCGCCACAGCGGCACTTAACAGGGTGAAAGCAATGAGCAACAATGCGAAAAACAAACGGCAATTGCGTCTTGGCGCCATTTTGCATGGCGCATCGGGAAATATGTCTGCCTGGCGGCATCCGGATGCCACCGCCGACGCCAGCATTAATCTCGATTTTAATATTGCCACGGCGAAAAAAGCCGAACAGGGTAAATTGGATTTCGTGTTTGTTGCCGACGGCTTATATATCAATGAGAAATCCATTCCGCATTTCCTTAACCGTTTTGAACCCCTGACCCTGCTTGCCGCCCTGTCCGCCGCCACCGACAAAATCGGGCTGGTGGGCACGTTGTCCACCTCATACAGCGATCCCTTTACCGTCGCACGCCAGTTCGCCAGCCTGGATCACCTGAGCAAAGGCCGGGCGGGCTGGAACGTGGTGACGTCACCGCTGGAAGGGTCGGCAAAGAATTTCTCGCGCACCGAACACCCGGAGCACAGCCTGCGTTATCGCATCGCCAGTGAGTATCTCGATGTCACCAAAGGGCTGTGGGACTCGTGGGAAAGTGACGCCTTTGTGCGGAACAAAAACAGCGGCGAATTTTTCAGCGCCGGCAAGCTGCATACCCTGAACCACCAGGGGGAATTCTTCTCGGTACAAGGGCCGCTGAATATCGGCCGTACGCCGCAGGGCCGCCCGATCTTGTTCCAGGCCGGTGCGTCGGAAGACGGCAAGCAGTTGGCGGCCAAACACGCCGATGCCATTTTCACCCACCATGAAACCCAGCAGTTGGCGCAGGCGTTTTATCAGGACGTAAAAAACCAACTGGTGGAACAGGGCCGCGAGCCGGACGATCTGCGAATTTTCCAGGGCGTCAGCGTGATCGTCGGCGACGACAATGAAGACGTGGAACGCCAATATTGGGAAACCGCACGTCTGGTCAGCATCGAGAACGCGCTCAACTACCTTGGCCGCTATTTCGAGCATTATGACTTTTCCCGCCATCCGCTGGATGAGCCCTTCCCGGACATCGGCGATTTAGGGCAAAACAGCTTCCGCAGCACCACCGATGCCATCAAACGCAACGCCCGCGAGCGTAATCTGACGCTGCGTGAAGTGGCGCTGGAAGCGGCCTCGCCGCGCCCGGTGTTCGGCGGCACGCCGGAGGCGGTAGCGGACGGTCTGCAAAACTGGTTCGACACCCAGGCCGCCGACGGTTTCATCATCAGCGGCGGCACGCCGAACTCCTTCGGCCACTTTATTGACCGCGTTGTGCCCATCCTGCAGCAACGCGGCCTGTTCCGCAGCGATTACAGCGGCGACACGCTGCGCGACCACCTTGGCCTGAAGCAGCCGCTGAACCAATTTACCCAATAACAATAATATTTTTTCAGGGATATTCCGCTATGCAAAACACCTTTACCGGCTCCGGCATCCATGTAAAAGCCATCAAAACCCGTCGCCAAGTGGCGAAAAATCAGCAAGGTCTGGGCGACTAGGAGCATACCGATGGCAAACGACGTCTTTATCCAAACACTGCCGGACGACCCGTTGGTCGAGCCGGTGATTGAAGGGCTGTTCGGCGAGTATCGTCAACGCTACGGCGATTATTTTGGTGACCAGGAACAAGAAGCGCTGGATCTGTACGCCCCGCCACAGGGCGCGTTTATCGTGCTGCTGCGCGCCGGGGAGCCGATCGCCATGGGCGCGTTCAAACGCTACGATCAGCACACCGCAGAGCTGAAACGCATCTGGACGCGAACCGACCTGCGTCGCCAGGGGTTGGCGCAAAAGGTCTTGCAGCAACTGGAAACGCTGGCAAAAGAACAGGGTTACCGCCAGCTCTACCTGACCACCGGCTTTCGCCAGCCGGAGGCAGTGGGCCTGTATCTGAGCAACGGCTATCAGCCGCAGTTCGATCCCACCGTCGACAGTGAAGTTTACAGCCGCCCGCCCTACGACGGCCGATTGCCGTTTCGCAAAAGCCTGATAACAGCAGGCGCACTCTGTTGCGCGCAGGAAAGGAAGATTGCCTAGGGGCCGGTCCCCCTCCCTTTATCTGTTTCAGGAGCAATACGATGTCCAAACAAGAAGTGTTAAAAGTGGTTCCCGCACGCTATCCGCTGCGGCTGGTGGGCGCACTGTTTTCGGTGTTTATTCTGGCGGCGATCGTCCAGTCGGTGGCAGTCAACGAGCGCTGGGAATGGGGAGTATTTGCCGAGTGGTTCTTTGCGCCGGCAGTGCTTTCCGGCTTGGGGCAAACCCTGCTGCTGACGCTGCTCGGCACGCTGTTCAGCATTATTTTCGGCACCTTGCTGGCGCTGGCGCGGTTGTCGCGCTCTTATCTGTTGGCTTCGCTGGCCTGGGGCTATATCTGGCTGTTCCGTTCGCTGCCGCTGATTCTGGTGCTGATCATCTTGTATAACTTCTCTTACCTGTATGACTCCATCTCGCTGGGCATTCCCTTTACCTCGCTGGTGTTCGCCAGCTACCCGACCATCGATATCCTCAGCCAGTTTTCCGTCGCGGTCCTGGGGCTAACCCTGGTGCAATCGGCCTATACCGCAGAAATCATCCGCGGCGGCATTCTCGGGGTGGAATACGGCCAGCATGAGGCCGCAGCGGCGCTCGGTCTGCCGGGCTATCGCCGCACTTTCCGCATCATTTTGCCGCAGGCGCTGCGATCAATAGTTCCGACCGGTTTCAACGAAATCATCAGTCTGGCAAAGGGCACCTCGATCGTTTACGTGCTGGCGTTGCCGGAGCTGTTTTACACCATTCAGGTCATCTATAACCGCACGCAGCAGGTAATACCGCTGCTGATGGTCGCGACCGTCTGGTACCTGTTCATCACTACCGCGCTGTCGGTGATCCAATACTACATTGAACGCTATTTTGCCCGAGGCGCAGTACGCGAGTTGCCGCCGTCACCCTGGCAGAAACTGGCCGGCTGGATAAAACGTTAGGAGGATTTATGTCCGAAGCTATTGATTACTATGCCCTGCGCGAAGCGCCGGTGCGCAACGTCGTTCCGGTTCCGGCGCGCGGCCTGATTGAAATCAGCAACGTGAGCAAATTTTTCGGCAAGCACAAGGCGCTCGACGACGTCAGCCTGACGCTGCGCCCGGGCACGGTCACGGTGATCCTCGGGCCGTCCGGCTCGGGCAAATCCACCCTGCTGCGCGCCATCAACCACCTGGAGCGCGTCGATGAAGGCTTTATCCGCATCGACGGCGACTACGTCGGCTACCGGCGTAAAGGCGACAAACTGTATGAACTGAAAGAGAACGCGATTCTCAAGCAGCGTATCAACGTCGGCTACGTGTTCCAAAACTTTAACCTGTTCCCGCATCTGACGGTGCTGGAGAACATCATTGAAGCGCCGGTGGTGCATAAGATTTATTCGCGCGCTCAGGCAAAAGAAGTCGCTTATCAGCTGCTGGATACCGTCGGCCTGCGCCACAAGGCCGACGCTTATCCGCGCCACCTGTCCGGCGGCCAGCAGCAACGCATTGCCATTGCGCGTGCGCTGGCGTTGAACCCGAAGGTCATTTTGTTTGACGAACCCACCTCGGCGCTCGATCCGGAGCTGGTCGGCGAAGTGCTGGACGTGATCAAAGGGCTGGCGGACTTGGGCGTGACGCTGGTGGTGGTCACCCATGAGATTGGCTTTGCGCGTGAAGCGGCGGATCAGATTGTGTTTATGGTCGACGGCCAGGTCGTCGAACAGGGCAACGCCCGGCAGGTGCTGAACCATCCGCAGCACCAGCGCACCATTAACTTCCTCAACAAAGTTCTGTGACTCACGGGGCGCAACCGCGCCCCGCCCGATAATCTTAAGCCTCAGCAGCGAAGCGGCGTTTCTCGGCGGCGAAATCCAGCGGCTTGATGCCGCGCTGATTGCGATCCTGCTCGGTCAACAGCGCCGGCGGGATAAACCAGGTCACTTCAAACAAGAGCCCGTCCGGATCGTGGCCATAGATGCTCTTGTGCACGCCGTGATCCTCCTCCAGCCCGAGAATGCCGCGCTGCGCCAATTGATCGCGAATGCGTTCGAGCTCATCCAGGCTATCGACTTCCCAGGCCAGATGGTACAGCCCGGCCGGTGGTTCGTTTTCCGCCGGCGGTTCGCCGTTGGCGCGAAACACTCCGGCGCGCTGTTGCCCAAGATTTTTGCTGAACAGCGCCAGATCGTGATCGTTATCCGAATCGGCCGCTTGGGTAAACACCGCTTTGTCGGGGCTGCCCGAAGGTTTTAGCTTGAACCCCAGCACCTGATGATAAAACTCCGCGCTTTGCTGCACATCGCTGACATACAGCACCGCGTGGTTAAGCCGTTTAATTCCCATCGATTTTCCCTTTCCGCATTGAATAAAGTCAGCTTGAAAATAGCATGTGTCCGGAACCCCGCTAAATGCCGTTATCGCATTATCAAAACCGGTGCGCGTAACCTGTCACTGCAAGGCATTCCGCGCTATCATATCCCCGTCGCCTTTCAAGCCGCAGCCTTGTGGTCTGCACTCGTGCCCCCAGTGACTTACTTAAGTAAGCGCCTGGCGTGAGCGAGCTGGTCGCCCAGCCGCAACTTGAAATTCATAGGGGATAAATATTGTATTGAACGAATTAACGAGAATGATGATGAACGGCAAAATAACGACTTTTTTTGAAGACAAAGGCTTCGGCTTTATTACCGATGAGAACGGGGAAAATCGTTATTTTCACGTGATTAAAGTGCAAAACCCGGAGCTGATTAAGAAAAACGCGGCGGTGACCTTCGAACCGACCAACAACACCAAAGGCCCTTCGGCGTATGCGGTCAAGGTGCAGGCGGCGAGCAAATACATCATCATCGCCAACGAAAGAATCAAGATCACCAGCATCAAATCTTTCAACACTTTCACCAAAGAAGTGCCGGTGAAAGCGGACGTGGACAAAGAAAATACCGTGCTGTCGGTGGGCCTGCTGATGAACCGCATCCGCCCGCAGTCCGAAGACGCGCCGCAAACCATGCAGACGCTGCGCATGCTGACCATCACCACGTTCCAGAACGCGACCCATACCTTCTCCGAGCAGGAGATCGACATGGATGAAACGCTGAAAGTACTGAAAAGCCTCTAATCACGGCCCAACGCCTATCCCTGCCCCTTGTCGGGGCGCTATCTGCTTCGCCCGCCTCCGTCGGGACGAATATATTCGCGCCCTACTAATGGGGGCGCGTATAAAAAACATTCGAAGCAATTTTATATCACCTGTGTTAGCGTGGGTTTTCACCTGACACAGGCCGTGCTATATGACTGATTCCAGCAGCGTTAAAGGCTTTATCAATCGTTCCACCAACATCGCCTGCCCCAAATGCGCCTACGTCACCAGCCAAAAATGCGCGACGCTACGGCAAAACGTTCTGCTTATCTGCCCGAACTGCGGCACCCGGTTTGAACCCAGGCAGAACTGAAACGCTTATTTGAACACTATGTGCCCAACGCTGTTGCCACTCACCGCGTTAAACGACTCCACGCGATTGCGCCCCTGCGACTTGGCGCGATAAAGCGCGATGTCCGCCATATTCATCAGCTGTGCCAGCGACTTCACTTCGTTCATCGCCAGGCTGGCGACCCCCACGCTGATGGTCACTTTCAGCGGCGCTTTGCCTCCGGGATACAGGTCGGTTTTTTGCACCAGTTGCCGTAAATGCTCCGCCAATGCCACCCCCTGCGCCGCCAGCGCGCGCGGCAGCATAATCGCAAAATCTTCCCCGCCCAAGCGACCAAACAGCTGATCGTGGCGCAGTTCGCGCCGGACAATATGAGCGAAGGTAGCCAGTGCCTGATCGCCGACTTCGTGCCCGTGAGTGTCGTTAATGAGTTTAAAATGATCGATATCAATCAGCAGCAGCGATACCGCCTCTTTCGATTTATATTTGTGCTCCAGCAGTTCACCGGCCTTTCGCGTCAGCGCACTGCGCGCCAGCACCCCGGTCAGGAAATCGTGATTGGCGCTGTGCTCCAGCCGGCGCATCAGCTTGCGGTTAACGGCTATCGAACTGGCGAGGATCAGCGGCCCCATGACCAGCATGGCAATCCCCAACCGGGCCGACATCAGGGTATCGAGGAACGCGTTGTGGTTGTTCGGCGTTTCATACAGCATCAGGTTGGCGGAGATGCTGCTGATTTCGGTCATACCGGTCAACAGCGTCAGCAAGGTCACGGTGAACAGCTGGTAGCGGACCGCACACCACAGCAGCGCCGGGATCGGGAAGGCAATCGCCCCCGGGCCACCGATGTACACGCTGAATATCAGGGAAAACAGCAGCGCCAGCAGCGGCATGCCGGCACGCAGCGGCCAGTTGATCTGCATACGCAACAGTTGCTTCAGCCGCGGTGCCGCCAGGAACACCGGCAATAGCAACAGGTTGGTAGAGAACTGTTCACTGAACCACGCCAGCCAGGCGGTGATCACCGTATTATTGTACAGGCTGTCATTGCGCAGTATCGACAGGGTCGACGCCACCGCAGCACCACTCAGGCTGGCGGTAAACATATAAAGTATCGCCTGAGGCTTGCCCATTCTGCGCTGCGACTGCGGCAACAGCAGCATCACGCCATAACCGGTGGCAATCAGCGACATATTGCAGGCGTTCAACCACATGACCAAAGGTAGCGCTTCGCCGGTCGTCAAATCGGCGGCAATCATGCCAAGGTAGGTGGTTAGCCAGCCCAGCGGCGTGGCATAAGCGGGTTTGCGCAATAGCAGGCCGAGTAAAATCGCATTCACCGGCCAAAACAGGGAAAGGGATCCAATCGGACGAGTAAATATACCCAACAAGGAAAGCAAAAATGCCAGCAGAAAAAGAGTGATCAGCTGGAGGGTAACGGGCAAGCCATGTTTGGCGTTTATTCTGGCGTTCATCACCTTACCCATAAATTCATAATAACCAGAGCAATTATCTGCATATTCCCTCGCCCGGCATGATAAGGAGGACAAAAAACCCGTTCTCAACCAGTAAATACAGATGATTCAAAAACAAAGAGACATTCATTTTTATTTAGCAGAACGTTCTTAACTCCACAGCTCGTCGCCGCAACCTGGAGTGAACGCATTCACGCAAAACCGAAGAAAAATGTTCAGCGATATCTACCAGCATAGCCTAAGCCGCCATTGAACCGCATCAGCACAAAACCACAACAATAAGATGGCTATTTAGCGTTTACCCTATTGTGCCTGAGATTATTTTCCAGCAAGTCACCCGGAAGCGCAATTAGAACCGGAAACATAAAAAAAACCCGCAGAGCGGGCTCGCTTGAAGAGCAGCAAATTGACAGTTACGGCACAGCCATTGTCTGCCTGTGCCGCTATTCACTATATAGCCGGAAGCTTAAGCGGACCTTAGCAACAAAAAACCCGGTCTAGGAACCGGGAATATTTGTACGAAATGCAGTGTTAGCCCAAGCAGGCTAATAACATTTCTCAGTTTACACGCCAAATGTGCAGAAAAAATGAACGGCGCGATATCCCCACCGAACGCGATGGGGAATGGGATCACGCCAGTTTGGCGGCAATGCTCGCGACGCGCTGACCATACAATTTGGCGGTTTCCAAATCCCCCGACAGCATTTCATCTACGCCGGCATCGGCAGGTGTCTGTACCAACAGGCCGACAGATCCGCCCAGATTGTTCACATCGGTACGCTGCGCCGCTTTGCTGTTGGCCGGTGGCAGCCCCAGGCTGACCCACAGGCCGCCGTGCTGTGAAGCCAGCGTTTGCAGGGCGATCAGCGTGACCTGCTTGTCGCCGTTCAGGCTGGCGCTGTTGGTGAAACCGCCGAACACCTTGTCTTGCCATTTGCGAGTGAACCAGGCTTTTGAGCTGGCGTCGGCAAATTTCTTGAACTGCCACGACGGGCCGCCCATGTAGGTCGGCGAACCAAAGATGATGGCGTCGGCCTCATCCAGTTTCTGCCAGGCTTCTTCGCTGATATTGCCGTCTTGATCGATAGCGATCAGCTCAGCTTCTGCGCCTTCGGCAACAATGTTCGCCAAACGCTCGGTGTGGCCGTAGCCGGAATGAAAAATCACCACTGTCTTCGCCATAAGGAACTCCCAGGTAGTTGCATCGAGGTGCCGGCGGCACCCGTAAATACGCTGATCCAATCTACTCAAGCGGCCTCAAGGTGAATACCCAATTTATCTGACGGAGTTATTCAAAAAAACCGGGTGGCATTTACGCCCCAGCCGCCTGCGCGCCCTGCTGCCGAGCGAAATCAATAAATGCGCGTAGTGGACGTGGCATTTGTCGGTTGGCGGGGTAGTAAAGGTAAAAACCGGGAAAAGGCGGCGTCCAGGCATCCAACAGCGGCACCAGCCGGCCATCGGCCAGCGCGGCGGCCACCTGATGCTCAAACAGGTAAGCGATGCCCACGCCGTCCAGCGCCGCCCGCACCAGGATCTCCGGTTCGTCAACGATCACCGGCCCTTCCACCGCGATATCCAACTTTTCCCCGTCGCGCTCGAATTCCCAGCGGTAAAGATTGCCATTGGTTGGCCAGCGAAAATTCAGGCAAAGATGTTGGCGCAGCTCGCGCGGCGCCTGCGGTTGGCCATGACGAGCCAGATACGCCGGGGAGACCACTACCCGCATCCGAAGGTCTCCGCCAAGCTTGATCGCCACCATGTCCTTCTCCAGCTTCTCGTGCAGACGCACGCCGGCATCGAAACCGCCGGCGACAATGTCCACCAGCCGGTCTTCCACGTTGAGATCGAGGAGGATATCCGGGTACTGCCGGTGAAAAGGCGCGATCAACGGCGCCAGAAAATGCATGGCGGCGATCCGCGTAACATTGAGCCGCAAACGCCCGCTGGGCTGCTGGCGTTGGTTGACTGCCTGTTCCACCGCCGCATCGATTTCGGCGATAGCCGGCAACAGGCGCGCCAACATCTGCGCCCCGGCGTCGGTGGGCGCCACGCTGCGGGTGGTACGGTTCAGCAGCCGCAACCCTAGGCGGCTTTCCAAATTGCGCAGCGTCTGACTCAGCGCTGAAGCGGTCATGCCCAGGTGCACGGCGGCGCGGGCGAAGCTGCCGTGTTCAACAATGGCGGCAAAAGCGCGTAACTCTGCAAATTCACTTCCTCTCATTATGCCTCCATTGATTAATAATTCATGAAGATTATAGCGTATTCCGTGAACAGCCCGCCGGGTCTATCTTGAAATCAACATCAACAGGAGAACGCCCATGAACACATCCTTATCGCTGGACAGTTACCGCCTGCTGGGCCGCTCCGGCCTGCGCGTCTCGCCGCTGGCGCTTGGCACCATGACCTTCGGCGCCGACTGGGGTTGGGGAGCAGAACAGGCCGAAGCCCGCCGCCTGTTCGACGCCTATGTCGACCACGGCGGCAACTTTATCGATACCGCCAACCGCTATACCGAAGGCAGCGCCGAACGCTTTGTCGGTGAATTCGCCACCGGCCGCCGCGATCGTCTGGTGATCGCCACCAAATACACCTTGCCGATGCAACCCGATAACCCGAACTCCGGCGGCAATCACCGCAAAAGCATGGTGCGATCGGTGGAGGATAGCCTGCGGCGCCTGAATACCGACTATATAGACCTGCTCTATCTGCACGCCTGGGACTACACCACCCCGGTGGAAGAAATCATGCGCGCGATGGACGATCTGGTGCGCGCCGGCAAGGTGCTGTACCTGGCGGTATCGGATCTCCCGGCCTGGCAGGCCGCCAGAATGCAGATGCTGGCGGATTTGCGTGGCTGGTCGCCTCTTATCGGCCTGCAAATCGAATACAGCCTGCTGGAACGCACGGTGGAGCGCGAATTGATCCCGATGGCGCAAGAGCTGGGGCTGGGCGTGATCCCCTGGTCGCCGCTTGCGGGCGGTGTGCTGAGCGGCAAATACCGGCGGCAGGATCTGCAACCGGAGGGGGATGAAACAGGTACCCGACGCGAGGTCGTGCGCACCAAGGGAACGCTGACCGCCCACAACCTCGACATTGCCGATGCCGTGAGCGATATCGCCCGCGAAGCCGGTTACACGCCCGCTCAAGTGGCGTTGGCCTGGACGCTGCGCAATCCGGCGGTGAGCGCGCCGATTATCGGCGCACGCACGCTGACGCAACTGGATGACAACCTCGGTGCGCTGGAGGTCAGGTTGGCGGAAGATCGCTGGCAACGTCTGGATGCGCTCAGCGCGATTGAATTGGGCTTCCCGCATGATTTTCTGACGCTGTCGACCACCCGCAACATCATGTTCGGCGGCCTGAATATCGTCGGACGCAGATAAAAAAAATCCCGCACGAGGCGGGATAAACTTAACAGGGATGGGGTAATACACTACAGGGACTAACACACAACATCATCGGGTAGGACTACCTTACCAATCCCAATGTATAGAACTGTCATTCCTGCGTAAGGTTGCTCCGGCAGATGTAACGCCGGATGGAAATGTGACATGTTGACCGTGGCGCCGGCGCTCAGGGATGGGCATGGCGCCTTACCCATCTCACACAACCGATTAATAAATAATCGATTCAGGGCTATTGGGAGCACCCGGTGGTATACTGATAACCCCTACATCTACCCGGTGAAAGATATGTCTATCTTTGATGCCCTTAAGATGTTCAGCGCCACATCCGTGAAAGTGACTTGCCCAAAATGCGCTTACGCCTCCGAGCAAAGCAGCAGCAAGGTGCGCAAAAATATCACCATGATCTGCCCTAAATGCGGGCATTATTTCCGCCCTGGAGAAGAAAAGTAATTTTTCCCGTCAATGCACCCGCGGAGTGGTGTCGTTGGCGGCTATCAAAGACCCGCCGCTGCCCTCGGCTTTCACCTGCCTGATTTAACGATAAACAGCCGCGATTCGAACCCGCCGCTTTTAAAGGTGCTGGTGTTGGCCCATCCCGGCGGCAACCGCCCAAAATCCTGATTAAAATCGCCGCCGCTGACCAACCACACCCGACGATGGGCCCCCACCAGGGCATTGAGATTATCGACATAGGTCTGCGCCGCCCGATCGTGGAAAAAAGTGCCAAAACCATAGGCATTGGGTTTTCCGGAATTACCGTTGGGCTTGACCGGCGTATACAGCAACGCGCGATGCCCTTTCTCGTTGTAATAAACATAACTCAGATAATTGAACATATTGCTGACGACAACGGCATCATCAGGTTGATAGCCACTGTTGATATAGCGCACCATCTCCTTAAACTCATCTTTCTCCGGCGGATAATCATTGCGCAACCCGCTGCCAAACAGCAGGCTAACCAGCAACAACAATAAAATCCTGTGCGCCTTTTTTTCGTTTTCAGTAATTAACAGGGCCAGGATGATCGGAATGCCTAATGAGGAGAAAAATAAATAACGGTCGACGAATAACGGCGTTCGGAACGAAATAATAAACAGCAGAGTAACGGGGATAAATACGCTGCAAAGCAACAGCAGAAGGTATTTTCTTTCCCCTCCCCGCCCCATCAGCCACAGGCATGACAACCCGGTGAAGCACACCGGCAACAGCCAAAAAATGATCGCGGGATAACCTCTGCCATCATTCCCGGTGAATAACCGCCAATACATGGCAGGAAGATCGCTCCACACAACCTGGGGGATCCAGCCAACATCCCCGCCCACTTTCAGCTCCGCAATATGATCCAGCAAGTTCACCAACACCAGCAGCCAGGGGATATAGGCCAATCCTATAGCCAAATTGGCCAGCCACCATGCCGGTTGCTTGAGATAACATTGGGGCTCATCACGCCGGCAGGACAGCGCCAACAGCACGATCCAGTGCGTCATTAAGGCAAAAATGGTGAAGTAATGCGTATAAAAACTCAACGCCATCAATAACGCATAAACCGCCAAATAACGACGGTTAGCGGGCGCCTTTAACCACATCACCAGCGCCAGGGTAGCGGCGATCGTCAACATGCCCATCAGCGCATACATACGCGCCTCCTGGCTGTAACGCACCGCCATCGGCATCATCGCCATCAGGCTGCCGGCCAGCAGTGCCGCCCGTTCATTGGCGACCTTGCGCGTCAGCTTTATGGCCAGCGCGACCGTAATAACGCCAAACAGCAGGCTGAGAGAACGGACAGCCAAAATGCTATCGCCGAACAGCAGCATCCAGCCACGCAGCAGCAGATAATAAAGCGGAGGATGGACGTCAAAAGAAGCATGGTACAGCAGCGCCGAGACGTCATAACGGCTGGTCAGCACGCTGGAGGCCTCGTCACACCAAAGGTATCTGCCGGTTAAAGAAATAAACCGGATCCCGGCGGCAAACATCAGGATCAGATAAACGTAATGCCGGTAGCCAAAACCTTTTAGCGCCTTGCCGGCCAGGAGGTTAGTAGAGATCTGTTGCAGAGACATAACCGCATTCCGCCGGGTTGTTCCACACAGTGTGGAGACGTGGCGATCATCATTACCGAGCTTAGGTAAATGGCAGCTCAATCATCACCAAAATAAGCCAACGCCGCTTTAACCTGGCGGCGCTAGGCGGCAAGGCTGAGTTCTTCAACGCTGGCAAACGCCCTTGTGCGGCCCTGGCCCAAAGGTGAATGGATGATTGCCGAAGCCGTCGGCGTCCATCCCGCCGAGATCTGGCCTGGCCGTTATTATGACGACGCCGGGTTGCTGCTGGACAGGAAGGCGAGGATCCGGCTCTGAAGATGCGCGGGGTTTGCCCCCGCGCCGGAACCCGATAGCCATTATCCCTGACTATCGGGCAATCCCGCCCCGGCAAGAATAGCGCCGGTTAAGGTTGAAGCGGAGCCAGATGCGCCAACACCAGATCTATGCCCTCCCCCGGGCGGCGCAACGGGTTATGCCCCAGCCCCTGGGTCTTCACCAGACAGGCGGCAGGCCAGGCTTGGGCCAGGCATTCTGCTTCCACTTCCAGGACGATATCGTCGGCGCTGTCGTGGATGATTAACGCCGGTTGTTCAATCTGCCGCAACCCTTCATAAGCGTTAAAGCGCTGCCAAACGGCATCCCCGATGCCAAAGTAACGCTCAATGTAACCCCGTAAACGTTGCTGCTGACGCGCCGGCAAATTGAGGATAGAAGCATACTTGGTCACCAGGCCGCTAAAGTGCGTGGGTGCGCCGACAATCACCAAGGCTTTGGTACGCAGCCCGGCTTTCACAGCGTTGATCGCCGACAGGCCACCGAAGGAGTGGGCCACAATCGCGTCAAAACCGCCCTCTTGCCGCTCCAGTCGCTGAATGATTTCGATAAACTCGACAATACTGCTCTGGTCGCCTTCCGCATCCCCGTGTGCCGGTGCGTCAAAGCCGACAACCTGGAAACCCCGTTCCACCAATACCTGGATCAAACGCGAGAAATGCGATGCCCGCGACTCCCAACCGTGCGCCAACAGCACCTTTGGCCCCTGTTGTCCCCAGTGGTACACCACCGCCTGCTTATCGTTGCTCAGGGTGATGTACGTAATGCTGCTCGCCATGCCCATCGTCTGTTTATCGCTTTCGCGTGTCGGGACGCGGCGTGGGGTGAAAAAGCGTTTGCCAAGGTAGGCGGCCGTTGGGCCAGGCACCACAAAATCCATCAACCGGATACCCACTTTAATGCAGGATACGGCCGGTGAGCGCATATACGCCGGCCCACGATACTGCCGGTAGGCTTGTTCGATAAGTTGGTCAAAGTGTTCGCTCATTGTACTCTCCAGAATCGCGGATGACGTTAGACTTGCGCGGGCGCATCTTGCGCCGCTTGACGCTTATCGAGCTGCCGAATAAGGGCCCTTTCCGCATCCGTGGCGACATGCCGATCCCAATACGCCAGTTTTGCTTCCATGCGTTTAAACCACAGTGGCGGTACCAACGCATACAGGATATGCGCCACGTAACCATGATCGATCCCCACCGCATAGCTGTGCGCTTGCAGCCGCCAGAACTCCCGACGTGGATTCGTGTGGTGATCCGAGTGGCGCGTCAGATTCAACAGGCCGGCAGAAGATGCCTGGTTGTTGCAATCCCAGCTGTGGCGTGGCTCAACGCGGGTATTGGGAACCCGGATTAAGCCGTAATGCTGGATATAGTTGACGGTTTCAAACAAGAACTTGGAGACCAGCATGGCCACCAGGCAAGCGAGTAATCCACGCCCCCCTGCCGCTGCATAACAGGCGGCCAGGATCGTCAGGCTCATGATAACGCTGCGAATCACCCTATTGCCCAGCGTAATACTCCGCTTGCCCTGGCCTTTTAGCCGTTGCTGTTCCACCTGCCATGACTCGCGGTACTGCGACAGGGACGAGCGGATAAAGAAACGGTAAACATGCTCGCCACGGCGTGCCGTCGCCCCATCGGCGTACGTCGCCACATTGGGGTGATGCGAGTACACATGGGAGATAGAAAACTGCGCGTCCGCAACCAATGCCAGTAACCAGCGCCCGACGGTCATCGCCAACCAGCTCTGGGTTTTGTGGATAAGCTCATGAGCCACCACCGTGTTGGTACTCAGCGTATAGCCGGTGGACACGGCGGCCAGCAGCAATTCCGGCATTCGCATACCGTGCAAGGCCGGGACATCCCACCCCGTCGCCGCCGAGACCCCGGCCCCAAACCCCAGCACATCGCCCGGTGCCGCCTGCCAGATCAACGTAAACAACGCCAGCAGGGCCGCAGGAAGTTGCAGATAGGGGATCAGCGCCAGAAGAGCGGTGAAGCGATAGTGGTGATCGGCAGTATCTACCGGGGTCACATTATCAAAGATCAAATAACTCAAGGATACGCACAGCATGGCGGCCAGTATCCACCCGCCGCCGAGCACGTTGGCCGCCGCTGTCATGGGTAAAAACACCAGTGGCACCAGGGCGAATCTTAGGTAACTCAACATACTAACTCCTTATTGTTCGAGATTTTTTCCTCGGCGCCGGCGGGAGAAAAACAGTCCGTCTGGATATGTCGCGCCATCACCCCGGTCGCAAGCAGCCCCCGTTGGCACGCCTGCGCCAGCCCTGGGTTACCGCAGATCATCGCCCGCCAACCGGGAGCCTCCAGCCGGTATTTTTGGTACGGATAGAGGCTGCGCCACTCTTCCAGCCAGGATGTAAAGCGCCCCGCAAGTTCGTGCTGTTTCCCCTCATTCTCCTGCGACAACGCATGCAAGTAATGAAAGCCTTCATGCTGTTGTTGCAACCGCTGCAGTTCGGCAACGTCAAACTTGTCCTGCCGCTTGCGAATGGCATGCACCAGCATTACCGCCCGATAGGGATTACGCGCCAGAGCCGCACGAACCAGCCCCAACGTGGTTCCTAAACCTGAGCCGCTGGCTATGGCCAGCAATGGCCCTTTCCCGTCATCGACTTGCCCAAACCGCCCGCTACAGCCAGATACCCACAGGGTGCGCCCGACGCTGCCCGGATTGCATAAAAGGGGAGAAACGCGCCCCTGCTCTCTCAGCGTGATATCCACGACAATCTCCCGCGCGTTACTGGGCCAACTCACCGAGTAACTGCGGACATCCGTGCCCGGTTGGTGGCAAAGCTGCAAAAATTGCCCGGGCAGGAAAGGCATAGCCTGCTCAGGCGACAGGGTGATCCGCCACACCCTGCTTGAGAGAGGAGTCGCCTGTTTTATCTGAGCCGGCACCCAGTTTGTCGCTACCGCAGCTGGCATCAGGGTTAAATCAGACTGGGGCAGGCACTGGCAGGCCAACACATGGCCGGCCGCAATATCTTCGGCACTGAGCAAATAGCCGAGATCCACCAGCGAACGCACTTTACCGCTGACCACCCGGCACAGGCAGGATTTGCAAGACCCCACCTGGCAGTTATAAGGCAACGCCACGCCGGCTTTCAGCGCGCTTTCCAGCACCGTTTCCCCCGCAGCCAAGGTGAAGGTTTTCCCCTCCAGCGCCCCCTGAAAGGTGCTGCGGCGCGAGAACCATCTCTTCAGCATGTTATTGCTCTCCGCACGTCAGCAGGCCATCGTCAAATACGCTGCCCATCAGGATCCGCCCGCCGAGCGGCGCCGCCACGCTGATCGCCGCCAGCGCCTGGCCATGGCTCTGGTAATAAATCTGCGAACGTTCAACCGCACCCTGTGTGCCCAGCGACAGTTGCCAGACCAGCGACGGCGAACGCGCTTGCGCATCCTTTTGAAATGCGGCCAGCTTTAACAGTTGCGGATGCGCGGCCACCAGCAGCCCATCCCCGTCAGGCATGATATTGTCGACACCGTGCAACCCGGTGAACCTCCCCAGCAAGACGGGTGACGCCTCGCCCGGCCGCCATGCCCAACTGCTCACAGTGCCGTTGGTGGTTTCCGCCACGTACAGCCGCCCCCGTTGCGGGTTGTAGTAAATGCCGTTGGCAAAATGCAGCCCATCAAGCAACGTATGCTCCCCCGCGTCGTCTACCAGCAAGACCAGCGAGAGTGGCAGCCGCAGATAGTCTTCAACGCGCCCCAACATGCCGGAAAAGGCGTGGTCACGCGTCAACAGCCAACGGGATTTATCAATGACGCTGATGTCGTTGATATTCTTGCCGACGCTGCGCGACAGCTCAGGCTGATAAATCAGCCGCATCGCCGCCCGCTCAAAACGGAACGTCTCAATGCGATCCCCACGAGAGCCGTGGCTCACGGCGTAAACCCACGTCTCTGCGCCCTTTTGCCACACATCGATACCGTGCGGGTAAAACTCAGCCGGATAGTCGCCGGGTAAACGCAGGGGCGCTTGCCCCTGTTGGAAGTAATAGAGCGCCCCCGGCGCGTTATCGTGGCGATTCAGGCTGCTGAGCAGTGCGCCCCCCTCCTTTAGCGGCGCAATATCCTCCGCCCCGCTGATCCCCGGTATTTTTTGGCATTGCTGCAGGTTGATATCCTGAACGCGGTAGAACACGCCGGCGTCAAACAGCAGATTGATTACATACGCCAGCACAGCGATGGCCAGC
Source organism: Serratia sp. TSA_198.1 (assembly GCF_052686505.1). Classification (NCBI taxonomy): domain Bacteria; kingdom Pseudomonadati; phylum Pseudomonadota; class Gammaproteobacteria; order Enterobacterales; family Yersiniaceae; genus Serratia; species Serratia sp. TSA_198.1. The sequence continues at coordinate 2,113,251 of NZ_JBQZFP010000001.1, forward strand.
GCTATCCCCATCAACTTTTTCATCATGCTTCCACGGCAACCTGTGAATAAAACTGCTGATTTACGGCGCTCACGCCTTGCTCTGCCAGAACCGCAATCGCAGCCAGATACGGCTCCAGCAGCGCTGAGGCGGTTTGTTCGGTGAAATAACGCGCCTGATAATCCAACTCAATCGACAGCTCATCGGCCATTTCCACCACGTTGATCATCAAGGGGAACTCGACCGCGTTGACCGGCAGCATCGACAGGCTGGCCTGCCACTGGCGCATTTCCGCCAACGGAACGGACGGCTCAACATTGAACGTGGCAAGCAGAGGCAGTGGCGCTTGCTCGCCATGGAAACAGCGGGACGGCAATGCCGGCGCGTCACGCTGCGCCAGAATGGCCTGATGCACCTTGGCCACAAACTCAGGCAACGAAGCGCTCGCGGCGCTGTTGAAACACAACGGCATCAGGCTGACGCATTGGCCGACCAACCCTTCGCTGTTCTCGAAGTCACGCCCGGCATTCGGCACCGCGACAGGCAACACCGAGTGGCCGACAAACTTCTCGAGCGTCAGTACAAACAGGGCGTTCAGCATCACAAAGCGGGTCGTGCGCAGTTCGGCGGCCACTTTACGCAGTTGGGCCGACAAGTTCGGGTAAGCCAGCCCTTGCTTCAAACGCTGGCCTTGATACGGCGCGGCCTGCAGGACCACCGGCAGCGCACTGGCGGGATCGAAACGACGCGCGGGGATAGCGGCCAGCCGTTGAGCAACCTCTATATCATTGGCGGTCTTTTCCGCACGCATAAAACGCAAATAACTTGGCGCCGCCGACAGCTCAGGGCTAAACCCTGCCGCCAGCGCATCGTAGATATGCAGCAGTTCACGCAGCATCACCATAAATGACCAGCCATCCGCCACCGTATGGTGCGCCGTCAACGCCAGGGCTATTTGGCCGGGCTGGCTCAGCAACAAGACACGCGCCAGCGGCGCTGCCGTCAAGGCGAAGGGTTTGGCGGCAAACTCGGCCAGCCGTGCGGCAACCTCTGTCGACTCGCTGCGTTCTTCAATAAAATCGACGCTGCTCCCACCCGGAACCACCCGCAACTCCCCCGCATCATTGAACTGCATACGCAAGGACTCATGACGTTCGCTCAGCAGCGCCCAGGCTTCGGCCAGAAGTGAACCCTCGATTTCCCGCGCCGTTTCAACCACGCAGCCGATGTTGCCCGCGCACAGCCCGCTTTCGTCTTTGGCGGCCAGCAGCATAAAGCGCTGCTGGCTGTCGGCGGCCGGGTAAGGCGTATCGGGGTGCAAACCGGCATCACCGAAGAAACCGTCAACGCGCATGGCATTAACGCTCTCTTTTACCGCCGCGATAAAGTGCTCTATATCTTGCGAAGAGTGCGCGGTGGACACGAAGCAGTTGCGGCCTTCCCAAATGAAGATGCCGCGCAGCATCAGGTGATGGAACAAAATGTCGTAGTTACCGCTGAATTTGAAACGGAACAAACTGCCCGCCGAGACGATCTCGATCGGCGTACCCGTCGTGACAAACCAGGTGTTGAGCGTCTGCGCGAGGTAATGCGTCTTTTGGTTGATGTCGTCATAGAGCCCGGGGTGGCTCTTGATATAGTCGAGCACCGCTTTGCTGGCCGCCATGGTCAGAGGGTGTTTGGAGAAGGTCCCGGCAAAGAAAATCAGTTCGGATTGCGGCCAGGATTCATCGCCGTATTGCCAGAAACCGCCGTCGATGCTGTCCATAAAGCGCGCAGACCCCGCAATGACGCCAATCGGCATGCCGCCGCCGACAATCTTGCCGTAGGTGGCAATATCGGCCTGGACACCGTAATACGCCTGCGCGCCGCCGGCTGCCAGGCGGAAACCGGTAATCACTTCATCGAACATCAAGGCGATATTGCGCTCGGCCGTCAGCTTACGCAGCGCATGCAAGTAGTCGCGCGGCTGATGATCGGGGTAGCGGCTTTGAATCGGCTCCACAATGACCGCGGCCAGTTGATCGGCATACTGGGCAATCAACGCCAGGCTCTCTTCGCTGCCGTAGTCGAGCACCAGCAGATCCTCGACCAGGGACGCCGTCGTCCCTGCGGCAATCGGCACTGCCCGCTCCGGGGTTTCGCCCCCCTGCTGACGCCCCAGGATGCCATCGAAAACGCCGTGATAAGAGCCGCTGAACAGCGCCACTTTGTTCTTGCCCGTTACGGCACGCGCCAGGCGTACCGCGCTCATGACGGCTTCAGAACCGGAGTTACAAAACGCCACGCGGTGCTGGCCCGTCAGCTCTGCAATCAATGTTGCAACCTCACCGGCCAGCGGGCTCTGCGGCCCGATTTGCATGCCTTGCGCCAGCTGTGCGGCAACGGCCTGCTGCACGCACTCAGGCGCATGGCCCAACAGGTTGGCACCAAACCCCATGGTGAAATCAATGTACTCGTTACCGTCGGCATCCCAAATACGGGAGCCTTGTGAACGCACGCCCACCAGGGGATACAGCATTTCCTTGGTGGATAAACGGAAACCCGCCGATGCCCGGTTATCCGCCAGCACGGCGCGGTACTGCTGCGCATTGTGCTTGGAACCCGGGGTTTTGCTGACAAACTGCTGCGTCAATTGCTGTATGTGTTTATCGCGCTCGGCCCCTAATGACGTCTTCCTGGTTTCCTTTTTAAACCAGCTAGTGTGTGCGCCGGCTTTGGCCGGTGCAGCGGTAACCGGTGCGTTACTCGCCACTGCCGGTGCAGGAAGGGCGGCTACCGGTGCGCTTGCCGGTACCGAAGGCAGCGCGGGCGCGGAAAGCGGTTGAGCATGGCCGCCGCTTAACAGGCGCAGCTGTTGCGACATGACCTCTAATTGCCGCGCAATCACGCCTTGCAACTCAGCCGGAGCCGTTGCCGGTATTCCCCATTCCGGTTCGAGCTGAGGGGCCGACACAGGTATCACCGAAGCGTCGGCTTGCGGCATTGCCGCCACAACCCGGCTTTCACCGGCCACCGCGACGGGCTCCGCCACTTGCGCACGTTCCACAACGTAATGGATCACCGCATCCAGCGTATTCAACTCTTCAAACAGCGATCTCAGCGGGATCACCACGCCATAGCGATCCTTGATGGTATTGATCGCATCCAGCAAGACCAGCGAGTCGGCCCCCATTTCCAGGAAGGGCAGATCATCATCCAGAGCTTCGGGCGATGCCCCCAAATACCCGGCAATGATCGCTTTGATTTCGGCGTGTAATTGATGTTGTTTTGACATAGCGTCCTCATGTGAAGATGGCGGCAGCGTTGGCGTTTCATCGGCCAGCCAATAAGTTTTCCGACAAAATTGAATGGCCGGCAGCATCAAGGCTTCACGACTTGTTGTGCGATACAGCCTGGACCAGTCGATGTCATGCCCTTGCTGCCACAACGAACCCAGCAGCGTCAGCAGTGATTGGTATTCATGGCGATGATCGGCGGCCGCCAAAATCGGTTGGCTGCGATCGGTGGCGGCGACAAACTTGCCCAGCGAACTGTCGGCGCTCAGATCCACAAAGGTATATTTCCCTTCCTCCTGCAGCGCCTGTATGCCTTGCAGGAAATGAACGGGTTGCCGGATTTGTTGGCTCCAGTAGTCGGCATCGGTATGCCGGCGCGGCAGCGCGTCCAGATTGCTGTAGAAAGGGATATTCCCCTCTGCGAAATCAATATGCTGCGTCAACCAAAGGCGATACGCCGGCAAGATGGGATCCATCAGGTGAGAATGGAATGCGTTGGTGGTTTTGATCCGGCGGGCATGGCCGCCTTGCGCTGAAATCGCCTGCAAGCAGGCATCAATCGCCGGCGAACTGCCGGTGATGGTGGTCAGCGTCGGCGTATTGAACGCGGCAATGTCGATATCATCGGCCCAGGGGGCGATACCGCGGCGGACCTCATTTTCGCCGCTGAACACCACCGCCATCGCGCCCCGCTGCTCCAGGCTGTCCATCAGGTGTGCGCGCTGATGAACCATCGCCAACCCCTGCTCCAGCGAAATCTGGCCGGCGACAACCGCAGCGCAATACTCGCCCAGGCTATGGCCAATCACCGCCGCCGGGCGTAGCCCGAACTGCAACAAGCTATCCGCCGTGGCATAGCTGCAGGCAAACAGGGCCAACTGGCAGGTTTTGGCGCAATGCTGCCAACTGTCGTCCTGCGCATGCAGCGCTTGCCGAATATCGATTTGATACTCTTCCTGAACCCGCTCAGCCAGGCTATCGAAGCACGTGCGGTAGTGCGGCAGATGCTGGTATAAAGCCGCCCCCATGCCGATTTGCTGCGTTCCCTGCCCTGGGAAGAGCCAGACCTGCGGGCGCGGTTTCTCCACTTTATTCGCGGTAAGTTGCGCCAGGTTTTCTGCCAATTGCCGGCGATTGGCGCCATAGGCAAACCCACGATAGCGCGGGTGGTCATAACGGGTATTGACCAGGCGACACCATGCCGGGACGTCAACGTCGTGCTGCATTTGCAAGGTGCTATAAATGCCGTCACGCTGCGCGTTGAAACCCTGCTCTTCGTGCGAGGCCACCAGCAGCAGCGTCAGCGGCTGGGCCGCCTCATCGCGCTTCGCGGCCTGTGGACAATCACGCAGTATCACGTGGCTGTTCGTCCCGCCGAAGCCAAAACTGCTGACACCGGCATAACGTTGGCCCGCCGCAGACTCCCAGGCGCAAGGGTGACTGCCCGCCACCGCCACCCGGTGGCTAATGGCGGCGATATGCGGATTTTTCTGTTGGAAATTCAAATGAGGCACGCGCTGTTGGCTATGCAGCATCAACGCGGTCTTCACCACCCCAAGCACGCCGGCGGCGGCTTCGAGATGGCCAATATTGGTCTTGACGGATCCCACCTGAACCGGTTCCGGTTGGCTCCGCTCGGCAAACACCGCTTCCAGCGCCTGATACTCAATCAGGTCACCCAGCGCCGTCCCGGTGCCATGCGCTTCCACATAGTCGATGTGATTGCTGTCGATGCCCGCCTCGGCCAGCGCCCGCGCGATCACCGCCTGCTGCGATGGCCCGTTAGGCGCCGTGATGCCGTTGCTGCGGCCATCCTGATTGATAGCGCTGGCAACCAAGGTGGCATAAACCCGATCGCCATCGGCCAATGCCTGCGCCAGGGGTTTCAACACCACGATGCCGCACCCCTCGCCACGCACATAGCCATCGGCGCGCGCGTCAAAGGTTTTGCACTGGCCGTCCGGCGCCAGCATCTGCGCCTCGGTGAAGACCTTTTGCAAATGCGGCGTCAACGCCAGATTCACGCCGCCGGCAATAGCCAGCGAACTGCGCCCCGAGCGCAGGCTTTGCATGGCCCCGTCGATGGCCACCAGCGAAGAGGAGCAGGCCGTATCAATGGCGACGCTTGGCCCTTTAAAATCATAAAGATAAGATATGCGGTTGGCGGCAATGCTGTGTGCATTGCCCAGCCCGCTATACGCGGAAACCCGGTCGCCCGAGACCAGGGCATAATCACTGGCGCTGATGCCGATAAACACCGCGGTGTCGCTGCCCCGCAGCGCAGAAGCCTGTAACCCCGCATCGGTCAGCGCCTGTTGCACGGTTTCCAACAGCAGGCGATGTTGCGGATCGATATACTCCGCCTCGCGCGGCGAAATGCCAAAGTAACCGGCGTCAAAATCGCTCACGCGGTCAAAGAAACTGCCCTTGCGGTTAAAACCGCCGAGTGCAGAGCCGGCCCAACGGTGAGCGGGTATTTCACCCGTGGTGCTTTGCCCCTGCTGCAACATCGCCCACAGCGCCTGCACGCCACTGTGGCCTGGCAGTTCAACCCCGATGCCAATCACGGCGATATCCTGGCTGGCCACGGCCGTCCTGGCGGCTTCTGGTCGCGCAACGGGTTGCAACAGACCCGCAGCCAGCTTATTGATCGTCGGATAATCGTAAATCAGCGCCGGCGACAGCTCACGCCCCAAATGTTGCTCTAACTCGCCGATCACGCCAACCGCCTGTAACGAGCTCAGGCCAAAGGCGGTAAAAGCCTCATCCCACTGTTCTTCACCGACAGCGCCGTTGACCGCAGTGCCGATGATACCGGCGATAAGCGCGGCCAGGGCAGGCACGCTGTATGAGGCAACATCGTCAACCTGGGCGGTTTGCGGTTGCTCGGCCCGGCTACGCCATTGCACCGCCAGTTCATTTTGCCGGTACATTTCTCTGGCGCGGGTACGTTGCAATTTGCCGCTGGTGGTGCGTGGAATGGCCCGGCGGCCGACCCATACCCATTCCCCCAGGGTTATGCCATGCCGCTCGGCCACCGCGGCATTCAAACGCCGGTTCAACGCTGCGGTATCCAGGGTCTCTTTGAGACGTTCCGGGATCTCCAGCAAGGCCACCGCCTGTTCAGTTTGGGCAATCTCGGCGGCGAAGACGCAAACGGTTGCGTCTGCCAGCAAAATATCTGCTCCCCTGATCGTTTCCTCGATATCCGTCGGGTAATGGTTTTGCCCATTGACGATCAGAAGTTCTTTCACACGTCCGGTGACGTACAGCGCCCCCGCTTGCAGGAACCCCAAATCGCCGCTGCGTAACCAATGCGCCGGATCAGGCTCGATGCGCGCCTGGAAGTTGGCCTCCGTCGCCGCCGCGTTATTCCAATAACCGGCCGCAATGCTGGGCCCACGTAACCAAATCTCGCCGGTTTGCCCGGCCGCAAGCGGTTGTAGCGTCTCGGGATCGACAATGCGGACATCGGTGCCGGGCAGCGCCTCGCCACAGTTGACGACATCCCCCGATTTTTCTTCGGCGACCGCCATCCCCTGGCCTTTCTCCCTGCCGGTAACGATCAGCGTGGTTTCCGCCATGCCATAGCAGGGTAAAAACGCCTGCCCCCGGAAACCGGCCGGAGCAAAGTGTTCACTGAACTGGCGCAACGTAGCTGGGCGGATAGGCTCCGCACCGCAAAACGCCACATCCCAGTTGGAGAGATCCAGTCCTTCGGCCTGCTGCGGGCTGATTTTGCGCACGCAGAGGTCGTAGGCGAAATTAGGGCCACCCGACGTCGTCGCACGGAACTCTGACACCTGCTTTAACCAGTTAAGCGGGTTTTTCATCAGCATCATCGGCGACATCACCCGGCAGGGGAATGCCCCGAATACCGGCTGGAGCAAGCCGCCAATAAGCCCCATATCATGGAAATGCGGCAGCCATATCATGCCGCGGCTTTCATTGTGGTGACCGAAATAACGATGGATGGCTTGAGAGTTGGCCCACAGGTTGCCATGAGTGACCATGACCCCTTTTGGCGTACCGGTTGAACCCGAGGTGTATTGCAAAAAAGCCACATCGTCGTCGCTCACCGGCGCAGGGTTAAACGCCCCTGAAAAATGGCTATCGAGATGCTGAAGGCGATACCCCGCCGGCAATGCCACTGCGGGCAGTTGATCAAAGGTAAAAATTAGCGGCGCCAGCGGTAAACCGAGCGATGTTAAGGTTTCAGCGCCTTTCCCTGTGGTGACGATAAATTCCGTTTGCGCATTGCGTAAAACCCCAATAAAGCGCTCCCACGCGCTGCCTGAGGCCTTGGCCGGCATAGGGACAGGCACGGCAATCATGCCGGCATAAAGACACCCGAAAAAAGCGCCAATAAAATCTTCGCCGTCGGGGTAAAGTAAAATAACCCTGTCGCCCCGATGACCGTATTGCTGAAGTGCGCTGGCCAGAGATGCGGCGCGCTGATGCAATTGTCTGTAACTTTGGTTGTTTATTTCTTTGGCACTTCGCAAAAATTCAAATGCCGTCTTGTCGGTATGTTGAACAGCAAGTTCGGGCAATAGTTGGTTGAAGGAATTAAATCCCCTGTTAAACAACTGATGAGACGGCATAATGATTAGCTCTTTATTCTCAATATAAAATATGAAAAGTTAAATTAGCCTGAAATTATTTTGCGGCGCGGCCGGCAAGCAGATCGTTGCAGAAGTCATTCCATACCTTCAGCCACAGATCCACATGTTGTACCATTTCCTCGAAACGATCTTCCGTTATCGCCTGGCAGAATAAAATCCAGGCATCTTCAGAGTGGCCGTCTTCAATCGACTCGCCGGTTTCCGTTTCTACGTGAATGCTGTGATAACCGCGGGAAACGTCGATGTCGGTCGCCACGTCCACGCTCTTTGCCCAAGGCGTCGCAAAATCATGGAACACCGTTTCCGCAACGGCCAGCAGCGCTACCAGCTGCGGGTAATCGCCGTAGGCGTTTTCAAAGGTTGCGCGGCAAGCCACGGAGCTGGACATCGGCAACCAGGCTTTCACCTCGTCCTCACTCATACCCAGCTGTTCAATGGTATTGAAGAATTGCACATAGTGCGCCAATGCAGGCTGGCCGTTATAACTGCCGTCACTGCCGGTCCCCGGGTGGAAACCCAATTCGTCCAGCAGGTTGATCTGCAGCAGGAAACGCGCGGCCATTTTTGCCCGGGCGCCCAGGCGGCCTTCCAACTGTTTTGCCGAGCTCAGCGCTTCGATCACCGCATCGGTAAAGACCTGGGCGAAAGCATGATAAAACTCCAGATGGAAGACTTTCATCTGGTTGAGGTCAAATTCACCGCTATTCATTTTTGACAAGATAGGGTTTCTCATCAACGGATGAGATTCAACGCGATCAATTAATCTCTTTGCAAATTTGTGATTACGTTGATAGTTATTCTTTTCTACCGTTGCAGCAATAGCGTCTCTGCCGAGTTGGCGTGCACTCAGTAACGTTTCCATTATTAGGATCTCAATATAAAAACTACGGTTGATAGAAGATTACAAGGCGGATACCTTGCCTACGGCCATAACAACCAAGGCAAACATCCCACAGCTAAAAGGAATAACCTGAATATATTTGAAGGGTAAGTAAAAACAGGCGGCAATCAGCAATACAGGAATACCCACGGAAAGAATGACCATGCATATCGCCGCATAATACTTGTAAACGTACGGAACCTGTAAGGTGTCAATGCTCATGCCATAAAGCATTGATATTAATGGCAGCATAATAAAAGCGATATGCGCCAATCTCAACATCCTGCGGTTTAAATCGGTGTAATTCTCATGCCCTTTAGGCGCCCGAAAAGGCCCCTTAAAAGCATACATCCCCATTAAGCCGCCCATCATAATACCCACAACAATACCGCCCCAACCAAAGGCAATCAGCATCTCACTGAGATTAACCACTTTACTTCTCCTGATTATTATCGCCACACAGATAAGGTGCTTGCGGAATCGCAAGCACCCTTATAAATAAAAAATAGTTTTCTGAATAACTTCAACACTACAAAGTTATAAATCCGTATAATTAAAAATCTGTAAATTGTTTAACTTTGGAATAATGAATCGGTTGTTCAAATCCCGGCATCGTGATGCCGTTCATGTCGATCTTAACCTCATCCTCATTCATGCCATGCTGCCCAAAAAGATAGATAACGTTCAATTCACCGCGCGATGCCGCCGCATCATAAGCCGCCACCTGTTGTTCTACCTGCCGCCTGCGCTGCCGGTAGTCGGCAAAGGCCTGTTCACCATGCCGCTTGCGCAACCACTGCGCCGTCAGTTGCGGTGAGTAGACCACGCCGGTGGCATTGTTTCCGCCAAACCCTTTCGAGTTGATAAAAGCGATCTGCGCCTGGTCGGCAGACAAAGGCCGATCCTGGGTTGGGATCAGCAAGCGAGCATCATTCACCTGCGGCGATATCTGCTCCACGCTCTTTATTCCCGGCAAGATACCGTACTTAAAGGTGCCCAGGCAGCTAATCAACTGATCGCCGCTCGCCGGCCCCAATGAGTGCCCCAGATAAGATTTCACCGCCGTGACGGGCCAGGCGTTAATGGAAAAGGCTTCGGCGACCCGGTCAAAGATCTCGGCTTCGGACACGCAGTTTTTTGGCGTGCTGGAACCGTGCGCCTGAATAAAAGAGCCTTTCTGAACGCATGCCAACCCGGCCATCGTGACGGCAGAGGCTACGGCCTTCGCCATGGTGATGTAATTGCCCGGCCCCGGTGAGGCGATAGAACGTTTATAACCGTCGGCGTTAATGAAAACATCGCTCACCGAACCGTGAATCTCCGCCCCCAACTGCAACGCCAGCTCATCATCCATCAGCACAATATATTGGCTGGACTCGGCAATCACGAAACCGCAGCTGTTGCCGAACGGGCGGCTGCTGTTGCGCCAGTCTGCCGTTTCGGTTTCATCGATACGTTTGAGCTTGCTCTCCGTCGCCAGCGCCCCCATCGCATCAAAGCCCTCGATCACTTCCGAGGTGATCGGCGCCTCCGCGCTCCCTACGATGGCCACGCGGATTCTGCCCGCCTTGATATCTTCTACTGCGGCATTCAGGTTATAGAGAAAGGTGGCGCAGGCGCCCAAGGTAGCGCTGGTGTGCCCCACACTGCCCAGTACATAGGCATTCAAAAAATCGGCGCACATGCTGTTCAGGCCCAACGGGCACTGTTTGGCGCTGACGCGGTTGCCCTTCAGCCGCGATTGCAGCATACCGCCAAACCCCTGGTCGTCGAGCTGCCCCAGAATATTGCCGGAATACACCCCTAGCTGGTCTGGCGCAATCAGCGCCCGGATTTCACGCCACGGGATCCCCAGAGCATTAATGGCATCTGAAGCCGCGACGATCGCCATCTGCAACGCACGGGGATGAAACTGCGAGCTGTAGTGGTCACCCGGCCTGAACCCCTGCGGCAATTGCCCGGCGGCCTGCGCTTCAGTGCGCAGCGTGACATCAATTTTGCAGTCCATTTCACCGCGAACGGTAATGCGCACCCGATCGTCCGGAAGCGGCTCAGCCCGCCACCCCTGCGGCAGAGGCTGGGGCACCTGCCGGCTGGGTAGATCAAAACTCAAGGCTTCCGCGCCCGCAGCCATATTCAATTTGGCATGGCTGGCCACGGCATCGACGTCAAAATACTCTTTGGCGATCTTTCTGATCAGCGTGCCTTGCAACACGGCTTCTTTTATTTCAGCCGCTGCCTGTGCAGCTGAGCGTATATTCCCTTCCGCGTTAAGGTAGCCGTCATCCTGATATTTAAGCAATCCCATCAGTACTGCTAATGATAATAGCGTTTCTTGCTGCTGTTCTTCCGGCAAAGAGTCTATGACCATGCGACGAAACGCGTGGTGCGAAGAGCTCCGACCTGCGGGCCCGTAGCCACCGAAGGCGGTTATGACAGGTAACTTGACCATAGAGTATCCTAGCCTTTCTGCGGCATCGTTATGCCTTCACTTACTTTAGATAATTTACAGATATCAGTTTACAAAGCGTGGGCAAAAGCTATTATGAAAATCCGGCCAAAATGCAGACTTTTTTGGCCAAGACAGGTGTGAAAAGCAATAACCAAATAATAAATCAGGTATTTACCGGAAAATGAGAAATACAAAGATAGGATTTGTATTGTGTGAACACATGCTGAGTTCAGGCCTCAGCCTACCGATAGAAATGTGGAAATCAGCAGCAAGCAGTTATTTCGCGGAACAAAGAAACAATCAGAAAAATCAAGATAAATACACACTTACCTTATGCAGACCCGAAAATATCCTCAATATTAGTACGATCAGTATTAATAAAAATCCCATACCTACACACAGCGGTTTTAGCCTGATTGCCGATGACGTACTGGAAGACGATGCCGATTACGACATCATCTATCTGCCCGCCATCTGGCGCAATCCGCGCCCTATAGTAAGACAGAACACGGCCATCACCCGGTGGCTGACAATGCAGGCGGCAAAAGGCACGCGGATAGCCGCCGTCGGGACGGGGTGCTGCTTTTTGGCCGAAGCCCGACTCTTGGATGCTCAACCGGCAACCACCCACTGGCACTATTTCGAACAGTTTGCACATGATTATCCCGAGGTGAATTTAAAAACAAAATACTTCATCACCCAGTCCGAGAATATTTTCTGTGCTGCCAGCGTTAAGGCCCTTTCCGATCTCACGATTCATTTTATTGAGACCATCTACGGGAAAAAAGTGGCAAACCATACGCAACGTACCTTCTTCCACGAGATCCGTAGCCACTTTGAACGCCAGTGTTACAGAGAAGAAAATAAGCCTCATCCCGATGAGGATATAATCCAGATCCAAACCTGGATAAAAGATAATTGCATGACAGATTTACCGATGCAGAAACTCGCCGATATGGTAGGCATGAGTTTGCGCAACTTTAACCGCCGCTTTAAAAATGCGACCGATATTTCACCCTTGCAATATCTATTGAAAGCTCGGATTGAGTCCGCAATCAATATGTTACAAACGACCAATTTGAGTATTCAAGAAATTGCCGGTCTGGTGGGTTACCAGGATATTGCGCACTTTAACCGCCAGTTCAAACGCATCTCCAGCGTTTCGCCCGGCGATTATCGCAAAACCGTTCGCGCCAAGATGTTCCGCACGGAACACTCCGCCGTCGAGGCTGAATCAAGGCTTTAACCTGGAGGGGCCCCGCAAGGGGCCCCACTCCCATCTCATGCTCAATCAGCTTTCACCAGGCGTTCGCTTTCGACGGATGAACATCCATGTGTATAGCTGGCCTCTCCGTACTGAGCATCAACGTTTTCTGGGCTATCAGCCTATTTTCCAGATTGTTTATCGATGCAGCCAAGACGGCGCCCCGATCAAATAACGGCCGATAACCCCAACATTATTCTTTTCATTTTTTACTCGATTTCAATGCCCGTGAATCGTTCATTTTTACGACAACACTATTCATTGGCAACAAATCTTCTTCGTTGTATCAGCCACACCTCGCGGGGTTGCCTCGCCACGTTCTGTTACTTATTACTCTGAGCCTCACCATCACTGGTCCATTGAGGGATAGCCATTTTTAGAAGCGGCTTATCAGTCTTAATACCAACAAGTTTGCATGCCTTGTCTTTTAGAATTGAACCAAGAGAGAATGCTTTACCATCGTAATAGCAGTAATACCCCTCAGAGCCCGAGCCTGAGAAGAGTTCCTTGTTCTCCTTGGGAACCAAGACTACGGTTTCTGTGGGCTCACTTAGCCCAATGGGAGAAGTTTGAAAAGAAGGTGATATTCCTGCCAGCGCTTGCATCGGTAAAATCAGACAAGAAAATATGAGTCCCTTCATACGATTACCTCATTTATGAAAACTGCGAATTAGACACATATCATTCTTAATTGTTCCGCATTACTTTTTCACGCCATTGGTTTAGCGTCGCCACCTGTCCAGCACAGATTTGCAGTGAGGTTTGAAAGCGCCAGCATGTATGTGTTTGTGCATATGACGGAACGCAAACGTCCTGGCGGTGGCATGACGCCAACCGTCAGGAAAATGCGCGTTGACGATAACCCGGCATGGAATACAGGCAAGCGGTGAGCGGGTATAACCAACTTTCGATTTCATGACCTTCGCCACACCAAGGCAAGCTGGTTGATTCAAGCAGGAGTACCACTTTCAGCGTTACAGGAAATAGGTGGATGGGAATCAATAGAAATGGTCCGCAGGTACGCCCATTTGGCACCTAACCACCTAACTGAACATGCCCGGAAAATTGACGTGCTTTTGAATGATAACGACACAAATACGACACAAGGAGGAAATCAGGCAGGCTTGAAAATTGCATAAGTCATTGAAACTTAATGGCCCTACAGGAGTCGATAAAAATAGGTAATATACTATTTTGTATTGATATTTTTAAGTTCACTATCAATACATACCCCCAAATATACCCCCATATGTTTTTGCGTACCTGGTTTACGCTCAGAAAACACCCAAATAAATTGGCGTGCTAACTTACTTTTCGTTTCTTACTGCTACTTAGTAATACGTCGGCGGATCGCCGGTCTTTGTTTCTCAACCCAATTATCTACCGCTTCGCGGTTGTACATGATGGGGCTGTTCATCTTTGGGTTGAGGTCTGGCGCAACATGTCGGTACTCCCGGCCCTCCAGCCATGTGGTGCGCCTTGCGTGCTGGATCATGTGCTTGCTCATGCCACTCAAGGCCATCAGTAACTGCTCTGAAACCCATTTGTTTGGTACAAGTTGAAATATGCAGTTCTCATCCATATCTAGCTCCCAATTCATTAGTGGTAGGAATAATGCGTTGCTCCTATTGAAACTCATCACGTGGGGCTTCTTGGAGCGTCTATACCTGTCGCATTTTTCATCGAAGAGATCCAGCTCAGAATGCCAAAATCATCGAAGATGAGGCGTAGCCCAACTCACGAAACGTGTATATATACAGAAAATGTGTCAGTTCAGTTGGTTCAGTTGGTTCACTGGCATCTAGCCCTTACCACGCCTGGGTTTGACTGAACCAACACACACGAAAAAATGTTGGTTCAGTCGATGAAAATGTTGGTTCATTGCCCATGCAGCTTTTTTACTCAGGCAATCTCACCAAGGCTCGTCAATCCGTCAGAGGACTGTAACTTGCCGCTGTCTATACCACTGCAGAATTAACCGCAAGTACGGAGATAGCACAATGAAAGCAGCAATTGGGAAACAACAACTCCTGGCAATGGTGCCATTGAGTTGGTCAACCATCAACGCTCTGGAGAAGGCCGGAGAATTTCCTAAACGATTTGCCATCACAGAGAGTCGCGTAGCGTGGAATAGCGATGAAGTAGAGGTTTGGCTTGATTCCCGCCAAGAGAATGGCACTGGAAAGCAGCCAGTAAACATGCCAGATGTTAGGCAACGCAAGACGCGCCCGGTGTCAAAGTGATAGCAATATAAGCCATGGGAAGAGGTAGTCCCGGCCCTACTCAGTGATGAGCACAACCTGCAGATCGCCGCGCTGGTTGAAGAGATGGCAAACAATAGTCATAACGTTGCCAGCATCGTGCGTTGAATTGAAGATGCGTCCAAGTTTGGGGCCATCCCACGCAGTTGTATCGAGGCCGACTCAACTTTGAGTTGGCCAATTCCAGACCCATGCACGCTACATCGACCACGCGATCGGTAAGTTGTAACCCATACCGCGCCGGTGCTCTGCCGGCGCATCACTACACATCACGCAAAGTCACTGCGCATCACTCCTCTTCACAATAATTCTTGACGTATTGCTCAAATTTGGTCAATCATTACCTAAGTGGTAATTCAACTTTTTGTTGAGTTAGAAGGAGGTTGCCATGTGGAAGAAAGTAAAAACCTACCGGCGGTACAGACAAGGCATGCTGCTAGAGACTGCGCGGGTTGATGCTGTAAAAATTGTTGATGCCAACACTTTGTTGCTCATCACCAAAAATGACAGAGATTCGATCGAGTCGATAAAATTCGAACCCCCAGTAATAGGCGGTAAAGGTTTTGGTGATTTTGCGGTTAAATTTAAGCATCCGCGCTATGAGGTCATCAAAGGATAGTCATGACCGATAGGCCAGAAATGAAAGATATCAACCCAACGCCGGATCGTAAACAACAATCAGAAATTGTTGAAAAGATAATTGACAATCAAAGACTTGATATCGAGGTTCGCAAGGGCGAGCAAGATGTTAAGATAAAGGAAATTGAGTCAAATGAGCGCCTTGCGCTAAGATCAATTGAAGCGCAGGAAAACGTCCAAACGGCCCTTGGGAAGAATGAAACCACCAACATCATGATCCGTGTTGGTGGTTTTCTTTTTGCATTCATAGCAATACTGATTTTCATTGGCTTTGCAATTAAAAATAATGCAAAAGATATTGTTATAGAGCTAATGAAGTATATCGTCCCTCTAATTATTGGCGGCGTAGGTGGCTTCTACCTTGGAAAGTCAAAAGGGAAAGAAGAAAGTGAAGACTAAGCCCGCTATGCGGGCTTTTTGTTGGGCTACAGCCAGCGGTGTTTTTTTGCTTTCACCTAGAATGCCTGACCACGAGGACGAACCCTAACGCTAATGCGGCAAACAGGAATTTTGCCCCATCGATTCCATCAGCAGCGGTCATAGCTGTCAAACTGCCGGCCATCGTCAGGAATTGTTTGTCTTCAACCAATGCTTGGATACGATTCATATGGATCGCCACACTTTATATAGGGAAAGCGGAATGCCCTCTCTGCTCCATAATCTATGGCTATCTGGTGGGTAAACCTAAAAAGAAAGGAGACGCTTTGAGGGGGTAAAAACCGATTGCGCATTTTACGTACACCAAGCCTGCAAGAGGCTTAGTAATTGGTCACGTAAAAATTTACCGTGACGTAATGAAGACCCTACTTTCCTCTCAGTGTATCTAGCTTACTGGCAAAGGTATCTGTCGCAACACTCAACTTCGTTTTGTGCTCCTCGGAGCAGCAAATCATACCCGGGCGTACCCCAGTAATAGTGATTATCAAGCACTCTGCAACCCACTTGTTTGGCACTAATTGAATTATTTGCATCTCATCCATATCAACTTCTTAGCCCGGTTAGTACCAGTGACGATGGTAGAACCTTTAGCATGTACCATCCCCTTACCGAAACCTTATCGCCGTGCATTTTTGCACTCTGCCAAAAGCCTTGCCGTAATCCTGCTCTACTCATGGGGTAAGTATTTTAGAAAGAGCGTGTTAGTGCGTACTTCGCTGCGTACCATTCCACGAAACGCCGATCTGTGTCTAAGTAACCATTAATGGTAACCGCTGCGGACTGGTTACAAGCCTGTAGGAGCGCACCATCTGGCCAATTTTTGTTTTACATGCTCCGCCTTTGGGTGGTCCTATAAAGCTGACCAAAGACAAGGTGTAGAAGGGTTTAGCACTACCAATAGCGCGCCATTAGCCGCCACCACGACAAACATAATAAAAGTAATCAGGTTGAATTCTGGCCGCAGGATGACAATCCAAATAAAGCTAATAGGGCCAATTTATTTAAGACGGGCTTAATCGTTTATGACGCTCTCAAAATCACTCGGAGCCAAGCGGAGCACGGGTTGGGAGTTGTTGATGTCGCTTCGCTTGGTGTTCATTCTGTCTTAAGCAGTCCAAAATTTAGCGGTTCACGGTTGCCACACTGAAACCCTGTTTTCGGCGGATACCTGCGTGGATACCTCACGGTTGGAAACCAAGTTTTCAGTACGAACCAGCACTGCGAACTTTAGTGCGAACCGCCAAAAGGTATGCTTTCCGTGCGTACCGATCTGCGTACTTTTGAGTGCGCATCTAATACGTGACTGCCATAAGGCAATGAGTGTAAGACCCAGAGCCCGTGCATTATTAATTTTTTTGTGTTGGTTCAGTGCCAATCATCTCGTCTTACGCGTACTGGTCGCGAAACTCAACCGGCCAGGGAAGGAGCCATCACTCTCTAGCGTGTCCTTAAATTCAGTCACAAGCCATGTATAACGGCGTTATACATTAGTACACTGTATGGCTACCAACTGGCTATCAAGGTGCGAGTGTGAGCAAATCCAACTTAGTAGCGTTCCGGGTTCCGGCAGATTTACAGAATGCCTTTAATCAGACTGTGGCGGCGTCAGGTGGCGATAAGTCGGCTTGGCTGGTCGATGCCGGGTATCAGACCAAGGGGAGCAAGGCGTGGGATAAGGACATTTACAACGCCTAGAAGCGCCAGGGTGATCACCTACTAAAGGCAAATACAGGGCTTTAATTTAAAGATTGTGAGAGGCGACTCAACTAAATTGCCCATCCGATGAGTCACTCAGTGGCTCATTAACGGCGTCTAGAAGACCCAAATCAGGGCCAAACTTATCACGAGGGAACGCTGTTCCGCGAATCCCCATTGCGTGGTATGCGCATCCAGGCATGTTAGGCTTACTATCAATATGCTCAGCCAATTGTCTAAGCCAGTTGGAACTCGGGCCAATACGCTTTACCAAATACCAAATAACACAGATTAAGCCGTATAACCGTTCTTTCTCAAAGTCTTCCAGCTTTAACGAGTTGAAATAGTCGGTTTGTGGCACCGCTAGTGGTATGTATTTCCGGTTCCAAATTCGCGCATGATGGGCGCACCGATTTCGTAATAGGTTTAACCCATTTAGCCACTTTGCAAAAGTTTGTTTATTGTCCAAACCGAATCTACGGATAACCTTGCTTTGTAGACCTCCGTTGAGCATCGAGTAATATTTTGACATTTGACCAAAATCCCATGTCTCTACAGCGACCCAAAACGGAATTTCTTTGCCTTGATTTCGATGCCAAAGGATACATTCATCACGGCTATCTCGAATTTTTTTCTCTTGCTTCTCACACCACTCGTCAAACCTACTTGCGTGTCCTGAGGTAAAACGAGGATTAATATAAGCAGCATTTCGATAGGCAAGTGGGTCTCTTCGCCCCACTTCATGCGCGATAACTGACCTTACGTGGATTTCTATACGCTCCAACGCATCGAGCATCAATAACCGAAGTTTCTTATCAAACAAGTAAAGGTCGTATGAGTGTTCAAAAGTAGTTCCAGCCAAAAACTGATCTGTTCGATATGAAAGACCATCATTACCAGTAACAATTACTCTCGACGTATACCAAAAACCTGACAGCCTATAATAGCCAACTTGCGTTAACTTCCTTATAGCTCTTTCATGATCAGCAATTAGCATTCCTCGGCTTAACAAGAGATGTAATTGCTCTTCATATTCCTTATGAGGCTTTGCGGCTATCATCATAGTCGATGTTGGGTTATCTAGGCTTAGAAAATAGAAGGCCCGACCGTGAGGCTCACAAGCCGTGAGGCTATGGAGAAACAGGGGATCGGGCTCAGTTGCTGCTAAATCTACACTATGCAGTTTCTATGTCAACGTGACCTGTCACGATAGAGTTTGTGTGGTTAGCTACACATCGACACCAAACCACTATATGTAGTTGTTCCCTCACTACTTACTCACCTAAAGGATGTGTTGAACGTTTTTACCTATCAATACGAATACCACACTACTAAGCCAGTCACCGACGAGGGTCTAACTTCCTCCATTGATATGTCGGTGAGTTCATCCTCTGCCGATACCGCTCCTTCGCTGCCAATGTCATAGCAACCCTTGTGCGTATCTCCAGCATATCCTTCCTATCCAGGTTGACGCCGTTCTCTTTGGCCAAAAGGGCAATGGTCTGCTCTATAGTTTTATGGTCTAGCATGGTGTGCCACCTTTCGCTTTCTTAGCTTCTAACCAACGATAGAAGCCCTCTAACTGCCTCGCCTTACCATCGACAGTCTTTGCGCCAGTAGACAGACCGCCATGGAGCTTACATCGTCCATTAGCGTATATAGAGCGCATCTTGCAGGGGGTACCTGCTCGAGTTTTTGCACCACACGTCTGCTCTGCCAATTCTTCGGGAAATTGGCACGCTGGTGGCGGTGGATAGCGATAACCGCGATCTGCCCATTCCTGAAATTCTGCCTCTTTTAGCTCGGACCACTCCGGTGCTTCAGTCGCTGCTTTATCACTCATGAAAAGTCCACCAACGTTAACTTTTATCAACATCTCATGAGGTAGGCTCCAGACAGAACCATTCCCCCTGCCAGCCTTCAGTTAGATCCCGGAGGATTGTGCCTTGCTGATCACCCTCTGGTTGTAGTTATGCACGGTAATCAACTCCAGGAAATCCCACAGGTCCTCCGTACCGTAGATGGTGTCGAGTTCGTGCTTTGTGGCGAGCTTGAGTTTGTGCTCAAGGATGGCGCTGATCGTCTTGGGGACGTTAACACACTCAATCAAACCAGACGGACCATCATTCATCATTGGCGGAATGTCTAAGCGGCGTCTGCTAAAAAAAAATCGACATGCAACTTCAGCGTTTCAGCTTTGAGCTTCAGACGCGTGGCCACTTCTTCGATATCCGACTCAATGAGCGGACGTGCCACCTTCCTGTTACTCGGGTCTGGTACATACTGAATACAGGACATCAATTCTTCCATCAGCGGCTTGGCATCCTCTGGGTTCATTTTGGATAGTAGAGAGAAACCAAATGTGGCTAACCCCACCAGCCCCATATCCTTCAGATTATCAGGCACCTCAAAACCACTTTTTGACATACCCATAAACACCCGGACAGCCCACCACTCGCCCTGAGAGGAAGTCATCTCCTGGATATAGAACACCTTGCCTTCATCGCGCCCCTTCGTACCACTAATGGTGTAGAACAATTCTTTGCGTGCCATGTTGTCGTCTCTCCGTAATCAGCTTTATTGTTGTCTATTTGACGCTGTTGTAATCGCTCAGGTAGTTCTCTGGCTCTTCCAGGCAATTCCTGTAGTAAGGCATGATGAAATCAACGTCACCTGTATCTCTGAAAAGGCGGCGGAAATTCTTATCCTTGTAGACTCGGTCAATAACGCTTTGAGCAAAGCGTTTACCCGCTTCAGGTGGGTTAGTCTCTGGCGCATAGGGCAACAATTGCTGCTCTGACATTTCCTTATTGGGGTAAAAACCTGCCGCAGTGTTAGCAATGATGTGGAATGCCCGCGCATGCGACATGCAATCCTGCTGAATTTCAACCGGCCCGGCATAAGCCAAGGCAGGGAGAGTTAACATGAATACGAAAAGTGGCTTTTTCATTGTAATAACCCCACCAACTCTTTCACCGCAGCATCTAACTGAGCTTTACCGCCCTGCCCCAATACAGCTTTCTCGACAGTTGTCGCAACCTTGGTGGCCGCTGCCGGGATTTGCTTCTTGATAGAGGCAATTGCCGCGTTCACTTCATCGAGAGTGGCATCTGACGTCCCTGCGCGGCCACCATCCTGCGTAATGAGATTGGGGGATTTGGTATCCTGACTCGGATCAACCTTATTTGACTTCGCAGTGACCTGAACAGCCTGAAAAACCAAGTTCACTGTCAATAGCGTAATGCCATCGTGAGAGTTGACCTTGTAGTCGTATCGCGACAAGTCGTAGCTCTCGTAAGTGGTATCCGGAGTCTCTATGTCATAGATTTCAGTGCTGGATATCATCTTATCCAAAGTCGCTAAAAACTCAGTCCGGCTGCCGGTAGTGAAATTGGTGAGGTTGGGGACTGAACCACTGAACCCCGTCCAACCTTCAAACACAACAATGGCATTAATCTCAGCAGGCCGTTGGACCTTGTTGTAGCTCTCATAATCCCCTTTCTCAAGCGGAGCCGTCGTTATGGACGCTTCTTTCACGCGTGAGACGTTGATAAAACTGGTTGGCTCCAGAGCATAAGAACTTGCCTTGCCTTTAGTCTTCGTCAACGGGCTGTAGTAGATGCCATAACTCGGGGATACGGAGCTGTTAATAACGGATAGAAGCCCGCCACCATTGATAGCGTTGAGTAACGTTGTTTCGTTTAACGATATGGCCATAAGGTTCTTAGCTCCTCTGCTCGCCGACAGGGAAGACGAGCATGGATGTTAACCATGCCCCCCCAGGCGTTTTAGTTGAAATGTTATGTTCCATCGTTCTGATGGAGAAAAGACCGTTGGCAGCCTTGTTACCGCTCTTAATATTGACGCGATTCAATCGACGCAATTTTGGGCTGAACACCATGTTCACCAACACTCCCGAATTAGTTACCGTGGGGTATCCAATAAGACCTGTCTCTGGAGAGATCTCGGTTACGACATCACTGAGAAAGTCACCTTTCCTGGATATCTCTACCACCCCGTTATGGATGGTACAGCCGATATCAGCGGCATCGACGCAATCCATAATCTGCTCGATGGCGCTACCACACAGGTACATATCCTTCAAAATCACACTTACCCCATGATTCACGAATGTGTAGTTACATGCCTTAGCCAGCCCCTTGATCACCTCAGCAACGTCAACACCGTTGATATAGCTGTTGGGAGCCGCAGGCTTGACCCGGTAAAAATAAGTGCTGGTGGATTTGATGCGTAAAGGCACGTCTGGCATCTGGTTGTAATCGACAAAGGCATCGTAAATTGTCCCTTGGTAAATCTGAGTTTGCTCGTTCGCTGCCCCCGCTAATACAGAAACAACAGCATTGGTAATCCGTGGCGTACTGAACCCCTGACCGACTATCATCTGAGTCAGATCCTGGTTAACGTTGAAAATAGAAAGGTCGATTTGGCTTTGACTCCTACCGCCAGCATTACTCATTGACAGGGCACAACGATAATCAGAAAGACGAACCGGCTCCTTCTGGTTATAGAGTTTAAACTCGACGGTGATCAGCTTTTCAGAGTATGTGTTCATTACCATTCCTCTTAAGCCACCGGCTTCCCAGTATTAGAACCACCAGACTCCACACCACCATGTTCATGGTCAGACAGTGGGATCCCATTACCCGTCACTTCGCCAATAGCGGTAATATCACCACTCACACTTAAATTGCCCACCAGCTCGACCTCAGGAGCCTCAATGGTGACTTTTGATGGAGAGTGAATGACGATCCCCCCATTTTTGAACCATAGGTATTGAGACGGCGTACCATTGAGGAAGCCGCCAACATACAGCCCATCAGAGAAGTGATTACGGCGCTTTGAACCAGGCGCACCAGATTGACGAGTTTCTTTCACAACCGAGATATCTCGATCGGCGAATATCGCCACGCCGATATCACCGACAACCGGATCAATCACCACGGCATTAACTCCACCCTGCAGGCGAAAATATGGAAGGTTGTAGATTTTGTTATGAGGCATCACTGCCCCATCCGCTTGGACCTGATGAACCATCGGTTTAACTGTCACCATACCGACAGGCGACAGGGCGTCTGGCACGGTAATGGACTCCACAACTACCAGCCCAGAGAAGCACTTCTGGCCGATGAAACGTCGCATCATGGCAAAGAGCACGTTCTCTTCAGTAGCCATGTCTTCGACACTCAACTCCCCCTGAAAGCTTTCCTGATCACTCATGACTGCCCCCCGTTCATCGCGCCAATAAGTGAGTTCTTACCCAGCTCCCGACGCGCATCGTTAACAATCCCTTGGGCGTCTGTAGCCTGCGTGTAGATATTCAGATTGCCGATATTGGTTTCGGTTTGAACATTGCCCAAACCTCGCGTATTAGTACCACCCCAGGCTGCGCCAGCGCCTAACTGAATACCGCCGGCGATATCATTGTCACTGACATACCCCTTCCCATTCTCATGGTTGATGATGCCCTTCATGAGGCTAAAGATTGTGGTCATGTCGTCAGAGCTCAGTAATTCGTTAGCTCCCTTGCCGGTGGCTTTAACAAGTGACTGGATATAGGCAGCAACGTTATTGTTGTCACCCTCCGGCGCATACTTTCTGACGATCTCGTCAATGGTGTCCGTGCCACGCTGGAAATACATCATGAGTTGGCGATAGAGCGCGGCAACCCCTTCCGTCATCGACTGGAATACAGCAAACCGACCATTCGGGCCCTCTTCTTTCGTAGCTCCACGCTGCTTTGCATAATTGAGATTACCCGGGTTGTTATTACGCACACCGCGCGGCAATGCTTTGTCTGGAAGACGCTGCCAGTTACCCTGGGCATCTTTAGAAAGATGATTTTCACCGTTAAGAGAATCCCAGAACTCCCCCCAGTCTTTTGCCGTACGGACATTCTGGAACCACTGATTCTTACCAAAGGCCGCATTCATGGCTTTATCAATGTAAGGTTCGCTTAGGTAAGCTGCCGCGCCAGCAACCCCAGCTTTACCGATAATCCCGCCACCAGCCCTGAGGGCAATACTGTTCACCATCCCCGTCAGCGCCACACCAACACCCACGATGCTAGAAATGAGCCCTGACGCCCAACTGGCCAGAGAGAAGCCAATCAGAATTTTTATCGCGTTGCCCCATCCGCCCACAGCCTCGACGGCTTTCTCGATATCTTTTTCAAGCTCATTAAAGAACGTGGTGATCTCCGCCTGGTGTGCGTTAACCCAGTCGCTAAATTTCCCCAACAGCTTGTTCAGGGATTCCAGTACAGGCATTAAACCGATGAGGATTTTCTGCTTAGTCGCATCAAAACGCGCAGCCAAGTCAGCCAGCTGCTGCTCGTACTTTTGCGTTTTCTTCGTCGACTCTTCAGTAGCGTTGGAAAGGTTGGTGTAATGCTTTACCTGCTGAGAAACAGACTGACCGCCTTGCGACAGCATGTTCACCATTTCTGGGGATAAACCGATATCACGGCCATACATGGTGCGTGTTGCCGCATCCATGTTTTTAAAACGCTCCGCCAGCTCCAGGTAGATGTCCTGGACGTTTTTGAACTCTCCCTTGGCATTCTGCAAGTTGATGCCAAGACGCCCTGTCAGACTGACCAACCCTTCGCTCAGCTGGCCTTTGTTGCGGAACAATGCCAGATCGTTCTGCAGACTCAGCATTGAGCCACGAACCTGTTCTGCCGAGGCACCAAAGCGGGAAAACGATTTCTGCCAACCATCCAGTTCTTTCGAACTCATCCCTAAGGTCTGGGATGCATAACCGAGCTTGCTGAGCGAATCTGCTGTGCCGGTAATGAAGTTTTTCACTCCCTGAGCAGTTAACGCAACGCCTGCAAGAGCCAAGATTTCATTACGGATAGAACCGAAGAAGTTGGCAGCACGTTTACCGGCAATCTCCATATCCTTACCGGTTTTGTCTGCGTCCTTTTTGGTCTTATCAAGACTTTCCCGAGCCTGCTCTTGCCCCTTCTTAAACTCAGAAGCATCAAGCCCAAGCGTGACGACTAAAGCGTCGATAATGGTCGCCATTAACTAGCCTCCAGAACCAGCGCCTTGTTCATCAGCTCACGGGCTATGGCATGGATGCTTGGAGCCAACCCAAGTGGCGAGCTCTTCCGTTCCCGCTCTTGGATTTCACGTAGGATCGCTATCTGCTCGGTACTGAGTAGTACTGGCTTCATATTATTTTTAGTTGTCACAGCCACCACCTTACTGATTATTTATACAGCAATTATTATTTCATATATTGGGATGATTACAATTTATATTGCATTTTTTGAAATGATATTTTTCGATCGTAACGATCGAGATTGCTGGTGGATATAGAAGCAACTGCCTAGATGACAGGGACATCGACATATTCAGTGTCAAAAAGAGATCGAGATCACTTTTTGAACATCTTCCTTTTAAAA
Organism: Serratia sp. TSA_198.1; assembly: GCF_052686505.1. NCBI lineage: Bacteria > Pseudomonadati > Pseudomonadota > Gammaproteobacteria > Enterobacterales > Yersiniaceae > Serratia > Serratia sp. TSA_198.1. Next base: position 2,138,194 of record NZ_JBQZFP010000001.1, read on the forward strand.
TTCGTTCACTTCATGAGCTATCGGATTCAGTATTGTGCTCGCTTGGGTACGTGAAGCTAATCCTATCCAGGCTAAAAGGAGATATTCACAACGGAGGTTTTACCATGGCTCATTCAGTGATAAGCGTTCCATTCCACGGCTCGACTCTCTATATCGTCAAACACCAAGGGAAGCCATACGTTCCGATGAAGCCTATCGTGGACGGTATGGGAATGAATTGGCAGGGGGTGCGTACAAAACTAAAAGGTCGGCTTGGTTCTCACATCAAGATATTTTCCATTCAGCCTCCTGGCGACAATAAACCGACACCATTAATTTGCCTTTCTCTCAATCAGTTGGCTGATTGGATGCAAACAATTTACCCCGGCAGAGTAAAACCTAAAATCAGAGCCCGGGTAGTCCAGTATCAGTATGAATGTAGCGAATTCCTATGTGAGCGTTGGGAGTTAAATAAAATTCAGTCAAACACTACAGAAGAACTTACCCCACTACAAAAAGCTGTGAACCGCATAATGAGTAAATATGGGCTGCCGTACCAATCGGTATACAAACTGATTCATCGCCATTTTGGTACTAAGAATCTCAACGAGCTAACCGAGCGTCAGAATGCTGAAGCTGTAGATTATCTGTTGGCCAAAGTGATTAATGGAGCATTTATCAGCAAGCTGGAATCTAAAGTAGCTATGACCCCAAAGTTTGATTTCCAGATGTACGTTCATAACGCCAATGTGGCATGTATCCACATAGATTTCATACGTAAGGCATGGCGCGAAGCTTTATACCCGGCCCTCAAAAGTCTAGAGTCGCCATTGGCCGTAAAACTTTATGACCGTATTATGGATACTGGGGCAATTATACATGGAGTACGCGGCGGGTTAGAACGTGCCTCAGGGCTCAAGGGTTTACAGCATTAGATTTGCGATGAAATCCCGAAAAAAAGTTAGGATAAAAACAACCAAAATGAGACAGAAAAAACTGTCTCATCGGATTATCTGATTTGGGTTTACTTATTTTAAACAAATCTTCAGCTATACACTGCTATGTTTTCAACCCTCAACAATCACTAATACGTGATTATACTTTTAATATATTCAAACCTTTTTCGATGCTTTCAGCAAGCATGCCGGGATCACCAATCCCTCTAATGTTTTTTATAAATGGAAGTCCCATTTTATCAGCCAACTCATTTATATTAACATCATTTTCAATGGACTGCTCATATGATAACATCATAATATCATTCCATAAATTACCTGCAAACCAGGAGCAATTTGTTATCGGCGTATATACTCCTTTCGGTAAATCATGATCTGTGATTTTCATCAGTCTTGACAAGTTATTGCTTTCATCTATTAATTTTTGAATTATTTTCTCTTCTATTAATTGAGGGGTAATTGAACTGCCATCCACCTTTACACAACGTTGAAGGTGGTACTTTCGATTTGCTGAGTCATTTGTATTTCCGTGCTCTGAGTTTTTTACAAATCCATGATTTTCATGAAAAGCATATGAAGTATTATCTCCAGGAGTAGCGCTATTAAAATAGATAATCCAGGCGTGACCAAATTCCCCGTTACCAAATTCACTCCCAAGGGCTTTAAAAATCTCTCTAATAATTGTGTACTTTTCACTCCATGGGTATTTTTTACCTATAGACATAGCTTCTTCTATTATCGGCTTCATATCTGTACGTTCCGCTGTTCGGTTTGTACGTATACATATTTGTGGATACCCTATATTTTTATCACCTGTAGGTTGAGATTTATCTGCATCAATCATGATAGGCCTCTTTTAGATTTAAACACTTGTCTATAGGAAGAAAATATAAAAAGCAAAATAAGTGTAGTGCATAGTTTGTTATTCTGCCTATTTAAACTAGCCCTATGGGTTTCCCCTGACCGCCGCCTCGCACAACTGAGTTATGCGAAGGAAAAGTGCTAGCGATATGACGATGTGTATTTGCAGTTATTGTGAGCCAAAATATGTGCTGATTGCGGGCCGCTACACTTATAGCTATACCAAATTACTCGCCATTTGATCAATTACATAGAGAAGCCCGCTAGAACACAGGCTTCATCATATAGTTAGCTAATATTAATCAAGTTATATGATTCAATATTCATCTATTATTACTATCTGCTCAAAGAACTCCACAACCTCTTTGTAGGCTCCTGGCTACCTCCGTGAATAGCCCCCCCCTTCCATCACCCGAACTATAGAGATGAAGAGACTCTTAGATGCCTTTGATCTCAAGCGGATCGACGGGAAAATCGCTTAGTACTTTCGTGCAAATGTTCGGCTGGCTTGATTTTTGCTCGCTGACTCTCTGCCAGCTGCCACTTAGCCACCTTCGAAGTAAACCACTTGTTTTCAGCGCCCGGACCGTAAAAGTCTGGGTCTGGAAACGGGTTTACATCCCGATGGCGTAAGCGATGTAATGATGCCGGTGATATTTTCAGCAACGAACGCACATCTTTACTCGTTAACATTTCTTCAGCTTTCATATCCACCTCTCAACAGTGATTAGTTGTCAAATCAGGCGGGATCTCACCAGAAAAAAACGATAGAAACAGAGGTCAAAATCATAATCTGAGGGAGGGAATCATGAAAACGTTGGTTCAAAATCGACATTTGTTGGTTCAACGTTGGTTCAATACGGAAAATAAATCTCTTATAAAACAACAGATTTTATATATTGAACCAACTGAACTGACTGAACCAACACACTTACTATGTACGTGAGATATTACTCTTTTGCTTGTTTCTCCTCGGGCATGTAGTGCAGAACATAGACGTTAACCTGTTGACCATTCACTCTTGGAGACTTCCTCTGGTAACCACGGCCACTGCTTGGCGGTGTGAGCATGCCGGACTCCAGTAAAACCTTGGCAAAGTGCTTCGCATTGAACCCGGCCGCAATCTCCTTCTCAAACGCAGATTTGAAGGTATGGAACACCATCTTATCTGTGTCGTGTTTACCCCGCTCCCTGTAGCCAGCCATATCGCGAATCATCAAACTCTGGGGATCATAAGGCAGCGGTGCAAACCGACTCATGCCAAAGGCGTTCAAGAACGCCTCCGCCTGATCAACGATTTGTTGATGCTCCTTGTTACCCGTGCCGAATTCCTTCACCCACGCGTTAAAGCTGTACTGGATAGCATCCTGGCAAGTCTTGTCATCCCATCCAGTGATAACGTGCCCAAAGATCAAAGCTGCCTCAAGTACGGCGAACCTCGCCGCTACACGATGAACTTGCTCACCATAATCACTTGGGACTAATAACCGCCAGCGCTCCTCAGCAGCCCTTACAGCTTCGATGGCTTCTTGCTGGTGGTTGGCCAGATATTTAATCCATTCGCGCCCTACCGCTCCGTAGTGGCTCTGATAGGCATCTTTGAGCGCATCGGCATGTTGTTTGCCAGTGTGGTATCCATGGAAGCGTACGGCCTTGCTTAATGGAATATTCAGCAAGCGTACCAACTGGCCAGCTTTGATCCGCCGCCCTGCAGACGCAATGAAAGTCTCCATATCCATTTCACCGGTACTGATCGCCACCGTGCGCCAGCGTTTCAAATCACGGTTACCGCCTTCTTTGGCTCCCTGGAGCTTCCCTACACCGTTAAACAGGGCATAGGCTGACTGAGCCACACCTGCAGGATCTGCGCCCTGTCCGACCTCATCCAGTGGCATCAACGCATCATTGTGAGCCGCAGCTTCATTGGCTAAACCAAGAGCAGTTCCGTACCAGGTCAGGCGGAGTAAATCCGGATTACCGTAGAGGCTACTAGCTACGTTGGCAGTAGTGGTTTTCCCGGCACTCGACTGCTCGTAGAAATGGATGCCAAACCCATCGGTACCAGACAAACCAATAAGCGGGGCGGCCAGTGAGGCTGCGATACTCGTCATCATGGAGTAATTGCCAAAAGCCAGGCTAGCCACGTTATTACGCCAGCTATCTGCAGAACCTTTGATGGTATAACCCGCAGCGGCTGAACTTCGGCCATTGAATAGCACTGGCATTGTCGGTACGCCGATGATTTCGCCATCTGGCATGATGTATGCCCCGCACTGCCAACCAGTCGCATGCGCTACACGCCAAACCTCTCGAGAGCCACTACGCTGTAGCCAGTCAGCCAGGATGGCGCGTAGTGAACCCGTAGTAACGACGTTTACGCCACCAGCTTTGAGGGCTCTCCAGCCCTCACGCTCACCAATATCAGCCAGGGGAATAGCTTGGGTCGTTTCAGTCTCAGAACCCTGAGCCAGCCAGTGGAGGATCATGTATTGGTCTTTATCATCACGGCCTATGCCAACCACATCCAATGGCGAGCATAACCAACGTTCGTTACTGGTGATTTTACCGCTGTCGTTATCTACCTTCGAGGTGACGTAGAACACGCCATCTTCTCGGCTGACTACACGGGGTTTTAACGGGTCTTCATCCTTGTAGGCATCGTTACCTCCGTTAATCACTTTTAGCTGTACGGCAACCCCTTCTCCACGCTCAGCCTCTGCTTTAAGTCGAGGAAGTTGATTCGTCCAATCCTCCAGTAGTTCATAGCTTTCGGAATAGAGATGCGCCTGAGTCACGCCGGCTAATGCCAAACATGTCGCAATGGCCGTAACCTGCAGCTCACTTAGCCTCCCTGCACGATAGACACGCACAAAGCGACGCCCTTCATCAACGATACGGATAGAGCCGAGGGAAGACAGCTCCTTATCAGACAGAACAACAGGAGGAGTCGTATCACGAGCTGGATTCCCCGCCTTCCAATGCTTGGCATGGATCCACGCATCTGAGCCTGCGAAGATGACCACCTCAGTAAAGGCATCCACTGGAATGTGCTTGAGGTTCGGAGCGTTTCTCATTATTGCTCCTCCAAATTCACAAGCTGCTTGCCATAGAGTTCTTCTTCCAGCTCAGATACTGACGCCTCAATAAGCGTGAGGACTGCGTTTACCAGCCTGGCACTACGTTCCCCCTCTTCACTGCGAGGAAGATTTTCCAGCCATAGGAAAAGGACTTCATGTGCTGAACGTGAAAAACCAAGAGAACTCTCAGCCGCATTCTTTAAGCCAAAATTGGTAATGTCCTTTACAGAAGCGCTCTCCTTCGCCTGTTCTAAAGTGATATCAGCCATGGCTCACCACCTGCGCCGCAATGCGGCTAGCCAGCACGAGGATGAAATCACGTACAAGAATTTTGCGGGCCTCACGTTCAGTGCAAGCGGTAACGCGACGTTGTTCGTGCTTAAGTTGTGGGGAGGTGCGGCGAATGGCCACGAAAACATAGGTAAATGCTGGCTGCGTTTGGGTGTGCGTATTCCGCCCTTGCGGGTGTGTGGTATGATTTAACATAGCTGCCTCGATACTTTCTCTATCGTTGGTAGTAAGAGGCCCGGTTAGTGTTGACGCACTGCCGGGCTTCGTTATTTTATGTATTTCTTGTGCCTTACCTGTGGATAAGGTGTGCACCCACCTTACATTTTGGTGTGCTCCCACGTCAAGAGTTTTACTATGTCTTTTTTTGTTGTATGGTGTGCTACCACCACAAACAAAAATATGAGCACTAGCAATGGCTACAGGAAACACCAATAACAAGTCAGACAAAAAGGCTATACGCTTCCCGCATGAACTTATCGCTGACATAGAGGCCAGCGTAGAACGCGAGAAAGAAGAAAACCCTGGCGCTAGTTTCTCCTCTTGGGTACTAGATGCATGTGGGCGTAAGCTCAAGAACGAACAGCGAAAGAAGCCTAAAGAGTAATTTGCCCGCCCACACTTCCAACGAGCAGCATTCACATTGCTGCCCTTTTTTATGGCCTCCGAAAACTCTGCACGTGTACTGGTCGCGAAACTCAATTCAACTAACGAAATGACCGCCGAAAAACCTCCTGCAGTGCCAGCAATATATTTCCCAATGTCAGGTTTTGTGAGGTTCATAGCGCTGAGAACATCATCATTTGTCATCATTTTCGCTCCCCAAGCGCTTGGTTAACCAACGTAGTGATAGGCGCATCAGTTCAGTTTTACGCGGATCGTAGTCCATACCCATATCAATCAGAGTGATGTTGGTAGTTTCCAGGTAGAAGAAGTGTTCTAGCTGTTCGGCACTCATTTTGTCCCGAGGATCACCATCTATATCGTTAGCCAACGCCCACTGCTTGGCAGTAATGCCTCCTAGGACGATACGGGCAATCATGTTGCTTTCGTTGGTGTAGTGATTCTGAGAGGTTTGCTTACCCTGTTCGGCGCGGGCAGCCTCTAAGGCTGTACACATCGCTTTAAACATATTGGCAGCCCCAATACGTGTCTTAAGCTGGTGGCGTAAACGTGCGGCTATCTCTGGAACGCTGCGGTATAACTTCTCCTCACACTGGATGAAGTAACGGCGAATGGCGCGGCCCTGGTCGTTACGCTCAACCATCGCCAGCTCTTTAGCCATGCTCAGAGTGATAGCGTAATCTTTGCTGCGTCTGTCGCCGCCTCGAGATGTTTGCACTCGCGCTGACATTACTTGATCGATATTTGAACTTTGAAACACCGAAATGGGTGTATCAGACTCAACGTAATCAACCGCGCTTTTGAAGTCGTATTCTTCCACTCGCGCATTAAACCAGCTGGAAAAGACACGCCCCACTCCCAGCGATTTATGCAATGCCTTGGCGCTAACAATATTGCTTTCACGCCCGCCGATCTGACCGGAAATAACCGGCACCAAGGCGGCAAAGTCATTACTGTTAATATCACCGTGACTTTCTTTGGGGTGAGTTTGGCCCCGGCCAGTGTTGGCCGTATTTTTCATAGTCATATTGTCAGGCTCCGTTAGGCGGCGGTGAAGGCGTCCGGGTACAAGGTCAGGATGTTGGCTATGTCGCTCTGGGATAGGCCGTGATAGCCACCAGCAGCGGCGTTATGGTTGACCAACTGGATCACGCGCAGAACGTCAGCACAGCTCACAAAGCGATATCGGAAATGGCTGCCGATGCCGTCCGGGTTCTTCTCATCGATACGCTCCAGTTGAATATCAAGACTGCGCTCCAGCTCACTTGCGTAGTTGCGGCCAGATGAGAGGCGGCAATACTTGAGAATGTCATTTTCTGTCCAGCCATTAACGCCAGTTTTCAGCATGTATACACGGGCGCGGTGCTTCTTCGGTGCCAGCTTGATGGTAGGTATGGCGCTATTATCAGAGGTGCCAACCTTCTGACTAGCCGCCTGCTGACCTGGGCGGTTTTTCATTTCCATTACGCAGCCTCCCCGCGAGATTCAGCGATACGCTGATTAATCCAGGCATCTACCTCACTTTCGATGAAGGCAATGGAACGAGATCCAATTTTTACTGGTTTTGGGAAGCGCCCTTGTGCGATGAGTTTGTATAGCCATGCTTTGCCGTACCCTGTACGGCGCATTGTTTCAGGCATTCTAATAAGAGTTTTCGACATGTAGCCCCCTGTTTCTGTTTGTAACCATTAATGGACATCTCTAGATTCAGGGGAAATATAATTATGAAAGAGCGAAATAGTCATTGCATGCAAAGTCTAAAGTTTTGCATGCAATATTAACCCATTGATTTTATAGTTTTATTTGCACAAGAAAAAATACCGTTAACCACTCTTTCACCAAGGTTTAAAATCTTTTTATCACCGATACGGGCGGCAAGATCACCCTGAGTCCACTTTTTAGCTCCTGATGTAGTTATCTCATTGAGGACTGCTCCCATCACCACCAAAAGTTGGCTCTCAGAAATATGGGTGTTACTATCGCTATCAGATAACTTCGCTTCAAACTTTGACATATTGGCTGGCGACATTCCGAGTTCGCATCCAGCTGGTAGCCCTCCTGCAGGAAAATAATGGCGAGGGTTCAATCTAAACCGTTTAAGTGCCTTACTTTGATGGAAAAAACTCTCATCTTCTTTATCTTTTCGACTGTTAATATAATCCTCATCAAATTTTTCTTGTAGGTTATAAAACTCCCCATCACTATCCCTTAGAATAACCCCATCAAGGTTCGTAAGTTCATCCATTTCCATTTCTTTGTTCTGCCGGATCAACCACATTACATCAATATGCTCAGAGCCTAACATTGATAGCTCATAAATACTCCCTTCCAAATAATCAACCTCACCATACTCCCACTCAGCCGATTTTATAGAATTACAGTAAAAATCAAACGTTTTCTGTTCTTCTGATAACTCGCTATTGGCGTTTATCTCCAAAAAATCGATATACTTACTCATCAAGTATTCATTTTCTTTTTTTATATAATCCTCATCCTCTTTATTTTCTCTGCCTCCTGAAAAAAAACTCTCAAATTGAAAAGACTTCCTTAACTTTTCACCCATCGGGATGTATTTTCTCCACATTTTCTTTGCTACATATTTTTTATCAAAAGGTAGTTTTACAGATAAAACCAACTCGTCATCCAGAGCTAGTTCCATTAAGTCTAAAGCATTAACCGGTTCATCAAGCGCGATTGACAACCTCATGGCAGCTTCATTTAAATCAACCCACTTTTTTACTTTTAATAATTTACTGCGGATCATACGCCACCTCACGCCCTCTAAATTAGTGGGCTATGTCAGCCCGTAGAGGTGTACGGGGTTTCGGGGATCAGCCTAGACATAGCCTTATTCTTTTACTGTATACCAAAGTCTACTACCGTCCATAGGCACTGTCTATTTGTACAGTTACGCACTCTTACCGAATGTGCCGTGAACCACATTATCGCCACGTTCCAGGCTATCCATATAGTCGGCATACCACTGGAGCATGTCCCGGCGGCCATCCAAATACTGAGCATGGTTGTAGGTGCCGCGGATAGAGTTTTTATCAACGTGCGCCAGCTGAGTTTCAATCCAAGCGGTGTTATAACCCTGCTCATGCAAAATAGTGCTCATCGTGTGGCGGAAGCCGTGACCGGTGGCACGTCCGTGGTAGCCAATACGTTTTATCACCTGGTTAATACTTGCTTCGCTCATTGGCTTGGTGCTGTCGTTCCTCCCTGGGAAGACTAATTTGAAGCGACCAGTTATTTCTTGAAGCTGGTGGAGAAGCGCCAGAACCTGCTCTGAAAGCGGCACCAAGTGCGGTCTACGCATTTTCATTCTGCTTTTAGGCACTTCCCAGAGCCCTTTATCCAAATCGAACTCAGCCCACTCAGCAGCACGGAGTTCAATCGTGCGTACGCCTGTTAGCAGAAGTAAGAGTGTCGCTATTTTGGTGACAGAACTACCGGTGTAATCATTGAGGCTCTGTAGAAACTCAGGGAACTCTGAGGCGACCAGGTGGGGATAGTGTTTATGCTTCTGGATAGCCAGCGCACCGGCTAATTCGCTGGCAGGGTTATTCTCCGCTCTTCCGGTAACGATGGCATAGCGGAAAGTCTGACTGCAGGCCTGCCGGATCTTGCGCATCTTATCGAGAACGCCGCGCTTTTCTAATTTGCGTAGCGCCTCCAGAACTTCGAGAGGTTTAATATCAGCGACTGGCCGTCTGCCGATGTAAGGGAAGATATCTTTCTCGAAAGACTCCATCAGGTCTTCGGCATAACCTTTGGACCAGTTAGGCTCTTTATAGGCATGCCATTCTCTGGCCAGCGCTTCGAAGGTGTTTTCAACGCTAACCTTCTTTGCCTGTCTCTCGGTTTTCTTTTCTTCCCCCGGATCTCCACCAGCGGCCAGGAGACGTTTCGCTTCATCTCGTTTGGCCCTGGCATCAGCGAGAGATACGTCTGGGTATACCCCCACGGCTAAAAGCTTCTCTTTGCCAGCAACACGGTATTTCAAGCGCCAATAGCGGGCACCGGTAGGGTTAACCAATAAATAGAGGCCACCGCCATCAGAGAGCTTGTAAGGCTTATCCTTCGGCTTGGCAGTATCGACTTGCCGGGCATTGAGCTTCATCTGGGGGTATCTCACTTTATTGAACCTGGGAATACCCCCAAATGTACCCCCACTTGAGTGTAGATTTCAATAGACGTTAGGAGACATTGGTAGAGCGAGATTCTTGGGGAGCACTAGGATTACTGAGGATGAGTGGACTTTAGTAGACGTTGGGAGAAGTGAAAATGGTACGCCCTACAGGGCTCGAACCTGTGACCTACGGCTTAGAAGGCCGTTGCTCTATCCAACTGAGCTAAGGGCGCATTGGGATGCGGCAACCGGGGGTTGCGGGTTGGGATTATACGGTCAGAGGTCACTGAGTCAATGCCTTTTCATGACGTTACGGCGGCTGCCGTGCTTTATGGCGATTTTTCGCCCATCACCCGTGCCGCCCATTGGGCCAACGCCTTCATTTATCTTGGGTGAGATCCGGCAGCAGGCTGCTGCTGCGCTGGGCCAGGCCACGATCGGCTGTGGCGGGAAGGCGTTCGGATTGCTCCTGCCCTGCCGGGCGTTGCAGGCAAACGCGGGCCGAACGCACCACCGCGTTGATATTCCCCCAGTCGGCGTGTTGCGCCGTCAGCAGGTTGCAGGCCGCCGTTAGCTGTTGGCTGAGCGCTGCGCTGACCGGTGCAGCATTTAACGAGGCGTGGCCCAAGGGCATCCACGCCAGCAGCATAAAACCTATGCACACGAGTTTTCTCATGCTCGCATCCTCCGGTACAACGCGTGCAGCCGCGCTCTCCATGAAGGCTGAGCCTTGTGTACGGCGAGTTGGTGCAACGCAATCAGCTGCGCCACATCCGCCGGGTGCAAAGAAGAGTCGAACACCGTTTCACCGACGTGTTTCGGTTGGCTATCAATCGGGTGGTGCAATGAGTGCAACCGGGCGATGACCATCATGATATTTACTCCCGTACCGCAGTATGAATAATGCCAGCTTACGCAGCAGCCGGTAAAAAAGGCGTAGAGGATCATTCCGTTGGCATAAAAAAAACGTAAATCCCCACCGGCAAACGCCGACGATCGCGATTCAACGCCTGACAGCGCGCTCAGCTTCTGACAAAATAGCGCCATCCCCCGCTTTTCTTAATTGATGGATTTCCTCACTGATGGCAGCAAAGATTATTGATGGTAAAACGATTGCGCAGCAGGTTAGAAACGAAGTGGCTGAGCAAGTTAAACAACGTCTGGCGGCCGGAAAACGCGCCCCGGGCCTGGCAGTCGTGCTGGTTGGCGTGAACCCGGCGTCACAGATTTACGTCGCCAGCAAGCGCCGCGCCTGTGATGAAGTGGGCTTCCTTTCCCGCTCTTACGATCTGCCTGCCACCACCAGTGAGGCCGAGCTGCTGGCACTGATCGACAAGCTGAACGCCGACGGCGAAATCGACGGCATTCTGGTGCAGTTGCCGCTGCCGGCCGGCATCGATAACGTCAAAGTGCTGGAACGTATCCATCCGGATAAAGACGTCGACGGTTTCCACCCGTACAACGTCGGTCGCCTGTGCCAGCGCGCGCCGAAGCTGCGCCCCTGCACCCCGCGCGGCATCGTCACCCTGCTCGAGCGTTATAACATCGACACTTACGGCCTGAATGCCGTGGTGGTTGGCGCATCCAACATCGTTGGCCGCCCGATGAGCATGGAGCTGCTGCTGGCCGGTTGCACCACCACCGTGACCCACCGTTTCACCAAGAACCTGCGTCATCATATCGAAAACGCGGATCTGCTGGTGGTGGCGGTCGGTAAACCGGGCTTTATTCCGGGCGATTGGATCAAACCGGGCGCGATCGTGGTCGATGTCGGCATTAACCGTCTGGAAAGTGGTAAAGTGGTCGGTGACGTGGATTTCGATGCCGCCAGTGAGCGTGCAGCCTACATTACCCCGGTTCCGGGTGGCGTTGGCCCGATGACCGTTGCTACACTGATCCAAAATACCTTGCAGGCCTGCGAGGAATATCACGACGTTCAACCTAAATAAGTAAGGCAGTATGGAAACTTTTAATCTGGATAGTCACCCGCACGTCGAACTGTGCGACCTGCTCAAGTTCCAGGGCTGGTGTGAAAGCGGCGGTGCCGCCAAAGAAGTCATCGCCGAAGGGTTGGTGAAAGTGAACGGCAAAGTCGAAACGCGCAAACGCTGCAAAATCGTCGCCGATCAGGTGGTGGAGTTTAACGGTGGCCAGGTTGTAGTTAAGCCGTAAGCCCCGCTCCATAGAAAAAGGCGCTGATAATCAGCGCCTTTTTTGTTTGCGGTTACGCCTGTTACTTACGGCGCCAGGTGGTCCCCTGCGGGCCGTCTTCCAGCACGATATTCATCTCGTTCAACCGATCGCGAGCGGCATCCGCCAGCGCCCAGTCTTTGGCTTTGCGCGCGTCGTTACGCTGTTTGATTAACGCCTCGATCTCCGCCACTTCACCGTCGTCAGCCTGTGCGCCGCTTTGCAGGAACTGTTCCGGCTCCTGTTGCAGCAGGCCCAGCACCTTCGCCAGCTTGCGCAGTTCCGCCGCCAGCCCGTTGGCCGCCGCCATGTCTTCGCCTTTCAGGCGGTTAACGTCACGCGCCAGATCGAACAGCGCCGAGTAGGCTTCCGGGGTGTTGAAATCGTCGTCCATCGCTTCGCGGAAGCGGGCTTCGAAGGCTTCGCCGCCGGCCGGTTGCGCATTGGCGTCGGTGCCGCGCAGTGCGGTGTACAAACGCTCCAGCGCAGTGCGCGCCTGCTTGAGGTTTTCTTCGCTGTAGTTCAGCTGGCTGCGATAGTGGCCGGACATCAGGAAGTAACGCACCGTCTCGGCATCGTAATGGCCGAGCACGTCACGGATAGTGAAGAAGTTATCCAGCGATTTTGACATCTTCTCGCGGTCGATCATCACCATGCCGGAGTGCATCCAGTAGTTGACGTACGGGCCGTCGTGGGCGCAGCTGGACTGGGCAATCTCGTTCTCGTGATGCGGGAACATCAGATCCGAACCGCCGCCGTGGATGTCGAAATGGGTGCCGAGCTGCTTGCAGTTCATGGCGGAACATTCAATGTGCCAGCCTGGGCGGCCTGCGCCCCACGGCGATTGCCAGCTCGGTTCGCCCGGTTTGGACATCTTCCACAGGACGAAGTCCATCGGGTTGCGCTTCACGTCGTCAATCTCAACGCGCGCGCCGGCCTGCAACTGATCCAGATCCTGACGTGACAGCAGGCCGTATTGCGGATCGCTATCAATCGAGAACATCACGTCGCCATTGCTGGCTACATAGGCGTGATCGCGATCGATCAGGCGTTGGGTGATTTCGATGATCTCGGCGATATGCTGGGTGGCGCGCGGCTCTTGATCCGGGCGTTCGATCAGCAGCGAATCGAAGTCCGCGTGCATCTCCGCCAGCATGCGTGCGGTCAGTTGATCGCAGCTTTCGCCGTTTTCCGTCGCGCGGCGGATAATTTTGTCGTCAACGTCGGTCACATTGCGCACATAGTTCAGGGAATAGCCGAGATAACGCAGGTAACGCGCCACCACGTCGAAAGCGACAAAGGTACGCCCGTGGCCGATATGACACAGGTCATAGATGGTTACCCCGCACACGTACATGCCCACTTTACCGGCATGAATGGGTTTGAATTCCTCTTTTTGACGACTCAGGGTATTAAAAATCTTTAGCATCGGGACATTCCGTGGTGTGCGTGATAACAAAAATGATAATTAGGCTGTTCATCCAGCAACGTATTGAAACCCGAAGCCTGATCTAATGCAAGGTTAAGCCCGCGCTTTGCTGCACCGGGTTGCGCAAATCGGTGATATACCCGTCATCTTGCAAGCCGCAGGGTATAAATCAATGCCGCCGCAATTGTTATAATATAACAACACCCAATTTACCACAGAGCCTGCGCGGTTTAGCCGCTGCTGACTCGTTAATAGAGATATGTTATAAGGTCGGTCTGAATGTTCACTCGCTCTACGTGACGTCTCACTTCATCTTGTTAGGACTAAAACTATGGTTACTTTCCACACTAATCACGGCGACATCGTTATCAACACCTTTGCTGACAAAGCGCCGGTTACCGTTGAAAACTTCCTGAGCTACTGCCGTGCAGGTTTCTACGACAACACTATCTTCCACCGTGTTATCAACGGTTTCATGATTCAGGGCGGCGGTTTTGAGCCTGGCATGAACCAGAAAGACACCAAAGCGACCATCAAGAACGAAGCCAACAACGGTCTGAAAAACACCGTGGGCACCCTGGCGATGGCGCGTACCAACGATCCGCACTCCGCTACCGCTCAGTTCTTCATCAACGTGGCTGACAACGACTTCCTGAACTTCCGCGCCGAGAACGCGCAAGGTTGGGGTTACTGCGTATTTGCCGAAGTGGTTGAAGGCATGGACGTGGTCAACACGATCAAAGCCGTGAAAACTGGCCGCAGCGGCATGCACCAGGACGTTCCGGTAGAAGACGTGATCGTCACCAGCGTTACCGTCGGCGAGTAATCGCGGCTGCATGAACACGCTGTTCATCGCGGATCTGCACTTATGCGCACAGGAACCGGCAATCACTGCCGGTTTTCTGCGTTTTTTGCGGCACGATGCGATTCACGCCGAAGCCCTGTACATTCTTGGCGATCTGTTCGAAGCCTGGATCGGCGATGACGATCCCGAACCCTTGCACGCGGAGATTGCCGCCGAGCTGAAGACGCTGCAACAAGCCGGCGTGCCTTGCTACTTTATCCACGGCAACCGCGATTTCCTGCTCGGCAAGCGCTTTGCCCGCGCCAGCGGCATGCATCTGCTGCCGGAAGAAAAAGTGCTGGAGCTGTACGGCCGCAAAATCCTGATCCTGCACGGCGACACGCTGTGTACCGACGATCAGGCTTACCAGCAGTTCCGCCGCAAGGTGCACAATCCGTTAATCCAGAAGCTGTTTTTGGCCATGCCCCTTCGCTGGCGCCTGAAGATCGCCGCCAAGATGCGCGCTCGCAGCCGGCAGAGCAATCAGGGCAAATCTCAAGCCATTATGGACGTCAACCCGCAGGCAGTTGAGCAGGCGATGCTGAGCCATAACGTGCATTGGATGATCCACGGTCACACCCACCGCCCGGCGGTGCATGAGCTGGAATTGAGCAACGGCAAGGCTCACCGCGTGGTGCTGGGCGCCTGGCACGCTGAAGGTTCGATGATCAAAGTCAGCGCCGACGCCGTCGAACTGATCCAATTCCCTTTCTAACCCCCTGACTTGCCACGCGAGTGAAAAAATTCGCGTTTTCGACGGTGAAAACCGGCGACGCAACCGTTTTCCTCGCCGTGCGCTCATGGTATGATCTGCGCCCTCATTCGGCCTCCCGCCGCAGGCAACCGGCCGTCGTTTGTACACTTACAGGAGCCTTACACCCATGGGAGCCAACGCCGCTTCAGCCACCAACGCTGGGGTTAAAATCGCAATTGTAATGGGATCGAAAAGTGACTGGGCCACCATGCAGTTCGCGGCCGAAATCCTGACCCAACTCGATGTCCCGTTCCATGTCGAAGTCGTTTCCGCTCATCGCACGCCAGACAAGCTGTTCAGTTTCGCCGAACAGGCCGGCGCCAACGGCTTTGACGTGATCATTGCCGGTGCGGGCGGTGCTGCGCACCTGCCGGGTATGCTGGCGGCGAAAACGCTGGTTCCGGTGCTGGGTGTTCCGGTACAAAGCGCCGCGCTGAGCGGTGTAGACAGCCTGTATTCTATCGTGCAAATGCCACGCGGCATTCCGGTCGGCACCCTGGCGATCGGCAAAGCCGGTGCGGCCAACGCCGCGCTGCTGGCGGCGCAAATTCTGGCGCTGCACGACACCGCGCTGGCGCAACGTCTGGCCGACTGGCGCCAGGCACAGACCGAAGAGGTGCTGAACAACCCGGATCCGCGGGAGGAAGCATGAAGCCGGTTTGCGTACTGGGCAACGGCCAACTGGGGCGCATGCTGCGCCAGGCCGGTGAACCGCTGGGCATCGCCGTTTACCCGGTCGGCATCGACGCCGAACCGGAAGCGGTGCCCTATCAAAACAGCGTGATCACCGCCGAAATCGAACGCTGGCCGGAAACCGCGCTGACGCGTGAACTGGCGACCCACAACAGCTTCGTCAATCGCGATATTTTCCCCCGTCTGGCCGACCGCCTGACGCAAAAACAGCTGCTCGATCAGCTCGGCCTGGCCACCGCGCCGTGGCAATTGTTGGCCGATGCCGCCGAGTGGCCGCAGGTGTTCGCCACTCTCGGTGAACTGGCGATCGTCAAACGCCGCGTTGGCGGTTACGACGGCCGCGGTCAATGGCGCTTGCGCCCGGGCCAGGAAGCGGAACTGCCGGCGGATGCCTACGGCGAGTGCATCGTCGAGCAGGGGATTAACTTCTCCGGCGAGGTTTCGCTGGTGGGCGCGCGTGGGCACGACGGCAAGTCGGTGTTCTATCCGCTGACCCATAACCTGCATGAAGAAGGCATTCTGCGCACCAGCGTGGCGCTGCCGCAGCCTGCCCCCGCTCTGCAACGGCAGGCTGAACAGATGCTGGCGGCGATCCTCGACGAGTTGAACTACGTCGGCGTCATGGCGATGGAGTGCTTTATCGTTGGCGACAGCCTGCTGATTAACGAGCTGGCACCACGGGTGCACAACAGCGGTCACTGGACGCAGAACGGCGCCTCCATCAGCCAGTTCGAACTGCACCTGCGCGCCATTCTCGCCCTGCCGCTGCCGAAACCTGTGGTAAGCACGCCGTCGGTGATGGTCAACCTGATAGGCACCGCCGTGAATCAACAATGGCTGGCGCTGCCGTTGGTGCATTTGCACTGGTATGAGAAAGAGGTGCGCGAAGGCCGCAAGGTCGGCCACCTCAACCTGAACGATCCTAGCGCCACCGTGCTGCAACAGGCATTGCAGGCTCTGGCACCGCTGCTGCCGGCCGAATACCAAAGCGGCCTGGCCTGGGCGCAACAGAAGCTGGCTTAAGGTTTACTCCGCAACAAAATCAAAGGGTTCAGCCAAGCTGAACCCTTTTTTACTGCCAATGAAAAACTACCGGGCATAGCCCCGCGGATTTTTGCTTTGCCAGTTCCAGGTATCGCGCATCATTGCATCGAGCCCGCGCTGCACTTCCCAGCCCAGTTCGCGTTTAGCCAGGCTGACATCGGCCCAGAAAGCGGGCAAATCCCCGGCACGGCGCGGTAAAATCTGATAAGGCACGGCAACGCCGGCGGCTTTCTCAAACGCATGCACCATCTCCAGCACCGAATGCCCGACCCCGGACCCCAGGTTATAAGCTTTAAAACCGGCGATCTGCTTTAGGTGGTCCATCGCCGCCAGGTGACCCTGTGCCAGATCCATCACGTGAATGTAATCGCGCACGCCGGTTCCATCTTTGGTGGGATAGTCCCCGCCGAACACGCTCAGGTGATCCCGCTTGCCGACGGCCACCTGAGCAATATAAGGCAGCAGATTATTCGGGATCCCGCTGGGGTCTTCCCCCATCAGTCCAGACTCATGGGCGCCCACCGGGTTGAAGTAGCGCAGAGAGACAATGGAAAAGGCCGGTTCAGCTTTGGCGAAATCCTGCAGGATCTGCTCCACCATCCACTTGGAGGTGCCGTAAGGGCTGGTCGTGCCGCCGATCGGCATGTCTTCCCGGTAAGGCACCGGCGCATCTTCGCCGTACACCGTCGCCGAAGAGCTGAAGATAAACTGATGAACCCCGGCGTCGCGCATGGCTTCCAGCAATACCAGCGTGCCCGCTACATTGTTCTGGTAGTACTCCAGCGGCTTGCGGGTGGATTCTCCCACCGCTTTCAGGCCGGCGAAATGGATCACCGAAGCGATCTTGTGCTCGGCGAAGATCCGGCTCAGGCACTCCGCGTCCCGCACATCCCCCTGGCAGAACACCGCCGCTTTACCGGTCAGTTGCTCTGCACGGCGTAAGGACTCTTCGGAGGCGTTGATCAAATTATCCAACACCACCACCTCTTCACCGCGCTCCAACAGCGCCAGTACCGTATGTGAACCTATGTATCCGGCGCCGCCGGTCACTAAAATCGCCATCATGCTCCCCTTTCATCAGCATCGGGCGCTAACACCCGATGCATAAGCCTGTTTCATGCGCGCAGCCAGCCGACTAGCGCGTACCTATGTTGCGTAATGGCTTGCCGGCCATCAGATTGCGTTCGATATGTTCCAGAGAGATATTTTTGGTCTCTGGGATCAACGCCAGCGTAATAAAGATAAACACTACGTTGAGCGCCGCGTAGACCCAAAAGGTATAGGCGCTGCCCAGCGAATTGAGCATAGTCAGGAAAGTCGCGCCGACGATCATGTTGGCGATCCAGTTGGTGGCGGTGGAACAGGTGATGCCAAAATCACGGCCCTTAAGCGGTTGGATCTCCGAACACAGCACCCAAATCAACGGGCCGGCGCTCATGGCGAAACCGACAATAAACATCAACAACATAATGACGGCGAAATATTGCGTCGCCGGCGTACTCATGCCGATACCCATCATTGTTCCCAGTGCGCCCATGCCCACTGCCATCACGATAAAACCGAGGATCAGCGTCGGTTTGCGGCCCCAGCGATCCACCAGCCCAATGGCGATAAAGGTGGCCAGCACGTTAACCAGCCCGACGATCACCGTTCCCCACATCTGCTGTTCGGTACTGGCAAAGCCCGCCAGGCCGAAAATCTTCGGCGCGTAATACATGGTGACGTTCATGCCGGTAAACTGCTGCATAACCTGCAACAGAATGCCGAGGAATACGGCGCGGCGGAAATTTTTATTATCCTTGAACAGCGCCCAGCCACTCTGCTTCAGCTTGAGGCTTTCACGGATTTCGTTCAGTTCATGCTGCGCCTGGGCGCTGCTGTCGCGCAGCTTTTCCAGCACCTGACGCGCCTGTTCATGGCGATTGCGCGAGGCCAGCCAGCGCGGGCTGTCCGGCAGGAAGAACACGCCAACCAGCAGCAAGCCGGCTGGAATGGTGATAACCCCCAGCATCCAGCGCCAGGCACCTGTGTAACTGAACGCGGTATCAGACAGGTAGGCGGCCAAAATCCCGATGGTGATCATCAATTGATACATCGAGATCATGCTGCCGCGAATTTTCTCCGGCGCGATTTCAGACAGATAAATCGGTGCGGTATAGGAAGCGATGCCCACCGCCAGCCCCAGCAAAATGCGCGAGAGTATCAATATGTCCACATTGGGCGCCGCTGCGGAACACAACGACCCCGCCACGAACAGGATCGCGCCGATCATCAGGCTGTATTTGCGCCCGATGCGGAAATTCATCCAACCGCTGCCCACGGCGCCGACCGCCGCGCCGAACATCATTGAGCTGACCACCCACTCCTGCTGGGAACTGGTGATGTGAAAAGAGTCGGCAATAAACGGCAAAGCGCCCGCAATCACGCCGATATCCAGACCAAACAGCAGCCCGGCTAACGCAGCCAGAAAACAGACGAAAAAAGTCATACCGGCATTCGTCTGGCTTTTCTCAGCCGACGCAATTTTGACGGCAACACTCATACAGCCTCCAATAGATAACGTTGAATCAGTTAGCCGTCATGATAGGAGGCAATCCGCAGGCGGTAAGTGAGTGAGATCACATTAGTGGAAACGATTACATTATTTCCATTTTGGATCCCCTACGTATCGACGTGAAAAATTAAACATATGACATTGATTATATTTAAAAATAACTTTATGTCGTTTGTTATAACTCTCAAGTTAAAAAACACCGCTTGTCAGACTTCAATATCAACCTCGAATAGCAGCCATTTATTTGTAATCGATTTCACTTGAGTGACATCCGCAACGAAGGATCAAGGTAGACGGGAAAAGGCGCTTTTTAGACAGAGAGTCTGGAAAGGAAATCTTTGGATTTTCAATAATAAAGGTATCGACCCGGCTCCCGATAACAGGGGGCCGGGCCGACTTTGCAGCGGTTTAACCGTCGTAACTGCGGAACAATGCCTGGCCACGCAACAGCCGTACGCCCAGCCAGCCGCCGCACAGCGACAACAGCAGCGCACTGAGCAACGGCAACGCCCACCACAGCACCGGCGTGGGCGCCCACGGGAAGTCGAATACCTGGCTTTGCAGCAACCATAGCGCCGCTTCCGCCCCCACCGCCGCCGCGATGCCCGCCACCAGCCCAAGCAACGCAAACTCGCACCACAGCGTGCTGCGCAACAAGCGCTTGCCGGCCCCCAGAGTACGGTACACCACCAGTTCCTGGCGCCGTTGCCGCATGCCCACCTGCACCTGCGCCATCAGCAACAAGCCACCGCAGAGCACCACCAGCACCACCATCACCTCCAGTGCGCGGCTGACCTGTTGCAGCACCCCGCCGACCTGTTTGAGGATTGACCCGATGTCCAGCAGGCTAAGCGTCGGGAATTGCCGGTTGAGCTGGGTCAGCATCTGGCCGTCCCCGTCATAGCGGAAGCTGGTAAGCCAGGTCTGCGGTTGACCGTCCAGCGCACCCGGCGGGAAGATGAAGTAAAAGTTCGGCTTCAGGCTTTCCCAGTCCACCTGCCGCAGGCTGGTGACCCTGGCGCTGAACGACTGGGTATCGCCGCTGAAGGTCAGCGTGTCGCCCAGCTTAACCTTGAGCCGCCCGGCAATGCCCTGATCCATCGACACCTCACCGGCCTTCGGCGGCCAACTGCCCGCCAGTAGCGGATTGTGCGCCGGCAGATCCGCCAGCCAGGTCAGGTTCAGCTCGCGGTTAACCGCCTCACCGCCCGGATCGTCCTCATGCACCCGCTCGGTCGCCACCTGCTGATTAATCTCGGTCAGGCGCACGCGTACAATCGGGTAATAAGTTTCCGGCTTGACCTGATGCTGTTGCAGGAAGGTTTTCACCTGCGGCACCTGCGCTTCAGTCAGGTTCAGCAGGAAGTAGTTCGGGCTGTCCGGCGGCAGTTGCTGTTGCCAGCGGTCGAGCAGATCGCCACGCAGCACCAGCAACAACGCCAGCAACATAAACGACAGCGAAAACGCCGCCAGTTGGCTGACCGTTACCCAGGGCTGATGCAGCAGACGATTGACTGCCAGCCGCAGCGCCAGATTCTTCAGCGTAATGCGGCGCAACAACAGCAGGCTGCCCCAGCCGATAGCCCCCAACAACAGCGCCAACACCAGAATACCGGCGAGGATCGACCACAGCAGCGTGCTGGCTCCCATCAAGGCCGTCAGCAGCGCCACCACAATCACCGCCGTTACCGGCAGGAAATAGCGCAGCGGCCAAACGTTGGCCACCACGTCGCGGCGCAATACCCGCAGCGGTTGGGTCGCCAACAGTTGCCGGTACGGCCGCAGCCCCACCAGCAGCGAAATCATCAGCAACGCGCCGACCGCCCACAACCACGGCCAGGCCCCGGCAGCCGGCAGTTCCGCCGGCAGCACCGGCGCCAGCAGCCGAATCAGCACCGCTTCAAACCCCAGGCCGATAATGCCGCCGCACGCTGCCGCCAGCGAAATGACCGCCAACCACTGGCCGACAATCAACTTGCGCAAGGCGCTGCGGCCGGCCCCCAGCGTTTTCAGCACCGCGATCAGATCATAACGGCTGCGGCAATAGTGGCTCATGGCCACCGCCACGGCGGCAATCGACAGCAGCAGGGTCAGCAGCGCCGACAACAGCAGGAACTGTTGCGATCGTTGCAGCGATTTGCCCAGCGCGCTGCCGGACTCCTGCAACCCAAACCAACGCTGGTCGGGCTGGAGCTGCGGCGTCAGGCGCGTTTCGTAACGCTGAATGTCCTCCGGCGAGCCGGCGAACATATAGCGGTAACTCAGGCGGCTCCCCGGTTGCACCGCCCCGGTTTTATCCACATCCGCCAGGTTGATCATGATGCGCGGCGCAGTCTGGAACGGATTGAAGCCGGAGTCCGGCTCCTGAAGGATTTCACCGGCAATGCGCAGGCGGGTGTCGCCCACGTCCAGCGAGTCCCCCACTTTCACATTCAGCAACGCCAGCAAACGCGGCGCCACCAGCACCGACCCCGGAGCAAGCTTGACGTTGGCCGGGCGCGTCTCCAGCTTGCCGTACAGCGGATAGGCCAGATCGGTGGCCTTCACGTCCGCCAACTGCGGCCGGTCACCGGCGTAGGTCATAGTGGTGAACGACAACTGGCGGCTCACTTTCAGCCCTTCTTGTTGCGCATCCAGCAGCCAGCCTTCCGGTACTGGCCGCGCGCTGCGCAGCACCCGGTCACCGGCGATAAAATCACGGCTTTGCTGGCTCAGCCCCTTGTCCATGCGATCGCTGATGCTGCCCAGCGCCAGCACGCAGGCCATCGACAGCGTCAGCGCCAGCCAAACGATCAGCAGTGACGGCGAACGCCATTCCCGCCAAAACCAACGCCAGATCATGCTTCCTCCCACAGCTTGCCTTCACGCAGGCGCAACCGCCGCTGGCAGCGCGCCGCCAGGGTTTCGTCATGAGTGACCAGGATCAGGGTGGTGGAAAAATCGCGGTTGAGGGAGAACAGCAAATCGGCGATGCGTTCGCCGGTCTGGCGATCGAGGTTGCCGGTAGGCTCATCGGCAAACAGCACCCGCGGCCGGCCGCTGAACGCACGCGCCAACGCGACCCGCTGCTGCTCGCCGCCGGAAAGTTGCGCCGGCAGGTGATCGAGCCTTTTGCCCAGCCCCAACTGCTCCAGCAACTGAACCGCCTGCTCGCGGCTCTGCCTGTCGCTCTCACCGCGCAGCAGCGCCGGCAATTGCACGTTCTCCAGCGCGTTGAGCGTCGGCACCAGCATGAATGACTGAAATACAAAGCCGACGTTTTTGGCACGCAGGGCCGCGCGCCCTTCTTCGTCCAGAGCGGTCAGCGATTCACCCAACAAATGCACGTCGCCTTCACTGCCGTCGTCCAAGCCGGCGAGGATCCCCAGCAGCGTCGATTTGCCTGAGCCGGATTCACCAATCAGGGCAATTGTCTGTGCGGGTTTGACAACCAGCTCGACTCCGGTAAGGATGGAGAGCTGATGCTCACCCTGACCAACGTGTTTACTAAGATGATGAACTTCAAGAACGTTTTCCGCTGGCATCTTCCCTTCCTTTTGCTGTTGGGATTATTCAGTTTACGCGCTGTCGCCGCCGATACCTTATTGATTTTAGGCGACAGTTTAAGCGCCGGTTACCGCTTGCCGGTGGCGCAGGCCTGGCCGACGCTGCTGGCCGACCAATGGCAGAAAAAACCGGGCGATCCGCAGTTGGTGAACGCCAGCATCAGCGGCGACACCGCCGCACAAGGGCTGGCGCGCCTGCCCGCCCTGCTGAAACAACACCAACCGCGCTGGGTGCTGATCGAACTGGGCGCCAACGACGGCCTGCGCGGTTTCCCGGCGCAGGACGTGCAACGCGATCTCAGCCAGATCATTACTCTGGTGCAGCAAGCCGGTGCGCAGCCGCTGCTGATGCAAATCCACATTCCGCCCAACTATGGCCGCCGCTATACCGAGGCTTTCAGCGCGATTTACCCGCAGCTTGCCGGGCAGTTCAACATTCCGCTGCTGCCGTTCTACATGGAACAGGTGGTGATCAAAGCGGAATGGATGCAGGATGACGGATTGCACCCCAATAAGGACGCCCAACCGTTTATCGCCACCTGGATGGCGGAACGCCTGGAACCTCTAGTAAAACATGAGTCTAACTAAATAGGGTTGTACACTAGGTAAAGTTATGCAAAAAGCGGTATTGATAACTGGCTGTTCCAGCGGGATAGGACTGATTGCAGCACAAGATCTGCGTAATCGCGGCTACCGGGTGCTGGCCGCCTGTCGCAAGCCGCAGGACGTGGAGAACATGCGTCAACTGGGACTGGAAGGCATTGAGCTGGATCTGGACGACAGCGACAGCGTCGAACGCGCCGCGGCGCAGGTGATCGCGCTGACCGGCGGCCGGCTGTATGGCCTGTTCAACAATGGCGGTTTCGGTGTGTACGGCCCGCTGAGCAGCATTTCCCGTCAACAGCTGGAGCGGCAATTCTCCACCAACCTGTTTGGCACCCACCAGTTGACCCAGTTGCTGTTGCCGGCGATGCTGCCGCACGGCGAAGGGCGCATTATTCAAACCAGTTCGGTGATGGGGCTGGTCTCCAGCGCCGGACGCGGCGCCTATGCCGCCAGCAAGTTTGCGCTGGAAGCCTGGTCCGACGCGCTGCGCATGGAGCTGCACGGCACCGGCATTCAGGTCAGCCTGATTGAACCCGGCCCGATTTCGACCCACTTTACCCAGAACGTGAACCAGGCGCAGAGCGATAATCCGGTGCATAACCCCGGCATCGCCAAACGCTTGACGCTGCCGCCGGAGGCCATTTTGCCCAAGCTGCGCCACGCGCTGGAAAACCCGCGCGCCAGGCTGCGCTATCCGGTGACCCTGCTGGCGCACGCGCTGAGCGTATTGCGCCGCATTCTGCCCGGCCGCTGCCTGGACTGGCTGCTGCGCAGCAACGGTTAATTTGGGCGTCGGGGTTGAAGAATGCCGCCCCGCCCCCATCTAAGAGCCAATGGCTCCGCAAGATCAGAGAGAGAATCACATGCTAGCTCAAGCTGTTGTTGATATTAACGAAACAAACCTGCACCAAACGCTGGAACAATCGATGTCCCTGCCGGTGCTGTTCTACTTCTGGTCAGATCGCAGCCAACACTGTCTGCAGCTCACCCCGATCCTGGATAAGCTGGCGGCGGAATATGCCGGTCAGTTCATATTGGCCAAAGTGGACTGCGACGTAGAACAAGCGATCGCCGCCCAGTTCGGGCTGCGCTCCCTCCCTACGGTTTACCTGTTCAAAGACGGCCAACCGGTCGACGGCTTCCAGGGCCCGCAGCCGGAAGACGTCATCCGCGAATTCCTGCAGCGCTTCCTGCCGAAGGCAGAAGATCTGAAACTGGCGCAGGCAACCGATCTGCTGGCCGAAGGCAACGCGGCTGAAGCGCTGCCGCTGTTGAAAGACGCCTGGCAAGCCAGCCAGCAACGCAGCGATATCGGCCTGACACTGGCAGAAACCCAGATTGCGCTGAACCGCAGCGAAGACGCCGAGGCGGTGCTGGCGACCATCCCATTGCAGGACCGCGATACCCGTTATCAGGGCCTGGTAGCGCAAATTGAGTTGCTGAAGCAGGCGGCCGACACGCCGGAAATCCAGTTGTTGCAGCAACAGGTGCAACAGCAGCCGGAGAACGTCGAGCTGGCCGTGCAACTGGCGCTGCAACTGCATCAGGTTGGGCGCAACGAAGAAGCGCTGGAACTGCTGATGGGGCATTTGAAGAAAGATCTGGCTGCCGCCAACGGCAGCGCGCGCAAGACGCTGATGGATATTCTGGCCGCACTGGGCACCGGTGACGCGCTGGCCGCCAAGTATCGGCGTCAGCTGTACTCTCTGCTCTACTGATATACCCTTCGTCTTTCCAGCCGCATCGTTGTTGGCTTCACGTTCGAACCCCAGTCACTTAGTTATCTAAGCTCCTGGGGTTTCTCGCGTTTGCCGCCTAGATACAACTGGAAATCCATTGGGCCTCTATCCCAAAGTAAATAATTGAGGAAATATCCTCTAAATAGTTCGAGTTGCATCCAGGCGGCAAGTTTGTAAGTCCCCAGGAGCTTACTCAAGTAAGTGACTGGGGTGAGCAAACGCAGCCAACGCCGAGGCAGCTTGAAATATGACGAGGATATTAGCGGTAAACCCGTACCCCACCTTCGACGCCTTTCGGGCTGAACAACACTTGCCACAGCTGAATATCGCGTGAACGGAACGCGCCGGCGCAGGCATTCAGGTAATAAGTGAACATCCGCTCGAAGCGCTCAGAGTAATTTTCTGACAACGCCGGCCACGCCCGTTTGAAATTCTCGTACCAGGCCATCAGCGTGCGATCGTAATCGGCGCCGATATTGTGCCAATCCTCCATCACAAAACGCTTTTCGCTGGCTTCCGCGATGTGGCGCACCGAGGGCAGACAGCCGTTGGGGAAGATGTATTTATCAATCCAGGCATCGACATGGAGATTGGTTTGGTTGGCGCCGATGGTGTGCAGCAGGAACAGGCCATCGGGCTTCAGATTGCGCGCCGCGACACTGAAATAGGTGTCGTAGTTTTTCGGCCCGACATGTTCAAACATGCCGACGGAAACAATGCGGTCAAACTGGCGGTTCAAATCGCGGTAATCCTGCAGCAGGATCTCCACGTCCAACCCCTGGCAGCGCTCCTGCGCCAGCTTTTGCTGCTCGGCGGAAATGGTCACGCCGTACACCGATACGCCGTAGTTTTCCGCCGCATATTGCGCCAGCCCGCCCCAACCGCAGCCGATGTCCAGCAGCGACATGCCCGGTTTCAGTTGCAGCTTCTCGCAGATCATTTTCAGCTTGGCCAGTTGCGCCTGCTCCAGCGTTTGTGCGTCCTTCCAGTAACCGCAGGAATATTGCATATAGGGATCGAGCATCGCACGAAACAGATCGTTGCCGATGTCGTAATGCTCTTTCCCCACCTGCCAGGCGCGTTTGCGCGATTGCCGGTTAAACAGCCGCGCATAGGCGATCCGCGTAATGTCCGCCAGGCTTTTGGGCAGGCGTTCATCAACGCCGAAATGCAGGATGCGGGTAAACAGCGCATCCAGTCTTTCGCAATCCCACCAGCCGTCCATATAGCTTTCGCCAAACCCGAGCGAGCCTTCCTGCAGAATGCGTTTAAATAAGCCCGGATTGTGAACCTGAAGATCAAATGCATTATTCCCGTTGATGGTAATGCCGGCCGCAGCCAGCATTTCTTCCACGATGAGATACCAGCGATCTTTTTTCTGGGCGAGTTCATCGACACTGATTGAGTCCATAACGATCCTTGGCGCAAAATGTCACTTCAAAAAGCATAGTCGCAAATAGAAATGACAAAAGTTCGAAGATAAGCGCAGCGACAGGTTCCACTCTAGCCAAGGCAGACAACGTCATGAAATGAATTAAAATTATTGGAAACATGCCAATTTGGAATGTTATCGATCCCTTATGCTGATTTATCTCCTGAAACGACGGGGATATTAGGCTTTCCCCCCGCTCTGGCGTAAAATCTTCTTACATATGTCTGACAGGAGGTTTGCCATGTTTACCCTTATTCCCATCGTGATTGTCGTCGCGCTGATCATCGTCTTCGCCGGCGTCAAAATTGTACCGCAAGGGTTCCAATGGACGGTGGAACGCTTCGGCCGCTACACCAAAACGCTGATGCCCGGTTTAAATCTGGTTGTGCCCTTTATGGATCGCATCGGCAGAAAAATCAATATGATGGAACAGGTGCTGGATATTCCTTCGCAGGAAATCATCTCGCGCGATAACGCCAACGTGGCCATCGATGCGGTGTGCTTTATCCAGGTGGTCGATCCGGCGCGCGCCGCTTACGAGGTCAGCAACCTTGAGCGGGCGATCGTCAACCTGACCATGACCAACTTCCGTACCGTGCTCGGCTCAATGGAGCTGGACGAAATCCTGTCGCAGCGCGACAGCATCAACAGCCGCCTGCTGCATATCGTCGACGAAGCCACCAACCCGTGGGGCGTCAAGATTACCCGTATCGAGATCCGCGACGTGCGCCCGCCGGCCGAACTGATCGCCTCAATGAATGCCCAGATGAAAGCCGAACGTACCAAGCGTGCGGACATCCTTGAGGCCGAAGGTGTGCGCCAGGCGGCCATCCTGCGCGCCGAAGGGGATAAGCAATCGCAGATCCTGAAGGCCGAGGGCGAGCGCCAATCGGCATTCTTGCAGGCGGAAGCGCGTGAACGTGCCGCAGAAGCGGAGGCGCGGGCCACTCAGTTGGTTTCCGACGCTATCGCCAGCGGCAATATCCAGGCGGTGAACTATTTTGTGGCGCAGAAATACACCGATGCATTGCAGAAGATCGGTTCCGCCAACAACAGTAAAGTCATTATGATGCCGCTGGACGCCAGCAGCCTGCTCGGTTCAATCGGTGGCATTGCCGAGCTGTTGAAAGACACCAAAGGCAAGTAATCATGCTCGAACAAATTGCAGCAAACCCGCACTGGTTCTGGCTTTCACTCGGCGGGCTGCTGCTGGCGGCCGAGATGCTCGGCGCCAGCGGTTACCTGTTGTGGAGCGGCGTGTCGGCGGTGGTGGTCGGCGCGATGGTCTGGCTGCTGCCGCAACTGGCCTGGGAGTGGCAGGGGGTGATTTTTGCCGTCCTGACCATTGTCGTGGCCTATCTGTGGTGGTACTGGCTGCGCCAGCGGCCGGCGGCGGCAACCAGCGGTTCGCAGGTGCTGAACCAGCGCAACCGCCAGTTGATCGGCACCCGCGCAACGCTGACCGAAGCCATGCACAACGGCATGGGCCGCATTAACATCGGCGACAGCAGTTGGCGCGCGCAGGCCAGTGAAGATCTGGCGATAGGGACCGAAGTGGAAGTGATCGCCGTCGAGGGCGTCACTCTGGTGATCCGTGCCCTGTCGCAGCAAGCGCATTAACGAATCAAGCCGGGTTCCCCCGGCTTGTCTTATTATGAGATCAATGTTGAGTCGAGAATAATGACTTTCGACTTATCCGGATACTTCACGTTCCACGGCAGGCTGTCCGCAGGGTAGTGATCGAGGGTTAATTGTGCGTCCGTTCCTCGAATACTCGGCAGAACCGTTGCATTTCCTTTAATACGCCAGGTTTTAACGTGAGATTTTCCCTCACCAAATAATTTAACTGCAGAATCGATGGCATCCGAGGTTTGTTGAATAGTCAGATTCTGCGGCAGCAGGGTAACGGCAGCTGTAGTTTGCAAACAAACGGCCTTGCTGTTATTCACCTCCAAATTTTCAATCGAGGCGTTAGCACTCATCAGCACTACCGGCAAAATATTGTTTGCCAACGGGCTGTTAAACACCAAGCTGCCGATTGTCACTGGTTTTGCAATGGAGCAGAGGCTTCCACCGTTGCCAAAAGCACTGGCATATTCATTAACCGTAATTTTATCGATAGCCAGCCCGCTCATATCAATATCTAGAGCCTTATTACCGATCAGACGCCCAAAGGTTACTTTGCCGACACGGCTATCCGACTGCACGCCCGATGCGCTTAACCCCGGATGAACACGGCATGACGCAATGGAAATGTTATCAATGAGAGTACCTTCTGAACCGGAATGTACCTCAATCCCTCGAATACAGTGGCCCACAGTAACATTATTGACCCGATGTTTTTTGCCGCCAGTATACACTGCCGGTGCCCCATTCAAGATCGCGGAAGCATTGGTTTGTTCAAGGTAATAACAGTCGCCGGCTTCAATATCTTCACAAAAATTATTTACGCCGGCGACGATAACACCGCCGCCGCCCCACACCCCGCATTTTACATCAATGACATAACAATCACTGGTTGTTCCATCTAACTCTTGATCCTGGCCTACTGCGATAATGGAACCGGAAACATAGCCTGGTTCGAAGGTACTTGCGGGGATCCCGGCGCCGGCAATAGTGACTTTAGTGACAATATTTTTACTGCCCTTCACCAAAATACCATCACCAAGACAATAGCCGCCGGTAATATTACTGACCACATTGTCATTATTTTTTACGACGAGTAAATTATCACGGCATTCATCAATATTCACATCGAAGGCAACAGATTCGCCCATCAACACCATACCATCACAGAAACCACGTACGGTCATATGATAGAAATAACTTTTATTTCCGGCGACGAACCCATTATGTGAGGAAACCTGATGATAAACGCTTTCCCGCTTAACCCAGCCATAGAGCCTGCCACCAAACATTTCTACGCCACGTAAGTAATCATATATTTCTGCTGTTGGGGTTTTATTGGCGAAGAAGGGTTTCAGATGGCCAGCCTTGGCTTTGATAGTCGCGCCATTCAGGTTAATCACCTTCCTGGCATCTGTACCGTCTTTGATCCGCACGGTGTCAGACGTCATATAGGTCGCGCCCTGCTGGCAGACCGTGCTGTAAGGTGTTACAAAGGCCGCCGTCAGCGCGGCCGTATCGTCTGATACGCCATCGCCACGTGCGCCAAACATATTCGGCGAGACGAATGAATTCATGTCGAGGACGCGTACCCATGTCCATTGCGTGTCAGGTTTTATATAAATGCCGCCGTCATCGATAAGGCCGGTATCGCCTGAAGCCTTAAAAGTGCCGCCGCCAGATTGCAGCCGGTCATTTCCACTCCATCCGGAGTAATAGGCCGTAACCTCAATCAGATCGCCTGCAAAAGCCGGGATGATGGTGCGTAATGTTGCGATATCTGGACAAGTATTCATAATAAACGCCTCTTGGTTGTGTGCTCTCAATGGAGAGAGCCACTTTAAAAGACGATTCGTTCAGCAAGAAAAGGTCCCGGTTGTGCCAGGCATCAATGGGTATAGCCCTTATCAATCGGGGTCCGGCCTCTATTACGATGCTTTGGCATGATGGCAGCAACCGGCCAGGTTATTAATGATCGGGCATTCCGCCCCGTCATCGCCCGGGCATTCGTTCGCCAGCGCCAGCAAACGCTGGCGCATCTCGCCCAACTCACTGATGTGCTTTTCAATATCCGCCACTTTTTGCAGCGTGCGCGCTTTCACATCGGCGCTGTGGCGGGCCGGATCGTTGAACAGCGCCACCAGCTCACGGCACTCGTCCAGGTTAAAACCCACCAGCCGCGCCTGGCGCAGCAGCGTCAGCTCTTCGATATGCTTCGGGTTATAGCTGCGGTAACCGTTATCGGTACGGATCGGCGCGGTAACCAGCCCTTTCTCTTCATAAAAGCGGATCGCCTTGCTGGTTAAACCGGTTTTTTTCGCCACGTCGCTGATATTCATTTTCACTCCTTGACCTTCCCCTTGCTGGAAGGTTTAACCTTCATTCTTAGTGAAAATAGGCTAAGCGGTCAACCTTTAAACACCGCACTTGAGCGAGGAACCGAATCATGTCACAAACCACCGTGCTGGCGTTGCAGGGGCTAACCTGCATGAACTGCGCGCAACGGGTGAAAAAAGCCCTGGAAAGCCGCAACGATGTCGAACAGGCAGAGGTCAACGTCCATTACGCCAAAGTCACCGGCGATGCGCCGAGCCAGGCATTGATCGACAGCGTGATCGCCGCCGGTTACCAGGCTGTCGTAGCGCAACGGCCGGATACCGAACTGCAGTTGAGCGGCCTGAGCTGCATGCACTGCGCCGCCAGCACCCGTAAAGCGCTGGAAGCGGTACCGGGCGTGATCGCCGCTGACGTCGGTATTGAGTCGGCCAAGGTCTATGGCGATGCCGCTCCCGAGGCGTTGATCGCAGCGGTAGAGGAAGCCGGTTATCACGCCAGCGTCAATGGAGCCGCCCTTCTCCCAAAAACTGAGCCGTTGACTGAATCAGCCCCTGATTTGCCGGAACCCCAGGCAGCGGCCCCCTCTTCCCTTCCGGTAACTCGCCACAGCGACGATGACGACAGCGTTCAACTGCTGCTCAGCGGCATGAGTTGCGCCAGCTGTGTCAGTAAAGTCCAAAGCGCGCTGCAAAGCGTGCCCGGCGTCGAACAGGCGCGGGTCAATCTGGCGGAACGCAGCGCGTTGATTACCGGCGGTGCCGATCCGCAGGCGCTGGTGGCGGCGGTGGAAAAAGCCGGCTACGGCGCGGAAATGATCCAGGACGAAACCGAACGCCGCGAGCGCCAACAGCAGACCGCGCAGGCCAACATGAAGCGCTTCCGCTGGCAGGCAGCGCTCGGCCTGGCGCTGGGCATTCCGCTGATGGCCTGGGGTCTGTTTGGCGGCAGTATGTCGCTGACACCGGAAACCCAACGCCCGTGGCTGTGGGTGGGTCTGATCACGCTGGCGGTGATGGTGTTCGCCGGCGGGCATTTTTACCGTAATGCCTGGCGCGCACTACGCAACGGCAGCGCCACCATGGATACGCTGGTCGCACTCGGCACCGGCGCCGCCTGGCTGTATTCGATCAGCGTCAACCTGTGGCCGGATTTCTTCCCGATGGAGGCGCGGCACCTGTATTACGAGGCCAGCGCCATGATCATCGGCCTGATCAACCTCGGCCATGCGCTGGAGCAGCGGGCGCGCCAGCGTTCGTCGCAGGCGCTGGAGCGGCTGCTGGACCTGACGCCGCCGACGGCGCGGCTGGTGACCGACGACGGCGAGAAAACCATTGCGCTGGCGCAGGTGCAGCTTGGCATGACGCTGCGCCTGACCACCGGCGATCGTATCCCGGTGGACGGCGAAATTGTGCAGGGCGAAGTGTGGCTGGACGAAGCCATGCTGACCGGCGAAGCCGTGCCGCAGCAGAAAGGCGTTGGCGATACGGTGCATGCCGGTACGGTGGTGGATGACGGCAGCGTGCTGTTTCGCGCCGGCGCAATCGGCAGCAAAACCACGCTGGCGCGAATCATCAAACTGGTGCGCCAGGCGCAGAGCAGCAAGCCGGAGATTGGCAAACTGGCGGACCGCATTTCTGCGGTGTTCGTGCCGGTGGTGGTGGCCATCGCCCTGTTCAGCGCGGCGATCTGGTATTTCTTCGGCCCGCAGCCGCAGTTGGTTTATACGCTGGTGATCGCCACTACGGTATTGATCATTGCCTGCCCTTGCGCGCTGGGCCTGGCGACGCCGATGTCGATCATCTCCGGCGTTGGCCGTGCGGCCGAGTTCGGCGTGCTGGTGCGCGACGCCGATGCGTTGCAGCAGGCCAGCACTCTGGATACGCTGGTGTTTGATAAAACCGGTACCCTGACCGAAGGCCAGCCGCGCGTGGTGGAGATCTTCACCTTCAATCAGATCGGCGAGCAGCAGGCGCTGCGTTGGGCCGCCGCGCTGGAACAAGGTGCCAGCCACCCCTTGGCGCGGGCCATCGTTGAGCACGCCGCCGGGCAAGCGCTACCGCCGGTTGAGCAGTTCCGAACCCTGCGCGGTGCCGGCGTCAGCGGCGAAGTGGACGGCGTGAAGCTGCTGCTGGGCAACGCCGCGCTGTTGCAACAGCACCAGGTGGCGACCACCGCGCTGGAAGCGCAGATGCAGCAACAAGCGGAGCGCGGCATTACGCCGGTGCTGCTGGCAGCCGACGGCCAGCCGGCTGCGCTGATCGCCATCCGCGATCCGCTGCGCAGCGACAGCGTTGAGGCGTTGCAACGCTTGCATCGTCAGGGCTATCAACTGGTGATGCTGACCGGCGACAACCCGGTGACCGCCAACGCCATTGCCAAAGAAGCCGGTATCGACCGGGTCATCGCCGGCGTGCTGCCGGACGGCAAAGCCGAGGCGATCAAACAGTTGCAGGCGCAGGGCCACCGCGTGGCGATGGTCGGCGATGGCATCAACGACGCCCCGGCACTGGCGCAAGCCGACGTGGGCATCGCGATGGGCAGCGGTAGCGATATCGCTATCGAAACCGCCGCCATCACCCTGATGCGTCACAGCCTGAACGGCGTCGCCGACGCGCTGGAACTGTCGAAAGCCACGCTGCGCAACATGAAACAGAACCTGCTCGGGGCATTCAT
This sequence comes from Serratia sp. TSA_198.1, assembly GCF_052686505.1. Lineage (NCBI taxonomy): Bacteria > Pseudomonadati > Pseudomonadota > Gammaproteobacteria > Enterobacterales > Yersiniaceae > Serratia > Serratia sp. TSA_198.1. The sequence goes on from NZ_JBQZFP010000001.1 coordinate 2,171,577, forward strand.
TTACAACACGCTCGGCATTCCCATCGCCGCCGGGGTGCTGTATCCGTTGACCGGCACTCTGCTCAGCCCGGTAGTGGCGGGCGCGGCGATGGCGCTGTCTTCCATTACCGTAGTCAGTAACGCCAACCGGCTGTTGCGTTTTAAACCGAAACGCTGAATGCCGCTGCGGGGCGCAAATCCTTGCGCCCCGCTTCCTTTGGGATAATTCCTTCACTCTTCAGGCTTTCTTGTGCGCCGGATAGCGTTTAGCATGGCATAAACGCGCTACCCGCCAGAGGCCAGGCCGTCGTCTGGACACTCGCGGGGAAAATAAGGAACCACGCTGTATGGGTAAGCTATTACGCCGCCTGGCCGCCTTTCTCGGCATTATTTCTCCGATGACCTACGCCTACCCGGCGCTGGATATCCGGCTGCCCGGCGATCGTCAATTCCATCTGGTGGGCAGCATTCATATGGGTACGGTGGATATGTCGCCGCTGCCTGCCACGCTGGCGACCCGCCTGAAACAGGCTGATGCCCTGATTGTCGAAGCCGATATCACCGGCTCCGCCTCGCCATTTGGCCACAGCGCCCCACAACCCGACCTGGTAGAGCGCCTTTCCGATACCGAGTTTCAGCAGTTATTGGTCCTGTGCCAGGAACTGGGCGCTGACGCAGAGGTGTTCTCAACCCTCCCCGGCTGGCAGGTGGCGTTGACGATGCAGGCTCGTCAGGCTCAGCGACTGGGGCTGCGCGCCGAGTACGGCGTAGACTACCAACTGTTGCAGGCCGCCAGGCAACAACACAAAAAGGTGATTGAGCTGGAAGGCGCGGAACAGCAGATGGCGATGCTGGAACAGTTGCCGGAAGGCGGTATGGCGCTGCTGCGCGATACGCTGGAGCACTGGCACACCAACGCGCGCCTGCTGCAAACCATGGTGAGCTGGTGGCTGGACGCAAAACCCAACGGCGCGCTGGAAACCCTGCCCGCCACCTTCAGCGCCGATCTGTACGACGTGCTGATGCATCGGCGCAACCGGGACTGGCAGCAGAAACTGGAGGCGTTGCCGGCCGGCAACTACGTGGTGGCGGTGGGCGCACTGCATCTGTACGGCGAAGATAATCTGCCGGCGATGCTTCAAGCGCAGTAAAAAAAGTGGCCAATATCGCTACTGGCCAGTCAAAGAGGAATTTCTTGTATTTTAGTTATACGCATAGCAACCGTGTTAACGGTTACAATAGACAGGGTAGCAACCCAGTGAACACCTTGGCAACCCGCTTTATGTAACAGCAGCTCAGGTTGCTGCCGCCGTTAGATTTTTGTAATTTTGTTGCTTTGCGTTGCAACTTCCCGTGCGAAGGGAAATAGGAAAACAGTATGACGCCCGCAGTGATCCTGCTTGAGAAACAAAAAATCGCGTTTACCCTTCATCCCTATCATCACGACAGTGCGGAAACCCACTTCGGTGATGAAGCGGTGCAGAAACTTGGGCTCGATGCCGATCGCGTCTATAAAACGTTGTTGGTGGCGCTGAACGGCGACGCCAAACATCTGGCGGTGGCGGTAACGCCGGTCGCGACCCAGTTGGATCTGAAAAAGGTCGCTCGCGCCCTGGGCGCAAAGAAAGCGGAAATGGCCGACCCGCAACTGGCACAGCGCGTAACCGGTTATCTGGTCGGCGGCATTAGCCCGCTGGGGCAGAAAAAGCGGCTGCCGACGGTGATCGACAGCCCGGCGCAGCAGTTCGCCACCATTTACGTCTCCGGCGGCAAACGCGGGCTGGATATCGAACTGGCCGCCGGCGATTTATGCCGCCTGCTGGCCGGCAGCTTCGCCGATATCGCCAAGCGCGATTAAGCGGATGGGGAGCCTTGCGGCTCCCCGATTAACATTTACTGATAAACAATCTCGCCCTTCGGCTCATAGGCCGCCGCATCCAGCGGAGAGTGCTTCTCGATATACTGTTTCAGCACTTCGGCATCGATAAAACCGGTGTTGACGTAGCTTGGCAGGGTATCGAGTTTCGGATAACCGTCACCGCCCAACGCATTGAAGTTCAGCGTCGCCATACGGTAGGTTTTGTCCGCCTGCAATGGCTCGCCCTTGATCTTCACGTTGCTGACGCCCTTGCCGTCCGCCGTCAGGCTGACGTTGGCAAACTGCGCGTAAGCGCCGGAATCCACCTTCATGTTGGCGACCACCGCCAGGTATTTTTCTACCTCGCTGCCTTTCATCTCGGCATAGACCAGCGTGTTGCCAAACGGCTGCACCTTGAGCACATTTTTATAGGTAATGTCGCCGGACTCGATCGAATCACGCACCCCACCGCCGCTCATCACCGCAAAATCGGCTTCGGCACGTTCCATTTGCGCCGCCAGCAGCACACGCGACAAATTGGTCTGAACGAAGCGCACCTTGCTGCGATCGCCCTCCAGCTTGCCGTTCACGCTGCCGATTTTAACCTCAAGCTGCGCCTTGCCCTTGTCCTGGAATGGCGTCAGCAGTTTCATCATGGAAGGATCTTCCTGAATTTGCTGGGTGTAATACACTCGCTCACTGGTGCCGTCGGCTTTTTCCACCTTCTTCTTCAGGTTGACCGGGATCAGTTGATAATGCACCAGCTTCAGTTCGCCATTGCGGAACTGGAAGTCGGCACGGCCGACGTATTTGCCCCACTCGTGCGCCTGGACGATCCAGGTGCCGTTTTGACGATCCGGCGAACACGGAGTGCCCGGCACGTAGTCTACCTGCTTGTGATTTTCGCCGGCCATACAGACCGGATCCTGCGAGTGGCCGCCGACGATCATATCCAGGTAACCTGCCGGCAGGCTGCGCGCCATCTCGACGTCGCCCGGCGCGTTGGAGCCGTGGTTGCCGTCATCGTAATGGCCCATGTGAGTGGCGGCGATGATCACGTCCGGCTTTTCATCCTTGCGCAGTTGCTCAACCACTTGTTTCGCTTCCTGCGCCGGTACGCGGAACTCGATATCGGTAAAGTATTCCGGGTTGCCGATCTTGGCGGTGTCGTCGGTGGTCAGGCCGATAACCGCGATCTTGATGCCCTGCTTGTCAAATAAGGCGTAGGGTTTGAACAGACGCTGTTGAGTGCTTTTCTGATAGATATTGGCCGACAGCAGCGGGAAGGTCGCCCATTTTTCCTGCTGACGCAGCACGCTGAGCGGATTGTCGAACTCATGGTTGCCGATCGCCATCGCATCGTAACCCACCAGGTTCATGCCGCGAAAATCCGGTTCGGCATCCTGCAGGTCGGACTCCGGCACGCCGGTATTGATATCGCCGCCGGACAGCAGCAGCAAACTACCGCCCTTGGCCGCCACTTCCTGGCGAATGCTGTCTACCAGGGTTTTCTGCGCGCCCAGACCATACTCACCGTGATCGTTCTGCCAGAAATGGCCATGGTGATCGTTGGTATGCAGGATGGTGATGTCGTAAGTTTTATCCTTTTCCCAGGCGCTGGCGGCTCCCGACAGGAAAGTCAGGGACACGGCCAAGGCGCATGCGGTGGTTTTTAACGAAAAACGCATGGCGGCTCTCCATGATGAAAATGCACTGTTTTTTGAGGTGGCCGAAATTGTAGCGCGAAACAAAGGCGAGTGATTTCAAATTTTTGCGATATACGTCAAATTATGTCGGATGTGGTAAAAATTGAACAACTTGCCTAAGATAATCTGCTCTGAACTCTAAAACTTACCAGGCTAATAATAAAATGACCGACCGTAGCGAAACCGCCATGCCGCCGGCCAAGGGCGGTGCGGTTAAAGGCACCGCTTTCTCGATCCTCGGCGCCATCAGCGTATCCCATTTGTTGAACGACATGATTCAGTCGCTGATCCTGGCGATTTACCCGATCCTGCAGGCCGATTTCAATCTCAGCTTTGTGCAGATCGGCATGATCACCCTGACTTATCAATTGACCGCCTCGCTGTTGCAACCGTTGATCGGCCACTTCACCGATAAACACCCGCAGCCTTATTCGCTGCCGATCGGCATGGGCTTTACCCTGTGTGGTCTGCTGCTGCTGTCGGTAGCCAATACTTTCCCGCTGGTGTTGCTGGCTGCGGCGTTGGTCGGTACCGGCTCTTCGGTGTTCCACCCGGAGTCGTCCCGCGTGGCGCGCATGGCTTCCGGTGGCCGGCATGGTCTGGCGCAGTCGCTGTTCCAGGTCGGCGGCAACTTTGGCAGTTCTCTGGGCCCTCTGTTGGCGGCGCTGATTATCGCGCCTTACGGTAAGGGCAACGTCGCCTGGTTCTCACTGGCGGCGCTGCTGGCGATTGTGGTGCTGTTGCAGGTCAGCAAGTGGTATCAGCAACAGCATCGGGCAACAAAAGGTCTGCCAAAAACCGCCGCTGCGCGGCAACCGCTGCCAAAACGTACCGTTACCTACGCTCTCGGCATCCTGCTGGTGCTTATTTTCTCAAAATATTTCTACTTGGCCAGCATCAGCAGCTATTACACCTTTTATCTGATACATAAGTTCGGCGTTTCGGTACAAAATGCCCAGATACACCTGTTTGCTTTTCTGTTCGCCGTAGCCGCCGGCACCATTATCGGCGGGCCACTGGGCGACAAGATAGGTCGAAAATATGTCATTTGGGGCTCCATACTTGGCGCAGCACCTTTCACGCTTGTTTTACCCTATGCATCTTTATACTGGACCGGTATTTTGACGGTGATCATAGGGGTAATTCTCGCCTCGGCGTTTTCGGCCATTTTGGTCTACGCTCAGGAGCTGATCCCCGGAAAAGTGGGTATGGTTTCCGGTTTATTCTTCGGTTTTGCTTTTGGTATGGGTGGGTTAGGTGCGGCAGTTCTTGGTTATGTCGCAGATTTGACCAGTATCGAATTGGTCTACCAAATCTGTGCTTTCTTACCCTTGATCGGTATTATCACCGCATTGCTGCCTAATATGGATCATAACTCGCAATAACCCTGCTACAGCCCGGTTGATAAATATTATTCAGCCGGGTTATCTCCCACATAAATCAATGTTATTTGACTTATTCATTGATAAATCCCCTCACTGGCCTGCCCAACGCGGAATCCTCTGCTTTTTCTAAAAAAAGCCAAATTTAGCCAAGCAAGGCACGCACAAATGCAATAAACTAAATGTATCTTTTCGTAACTTCGTTGCGCTTTCCCTCTGCCGTCATGCATAGCTAGAAGGAGTCTGGATGCATAATTCAACACCGTTAATCACCACTATTGTCGGAGGGTTAGTACTCGCCTTCCTCCTCGGTATGCTGGCGAACCGCCTGCGCATCTCCCCACTGGTAGGTTACCTTGCAGCAGGCGTGCTCGCCGGCCCCTTTACCCCCGGTTTTGTTGCCGACACCTCGCTGGCACCGGAACTGGCGGAAATTGGCGTGATTTTGTTGATGTTCGGTGTTGGCCTCCATTTCTCTCTTAAAGACCTCCTCGCAGTAAAACATATCGCCATTCCCGGCGCCGTGGCACAGATTGCCGTCGCCACCTTGCTGGGTATGGGGCTGTCCAAGTTGCTCGGTTGGGATTTGATTTCCGGCCTGGTGTTCGGGCTGTGTCTGTCCACCGCCAGTACCGTGGTGTTACTGCGTGCTCTGGAAGAACGTCAGTTGATCGACAGTCAGCGCGGGCAAATCGCCATCGGCTGGCTGATCGTGGAAGACCTGGCGATGGTGCTGACATTGGTGCTGCTGCCGGCCTTCGGCAACATGATGGGCAATGACAACGCCAGCAGCAGCCAGTTGCTGATGGAGCTGGCCATCACCATCGGCAAGGTCATCGCCTTTATCGCGCTGATGATTGTGGTCGGCCGCCGCCTGGTGCCGTGGATCCTGGCGAAAACCGCCAGCACCGGCTCTCGTGAGCTGTTTACCCTGGCGGTGCTGGCGCTGGCGCTGGGCATTGCCTATGGCGCCGTGAAGCTGTTCGACGTTTCCTTCGCTCTGGGGGCGTTCTTCGCCGGCATGGTGCTGAACGAGTCGGAGCTGAGCCACCGTGCAGCCCACGACACGCTGCCGCTGCGCGATGCTTTTGCGGTGCTGTTCTTTGTCTCGGTCGGCATGCTGTTTGACCCGATGATCCTGATCAACGAGCCGCTGGCGGTGCTGGCGACGCTGGCGATTATCGTGTTCGGTAAATCGGCGGCGGCGTTCCTGCTGGTGAAAATGTTCGGCCACTCCAGGCGCACCGCGCTGACCATTTCCGCCAGCCTGGCGCAAATCGGCGAGTTCGCCTTCATTTTGGCCGGCCTTGGCATCTCGCTCGGCATGATGTCGGAGCACGGCCGTAATCTGGTGCTGGCTGGCGCCATCCTGTCGATCATGCTCAACCCGCTGCTGTTCACCCTGCTCGAACGTTATCTCGCCAAGACTGAAACCATGGAAGACCAGATTCTGGAAGAAGCGGTGGAAGAAGAGAAGCAGATCCCGTTCGATATGTGCAATCACGCTCTGCTGGTCGGCTATGGCCGCGTCGGTAGCCTGTTGGGTGCCAAACTGGCCGAGGCCGGCATCCCGCTGGTGGTGATCGAGAACTCTCGCCCTCGGGTCGAAGCGCTGCGTGAACAGGGTATCAAAACGGTGCTGGGCAACGCCGCCAATCCGGAGGTAATGGATCTGGCAAGGCTCGACTGCGCACGCTGGCTGTTGCTGACTATTCCAAACGGCTACGAGGCCGGGGAGATCGTCGCCTCTGCGCGCAACAAGCGGCCAAATATAGAGATTATTGCCCGCGCGCATTACGATGACGAAGTGTCATATATCTCCGATCGCGGCGCGGATCAGGTCGTGATGGGCGAGCGTGAAATCGCCAACAGCATGTTGAATATCCTTAAGCTGGATACGCTAAGCGAAGAAGAGAAAATGGGTGCCTGCCCGATTTGACGTGAAACCGGTGTTCGAAAAGGTCCGGCTTGCCGGACCTTTTGCTTTTTACCGTTCCCAGTAAGACTCTTCCAGGCTGTCTTCCCGTTCCGGCAGGCCACGCGTCAGACGCGGTGAATGCTGGTTCAGCACCTGATAGCTGACGCGGTTAGCATATTTGCACACCTGCGCCAACGAGGAATACGTCAGGTAGCTGCGCACATGTTTGCTGGAATTCGGCACGTTATTGCGGTGAAAACCGTTGGCGGCGATATCATGCAACAACGCCGACAGCGCGCCGTCGCCGGCGCCGTTGGTATTCATGATTTTCTCCGGCCCGCCCATGTACGGCGCGATATGCGAATAGATGCGGAACGGGTTTTCACAACTTTCACGACGCATGGCGCGGCTGAACTCATAACGGTTGAATTCGGCGATATGCCCCGGCAACAGCGGATGCTGAGTTTCCCGCTTATTCGATTCTTCGGTATAACCTGCCATATACAAGCCGTTTGGCCCGGCGGTGCACAATACTAAGTCCACCCACTCGAGGGCCATATCAGAGGCGGTCAAAGGATCGCTCAGCCCGGTCAGCTCCAGCGCTTCATCTTCGTTCATCGCCAGAATCGACACGTGCTGCTTCAGGAAGTCGCGCCACCACTGCGGGTTATCGGCAATCACATACTTGGTGCCCAGCGTCAGCACCACCGGCACGTCGTGTTTTTTGGCAAATTCTATGGCTTGCATGGTGGCGGCAGGCATCGGTTCCCCTTCCTTGCAGCGCACCAGATACGACGTCAACACCAGCGCCGAAGCACCTGCTATCACCTCTTCCGGTACGCTCTCCGGCCGCAACTGATTCATCTGCCCAGGGCTGATGGCAAAAGTGCGCTCGCCGCTTTCGGTGATCAACGTAAAGCAGCGGCCAATAGCGCCGTCAACCGCCTGCAGGTGGTTAAGATCGGTGCGGCTGGAGGTATTGCACAAATAGCGGTAGGCGTAGCTGCCGATTTTAATGTTGCTGCACATGACGCCAAGCAGGACCGAACGGTCATCCGCCAGCACCGAATAGTTGTGCAGAGTATTGCCGATGGTGCCGCCGGCGAACTGATGGTCGATCAGATTGTTTTCGCTTAGCTCCTGATACAGTGCCTCGGCGACGTCATCCTCAATCACCAGGGAATGCCCCAGGCTCAAGCCGTAGCGTTGGATAAACGCGTCATCCACTTTTGCTTCGATATCCACCAGCGTCTGGTCGATGCCGACGATATAAGAGGTGCTGACTTCATTTTCAGGCTGAACTTGCTGCAAGAGCGGATCGCGAGCGTTCACCGGAAAATAGTGTTTGGACTTACGTTTACCAGGAAATTTCATGTGATTGGCGGCAGTGGCTATTATCAGGCAGAAAATGTTAGCACATTTCTGCCTGATTGAGGGGGTTGCATGACGATCAGAAGCGCTGAGCCACCAGTTGCTGCATCATATCGATATGCGCCGGTTCGTCGTTCAGCGCGGCTATATACTCGAACTTCTCACCGCCGGCCTTGAGGAAGATCTCGCGGTTCTGCTCTTTGATTTCTTCCAGCGTTTCCAGGCAGTCCGCCGAGAAACCGGGGCAAATCAGCTGAATATGCTTGATGCCCTGCGCCGGCAGGCTTTTCAGGGTTTCATCGGTGTAAGGTGTCAGCCACGGCTCGCGGCCAAAACGAGACTGGTAGGTCATCATCACCCTGTCCGGTGCCAGCGGCAGCGTGGCGGTTAAGGCACGCAGCGTATCTTCGCAGCGTTGCGGGTAATCGTCGCCGAGGCGGGCATAACGCTTGGGAATGCCGTGGAAAGACAACACCAGACGATCCGGCAGGCCGTGCTCGGCGAACGAGCGCTCAACGCTCTGGCGCAGCGCGGCAATGTAGGCCGGGTGCTCGGCGTAGTCGCGGATAAAGCCTATCGACGGCAGGCGGCGGTAGCCTTTCAGCACGCGAGCCACGCCATCCCACACCGCTGCACTGGTCGAGCAGGAGTATTGCGGATACAGCGGCAACACCACCAGATTGGTTACACCCTGCGCCAACAGCTTGTCTATCGCTTCCGACAGGCTCGGCGAACCGTAGCTCATGCCCAGCTCTACCGGGGTGTTCGGCATGCGTGCGGCCAGCGCGCGTTGCTGACGGCGGCTGTAGACCAACAGCGGCGAGCCTTCGTCCATCCATACCGACTGATACAGCTTGGCGACGCGCGGCGATCGGAGCGGCAAGATCGCGCCATTAAGGATGGGCCACCAGATCAGCGGTGAAGTATCGACTACGCGGTCGTCGCTGAGGAATTCCTTCAGATAGCGTTTTACCGCCGACGAGGTCGGAGCATCCGGCGTGCCCAGGTTCACCAGCAATACCCCGTGTTTCTCTTGCTTCATCTCAGCTCCCTTTGATGCCTTGCAGGCTAATACCCCTTTCTGGGTCAGGGCGTTAACGTCAATTAATGGCGTCTATTGTAGCGGAAAAGCGCTTCACCGGAACCGATATCAGCAACAGGCGATACCTTAGTCGCCAGATAAAAAAACGCCAGACCCAAGGCCTGGCGCTATGCACAGCAATAAAAATCGATCAGCCGAGGATGGTCGCCAGTTCAGCGCTCACTTCGGTCACTTTACGGGTGCCGTCGATTTTACGGTATTGGGTGTGGCCTGCTTGCGCTTCTTTGCTGTAATAGGAAATCAGCGGTGCGGTCATCTGATGGTATTCCACCAGGCGCTTGCGCACGGTTTCTTCCTGATCGTCTTTACGGGTGGTCAGCTCTTCGCCGGTCACGTCGTCTTTGCCTTCCACCTGCGGCGGATTGAATTTAACGTGATACACGCGGCCAGACGGCGCATGTACGCGACGGCCCACGATGCGATCGACGATCAGTTCGTCCGGCACGGCGAATTCCAACACGTAATCCACGTTGATGCCGGCTTCTTTCATTGCGTCGGCCTGTGGAATAGTGCGCGGGAAACCGTCCAGCAGGAAGCCGTTACGGCAATCTTCCTGAGTGATGCGTTCTTTAACCAGTGCAATTACCAGCTCATCGGTCACCAGCTTGCCGGCGTCCATGATTTCTTTCGCCTGCTTGCCCAGCTCACTGCCGGCCTTCACGGCTGCGCGCAACATATCACCGGTGGAGATTTGCGGAATACCGTATTTCTCCATGATGAATTGAGCCTGAGTACCTTTACCAGCGCCCGGAGCGCCCAGCAGAATGATACGCATTGCGTAAATCCCCTTGCTATGTAGTTTTTATAAAATTGCGAAAACGCTCAACCATACCATTTCCGGGGGGGCTGGCTCAAGGTACGCAAGGAAATCGATTGCGGAACGACAGGGACAACAAGGCAGGTAAAACAGGAAAATCAGGGAGAAAAACAAAGAATGCGCCCTTAACCCTGCGGTTAAGGGCGCATAAGCCGGGAATTAGACCGACAACAACTTATTCATGCGGCGGATAAACTGGTTTGGATCTTCCAGCGTGCCGCGTTCAGCCAGCAGCGCCTGATCCATCAGCAGATCGATCCATTCGGCGAATTGTTCGTTATCACCCACATCGGATGCGCGTTTGACCAACGCATGCTCCGGATTTAACTCGAAAATGTATTTCACTTCCGGCGCTTCCTGGCCCGCAGCGGCAAACAGTTTTGCCATCTGGGTGCTCATTTCATCGGCACCGGTGGTGACAATGGCCGGCGTATCGGTCAGGCGGTGCGTCAGGCGCACGTCCTTCACGCGATCGCCCAGCAGCGTCTTCACACGGTCGACAAACGGCTCCAGCTGCTTCTCGGCGGCCTTCTGCTCTTCGGTTTCATCCGCCAGCTTGTCCAGCGCTTCGTCCGCCTTGCTGACCGACTGGAATGGCTTGCCGTCGAATTCGGTCAGGTAGCTCATCATCCATTCGTCGATGCGATCGGAAAGCAGCAGCACTTCGATGCCTTTCTTGCGGAACAGCTCCAGGTGCGGGCTGCTCTTGGCGGCGGCATAGCTGTCGGCAGTGATGTAATAAATTTTATCCTGCCCTTCCGCCATACGCCCGACATACTCTTCCAGCGAGACGGTTTGCGCCGAGCTGTCGCCCTGGGTAGAAGCGAAGCGCAGCAGTTTAGCGATGGCTTCTTTGTTGCCGCCGTCTTCTGCCGGGCCTTCTTTCAGCACCAGGCCGAACTGCTGCCAGAACTTCTGGTAGCCTTCAGCATCGTCTTTGGCCAGTTTTTCCAGCATCTGCAGTACGCGCTTGGTCAGCGCGCCGCGCAGGTTTTGCGTCACGCGGCTGTCTTGCAGGATTTCACGCGAAACGTTCAGCGGCAGATCGTTGGAATCTATCAGGCCACGCACGAAGCGCAGGTAGTTCGGCATGAACTGCTCGGCGTCGTCCATGATAAACACGCGCTGCACGTACAGCTTCAGGCCGTGTTTATGATCGCGGTTCCACATGTCCCACGGAGCCTGCGCCGGGATATACAGCAGGCTGGTGTATTCCTGCTTGCCTTCTACCCGGTTGTGGCTCCAGCTCAGCGGATCGGTAAAGTCGTGAGCGATATGTTTGTAGAACTCTTTGTATTCGTCGTCGGTGACGTCCGCCTTGCTGCGGGTCCACAGGGCCTGCGCCTTGTTGATTTTTTCCCAGGTAACGGTGCCGTCTTCTTCGTTTTTGCTTTCAATTTCAACCGGCAGCGCAATGTGATCGGAGTATTTGCCAATCACCGAGCGCAGACGCCAGGCGTCGAGGTATTCATCTTCGCCTTCGCGCAAATGCAAGGTGATCTCGGTGCCGCGATCTTCTTTGGTGTCATCGGCAATAGTGTAATCGCCTTCGCCGACAGACTCCCAGAACACGCCCTGATCCGCCGCTGCGCCAGCGGCACGGGTGCGCACGGTGACTTTATCCGCCACGATGAACGCCGAATAGAAACCGACGCCGAACTGGCCGATCAACTGGCTGTCTTTGGCCTGGTCGGAACCGATAGATTCCAGGAAGGATTTAGTGCCTGATTTGGCGATGGTGCCGAGGTTCTCGATCACTTCATCGCGGCTCATGCCGATACCGTTATCGGCGATGGTCAGCGTACGCTGATCTTTATCGAAGGATAGGCGCACACGCAGCTCGCCGTCGCCTTCATACAACTCAGGCGCAGACAGCGCGCGGAAGCGCAGCTTGTCGGCGGCGTCTGAGGCGTTGGAGATCAGCTCGCGCAGGAAAATTTCTTTATTGGAGTACAGCGAATGAATCATCAAATGAAGCAGTTGTTTTACTTCAGACTGGAAACCGCGGGTTTCTTGACCTTTCATACTCAGATTACCTCAAAGACAGTGGCTACCAAAATCGGACAATGAGGAGTAAATGGGGACAAGCGCGTTGTTTTTCAAGCGGCTGGCGGGAAATTTTTGCGGGGGAATAACGGGGCCGCATGGGCCCCGTCTGGGAAAACATTAAAACTTGATGACGTTACGGCCGGCCAGCGAATGCGACAGCGTGGTGCCGTCGACCATCTCCAACTCGCCGCCCACCGGCACGCCGTGGGCAATGCGGCTGGCGACCACGCCATACTGGCCGCACATCTCGGCGATGTAGTTGGCGGTTGCGTCGCCTTCCACCGTCGGGTTAGTGGCCAGGATCACTTCGGTAATGCTTTCCTTTTCCAGCCGTTGCTCCAACCGATCCAGACCGATATCGCCGGGCCCGATGCCATCCATCGGCGACAGGTGGCCCATCAGCACAAAGTAGCGCCCGGCGAACTGACCGGTCTGCTCGATGGCATGAATATCGGCCGGGCTTTCCACCACGCAGATCTGGCCGTTTTGCAGACGGCGTGGATTGGCGCAAATGGTGCAGATATCCTGCTCGGTGAAAGTGCGGCAATCGGCACAGTGGCCAATTTCCGACATGGCTCGGGTCAGCGCCTGCGCCAAGCGCATTCCGCCGCTGCGATCGCGCTGCAGCAGTTGGAACGCCATGCGCTGGGCTGACTTCGGGCCAACGCCCGGCAGGCAGCGCAACGCCTCCATTAATGTTTCAAGGAGCGGGCTGGTTTGCATCAGAACGGCATCTTAAAGCCAGGTGGCAATTGCATGCCGCTGGAAACAGACGCCATCTTCTCTTTCTGGGTTTCGTCGATGCGGCGCGCGGCGTCGTTAAACGCAGCGGCGATCAGGTCTTCCAGCATCTCTTTATCGTCTTCCATCAGGCTTTGATCGATCTCCACGCGACGGCAGTTGTGCGCGCCGTTAATGGTGACTTTCACCAGGCCAGCACCAGATTCGCCAGTCACTTCCAATTTGGCGACTTCTTCCTGCATCTGTTGCATTTTTTCTTGCATTTGCTGGGCTTGCTTCATCAGGTTGCCCAGACCGCCTTTACCAAACATAGTCGTCTCTCGTCGCTAGGGCCGCGCACTTTGCGCAGCGTTTAAAGGGGGCGAATACTCTCTTCATCCAGATCCGCGTCGAAGAACCGGCGCAGCGTCTGGATATTGGTATCCGCAACGATGGACTGACGCGCCTGCGCCAGTTTTTCTTCATAAATGGCTTGTCGCCACTCCAGCGGAGTCCGCTCCGCTGGATTATCATCTTCCACCACGGTCAACTCAACCGGGCTGCCGTACAACTCGCTGAGCGCGTCAGTCAGCACCTTCTGCGCCGAAGGCGAGTTCAGATGGCGCTGCGAAGACCGCAGGCGGAGACAAATTTTGCCGGGTTCCAGCTGTTGTTTCACGGCGTTCAACGCCAGTTGCTGCACCAGTTTCGGGATTTTCAGCTTATCGATCTCTGCCGCCCAGGGGTCACGCTCGAGCGACTCAACCACCAGTTTGGCCGACAGCTCGGGCGTTTTCTCATGCTCAAGTGCGGTGCGCAACGCTTTCGGCGTCGCCAGCGGTTCCGGCTCCGGTTCCGGCTCGGTCAACGCCCGCCAACGGTAGGCTTCCGGTTTGGCCGGTTTTTCCTGCACCTGTTTTTCCGCCAGGCGCTGCTGGCTGCGCTCAGTCACTGAAGCCAAGCGCTCCAGTGCTGAGTTTGCCGGCCGCGCTTTTCCAGGCGCCGCCGGCTCATTCTTTTTTGGTGTGGATGCTCCCTGCCGCAGCAGTTGGGTGCGCGCTTTTAATAACTGCGCGGTGGCATCCGGTAGATTCGCCGGTTGATTGTTTTGCGGTGCGGCCTGCCCTAACGGCGGTGGCGCATCCTGAAACTGTGGCGGCTGGGCAGAGGGGGCCCGCGGCTGCGCCATCTGCGCAGGGGCAATTTGCACCGGCGCCACCGGCTCCGGGATCACCGCTTTCGGGTGAAACGCCAACGCACGCAGCAGGGTCATCTCAACCCCCATGCGGCGATCCGGCGCAAAAGCCAGCTCTTTGCGCCCTACCAGCAGCGTTTGGTAATAAAGCTGTACGTCAGTCGGCGGCAAGGTACGCGCCAGTTCACGCAGCCTTTGTTCAATAGCGGCGTAATGATTATCCAGTACCGACGGCAGCAATTGCACCATCGCAATGCGGTGCAACAGCGCCAGCGTCTCGATCAGCAAATTCTCCCAATCTACGCCGCGGGAAGCCGCCTGCGCGACCTGCGCCATGACCTTTTCGCCGTCTGCGCTAACCAGCGCCTCAAGGATGGCCAACGGCTGTTCGTCGTCCAGCGTGCCCAGCATCTGACTGACGGTGGCGGTCGTCACCTGACCTTGCCCCATGGCAATCGCCTGGTCGGTCAGGCTGAGCGCGTCGCGCATACTGCCGTCGGCGGCGCGCGCCAACAGTTGCAACGCACGTTGATCGCTGGTGATGTTTTCCGCCTGCAACACCGTTTCCAGTTGGTTGCGGATCTGATCGACATCCAGCGCTTTGAGATGGAATTGCAGGCAGCGTGACAGAATGGTCACCGGCAGCTTTTGCGGATCGGTGGTCGCCAGCAGGAACTTCACGTGCGAAGGCGGCTCTTCCAGCGTTTTCAACAGCGCATTGAAGCTGTGACGCGAGAGCATGTGCACTTCGTCAATCAGGTAAACTTTGAAACGGCCGCGGGCGGGCGCGTATTGGACGTTATCCAGCAGATCGCGGGTGTCTTCCACCTTGGTTCTGGACGCGGCGTCGATCTCGATCAGATCGACAAAACGCCCCTGCTCAATCTCGCGGCAGTTATCGCATTGGCCGCACGGGGTCGCGGTGATGCCGGTTTCACAGTTCAGGCCTTTGGCCAGCAGGCGCGCAATGGTGGTTTTACCCACGCCGCGCGTGCCTGAAAACAGATAGGCGTGATGAATCCGCCCCAGCGAGAGGCCGTTGGCCAGCGCCGTCAGGACGTGCTCTTGTCCGACAACATCTGCAAACGTTTGAGGGCGCCACTTACGGGCAAGAACCTGATAGCTCATTAATACCGGAGAAGTCGAGGAATCTAGAGGGTCATGCTAACACAGCCCCGCGGCGATCCGCGAGGCCGTTGTGGCATTGGGACAATGCAGGATCAGTGGCCTGCGAAGCAGACCAGGCTGTAGCATTCGATGCCCTGCTTATTTAAACGCGCTTCGCCGCCGAGCTCCGGCAGATTGATGATGAAAGCGGCGTCTTTAACTTCCCCGCCCAGGCGGCGGATCAGTTTCGCGGTGGCCTCAATGGTACCGCCGGTCGCCAGCAGATCGTCAACCACCAGCACTTTATCGCCGGCCACGATGGCGTCGGTGTGGATTTCCAATTGATCGGTGCCGTATTCCAGCTCATAGCTCTCGCTGAGGGTCGCGCGCGGCAGCTTGCCCGGCTTGCGTACCGGCACAAAACCCACGCCCAACGCCAACGCCACCGGAGCACCAAACAGGAAACCGCGCGCTTCGGTGCCCACCACTTTGGTCACGCCCGCATCGCGATAGCGCTCAACCAGCAATTCAATGCTGGCCGCGTAAGCCAGCGGGTTTTCCAGCAGGCTGGTGACGTCACGGAACAGTATGCCCGGCTTCGGGTAATCCGGAATGGTTTTGATACTGTCTTTAATAAACTGAAGCTGCTGCGCAGTAGCGGTCATAATTGTTGCCTGATAAAACTACCTGAAGACTTGCGCACAAACTGCATTACCCAGCCCGGTATAAAGAAGGAATGGGAAGCAACTCGCGCACGAAAACGCCCAAATCTATGCAAACTGGCGGACAAATGCAACCATCCCCGTCATCTTTCAAGTTACAGCGTTGTTATCCGCACTCGCCCATCGCCAGTGACTTGCCTGAGTAAGCCTCTGGGGATGAGCGAGCGGATCGCCTGGCTGCGTTAGAGAGGGATGCACAAATGCCGCGAGCGCATGAATGTGCAGGAGCGGCCGACTTGAAAGCCCCAGGGCATAATAAGACAGGATCAGCGCTGTTTTTGTTGCGACAGATCAACAACCGGTAGACGCAGCATAAAGGTCAGCAGAATAGCCAGCATCAGCAACAACACCCCGCGCACCCACCAGAGTTTAACCAGCCACAGCGAAACCGCAAACGTCAGCACAATCACCGCTACCGCCTTCCCTTTGGCCCCTGGCGGCAACGCACGATGCTGTTGCCAATGGCGCAGATAAGGGCCGAACCAGGAACGATACAGCAGCCAATGGTGAAAGCGCGGCGATGAGCGGGCAAAACACCAGGCGGCCAGCAGCAGAAATGGCGTGGTCGGCAGCAGCGGCAGCACCACGCCCAGCGTCGCCAGTACCACCGCCAACCAACCGAGGATAATCAATAACCAACGCGTCATGCGAGCCCTTGTCCGCTAGTCTGTCTGGCGTTACTTTATCACCCTCCTCCCCTGCGCCACCAGCCGCAATGGCCGGAATATGCGCGCCGCGCTTGTTTCACGGCGGGATCGCGGGCAAGCTGAGCCCTGTGAAATTTGAATGGAGCCAACGTGAGCACTCACCGTCTATTACAGGTGTTAGAACAGCAGATCGCGGCCTTGGCCGCCGAGGTGACGCCGCGTGGCGACGCCCCTATCCCTCAGGCGCGCTTTGACGCCGCGCTGTTTTCCAATCGCGGCACCCGGCTGCGTGATTATCTGGCAGAAGTGCAAAGGAACTTCGCCCAGTTGCAGACGGCAGCCAACGACAGCCGCATCAGTCAGGTCGCCTTTCTGGCAGAGAAGCTGGTGGCCCAGATCACCGCTCTGCAGCGCGAACTGGCGACGCAGGCGTTGCGCCGTAAAAATCAGCCGAAAGAAGTGGTGGCGGTCGATTTGTATCACAAGCTGGCCGAGCATCAGGATTATGAACGCCGGTTAATGTCGATGATTCAGGATCGGGAAAGCCTGCTGGGCAGACAGACCACATTCGCAGCGCAGCAAAAATTGCAGCACGAATTGGCGGCATTGGAAGGCAGGTTGGTGCGTTGTCGACAGGCGCTGGCGCGCATTGAGCGCAGCATCGAGCGTAAAGAAAACGGTTTTTGAAGATTTATCACAATACTTTAATGATTATTCCCTGCCGCACGCCTTGTTCACTATACTCAGCCGAAGCGACACCTTATTCATTCACCTACTAAACAAAAATGTTGGTTTTATGTCTCTAGATAATGCCTCACCAGAATTGCAGCTGGCGGTAGACCTGATTTACCTGCTGGAATGTAACGAGATCGATCCAGCCATCGCGCTGGCGGCGCTGGATATTGTCAAACGGGACTATCAGGAAAAACTGCAACGCAACGGCGTCACCACGCCTTACCTGCCCGCCGGGCAGTAAAAAGGGTTCAGCCTTGAATTGAACTGAACCCTCGCTTTCATCCCATTATCCAGCCGACGGGCTGCCCTCATCCTGCGACAGCGTCCGTTTCACTTCCTGTACCTCGTTACCCTGCTGGTTGTGCAAATATACCTCCAGCTGGTTGAAGGCGATATTAATGTCGTTCTCCCGGCACAGGCGATCGATCGAGCGGTTCAGCTCATCGACGGTATAGCTGCGGTCACGCAATTCACGAACATAAAGACGCAATTCGTGATCCAGCGTACTGGCGCCAAAGTTAAGGAAGAAAACCTGCGGTTCCGGATCGGTCATCACCCGCGGATTATCATGCGCAGCCTGCAACAGCACCGCTTTCACCTTGTCCAGATCGGAACCGTACGCCACCCCAACCTTGATCAACACCCGGGTAATGGTGTCTGACAGCGACCAGTTGATCAGCCTCTCGGTAACGAACGCCTTGTTCGGGATGATCACCTCTTTACGATCGAAATCGGTAATGGTGGTGGCGCGAATGCGGATTTTGCTGACCGAGCCGGAGAAGGTGCCGATAGTAATGGTGTCGCCGATGCGGATCGGCCGCTCGAACAAAATGATCAGGCCAGAAACAAAGTTGGCGAAAATCTCCTGCAGGCCGAAGCCCAGACCGACGGTCAACCCGGCGGCCAGCCATTGCAGCTTGTCCCAGGACACGCCCAGCGATCCGAGCGCGGTAACGGCGCCCACGGTGGTGATCAGGTAGGTCAGTATGGTGGTGATGGCGTAAGACGCCCCTTGCCGCAGTTGCAGCCGCGACAGCACCACCACCTCCAGCAGACCGGGCAGGTTGCGCGTCATGACATAGGCGACGATCACCGCCGCGATGGCCACCATCATGTTGCCCAGCGTCACCGCCTGCGGCACGCTGCCGCCGGCAACGGTGGTGGTGTAATGCCACAGCGTGATGCTGTCCAGATACGAAATCACCGTCACCAGATCTGACCAAATGCCGTAGAAGGCGCAGGCAAAGATGATGAACAGCGCCATGGTGGTCAGACGCAGCGACTGCTGGTTGATCTGATCCAGCGCCAAAGGCGCCTCCTCGACAGGTTCCCCGCCTTCAGCCCCCTCTTTCGCCAGGCTCTGGCGACGCGCCAGCGCGCGGCGGTAAGCCAAGCGACGTGCCGCAACGCTCAGGCCGCGAATGGCGGTCAGATAAACGATGTTCCACAGGAAGAACAGATACAGGCTGTCGATCCAGCGGCCGGCCAGACGCAACGTGGTGTAGAAATAACCGGCGAACATCAGGCCGAGCAGGATTAGCGGCGTGGCGGCAATGGCGGTGATGACCACCAGTTGCACCGCGTGCGAACCTTTCTCGCGCCAGCCGTCGCGGCACAGCGGAAACACCAGCACGGCAAGCAGCGCCAGCGTCAACATCACCACCACCTGGCCAATAACGTCCTCCACCAGCCGCAGCGGCGCTTTCTCGCCCAGCACCGACCAGAAGATCAGCGGCAGCAGCGCCAACCCCAGGCGCAGGGTCTGCCGGCGGTAGTGCGCGCACAGTCCGGTGGAAAAGTTGAAGTGGCGCTCGGTAACGCCGCCCGGCGCCAGCGTACGGTAGGTAAAACCGAAAATCAGCCAGAACAGCGCCAGCTGTTGCGACAGTGCCCACAGAAAATCGCTGAGGCCGATTTCCGCGCGGTAGCACCAGAAACCGGCACCCAGCAGCAGCGCCGAGCCGGGCAGCACTTTCAGCAAGGTCAGCATAATGGCCTTCGGCGTGTGCAGTTGGCTGTCGCGTTTTAGCTGCCCGACATCATTAGCCAGCTTTTGCAGGTGCGTATCGATCAGCTTGTAGCGCCAGCGCAGCAAGGCTATCAGAATCAGCATCGGGATGAGGAACACCAACGCATTCAACCCGCCCTGCAGCATTTTGCCAGTGTCCAGTTTGAAATCGAGTGCGGCAATCTGATCTTTGACCGCGCCCGGCAAGGCTTTCAACCACGCCAGATCTATCGGTTTGTTGCTGTTAACCCAGAATATCTGCTGGGTCAGCGTATCTTGCAACGAGCTGTAAACGCTGGTCAGTTGCTGCTGGTTAATCTGCAAGCTGATCGACTGCGCAAGCTGGTTGCTGAGCTGCTTATTCAACTGATCCAACAGCTCACGGCGCATATCAACGATTTCGTTCAGCGCATCAAGCACGTCCGCACTGGCTTTCTCTTTGCTGTCGACAAGCAGCTTATTGATGTAGTCGTCGCCCTTGAACAGGTCGTCGCGCTGCTGGTTGATATCAAACTGCTCCAGGCGCAAATCGGCGATTCGCGTGCCCATATCCGCCACCAACGTGCCCTGCGGCAAGTTTTGCTGCTGCTGGTAGAGAATGCGCGACAGCACCAGGCTGCCTTTCAGCACCTGGATCTGCTCCTTCAGGTTACGCTCCGACTGCAGGCCGCGATCGAGCCAGTTCTTTACCCGAATATTCTGTTGAAACAGTATGTTGCTCTCTTCCGTAGCGGCAATCAGCCGCTGGCTGAGTTGGCGATTGACGTCCAGCTCTTTACTGACCAGCTTATCCTGTTGGATGTCCGTGGCGTCTTCCGGATTCTGCGCCTCTTTGGCGGTTTTTTCAGACAGCGTCAGGCGTTTGCTGTTAACCACTTCTTGCAGCAACTGCACCGATCGGTCCAACGCGTCGATGTGCCCGGTGGTGTAATCGCGCTGTTTCTGTAGCAGGTCCTGCAAAGTGGTGTTGGCTTCCAGGCTCCTGCGCTGCAGATCAATCTGCGCATTGAGCAACACCTGCTCCGTTGCCAACATCACCTGCTGGCTGTCGCGCAGCGAGTTTTGGCCCGGCGTCTGGTCGTTGAGCTGGTTACGGATCTCCTGCAGACGCTGCGACGCGGTATACATGCTGCTTTGCACCCGTTCCGGCTGGGTCTGCAGCGAAACCAGTTGGCTGTTATAGGCGGAGAGGTTTTCCTGCGCGGTTTGCAGTTCGTCCAGCGTCTGGTAAAGGCGGGTTTCCAGCTGACGCAGGGAAAGCGGCAGCAGATCGGCTCTGGCGGCCGCGCTATCCACAGGGACTTTCAGCGCATCCAGATCCTCGGTCACCTGGCGTAGCTTGCCCGGCGCCAACTGCAACTGCTGTTTAAGCTCAGCGCCATCCTGTTTGACGCGTTCGATGGCGTCCAGCAGTTCGAGCGTGCGCGTTAGATCCTGCTGGGTGAGCTTATTGACCGGCGTCAGCGTCTTTTGCTTATTCAGCGCATCAAGCTGGTTTTGAATTTCACTGCGCGACGGCGCATCGCCGTTCAACGCCGCATGGGCAACAGGCTGGCAGACCGCACAAATGGCGATCAATAAAAACAGAGCGAGGGCGCGGGAGATATCCCCCCCGAAGAACGAGGGTAACGTCAGAAAAGGACGTTTAGCTAACCTGCGATGCATGATTTGACTTCGAATCAATAATGAAGCCGAAAGATTATCACGATCGCAGATAGCCAACGAATAAGAAAAACGTTGCTGGTGATGTACAGATGTAGCGGGATCAGAACGTCAGTACTTTCTCGGCGGCCAGCGTCCATTGCGCCAGTTCCACCAGCGTACCGATTTCCACCCCGTCTGCCAGCGGCAACCGGCTGACGCCACGCGCGTCGGCGCAGGTTTTACACAATTTTACCGGCACTTGCTGTGCGGTGAGGATCTCCAGCATCTGCTGCAAATGATAACCTTCGTGCGGCTGTTGCCCGGCGAGGCCGGCCACCACCGCGTCTGACATCAAAAACAGTTTCAGATTGAGATCGGCCTGCTGCTCTTTCAGCGCAATGCCCAGACGCAAGGCGTTAAACAGTGATTCCTGGCCATAGGCCGCGCCACTGGCGATCAACACAACGGATGACATGGTGCATCTCCTTTTAAGGATGACAGTCGGCACAGTACGGCTCAGCCGCCTGCTCTTCCGGTTTGACCCTTAAGGTCGGGCAGAATTGGGTCATTTCGAGGAATGAATCGACCAGGGCTGCCGCTTCGGCTTTCAGATCAAAACTTTCCGGCATAAAAAGCCAGTTTTCCATCAGGCCGGTGATATAAGCGCGCAGGATAATCGCCGCCCGGCGGGTATTGAGATCGGCGGGAAGTTGGCCGTGGCGCATGCTATTGCGCAGCACCGACTCGATACGCTCGTAGCCTTCCAAACTAAGCACTTTACGCGCGTCCTGCAGCGGCATCATTTCACCGACAAATTCGCATTTGTGGAATACGATTTCCATCAGCGCTCGCCGGCGGCCGTCATCGACCGTCGCCGTCAGTATATAAATTAGTATTTCACGTAAAATACGCAGTGGATTATCAGGGTACTTTGCCTGATACTCTATTTCGAGATCGCCTATTTTCGACTCTGACAATTCCCAAACTTCGTTAAACAGGTCTACCTTATTCTTGAAGTGCCAATAAATAGCACCACGCGTAACACCGGCAGCGGTGGCAATATCTGTCAGTGACGTTGCAGAAACGCCACGTTCAGAAAATTCCTGCACCGCAGCATCAAGAATGTGCTGTCGAGTTTCTAGCGCCTGCTGTTTGGTTTTTCGTGCCATGGCGTTGTTTTTTCGGGGGAGTGTGATTTACATACATTCGCGTATGTATGTACCATAGCACGCACATATAATTAACGCAGCAATGGGTTTTAAAGCTTGTGATCCATTGATCATTTTGAAATCGGACACTTGAGGTTTTTCTATGAACAAAAACAGAGGGTTAACGCCTCTGGCGGCAGTTCTGATGCTTTCAGGCAGCTTAGTACTTACAGGATGTAACGATAAGGAAACCCAACAACAAGGCGCCCAACCACCGGCTCCCGAAGTGGGCGTAGTGACATTGAAGGCCGAGCCTCTCAACATTACTACCGATCTTCCTGGCCGCACTGCTGCGTATCGTATCGCCGAAGTTCGCCCTCAGGTCAGCGGCATCATCCTGAAGCGCAATTTTGTTGAAGGCAGTGACATCAAGGCAGGTTTTTCCCTGTATCAGATCGATCCCGCCACCTATCAGGCAACCTATGACAGCGCCAAAGGCGACCTGGCCAAATCTCAAGCCAGCGCTTCGATCGCGCGCGTAACGGTGAACCGCTACAAACCCTTGCTGGGCACCAACTACATCAGTAAGCAGGATTACGATACCGCAGTTTCCACGCTGCAGCAGGCAGAAGCCGCCGTGGTGGCCTCGAAAGCCGCAGTGGAAACCGCACGCATCAACCTGGCTTACACCAAAGTGACCTCGCCGATCTCCGGCCGCATCGGCAAATCCGCCGTGACCGAAGGCGCGCTGGTTTCCAACGGTCAAGCCACCGCGCTGTCTACCGTGCAACAGCTGGATCCGATGTACGTGGACGTGACTCAGTCAAGCAACGATTTCCTGCGTCTGAAGCAAGAACTGGCCAGCGGCGCGCTGAAACAGGAAAACGGCAAAGCCAAGGTGAAATTGCTGCTGGAAAACGGCACGGAATACGCCCAGGAAGGCACGCTGGAATTCTCTGACGTTACCGTTGATGAAACCACCGGTTCCATCACCATTCGCGCATTGTTCCCTAACCCGAACGATACGCTGTTGCCGGGCATGTTCGTTCGCGCCCGTCTGGACGAAGGCGTTCGCAGCGATGCATTGCTGGTACCGCAACAGGGCGTGACGCGTAACCCGCGCGGCGAAGCTACCGCCATGGTGGTGGGTGCTGACGATAAAGTCGAGTTGCGTACGCTGAAAGCGGATCAGGCTATCGGCGACAAATGGCTGGTTACCGACGGTTTGAAAGCCGGCGATCGCGTGATTGTCACCGGCCTGATGAAAGTTCGCCCGGGCGCTCAGGTAAAAGTGCAGGAAGTTGACACTCAGGCGCAAAAACAGCCGCAGTCTGAAGCGCAGAAGTCATAAAAAGGAGCCGGTAAGACATGGCTAAGTTCTTTATAGATCGCCCGATTTTCGCCTGGGTAATCGCCATCATCGTCATGTTGGCGGGGGTGCTTGCAATAATGAAACTGCCGATCGCGCAGTATCCCACTATTGCACCACCGGCGGTGAGTATTTCCGCCAACTATCCAGGCGCGGATGCAAAAACGGTGCAGGACACCGTGACCCAGATTATCGAACAGAACATGAACGGTATCGATAATCTGATGTACATGTCCTCCACCAGTGATTCCTCTGGTAGCGTCACCATTACGCTGACATTCAACTCCGGCACCGACCCTGACATCGCGCAGGTTCAGGTCCAGAACAAACTGTCGCTGGCCACGCCGCTGTTACCGCAAGAAGTGCAGCAGCAAGGCCTGAAAGTAGAAAAATCCAGCAGCAGCTTCCTGATGGTAGCCGGCTTCATTTCCGACGATCCGAGCATGACTCAGGACGACATCGCGGACTATGTAGCCTCAAATATCAAGGATCCTATCAGCCGTTCACAAGGTGTGGGTGAGGTGCAACTGTTTGGTGCACAGTACGCCATGCGCATCTGGCTGGATCCGGGCAAGCTGAACAATTTCCAACTGACCACGACGGATGTGACGTCAGCCATCACCGAGCAGAACAACCAGATCGCCGCAGGGCAATTGGGTGGGATGCCACCGGTACCGGGCCAGCAGCTTAACGCCTCAATCATCGCGCAGACCCGTCTGACCTCTCCTGAAGAGTTCGGCAAAATTCTGCTTAAGGTGAATACGGACGGTTCGCAGGTTCGCCTGAAAGACGTAGCGCGTATTGAGCGTGGCGGCGAAAGCTATGCCGTAACCGCACGTTACAACGGCAAACCGGCGGCGGGTCTGGGTATCAAATTGGCTACCGGCGCCAACGCCCTGAACACCGCCAAAGCGGTAAAAGACGCGTTAACCAAGATGCAGCCGTTCTTCCCTCAGGGGATGAAAGTGGTTTATCCGTACGACACCACCCCGTTCGTCAAGATTTCGATCAACGAAGTGGTGAAAACGCTGTTCGAAGCGATCGTTCTGGTATTCCTGGTCATGTATCTGTTCCTGCAGAACTTCCGCGCGACGCTGATCCCAACCATCGCGGTACCGGTCGTCTTGCTGGGCACCTTTGCAATACTGGCGGCCTTTGGCTTCTCGATAAACACCCTGACGATGTTCGGCATGGTGCTGGCGATAGGCTTGCTGGTGGATGACGCCATCGTGGTGGTGGAGAACGTCGAGCGCGTAATGTCCGAAGAGGGGCTACCGCCGAAAGAAGCGACCAAGAAATCGATGGAGCAGATCCAGGGTGCGTTGGTCGGTATCGCCATGGTGCTGTCAGCGGTATTCGTACCTATGGCATTCTTCGGCGGTTCAACCGGTGCAATCTATCGTCAGTTCTCCATCACCATCGTTTCCGCGATGGCACTGTCGGTGCTGGTGGCGTTGATTCTGACGCCGGCGCTGTGCGCCACCCTGCTGAAACCGGTGCACAAAGGCGACCACGGGGCTAAAACCGGCTTCTTCGGCTGGTTTAACCGCATGTTCGAAAAGAGTACCCACCACTACACCGACAGCGTAGCCAGTATCCTGCGCAGCACCGGTCGCTATCTGGTGATCTACCTGCTAATCGTCGTCGGCATGGGCTTGCTGTTCCTGCGCCTGCCGTCCTCGTTCCTGCCGGAAGAAGACCAGGGCATCCTGCTGACCATGGTGCAGTTGCCTGCGGGCGCCACCGAGGCTCGAACCTCGAAAGTGCTGCAAGAAGTCACCGACTACTTCATGACCAAAGAAAAGGACAACGTGGTGTCGGTGTTTACCGTTGCGGGCTTCGGCTTTAACGGTAACGGCCAGAACAACGGTCTGTCGTTCGTCAGCCTGAAAGACTGGTCCGAGCGTAGCGGAGAGCAGAATAAAGTGCCTGCGATTGCAGGCCGCGCCATGGGCGCGTTCTCGCAAATCAAAGACGGCCTGGTATTCCCGTTCAACCTGCCTGCGATTATCGAACTGGGTACCGCTACCGGTTTTGACTTCCAGCTGATTGACCAGGGTGGCCTGGGGCATGAAAAACTGACCGAAGCGCGTAACCAGCTGTTGGGCATGGCGGCCCAGCATCCGGACCTGCTGGTCGGCATGCGTCCTAACGGCCTGGAAGATACGCCGCAGTTCAAACTGATTATCGATCAGGAAAAAGCCAAGGCGTTGGGTGTCAGCATCACCACCATCAACAGCACGCTGACTACCGCGTTGGGTGGCTCGTACGTGAACGACTTCATCGACCGCGGTCGTGTGAAGAAGGTTTACGTGCAGGCTGAAGCACCGTTCCGTATGTTGCCTGAGGACATCAACAAGTGGTTTGTCCGTGGCACCAGTGGCCAGATGGTTCCGTTCTCCGCATTCTCTTCAGCGAAATGGGAGTACGGTTCACCGCGTCTGGAACGTTATAACGGCCTGCCTTCGATGGAAATTCTGGGTCAGGCGGCACCGGGTAAAAGTACCGGTGAAGCAATGAACATGATGGAAGAGCTGTCCTCCAAGCTGCCGAGCGGCATCGGTTACGACTGGACCGGTATGTCCTACCAGGAACGTCTGTCCGGCAACCAGGCCCCTGCCCTGTATGCCATCTCGATTCTGGTGGTGTTCTTGTGCCTGGCCGCGCTGTATGAAAGCTGGTCGATTCCGTTCTCGGTCATGTTGGTTCTGCCTCTGGGGGTTATCGGCGCGTTGCTGGCGGCCACCATGCGCGGCTTGAACAACGACGTTTACTTCCAGGTGGGGCTGCTGACCACCATCGGCCTGTCGGCGAAGAACGCCATCTTGATAGTGGAATTCGCCAAAGACCTGATGGATAAAGAAGGTAAAGGCCTGATAGAAGCCACGCTGGAAGCGGTGCGCATGCGTTTGCGCCCGATTCTGATGACTTCACTGGCCTTCATCCTCGGGGTACTGCCGCTGGTTATCAGCAGCGGTGCAGGCTCCGGCGCGCAAAACGCGGTAGGTACCGGCGTTATGGGCGGGATGATTACCGCTACCGTGCTGGCCATCTTCTTCGTTCCTGTCTTCTTCGTGGTGGTTCGCCGCCGCTTCAGCAAGAAGTCTGAAGATGTGGAACACAGCCATCCGGTTGAGCATCACTGATAACCCAGTGAGTGCTTACCACTGAACACAAAGGCCGCTTATGCGGCCTTTTTCTTTGGCTTCATCCGCTTAATGCAAACCACTCTCATTAATTCGCCTGTCGCTGCATTTTGTACTTGATCCGCTCTGCCGTGCGGCGCATAATTATTGTTATAGTATAACATCACATGAGAGAGCATCATGAAAGCAGGCATCCATCCAAACTACCGCACCGTGGTGTTCCACGATCTGAGTGCCAACACCTATTTTAAAGTGGGTTCGACCATTAATACCGATCGCACCATTGAACTCGATGGCGAAAACTGGCCGTACGTCACTATCGACGTCTCTTCCGCTTCGCATCCGTATTACACCGGCAAGCAGAAAGAGTTCTCCAAAGAAGGCAGCACCGCGCGCTTCCAGCAGCGTTTTGGCCGCTTCCTTGGCAGCAAATAAAAGGGAATCAACATGCAGGTTTTAAGTTCGTTGCGGTCGGCGAAGCAGCGCCATCCGGATTGCAAAGTCGTACGCCGTAATGGCCGTATCTATGTGATTTGTAAAAGCAACCCGCGCTTCAAAGCGGTGCAGGGACGCAAGAAAAAACGTTAACGTCTGAAGTGTCATCTGTCGCAAAGCCCCGTTGCTGCTCAACGGGGCTTTTTTATGGAGAAAGGAAACTGAAACGAGCCAGTGGCCCCGCCTTACCGGCAGGGCCGCTACGGTTTATTTCATGCTGCCTAACAGCGTATCGACATTGTGCCGGAACGCCTGTACATAGGTCGCCGCCGGCCCTTGCGGTTTGGACAGCGCCTCTGGATACAGTTCACCGCCGGCTTTCGCGCCGGTGGCGGCGGCAATCTGTTTCACCAGCCGCGGATCGGTTTGGTTTTCAATAAAGTAGGCATTAACCTTCTCCTGTTTGATCTGCTTAATCAAACCGGCCACGTCGCTGGCGCTGGCTTCGGCCTCGGTAGAGAAACCGACCGGAGCAAGGAAAGTGACGCCATATTCTTGGCCAAAATAACCGAAAGCATCATGACTGGTCAGCACCTTGCGTTTTTGCTGCGGTACCGCGGCAAACTGGGTTTTGGCCCAGAGATCCAATTTCTGCAACTGCTGGATATATTCTGAACCGCGCTGGCGGAAATAGTTGGCGTCCTGCGGATCGGCGGCAATCAGCGCATTCATCACGTTGGTTGCGTATTGCACTCCGTTCTTCATGCTGTTCCAGGCATGGGGATCGGTGACCTCCTTGCCGTCTTCGCTCATCTGGCGGGTGTCGACCCCCTGCGATGCGGTAACCACCTGCCCTTTATACCCCGAGGCACCGACCAGGCGATCAATCCAGCCCTCCAGCCCAAGCCCGCTGACGAACACCACGTCAGCCTGCGACAACACCTTGCTGTCTTTCGGCGAAGGTTCGAAGCTGTGCGGATCGCCGTCCGGCCCCACTAACGTGGTGACCCTGACGTGTTCTCCCCCCACCTGCTTCACGATATCGCCGAGGATCGAAAAGCTGGCGACGGCATCAACGGTTTTCGCCATCGCCAATGGGCTGGACAGCAGAGCAGCGACTGCCAGCGAAATAGGTAAACGTTTCATACTTTCTCCTTGAACTTGGCACTTCTCAACGGCGCGCGAGAGAATAAATTCCCCCACGCGTCCCAAACAAAATCGACCCAAAAAAGATCACGCTGGCGCTGAGCACAATCGCCGGGCCGGCGGGCAATGACGCGTAATAAGACCATTCGAGGCCAATCAGGCTTGAGAGCATGCCAATCCCCATCGCCACCGCCAACGTATGCGGCAGATTACGCGCCCAGAAACGCGCGCTGGCGGCAGGCAGCATCATCAACCCCACCGACATCAGCGTGCCGAGGATTTGGAACCCCGCCACCAGATTTATCACCACCAGAGCCAGAAACAGCCCGTGTATCAGCGCCAGCCAGCGCGGCGCACTGACTCGCAAAAAGGTGGCGTCGAAAGATTCAATCACCAGGGCGCGATACAGCACCGCCAGTGCCAACAGCGAAAAACTGGCTATCGCACCCACCATCAAAATGGCGTTCGTATCTACCGCCAGAATCGAGCCGAACAGCACATGCAGCAGATCGACGCTGGAACCGCGCAGTGAGACCAGCGTCACCCCCAGCGCTAACGAACCCAGATAAAAACCGGCGAAACTGGCGTCTTCTTTCAGCGGCGTTCGGCGGCTGACCAGCCCGGAGAGCATCGCCACCGCTAGCCCGGCGATAAACCCGCCGACACCCATCGCCACCAGCGACATGCCTGAAATCAAATAGCCTATCGCCGCACCGGGCAGTACCGCGTGGGACAGCGCATCGCCAACCAGACTCATGCGCCGCAGTAACAGAAACACCCCCAACGGCGCTGCGCTGAGCGACAGCGCAAAACAGGCCACCAGCGCACGACGCATAAAGCCGAATGAGGCAAAGGGATCGATGAGAGGATCAAGCAGCATCATGGCGCTACCGCCCTCAGGCACTGGGGCCGACTGGCGACGTTCAGCGCCGGAATATGTTCCAGCACCCGCTCGGCATCGCCCCAATGGCAACACTGTGGCGTTAACAGCAACGCCTGAGGAAAATGATTGGCCACCATCGACATATCGTGCAACACGGCAATCACCGTTCGCCCCCGTTGGTGCAGTTGTGCGATCACTTGCAGCAATAATTGGGTGGTGGCGCTGTCGATGCCGGTAAAAGGTTCATCCAATAAAATCAACGGTGCCTGCTGGACCAGCAAGCGAGCAAACAGCACGCGTTGCAACTGACCACCTGAAAGTTCGCCTACCGGGCTTCTCGCCATCGACGCCATGCCCACGGTATCCAGCGCCTCGACAATCTGCAGCCCGGCGCGCTTGTTCAGCCCACGGAACATACCGCACTGCGGCCAGCTTCCCATTGCCACCAGATCGCTCACCAGGATCGGGAACTGACGATCCAGCTCAGCCTGCTGCGGCAGATATGCCATGCGCGGTAACTTGTTGCCGCTGAAAAGCAGGCTGCCGCTCTGCAAGGGTAAAAGCCCAGCCAAGGTTTTCAGCAACGTGGACTTGCCGGCACCGTTAACGCCAACCACCGCCGTCAAAGAGCCGGCAGCGAAATGTCCGCTAAGCGGTGGAAACAACGGAGTGCCACCGTAACCAACCACGGCCTGTTGTAGCGTAATCATGGCAGCAATACCGCCCAGAGAATGCCCAGCCACAACAGGGCCAACAATGCTGCCGCAATGCCGCAGCGTAATCCCGCCGATGCGGTGAACAGGGAATGCAGTGACGGCTCAGCGTCATGTTGATGGGGTGCGGATGTCAGTTTCATAGCCAAAGAGAAGAAAGATTGATTGTTATAGTATAACATCACAAAACCATCAACACCTCAAGCGCTCCTCCGGCGATTTATGTAACGGAACTTAACAAAGAAAGTTATGCTTGCACCGATAATTAGCAGATTAACGAATAACGGGGCTACTCCCTTTGAGATATACCGAATAACATCAGGGTTATTAAGCAGTAAACAACGTTGAGAAACTGTAAAAAAGCCCCCGATAAACGAAAAGTTTACCGACGAGATGACGAAAAAGGAGTAAGATAAATAGATTGGATAGCGGTACGGCCAGACATTAAATGCATGTAACTCTTCGTTGCGACACAATGACGGAAGCATTTTCCGTTAAAAAACTAAAAAAAATGATTAACGATAAAATTTCAGAGTTGGTGCCGGCATTGACCAGCGGCCTGAGTTTTTATTCGGAAAGCGCACGTTATGCCGAGGGCTCATTAGAAATACTTGATATTCAAAATGTGAGCAGCAACCAGTATTCAATGAGTTATCGCTATAAATGGACAATTTTCAACGCCTGCCTGGATATCAGCGCCGAGGAATACATCAGCGACAGCGTGACTTTTAGCGTTGTCGAAACGGGATTAACCTTTGACATCATTGATAACTCCCGCCCCTCTACCGCAGATGAATTGTAAGTTTACGTAATAACAGCAGGCCAAATGCGAAAAAATGATTTATATTCATTATACGGAAAGTTTATTTTGTCACCGTTAAGCTGCCTCCGTCCATGATGTAAATCAGCTTACTCACAGAGTGTTATCAACACCGAAATTAAGACTTACGGAGGGGATGATATGGATGAGTATTCGCCTAAAAGGCACGATATTGCTCAGCTCAAATTCTTGTGCGAAAATTTGTATGATGAAGGTATCGCAACGCTGGGCGACAGCCACCACGGCTGGGTGAACGATCCAACGTCTTCCGTCAACCTCCAGCTTAACGAGTTGATTGAACATATTGCTTCGTTTGTGATGAGTTATAAAATTAAATACATGGACGAAAGTGATTTATCGGAGTTAGTCGAAGAGTATCTCGACGATACCTACACGCTGTTTAGCAGTTATGGTATTAATGATTCCGATTTGCGCCGCTGGCAAAAAACCAAAGCGCGATTATTCAGAATGTTCTCAGGAGAGGGCATCTGTACGACAATGAAAACTTAGGGGATAATTATCCCCAAATTACTCTACGGTTTATAAAACTAAAGGCTATCATGACTAAAATTGACTATCTGATGCGTTTACGTAAATGCACCACGATTGACACCCTGGAACGCGTTATTGAAAAAAATAAGTATGAGCTTTCGGATGACGAACTAGAGCTGTTCTACTCTGCAGCGGACCACCGTTTGGCCGAGCTCACCATGAATAAGCTGTACGATAAAATCCCCGTTGCCGTTTGGAAATTCGTACGATAATCCAGGTGATAAATGCGTTGAGCCGATACCTTTATCGGCTTCAATGTTTACGGAAAGCACGCATTTATCTTATTGACTTGCAGTGATTTTCATTCACTGCCGAAATCCCGCAATATAGTCGGAAGCCCTCCTCAATAATAGCCACTGTCAATTCCCTGTCCCTTATTACACCGCCAGAAAATCCATCGGATAACGGCGGCGCACCAGCGGAAAAACCGGCGCGCCAAACAGTACGCAGGCTACAACATGCGGCGCAGAATCGCATTCTTTTCAAAGTAGTGATGCTTTATCACCGCAGCCACGTGGAGCACAATCATTCCCGCCAGCGCCACACACGAACAGCGATGTATGACAAAAAAGAATCTGTTCACCTCCAGGCTGTCCACCGGCCGGGGGAAATCTATAACGCCAAAGACCTGAAATCCCTTTTCCAACATTAAAAAACCGCTGATCAATACCACGAAAATAAGCAGGTAGAATGCCTCGTGCAGCAAATGCACCAACCCCTTCCCATGCCCTTTCAGCATTTCGCCATAGGGGACCGAGGGTCTGAAAAAACGCCAGAGAAAGCGTGCCATCATCAGCGGCGTCAGCACCAGGGCCAACGACATATTGGTCTCCGAGAAAAAGGTAAATATCCGCTCATTCGGCATAAAATGCAGTGAATATCCGACAATCATGACGTAAAACATCGCGACGGCAATGATCCAATGCAATAGGCGGCTGAAGAGATCGTAACGAGTGCGGATGCCAATCGTTTCAGTTTGATGTTGCATAAAACCCTCTTAAAAGCGGCCATTGCTGGCCGCTGAATATTCTGTTCGTTATCGGATCGCTTACTTCTTCACAACCCACGCGTCCTGCCAGTTGGAACCCACACCCGGCTCATAATTGTTCGATGCGCTGTTCCACTGCATGCAGTAGCCGCTGTACGGGAATGGCTTACATTCGTAAACCTTGCCATCTTTCGGCTGCAACACGGTGGTGCCGGCGGTGTATTTGCTCAGGTCGTTCGGGAAGACGAAGTTATATTCTCCGGTGCCGCCGGTAGACTCGGCTTCAAGATTGAAGTTCTCAACGTCAGGCTGAATGCTATGCCCGTTATCGTTAGTCGCAATCACCTTCAACATATGGTGACCTTCGCTGACGTTGTTCAGATCCATGCTCAACGGCTGGCTGGCGTCATCTACGATGGCTTTCAGGTAGCCTTTCTCGGTCTGATGATGATCGAACACGCGCGCTTCGACGGTCAGCTTGCCTTTCACCTCAGCGTTAAAGGTCAACTGGGATTTACCGTCTTTGATCTTGGTGCTCGACAGCCCGCTAATGCGGATTTCCTCGGTAACGGCCGGTGTTTCTTCCTCATAGGAAATCACCACGCTCTTCAGCGTGCTGCCTTTCTTGGCGAAGACGTAGTTGTTACCGGCGATTGGGTTGACGTTGCCGTCTTTATCTTTAACACCGGCGCGCACGTCGGCGTGGGTGGCGTTAATTTTTTCCGCGAGCGCCTGGCTCCAGCGATTTTTATCGGTCAGCGCTTCGCTGTTGATATCGAGTTCGACCTGCATGGCGATCACTTCGCCGGCATCACTGAAGAAACGGGCGATCGCCTTATCCCCGATCAACAGGTTTTTACCGTTGATCTGCCCTTGCAGTTGCTGGTTCCACTCGGAAACAATGCCGCCATCTTCAAAGTTAACGTCGACAGCCTGATAGAAGCTGTTTACCGTGTCGTTAATTTCCCACACGCCATAAATCACCTGGTAACCGGTTCTTTCCGGAACTACGCACTGGTGAACTTCACGCTCTTTTGGCGCATCGCCGTGGCCATCGACTTCACAGAAAGGCTCACTTTCGAAAGATTCACGCGACAGCGGCTTATTCACATCCCAGTTCTGCTTGGTGATGTAATAACGCCAGTTGTTGGTTTTATGCTTGGCGGTATGGTACCAAGTGAAGGCCTGCGGACCCGGCTTCATGGTATTCAGCGCCCAAATGTTGATGCCCTGACGGTCAAGTGGCTCAAAGCCCCCGACGCCGCCGCTGGCCAATTGGCCATCAAGAGGCTGGTCATTAGCCGGAAAACCAGAGATTTGCTCCACGCTCTGCGGTTCATACTGCGCCCGACCGCAGTCGGTGTTTGAACCCAGTTTGCATTTAAATGCGCGGCTCTCGGGGACTTCAATATAACCGTGTGACCATGCAGCGGAAGAGGCGGCAAGTGTTGCCATCATCAAGGCAATTTTTGATAATTTCATTACTACTCCAGTTAAACTGTTCGGCTTTCAACTGATAAAAGTCAAATAACTTTCAGTCGAATTATTTACTGTTCTAATAAACGCGGTAACTTCCCGCCCCAAGAGAATAAAACGAATAAATAAGCCTGAGATACTTAGGTTGCCTTAACTTAATGCACATTAATGGCAGCAAACCCTTAGTAAATATGAAGAATACTTAAAAAAAAACGGGAGCATTGAAACCATAATAAGCCGAAGATAAAATAGCCAGCCACTCCCAATACCGAATATGAGAATAGCGTGTTTACTAAAAATATTGCTGCGTTAACGATATCCCTCGGACTGCTGTCCGGCTGTCAGCATTCTGCAGAACATAAAACCACACCGCCAACGGCTGAGCATCAGCTGGAACAACTGTCCTCACTGGTCGGAGCCAGCCAGTTTCTTCGGGAAAAATGCAGCCGCGCCGACATCCCGACCAATGATAAGTTGGCCGCAGCGGCATTGAACGAAGCAAATAAAAAAGGTTGGCCAAGCCAAGACGTGAATAAAACCCAATTACTCGATGCGGCCAAAGGGGTATTTGATCGACTGAATGCCGACGCTACGCCCCTGGCGCAGAAATGCAGCAGCTTTAACCAGTCGCTGGCGCGTTTTCTTGAGCATACGCGCTAGCCGACAACCGGCTGGATAATCCAGTGATAAAACATCCACGACCCTCCGGCTATCGCCAGTCCTGGCCCGAACGGCAAGGGCTGCGAGCAGCTGCGGGAGCGCATCACGCGCAGTAGCAGCAGCCAGATCAGGCTGCTGGAAGAACCGATAAGCAGGATAGGCGGCAGGGCTTCATATCCCCCCCACGCCCCCAACGCCGCCAGCAATTTAAAGTCGCCATACCCCAAGCCTTCACGCCCGGTCG
Organism: Serratia sp. TSA_198.1; assembly: GCF_052686505.1. Classification (NCBI taxonomy): domain Bacteria; kingdom Pseudomonadati; phylum Pseudomonadota; class Gammaproteobacteria; order Enterobacterales; family Yersiniaceae; genus Serratia; species Serratia sp. TSA_198.1. The sequence continues at coordinate 2,206,117 of NZ_JBQZFP010000001.1, forward strand.
ATAACCGGAAACCCCAGTAAAGCAGCCAAAGGGTGAGATAGCCCGCTACCGCCCCGATTACCGCAGCGGGTAAAAATTGCGGCTGCGCGATGCTATGCCACAACAACCCGGCCCACAGCAATGACAGCGTCAAACAATCGGGCAATAGCTGCCGCTCCACATCGATAGCCGACAGTGCCAACAATAATGAAAATAATGCCAACATGAAAAACCAGTCGATACCGACGCCGATAAAACAGGCTATCGATATACCGGCCAGCATGGTAACTAATTCCACCAGCGGATAACGCGAGGAAATATCCCCTCGGCAGTGGCGGCAACGCCCGCGCAATATCAACCAACTCAGTAGTGGAATATTATCATAGGGTTTTATTTTCTCTAAACAATGCGGACACGTTGACCCTGGCAGAAAAAAATTAAATACATCAGGATGACGACCATTAACCCTTTCGTCCTCTTCACGCTCAAGCATCTTGGGCAGTCGGTAAATTATCACATTAATAAAACTGCCCAAACAAAGGCTCAGCACTGCGCTGAATAATAGCCAGCAGTCACTGGCCATATTTTCAATGACGGATAACATATTTCCCTCTGAATGAATAAAACCGGGATCGCTTATAAAATGGTTTGCTGCGCCGCCACCAACAGTTGGCTGACCTTCACCACGCCCTGATCCCGTTCGCTGCGTTCGACGGCAAGTTGCACCACCCGAATCCCTTGTTCGCGCTGCAATTCGGCCAGCCAGATCGTTAAACGCGCGAACGGGATGGGGACTAACGTCATCCGCACGCCTTCTTCGCTTTCTTCCCAGGCCGTAACGGGAATTTGATTTTCTTGTGCGCTCTGCCGCAGGCGTTCCTGCAGCAGCACAGGGGGGGCGGCGTCAGGCGGTAATCGCGATTGCAACCGGGCGACGTTGCCCATCTGCACATTAAGCGCCTCCAACCGCTGCGTATTTTTTTTCACCTGGTGAAACTGATACAGACAATAACTGAAGGCAGCCAACAGCATCAGGCTCAACGCCACCGCCGCCTGCAGGCTTTTATCGGCTCTTAAATCGGCTATCCGCGCTTTCATTGCTCTTCTCCAACCGTCAGGGTCACCAAATTATCCGAAGGCCCTTCCGTCATGGCGATGCTGATGCCATTGTCTTCGGTTGGTGGCGCCAGTTGCGTATCCTCTTTTAACAGGGTGATAACCAGCTCATTTTTAGCGCCATCGAAAATTAACGACTGCATTTGCGGCTGCTCCCACAGAGACAGCGCCTCGGTGGCATAAGGCAACAGCTTAAACAGCTGAGGCTCCTTCAATATATTTTGCATCTGTCTGACTTTTTTTCTGGCCTCCTCAACGGGCGAAGCCGTTAGCGGCTGACCCGGCGACAAATGCTGATATAAAGCGGCCATCTGCCTTTCGGCTTGCCCGGCCTTCAGTTGATGGTACAAACCGCAAACCAGCAACGAACAACTGACCAATATCAACGCACAGGCGATCTTTCCCGGAATAAACCGCGGCCATCTGAGGGCGGGTTTAAATTTCCCCTGCAGCAGGTTGCTCTTGCTGCGCCCGGCTTCGTTCGCCAATTGCCATAGAGGATCCTCTGCGCAGGATCCGCTCTCCCATGTCGAGGGCACACTGCCACCGGCGTGAATGCAAAGATCCGGCGTGACAGGAAGTTCGGTGTCCTCCCATGCGCACGGCAATTGCATGCCCTGCCATTTTCCCGTTCTTATCAACCTTCGATCGGGCCAATAGGCCACGCTGCACTCTCCGGGCAGGGGCAATGCCAGCACGTCCGGGAGCATTTTATCGGCATGAAGGCCGCAGGCACGCAGCCGTTCGCACCAGGTTTGCATTTGCGTCAGTGTGACCCCGGCAATGCCGAAATTCATCTGCTCCTTGCCCAAGATTACCCAGTGCATCTGCTCCACGTCGGTCAGCAGTTCGCTTTCATGCTGGAACGCCAACGCCATCGGTGTCGCCAGCCTGGATTTCCCCTGAAACTGCGTATTGCGCAGCACCACATGGCGCGCAGGAACCAGCACGACCACCCTGCTGTTCCGCGCCATAACCGCCAGCTCGGCACCCGCATTATCCAGATCGAGGCTGGCGGCAAAGACGCTTTGCGCTTCCCCCACCTTGCCCCAGCGCACATCGGCGACGGCGCCGTGCCCCAGGGCGATTAACAGAATATTGTCCGACATACTCTAGTGTTCTCCCCAGCCAAACTGGCGCCGAATGATCTTCGTGCCGGTACTGTTCCGTTGCAATGCGCTGACCAAGCGATACCTGCCGTCATCCAGTTTCACCCGCAGTTCCACAGTAAAGCGGTTGCCGGTAGTGACCAGTCCGTCAGCCAGGCCGCCGTCTTTCAGCTTACGCAGTTCGGGGTAGTTATCCGTGGTTAAAAAGTCCAATGAGTTCCAGCCAAGCTGCGGCCGACCGGCGATGATCGCCAGGAGTTGCTCGTTACCCAAAGCATTCAGCAACATCGCCCTAATCAGTGGCAACTGCCGCTCCGTGGCGGTGTTGAGGTTAATTTGCAGCGTATTATCCGGTAAGGCGCAGACCAATGGCGCTATACGAAGGTACAGCTCAGGGTTTATGACGCCGATCTCCCGCAATTCACTAGCGTCTTCAATCAGATAGCCCGTTTCAGACGTGCCGCGTTGTGCGCTGATTTTCATAATAACAGCGTCGGCGATAGCGCCGGCCTGCGGCTCGTCAACGCCCAGATTGGTGAGCAACAGCATGAATATCCGCTTCTCTCTCGCTATTTTCGGCTTTTCGCCCCCGGCATCATCCACCGGGGATGACGCTGCGAGCGCATTCAAATTAAAACAGACATCGGCGCTAACGATATGCACTGAAACCTCTCCCTCTTCCGTACGCATGGCCATATCTTCACGCGCCCATGCCTGCCCCAAACTCACCGAGACCTGCTTATCCAACGCCTGTTGCAACTGCCTTTTGGCATAGATTTCTCCGCCCAACAGCAGCCATTTGGCCCTTAATTGATCCTGCTGAAACTGCGCTCGCGTCAACGACCGCTGCCAGTAGCTATTGATATTCACCGCAATAATCGTCATCACCGACATCATTAACAAAACCATCAACAACGCCATTCCCCGCTGTTTATTCATGATTTTTCCTCAGGCGACAGCGGGACAATACGCCGCACCACGCCGAAAGAACCTGTTTCGACGGTGATCTCGACAGCCTGAGGCAGCCAGGTGCTGGCATGCCATGCCGCTAACCATTCGCCTTGATAATAAAAACGCAGTTGGAACCGCAACACGTCCGACAACAACGCCACACTGCGCGCGGCAGACGGCGGGCTGTTCAGGGCTGGGGAGCTCAGGCGGTCCAATCTCCCCTTCTGAAACCGATATTCCACCCGCTCCAGCGTCGAACGCGGCAGCCTGGCACCGGGGTTATGCCAGTAATTTCTGATCATCGTGACCCGATAGCCGCCATCCCCCTCCGCAGCCCCGCGCGCCATAAACTCCGGTATGCCGGGTTGACCGGCCAAACCGGCCGGCGTGCGGGTGAGTGCATGGGTAAAGTCCCGTTCAATGAGGGTTAGCGCCCGTTGCAACTGAACCATTTGCGTCGATTTTCGCTGGGTGATCTCACTGTTTCTCAATACACCTTTGAAAATCATCATCGCCGTGAGCGACAGCAAAGAAAAAATAACGATGGCCAACATCATTTCCACCAGAGTAAAACCGCGCTCCGCTTCCCTGTTCATGGCAATTCTCTGTAGGCCAACAGCCTGATCAAGGCGCCTGGCGCCTGCGGATCGCGCCGAACTTCCATTTCTATCGCCCGTATCCCGGCATCCGTGGTGTCTCTGCCGCGATAACGCCAATACCAGGTTTCATCCGCCATTTCCGTCGTCCCCTGACGCCATGCCTGCGCGGGCGGGACCCTATCAAGCTGCAATAAAGTCAATTGGTTATCCGCTACCCACAGGGCGATATTCTTCGCCTCGATGGCCCCCAGGCTTTGCACCTGCCCTCCGGTGGTTTTGATTAACGCCATGCAACCAATGGCGAATATCATCAGCGCAACCATCACCTCCAGCAGGGTCATGCCTCGCTGCCGTTTATATTTAAGCTTCATTACAGTGGGCTTCTGTCGTTTCAAACGTAAAGAAACCGGTCGCGCTGAGTTGCCACTGACATTTCCCCTGCAGCAATGTGACGGAAAACACGGTGGTTTCACCGCCCGGATACAGCCAAACCTGCGGTTCCTCCTGCGGTGGCCACTCGCCTTTCAGCGAAACCGCCTGCCGTTCCAGGGCCAACGACAGTTCAACCCCGGCCGGTAACGGTGAACCTATCGCCACCGCAGTTTTATCCTGCGGTTGACCGGCGGCGACAATACGCCACCCCTTGCGGCTGAACGCCACGCCATAGGTTGTTCCTTCACGCTCAGCCCGTTCCGCAACCTCATTCAGCTGCCAGGCCAATTGCTCGCCCTGCCGTGCCAGTTGATTTTCAACTGCGGGAGAACGCAGCATCACCAGGCTGCTGGTGATGCCTAACAACAGCAGCACCAGCATAATTTCCAGCAGGGTAAAACCGCGTTCGCACCTCATCATTACTCTGCTTTATCCGCCGTTTTCTCAAGCCAGTTACCGATGTCATCCTCACTGTCGGCAATACCATCCTGGCCGCTGGAAAACACGTCCAGCTTGCCGTGCCGCCCGGGATTGCGCAGTTGATATGCATTGCCCCAGGGATCCTGCGGCAGGCGGCGGATATAACCGTCTTCAGGATAATTGCGGGGAACCGGCGCCGCTTCAGGCTTGGCCGACAGCGCCGCCAACCCCTGCTCCGAACTTGGATAACGCCCGTTGTCCAACTTGTACATATCCAGCGCATTCTCCAGGGCGACAATATCGCTGGTCGCCTTTTGCTTATCCGCTTTCTCTTTATTTCCCATCAGGCTGGGAATAGTCAAACTGGCCAATAACCCCAGAATCACAATCACCACCATAATTTCCAAAAGCGTAAAACCTTTTTGGCGAAACTTGCGTACACGACTGCTCTTTCTCACTTTATTTTCCGTTAACATCTTTCTCATCCAATCATGTTATTGAGTTGCAATATTGGCTGCAGGATAGCCAAAATAATAAACAGCACCGAACTGGCCATCACTATCACCAATAAAGGTTCAAACAGCCCCAGAGCCAAGGTTATTTGCCGATTAAAGGCATCCTGTTGCATATTCGCCGCCCGCTCGAGCATCATTTCCAATTCACCGCTGCGCTCACCGGACATGATCATGTGCCGCATCATCGGCGAAAAAAGCGCGGTCCCCTCCAGAGACGGCGACAACCCTTCGCCTTCACGCACCCGTTCCATCGCCGCCAGCAACCGCTGCCGGGCATGATCATTGCCCAACACGCTGGCGCTGATGCGCATCGCCTCCAATAACGGCACCGCGCTGGCGTTCAAAATGCTCAACGTTTTGGCATAGCGCGCCGTATTCACGCCCAGGGTCAACTTGCCGATAACCGGCAGCCGCAGGATAAAAGCATGCCACCGGGTACGCCTGGCCGGCACCTTCAGGCAATAGCGAAACAAACCGACGCCCGCCAGCAACAGCATCAGCACTGCCGGCCCCCATTGTCGGATGGCGTCACTGGCGCCGATCAGCAGTCGGGTGGACAACGGCAAGGCCTGTTTCATATGAATAAATTGCTCGATGACTTTAGGCACCACCGCAGTAAGCAAAATGGCCACTACCCCGATCGCCACCACCGTCAGCACCATTGGGTACACCAATGCCTGAGTGATCTTGTTTTTCATTTGCTGACGCTGTTCGACATAGTCGGCCAAACGCTCCAGCACCGGCGCAAGATGGCCGGAGATTTCGCCGGCAGTCACCATGGCGCAGTACAGGCGATCAAAAATAGGCGGGTATTGCCCCAGGGCATGCGCCAGGGAAAACCCCTCCAGGATCCGCAGGCGTACCTGCGTCAGCACCGCCTGCAAGCCTTTCTTTTCCGTTTGCCGCGCCACCGCCATCAGCGCTTCTTCTAGCGGCAACGCGGCGGACATCAACGTCGCCAACTGACGGGTCAACAACGCCAGATCGCTGCTCGTGACGCCGGAGGTCAGCCTGAATCCAACCAGCTTGTTGAAACTGCGCGTTTTTTTGGCTTTAACCGCCAGCACCTGCCATCCTTTTTCACGCAACAGGTCACGGGCATGGCGCAAGGAATCTGCCTCGAGCTCCCCGCGTCGGGCACGCCCTTGCCTGTCGCAGGCATGATAATCAAACCTCATCGCCATCCCCTTCGCGGGTCACTCTCAGCACCTCCTCCAGGCTGGTCTCGCCGGCGCTCATTTTGGCGATCCCATCCTGACGTAAAGACTGATAGCGCGAGGCGGCCAGCCGCATGATGTCGATCTCGCTGTCTCCGCGGTGGATCGCCAGCCGCATGGGTTCATCCAGCACCAACAGCTCATGCAGCCCGATACGGCCAAGGTAGCCCTGCCCACTGCAGGCGTTACAGCCTAGAGGTCGCCAGCAAGTGACGCCCTGATCCACAGGCAGATCACACGCCCGCCGTTGCCGATCAGACAGGGCGTAGGGTTCGCGGCACTGCGGACACAGCCGCCGCACCAGGCGCTGCGCCAACACGCCGCTAAGCGAACTGGACAGCAAGAATGGCTCAACCCCCATATCTCGCAGGCGGGTAATGGCGCCGATCGCCGTATTGGTGTGCAATGTGGACAGCACCAGGTGCCCGGTCAGCGAAGCCTGAACCGCAATCTGCGCCGTTTCGCCGTCGCGGATTTCACCGATCAGCACTACATCGGGATCTTGGCGCAGCAACGCACGCAGCCCGCGGGCGAAGGTCATGTCCACCTTCGGATTCACCTGAGTCTGCGCAATGCCGCTCAACTCGTACTCGACCGGATCTTCAATGGTCATGATGTTGCGGTTTTCGTCGTTAATCTGGTTCAGCAAGGTATAGAGCGTGGTGCTCTTGCCGGAGCCTGTCGGCCCGGTAACCAGGATGATGCCGTGCGGCTGCTGAATCAGACGCATAAGCACCTGTTGACGCTCCTGCGTCATCCCCAAACTGGGCAGATCCAGCCTGACGCTATTTTTGTCCAGCAGGCGCATAACCACCCGTTCGCCGTGGCTGGCCGGCATCACCGATACGCGCACGTCGATCGCCCGTCCACCGACCTTCAACGTCATGCGTCCATCCTGCGGCACCCGTTTTTCAGCGATGTCCAGTTTCGACATCACCTTGATGCGCGACACCAGCAGCGCGGCCAATTTGCGCTGTGGCGCCAGAATGCGTTGCAGCGCACCGTCAATGCGAAAACGGATCACCAATTCGCTTTCGTAGGTTTCGATATGGATGTCTGAAGCACGGGCTTTGATTGCCTCGCTCAGCATCGCGTTGATCAGGCGGATGATTGGCGCATCGTTCTGCTCATCCAGCAGGTCCTGTTGCTCCGGCAGCTCTTCCGCCAGCGTGTAAAAGTCCAGCTCGCCGCCCAGATCGTCGATCATCTTCTGTGCATGACCGGCCTCCTGCTGGTAATACGCCACCAACTTTTGTTCAAATATTTCAGGCTCCAACCGCACCAACATCGGCTCGCCCGGCAAACAGCGGTATGCCTCCATCAGCGCGGCCTGAGCCGTTTGCTGATGGCAATACAGCAGTGTGTCGCTCTGTTCGGCGACGGCGAGCACGCCGTGCTGGCGCGCCCAGGCAAAAGGCAACAGGTGGCCTGAGGGGCTCGACGTCATGATTTTCCCTCTTGGTCATAGAACGCATTGACCTGCGAAATGACGCGGAGAAACGCTTGATTGTCACCCGCGGTTTGGCCGGAGGAGATTTCCTCGCGCAACGCCGTTTTCAGCTCGATATCTTCCCGCTGCTCAACATCAAATTTGCCGACTTTACGTTGGCTCTGCTGAGAGAATCCTTCGGTCGTCCGGATGATGGTCGGGCGGATGAACAGCATTAAATTGCGCTTGCTCTCTTTCACCGACGTAGAACGGAACAGCGCGCCCAATACCGGAATTTTCCCCAACAGCGGAACGCTGCTTTCCACCTCTGAATTGGTTTTATCCAGCAGACCGCCAACCACTACCGTTTCGCCGCTGTCGACCAACACGGTGTTATTTACCGTACGGATATTAAAAGTGGCGCCCAGGGAATCGGCGGAGACCTGCGTATTGTCGGCAACGCTGGAGACTTCCTGCTCAATCTGCATCAGGACCGATTGGCCCTTGTTAATCTGCGGTTTGACCTTGAGTTTTATCCCCACGGTTTTACGCGAGACGGTATTGAAAACGTTATCGCTGTTGGTGGTTTGCGAACCGGTCAAAATAGGCACATCCTGGCCTACGCTGAATTCCGCTTCGGCGTTATCCAGGGTGACAATGCTCGGCGTAGCCAGAATATTATTTTGATTATTGCTGGCGATGGCGGATAGCAATACTCCCCAGTTTCCGCTGTAAAAGCCGGTCATCAAACCACTGGCCTTGTTGAAAGCCTCGAGCATGCCACCGTCAAAACCCGATGAAACGCCAGGTACATTGCCGCCAAACTGCGTGCCGCCGCCGTATTTATTGGCCCACTGGACGCCGATATTCAGCCCCTGGCCATCCTGCACTTCGACAATCACCGCCTCAACCAGCACCTGAGCACGGCGGACATCCAGCTTGGTCACCACCTCTTCCAGGTCGCGCATCACATCCGGCGCAGCGGTGATGATCAACGCATTGGTTTGCTCATCGGCTTTGATCACCACATTTTTCAACAAGGCTACATTGGTTGCCGCACCCTCTTTTTCATTTTGCAGGCCTGAGCTAATCCCCGTCAGCACCTCGACCAGGCTCTGCGCCTTGGCGTATTTCAGTTGAATGACTTGGGTATTGCCTTGATTGACGCTCTTGTTATCCAACTGATAAATCATGTCCTTAACATATTCGCGGATCCGATCGTCGCCGGTGATCATCACAGTATTGGTTCTTTCATCCGCGACCAGCCGCAGCGTCGCAGCACCCGCCATCCGCTGCTTGCCCTCTTCGCGGAACAGTGCATTGACCATACGCACAATCTCGGCCGCCGCCGCATGCTTCAGCGCAAGCGTTTCTATCTGATTGCTGTCGTCCTGATCCATCTCCCGAACAATATCGATCAACCCATTCACTACCGCGGCTCTGCCGGTGATCAACAACGCGTTACCCTGTTCATAGTGCGCCACGCTGCCTACGCCCACGCTGTCATTCAGTTGACGTAATAATGGGGAAATATCCTTGGCCGCGATATTGCGCAAAGGAACAATACGCATTACAACCTCATCCCCTTCCCCAATCAGCTCACCGCCGGCCTGCGACAAAGCGGCTCTTTTCCCGTCTTTCGCCACAATGACTTTAAGTACGTTATTTGGCATACCAATGACGGTATATCCGTACACGTCCAGCACGTTCAGGAAGAATTGATAATATTGTTTATCGTTAAGCTGCTCATAGCTACGTACGGTGACTTTTCCTTTCACCGCCGGATCAATAATGATCGTTTTGCCCAGGTTTTTACTGACCGTGTTGATAAATTCCTGAATATCCGTACCTTTGAAATTGGCAGAGAATGACGCTGCATGCGTTATCCCGGGGGTAGCCGCCAACATTGATACCACCACCAGTTCCCGCCAGGGAAGGCGGGCCAGTTGATGGCCAAAATGGTAAAAAAGATGCGTAATCACAATGTAGCCTTATGACCTTAAAAAGTTCCAATTCTAAAAAGAAAGCACACCTAGTCTTTTAAAATCATCAAGGCGTAGTATCCATTCTCGTCAAGCAATATCTTGTCTTGCAGTATCCGTAATACGACGACGTTACTGTTAGCAATGCGATCGCCCATACCATAACTGGCCTGTTTGCCGGAGCGTTCTATTATCGCCAGGCTGTGTTTGGGGTTATCGCTAAACAGCAAGCCGGTAACTTTTCCCGCCAGACGCGTTTCAGGGGCATTGTTGATAACATCGTCGTTTATCCCCTGCGAGCCAATCTTATAGCTCATGCCGTTATTTCCCTCTCCCCGACTTTCCCCATAGCGGCCAAAAAAATCAGCATTGTTGATTTTTTCTATATCATCTTGCGCAGGGAAACCAACATAACGTCCCCTTTCAGGCACGAAATTACGCTGCGACGATACATCTGTCTGATCGATACGATAAATTTTCCAAAGCTGATAAAAAATAAACACCGTATTCGCCAAGAAGAAAAATGAAATAAAAAAAACAATAAACCGTTTACTCACTTAGGCCTCGGGGTAATCAGATAAATTGGTAGCACGTTTTCATCAGGCGCTAAGCTGACACACCCACAAACATCGCCACCGAAAACAGCAGAGTCAACGTCAGTGCAATTTTGTAGTTAATGGTTTCCAAAAGGCCCTTCTTCCCTTTTTTACTTTCCGCCAGTTTTTTATTTTCAGATCCAGCCCCCTCCGTGGTTTCCCGCTCGCAGGCCTGAAAACTCAGCATGACGCCAAATCGGGGAATGGTTTTAATCACCTGACCAGGGATACCGTGCCGCGACAACAACGAACGGCATTGAAAGATAATTTGATGATAATTGTTATCGCTGATGGTTTCATGATTGCAAAACCATACGGCGCGAATGATATCATTCTTTTTATATATGCCACTAAGCAGACAGAGAATAAACCTACGCTGCAATTCTGTCATTTCAATGACGATATTTTCCCTTTTAAACAACAATGTTTTATTGTTGTTATCTAATACAACAGACTCATTTTCCATCAGGGTGTCGTTCAGAGCAATGTCATGTATGTCCATATCTCACCTATTGACTAGAAAAAATAATAATCAGTTATTTTTTGTATTCTCGCTCACCAATAAACCCTGTTAGATGAGGAAACAAAACAACAGCAAAATTAAAGATGTCAGCTAATAAAACATGAACAACAATGAATGGCAACAGCATCTAAATACAATATACAAGATAAAAATAATAATATTTTACAAAGTAAGATAAAACAAAAATAACAAATAAAAACAACGAGTTATGATATTATATAAAATGCAATAAATGATATATATAAAAATATATATCATTTATTATAATTTTAGACATCCTGATAGGAAGATGGAAGTCAGGAATGGAAAAGCCAAACCTGACTATAACATTAGAGTGGCTAAATAGTAGTTCATTAATAATTTCTATCGTTACTATGTTCTCACACTCCAGATTATGATTTCACATTACAAATAAACATCGGGGCATAAACGCTGCTAAACATCAGAGTGTCCTTATCAAGATAATTGATATGGTATAAGTTAGATTCACTATTAAAAAAATAGGAGTACACTTCAGAGGGTAAAGTATCTCTTACCGAGCGCTGTTCATTGCCATATTGGAATTTATAAAAATCATCTTGTGCAACATAAGTAAAATTAACATTACGACTCACAAAAAACTGCTTACCTCCGCTGCTCGCCACCCCATTCAGAGTCATAATACCCTTATTGCTTGTAAAAAAAACGTAGTGCATTTTTAAAACAAGACGAATATCCATTGGTGCACTGGCATTATCCAAATCATTGACGTAAGTGAACTTCGCATTAGCTTCGCAGGCAATACCCTTTAAATCCTGATGGGCATGGGTGAGATAATATATGCTACTGCCAAAAATAATGCACAGAACAATGAGTATCATCGATAGTACGGTTAACTTTTTTTCCATGCGCGGATATACTCGCTTTCACAATGATGATAAAAATGATCGTTGTCCATTACACATTTTGCGATAAACTGACGGCCACTGTCTTCCGTGGTATTAAGTGAGTGATTGAGCCGCGCAATAATCACTTCATCCTTACCACATCGATTACCATAAAGATCCTTTTCGGTCAAAAACTGCAGGTAGCGATCCGTTTTTTTATCGAGATACTTTCCAGAGTAATAAATCGGACAACCTTTGACCACGCCAAGATAAGAGATAAACGGACGCTTTTCATTTTCACGGTAATGCTGATAATAAAAAAACAAGAAAACCAGGATGGCAAGCGGTAATGCAATTGATAAAGTACGAAGTAACGTAATCAGATAATAATGATGTGTATATGGCCCTTGGGGGCCGTTGGCATCAGACGTGAAAGGGGGAATATCTTCCGGCGATTGGCCGGGAGGGTCAATTTCCAAGATTTTAACTAAAATGGTTTTATTAAGTCTATAACCTGTTTTAGCCACCGTGATTATCAAACGATCGCTGAATCCTACGGAAAGCAATGCCCGGCGAGTCAGGCTAATATATTGGTTCAGGGTTGCGGAAGATACATTCAGACTTTGCTCACCCCAAACCTGCTTAAAAATATCCTCTCTGCTGACCGGCTTCACGCCATGTTCAAGCAAGCATTTGAACACTCTGACATTCAGGCTCGATAAAAATACTTCCTTACCATTTCTCATGCTCTTTAAAGAGCCGTTCTCGGTATTAAAGGCAACTTTGTTATCAATGATATAAATCATGTTACAGCCTAATCTGATGCCTGATTATTGTCCAAAACGCCGTACGAACCCATTATAGTCAATATCAAAATTATTGCCTGACAACACCAAGCATTAACAATATTTTAACCACAACATCGACACCACGCAACATCAAGATAATTATCATTCTATTCAGGTATCGCTGAAAAAGAAAAAACATCGAGACCAACATTCTTGAGACATCATATTATTTTTTAGGTGAAAATCTGATCGGATGACTGATTATAACGTCTATTTATCGAGCGGACAGGCTAAACGACGATAGACAAAAACAGTGCGTAAACGGTGGGGGAAGGAAAAGGCGGAAGCTGAAATTGGTGGAGGCCCTGCCAGCTACATCCCGGCACACACGTCACCTGCTACGGCTGCTTCCTTCCGGATCTGACCGAGTTCACAAGTTAGTGTTGCGGGAGAACCAACAGGGCCCCCATTGACGGCTTCTATGACTGCGAAGCGGTGGGCATTATCGGCGATGACCAGCCAAATAGCAAGCCAACCGGGGCCAACCGCTGTTTTCTTACCCACCCAGGCTGTGGCACACTTTCATCCTTGGCTTTTTGCCGCAGCAGGAAAACATAAATGGAACCAGAAGACGCCACATTCAGCCAGCGCGTGTTCCACGTGGTAACCGCCATTCCCTATGGCAAGGTCACGACCTATGGCGAGGTAGCGCGGCTGGCGGGCTCACCGCGGGCCGCACGTCAGGTCGGCGGCGTACTGAGGCGTCTGCCGGAAGGCAGCAGCCTGCCCTGGCACCGGGTGATTAACCGCCATGGCCAGATTTCGCAGCAGGGGGAGGACTTTCAACGTCAGCGCCAGGCGCTGCTGAGTGAGGGGATCATCTTCGGCGCGCACAGCACGGTCGATCTACTGATTTATGGCTGGCGCTGGTAGCAACAAAACAGCCTTTGGCCGGAGCGCAAAGGCTGTTGATCTCTTACAGCTTCAGGATTGCCGGTTTACGGCATCACTGTTGGCGTCGCCTGAACCGGCATGCCCTGCACCGGAACCAACTGCAGGTCGGCACGGGTGCCGTTGCGGGTCACTACTTCCTGGATAGTGTCGGTAATAAAGGTCATCCGACCGTTTACCGTAATGGCCGCGCTCAGAATGATACGCGCGTTGGGCTGAATATCAGCCGGGTTGTAAGGAAGTACAAAATTAAACGGCGCCTGCTTGCCTTCAGTGCGCACCGCGCGCTGGGCAATCACTTTCGACGGCGCATCCGACAATGAAGCATCAGAGAGCGTAACCGTCAGTACGGCATCCGGTGGCAGCGCAATACGCTGGCGAATGTTAACCGAACCAGTTACCGCCGGGCCCTGAATCTGCGTTTGCGCAATCGCTGGGTTTCCCGCTGCCGGCACAGGCACATTTGCGCTCTTTTGAGCACAACCCGCCAGGGTGATCGTCAATGCTGCTGCTCCACCTACGATTTGCCAGAGTTTCATGGATCGGTCTCCTTTTTTATTATCAACACCTTGGTGGCTTTCACCACCTCACTCATTAAACTTAGCACAAAATACTGAAAAATCCATTTTGCACTGCCTGTTAATCACTTAGCCTTCTAATAACGCTCAGTATTCAGGCAATTTTCCCTGTGCCTTAACGCAACATATTGACGTCTTGCCGTGATATTCCGCACACTGCGCAAAATGATTATTAAAAGGGTAGTAACTTTATGAGCCAGGCACTGCAAAACCTCCTCGATCTGCTGGATCTGGAGAAAATCGAAGAAGGGCTATTCCGCGGACAAAGTGAAGATCTGGGTCTGCGTCAGGTATTCGGCGGACAGGTGGTCGGCCAGGCGCTGTATGCCGCCAAACAAACGGTACCGGCAGAACGCAGCGTGCACTCGTTCCACAGCTATTTCTTACGCCCAGGCGACAGCAGCAAGCCGATTATTTATGACGTAGAAATCCTCCGCGACGGCAATAGCTTCAGCGCCCGTCGCGTCAGCGCCATTCAGCACGGCAAACCGATCTTCTACATGACCGCCTCTTTCCAAAGCCCGGAAGCAGGGTTTGAACACCAGAACACCATGCCGGACGTGCCGCCGCCAGAAGGACTGATGTCCGAATCAGACATAGCCCAGAAGTTGGCGCATATGCTGCCGGACAAGGTTCGCGAAAAGTTTATCGGCCAAAAGCCGATTGAAATGCGCCCGGTCAAATTCCACAACCCGCTGAAAGGTACGGTGGAAGAACCGCACCGTTACGTGTGGTTCCGCGCCAACGGCACCATGCCGGACGATCAGCGTATCCACCAATATCTGCTGGGCTATGCGTCAGATTTCAACTTCCTGCCGACGGCGCTACAGCCGCACGGCGTCGGCTTCCTTGAGCCGGGCATGCAGGTGGCGACTATCGATCATTCGATGTGGTTCCACCGGCCGTTCCGCCTGGACGATTGGTTGCTGTACGTGGTGGAAAGCTCCTCCGCCTCTGGCGCACGCGGCTTTGTGCGCGGCCAGTTCTACACCCGTGAAGGCGTACTGGTCGCCACCACGGTGCAAGAAGGCGTGATTCGCCAGCGCGACGCCTAAAAAAGAAAAAAAGGGCGATGTCACCATCGCCCTTTTCGCATCATCATTATTTTTCGTGTTATTTAGCGCACTGCCCTTCTTCAAGGCTTATTGGTTATAGGCACTCTCGCCATGGCTGTTGACGTCCAGACCTTCGCGCTCCTGCTCTTCCGGTACGCGCAGACCGACGATGGCGCCCGCCACTTTAAAGGCGATGAAAGCAGCCACACCGGACCAGACCAGGGTGATTGCCACGCTCATCAGTTGGACCAGCACCTGATGGCTCATGGTAACGCCTTCTGCGTACCCGGTGCCGCCCAGTGAGGCAGAGGTGAACACGCCGGTCAACAGACAGCCGACGATGCCGCACACGCCATGCACGCCGAACACGTCACAGGTATCATCCACATTCAGCCATTTCTTCAGCGTGACCACGCCCCACAGACCGGCAACGCCGCCCACCAGGCCGATAATCAGCCCCCCGCCGATACCCACGGTACCCGCAGCCGGCGTGATAGCGACCAGCCCGGCGATACAACCGGAGCATGCGCCCAGCAGTGAAGGTTTGCCGCGCACAATCCACTCGGCAAAGGTCCAGGAGAGGATCGCGCCGGCGGTAGCAACCACGGTGTTCAGGAACGCCAGTGCCGCAATGCCGTTAGCCGCGCTGGCAGAACCGGCGTTGAAGCCAAACCAGCCGACATACAGGATTGAAGCGCCGGTAAACACCATCGGCAGGTTGTGCGGCTTGAAGGCTTCTTTGCCGAAACCGGCACGTTTACCCAACAGGTAGGCGCCAATCAGCCCGGCGCTTGCCGCGTTGATGTGCACTACGGTGCCGCCGGCAAAGTCCAGCGCGCCGTCAGCGGCCAGGAAACCGCCGCCCCATACCATGTGCGCAATCGGCAGGTAAGAAATGGTGAACCAGATGGCCGCAAAAATCACTACCGCAGAGAAGCGGATACGCTCGGCAAAGCCGCCCACCACCAGCGCAACGGTAATACAGGCAAAGGAAGCCTGGAATGCCACGTGGATCATCTGGCTAAAGGTGCCGGTGACGCTATCGATGCCAATGCCTTTCAGCATCGCCGTCTGGAATCCGCCGAAGAACGCATTGCCCTCGCTGAAAGCCAGGCTGTAGCCATAAAGCACCCACAGCACGCACACCATTGCGAAGGTAACGGTGACCTGAGTCAACATGGAGAGCACGTTTTTGGAACGCAGCAAACCACCGTAAAACAGAGCTACGCCCGGCAAGGTCATGAACAGCACCAAAGCGGTGCAAATCATCATGAACGCGTTGTCAGCCTTGTCTGCGACCGCCGGAGCGGCCAGGGCCAAAGAAGGAACCATGGTTACCGTACTCAGGCCCAACATGGATAAAAGTTTTTTCATTATCAATCCATCCCCATTACTTTACTGAGCCTGTGATTACAGTGCTGCTTCGTCTGTTTCGCCGGTGCGAATGCGAATGACACGTTGCAATTCGGCAACGAAAATTTTGCCGTCACCGATTTTACCGGTGTAGGCCGCTTTACTAATGACATCAACCACTTCGTCCAACTGATCGTCGGCGATAGCAATGTCGATTTTGACTTTAGGTAAGAAGTTGACGCTGTATTCCGCTCCGCGATAGAGCTCAGCATGACCCTTCTGGCGACCAAACCCTTTCACTTCGGTTACGGTCAGCCCCTGAATACCTACAGAGGATAGGGCTTCACGCACGTCCTCCAGCTTGAATGGTTTAATCACCACGGTAACCAGCTTCATATTGCCCCTCCACGAATTAAGCCCAAACTCCCCCTTGGTACGAGTCTTATAAAGCAAAGGCTATGCCACAAATGGTTTTGTGCGCGAATTCAGCAAATTAACCGACGGGCTGGCGATGCGACGTACCGAGGCCACCCGGCAACCGGTTCCTGCGAGGGTGATTGATTAAATATCGCGCACTAATTTGGTGCGTGACGCGTCGAAAAAGTGCAGAGCAAGGGATTTGAAAAGGATGGATGCCTGTTTGTGGTGCGTGGCGGGAAAAGAAAGGGCCGGTTTTGATAACCGGCCCCTGGGATCATGCGGTTTGCGTTTCTTCGCGGCTGGCAGCGGCCAGCTCCTCGCCCACCAGTTGCAGTTGATACATCTGGTAGTAACGCCCCTGTTGCGCCAGCAGTTGCTGATGATTGCCCTGCTCGACTGCCTGACCGCGGTGCAACACCAAAATCGAGTCGGCATCGACAATGGTCGACAGACGGTGAGCGATCACCACCAACGTGGTGTGTTCACGGATCAAACGCAGCGCGCGCTGGATCGCCTGCTCGGTTCCGGAGTCAATGTTGGCGGTCGCCTCGTCCAGGATCAGGATCTGCGGCGCCTGCACCAACACTCTGGCCATTGCCAACAGCTGTTTCTGGCCCACCGACAGATTGTTGCCCTGCTCGCCCAGACGGGTATGGATGCCCTGCGGGAAGGTCCGTACCAGCTCAGCCAACTGCACCGTTTCCAGCGCCTGCCAGACCGTCTCTTCGCTGATGTTGCGCCCCAGAGTCACGTTGGCCAGCACCGATTCGGCGATCACCACCGGATCTTGCTGCACCATTGCCACGCCCTGGCGCAGCGTGCGGTGCGACAAATTGGAGAGCGGACGGCCGTCAAGGCGCACTTCGCCTTCGTTGATCGGGTAATAACCCATCAGTAAATTAGCCAAGGTGCTCTTGCCGCTGCCGGTATGGCCGACCAGCGCCACAAAACCCCGCGAAGGCACCGACAGCGAAATATGTTGCAGCACCTTTTTATCTTCACGGTAAGCAAAGCTCAGGTTGTCGATGTCGATACGGCCGCTTTCCAGCGGGCGATCGTCCGTCCCGTAACTTTGCTGACTGCGGTCCATCAACTCGAAAATGCGCTCGCCGGCCACCACCGCCTGTTGCAGGATCGACTGTTGCGACGTCAGTTCGATTAGTGGCTCATTCAGGCGCCCCAGGTAGTTGATAAAGGCATACAGCACGCCGACGCCTATCGACCCTTCGCCGCTGAAACCGAACAGCATCAGCAGGCCGCACAGCACCAGCGCCGAAAACAGGCTGAGCAGCGGCCGCAGCAGAAAACCGTCCAGGCGCAGCGTCTGCATACGCGCGGAATAGTGTGACCGACTGGCTGCGTTCATGCGTTCGCCAAAGCGGATCTGCTGACGGAACTGCTGGATCACGCCCATGCCGTTGATCACTTCATTAAAACCGTCGTTGATGTCCGCCAGATAGCCGCGCATCCGGCGTACGACCGGCGTGCTGTAGTACTGATAAATACCCATCACCACAAATACCGCCGGGAAGATACAAATCGCCACCAGCGCCATGCGCCAGTCGAGGCTAAACATCGCCACCAGCATGGCACCAATCAACGCGGCGCTTTTCAGCACGGTGGAAACCACCATTACGTACAGATCTTTAATCACTTCGGTGTCATTGGTCACCCGGGAGATTAACTGCCCGACCGGTTGCGTATCGAAAGCGCTGAGCGGCTGACGCAGTGCAGCGTCCATCACATCGGTGCGCAGACGTTGAACCACCCCCACCGCGGCCTGATTGAACAGCAGCGCCTGAAAATAGTGCAGCGCCGCCGCCAACAGCTCCAGCAGAATGTAGGCCGCCGCCAGCCCGCAGACGATCATCAACGGCAATTGCCCTTTGGCGACGTAATTATCGATAAAGTAACTGACCAGAATCGGCCCGGCGACTTCCGCCGCGGCCGCTACCCACAGCATCAACACCGCCAGCCCCAGCGGTTTGCGGTAGGGCGAACCATAAGCCAGCAGCCGTTTCAGCGTCGGCCACAGCTTTTGCATTTTATTCATTGGTTAACATCTCCTCGCCGGCTTGCGGAGCTTCATCCAGCGCCGCCTCCAGTTGCTGATAGCGATACATATCGCGATACCAGCCTGGCTGAGTTGCCAGCGACGCATGCTGGCCGCGCTGCGCCACGCCGCCGTGCTGTATCACCAGGATCTCGCTGGCTTCGGTCAACGCCGAAAGCCGGTGCGCGCTGATAATCACCGTACGGTTCTGCCCCCAGCTGCGTAAATTGTGCAGGATCTGATGTTCAGTACGGCCATCCACCGCCGAGAGCGCGTCGTCGAGGATCAGGATCTCCGCATCCAGCAACAAGGCACGTGCAATGGAAATACGCTGTTTCTGCCCACCGGAGAGCATTACGCCGCGCTCGCCCACTTCGGTTTCATAGCCCTGCGGTAGCCGCAAGATATCCTCGTGCACGCTGGCCAGACGAGCTGCGCGTTCAATCTGCTCCTGCGTCGCTCCCGGCTTGCCCAGCGCAATATTGTTGGCAACGCTGTCCGAAAACAGGAATGGCGTCTGGCTGACCACGGACAACCTTGAGCGCCAATCGTCAAGCTTCACCTGGGTCAGCGGCATCCCCTGATAGCTAATCTGGCCCTCGTCAATGTCAAACTGACGCTGGATCAACGACAACAGCGTCGACTTCCCGGCACCGGTTGGCCCGCACAGGCCGAGCATCTGCCCCGGCGCCAGTTTCAGCGCCACGTTATGCAGAGCCGCGTGCGAATTTCCCGGGTAATGGAATGCCCGGATGTCGACCTCCAGGTTGCCGCGCCCGGCCGGCAACAGGCTCTCGCCGTCGGTCACCGCCGGCGCTTCCTCCAGCAGGCTGCGAATACGGCCATACGCCGCGCTGCCGCGCTCCACGATGTTGAACATCCAGGCCAGCGCCAGCATCGGCCAAATCATCAGGCCAAGGTACATCACGAAGCTGGTCAATTGGCCAAGCGTCAGCGAACCGTTGACCACCATCCAACTGCCGCCGCCGATCGCCAGCAGATTGGAAGCGCCGATGGCGATATAAATCGTCGGATCAAAACGGGCGTCTATTCGCGCCACGTGCATATTTTTGGCGCCGGTTTGCGCGGCGACTTCCGCAAACTGGTTGGACTGATGATCTTCCAGGCCGAATGCCTTGATCATACGAATGCTGGTCATGCTTTCCTGAGCCTGATCGTTCAGGCTGGAAAAGGCTGCCTGCGCCGATTTAAAGCGCTGATGCAACTGATCGCCATAATACTTAATCACAATCGCCATGATCGGCATCGGGATCAGCGACAGCAGAGTCAGTTGCCAGCTGATTTGGGTACTCATCACTACCAGCACCGCCAACCCCATTACCAGTGAATCCACCAGCGTCAGCACCCCTTCACCGGCGGCGAAAACCACCCGATCCACATCATTGGTGGCGCGCGCCATCAGATCACCGGTGCGGTGACGCAGATAAAAGGCCGGATTCTGCCTGCTGAGCTGGCGATAAAAATTCTCGCGCAGTTCAACGGCGAGTTGGTAGGAGGCACCAAACAGCAGCACCCGCCACACGTAGCGCAGCAGGTAAACAATCACGGCGGTGCCGAGCATCAGCCCCAGCCAGGCCATCAACACGCCGGCGGACATCTGTTTCTCGGTGATGCCGTCGACAATGATGCCCACCAGCTTGGGCGGCAACAGTTGCAGTATGGCGATGACGATCAGCAGCACCACCGCCCCCAGGTAGCGGCGCCACTCGCGGCGGAAATACCAGCCGATTTGAGCAAATAATCTCACGCAGTTTTATTCCAGGATAATGTAGTCGATTTTACTCTCGCTCTGACTCAGCAGAGTAGAATACCACCGTTACTTTGCCAGTTTGGTGAACATTTCACTCGGGAACCGGCAGCGCGGTGGTGTATTTGATTTTTTCCATCGCGAAGCTGGAAGTGACGTCGATCAACCCCGGCACACCGTTCACCAGGCGCTTGTAAAAGCTGTCGTAACTCTTCATGTCCGCCACTTCCACCTGCATCAGGTAATCGTACTCTCCCGCCATGCGATAGAACGCCAGCACCTCTGGCATCTGCTGGGTAAGTTGCACGAACTTCTGATACCACTCGCTGCTGTGCTGCTGGGTTTTGATCAGCACAAACGCCGTCAGCCCCAGGCCCAGCTTTTCGTTATCCAGCAGCGCGACGCGCCCACGGATGTAGCCTTCATCTTCCAGCCGCTTCAGCCTTTTCCAGCAGGGCGTCGACGTCAGATTGACCGCGTCGGCCAGCGCCTGCAGCGACTGCGTGCAGTCCTGTTGCAGCATGCACAGTAATTTACGGTCTGTTTTATCTAACATATCGCCAACCAGGAGAAAAATTTTCTCCCATTAGGCGATTAAACAGGGAAAATGGCAATCCTTTTTTCCCTGCGACAGGCTATGCTACGCGGTAAACAAGCCCCCTATTCTGAGGCCAGACGATGACAAATTCTTGGGTAAAATATGCGATCGGTGAAATAGAAGCGGATTTCCAACGCTCCGCCGACACGCACCTGATCCGCCTGAACCTGCCTGAATTTCCCGGTATCTGCCTGTACCTGAAAGATGAAAGCACTCACCCGACCGGCAGCCTGAAGCACCGGTTGGCCCGTTCGCTGTTCCTGTACGGTTTGTGCAACGGTTGGATCACCGAAAACACCACGATTATCGAAGCCTCTTCCGGCAGTACCGCGGTATCCGAGGCCTACTTCGCTCGGCTGATTGGTTTACCGTTTATCGCCGTGATGCCGTCCTGCACCGCGCGCCGCAAAGTTGAGCAAATCGCCTTCTACGGCGGCCGTTGCCACTTTGTCGACCATGCGGCGCAAATTTACGCCGTCTCCGAACAATTGGCGAAAGAGCTGAACGGCCACTATATGGATCAGTTTACCTACGCCGAGCGTGCGACAGACTGGCGCGGTAACAACAACATCGCCGACAGCATCTTCCGCCAGATGGCGCGCGAGCCCTTCCCGGTACCCAAACATATTGTGATGAGCGCCGGTACCGGCGGCACCTCTGCAACTCTGGGGCGCTATATTCGCTATCAAGGGCACGACACGCGCCTGACGGTGGTCGATCCGGAAAACTCGGTGTTCTACGATTGTTTCCACCAGCGCGACCGCACCATTATCGGCAGTTGCGGCAGCCGGATCGAAGGCATTGGCCGCCCACGCGCCGAGCCTTCATTTATTCCGTCGGTAGTCGACGCTATGCTGCGCGTACCGGATGCGGCCAGCGTCGCCACTATCCACTGGCTGGAAAAAGTATTGGGGCGCAAAGTGGGTGCATCCACCGGCACCAACGTTTGGGGCGCGCTGCAATTGGCGAAGCAAATGCGTGAACAAGGTGAGCAGGGGTCGATCGTCACCCTGCTGTGCGACAGCGGCGAACGCTATCTGGACACTTATTACAACCCGGAATGGGTGAGCAACAATATTGGTGACCTGACACCCTGGCTGGCGCAACTGGAAGATCTGTAAGCATCGAGAACAAAAAAAGCCGGGTAAGTCATACCCGGCCGGCTGTAAAAGTAAAACCTCATAATTCGGGGGAATAGGTGAGGTAAGGTGAACGCAGCCAATGTTGCAAATAGTGAGCCACCGCCTGCTGTTCGCAGTGGCCGATAACCGGTAGCCGGGGCAGCAGCGACTTCAACTGCGGCAAGGCATTGCCCATCACCACGCCGTGCCCCACCGTCGCCAGCATCTCCTTGTCGTTCATCGCATCGCCAAACGCCATGCAGTCCGCCATCGTTATCCCCAGGTGGCGGCTCAACATATCCAACGCAGTGCCCTTGTTGCAGCCGAGCGGCAGCACTTCCAGGCACTCGTAAGCGGAAAAACAGAGATCGGCCCTGTCGCCCAGATGCGCCTGCAGTTGTAGCTGCAATGCCAGTAACGCCTCGTGCGGCGCGATAAAACACACTTTACTGTTGCCGAACGCCGGCAGCCGGCGCAGTTCTGCCAGTTGGAAACGAAAACCGCTCAGGTGATGTGCCCTTAGCATCTCGTCCGGTACCGCAAATTCCGTTATCCAGCCTTCATCACGAAAAACGTGCATGCTGGCCTCGGTGCGCCAGTGGGTATGCAGCACCTCTTCGGCAATATCGGCAGGCAAATCGGTGGCGTGCAGTTGCTGCCCCCGATTGTCGTAAACCCGGGTACCGTTGCCGGTAATCAGATAGCCCTGCAGGCCTAGTTGCGCCATGATCGGCTGAGCATCAAGGTAGTGGCGCCCGGTGGCGAAGGTCACGATCATGTCTCGTTCAACCAGTTGCTTCAGCACCGCCAGGGTTTCCGATCCGACCCGGTGATCCGGCGTCAGCAAAGTGCCATCCATATCAAAAGCCGCCAGACGATACATAAAGACCTCGTGAATGTGAACGCGATTACAATCACTGCAGTATGGGATGGTATTTGCGGAAGTAATAGTGAACAATTCTGAAAAACTGTTCCGGATTTCTATCATGCGCCTGACCCACCGTCTCAGCCAATATCAACGCCTGTACCAGCAGATCGGCGGCGCGCCGGTGGCGATCACCATCGGCGAGCTGGCGGCGCTGTTCTATTGCAGCGAACGCCATGCCCGCACGCTGGTGCAGCAGTTGCAGGATCAAGGCTGGCTGAGCTGGCATTCACAGGCCGGGCGCGGCAAACGCGCTCGTCTTCACTGCCTGAAAACCCCGGATGAACTGCGGGCCGCTCATCTGCAAAGATTGTTGCAAAATGGCGATCATCAGGGCGCATTGGAAATGGCGCAGTTGGATCCGCAACATCTGCAAGAGTTGCTCAGTCCACACCTCGGCGGCCAATGGCAGGCGGGCAGCCCGACGCTGCGTATCCCCTACTACCGTACGCTGGAAACCCTGGATCCGCTGACCCTCACCGGCCGTGCCGAGCAACATCTGGTCGCCACACTGCACGCCGGATTGACGCGCTTTATGACCGGCAACCCCGAGCCGCAACCGGATCTGGCCCATCACTGGCAAATCAGTGACGACGGGCTGTGCTGGCAGTTTTTTCTGCGCAGCCAGTTGCGCTGGCATAACGGCGAACCGCTGACCGGGCAACAGCTGCTGCAAACGTTGGAGAAATTACTCCAGCATCCGCGCAGCCAGCCAAGCCTGGCCAGCGTTGCCGCCATCAGCCTGCCTCATGCCTTGTGCATCCAGTTTGATCTGCTGCGCCCGGACTTTTGGCTGGCACACCGGCTGGCAGAGTTGCCCTGTCTGCTGACCCACCCGGACTCGCCGGGCATTGGCGCCGGCCCCTTTAAGCTCACGCTAAATGAGCCGCATCTGGTACGCCTGGAGCAGCATCCGTTTTACCATTTGCAGCATCCTTATCTGGAAAGCATTGAGTATTGGATCACCCCGGAACTGCATGCCGGCGGCGCTTACACCAGTTGCCAGCACCCGGTGCGTATTACCATCGGCCCTCAGGAAGAGCTGGCGCTGGCCCGGCCGGTGCAACGCAGCATGAGCCTGGGCTGGTGCTATCTGGCGATTAACCTGAAGCATGGCGTGCTAAGTGAAGCGCAGGGGCAGAAATTGCTGATGCTAATCCAGCAATCCGGCCTGCTGGCCAATCTGCCGGTCCCCAACAGCGTCATCACCCCCAGCCACGAGATGCTGCCTGGCTGGTCGATCCCGCAACATCAAGCCAGCGAGGATATTGCCCTGCCCGCCAGGCTGACGCTGTTGTACCGGCCGCCGGTTGAGTTGGAGACGGTCACTGTGGCGCTGCAACAATTATTGGCGCGCCATGGCTGTGAGCTGGAGGTGCGTTACTATGCGGGCAAACGCTGGCAAAGCGCGGAGCAAATCGAACAGGCCGATCTCCTGCTGGCGGATAACCTGATCGGCGAGTCGCCAGAAGCCACGCTGGAAAGCTGGTTGCGGCAAGATACGCTGTGGCGTGGCATTTTGCCTGACTCACGCTGGCAACATCAGCAACAAACGTTGCAGCGGATCCAGCAACTTACCGCGCAGCAACCGCGTTTTGAGCAATTGAAAACTTACTATCAGCAGTTGATGGCAGCGGCGATCATCACCCCGCTGTTTCACTACCAATATCAAATCAGCGCACCACCGCGTATTCATGGCGTTACCCTGACCGCCTATGGCTGGTTTGATTTCTGCCAGGCCTGGCTGCCACCCCCGGTGGAGAATCAACCACAGCCTCCTCAGTGATAAATGGAAGCGGCGGCTACGACATGCAGCCATTTCTGCTACCCTAGTTGCCGCACGCATTTTTTATCCGGTCGCCCGAGGGTGCCTCGGCCCGGTTTCAGCCATAAAATAAGGTGATTTTATGAAACGCGCGGTTGTCGTTTTCAGCGGTGGACAAGATTCCACGACCTGCTTGATTCAGGCATTGCAGCAGTACGATGAAGTGCATTGCATCACGTTCGATTACGGCCAGCGTCACCGCGCCGAAATCGAAGTCGCTCAGGCGCTGTCGGTCGCGCTTGGCGCCAAAGCGCATAAGGTGCTGGACGTAGGGTTACTCAACGAACTGGCTATCAGTAGCCTGACCCGTGACAGCATTCCGGTGCCTGCCTATAACAACGAGCAGGAAGGCGGGCTGCCAAGCACTTTCGTACCGGGCCGTAATATCCTGTTCCTGACGCTGGCCGCTATCTATGCCTATCAGGTGGAAGCCGAAGCCGTGATCACCGGCGTTTGTGAAACCGACTTTTCCGGTTACCCGGATTGCCGCGACGAGTTTGTCAAAGCGCTGAATCACGCAGTGGTGCTCGGTATCGCCCGCGATATTCGCTTCGAAACGCCGCTGATGTGGCTGAATAAGGCAGAGACCTGGGCGCTGGCGGATTACTATCAGCAGTTGGATCGGGTACGTCAGGATACCCTGACCTGCTACAACGGTATTCAGGGCGATGGCTGTGGCGAATGCGCAGCCTGCCACCTGCGTGCCAACGGCCTGAAGCACTATCAAATCAACAAAGCCGAAGTGATGGCGAGCCTGAAACAGAAGACCGGCCTGGCCTGAGTGTACCTACCCGAAATAATTCGAGTGGCATCGAAGCGGCAAGCAAACGCATCCCGATGAGCTTACTCAAGTAAGTGACTCGGGTAGCCAATAAGGATGCCGCTTGAAGTATGACGGAAATAACGGCGGCAAAGATTGCCGCTCGTTGCTTTACCGATTCTCCGGCTGCGTGAGCACCTGCAGATGTTCGCGCAGTTGCCCCTCAATCGGCAATGCCTTCTGGGTTTTCAGATCGACACAGACAAAGGTCAGTAGCGCATCCGCAACCAGCGTGCCCGTTGCATCCTGCGTCACCTTCTGGCTTAGCACACCGCTTTTGCCGTTAAGCTGCACCATCTGGCTGTCGATGCGCAGTTTGTCCCCCAACACCGCCGGAGTGCGGTAATTGATATTGATGTTCACCACGATAAAGGCAATGTTGTTTTCCGTCATCCAACGGAAGCCTTCATGATTCTCCAGCCAATCCCAGCGCGCCTCCTCCAGAAACTCCAGATAGCGGGCATTATTAACGTGTTGATAAACATCAAGATGATAACCACGGACTTTAATAAAGGTATGATGCATAGGGAACGGTCGCTCCTGCCTGGTGATTACAGAATAAAGCGGGGACGGCGTACTGCCCCCGCACCCGTTTGGTCAATACGCCAAACTGGTAAGACCTGTAGAATGTAGCAGAGGAAAAAGGCTGCAATGGCACTTTGCCACGCAGCCGTGAACAGCATCACATTTTGAGTCGTGCGCGATTCCTTTCAAACAGTGCAGACCCAATGCCCGGCACTTCCTGGAGTTGTTCTATCTGTGTAAACGGACCGTTCTGCTCGCGATAGCGCACAATGCTCTCCGCTTTCTTCAGCCCTACCCCCTTCAACACACTGGCCAGTTGCTCGGCATCGGCCTGATTGATGCTGACTGAGGCTTCGTCATCGACGGCGACCTCACTTCCCTGCGCCGCCTTAACAGCCGGCGCAGATAATACCAGCGGAGCAGCCCCCGCTTTTTCCACTGCGGCCATCGACGGCCCCGTCAGGCAAATCAGGGCAGCCGTCAACAACGCTTTGACGCTGAAACCATAACCATTAACTGCTTTTATTTCTGCAAGTTGCATGCTGTATCCTCCTTGTGTTTAACAGCATGGCTACCTTGCCGCAGCGGGTGACGAACGGCAATTGGCGGATTTCAGATATGGAAAAGGCCGCGAAAGCGGCCTTTGGTTATTACATTGCGTTGCACAAAAATGCGGGGCTTACTGAGGCTGTTGCTGCTCAGCGGCACCCATTTTGATCTTGGCTTCTTTACGCAGGCTGGCCAACAGAGAGTCGAAGGACACGCCGGTCGCCCCTTCTTCCATCTTGCCGACGAAGGTTTTCATTTCTTCTGCCGGCAAGGTGCCCGGGTTCACCGCATCAAGCGCAATCAGCACCACGTTGTCCTGGCGATCTTGCGACATGCCGTAAACCGGTTTACCTTCCTGCGGATGCGGCAGCGCAAACACGCTTTGCACCAGCTGGCTGTCTTCCGGCGCACGCGCCATCTTCTGTTCGCTGCCAAAGCTCAGGCCGGCCGCTTTCATCGCTTCGTCGCCCTTGCCTTGTTTCAGTTCAACCAGCAGTTTCTCGCCCTGCAGTTTAGCTTCTTGCTCAGCCTTGTTGCGCTTGACCAGCTCAGCCACACGATCTTTAACCTGGTCGAACGGCTCAATGCCTTCCGGCTTGTGACCAGACACGCGGATCACGAAGGCGCGGTCGCCATCAACGGTGATCACGTCGGAGTTGCTGCCCGGAGAGCCGCCCTCGCCAATCAGTGAACCGTCGAAAATCGACTGGATGACCGGTTTAAAGTTCAGCGCTGCCGGAACGTTGTCGCGGGTGAACCATTCGGTTTGTGCCGCTTTCACGCCGGCGGCCTCTTCGGCTGACGCCAGAGACTCGTTATCGCTGGTGGCCGCTTCGCTCACCTTCTGCTGCAGCGCGTAATAAGCGTCTACCGCTTTCTCTTGCTTGACCTGTTTGGCGATGTCGTCACGCACTTCGCTCAACGGCTTCACTTTCTCCGGTGCGATGTCGTTCAGGCGCACCACCAGATAACCTACGGAGGACTTCACTACGCCGGAAAGCTGACCTTTTTCGGTCAGACTAGCCTGCTTCAGTTCGTCCGCGGTGGTTTCCGGCTCCAGCCAGCCCAGCTCACCACCGGTGCGACGAGAGATGATGTCGGTGGATTTTTCTTTCGCCAGAGTGGCGAAATCGCCGCCTTTTTTCAGCTCATCCAACACCGCATTGGCTTCCGCCTCGGTTTTCAGCTGGATCACGCTGTAATTTTTGCGCTCAGGCTGGCCATAGCTGCTTTTGTGCTGGTCGTAGTAGGCGCCGATATCCGCATCTGCCACCGTCACCTTGTCTTGCATCGAGGCGGCGTCCAACGGGATATAGCTGACTTTGACCTGTTCCGGCGCAATGAAGCTGTTCTTGTTTTGGCTGTAGTAGTCTTTCAGCTCATCTTCGGTCACGGTCTGTTTAGCCTGCAGCGCTTTCAGATCCAGGGTCGCCAGACGCACGTTACGCTCCTGCAGCACCAGAGCAGCCATGCCTTGGGACTCGGATGGCAACACGAAGCCTGATTGACCGAAAGCCTGGATCACCTGCTGATTAACCAATTGCTGGCGCATCGACTGCGCGAAGTTATCGGCGGTGTAGCCCATTCGGCTAATCAGATCGAGATACTTGGCATTATCGAACTGGCCGTTGGTCTGGAAGTAAGGCGCCTTGCGGATGGCGTCTTTTACCTGATCGTCGCTGACGCTCAGGCCTAATTTTTTGGCGTATTGATCCAGCAGCATGTTGTCGATCAACTGTGACAGTGCCTGATGGCGCATCTGCTGCATATAGCCTTCGTTGCCCGCCAGCGCGGAGAACTGGTCACCCAGCTGTTGCTGCATCCGGCTGCGTTCGCTTTGGAAAGCCTGTTCCAGCTGAGCACGCTCGATCACCTGGCCATTGACCTTCGCTGCATAATCACCGGCACTCCCCTGATAGCTGACCACCCCTGTCAAAAGAAATGACAAAATGATCAGGCCCAGGATGATTTTGAGCACGACGTGATTAGCTGCCGCGCGTAAATTGTCCATCATAGTGTGACAACACTCCGCTGTGATGTGGATTAAAAACACCCTTGCGCAGGCGCGTTCCCTGCGACAAAAATAAAAAAAGCGCATCAATCTGATGCGCCTTATATCTTACCTTACCAGCACCGTTGCGTCAGGTGATTGTTTATTACAAAACCCTGTAACGCTAACCGGTTAGACGCAAACGATCAGTTTACTGCGTCTTTCAGCGCTTTCCCTGCACGGAAGGCCGGAACTTTGGCTGCCGCGATGCTGATCTCTTTACCTGTTTGCGGATTGCGGCCAGTACGGGCCGAACGCTCACGCACCGTAAAAGAACCGAAACCAACCAGGGCCACGTCATCCCCTTCCTTCAAGGATTCGGTAACAGAAGCAATTACTGCATCTAAAGCACGTCCAGCTGCCGCTTTGGAAATATCAGCACCTGCGGCAATTTTGTCGATCAGTTGTGACTTATTCACTCTATCATCCCCTCTAGAATTCAATCGTCGCACCGAAAAATCCCTACGGTGGCGACAGCGCAGCTGTTATATCAATCCCATCGAACCTTGGCAAGCCACCGAAAGCGTGGCAAAACGCGGGCCGACAGCTGTCTAACTTAGCGGTACAAAAAAAGACTGGCAAGTCCGAAATGACTTGCCAGCATAAGTTTTATCAATGGTTTTTGCTATTCGTCACTATTTTGCCGCTACCGGCAGCGCGCCGAACGCCGGGTTTTGCAACGCAAGGTTCAAAACTTCATCAATTCGCTGCACCGGATGAATATCCAGATCGGCGATGACATTATCCGGGATCTCTTCCAGATCGCGCTTGTTCTCATACGGGATCAGCACGGTTTTGATACCGCCGCGATGCGCCGCCAGCAGTTTTTCTTTCAGACCGCCAATCGGCAATACCAGGCCACGCAGCGTGATCTCGCCGGTCATCGCCACGTCGGCGCGAACCGGGTTGCCCGTCAGGCAGGAAACCAACGCAGTGCACATGGCAATACCGGCACTTGGGCCATCTTTCGGCGTTGCACCTTCCGGCACATGCACGTGGATGTCACGCTTCTCGTAAAAATCAGCGTTGATGCCCAGCTTGTCCGCGCGCGCGCGGACCACGGTCAGCGCCGCCTGAATCGATTCCTGCATCACTTCACCCAAAGAACCGGTGTAAGTCAGCTTGCCTTTGCCCGGCACGCAAGCGGTTTCAATGGTCAGCAGATCGCCGCCCACTTCCGTCCATGCCAGACCGGTAACCTGGCCCACGCGGTTTTCGGTGTCCGCGCGGCCGTAGTCAACGCGCTGCACGCCCAGGTAATCTTTCAGGTTGTCGCCGTTGATCTCGATATGCTTGATCTTTTTGTCCATCAGCAGCGTTTTCACCGCTTTACGGCACAGCTTGGAGATTTCACGCTCCAGGCTACGCACCCCGGCTTCGCGGGTGTAATAGCGGATAATGCCGGTGATGGCGCTGTCGTCGACCGTCAGCTCACCTTTTTTCAGGGCGTTACGCTCAAGTTGCTTCGGCAACAGGTGCTGCTTGGCGATGTTGAGCTTCTCGTCCTCGGTGTATCCAGACAGGCGGATAACTTCCATACGGTCCAGCAGCGGCGCAGGAATGTTCATCGAGTTCGAGGTGGCAACGAACATCACGTCGGACAGATCGTAATCCACTTCCAGATAATGATCGTTAAACGCCACGTTCTGTTCCGGATCCAGCACTTCAAGCAGTGCAGACGCTGGATCGCCGCGCATGTCGGAAGACATCTTGTCGATCTCGTCCAGCAGGAACAGTGGGTTTTTCACCCCAACCTTGGCCATTTTCTGGATCAGCTTGCCCGGCATCGAACCGATATAGGTACGGCGGTGACCGCGGATTTCCGCTTCGTCACGCACGCCGCCCAGCGCCATACGCACGTACTGGCGGCCGGTCGCTTTGGCGATCGACTGGCCAAGCGAGGTTTTACCCACGCCCGGAGGCCCTACCAGGCACAGGATAGGCCCTTTGATTTTGCTGACGCGGCTCTGTACTGCGAGATACTCAAGAATGCGGTCTTTGACGCGCTCCAGGCCGTAGTGATCGATATCGAGCACTTCCTGCGCCTTGATCAGGTCCTTTTTCACCTTGCTGCGCGCATTCCAGGGTACCTGCAGCATCCAATCGATGTAACCGCGCACCACCGTCGCTTCCGCAGACATCGGTGACATCATTTTCAGCTTTTGCAGCTCCGCTTCGGTTTTTTCACGCGCGTCTTTCGGCATTTTCGCCTCTTCAATCTTGCGCTTCAGCGCTTCGTGCTCGTCCGGCGCGTCGTCCATCTCGCCCAGTTCTTTCTGAATCGCTTTCATTTGCTCATTCAGATAGTACTCGCGCTGGCTTTTTTCCATCTGTTTCTTGACGCGGTTACGGATACGTTTCTCAACCTGCAGCAGGTCGATTTCCGATTCCATCATCGCCATCAGGTATTCCAAACGCTCGGTGATGTCGAACATCTCGAGTACCGACTGCTTGTCGCTGAGTTTCAGCGGCATGTGCGCGGCGATGGTATCCGCCAGGCGTGCAGCGTCGTCGATGCTGTTCAATGACGTCAGCACCTCCGGTGGAATTTTCTTGTTCAGTTTGATGTAGCCTTCAAACTGATTGATTGCCGTGCGCACCAGGACTTCTTGTTCACGTTCGTCGATCGCCGGTGATTCAAGATATTCTGCCTGGGCGGCAAAATGCTCTCCGCTATCGGAAAGCGTAGTAATGCGTGCCCGCTGCAAGCCTTCCACCAGCACTTTTACCGTGCCGTCCGGCAGTTTCAGCATCTGCAAAATAGACGCGACTGTGCCGACAGAGAACAAATCGTTAATGCCAGGTTCATCCGTTGAGGCCTCTTTCTGTGCCACCAGCATGATCTTTTTATCATGATCCATTGCTGCTTCGAGGCACCGAATTGATTTTTCCCGGCCAACAAATAACGGGATCACCATGTGCGGATAAACCACCACGTCGCGCAAAGGCAAGACGGGGATTTCAATGCGTTCGGAACGCTCAGGGTTCATAGAGCTCTCTCTTAGTTTAGTTTCCGCCAGGTTGAGGGGAATCTCATGAGACGCAAGCATCAAACGTTTCATAAAATCTGGTTAATGAGTATATGGGGATGAATCTCTGACATTCAACGGCCAGAACGCAGGAAAAAGAAATGGGGGATAAAATCCCCCATTTTGGTATTAACTTTCTGGTTTGACTGGCTAATTATTCGCCTGAAGCCTGTGCTTCCGGTTTGCCGTAAATCAACAGAGGTTTGGACTGGCCGGCGATGACCGATTCGTCGATCACCACTTTATCGACGCTGTCCATTGACGGCAGGTCGTACATGGTGTCCAGCAACGCACCCTCAACGATAGAGCGCAGGCCGCGTGCACCGGTTTTACGCGTCATGGCCTTCTTGGCGATAGCGTTCAGCGCTTCATCACGGAACTCCAGCTCCACACCTTCCAGATTGAACAATGCCTGATACTGTTTGGTCAGGGCATTCTTCGGCTCTTTCAGGATCTGAATCAACGCATCTTCGCTCAGTTCGCTCAGCGTCGCGACCACTGGCAGACGGCCGATGAACTCAGGGATCAGGCCGAACTTGATCAGATCTTCCGGTTCGGCCTGCAGCAGCAGTTCACCTTCGGTCGCTTTCTCGGACTCGCCCTTCACGGTCGCGCCGAAGCCGATACCGGAACCGGTATTGACGCGCTGGCCGATCACTTTATCCAGGCCGGCAAAGGCGCCGCCACAGATAAACAGGATTTTCGAGGTATCAACCTGCAGGAATTCCTGCTGCGGGTGCTTGCGGCCACCCTGCGGCGGAACGGCGGCGATGGTGCCTTCGATCAGTTTCAACAGCGCCTGCTGCACGCCCTCGCCCGACACGTCACGGGTAATGGACGGGTTGTCTGACTTACGGGAAATCTTATCGATTTCATCGATATAGACAATACCGCGCTGCGCTTTTTGCACGTCGTAGTCACACTTCTGCAACAGCTTCTGGATAATATTCTCCACGTCCTCACCCACATAACCGGCTTCGGTCAACGTGGTGGCATCGGCCATGGTGAAAGGCACATCCAGGAAACGCGCCAGCGTTTCCGCCAGCAGGGTTTTACCGCTACCGGTCGGGCCAATCAGCAGAATGTTGCTTTTCCCCAACTCGATACCGTTGCTGCTATCGCCGTTGCGCAGGCGTTTGTAGTGGTTATATACCGCTACCGCGAGCACTTTCTTCGCCTGTTCCTGACCGATGACATAGTCATCCAGGTGGTGACGGATCTCATGCGGCGTCGGCAGCGCGCTACGCTCACGATGCGGGGAAACTTCTTTAATCTCTTCGCGAATAATGTCGTTACACAGGTCAACACATTCATCGCAGATATACACTGACGGACCGGCAATCAGCTTACGCACTTCATGCTGGCTTTTGCCGCAGAAAGAGCAATACAGCAGCTTTCCTGAACCGTCTTTGCGCTTATCTGTCATCAGTAAACCTCTTCTTTAGTCTTTTTCCCGCAGGAAAATCACGGCGGCAGTGCGCCCAAAACTCATACCGGGAACGCCGATAATGCTCACCAGAGCGAGCCGCGCCCACTCTGATTACTATAGTCTATCGGCTCGCACATATACCTCGCCAGCCGCGTGGTTCTAGCTGCGGTGCGTCAGAATGCCGTCAACCAGACCGTATTCTACTGCTTCTTCCGCGGTCATAAAGCGATCGCGCTCGGTATCGCGTTCGATCTGCTCCAGCGTCTGGCCGGTATGTTCCGCCATCAACTCGTTCATGCGAGCCTTCACCTTCAGGATTTCACGCGCATGGATTTCGATATCCGTCGCCTGGCCCTGATAGCCGCCCAGCGGCTGGTGAATCATCACGCGCGAGTTCGGCAGGCAGAAACGCTTGCCCTTCGCACCAGCGGTCAGCAGGAAAGAGCCCATCGAGCACGCCTGGCCCATACAAATGGTGCTGACATCCGGCTTGATGAACTTCATGGTGTCATAGATTGACATGCCTGCGGTGATCACGCCACCCGGAGAGTTGATGTAGAGGTAAATGTCTTTTTCCGGGCTTTCCGCTTCCAGGAACAGCATCTGCGCCACAATCAGGTTGGCCATGTGATCTTCTACCTGGCCGGTCAGGAAAATAATGCGCTCTTTCAGCAGGCGGGAATAGATGTCGTAAGAACGCTCCCCGCGTGAAGTCTGCTCTACCACCATCGGCACCAGGGCCATGTTAGGTGCAAATTGATCTCGTTCGCCACTGTATGACATTACCGTCTCCTAATAGAAATTGCCTTGGCGGCCAGGGTTACACCCTATTGCACCGATTCTACTTGAGAACGGTCATGATGACTATGCTCAAGCATTCGACCGCGCCACACGTACCCGACGGTTATAATCATCCCGCGCACTCTGGCAAACAGCACATATATATACATTTTACAGATTGGGGCCATTGGCAGCATTTCAAGTCCGGCACAGTATTTTTACCGGCCTGACCGATGCGTCGAGCTAACGGTAATGACCATAATGCCAGACTGCCCCAAGCGCAACAGGGTAAATATAGTGCATATTGGCACGCTTAACCTGAGATTAATCAGCAACGTGGCAAAAAGAAAAGCCCGCAACCGAAGGTTACGGGCTTTTTATCACGCAGGAGCCAGCATGCCGGCCCTGAGGGCGCAACAAGTTGCGCCACTGCGTACAGACATTACGCCTGTTGAGTCTGATTCATCAGCTCGCTGAAAGTAGTGGCTTTCTCAGTCACTTTCGCTTTCGCCAGCAGAGCTTCAACCGCTTGTTCTTCCAGAGCAACGTTGCGCATATTGTTCATCAGCTCTTTGTTTTTGCTGTAGAACTCAACAACTTCACTTGGATCTTCGTAAGCGGAGGCCATTTCTTCGATCAGGGTCTTGACGCGATCTTCGTCAGCTTTCAGATCGTGAGTGCTGATCACTTCGCCCAGCAGCAGGCCAACAACAACGCGACGTTTTGCCTGCTCTTCGAACAGTTCACGTGGCAGTTCCAGCGCTTGCTTCTCGTTGCCGCCGAAACGTTGTGCAGCCTGACGGCGCAGAACGTCAACTTCGCCGTCGATCAGCGCAGCAGGAACGTCAATGTCGTTAGCGCTGACCAGGCCGTCGATTGCCTGAGTCTTGATACGGTTACGCACTGCGCCTTTCAGCTCGCGCTCCATGTTTTTACGCACTTCAGCACGCAGGCCTTCAATAGAACCATCAGCCACGCCGAAACGCTTGATGAATTCTTCAGTCAGCTCTGGCAGCTCACGCTCTTCCACTTTCTTCAGAACGATAGCGAATTTAGCCGCTTTGCCCTTCAGGTTTTCAGCGTGATAATCTTCCGGGAAGTTAACGTCGATGGTGAATTCTTCACCGGCTTTATGACCAACCAGACCTTCTTCGAAGCCTGGGATCATGCGGCCCTGGCCCATGGCCAGTACGAAGTCAGAGGCTTTGCCACCTTCGAACTCTTCACCGTCGATAGAACCGGTGAAGTCAACGGTTACGCGGTCTTCAGCCTGCGCTGCGCGATCGCTGTCTTTCCAGGTCGCCTGCTGCTTGCGCAGAGTGTCCAGCATGGTGTCAACGTCAGCATCGTTAACGTCAACCACTGGTTTCTCAACTTCGATCGCATCCAGGCCTTTCAGCTCAACTTCAGGATACACTTCGAATTCAACCGCGAAAGTGAAGTCTTCACCTTCTTTATACTCGCCCGGCACGTAGTTTGGTGCGCCAGCCGGGTTAATTTTTTCTTTGATGATCGCGTCAACAAAGCTGCGTTGCATCGCTTCGCCCAGCACGTCCTGGCGAACTGAGGCGCCATAACGCTGCTCAACGATGTTCATCGGCACATGGCCTTTGCGGAAACCGTCGATACGAACGCTTTTCGCTGCTTTGATCAGCTCTTTTTTAACAGCCTGATTAATAGTATCAGCGGGTACAGTAATAGAGAGACGGCGCCCAAGGCCTTGAGTGGTTTCTACAGAAACTTGCATCTTGTTACCTCAAAAAAATCACAGTGCTCGGTCAACTCCGTTCCAAGAACCAGGACGGCTACATTACAGAACCGAATTCCCTGATGACTGAAGCGTCCCGAAACCATTCCGGAAAAATAAGACGCGACATTATAGCGGCGCAAGCGAAGCGAGTCGAGGAAAGCAAGGCGGCACCGGCGCGCTAAAACTCACACTTTTGCCGATTTGATCGCCAAAAGACCGCCGAAACCGACCTGGCCTTAGCTGCATTGCGCATCGGCTGTGTCGTCGTCAAAAACAGAAACGGCCCGCAGGCCGTCCCAAAATTCGTCAGTAGTAATACCCTAATTCGTGGTTAAAGTTCCACTGATACTGCAAATTTACCCGTCAGGCCAACGTACCGGCCCCGCGACAAGGGGGGGAAGCCGGCACAGTATCCTGCAGCCCTTCCCACTCTTTCAGCGTGTAAGTATGTAACGCCAGGGCGTGTACGCCATCGGCCAACTCCTCCGACAGCACGCCGTAAATCGAGCGGTGACGCGTCAGGAAACGTTCTCCGACAAAGCGATCGCTGACCAACACCACCTTAAAATGGCTTTCTGAACCCGCCGGAACGTTATGACGATAGCTTTCATCAACGACTTCCAGATACGCGGGCTCAAATGCCGCCCTTAACTTTGCTTCTATTTGCTCGCGAATCATAGGATCTCCTTACTACACCGGCAGAGGACCGTGCCCATCTATTTCAATATTAGCCGGTTTCACCCCTTTTAGACTATTCATCACGTAAATTTCTCTTCGCCGCCCGCCAAAAATCGCCAACATCCGCTATCGCTTGAGGTTTATCTGATTGAGACGGTCAAAAAAGCATGTTTTTATCAACGGCAGGTAAAAATTTGTCACTCCGGTGCGTTCTGCACTTCCCCCGGCCGGCGGCGATGCTATGATGTCGACAATTCGTTGTTGGCTA
The DNA here is from genome assembly GCF_052686505.1 of Serratia sp. TSA_198.1. Classification (NCBI taxonomy): domain Bacteria; kingdom Pseudomonadati; phylum Pseudomonadota; class Gammaproteobacteria; order Enterobacterales; family Yersiniaceae; genus Serratia; species Serratia sp. TSA_198.1. The sequence goes on from NZ_JBQZFP010000001.1 coordinate 2,243,164, forward strand.
TCCCGCTCTGATTATTACAGAAAGTTTACTCAAACCGGCCTCTCTATCATCAGCAGTTTGAGTCGGCTTAAAATCCATCGAGAATGAGACAGTAACTATGTTAAAAAAACTTTGCCTTCCACTGTTGGCCGCTCTGATGCTGGCCGGTTGTGCTACCAGCAGCAACACCCTGAACGTAACGCCCAAGATCGTACTGCCGCAGCAGGATCCAACACTGCAGGGCGTAACTGTCAGCATTAACGGTGCAGATCAGCGCCAGGACCAGGCGCTGGCGAAAGTGAATCGCGACGGCCAGCTCGTTACCCTTACGCCATCGCGCGATCTACGGTTCCTGCTGCAAGAAGTGCTGGAGAAACAAATGGGCGCGCGCGGTTACATGATCGGTGCCGATGGCGCGGTTGATCTGCAAATCGTGGTGAACAACCTGTACGCGGACGTCTCCGAAGGCAACCTGCGCTACAACATCACCACCAAGGCCGATATTTCGATCACCGCTCAAGCGAAAAACGGCAACAAGCAGGTGAAAAACTACCGCTCCACTTATAACGTGCAGGGTGCTTTCACTGCGACCAACGAGAAAATCACCAACGCGGTTAACACCGTATTGGGCGACGTTATTGCCGATATGGCGCAAGACACCAGCGTCAACGACTTCATCAAGCAGAACGCGCGTTAATCCGCGAATACTTTGTGCCGCCTGAGCCATCGGGCGGCACAGACAGGGAAATCATGTCGAAACAGTATCTGAATATCTTCACCCAGCGTAACTCCGCCATTCTCCTGCTGCTGGGCTTTGCCTCGGGTTTGCCGCTGGCGCTGACCTCCGGCACGCTGCAAGCCTGGATGACCGTCGAAAACATCGATCTGAAAACCATCGGTATTTTTTCACTGGTCGGTCAAGCCTATGTATTCAAATTTCTGTGGTCTCCCTTCATGGACCGCTACACCCCGCCATTCCTTGGCCGGCGTCGTGGCTGGCTGCTGATCAGTCAGTTGCTGCTGGTGGTGTCGATTGTGGCCATGGGCTTCATGCAGCCGGCGCAACATCTGTGGTGGCTGGCGGCGTTGGCGGTGCTGGTGGCGTTCTGTTCCGCCTCGCAGGATATTGTTTTCGATGCGTATAAAACCGACCTGCTAAGCGCCGAAGAACGCGGCGCGGGGGCGGCGATCTCCGTTCTCGGCTACCGGCTGGCGATGCTGGTTTCCGGCGGCTTGGCGCTGTGGCTGGCGGATCGCTATTTAGGTTGGCAATCAACCTATTGGCTGATGGCCGGGCTGATGCTGATTGGTATCGTCGCCACCCTGCTGGCCCCCGAGCCGGACGATGGCATTCCGGCACCGCGCTCCATGGAGCAGGCGGTCGTCGCCCCGCTGCGCGATTTCTTTGCACGGAACAATGCCTGGCTGATTTTGCTGCTGATAGTCATGTACAAGATGGGCGACGCCTTTGCCGGCAGCCTGAGCACTACGTTCCTGATCCGCGGCGTTGGCTTTGACGCCGGGGAGGTCGGGCTGGTCAACAAGACTCTCGGCCTGTTCGCCACCATCGTCGGCGCGCTGTTTGGCGGTGTGCTGATGCAACGCCTTAGTCTGTTCCGCGCTCTGATGCTGTTTGGCATTCTCCAGGCGGTGTCCAATCTCGGTTACTGGATCCTGGCGGTCACCGACAAGAACATCATGACGATGGGCAGCGCCATCTTCCTGGAAAACCTGTGCGGCGGCATGGGCACTGCGGCCTTCGTCGCGCTGCTGATGACGTTGTGCAACAAGTCGTTTTCCGCCACCCAATTCGCCCTGTTGTCGGCGCTGTCCGCCGTCGGCCGCGTCTATGTTGGCCCGATTGCCGGTTGGTTCGTTGAGGCGCACGGCTGGCCGCTGTTTTATTTATTCTCGATCGCAGCCGCCCTGCCAGGCCTGCTGCTGTTGCGCCTGTGCCGTCAAACGCTGGAATATACCCAGCGCACCGACAACTTCATGCCACGTACCGAGTTCCGTCAACTCTACCGCTGGGCACTGCGTCTGTTGACTTTGGGCTGCTCGCTGCTGGGGGTCTGGCTGATTCTGTTGATTACCAACGCGCTCGACTGGAGTGCCTTGCCGAACCTGGCCGACCTCCTGCTGCAAACTGGCGCCGCACTGAGCCTGGTGGGCATCGCGATGGGCAGCCTGCTTGACTATCTGGCGCTGCGCCGCACCAAGCTGGCCTGATATTGCCGGCCGGTCACATAGCACCGGTCGGCAAAAATGCATCAACGTGATGAGTTTATTTTTCTTAAAAAAACAGAATTGCCGTTAAAATTATTTTTTTATCCGAGCAAAACGCTCGGAAATAAAATTACCGTCACTTTAAATACACAATTATTTTACATTATATAAACCTTTCCTTCGTATTTAAAATACGGCAGGTTAATGTGCCAAAATCAGCATACCGTTAGTTTTCCTTAACATAGAGCCTGCCCGGCACGATTCAGCTCGCCAACGCGTTGTTGCCATTGGTAAATTGTCACGTAAGGTTACATCTGTGACCCCCTTAACAGAAAGTGTCAACAAGGCGCTGACACTCCCTTAAGCATGTTTACAGTACTGCAACCTTCCCGTAAAATGCCCGCACACATGAAACGACAATAGAGCCTTTGTAATTGAGGTCGTTAGATGAGACTTAAGAAATACAATAAAAGTATTGGGATGATGTCATTAATTGCATCTACTGTAATGCTCAGTGGTTGCAATATGGTATTGATGAACCCCAAAGGAGCAATTGGTGTTGAGCAACGGACACTGATTATCACTGCAATCGCGCTGATGTTGATCGTGGTGATACCGGTTATCTTTATGGCGTTCGCTTTTGCCTGGAAGTACCGTGCTTCCAACAAAGACGCCAAGTACAGTCCGAACTGGTCACATTCCAACAAGATCGAAGCGGTCGTCTGGACCATTCCTATCATTATCATCGCCATCCTTGGCACCATTACCTGGAAAACTACCCACGAACTTGATCCGTTCAAGCCGATTGTCACTGACAAGAAGCCGATGACGATCGAAGTGGTGTCGCTCGACTGGAAATGGTTGTTTATCTACCCAGAACAAGGCATCGCAACCGTTAATGAATTGGCTTTCCCGAAAGATGTTCCAGTCGAATTCAAGATCACCTCTAACTCGGTAATGAACTCGTTCTTTATTCCTCAGTTAGGTGGGCAGATTTATGCGATGGCCGGGATGCAGACCAAACTGCACCTGATCGGCAACGAAGCAGGCAAATACGACGGTATTTCCAGTAGCTTCAGCGGTCGCGGGTTCTCCGGCATGAAATTCACCGCTATTGTCACCCCAACCGAAGGCGACTTCGATCAGTGGGTTGCCAAGGTGAAAGCATCGTCGAATAACCTTAACGCCACCAGCGACTTTAACAAACTGGCAGAGCCGAGTGAAAACAACCCGGTCGAGTACTTCTCCAGTGTCAAACCGAATTTGTTCAAAGAAACTATTGGCAAATTCATGGGTGACATGAACATGCACAAAGGCGCTACCGCGCATGAAGGCATGGACATGAGCCAGGGTATGGACATGAGTGAGCATGCTCACGCCGGAGCCGAGGAATAATCTGATGTTGGGAAAATTAACACTTGATGCGGTTCCGTACCACGAACCGATCATCATGATCACCGTTGCTGCAATTGTTATCGGGGGCCTGGCTCTGCTGGCTCTGATAACCTATTTCGGCAAATGGAAATGGCTGTGGAGCGATTGGCTGACTTCGGTCGACCACAAAAAAATTGGTATCATGTACATCATCGTGGCAATGGTTATGTTGCTGCGTGGTTTCGCCGATGCCATCATGATGCGTAGCCAGCAGGCGCTTGCGTCCGCCGGCGAGGCCGGGTTCCTGCCGCCGCACCACTACGACCAAATCTTTACCGCTCACGGCGTAATCATGATCTTCTTCATGGCGATGCCTTTCGTGGTGGGTCTGATGAACGTTGTGGTTCCGTTGCAAATCGGCGCCCGTGACGTTGCCTTCCCGTTCCTGAACTCCCTGAGCTTCTGGTTCTTCGTGGTGGGCGTAGTGCTGATCAACATCTCTCTGGGGGTTGGTGAGTTCGCGCAGACCGGTTGGCTGGCTTATCCGCCGCTGTCGGGCAAGGAATACAGTCCTGGCGTCGGGGTCGATTACTGGATCTGGAGTCTGCAGATTTCCGGTCTGGGTACCCTGTTGACCGGTGTGAACTTCTTCGCCACCATCATGAAGATGCGTGCCCCTGGCATGCCTCTGATGAAGATGCCGGTGTTCACCTGGGCGGCGCTGTGTACTAACGTCCTGATCATCGTTTCTTTCCCAATTCTGACCGTCACCATCGCGTTGCTGACCCTGGATCGCTATCTGGGCACCCATTTCTTTACCAATGATATGGGCGGCAACATGATGATGTACATCAACCTGATTTGGGCCTGGGGTCACCCAGAGGTGTATATTCTGGTGCTGCCGGTGTTCGGTGTGTTCTCCGAAGTGACCGCGACCTTCTCCAGAAAACGCCTGTTCGGCTATACCTCACTGGTATGGGCAACCATCGCGATTACCGTTCTGTCGTTCATCGTGTGGCTGCACCACTTCTTTACCATGGGGTCCGGCGCGAACGTCAACGCCTTCTTCGGTATCGCCACCATGATCATTTCCATCCCTACCGGGGTGAAAATCTTCAACTGGCTGTTCACCATGTACCAGGGCCGCATTCAATTCAACTCGGCAATGCTGTGGACCATCGGCTTCATCATCACCTTCTCCGTGGGTGGGATGACCGGCGTGCTGCTGGCCGTTCCGGGCGCGAACTTCGTGCTGCACAACAGTCTGTTCCTGATTGCCCACTTCCATAACGTTATCATCGGTGGTGTGGTGTTCGGTTGCTTCGCCGGCCTGACTTACTGGTTCCCTAAATCCTTCGGCTTCACGCTGAACGAAAAATGGGGCATCCGCGCGTTCTGGTTCTGGATCATCGGTTTCTTCGTGGCCTTTATGCCGCTGTATGCTCTGGGCTTTATGGGTATGACTCGTCGTATCAGCCAGAACATCAACCCTGAGTTCCACCCACTGCTGCTGGTAGCGGCTGGCGGTGCAGCGCTGATTGCCTGCGGTATTCTGTGCCAACTGATCCAGATCTTCGTCAGCGTGCGTGACCGCGAGCAGAACCGCGATCTGACCGGTGACCCATGGGGCGCTCGTACGTTGGAGTGGTCAACGTCGTCTCCACCGCCGTTCTATAACTTTGCCGTAGTGCCGCAGATTCATGACCGTGATGAATTCTGGGACATGAAAGAAAAAGGCGAAGCCTATAAGAAACCGGCTAAGTATGAACCGATTCATATGCCGAAAAATACCGGCGCCGGTGTGATTATCGCTGGTTTCAGCCTGGTATTCGGTTTCGCGATGATCTGGGACATCTGGTGGATGGCGATCGCTGCCTTCGTAGGTATGATCGTGACCTGGATTGCCAAGAGCTTCGATGAAGATGTTGATTACTATGTGCAGGTTGATGAAATCGAGCGCATTGAGAACCAACACTATGAACAAATCAGCAAAGCAGGCGTGAAACATGTCAACTGATACTCTGACTAACCATAACGCAGCCCATGCAGAGCATGGGCACCATGACGCAGGCGAGACCAAAGTCTTCGGATTCTGGATCTACCTGATGAGCGACTGTATTTTGTTTGCGAGCTTGTTCGCGACTTATGCAGTACTGGTGAACGGGACCGCCGGCGGTCCCTCTGGCAAAGACATCTTCGATCTGAAGTTTGTCCTGGTTGAAACCTTCCTGCTGTTGTTCAGCTCCATCACCTACGGTATGGCGATGATCGGCATGAACAAAGGCAAGGTTGGCAGCGTTAATACCTGGCTGTTCCTGACCTTCCTGTTCGGTCTGGGCTTCGTAGCGATGGAAATCTATGAATTCCATCATCTGATCGCCGAAGGCTTCGGTCCGGATCGCAGCGCGTTCCTGTCCGGCTTCTTCGCACTGGTTGCTACTCACGGTCTGCACGTGTCTACCGGTCTGGTTTGGATCATCATCATGATGATTCAGGTGAGCAAGCGTGGCCTGACTTCAACCAACAAAACCCGTCTGATGTGTCTGAGCCTGTTCTGGCACTTCCTCGACGTGGTCTGGATCTGCGTATTTACCGTTGTTTACCTGCTGGGGGTTATGTCATGAGCCATTCATCCCATGAAACTTCTCACGGCGGCGCAAGCCACGGTAGCGTTAAGTCATATCTGATCGGCTTTATCCTGTCGATCATCCTGACGGTGATTCCATTTGCGATGGTGATGAGCGGCACAGCCTCTCACTCAACCATCCTGGCGGTTGTAGTCGGCATGGCAGTCATTCAGGTGATTGTTCACCTGATTTACTTCCTGCACATGAATACCTCATCGGAAGAGCGCTGGAACCTGGTGGCATTGCTGTTCACCGCTATGATCATCGGTATCGTTGTTGTGGGTTCACTCTGGATTATGTACAACCTCAACATCAATATGATGGTCAGTTAAAGAGTCGAGCTGCACGTGATGATTAAGCAATACCTGCAAGTAACTAAACCAGGAATTATTTTCGGCAATTTAATTTCTGTCGTAGGGGGATTTCTGCTCGCTTCCAAAGGAAGCATCGATTATCCCCTGTTTCTCGCCACCCTGGTGGGTGTCTCGTTGGTTGTCGCTTCGGGCTGTGTGTTTAACAACTACATTGACCGCGACATCGACAAGAAAATGGAGAGAACGAAGAACCGGGTGCTGGTGAAAGGCCTGATCGCGCCGAGTGTGACCCTGGTTTATGCTACCGTTTTGGGTATTGCGGGCTTTGTGTTGCTGTATATCGGCGCCAACCCGCTGGCCATGTGGCTGGCGGTGATGGGCTTCGTGGTTTATGTCGGCGTTTATAGCCTGTACATGAAACGCCACTCGGTATACGGCACACTGATCGGCAGCCTGTCGGGCGCTGCGCCACCGGTTATCGGTTATTGCGCGGTGACCAACGAGTTTGATGCCGGTGCGTTGATCCTGCTGGCTATCTTTAGCCTGTGGCAGATGCCGCATTCCTACGCGATTGCCATCTTCCGCTTTAAAGATTACCAGGCGGCCAACATTCCGGTTCTACCGGTGGTCAAAGGCATTTCCGTGGCGAAGAACCACATCACGGTCTACATCTTGGCGTTTATGATTGCTACGCTGATGCTGACCCTGAGCGGCTACGCCGGCTACAAATACCTGATCGTCGCTGCGGCGGTAAGCGTATGGTGGCTGGGTATGGCGCTGCGTGGCTACAAAACAGAAAATGACAGCATCTGGGCGCGCAAGCTGTTTGTGTTCTCCATTGTTGCCATCACTTCGCTGAGCGTAATGATGTCTATCGACTTCAGCGCAACGGCATCGCCAGAAACGCTGATGACTTACGTCTGGTAAGCCAAATCGTCTGTGAATGGGCCGCTTAGCGGCCCATTTTATTTGTCTCGCCGAAAAGCCGCCGAACTGTAATATCTGTTAAACAACATTCGATTTACCCCCCCTGCCCTTCACACTAAAATGACGCAGCTTTTCAGAAGCTATCCCACCAGGCGTTATCGCCGATAACCTGCTGGAATGGCTTTTAATGAGGTTTTAATGAACGACAATGCAATGACCCCGCAGGAACGACGGGCGACCTGGGGATTAGGAACGGTATTTTCACTGCGCATGCTTGGCATGTTTATGGTGCTGCCGGTACTGACCACCTACGGTATGGCGTTGAACGGCGCCAGCGAAACGCTGATCGGTATCGCCATCGGCATTTACGGCCTGGCACAAGCGGTGTTTCAGATCCCCTTCGGCCTGATTTCCGACCGCATCGGCCGCAAGCCGCTGATCGTCGGCGGGCTATTGATCTTTGCGCTGGGCAGCGTGATTGCCGCCGTCACCGACTCCATTTGGGGCGTTATCCTCGGCCGTGCATTACAGGGCTCCGGCGCTATCGCGGCGGCAGTGATGGCGTTGCTGTCAGACCTGACCCGCGAGCAGAACCGCACCAAGGCGATGGCGTTTATCGGCGTCAGCTTCGGCATCACCTTTGCCATTGCCATGGTGGTCGGCCCAATCGTCACCCATGCTTTCGGCCTGCATGCGCTATTTTGGATGATTGCCGTGCTGGCTTTGGCCGGTATCGTGATTACCCTGGCGGTGGTGCCGTCCGCAGACAGCCACGTGCTGAACCGTGAATCCAGCATAGTGAGCGGCAGTTTCAGCAAGGTGCTGAGCAACTCCCGCCTGCTGAAGCTGAATTTCGGCATCATGTGTCTGCATATTCTGCTGATGTCCAGCTTCGTGGCGCTGCCGCTGGCGATGGAAAAAGCCGGTTTGGCGCCGAGCCAGCATTGGATCGTCTATTTGGTCACCATGCTGGTTTCTTTTGCCGCCGTGGTGCCCTTTATCATTTATGCCGAAATGAAACGCCGCATGAAGCAGGTGTTTATGGGCTGCGTGGCGGTTCTGTTCTGTGCCGAAGTGTTGTTGTGGCTGTCCGGTGCCCATCTGTGGGGCATCATTGCCGGCGTGCAGCTGTTCTTCATGGCGTTTAACGTGATGGAAGCGATTCTGCCTTCGTTGATCAGCAAAGAATCGCCGGCCGGTTACAAAGGTACCGCTATGGGGGTTTACTCCACCAGCCAGTTTATCGGCGTGGCGATTGGCGGCAGCTTGGGCGGCTTGTTGTATGGCCTGCAGGGCGCCGGCTTGGTGTTTATCGCCGGTGCGGTTATCGCTGCCGTTTGGTTCCTGGTCAGCAGCACCATGCAAGAACCGCCGTACGTCAGCAGCCTGCGCATTACGTTGTCGGAACTGGCGGTGAAGGATTCTGCGCTGGAAAGCCGTCTGAAGGCCCAGCCTGGCGTGGCGGAAGCGATAGTAGTGCCCGAAGAGCGCAGCGCCTACGTGAAGGTCGATACCAAACAGACCAACCGCGGTCAGCTGGAAGCTCTGGTAAATTCGCTGTAGCTGTCGTAATCGAAAGGGCCAGCTTGCTGGCCCTTGGTAATATCGTCGCGGAAAAGTTAATCGCGGAAGTTTTTGAACTGGAACGGTTGCCCCAGATCGGCGCCGCGCACCAGCGCCATCACCCCTTGCAGATCGTCGCGTGACTTGCCGGTAACGCGGACTTCATCACCCTGAATTTGTGCCTGCACCTTCAGCTTGCTGTCTTTGATCAGCTTGACGATTTTCTTCGCCTGGGTGGTTTCAATACCCTGTTTCAGCTTGGCTTCCACGCTGTAGGTTTTGCCGCTGTGGGTCATTTCGTCCGGGATCTCCAGCGCGCCGCCATCGATACTGCGCTTGCTCAGTTTCTCACGCAGAATATCGAGCAGTTGCTGCACCTGGAAATCAGATTCGCTGGCGACTTTGATGCTTTCATCTTTTTCGTTCAGCTCAAAACTGGCCGGCACGTTGCGGAAATCCCAACGGGTGCCGAGATCGCGTGTGGCGTTCTCAACGGCGTTACGCACTTCCTGCATATCAATTTCGGAAACAATGTCGAAAGATGGCATACTTCTTCCTCCTGAATTAGAGCCTAATGCGATAGGCGATTTCGATGCCGAGCATGATAACCGCTTTAGCGCCTCAGGCAAAATCCGCTAAGCCTACCGGCAGATATCTCGCCGGATAGCAGAAAAGTCTATAATTATACGACAGTAATTGAGCGGTATTCCCGTTACCCCAAGGAGACTGAATGAAAATAACTATTCTTGGTTGCGGTGCGCTCGGACAACTGTGGCTCTCCAGGCTTTATCAGCAGGGCCACGACGTACAAGGATGGCTGCGGGTACCGCAACCCTTCTGCGCAGTGAACGTGATTGAGCCTGAGGGCACCTCGTTCAACCGTAATTTGCCCACCAACGATCCCGAACATCTGGCCCAAAGCGAACTGTTGCTGGTCACGCTGAAAGCCTGGCAGGTTTCCAGCGCCGTCAGCGCGCTGCTGCCCAGGTTGAACCCGCGTTGCGCCATACTGCTGCTGCATAACGGCATGGGCACCCAGGATGAACTGCCGGCAAACAGCCAGCCCATATTGCAGGGCACCACGACCCACGCGGCAAGGCGTGAAGGCAGCACCATTATCCATGTTGCCGGCGGCACCACCCATATCGGCCCGACATCGCCGACGGCGATACATCTCAGCCATCTGGCGGAAATGTTGCATCAGGCTTTGCCCGATGTGGCCTGGCACAACAACATTGCGTCGGCAAACTGGCGCAAGCTGGCGGTCAACTGCGTGATTAACCCCCTTACGGCGCTGTATGACTGCCGTAATGGCGAATTGCAGCGTTACCCGGAGCAAATCGAAACCCTGTGCCGCGAAGTCTCCGGCGTGATGGAAATGGAAGGCTACCACACCTCATGCGAAGGGCTGCGGCAATACGTGATGGAAGTGATTCAGAGCACCGCAGATAACATCTCTTCGATGCTGCAGGATGTCCGCACCCAGCGGCATACCGAGATCGACTACATTACCGGCTACCTGCTGCGCCGCGCGCGCAGCCACGGCATGATTCTGCCGGAGAACGCGCGGTTGTTTGAACTGATTAAGCGAAAGGAAAATGAATATGAGCGTATCGGCGCTGGTCTGCCTGGCACCTGGTAGCGAAGAAACCGAAGCCGTCACTACCATCGATCTTCTGGTACGAGCGGGCGTGAAAGTCACCACCGCCAGCGTAGCCGGCGACGGTGACCTGACTATCGTCTGCTCGCGCGGTGTAAAGCTGCTGGCGGACGCGCAGCTGGTGTCGATTGTGGACGATCCCTTCGATGCCATCGTGCTGCCCGGCGGCCTGAAAGGCGCCGAGTGTTTTCGCGACAGCCCGCTGTTGGTAGAGAAAGTGCGTCAGATGCATCTGCAGGGCAACATCGTCGCCGCTATCTGTGCGGCACCGGCCCTGGTGCTGCAACACCACGATCTGTTCCCCATCGGCAATATGACCGGTTTCCCCGGATTGAAAGATCAGATCCCGGCAGACAAATGGATGGAGCGGCGCGTGGTATACGACGCACGCGTCAACCTGCTCACCAGCCAGGGGCCGGGAACGTCGATGGAGTTTGCGCTGAAGTTGATTGATTTGCTGCTGGGTAAGGCCAAAGCGGCGGAAATAGCAGCGCAGCTGGTGCTGATTCCGGGGATGTACGATTTCCGCGATTAGTAAGCATCAGTTCTGAGGTTAAAATAGATAATCCACAAAATAATTGTAGCTGCAACCAGGCGGCTAGTGCGGGAATCCCCGGGAGCTTACTTGAGTAAGTGAGCGGGGTGAGCGCATGCAGCCAACACAGTTGCAGCTTCAAGTATGAAGTGGATTTAAGGGCGGTAAACCTTCACATTGGTGAACCCCTGCTCCAGCAGGTACAGCGCCTGCAGGCGGCTCATCACGCCACGATCACAGTACAGCAGGTAAGTTTTGCTCTGATCCAGATCGCCAAACTGCGTGCTGAGTTTGTAGAACGGCAGCGGTTTCACCTCAACCTGTTCCAGCGTCAACGGCTTCTCTTCCTGCTCGTCGTTAGAACGGATATCCAGGATCACTTCGTCAGCGCCAAAGGCCGCCACGGTTTCTACTTCAGCAACCTGTTCCTGCGCCTGTTCGGCGATGGTACGGATATCGACATTCTTCGCTTCACTTACCACGCGATCGAGAATGGAAAAATCGAAGTGACTTTCCTCTTCTTCAATTTTGGCTTTGATCGCTTTTACCGTCGGGCTTTTCGAGATCACACCGCAGTATTCCGGCATGGTCTTGGCAAAGTCTTCGGTGCCAATCTCGCGCGCCACTTTGATGATGTGCTCTTTGTCGTGCGAAATCAGCGGACGCAGGATCAGGGTATCGGACGCATTGTCGATCAAACGCAGATTAGTCAGCGTCTGGCTGGACACCTGACCCAGCGCCTCACCGGTGACCAGCGCCTGTACGCCATAACGTTCCGCAACTTGCGAGGCGGCACGCACCATCATGCGTTTGAGCACCACGCCCATCTGGCCATCGTCGACCTTTTCCAGGATCTCGCCGACCACGGGTTCGAAATCGATGGCGACAAAGCGCACCTTGTGCGAGCTGGCAAAGCGGTTCCACAGATAATACGCCACCTGCTTGACGCCGATTTCATGCGCCGCGCCGCCCAGATTGAAGAAACAGTAATGCACGCGGCAACCGCGACGCATCAGCATATAGCTGGAAACGCCCGAGTCGAAACCGCCTGAAATCAGCGACAGCACGTCTTCCTGAGTGCCCACCGGGTAACCGCCGATACCTTCGCGGCGCGCTTTTACCAGCATCAGCTTGTCGTCTTCGATTTCCAGATTGACCGTCACCTGCGGGTGCGACAGCTTAACGCGCGCACTTTCGATGTGCTGGTTCAAACCGCCGCCAACGTAACGTTCCACGTCCTGCGAGTTGAAGTCTTGCTTGCCACGGCGCTTAACGCGCACGCAGAAGGTCTTACCCTCCAACTGCTCGCGGTAAGCTTCCAGCGTCTGCTCGAAAATATGGTGGATATCGGTGTAGCCGCGGTCTTCCACTTCCAGAATATGGTGGATGCCGGGAATGCGCGTCAGCGCGTCGGCAATCACCGGCCGCTGATTTTCATCTTTGGCGCGAACTTCGATATGATCCCAGTGACGGACAACCGCCAGCGTTTCATCATACTGCTTCAGGACGTTGCGGATATTGGTCGAGAGAATCTTGATAAAGCGCAAGCGCACAGATTGACTCTTGATGGTGATTTCCGGGAACAATTTAATGATAAACTTCATGGCGGTCTTTATTGTCAGAATTACGAGGGAAAAGGATTTACAATGTATATGCGATTGATAAAACCAACGGCACTGCCGAATGTTTTATCAATCGCATTTGCGGCGCAGAGTATATCACTATCTGGTGAAGCCCGGTGCACAAAACCACACATGCGCGCCATGATTTGCTAATCAAAATCCGCTAGGATAGGCTCTGGCGCCACTGTTCACATGATGATGTAAAAAGAAAATTATGCCGAAAAAACCTGCACAATCAGACAGTACAGAGCAAAGCATCAGCTTTGAAAGTTCCCTTAGCGAACTGGAAAACATCGTGACGCGTCTGGAATCGGGTGAGTTACCGCTGGAAGACGCGCTGAATGAATTCGAACGCGGCGTTCAGCTGGCACGTCAGGGCCAACAGAAGCTGCAACAGGCCGAGCAGCGTGTGCAAATTTTACTTAACGACAGCGCCGATGACGCCGCGCTGGCGCCTTTCACCCCGGATGCAGAGTAATCGTCATGTCTGAGATCGTCCAACAGGCCGCTTTTCCTGAGCAGTTACAGGCTTTTCGCCAGCGGGCCGACCGCGCGCTGCTGGATTTTATCGCGCCGCTGCCGTTCAATGAAGGCAACATGGTGGCCGCCATGCGCCACGGCGCGCTGCTGGGCGGCAAACGTCTGCGCCCGTTCCTGGTGTATACCACCGGGCAGATGTTTGGCGTTTCACTGAATAATTTGGATGTGCCGGCCGCTGCGGTAGAATGCATTCATGCCTATTCGTTGATCCACGACGATCTTCCGGCAATGGACGATGACGATCTGCGTCGCGGTCAGCCTACCTGCCATATCAAATTTGGTGAAGCCAGCGCGATCCTGGCGGGTGATGCACTGCAGACGCTGGCATTTTCCATTCTGGCCGATGCCGACATGCCCGACGTGGCGCTGCGCGATCGGCTGGCCATGGTGTCCGAACTGGCGACCGCCAGCGGCGCTGCCGGCATGTGCGGTGGCCAGTCGTTGGATCTCGAGGCTGAAGGCAGGCAAATTGATCTGCCTGCGCTGGAGCTGATACACCGCCACAAGACCGGCGCATTAATCCGCGCGGCGGTTCGCCTTGGGGCTTTGGCCGCCGGTGAACCTGGCCGTGCAGCGCTACCGCAGCTTGACCGTTACGCTGCGGCGATCGGCCTGGCGTTTCAGGTACAGGATGACATTTTGGACGTTGTCGGCGAAACCGAGAAAATCGGTAAACGCCAGGGAGCGGACCAGCAACACGGAAAGAGCACCTATCCAGCTTTGCTCGGGCTTGACAGCGCGAAAGCAAAAGCGTGGGATCTCTATCAGGAAGCTTTAGCTGCATTAGACACTTTGGCAGCGCAATCTTATAACACAGCGCCATTGCGAGCGTTAGCCAGCTTCATTATTGAACGCGACAATTAACGTGTGACGTTAACTCCTCTGATATGAGTATCGAATGAGTCTTGATATAGCCAAATACCCGACCTTGGCGCTAGTGGAAAATCCCGATGAACTCCGCTCGCTGCCAAAAGAGAGCCTGCCGAAGCTGTGTGACGAACTGCGGCAATACCTGCTGGACAGCGTCAGCCGCTCCAGCGGCCACTTTGCGTCCGGGCTGGGTACCGTCGAACTGACGGTGGCATTGCACTATGTTTACAACACCCCCTTCGATCATCTGGTATGGGACGTTGGCCACCAGGCCTACCCGCATAAAATTCTGACCGGCCGTCGCGACAGGATTTCCACCATCCGCCAGAAAGACGGCCTGCACCCTTTTCCCTGGCGTGCTGAGAGTGAATATGACGTGCTGTCGGTTGGCCACTCGTCTACCTCGATCAGCGCCGGCCTCGGCATGGCGGTTGCCGCGGAGCGTGAAGGCAAGAATCGCCGTACGGTCTGCGTGATTGGCGACGGCGCGATCACCGCCGGCATGGCGTTTGAAGCCATGAACCACGCCGGGGACATCAACCCGGATATGCTGGTGGTGCTGAACGATAACGAAATGTCGATTTCCGAAAACGTGGGCGCGCTGAACAATCATCTGGCACAACTGCTTTCCGGCAAACTCTATTCCACCCTGCGCGAAGGCGGCAAAAGAGTGCTGTCCGGCCTGCCGCCCATCAAAGAGTTGGTCAAACGTACCGAAGAACACCTGAAAGGCATGGTGGTTCCGGGCACGCTGTTCGAAGAGCTGGGCTTTAACTATATCGGCCCGGTTGACGGCCACGATGTCCAGGGGCTGGTCGCCACGCTGAAAAACATGCGTGATCTGAAAGGCCCGCAGTTGCTGCACATCATGACCAAAAAGGGCCGGGGTTACGCGCCGGCGGAAAAAGATCCGATCAGCTTCCACGCAGTGCCGAAATTCGATCCGGCCAGCGGCACCTTGCCGAAAAGCGCCGGCGGCCAACCGTCCTATTCAAAAATCTTCGGTGACTGGCTGTGCGAAACCGCCGCCAAAGACAGCTCTCTGATGGCCATTACTCCGGCAATGCGCGAAGGCTCCGGCATGGTGCAGTTCTCTCGTGACTATCCGCAGCAATACTTTGACGTCGCCATTGCCGAACAGCATGCGGTCACCTTTGCCGCCGGTCTGGCGATTGGCGGCTACAAACCGGTGGTGGCGATTTACTCCACCTTCCTGCAGCGCGCTTACGATCAACTGATCCACGACGTGGCGATCCAAAAACTGCCGGTGATGTTTGCCATCGATCGCGGCGGTATCGTCGGCGCCGACGGCCAGACTCACCAGGGAGCGTTCGATCTGTCGTTCATGCGCTGTATCCCGACCATGGTGATCATGACGCCAAGTGATGAGAACGAATGCCGCCAGATGCTGTACACCGGTTATCACTATAACGAAGGCCCAAGCGCCGTCCGCTATCCGCGTGGTAACGGTACCGGTGCGCCGCTGGAACCGCTTGCCGCGTTGCCGATCGGCAAAGGCGTGGTGCGCCGGGAAGGCGAAAAGGTCGCGATTCTGAACTTCGGTACCCTGCTGCCGGAAGCCGCTAAAGTGGCTGAAGACATCAATGCCACCCTGGTGGATATGCGCTTCGTGAAACCGCTGGACGAACAGCTGGTGCTGGAGCTGGCTGCCAGCCACGAGGTGCTGGTCACGCTGGAAGAGAACGCCATTATGGGCGGTGCCGGCAGTGGCGTGAACGAGCTGCTGATGGCCAAACGCCGCGCAGTGCCGGTACTGAATATCGGCCTGCCGGACAGCTTTGTGTCGCAAGGCAGCCAGGAAGAGGTTCGGGTCGATTTGGGCCTGGACGCCGCCGGCATACGGCGACAAATTGAAGCCTGGCTGGCGCAATAATCCCCGCGCCTGATTGACCGACGCCTCCGTTTTGCGGGGGCGTTTTCGTCTCAGTCATCCCGATAATCCACTACAGTTATAGATCTGTGCTGACACTGGGAGGCAAGCATGAAGTATCTGAAACTGGGTAACACCGATCTGAACGTCTCGCGCATCTGCCTGGGTTGTATGACCTACGGTGAACCCAACCGCGGCAATCACGCCTGGACGCTGCCGGAAGAAAGCAGCCGTCCGCTGCTGAAGCAGGCACTGGATGCCGGCATCAATTTCTTCGACACCGCCAACAGCTACTCAGACGGCAGCAGCGAGGAGATCGTCGGCCGGGCGCTGAGGGATTACGCGCGCCGCGATGACGTGGTGATCGCCACCAAAGTCTATTTCCCCCTGAGTAATCTGGATCGCGGGTTGTCGCGCGCCAAAATCATGCAGTCTATCGACGACAGCCTGCAACGATTGGGCACCGACTATGTCGATCTGCTGCAAATCCACCGTTGGGATTATGAAACGCCCATTGAAGAAACGCTGGAAGCACTGCATGACGTGGTCAAGGCCGGTAAAGCGCGCTATATAGGCGCGTCGTCGATGTATGCCTGGCAATTCGCCAAAGCGCTGTACACCGCCGATCTGCACGGCTGGACGAGGTTTGTCAGCATGCAGGACCAGTACAACCTGATTCAACGTGAGGAAGAGCGCGAAATGCATCCGCTGTGCGCCGCCGAAGGCATCGCGGTGCTGCCGTGGAGCCCGCTGGCTCGCGGCCGTCTGACTCGCCCATGGGGTGAAACCACCGCACGGCTGGTGTCCGATCAGGTCGGCAAAAATCTGTATGACGAAACCGAAGGTATCGATGGCATTATCGCCGAACGCGTCGCCACCCTTGCTGAAGAACGCGGTGTATCACGTGCACAGGTTGCGCTGGCCTGGCTGTTGAGTAAACCGGTGGTCAGTGCTCCTATTATCGGCGCGTCGCGCCATGAACATCTGGAAGACGCCGTGGCCGCCGTCGATCTGGCATTAACGCCGGAAGAGATTGCCGAGCTGGAAACGGCCTATGTGCCGCATCACGTGACGGGGTTTGAATAACGCGGAGGTTTCAAGGGCGCAGCCGTGTTGAACTGCGCCCCTGTAATCAAAACAGCCCGAGCGGCCAGTGATGGCCAATCAGGTAGATGATGCCGGCCGAAAGCACCCCGGCGACGATGTCGTCGACCATGATGCCCATACCGCCATGCACGTTGCGATCGAACCAGCGGATAGGCCAGGGTTTCCACATGTCGAGAATACGGAAAATCACAAAACCTGCGGCCACCCACTGCCAGTCGTTAACCGGCAACGCCATCAGCGTGATCCACATGCCGACAAACTCGTCCCAGACGATGCTGCCGTGATCGTGTACCCGCATATCCTTGGCTGTCTGGTGGCATAAATAGACGCCGATACAGATGCTGAACATCACCAGCAGCGAATAGAGCTGCCACGGCAGTTGGATCAGCAGCAGCCAGAACGGAATCGCCGCCAGCGATCCCATGGTGCCCGGCACCACCGGTGACAGGCCGCTGCCGAAACCGGTAGCCAGCAAGTGCCACGGATTGCTCATCCGCAGACGGCGTTTAGCTTCATCCATGTTACGCCTGCTCCGCGCTGAAATGATCGAAGCCCTTCCACGGCAGCTCCACCGCTTCATCGTTGCGGTAGAATTTAATGCCTTCGGAAAGTGGACCAATCTGGCCTATACAGGTGTAATCCGCACCCAGATGGCTCAGCGCCACTTCCAGCGCACCGCGATTGATTTCCGGCACCGTAAAGCACAGTTCGTAATCCTCACCGCCGGTCAGCGCCCAGCGCAGCGCTTGTTCAGCGTCCGTATGGCTGCTCAACACCTGCGACAGCGGCAGCTCATCCAGAACGATGCGCGCCCCACACTCGGACGCTTTCAGCACGTGCTTCAGATCGGAGATCAGCCCGTCGGAAATATCGATCGCAGAACTGGCCAAATCACGCAGCGCCTGCCCTTGCAACACCCGTGGCTGCGGCCGCAGATGGCGGCCAATCAGGTAATCGCGGGCGTCGGTATCCGCTACCTGCAGGCGATCCTGCAAGATAGCCAGGCCGGCGGCGCTGTCGCCCAATGTACCGGTAACGTAGATCCAATCGCCGATGCGTGCACCGCTGCGGGTCAACGCCCGGCCGGCCGGGATCAAGCCATGAATGGTTAACGTCATGCTCAACGGGCCGCGCGTGGTGTCGCCGCCAATCAATTGCATACCGTAATAATTAAGCTGTTCGAACAGGCTGTCGCTGAACGCCTTCAGCCAGGGCTCATTCACGTCAGGCAAGGTTAACGCCAGTGAAAGCCAGGCCGGATCGGCGCCCATTGCCGCCAGATCGCTCAGGTTGACTGCCAGCGCTTTGTAGCCGAGATCGGCCGGATCGATATCCGGCAGGAAGTGAACGCCCGAAACCAGGGTGTCGGTACTGACGGCCAAAAGCTGTTTTTCTGCCACTGTCAGGAGTGCGCAGTCATCTCCAATGCCCAACTGTACGTCCCGGCGCAGACTCTTAAACCGGTCAAAATAGCGGGCAATGAGGTCAAATTCGCCGCATGCCATGGTCGATATTCCAATAGAAGAAATTAAGGCCGGCGATGCCGGCCTTAATTTTTTATTTTTTCTTGCGAATGCTTGGTGCTGCTTTATCCAGCACGCCATTCACAAACTTGTGGCTGTCTTCAGCGCCGAAGGTTTTCGCCAGTTCGATCGCTTCGTTGATAGCCACTTTATAAGGCACATCCTGACGCATTTTCAGTTCAAACAGTGCAATGCGCAGAACGGCTCTTTCTACCTGGCCCAGCTCTTCGAGCTGACGCGACAGGAAAGGTTCCATCAGGCCATCCAGCAGACCTGCATTCACCGCCACGCCAGACAGCAGCTCCCGAAAATAGGCGATGTCCACATCTTTGACATCTTGCTCCGTCAGGAACTGGTGTTCAACATCGGCAATGTCATTTTTAGACAACTGCCAAGAGTAAAGCGCTTGAACAGCGCACTCACGAGCGCGGCGACGAGCAGCAGGTTTCACGGAATTCCCCTTAACTAAATTCAGGCTTTAATAGCTTCGATAACATTAATCATTTCAAGTGCGGTCAGAGCCGCTTCAGCACCCTTGTTGCCCGCTTTGGTGCCGGCACGCTCGATAGCCTGTTCGATGCTCTCGGTGGTCAGCACGCCAAAGGCAACCGGGATTTCAGCGTTCAGAGAAACGCTGCCGATACCGGAACTGGCTTCGCCCGCGACATATTCGAAGTGCGCGGTGCCCCCACGGATAACGGTACCCAACGCGATAATCGCATCGTATTTGCCGGTGTTGGCCAACACGCGAGCCGTCAGTGGCAGCTCGTAAGCGCCCGGGACCCAGACAACGGTGATGTTGTCGTCAGCAACCTGACCAATGCGCTTGAGTGCGTCGATGGCACCTTGCAGCAGGCTGTCGTTGATGAAATTGTTAAAACGTGCAATTGCGATCGCCACACGGGCATTTGGAGTAGCAACAACACCTTCGATAACTTTCATGGGCTTTCCTTAAAAATGGGTTCGATACCCCGCAGGGGGGCGGATTCTATCACATTCTTTATCTGCCTGCGCGGCGGTTTTGTAAAACGCCAATCGGAGCGGCAAACAGACTTTACATTCAGTATTTCGGCTTCAGCCGCAAACGCAGGTCGGGGCCGATTTGCCGTACTTCGCTGAAGACGAATTCCGGCGCATCGGCCAGGTTTTCAAGGCCCGGCAACCGGCACAGGCCGCGCCCATTATCGCCCATCAGTTTTGGCGCGATGTACAAAATGAGCTCATCAACCAGCCCTGCCTGCAACAACGCGCCGGAAAGCGCAGCGCCGGCTTCTACCCAGATGGAATTCACCTGGCGTTTCGCCAGTTGCATCATCATCACGACCAGATCGACCCCGCCGCCGTGCGCCGGAAATGTCAGTTGTTCAACATCCTGCGGCCAGTTCTGATCGTCCGGCTGCAACCGCGCCAACCAGGTCGTTCCCGGCTGCTGCACTACCCGATGCTGCGGCGTTACGCGGTTCTGGCTGTCGAGGATAATGCGCAGCGGCTGGCGCAGATTTTCACGTGGGTAGAGGCTCTGAGTGGCGGTATCCAGCTCATCCCAACGCACCGTCAGCGACGGATCGTCGGCCAAAACGGTGGCGCTGGTGCTCAGGATGGCGGCGCTTTGCGCCCTCAAACGCTGCACGTCCTGCCGCGCCTGCGGTGAGGTGATCCACTGGCTCTCGCCGGAAGCCATGGCCGTGCGGCCATCGAGCGAGGCCCCCAGCTTCAGTTGCACATAAGGAAAACCGGTGCGCATGCGTTTGAGAAACCCCGGATTCACCGCTTCCGCTTCAGCCAGCATCAGGCCGTGGCGCACGTCTATACCCGCCTGTTGCAGCTTGTACAGGCCACGACCGGCAACCTCCGGGTTGGGATCCTGCATCGCCGCAACCACGCGGGCAACGCCGGCGGCGACCAGCGCATCAGCGCAAGGCGGCGTGCGCCCGTGATGGCTGCAGGGCTCCAACGTGACATAAGCGGTGGCGCCACGCGCCCGCTCGCCCGCCATGCGCAACGCATGCACTTCCGCATGGGGTTCGCCGGCGCGCAGGTGATAACCTTCGCCGACGATTTCGCCGTCACGCACGATAACGCAGCCGACGTTCGGGTTCGGTGCGGTAGTGAAACGCCCCAGCCGCGCCAACTCAAAGGCACGTGCCATATAAAATTCGTCGTTATGCATGCGCTATCCCTTAGTCTTGCAGACGGGCGATTTCTTCGCCGAATTCGCGAATATCTTCAAAGCTGCGGTAAACCGAGGCGAAACGAATATAGGCCACTTTATCCAGCTTCTTCAGCGCGTCCATCACCAGGTTGCCGACCAGCTTGGTCGGTACTTCGCGTTCACCGGTGGCGCGCAGCTGGGATTTGATGTGGTTAATCGCATTTTCCACGTCGTCGGAGCTGACCGGGCGTTTTTCCAACGCTTTCAGCATGCCGCGACGCAGTTTATCTTCGTTGAACGGCTCACGCACTTCGTCGCTTTTTATCACCCGTGGCATCACCAGCTCAGCCACTTCAAAGGTGGTGAAACGTTCATTACAAACCAAACACTGGCGGCGACGGCGCACCTGCGAACCATCACCCACCAGACGGGAATCAATGACTTTGGTATCAACGGCGGCGCAAAAAGGGCAATGCATAACACGTCCTGATAAACGTTTTCATAGTTAAGAGCAGTTTACCCCGAAGTACGGTCACAACAAAGGCCGTCGACCATTTGTTGCGAGCCGCGATACCGAATGGCGCTAAAACGGCGGCGCGCATGACTTTCCTCGCCGGGCGGGCTAAGCTGATAACAGGAGATATTGAATAGGAAATCGCCGCCATGACAACCCCTTATCCGAAAGTTTTCCTGCTCAGCGCGCTTGTTCTGCTGGCAGGCTGCGCGCAAACTCACGAGGTGCCGAAGCTCCGCCACCAGGTGGTTGAACTGAATCAGAAATTAACTACGCTGACCCAGCAAGCCACGGTGCTGGAACAACAGAACCAGCTGAATCAGAATTCTACCAGCGGCGTCTACCTGCTGCCTGCGGCCAATAACGCTGCGCGCCTGCAAAGCAGCATCGGCGAACTGAGCGTGTCGCTCAGCCACGTAAAAGCCGAAGCCAACGGCACCCAGGCATTGCTGCACGTTCGCACGCTCTCGCAGGCTTCGCTGCCGGCATTTAAAGCGGTGGTGGAATGGGGGCAACTGGATGCCGTCACCGGTAAACCGCTAACCGCCGACTCGCTGTCACAACCGGTCGCCAGTGCAGACTCGCTGTTGCCGAAGCCGGAGCAGAATTTCGAACTGCGCTTTAGCGGCCTGACGCCGGAGCAACTGGGCTTTGTCCGGCTGCACAGTATCGTTCCGACCGCCCAACCGGCGGTGGTACAACAACACTGATCCGCACTCCCTCGCCGCAGGCAAAAAAAAGGAGCGCCAAACGGCACTCCTTTTTATTTCACCGAAAAAATCAGCGTATTAAGGCAGAATCGAAGGCTGATCTGCGCCCTCTTTTTCCACTTTCTGTTGCAGCATGTGCTCGCGTTTCATACCCAGTTTCAACGCCAGCGCGGACGCTACGTAGATAGAGGATACGGTACCGATAGACACGCCGATCAGCATCGCCAACGAGAAGCCCTGCAGCATGGCGCCACCGAAGATGTACAGCATCAGCACCACCATCAAGGTGGTACCGGAGGTCATCAATGTACGGCTCAACGTTTGGGTCAACGACACGTTCATGATTTCGTAAGGCGTTCCGCGACGGATCTTGCGGAAGTTCTCACGAATACGGTCGGAAACCACGATACTGTCGTTCAGCGAGTAACCGATAACCGACATCAATGATGCGACAATGGTCAGGTCAATCTCGATATGGAACAGCGACAGCACGCCCATAGTGATGATCACGTCGTGCGCCAGCGCAATAACCGCCCCCAGCGCCAGGCGCCATTCGAAGCGGAAACCGACGTAGATCAGGATACAGATCAACGCCACCAGCAACGCCATGCCGCCGGTCTGCGCCAGTTCACTGCCCACGCTCGGGCCGACGAACTCGATACGCTTCACGGTGGCGTTTTTATCCACCGCGTCGTTGATCACGCCGATCACTTTATTGCCCAGTTCCTGGCCTGCAGTGCCGGTCGCCGGTGGCATACGCACCATCACGTCACGGCTGCTGCCGAAGTTCTGAATAATCGGGTCCTGGAACCCGGCTTTTTCCAGCGTATCGCGCATCAGATCGAGGTTAGCCGGCTTTTCCAGGCTGATTTCGATTACCGTACCGCCGGTAAAATCCAGACCCCAGTTAAACCCGCGTACCGACATGGTGGCGATTGACGCGACCAACAGCAGCAATGAGATGCCGAAGGCCACGTAATCCCAGCGCATAAAGTCGTAGACTTTACGGCCGTAGTTGAGTTGTTCAACAGTATAATCCTGTGCCACAACGCACTCCTCAGATAGACAGCTTGTTAATGCGTTTGCCGCCGTAAAGCAGGTTGACGATGGCACGGGTACCGACAATTGCGGTGAACATGGACGTCGCCACACCGATTGCGGTCGTAATCGCAAAGCCCTTGATCGAACCGGTGCCCACTGCGTACAGAATGATGGCGGTGATCAGGGTAGTGATGTTGGCGTCAACAATACTGGAGAACGCGCCTTTATAGCCTTCATGGATCGCCTGTTGAATGGAGCGTCCATTCTTCAGCTCTTCCTTGATACGTTCGTTTATCAGTACGTTGGCGTCGACCGCCACCGCCAGCGTCAGCACGATACCGGCAATACCCGGCATGGTCAGTGTCGCCCCCGGCAACAAGGACATTACGCCGACAATCAGCACCAGGTTGGCCACCAGCGCCGTCGTGGCGATCATGCCGAACTTACGGTACCAAACCACCATGAACACGATAGAAGCCACCAGGCCCCACAGACAGGCTTCCAGACCTTGGGTAATGTTCTGTTGCCCCAGGGTTGGGCCGATAGTACGTTCTTCCACGATCTGGATAGGTGCAATCAGCGCACCGGCGCGCAGCAGCAGCGAGAGCTGACGTGCTTCGTTCGGGTTGCCGATACCGGTGATACGGAAGCTGTTGCCCAAGCGTGACTGAATGTTCGCCACGTTGATCACTTCTTCCTGCTTCACCAGAATCGCACGGCCGTTGGCGTCTTTCTTGCCGCTGTCCTTATACTCCACGAACAGGGTCGCCATCGGTTTGCCGATGTTGTCCTTGGTGAAGTTGGACATTGACGTGCCACCGGCGCTGTCGAGCGAGATATTAACCTGCGGCTGGTTGTATTCGTCGGTGCTGGAGGTAGAGTCGGTGATGTGGTCACCGGTCAGGATCACACGCTTATACAGCACAACCGGCTGGCCTTCGCGCGTGTTTTTCACCTCGGAATCACCCGGTACACGGCCGTTGGCCGCGGCTGTCGCATCCGCGTTGGTGTTGACCAAGCGGAATTCCAACGTAGCGGTAGCGCCCAGAATCTCTTTGGCGCGTGCGGTGTCCTGGATACCCGGCAATTCAACCACGATACGGTCAGAGCCCTGGCGCTGCACCAGCGGTTCGGCAACGCCGAGCTGGTTGACGCGGTTACGCAGGATAGTGATGTTCTGCTGCACCGCATATTCGCGCGCTTCGCTCAGACGAGCATCCGTCAGGCTGGCTTTCAGGGTGTTGGTGCCATTGGCGGAAAGCACCAGATCGCGCTGACGCGGGGTAATGTAGCTGATGGCCTGATCGCGGGCGGCATCGTCACGGAAGCGAACTTCCACGCCGTTGTTGTCCAGCTTGCGGATAGACGCATAAGGAATGCCCTTTTCACGCAATTCGCTGCGCAGGGTATCCATGGTTTGTTCCTGCAGCTTGCCCAGCGCGGTGTCCATGTCCACTTCCATCAGGAAGTGCACGCCACCACGCAGGTCCAGGCCCAGCTTCATCGGTTCGGCGCCCAACATGGCCAACCAGGCCGGCGTGGCCGGAGCCAGGTTCAGCGCGACGACGAACTTGTCGCCCAGCTCCGCCATCAAGGCTTCACGGGCACGCAACTGAACGTCAGGATCTTTAAAGCGAGCCAGGATGGCGCCATTTTCCAGCGCAATCGACTTGCTCGCGATATTGTCTTTTTCTAATACGGTACGGACTTGGTCCAGCGTAGTTTCACTGGCGGCGACACCGCGCGCGCCAGTGATTTGTACAGCCGGATCCTCACCATAGAGGTTGGGAAGCGCATAAAGCAGACCGACGATGATCACCACGATCAGCATCAGATACTTCCACAAAGGATAACGGTTTAGCACGGCAATTCCCTTCGGGAAAACAAAATTACAGGGCCTTCATGGTACCTTTCGGCAGAACGGCCGCCACGAAGTCACGCTTGATCATCACTTCCGTGGTGTCGTTCAGCGCAATGGCGATGATGCCGGTGTCAGCCACTTTGGTCACGCGGCCAATCAGGCCACCGGTGGTCAGCACTTCATCACCCTTGCCAATCGAGTCCATCAGCTTCTTGTGCTCTTTAGCGCGTTTTTGCTGCGGGCGCAGGATCATGAAATAGAAAATCAGACCAAACACGACCAGCATAATGATCAGAGAGTACGGGCTTCCCTGAGCCGGGGCCCCTGCGGATGCGACGGCGTCAGAAATGAAAAAGCTCATTGAAATTCCCTCATTAAGTTATCAATTATTAATTCAAGCGTTTAAAGGTGGAATCGGTTTGCCGATCCGACCGTAGAAATCCGTAACAAACAGCTCTAATTTACCCTGTTCAATAGCCTGGCGTAAACCCGCCATCAGGCGTTGGTAGTGGCGCAGGTTATGAATGGTATTCAATCGGGCACCCAGTATTTCGTTGCAACGATCGAGATGATGCAAGTAGGCGCGGCTGTAATTGCGACACGTGTAGCAATCACAGTCTTTATCCAGCGGAGAAGTATCATCCTTGTGCTTGGCATTACGGATTTTTACTACACCGTCAGTCACGAACAAGTGGCCGTTGCGGGCATTACGCGTTGGCATCACGCAGTCGAACATATCGATACCGCGACGCACGCCTTCAACCAGATCTTCAGGTTTGCCTACGCCCATCAGGTAGCGTGGCTTATCTTCCGGAATTTGCGGGCAAACATGTTCGAGAATACGATGCATATCCTCTTTTGGCTCGCCTACAGCCAAGCCGCCAACAGCGTAACCATCAAAGCCGATATCCACCAGCCCTTTTACTGAAACATCTCGTAAATCTTCGTAAACGCCGCCCTGAATAATGCCGAATAAGGCGTTTTTATTATTCAGTTCGTCAAAACGTTGACGGCTGCGCTGCGCCCAGCGCAGTGACATCTCCATCGAGCTCTTGGCGTAATCCCAGTCGGCCGGGTACGGCGTACACTCGTCGAAGATCATTACGATGTCGGAACCCAGGTCATACTGGATTTCCATCGATTTTTCCGGGCTGAGGAACACTTTATCGCCGTTAATCGGATTACGGAAATAAACGCCTTCCTCTTTAATTTTGCGCATCGCCCCCAGGCTGAATACCTGGAAACCGCCGGAATCGGTCAGGATCGGGCCGTGCCACTGCATGAAATCATGCAGATCGCCATGCAGTTTCATGATCTCCTGCCCTGGACGCAGCCACAGGTGGAAGGTGTTGCCCAGCAGGATCTGCGCGCCGGTCTCTTTCACTTCTTCCGGCGTCATGCCCTTTACCGTGCCGTAGGTGCCGACAGGCATAAAGGCCGGGGTTTCCACCACGCCACGTTCAAATACCAGGCGGCCACGGCGGGCGCGACCATCGGTTGCTTGTAATTCGTACTTCACAAAACCTCCAGCGCCAGAGAAACAGTCTGGCGTCGTTAAAACAGGGCCGCGCCAAATGCGCAGCCCGGGGAATCAGGCGCCGACGGACTCGTGTTCCGCCTGCGGGTTACGGCTGATGAACATCGCATCGCCATAGCTGAAGAAACGGTACTGCTCGGCCACCGCCTGCTGATAAGCATGCATGGTGTTTTTATAACCGGCGAAGGCGGATACCAACATGATCAGCGTCGACTCCGGCAGGTGGAAATTGGTCACCAGCGCGTCGATCACCTGGTAGTGATAGCCCGGGAAGATAAAGATGCTGGTATCGCCGAAGAACGGCGCAATCAGCGCGTCCTTGCTGGCGTTGGCCGCGCTTTCCAGCGAACGTACGGAGGTGGTTCCCACCGCCACTACGCGCTTGCCCCGCGCCTTGCAGGCCAGCACCGCATCAACCACTTCCTGCGGAACCTCGGCGTATTCCGCGTGCATCACGTGCTCTTCGATGGTTTCCACCCGCACCGGCTGGAAAGTGCCCGCGCCCACATGCAGGGTGACAAAAGCCATCTCAATGCCCTTCGCGCGCAACGCAGCCAGCAGCGGCTCATCGAAGTGCAGCCCGGCGGTCGGTGCCGCAACGGCGCCCGGTTTCTCGCTGTAAACCGTCTGATAAAGCTCGCGGTCGGCGTCTTCATCCGGCCGATCGATATAAGGCGGCAGCGGCATATGGCCAACGGCATTGAGGATAGTGAACACATCGCGTTCATCGTCGAAGCGCAATTCGAACAGCGTATCGTGGCGCGCCACCATGGTAGCGGCAACGCTTTCGTCATCGCCCAACAGCAGTTCAGCGCCCGGCTTTGGCGCTTTTGAAGCGCGCACGTGCGCCAACACCCGATGATCGTCCAGCACGCGCTCGACCAGCACTTCAATCTTGCCGCCGCTGACCTTGAGGCCAAACATGCGCGCCGGGATCACCCGGGTATTGTTGAATACCAGCAGATCGCCGGCTTCCAGGTTATCCAGCAGATCGGTGAATACGCCGTGCGTCAGCGCCCCGCTCGGCCCGTCCAGCTGCAGCAAACGGCAACCGCTGCGCTCAGGCTGAGGATAATGGGCAATCAGGGACTCGGGAAGTTCAAAGGAAAAATCGGCGACGCGCATGGGTATTCACTTCTTCAATATAAGACTGGTTGGTAAAAAACAAGCGGCCTAGTCTAAAGCCGCGGGCGGTCAGCAGCAAGAAATAAGGAGGATTTGCACGACTTCGGATACAATGCCCGGATGAACTTCCTTGCACATCTCCATTTGGCTCAGTTGGCGGAAAGCTCGCTGCTGGGCAACCTGTTGGCCGACTTCGTGCGCGGCAACCCCGCAGGCGAGTACAATCCCGAGGTAGTGGCCGGCATAATGATGCACCGCCGCGTCGACGTACTGACCGACAGCCTGCCGCAGGTGAAGGTCTGCCGTGACTTCTTCAGTGACGAACACCGCCGTGTGGCGCCCATCACGCTCGACGTGGTGTGGGATCATTTCCTGGCGCGCCACTGGCAGCAGTTAGAGCCGTCTCTCAGCCTGCACAGCTTTACCCAAGAGGCCCGCAGCCAGATCGTGCCGCATTTGCCGCTGACGCCGCCGCGCTTTCAGAACTTAAACGGGTATTTATGGCAGGAACGTTGGCTGGAGCGTTACGCCGAGTTGCCGTTTATCGGCACCGTGCTGGCGGGCATGGCCAGCCGCCGCCCACGCCTGGCCGCTCTGGCCGGCTCCTTCGCCGACGTGGAACGCCACTATCATCAGCTTGAAACACAGTTCTGGCAGTTTTATCCGCAGATGATGCGGCAGGCAAAAGACAAAAAGCTTTAAGCGCAAACCAAACCCGTTGAAAATGCGACGCTTTACAAGAAATCGGGTTTTAAGCCTTGCCCTTTTGCAGGAAAAGGTTACTTTTAAAGCTTGCTAAATTTAATCATTGAATTCGATAGGTAAAAGCTATCTCATCGATTGGTCTTTTACCCTTTATTCGCCGAGTCTTGGTCCCTATACTGGCCCTTGCTTTTACATCAACCCCTTAACACCTATTACAGGAGTAATTATGGTCCTGGTAACTCGTCAAGCCCCTGACTTCACTGCAGCTGCCGTATTGGGCAGCGGCGAAATCGTTGAAAACTTCAACTTTAAGAAGCACCTGAACGGTAAACCAGCCGTACTGTTCTTCTGGCCGATGGACTTCACCTTCGTATGTCCTTCTGAGCTGATCGCTTTCGATCACCGCTATGAAGAATTCCAGAAGCGTGGCGTTGAAGTGGTTGGCGTTTCATTCGACTCAGAATTCGTTCACAACGCATGGCGTAAAACCCCTGTCGAAAATGGCGGCATCGGTGAAGTGAAATACGCCATGGTTGCTGACATCAAGCGTGAAATTCAGAAAGCTTACGGCATCGAACACCCAGAAGCCGGCGTTGCGCTGCGCGGTTCTTTCCTGATCGACAAAGACGGTGTGGTTCGTGCTCAGGTTGTTAACGACCTGCCAATCGGCCGTAACATCGACGAAATGATCCGTACCGTTGACGCGCTGCAATTCCACGAAGAGCACGGCGAAGTGTGCCCGGCTCAGTGGGAAAAAGGCAAAGCAGGTATGGGCGCATCTCCAGACGGCGTAGCTAAATACCTGTCCGAGAACGCTTCCAAGCTGTAATTTCAGCCTGCAAGTGAATCAACCGGCCCTCGAGGCCGGTTTTTTTTGCTCTTTTTTAGGGCAGACTGCCCCTCATTCGGGCTTTATTTCCCTGTTTCCGCTCACATTTTCGGTCCTGAACACCGCGTAATCCCCCACCTGTAGCTACTATAAATAACGCTGGCTCGCTCTTTGCAGGGTAAAACGGCAAGCCAATCACAATAAGAACACTGACAGGGTAGGAATAACTATGTTTTTACAGAAATGGAGCAAGCCGCTGACCATGGCGGCGCTGCTGGTCAGCAGCAGCCTGTATGCCGCCTCCAACCCGGCGGTCGAAGCCAAAAATGGCATGGTAGTGACATCGCAACATCTCGCCTCGCAGGTTGGCGTCGATATCCTCAAGCTGGGCGGCAACGCCATCGATGCCGCAGTGGCGGTCGGCTATGCGCAGGCGGTGGTGAACCCCTGCTGCGGCAATATCGGCGGCGGTGGTTTTATGACGGTACACCTGGCCGACGGTACCGATACCTTTATCAACTTCCGTGAAACCGCCCCGGCGGCGGCCAGCGCCAACATGTATCTGGACGCCGAAGGCAACGTGAAAAAAGGCGCCAGCCTGTATGGCTATCTGGCGGCGGGCGTGCCGGGCACCGTGCTGGGCATGGAAACCGCACGCCAGAAATACGGCAAGCTGAGCCGTGAGCAGGTGATGGGGCCGGCGATCAAACTGGCGCGCGAAGGCTTTGTACTGACCCGTGCCGATACCGATATTCTCGACACCACCGTCGCCCGCTTCAAACAGGACCCGGAATCCGCCAAAATCTTCCTGCGCCCGGACGGCACCGCACTGCAACCGGGCGACCGTCTGGTGCAGAGCGATCTGGCCAACACCCTGGAAGCCATCGCCAAAGACGGCCCGGACGCCTTCTATAAGGGCAAGATCCCGCAGGCCGTGGAGGCCGCAGCCAAACAAGGCGGCGGCATCCTGACGGCGACCGACTTCGCCAACTACAAAGTGACCGAAACGCCGCCCATTACCTGCAGCTACCGTGGCTATAAATTTGTTTCTGCACCGCCACCCAGCTCCGGCGGCGTAACGCTGTGCGAAATCCTCAACGTGGTCGAAGGTTATGATCTGAAAAGTATGGGCTTTAACTCGGCGGCGGCCATTCACACCCTGACCGAAGCGATGCGCCACGCCTATATGGACCGTAATACCTACCTTGGCGACCCGGAATTCATCAAGAACCCGATCGATCGCTTGGTCAGCAAGAGCTATGCCGAAGAGATCCGCAAAAAAATTGTCGCTGACAAGGCCACGCCGTCAGAGAACGTGCAGCCGGGCATGGAACCCCACGAGAAACCTGAAACCACCCACTATTCGATTGTCGATCATGACGGCAATGCCGTCTCCACCACCTATACCGTCAACGGCCGCTTTGGCGCGGTCGTGATAGCACCGGGAACAGGCTTCTTCCTCAACGATGAAATGGACGATTTCACCGTTAAAGTCGGCGAGAAAAACCTCTACGGACTGGTGCAGGGCACCGCCAACAGCATTGCCCCCGGTAAGCGCCCACTATCGTCGATGAGCCCGACACTGGTGACCAAAGACAACAAAATCTTTATGGTGCTCGGCTCGCCGGGCGGATCGCGCATCATCACCATCACCCTGCAAACCGCGCTGAACGTGATCGACCACGGCATGGCGCCGCAGGAAGCGGTGGATGCGCCGCGTATTCACCATCAGTGGCTGCCGGACGAAGTGTATTACGAGCAGCGTGGCGTCTCCGCCGATACGCTGAAACTCCTCAGCGGCATGGGTTACAAGATGGTCGAGCAAACGCCGTGGGGCGCCGCCGAGCTGATTCTGGTGGGTCTGCCGGGTGCCGCAGGCGTTAGCCCGGCCAACTCCGGCAACGACTCTGCGGTTTCCGGCAAGGTACGCGAAGGTTATCTGTACGGTGCCAATGACGTGCGCCGCCCGGCAGGTTCAGCGGTAGGCTATTGATCTTATGGAAAGTGTGAACGCACACTAACTTAATCAGGGGTCGGTCCGCCGGCCCCGTCGCCGCTTTACCCTATCCGACGCCACAAGGTGACCGACTCTCCGCCCAGTTGCAGTGTCATGCCGTTTTGCTCTTCTCTCAGCTCACCATGCCCTTCCAGCCGCTGCCATTTGCCTGCGGCCAGCAGCGGGCTGTACGGCAATGCCACTTCACCGCTGCCGCCACGCTGTAACGCCACCACTACCTGCTCCCGTTGATAAAGGCGCACGAATACCAACGTTTCACCGGCGGCATATAACACCTGGCAACCACCGCGACGCAGCGCCAGACTCTGTTTACGCAGCGCCGCCATCCGTTGGCACAGCGCCAGCAGGCTCTGATCCCACTGATTTTCATCCCACGGGAACGGCTTGCGACAGAACGGGTCGTTGGCGCCATCCAGGCCAATCTCGTCGCCATAATATAAGCAGGGAACGCCAATCCAGCTCATCAGCCACACCGCCGCCATCTGCATGCGCGCCTGATTGCCCTGCAACAGCGTCAGGAAACGCGCAGTATCATGGCTGTCGAGCTGGTTAAACTGAATCAGTTGGCTGCCGTGCGGCAATCCGGCACGGTAGCCGTCCATCCACTGCGCGCAGTCCGCAGCGTCCATCTGCACCGGGTGATGCGCCACATCCAGTCCGGCAAGGAACCCCCTTACCGGCAGGGCGAAGCCCATATAGTTCATCGCCGCGTCTTCTACGCCGGCATGCAGCCAGCGGCGCGCATCGCCAAAATGTTCGCCCAGCACGTAGGCCTGCGGGTTTTCCTGTTTAACCGCCTGATAAATGCCGGCAAGGTGTTGGAGATTGCCGGTAGCACCGCCGTTCTCACCCAGCATATGCACCACGTCCAGCCGCCAACCGTCGATGCTGTAGGGTGGGCGTAACCAGTGGCGCACCACGCTACCGTCGCCGCGATAAATCCTCTCGGCCACCTGAGGTTCGGCAAAATTGAGCTTCGGCAGGCTGGCGTTGCCTTTCCAGTCCAGCGCCCGGCCGTCAGGGTAGAAATTGAACCAGCCGCGGTACGGTGAATCCGGGTGGTGGCAGGCGCCGTTGTCGCCCTGCTGGTGACGATCAAACCAGGGGTGGGAATCGCCGGTATGGTTAAACACCCCGTCCAGCACCAGTTTCATCCCCACCTTGTGAGTACTCACTCGCAAACGCTGCAAGGCGGCATTGCCGCCGAAATAGGGATCGACCTGATAATAGTCTTCGGTATCGTATTTATGCACGCTCGGCGCGGTGAAAATCGGGTTCAGGTACAGCGCCGTGACGCCCAGTTTCTGCAGGTAAGGCAGCTTTTGACTGATACCATCCAAATCGCCGCCATAGAACGTGGAAGCGGCATCCCGGTCTTCCAGCGGATGCTGCCAGTCGCGGCGCACCACGTCGCAACCGGCCGCGTGATGGCGATAGCTGCCGTTTTTAATACCGTGCTCGCCGCCGCTGCCGGCGAAACGATCGGGGAAAATTTGATAAAATATCTGATCCGCCACCCAGGCCGGGCTGCGGTCAGGTTCGTCGAGCGCAAACTGCGCCAGTTGGCCCGGCGGGATCAGCGACCACCCCTGAGGCCCGAACCATTGCTGACGATCGGCCCACACCAGTTTGAAGCAGTAGCGCCGCGTGGCCTCTCCTTCGTTCAGCGTCAGGCTGGCCTGATAACGCCACCGGCCTTCAGCGCTGTGCGCTTTCATGATCAGCAGCCATTCTTCGTTATCCGGCTCGGCGCGTAAAAATACCCTCTCAGGCAAATCATCACCCTGTAACCACAGCGTGATATCCAGGCGTTGTCCCTTCTTCACCACAAAGGGCGGGACCGGTTGATGCCAGGCGTTAAACATACTGTTCTCCTGCTGTACAAAACGAAATCGACGGCGTTATTCAATGCCACGAACAATGCCACGTTGAGTGCAAGTCCCCCTCATCTTTGGCCGCTAAACTCGGGGAGGAGCCGGGGGGTGGAGATAGGCTGCCGACGGCAACCCTATGTAAAAAAGGGTAAACAGCCGCACATTATGGCCTGCAGCCATTAGGCTAACGTCTTTTGAGTGTATTGGATATTTTTTGCGCATTTTTTAAAGGAGCGATAATGCAACAACAGATAACACTGTGGCTGGAGAAGTTCGGGCTGGAATTCAGCGGGGTAATGTCTCTGCTGATGGTGCTCGGACTGATCGTCCTGATTTCGGTGGCCATTCATCTGGTGCTGCACCGCGTGGTGCTGGCGACGATCCAGCGCCGCGGCCAGCAGTCGCAGCGCGTATGGCAACAAGCGCTCACCCAGTACAAGCTGTTTCAGCGCATGGCGCTGTTGCTACAAGGGGTCATCATCAATCTGCAAGCGGTGTTGTGGTTGCACGCCGGCGGCGAGACGCAGGCATTCATCATCACCGCCGCACAGGTCTGGATCATGGCCTTTGCCTTGCTGTCGCTGTTTTCGCTGCTGGATACGTTATTGGCGGTGCTGCGCCAAAGCCCACTGTCGAATCAGCTGCCGCTGCGCGGCATTTTCCAGGGGCTGAAACTGGTAGCTGCCATTCTGATCGGCATCATGATCGTTTCATTGCTGATGGGCAAATCGCCATTGCTGCTGCTCAGCGGCCTGGGTGCGATGACCGCGGTGCTGATGTTGGTGTTCAAGGATCCCATCCTCGGGCTGGTGGCCGGCATTCAGCTTTCCGCCAACGATATGCTGAAAATCGGCGACTGGCTGGAGATGCCGAAATACGGCGCGGACGGCGCGGTCATCGACATCGGCCTGACCACGGTAAAAGTCCGTAACTGGGACAACACCGTCACCACCATTCCCACCTATGCGCTGATCTCAGATTCCTTCAAGAATTGGCGCTCAATGTCGGAATCCGGCGGGCGACGCATCAAGCGCAGCATCAATATCGACACCACCAGCGTGCATTTTCTGTCCCCGGAAGAGCAACAGCGCCTTAATCGCAATCCGCTGTTGCAGCGTTATCTGAACGATAAAACGCAAGAACTGAGCCACTATAATCAGCAGAGTGCCGTGGATCTCAGCTCACCGCTCAACGGCCGCCGTCTGACCAATCTCGGCACGCTGCGCGCCTACCTGGTGGCTTACCTGCGCGCTCACCCCAATATTCATCAGAGCATGACGCTGATGGTGCGCCAAATGGCACCGACGCCGGAGGGCTTGCCGCTGGAGATTTACGCCTTCACCAACACCACGGTGTGGGCGGAATACGAGAGCATTCAGGCCGATATCTTTGATCATATTCTGGCGGTGATTAACGAGTTCGATCTACGCGTGCATCAAACGCCCACCGGCAACGACATGCGTAGCATGCTGAGCCAAATGCGAGCGGCGACGGACGTTTCCTGACGCAGGCTGACGTAATTATGTCTGCTGGTAATGATTCCCTGTCGATTGCCAGCAGATGTCTCCAGGCGCTTTTCTTCTGCGATTAAAACGGCGTTAATGCTTTTTCCCCTACTGCACAGAAGAAGAGATGCCTTTGCTTAAATCGTTAAAACACCGGTTGTTTACTCTGCTGGCCACCCTGATGTTTATCGGCTGCCTGCATAGCGCTTCGCTGGATGAAAGCCGCATGAGCCGCACGCTGCAACCCTCGCTAAGTGCCCTCAGCAGCAGTATGCAGGATCTCCGTGAAGTGCTGGCGCGCTGCGCCGGCGAGGGCAAAGAAGAACGACTGTGCGACAGTAGTTTGCGCGTTGAAGCGCGCGGCTCGGGTGACGACGAACCCGAGGATAGACGATAGTCTGCACGGGTCAAAACAAACCGTTGCGTCATACGCAACACCCGACTATGATGCGTATAACGCAACACCGATGGAGCCATCAGGATGATAAAAAGCTTCAGGCATAAAGGACTCAAGAAATTCTTTGAAACGGGTTCAACGGCTGGCATCGATGCCAAACAGGCAAAAAAAATCAGCCTCCGTCTGAGCGTGTTGGATCTGGCTAAGGAAATCAATGATGTAGATCTCCCCGGGTTCTTTCTTCATTCGCTGACGGGCGATCGAACAGGACTTTGGTCAATCACCGTCACTGGCAACTGGCGAATTACGTTTGAATTGTCCGAGGGAGATATCTATATCGTCAATTATGAGGATTATCACTGATGAACCACATGCATAACCCGCCACATCCCGGAGAACTGATCAAGGAAACGATGGAGACATTGCAGCTTAGCGCGCGCGGCCTGGCCAGAGCGCTTGATGTAGCGCCATCAACGGTTCAACGTCTGATTAGCGGCAAGTCCGATATCTCACCGGAAATGGCTATACGTTTATCGATTGTTATCGGCAGTTCCGAACATGTCTGGATGGGAATGCAGGATGCTTACGATCTCTGGCACGCCAGACAATCCATTGACCTATCGAAACTGCGCAAACTGGATTTTGCCTGACAGACCAGAACAATGAGCTTAAAAAAACACCGGCGCTGGCCGGTGTTTTCATTTTCAATCCTGCTGTGGTGCCAGCACCGCCCGCTTCTTCTGACGGTTGACCTTGAAGTAGTAACCCGCCAGCAGCACTACCACCCACACCAGACCGGCGTAAAGTGATACGCGGGTAGTTGGGAAATAGCCAATCAGGCCAATGATGAACGCCAGGAAGATAATCGCGACCACGGAGGTGAACACGCCGCCGCGCAGCGGGAACGCCAGCTTTTTCACCTGCTCTTTGCTCAGGCTGCGGCGGAAGGCAATCTGCGAGCACAGGATCATGATCCACACCCACACGGTGGCAAAGGTCGCCAGCGAGGCAATCACCAGGAACACGTTTTCCGGCATGATGTAGTTGAGGTACACCGCCAACAGCAACGCCAGCATCATCACCAACACCGTAACCCACGGAATGCCGCGCTTCGACACCTTGCTGAACATCTTCGGCGCATGGCCCTGCTCAGCCATCCCGTGCAGCATGCGGCCGACGCCGAACACATCGCTGTTAATCGCCGACAGCGACGCGGTGATCACCACAAAGTTGAGGATGCCCGCAGCCACGGTAATCCCCATGTGCTGGAAGGTCAGCACAAACGGGCTGCCGTTGGTGCCCACCTGATTCCACGGATAAATCGACATGATGACAAACAGCGTACCGACGTAGAACACCAGGATGCGCCACGGCACCGAATTGATGGCCTTGGGAATCGACGTTTTCGGGTCCTTGGCTTCACCGGCGGTGATACCGATGATCTCGATGCCGCCATAGGCGAACATCACCAGTTGCAGCGACAGGATCATGCCGATAAAACCATTGCTGAAGAAGCCTCCGTTGGACCACAGGTTATGGATACCTGTCGGTTGCCCGCCGTTGCCAATCCCCCAAATGATGATGCCGATACCGGCGGCAATCATGATGATGATGGTGGCGACTTTGAAGAACGAGAACCAAAACTCCAGCTCGCCGAACACCTTCACGCTCATCAGGTTGATGGCGCCAATCACCAGCACCACGCTCAGCACCCAAATCCAGTGCGGTACCTCGGGGAACCAGACGCCCATATAAATGCCGAACGCGGTCACGTCGGCAATGGCGACGATCAGAATTTCAAAACAGTAGGTCCAGCCGGTGATATACCCGGCCATCGGGCCAAGGTAGTCCTGCGCATAACGGGAGAATGAGCTGGCCTGCGGGTTGTTGACCGACATCTCGCCCAAAGCGCGCATGATGATAAAAGCGACGACGCCGCCAATCAGGTATGCCAGCAAAACGCTCGGGCCGGCCATTTTAATGGCGTCCGCCGAACCGTAGAACAGGCCGGTGCCGATGGCCGAGCCGAGAGCCATAAAGCGGATATGACGCGTGCTGAGACCGCGCTTCAGCTTATTGGCCGCAGGGGCGGAGGGTGACTGTTGTTGCATGAAAATAACCCGTGTTTTTTAAACGTAAAAAGGCCACGGACAAGTCCGTGGCCCAAAATTCAGCCGGGGGATTATGGGTGCGCGGTCACTTCAGAACGCGTACAAACCCGGTCATAAATCGCGACCAACACCAGCATCAGCAGAGAAGGCGACAGCCATGCCAACCCCTGCGCAGCCAATGGCAGGTGATTGGTCCACTCCGGCAACAGGTGCTGGAAGGTAGACGCTTTCACCGCGTCAAGGATACCAAACAGCAGGCTGACCAGCATCACCGGCGCTATGATGCGCGTCGCGCTGTTCCACCAGCGCAGGGTGAAGCTCAATACCACCAGCACGATACACGGCGGGTAAATCGCGGTCAGCACCGGGATAGAGATCTGGATCAGATGGCTCAGGCCCAGATTGGAAACCACCATCGAGAACAGGCCCAGAATAAAGACCAGCGTTTTATAAGAGAACGGCAGGTACTGAGCAAAGAACTCGGCGCAGGCGCAGGTCAGGCCTACCGCAGTCACCATACAGGCGATGAAGATCAGCGCCGCCAGGAAGAAGCTGCCCAACCCACCGAAGGTATTTTGCACATAAGCGTGCAGGATCACCGCGCCGTTGGTCGCGTCCGGCACCAACACGCCACTGCCGGAACCCAGCTTGAACAGGCTCAGGTAAACCAGCGTCAGGCCCACACCGGCGATCAGGCCGGCCAAAATGGTGTAACGCGTCAGCAGGCCGGCATCTTTCACGCCGCGGGAACGCGCAGCGTTGACGATAACGATGCCGAACACCAGCGCGCCCAGCGTATCCATGGTCAGATAGCCGTTGACGAAGCCGGAAGAGAAAGGAACGTGCTGATAAATTTCGGTAGCCGGAATAGGCGTGCCCGCCGGCCAAACCAACGCCGCAATGCCGAGTGCGCCGAGCGCAACGATTTTCAGCGGAGCCAGCACGTGGCCCACGGTATCGAGCAAGCGGCCCGGATACAGTGAAATGCCGATGACCAGCGCGAAATACACCAGGCTGTAGATAAACAGCGGCATGGCGCCGTCGCCGGTCAGCGGTGCAATACCCACTTCAAAGGACACGGTCGCGGTACGCGGGGTGGCGAACAGCGGGCCAACCGCCAGATAACAGACCGTCGCCAGCAGCAAACCGGCGCTGCGGCCAATCGGCGTGCTAAGGGCATCAATACCGCCGCCAACGCGCGCCAGGGCGATCACGGTTATCACCGGCAAACCGACAGCGGTAATCAGGAAGCCGATTGCTGCGGTCCAGACGTGCTCACCGGACTGTAAGCCGACCATTGGCGGGAAAATAATGTTCCCGGCGCCGACAAATAAGGCAAAGGTCATAAAACCCAGTGCCAGAATATCTTTTGACGTTAAACGATGACTCATACGATGTCGTGTTGCCTGTTCAAATGAAAAAAAGTACCCGATATCGTGGTGACGTAATGCCCCCACCCGGTTGTCGGCTTGCCCTTTCATCGCGAGATCAATAAGAGCAGAAAACGCATAACGTCCGGCGTTTTGCCCTTATTCGAAATTAACCACTCATGATGATGGACAGAGTTTTAGGAGTTATAAATGGAGGTTTAGTCCGACAACGGGGGCTAAGTTAAACGTTTATAGCGTTGAAAGGCAAGTCGTGCGATAAAAACCAGAGCTATCGACCAGATAATCTTTTGCCACCAGTCGATCATATTGGCTATCAATAAATATACACTACATGATTTGTATCATTTTTGAGCGCCGCATTCACAAACCGTGAAACATTTGGCTTGAGACCGCGCGAAAACGCCAATAAACGATCGGTTTTCGCGTGGTCTGAACGGGATCTGCGCGCTTACCAAACCTCTCGGGCAATATTTACCACGCTTTGCAGCTTATTCCACTGCTGCTGTTCGCTCAGGCTATTGCCCTCTTCGGTCGAGGCAAACCCGCACTGGGTGCTGAGGCACAACTGGCGGCGATCGACAAACTGCGCGGCCTCCTCGAGACGCTGTTTCACCTGTTCCGGGTTCTCCAACTCGCCGTTTTTGGTGGTGATCAGGCCGAGCACCACCTGCTGTTTACCGGGTTTGATAAAACGCAGCGGCTCGAAGCCCCCGGAGCGCTCGTTGTCGTATTCCAGGAAGAAAGCGTCGATATTCACCTGGCCGAACAGGATTTCCGCCACCGGCTCGTAACCGCCTTCGGAGATCCAGGTAGAGCGGAAATTACCGCGACACACGTGCAAGCCGATGGTCAGATCGTCCGGCTTGCCGGCGATCGCCGCATTCAGCACGTCGGCGTAGATCTTCGCCAGACGATCCGGATCCTCACCGCGCTCGCGGATCTGCCGCCGTTGATCGTCCGAGCACAGATAAGCCCAGACGGTGTCGTCCAGCTGCAGATAGCGGCAGCCTGCGTCATAAAACGCCTTGATCGCATCACGGTAGGTCTGCGCCAGATCGTCGAAATAGACATTCAGATCCGGGTAAACCCGGTTGTCGATGGCCTTACGCCCGCCGCGAAAGTGCAGCACGCTCGGGCTGGGAATGGTCATTTTCGGTACCGCATCGCCGGCCGTCGCCTTCAGAAAGCGAAAATCCGCCAGCATCGGGTGCTGGGGATTAAAACCCAATTTGCCGACCACCTTGATGCTGCGCGCGCGGGTTTGCACGCCGTTGAACTGGATCCCCTGCTCCGCATCATAACCTTCCACGCCGTCCAGTCCTTCCAGGAAGTCGAAGTGCCACCACGCACGGCGGAATTCGCCGTCCGTCACCACCGCCAAACCGAGGTCTTTCTGTTTTGCCACCGCCAAACGGATCTGCTCGTCTTCAACCGCGCGCAACCGGGCGGCATCGATTTCGCCTTGCTGGAACTGCTGGCGAGCAGTTTTCAGCGCCGCAGGGCGCAACAGGCTGCCGACAACGTCAGCGTGAAAG
Organism: Serratia sp. TSA_198.1; assembly: GCF_052686505.1. NCBI lineage: Bacteria > Pseudomonadati > Pseudomonadota > Gammaproteobacteria > Enterobacterales > Yersiniaceae > Serratia > Serratia sp. TSA_198.1. Next base: position 2,283,226 of record NZ_JBQZFP010000001.1, read on the forward strand.
GCGTGGTTGCAATCGCACATATTATGACTCCCGGTGACAGGCAAAGGATCGGGCCTCTTTGCTTCAATGATTGACAGTGTGAACTATTACGCCGAGTTACTTTGGACATCCAGACGTCTAAATAACCTATTGGGGAGCATCCTGTCACGCCGCTTGTCGGGCGGCAATAGAATAATTTTCATTGGTGTTGAGAGAAATTCATGTTGGGCGCCACTCGGCGCCCGTTGGAGGATTACTTCAGACCCAGCGCCACCCGGGTTTTGCGCAGCGTATCGGGTGGCAGCGGCAGGTAACCGTCATGATTAACCAGCTTTTGCCCGGCATCGGACAGCACGCGATCGAGAAAAGCGGCGGTCAGCGGCTCCAGCGGTTGGTTGGGGGCCTTGTTGATGTAAATATACAGATAGCGCGACAGCGGATAACTGCCGTTGCGCACGTTGGTATCATTGGGGACAACATAATTTTCACCCGATTCCGCCAGCGGTAGCAGACGCACGCCACTGGCGCGAAAACCGATGCTGGCATAGCCAATGCTGTTCAGCGAGCCGGCCACCGCCTGTACCACCGAGGCCGAACCGGGCAGCTCATTGACCCGCGGCATAAAATCGCCGCCGCACAGGGCGCGCAGTTTGAAATAGCCGTAAGTGCCGGAGGCGGAGTTACGCCCGAAACGTTGAAGGTCGCGCTGTTGCCAACTGCCGGTCAACCCCAATTCGCCCCAACGCATCAGCGGTCGGCTTTCGCCGCAGCGCCGGGTAGCGGAGAAAATGCGGTCGAGCTGCTGCAGGTTCAGACCGCGCAACGGATTGTCCTGATGCACCAGCACTACCAGCGCATCCACCGCTACCGGCACGGCCAGCGGCGCATAACCATAACGGTGTTCGAACGCCGACACTTCCGCCGCCTTCATCGGCCTGCTCATTGGCCCAAGCTGCGCTGCGCCCGCCGCCAGTGCGGTAGGCGCGGTTGAAGAACCGGCTGCCTGGATCTGCAAATTGACGTTAGGGTAGTGCTGACTGAAGTCCTGCGCCCACAGCGCCATCAGATTCGCCAGCGTATCGGAGCCGACGCTCGACAGGTTGCCGGACAGCATACCGTCCGGCTGTGCCAGTGCGCCGCGGCTCGCCAGCAGCGCCAGGCACAGCAACAACCATCGGGTAATTCGGATCATGCCAGCCTCTCGCGCGTTAATTTTTCACCGCATTCTCTGATAAAGCTGCAGGAACAATCAACCGGTTAGGCAAGGTAAAGATGAAACGGGTGCCAATCCCCTGCTCGCTGAGGATCTCCAACCGCGCATCGTGGTGGCTGAGCGCATGCTTGACGATCGCCAGCCCCAGCCCGCTGCCGCCGGTCTGGCGTGAACGGGCTTTATCGACGCGGTAGAAACGCTCGGTCAAGCGCGGAATATGTTCGGCGGCGATGCCCGGCCCGTTGTCGCTGACCTGGAACTGCGCGCCGTTTGGAGTCTGTTGCCAGCTCACCTCAATATGGGTGCCTTTCGGCGTGTGATTGACGGCGTTATACACCAGATTCGACACCGCGCTGCGCAGTTGGTCATCGTTGCCGAACACCTTGAGCTGCTCGTTCACCCGGAAGGTAATCTCGTGGTTGCCGCCGCTCAGCGACTGCGCCTCACGCTGCAACACCCGCAACATCAGCGGAATATCGACCCGCTCGTTCATATCGACGTTAGGGGCCGCCTCAATGCGCGACAGCGTCAGCAGCTGTTTGACCAGCCCGTCCATGCGCCGAGTCTGTTCCTGCATGGTACCCAGCGCCTTGCCGCGCAACGAGCCGTCCAGCTCCTCGTCGCTCATCATCTCCAGGTAACCCTGCAATACCGTCAGCGGGGTACGCAATTCATGGCTGACGTTGGCGAAGAAGTTGCGGCGCGCGCCTTCAAGCTGGCGCATTTGGGTGACGTCGCGCGCCACCATCAACAGTTGCCCTTCCGAATAGGGCATCACACGGAACTCGACGTAGTGCTCGTTATTGAGTTGCAGCGTCAGTGGCCGCGTGAATTCCTGCTGTTGCAGATAGTGGCTGAACTCCGGGTAACGCAACAGGTTAAGGATGTGCTGGCCGTTGTCTTCCGGCCAGCGGAATCCCAGCAGATGCTGCGCCAACCCGTTGCACCAGAAGATATTGCCTTCGACGGTGGTCATCACCACCGCATCGGGCAGCGATTCCGCGCCGCTGCGAAAACGTTTGATCAACAGCGCCAGTTCACGACGACGACGACGGTTGCGCTGTTGCATCTGGTACAGGCCGTAAAACAGCGGCTCCCAGCTCCAGCGCCCAGGCGGCGGCGTCATGCTGCGGTCGACCCACAGCCAGTGGGAAAGTTTGAGTTGGTTGTAGAAATTCCAGACCAGCGCCGCCAGCACGGCGGCCAGCAGCAGCCAGGGCAGATAGCCGAAAATCAGCCCCAGCAGCAAGGCAGGTAAACAGAAAAGAGCCAGCTCCAGGGCCAGCCTCTTCCAGGAAAGGCGTTCTAGCACAGCATATTCTCCAGCGCGACGCGATCAGTAACGCGTTGAGAATCGGTAGCCGGTGCCCCGAACGGTTTGAACCATTTTGTCATGACCAGTGGTCTCTAACGCCTTACGGAGCCGGCGGATATGCACGTCAACGGTGCGGTCTTCCACATAAACGTTAGTGCCCCAGACGTGATTAAGCAACTGTTCGCGGCTATAAACACGTTCCGGATGGGTCATAAAGAAATGCAGCAGTTTGAACTCGGTCGGCCCCATATCCAGCGCCTGCTCATTAGCCATTACGCGATGTGAGGAAGGGTCCAGGCTCAGCCCCTGCATTTCAATCACTTCTTCCACCGCCATCGGCGAAATGCGGCGCATTACCGCCTTGATGCGCGCCACCAGCTCCTTCGGCGAGAACGGCTTGGTAATGTAATCGTCCGCTCCCACTTCCAGGCCGCGCACCCGGTCTTCTTCTTCACCGCGTGCGGTCAGCATCATCACCGGAATATCGCGGGTCAGCGCTTCACGCTTCATATGTTTGATAAACTGGATACCGGAACCGCCGGGTAACATCCAGTCGAGCAACACCAAATCAGGGAACGGCTCAGACAGGCGCGTCACGGCGCTGTCATAATCCTCGGCTTCCAACGGTTGGTAACCATTCTGTTCCAACACAAAGCACACCATCTCACGGATCGGCGCTTCGTCTTCCACCACCAGTATGCGTCTTGCCATCGTCAATCCTGCCAATGTGTTAGCGATCACAGTTGATTGCGGGCGCCATTATGCGTCAGTTTTGTGACACTTTTATGAAAAAACCAGCCTGTTATAGCCAGTAAGCATAGCGATTATTTCCAGCTTCAAAGAAAAATCATTCAGTTGTCATAATCATTGCGTCACGACAGGAGAGTCAGCCCCCTTTATAATCACTGCCATTAGCTTATCGCCCCGGGAGTGTCATGCGCCTGATCCACACCTCTGACTGGCATCTTGGCCAGTACTTTTTCACCAAAAGCCGTGCCGCCGAGCACCAGGCTTTTTTGCGCTGGCTGATCGAGCAAATTGAACAGCAACGGGTGGATGCGCTGATCGTCGCCGGGGATCTGTTCGACACCGGGTCGCCGCCGAGTTACGCCCGCGAGCTGTATAACCGCTTCGTGGTGGAGCTGCAGCGTACCGGCTGCCAACTGGTGGTGCTGGGCGGTAACCATGACTCCGTGGCAACCCTGAATGAATCGCGCGAATTGCTTTCTTGCCTGAATACAACGGTGATCGCCAACGCCCAAAGCGACATCGGGCAGCAGATCCTGGTGCTTAACCAGCGCGACGGCCAACCGGGTGCGGTATTGTGCGCCATCCCGTTCCTGCGCCCGCGCGATCTGACGACCAGCCGCGCCGGCGAATCGGGTGCGCAAAAGCAGCAGGCGTTGCAAGAGGCCATCGCGCAACACTATCAACAGCTCTACCAGGCGGCCTGCGCACGCCGCGATGAACTGGGGCTAACCTTGCCGATTGTCGCCACCGGCCACCTGACCACGGTGGGGGTTACCGCCTCCGATTCGGTGCGCGATATTTACATCGGCACGCTGGATGCCTTCCCGGCGCAGGCGTTTCCGCCTGCCGACTACATTGCGTTGGGGCATATTCACCGGGCGCAAAACGTCGCCAAATCCGAGCATATCCGCTACAGCGGTTCGCCTATCCCGCTCAGTTTCGATGAGCTGGGCAAACCCAAGAGCGTGTTTATGGTGGATTTTGCCGATGGCGCCCTGCAACAGGTCACCGCACTGGATATCCCCAGCTTCCAGCCGATGCAACTGATCAAAGGTGATTTGGCGCAAATCGAGCAACAATTGCGGCAGTTCGCCGATTATCAAGGGGAACTGCCGGTATGGCTGGATATCGAAGTGGCCACGCAAGATTACCTCAGCGACATTCAGCGCCGTATTCAACTGCTGGCGGATCAACTGCCGGTGGAGGTGGTATTGCTGCGCCGCAGTAAAGAGCAGCGCCGCCAGGCCCTTGAACAGCAGGACAAGGAAACGCTCAACGAACTGAGCGTCGATGAGGTCTTCGAGCGGCGGCTGGCGCAGGAGACGGAAATCACAGAGCCTCGCCAGCAGCGGATGCGCCAAATGTTCCATCAGGTGGTCGAGGCCGTACGGCACAACGACGAGGAGCCGACCCAATGAAAATCCTGAGCCTGCGGCTGAAGAACCTCAATTCATTGCAGGGCGAGTGGAAGATCGATTTCACCGCTGAGCCTTTTGCCAGCAATGGGCTGTTCGCCATCACCGGGCCAACCGGCGCGGGCAAAACCACCCTGCTGGATGCCATCTGCCTGGCGCTGTACCACCAGACACCGCGCCTTAACGTGACACCGAGCCAAAACGAACTGATGACGCGCCACACCGCCGAGTCGTTGGCGGAGGTCGAATTTGAGGTCAAAGGCATCGGCTACCGCGCCTTCTGGAGCCAACGCCGCGCCAAAAATGCGCCGGACGGCAACCTGCAAGCGCCAAAGGTGGAGCTGGCGCTGCGTGAAGACGGCAAAATCCTGGCGGATAAAGTCCGCGACAAGCTGGATCTGACCGCCGCGATCACCGGGCTGGATTTCGGCCGCTTCACCAAATCGATGATGCTGTCCCAGGGGCAGTTCGCCGCCTTCCTCAATGCCGATGCCAATGACCGGGCCGAACTGCTGGAAGAGCTGACCGGCACCGAGATCTACGGCCAGCTTTCCGAACGGGTTTTCGAGCAGCACAAACAGGCCAAAGCCGATCTGGACGCCTTGCATCAACGCGCCAGCGGCATTGAGCTGCTGAATGACGAACAGCGTCAGCAATTGGAAAGCCAATTAGCTGAGCTGAGCGCGCAGGAAACCGCCCTCAACGGGCAGGCCCGGCAACAGCAACAGGCGCTGAACTGGCTGCAACAGTGGCAGCGAACGCAGCACCAGCAGCAGGAATACCAACGCCAGTTGAGCGTCGTGCAACAGGAGCAGGCCGCGGCCGAACCGCAGTTGCAACAGTTGGCGCGCAGCGAACCGGCGGAGAAACTGCGGCCGCTGCATAACGACCGTCACCGCTGCCGCAGTGAGCAGCAGGCGCTGCAACAGCAGATCGCCCAAATGGCGCAGCAGCAAGAGCATCAGCTTGCGCAGATGGCGCCATTGCAGCAGGCAGTGGAAAAAGCGCGCGTCGAGCAGCAGGCGCAGGCCGAACGCCAGCAGATCCAGCAGCGGCTGATCGACGAGCAGATCGTCCCGCTCGACCACCAGATTGCTCAACTGCAAAAAACGCAGACGGAATTGCAGCAGGCGTGCGACAACGCCGCCCGGCAGTGCCATCAGCAGAAAACGGATCTGGAGCAGTTAAACGTTCAACGCAGCCAATTGACCGCACAGGCCGGGCAACATCAGGAGAAGCTTAACGGTCTTAACGCGGCGTTGATGGCGCAGCAACAGCAGCAAAATGCGCTGGAAGCGCAGTCACCGCTGGCGGCGTTGCGCCAGCGTCAGACCGCGTTGGCCGAGCTGCGCCCCGCACGCCAGCAGCTGTTCACCCTCTCCTCGCTGTTCCGCCAGACCAGCGAGCGGCTTGAACAACAGCGCAAAGAGTTTTCCGCCCGTCAGGCGCAGCTTGGCGAACATGAGCAACAGCTGGAAGAAACGCGGCGGCACTACAAGCAGCAAAAAGCGCATCAGTTGGACGTGGAAAAAGCCCTTGAGCTGGAAAAGCGCATCGTCAGTCTGGAAGCCGAGCGCGCACTGCTGCAAAGCGGCGAGCCCTGCCCGTTATGCGGTTCCGCCAGCCATCCGGCCATTGAGCAATATCAGGCGGTAAAACCGTCCGAGACGGCATTGCGCCTGGCGGAAATGCGCGTCAAAACCGAGGCGCTGTACACCCAGGGCACCGAACTGCGCACCCGTTGCGAAAGCCTGAAGGAGCAGCAACAGCGCCAACAACAGCAAATAGCGCAGGACGAGGAGCAACTCGCCGCCCAGCGCCAACAGTGGCAAACCCTCAGCGCGCCGCTGGCGTTTGATTTCGATCTACAAGATGCCGAGCGCCTGAGCCAGTGGCTGAACGCCTGCGACAGCGAAGAACGCCAGGGCCAGCAAGGGCTGGCGCAGCACGAACAGGCAGCACAGGCGGTACAGCAGGCGAAAGATGCATTGGCCGAGCTCCAGGCGCAGCAACAACAAGCGCAACAGCAACAAGCGCTGCTGGACGAGCGCTTCACCCTGCTGGAAAAAAACCACGCCGATGCGCAGTTGCAACAGCAGCGCTTGCAACAACAGTGGCAAGAGGGCGAGAAAACCCTGGGCGAACACCGCGCGCAGCGGCTGGCGCTGTTTGGCGAACAACAGATTCCGCAGGTGCGCGAACAGCTGCGTGCCCAACTGGCCGCCTGCGAGCAGGCCAGCCATCAGGCGGCGGAACAATGGCAGAAAGCTCAGGAGCAGCGCGATCGCCTGGCCGGCCAGCTTGCCGGCCTGCAACAACAGCAGCAACGGCAGAGCGAGAGGCTGCAACAGGCGGAACAAACCTGGCTGGAAGCCCTGACCGCCAGCGAATTCAGCGACGAAGCCGCATTCAGCGCCGCGCTGTTGGATGACGCACAGCGCCGGCAATTGCAGCAGCATAAAGAACGGTTGCACCAGCGGCAGGTGGAGGCCAGCGCCCTGCTGGCACAGGCGGTTCATACGCTGGAACAACAGCGGCAACAGCGCCCGGAAGGGCTGGATGAAACCCAGGCCGACGCGCAAGCCCTGAGCCAGAGCCTGGAGGCGTTGGCGCAGCAGTTGAAAGCCTTGCAACTGCGTCAGGGTGAAGTGCGCAACCAATTGGAAAGCGACGCCGCACGCCGTCTCAATCAGCAATCGCTGTTTGAGCAAATCAGCCAGAGCCAGCAGCAGTACGACGACTGGAGCTACCTCAATCAGTTGATCGGCTCCAAAGAAGGCGATAAATTCCGCAAATTTGCCCAGGGGCTGACGCTGGATCATCTGGTGTACCTGGCCAATAACCAGCTTGGGCGGCTGCATGGGCGCTACCTGTTGCAACGCAAAACCAGCGACGCGCTGGAACTGCAGGTGGTAGATACCTGGCAGGCGGACGCGCTGCGTGACACCCGCACCCTGTCCGGCGGCGAAAGTTTCCTGGTCAGCCTGGCATTGGCGCTGGCGTTGTCTGACCTGGTCAGCCACAAGACCAGCATCGACTCGCTGTTTCTCGACGAAGGCTTCGGCACGCTGGATGCGGAAACCCTGGATACCGCGCTGGACGCGCTCGACAGCCTGAATGCCTCCGGTAAAACCATCGGCGTGATCAGCCATGTCGAAGCGATGAAAGAACGCATTCCGGTGCAGATTAAGGTGAAAAAGGTCAACGGACTGGGTATCAGCCGGCTGGAGCCGCAGTTTCGGCTGGAAAGTTAGGCCGGCAGTTGCCGCCACTGACGTGGACTGATGCCAAACCAGCGGCGAAAAGCGCGTGAAAACGCGCTGACGTCGGAATACCCCAGCAGCAGCGCCAACTCGGCAATCGGCAGGTGGCGCTGCTGCAAATAATGAGTCGCCAGGTCGCAGCGTACCTTGTCCACCAACGCGGTAAAAGTCACCCCCTGTTCACGCAGGCGGCGCTGCAACGAACCGGCGGACAGGCCCATTTTCTCGGCGATGATTTCCAACACCGGTTCTCCGCTCAGCAGCGCTTGGCGCACCTGGGCGCGGGTACGGTCCACCAGCGTCAGTTCGGCATTGCGCCGTTGGCACAAAATCACGCCGTGCTCCACCGAATAGTCGAAACGATAGCCTTCCCTCTTGTTCTCCCGCCGCGTCAGACCGGCTTCCAACTGAGTGCATGCTTCCGGCTGGCAGGAAAGCGCTGTCGGCATGATGTATTCCACTGTGGCTGTAACGGTGCAGGGAGGTAAGCAACTTCCGTACCAGCTTACCGGTCCGCCTCCCGCCGCCGTATCGGTCAAAAAATCACCAATAAAGCACAATTTCGTCGCCACGCTGCCCACTTTTGGTGCGCGCTCAAGCGGCCCTTAAGCCACCCCCCCGTGCTGGCAGAGAGGCGTCGTCATGGCATAAAACCTGCAGCGTCGTGAGTGGATACCTTCTTTATCTGCGCAGGCGGTTTTTTCGATCGGGAGAGCAACATGACAATGCAACTTAAACCTACCCTGGGCACCCTGCATCTTTGGGGCATTGCCGTCGGGCTGGTGATTTCCGGGGAATATTTTGGCTGGAGCTACGGCTGGGGCGTGGCGGGGACGCTCGGTTTCCTGATCACCACCCTGATGGTGGCGACCATGTACGGCTGTTTTATCTTCAGTTTTACCGAGCTGACCACCGCCATCCCTCACGCAGGCGGGCCTTTCGCCTATAGCCGCCGCGCCTTTGGCGAAACCGGCGGCCTGATCGCCGGGCTGGCGACGCTGGTGGAATTCGTGTTCGCACCGCCGGCGATTGCCATGGCGATCGGGGCTTACCTCAACGTGCAATACCCGGCGCTTAACCCCAAGTGGGCGGCGGTGGGCGCCTACGCCATTTTTATGACGCTGAATATCCTCGGCGTTAAGCTGGCGGCGCTGTTCGAACTTTGCGTCACCGTGCTGGCGGTCTTTGAGCTGCTGGTGTTTATGGGCGTAGTGGCGCCGGGCTTTAGCTTCAGCAACTTCGTGCTCAACGGCTGGGCGGGCAGCGATCATTTCGGCAGCGCGGCGCTGTCCGGTATCTTCGCCGCCATTCCGTTCGCGATCTGGTTTTTCCTGGCCATCGAGGGCGCGGCAATGGCGGCGGAAGAGGCCAAGGATCCGAAACGCACCATTCCGCGTGCCTACATTTCCGGCATTCTGACGCTGGTGGTATTGGCGCTGGGCGTGATGCTGCTGGCGGGCGGCGCAGGCGACTGGAGCAAACTGTCGAACATCAACGATCCGTTGCCGCAGGCGATGAAAATGGTGGTAGGCGAAAACTCCGGCTGGATGCACATGCTGGTGTGGATTGGCCTGTTTGGATTGGTGGCCAGCTTCCACGGCATTATTCTCGGCTATTCGCGCCAGTTCTTCGCGCTGGCGCGCGCCGGTTACCTGCCGACCTCACTGGCGAAACTGTCGCGCTTCCAGACGCCGCACCGGGCGATCCTGGCCGGCGGCGTGATCGGCATCGCCGCGATCTTCAGCGACAGCTGGATCAACCTTCAGGGCATGAGCCTCACCGCCGCCATGATCACCATGGCCGTATTCGGTGCCATCGTGATGTACCTGATGAGCATGCTCAGCCTGTTCAAACTGCGCCGCATTGCGCCGGAGCTGGAGCGCAGCTTCCTGGCGCCGGGGTACCCGCTGGTACCGGCCATCGCGCTGGTGCTGGCGCTGGTATGCCTGATCGCCATGCTGTGGTTTAACCCGGTGATCGGCGGGGTATTTATCGCCCTGATGGCCTGCGGTTATCTCTATTTCCTGCTGACCAAAACCCAGCGCCGAAATGCGCCGCAGGACCTGATGTTGTCCGGCAGCGACTGAGAAGTGTGACCACAGCGGCACTCCCTGGCAAAAAGCGTTGAGCCGCCGCTGACAAGGGTTATGATGCTGCTGATAACAGGATTGCTACTGTATACCTAAGAATTTCAAGCTGCAGCCTTGCCCGATGAATCAAACTCATGCGGGCGCAATATGCAGCGTCCCTGGCATACCAGGGAGAAGAGATATCCGAATACAGGCAAAACCTGACGCAGGGGATCGCTCCCGTGCGTCAGGTTTTTTCGTTTTCAGCGCGCTGAAACAGCAGGGAACAACCATGAAAATCGCAAAAATACTTAATAATAACGCGGTGATTACCTTGGACGACCGTCAGGAAGAAACGGTAGTGATGGGTCGCGGCGTAGGGTTTAAAAAGAAGGCCGGCGATCTGCTGGACGAAAACCTGATCGAGAAGATCTTCACCCCCAACGGCGGCGAAATGGGCGAACGCTACAAAGAGCTGCTGGCGGAGATCCCGCTGGCCTGCGTGACCACCGCCGACAAAATCATCACCCTTGCCCGCCAGCGCCTACCGGGCAAGCTGCACAACATCGTCTATATCACGCTGACCGACCACATTCACTTTGCACTGCAGCGCCACGACCAGGGGTTGGACATCAAAAACGTGCTGCTGTGGGAAATCAAAAAGCTTTATCCGGCCGAATTTGCCGTCGGGCTGGAAGCGCTGGACCTTATCACCCAGCGGCTGGGCACCGCCCTGCCGGAGGACGAAGCCGGGTTTATCGCCCTGCACCTGGTCAACGCCCAGTTGAACGACGAAATGCACAACACCCTGCACATCACCCGCGTGATGCAGGAGATCCTTAACATCGTCAAATACCACTTCCGCTTCGATTACAACGAAGAAGCGCTGAGTTACCATCGCTTTGTCACTCACCTGAAATTTTTCGCTCAGCGCCTGCTGGGGAAAAACTACGTCGACAGCGACGATGATTCGCTCTACCAGGTGGTGAAAGAGAAATACCGCGAGTCATTCACCTGCGCCGGCAAGATCAATCAGCACATCGAAAAACATTACCAACACCAGTTAACCAGCGAAGAGATGATGTTTTTGACCATTCATATCGAACGGGTGCGCAGTGAGAGCGAGGTAAAATAGGATCAGCGCCGGGCGTCGAACACCCGAATGCCATACTGCGGGAAAACGCCGTCGGCGGTGATCAGCGTCAGCCCTTCGGCCTGCGACTGGGCGATCAGCATGCGATCGAAAGGATCGCCGTGGTGTTGCGGTAACTGCCCCGCCTGCTGACTATGAAAAGCGGCTATCGGCAACGACAGAAAATCCTCAGCCTCAATGATGTCAAAAATGTCCTCTGGCACCGGCAGCTTGCCCAACGCCTGCTTGATCGAGATTTCCCATACGCTCGCCGCGCTGACGTAAACCAGATTATTGGGATCGGCGATCAGATTGCGGGTCCGCGGCCCCAGGCTGGCATTGTCCACCAGCCACCACAGCAGCGCGTGGGTATCCAGCAGCAAGCGCCTCATTTTTCTCCCTCAAACAATGCGGTGATGTCCGCATCGCCGGCATTAATATCCTCAGGTACGGTAAATTTACCTTTGGCCGCGCCGGGTTTGCGCGCTTCACCTTTAATCGCCATCAACTGAACGTAAGGCTTCCCTGCTTTCGCTATGATCACTGTCTCTCCCTCTGCGGCTTTATCCGCCAACTGGCTCAGGTTCGATTTTGCTTCGTGCATATTGGCCTGAATAGGCATGAGCGTCTCCTTAGCTAAGTTAGCTAAAGCATAGAGGGGCGTCCAGTTTTTGTACAGGGAATTGATTAAAGCGCGAACAGGCTCGCGCTTTTTTGCAAGGGTTACCTCTGCGGCCACAACCAGGCTGCGCCGCGCACGCCGCTGGAATCGCCGTGGATCGCTTTGCGAATTGGCGTTTCGCATTCGCCGCCGAATACCCAGGATTTCACCAATTGCGGCACGTGCTGATACAAGCGGTCCACATTGCTCATGCCGCCGCCCAGCACCACCACGTCCGGATCGAATATATTGATCACATGCGCCAGCGATTTCGCCAGCCGCAGTTCATAGCGGCCGATGGCCCGCTCCGCCAGGGCATCACCTTGCGCCGCCAGGGTCATGATCTCATGGCCTTTCAGCGGGTTGCCGCTCAGGCGCGCATAGTCGGTTGCAAAACCGGTGCCCGAGATAAAGGTCTCGATGCAGCCTTGCTTGCCGCAGTAACAAGGCACCTCGGTGCGAAAACGCAGCTCGTCGTCATCCATCCAGGGTAAAGGGTTGTGCCCCCATTCGCCGGCAATGCCGTTGCCGCCGGAATGCGCCTGCCCGTTAATCGCCACGCCCGCGCCGCAGCCGGTGCCGATAATCACCGCAAACACGGTTTTCTGACCGGCCGCCGCGCCATCGGTGGCTTCCGAGACCGCCAAACAGTTGGCGTCGTTGGCGATGCGCACTTCACGCGCCAACATCGTCGACAGGTCCTTATCCATAGGCTGGCCGTTGAGCCAGACCGAGTTGGCGTTTTTCACCAGCCCGGTATAGGGCGACAGCGTGCCGGGGATGCCGACGCCGACAGAACCCTGCTGCCCGGTCTTTTCTTCCGCCAGCTTCACCAGGCCGGTGATTGCATCCAGCGTTTGCTGATAGTCATGACGCGGCGTCGCGATACGATGGCGGAACAGCTCATGTCCGTCGTTGGCCAGCGCGATCACTTCAATTTTGGTGCCACCCAGATCGATACCAATGCGCACGATTTTTTCTCCTCAATGCACAACAACATTGCTACAGACTACTGTAACCGGCATGCGGGATCATCCCCTTGCCGCCGAATGTGACGGCGATGGCAATTTCCGCATCAGACCCCCTGCCGGCTGCCGCTTATTAATTAGCCATCAGGTACACTGTTTTTAAACAGTTCCACATAATAAATCCGGAGAGCAGCGATGAAACCTGCCGTACTGATCGTCGATGACGACCCCGCTATCTGTGACGTGCTCTGCGACGTGCTCAATGAACACGTATTTACCGTTCATGCCTGCCACCGGGGTAGCGAAGCGCTTGCCTTACTCAACCAGCAACCGGACATTGCTCTGGTGCTGCTCGACCTGATCCTGCCGGATACCAACGGCCTGCTGGTACTGCAACAGATCCACCGCCTGCGCCCGGATTTGCCGGTGGTGATGCTGACCGGCCTCGGTTCCGAGTCTGACGTGGTTGTCGGCCTGGAAATGGGCGCCGACGATTACATCGCCAAGCCCTTCAACCCACGCGTAGTCGTGGCCCGCGCCAAAGCGGTGCTGCGGCGTACCGGCGCGCTGGCGCTCGAGCCGGTAGCGGTTGGCCAGGGCAAGCCCGAAGGCTGGCAGTTCAACGGTTGGTGTCTGGACGCCGCCCGCTGCACCTTGCACAATCCGCAGCGACAACCTGTCGATCTGACTCAGGGCGAATATGGCCTGCTGCTGGCGCTGGTGCAGCATGCACGCAAAGTGCTGACCCGCGATCGCCTGCTGGAGTTGACCCACAGCGAAACGCTGGAGGTCTTCGATCGCACCATCGACGTGCTGATCATGCGGTTACGGCGCAAGATCGAGATCAATCCGCATCAACCCGAACTGATCCGCACCATTCGCGGGCTGGGTTATGTGTTCGCCGCCGACGTCAGCCAACCGGTGGCTGCCGCCTGATATACGCCTGCAGTTCCGATAACGGCCGTGCGCCGTCGATAGCATTGGCGCACAGCAGATTGAAACGCGCGCAGGCATGCGCCAGTTGCAATGTCTCCACCAAAGGCCAGTCTTCATGGCTGGCGTACAACACCCCGGCACAGAACGCATCCCCGGCGCCGACGCTGCCGACAATCTCGCCCTCGCTCAGGCGCCATGAGGGCTGCCAGCGCGCATCACCGCCGTTTTCCAGCCCGTACGCCCCTTCCGGGCAGTGGATCACCACCCGTCGGCGCACGCCGGCCTGCAACAGCTGCTGTGCGGCCTGCGCCATCAAATGCTGCTGTAAAGCGCCGTTGGCTGATCGCAGCGCCAGCCCGGTAAACTCCCCTGCCTCCAGCTCGTTGATCACCAGATAATCCAGCCAGCGCAGCGCCGGCAAGACCAGCGGCCGGTAGCGCGGATCGCCCTGACGCGACACCAGATCCAGCGACGTCCGGTAACCGCGCTGCTGCATCTGCGCCAGCAGCCGCGCACTGCGGGTGCCGAACGCCTCATCCGGGCGATCCAGGCTGTCGAGCAGCAGCAGATAACCGAGATGGAAAATTTTGTGTTCGCTGTACAGCTCGTCGAAAGCGTCCAGATCCAGCAGCCGGTTGGCGCCCGGCGCATGGAAGAAGGTTCGCTGCCCGCCCGGTTCGGTCATCACCTGCGACATGGAGGTCATCGCCCCTTCGCTGCGCTGCACCCAGCGGCCATCAACCCGGTGTTGCGCCAGCATCTGCATGATGTAATCGCCGTCCGCGTCGCAGCCGATAAGCCCGATCGCCGCCAGCGGCAGCCCGGTTTCCATCCGCGCCAGCGTCAGCAGCACGTTAAGCGGCGCGCCGCCGGTGGCGCGTTGGCTGCGTTCAATCTCAACCAACCAGCCCGGCTGCGGCCAGTGAGCGATGTGATGTACGTGATCCACCAGCATATTGCCGGCCGAGACAATGCCATGCCGGGTCATTACAACCGCCCGGCGCTGCCGAAAATATGCATCTGTTGCTGCACCACTTCGCTAATCGACTGCTCCACCGCCAGCAGCACTTCGGCGAACTCATCGTAAATTGCGTGGCGCTGCGTCATCCGCTGCTCAATCGCGCCCAGCGCCGCCTGAGACATACCGGTGTAGAAATTGATCTTGCGAATGCCCAAGCCAATCGCCCGCTTGAAATCCGCGTCGCTGATACCGGAACCGCCGTGCAATACCAGCGGAATGCCGGCCTGCTGCTGGATCGCCGCCAGCCGGTCGAAATCGAGCTTCGGCTCGCCCTTGTATTTACCGTGCGCATTGCCAATCGCCACCGCCAGCGCATCGATGCCGGTCAACCCGACAAACTCGCGCGCCCGCTGCGGATCGGTAAATTTATTGCTGTCGGCCTCGCCGTACAGCGCGCCGCCCTCGTCGCCGCCGACCGCGCCCAGCTCAGCCTCGACCGAAACCCCGGCCGCGTGGCACATGCGCACCACTTCCTGCGTCTGGCGCACGTTCTCTTCATAGCTCAGGCCGGAGCCGTCGAACATCACCGAACTGAACCCCAGGCGCAGCGCCTGCACCACCGCCTCGAAATGCAAACCGTGATCCAGATTCAGCACCACCGGAATAGCGTGCTGCGCCGCTTCGCTTTTAATCGCCGCCACCAGCGACTCCAGCGAGACGTACTTAAAGTGCACTTCGGCAATGTTGATAATAAACGGCGATCGCGCCGCCTCTGCGGCGGCAAACAGCGCACGCAGGAAGTGGCTGTCGAGCACGTTGAACGCGCCGAGCGCATAGCCGTGCCGACGAGCGTGCGCCAATCCCTGCGCCAGTGAAATCAGTGCCATAGCTGTTCTCCTTTAATCGATAAAGCGCGAATATTCGTTGCACAGCAGCCACTGCGGCGGCTGGTCTTCCGTTATTTGGCCAAAGCGGCTGAGCGGCGTCAGGAAACGGTTGTCGTTGTCGTCATCGTTGACCGTCGAGACTTCGCCCACCAGCACGTCACCAAAGCCCTCCTCACCCCAAAAGCTATGATAAATGCCCGGCGTCAGACAGATGCTTTCTCCCGGCGCCAGCCGCAGACGCGAACCGGCGGCATGGGTCTGCCGGCAACCGTCCAGGGTAACGGTCACCGCTCCCTCAGCCAGCCGTTCATCGGCATCGGCGTTGTGCAGTTCGACGATCAGATTGCCGCCGCCGCGGTTGATGATGTCCTCGCGTTTGCGCCAGTGGAAATGCATTGGCGTCACCTGCGCTTCGCGGCAGTGCATGATCTTCTCCGCATAACATTTGGCATAGGGCTGGCCGCCGGGCGAACCGTTGCGCAGCGTAAACAACGTCAGGCCACGGTGCGCAAAGTCATCGCCGCCGAACGCGGTGACATCCCAACCGAGTTTCAGATCGAAGACCTCCTGCCACGGCTGGCGATCGAGCTGCCGCCAGGCCGACGGGCTAAAATGAGCGAAAGGCGGCAGATGGACGTCGAAGCGGGCAAAAAAGTGCTGGGTTTGCTGCAGGATCCGGTTCACGGCGGAACGGTTCATGGCACCTCCGGGCGTGGTTATCAATAAGGGGCCAGACTGAGCTGGCCCCTGGCGGCAGAAGGTTATTTCACCGTCCAGCCTTTGTAGCTGCCGATATTATTTTTATCGATCATGGTCACCGGGATCAGCACCGGGCCGGTTGGCGCGGGTTTGCCCTGCAGAATGTCGTAACCGATCTCGACCGCCTTGGCCGCCATCACCTGCGGATCCTGCGCCGGCGT
This sequence comes from Serratia sp. TSA_198.1, assembly GCF_052686505.1. Taxonomy (NCBI): domain Bacteria; kingdom Pseudomonadati; phylum Pseudomonadota; class Gammaproteobacteria; order Enterobacterales; family Yersiniaceae; genus Serratia; species Serratia sp. TSA_198.1. Next base: position 2,299,695 of record NZ_JBQZFP010000001.1, read on the forward strand.
CGCCACAAACAGCGAGTTGTCGCGTTTGAGCGCCTCTTCACCGTCCGGCGAGCCGTCTACGCCGACGATAAAGAACTCGCTGCGCTGCGCCTGCTTGGCCGCCAGATCGGCGCCGATCGCCGTCGGATCGTTAATCGCGAATACACCGTCGATCTTCGGATTGGCCGCCAGCAACGAAGTCATGATCTCCAGACCGCCTTCGCGGCTGCCCTTGGCGTTCTGGTTGTAGGACAGCAGCTTGATATCCGGGTGTTTCTTCAGTTCGGTCATACAGCCTTCCACCCGGTTTTGCACCGCAGAAACCGGCGGCCCGTTGATGATCACCACGTTGCCTTTCTCTTTCAGGCGATCGCTGATGTATTTACAGGCCATCGCACCCGCCTGGGTGTTATCCGAAGTGATGGTGGCGTCGGCCCCTTCGGCCGCCACGTCTACCGCCACCACCACGATGCCGGCGTCCTTGGCGCGTTTAACCGCCGGGCCGATGCCTTTGGAATCGGCGGCGTTGAGGATGATCATATCGACCTTGGCGGCGATGAAGTTGTCGATCTGCGCCACCTGCTGGCCAAGATCGTAACCGCTCGACACCAGCGTCACATTCACCTTGTCACCGGCCAGCTCCCGCGCTTTCAGCTCGGCGCCCTTGGTGATCTGCACAAAGAACGGGTTGGCCAGATCGCCCACCGTCACCCCGATCGATTTCAATTCTTTCGCCTGGACCACAGAGGCGCTGCCGAGCGCGGCGGTAACCAACAAAGCGGTAATCAATGGCTTGAAACGCATAGTGTTTTCCTCATTATTATCCAGATGTTATGAAGCACTGCGATTAGTGTTGATAGTTTCGGGTACGGTATTTATCAATCAGCACCGCTATGATGATCACCGCCCCTTTGATCACCAATTGCCAGAAATAAGAAACCCCCATCAGCGTCATGCCGTTATTCAGGGTCGCGATAATCAACGCCCCCACCAGCGTGCCGGTAATGGTGCCGATGCCGCCGACGAAACTGGTCCCGCCGAGGATCACCGCGGCGATGGCATCCAGCTCATAGCCCATGCCCAGGTTGCCGTTGGCGCTGTAGAGCCGGGAGGCGCTCATCACCCCGCCCAGCCCGGACAGCAGCCCGCTCATGCCGTAGACGAACAGCAGCACCGCGCCCACCTTGATGCCTGTCAGACGTGCGGCCTGTATATTGCCGCCCACCGCGTAGATATGAACCCCGAGCGTGGTGCGGCGCAGGATGAACCAGCACAGCGCGATCACCGCAAAGGCGATAATCACCAGCCAGGGAATCGGCCCCAGATAAGCATTGCCGATCCATTCAAAACTGATATTCGAGTTGATGATGGTGGTGCCGTCCGCCAGCAGATAAGCCGCGCCGCGCAGTGCGGTATAGGTGCCAAGCGTCACGATAAACGGCGGCAAACCGGCGTAGGCCACCAGAAATCCATTGAACAGCCCCATCCCCAGCCCGGCCAGCAGCGCCAGCGGGATCGACAACCCGGCCATGCCCGGCATCAGGGAAACCGCCATCGCCACCACCGCCGTGGTGCCCAGCATCGAACCGACCGAGAGATCGATGCCGCCGGTAAGAATGATAAAGGTCATGCCCGCGGCCAGCACGATGTTAATCGACGCCTGACGGGCGATGTTCAGCAGGTTGGCATCGGTAAAAAAATTCGGCGCGACAAAGCCGAAAACCGCGACGATCAGGATCAGAATCGGCAGAATGCCGACGGTTTGCATCATATCGCCCATAAACGCCCGTTTCAGCGTGGGATTTTTTGCGCCAGGCGGCAGCGGATTCGAAGTCATGGCAGGCTCCTTGAGCGTACGGATTGAATTATTCATGGTCGGCGATTTCCACGGCGGTTTCGACGCCGGTGGCCAGCGTCATGATGTTTTCCTGAGTAATGTCGCTGCCGCTCAGTTCGCCGGCGATACTGCCTTCGTGCATGACGTAAACCCGATCGCTCATCCCGACCACCTCAGGCAGTTCGCTGGAGATCATCAGGATCGCCACCCCCTGCTGCGCCATCTGGCTCATGATGCGGTAAATTTCGCTCTTGGCGCCGACGTCAACGCCGCGCGTCGGTTCATCGAGGATCAGAATGCGCGGGCCGATCGCCACCCAGCGTGAAATCAGCAACTTTTGCTGGTTGCCGCCGGACAGACCACCGGCGCGCACCTGAGCATGCGGCACACGGATATTCAGCAGGCCGATAGCGTCGCTGGAAATGATCTGCGCCTTGCGGCGATTCAGCAGGCCGTAGCGGCCATCGCGCTCCAGCGTTGCCATAACGATATTTTCATGCGCCGCCAGATCGAGAAACAGACCCTGCTCCTTGCGGTTTTCGGTGAGAAAACCGATGCCCAGAGCGATGGCGTCGCGCGGTGAATGGATATTGGCCGTTTTGCCGTCAATCTCCACAGTGCCGCCGCTCGCCTTGCGCACGCCGAAAATCAGCTGCGCCAGTTCGGAGCGCCCGGCCCCCACCAGCCCGGAAAGGCCGACAATCTCGCCGGCGCGCACCTGCAGACTGACCGGCTTCACTTTCTTGCCGTCGGTCAACCCGTGCAACGTCAGACGCGGTTCGCCCACCGCAATCCCCTGTTCCTTATTGAACAGATCGCTCAGCGGGCGGCCCACCATCATGCGCACCAGCTCACTGGCGGACAGCTTGTCGCGCGTCAGGCTACCGACATACTGGCCGTCACGCAGCACGCTGACGCGATCCGACAGTTCGTACACTTCCGCCATACGGTGGCTGATGTAAATGATCGCCATTCCCTCATCGCGCAGGCGCTTGATCAGCTCGAACAGCCGATGCGTTTCACGCGAAGAGAGCGCCGCCGTAGGTTCGTCCATCACCAGAATGCGGCTATTGCGATGCAACGCGCGGGCGATTTCCACCTGCTGCTGCTCGGCGATGGTTAATTTCATGACCCGATCGCCGGCGCTGAACTGCGCGCCCAGCCTGTCGATCACCTTCTGCGCTTCCAGCAACATCTGCCGGCGTTTCACCAGGCCACCGCGCTGGATCTCGCTGCCCAGAAAAATGTTCTCCGCCACCGTCAGATTGGGTGCCAGATTCATTTCCTGGTAAATCAGCGTGATACCTGCCGCCAGGGCGTCTTTTGGCCCTTTGATGGCGAACGGCTGCCCATCGATAAAAATTTCCCCGCTGCTGGCGATATACGCGCCGGCCAATATTTTCATTAACGTGCTTTTACCCGCGCCGTTTTCACCCATCAGCGCGTGGATCTCACCGCGATATACCGTCAGGTCGACGCCTTTCAGCGCATAAAACTGACCAAAACTCTTGGCGATGTTGTGCATTTCCAAAATCGGGGTCACGCTCATCGTCATACCTCAGGCTGCGGTTCGGATTACATGCAGTTAACCACGCATAAATAAATGCAAAATGTCAGCGCCCGTTCATGTTTGTCATATTGTTAATGGAACGGGGATTTATAATGCGAACAGTCAGTTACGGGAGATACGATGCGCAGACTACCTTTCCTTGCCGGTGCGCGTGGGCGCCTGCTGATGTTCAACCTGCTGGTAGTGGCGGTGACGCTGATGGTCAGCGGCGTGGCGATCGTCGGCTTTATGCATGCGGGCAAGCTGCAGGAACAGGTGCAGGCGCAAACGCTGAAAGAGATGAACGGCAGCATGGCGCTGAGCCGCGATACGTCGAACGTCGCCACCGCCGCCATCCGGCTTTCGCAGGTGGTTGGCGCACTGGAGTACCAGAGCGAATCCGCCCGATTGAAACAGACCCAGTTGGCGCTGCAGGCATCTCTCAACCGGCTGGCGGACGCCCCGCTGGCCCACAGCGAGCCGGCGCTGGTCAAGCGCATCATCAGCCGCAGCAACGCACTGGAAACCAGCGTCACCCGCATGCTGGAACTCGGTCACGCGCGGCACCTGCAACGCAACATCCTGCTCAGCGGGCTTTACCAGACACAGAGTACGCTGCGGCATATCACCAGCCTGAGCCAACGCGACAATCTGGACCAGCCTTCGCAACCGCTGCTCGGCCAGATTGACCGGCTGTTGGCGATCGCCATTCAGACCCCAACGCCCAAGGCGGCCGCCCAGCAACTCGACAGCGTGATGGTCTACTGGCCGCAGCGCAGCTCGAATGCATTGGTGGATGAGAAAATGCGACAGTTTCGCATCAGCGAACAACGCCTGCTGCCCGAAACGCTGGAACTGGAGCAAAGCGACCTGGCCCTGGCCTATTATACCTACCATATCAAAGCGTTAGTCGAGATGCTCAACGGCGACATCAACCTGTACGTGCAAAAGGTAGCGAACGAGTCGGAGCTGCGTACCCACCAGACGCACCGTGAGCTCAGTTCCATCAGCGTATTTATCGGCCTGTTCGCCCTGCTGGCGTTGGTGATCACCGGCTTCGCCGGGCTGTATATCTACCGCAATCTCGGTTCTAACCTGACGGCGATCGCCAATGCCATGACGCGACTGGCGCGCGGTGAGCGTGACGTCAGCGTGCCGGCGCTGCAACGCCGCGATGAACTTGGCGAACTGGCGCGCGCTTTCAACGTGTTTGCCCGCAATACCGCCTCACTGGAACGAACCTCTCGCCTGTTGAAAGAAAAAAGCACCCAGCTGGAAACCACGTTCCTGGCAATGCGCGACGGTTTTGCCCTGTTTGATAACGACGGACAGCTGGTGGTGTGGAACCCGCAATACCCGCTGCTGCTGGGGCTGAACGAACACCAGTTGCACCGCGGCCAGCACTACCGCGAATTGCTGCAACACGTAACGCCGCCACAGGGCCAGCGCTGGGAGGCGGTACTGGCCAATCTGTCCAGTGAACTGCCGCAGCCGCAGGAGCTGCGTCTGGATGACGGTCGCACCGTCGAACTGCGTTTCAGCCCGGTGCCCAACCGCGGTGTGGTGAACGTGGTGTTGGAACGCACCGAGCGCAAGGCGCTGGAAGAGGCGCTGCTGCACAGCCAGAAAATGAAGGCGGTCGGTCAACTTACCGGCGGCCTGGCGCACGATTTTAACAACCTGCTGGCGGTGATTATCGGCAGCCTGGAACTGACAACCGGGCAAACGCAGGACGCGCAAACCGCACAACGCATCGCCCGCGCGCTGAAAGCCGCCGAACGCGGCGCGCAACTCACTCAGCGGCTGCTGGCATTCTCACGCAAACAGGCGCTGCACCCTCAAGCCATCGCGCTGCGTGCGCTGGTGGAAAACCTGCAGGAACTGCTGCGCCATTCGCTGCCCGCCACGCTATCGCTGACCATTGAGGCGCAACAGCCCGGCTGGCCGGCGTGGATCGATGCCAATCAGTTGGAAAATGCGCTGATCAACCTGGTGGTCAACGCGCGGGATGCGATGGAAGGCCGCAGCGGGGTGGTGAAGATCCGCATTTATAACCAGCGGGTAGTGCGCAGCAGCGGCAAAAAACAGGACATGGTGGCGCTGGAAGTGATCGACACCGGCTGCGGGATGTCGGAGGAGGTCAAGGCGCAGGTGTTCGAGCCCTTCTTCACCACCAAGGCGGTCGGTAGCGGCAGCGGGCTTGGCCTGTCGATGGTTTACGGTTTTGTCCGCCAGTCCGGCGGGCGGGTACAGATTGAAACCGCGCCGGGCAAAGGCACGCTGGTGCGCCTGCAATTGCCCCGAGCCCCCATGCAGGCGGTAACGGAAACGCCGCTGTTGCCACTCGACGACAGTGACGGCACCGACAATCTGGTGCTGGTACTGGAAGATGAGAACGACGTGCGCCACACGCTGTGCGAACACCTGCACCAGCTCGGCTACCTGACGCTGGACAGCGCAGACAGCCAGGAAGCGCTGGCGCTGCTGCGCCAGACGCCGGATATCGCGCTGCTGATAAGCGATCTGATGCTGCCGGGCGAACTGAACGGCGCGCAGGTGATTGAGCAGGCGCGGGAGATCAATCCCCACCTCTGCGCTCTGCTGATCAGCGGCCAGGACATGCGCCGCCACTCTCAGGGAGATCTGCCTGAGCTTGAGCTGCTGCGCAAGCCTTTCAGCCAGCGGCAACTGGCGCTGGCGCTGCAACGGGCGCGGAGAAGAAACGCGGTCGGCGACGCAATTCAGAGGGAATGAGGCGATTTTTCGCCTCTGATTCGTTATCATGCCGCCCTGCTTTTGATGAACAAGCGTGCCGACTGCACGCCCAGCCAGGGACAACATTATGCTGTGGTTTAAGAATTTGATGGTTTACCGTTTGAGCCGCGAAGTTGCGCTAAACGCGGATGAAATGGAAAAACAGCTCAGCGCTTTTGCTTTCACCCCTTGCGGCAGCCAGGACATGGCGAAAACCGGCTGGGTCTCCCCAATGGGTTCCCACAGCGACGCCTTGACGCACGCGGTTAACGGCCAGATCGTCATCTGTGCGCGCAAAGAAGAAAAAATCCTACCTTCGCCGGTCATCAAGCAAGAGTTGCAGGCCAAGATTGAGCGCCTGGAAGGCGAACAGCACCGCAAACTGAAAAAAACCGAGAAGGACGCGCTGAAAGATGAGGTGCTGCACAGCCTGCTGCCGCGCGCCTTCAGCCGTTTCAACCAGACCTTTATGTGGATCGACACCGTCAATGACCTGATCATGGTTGACGCCGCCAGCGCCAAACGCGCGGAAGATACCCTGGCGTTGTTGCGTAAAAGCCTGGGTTCGCTGCCGGTGGTGCCGCTGACCATGGAAAGCCCGATCGAGCTGACGTTGACCGAGTGGGTGCGCTCCGGCGAGCTGCCGGCCGGTTTTATCATTCAGGACGAAGCGGAACTGAAGGCGATTCTGGAAGACGGTGGCGTGATCCGCTGCAAGAAGCAGAACCTGATCAGCGACGAAATTGCGGTGCATATCGAAGCCGGCAAGCTGGTGACCAAACTGGCGGTGGACTGGCAGGAACGCATTCAACTGGTGCTGGCGGACGACGGCTCGCTCAAGCGCCTGAAGTTTGCCGACGCGCTGCGTGAGCAGAATGACGATATCGATCGCGACGACTTCGCCCAACGTTTTGACGCCGATTTTATCCTGATGACCAGCGAACTGGCGGCGTTAATCAAGAACACCATCGAAGCCCTGGGCGGCGAAGCCCAGCGTTAACTCAGCCTGAAAATACCAAGGGCTCTGCATGCAGAGCCCTTGGACTGCTGCAACGTCCTTTACCAAGAACACATCCGAATACTCCAGTAGCCGATAAAAATTAGGCTCACTCTCTCATTTTTATAACTGCCAATTTGTTGCGTATACAATCACCGAACAAATATGTGACCATATACCAATCAGTGCCCCCATTCACCTTTCCACGTTATTTTAGGCGAATCGATAGCTACCTTTTATTATGCTTTTACCTCTCTGCATTGATCTTGTCGAAAAAACAATCTATTTATAAATAGCTTCACACACTGATATATATTCACATCAATTACATAATGAAAGGGAATTATTTATGAAAATTATTGATTCATCGATGCTCGATCATATTTCTGGTGGTCGCGGTAATAATGGCGGTGACCGGATTGACAATAGTGGCCGGGCTAATAGCGCAGGAAAAACTGCAGCTGCAGGGGCGGGAGCTATAGCGGGAGGGTATATCGGAGCTCTCGTTACCGGGCCAGGAGCACCTCTGGGGGCAGCTATTGGGGGCTGGATCGGTGGTGTTATCGGCGAAGCTGGTTATAATGCAGCGGTAGATGCAGTAAATGATCCTCGAAATAATGGCGGTAACGGACGTGGCGCTTTTGGCGGAGACAGCAATAAGAATAGTGTAAACGGTCAATGTCATTGGTAAGTCGTTACATGAGGAGAGATTACAATCTCTCCTTTTTAAGTAAAAGGAGTGTGTCGTGAAAAAAGAAAGAATAAGAAGATTGGTATTCATATCAGGAATTTCTTTTTCTACTTATTTGATCGTAAACATCAGAGCACTTGCTTTCCCGGCTTCATTAATCAAAGCGTTTTTTGCGTCTATTATCTTCACATTAATTTATGCATTTCTTTCCAGCCGTCTCTGGAAAAAATATGTTTTAAAAATAAAAGATGATGAATAACCGCACCTTCTACCGCCACACTCTCACTAATATCTCACTTTGCATGGTGCCTTAGGGCTCTGCATGCAGAGCCCTGATTTCCCGCCAAAAGAGGAAACTACTAACTTAAATAACGGCACAGATAGGCAGTTGCATCGGCAACCTGCAGGTTGAACTCACTGTGAGCCGGTACGAAGAACTTCTCACCCGGCATAAACACCTGCCAATCCGGCGAGCCCGGCAGCAACACTTTCAACGCGCCGGTAATCACGGTCATCTCTTCCGGCTGGGCGGTGCTGAAGGTGTACTCACCCTCTTCCATCACACCGACGCTGGCAAGGCCGATGCTGCTACTATCGAAACCGATAGACTTCACTTTTCCGGCAAAATACTCGTTCACTTTCAGCATAGACTGGCACCCGCATAATCAACTTTATGAGAAATCCATATTGGGGGATTGCGCTTGATCTGTCACTGGTTTTTCACGCGAAATGCGATCGTGGCGCAGAGTAAAATTCTGCCCGGCGATCGGTCGTCGGCCTTCCGTTCTGAATCCGCAACAAAAATAGCGCCAGGCCACCGCCGGACAGTTAGCGTCATGGCATTTTATTCGTATTCGAATCAGATAATTAACTCAGCGGCCGGCAAGATCAATGCGCACTAAGTGGCCTTCAGCAAAAGACAAAAAAGAAACCGGCATCGCGCCGGCTTCCGTAGGGTACAGGTTAATCTTCCAACGCCGGATCCTCGTAGCGATGCTTGGCGTCGAGCGCTTCCTGCTCGGTCGAATGCTCACTGAGCAGCGTATTCGGCTCAATGTCGTCGGTGCGCACCTCAAAACGATGGATATGCAAGCTGGGGTCGCCCCGGTCAACTTCGACCACCCGAGCGGTTCTCGGATAGCCTGGTCGGTTATTTTCGCGCATGCTGTTCTCCCGTGTGAATCACACAGGGTTAAGTATAGCAGCCGAGTTTATGCCGACACGCGCGATCCCAGATCGCGATCGCCATGTTCGCCTTCCAACAGCTGCGTCAGCTCATCGCAGGCACAGATCTTGCCGTCACGTACGGTGAAATGCGCCAGCACCTTGACCAGGCTGCGGCCACCGTCGCGCTTTTCCACTCGCACCTGATGATGCGTCAGTACCGCCTCCCCCTGTCCGGCGACGGCAATAATTTCCAACGCCATGCTGCGGGTGAGCTGCTTCAACAGGGCCATATGCTGCATAAATTGCGCATAATCGAGTACTTTGCCGTCCACCTGCTGGCGGTAATCTTCGCTGAACAGTTCAGCTATCAGCGCCGGTTGGTGTTGCGAGCAGGCAACCACCCGCTGCAAGGCGTCGAGTACCACGGTTATTGAGGGATTTTCGTTCATAGAGGATCTCCAAAAATGGAATGAGACGGGGATCATAGCGAAGGCAGAGGGTGGCATAATAACCGTACCTGGACTTTTTATACCGGTAATCGGCCAACATGATGATCCTGCGCAGCGAACGGCTTTTGCATGAGAAAAAACACCTCACGCCCTGGCACCACCATGCCGACGGGCAGATCTATCTGTTAACGCACGGCATGATGGCGCTGGAAACCGCAGGGAGGCAATGGGCAATGACCGCAGGCAGTATCGGCTGGTTGCCGCCACACTACGCACACCAGGCGTTGGCCTGCGGTAACGTGGCGGGCTGGATCCTGTATCTGGGAGAACAACACGGTGCGGCACTGCCGGAGCACCCCCGGCTGAGCGTCGCCTCAACGCTGATTCAGGCGCTGGTCGAGCGTATCGCGCAGTTTGCCGGGCAGCCGCTGAGTGCATCGCAACAGCGGATGTTGCAGGTATTGCTGGATGAAATGCACGTTCAGGAAAGCCCCCCGCTGCAACTGCCGCTGCCGCAAGATGCGCGGCTGCTGAAAATCGCCCGCGCACTGCTGAACGAACCTGCCGGCGAGCGCACTCAGCGTGAATGGGCCGACTGGGCCGGGTTGAGCGTCCGTACCCTGAGCCGCCGTTTTATCGGCGAAACGGGCGTGACTTTTTCGCGTTGGCGCCAGCAAGCCAGGGTGCTCCGCTCGCTGGAAGCGCTGTCACGGGGGGAATCCGTCGGCCAGATTGCCGCTGACTGCGGTTACGACAATGTCAGTGCCTATATCGCCGCCTTCCGCGAGCGTTTCGGCACCACGCCGGGGCGGTATTTTACTCAGCGTCCGCCGGCAACAGCGCCTGACGCGCCGCGTTGAGGAACTGTTCCGACAACGCGTCGCCGCGAGTCGCCCGCGCCAGCGTCAGTGCCCCCACCAGCATCGCCATCTGCGCCAAAGCCTGCTGCTGCCGCTGCTGTTCATCTTCCAATGGCGACAGCGACTCCAGCCGCGCCAGCATCGATTTTGCGCCGCTCAGGTAGGCCTGGTGTACGGGTTTATCGGCCCCTTCCCGCGCCACGTCGGCGGCCAGCGCGGTGACCACGCAACCCTCGGCGGGACAGTCACGGTGTTTCACGCTCAGATAGCCATCAATCAGGGTTTGCAAAGTGTGTTTGCCGGGCTGGCTGCTCAACGCTTCCCAACGCTGGTCCGACTCCTCCGCCGCTCTGCGGCTGGCTACCGCCGCCAGTTCATCCTTGGAGGCAAAATGACCATAGAAACCGCCGTGGGTCAGCCCCACCGCCGCCATCAGATCGTTAACGCTGACGCCGTTCAGGCCACGTTCACGAAACAGTTGTGAAGACACCTGTTCAATCGCCTCGCGATTGCGTTCCATTTGTTGCTTTGATACCCGCGCCATGGTGTTTTCTCCTTATCAATCCGGCATCATCTTAGGCCATCCACTGACCGTACTCAATGATGATGCCTCTCATGAAAAGACTCAGGCACGCGGGGGGCTCGGTGCGGCAAAACGGCCGCTGTCACCGCCCTGCGCTCGCGCCAGCGTGTCGGCAATCTGCCGGTGAGGCGTGCCTGGCTCAATAGCGCTTACCCGATCCAGACGCACCACTTGCTCTTCGCTCAGCGTCAGACTGAGCGCAGACAACGTATCGTCCAGTTGCGCTAAGGTGCGCGGCCCCAGAATGGGGATCAGGCTGGTGCTGGAGTGCGCGGCCCGGTCGCGCAGCCAGGCGATGGCGACGTGGGTCGGCTGGACACCGTGCTCCTGCGCTATTGCCAGCACTTCATCCAGCAGCGCGGTATCTTTCTCGCGATGCACCAGGCGCCCCAGCTCGGTCAGACGCCCGGCATTGCTGTGGCGATATTTCCCGGTCAACAGACCGCCGCCCAGCGGCGACCACAGCGTAGCGGCCATCCCCAAGGCTTCGGCCATCGGCAGCAGTTCACGCTCGGCGGTACGTTCCACCAGGCTGTATTCCACCTGAATGCCGGCAATGCGCGCCCAGCCGCGTAGCTCGGCCAGAGTATCCGCCCGGGCAATGCGCCAGGCCGGAAAGTTGGATAACCCGGCATACTGGATCTTGCCGGCGCGAATCAGATCGTCAAACGCGCGTACGATCTCCTCAATCGGGGTCAGATTGTCGGAGAAATGAGCCCACAGCAGGTCGATACGATCGGTTTTCAGGCGCTTCAGGCTGGCCTCCACCGAAGCAATCATGTTTTTACGGCTGTTACCAGTGTGCGCAACACTTGCCTCCGGCGCAGCGCCCAGCGTGTACTTGGTGGCGACGACGAAGCGATCGCGCTCGGCGGCAATAAATTCCCCCACCAGCTGTTCCGACTGACCAAACTGATAAGCGTCAGCCGTGTCGAGGAAGTTGCCGCCGGCGTCGACGTAGCGATCGAATACCCGTCTGGCCTCTTCCTTCTCCGAGCCGTAGCCCCAGCCCGTGCCAAAGTTGCCGGTGCCCAGAGCCAATTCGGCAACGCGCAGGCCGGTGTTGCGACCAAAGGGAGTGTATTTCATACAGATGCCTCGCAATAAGCTTGAGTTAAACATCATAAATGATGGTTGTCATTTATTTATATATGTCACTCGTCATTTATAAAGGCAAGCGCGATTTGTCGTCAGACCGGCAAAATCAGGGGAGAAAAACAGAGTATTGGGCACAACGCACTGTGCCCAAAGGAAAATTCGCGGTGGATTATTTTACCGTTTCGCGCTGCAGCGCCGAGAGGATTTGCTCGACCACCTGCTGCGGGCTGCCAGTACCATCCATGACGAAATGCGCGGCCTCCTGATACAGCGCTTCGCGCGCCGCCAGCACTTCAAGCATCTCTTCGGCAATTGGGCGGCCGGTGAGCGTTGGGCGCTGCGCGTCCTGCGGATACTCTTCCAACCGCTGCGCCAACACGTCCGCAGGCGAACGCAGGTAAATCACAGTGCCGTGCTGGCGCATGAAGCGACGATTCTCTTCCGCCAGGATCATGCCACCGCCGGTGGCAACTACAGTTGACGGCTGCGTCACGGTTTGCAGCGCAATGCTTTCACGGCGGCGAAAGCCCAGCCAGCCTTCATGGGCGACCATTTCCGCCACGCTCATTTGCGTGGTCTGCTGCATAAACAGATCGGTATCGGTGAAGTGATAGCCCATTGTCTGCGCCAATGCGCTGCCCACCGTGGTTTTACCGGCTCCGCGAGCGCCTACCATGAAAATGGTTTGTGTCATTACGGGTTGTCCCTTATACGGTGACTTGATTGCATTTGTACGCCTGGAGATCGGCGCGCAGATCCTGCGATGGCGTGGTTGCTTGCATCATACCGCCATCAGCCTGTATTTCAATATTTACGATAGTGTAAATTCCATTGCACAGCGGCTACCGGCAACAAATCCCTGCGCCGCCTCTTCAGCAAGCCGTTGCCGCAGCGGCAAGTTGAGCCGAACGGCTGCGATCGGCTGGAACCCTAACCGCCGGTAGTAAGGCGCATTCCAGGGCACATCGATAAAGGTGGTCAGCGTCAGGCGCTGCGCGCCCTGCGATTTTGCCTGCATGGCAACCTCGGCGATCAGACGCCGGCCAATGCCGCGCCGCTGCCAGCCGGCGGCTACCGACAGCTCGGCGATGTGCCAATCCTGCTGCTGCGGCAATACGGCGATAAACCCGGCCACCTCACCCGACGCGCTTTCAGCCACCCACTCCCGCTGTTGCTGAATAAAATCAGCATGCTGCTGACGGCTCATCACCGGGCCATCGGCAAGAAAACGCCACGCCGGTTGCTGAAGAAACAGCTGCGCCGCCGAGCGTTCAATGGCGATCAGTTGGGGGATATCCTGCAGTTGCGCTAAACGAACAAGCGGGCTCATCGGGTTCTCCTTAACGACCGGGCGGCTCTGTAACCCAACGTCGGTGTTGAACGCAAGCCGCCAGGGGCTGTGCCCCCAGCAACCACGTTTGGCGTTATGGGTTATTCAGTTGGCTCCAGTAGGTGCCTGAAAAAGGTAACGGCAAAAATTGTTGGTATAACTGCTTAAAGGTCTGCTGCGGATTGATGTCTGCAAACAAATCCGGATAGAAAGCTTTGGCGAGCATCTCGACCGCCACGACGTGATACGGGCTGAGATAGAAATTGTGCCAAATGCTCCAGGCCTGGTGGTTCTTGATCGCTTTCAGGTTGGCGAGCATTGGCTGTTTTTGCATGATCATGCGGAAGCTTTCATCGGCCTCCTGCTGGGTAACCCGTGGTCCAAGGCGCAGATCGGAAAAACGCTTGCCCTCCGACCCGGCCATGCCGGTAGCGATGTAGATGTCAGGGTTGGCGGTCAGGATGGTTTCCGGGTTTAGATCGCCGAAGACGCCCTTGATGCTGGCGTTGGCGATATTATCGCCGCCGGCAAAGGCCACCAGATCGCCAAGATTGCCGTGCGCCGCGGTGGTACAGCAAGTTTCGCGCCGTCCGAGGTGCAGATGCAGCATCACCTTGGGTTTTGGCCCCCGGTAGCCGGCCAGCCGCTGCTGAATCACCGCCATATGCTGCTGATAGAAACTGATGAACTGCTCCGCCCGCTGCTGGCGATTGAGCACTTCGCCCAGCAGACGCACGCTCGGCACGGTATTGTTCAGCAGATCAACCCGTAAATCGACGTAGATAACCGCAATACCGGCCTTGTTCAGCGCCGTTAGCAGAAAATCGCTGTCGCCCTCTTCACGCGCGTACCGGGCGAGAATCACCAGATCCGGCTTCAATTGGATCAGGTTTTCGACGTTAACCTGGCGGAAATTACCCTTGCTGATGGAAGGGATCGCTTTGATCTGCGGGAATTTTTGCGTATAGAGCTGCCAGCTTTGCGCATCATAACGCGCCATATCTTCCGGCCAGCCGACGACGCGCTGAGCAGGATTGCCCGGCTCCAGCAGCGCCAGGGTATACAGCATGCGGCTTTCGCCCACCACGATGCGCTGCGGGTTATCCGGCACGTCGACCTGTCGGCCGGTAATGTCGGTGACCATTTTCGCCTGAGCGCTAAAAACGCCGAACAACAGGGAAAGCAGCAGTAAAACGAAAGGATTGCGCATGAGTGGGCCGGGGGCAGCTAAAAGATGGGTGCATGATAATTACTCTCATTAACAGTTTCAATTGATAACGCGCGCAGGACAGGACAAATCCGCTGAATCACGGTGTTTCGGCACCGATAAATGCAAAACCGCCGTAAATGTGATTGTCTACAGTAAAAATCAGCCGATAAATCGATAAAAATGGCGAGATGGGAAAAACCAAAGGAGCACAGATGAACCAACGTATTGTTTCGCTAACGGAATGCCCGCAGTACAGCGATGTTTGCGCCGCATGGGCCTTTGGCCAGTGGGGGTCACAGCGCGGCGGCTCGCTGGAGCGCACGCGCCAGCGTTTTGCCCTGTGCACTCAACCAAGTGAAGACTATGTCACCCTGTTGATACTCGATGGCGAACGCCCGTTGGGCATGGCCAGCCTGTGGCCGAGCGACGATCATCAGCGAAAGGATCTGTCTCCCTGGCTGGCGGGGGTTTTTGTTCATCCCGATCACCGGCGCCAGGGGATTGCGCAGCGTCTGGAAGCCGCTATCGTGCAATTGGCTCGCCAACATAACCACCCCGTCTTGCACCTGATCACCGACAAATCAGAGGCTTTGTATGCGGGCTGGGGTTGGCACACTATCGAACGCCGCCGGCAATATGATGGCGAAGTGGTGGTGATGGAGAAAAACTGTAGCTAACGCGGCGTGCAGATATACACCAATGCCGGCGGGAAGTTACGCACCACCCGCACCCGCTTCCAATGAAAATAGCGAGACAGCAGCTTTTCCGACAGGTGGCTGTACTGGAACAAGACCAGAGTGCCGCCCCGTGCCCGCAACCGCTGCTGGGCTTGCTGCAGAATACGGATGCTGATTTTAACCGGGATCGACAACAACGGCAGGCAGGAGAACACCACGTCATAGTCGCGGTCCATCTCTTCCGCGGAACGGTCCATAACCTGCAGGCGGCGATCGTCAATCTTGCGCAACTGATGCACAAAATTAGGCTGGATCTCAAACGCTTCGAGCGAGGCATCTGCGCGCATGCGTCCCAATATGCGTTTGGTCAGCACGCCATCCGCGGCCCCCAACTCGGCAATCGACAAGGCGCCAGTCCATTCGATCTGATTCAACATCGCCTGACACAACCAGGGGGAAGAAGGCGCTAGGGTGCCAATGGTGCGCGGTGAAGCCATAAACTGCTGGAGATAGGAAAAGTGGTTCTTCAGTTGCAGCCGTGTCGCATTTAACATTGGGGCCTCCGTTGGGTTGAGTAGCCACCAATCTGCCCTCAATTTCTTAAGTATTCATTAACATGAATCCGAAAGCCATCGAAACAGTTGTAATAAAATGCGACCGGCGGGCGCCAAAAACGCGAAACGGTTGCGGTAATAATCTTAGGGTAATCAAACGACAGCATTACCGGTCAGATTATCTTCCGCAACCGCTTATTTTACCGGCCACCTGTCGGCGGCCAGGCAATTATTTTCAGCCTATTTTTAACGGTAGATTTCTGCATTACCGCGCCAGTTGCTGGAATCTCCCGGGGTGTCCAGAGCAATAATACGGTAATGGCTTGCGCCATCCGCCGCGGCTTTTTCTTTCAGCGCATGAACCGCGTCGCCCGGTGAACCGCTGATGCCGGAAACCGACACCACGCCGATGCTCTGCAGGTTGCTTGCCTGCTCGCTGTCAATTTGTTTTACCGTTGACAGTGGCGCGGCGAGAGAGGAAAAAGAAGCGGTTGCGATCAGGACTGCTGCGATGCCAGGTAATAGTTTCATGATTAACTCCAGATGTTTTTGTTTATTTTCTCTATCAGTGGAGTTAATTATCCGCCTGGCAGTGCAAAGCGACGTCATTCAATGTAAAGAACATCAATCATTGTGAGGTAAATAAGGAGGAAGTGCGTACATCGATGTCATGACAGGATAATTCTGCAGTTGCTGAGAAAACTTTACCCCTGTCCGAAGCCAATTAAAAGCCCGGTGCTCTCCGTAATATAAAAACCTTCGTTTTTAAGAAATTTCCACCCTCGGTTACCCCCTGAACTACGCTGTTTTCTGAAGGTTATCACTTTAGAAGGACTCTCTATGTCGCAAACCTTACTGCGCGTGCGCGATGGTCGAGGCGCTTCGGTTTCGTTCTCGGAACTGTTATTCGATCTGATCTACGTTTTTGCCGTTACTCAACTTTCCCACTACCTGCTGCACCATCTGACGCTGACCGGCGCGCTGGAAACCCTGTTGCTGTGGTTTGCCGTCTGGCTGGCGTGGCAATACACCGCCTGGGTGACCAACTGGTTCAATCCGGATACCCGCCCCATTCGTATCCTGCTGTTTGCCATCATGCTGCTGGGGCTGTTCGCCGCCTCCGCGCTGCCGCAGGCGTTTGGCGAACGCGGGTTAATTTTCGCGCTGTTCTATGTGGCGATCCAGGTGGGTCGCTCCTGCGTGGTCCTGAACCTGCTGGAAGCCAATCACCCGCTGAAGCAAAACTTCCGCCGTATCCTGGGCTGGTTGTGCATTTCGGCGATATTTTGGATCCTGGGCGGACTGGCGCAAGGCAATAGTCGGCTGCTGCTGTGGGCGCTGGCGGTGCTGTGCGAATACGTTTCACCGATGTTCGGCTTCCGCCTGCCGGTGCTGGGTCGTTCCGACAGCAGCAGTGAATGGACCATAGAAGGCCATCACCTGGCAGAGCGCTGCCAGCTGTTCGTGATCGTGGCGTTGGGTGAAACCATTCTGATTACCGGTTCTACCCTCAGCGAAATGGAAACCTGGACAGCGCCGGTGCTGATCGCCTCGCTGGTAGCCTTTATCGGGAGTCTGGCGATGTGGTGGGTCTATTTCGATACCAGCAGCAAAGCCGGAAGCCACGCCATCAGCCAGGCGGAAAATCCCGGCCAGTTGGGTGCCAACTTCCACTATGTGCACGTAGTGCTGGTCGGGGCAATTATCGTCTGCGCCGTCGCCAACGAACTGGTGATCGCCCATCCCGACGGCCCTATCGGCAACGCGACGGCGGCGGTGTTGCTCCTCGGTCCGGCCATTTACCTGCTCGCCAACGCCTTGTACAAACGGCTGGTGTATCGCCGCTTCCCGCTGTCGCACCTGGTGGGCCTGATCGCGCTGGCCGTGCTGACGCCGATAGCTTACCTGACCGATTTGCTGATGGTGAACGGACTGACCACGCTGATTATGGTGGTGGTTGCGGTGTGGGAAAGCATCTCGCGGGGCAGAACGCCGCAGCAACAGAACGGCGCGGCAACATAAGAAGGCGGACAGGGGGTACGCTATGCCCCCTGTCACGGCAGTTATTTCAGCGGTTGCGGCAGTTTCAGCACCCACAGTTCGCTCAGTGATTCCGGCTTATCCAGCGGCCGCAGTTCGATGCTCGTCGACACCGCTTTACCGTCAAGGGTCAAGCCGCCCTGCTTATCCAACTGGTAATCGCCGATTTTCTTGCCCTTAGGCTCGGCGTTCACCAGCTTGGCCTGCAGACCAAAATCGTTATCGTTAATCACCGCAAGCGTGCGATCGTCGATCAGCGTCAGGCCTTCCACTTTTTCCTGCTGCCAGCCCAATTTGCGCAGATCCACCACTTCGCGCTTTTGCGCCAGCTTCACGCCGCGCTTGGCGAGATCCTTAGCATCGTCAAACTCCAGCGCTTTGTCCTTGCCGTCGAAGGCCGTCAGATCGGTCGCCTGGCTGAGATCGACCAGGTAGATTTTATTAATCATCTGCTTGTCTTTATCGCTGCCCTGTTCAATCAGCAAGATATGCTGGTTGTCCACCGCCACGATGTCGCCGACTTTGGCATCCTTGGCCTTGTTATAGCTGTCGATATCAATCGGGTAGCCGTACATCGCCGTTTTGCCGCTGGCCGGATCAAAACTGACCAGGCGAGTGAATTGCGCCTTGTTCTTGCTCTTGCCGTCAACGTCCAGCGTGCTCTGCACCGCCGCCAAAATGCGGCCATCCGGCAGGCGGGTGATACCCTCGAAGCCCCGGTTAGGCTGGCGCCACTTGATAATATTCGGCAAGCCGCCGGCCACCCCCTGCTCCCCTTTCTGCGGCGCAGGGCCATATTTGGCGAGGATCTTGCCTTTATTGTCGATATGGATCAGGAACGGGCCGTATTCGTCGCACAACCAGTAGCCGCCGTTACCGTCGGCCGTGATGCCTTCGGTATCCAGCCCGCGCCGATCGCTCGGCAAGGTTTTGAGCGTATCGCTCAGCGCCACTTCGTTGGTGGAACCAATCAGTCCGCCCGGCAGCGGCAGCCCGCTGACAGGCCCCTGTTCGTCATGCAATGGGCGCTGATTGCCGGCAACGGCTTTCCCGCTGCCAACGCGAATATCCATCAGCAAGGGAACGAACTTCGGGTTGGCAAAGATTTTGGCCTCCTGTTCGCCGACCGCAGGCGCATCGGCGTTAGGACCGCGATCGGTGACGGTGGTCAGCAGCAGATCATTGCCCTCACGGCCATTGAACACCAGGCCGGAGCCGATACCTACCGGTAATCCCTGCGGAAAATGCTTGGCGAAAGCGCCCTGATAGCTTACGTGCTCACCGCCGGGGAAGCTGACGACATAGCGCTCTACCTCAACGTCGGCGGCATAAGAGATCAGAGGAAACAACGAGGTAATTAACAGCGAAACCGGTTTTATTTTCATGGTTATGGCTCAGAGTTAAGGGAGTGAAGTTTGCAGCTTGCTAAGGTATTAACCTAGCGTGACATTCTGATGACAGCCCCGCTAATGTCATGAATCATAGTGCTAATTAAACATGGCAAATAGAAATTAACAATTAACATCGGCGAATTGAATGGAAAAAGCAGATGGAAAATTAAATTTACCAAGGGTCGGATCCCGCTAACAACAGCTCCAACATTTAAGCTTAGGGTAAATTCTTATAAGAAAGATAAAAAAATAATCAAACGCGCCAAAACTCGAAAAAATATAGCCGAAGTCGCATAGACAAAACTAATTTACGGGGATTTAATACCCGCCGTCATTAAGGTGCATTAAGAAAATGCTGATAGAAACCTGCATTAATTGAGAAAGGTGTTCTATAGTTTTTAGTGCTAACGATCGTTAGTATTTTCCGTAGGATGGAGTTTATGTCAAAGCGACTATTTGCTGAATTTTTTGGCACATTTTGGTTGGTGTTTGGTGGTTGTGGCAGTGCGGTATTAGCTGCAGCATTTCCACAACTGGGTATTGGTTTTGCCGGTGTGGCACTCGCTTTTGGTCTGACCGTAGTCACAATGGCCTATGCCGTTGGGCATATTTCTGGCGGGCACTTTAACCCGGCCGTTACCGTGGGATTATTTGCCGGCGGCCGTTTCCCGGCCAAAGACGTCATCCCCTATGTGATCGCTCAGGTCATCGGCGGTATCGCTGCAGCGGCCGTGCTGTATTTGGTTGCCAGCGGCAAAGCGGGCTTTGATCCAACCGGCGGCGGCTTTGCTTCCAACGGCTACGGCGAACATTCACCGGGCGGCTATTCTCTGCAATCCGCCATCGTTATTGAATTGGTCCTGACCGCATTCTTCCTGATTGTTATTCACGGCGTGACAGATAAGCGTGCGCCTGCAGGGTTTGCCCCTTTGGCTATCGGTCTGGCATTAACGCTGATTCACTTAATCAGTATTCCGGTAACCAATACCTCCGTTAACCCGGCGCGCAGTACCGGCGTGGCAATATTCCAGGGCACCTGGGCATTGCAACAACTTTGGGTATTCTGGCTGGTGCCGTTAATCGGCGGTGTCGTCGGCGGCCTGATTTATCGCTGCCTGCTGGAAGACAAGAAGTAATTAAGCGGTATTTGATTGCGTCTAACAGGGCAGCCCTTATCGGCTGCCCTGCTGTTTTCAGGCTTTCGCCGCTTCAAACATCATAATGTCGCTGGTGAAGGATCCGTCCGGTTGAATGGCGAAGTGCTGAAGCACGTCTTCAGAAACGCCCTGCTGCAACGCGCGAATGGCGGTAACAAAATGCTCCGGCGTACGCATGCGCGCCACCCAACTGCCGAACTCCAGATACAACCGATCCGAAGTGACCTCCCGCACCACCAGCCCAGCCTCAGTCAGCAGGCTCAGCCATTCACCCGGCGAATAATTGCGCACATGCGAAGTGTCACGCAGCACTTCAACGGTTTGCAGATAAATATCCAACAGCGGGTGCCCCGGCGACACCACATCCATAAAGATCGCCATGCCGCCCGGTTTCAGCACGCGTTTAACTTCGCGCAGCGCCTGGCCCACGTCATGCCAGTGGTGCGCCGAGTAACGGCTGATCACCAGATCAAAGCCGGCATCGTCAAACGGCAGCGATTCCGCCACGCCCTGCTGTACCTGAATATTGCTCAACCCTTTATCCACTGCCGCCTGGCTAACCACTTCCAGCATCTGTGCGGACAAATCATAGGCCACGACCTGAGCCACTTTCGCCGCCGCGGTAAAGCTGG
Source organism: Serratia sp. TSA_198.1 (assembly GCF_052686505.1). NCBI lineage: Bacteria > Pseudomonadati > Pseudomonadota > Gammaproteobacteria > Enterobacterales > Yersiniaceae > Serratia > Serratia sp. TSA_198.1. Next base: position 2,320,650 of record NZ_JBQZFP010000001.1, read on the forward strand.
CGTGCCCGGCCCCACAGCCCAGATCGAGCAGCCTGGCATCGGCATGGGGTTCCAGCAATGTTGCCAGGCGTTGCAAATCTTTGCCCTGCGCGTGCACCGCGCTGGTCAGGTAGGCGCTGGCCTGCTCGCCGAACTGACGATCGACCGCATTTTTATGGCTGTTGCTGATGCTCATGTTTGCTCCTGTTATTGTCGGGCTTGCGCCCGTGCCGGATGGCTTTCTATTAGGGTGTTTCCGTCATTGCACCTGAGCGCCGCTGGCGGCCACAAACAATTACGGGATACAACCCACTATAATCAGGCTGATATACGGGTACAATATAAGCAGTTATCCTAGTATGAGCAGGTACCCCCCTATGCAATCCGAAGCCTTATCCGGCCCCAAAGCCCTCGGCGCCTTTCTGCGCGCCCACCGCGAGCGCATCACACCAGACATGTTGGGGCTGCCCAGCGCACCACGCCGCCGCACCAGCGGCCTGCGGCGTGAGGAGTTGGCGCAAATCAGCGGCATCAGCGCCACCTGGTATACCTGGATAGAGCAGGGGCGCGAGGTGTCCATCTCTCCGCATACGCTGGCGCGTATTGCCAAAGCGTTACGACTGGGGCATGCCGAACGTCACTACCTGTTTACCCTGGCACGGGTGGCCGATCCCGAGCAGGAACAGCATCAGGACATCGCCAACAGCGCCGTTTTGCAAAGCGTTTACCAAGTGGCAGTCCCCTGTTATCTGCTGGATCTCACCTGGAATATCCTTGCCTGGAATTCGCAAGCGGAAACCCTGTTCAGCGGCTGGCTGGGCCAGGCCAAGACGCCCAATCTGCTGCACTTTATGTTTTTCCACCCGCTGGCGAAGACCCTGGTCTGCGACTGGGACGATCGCGCTCGGCGCGTGGTGGCCGAGTTTCGCGCGGAAACCAGCCATCACCAGAATACCGAAGCGATGCGCGCCTTCGTGCGCAACATGACGCACAACAGCGAAGCCTTTAATCACTGGTGGAAGCAACATGACGTGATGGCGCGCGAGGGCGGCGAACGGGGGTTCACTCATCCGCAGCAGGGGGCGCTGCACTATCGGCAACTGACCTTTCATCCGGCGGAAAACAGCGCGCTGAAGCTGGTCATGCTGATCCCTTTGGCGTAACTGGTAACAAATTCATAAACAGGTTTACTCACCATTTATTTATTGGTTAACACAAACGCGCTAGGGTGATAGCTACCGATGATAATCATCATCAAGCTTTGTTATTTATCTCCTGAGGTAACCCTATGCAATCTGAAGAACAACGCCTTATCGATGGTTTGTTTGGCCGCTTGAAAGAAGCCGAGACCAAGACGGGCCAGAGGGATCTCCAGGCAGAGCAGCTCATCAACCAGCACATCCGTGAACAACCTTCTGCGCCTTATTATATGGCGCAGGCGATGATCATTCAGGAAGCGGCGCTGAAGCAACTGGACCAGCGGGTAAAAGATCTGGAGAACCAGATCGCTCAGCAGCAGCAAAATAGCGCCAGCCAACAGAGCAGCGGCGGCTTCCTGGCCGGGTTGTTCGGCGGTGGCAGCCGCAATACGCCAAGCCCGCGCGATCAGTACCAGGCGCAACAGCAGAATAATGCAGCCTGGAATAATCAGCCGCAGGCGGGTTATGCCCCGCAGCAGCAGCCACAACAAGCACCACAGCAAGCGGCTGCGCCTTCTCGGGCCGGCGGGTTCCTCGGCGGCGCATTGCAAACTGCGGCAGGTGTGGCGGGTGGCGTGGTGTTGGCCGACATGCTGACCGGCATGTTCCGCCATTCGCAGCCGCAAGAGATTGTGAACATTATCGACGAAACGCCGGCACAGCCGGTGGACGACAGCGCAATGAGGGAGTTTGACGCATCCAACAACCTCGACACCTTTAACAACGGCGACAGCCGCTTCCTGAATCAGGACAACGGTTTCCAGAACGCAGGTTATCAAGCCGACGACAGCGCCGATTTCGCGGATGACGACTACAGCGACGACGATTCATTTATCTGATTCTGCCCCCCTCTCCGCCCGGAGAGGGGGTTTATGTTTTCTCCCCCGCGCAGTTGGTCTACAGTTAAACCTGCCCAATCACAGCAGGTTACGAGAATCCATGCCGAAGATGTCCCCTACCGATCCCTATATCAGCACCCGCTTGGTAATGCGCCCACCGGTGGCCGACGATCTGGCCAGGTTTTACGCCATTTTCGGCGATCCTGAAACCCAGCGCTTCAACCCTGCCGGCCCCGTCGTCAGCGAAGAGCAGGCTAAGCAGGTGCTTACTGAACGCATAAATACATGGCGGCAACACGGTTATGGCTCTTGGGCGATTGCGCTACGTGAACGGCCGGAGTGGATCATCGGCTTCGGCGGGCTGTCGTGGCATCCGCTCGGCGCGCAGCGCACGGTGAATCTGGGTTACCGCTTCGATACGCAGGTCTGGGGAATGGGATTGGCCACGGAGATGGCGCTGGCTGCGCTCGAATATGGCTTCGAACTCCTGGGGTTGAATGAGATTTCCGCCACCGTGCGTGCAAACCACCAGGCCTCACGTCACGTGTTGGAAAAAGCGGGACTGCGCTTGGTGGATACGCTAAACGACGTGCCTGGCGCCGAGCCAAGCCTGATTTATACCCTGATGCGCAGCGACTATCAGGGCGGTTAAACGGAGGCGTCGTCGTTGATTTCCGCCAGCACCCGACGATAGGATTTCACTTTCTTGCGCTTCTTCAACCAGATGGCGGTAGAAACGATAAAGATCACCCCGGACATGGCCATCACACCAATCGGGTGGCCGTAAAACACCATCAGGGCAAAGTAAACGGCTGAAACTATCGCTACCCATTTCGCCGAATTCCCCACAGCGTTCTTTTCGTGGGTTAAACGGCGGAGATGCTCTTCTTCACTGATTCCCATACGCACTCCTTTTTTGGCTGAACGTTCCATTATATGGAGCCAGTATGCTGATATTTCAAGCAATTAAAGGGTAAAGAAGCGTAAAGCTCAGCGGGAGCGGCGGGAGCCGGAATGCAGATAGCGCCCCGGCAGATCGGCGCCGGGCAAGGCGGTGCCGTCATTGCGGCCAAATAGCCGGTAGCGATTGCTCGCCACCGCATTGTAAACCCCATCGGCCAACCGTTGCGGCAGAAAGCGTGCCAACGCCAACAGGCGAACTGGCCAACCAAGCTGGCGCAACGCCTGAAAAAACGCCTCCGAACGCAGCCAATGGTGCCCCTGCTCAAGATAAACGATGGAATCGACAGAGTCAGTGGGCAACCCCAGCCAGCGCAGGATCGCCTGCCCTTCCGCCGATTGCACCGTCGCCAACAGGATTTTGGCTTGTCGATCGGCGCGGATCAGAAATCTCACCAACCCATGGCAAAGATTGCATTCGCCATCGAATAACAGCACCCGATCGCCAGGCTGTAGATAAGAAGAGAGATTAGGGGGGAGCTTTGGCGAATTCATCCTGCCTCCTGAGGTGATCACCCCAGACTAGCGCGCATTCCCCCCCAGAGCCAGCAGACTGATGCGGTCTTTAAGGGGCCGGCGGTGCTGGCGGCGTATCCGGCAATGCCACGACCGAAATTCGTACCTCATAATGCTTGGCGCTGCCAGCCGGGATCACCGAGGTCAGCTTATTGATGGTTTCGGTCGGGTTGTCGCTGGCAGAGGTGGCGCAGAACACCTCCCCACCGTGACAGAAGCCAGGTTTGGGCATATGCCCCTCAGGGAAAGACGGCAAGCGGAAGTCTTGTCCTGCTGGCGGCGCATTTTTATCTGTCGGAGCCGGAGCGGAAAGCGCACTGACGCTGAACAGCGTCGCGGCGGCCAGGAAAGGCAGTGCCAGTACTTTGCGTGCATTTTTCATGATATTGACCTCATTTGCCGGGATTAGGTTTAACCTACCCCGCCCCCGGCAGATGAGAAAGCCGCTTTTCACGACCTTTTCACACCGATGATCTTTGCTTACATCCTGACGCCAACGTGATCAAAGCTTAAGGATCTTGTAAAGATCATGGGAAATTTATTTGATCATTCCTTATTGCAAACACTAGAAATTGCAAACACTAGAAAAAGGGTTCGTCAGTTAAACCGGATTTATAAAGCACCTACCACTCATATGCACAGGCTGAGACCGCTTGTTATTAACGGATAAATCTAGCCTAACGGGTTATTACTACTGTGATTTTTTCTTCTGCCGGAAGTTTTCATCGTCAATACAATAATGATAAGAATCGATGATCAACCCCGTCAGTCGCAAAATATTCTCTGGCCTATCAATGATGATATGTCCCCCAGCAGCGAGTTCTAAACCGGCGCGGATGATTTCAGCATGCCTCTCTTCATTGATCTCCAAAGGGAGTAAAATGGTAGGCCTTTGTTTACTATCAAAATAACGTAGAATCCATCGAGTAGTCTTCCCCTGGAACAAGATACTGTAATAACTCTCAGTGTCTTTTGCTGTCAGATCTGCGCTCTCTCCGAGAATCATCGCCACATTGTCGAATAAAGCTCTTTCAGCATGGGTAGTAACAATCTTGCTGTTTTCTGGATCAATAATCGGCGCCAGTGGGTCAGTGTTGTTCTTTTCCTCACTTTTCGGGCCGCTTTCAGAGAGGGCTGCACTTTCAGAAGTTACAGACAGACCGGAAACAACCATTGCACTCACCGCCTTCTCAACCGCCAAACGAACCAAAGGCGTTATAGTTTCAAGAAAACGCTGGTTAAGTTGACGCTGAACATTAGATCGATTTGCCACATACCTGACAAAATCCATGTCCACATCCCTTAAGCTTGCACTGATTGTTTTTGTGAATGATGTTAAGTAAATGCTCTCCTCAGCCAACGTTCTGAGAGCCTCAGGCTGGAATTGATCATGCCTAAACCTATAAAGCTGTTCAATATCAGAATCATTCAAATCATTAAAATCTATCTTCAGAAATGGCGCGTCATCCATGATATTTTTATCTTTAAGATCGGTGAAAAAACGCCACTCTTTTCCGTTGGTGATCGCAGACACGGTGACTTCTGGGGTAGCATTAAAGTAACGTGAAAGCTGTGGGCTATGGTTTGTTAGGTTTTGATTGAAGGATTTAGCTTCAATAAACATAACAGGCACCGCATGACAGAAAAGAGAGTAATCAACCCGCTCACCCACCTTTACTCCTGGGAAATCAGCACCATACTCTGCCTTCACTTTCGTTGGGTCATAAGGATGAAAACCAAGAATTTCTAATAGTGGCAAAATCAGTGCCTGCTTTGTTGTTTCTTCCGTATTGCAATGTTGGCCGACCGTAGCCACATGATTCACATGTGCTTTGAGTTTATCTCTGAATGCATTCATCAACCATCCCTCTTGCTGTGTGAAAAGTCCGTCATTTCTTAAAATGACATCTGCAGAAAAATTTACTACTTTCACATGAACCGCCTAATAGGCTGCCCACTCATTTTTATTTCTGAAATAAAATCACATTAATCTTTAAACATTAAATATATAGCAGAAGGGCCAGACTTTGAGCAAAGCCATTTTGAAAAAATTGATGCACGAACAGAAATAATCGGCTATGTATTTTAACCAAATAAATCTATAGCAAATTAATAATTCCAAAGACAATTAAATGCCGTTTTTTTTACGCGTTTTTTGTCAAATTTCATCGGTATCAGGAAGGAGATAAGCTAAATGGAAGGGATAACAGACAGATTTATTTAATAAAATATTTCAATAACTCAACATCACAAAGTTTATTTCCTGCGTGGAGCGCAGCTTACAGCTGCGCTCCATCAGATCTTATTTACCGCGAGTCAGCGTGCTGTAGCTGGTCATCAGATTACGGTAGTCCGGGATATGATTGGAGAACAGCGCGCCCAGCCCTTCCACATCGTTGCGCCAGTCGCGGTGCAGCTCACAGGCCACGCCGAACCAGGTCATCAGTTGCGCGCCTTCGGCTTCCATTCGGCTCCAGGCCGACTGACGCGTCAGCTCGTTGAAGGTGCCGGAGGCGTCGGTGACCACAAACACCTCAAAGCCTTCGCTGAGGGCGGACAGCGCCGGGAACGCCACGCATACCTCGGTGACCACGCCGGCGATAATCAACTGTTTGCGACCGGTGGCTTTTACCGCTTTTACGAAGTCGTCGTTATCCCAGGCGTTAATCTGCCCCGGGCGAGGAATGAAAGGTGCGTCAGGGAATTGTGCCTTCAGTTCCGGCACCAGCGGGCCGTTCGGTCCCTCTTCGAAACTGGTAGTCAGGATGGTTGGCAGGTTGAAATACTTCGCTAAATCACCCAGCGCCAGTACGTTGTTTTTAAAACGATCGGGATCGATATCACGTACCAGCGAAAGCAGCCCTGCCTGATGATCCACCAGCAATACGGCGGCCTGATCCTTGTCGAGGCGTTTGTAATTTGCAGCCATGGTTTACTCCTGTTGGGTTTTGATTATTGCGGATATAGCGCCCCGGCCACAACGCCGGGAGCGCAAAGGTTTAAGTGTAGTGTCTGACCCGGAGAACTTGCTCCGGGCCAGCAGGGATGGTTTAACTCGCCCCGTACTCAGCCGCCATAGTGCCGAACTTGCCGCCGTTGAAATCGCTGAAAGCCTGCTGGATCTCAGCGTCGCTGTTCATCACGAACGGGCCGTAGCCGACGATAGGCTCATCGATAGGTTCGCCACTCAACACCAGCAAGGCGACATCGTTGTTGGCTTCGATAGTGATCGAATCGCCCGCACGGTCAAACCTGACCATTTGGGTTTCGCGCACCACTTCCTCGCCGTTAACATGAATGGCACCGTGCAGCATCACCAACGCCAGGGTATGGCCTTCTTCCACGGTCAACGTAGTGGTGTGGCCGGCGTTCAGCTTCATGTCCCACACATTGAGCGGGCTGAAGGTGCGTGCCGGGCCGGCGTGGCCGCCAAAGTTACCGGCAATCACCCGCACCTGCCCTGCGCCGTCCGCCAGCGGAACCACCGGAATATCCGCATTCAGCAGCGTCTGGTAACCCGGCTCGGCCATTTTGTCCTTGGCCGGCAGATTGACCCACAGTTGCACCATTTCCATGGTGCCGCCGTTGCGCGAGAAATCCCGTGAATGAAACTCTTCGTGCAAAATACCCGAAGCGGCGGTCATCCATTGCACGTCGCCGGGGCCAATCACCCCGCCGCTGCCGGTGGAATCGCGGTGCTCCACTTCCCCCTGATACACGATGGTCACCGTTTCAAACCCGCGATGCGGGTGCTGACCAACGCCGCGGGTGCCGGAGGCGGAACGGAATTTGGTTGGTGCGGCATGATCCAACAGCAGGAACGGGCTCATTTCCGCCCCCAAATCGTTGTAGGAGAACAGCGAATTCACCAGGAAACCGTTGCCGACCCAATGAGCTTCAGGGCTGTCGTAAATGCCGAGGATCTTTTTCATCTTGAACTCCTGTTTCAGGTCTCGCGACCTTAGGTTGATGTCAGAAGTCTAATTGAACGCCATTTGCCGCAGTAGTAGGCAAGATGTACACTCAGCGTTCTACATATGGAACGATAGGGACGGGCGATGTTCACCGATTTGAACGATCTGTTTTATTTCGCCAGCGTGGTCGATCATCAGGGATTTGCACCGGCCGGCCGGGCGTTGGGCATTCCGAAGTCCAAGCTCAGCCGCCGCGTGGCGCTGCTGGAAGAGCGCCTGGGCGTACGCCTGATCCAGCGTTCAACCCGGCGTTTCTCCGTCACCGAAGTCGGTCAGAACTATTATGTTCACTGCAAGGCGATGCTGGTGGAGGCCGACGCCGCGCAGCAGGCCATTGAGCAAACCCGCGCGGAGCCCTGCGGAACGGTGCGCATGTCTTGCCCGGTGGCGCTCCTGCATACCCGCGTCGGCAGTATGGTGGCGGCCTTTATGGCCGATTACCCCAAAGTGACGGTCCATCTGGAAGCCACCAATCGCCGGGTGGACGTCGTGGGCGAAGGCCTGGATCTGGCGATCCGCGTGCGGCCGCCGCCGCTGGAAGACAGCGATCTGGTGTTGAAGATCCTGGCTCAACGCATCTGGTACATCGCCGCCAGCCCCGCGCTGGTTCGGACCCTTGGCCCGGTGCAACGGCCTGACGAATTGGATAAATACCCGACGCTCGATCTTGGGCCGGCGCGGGCACAGCACCAGTGGCAACTGACCGGGCCGGCCGGTGAGAAAGTGGAATGGGAGCACAGGCCGCGGCTGGTTACCGACGATATGCTGATGCTGCGTACCGCGGCGATTGCCGGCGTCGGCATTGTGCAGTTGCCGTCGATGATGATGCGCGACAACATGCTGCGCGGTGAGCTGGTGCCATTGCTGCCCGGTTGGCAACCGCAGGGCGGCGTTGTGCATGCGGTCTATCCGTCGCGCCGTGGGCTGCTGCCGGCGGTTCGGTTGCTGCTCGATTATTTGTCCCGGCAGTTCGCGATCCTCGAGGAAGAGTGATCAGGCGGTAATTTCGATGGTGTTACCGTCGGGATCGCGGATGATCGCCTCATAAAAACCATCGCCGGTCCAGCGCGGTGGTGCCTGCAGGATACCCTCCTGCCGGGCGCGCTGCGCCAACATATCGACCTGGCCCTCGCCACCGACCGACAGCGCGATATGCGCCCAGCCCACGCGCTCGTTGGCCTGTTCCGCCGGCAGCAGATCTGGCAGGCGCATAATTTCCAACTGCGGACCGCTAGCCAGGCTGACAAAGCGGGAAACAAAACCTGGGCGGTTGCGGCTAACATATTCCTCGCCGGCAACGCCGTTGAAATAGCGCTGCCAGAACGCCATCTGGGCATCGATATCGCGGGTCCACAGTGCAACATGGGCTATTTTCATCTCAGTCTCCGTTAGGTGAATCGCCATACAACACCTTGCCGCCTCCCTGGATCACCTGCTGTTCGAGTTGCGGATGCCCGCCGCTCAGGGTAACCAGATAATCGACTCGCCCGGCGGGCAGAAAGGTGTAAGGGGCGAAGGTGTTGAGTTTGTCGCGGGTGCACAGCACCGCGACGTTGCCCGAGCGCGTCAGCAGGCGCTGTTTGAACTGGGCATCCTGGTAATTGAGCGCCGAAAAGCCACTGGCCGGGTCGTAGGCACAGATGCCGATAAAGGCCATATCAAAATGAAAACCGTCAATTTCCTGCGCGGCTTTCGCATCCACGCAGCCGCCCACCTCGGCATCCAGTTCGCCACCGATTAAAATCGTGCGGATCCCCGGCCGCTCCAACATTTTACCGGCGATGGAAAGTGCGTTAGTGACGACGGTCAGCCGCTGGTCGCGCGGCAGCAGGTCGGCCAGATACAGATGAGTGCTGCCGGCATCAAGGAAAATGATCTGCCCCTGCGTCACCAACTCCCGCGCGGCCAGCGCCAGCGCCTGCTTCTCGTCGCCGCTTAAATGCAGCCGTTCACTCATCGGCCCGGATGCCGGCGTGGGCGCCAGCGCGCCGCCATAAATGCGCTTGCACAGGTTTTGCGCCGCCAGTTGGCGCAGATCGCGCCGAATGGTGGCTTCGGTGGTATTCAGGCGTTCCGCCATTTCAGCCGCCAGCACCCGCCCCTGGCGCTGCAAGGTGGCGAGGATCGCGTCATGACGTTCATTGGGTAACAGTTTGGACATTTTACGGCTCAAAGGTGAATAACCGATCACGAATGTACACAAACGAACAAAAACGTACAACAATCAGGAGAAAGAAAAATGCCGGGGAGGGATTTTCGTCGGCAAGATGTTGGCTATACTGAGGCAAGCATCGTTACCGCAGAACGTAACGGCTTGGGCGCTAAGGGAAAAAGATGCTGTTGAAAATCGCGAAGTGGCTATTTCAATTACCGGGCAGGCTGTTCGGATCCCTCTTCAGGAATCGCCTGACGATTTTTATCTTCTTTATGCTGATTGCCGCTGGGGTATTCAGCGCCAAACGTTATCTGCGCGCACATCAACATGACGATGAATTTGTGACGACCACCCCCATCGATTACAACCGGGCAAGCCTGCGTGAAATGCCGCTGCGCGAAGCGCGTGAACAGTGCGGCGGGCCGTTGCACGACAATGCCGGGCAAGCCTGGCCAGCCTCGGCAGGCTATCTGCATCAGCCGGAACGCCGGGCCAATGCCGGCCTGCATCGTCTGACGCTGGACAATCAAGGCAACGATTTTGCGGTGTTGGTCAGGCTGGAAACGCCCGCAGCGCCGCAACAGCTGGCGGAGGTGTTTATTCCCGCCGCCGGCAACTTCGATGTCAAAATCGATTCAACAGCGGAACACGTGATGAAAATCAAGAACATCAAGAGCGGCTGCAACTTCCGCTCCAAAGCGTTCACCCTGGGCAAAGACAGCGATTGGCGGATGCCGCTGAAGATGGGCTCGAACAGCGGCATCGAGTTCCAATCCATCAGCGATCGCGAGTTCTGATACGGCACCAGATGAAGGCTCCGATGCCGTCAGGCTTACTTCTTCACCGGGTGATCGCGCCGGAACAATTCCCAGCTCTCGATTTCCTGGCCGCTCGGCAAGGTGCAAGTGGAATACTGGCCGTCGGCGTTGTGCCTGGCGTTCAGCTTGCCGCCGATCTCGGTGCAATAAACGTCTGCCGGGTTTGCCATCCCGACCGCTTTCACCTGCGGCGGTGGCGGCGCCTCCGGCGTTTTTACCGCACAACCTTGTAGCAGCGTCCCCCTGCCAACAGGGAGGCCATTAGAATTTTTTTCATTTTTGCTCTTATCGCCCCCATGAATTTCACGTTGCAGCTTGAAATACGACGGGGAAATAAAAACGGCGGGTGGCCGCAGCCCCCGCCGTTCAGGCTATCAGGAAATAAAGGACGCGCCCTGCTTGAGCACCAGATCGCAGGCTTTTTGCTTCACTTTCTCGGTGATTTGCGAAACGCCCAGGTTGTTCAGATCCAGGCTTTTGCCTTCGCCGGTTTTCAACAGACCGCCCAACCCTTGCTGGTAGTCCTGGCTTTTGGCGTTTTCCGTGCTGCTGATGCCTAACTTACTCAGCAATTGGTCTTTCACCGCTTCGGTGCCATTGGCCGACAACACATTGTTTTTCACGCAATATTGCAGGATGCCGGCAGCGTTGGTCATGCTGCCGGAACTCAGCGCTTTATCGCCGCCATTCAGCAGGCCGGTCAGGGAAGACAGCGAGGTGCCGCCAGTGCTGCCCCCTGACTTGGTCAGTTCACCGGCGGCGCTGCTGATGGAATCCATCAGTCCGGCAGCCTGCGCTGCCCCGCAGGTCATAGCCGTGGTCAAGGTCAGCGCCAACAGTAAACGATGTTTGGTATTCATGGGGGTAAAGCTCCTGTTATTTCCCGAAAACGGCGCGCTCTACGCAATGCGCCGGGTCACCTCTTCCGACGCCACCGTTGCCGACAAGTTCCTTTTATCTGTTGCAGCAGCCGTTTTTCAGAATTCAGGTAATTTTGGGGGGAGAGCAGCGGACCCAACGGCCCGCTGGAAATCAGAACTGCCAGCGCAGCCAGGCGAAGAACACGTTGCCGTTGTTATAAGTGCCGGGAATGTAGGTCGCCTGGAAGGTCAGCTGTTTATAGCCGATCGACGCCAGCGGCAACGGCGCCGGGATAGGAATGTAGTTCCAGTTATCCCGCGCGGTAATGCTGGCGGTAAAGCCCAATCCCAGGCGGAAATCCTTGTCATCCAGCGGCCGCCAGATTTTCTCGTAAGCGTAACCGCCGATCGGTTCCCACTTGTTGAACGAATCCTTGAACGCCATCAGATAGATGCCGTGCCAGTCACCGTCGCTATCGTAGCGCGAGATGCCATAACCAGCGCCCCAGGGCCGCTCATTGTACTTGTCGATGTGCTCGTCATCGTAAGTCCAGCGGTTATGCCAGGTGATGGCCGGCAGATAGATGTCTTTATTCGGCGAATTATTCCAGGTTTCCGATACGTTATCGGTGAAACGTTGCCACAGCCCCGGTTTTTCAGCCTGTACGGAATTGCTATTTCCTGCACCAACCTCTGCGTAAGAAGGTAGTGCAGGAAACATCAACGCCATCGAGCAAGCCATAATTGTCCGTTTAAAAAACATCATAAAGCTCCTGTAAAATTAAGGCCGGGGATTCTTACCGATCGCATTAGCAAGATCAAGCTGTATCTTATTTATCCAAGATTTTTTTCCCACCTCATTGCAACTCGGTTAAGTTTAACCGTCGGCAAGGAATATCATTCCGTGAGTCCTGTTACGGGCGCTCAGCCTACTGATCCCCCAATACCCCGTCTGTCGGAAAACTCCGCAATAATGGAGGTCTCCCCCGCGTTGGCCGATCTTCGTCTTTAAGCAAAGTGTAGCGAAATCGTTACTGTCGCCCGGAACAGGAATGTGATGGCCACCCCGTTTGCAACCGCGGCTGAAAGCCCGCTGGGCGGGCTGCCCCCAGCAAACAGACGGCTCGCCAGAATATAGCCCCCCTGTAAAGGAGCCATTACATCAAAGCACTATTGAAGATACGCTTTCATCGCCTGCGGATAACAACCTGCAATTTAATGAGCTCCCCACCGGGGATACTTAAAAAGAGTTATTTATTGCGGCAAACAAAACGAGAAAAGCAAAAAAGTCGCGGTAATAAAAAAAGGGGATTACCCCTGCCGGCAAAAGTACCGAGAGATTGCCGAACGCCCCATTATCTGCGCGCCCTATCCCGATTTTACTGTTCAATCAGATGCAATGAAAAATGCCACCGCCCAATAACCTTATTTTTAATATTGATTACCGACAACGTAAACCCCCGAATACAATCCCGCCGTTCACCCCACCGCAGCCCTAACTTGAACAAGTGGGGTGTTTAAATAATGGTTAAAGCCAGCGAGAAAAAACCGTTTGCACCAGAGCGGGCTATTTACTCATTCGCCACACGACATCGCCGGCAATGTATTTTGCTGATTTCTGCCTGATAAAAGAAAAGAGATAAAATCCGGAGAAACACATGAAGATCACTATTGGAGCCTTTATTCTGCAACAGCTCAGTACCCTGAGCATCGATCGTATTTATGGCGTGCCCGGCGATTATAACCTGGCGCTGCTGGAACTGATTGAACAGCAAGGCGAACTTGAATTTATCGGTAATTGTAACGAACTGAACGCCTCTTATGCCGCCGACGGTTATGCGCGGTTGAAAGGTGCCGGAGCGCTAATCACTACCTACGGCGTTGGCGACCTGGCCGCGCTGTCTGGCATTGCCGGCGCCTATGCCGAATCCGCACCGGTGATCTGCCTGTCCGGCACCCCGCCGCTGCATGCGATGAAAAATCATGAACTGCTGCACCACACGCTGGCGGACGGTAACTTTGATAACGTCATGAACTGCTTTAAACAGTTCACCGTCGCCCAAGCGTTAATCACACCGGAAAATGCGGCAGTGGAAATTCCGCGCGTTATTTCCCGCGCCTGGACGGAAAAGAAACCGGTTTATTTACAGTTGCCTTCCGATATTTGCGATGTAGAAATTGAAATAGCCCAGACGAGCACGCCACCACAATTACCGCAAAGCGACCAATATAATGTCCAACTGGCGGCGATGGCACTGCTGGCGCGCATCAAACAGGCAAAAAAACCGATTATTCTGGTCGACCAAATGGTGGATCGCTTTCAGCTTCAGCAATTAGTGATCGAGGTTGCCCATAAATTTGCGATCCCACTCACCAACATGCCGACGGCAAAATGCATTATCCCGGAAACCACCGCGGGCTGGATGGGTGGTTACAGCGGCGACCTGTCGCGCCCCGAGTTGTACGAGCACATGGCGAACGCCGACTGCGTGCTGACCTTCGGCGTACGCCTGGTCGATTCCACCACCGGTTATTTCTCGCATCAAATCCCTGCCGGCGCGCAAATTGATATTCAGCCTTTCTCGCTGAAACTGGGCAATACCTCCTACCCGGCGGTAGCGGCGGCGGACCTGCTGCAAGCGCTGCTGGCGCTGGATAAAGGCATAACGCCCCCGCCGCTGGCACCGCTCCCCGAACAAAAATACAGGCTGGCGACGCCGGGCGAAGCGGCTCTCGATCAGGCCTATTTCTGGCAACGGATGCAGCGCTTTATTCAGGCGGATGACGTGCTGGTGGTGGAGAACGGCACCTCAGGGGCGGCGATTGGCGGCATGCGCATGCCGGACGGCGTGAAAGTGGTTAATCAGCCGATCTGGGGGTCGATTGGTTATACCCTGCCGGCGCTGCTCGGCACCCTGATGGCCGCGCCACATCGTCGGCATCTGCTGTTTATTGGCGATGGCTCCTTCCAGCTCACCGCCCAGGAGGTCTCCACCCTGCTGCGCTATGAGCAAAAACCCATCATTTTCCTGATTAATAACGACGGCTACACCATAGAGCGCTACATTCTCGGGGAGAATTCGTCTTACAACGACATTGGCCCCTGGGATTACGCCAAACTGCCGGCGGTGCTCAACACCCAGGCTACGCCGTTCAGCGTGGCGGTCGAAACCACTCAACAACTGGAGCTGGCGCTGGAACAGGCTTCACGCCAGGATCGGCTGGCCTTTATCGAAGTCAAGGTGCCGATGATGGATACTCCGCCGGTGATGAAAGAGTTCTGCAACCGCTGCAATAACTTCAACTTCGGCCTCACCAACCCGCGCCGCGCCTAACCGCGCCGTTATCCGCCGCTTCTCAGGAAGCGGCTGTTTTCCCCAGCGCCTGTACGATCCGTTGTTGCAGCCTTTGCAGCAGCGGATGATGCCGTTTGGCCCCCAGGCGCAGCGCATTCACCACTTCGGGCAACGGCATGCTGCGTTCAAACCCGGCATCGACCTGCACCCGGCGATCGAGACATTGCTGGCTGAGCAGGCCAATCCCCATGCCCGCAGAAATGGCCACCAGCATGCCGGCTATCGAGGGGCACTCTACGCAGACCCGGTAATCGATGCCCGCCGCGCTCAGGCGCTCCTCCGCCAGGCCGCGGTAAAAACAGTCCGGCCCGTAGCTCACCAGCTTCACCCTCTCGCCCGGCTGGTAATGCCATCCAGGCGGTACGCACCAATGAATGCGTTCGCTTTCCAGCGCCACATCCTCGGTGCTCAGGGCATCGCGGAACTGCTGATGCAGCACCAGGTCGAGATCCCCTTTCGCGAGAGCAGCACGCAATACCTGGCTTTGTTCAATCACCAACTGCACGTCAACCTGCGGATGCTGATGGGTAAATGTCGTCAGCAAAGCGGCCAATTGGGCCAGCGGCATCTGTTCCGTGGCGCCAAAACGCACCACGCCCTGCAATGATGAAGATGAAAAGTGGGCCAGCGCCCGATCGTGAGCCTGCAGGATGCGCCGTCCGTGCAGCAGCAGCGCCTCGCCGTCGGCGGTGGCGGTCAACATGCCGCCCTGACGATCGATCAGAATGCGCCCCAGTTGTTCCTCCAGCCGTTTGATTTTCCAGCTCACCGCCGACTGACTGAGATTGAGCTGTTGCGCGGCGCGCGTCATGCTGCCGGTATCAATGACGCTTTGCAGCGCTCGTAATGCATCAATGGATAAACGCGGGGTCATCAGCACGCCATGACAAAAGTGGGATTTATTCACCATAACTTGTCATTGGCGTCATGAAAAGAGAATGCGTAGGTTGAGTACAGCCAACCCATGGAGAGATCATGATGAACGACTTCCCTACCCTGCTCAATCGGCACATTATCGTCGGTGGCCATCGCATTGCCGCCGGCGTGCACGGTGCAGGCGATCCGCTGGTGCTGGTGCACGGTACGCCCGCCCACTCGATAATCTGGCGTAATCTGCTGCCCGGGTTGACGTCTGCGGGCTTTCAGGTCCACCTCTACGATTTGCTGGGCTTTGGCGCGTCAGAACGCCCGTTGTCGGCAGACACGTCGATTGCCGCACAGGCGGAGCTGCTGATTGGCCTGCTGGACCACTGGCAACTGGATACCGCCCACGTCTTTGGTCACGATATTGGCGGCGCGCTGTCATTGCGTGCGGCGTTTAGCCATGCGGAGCGCTTTCGCTCGCTGACCATCGCGGATATTTGCAGCTACGATTCCTGGCCTTCACCCACCTGGCGCGGCATTCGTGATAACTATCGTCAGTACGCCGTGATGGACGAGCGGCAGCATGAGCAAACCCTGGAGCGACAACTGAAAATGGCGGTGTTCGACAAATCGCTGATGAAAGGGGAATTATTGCAGCGCTATTTGGCGCCGATCGTCGGCGTGGTCGGCCAACCGGCGTTCTATCAGCAGCAAATCGCCCATTACAACGCCCGCTATACTGAGGATTTCGCACAACGCCTGCCCGAACTGCGCCTGCCGGTGCAGATCCTGTGGGGCGAAAACGATGAATGGCAACCGGTCGGTTACGCCTACCCTTTGCAGGCCGACATTCCCGATGCCAGGCTACAGGTGATCCCCCGCGCGGGGCATTTTCTCATGGAAGACGCGCCGGAGACGGTGGCGCAACTGTTGGCGGCATTTATACATTCACTTTAAACGGGCAATATGCCCAGGAGAAAACCTGATGCAATTGATTGGCATGCTGGATTCACCCTATGTGCGCCGGGTGGCTATTTGCCTGAAATTATTGGGCGTCGAATTTGAACATCGCGCAGTGTCGGTATTTCGCGATTTTGAACGGTTCAAAACCCTCAATCCGGTGGTGAAAGCCCCGACGCTGGTGCTGGCCGACGATCAAATCCTGATGGATTCGTCGCTAATTCTGGAGTACGCCGCCGGGCTGGTTCCCGCCGGCCAGGCCCTGTTGCCAGCGCACGGACCCGCACGGCTGCGCGCTTTGCAACTGACCGGGCTGGCGCTGGCCGCCTGCGAAAAAACGGTGCAAATCGTTTATGAACAGCAGCAGCGCCCGCAGGAGAAACAGCATCAGCCGTGGCTAGATCGCGTTCAGGGCCAATTGCTGGCGGCTTACGCCGAACTGGAAAAACTGTTGGCGCAAACCGTCGCCATACCGCAGGTTATGGGCAGCGCGGAGGTCAGCGTGGCAGTGGCCTGGAGCTTTACTCAACTGATGCTGCCCGAACGGATCACCGCGCAGGCGCACCCGGTGCTGGCGGCATTTGCCGCCCAAGCCGAGCGACACCCCGCGTTTATCAGCACCCCGCAGGTTTAACCTGCCGACGCGCGCGCCAGGCAACGCTGGCGCCGCTCATCCACCCGCTTGGCAAACCAGGCGGTGGTCAGTTTACGGGTGATTTTCGGGCTTTCCAGCTGGATACCTGGCAGCATTTCGCGCGGCAGTTTCTTGCCGGCCGTTTTTTCCGCCAGGGCATAGACCCGCTCATAAAGACGGGTATCGGCAAACTCGAGCAGATCCCCTTTCTCCAGCGCCCCGCGAATCGCCGAATCGCTCATATCCAACCTTTTGCCGAGCGTGCGCACCGCCAGCTCGGTGGAACCGGGCTTATCGGTGCCGTAGTTAATCAAGTCACCGTCCAGCGCCAGCGGAATGCCGCTCGCCCGGCTGACCGCACTCTGGAACGCCGCATTGCGGCTGGCGTACCAGCCGGCATTGAAATCGGCAAAGCGGTAGATCGGCTGGCTGTAGTCGGCCGGGTAGCCCAACAGGTGCGCGATACCAAAGTACATACCGCCACGGCGACTGAACACTTCACGGCGGATCGAGCCGTCGATCGGGTACGGATAACCTTTGGCATGCGCCTCGGCAAAGGCGATGCTCACCTGCATCGGCCCGGCGGTATGCACCGGGTTCAGGCTGCCGAACAGCTTTTGCCCCATCGGCACCGTATCGATCATGTCATCAAAGATATCGCTCAGATCCTTCTCGGTGCGCACCTTATCCAGCCGCTCGCTGTAACTTTTGCCGTTCGGCGATTTGATCAGCAGTGCGGTATGCACCAGGAAGTTCGGGATATGCAACTGGTCGGCACGGCGGTCGATCTCTTTCCAGGCGATGCTGGGCAACCCCGCGACCGGCGGATTGGCCTGGAAGGTCGACTCTTGCTCGGTCACCGCCAACACCGAACACAGGTTTTCGGTGTTCGGTTCTATGCCCTGTGCGGCAAAGGCGGCGGTGATGTCGGTGGCCCAACCCTGGCGATCGGCCGCGTTGGCCGGCATCAGCCGCACCAGTTGCGCCTTGACGTCGGCGGGGCGATGCTCCGGCGCCGTCGTGGTTTTCGTAGTACAACCGGCCAGCACCAGCAGCGCGGCCAGGCTCAACGGACGCAAGGTCATCGAGTTGATATAACGGCGAATTGACATCTTTTCCCTGATCGTTTGGCATAATCTGCACTGACGTTAGCCCAGCCGGAGAACGCGATCCAGTTAAAAATAGGCGGATCAGATCGCCTGGGCTAAGCTCTGACGGCGAAATAAACATCAAGGGATAATCCAATGATTGAACTCAGGGACATGAGCCCGCAAGAATTTGAGCGCTATCGCACCCACGGCATCGAAGAATACGCTAAGGATCTGGCGCGCGTGCTGCTGTTGAACCGGGAGCAGGCGCTGGTTGAAGCTACCGCCTCCTTCAACGACTCGCTGCCCAACGGGGCGACAACGTCGGGCCATCGGCTGGTTTGCGCTCGGCTGGCGGGCTCGGCGGAAAATATCGCCATCGTTTGGTACGCCATAGAACAACGAACTTACGGCAAGCAGCTGTTTATTTATGATTTTGAAGTAGTAACCGCCTGGCGCGGCAAAGGTTACGGCGAGCAAATTCTGAACGCGGTGCTGGACGCCGGCCGGGCCGACGGCGCGGAATATGCCGAGCTGGCGGTCTTCAACGACAACCCGACTGCGGCGCGGCTGTACGCCCGGCTGGGCTTCAAGGCGGTCAACACCCGCATGCATCGCAGGCTGTAAACCGCGCCTTTCCTCCTTGCAGGCATTTTCAAAAGGCCAATAAACATGTATTTTACATGCAACATATAAAATCATTTTGTTCGCCCGCCACGCGCCGGCAACGCCCTGCCTCAGGAGAGACGCATGAACGATCTGCTTTGTTATAAAACGCTGCCGCAATGGAACAGCGCAACGCTGCCGGCCGCCTTCCAGCAAAAACACAACACCCAGACCGGCACCTGGGCCAGGCTTACCCTGCTGAGCGGCACCCTGACCTTCGCGCTGATGACGCAAGAAGGCGAAACCACCGAAACCTGGCAGTTCAGCCCCGAGAGCCAACCGCCGTTTATCGAACCGCAGCAATGGCACCGCATCGTTTCATTCTCGGACGACATGATCTGCCAACTGGCTTTCTACTGTTCGCAGGAAGATTACTACGCTAAAAAATATGAGCTGACACGCACCCATTCGGAAGTGATCGAAGCCGCGCGGCAAATCGCCCCCGGCAAGACGCTGGATCTGGGCTGCGGCGGCGGGCGCAATTCACTTTATCTCAACCTGAAAGGCTTTGACGTCACCGCCTGGGACAAACACTTGCCGTCGATTGATAAGCTCAACGGCATCATCGACAGCGAAGCCCTGTCGCACATCCGCGCCGGCGCGCAGGATCTCAACACCCACTCTGTCAGCGGCGAATACGACTTTATTCTTTCCACCGTGGTGTTCATGTTCCTTAACCGAGAGCGGATCCCCTCCCTGGTGCAAGAGATGCGCAATGGCACCCTCAGCGGCGGCCATAACCTGATCGTCGCGGCGATGGATACCCCGGATTACCCTTGCAGCCTGCCTTTTCCGTTCACCTTTAAACCGGGTGAGCTTAAAGACTATTACCGGGGCTGGGAAATTCTCAAGTACAACGAAGACGTTGGCCAACTGCACCGAACCGACACCGCCGGCAACCGCATCTCCCTGCGTTTCGCCACGCTGCTGGCACGAAAGCCCTAATCCTGAGCAAAAGATTGGCGTCAGCGCCGCGGATGTCGACTGACGCCATTTTCGGCAAACAACATGAAGTTTATTACGTTGCCAACCCACCTCTGCGGCGTTAGGATCGCGCACGGCTACGGGCGTAGCCAGTTTTTTTGCCTGTCAGTTCCGCGCATGGAGAGGTTATTGTGTTAGAAAGTTTTGGCGTCCTGAATCCTTGGACCTATCTGGCCGGGGTGGTTTTCATCATCATCCTGCCGGGCCCGAATACGCTGTACGTACTGAAAACCGGGGTTTCACGCGGCGTACGCGCCGGCTATACCGCTGCGCTGGGCGTGTTTATCGGCGATGCGATCCTGATCTTCTGCGCCTATATCGGCGTGGCTTCGTTGATCCGTACCACACCGTTCCTGTTTACCCTGGTGCGTTTTCTCGGTGCGATTTACCTGCTGTTCCTGGGCGCAAAAATCCTCTACGCTACCTTTATCCAGAAAAACGCAGCGCAACAACAGCAGGTGGAAGGCAGCCACAGCATCCTGCGCAAATCGCTGACGCTGAGCCTGACCAACCCGAAGGCGATTTTGTTTTACGTGTCGTTCTTCGTGCAGTTTATCGATTTCAACTATGCCCACACCGGCCTGTCGTTCACTATCCTGGCCGTGATCCTCGAGTCGGTCAGCTTTATTTACATGACCACGCTGATCTTCTCCGGCGCGATGCTGGCGCACTTCTTTACCCATAAGAAAGGGCTGGCAAAACTGGGCAACGGCCTGATTGGCCTGCTGTTCCTCGGCTTCGCCACCCGCCTGGCGACGCTCAGTTCGTAATCTCTGTTTAGCAACGGCTGAGCGTCTCAGCCGTTGCCTCCTCGCAGGCTGTCACGCAGCACAAACCGAATGTCAGGCAGACAAAAGGCGATCCCGGCCGCCTGTTGTAGGCTTTGAAGGTTAACGATAACGACCTTTTTTGTCTGACAGGAGGGCGTATGCCTGACAATACCCAAGCAGTGATGGACAGCGTTTCGCGTTTTCTCGATCGTCAACACGGGCTGTATATCGACGGCCAATGGTGTGAAGCCAGCGCCGATGGCCGGTTGGCGGTGTATAACCCCGCCGACGGGCAACAAATCTCCTCCACCGCCGATGCCAACGCGCAGGACGTAGCCCGTGCGGTGCAATCGGCCCATAAAGCCTTCACAACCGGGGTCTGGGCACAGCGCTTGCCGGCCGAACGCGAGCGTATCTTGCTGCGCTATGCCGATCTGGTTGAACAACACGCCGAAGAGCTGGCCCAGTTGGAAACGCTGGAACAAGGCAAATCGATCAATATCGCACGCGCCTTTGAAGTGGGCTGTACGCTGAACTGGATGCGCTATACCGCCGGGCTGACCACCAAGATTGTCGGCCAGACCCTGGATGTGTCGATCCCGATGCCGCCGGGCGCGAAATATCAGGTTTATACCCGTAAAGAGCCGATTGGCGTGGTAGCTGGCATCGTGCCCTGGAACTTCCCGCTGATGATTGGCATGTGGAAGGTGATGCCGGCGCTGGCGGCGGGCTGTTCGATCGTGATCAAGCCGTCTGAAACTACCCCGCTTACCCTGCTGCGCATGGCTGAACTGGCCACCGAGGCCGGCATCCCGCCGGGCGTATTCAACGTGGTGACTGGCCGTGGCACCGGTTGCGGCAAGGCGCTGACCGAACACCCGCTGATCGCCAAAGTGAGCTTTACCGGCTCCACCCCGGTCGGTAAAAGCATCGCGCGCAGCGCGGCAGATCGCCTGACGCGCGTCACGCTGGAACTGGGCGGTAAAAACCCGGCCATCGTGCTGAAAGACGCGGACCCGCAGCAGGTGATCGAAGGCCTGATGATGGGCAGTTTCCTCAACCAGGGCCAGGTGTGCGCCGCCAGTTCGCGGATTTACATCGAAGCGCCGATTTACGACAGGCTGGTGGCCGGGTTCGAACAGGCGGTGAAATCGCTGTCGGTCGGGCCGGGCATGGACGCCACGGCACAGATAAACCCGCTGGTCTCACGCGATCACCGCAATAAAGTGGCGGCCTATCTGGATGATGCCAGATCCAAACACGCAGAGTTGATCAGCGGCGCTGCCGGGCCGGATCCGCAAGGATTTTACATCCCGCCGACGCTGGTGATTAATCCGGACGACAAGCTGAACCTGACGCGTGAAGAAGTGTTTGGCCCGGTGGTCAATTTGATCCGGGTAGCGGACGCCGAAGAGGCGCTGAGCAAGGCCAACGACACCGACTACGGCCTGACCGCCAGCCTGTGGACCACCAGCCTGCAACAGGCGATGGCTTTAACGCCGCGCATTCAGGCCGGCACGGTGTGGGTCAATACGCATACGTTGATCGACGCCAACATGCCGTTCGGCGGCTTCAAACAGTCCGGCAGCGGCCGCGACTTTGGCCCCGACTGGCTGGACGCCTATACCGAAACCAAATCGGTGTGCATTCGCTATTGAGAATCGGCTAAATCATCAGGGCGCCGCCTGCGGCGCTACTGATACTGCTTGCGGTACTCGCTCGGCGAGACGCCAAAGCGGGCTTTGAAGGCGGTAGAAAAGTGGCTATGATCGGTAAAGCCCCAGTCATAGCCGACCGTGGCCAGTTTTTGCCGCCCCGGCGCACTGCGCAAGGCCTGCGCGCACAGATCCAGGCGGCGGTTCTTGATGTACTGGGCCACCACCAGCCCCTGACGGGCGAACATCCGGTACAGGCTGCGTACCGAAACGCCAAGCTCCCCGGCGATCCACTCGGGCCGCAACTGCTCCGACTGAATATGCGTATCAATAAGCGCCAGCGAACGTGCGAAGAGCTGCGGCTGCGCTTCGGAAACCGCATCACGGCCGATAAGCGCCGGGCGCAGCAACGTCGCCACCGCGTTCAGGATCGCCTCGCTCTCCGCGGCGCTCATCTGCGGGTTCTGCATGCTGCCCAATACCAACTGCCGGCTGAGCCGTACCACGCTGTTTTCCGCCTCAATCCGCCGTGCGCACGGCAAGTCGGTAACGCCCAGAGGCTGTTCGATATAGCTGCGCGGCATCAGTAAGGAAATTTGGCGGGAGTCTTGTTGAAAGGTAAAGCTGCTGGGCCGTGCAGCGTCGATTAACGTGATGTCACCGGTGGACAACACGGCCTGCCGGTCGCCTTGCTCCATCAATGCGCTGCCGCGCAGTTGAAAAACGGTAAAAAAGTGCGAGCCGTCGCTGCGGGCAATCTCCTGCGGCGTGCGATACAGCCGGGTTTCGGCGGCATCCACTACGCTCAAGCGCAGCGCGTGCGCGCGAAACTCCTGTATCGCGCCGCTAAACCCCGGCCCCAGCGTCTTGGCGCAGAACCGGCCGCAGGCGGAATTGATTTTCCCCAACCACGCCTCAAATCCGGCGTCTCTGACCTGTGCGGAAATTGCCATGGTTTTCCCCTTCAAACACCCGCGATGAAACCGCGAGCGTTGCTGAACAGAAAATAAACATAACAACCCGATAACGCACAATCAACGCCGGGACGGCGATCTGGCGCAAGGATCACAGATTGCCCATTTCGCCATGCACAAATGAAAAACCCGGCCGTAGCCGGGTCGGTCAAAGTAAAGTTACCGACGCGCCGTTATGGCTGCGTATCCAACAAATACCGGACCACGGCCGCGAACTCCTGCGCGTAGCCGTCGACGCTGGTACTCGCCATACCGGCGTTATCGATCTTGTATTTGCCGGAAACATAAAACGACGGCGTCGCACGTACGTCCAGCGCCTTCACCGCCTCATTTTGCTTGGCGATCAGGCCTTTCACCAACAGGCTGTGGCGCGCATTTTCATAAGCGGCCGCATCCACGCCGGCGGCGCTGAACACCCGCTGGATATCCTCAACGCTGTTGATGGCGCGCTTCTTTTGCAGCTCGTCAAACAGCGGCCCTTCAATTTTATCCTCAATCCCCAGCACCATCGCCACCGACCAGGCCTCGGTCAGTTCGTTACCCAGCTTGCCCATCAGGCCAACGTGATACTTGGTCAGTTTACTGCCGGCAGGCAGCGCTTGGCTGACGGTGCTGCCAACATGGTAGGTGTCGGCAAACTGGTAGCAGGGGCCGCAGTAGAAGGAGAAGAATTCCACCACCGCAGGGGCGGAGGCCACCGGTTTATCCAGGCGAGTATATTGATCGCCTTCGCGATAATCCGCCGCAGTGGCGGCAGGAAGCAATAACATCAGTAGCACAGCGGTGATCAATCGATTCATTTTAGCCAACATAAACACTCCCGTTTCAGATTCGACTATTGTCCCTAACGGCGGTGTTTATAATAAAATTATCGGTTCAAATCCAGTTTTTATTGCCTTCTGTATAGGGAGTTGACACACATCAAAATCAAAGCCTGAAAACCCGCGTTTCATTGGTATTCTCCACCTCAACCACTATCCTTGAAAAAGGAGAGTGGAATGCAAAGAATCCCGCGACTGGAGCCGGCGATATAGAGGTAAAAATGACACTGATTAATAAAAACGTGGGTGAATATGACTTCACTGCGGAAAAGAAAGGAGGGATGATCACCGGAACCATCAGCGGCGAGTTTCCGGACAGCGACGCCAACCTTCCTCTTCTGCCCTTCTCCGGCACCTTTTCAGCGCCTTCTGTCGCGGGGGCGATTGCGGACATTACGCGACAGTTCCCTGACATAGAACCCGCGATCGTCGATTTACTGCAAGAAGAGATGCTCAAGGCTGGGTTTTAGCCCGTATTATCTCAGTCGGCCGACACTCCCCGATTAGAATAATCTTACTTACGGAATCTTTTCGGTTTGCCTACTCTTTCCATATTGCTAACCTCCGCATCGGAAGATAATACTAGCCACCTCGATTTAGTGACAAAGGTTATATTATGCGTCGTATTCTGATGTTCATCAGCGCGGTGACTATTAGCGCAATGCTGGCCGGCTGTTTATTCCCACCTCCTGGTGGCGGTGGCGGTGGTGGTGGCGGCGGGCGCGGTGGCCCAGGCGGGCCCGGTTATCACTTTAATGCACCACGCTAAATAACAGCCCCTTTAATAGGGGGCTTAATAAAAATATATTTATCAGAACTCAGGATGTAATAATGAAAAAACTGATGCTTATCCTCACCGCCGTGATGGCGTTAAATAGCGTACAGGTCTTCGCGGCGCCGCCGGTAAATGAGCCTAATGAAAAACCGATAATTCATCAGAATAATAAAAAACCGCATGACAATAAAATGCCGCCAAAGCCGCATCACAATAAAAAACCGCTCAGGAAAACGCACAAACCAACGCCGGAAAAACGCGCGCCAGAGGTTCGCCCCGAGCACAACAATGGTTCCGGTTATTGAATCTGCAGTCACCCCAACAGCGGACAAAAAACACCGCAAGGTGATCAGGTGGGCGTAGCATGCAGCGCCCCGACGAAGGGAACCAAGCCTACCAAGGCAGTTTAGGCTGGATAGGCGAAAAGGCTGCGTCAGCGGTGGCTGACGCAGCGCGGTAACCTTAGTTTTTGTGCAGTTGAATGCGCACTACGCTTTCCGGTTTGCCGGCCTTGGTGCTCGCACCGTCATTTTTCACCGTCACGAACAGCACATTATTGCGCGTATCCAACGCCAGGCTGTTAGGGTGCGGCGGCAGCGCCACGGTTTGCAAGCGCTTGAGGGTGTTCGAATCAAACACCGTCAAGGTGCCCGCCCCCTGCTCGACGCGGATCCCATTACGGTTGGCAACGTACAGACGTTGGTTGCCGTCGTCCAACAGCAGGCCGATCGGCACTTCATCCGTCAGTTCGCTGGCCAGCACCTTGCCGCTGTCCGCATCCAGAGCAAATACCCGGTGCCCGCTGCTGCGCTTGGCATAGTCGTGCCCCAGATGAGTGTTGCGGTAATCGTCACGATCGATCCCCTGATCCACCCCTAACAAACGGTTATTCTTGCCGTCATACACCAGGTTCAGCAATTGATCCGCCTGGATCTCTTTCGTCGAGGTGATTGCCAGCGTATCGGCATTCAGAGTGATCAACTGCCCCTGCATGTTGGAGACGAATACCCGTCGTCCTTTCTCGTCGAGCGTGATGCCCACCGCGTTATAGCCAAAACCGGGAATGATTTTTTCCAGCTTGTTATTGCGGGTGTCGACCACAAACAGCACGCTATCCACGCCAAATCCCAGCCCCGGCAGGAACAGGCGACCGGTCTGCGCGTCATATTTCACCTCGCGGATCCGGTACTGGTAATCCTCGGTGATCTTGAAGCGCTTAAGCTCCTTGAGCAGGAACTCCAGCCGTTTGCCGCTGATGCCCGCCTGTTTGTAGGTCTGCTCAAGCATCGTCTTTTCGGTCACCGGGATGCTGCTCAGCGCACGGTTGGTCTGAGTATCCACCACGCCAACCGAACCGTTGAAGCCCTGCGTCAGATACAGCCGTTTACCGGCATCATCCAGCGCCACGCCAAACCCCTTAACCTGCAGCGGGATCTCCGCCTGCACCGCCAGCGTTGCCGGATCCAGGCGCAGCACGCGAGAACGCGCCTCTTCCTTCCAGTCCGGCGCGCTGACGAACAGCGACTGCTGGCTCGGGCTGTAGGCCATCTCCACCAGCGCAGACGACAACGCCTGACGCTGGATATCCTCTGGTTTGATCCCGGCATCGCGGGCCTGTGCCGCACCGGCCACCACCAACGAGGTTGCAATCAACAGCGACAGTAAGGCGCGGGGTGTTCCTATTGTTCCAGACATCCGTTTATCTCCTTGAAATAATAAAGCCCGTTAGGGTGAACAACGTCATTCCTGCGGCGCCGGCGACAGGGCCGACAGCGGGATGTCCCCGCCAGCGTGCTGCGCAAAATGTGAGAACACGTGCTGAATGGTGCCGGCGATCAACCCCGCTTGCTGAGCGGTGTAGTGATCGGTGCGGTAGGTCATCATCACGCGCAGGGATTTCACGCCGTCGAGGTTTTCCTCCATCACCTCAAACTGCAGGCCAAGCAGCGATTCGGTTTTTTCCGGCTCTACCTGGCGGTACGCCACCGTACTGCCGTCTTGCAGAGTGAATTCCCCGTTCAGCTTGATGCGGCTGTGGATCTGAATGAACACTTCGAACATGTGATTCTTGCGATCGGCGTGCGCGCCAAACAGCCCCTCTTCCACCAGATCGATCGGGATATCGGTGTAAGGCATCGAGCCGTTGATGGTGTTTTTGACCTGGTCGATCAGCCCCGCCAGCGTCAGCGAATCAGCGAAACGCACCCGGTGCACGACCACGGTGGTGAAATAACCGACGGTATCGAAGAATTCGGCGTCGTTACGGCCGGAGGTCGAGGTGCCCACCAGCAGGTCCGACGGGCCGCCAAGCAGGCGCAGGGCGGTGGTAATGCCGGCGTAGACCACGTTGAACAGCGAAGCGTTGTTCTTTCTGGCCTGAGCGTACAGCCCATCCGCCACCGCCGGATCGACGTCGAACTCCAGCCACCCGCCGTTGACGTCGGCCTCTGCCGGTACCGCAGGATGGTGTGAAGGCTCCTGCCGGAACAAAGGTTGGCCGACCGGTGCATCGCGCAGGTTATCGAGCCAGTAATCCAGGTGTTTTTGCCTGACGCCGCTCGCCTGTTGCTGCCGGGCGAAGGCATAAAATTGCGGCACCTCGGTTTTCCACGTCGGCGGCTGCCCCGCCACACGATAGCGGTAGGCCATGCCCAGCTCTTCCATCATCAGGTTCAGCGACCACTCGTCCAGCACCACATGGTGGAACAGCAGCGAGAGCAACTGCCGGCCCGTTGCCGCGTCGCGCAGGAAGGTGGCGCGCAGCGGCAGCTCGGCGGCCAGGTTAAAGCGGTGTTCACCGGCTTTGGCCAGCATTTCGCTCGCGTCGCCGGGCGGGGTTTCATGAGAGAAACGGAACCAGGCATAGTCCGGCAGCTCAACGGCCGACACCACCTGCTGGCGCACCTCGCCTTGCTGCTCGATAAACAGCGAGCGCAGTACGCTGTGGCGCACCATCACGTCAATAAACGCCTGGCGCAACGCCCCTTCATCCACAGGATCGAGGAAACTGATGGCGAACGGCAGGTTGAAGATTTCATCATGACCAAAAGCTTCGTAAACCTTCCACAAAGAGTGCTGCGCCAGTGACAGCGGCGCCTGTACCGCTTCGCCCTGATCCTGAGTGACCCGCTCCGCCACCGGGGCCGCAGCCGCCTGCCGTTTCGCGTAAACCGACAAGCCGCGAGCGGTAGCGTGGCTGAACAGATCGTTAATGTTAAGCTCGATGCGGTGCAGGCTAAGCAGCCGACCGATGACGCGGGTCGCTACCAGCGAATGCCCGCCGCGATCGAAGAAATCTTCATCGAGGGTCATCTCCGGCGCGGCCAGCGCGTCGCGGAACTCATCCAGAATCAGCTGAGCGATCTCTTCATTTACCCTGTCGTCCACCACAGTGCCGCCGTTGTCCGGCGCCATAGGCCGTTCACTGGCGGGAAGCAGCGCCGCCGTTATCCTCTGCCCGGCAAGAGAAGCGACAAACTGCTCCAGCAGGAAAGGCGCTGCATGCAGGGTTAACCTTGGGTCCGCGACCAGCTCCAGCAACACCGAATCGGGATCCGGCAGGCTGAGGGCCAGCACCAGTTCAAAGGGGGTATGCAGCGGCGGCAACAACATGCGCTCGGCGCTCACGCCATCGAGCTGCAAAGCCACCGACGGATCCGCCAGCCAGGTCACCAGCAGTTGGGCCAGGTCTGGGTTCGGCTCTTCCGCCGTTTGTTGCGCCAACAGCCTGTTCAATGGCTCAGGGTCATGGTGTTGTAAAGTCAGGCGCTTCAAGCGGGCGGTGTCCGTCCAGCTCTCCAGGCCGATAGCCTCTTGCGCATCCCCTT
This sequence comes from Serratia sp. TSA_198.1, assembly GCF_052686505.1. Classification (NCBI taxonomy): domain Bacteria; kingdom Pseudomonadati; phylum Pseudomonadota; class Gammaproteobacteria; order Enterobacterales; family Yersiniaceae; genus Serratia; species Serratia sp. TSA_198.1. The sequence continues at coordinate 2,349,324 of NZ_JBQZFP010000001.1, forward strand.
GTGGCACGCACAGTTGCAGCGGCTGCCCGCCGGCCTGAGCGGAGATAAAGCCGGCGAAGCGAACGGCAACTGCCGCCAGCAGCTGCGCCGGATTTTCGGCGGCGGGTAACATCCTGCGCGCAACGCGGGTCACGATGCGTACACCGGCCTGCGCCAGAATGCCATCTTGCGGCATAGCCGGACGATAATCCCGCAGCGCAGCCGCATGGCGCGGCCACGGCAGCGCCAGAGCGGTACTTTCCGGCAATCGCGCATTTAACCCCTGCGGCGGCAGGGCGGCATACATCGGTGCCGGCTCCTGCCCGTTGTACAGTGCCGACAACCGGGTCAATAAGTGCCGGCATGACAGCGTTTCAGTCAAAATATCGTGCGCAACCACGCCCAACACGGCGTTTGCGCCCGTGAACACCAAAAAGCGCAACGGCGCTTCCCGTGCCAGTTCGAGCGGTGTGGCCTGCGCCTGCAACAAACGGCTGACCGCCTGTTCCTCGCTCGTCACCGGCTGAATCTCCACCGGGTTCAGCCGCGCATTGCCGCGCAGCTTGCGCAAACCTAGCTCATCATCGAAATCATAGCGGACGTCCAGCTCCGGCATCTGCCGCGTAAGGGCCTCCAGCGCGCTGGCCAACCTGCCGATATCCGGCTCACCGCCCAACCGCCACGCCATCGCCTGTTGGCTGCCGCCGTCTCCCCGCTGCTGGTGGGTGAACCACGCAAGCTCTTCCGCCTCGCTCAAAGGCTGCGAGGCATCCGCCGCCTGCTCGCCCAGCGTCTTGAACGCCAGATCCAGACGCTGGGCCTCGTCGTCGCTCAGTATATTGTCAAAATAACCGCTCACTGCTCTATCTCCTTGTGTCCGGTCGCACCGGAACGTCGGGGAACGCTTGTCACGAAAAGGGGCGTTTGCACGCCCACTGGCATCTGACAAAGCCCGTTATTAGGGAGAGCGTGCCGAAGGGGTCGTAGCAGCTTTAGCTGCCGGAGTGCCCCTCGGTGCGCTAGGCCCGGGTATCTCGGACTCGAAAACCACTCTGCCATCAATCTCAGGGGCGTTTGCACGCCCCACCGACAATTGACAAAGCCCGTTATCAGAATGTCAGTTCCAGTGCGGCCCCGATCATGCGCGGACGCTGCTGGGTCGCGGTATAAACGTCGTTGCCGCTGACCATCACGCGACGTTCCGAGTCAAACAGGTTCTGCGCATACAGGGTGGCGCGGCCATAGGCGAAGGTGTACGCCAGTTGGGTATTCGCCGACCAGTAAGAGCCGATACGCCCGCGTGAATCGTTGTCGTACTGCGAGTAGTAGGAGTCCGAGAACGCCACGTTGCCGCTCAGTTCCAGCCCGGCCATCAACTGGTACTTGGCGCCCATGTTGGCGGTATAGGCCGGCGCACGCGCCAGTTCGTGCCCATCTACGCCGCTGCCCGAGAACTTCTTGATCTTGGTCTTCAGCAGGCCGACGTTACCGAACAGCTCGAAGTCCCAACGCGGCTGCCAGGTCGCCCCTATTTCCGCACCGTAGGTTTCCACCTTGTCGGCATTGCGGATCACGCTGGAGTTCTCACTCAACGAATAAGGCAGTTGCATGTCCTTGTAGTCGTTATAGAAAACGTTGCTGGTCAGGATGACGTTGGCGTCTTTCAGGTGGTGGCGGGAATACAGCTCATAGTTCCAGACATATTCGGAGCCGTAGGTGTAGCTGACCACCGGCGTGCCGATAGTGATGCCGGCGCCGCCAGCGTTATAGCCGCGCGCCACTTTGGCACCGTAGGTCTGCGTGTCCGTCGGTTTCCAGGCCAGATCCAGCTTCGGCAGGAACACATCGTAGGTTTCGTCGAAATCGATACGCACGGCGTTGCTGCCACCGGTGCGCCGGCGATGTTCACGTTCCACGCGGCTGGCGGCGGTGATATCCACCTGCGGCGTGATGGCGTAGGTCAGTTCGGCAAAGGCCGAGTTGGTGTCGGTTTTATCCTTGAAGCTGGAACCGCCGAAAATATTAACGAACTCATCCTGCTTGGCGTGGAAATAGCGCAACCCCGCCAGCCCGCGCAGACGGCTGTCTGGCCCGCCAAAGCGCGCCACCGGCTCCACATGCACCTCTTTACCGTCGATTTCTGCATACTGAATGTTGTAGGCCGTAGGACGGTTAATGTTGAAGTCGGTGTAAATAACGCGGTTTTCCAGCGTCAGACTGTCGGATTGCTCCCAGGCCAAATCCCAGACACTGCTGTTGGTGTTGCTTTTAAACACGGCACGACGCGGATCGTGGCGTGGGTTGGTCGGGTGAACCAGCGGGTTAAGGCTCTCGTTTTGCGGTGAAGTACTGCCAAAATGGTTAAAGGTCAGCTTGGTGGTCAACTCGCGCATACCTGCCGGGTTAAACAACAGTTTGGCGCGAGCGGTAGTGGCTTCAACCTCACGAGGATCGCCTACCGGTTCATAGGCGGGAAGGTCGACATCGCTGCGGCGACGCTGGCGATCGACGCTGACGCGGAACGCCAGTTGGTCCTCCACCAGCGGGCCGGAAGCCATGGCGGACAGCTGTGAAGAATGCTGGTTGCCGGCTCCGCCCTTGAAGGCGCTTTCCCAGTCGAAAGTCGGATCCTTACTGGTCATCACGATGGCGCCCGCAATGGCGTTGCGCCCCTGAATATAGCTCTGCGGGCCGAGGAACACTTCAACGCGATCCAGATCCCACAGCGACTGCGGACCATATGCCTGCTCGTTATAGGTCAGAGAGCGGCCGTCCATTGACAGATTGAGGCGCGGGCGGGTGCCGCTGAGGAAAGCATTGGCGCCGACGTTCGGGCCGGAGCCGTCGATGCCGCGCACGGTCGGCAAATTGTTGCCAATGCCCAAATCGACCACGTTGGGGGTCATGCGCAGCAAATCGGTGACCTGCAACGCATTCGGCATGGAAGAAATCCGTTCGCTGTCGAACACTTGCACGCTGGAGCCGGTATCGAAAATGGTGCGTTTAATTTTTTCGCCGGTGACCAGCAGGCTCTCCGAGTCCTGCCAATTGCCCTGGCGTTTGCTGTCGGCGGCTTCCTGCACCTTATCGTCCGGCGCTGCTGCGTTAACGCTCCCCACAGACACAGAGCAAAGTCCCAAAAAGAGTGAGGAAAATGCCCCGATGGCCTGTAAGCCCGTTTTTTCCTTGTTTCCTACGATTTTATGCCTTTGAGCCGCTGAATGCTTGCTCATAGATGTATTCTCCTTTCATCCCAGATGCACAAAAATTTGATTGTTTTCACATAGGTAACGACGCTGACACTCACACTAACACTGGCATTGCGGCCTTCCTGACCTTGCTATTGCCTATCCCTGCAGCAGACGGCTTCCCCCCAGACGCACAGCGGGCGGATGCAGTATTTTTGTCTGGAAACGTAAAGAAATGTTAATAATGATAATATTTTACATATTTTAATGCAAATCATTATCAATAAGGAGAATGGACAGGCTCACAAAGAAACAGCATAAAGACCAAAAAACGGGTTTCTTTCATCATTTCAAATCGCAATAATTTCTTTAAAAATTAATATAAAACATAATAATATCAAAAATAGCCATTTACCCTGGGGTGACAATACTCATCCTGCCCCTTATGACGACTTCGTTTTACAATAACAAATAAAAATAGTAATAATTTTCATTCCCATTAACATTGACATATATTCTTCCCGTCTCTCAATACTGATGGAAACCCAATGAAAGCGTTGACCACGATGCAGGCCGCCTACTGGGTGGGCCGGCAATCCGAAGCGCCGCTGGGGGGCGTCTCCGCCCACCTGTATGCGGAATTTAACGGCTGCGACCTGGACGTCGAACGACTGAGACAGGCCGTGACCACCCTTTATTTGCACCACCCGATGCTGCGCCTGCGCATCACGGCGGACGGTCAACAGACCATTGATGCCTGCGGTCCGCGCCATTGCCTGCATATCGACGATTTCCGTCACGCCGACGCCCCCGAGGCAGCCAACGCGCTGAGCGCCAAACGCCGGCAAAAAAGCAGCCAAAAATTGCCGCTGGAACAGGGTATTCCCTGTGATATCAGCCTCAGTCTGTTGCCAAACGGCCACAGCCGGCTGCATGTGGATTTGGACATGATCGCCGGCGATGCCATGGGATTTCGCGTGTTGATGGAGGATCTGGCGCGGTTTTATCACCACTGCCCGGCCGCCCCCGACAACGACGGCGTGCCCTATTTTGACTATCTGGATCGGCACCATGCCGACATCGAGCTGCTGCAGCGACGATCCCGCGCTCAGGCCTGGTGGCGCGAACGCCTGGCGCAACTGCCGCCCGCGCCCCACCTGCTGCGCGCACCGGAACGCTGTCAGAGCGATCGGCTGGCGCTTCAACTGAACGCCACAGAGGCTCGGGCGCTGGCCGATGCCGCCAAAGCGCACCGCGTCACGCTTTCCTCCCTGTTTCTGGCACTGTTTGCCATTACCGTCGGCCACGGCTGGAACCTGCGACGCTTCCGGCTCAACGTACCCTTGTTCCACCGCGATGCGGAAGGCGTAGAGGGCATCATTGGCGACTTCTCGAATTTGGTGCTGCTCGGTGTAGAGCTCAATCCGGCGGAAAACTTGCCCGCCTTCTGCCGCCGCCTGATGGATCAGCTGGCGGAATTGCTCGCTCATGCCGACTACCCGGGCGTGAGCGTGATGCGCGACCTGTCGCGCCTGCACGGCAGCATGCAACCTTCGCCGGTGGTGTTCACCGCCGGTTTCGGCATTCGCGGCAAAGCGCTGTTTTCCGACCAGGTCACCCGCACCTTCGGCCCGCTGGACTGGGTGATTTCCCAGGGCCCGCAGGTGGCGCTGGACGCCCAGGTGGCGCACGCCAACGACGGTATCTTGATCAACTGGGATCTGCGGATGGATGCCTTCCCGGACCGATTACCGCAGCAGTTGTTTGCCACCTACAGCACCCTGTTACAGCAGGCGGCACGCCACCCCGACAGTTTCAGGCGGCCATTGGCGCAGTTGCTGTCACAGTGCTTACCGGAAACCCAGGCCCCGGTACGCCAGTTGCTGCACCGTTTGTTGGCGCGCGTAGCGCCGGGCGTCATGCTGCGCGACGATGACGACATCACCGCCCTGCCGCTGCCGGAGGCCGCGTTGCTCGCCCTGCTCGGGGTGCTCAACAAATACCTGCCGGTAGCCTTGACCCCGCAAGATCTGGCGGCCCACCCCACACCGGCGGCGCTGGCCGCTTTGATCTGCGAGCGTGACCCCAACGCCGCCGAAGGCGCGAAAATGCTGCTGAACGTGCTGGCGCCTCAGGTCTGATATCGGTTTTGGGCGCGTAGCCCCACGCGCCCTGCGTTCTTTTTCATCGGTTAGCGACAATAGGGAAATACCATGGAGACACCATTAACCGCGCTGCAACAGGCTTACCTCCTCGGCCGCAGCGAACAATGGCCGCTCGGCGGCGTGGCGATGCACGATTTCCGCGAATACCGCGGCCAGCGGCTGGATCTGGCGCGGCTGGAAACCCGGCTGGCCGAACTGGTGCGGCACTATCCCGCGCTGCGTACCTGCCTCGATCCCCAGCGTTTCACCCAGCGCGTACGGCCGGAAACCACGCTGAACCTGGATCGGCACGATCTGCGCTCACTGGAGCACGATGCTGCGCAGCAACGGCTGGCCGCCTTGCGCGAGCTGTATTCGCACCAGCGCCACGATCCTGCGCAGCCGTTGTGGCGTATTGCCGCCATTCAGTTGCCGGAGACGCAGGACGCAACCGGGCGCTACGACACCCTGATTTTCACCAGCTTCGACGCGCTGATCCTCGATGGTCAGGGCATCGCTACCCTGATAGCCCGGCTGTTCGATGACGCTCCGTTGCCGCCAATCGCACCGGCTACCCCGCCGGCCGCCGCAACGGCAGAACAGCGCCGGGCCGACGCCGCTTATTGGCAGACCAAACTGCAGGACGTCACCACACCTTCGGCGTTGCCGTGGCGCGCCCCGCTGGCCAACATCAAAAGCTCTCGCTACCGGCGCGCCAGCCTGACCCTGCCACGCGACGTGCTAAAAGCCTTTTCACGCCTGGGCTCAGCCCATTCGCTGCTGCGCAACAGCGCCCTGTCGGCGGTGATCCTCGATACGCTGGCGCAGTGGACCACCGACGGCGAGCTGTGTGTGGGCGTGCCGGTGGCGTTTCCTGCTGCTGGGGGTTTGCTCGGCAACGCCTCTAGCTTTGTGGCCGTGCGTTATTCGCGCGAGGGCGGTACCTTTGTCAGCCGTGCGCAGGCACTGCAAGACGACATACTGGGCGCTCTCGACCACCTGACGTTTTCCGGCGTCGATCTGGCGCGGCAGCTGCTGAACCGCAGCCAGGGCGCCCCGGCGCTGCCGGTCATTCTCACCAACTGCCTGAGCTGGGAGACACTGCCGGCCGGCGCACCGGTCCGCTACCACGACGGCCTGACCCAAACGCCGCAGGTCGCGATCGACATCCGTCTGACGCAGGACGCCGACAAAAATCTGCAACTGTGCGTCGATTACGCCGAGCAGGCGCTGGACGGCGAACAGGTGCAGGCGATGCTGGACGCCCTGCAACGCCGCGTGGTGCAAATGTGCCAGGGCGGCGATCTGGAGATCGCCCCGGCGCGCTTTATCGATTACCGACACTATCGCCATAACCACGGCGAAGCGGCATTCACCGCTTATCCCTACCTGGCGCAGCTGGCCGAACGGCTGTTTAACGACCCACAGCCGCGACCGGCGCTGATCTGCGATGAGCAAACCCTGTCTTATCCTGAACTGGGCCGCCAGGTCGGAGCCGTAATGGCCAACCTGCAACGGCGCAATCTGGGGCGCGGCAGCGTGCTGGCGCTGTATCTGGCGCGCAGCCCGGAACACGTGACTGTCTCCCTGGCCTGTGCGCTGCTGGGGGTTATCTGGGTGCCGATCGACATCAACTCGCCGCCGGAACGCACCGCCTATCTGCTGAGCAACTGCCGGCCGGATCTGGTGGTGCATCAGGGCGAGCTGGATACCCCGCACGGGGTGACGCCGACAGAATTGCTCGATCCGGCAGCCGGCACGCCTGAACTGCCGGGCGACCAGACGCTGACGGAACGCAGCGCAAGCACCGAAGCAAGCTATTACCTGTACACCTCCGGCACCACCGGCAAACCCAAATGCGTGGTGCTCAACAACCGCGCCACCGCCAACGTGCTTGGGCAGACTCTGCAACGCTGGGCGGTCACCGCCGATGATGTGTTTATCTCCGTGACGCCGCCGCACCACGATATGTCGATGTTTGACCTGTTCGGTTCGCTCAGCGCCGGTGCGACGCTGGTTCTGCCCGCCCCGCATCAGGAAAAAGACGCCATCAGTTGGAACCAGTTGGTGGAGCGCCACCGCGTCAGCCTGTGGTGTTCCGTGCCTGCGATCCTGGAAATGCTGCTCACCTGCAAAACGGCCGACAGCCTGCGCTCACTGCGGCTGGTGGCTCAGGGCGGCGATTACATCAAACCGGCGACGGTACAGACGTTGCGTGGCCTGCGCCCGGACATCTGCCTGTTCTCACTCGGCGGCCCGACAGAAACCACTATCTGGAGCATCTGGCACCCAATTGCAGCGCAGGACACCGGCACCGTGCCCTACGGCCAACCATTGCCGGGCAACCAATACTTTATTTGCCATGACGACGGCACGCACTGCCCGGCCGGCGTGGTGGGCCGCATTCATACGGCGGGGGTGAATCTGGCGTTAGGCTATCTGGAAGACGGCGAAGTGAAGCAACATGACTTCGTCCCGTTGAATGGCCCCGACGGGCAACCGCTGCGGGCCTTCCGCACCGGCGATCAGGGCTACTATCGCCCGGACGGCAACATTTTGTTCGCCAGCCGGGTGAACGGCTATGTGAAAATCCGCGGCGTGCGCGTGTCGCTGCCGGAGATCGAAGACGTGCTGCGCGGGCATGAGGCGATTCTGGACATTGTGGTGGTGGATTATCCGAGCGGGGAAAATGCCGAGTCTACGCTGGGTGCGATGTACCTCACCCACGACGGCAAGCCGCTGTCGCTGGCGGATATTCGCGCCTTCTCGACGGGCTATCTGCCTTGTACACATATCCCGACGCGCTTTATCCACGCCGAAGCGCTGCCGCTCTCCGGCAACGGAAAAACCGACCGTCACGCTATTCGCACCGCGCTCGGGGCCGGGCGGGCGGCTCCCGGGTTGAACGCCTGTGCAGCACCTTTGCCGAGCGCGCCGCCGGCGCAGAGCGGCAAAATTCTGACCATCTATCTGCAGGCCATCGGCGCGGCGCCACGTCCTGAGTGGGGGGAGGAAACCGCCTTTATCAGCATGGGGCTGAAACTGCCGCACATCCGCCAGGTGGCCGCACGGCTTAATGACGCCTTTGGTACCCAACTGCCGCCAACGGTGCTGATCCCCTGCAAAAATGCACGGGAGGTCGCAGCGCTGCTGGCCCGCTAACCCTCAATCCCCTACGGGCAGGGTCATCCCCTGCCCGCTTTCATCAGGCGGGCACCGCCACCAGATCACCGATCGCCATCTCCAACGCCCCTTCCCGTAACGCGCGCTGCAAAAAGTCCTGCAAGGCGCTTCGGTAGTTGGCCGCCCCGGCGGTAGGGAACTGCTGCACAAAGACATCGATATCCAAATGCAGATCGCCGGCGTCAGTGCCGCCACGGAAGATCAGGTTAACCCCGTCGCCGGCACCGCCTGCCAGCACCCGGCGCGTGCTGGTGCAACCGCTGAAACCGGCCGAGTCGAACGGCTGAACGTTGATAAACGGGGAAATAAACAGACGCGACGCGGGCGTCACGCCGCGATCGGCGGCAATCTGCCGCAGGCGATAACCGGCGTGGCTGCGCAGTTCGCGCAGCGTCTGCGTCACGCCGGACAGGAAATGCCCCAGCGTCTCTTCCGCACGCAGTGAAACCAGAAACGGCAACGTATTGACCGCCAAAGCCGGCGTATTGGTCGCTTTGCTGCTGCGACGATTCATCGCCGGCATCCACAGGGTCCGCGTATCCCCTCTTTCATGCGGTAAAGGCGGCAACGTAAAAAACAGCCAGGCGGCGGACAGAGCCAGCAGCAGATCGGGCCAGCCGATACCGCTGCGCTCGGACAACAGGCGCAGCCGCCGTGAAATGTCCTCCGGCAGCGGGGTGCTGGTGCTGAGGCATTTCACGCCATATTCCCGGCCGCCTTTACGCACCGTTGGCAACACCTGCGACGGCGGTAAATAACGCTGCCAGAACCGACGATCCTTGTCGCAGCGTTCGGAAGCCCCGTAGGCCAACTCATGTTGCTGGAAAGCGCTGAAGGTGCCCAATGCTTGCCCCGCCGCGCCCTTGCCGAGAAAATGCGCGTACAGCGCAGCGCAGCGATGCTCGACCAGCGCCATGCCGTAACCATCGATAATGATATGGTGAGCACGCAGGTACCAGATATAGCGCGTCGGCCCCAGAGTGAGCAGCCACACGGCCGTCATCGGTTGGCTGTGCAGATCCATCGGCTGCTCGGCATCGGCCTGCATCAGCCGCATTGCGGCCTGGTAAGGGTCGGGATGTTCCTGCAAATCAATACGCTTCAGGCGCGGAATCCGTTCGGGATCGTAGCGCTGCATCGGCAACCGATCGCCTCTGCGGGTGCCAAACCGCAGCGCAAACGCCTGCGTTTCTGCGACAGTGAGGGTTATCGCCCGACACAGCGCCGCCTCGTCCACCGCTCCGCGCAATTCGGTGGCGTGAGCGACGGTGGAAAAGGGCTGCCCGGGGTGCAGGGTAAACTCCTCCCAGAAATCTAACTGTGCCGGCGACAGCGGCAGCCATTCAGTAGCCAAAAGGGTTTCCGACATGTTACCTACCTTTGATATGCGACATGGAGACCAGAAAAACGACGGCCGCAACGCGCTGAAAGTGTTTCAACATGGTTACAAATGAAAATGATAATAACACTTATTATCATTTTCATAAATATAGGACAACAGGTTAATGCGTGTCGAATGAAGGATTATCGAGGCAAAAAACCTTCGCCGGCGGCGGTGGAAATGTTGGCGATCAAGGCAGTGATCGGAAAGGAATCCGCCACAGCCAGTTCCCAGATCCGCAAAGCCTCATTATAGTTAGACCAGGGGGGCTGCCTGAATGCCACAGCGGCGGCAGTGTCCCCCATCAACCTGAGGGAGCTATCACTTTTATGCTTTTAAAACAAACAACTGCAGGTCTGTTATTGGCGGGAACCAGCCTGTTGGCGGCGGGCAGCGCGCTGGCGGCTTCCGATACGCTGGTCTATTGCACGGTCGCCTCGCCGGAGTCTTTCAATCCGCAGCTCGCCAGCTCCGGGCCGACGTTTATCGCCACCTCGCAGGTGCTGTATAACCGCCTGCTGACGCTGCGCGAAAGCGATAAAACCCCTGCCCCCTCGCTGGCCACCGAGTGGACCATCAGCCCGGATGGCAAAACCTACACCTTTACGCTGCGCAAGGGCGTGAAATTCAACAGCAACAAATACTTCACCCCGACGCGCGACTTCAACGCCGAGGACGTGGTGTTCACCGTGATGCGCCAAAAAGACGCTAATCATCCGTACCACAAGGTGTCCGGCGGTAACTACGAGTACTTTACCGACACCGGGCTGGACAAGCTGATTACCCACGTCGAAGCGGTGGATAACGACCACGTGCGCTTTACGTTGAGCCAGCCCAACGCCGCGTTTTTGGCCGACTGGACGATGGATTTCGCCTCGATTCTTTCCGCAGAATACGCCGATGCCATGCTGAAGAAAGGCACGCCGGAGTACGTGGATAACTGGCCTATCGGCACCGGCCCGTTCGCACTGCAGCAGTACAAACAGGATTCGCTGATCCGCTACGTGGCCAACCCGCATTACTGGCAAGGCGAGGTGGCCAGCAAACACCTGATTTTCTCCATCACGCCGGATGCGCAGACCCGGGTGGCCAAGCTGAAAACCAACGAGTGCCAGATCATTCCCGCCCCGCTGCCGGAGCAGTTCGACGCCATCAAGAGCGACAAAAACCTGCAACTGCATGACATCAACGGCCTGAACGTCGGCTACCTGGCGTTCAACACCCAGAAGAAACCTTTTGATAACGTGCTGGTTCGCCAGGCGCTGAGCTATGCGGTGGACAAGAAGGCGATTGTCGCGGCGGTGTTCAAAGACAGCGGTACAACGGCCAATTCGCTGCTGCCGCCGGCGATGCTGGGATACAACGACAAACTGCCGGAATATACCTACGATCCGCAGAAGGCCCGTGATCTGCTGAAACAGGCCGGGCTGGAAAAAGGCTTTGAAACCGACATCTGGTCGATGCCGGTGGCGCGGCCATACAACCCTAATTCGCGGCGTATTGCCGAGATGATCCAGAGCGACTGGGCGAAAGTGGGCGTGAAGGCCAAAATCGTCACCTGGGAATGGGGCCAGTACCTGGCCGGGCTGCGTAAAGGGGAACAGCAGAGCGCGCTGTATGGCTGGATGTCGGATAACGGCGACCCGGATAACTTCGCCACGCTGCTCGGCTGCGCCGGCGTGCAAACCGGCGCCAACATAGCCCGCTGGTGCGACAAAGGCTACGATCGGTTGATCCAGCAGGCGATTCAGGTGAGCGCCCCGGCAGAACGCGCCAAGCTTTATCAGCAAGCGCAGGTGATTTTTGCCGAACAGGCCCCGCTGCTGCCGCTGGCTAACGGCAAGGTGTTCTACGCCACCCGCAGCAACGTCAGCGGCTATGTGGTTGACGTGAACGGCAGTGACTTCGCCAAGGCGAAGGTGAACTAAGCCAAAGCGCCGGGATAAATTCAAACCCGGCGCTTTCCTCTCCTGTAACATTTCGTTACTCTCAATGCCTATCGAATCTCAGGTTAACAAGGCAAATCGAGTGCAGAAAACATTTATGCCAATGCAGATCCGTCTGCACTGGCTGGTCGCTATCCTGTTGGTCATCACCTGCGCCACGATTGAGCTGAGAGGCTTTGCCGAACCGGGCACACCGTTATGGTATCTGCTGGTGGTCACCCACTTCAGTTGCGGGGTGACGGTGTTCGTCTTGATGATCGCCCGCCTGATCCTGCGCGGGCGTCACGCCTCCCCCGCCATCAGCCCGATGCCGCCAAAATGGCAAACCGGCGCGGCGCATCTGGTGCATACCCTGATTTACCTGCTGCTGCTGACGCTGCCGGTTCTGGGCGTCTATTCCCGCTATCTGGGCGGCAAGGAGTGGTTTTTATTCGGCCTGCCGATGCCGTTTGCCGAGATTGCCGACCGGCCGCAGGCGCGGACAATTATCGGCTGGCACAAGACGCTGGCCTCTTTCGGTTATTGGCTGATTGGCTTGCACGCCGCTGCGGCGCTGATTCATCATTATGCCTTTAAGGACAATACCTTGGTGAGAATGCTGCCGCTGTTTAAAAAGCGCTAACCAAGGGCAATAAGATAATAATAAGCATGTATATATAAGCCAATGGAAATAATCTATTGGCTTATTAATTCCACTATTGCTTCGATAAAATAAAAAATTCCCCCATCGAGTTGTATCTATCCCGGATATTGACTAAGGTTATCCATACAGTTCATATGCTCGAAATTTAATAACGATAATCACACGTCCGTTTATTTAAAATTTATGTCTTCATCTTAAAAACGCCAGTTGTTCTTCTGGGCAGCGGTGTCATGCCATGTGTTTACACAAGGCGATTTAGCGCTACCCATAATTTCATTAATTAACTTTCATCGACTACACACACGGGAAAGTCAATATGGCTTCCCCATTCATAAAAGTCTGGAGAAAAGTAATGAAAATAATGACTGGCGTTATTCTACCCACGGTTGCTGCCCTCGTTTTTTCCGGTATGGCGCAAGCGGCAGACAGCGCAAAAACGATGACCGGCAAAGCGCTGGTGACGTTGGAGCATGTGCACGCCGTACAAGAAAATGGCAGCCCCGCGCCCGAGCACGATGCCGCCTGTATGAAACAGCTTTCGAAACCTGAATCCAAGTATGTCGGGATGAAAGTGACCAGCGAATACACCATCGATACCACTTCAATGATGATGTCCGCAAAATCCATGCTGCCCTCCCCGAATACCCTTCAGCCGCTAGAAATTACGGTTGATTTGTCCCCGTTGGGCATGGCGGGTGTTTATGCGTTTGGCGCCTTCAAACCGAGTTCTTTGCCGCAGGATTATGTTTATTTCACTATCGACAAAGACTATAAAAACCCGGTCAGCACCTTTATGATTATCAATAAAGACGAAAAATATAACTGCGTCATTTCCAGCTCTAATAAAGCAATGAGCAAAGAACAGCGCAGCCACCTTGTTGTTAAGCAATAACCGCGACTATTCATTAGATAATAATGGGGGCTGCGGATAGCTAACTGCCCTGCCCCCATATTTGTACCTGCTGTTTTCATCCGCATTAAATAGTGCCGAATTCTGATGCAGAATGACCGCCCTACTCATCCTTATATACAGGTTCAGAGTATCTCGAAGGCCATATCTCTGCAGGGGGTAGATTCAAAGCTTCGGCTATCAGCCTGTTATCTGATGCGCCTACTATCCCATTTAGGGATAATGGCAGATATTCGACTTTGGGATATCACTCGCGGAAAGCACCATGACTTCAGTTTATTCAGCCGAGTATCAATTAGTTATAAAAATACTTCGGGATGCTCGCATAGAAAAAGGCATAACTCAGACCAAACTGGCCGAGGCGCTGGGCCGCCCGCAGTCTTTTATCGCCAAGGTTGAGAACGGCGAGCGCAAGCTGGATGTGGTTGAGTTCGCTGTGATGGCACGGCTGCTTGGGGTGGATGCAGGTGCCGTGCTGGGAATGATTGCTGGGCGGGTTCATTCATTGTAATAACAAATCAAGCCTACGACCTTCGCATTACGAATGTGTAAATAGATTGCGTATCGAGCGCCACGAGCAAATTAGGCACTTCCGAGCCGTTGGTGTACTGATCCCACCCGGTAGAGGATCCTACCCTATAGTTAGGCTGAGTCATCCGCACGATTTCGGCGGTTATGAGCGAAGAGCGGACATCCCAGACATTCAGGCGGCTTGAAGCCGCGAATATGCATCACACCTGGGCTTTACGTTGCGACCAGGAGGTGAACGGGAATATAGGGCAAGATCACAGCTGCGATATCGCACCCTGGGTACCACCGTGCGCGGCGATGAACATGGCGACGGCCGACCGACAATATGATTCGATTTCGTTGTCGTCCTCTGCTCTGGCCTCATCGAAGCGCGCGATAATCAGAAGGTCGGAGCCTTTGAAAAGCGCAGCAAACAAGCGAGCGGACTGAAGAGGATCGGGAACGTTCAGAAGCACCTTCGCGTGCAACTGACGCAAAAGGGCTTCGATTTGGGCGATTACATGAGCGGGGCCGGCTTCGTAATGGAGTTTGCTTAACGACTTTTGATTCGTCTTGTCGGCCATGACCATGGCTTCGACGCTACTAACGTCGGGTCTTAACAGCGTGCGCAGCAGTAATGTTCCAACCGCCATCAATTGATCTTCAACTGAACCGTCGACGCCTTCAAGAAGAGCCTGTGGTGCAAACAACTGCCGGCAACCGGCCACGATGGCCGCGCTGAACAGTGCCTCCTTGTTCTCGAAATGCCGATAGATGCTGAGTTTGGATATCTTCGCCCGCTGGGCGACCTTGTCCAGGGTCGTCGCCTGAAATCCCAATTCTACGAATAGTTCGGAGGCGGCCTCGACGATTGTCTGGCCAAGCGCCTCGTTGACAGGCCTGCCCCGCCGGGCTGGGTTGTTTTTATTGGTCACTATAAATACAGTCCTTGACAGTATCTTAATTATTTAATTACGATACCATACAGTTTTATAAATGTGCAAGGTGCTCTAGAACTAGCTTATCTCCTTACACTCCTTACATCCTCAACACGGAAATCATCACCATGAATGACGTCATCATCATCGGAGGCAGTTTTGCCGGTCTTGCCGCCGCCCTGCAGCTTGGCCGTGCCCGTCGCAAGGTCACAGTCCTCGACACTAACCGGCAACGCAATCGCTTTGCTGGCCATTCACATGGTGTGCTCGGCCACGATCACAAGCCACCACAGGACATCCTGGTCGAGGCACGGCAGCAACTGGCACGCTATCCAACGATCACGCTGGTCAACGCGCGGGCCGAGAGTGTATCTGGCACCATCGACAATTTCTGCGTAGTCACGGATGATAACGAAAATCTGCGGGCGCGCCGCTTGATTCTGAGTTATGGCGTCGTTGACCAGATGCCTGATATTCCAGGCTTTGCTGAAAGCTGGGGTACGTCCATCATACCATGCCCCTATTGCGACGGCTTTGAAGTCGCCGACCAGCACTGGGGCCTCGTCTGGTCTGGTCCGCAGTCGCACAATCAGGTCAGGCTCTTCCATGACTGGACAGACAGGCTGACTGTCTTTGGCAACGGTCACGACATCGCCCTCGACATACGGGCCGACCTGGCCGCTCGCCGGGTACCTCTCGTTGATGGCCGGATCACCGAAATCGTCCGTCACGGGAGCCATGGTGCCACCATCAAGCTCGATACTGCTCCCGATGTCGTGGTCGACATCCTGTTCGCGCATCCGCGCAATAAGCCGTCCGCAAGCCTGCATGAAGCATTGGGCCTCGCAACGGTCGATACCCCTCTGGGCATTGCCATCAAGGTCGACGATCGCCGCGAAACCAGCACGCCCGGCATCTACGCCGCCGGTGACCTTGCTAACCCAGCGATGGCCTCAGTCACCACGGCAATATCGCACGGCGCGATAGCGGGTATTTCCGCTCAACAGTCGATGCTGGTTTGACGGGTGCACACATGGAATTTGAACACGTCACTTTCGACCTGCCCCACGGTACTTTTCACGCGCTGCAGGGTGGAGATGCCGATGGCCAGCCGACGATCTTCTTGCACGGCTTCCCAGACCATCCACCGACTGCGAAGGCCTTTCTTGCCGAGCTCGGCCACCGCGGACGTTATGTGGTAGCCCCATGGCTTCGCGGTTACGCGCCGTCTCCGACTGCGGGGCCGTTCGACTTCGCAGCCCTCACCAGCGACGTGCTCGCGCTGATCGACCGCTGGTCTCCGGGTCGACCTGTGGAGTTGATCGGCCACGATTGGGGTGCCCTGATCACGTACGATGCCTGCGTCACAGCACCGGAGCGGATCGAACGCGCAGTCACGCTGGCAATCCCGCATCCACTCACGTTCATGGGCCGGATGACCAGCCCGGCCCAGCTACGACGTAGCTGGTACATGGGGCTTTTTCAACTGCCTGGAAGCGGATGGATAGCCACCGCCCGTGATTTTTCCCTGATCGACCACCTCTGGCGTCAGTGGTCGCCCGGCTTCTCGCTCGAGCCTGCGCTCCAGAAAGAGTTACACGAGCACCTGTTGGCGAGCATGCCCGCGCCTCTAAAGTTCTACCGAGCGATGTTGCGGCCCGGCATGTTTGATGCGACGCGCCGAATGTCTCAGCCGATTAAGGTGCCCTTGTTGCAGCTTCACGGGGCCAACGACGGCTGCATCTTACCCGCGCAGGTCGACGACCGACATCGGTTTGCCGCCCAACGCACGAACGAGGTCGTCCCTAACCTTGGCCACTTTCTGCACATTGAGGCACCCGAGGCAATTGCGAAACGTATCGCGGCATGGGCCAGATTAGCGTCGCTCCCCCAGCGCTGATAAATGGATCGTTAATTAAGAACAGATCAGAACAAGGAGATTGCATGACTGAGCAAAACACCTATCAGGTTGCAGACTGGAAAGGTCAAAGTGGGGAGCATTGGGTCGCCAACCAGGCCCGGCTCGATGCCATGGTCGCGGTGTTCGGTCAAGCCGCGATCAAAGCCGCTTCGCCCGCGAAGGGCGAGCGCGTGCTGGACATTGGCTGCGGTGCGGGCGCCTCGAGTCTGGCTCTGGCCGCCTGCGTTGGCGCGGGGGGGCAAGTGCTGGGTGTGGACATATCCGAACCGCTGATCAACCGAGCGCGCGCGATCACGCCATATGATACGCCAGCCCTGTTCCAAGTGGCCGACGCGAGCAGAGTCGAACTGCCCGAGGGCTCGTTCGACATCCTGTTTTCGCGTTTCGGGGTGATGTTTTTTGATGATCCGATAGGGGCATTCGCCCATATGCGACGCACGCTCCGACCAGGCGGGCGGGTCGCTTTCGCTTGCTGGCGCGGCGTTGCCGAAAATGATTGGATGCGTCTTCCCATTAACGCGCTCAAGAGTATTGTTCCGCTGCCCGATCCCGAATCGCTCAGCCCATTTTCATTCGGCGCCAGCGGACGAGTAGCACACATCCTGACAGCAGCCGGTTTCACCGATATCGTTATCACGCCCTTTGATGCTTCTGTTCCGTTCGGCAAGGGTGGGACGCGGGACGCTGCGATCGTCGATGCGGTGAAAATGACGCTCGAGGTGGGCCCGCTGTCGCGTGCGCTTGCTGATCAACCCGACGATATCCGCGCCTGCGCCTGGGGTGCCGTTCGTGCAGCCTTCACGGGGCTTACTGGCGAGGGCGCTATGATGATCAGCGGTGCGGCGTGGATCGTTACGGCACGCAACCCGTCCAACTGACGGGAATTAATTGTTGAGGACACCTACGAGCCTGTAGGCATACCAGGCTTATCAAAAAAGGCGGCACTTTTGCCATTCTATTAGGAAATGGAATTATGGCGGATAGAAGACCACTCAAATCCTGGCGTAGTTGTTCCTAAATCTGGTGGTGGTACCCAGCCCAGCGATAGTAACAACGATGGAAGAGTTCGAGAGAAGCGCTCGGATGCGGGTAAACCACGTAAATAATGACAAGCTGCCTATGGGCAGCTTTTTCTTATGATGATCTAGCCGTAAACCGGACTCACCCTATTACTCAAGTAGGTTGATGAAACGTCAG